>NZ_BMCG01000001.1 GCF_014635065.1 Oxalicibacterium flavum
GGCGGCCTGGTGTCGTCGCGCTGCACCAACGAGGAAGGCTATCTGGTGCAGAAGCTGGTGCGTGCTGCCTTCGGCAACAACAACGTCGACACCTGCGCACGCGTGTGCCACTCGCCAACGGGGTATGGACTGAAGGTCACGCTCGGCGAATCCGCGGGCACCCAGACCTTCAAGTCGGTGGAAAAGGCCGACGTCATCATGATCATGGGCGCCAATCCGACCGATGCCCACCCGGTGGTCGGCTCGCAGATCAAGCGCCGCATCCGCCATGGCGCCAGACTGATCGTCGTCGATCCGCGCTCGATCCAGCTCGTCAGCACCGCGCACGTGAAGGCCGAGCATCACCTGAAGCTCAGGCCCGGCAGCAACGTGGCGATCATCAATGCGATGGCGCACGTGATCGTGACGGAGAACCTGCACAAGCCGGATTTCATCAAGGAACGCTGCGACGTCGATTCCTTCAACGAGTGGCTGGATTTCATCTCGGCGCACGAGAATTCGCCCGAGGCGCTCGAAATGTTCACCGGCGTGCCGGCCGCGGACGTGCGCGCTGCGGCAAAGCTCTATGCTACCGGCGGCAATGCGACGATCTACTACGGCCTCGGTGTGACCGAGCACGCACAGGGTTCGACCACCGTGATCGGCATCGCCAACCTCGCAATGCTGACCGGCAACGTGGGCCGCGAGGGCGTGGGCCTGAACCCGCTGCGCGGCCAGAACAACGTGCAGGGTTCGTGCGACATGGGCGCCTTCCCGCACGAGCTGCCGGGCTACCGTCACGTGTCCGACTCGATCACGCGCGCGCAGTTCGAGGCGGTCTGGAACTGCACGCTCGATCCGGAACCGGGCCTGCGCATTCCCAACATGTTCGACGAAGCCATCCAGGGCGACTTCAAGGGGCTCTATTGCCAGGGCGAGGACGTGGTGCAGTCCGATCCGAACACGCAGCACACGACGGCCGCGCTGGAAGCGATGGAATGCGTGATCGTGCAGGACATCTTCCTGAACGAAACCGCCAAGTATGCGCACGTGTTCCTGCCGGGCTCTTCCTTCCTCGAGAAGGACGGCACCTTCACCAACGCCGAACGCCGCGTCTCGCGCGTGCGCAAGGTCATGCCGCCGCGCGCCGGCTATTCGGACTGGGAAGTCACGCAACTGCTGGCGAATGCGCTCGGCTATCCGATGCGGTACAAGCATCCGCGCGAGATCATGGACGAAATTGCCGCGCTGACGCCGACCTTCGCCGGCATCAGCTTCAAGCGCATCGACGAGCTTGGCGGCGGCATCCAGTGGCCGTGCAACGAGGAAGCGCCGGAAGGCACGCCGATGATGCACGTCGACGCATTCGTGCGCGGCAAGGGCCGCTTCATCCCGACCAAGTACTACGGCAGCGGCGAAAAGGTGACACGCAAGTACCCGCTGATCCTGACCACCGGCCGCATCCTGTCGCAGTACAACGTCGGCGCGCAAACCCGCCGCACCTTCAACAACATGTGGCACAGCGAGGATCGCCTGGAAATTCATCCGGACGATGCGGCCGAGCGCGGCATCAGGCAGGACGACTGGGTCGGCATCCAGTCGCGCGCCGGCGAATCGGTGCTGCGCGCCGAGGTCACCGAGCGCGTGCAGCCGGGCGTGGTCTACACCACCTTCCACTTCCCGGAATCGGGCGCCAACGTGATCACGACCAGTTCGTCCGACTGGGCCACCAACTGCCCAGAGTACAAGGTGACCGCGGTGCAGGTGATGCCGGTCAGCCAGCCATCCGACTGGCAGCGCTCCTACCTGCGCTTCAATACGCAGCAGGAACGTCTTGCGACGACCGACCGGCTGCCGCAGGAAACCGCCGCAACGAAGTAGCCCGCAGGCGATGACGCGCTCCGTGCGGGCGCGTCATCGCCGACTGCCCTTTCCCCCGCACCGATTGGGATCCTGCCATGGCGACCTTCCTGTTCCACCGCGAAACCCGTATCGTCACGCTCGGCAAGGGCGAGTACGTGCTCGACCACTGCCTGACGGACGACATCGCCCTGATCCGCGATCCGCTCGGCTGGTGGGTCTGCATCATCGGCGACGACCACAACGCGCTGCGCTGCGATACCTGCTCGCCCACGCACGAGGCCGCCCTGAAGATCGCGCGTTCGCTGGCGGATTACTGCATGGCGTGACGGCCTCCACCCTTCACCGCACCATCCGATGAGACGAACAGGCCGGCGCTGGTGCAGCCACCGGCCGCGGCCCTGCACCCGCTGCCGGTCTTGCCGCCCTGCCAACTGATCCGACTGTTCTGATACGTTTTTACCGTCGTTCCTGATTCTGTATTGTCCAGTGCTTCCGGCCCATCATGGATGCACCTCCAAAGACCTCCAGCATCGGGGAAACACCATGTTCGGCCTCACCGCACTCGAACTCGCGCGCATCCAGTTCGGCTTCACCATCTCCTTTCACATCATCTTCCCCGCCATCACGATCGGCCTTGCCAGCTATCTGGCGGTGCTCGAAGGCTGCTGGCTGCGCACCGGCAATCCCGTGTATCGCCAGCTGTATCACTTCTGGTCGAAGATCTTCGCGGTCAACTTCGGCATGGGCGTGGTATCGGGACTGGTCATGGCCTACCAGTTCGGCACCCACTGGAGCTTCTTCTCCGACTTTGCCGGCAGCGTGACCGGCCCGCTGCTGGCCTACGAGGTGCTGACCGCCTTCTTTCTCGAAGCCGGCTTTCTGGGCGTCATGCTGTTCGGCTGGAACCGCGTCGGTCCCGGCCTGCACTTCTTCTCCACCGTCATGGTCGCGCTCGGCACGCTGATTTCGGCGACCTGGATTCTGGCATCCAACAGCTGGATGCAAACGCCGCAGGGCATAGAGATCATCGACGGGCGCGTGGTGCCGGTGGACTGGTTTGCGGTGATCTTCAATCCGTCGTTCCCGTACCGCCTGCTGCACATGAGCGTGGCCGCCTTTCTCGCCACCGCGCTGATGGTCGCGGCATCCGCCGCCTGGCATCTGCGCCGGCACAACGATTCGCCGGCGATCCGCAAGATGCTGTCGATGAGCCTGTGGATGATCGTGGTGGTCGCGCCGTTGCAGGCCGTGATCGGCGATTTCCACGGCCTCAATACGCTCGCGCATCAGCCGGCCAAGCTGGCCGCCATCGAAGGCCACTGGGAGAACAGGCCCGGCGAATCGGTGCCGCTGGTAGCCTTCGCGCTGCCGCACATGCAGCGCGAGGAAAACCGCTATGCGATCGAGATTCCGCACCTGGCCAGCCTGATACTGACGCACAGCCTCGACGGCCAGATTCCGGCGCTCAAGGAATTCGCGCCACGCGACCGCCCCAACGTGCCGGTCGTGTTCTGGTCGTTCCGCGTAATGGCCGGCCTCGGCACGCTGATGATCGCGCTCGGCGCATGGAGCCTGTGGCTGCGCTGGCGCGGTCGCCTGCTGCAGTCGCCCGCCTTCCTGCGCTTTGCGATGTGGATGGGACCGTCGGGACTGATCGCCATCCTCGCCGGCTGGTACACCACCGAAATCGGCCGCCAGCCGTGGACCGTCTACGGCCTGATGCGTACCGAGGATGCCGTGTCATCGCACGGCGCCAGCGAGCTTGGCGTCATGCTGCTCGTGTTCGTCGCGGTCTACGTGCTGGTGTTCGGCACCGGCATCCGCTATCTGCTGCGGCTGATCCGCAAGGGTCCCGAGGCGGCGCATGGCGTCGAAGGCGGTCCCGGCCACGACAGGCAGCCCATGCGTCCACTGTCGGCCGCTACAGAACGATTCGATTGACTTTCATCCTCAGGAAATATCATGGGCATCGACCTTCCGCTGATCTGGGCCGTCATCATCCTGTTCGGCATCATGATGTACGTCTTCATGGACGGCTTCGACCTCGGGATCGGGCTGCTCTATCCGCTGTTCCCGGACAAGATAGAGCGCGACGTCATGATGAACACGGTGGCGCCGGTCTGGGACGGCAACGAAACCTGGCTGGTGCTCGGCGGCGCCGGGCTGCTGGCGGCGTTCCCGCTGGCCTATGCGGTGATTCTTTCCGCGCTGTACATCCCGCTGACGCTGATGCTGATCGGCCTGATCTTCCGCGGCGTGGCCTTCGAATTCCGCTTCAAGGCGCGCGATCACGAGCGCCACTGGTGGGACAAGGCATTCTTCCTCGGCTCGCTGACGGCGACCTTCTTCCAGGGCGTTGCGCTCGGTGCCTATGTGCAGGGCATCCCGGTCGTCGCCCGCAGTTATGCGGGCGGCACCTTCGACTGGATCAGTCCGTTCTCGCTGTTCACCGGCCTCGGACTGGTGGCAGGCTACGCCCTGCTCGGCAGCAGCTGGCTGATCATGAAGACCGAAGGCCGGCTGCAACTGCATGCCTCGTTGCTGACCAGCCGCCTGCTGTGGGTGTTGCTGCTGTTCATCGCCGGCATCAGCCTGTGGACGCCGCTGATCGACGTGCAGATCGGCGACCGCTGGCTGTCGCTGCCGGGCCTCCTGCTGTTTGCGCCGGTGCCGCTGCTGGTCGTATTGACGGCGTGGATCATGCTGCGCGCATTGCGGCAGGGCCGCCAGCACGCCCCCTTCGTCTGTACGCTGGCACTGTTCTTCCTGGCCTACAGCGGACTCGGCATCAGCCTGTGGCCCAACATCGTGCCGCTGTCGATCACCATTGCCGAAGCCTCGGCGCCGCCGCAGAGCCAGGGCTTCGCGCTGGTCGGCGCGCTGCTGATCATTCCGGTGATCCTGATGTACACGGTGTGGTCGTATTACGTGTTCCGCGGCAAGGTGTCGCAGCATGAGGCTTATCACTGATGGACGAGCAACGCGAACACGCGCATAGCTGGTGGATCAGGCTGGCCTGGCTGGTCTGGATCTGGGCTGCCAGCGTCGGCGCACTGGCAGTGGCGGCCTTTGCGATGAAGGCGTTGATGCGCGCCGCCGGCATGAGCAACTGACGGCAACATCACCTATGCGCACTGCGCGCGCACGATGCGTCCCAAGGATTGCAGCGCGCCTTCCATGCGTTCGTCCCACGGGTGTCCGTAATTGAGACGCAGGCAGTTGGCGAACTCGCGCTTGGCCGAGAACATCGGTCCGGGCGCCACGCTGATGCCCAGCGACAGCGCCTGCCGATGCAGCGCCAGCGTATCGACTTCATGCGGCAGCTCCATCCACAGGAAATAGCCGCCGGTCGGCCGCGTGACACGCGTGCCGGTCGGAAAATGCTTGAGCACGCTCTGCATCATCATGCCCTGCTGCAGCGACAATGCATGACGCAGTTGCCGCAGATGGCTGTCGAAACCGCCCTTGGCGAGAAACTCGGCAATCGCCGCCTGCGCCGGTGCCGATGCCGACAGCGAGATCGCGAGCTTCTGGCGAATCACCTGCTCGGTGAAGCGTCCCGGCGCCACCCAGCCGACGCGGTAGCCAGGCGCCAGGCATTTGGAAAACGACGAGCAGTGCATGACCAGGCCCTTGGTGTCGAAAGCCTTGGCCGGCAGCGGCCGCGTACCGTTGAAGTAAAGCTCCGCATAGACGTCGTCCTCGATTAGCGGCACCTCGTGCGCCGCCAACAGTGCCACCAGTTCGCGCTTCTTGTATTCGGGCATCAGGCATCCGAGCGGATTCTGGAAGTTCGTCATCAGCCAGCACGCCTTGGGACGATGGCGTTCCAGCGCCTCGGCCAGCGCGCCCAGGTCGATGCCCTCGCGCGGATGCGTGGGCACCTCGATCGCCTGCAGACCCATTCTTTCCAGCGCCTGCAGCGCGCCGTAGAAAGCGGGCGATTCGACCAGCACCGTATCGCCGGGCCGCGTGACGGCCATCAGGCACAGGTTCAGTGCTTCCAGCGCGCCGTTGGTGACGACGATGTCGTCGGTATGCACATGGAAGCCATCCATCAGGTAGCGCATCGCGATCTGGCGCCGCAGGTTGGCGTTGCCCGGCGTGATGTCGTCGACCGCGTTCCACGGATTCATCTGCTGCATCGCCTTGTTCATCGCGCGGCCGAGCCGGCTCCACGGGAACAGCACCGGGCTCGGAAAGGCGGAACCCAGCGGTACCACGTCATGCTGCTTGCTGGACTTGAGTATCTCGACGATGAGGTCGCTGACGTCGACCACGGTCGTGTCGCCAAGCGGCCGTTTCACCGCTTCCGGCTCGGGCGGAAAGGCCTTGAGGCCGGCGATCACGTAATAACCGGAGCGCTCGCGCGCCTGGATCAGGCCGCGTGCCTCGAGCAGGTAATAGGCCTGGAACACGGTGGAAGGACTGACGCCGCGATGGGCGCTGGTTTCGCGGATGGAGGCGAGGCGGTCGCCGAGCTTCAGCACACCGGACTGGATGGATTGCGCGATTTCCTCTGCCAGCGCTTCGTAGCGTTTCATGGACGGTTCGGCCTCGTGGGGATGGAAGCATTGTCGGGCGAAACCGCCGCGCACGCTTGATGCATTCCAGTCTGCAAGAACCGTACAGTACAGAAAAGAAGCAGATGCGCAAGAAAAAACAGAGCAGACGCGGCAGATCATCGCCACCGATCGGTGCTGCTCTCCATCTGTCTTTACACCGGCAGCAGGTCCTCGCGCGCCGCCAGCACGGCCTGCCAGACCTGCGCGTGATGGCGCGGATCGAGTTCGCACAACGGCAGGCGGTAGGCTTCCTGCAGACGTCCCATGCGCGCCAGCACCCACTTGACCGGGATCGGATTGGATTCGACGAACAGGGCGCGGTTGAGCCAGGCCAGCGAATCGTCCAGCCGGCGCACGGCGGCGGCATCGCCCGCGCGCGCAGCATCGCACAGCGCCTTCATGCGCGCCGGCAGGACGTTGGCCGTGACCGAGATGTTGCCGGCAGCGCCCGCCAGCATCAATGCCGCCGCCGTCGCATCGTCACCGCTGTAGAGTGGGAACGACGCCGGCAGCGCGCGCAGCAGGAAGGTGCCGCGCGCGATGTTGCCGGTGGCGTCCTTGATGCCGGCGATCCCCGGCACTTGCGCCAGCTTCAGCACGCTGTCGTGTTCCAGATCGGCCACGGTGCGGCCCGGCACGTTGTACAGGATCAGCGGCAGATCGACCGTCTCGGCGATCTTGCGGTAATGGCGGATCATGCCTTCCTGCGTCGGCTTGTTGTAGTACGGAACCACCGACAGGCTGGCGTCGGCGCCAACGTGGCGCGCGTATTCGCTCAGTTCGATCGCCTCGGCGGTCGAATTGCCGCCGGTACCTGCGATCACCGGCACGCGGCCAGCGGCCTGCTCGACCGCGATGCGGATCAGGTGGCAGTGCTCTTCCATGTCCAGCGTGGCCGACTCGCCGGTGGTACCGACCACCGAAATGGCATCCGTGCCCTGTTCCACGTGCCAGTCGATCAGGGCGCGATAGGCGTCGAGGTCGATGCCGCCGTCCGGCGTCATCGGCGTGACCAGCGCCACGATGCTGCCCGCAATCGCGCCGCCGCTTCTGCTCATGCCCGCTTGCCGGGGCAGATCGTATGCATGCATGTCCGTTTGTTCCATTCGTTCGGGGAAAACAGACAGTACGCCGGGCCGCGCGCGAAAGGCAGCATCAGACAGAGAGGGATTTCGATATCACATGGCCGCAGGTTTCCTGCAGCCTGGAGCGTGTATCAGCGCACGATGCCCTTCACCAGCGGCCACTGGCGGCGCGAAATCGGCAGCCGGTCGTCGATGCCGCGCAGGATCACCTGCCACGATTCCTGCGCGCGTTCGCCATCGCTGTCGGCATCCACCGCCTGCATGCCGCGCTCTACGCCAAGGATCGCCTCCCGCGCCACCAGTGCGTTGCGATGCACGCGAATGAACTGCATGGGGAATTCCTGCTCCAGCGATGACAGCGATCCTTCGAGCAGATACTCGCGTTCGCGCGTGCGCAGCGTGACGTATTTGGCTTCCGCCTTGAGGTAAAGCACGTCGGTCACCGGCACCAGCAGCAGCCGGCCGCGCTCCTGGATCGAAAAGTGACGGCGCGCGCCATGCAGGTTCGCCATGGCCTGATCGATCTCCTGCTTTCTGCCGTGCCCGCTGGCACGCAGCAGCACGGCTCTCGCAATCGCCTCGGCCAGCCGCGCGGCACGTACCGGCTTGAGCAGGTAGTCAATGGCCTGCACCTCGAACGCCTTCAACGCATATTCGTCAAAAGCGGTCACGAAGATGACGACCGGTGCATCCTCTCTGCGCATCAGATGCGAAGCCATTTCCACGCCCGTCATGCCGGGCATCTGCACGTCGAGCAGCACGATATCGGGCCGCAACTCGGCAATGCGCTGCATGGCCTGATCGGCGTGCTCTGCCTCGCCGACCAGCAGATGCGGGCATCCGGCCGCGATGTCCGACAGCAAGGTAACCAGACGTGCCCGTGCCGGCGCTTCGTCATCGACGATGAAAATACGCGGAATCATGGCTCTCCTTTCCGGTATGGCAACATCAGGCGCAGCGTGAATTCGCCCGCCTCCGTGCTCGTCGCCAACTCGGCTTCGACATCGTAGAACAGTGCCAGGCGCTCGCGAATATTGGCCAATGCCATCTGATTGCCGGCCGATACGGTATTGGCGTGATAGGGATTGGCGATGACGATCTCGATGCGATCGCGCACGCGCACCACACGAATACCGATCACTGCCCGCCGCGGCGATGGTTCGACGCCGTAGTGCACGGCGTTTTCCAGCAACGGCTGCAGCAGCAGGGCCGGCACCATCGCCTTCTGCAGCGTGTCGCCGGGAATGCCGTCGAGATTCCATTCGACCTGCAGCCGGTCGCCGAGCCTGACCTTTTCGATGGAAAGATACTGCATGCCGATGCGCACTTCGTTGCCGAGCGTGGTCACATCACGCGCGTCGCGCATCAGGATGCGGAACAGATCGGCCAGGTCTTCCAGCGTGCTTTCCGCGCGGCGCGGCTCGGTGCGGATCAGAGACAGCACCGCATTGAGGCTGTTGAACAGGAAGTGCGGCCGTATGCGCGCCTGCAAGGCCTGCAGACGCGCCTCGGCCAGCGCCGGCGAAAAGGCGCGCGTGCGCAGTTCGAAATAATGCTGCAGTACGAAGCCGAACAACGCGCCGCATGCCATGCCCTCGGAAGCCGACACGCGCGTCAGGCTGAACGTTGCGTCACTCAGCACATAGTGAATGATCAGGCCGGTGACGGCTGCCGGCACCAGCGCGCAGATGATGCGCTGCGCCCACGGCGGCATGGTGCGCACCAGCCGGCGTACTCCGCACAACGCAAACAGCGACGACAGGCAGGCTGACTCGACCAGCATGGATGCCTCGACGAAAGCCATCAGCGCGTTCTGCCATCCTTCCACCGTGAACAGCGTGACCACCAGAACCACGCCGTTGACGAACAGCAGCGACCTGACCATGATGCCGATATTGCAACAGTCCGGAATCACGTTCTCTATCAAAGGGACAGGAGCGGAATCGGACGGGCGCAGCATGTGGGCAATCGCAGGTTCAAAGAGAGCGTCGGTCGCGGCAAGGCATGGATTGGTGTACGGCCTTGCCGTCCTGCCTTGTTCTATAATCGCGTATTCATCAGGAAACGATCATGACAGCACAACTCTCCAAAAAAAGCGAGGCCTGGTCGGCCCGTTTCAACGAACCGGTCTCTGACCTGGTCAAGCGCTACACGGCGTCGGTGTTCTTCGACAAGCGCCTGGCCGAGGTCGATATCCAGGGTTCGCTCGCGCATGCGGAGATGCTGGCGCATCAGAATATCATCAGTGCGGAAGACCATACCGAAATCCGGCGCGGCATGATGCAGATTCAGGACGAGATCGCCGCCGGCACCTTCGAATGGCTGCTCGACCTGGAAGACGTCCACCTGAACATCGAGAAGCGCCTGACGGAGCTGGTCGGCGATGCCGGCAAGCGCCTGCACACCGGCCGCTCGCGCAACGACCAGGTCGCGACCGACATCCGCCTCTACCTGCGCGGCGAGATCGACAACATCGTCGGCCTGCTGCGCGAGCTGCGCCTGGCGCTGCTGGACCTGGCCGAGCAGCATGCCGATACCATCCTTCCCGGTTTCACCCACCTGCAGGTGGCGCAGCCGATCACCTTCGGTCACCACATGCTGGCCTATGTCGAAATGTTCGGCCGCGATGCCGAGCGCATGCTCGATGCACGCAAGCGCGTCAATCGCCTGCCGCTGGGCGCCGCCGCACTGGCCGGCACCACCTTCGCCATCGACCGCGAACGCGTGGCGAAGACGCTCGGCTTCGAGGACGTCTGCCACAACTCGCTGGACGCCGTCTCCGACCGCGACTTCGCGATCGAATTCTGCGCCGCCGCCGCATTGGTCATGACGCACGTCTCGCGCATGTCGGAAGAACTCGTGCTGTGGATGAGCCCGCGCGTCGGCTTCATCGACATCGCCGACCGCTTCTGCACCGGCTCGTCGATCATGCCGCAGAAGAAGAACCCGGACGTGCCCGAACTCGCGCGCGGCAAGACCGGCCGCGTCAACGGCCACCTGATTGCGTTGCTGACGCTGATGAAGGGCCAGCCGCTGGCCTACAACAAGGACAACCAGGAAGACAAGGAACCGCTGTTCGACACCGTCGATACGGTAACCGACACGCTGCGCATCTTCGCCGACATGGCACGCGGCATCACGGTCAAGCCGGAAGCCATGCGCGCCGCCGCGCTGCAGGGCTATGCGACGGCCACCGATCTGGCCGACTACCTGGTCAAGAAGGGCCTGCCGTTCCGCGACGCGCACGAAGCCGTCGCCCATGCAGTGCGCGTCTGTGTCGATCGCAACTGCGACCTGTCGGACTTGACGCTCGAGGAAATGCGCGCGTTCTCGACACTGATCGAGCAAGACATCTTCGACGTGCTGACGCTCGAAGGCTCGGTCGCCGCACGCGATCACGTCGGCGGCACCGCGCCACAACAGGTGCGCAAGCAGATCGCACGCGTGCGCGCACTGCTCGGCTGATACCCGCCGCAGAAACAAAAAGGCGATGCCTGTGCATCGCCCTTTTTGTTTGCCCGACCGAAAAATCAGCTACCGGCCACCGTCATGTTCTCGATCAGGATGGAGCCGGTCTGCTTGGTGCCGCGGATCAGCGTGTCGGCACCGATGCCCACGATCTGGTGGAACATTTCCTTCATGTTGCCGGCGATCGTGATTTCCTCGACCGGATACTGGATCACGCCCTTCTCGACCCAGAAGCCGGATGCGCCGCGCGAATAGTCGCCGGTCACGTAGTTCACGCCCTGGCCCATCAGTTCGGTCACCAGCAGGCCGGTATCGAGCTTGCGCAGCATCGCCTCGAAGTCGTCCGATGCCCTGGTCAGCGATGAGGTCAGCGACAGGTTGTGCGAACCGCCCGCGTTGCCGGTCGTCTTCATGCCGAGCTTGCGCGCCGAATAGGTCGAGAGGAAATAGCCCTGCACCACGCCGTCGCGCACCACGTCGCGGCGGCTGGTCTTGACACCTTCGTCATCAAAGGGCGACGAACCGACGCCGCCGATCACGTGCGGGTCCTCGACGATCTGGATGTGCGGCGCAAAGGCCTGCTTGCCGAGCGAATCGAGCAGGAAGGTCGATTTGCGATACAGCGCGCCGCCCGACACCGCCTGCACGAAGGCACCCAGCAGGCCGGCCGCCAGCGGCGCCTCGAACAGCACCGGGCACTTGCGCGTGTCGAGCTTGCGTGCGTTCAGTCTAGCCAGCGCACGATGCGCCGCGTATTCGCCGATAGCTTCCGGCCGAGCCAGTTTCTTCGGATCGCGCATCGACGAATACCAGTCGTCGCGCTGCATGTTGCCGCCCTTGCCGGCGATCGGCGCAACCGAGATCGTGTGGCGCGAATACGGATAGCCGCCGATGAAGCCGCGCGAATTGGCGGCGACGAAATGCGACTGCTGCGCATAGACGCCGGCCCCTTCGCTGTTGGTGATGCGCTTGTCGACGGCGAAGGCGGCCGCCTCGCCGCGCCGCGCGAGCTCGACCGCTTCCTCGGCCGAGATCAGCCATGGATAGCAGAGCTGCAGGTCGCGCGGATGGCGCTCCAGCGTGTCTTCGTCGGGCAGGCCGGCACAATCGTCCTCGGCCGTGAAGCGCGCGATATTGTAGGCGGCTTCGACCGTATCCTTGAGCGCCTGCTGCGAAAAGTCCGAGGTGCTGGCGTTGCCGCGGCGTATCCGGCGTCCTTCGCCCAGATAGACGGTCACGCCCATGCCCTTGTCCTTGTTTTGCTCGATCGTCTCGACGCTGCCCTTGCGCACCGAAACCGACAGGCCGCTGCCTTCGCTGATCTCGACGGCGGCATCCGACGCGCCCTTTTCCTTCGCGTAGCGCAGCACATCCTGCGCATACTGTTTCAACTGGTCCTGGGTATGGGTGAAAATCGAATCTGCAGCGTCGCTCATGGGGTGTTTTCTTCGGGAATGCCTGTAAAACAGTTATCATAGCAGTCGTTTACAGAACGGCTTTGCCGCCGCGCCAAATCATCATGCCAAACGCCAACAGAGGCTCCGTCGGTTTCAGTTCCGCCGAATTCGAACAGGAATACGAACGCCCCTCCAAATCCGAACTCAAGCGCCAGATGAGCGCCCTGCAAAAGCTCGGCGAGGAACTCGTCGAACAGCCGCGCGACCGCGTCAAGCGCGTGCCGATGCCGGAAGACGTGCGCGAGGCCATCCTCGAATGCCAGCAGATCAAGGATCACGAAGGCCGCCGCCGCCAGCTGCAGTACGTCGGCAAGAAGATGCGCACGCTGGAAGAAGACGAGATCGCCGCCATCCGCAAGGTGCTCGACAGCTGGAAAGGCGCGTCGAAGGCGGAAACCGCCACCCTACACGCGATCGAACGGCGCCGCGACAAGCTGCTGGCCGACGACAAGGCGCTCACGCAGCTACTGTCCGAACATCCGCAACTCGACGCGCAGCAACTGCGCACGCTGATCCGCAACGCACGCAAGGAACAGGCCGACAACAAGCCGCCCAAGGCCTACCGCGAGATTTTCCAGATCCTCAAGCAATTGCAGGCGCCTGCCGCTTCCGCCGCCGACGAGGACAATGACGAGATCGACGATGACGACCAACAATCCTGACGAAACGCTGAAGATCGGCCTCGTCTCGATCTCGGACCGCGCCTCGGCCGGCATCTATCAGGACGAAGGTTTGCCATCGCTGCAGGCATGGTTCACTGCCGCGCTCCACAGTCCGTGGCAAATCGAAACGCGCCTGATTCCCGACGAACGCGCGGCAATCGAACAGGCCCTGATCGAACTGGTCGATGTGGCGCGTTGCCATCTGGTCATCACCACCGGCGGCACCGGCCCGTCGCGGCGCGATGTCACGCCGGAAGCGACGCTGGCGGTCGCCACCAAGGAAATGCCGGGCTTCGGTGAACAGATGCGCCAGATCAGCCTGCAGTTCGTGCCAACCGCCATCCTGTCGCGCCAGGTCGCCGTGATCCGCGAAACCGCCGACCACGCCGCGCTGATCATGAACCTGCCGGGCCAGCCCAAGTCGATCAAGGAAACGCTGGAAGGCCTGAAGGATGCCGACGGCAAGCAGCTCGTCGGCGGCATCTTCGCTGCGGTGCCCTACTGCATCGATCTCATCGGCGGCCCCTACATCGAAACCAACGATGCCGTCTGCAAGGGCTGGCGTCCCAAGCACGCGATCCGTCCCGCAAGATAATTTTCACTTTTACGATCCGATCATGACCCTGAAAGCCGTCGAACTCCAAACCTCTCCCAACCCCACCGTTTCCATCATCTGGATGCACGGCCTCGGCGCCGACGGCAACGACTTCGTGCCCATCGTCAAGGAACTCGACCTGGCCGGCGTGCCCGGCATCCGCTTCGTGTTCCCTCACGCACCGATGCTGCCGGTGACGATCAACGGCGGCCGCATGATGCCGGCATGGTTCGACATCTGGTCCAGCGAGTTCGGCCGCGACGACGATGAAAAAACGCTGCGCGATTCGCAGGCCGACATCAACGCCCTGATCGAACGTGAAAAGGAACGCGGCATCCCGGCCGAAAGAATCCTGCTTGCCGGCTTCTCGCAAGGCTGCGCGATGACGCTGCAGACCGGCCTGCGCCATCCGGAAAAACTCGGCGGCCTGATCTGCCTGTCCGGCTATCTGCCGCTGGAGAACTCGTTCGAAGCCGAGCGCACCGAAGCGAACAAGACCACGCCGATCTATTACGGCCACGGCCGCGGCGACCAGGTGATCCCGATCACGCGTGCGCAGCAGTCGGTGGCGCTGCTGCAGAAGCTCGGCTACGACGTTGACTGGCACGAGTACAACATGCCGCACTCGGTCTGCATGGAAGAGATCGTGGATATCTCGAACTTCCTGAAGAAAGTTCTCAAGTAAGTGCGGAACGCCAGAAGTTCTTGCCGCGCCCGATGCTCGCATCGGGCGTTTTTCATTCGAGACCGGCCGAGGTGTTGTGCGTTGACGACGCGTCCGCCGCGGAATTTTCGCTCCTGACGATCTCCATCACCAGCCCCGGCGCGGCGTTGCTGGCCGACAGCTGCCAGCCATGCGCCCATGCGATTTCGCGGCAGATCGCCAATCCCAGACCGGCGCCGTGATCGCGTCTATGCGCTCCACGCCAGAAGCGCGAGAATAACAGCGGCAACTGCTCCGGCTTGACGCCCGCGCCCCAATCGCGCACGCGAATACAGTCCATGCCGATCTCGGTCCGTACTTCTGTGCCGCGTGGCGCATGCTGAATGGCGTTCTCGATCAGGTTTTTCAGCAACGTGAAGAAAGCGCCGCGATCGGCCTGCCACCGAATGCCTTTGTGCGCAGCGACGATCGTCAGCGTTACGTCCGCATCGTCGGCCAGCCGCTGCAGGAACGAAACCGCGTCGCGCACCGCTTCATGCACATCGACCTCTATGAACTGGTAACTCGCCGCTTCGCTCGCTTCGGCCAGCAGCAACAACTGCTGTACCTGGCGCGACAGGTGTTCGACGTAAGCCAGCAGCGATGGGCACATGCCCGTGTCGTCGTCCATCAGTTCCAGTTCGGTGCGCAACAACGTCAGCGGCGTCTTCAGTTCATGCGCGGCCTTGGCCAGGAATTCCTGCTGGATGCGAAAGCCCTTCTCGATCCGTTCCAGCGCATGGTTGAAACTGTCGATCAACGGGATGATCTCGGACGGCATGCCGTCCATCCGCAAGCGCTCGTCGAGCGAGCGCGGAGAAATCGCGGCAGCCGCCGCGGAAGCTTCGCGTAGCGGCCGCAGAGAATATTTCAGGCTCACGTAGGCACAGAGTCCGAACACGAACAGCAGCAAGAAACTGAAGACGATGATGCCGAGCTGGATGAAGGGCAACGCAAATTCCCGGTGCAGGAATTCGACGATGCGCGAACTCGCTGTCAACTGGATGAACCATGTTGTTCCATCCTTCACGAACGGCACGGTCGCGCCGTGATACGACTCTCCATCCAGGGTAAATTCGAAGCCGTGGCGTGCCAGACGTGCCATATCCTCGCTGTCCGGCCACGCCCGCGCACCGGATGACATGAGGACGACCTTGCCGTTTCCATCGAGCACGCGGTAAGCCGTTTCCCGGCCCAGACTGTCGTAGATCCAGAACGAATTCGCATCGCCGGCCGCCACTCCGACCGGCTGGCCGTTACTGTCGAAGAGCAGCGCTTTCGCAAGAACCAGTGCGCGATCACCCAGGTCCATTCCCGGCAGACGATCCCGGACGATGGCATTGCCCAGCACCAGCAGCGCGATACTCAACAACGCGCCGGCAACATAGGCCAGCAATATCTTGAAAGCCAGGCTATTGAACCACGTCGCTTTCCTGAAGCGCATAGCCTTGTCCTCTCAGGTTGACGATCTGCAGGCGCGAACCGATGGCGGCCAGCTTGCGACGCAGACGATGCAGGGCGACGTCCAGCGCATTGGGCGTCACCGCCTCGCTCAGGCCCCAGCCAGCGGCTTCCATCGCGCTGCGGCGCACCACCTCGCCCTGCCTGCGCACCAGCGCCAGCATGATCTGCAGTTCCGCGGGCGCCAGCGTGATGCTTTCGTCGCCGCACTGCATGGTCCCTGCATCGGGCGACAGGATCAGGTCGACATGCGCGGGGCGCAGCGGCTGGCTCGCCGACGGACGGCGCAGCAATGCGCGCACGCGCGCGACGAGTTCGCTCATCGCAAATGGCTTGGGCAGATAATCATCCGCGCCCGCATCCAATCCTTCCACCCGGTCGTGCAGCGCATCGCGCGCGGTCAGGATCAGGCAGGGAATGACGAGATTGGCCTGACGCAGCCGTTGCAGCAACAGCAGTCCGTCGCCGTCGGGCAGACCGCGATCGAGCACCAGGGCCTGATAGGGAACCTGCGCGATCGCATTCCATGCCGCTTCGCCGCGCTCCACCACGTCGGCCGCAATGCCGGCGGCGGCCAGCCCCTTGCAAATGAGGCTGGCGAGATGCGCATGATCTTCGATCAACAGTATCCGACCCATCAGAAATGGTACATATAGCCAAGGAAAACGCGGTTCTCGGTCGAGCCATCCACCAACGGGCTGTTCTTGACCTTGGAAGAAAGACGCGTGGCCTGGAGATCGAATACCACGGAGTGGTGCTTGTCGAAGCGGTAGGCGCCGTACAGGCCCACTTCGGAACTGACTCCGGATTCGCCCAGGTAGGCCGACCGTCCGGTCCGCACCTCGTCCGCCCGCACGCCGTAATAGTAATCGACGTACTTGCTGTCGTGCCAGGTCGCGACGATGCGCGGCGTGAGTGTCACGCGTTCGGTCGGCCGCCAGGTTCTGGTCGCCGCCAAGTTGAAACGCTGCCCCTTGCTGTTGCCCGACACATCATGCGTCCAGTCGGCGTGCAGATCCACCAGACCAGTCTGCCATTCGGCCCGCGCACCGGCCCAGACACCGCCCTTGCGCTTGCTCATGCCATCGAGCACCCATGCATCCTTGGCTTCATAGCCCGAACCGTCATAGCGGCCAATGAGGCCGAACTTGATCTTCTGCGTATCGCTCAGGCGCAGGCTAGGCAATTTGACTTCGCCGACGGTGCCGAAGAAACGAACATGCTCGTTCTCGAAGTGCAGCAGCGGAATCGCCATATTATCGCGGTCCGCATCGCGGTAGACCTTTTGCGTGCTGGCGACGCCAAGGCCGACTCCCCAGATCGCGACCGGCTTGAAACCAATATCCTGCGCGAAAGTCGACGATGGTACGAGAAACGCGCAGCCCAGCATGGCCGAGATGGAAAAACGCCTGACGATGGCTCGGCGCGCCGTAGGCGCACATTGTCGGGAACTCATGATTGCACTCCTGATGAGATGAAAGCTCGATCATCAGGAAGGTTCTCTTACTCATCACTTACTGAATGAAGTGCAGAAAGAAGAAAAGCGGCTGAATGCCGGCAGAAAACGGAAAGAAGGCAGGAATACCGATGCACGAGCATCGGACAGCGCATGCCGCGCATTACAGCTTGAACGGCGCATGCGGAAAAGGCGCCGCTCCGAAAGAAACGGCCCCGTACTCACATCACATGCCGCCGGCAACAGCGCGACAGACGCCACCACCGCCGGCTGTATCGGCAGAACAGCCCCGGTCGCGACAGACCGGGACGAAATCAGACGCTCTTGGCGACCGCCACCTTCGGCGGCGACGACGCGCTGCCGGTACCGACCTGTACGTCGCCCGAAAGCTGGCCGCCCTCTTCGATCACCAGGTTGCCGTAGCGGATCTTGCCCGAGACCTTGCCGGTCGCGTAGATGACCAGCTTCTGGCGCACGGTCAGGTCGCCGTCGAACTCGCCGTGGATTTCGGCGATATCGATGCCGGCGGAACCCTTGAACGAGCCTTCCTTGGCGATCTGGATCACGCGCGAATCCATGGTCGCCTCGACGAAGCCTTCGACCACCAGGGTGTCGCAATCGGTGATCTCGACGCCCTTGAGCTTGATGTTGGGACCGACGATCAGCTTGCTGCCAACTTCATTGCTGCCGGCGACCTGCTGCTGGCTGCCGTTGAACGTGCTGCTGGTGGTGTTCTTGTTGAATGCGTTGTTCGCACCCGAGGTGTTGGACAGGACCGACGAGGAGTTGGTGGTGCTCAGCGGAGGGTTGGGGGTGTTGTTTTCGCGTTTGCCAAAAAGCGTGTCGGAACGAAGCATGAAATCTCCTGGGAATAAATTTGTTCGCAATGAAGTCCGGAACCGGAATCCGGATCGCGCAAGAGGCACTGGCGTGTCGTGCGCAGCGTCATCACGGGCCTACTGTTTTTCACTCAGGCAATACAAATTCGATGCTCAAATACAATGTTGAAATATTGCATTTTTTGCACTTTGCAGAGCCATGCGGCTTTGTGCGCTACCGCACATAAAAGTTCGTCTTTGTTACATTTTTTATATAAAAATAGATAAACATTTTTCAGAACATTCTCACTGGACGCATTGACGTTTCCGGTGGGAATCGAAATGGCGGCAGCCATTTCCCCGGCCCATGTTATTGCTTGACAGACAATGCCCGGCAAGCGATGCTGCCTCACCAATAAAAACAGATCTCTCAGGGAACCATCATGGCGGATGACCTTCAGCTTTCTTCCGACTCTTCCACTCCATCCGGCGATGCGCCGCAGCGCTTTTCCTTCCACGGAACGGGTAGCGAGTACTTCCGCATCTGGATCGTCAACCTGCTGCTGTCGATCGTCACCCTCGGCATTTATTCGGCATGGGCCAAGGTCAGGCGCACCCGATACTTTTACGGCAGCACCAGCGTGGCCGGCGCCAGCTTCGAATACCACGGCAATCCGATCGCCATCCTCAAGGGCCGCATCGTCGCCTTCGTGCTGATCGTGATCTACAACCTCGCGTTCGAGATGTCCGACCTGCTCGCGCTGCTGATGATCGCGGCAGTGATGGCAGTGGCGCCATGGCTGATCTGGAAGAGCCTGCAGTTCAAGCTCTACAACTCGAGCTATCGCGGCATCCGCTTCGGTTTTCGCGGCAGGCTGGCCGACGTCTATCGTGTCTATCTGCTGTGGCCGCTGCTGTCGATGTTCACCTTCATGCTGACCGCGCCGATCGCGCACCAGCGCATGAAACAGTTCCAGCACGACGAAAGCCGCTTCGGCAGCACGCACTTTTCCTTCCATGCGACGGTCGGGCGCTTCTACATGGCCTATCTGACGGTATTCGCGATCTGGCTGGCCGGCATCGTCGCGATCTCGATTTTCTTCGGCGGCGGCATGTTCGCGCTGTTTGCCGATGCGCGCAGCGGCGGCGCGCCCAACCCGGCCGCGATGTCGGCGTTCTTCACCTTCCTGCTGGTGCTCTACGCGTGGATGTTCGTCCTGTTCCCGATCTTTGCCACCCTGCTGCAGAACCTGATCTGGAACAACACGCGCCTCGGTGAGCACCGCTTCACCTGCGACATGAAATGGCCGCGCATGGTGTTCATCACCGTGACCAACATCATCGCCATCATCTGCACGCTCGGCCTGTTCACGCCATTTGCCAGAATCCGCACGCTGAAATACCGGCTCGAATCGATGACGCTGCTGCCGTCGGGCAGCCTCGACGAATTCGTCGCGGATGCACAGGCGCAAGCTTCGGCCACCGGCGAGGGCATGGCCGATCTGCTGGACTTCGATCTTTCACTTTGACGCATGAGCATTCCGGCGCTTTACTACGATGGCAAAACCTCGCGCGCGCATCGCGTCACGCTCGATGTAAGCGACGGCACGGCGTTCATTCGCGGCGAAGCCGAACGCAGCTGCGCACTGAGTGAGCTGCGCGTGTCGGAACGCACGCGGCACGCGGGGCGCAAGGTGACGTTCCCGGACGACGCCTATCTCGAAATCCAGGATGTGCCGGCCTTCGAGGCCATGCTGGAGGAGACCGGTTTTGCCGATTCCAGCGTGGTGCGCGCGCAGCAAAGCTGGCGCGGCGCGCTGATGGCGCTGGCACTGACGGCCTTTCTGCTGGTTGCAGGTTACCTGTACGGCTTGCCGCTGGCGGCGGAAATCATTGCCAAGATCATGCCGGACCGGATCGAACGTTCGGTCAGCACCGGCCTGCTGGATTTTCTCGACAAGCGCATCCTGGCGCCAAGCGAACTGCCGCCGGCAAGGCAAGCCGCCCTGAGCGAACGTTTCGCCAGCATGACACCGCCCATGAGCGGCACGCCCGCCTACACCATCGTCTATCGCAAGAGCAGAATCGGGCCCAATGCATTTGCCCTGCCCTCCGGCGAGATCGTGATGACGGATGAACTCGTTCAGCTCATGGATAATGACGAGCAGGTGATTGCCGTGCTCGCGCACGAACTCGGCCATCTGCACGAGCGCCATCTGATGCGGCGCATCATCCAAAGTTCGGCGGTCGGCGCGGTCGTCACGCTGATCTTCGGCGATGCCTCGGCGGTGGTCGCCAACATCCCAACCGTGATGCTGGACATGCATTATTCGCGCGATGCCGAACGCGAAGCCGACGACTATGCGATGGCGATGCTGAAGGCCAACGGCATTCCGCTTGCAGAAATGGCGCACGGCTTCGACAAGCTGCAGAAGGCCGTCGGTGACGATCCCTCCGGTTCCTGGTTCTCCAGCCATCCCTCGACGCAGGAACGCATAGAGCGCATCGAAAAGGCGCGCTAGGACCAGTCGTCTTACCGCCGAGAGCATTCAGAAAAAAAAACGCTGCCATCTGGCAGCGTTTCTTGTTTCGGCAACCGGATCAGTTGCGAACAATTTTCTTGTATTCGTTGGTGCGGGTATCGATCTCGATAACGTCGCCCTGGTCGACGAACAGCGGGACCTGCACGATGTGCTGGTTGGCTTCGATCGCGTTCTCGATCTTGGCTTCCTTCAGCACGTTGCCCGAGGTGTTGCCCTTGACGGCCGGTTCCGAATAGACGACCTGGCGCGCGATGGTGGTCGGCAGTTCGACCGAGATGGCCTTGCCGTCATAAAACACGGCTTCGCATTCCATGCCGTCCTTCAGGTAGTGGATCGCGTCGCCGAGGTTTTCCTCTTCGATCTCGTACTGGTTGTATTCCTCGTCCATGAAGACGAACAGCGGATCGGCGAAGTACGAATAGGTGACCGGCTTCTTGTCGAGCACGACCACGTCGAACTTGTCGTCGCCGCGGAACACGTTTTCGAGCGGCGCGTTGGTCAGAAGATTCTTCATCTTCCACTTGTAGGTGAAACCGGTGCGGCTCGAACCGTTGACGTCGGAACGCAACACGATGAAAGGCTTGGCATCGACCATGATGATGTTGCCGACGCGGATTTCTTTTGCGAATTTCATAGGGAGGTATCGTTAAAAGGAGGGTTGCATGAACATCGTCTGCCGGCCCCTCGGTCAACACGACTGATCGAAAAGCGGTTACGAGCGGTTACGGACTAACCGCGCATTATACCGGTTTTTTGCCGTTCTCCGACCGGATACTGCGGGCAAAGCGCAACAGATTGCTCGCCAGATCGCCGTTTTCTGCCATCTGCGCCTGCCATTCCTTTGCCCGTTCGGCAATCGTCGGCAGCATCGATTGCAGCGCCGGCCATCCTTGCCGCGCACTGCCCGCACCATCACCAGCAGCGTTCCAGAACAGCGAGAACGCCGCCAGCGCGTCGATGCCATTCGCATAACGCTGCAGGAAGGCGCGCAGCTTCTTGTGGTGCAGGTTCTCGTCCTGCGGATAGATGTGCCAAACAAAGGGGCGCCTGGCCCATTGCGCGCGCACGAAGGAATCCTCGCCGCGCACGAAGTTGAAATCGCAGGCCCACAGCAAACGGTCGTAATCGGGCTGCGCGACGAAGGGCAGCACGCGCAGGGTCAAGGCACCGCGCGTGGCAACCGCGCCGGCTGCCGCCGGCCCCTGCACAAAATCCTGCACGGCCTGCGCCGCCACGCCCTCCGGCACTAGGCAGGTGATCGCCTGCGTCCCCTGCTGCCAGGCCGCAAACAGTTCCTCCACCGGCGCATGCGCATAGCAGAACAGCGATACCTTGAACGACGCGATCTGCTCCGGCGTCAAGCCGAACCGCGACAGGAAATCCGCCTGCGCCGCATCGTCCGCCTGAAACGCGTCGCGCTGCGCCTCCAGCGCCGCTTCGCGCAGCAGGCCACCGGTCTTCGCGGTAAAGCCGGGAAAGAAGAAATGCTTGGTCAAGGGCAGGCGCGGATGCATGGACGGCAGCGTATGGCAGCCTTCGACCCACTCCTCCGCCGTCAGGCCCTCGAAGTTGAGCCAGACCGGGCGCGGTTCGCATTGCGCCATCGCCTCGATGTAGCCGGGCGGAATGTCGCAGCCGAAGAACTCGATGACGATGTCGGCCACTTCGTCCGGTGCGAACGCGCCTTCCTGATCGTGCCAGTGCCGCACGGTCACGCCGGCGACGCGCTGCACGTCGGCATCGATGGCAACCTCGGGGCAGATCCGATGGAAGATGCGCAGGTCATCGACCCACAGCGTGACGGCCACGCCGTGCTCGTGATGCAGCTGCCGCGCCAGGCGCCAGCAGATGCCGATGTCGCCGTAGTTATCGACGACCTTGCAGAACAGCGCGAGGGACAGGGAATGTTGGTTGACGGACATTGGTTGGTCGAACGAAATGCGGGGCCGCGGTCAGCAACCGCAAACCCCGCATGATAGACCACCGCACCGTGGCGCGGTCAATCGCATCAGTGCGCGCCGCCCGCATCCGCCGGCGTGCCCGACTTGCTGCGCTTGGTCATCCAGATGAAGGCGATCAGGATCAGGAAAAGGATGGACGACATCCAGAACATGTCGGTCGCGCCCAGCGTACCGGCCTGCACCGACATGCCGCGATCGATGACGGCCCACGCCGCCTGTTCCGACATGCCCTGCGCCATCAGCTTCTCGACCGCCTGCGCGAAGGCAGGATTGTGCAGCCCGGTGTGCTCGGCCAGCTGCGCGTGATGCAGGATGGATCGGTTGTCCCACATGGTGGACATGACTGAGGTACCGATGCCGCCGCACATGATGCGCACGAAGTTCGACAGGCCGGCGGCCGCAGGAATCCTGTCAGGCGACAGACCCGACAGGATGATCGACGTCAGCGGAATGAAGAACATCGCCATCGCCGCGCCCTGGATCACGGTCGGCACCATCAGCGTGTAGAAATCGACGTTCTCGTTGAACTGAGCGCGCATGTGGAACACCAGCGCAAAGATCAGGAAGGCGGCCGTCGCAACCCAGCGCGCATCGACCTTGGGCAGGATCTTGCCGACCAGCGGCGACATCAGGATCGCCAGGATGCCGACCGGCGCCATCACCTTGCCGGCCTCGGTCGCGGTATAGGACAGCTCGGTCTGCAGCCACAGCGGCAGGATCACGAGGCTGCCGAAGAACAGGCCGTAGGCGACCGAGATCGCGACCACGCCGGCGCTGAAGTTGCGCCCCTTGAACAGCGACAGATCGACGATCGGATGCTTCTCGCCACTCTCCCAGATCAGGAAATAGACAAAGGCGACCACCGCCACCGCGCTCAATGCAATGATCTCGCCCGAGTGGAACCAGTCGAGTTCCTTGCCCTTGTCCAGCATCAGCTGCAGGGCGCCGACCCACACGATCAACAGCGCGAGACCGATCTTGTCGATCGGCAGCTTGCGGGTCGCCGACTCGCGCGTGCGGTAGATCGACAGCGTGGCCCAGGCCGCGAACAAGCCGATCGGGATGTTGATGTAGAAGATCCACGGCCACGTGTAGTTGTCGGAAATCCAGCCGCCAAGCAGCGGTCCCATGATGGGCGCCACCAGCGTGGTCATGCCCCAGAATGCGAGCGCCATGCCGCTTTTCTCCGGCGGATAGCTCGACAGGATCAGCGACTGCGAGAGCGGAATCATCGGCCCCGCGACCGCGCCCTGGATGATGCGTGCGGCGATCAGGATCTCGATGCTCGGTGCCAGCCCGCACAGCGCGGACGCGATCACGAACAGAATGATGGATGTAATGAACAGGCGCACCTGGCCGAAGCGCTGCGTGAGCCAGCCCGTCAGCGGCACCGAGATCGCGTTCGACACCGCGAACGAGGTGATGACCCAGGTACCCTGCTGCGGCGACACGCCGAGATCGCCAGAGATCGCCGGGATCGAGACGTTGGCGATCGACGAATCCAGCACGTTCATGAACACTGCCAGCGACAGCGCCAGCGTGCCGATCACGAGCGGCGTGCCGGACAGCGGCGGCAGCGCGGTTTGCGAGGGAGCGCTCATGATCAGCGGCGGCGGTTGGCGCCCTGCAGATTGCTTGCGATGATCTCGGCCACGCGTGCCTCGGCTTCATGACCGGCCTTGTCGAATACGGCGGTCTGGTAGGCCGGCGCGCTTCTCGCCGGCGCGCCGGCGGTCAGCGAGGTGCCGGCGTCATTGGCGATATCGACCTCGACCTGCATCGAGAGGCCGACGCGCAGCGGATGGTCTTCCAGCTCCTTGGCGTCGAGCTCGATGCGCACCGGAATGCGCTGCACCACCTTGATCCAGTTGCCGCTCGCGTTCTGCGTCGGCAGCAGCGCGAACGCCGCGCCGGTGCCGGCCGACAGGCCGACCACCTTGCCGTGGTACTTCACGCCGCTGCCGTACAGATCGGAATGCAGTTCGACCGGCTGGCCGACGCGCATGCGCGCAACCTGTACTTCCTTGAAGTTGGCGTCCACCCACACCGCGTGCAGCGGCACCACCGACAGCAGCGGCGCGCCGGGCGCCACGCGCTGGCCGATCTGCACCGCGCGCCGCGCCACGTAGCCGGTCACCGGCGCCGGCAGCGTGGTGCGCGCCAGCGCCAGGTAGGCAGCCTGCACCTGCGCCGCCGCGCGCTGCACGTTCGGATGCTTCTCGATCGAGGTGTTCTCGGTCAATGCCTGGTTGGATGCCAGCTGCTCGCGCGTGGCCTGCAGCGCGGACTCGGCCGACTGCAGGGCGATGCGCGCATGCTCGAGTTCTTCCTTGGACACCGCGCCGGTGCCGTTGAGCTCCTGGCGGCGCGCGAAGTCGGCACGGGCGCGTGCCAGTTCGGCCATGCGTGCCGTCACGTTCGCGTTGAGGGCGCTGTTGTTGACGAACAGCGTGCGCACCTCGCGCACGGTCTGCGCCAGTTGCGCCTCGGCCTGCTCCAGCGCGACCTGCGCATCGGCGCGGTCGAGTTCGATCAGCGGCTGACCGGCCTGCACCAGTTCGGTGTCGTCGGCATGGATCGCCACCACCGTGCCGCCGACCTGCGGCGTGACCTGCACCACGTTGCCGGCGACGTAGGCGTCGTCGGTGTCCTCGAAATGACGGGCATAGATCGCCCACCAGATGCCGTAGCCGATCAGCAGCAGAAGGATGACGACGGTGACCGCGATCAGGCGGCGCTTGCGCTGGCCGTTGTTGGCAGCGGTGTCGGGAACGTCGGCCGATTCCGGCGCGTTGTTGCTTGTTGTCGTGTTCATGATGCGTTTTTCACCAAAGTGGAATCTGTGGAAGCCGGCGCAATGTCGCGGTTCAGGCCCAGTGCCTGCGCCTCGAAGCCGCCGCCGAGCGCCTTGATCAGCGCGATGCGCAGATCGCTGCGGCGCGCCAGCGAATCGAGTTCATTGCGCTGCTGCGCGAGCAGGCCCAGTTGCGACAGCAGCACCGGCAGCATGTTGGTGGTGCCGACGCGTTCACGTTCCTGTGCCAGCTTCAGGCTGGCCGCGGCGGCCTGCGTGCCTGCGTGCTGCTGCATGCTCTGCTGCTGGGCCGCGCGCAGCGACTGCACCTGATCGGCGACGTCGCGCAAGGCCTCGGTCAGTGCCTGGTTGTAGGTTGCGACCAGCGCGTCGTAGTTGGCGACCTGCTGCTTGAGGCTGCCGCGCAGCGTGCCGCTGGAAAGTATCGGCAGCGTGATCGCCGGACCGATGCCGGCGATACGGCTGCCGCTCTCCAGCAGATTGCTCAAACCCAGGCTGGAAAAACCGGCGAAGGCCGTCAGGTTGATGTTCGGATAGAAGGCAGCCTTGCCGGCGTCGATGCCGCCCTGTGCCGCTTCGACGCGCCAGCGTGCCGCCACCAGATCGGGCCGGCGGCCGAGCAAGACGAGCGGCAGTTCGTCGGGCAGCGCCACCGCCGATTCTCCCGGCAATTGCGGGCGCGCGATGTCGCGGCCGCGGTCCGGCCCCTTGCCCAGCAGCGCCGCCAGCTGGTTGCGCGTCAGAGCTATCCCTTCGTCCAGCGACGACTGCTGCGCGCGCAGGAATGCCAGCGCCTGCTCGACCTGCTGCAGGTTCGATTCGTCATCGAGTCCCGCGCGCAGACGCAACTGCATCAGATGCTGCAGCTTGACGGCCACGTCCAGCTGCTGCTGGTTCAGGTCGCGCAACGCATGTTCGCGCGCCAGCTGCACCCAGGCGCGCGCCACTGCGGTCGAGATCATCAGGCGCGCGTTGTATTGCTCGGCCTGTGCCGCCTTGTCCTGCGACAGCGCGCTGCGGTACTCGGCTGCGTGCCGTCCCCAGAAATCGAGGTCGTATGAGAAATTCAGCGTCAGGCTGTTGTCGGACTCGTAGGTGCCGGCCAGCGGCGCCGGCACCAGGCCGTTTTCGGTATAACGCTGGTAGGTGCCCTGGAATGCGGCACTGCCCTTGATCTCGCGATTGGCACCGGCGACTTCGGCCACGGCCCGGGCTGCCGCTACGCGTGCGGCGGCGACCTGCAGGTTCGGATTGCCGGCCAGCGCCTCGTCAACCAGCACCTGCAGCGGCGCGCCACCGATACTCGCGGCCCATGAAGCATCGGGCCACTGGCCGTGTTCGGCCGGCAGCGAGCGGCCGGTTTCGTATTGCTCGACCGGCTGCAATGCGGCCGTCGGTTCTATGCCCTGGTAGCTTGCGCACGAAGACAGCAGGACGGCGGCACAGCTTGCCGTCAGCACGGTGCGCATCGATGCGAGGCCTCTCATGATGCATCCTTGCCGGCGGCCGGCACTTCGGTATCGAGCAGCTTGCGCAGCAAACCCTTCAGGGTATCGACCTCTTCCTTGCTGAAGTCAGCGAAGTGGCGATTCAGGATTTCGCCATACAGCGGCTGCAACTGTTCGGCCAGCGCGGCGCCTGCCTCGCTCAGCGACAGGTTGATGACGCGGCGGTCCGACGCGCTCGGCGTGCGCACGATCAGGCCGCGCTTTTCGAGGCGGTCAATCATGCGCGTCATGGAGGCCGAATCGATGTACAGGTCGCGCACCAGATCGGCCGCCGTCGCATAGCGCCCGGTTGACAGCATCATCACCAGGCTGCCCTGCGCATGCGTGATGCCGAGCTGCGCCAGTTCGATATCGACCGCCTTGGCCAGCTTGGTACGTGCGCGCGCCAGCAGGTAGCCGACGCTTTCTTCCACGCACCAGCTGCCGGATGGAAAAAGTTTCTTGAGATCGCTCATTGGCTGCCTCATCAATATTTCAATTATTAATAACTGCTTAGGCAGCAATATAGCAGGCTTTTCGGATTTTTAAAGGGACGATTTGTAATCGCAGATTGCGACGGAGGCGAGCTTGCCGAACGGCAATCAATCGATGGTGAACGATGTTGCCTGTTCGTTATTCCAATCCTATCGACGCTGCCGTGAAGACAACGTGAGGAGACCGTGATGACAGTTCGGATCGGAATATCGGGATGGCGTTATGCCGGCTGGCGAGGAAATTTCTATCCGCCGGGACTACCGCAGGCACGCGAACTTGCCTTCGCCTCGCGCGCACTCTCGACCATCGAGATCAACGGTTCGCACTACGCGCTCCAGACGCCGCAGAGCTACCGCGCCTGGCACGATGCGACGCCCGACGGCTTTCTCTTCAGCGTCAAGGCGCCGCGCTACATCACGCACATCCTGCGCCTGCGCGGCGATGCCTGCGAAACGGCAATCGCCAACTTTCTCGCCTCCGGTCTGTTCAACCTGCAGGCCAAGCTCGGGCCCATCCTGTGGCAATTCCCGCCCAGCCTGCGGTTCGACGAGGAAACCTTCGAGCGCTTCCTGCACAGCCTGCCGCACGATACCGGCGCTGCGGCCGCATTCGCGCGCAGGCACGACCACCACGTGCGCCAACCCTGTCTGCAGATCGACCGCGAACGGCCGCTGCGTCACGCCATCGAAATCCGTCATCCCAGCTTCTGCACACCGGCCTTTGCCGACATGCTGCGCCACTACGATGCGGCTCTGGTCGCCTCCGACTCTCCGGGCGCGTGGCCGTATGTGGAAGACGTGACCTCGGACTTCGTCTATCTGCGCCTGCACGGCGCGGAAACGCTGTACGACGGCGAATACGCCGACATCCTGCTCGACCGCTGGGCCGATCGCATCCGTACCTGGGAAAAGGGAAAGGAGCCGCGCGATGCACAGCGCATCGGCGCACCGCTGAAGAAGCACCGCCCGCGCGACGTGTTCTGCTACATGGACAACGACATGAAGGTCAACGCACCGTTCGACGCCGCGCGCATGCTGAGTCGCGTGCGCGGCAAGGCGGTGGAGAACGACCGCAAGGCGCTGCAGGCCTCGCTGTGGCATGCGGAAGACATGCAGGCGCTGATGCCAAAGAAAAAACGCGCGCCGCAATGATTGCGCTGCCACACAAATCAACGACGTCGCTCCCGCCCAGGCAGAAGCGACGAGAATTCCTACTTGATATCCCCGCAATGAAAAACGGCATGCCTAGGCATGCCGTTCTCTTGTGAATTTCCATCTCAACTACGCGGTTTGCCGCCCTTGCGCTCGCGCCCGATCTCGGCGATCGCATCCTGGAATTCGGCGACATCCTCGAAGCTCTTGTAAACCGAGGCAAAACGGATGTAGGCGATCTTGTCGAGCTTCTGCAGCTCGTTCATCACCAGCTCGCCGATCTGCTCCGATACCACCTCGCGCTTGCCGCTCGACAGCAACTGCTGCTCGATGCGATGGATGGCGGCGTCCACTGCTTCGGCCGACACCGGCCGCTTGCGCAAGGCGAGCTGCAGGCTGCCCTGCAGCTTCTTCGGATCGAACTCGGTACGGCTGCCGTTCTTCTTCACCACCACCGGCATCGCCAGTTCGACGCGCTCGTAGGTGGTAAATCGCTTGTCGCACGCCACGCAGCGGCGGCGGCGGCGCACGCTGTCGCCTTCCTCCGATACGCGCGTATCGAGGACCTGGGTATCTTCATGCTGGCAAAAAGGACATCTCATCTGCGCTGCATCCGAACATCGTCACGTCTGAACCAGCCTTGCCGCATAGCCGCAAGGCACACTTTGCTTGTTACCGAAATGGCCCTGTCCGAAAGCACGGACAAGGCCATTCGGCATCTCTGCTACCGCAAGCGCGAAGCGGCATCGCACGCCGCCCGCACCGCCTGCCTCACTCAACCATAGACCGGGAATGCCTGGGTCAGCTTCCTGACCTCGGCCTTGACGCGCTCGATGGTGGCGGCGTCGTGCGGATTGTCGAGTACGTCGGCGATCAGGTTGCCGACCTTGGTCGCCTCTTCTTCCTTGAAGCCGCGCGTGGTCATCGCCGGGCTGCCGAGGCGGATGCCGGAGGTGACGAACGGTTTTTCCGGATCGTTCGGAATCGCATTCTTGTTGCAGGTGATGTGCGCCGAACCGAGGATGGCTTCGGCATCCTTGCCGGTGATGTTCTTGGCGCGCAGATCGACCAGCATCAGGTGCGACTGCGTGCGGTTCGAGACGATGCGCAGGCCGCGCGCGATCAGCGCCTTCGCCAGCGCGTCGGCATTCTTCACGACCTGCTGCTGATAGGTCTTGAACTCCGGCTGCAGCGCCTCGTTGAATGCGGTCGCCTTGCCGGCGATCACATGCATCAGCGGGCCGCCCTGCAGGCCGGGGAAAATTGCCGAGTTGATGATCTTCTCGTGCTCGGCCTTCATCAGGATGAAGCCGCCGCGCGGACCGCGCAGCGACTTGTGCGTGGTCGAGGTGACGAAGTCGGCATGCGGCACCGGGTTCGGATATTCGCCGGCAGCGATCAGGCCCGCGTAGTGCGCCATATCGACCATGAAATAGGCGCCGATTTCCTTGGCGACCTTGGCGAAACGTTCGAAGTCGATGCGCAAGGCATAGGCCGAGGCACCGGCAATGATCAGCTTGGGCTTGTGTTCGCGCGCCAGGCGTTCCATCGCCTCGTAGTCGAGTTCTTCCTTCTCGTTCAGACCGTAGGACACGACGTTGAACCATTTGCCGGACATGTTGAGCGCCATGCCGTGCGTCAGGTGGCCGCCTTCTGCCAGCGACATGCCCATGATGGTGTCGCCCGGCTTGAGCACCGCGAGGAACACGCCCTGGTTGGCCTGCGAACCCGAGTTCGGCTGCACGTTGGCCGCTTCCGCACCATAGAGTTTCTTCACGCGATCGATCGCGAGCTGCTCGACGATATCGACATATTCGCCGCCGCCGTAGTAGCGCTTGCCCGGATAGCCTTCGGCATATTTGTTGGTCAGCTGCGAACCCTGCGCTTCCATGACTGCCGGCGAGGTGTAATTCTCCGAAGCGATCAGTTCGATGTGTTCCTGCTGGCGCACATTTTCCTTCTGGATCGCCGCCCACAGATCGGGATCGGTCTTGGCAAGGGTCTGGTCTTTCGAAAACATGAATCACTCCAATCGTTCAAAAAATGATGACGGACGCCTATGCATCGCCCGTCCATCGGCGCCATGTGCTGGCTGCCGATACCGCAACTGCAAAAACCGGAAGGAAAAGACGCCAGTGACGAAACAAGCGGGCAGCCTCAACCTTGCTTTCCATTCGGGCTACCCAGGCGCACGGCAATGAAATCTCGCGCTTCACGGTGGATATGCCCACCTTGGGGAACGATCAGCACAAGATGCACGAAGATCGCCCCGATTCGCCAATCACGCGAGACGAAAATGGTGCAAAGATTCTACGGCATGCCTCTGCTTTGGGCAAGGCGCTCCTCGCCGCCTCGAGCCGGCTTTTCTGCCCCGCCGATACGCTGCAACAATCCATAATAATAATGATATTGATTATCATTTGTTTTTTAGGCACTCTCCTTGCAGTCTCCCAATTTCTTCTTTTCCGCTGCATTTCGGTGCACACCGGCTTTCATCCCGGAACTTCCGCTAAAGAGTTTTTCATGCTCATCCCTTTTCTGATCATGCTGCGCGAGGGCATCGAAGCCGCCTTCATCGTCGGCATCACCAGCAGACTGGCTGCGGCGCCCTGATGCCAGCCGTCTGGGTCGGTGTGCTACTGGCCGCCGCGCTGTCGCTGTTCTTCGGCACCGGGCTGCAGTTGCTCTGGCCACCGAATTCCCGCAGAAGCAGCAGGAACTGTTCGAAGGCGTGGTCGGCCTGATCGCGGTCGTGACGCACGGCAGAAGATCTTCTCAGACTACGTGGCATGCTTGGACTGAGTCGGAGCACTGCTCACATCAAGCTCGCACATGTTGCGTTGCTGTTTCATGATGGCCGTGTCAAATCGAGATGTAGCATATCCAAAGGGCCCCGCACACCTATGCGCCAGAGGCTACAATGACGGCCTCCATGATCAAACAACCGACTGGAAAATGAAACTCGCCACCTGGAACGTCAACTCCCTCAAGGTTCGCCTGCCCCATGTCCTCAAATGGCTGGAAGAGAATCCGGTCGATGTGCTGTGCCTGCAGGAACTGAAGACCATCGACGAAAAGTTTCCGCTTGCCGACATCCAGGCCGCCGGCTATCACGTCGTCTTTTCCGGGCAGAAGACCTATAACGGCGTCGCCATCCTGTCACGCCATCCGATCACGGACGTGGTCAAGAACAACCCGCTGTTCCCGGACGATCACCAGCGCATCATCGCCGCCACCACGGCCGGCGTGCGCGTGGTCTGCGTCTATATTCCGAACGGACAGTCGCTGGATTCCGACAAGTTCACCTACAAGATGCAATGGCTGAAGGCGCTGCACGACTGGCTGAAGGACGAGTGCGCGACGCATCCGCAGCTGGCTCTGATGGGCGACTACAACATTGCGCCGGAAGACCGCGACGTCTGCGATCCGGCCGCATGGGAAGGCCAGACGCACGTCTCCGAACCCGAGCGCAACGCCTTCCGCGATCTGCTCGCGCTGAACATGAAGGATGCCTTTCGCATGTTCGAGCAGCCGGAGAAGCTCTACAGCTGGTGGGATTACCGCCAGATGGCGTTCCGCCGCAACATGGGCCTGCGCATCGACCACATCCTGCTGACGCAGCCGCTGGCCGAGCGCTGCGTCGAATGCGTGATCGACAAGGTGCCGCGCAAGTGGGAGCAGCCGTCCGATCATGCGCCGGTGGTGGCGACGCTGAAGTAACAAACCGCTCTTCCATGCAAAAAGCCCCGCCTGTTCAGGCGGGGCTTTTGTTTTCTGCTGGCGCCGAACGTCGGACGACGTTCGGATGCACGTCATCAATCGACGGTCGCGCCGCTTTCCTTGACGACCTTCGACCATTTCACCGACTCATCCTTCACGAACTTGGCGAAGTTCTCCGGAGTGTCGCCGACGAAGTCCGAACCGGTATCAGCCAGGATCTTCTGGAATTCCGGCTGCTTCATGATCTTGAGGGTTTCGGCGTTGATCTTGTCGATGATCGGCTTGGGCGTGCCGGTCGGGGCGAAGAAGCCGTACCAGGCGTAGGACACGACTGCCGGCAGACCGGCCTCGGCGAAGGTCGGCACGTCAGGCAGCAGTTCCGAGCGCTTCTCGCTGGAGACGGCGATGACCTTCACCTTGCCGCTCTTGATGTGCGGCATGATGGCGATCATGCTGTCGAACATGACCGGCACGTGGCCGCCGAGCAGATCGGAGATCGCCGGAGCCGAGCCTTTATACGGCACGTGCGTCATCTCCAGGCCCGTCACGCTGCGGAACAGTTCGCCCGTCATGTGCTGCGGCGTGCCCGAACCGGCCGATGCGTACGAGAACTGGCCCTTCTGTTCCTTGATGTAGGCGATCAATTCGTTCAGATTGTTGGCTGGCACCGACGGATGCGCGACCAGCACCAGCGGCACGCGCAGCAGGTTGGTGATCGGGATCAGGTCCTTGCTCGGGTCAAACGGCATCTTCTTGTAGAGGCTCGGGTTGATCACGATCGGTGCGCTCGAGGTGATCAGCAGCGTGTTGCCGTCCGGCTTGGAACGCGCCACGGCAGCGCTGCCGATGTTGCCGCCGCCACCGCCGCGGTTGTCGATCACGAACGGCTGTTTGAGGTCTTCCGTCAGGCGCTTGGCGATCGGGCGCGCGGCGATGTCGGACGGGCCGCCCGGCGGCCATGGCACGACGACGGTGACGGTGGAATTGGGCCACGATTGCGCAAAGGCGCTGGCCGACAGGGTGGCTGCGGCGAACATGCCGAGCAGGAATTTGCTGCCGCGTGACAAGTGTCTCATTTCGACTCCTTCTTATGAATGATCTGCAACCCGACCGGTTTGCCGCCGCCGGCCATGTTCGTCATCGCCGCGGGCAGTCGGGCTGTCCCGGCAGCAAGGATACCCGATCTTGGGCCTATTCATCTTGCGCTATCGCACATGCCGATTGCCGGCTTCAGCCGGTAGCTCCCTTCCATATAGCTGGGCAGCCTCGCCGGCTATTTCTTGCGCACCAACTGTTTTTCGAAGGCGATGTCGGACTTGGTACGGCGCTGCACGGTCTGCGGCCCCAGCGTCTTGACGAAGGCGACGAATTCGTCGAGCGGCAGGCGTTCGCCGACCGGCACCGGCTCGGCGCCCGAGCGGTCGAGCAGTTGGAAGGTTTCGTCCGCGTTGCGCACGAGTACGTAATCGTCGTTGCCGGAGCGCTCCTTGAGACGCTCGACGGCGCTGGCAGCCTTGGTCGATCTCATCGTTTTCTCCTTCGCCGCCTAACGCAGGCGGCCAGTCAGCATCCAGTAGTGATCGTAGCGATGGATGCGCATGTCACGCAACAGCGGCCCGAGCCGCTTGCGCAGCGCGCTGTCGGTCGGGTAGTTCTTGACGATCTCGTAGCGCTGCCCGTCGGGTGCCGCATGGATCTGCCAGGTGTTGCCGTCGGCATCGGTGCGCGCGATGGCGGTGCGGCCCTCGAGCCAGGAATTGTCAACCAGCACCAGCAGACCGTCCTTGCCGATCACCTTGCGCAGCCGCGCGATGACGTCCGCCTGATCCTGGCGCCGCACGTGCGACCACCAGAAACCGGCGAAGCACGCATTGAAACTGCCTTCGACCTGCGGATCCATGGCGTCGGCCACCACGAATTCCACGACCTCCGGCGGCAGTTCGCGCGAACGTGCAATCTCGAGCAGGCCGGGATTGATGTCCGTCGCCAACACGTAGTCGGCAAAGCCGGCCAGCTCGTCGGTCCAGTAGCCGTCGCCGCAGGCCAGCTCCAGCACGCGCTGCCCGGCGAGACTCTCCTCCAGCTTTTCCATGATCTCGTCGAGCGCTGCCATCCCTTCGGGATTCTCGATGTCTTCCTCGTCGAAGTTGTCGCGCTGCGCGTAGTACGCAGCCATGTCGGTCGATACGGCGTTCGTCATGCGCCTGTCTTCTTATAGTTCATACATGTCCTTTTCGCCGCTCAGCAGCTGTTCGACCAGCTTGCGGTTCAGCGTCGGCGCCAGCAGTTCGATGAAGGTGAAGACGTAGCCGCGCAGGTAGGCGCCCTGCTTCAGTGCCAGCCGCGAGACATTGGTGCCGAACAGGTGCCCGGCGGGAATCGCGCGCAGGTTGCGGTCGCGCTCGGGATCGAAGGCCATGCCGGCAATGATGCCGACGCCCATGCCAAGCTCGACGTAGGTCTTGATGACATCGGCATCGATGGCTTCGAGCAGAATGTCCGGCTTGATGTTGCGCAGGCTGAAGGCGTGGTCGATCTTGTTGCGGCCGGTGAAGGCGCTGTCGTAGGTGATCAGCGGGTATTCGGCCAGTTCCTCGAGGGTAATCGAACGCGATTTCAGCAGCGGATGCTCGGGCGGCACCACCACCTGGTGCTCCCACTGGTAGCACGGCATGGAGATAAGGCCGTCGATGTTGGCGATCGATTCGGTCGCGATCGCTAGATCGGCCTGGTCCATCAGCACCATGTCGGCGACCTGCTTGGGATTGCCCTGCAGCAGCGACAGCCGCACCTTTGGAAATTTCTGGGTAAAGGCCTGCACCACGGCCGGCAGCGAATAGCGCGCCTGGGTATGAGTGGTTGCAATCGTGAAACTGCCGCTGTCGTGGGCGGCGAACTCGTTGCCGATGCGCTTCAGGCCGTCGATCTCCTGCATGATGATCTCGACCGACTTCAGCACCGCGCGGCCGGGTTCGGTCAGGCCGCGGATGCGCTTGCCGTGGCGCGAGAAGATGTCGATGCCTAGTTCTTCCTCGAGCTCGATGATGGCCTTGGACACGCCGGGCTGAGAAGTAAACAGGGCCTTGGCGGCTTCGGTCAGGTTGAAATTCTGACGCACCGCCTCGCGCACGAAGCGCAGTTGATGAAGATTCATTTATTTCCCTTGAGAAATATCGGGCCGAGCGTAAAAGCGTGTTCAGTCATTTTTCGCTTTTGCTTATATCAAAAAAGAATATAAGCAAATAATCAGGAAGTAGTTTGGCATAAGGCTCAAGTTTATTACTATTCACCCTACTTTGCGCGGGGTCTTATGTCGGTTACTTATATGGTTTCAGGTTTTGCCGTCGGTTTACTGGTCGGTTTGACCGGTGTCGGTGGTGGATCCCTGATGACACCCCTGCTCACCCTGCTGTTCGGCGTCTCACCCACTGTGGCGGTCGGCACCGACCTCGCCTTTGCCTCGGTGACAAAGGTCGCCGGCACGTTCGCCCATCGCTACAAAGGCAATGTGCACTGGCATATCGTCCGCAACCTGTGCATCGGCGCGCTGCCGGCCGCGGTGCTGACGACGCTTGCACTCAAGCATTTCGGCGGACTCGGGGCGGAAATCGGCCAGCTGATCCGCTATTCGATCGCCGGTTCGGTGATGCTGACCGTGATCGCGCTGATCTTCCGCAGGCGCATGCAGAACTGGATGAACGCGCATCCGTCGCGGCAGTTGCATGGCGCCAAACAGACGGCGGCCACGATTATTTCCGGGTCGATACTAGGGACATTGGTTACAATCTCGTCCATTGGTGCCGGCGCGATCGGCGCCACCATTCTGGTGTTGCTGTATCCACGCCTGTCGCCGGCGGAAATCGCCGGTACCGACATCGCCTATGCCGTGCCCCTGACCGCGATTGCCGCGCTCGGACACTGGTGGCTGGGTTCGATCGACTGGGAATTGCTGGCCATGCTGCTGCTGGGCTCCGTGCCCGGCATCACGATCGGCTCGCTGGTATCCCGCTCCATACCGGAAAAAGTGCTGCGCGTGCTGTTGGCCAGTGTGCTGACGACCGTCGCCGTCAAGTTAGTCTATTAAGGAATCGAAGATGTATCGCTACGATCAATACGACCATCAGATCGTCAAGGAACGCATCGCCCAGTACCGCGACCAGGTGCGTCGCCGCCTGTCGGGCGAGCTGCTCGAGGACGAATTCCGTATCCTGCGCCTGCAGAACGGCCTGTACCTGCAGCGCCATGCCTACATGCTGCGCATCGCGGTGCCCTACGGCCTGCTGTCGTCGGCGCAGATGCGCATGTTCGCGCACATCGCGCGTACCTACGACCGCGGCTACGGCCACTTCACGACGCGCCAGAACATCCAGTTCAACTGGATCAAGCTCGAGGATTCGCCGGAAATCCTGGAAAAGCTCTCGACCGTCGAGATGCACGCGATCCAGACCTCGGGCAACTGCGTGCGCAACACGACCTCGGACCAGTTCGCCGGCGTCGCCGCCGACGAGATCATCGATCCGCGTCCATATGCCGAGATCATCCGCGAGTGGAGCACCTTCCACCCGGAATTCGCCTATCTGCCGCGCAAGTTCAAGATCGCCATCAACGGCGCCGAGCAGGACCGCGCCGCCACCGCCGTGCATGACATCGGCCTGCATGCGGTCCGCAACGACAAGGGCGAGGTCGGCTTCCGCGTGCTGGTCGGCGGCGGCATGGGCCGCACGCCGATTCTCGGCAGCGTGATCTGCGAATTCCTGCCGTGGCAGCACCTGATGACCTACATCGAGGCCATCCTGCGCGTCTATAACCAGTACGGCCGCCGCGACAACATCTACAAGGCGCGCATCAAGATCCTCGTCAAGGCGATCGGCATCGACGAATACCGCCGCCAGGTCGAGGAAGAATGGGTCCACCTGAAGGATGGTCCGGGCACCCTCACCCAGGAAGAGCTCGACCGCGTGGCCGCCTACTTCACGCTGCCGGCCTACGAGAAGCTGCCGGTGTCCGACGCTACCTTCGAACTCAAGAAAGCCGAGGACAAGGCCTTCGCCAACTGGCTCAAGCGCAACGTGCAGCCGCACAAGGTGCCGGGCTACGCGGCGGTGGTGCTGTCGCTCAAGAAGCCGGGCGTGCCGCCGGGCGACGCGACCGACGTGCAGCTCGACTTCATGGCCGACCTCGCCGACAAGTACAGCTTCGGCGAACTGCGCGTGACGCACGAGCAGAACGTGGTGCTGTCCGACGTGCGCATCGCCGATCTGTACGAAGTCTGGGAACAGGCCAAGGCGCAGGGACTCGCCACGCCGAACATCGGTCTGCTGACCGACATGATCTGCTGCCCGGGCGGCGACTTCTGCTCGCTGGCCAATGCCAAGTCGATCCCGATCGCGCAGGCGATTGCCGAACGCTTCGAGAACCTCGATTTCCAGCACGACATCGGCGACATCGAACTCAATATTTCCGGCTGCATCAATGCCTGCGGCCACCACCACGTGGGCAACATCGGCATCCTCGGCGTCGACAAGGACGGCAGCGAGTGGTACCAGGTGTCGCTCGGCGGCGCGCAGGGCAACGAATCGTCGGTCGGCCGCATCATCGGCCCCTCGTTCTCGGCGGCGCAGATGCCGACCGTGATCGAACGCGTGCTGGAAGTCTATGTGCGCGAGCGCATCGAAGACGAACGATTCATCGACACCGTGCGCCGCCTGGGCGTGGCTCCGTTCAAGGAGCACGTCTATGCGACCCCGATCAAGACCGAGGAAACCACGGGAGAAGACGCTTATGCATAACCTCATCAAGGACCGCGCCGTCATCGGCGAAGACGACTGGACCCTGCTGCGCCTGCAGCCCGCCGTGGCGGCGGCCGAAGGCGTGGAAGCGCAGGAAGGCGACAAGCCGGAATCCATTACTGTCCCGGCCGGCAAGGTCATCGTGCCGCTGGCGGTATGGCAGGCACAACATGCGACGCTGTCGCAGCGCAAGGACGTCGGCGTCTGGCTCGCCAGCGACGAACGCCCGGAAGCGCTGAAGGACGATATCGAGCGCCTGGAAATGATCGCCGTCGAATTCCCCAAATTCGCCGACGGCCGCGGCTATTCGATCGCCTTCAACCTGCGTGCGCGCCACGGCTACGAAGGCGAACTGCGCGCCTTCGGCGACGTGCTGCGCGACCAGCTGTTCTACATGCAGCGCGTCGGCTTCAACTCGTTTGCCGTGCGTCCCGACCGCGACGTCAACGATGCCATCAAGGGCTTGAGCGACTTCTCCGAGAGCTACCAGCAATCGTGGGACAAGAAGGCACCGCTGTTCCGCCGCGTCCATCGCCAGGCAACCGTCAACAAATGAACGAGACCGAATTCGCCGTGCTGGTCGAGAAGACGCGCGAAACGCTGCAGCGCGTGGCCGAGCAGTTCGCCCCGGCCGTGTTCGCCTCCAGCCTCGCGGCCGAGGACATGGTGCTGACCGACATGATCCTGCGCGACAAGCTGGACATCGGCATCTTCACGCTCGAGACCGGCCGCCTGCATGCGGAAACGCTGGGCGTGCTCGACCGCATCAAGGACACCTACGGCTACGAGGTTGCGCTGTACCGCCCGCAGCCTGAAGCGGTCGACGGCTACGTCAGGCAGAACGGCCTGAACGCCTTCTACGACAGCGTCGAACTGCGCAAGGAGTGCTGCCGCATCCGCAAGGTCGAGCCGCTCAACCGCGCCCTGCAGGGGCAGCGTGCCTGGGTCACCGGCCAGCGCCGCGCGCAGTCGGCCACGCGCGCCGAACTGCACGTGCAGGAGCACGACGAGGCGCACGGCATGGAGAAATTCAATCCGCTGGCGGACTGGTCGGAAGAAGATGTCTGGCACTACATCCGCAGCAAGGGCGTGCCCTACAACCCGCTGCACGACCGCGGCTACCCGTCGATCGGCTGCGAACCGTGCACGCGCGCGATCCAGCCCGGCGAGGACGTGCGCGCCGGCCGCTGGTGGTGGGAGCAGCCGGAATCCAAGGAATGCGGCCTGCATGTCGTTGACGGCAAGCTGGTGCGCATCAAATCCGCTGCCACGGTCTGACCGTCGCACGTCCCGTACCACCCTGTTCCCATCACCCTTGCATCACCTTCGTATCACCAACGTTCGAGAACGCCATGAATACAGCAGTTGACAAACTTTTCCTCGATGCCGCTCACAACCGCCATCTGGACTGGCTGGAATCGGAAGCCATCCACATCATGCGCGAGGTCGCGGCCGAATGCACGAATCCCGCCCTGCTGTTCTCGGGCGGCAAGGATTCGGTGGTGCTGCTGCGCATCGCCGAGAAGGCCTTCCGTCCCGGCAAGTTCCCGTTCCCGCTGGTGCACATCGACACCGGCCACAACTTCGACGAAGTGATCCAGTTCCGCGACAAGCGCGTGGCCGAACTCGGCGAGCGCCTGATCGTCGGCCACGTCGAGGATTCGATCAAGCGAGGCACCGTGCGCCTGCGCAATCCGCAGACCGATTCGCGCAATGCCGCGCAAGCCGTAACACTGCTGGAAACCATCGCCGAACACCAGTTCGACGCCTGCATCGGCGGCGCGCGCCGCGATGAGGAAAAGGCCCGCGCCAAGGAACGCATCTTCTCGTTCCGCGACGAATTCGGCCAGTGGAACCCGAAGGCGCAGCGCCCGGAACTCTGGGACCTCTACAACACCCGCGTGCATCCGGGCGAGAACATACGCGTGTTCCCGATCTCGAACTGGACCGAGCTCGACGTCTGGCAGTACATCGCCCGCGAGAAACTCGAACTGCCGTCGATCTACTTTGCGCACCAGCGCGAGGTGATTCCGCGCAACGGCCTGCTGGTGCCGCTGACGCCGCTGACGCCGGCCAGGGAAGGCGAAGCGGTGGAAACGCAGACGGTCCGCTTCCGTACCGTCGGCGACATCTCGTGCACCTGCCCGGTGTCGTCGGACGCCGCCAGCGTCGAGGCCATCATCGCCGAGACCGCCGTCACCCAGATCACCGAGCGCGGCGCCACGCGCATGGACGACCAGACTTCCGAAGCATCGATGGAAAAACGTAAAAAAGAAGGATATTTCTGATGAGTGCCCAATTGAACGTTGCCGTGGCTGACAGCCAATCGACCGAGCGTGGCCTGCTGCGCTTCATCACCGCCGGCTCCGTCGATGACGGCAAGAGCACGCTGATCGGCCGCCTGCTGTTCGACAGCAAGGGCATCTTCGCCGACCAGCTGGCCGCCGTCTCGCGCTCCAGGCACAAGCGCACGGTCGGCGACACCATCGACCTGTCGCTGCTGACCGACGGCCTCGAGGCCGAACGCGAACAGGGCATCACGATCGACGTCGCCTACCGCTACTTCGCCACGCCCAAGCGCAAGTTCATCATCGCCGACACGCCGGGCCACGAGCAATACACGCGCAACATGGTGACCGGCGCCTCGACCGCCGACGCCGTCATCATCCTGATCGACGTCTCGAAGGTGAAGCTCAACGACGACGGCAGCGTCGATCTGCTGATCCAGACCAAGCGCCACTCGACGATCGCGCACCTGCTGCAGATCGAGCACGTGATCGTCGCCGTCAACAAGATGGATCTGGTTGACTACGACCAGACCGTCTATGACCGCATCGTCGCCGCCTATTCCGAATTTGCCGCCACGCTGGGGCTGAAGGACATCCATCCGATCCCGCTGTCGGCGTTGGCCGGCGACAACGTGGTGGTCGGCAGCGAGAAAATGAACTGGTACACCGGTCCGACGCTGATCGAACTGCTGGAATCGCTGTCCGTGCACGACGAATCGCACGACGTGCCGTTCCGCTTCCCGGTACAGCTGGTGGCGCGCCACAACGGTCACGAAGCCAACGATTTCCGCGGCTACATGGGCCGCATCGAAGCCGGCAAGATCGCCAGGGGCGACCGGATCGTGGTGCAGCCAGGCGGCCAGGAAGCGACCGTCAAGGACATCCAGACCTTCGACGGCTCGCTGGCGGAAGCCGTGGCCGGTCAGTCGGTCACGCTGCTGCTCGACGAATATGTCGATATCTCGCGCGGCGATACATTGTCGGAAGCCGCGCGTCCCGCCACGCTGCTCAAGACGGTCCTGGCCGACATCTGCTGGCTGTCGGAAGAACCGCTGGATCTGCGCCGCAAGTACTGGCTCAAGCACACCACGCGCCAGGTCGCAGCGCGCGTCACCAGGATCGAGTCGCTGCTCGACATCAACACGCAGCAACGGCATGCGGCCGACGAGGTCAAGCTCAACGGCATCGCCACCGTCTCGATCAACGTGCAGCAGCCGCTGGCGGCCGACGCCTACGATGCCAGCCGCTCGACCGGCTCCTTCATCCTGATCGACGAAGTCACGCATCAGACCGTTGCGGCCGGCATGATCCGTCTGTAAGCAGCACGCGGGGCAAGTCCATGTCGCAGTCGACGCCGCGCTACGGCAAGGTCTATCTGGTCGGCGCCGGCCCCGGCGCCGCCGATCTGATCACCGTACGCGGCGCGCGCATCCTGGCACAGGCCGATGTCGTTTTGCACGACGCGCTGGTCACCGAAGACCTGCTGGCGCTGGCGCCGCAGGCCGAGAAGATTTCGGTCGGCAAGCGCAGCGGCCAGCGCTCCACCGCCCAGCTCGCGATCAACCAGTTGCTGGTTGACTGCGCGGCACACCACCGCACGGTGGTGCGATTGAAAGGCGGCGACCCCATGCTGTTCGGCCGTGCCGACGAAGAGTTGCAGACGCTCGAAGCGCACGGCATCGCCGTCGAGATCGTGCCCGGCATCACCACCGCCTTCGCGGCTGCTGCCGCCACGCAGCAGCCGCTAACCAAGCGCGGTGTCGCGCGCAGCGTGGCCTTCTTCACTTCCGCCACCGCGCCGCAGCACGCCGACGAACTCGCGATGCCCGACAGCGACACGCTGATCCAGTACATGGGCGGACGCGAAGCGATTGCCACCGCAAAGAAACTCATCGCCCAGGGCCGTTCGCTCGAGCTGCCGGTCGTCATCGTGGAAAACTGCAGCCTGCCCGATCAGACGGTCACGCGCATGCGCCTGCGCGACCTCGAACACGGATTGGGAGAACGTCAGGGACCGGTGCTGGTGATGATCGGCGACGCCATGGCAGCGCGCGACACAACGGACAAGAAAGAAGATTGAGTCAGGACAGCGTGCGCAGGCAGTAGGCAGCCATCGCATCGAGCACGCTGGCATCCTCACCGACCGCGCCGGCAATGCGAAAACCCATCTGCGGATAGACCTGCCGGAGCTCCTCGACGATCCCCGGCAGATCGCGCATCACATGCCCGCCCTGCCCCAGGAACACCGGCACCACGGTGATGTCGCTGACGCCCTGCTGTGCCAGCTGCTCCGCCAGTTCCGGCAGGCGCGGCGACATCAGTTCCAGGAACCCCAGCACTACCGTCACGTCCGGCGACTGCCGCTGTATCAGGTCCTGCAATCGCTGGAAAGGCTCGGCCCAGCGCGGATCGCGCGCGCCATGCGCAAACAGCACGAGCGCGCGCGTCGCCATCAGTGCCGCTCCACCCACAACAGCGCCGCGACCGCCGCCAGCATGAACAGTGCGCTCGGCAGGATCGCGGTGGCAAATGCCGGCCAGGTATTGAGCAGGCCCAGATGCGCGAACAGGCTGTTGATGAGCTGGAAACTCACGCCGATCATGATGCCGGTGAAGATCTTGAGGCTCACGCCGCCCGAACGGAAATGCAGATAGGCGAACGGCAGCGCCAGCGCCATCATCACGAACACCGCGAACGGATAGACGATCTTCTTCCACAACGCGATCTCGTAGCGTGCCGTCTCGCGATTGTTCTCCGCCAGATATTGCGTATAGCTCATCAGATCGAGTGCCGACATCTGCTCGGGTTCGGCAAAGCCGACCGACAGGATTTCCGGCGTCACCTCGGAAATCAAGGGGCGCGACTTGAACGCCACGGTAGAAATCGCATTGGTCAGGTCGCTGGCGCTGGTGGCGCCGCGCAGATCGGTTTCGCCAAAGCGCGCTTCCGAACCGTCATGCAGCGTCCACTGGTTGCCGCCCTGGTAGTCGGCGCGCCTGGCCGTGATCAGCGAGGTCAGGTGAAAGTTGCTGTTGAATTCATAGATTTTCAGCCCTTCGAGATCGCCATTCGGCCGCACCGTGCGCACGTTGAGAAAGCGCGTGCCGACCGCCGTGCCGGTCACGCCTTCGGAACGAATCGTATCCTTGGTCCACAGGCCCGAACGGAATTCCGACGACAGCGTCTGTCCCTGGCTCAACATCTTGGTACGATCGGCCATGACCGAGGTATGCGGCACCACGAATTCGCCGAACAGAAAGGTGACCAGCGCGAACACCAGCCCGATCCGGACCAGCATGCCGCCCGCCATCGCGGTGGACATGCTGGAGGCGCGCATGATGGTGAATTCCGAGCGCGCCGCGAATTGCGACAGCGCCCAGATGCTGCCGATCAGCGCCGCGATCGGCATCAGCTCATACACATAGCCGGGCAGCCCGAGGGCGACATAGATCAGGGCCTTCTGCAGCGTGTAGCCGCCGTGGCCAATCGACTTCAGCTCGGCCACCAGATCGAAGAAGGCGAACAGCGCGAGGAAGGCAATCAGCACGAACAGCACCGAACGGCCGATTTCGCGCGCAAAGTATTTCTGCAGGACCTTCATGCCGCCGCCTTCCTGCCGATCAGGCAGCGCTTGAATCGTGCCCACAGCACCAGCGGATGCCAGGCGCTGTTGACCTTGAGGCGCCACATGAAGAATGCGGCGATGACGAGGATGGCGACCAGGTGCACCGGCCACCAAGCCATCATGAAACTGCTGCGCTGCTGCACCACGGTCGCCTGCATGAAGCTCAGCATGTTGCTGTAGAAGACGAACAGGAACAGCGCGATCAGCAGGTTGGCCGAGCGGCCGCCGCGCGGATTGACGAAGCCGAGCGGAATCGCCAGCAGCATCAGCAGGATGCCCATCAGCGGCAGAGAAACACGCCACACCAGTTCGCCATCATTGAAGTTGTTGCGGTTCTGCAGCAGTTCGTGAGTAGGCAACGCACGCGCCGAGGAATCGCCGGTCACCGCCGCCGACTCGCGACCGACCAGTACGCCGTAGCGGTCAAACTCCATTAGCTGAAAATCCGACTGCGTCGGCACGCCGTCGTAGCGGCGCCCCTGGTGCATGACGAGGAACTTGTCGCCGTTCTTGTCGATCTCGACCGTGCCTTCCTTGGCGACCACCACGCTGTTGGTGCCGTTGCGCATGCTGCTGACGAAGACGTTCTTGACGCGCGTCGAATCGCCGGTCACGCCTTCGACGAAGAACACGCGGTCGGCCGACGACGATTCCTGGAACTTGCCGGGCGAAACGCGCGCGATGTCCTCGCGGTTGGCGTAGCGCTCCTTGTAGATCGCGCTCTGCTGGTTGGACCATGGCGTCAGGAACAGGCTCAGCAAGGCGGTCATGGTCACGATCGGCAGACCGAACATCAGTACCGGCCTGATCCAGCGCGACAGGCTCAGCCCGGAGGCGAACCACACCACCATTTCCGAATCCTGGTAGCTGCGCGTGACGACCAGCAGCACCGCGACGAAGCCGGTGAGGTTGAGGATGATGGGAAGATAGTTGAGTGCCGAAAACCCGATCAGGGCCAGCACGTCGGAAGACGCGACCTTGCCTCCCGCCGCCTGCCCCAGGATACGAATCAGCATGACCGTGATCGTAATGGTGAAAAGGGTAGTGAAGACGGCGCCAGCGGTACCAAGCAAATCGCGTCGAAGCGCGCGCTGAAAAATCATCGGAGGGCTATAATCGTGGATCGACAAGGAGAGCAAACGCATGGACTTTAGCATAAAACCACTGGACGCAAAAAACGGGTTCGCCACTCTCAAAACGGGCTGCATCGCAGTCGGCGTCTTCGATGACAAGACCCTGTCCGCGCCGGCGCGCGCGCTGGATGCCAAGGGCGAAATCCTGGCTGCACTGAAGTCCGGCGACATCACCGGCAAGCCCGGTTCCACTCTCCTGCTGCGCGGCGTGGCCGGCGTTGCCGCCGAGCGCGTGCTGCTGGTCGGCCTCGGCAAGTCCGGCACCGTTTCCGAGAAGGATTTCCTGTCGGCGCTGCAGGCCGGCGCGCGCGCCTTCACCTCGCTCGGCGCGGCCGATGCCGTGGTCGCGCTGCCGCTGGACGTCGTCGCCGGCCGTGACGCCACCTGGGCGATCGGCAGCTTCATCCTCGCCGCACGCGACGGCGCCTACCGTTCCGACACGCTCAAGAGCAAGAAGGAACCGGCCGCTGCCGGCGTGCGCAAGATCGCCTTCGCGCTGGATGCCAAGCTTGCCGCCGCGGGCCGCGAGGCGATCGCGCAGGCCGTCGCCATCGCCAACGGCATCGACCTGACCAAGGAACTCGGCAACCTGCCGGCCAACGTCTGCACCCCGACCTATCTCGCCAATACGGCCAGAAAGATGGCGCGCGAATTCAAGCTGACGGCCGAGATCCTCGACCGCAAGCAGTTGCAGGCACTCAAGATGGGCAGCTTCCTGTCGGTCACCAACGGCAGCGTCGAACCACCCAAGTTCATCGTGCTCAAGCACGGCGGCGGCAAGGCCAAGGACGCGCCGGTCGTGCTGGTCGGCAAGGGCATCACCTTCGACTCCGGCGGCATCTCGATCAAGCCGGGTGCGGCGATGGACGAGATGAAGTACGACATGGGCGGCGCCGCTGCGGTGCTCGGCACCATGCGCGCGATTGCCGAAATGAAGCTGCCGCTGAACGTCATCGTCGTCATCCCGAGCTGCGAGAACATGCCGTCGGGCAGCGCCACCAAGCCGGGCGACATCGTGACGTCCATGTCCGGTCAGACCATCGAGGTGCTCAACACCGACGCCGAAGGCCGTCTGGTCCTGTGCGACGCGCTGACCTACGTCGAGCGCTTCAAGCCGGCCGTGGTGGTTGACGCCGCCACCCTGACCGGCGCCTGCATCACCGCGCTCGGCCATCACAATTCCGGCCTGTTCACGCGCGACGACGACGCCCACAATGCGCTGGCCGACGAACTGCTGGCCGCCGGCAAGGCCGCCGGCGATACCGCCTGGCGCATGCCGATCGACGACCGTTACCAGGAACAGCTGAAGTCCAACTTCGCCGACATCGCCAACATCGGCGGCCCGGCGGGCGGCAGCGTGACGGCAGCCTGCTTCCTCGAACGCTTCACGCGCAAATACACCTGGGCTCACCTCGACATCGCCGGCACCGCATGGAAGAGCGGTGCCGCCAAGGGCTCGACCGGCCGCCCGGTGCCGCTGCTGACGACTTTCCTGATCGGCCGCGCACGCGCAGGCAAGGCGAAGTAAACAGAGGATAGGGCCGCGGCATACGCGGTCCGCAGGCTGCCGTTCGCGTGCATGCGCGCGAACGGCAGCCCGTCCATTTCGTCATTCACAAGCAGGGGTTCTCATGATCGTCTTCGTCACCGGCGCCACATCAGGGTTCGGCGCGGCCATCGCGCGCAAGTTCGCTCTCAACGGCCACAAGGTCATTGCGACCGGCCGCCGCAAGGAACGGCTGGATGCACTGGCGCACGAGATCGGCGGGCAGCTGCTACCGATCGAGATGGACGTCACCAGCAAGGAATCGATCCAGTCCGCGCTCGACTCCCTGCCGGCCGACTGGAAGGAAATCGACGTGCTCGTCAACAACGCCGGCCTGGCGCTCGGCGTGGCGCCCGCCCATGAAGCCTCGCTCGAACAGTGGGAAACCATGATCGCGACCAACTGCCAGGGCCTGGTGACGGTCACCCGCCTGATCCTGCCCGACATGGTCAAACGCGACCGCGGCACCGTCATCAACATCAGTTCGAGCGCCGGTGCCTATGCGTATCCGGGCGCCAACGTCTATGGCGCCAGCAAGGCCTTCGTCGATCAATTCTCGAAGAACCTGCGCGCCGACCTTGCCGGCACCAATGTGCGCGCCTCGAATATCGCTCCCGGGCTGGCCGGCGGCACCGAGTTTTCCAATGTGCGCCTCCAGGACGACGCGGCAGCGGCAAAGGTCTATGAAGGCACGACCCCGCTCTCCGCCGAGGACATCGCCGAGACCGCCTGGTGGATCGCCACGCTGCCGGCGCACGTCAACATCAACCATGTGGAAATCATGCCGACCTGCCAGGGCTTCGGGCCGCTCGCGATCAAGCGCAAGCCGGTCTGAGTCAACCGTTGCCAGGCCGGCATCGTTTATGATGCCGGTCTGTCCTTCTGTCGAATCCTGAATCGTTCATGCCACATTTCACCTGGACCATCCGCGTCTATTACGAGGACACCGACGCCGGCGGCGTCGTGTTCTATGCCAACTATCTGAAATTCTTCGAGCGCGCGCGCACCGAATGGCTGCGCGCGGCCGGCGTCAACCAGTCGCTGATGACCGATACCCATGGCCTGGTGTTCGTGGTCAAGAGCACGGCGCTCGACTATCACGCGCCGGCACGGCTCGACAATGAACTGAAACTGACTGTCGTAGTCGAAAAGCTGGGCCGCGCCTCGGTACAGTTCGTGCAGGAGGCGTGGCGCGTGGTGCAGGACGCCAATGGCGACCAGCAAGAGGAACTGCTGGCGACCGGCCGCATCAAGGTCGGCTGCGTCGATATGCAGCGTTTTCGTCCGGCCGAGATTCCGCAGGAAGTACTGGCCTGCATCAGGGAGCGCAAGGCAGAATGAAACCACGATGAATCAAGGGTTTCCGCCGAAAAATCGTCGGAAAAGCCCTGTCTGCAACGCGTTGCGCATACAATTATTCGAATCGACATAAATCCGAGCTTCCATGACCGTCACTCAAGATCTCTCCTTCCTCCATCTCATCAGCAACGCATCGCTCCTGGTTCAGCTCGTCATGCTGCTGCTGGCCGGCGTCTCGGTCATGAGCTGGACCTACATCTTCCGCAAGCGCTTCACCATCAAGAGCGCGCAGGCACAGACCGAGGAATTCGAACGCGCCTTCTGGTCGGGCGGCGACCTCAATACGCTCTATGCCGACGCCACCTCGAACCGCCGTAAGAACTCGACCGGCGCGCTGGAACGCATCTTCGAAGCCGGCATGAGCGAATTCAACAAGCTGCGTTCGTCGGGCGACATCAACAGCCGCATCGACGGCTCGCGCCGCGCCATGCGCGCCGCCTACCAGCGCGAGATGGATGCGCTCGAATCGCACCTCGCCTTCCTCGCCTCGGTCGGTTCGGTCTCGCCCTACGTCGGCCTGTTCGGCACGGTCTGGGGCATCATGAACGCCTTCCGCGGACTGGCCAACGTGCAGCAGGCGACGCTGGCGGCGGTCGCGCCCGGCATTGCCGAGGCGCTGATCGCGACCGCCATCGGCCTGTTCGCCGCGATCCCGGCGGTGGTGGCCTACAACCGCTACTCGCACGATATCGACCGTCTTTCGATCCGCTTCGAATCCTTCGTCGAGGAATTCTCGAACATCCTGCAACGCCAGGCGCGATAAGGAAGCACCGCAATGTCATTTTCAGGAAGCATGCGCGGCGGGCGCAACCGCAAGTTCAAGTCGGAAATCAACGTCGTTCCCTACATCGACGTCATGCTGGTGCTGCTGATCATCTTCATGGCAGCCGCACCGATGCAGCCACCGAGCGAGATCGAACTGCCGAACGCGGCGCGCTCGACGCAGCCGCCGAGCGAATACATCCGCGTCGATCTCAAGCCGGACGCCTCGGCCACGCTGACCATCAACGGCCGCAAGGACGGCTCGGTGCCGCGCGAGGATGCGGCCAACCGCAACGAGATGGCGCAGAAGCTCGGCGCCATGCACGACGCCCATCCGGGGTTGCCGGTCATGATCGCGGCCGACAAGGAAATCAAGTACGACGAGGTGATCCAGGCCATCTCGGAAGCGAAGAAGGCGGGGATCGATCGCGTCGGCCTCGCCACGAGGTAAATCAGGTTCCATGACAGATCACACGCCTTACACCGTTCCCAAGGAACCCGGCGGCATTCGCGCCGTGGTCCTTGCCGTCGCCGTCCACATCGCCCTGCTCGCCTTCTTCTGGATCGGGATCGACTGGCAGAGCGAAACCCCGGTCGCCGTCAAGGCCGAAATCTGGGACATGCAGGCGCGCGAAGCCGCGCCCGTGGCACCGCCGCCCGAGCCGCAACCGCAGCCCAAGCCGGAGCCCGAACCCAAGCCGGTCGTGAAGGAAGAACCGAAACCCGATCCGGAACCGCCGAAACCCAAGGTCGATATTGCGCTCGAGCAGGAGAAGAAGCGCAAGGAAGAGGAACGCAAGCAGAAACTCGCCCAGCAGGAAAAAGAGAAGAAGGAAAAACTCGAGAAGGAAAAGGCCGAGGAAAACCGCAAGAAGCTGGCCGAAGAAAAGAAAAAGCAGGAAGAAGCCGACAAGAAGAAGCTTGACCAGCAGAAGGCCGAGGCCGACAAGAAACGCAAGCAGCAGGAAGCCGCCGAGCAGAAGCGTCGTGACGAGGCACGCGCCGAGGAAATGCGCCGCCTGACCGGCGCCATCGGCAGCGGCGGCACCGGCCAGGCCGAGAAATCGACCGGCAGCGGCCGCGCCGACGCCAGCTACCTGCAAAAGATCGGCGCCCGCATCCGCTCCAACACGGTATTCAACGTGCCGGATGGACTGGCGGGGAATCCTGCGGCGGAATTCGATGTCGAACTGCTGCCCGACGGTTCGCTACGCGGGGTAAGGCTGCGTAAATCGTCCGGCCTGGCCGGCTTCGACGAGGCAGTCAAGCGCGCCATCGAACGTTCGCAGCCCTTCCCGGCCGATGACACGGGCAAGGTTCCAGGCCGTTTCACTGTCGTTCACAAACCCAAAGACCAGTAAATACAATGATCAAAACCAACATCTATCACGCGTTCCTGCGTACGTTCGCCATCATTGCACTGTTCGTTGCCGGCGTTGCGCATGCGCAACTGCGGGTCGAGATCGCCGGCGTCGGCGCCAACCAGATCCCGGTCGCGATCGCCGCCTTCGGCAACGAATCCATCGCCCCGCACCGCGTCAGCGAGATCATCAAGGCCGACCTGACGCGCAGCGGCTACTTCAAGATCATCGATACCGGCAGCGTACTGACCGAGAATTCGCAGGTCGATCTGGCCGAATGGAAGTCGCGCGGCGCCGATGCGCTGGTGGTCGGCAGCGTGGAGAAGCTGGCCGACGGCCGCTTCGACGTCAAATACCGCCTGTTCGACACGGTGAAGGCAGCGCAGCTGTCGTCGCTGGCGCTGGCCGCCAACCCGAACTTCATCCGCGTCTCGGCCCACAAGGTGGCCGACGACATCTTCGAGAAGCTGACCGGCATCCCGGGCGCCTTCGCCACCCGCATCGCCTACGTGACCAAGGCCGGCAAGGAATACCGACTCGAGATCGCCGATTCGGACGGCCAGGGCAACCAGATCGCGCTGCGCTCCAACGAACCGATCATTTCGCCATCCTGGTCGCCGGACGGCACCAAGGTCGCCTATGTTTCCTTCGAGAACCGCAAGCCCGTCATCTACGTGCAGGACCTGGTCACCCGCCAGCGCAGCGTGGCCGCCAACTACAAGGGCAGCAACTCGGCCCCGGCCTGGTCGCCTGACGGCCGACGCCTGGCGGTGGCGCTCTCGCGCGACGGCCTGACCCAGATCTACATCGTCAATACCGACGGCACCGGCCTGCGCCGCCTCAGCAATTCGGGCGGCATCGACACCGAGCCGCAGTTCTCGGCCGACGGCCAGTCGATCTATTTCACCAGCGACCGCAGCGGCGGCCCGCAAATTTACCGCATGAGTGTCAACGGCGGTGAAGCCCGCCGCGTTACCTTCGGCGGCAGCTACAACATCAGCCCGAGGGTCTCGTCCGACGGCAAATCCCTGGCTTTCATCTCGCGCCGCGAGGGAAAATTCCAGCTTTACATCCAGGATTTGACAAATGGTCAGGAACAACGGCTGTCAGACACCGTCAAAGACGAGTCGCCCAGCTTTTCGCCCAATGGCAAGTATCTGATGTATGCCACGGAATCCGGCCGGCGCGGTACCTTGGCAGTGGTTTCTGTCGATGGTCGCGTCAAGCAGAGCTTGAGCACGCAGGCAGGCGATATTCGCGAGCCTACGTGGGGACCGTTCATGAAATAATGGCTGCCGTTTCTTGACATCAACGCTTTAATAAACTTAAGGGGAATAAAAATATGCGCACACTCTCAACCGTTCTGATCCTGTCCAGCGCCATGCTTCTGGCAGCCTGCTCCTCGACCAAGCTCGACGACAAGGCTCCCGTGGAAGACCGCAGCAGCGCCGGCGCCGCCGACCCACGCTCGGTCGGTACCGTCGATGCCTCCCGCGATCCGCTCAACGATCCACAAGGCGTGCTGGCAAAACGCAGCGTGTATTTTGATTACGACAGCTATGTCGTCAAACCCGATTATCAGCAAGTTGTCGAGAATCACGCGCGCTACCTGAAGGCCAACCCGAACCGCAAGGTCATCATCCAGGGCAACACCGATGAACGCGGCGGCGCCGAATACAACCTGGCACTCGGCCAGAAACGCGCCGAAGCCGTTCGCCGTTCGCTGACCCTGCTGGGCGTGTCGGATTCGCAGCTCGAAGCCGTCTCGCTGGGCAAGGAAAAGCCGAAGGCACAAGGCAGCGATGAAGCCGCATGGGCAGAAAACCGCCGTGCCGACATCGTTTATTAATCAGTCCGCATGATTAAGAAAACGCTTGCTGCGGCCTTCATGGCCGCATTTTCTTTGGGGTCGCTGCCGGCACACGCCCAGTTGTTCGGCGGCGACAATGAAGCGCGCCGCGCCATTCTCGACCTGCGCACCAAGGTCGATAACCTGCAGCAATCCAAGGCCGAATCGTCCGCCCTGCTCAACCTGCAGAACCAGAACGAGGAACTGCGCCAGCAGGTCAATCGCCTGAACGGCCAGATCGAGGTCCTGCAGAACGAACTGTCCAATGCGCAGCAGCGGCAGAAGGATCTGTATGTCGATCTCGACAACCGCCTGCGCAAGCTCGAACCGCAGCAGGTCCAGGTTGACGGTCAGGATGCAATGGTGCAGCAGTCCGAACAGCGCAGCTACGACGAGGCGCTCGCGCAATTCCGCAATGGCGACTACAAGGGCGCGGCGGCATCGTTCAATGCCTTCGTCCAGCGTTATCCGGAATCGGCCTACGCGCCTTCGGCCCAGTACTGGATCGGCAACGCCCTGTATGCCCAACGCGACTACCGCAATGCGATCGCCGCCCAACAGGCACTGATCAAGAAGTATCCGGACAATCCGAAAGCGGCCGACGCGCTGCTGAACATCGCCAGTTCGTACAACGAACTGAAGGATCGTGCGGCAGCCAAGAAGACGCTGGAATCGCTGGTGGCGAAATACCCGAACACGCCTTCCGCGCAAACTGCGCGCGAGCGCCTGGCCAATTTCAAATAGCGAAAGCCGTTTGCCCGCCACACAAAAATCGCCTCATCACGAGGCGATTTTTTATTCCGGCAGCGACGTGAAATCGGCATGGCACAACGCATGCCGCCCTGCCGATAAAACAATCAGGAAAATTTAATAGAAAAAAGCACGAGCATGATTGACACCATGCAAAAGTCTTCTCTATAATAGCGTTCTTTCGGGTCGTTAGCTCAGTTGGTAGAGCAGCGGACTTTTAATCCGTTGGTCGCTGGTTCGAGCCCAGCACGGCCTACCACGAATAAGCAAGGGTTCAGATCATAAGTCTGAACCCTTTGTCTTTTCCGGCACGCATTTCTTGCCTCTACCACTCCTTCGTTGGCATTCGCCTGCGAATCATTGTCCGTCGCCATGGTCTGACAAGAACCTGCAGCCATCGGAGACCATCATGCCATCCACTGAAGAATCCGCACGCGGAGCATCCGCGCGCTTCGGCGCCGATCTCAAGCAACGTTTCGAGGAAATGGTGACGTGGGCGATCGACAACCAACCGCAAGCGCAGCGTCCGCTGTCGCGCGCCGATTTCGATGCCGCGCGCCAGCAGATCGGGCAGATCGCCGAAGGCCGCAGCGACATCGGCGAGCGCAACGCGGCAGTGCCCGAACCATCGGAGAACGGCCCGCAATACGTCAACGTGAATCCGGCGCCCTGGCCTTGAATGGCGATAGCACTGGCTACCACCGTACTTCGCACCGTAATCAGGTCAGATGCGCCATCACGCCGGCCAGACGCTGACCATGCGCGGCATCATCCGCCACCTCGAAGCGCACCCGGTAACCGGCCGGTCCCTGCCGGATGCACCAGACCACGCGTCCCTCGAACTCCAGCTGCGTGGTTCTGCAGTTGATCGTCGTATTGAAGATCAGTCTGGCCGATGCGCCGGCAGGAAGCGGCACATCGAGCATCAGATTCAGGTCGTGCTGCGAGATGTCGATGGTCCGCCCTTCTTCACTCACGCCTCCCGCATGCAGCAATACCCGACGCTGAAAGAATTTTCTTTCCGCGCCATGCGATGAGGTAAAGCTGGAAATAGGCATGCAGGATTCTCCGATTCAACACGCGCCATCACCTACCGTGCGCGATAGGCTCATCTTACGAAGCCAGGCGCAAAACCAAACGAATCTTTTCCGATATCCATATAACCGACGTGCCGGTACATCGCGCCTTCAGCGCTGCATGCCCCAGCGCCGGATCGTCACGCGTTCCAGCGTGCGGAACACGACGTTCTCGACCTGCAGGCCGATCAGGATCACCATCGCCAGCCCGGCAAAGACCTTGTCGGTATAGAGCTCGTTGCGGTTCTGGAACACGTACCAGCCCAGCCCGCCCTTGCCGGAGGAGGCGCCGAACACCAGCTCGGCTGCGATCAGCGTACGCCATGCAAATGCCCAACCGATCTTGAGGCCGGACAGGATCGCCGGCAGCGCCGCCGGCACCAGGATCTGCAACACGTAGCGCAAGCCGCGCAGGCCGTAGTTGCGGCCCGACATGCGCAGCGTCTCCGGCACACCCTGGAATCCTGCATAGGTATTCAGCGCGAGCGGCCACAGCACCGAATGCACGAGCACGAACACCAGGCTGCCGCTGCCGATGCCGAACCACAGCAGTGCAAGCGGCAGCAAGGCGATCGCCGGCAGCGGATTGAACATTGCGGTCAGCACGTCGAGCAGATCGCGGCCCAGCCGCGTCGAGACTGCCGCCGCCGTCAACAGGAAGGCGCACAGCACGCCACCGGCATAACCCTGCAGCAGTATTCGCAGCGAGATCACCACCTTCTCGATCAGCTCGCCGCTCGCCAGCCCTTCCACCAGCGCACGCGCGGTCGCGGTAAAGGTGGGAAACAACAGATCGTTGTCCTGCCAGCGCGCCGCGGCTTCCCACAGCACGGCGAGCAGCAGCAGAATCGCGCCCTTGCGCACCCAGTCCTGCGTCCACAGGCGCGCCAACAGCGGCAGTCGCCGTTCTATCGGCATTGCCGTGAACGGTTCGAGGCGCTGTTCGTATTCGGGCCGCAGCGGCGGTTGCAATGGCGCGTTCATGCCGCCTCCGCCTGCTGCGCTTCTTCCTCGAACAGCATGCGATGGATGCGCTGCACGTCGGCCTGGAAGGCCGCGCTGCCGATGCTGGCGGCATCTGCGCTGCTGTTGATCTCGGCACGCATGCGCCCCGGATGCGGCGACAGCATGGCGATCCGGTTGCCGACCAGCAGCGCTTCCTCGATCGAATGCGTGACGAACAGCAGCGTGAAGCGCACCTCGTCCCACAGCTGCAGCAGTTCCTCCTGCATCTTGCGGCGCGTCAGCGCATCGAGCGCAGCAAACGGTTCGTCCATCAGCAGCACGCGCGGCTGCATCGCCAGTGCCCTGGCGATCGCGACGCGCTGCTTCATGCCGCCGGAAAGCTGATGCGGATGAACGTCGGCAAATTTCGCCAGGCCGACCTTGTCCAGATAATGCAGCGCGCGTTCGCTCGCCTCCCTGCGGCCCAGCGTGCGCGAGGCCAGCAAGGGAAACATGACGTTCTCGCGCACCGTCTTCCACGGTGGCAGCTGGTCGAATTCCTGGAACACGACGATGCGATCCGGTCCCGGTGCCGTGACGACACGGCCGTCCAGCCTGATCTGTCCTTCCGCCGGCTCGATGAAGCCACCGACCGCCTTCAGCAGTGTCGATTTGCCGCATCCCGACGGTCCCAGCAGAACGAAACGGTCCGCCTCGTGGACATCGAAGCTGACGCGATGCGTGGCACGCACCACGCGCTGATGGGTACGGTATTCGAGGCTGACATTGTCGACCTGAAGCAGCGGCACCGAAGAAACAGCGGGCAACGCGTCATGCCGCTCCCGCGGGCCACTGCGGTCCTGTGCCAGCCCGTTGCGCAACACCGCGCCGGATGCCGCCATCAGACGCGACGATGCAAAGATCGATGCCGCCATCTCAGCTGCCCGGCTGCGCATAGGCTTCCTCGAAGAAGTAATCCTTCCACGATGCCGCCTTGTTCTTCAGCACGCCCAGCTTGTGCAGTTCGTCCGCATAGACGAAGGTGCGATGTGGCGAGACGGTGAAATCGTTTTCCGGGTCCTCGACGATCTTGCGCACGAGTTCGGGCGACAGCTTGGATTTCTGCACGCGGATGAAGGTCTCGGCCGCCTTGTCCTTGTTGGCCTTGATGAACTGCGCGGCTTCCACCAGTGCCGCATAGAAGGCCTTGTAGGTCTTCGGGTTCTCGTCGTGGAATTTCTGCGTGGTGTAGAGGACGTTGAAGGTCGCCGGGCCGCCGAGGATGTCGTAGGAGCTGATCACCTTGTGCACGTCCTTGTTGCCGGCCAGTGCCTGGTAGTAGAACGGCGCGCTCGAAAAATGCGCGTTGATCTCCGAGCCGCCCGCGATCAGCGCAGTCGTCGCATCCGGATGCGGCAGGCTGACCGAGATCTTGTCGAAGCGCTTGAAGTCGTCCTTGCCGAACACGCGCGCGGTTTCGATCTGCAGCGTGCGCGACTGGAAGCCGACGCCGGCCGCCGGTACCGCGATGCGGTCCTTGTCGCTGAAATCCTTCAGCGTCTTGACGGCCGGATTGTTCGACAGCAGGTAGTTGGGCAGCGAACCGAGCGCCGCCACCGCCTTCACATTCTGCCTGCCGCGCGTGCGGTCCCACATGGTCAGCATCGGCGGCACGCCGGCCGACACCACGTCGAGCGCGCCGGCCAGCAGCGCCTCGTTCATCGCGGTAGCGCCCGAAATACTGGCCCAGTCAACCTTGATGTCCAGGCCCTGCTGCCTGCCGTGCTTCTCGATCAGTTCCTGATCGCGCACCACGTCGAGGATGAGATAGCCGATGCCGAACTGCTGGGCGATGCTGATGCGGCCTTCCGCCTGAGCCAGGCCGGTGAAAAGAAGCGAACCGACGGCAAGACCGGCAGCGAACAGTTTATGGATACGCATGATGTAAGGAGTCTCCTGATGTATTGCTGGAAAAATGAAATGAGGTTGGCGTCTCAGAACGGCAGGTCGCCCTCGATCGTGGTGCGATAGAGCTTGCGGCGCAGGTGATCGGGGCAGCCGGCCGCCAGGTGCATCAGCGAGCGGTTGTCCCAGAAGATCATGTCGTGCGGCTGCCAGCGATGGCGATAGACGTGTTCCGGCCGCACGCTGTGCGCGAACAGCTGCGCCAGCAGGTCGCGACTTTCGTCCTCGGGCAGGCCGTCGATACGCGTGGTGAAATGCTCGCTGACGAACAGCGCCTTGCGGCCGGTTTCCGGATGGGTGCGCACCACCGGCTGCAATACCGGTTTGACATGCGCGATCTGCTCGGCGCTCAGATTGGGACGCCACGGATTGCGGCGCTGCAGCTCGGCATACTGCGCGAGATAGCTGTGCTCGGCCTTCAGGTGCGCGACCGTCTTCTGCAGCTCCGGAGCAAGCGTCTCCCACGCCAGGTGCATGTTGGCGAAAAGCGTATCGCCGCCTTCTTCCGGCAGTTCCTGTGCGTGCAGCATGGAACCGAGGCTGGGCTTGTCAACGTAAGACAGATCGGAATGCCAGAAATGGCCGGCATCGCCGAGACCGATCGGCTTCCCGTCTTCGCGGATGTTGGAGATGATCAGGATTTCCGGATGGCCCGGCAGCTGGAACTGGTTCAGCACATGGATCTGCAAGGGACCGAAACGCCGGCTGAAGGCGATCTGCTGTTCCGGCGTGATGCGCTGGTCGCGGAACACCAGCAGATGGTGATCGAGATGGGCACGATGGATGCGTGCAAACTCGTCATCGGCCACCTCGCGCGACAGGTCGAGACCCGTGATCTCGGCGCCGAGCGGGGCGTCGAAGGCGCGAATCCCGATGACTGGCGCATGGCCGTTTGCAGGGCTCGAGCGCGTCGAGGAACGCGTGAATGAAGGCGATATTGCAGACATGGATGCAATCCGAAGGAAAGAAAGGCATCCAGTCTATAGGCGGCAAAAGCCGCTGCGAACGAAGAAAAACGCGTATTGATATGAGGAATTCCATATAGGCGCCACAGCGCCGCGGCATGCGGTGCCAAACGTCTTTTCGCACATTTCCCGCGATGAATTTTCGCGCCGGATCGTTGTCAGACCCTGACATCGCCGGCGCAAGATGGCGGCAATGTCCGACATCGCCCTACGGGCGAACAATCTTTCCAATATGCACAGGGGGCCCCATGTCTTCCAAATCGATAGCAGCGAAATACACTCCCAGCACGGCGACCTTGCGTGCCGATCTGCAGAATCTGAAGACCGATCTCGATTCTCTCGTCACCCATGCGGTCGATCTGACCGATGCCGAACTCAGCGACGCCTACGAGAAGCTGGCAGGCAAGCTGCACAATGCCAAGGACTCCGCGCGCGCACTGGCTGACAAGGCCAGCACGCAGCTTCACCACGGCGTCGAAGTCACGACCGAATATGTCAAGGAAAGGCCGCGCCAGTCGCTTGCCCTGGCAGTAGGCATCGGTGCGCTGATCGGCATTCTGCTGGCCCGCCGTTAAGTGCGGTGGCGCACACAGCGCGTTGCCTCGCGTGAACTTTCAGACAGGCATGTGTCCTAATGGACAGGTTGCCTGAATAATTAAAAAGGCAACAGGAACGTTCCTCCCTCGGGAGGAAAACAAGGAGGCGTTCGCACGCTCCATCAACTGAAAGGAAAATCAATCATGAAAAAAATCATTTCCCTCTTGTGCGTTGTTGCAATGACCGCCGGCCTGAGCGCCTGCAACACTTTCAAGGGCTTCGGCAAGGACGTGGAACGCGGTGGCGAAAAAGTGCAGGATGCAGCCACGGATGCGCAACGCAAGTAATATCGGCACAAGCAAGAAGCGGGACTTTCGAGTCCCGCTTTTTTTTTGCGCTCATGATCCATGGCCTCGCCAATGGGGCCGCTACGTTCTTGCATCCTTCCGCTTCAATACGCTGAAGCCGCCATCCGACTCCATCCGTACGGACTCGACCTGGTCGAGCGAATCAACGCCCTCCCGCCGCAAATGCTCCCAAAGCTCGTCTTCAGTGATGAATTCGCGCCGCATGTTGCGCCGCATCAGCTTGCCCTTGCTGACCAGACAAAGCGATGGCGGCGTGGAAAATCTGCGGAAGGCCGGCCAGAAATAGCTGAGCCTGTCAAAGAACATGTTCCATGCGACCAGCACGCCGACCAGCAGCGCGCCATCGGTAACGGACTTGTAGTCGCCGGACATCGCATTCTGCGCAGCATCGGCAATGATCACCAGGATCAGGATGTCGGCGATGCCGATCCCGCCCACATCGCGTGGAATGAGAAAACGGAAGATCAGGAACAGCAGCCAGTACATGACCGTGCCTCGAATCAGGATTTCGGCGAAAGGCACGGTCATTCCGAACATGCCATTCCAGTCGAGATCGCTCCATCCCGTCATCATGATCATCTCGTCGCAAGAACCGTCAGCGCATGACAAACACCCGCCCGACGTGCCGATCACGCCAGAGCGGGTACTCGACCGTCATACGAACCGACGGTTACTTCTTGATGGTCAGGTTGTTCAGGACGGATTTCACGCCCTCAACCTCACCAGCCAGCTTGGCGGCACGGTCGACCTGAGCCTGATTCTGCACTTCGCCGTTCAGCGAAACGACACCTTCCGAGGTATCGACATTGACTTGCAATCCCTTGATGTCGGAATCTGCCAGCAGTGCGGTCTTGACCTTGGTGGTGATGACGGTGTCGTCAACCATTGCGCCAGCCGAACGATGCTCTTCCGAAGGCGTTGCAGCGTTATCCGAAGGCGCAACCGGTGCTTCGGTCGCACCCGGCACCGGCGTGGTGGCCGGTTCGGACGGCGTCTGCGGCGCAGGCGTCACACCGGTGGTGGACGATTCGCTCGCCGGAGCGGCGGGTTCCTGGGCGCGGCGTTCGCACCCCGCGGCAAACAGAACGGCCAGCAATGCGGCACCGATGGCGACCTTGGAGGTATGTGGCAATGTCTTCATCTATTTTTCCTTTCAATGTACGGGCGCATCTTTTCCGATGGAAACATGTGCACCCTTGTGATTCGTGAAGAATCTCCCCTTGGCCAGGCGCACGATGCGCCAAACCGGACAGGTTATCTTCTTGACCACATTACCTTGACAAGGTTCTCCGGGAAAATATTGATCGGCACCACTATGTGCGGTGCCCAACTTTGAAAACATTGCTTAACGGCAGCGTTGCGCTGCCTTGTGCAGGAGTTTATGCAGCCTGCGGCTGCATGCGCGCCAGCGCGTCCAGCAGCAGCGCAGGATTGCCTTCCGCCAACCTGCTCGAATCCGACAGTGTCTGGCGGAACGCGCGCGCGCCCGGCAGGCCGGTCACCAGCCCGAGCATGTGCCGCGTCATGCTGTTCAACCGCAGGCCGCCGCCCTTGCCACCGCTGTGCAGGCGCAGTTGCTCCTGCATGTAGGGGATCATCGCCTGCAGCACTTCGGCGCGCGTCATGGCCGGCGTATCGTCGCCGTAATAGCGCGCGTCGAAGGCGGCCATCAGGTAGGGATTGTGATAGGCCTCGCGCCCGAGCATGACGCCATCGACGTGCTGCAGATGGCCGTCGATTTCTTCCAGCGTCCTGACGCCGCCGTTGAGGATGATTTCCATGTCCGGGAAATCCTGCTTGAGGCGATAGACGACTTCATAGCGCAGCGGTGGAATCTCGCGGTTCTCCTTCGGACTCAAGCCCTTGAGGATGGCATTGCGCGCATGTACGATGAAGGTCGTGCAGCCGGCATCGGCTACGGTACCGACGAAGTCGCGCACGAAGTCGTAGGAAGTCACGTCGTCGATGCCGATGCGGTGCTTTACCGTCACATCGATCTGCACCGCATCGCGCATGGCCTTGACGCAATCGGCCACCAGTTGCGCCTCGCCCATCAGGCAGGCGCCGAACGCGCCCTTCTGCACACGCTCGGATGGGCAGCCGCAGTTGAGGTTGATCTCGTCGTAGCCCCACTGCTCGCCAAGCCTGGCGCTGTGCGCGAGGTCGGCCGGTTCGCTGCCGCCGAGCTGCAGCGCGACCGGATGCTCGGCCTCGTTGAAATCGAGATGGCGCGGCACGTCGCCATGCAGCAGCGCGCCGGTCGTTACCATCTCGGTATAGAACCAGGTGTGACGCGTGATCTGCCGGTGGAACATGCGGCAGTGACGGTCGGTCCAGTCCATCATGGGCGCAACGCTGATGCGCCTGCCGTTGACGGGCAGCGCCGCGTTCGCCGTATTTTTCGTGGTCGTGATCGTCATTCCTGTTTCACCTCGCTACAAGCCGTCATTCTACACGCGGCACCTTGCCTGTCGCCGCTGCCCCGCCCTCTTCTTCGCCGCCAGCGGACGGCTTCCTCGCCCGCGCCAAAGCGACTACCATGAACGCTTCGCATCGCACAAGGATCGCCTCAATGAGCCAGTCACCCGACACCCGCCATCTCTGGATGCCGTTCACCGCCAACCGGCAGTTCAAGGCCGCACCGCGCATGCTGGTCTCAGCCGCGGGCATGTACTACACCAGCGACGACGACCGCCGCATCCTCGACGGCACTGCGGGACTGTGGTGCGTCAACGCCGGTCACGGCCATCCGCGCATCGTCGCCGCCATACAGCAGCAGGCCGCCGCGATGGGCTACGCGCCGCTGTTCCAGATGGGCCATCCCGTCGCGTTCGAAGCCGCCACCGCGCTCGCAGACATGGCGCCGGCCGGGCTCGATCGCGTGTTCTTCTGCGACGACGGCTCGTCGGCCGTCGATACCGCGCTCAAGATCGCGCTCGGCTATCACCGCGCGCGCGGCGACGCCGGGCGCATCCGCCTGATCGGCCGCGAGCGCGGCTATCACGGCGTCGGCTTCGGCGGCATCTCGGTCGGCGGTATCGCCGGCAATCGCCGCCAGTTCGGAACCGGCCTGCCGGCCACCGACCATCTGCGCCATCCGCTCGACATCGCACGCAACGCGTTTTCGCGCGGCCAGCCCGAACATGGCGCGGAACTGGCAGACGAGCTCGAACAGCGTCTGCTCGCGCTGCACGATCCATCGACCGTCGCCGCCGTCATCGTCGAACCCATGCAGGGTTCGGCCGGCGTCATCCTGCCGCCCAGGGGCTACCTGGAGAAGCTGCGCGCCATCTGCGACCGGCACGGCATCCTGCTGATCTTCGACGAAGTCATCACCGGCTTCGGCCGTCTCGGTGCCGCGTTCGGCGCAGATCATTTCGGTGTGCAGCCCGACATGATCGTCTGCGCCAAGGGCCTGACCAACGGCGCCGTGCCGATGGGCGCGGTGCTACTGCGCGCCGGCATCCACGATGCCTTCATGGATGCCGCGCCTGCCGACAGCATCGAGTTCGCGCACGGCTACACCTACTCGGGCCATCCGCTGGCGGCAGCCGCCGCGCTCGCCACGCTGCAGGTCTATCGCGAGGAAAAGCTGTTCGAACGCGCGCACGACCTGGCGCCTTACTTCGAAACCGCCGCCCACAGCCTGAAAGACCTGCCGCTGGTCAAGGACATCCGCAACCTCGGCCTCGTCTGCGGCATCGAACTCGAAAGCCGGCCGGGCAAGGTCGGCGCGCGTGCCTACGACGTGTTCCAACGCGCCTTCCACGAGAAAGGCCTGCTGCTGCGCGTCACCGGCGACATCATCGCGCTGTCGCCGCCGCTTGTCATCGAACGCGCGCAGATCGACGAGTTGTTCAACGGCATCAGCGAGCTGATCAAGGCACTGGACTAGTCCGCTCGTCGCGGCCTGCAAACAAAAACGCCGCTCGAATCGAGCGGCGTTTTGCATGGCTGGCGACGAATGCATCGCCAACGCCTTACGCGGATTCGCGGCTGGCCTTCTTGCGCTCGTGTTCCTTCAGGAAGCGCTTGCGCAGACGGATGCTCTTCGGCGTGACTTCAACCAGTTCGTCGTCGTCGATGAACTCGACCGCGTATTCGAGCGACAGCTCGATCGGCGGTACCAGGCGCACCGCTTCGTCGGTACCGGAAGCGCGCACGTTGGTCAGCTGCTTGCCCTTGATCGGGTTGACGACCAGATCGTTCTCGCGCGAGTGGATGCCGATGATCATGCCTTCATAGACCGGATCGTTGTGGTTGACGAACATGCGGCCGCGATCCTGCAGCTTCCAGATCGCGTAGGCAACGGCAGCACCATCGTCCTGCGAGATCAGCACGCCGTTGCGACGGCTGCCCAGGTCACCCTTGGAAGCGTCAACCGGTGCATAGTCGTCGAACACGTGACTCATCAGGCCGGTGCCACGCGTCAGCGTCATGAATTCGCCCTGGAAGCCGATCAGGCCGCGTGCCGGGATGTGGTATTCGAGACGCACGCGTCCCTTGCCGTCCGGTTCCATGTTCTGCAGATCGCCGCGACGGCGACCCAGCTCTTCCATGATGCCGCCCTGATGGCTTTCCTCGACATCGACCGTCAGGTTTTCGTAGGGTTCGTGACGTACGCCATCCACCATCTTGAACACCACCTGCGGACGCGAGACGGCCAGCTCGAAACCTTCGCGGCGCATGTTCTCGATCAGGATCGTCAGATGCAGCTCGCCGCGGCCCGACACTTCGTAGGTCGAATCGTCGTCTTCCGACTGCTTGACGCGCAGCGCCATGTTGGATTTCAGTTCGCGCTCGAGACGGTCGCGGATCTGGCGCGTCGTCACGAACTTGCCTTCGCGGCCGGCCAGCGGCGAGGTGTTGACCATGAAGTTCATCGACAGCGTCGGCTCATCGACCTTCAGCATCGGCAGGCCGTTCGGCGCATCGACCGCGCAAACGGTCGAACCGATGTCGAGGTCCTCGATGCCGTTGATCAGCACGATGTCGCCGGCCAGCGCCTCGTCAACCAGCACGCGCTCGAGGCCCTTGAACTTCAGCACCTGGTTGACGCGCGCCTTGGTCGGCTTGTCTTCCGGACCGTTCATCCAGACCACGTCCTGACCGCCCTTGATGCGGCCCGACAGGATGCGGCCGACGCCGATCTTGCCGACGTAGGACGAGTATTCGAGCGAGGTGATCTGCAGCTGCAGCGGTGCATCGGGATCGTCCTCGCGCGCGGGAACGTGCTCCAGGATCGCGTCGAACAGCGGTTCCATCGTGCCGCCGCGCGCTTCCACATCGAGACTTGCATAACCGTTCAGGCCGGATGCATAGATGACCGGGAAATCGAGTTGTTCTTCCGTCGCGCCCAGCTTGTCGAACAGTTCGAAGGTGGCGTTGATCGCCCATTCCGGACGCGCACCCGGACGGTCGATCTTGTTCAGCACCACGATCGGTTTCAGGCCCAGGCCGAGCGCCTTGCGCGTGACGAAACGCGTCTGCGGCATCGGACCTTCCTGCGCATCAACCAGCAGCAGCACGCTGTCGACCATCGACAGCACGCGCTCGACTTCGCCGCCGAAGTCGGCGTGGCCCGGCGTATCGACGATGTTGATGTGGGTGCCCTTGTACTCGACCGCGCAGTTCTTCGAGAGAATCGTGATGCCACGTTCCTTCTCGATGTCGTTCGAATCCATCACGCGCGTATCGACCTGCTGGTTTTCTCGGAAAGTACCGGATTGACGCAATAACTGGTCAACCAGCGTGGTTTTGCCATGATCGACGTGGGCGATGATGGCAATGTTGCGAATGGCGCGTTTTGAATTTGACATGGTGTGTGCGGTCGCTGAGGCGGATTTTGAAAAGCCTGCGATTATAGCACACCATGCCTGGCCGAAATCCGGAAAAGCTTGATGATTCAAGGGCTTGCCGTCCATTTTGGTGCACGGAAAACCACGTTTGCGCTTCCACCAACATGTCGGCCGCCGCGCTATTCCTGCGCGCAAACCCCGATCTGTTTGATTTCCTCAGGACGAGACCGGCGCCGCAGCGATCAGGCGCTCCGGCGCCAGAATGCCGTATTCCTGCAGCAAGCCGGTGCCGAGCAGCGCACCATCCGCGTCGCGATAGACGCGCACGCGACCTTGCTGCGGGGGAAACTCCACCGCTTCCTTGCCCAGCGCCAGACGCTGCCCGTGCAGGAAACGCGCCGCCAGTTCGGCCGTCAGCCGTACCTGCGGGAACGATTGCAGCAGTGCATCGACCGGTGCCAGCAAGGCGGGTCGCTGGCGGTCGTCGGTGGCCGCCAGTTGCTCGAGCGTCAAGGCGTCCTCCAGGCGCAGATCGCCGACGGCCGTGCGTCGCAGCAGCTTCAGATGCGCGCCGCAGCCGAGTGCCGCACCGATATCCTCGCCGAGCACGCGGATGTAGGTGCCCTTGCTGCAACACACGCGCAGCCGCAGGAAAGGCGCTTCGTAATCCAGCACTTCGAGCAGGTGGATGACGACCTGTCGCGCCTCGCGTTCCAGCGTGATGCCGGCGCGCGCATATTCGTACAGCGGCTTGCCGTCGCGCTTGAGTGCCGAATGCATGGGCGGCACCTGTTCGATCGCGCCGCGAAACCGCTGCAGCACTGCCTCGATCTGTTCGCGCGTCGCATCGACCGTATGCGTGCCGGTCACCTCTCCCTCGGTGTCGCCTGTACTGGTAGTCACGCCCAGATGCACGACGGTTTCATAGGTCTTGTCGGCGTCGAGCAGGTCCTGCGCGAACTTCGTCGCCTCGCCGAAGCACAGCGGCAACAGGCCGGTGGCGAAAGGATCGAGCGTGCCGGTATGCCCTGCCTTGGCCGCATTCAGCAGCCACTTGGCCTTGCCGAGCGCATCGTTGCTGGAAAGGCCTGCGGGCTTGTCGAGCAGCAGGACGCCGTGCACGGGCACGCGTTTTTTCTTGGGCGTATGGTTGGCCATGAAGGATGATGCAATCGATGCGGCGTGCGCATCGGGATGATGAAGATCGGCGTGAGGATCAGTCCTCGGCGTCGGCGGCGCGCGTGGCGTTCGCCTCGTCGATCAGCTTGGACATTTCCATGCCGCGCGCGGTCGAGTTGTCATGCACGAAGTGCAGTTCAGGCAGCGTATGGATGGTCACGCGGCGGCCGAGCTCGCGCCGGATGTAGCCGGCGGCGGCACGCAAACCTTCGGTCGTGTTGCGGATGTCGTCCGGCTTGTCGCTCAGCATGGTGAAGAACACCTTGGCGTGCGCGTAGTCGGGCGTCACCTGCACCTCGGTGATGGTGACCATGCCGACGCGCGGGTCCTTGAGTTCGAAGGCGATGATTTCCGCCAGATCGCGCTGGATCTGGTCGGCCACCCGGACGCCGCGGCCCGGGATGGATTTGCTGTGTCTTGCCATGATGTGCTCCCGCTCCGTGCATGGAGCAAAAGTGAATTCGCACCGGCGGGCGGACTGCCGGCCAGTGCGAACATGAATGCTGACCTGCCCGAAAAACAGGTCACCGGCACAAAGGCCTTGTTACAGGGTACGGGCGACTTCCTGAACTTCGAAGACTTCCAGCTGATCGCCTTCCTTGATGTCGTTGTAGTTCTTCAGCGTCAGACCGCATTCGAAGCCGGACTTGACTTCCTTGACGTCATCCTTGAAGCGCTTCAGCGAATCGAGCTCGCCGGTCCATACCACCACGTTGTTGCGCAGCAGGCGAACCGAAGCACCGCGACGCACCAGGCCTTCGAGCACGTAGCAGCCGGCGATCGCGCCGACCTTGCTGACCATGATGACCTGACGAATCTCGACCAGACCCAGTTCCTGCTCGCGCTTCTCCGGCGCCAGCATGCCCGACATTGCCGCCTTGATCTCATCGACCGCATCGTAAATGATGTTGTAGTAGCGGATATCGACACCGTTGGCTTCGGCCAGCTTGCGTGCCGACGCATCGGCGCGCGTGTTGAAGCCGATGATGACGGCCTTGGAAGCAACCGCAAGGTTGACGTCCGATTCGGAAATGCCGCCGACCGCCGCATGCACGACCTGCACGCGCACTTCGCTGGTCGAGAGCTTCTGCAGCGAACCGACCAGCGCTTCCTGCGAACCCTGCACGTCGGTCTTGATGATCATCGGCAGGTTTTTGACCTCGCCTTCGCCCATGTTCTCGAACATGTTTTCCAGCTTGGCCGCCTGCTGCTTGGCCAGCTTGACGTCGCGGAACTTGCCCTGACGGAACAGGCCGATCTCGCGCGCCTTGCGCTCGTCGGTCATGACGACCGCTTCTTCGCCGGCATTCGGCACTTCGGTCAGGCCCTGGATCTCGACCGGAATCGATGGACCCGCTTCGCTGATCGGCTTGCCGTTCTCGTCGAACATGGCACGCACGCGGCCATACGACGAACCTGCCAGCACGACGTCGCCGCGCTTCAGGGTACCGGCCTGCACCAGGATCGTCGCGACCGGACCGCGGCCCTTGTCGAGCTTGGCTTCGACCACCAGACCGCGCGCCTGCGCATCAACCGGCGCTTTCAGTTCCAGCACTTCGGCCTGCAGCAGCACCTGCTCGAGCAGGTTGTCGATGCCCTGGCCGGTCTTGGCCGATACCGGCACGAACGGCGAATCGCCGCCGTATTCTTCCGGCACCACCTGTTCGGCGATCAGTTCCTGCGACACGCGATCCGGGTTGGCACCCTGCTTGTCGATCTTGTTGATCGCCACGACCAGCGGCACACCGGCGGCTTTCGCGTGAGCGATCGCTTCCTTGGTCTGCGGCATGACGCCGTCGTCGGCTGCCACCACCAGGATGACGATATCGGTCGCCTTGGCGCCGCGTGCACGCATCGCGGTAAACGCTTCGTGGCCCGGCGTATCGAGGAAGGTGATCATGCCGCGCGGCGTCTCGACGTGATAGGCGCCGATGTGCTGCGTGATGCCACCGGCCTCGCCCGACGCAACCTTGGCGCGACGGATGTAGTCGAGCAGCGAGGTCTTGCCGTGGTCAACGTGACCCATGACGGTGACCACCGGTGCACGCGGCAGTTGTTCCGCGTCGGCGTGGTCCGAACCCTCTTCGATGAAGGCTTCCGGATCGTCGAGCTTGGCTGCATGCGCGACGTGGCCCATTTCCTCCACCAGGATCATCGCGGTTTCCTGATCCAGCACCTGGTTGATGGTGACCATCTGGCCCAGCTTCATCAACTGCTTGATGACCTCGGATGCCTTGACCGCCATCTTGTGCGCCAGTTCGGCCACGGTGATGGTCTCGGGCACGTGGATGTCCTTGACGATGGCTTCGGTCGGCGCCTGGAAGTTGCTTTCGCGCTCTTCGTGATGCGACTGGCGGCGTCCTTTCGGACCCGCGCGCCAGCCGTCGCGACCACCGCCGGTGTTGCCGCGTGTCTTGATGCCTGCGCCGCGTTTCTTGGCGTCGTCCTGCCAGGTCGAGGAGACATTGGCCGACTTGATCGACTTCTTGTCGGCCGCGCCTTTCTTGTCGTCCTTCTTCTCGGCAGGTTTCTTGTCGGCCGGACGATGCAGCGTGCCTTCGGCTGCCTTGGCAGCGGGCGCCGGCGTCGGCTCGGGGGCCTTCATCACGCGGCGCGGTGCATTCATCATGGCCTTGATCTGTGCCACTTCATCGGCCACGGCACGGCGTGCGGCCTCGGCGGCAGCAGCACGCTCATTGGCTTCGCGCGCGGCGTCCTGCGCCAGCTGCGCGGCTTTCTTCTTGGCCTCGTCGGCGACGGCGCGTTGCTGCTCGTCTGCTTCGGACTCGTTCTTTTCCTCGGCTGCACTCTTCTCGGCTGCACGAGCAGCCTCGATCTCGGCCTGCTTCTGCGCTTCCGCCTGGGCTTCCTTCTCGGCTTCCAGTGCAGCCAGACGCTCCTGCTTCTCGCGCAATTCGGCTTCCTGGCGCGCAATCAGTTCGGCCTGACGGCGCGATTCTTCGGCACGGCGTTCCTGCTCCGCTTCGTCGATGACCGGCGCTGCGGACTTGGCCGGCGCTTCTTCAACCGGATCGTCACGCTTGACGAAGGTGCGCTTCTTGCGCACTTCGACCTGGATCGTGCGGGACTTGCCCGACGAATCGGCCTGTTTGATCTCGGTGGTTTCCTTGCGGGTCAGCGTGATCTTGCGCTTCTCGCCTTCGGGGGCGACACCATGCGCGCGGCGCAGATGTTCAAGGAGCTTGTCCTTGTCGGCCTTGGATAATTCATCGGACGCCGAGCTTTTCTGGACGCCTGCATCCCGCAGTTGTGTGAGCAGCACATCCGCTGGCATTTTGAGCTCGGTGGCAAATTGGGCTACGTTGTTACTCGCCATTCAGTCCTCTTTTCTATGTGACTCGTTGATGAAATCGCCGGGATTACTTCGCTTCCGCGAGGCTCCACACGCGCGCCTGCAGCGCCTTGGCGTGCTCATCGTATTTGGCATCGATGAGCTTCATTTCTTCATCGGTCACATCTTCAAATTCATTTTCAATCAGTTGCCGCGCGCGATCGGCAGACAGCGCCAGGATCGCGCCGAACTCGTCGTACGCCAGTCCGCCGAAGGCCGCCAGCGTCTTGATGCCGGCCAGGCCGAGCTTGCCGGCGATCGTGCGATCCATGCCTTCCAGGTTGGCCAGCGCGTCTTCCATGCCTTCCATGCCTTCTTCCGAAGCGATTGCTTCGGTCAGCAGGGCATCGCGGGCGCGGCTGCGCAGTTCGTTGACGGTGTCCTCGTCGAACGCCTCGATCTCCAGCATCTCGCTGATCGGCACGTAGGCGATCTCTTCCAGCGTGGCGAAACCTTCTTCCACCAGGATGTCGGCCACTTCCTGATCGACGTCGAGCTTTTCCATGAACAGCGAACGGATCGCCGCTGTCTCGGCCTGCGACTTGTCGGCCGATTCCTCGGCCGTCATGATGTTGATCTGCCAGCCGGTCAGTTCCGACGCCAGGCGCACGTTCTGGCCGCCACGGCCGATCGCGATCGCGAGGTTTTCCTCGTCGACCACCACGTCCATCGCATGCTTTTCTTCGTCGACCACGATCGACGACACGTTGGCCGGCGCCAGCGCGCCGATCACGAACTGCGCCGGATCCTCCGACCACAGCACGATATCGACACGTTCGCCGCCGAGTTCGCCGGTCACGGCCTGCACGCGCGAACCGCGCATGCCGACACAGGTACCGATCGGATCGATGCGCTTGTCGCTGGTGAAGACGGCGATCTTGGCGCGCACGCCGGGATCGCGGGCAGCGGATTTGATCTCCAGCAGGCCCTGCTCGATCTCCGGCACTTCCAGCTCGAACAGTTTCATGATGAATTCGGGCGCGGTGCGCGACAGGATCACCTGCGGGCCGCGCGCATTGCGGTCGACACGCAGGATGTAGGCGCGGACGCGGTCGCCGATGCGCAGGTTTTCCTTCGGAATCGTCTGGTCGCGCGGCAGGCGTGCCTCAATGCGGCCGGATTCGACGATCGCATCGCCGCGCTCCATGCGCTTGATGGTGCCGGTCACGAGCGAGTCGCCGCGCTCCAGGAAGTCGGCCAGAATCTGTTCGCGCTCGGCGTCGCGGATGCGCTGCAGCACGACCTGCTTGGTGTCCTGCGCAAAGCGGCGGCCGAATTCGACGGACTCGATCGGTTCTTCGATGTAGTCGTCGACTTCAATGTCCGGAATCTGTTCGGTTGCCTCGAAATGCAGGATTTCCTGATCGGGCAGTTGCAGACCGGCCTCGTCGGGCACGACATGCCAGCGGCGGAAGGACTCGAACTCGCCGCTTTCGCGATCGATGGACACGCGGATATCGACGTCGCCCTCGTAGCGTTTCTTGGTCGCCTGCGCGAGTGCATGCTCGAGCGCCCCGAAAACGATATCCTTGTCGACGTTCTTCTCGCGCGCCAGCGCGTCCACCAGTAACAAAATTTCGCGACTCATGCTTTGCGACTCCTAAAATCCACTTGCGGCACCAGGTGTGCCTTGTCCACATCGGCGAGCGTGAAATCCAGCTTCGCCGGCCCCTCTTTTCCTTCAAATACCAATGCCAGATTCTCTCCGTCCGGCTCCTGCAGAATCCCCTGGAACGATTTGCGATTGGCTGCGTTCGGCATCGGCATGCGCAGCTTGACGATCGCCTCGGCACCGGCAAAACGCACATAGTCCGACAGCTTCTTCAAGGGACGATCGAGACCCGGCGACGACACCTCGAGTCGCTCGTAATTGACGTTTTCCACCGTCAGCACGTGCAGCAGTTGATGCGTGACCTTTTCGCAATCTTCCACCGTGATCGCGCCGCGCTCCGCCTGTTCCGGCACAAAGTCGATATAGACGCGCAACAGCCCGCGTGCAGCCTGTTCGAACTGGACCACTTCATAGCCCATGCCCACCACGGTTTTTTCAATCAGCGCAGACAACTGCAAGACATGTTCTCCGAGAGATTCCCGACGAAAACAACGGGAAAGGCCTGTATAAATTGCTTAACAAAAAAAAAAATGGGCATGTGCCCATCTTTTTTATCATTCCGACCATCGAATTCAATGCCAAAGATGCAATATCCCGGCACGATGATCCTAGTTAACTGGCGGTATTATAAAGGAAAGCCGCAGCTGCCGCAAGGTTGACGCGCCCGCCAAGCGAGCGCACCGAAACACCACAGAACTGCCTTGCTGCCCAGAGCGGCGCAGCAGTCATCAAATCTTGGAGCGACGACGCGGCCCGTTGCCACGCGGCTGTCCGGGATTGACGCGATTACCGCCACCACCGGCGCGGCGCGGCTGCCCCATGCCAGGAAAACCCAAGGCGGTCTGCAGTGGATCCGGCTGCCGGCTGCGCGCCTGTCCTTGCCCGCCGCGTCCCGCACCCGCCTTGTTGCCGCCAGCACCCGGCGACCTGCCCTGGCCGATATGCTGCCATTGGCTGGGACTCGGGCCGCGCCCGGAATTACCTTCTTCGAAGCGCGGCTGGCGATTGCCATTGCTGCCCCGGCCCGCATTTCCACCTTTGCCCTTGCCTTGAGGAGCTTCACCATTGCCGGTTTTGAGACCGCTCAGCGCCAACAGGCTGCGCACCGCATGCTCGTCCATTTCTTCCCAGCGACCTCGCTTGAGCCCGTGCGGCAGCGTCAGGGAACCATAGCGCGTGCGAATCAGGCGAGAAACGGTCAGTCCCACCGCCTCGAACATGCGGCGCACCTCACGGTTACGGCCTTCGCCGATGGTCACGCGATACCATTTGTTGACACCCTCACCGCCGCCATCGGCAATTTTCGAAAATTGCGCCGGGCCGTCGTCGAGTTCGACTCCGGCCAGCAGTTTCTGGCGCATGCCTTCCTCGAGCTCACCCAGGGTACGCACCGCGTACTCGCGGTCGATGCCATAACGCGGATGCATGAGACGGTTGGCCAGGTCGCCGGAGGTCGTAAACAGCAACAGACCCTCGGTATTGAAATCCAGACGGCCCACGGCCAGCCATTTGGCTGCCTTCATGGTCGGCAACCGGTCGAAAACCGAGGGGCGACCTTCCGGGTCATTCGTGCTGACGATCTCGCCGGCCGGTTTATGGTAAATCAACACGCGTGGCGGCTTCTTGCTGACCTTGCGCTGGATGAGCTTGCCGTTGATGCGAACCTGATCGGTCGGCAGAATGCGCTGGCCGATATGGGCCGGCTCGCCGTTGACGGATACGCGACCGGCGATGATGAGTTCTTCCATGTCGCGGCGCGAACCCAGCCCGGCTTCCGCCAGCACCTTGTGCAATTTGGGCGCATCGTCCTCGGCGGTCAGATCGCGCCGCACGCTTTTCTGCGGCTGACGACGCTTGCCATCGGCCTGCTCATCCGCACCGGCCCAGGCATCGAACGCATCGGAAGTGACAAAGGAAAACACATCGTCCGCGTCGTTGCCCCGGCCTTGCGGCTTCGGCTTGGCTCCCTTGGCGGAACGTGGCCTGGCCGCGCCTTTTTCGCCCGGCTTCTGCTGCTGACGACCGTCGCGCACGGGACGCTTCGCCGCGCCTTCGCTATCCTTTGCAGGACGGGCCGACTCACCGCTCACATCACCCTGCGCCGCATCATCGCTGCGCGCCTGACCGGCACGCAAGGCACGTGCACGACGCATGTTGCGTGGACCGCGCAAGCCGCGCTTTGCCGGCTTGCCCGCGCCCTCCCCGTCGTCAGACGGCGATGACGCATCGCCTGCACGCGTACCATCTGCCGAAGACACGGCGTCTATCGGCGCAAGGGCCGGATCATCATTCTTTGGGTGATTCATCATTCACTTCTGTGTTGGGCTGCGCGGAGATGTCCGCGGTCGTATCGTTTGACTGCCGGGCGGCGATCTCCGCCACGGCATCTTCTTCCTGCGGCGCACCATCTGCAGACTGCACATCCTGCGACGGCATGTCCTGCTCATCGGAAAGCGCAGCGACGATTTCCTCGTCCACCTGCGTTTCTGTCGTTATGCTCGTCGCCTCCGATGCGTCGGCTTGCGCGTCATCAATGTCGAGGCGATCCTGCAATTGGGCTTCGAGGCCCTGGATTTCAAGAAGAGCATCGCCCTGCATGTCGCCGCGCTCCACATCCTGCAACGGCGGCAACTGGTCGAGCGAGGTCAGGCCAAGGTCGTCGAGAAACTGCTTGGTCGTCGCAAACAGCGAAGGACGGCCCGGCACGTCGCGATGACCGATGCTTTCGATCCAGCCACGGTCTTCCAGCATCTTGATCGTCTGCGAATTGACCGTCACGCCGCGAATCTCCTCGATGTCGCCGCGGGTGACCGGCTGGCGATAGGCAATGATGGCCAGCGTTTCCAGCGTGGCGCGCGAGTATTTGGGCGGCTTCTCCGGGTTCAGACGCTCCAAATAGATTTTCATCTCGGGACGACTCTGGAACCGCCAGCCGGTCGACAGGCTGACGACTTCGATCCCCTTGTCCGCCCAGTCTTCCTTGAGTTCATCGAGCATCTGCCGGATTGCCTCGGCACCGATCACTTCTTCCTCTTCGCCGGTTTCGACGTAGAGCTTCTTGATGTCATTGATGGATAGCGGTTCGTGTGCGCACAACAGCGCCGTCTCGAGGACTTTCTTGGCCTCAGCAGTATTCATTGACTGTTTGTTTAAGACTGTATGGTTGCAATCTACGCAGAGCTTTATTCAACGACATCCATCTCGGGATGGTGTCTGGCTAAAGAACCTGTTGATACTGCTTTTCCGGCGCCCGCTGGAGGAAGAAGATTTGCGGGCGGGGATGACAAAGACTTGTGAGACTTGGTTGCGGGGGCAGGATTTGAACCTACGACCTTCGGGTTATGAGCCCGACGAGCTGCCAGACTGCTCCACCCCGCGTCTGAAGATATGAAGTATATCCGAGTTCGTGGATCAGTGCAATGCCAATCTCGATTTCTTTGCCCGGTGATACACTCCACTCGCATGCAATGAAATGCTACGCGCATCGCGACCCGCTCTTTTCGCGATCCGCGCCGTCCCGTTCAACCGACCGATCAACGACTTACCGATTCTGCACTTCATGAATTTCTGTTCCGAATGCGCGCACCCCGTCTCGCTGGCGATCCCGACCGGCGACAACCGCCCTCGCTACGTCTGCAATCATTGCGGCACGATTCACTATCAGAATCCGAAGATGGTGCTGGGCACGATCCCGGTATGGGACGAGGACGGCGACATGCGCATCATGCTGTGCAAGCGTGCCATCGAACCGCGCCACGGACTGTGGACGTTGCCGGCCGGGTTCATGGAGAACAACGAGACGACCGCAGAAGCGGCGATGCGCGAGACCGTGGAAGAAGCCGGCGCCAACATCGAGGTGCATGAACTGTTCTCGCTGCTGAACGTGCCGCACGTGCACCAAGTCCACATGTTCTACCGTGCCACGCTGCTCGACCTCGACTATGCGGCCGGCATCGAGACGCTGGAAGTGGAGATGTTCGCCGCCGACGAGATCCCCTGGGAACAGATCGCCTTCCAGACCGTAAGTCACACGCTGCGGTTCTTTCTCGAGGATCACGCCGCGCGCAGCAATGGCAATGGTGGCTACGGCTTTCATACGATGGATATTCTCAAACCCCGGCCGGCACTCGTTGCCGCCGATGCGGGTTGAGCAAAGAGCCCATTTCGTATCCGGCATTCATCCGACGCTCTTCCGTCCCATGGTCATCGACAGCATCGCATTCGACAAACCTGCAGCCGCGTCGCCCCACCATTCCGCATCGCACGGAGCCTGCGCATGATCCCCTGGCTCGAAGCAGGCGATCCGTTTCCCGATGTCTCGACCGCGCTGACCGAAGCGGATGGCGCGGGCGGGCTGCTGGCAGCCGGCGCCGACCTGTCGCCGGCGCGCCTGCTGATGGCGTACCGGCAAGGCATCTTTCCGTGGTTTTCGGACGGCCAGCCCATCCTGTGGTGGAGCACCGATCCGCGCATGGTGCTGTTCCCCGAGCATTTCCACATGTCGGCCAGCCTGCGCAAGACACTGAAAAAGGTCGAACGCAGCCGGATCGAAGGCGGCGCCTGGAATATCCGCTTCGACAGCGCCTTCGAGGACGTCATGCGTGCCTGCGCCGCACCGCGCAAGGGGGAAGCCGGCACCTGGATTTCGGATGAGATCATTGCCGGCTACACCGGCCTGCATCGCGACGGACACGCGCACTCGGCCGAAGTCTGGCATGACGGCCGGCTCGTCGGCGGCGCCTACGGCGTCTGCATCGGCCGCATGTTCTACGGCGAATCGATGTTCTCGCGCGTCAGCGACGCGTCCAAGATCGCACTGGCCTATCTGGTGGCGTTTCTCAAGACGCGGGGTGTTTCGATGATAGACTGCCAGCAGCAGACCGGACATCTGGCCTCGCTGGGCGCCATTCCGATGCCGCGGCAGGAATTCATCTCGCGGTTGCGGTTGGCGATCGATGCACCGCAGATTGCGGACTGGCAACCGGTTCCGCCCGTCTGAACATCGGCCACCTCGCTGGCCGTCCTCGTCGTCACATTTGTCCCGCAGAGCAACCATGACGCATCCAAAGGAATTACCGTTCTCGACGCTGCAGTTCTATGCCACGGCACCCTATCCATGCAGCTATCTGGAAGACCGCCAGGCGCGTTCGCAAGTTGCCACGCCCTCGCACCTGATTAATGCGGCCGTCTATGCGGAACTGGTCAAGAATGGCTTCCGCCGCAGCGGCATCTTCACCTATCGACCATACTGCGACGGCTGCCATGCCTGCACGCCGGTCAGGGTCAAGGTCAATGAATTCCATCCCAATCGCAGTCAGCGCCGGGCTGCCGCACGGCATGCCGAATTGCGGACCTCGGTCACCAAACTCAGCTACCTGTCCGAACATTACGACCTGTATCTGCGTTATCAGGCCCGACGTCATGCAGGTGGCGGCATGGACCAGGACAGCCGCGACCAGTACGCGCAATTCCTGCTGCAGAGCAAGGTCAACACGCGCCTGGTCGAGTTTCGCGATCCCGACCAGACGCTGCGCATGGTCAGCATCATCGACGTGCTGGAAGACGGCCTGTCCTCCGTCTATACCTTCTACGATCCCGATCAGCCGAATGCCTCCTACGGCACCTACAACGTGCTGTGGCAGATCGAACAGGCGCGCCAGCTCGACATGCCGTTCGTCTATCTCGGCTACTGGATCAGGGAGAGCCCCAAGATGTCGTACAAGACCAATTTCCAGCCGCTGGAAGGACTGCTCAACGGCGAGTGGGCACTTCTCTCCGTGCCCTGACGAGCGGCTGTCACTGGTCATTCCAGCGCGTTAAAATAGCGCTTCTCTCCTGTCGCGGCGGCAGTCCGTGCCGACCGTCGCTCAACCAGATTTCATCGTGTCCGAAAAACTTCTCTACAGCCTTGCGCGCCCCTTCCTGTTCGCCATCGATCCCGAGGCGGCACACAACCTCACGCTGCCGGCCCTGCGTTGCGCCAGCAAATGGGGCCTGACCTCATCCTTCGTCAAGCCGGACGACGATCCGCGCAGCGTGATGGGCATCACCTTTCCCAATCCGGTCGGACTCGCGGCCGGGCTCGACAAGGATGGCGCCTACATCGATGGTTTGGCAACGCTCGGCTTCGGCTTCATCGAGGTCGGTACCGTCACGCCGCGCGCCCAGCCCGGCAATCCGATGCCGCGCATGTTCCGCCTGCCGCAGGCGCAAGCCATCATCAACCGCATGGGATTCAACAACCGCGGCGTCGATGCCTTCGTCGCCAATGTGCAGGCGTCGCGCTTCTACCAGAACAAGGAAGGCGTACTGGGTCTGAACATCGGCAAGAATGCCGACACGCCGATCGAACGTGCCGTTGATGATTATCTGATCTGCCTGAAGAAGGTCTATCCGTACGCCAGCTACGTCACCGTCAACATCTCGTCGCCCAACACCAAGAACCTGCGCCAGTTACAGGGCGCATCCGAACTCGACGCCCTGCTCTCGCAGTTGAAGGATGCGCAGCAACGGCTGGCGGACGAACACCAGCGCTACGTGCCGATCGCGCTCAAGATCGCGCCCGACATGGATAGCGAGCAGATCAGCGCGGTCGCCCAGGCGCTGCTGCGCCACCGCATCGACGGCGTGATCGCCACCAACACCACCATCAGCCGCGAGGCCGTGAAGAACCTCAAGCATGCCGAGGAAGCCGGCGGCCTGTCCGGTGCGCCGGTATTCGAGGCATCGAACGCGGTCATCCGCGCACTGAAGAACGAACTGGGCGATGCCATTCCCATCATCGGCGTCGGCGGCATCCTGTCGGCTGCCGATGCGCAGGCCAAGATCGATGCCGGCGCCTCGCTGGTGCAGCTCTACACCGGCCTGATCTACCAGGGGCCGGCGCTGGTGCGCGAGTGCGCCGCGGCGCTGCACCGGAAATAGCCACCTAGCCCCCAGCTCTTTTTCAAACGTCCAAACAAAAAGCCCAAACCGAAGTTTGGGCTTTTTTCATTGTGCCGACGGCACCGATCATTCGACCTCGATGGTCTCCGGCGTGGCAGCCGGCGGTGCGGTGTCGCCTTCCGAGAAGTCCAGCTTGATCTGGTCGTTGTCGTCCAGATCGACCGTGACCTTGCCGCCTGCGACCAGCCTGCCGAACAGCAGTTCGTCGGCCAGCGCCTTGCGGATCATGTCCTGGATCAGGCGCGACATCGGACGTGCTCCCATCAATGGATCGAAGCCCTTGCGGCCCAGGAACTTGCGCAGCTTGTCGCTGAACACGGCCTCGACCTTCTTCTCGTGCAGTTGCTCTTCGAGCTGCATCAAGAACTTGTCGACCACGCGCAGGATGATTTCCTCGTCAAGCGCGCGGAAACTGATGATCGCGTCCAGACGGTTGCGGAATTCCGGCGTGAAGGTGCGCTTGATGTCTTCCATCTCGTCGCCAGTTTCCTTCTTCTCGGTGAAACCGATGGTGCGCTTCTGCAGGCTTTCGGCACCCGCATTGGTGGTCATGATGATGATCACATTGCGGAAGTCCGCCTTACGGCCGTTGTTGTCGGTCAGCGTGCCATGGTCCATCACCTGCAACAGGATGTTGAAGATGTCCGGATGCGCCTTCTCGATCTCATCGAGCAGCAGCACGGCGTGCGGCTTCTTCGTGATCGCCTCGGTCAGCAGGCCGCCCTGGTCGAAGCCGACATAGCCCGGCGGCGCACCGATCAGGCGGCTCACCGCATGGCGCTCCATGTATTCCGACATGTCGAAACGGATCAGGTCGATACCGAGCAGGAAAGCGAGCTGCTTGGCCGCCTCGGTCTTGCCAACGCCGGTCGGACCGGAGAACAGGAAGGAACCGATCGGCTTGTCGCCCTTGCCGAGACCGGCACGCGCGACCTTGATTGCCGAGCCAAGCGCTTCCAGCGCCGGGTCCTGGCCGAACACGACAGCCTTCAGATCGCGGTCGATAGTCTGCAGCTTGCTGCGGTCGTCCTGGTTGACGGTCTGCGGCGGGATGCGCGCGATCTTGGAGATGATGTCCTCGATCTCGGTCTTGCCGATGGTCTTTTTCTGCTTGGACTTCGGCAGGATGCGCTGCGCAGCACCGGCTTCGTCGATCACATCGATCGCCTTGTCAGGCAGATGACGGTCGTTGATGAAGCGCGCGGACAGCTCGGCGGCCGAGGTCAGCGCCGATGCCGAATACTTGACGCCGTGGTGCTCCTCGAAGCGCGACTTCAGGCCGCGCAGGATCTGCACGGTCTGCTCGACGCTGGGTTCATTGACGTCGATCTTCTGGAAACGACGCGACAGCGCGTGGTCCTTCTCGAACACGCCGCGGAATTCCGTGAACGTGGTGGCGCCGATGCACTTGAGCTGACCGTTCGACAGCGCGGGCTTGAGCAGATTGGACGCATCCAGCGTGCCGCCCGATGCCGAGCCGGCACCGATGATCGTATGGATCTCGTCGATGAACAGGATGCCGTTCGGATTGTCCTTGAGCTGCTTGAGCACCGCCTTCAGACGCTGCTCGAAATCACCGCGGTACTTGGTACCAGCCAGCAGCGCACCCATGTCGAGCGAATAGACGACCGAATTCTGCAGCACGTCGGGCACGTCGCCCTGCGTGATGCGCCATGCAAGTCCTTCGGCGATCGCGGTCTTGCCGACACCGGCCTCGCCGACCAGCAGCGGGTTGTTCTTGCGGCGACGCACCAGCGTCTGGATCACGCGTTCGACTTCACCTTCGCGACCGATCAGCGGATCGATCTTGCCTTCGGCCGCCATCTTGTTCAGGTTCTGCGTGTATTGGTCAAGCGCGCTTTCCTTGGTCTGCGCGTCGTTTGCCGGCGCATCTTCCACACCCTCGGCGGATTTCTGCGCGTCGGCCTGCTGGTCCTTGCGCACGCCGTGCGAAATGAAGTTGACCACGTCCAGGCGCGTCACGCCCTGCTGGTGCAGGTAATAGACGGCATGCGAGTCCTTCTCGCCGAAGATCGCCACCAGCACGTTGGCGCCGGTCACTTCCTTCTTGCCGTTGGAAGCCGACTGCACGTGCATGATCGCGCGCTGGATCACGCGCTGGAAACCGAGCGTGGGCTGGGTGTCAACCTCGGCCGCGCCGGGCACGGTCGGCGTGTTGTCGGCGATGAAGTTGGACAGCGTCTTGCGCAGATCCTCGATGTTGACGGCGCAAGCACGCAGTACCTCGGCCGCGGACGGATTGTCCAGCAGCGCGAGCAGCAGATGCTCCACCGTGATGAACTCATGGCGCGCCTGTCTTGCCTCGACAAACGCCATGTGCAAACTGACTTCCAATTCCTGCGCAATCATACTTCCTCCATCACGCACTGCAGGGGATGCCCTGCTTTTCTGGCGTGGTTCAATACCAGTTCAACCTTCGTGGACGCTATATCCTTGGGATACACGCCACACACACCCTTGCCGTCGCGGTGAACCATGAGCATGATTTGCGTCGCATTCTCACGATCTTTACTGAAGTATTCCTGAAGAATCATCACGACGAATTCCATCGGCGTGTAGTCATCGTTCAGCAATAACACCTGATACATCGACGGCGGCTTGAGCTTCTGCTCTTGCCGCATAAGGACCGTACCATCGTCATGCTTAATTGCCATAGTTCTATTCTAAACCGTTCGTGGAGCGCACAACATGCCCGGTCGAACGGCTGAATCAAATGATCCCATCTTACGCGTTTTCTTACAGGGATGCAGATGACGCTGATCACCCCAAAATCAAGGGAGCGGACCCCGATTTTCGAAGGTCGCCAAACCTTGCAAAAAACGCCATCAAATTCCTTGACTTTTATTTTTTTTACGTAAAGAATGAATCTTATTGACATACGTAACTAAATCAATTTGTCAATATGGAGTGAGCAGTTTTTAGGAGGGGCAGCGTTAGGCGAGGCTTCTTTCTTTTGCGGCTCGTGTGATTAAGTCTAAATTAGAAAGACGCTTTTATGGCAACAGGTACCGTCAAGTGGTTCAACGACTCCAAGGGCTTCGGTTTCATCACCCCGGATGACGGCGGCGAGGATTTGTTCGCACACTTCTCCGCGATCCAGATGAACGGCTTCAAGACTCTCAAAGAAGGTCAAAAAGTCTCGTTCGAAGTCACGCAAGGTCCGAAAGGCAAGCAAGCTTCCAACATTCAGGCACCTTGATTCGTTGAAGGCTTTTCGAAAAACCCGCCCAGGCGGGTTTTTTTACGTCTGCCGCAATCTCTCGAGCGGCTTTTTATTCCATCTGCCGGCTCCCATCCCTTATCATCCACGCTGACTCATTCGCAGCATAACGCTCTCCCCATGCCGCTCATCCTGTTCAACAAACCGTTCCAGGTCATGTGCCAGTTTTCGGCCCATGCGACCCGACCGACCCTGGCCGATCATCTGGACATTCCCGGCATCTATCCTGCCGGACGGCTCGACGCCGACAGCGAAGGCCTGTTGCTGCTGACCGATGACGGTGCATTGCAGCATGCGATCAGCCATCCGGATCACAAGCAGCCCAAGACCTACCTGGTACAAGTGGAAGGCGTACCCGACACTGCCGCGCTGGAACGACTGCGCGCGCCGCTCGATCTTGGCGACTTCATCACGTCTCCTTGCGATGCCAAACGGGTACAGGAACCGGACTGGCTCTGGCCGCGCAATCCGCCGATCCGCGAACGTCAGCATGTGCCGACCAGTTGGCTGACGATTACCCTGACCGAAGGCAAGAATCGGCAGGTCAGGCGCATGACGGGCAAGGTTGGCTTTCCTACCCTGCGCCTGGTCCGCATCGCGATCGGTCCCGTTTCGCTGCAGACACATCCGCTGTGGCCAGGCGAATGGCGCGAACTGTCCATCGCCGATCTTGGCCTGGCAAAATAGCTGCGCCTTCCCGCAGGCAACCGTCCCTGCCCTTTTCCTTTACACTCGCTGCTTGTCTGTTTTCTTGCAAATCGAATCCATGAACAAGTTTCTGGCCACCTGCGCCGGCGCCATTGCCGCACTGTCTTCCTGCCTCGCATGGGCCGCCGAACCGGCGCGTCTGCCCGTCATTTCGCTGACGGCGGGGATGCATGTCATCAAGGCGGAAGTGGCCGCCACCGACGCGCAGCGCAATCAGGGCCTGATGTTCCGGGAAAGCCTGGGACCGAACGAAGGGATGGTGTTCCTGTTCCATGCGCCGGCCGGCGTCTGCATGTGGATGAAGAATACGCTGCTGCCGCTGTCGGTCGCCTTCATCGGCCGCGATGGGCGCATCGTCAATATCGAGGACATGAAGCCGCAAAGCCTGGATTCGCATTGCGCCAAGGAACCCGTGTATTACGCGCTGGAAATGGAAAAAGGCTGGTTCAAGCAGCGCAACATCAAACCGGGCACGCGCATCGGCGGCCTGCCTGAGTCGAAATAATGGCGGAATAACGGAAGCTTCCGCCGAAAACAAAAAAACCCGCATGAGAACATGCGGGTTTTTATTGTTCTGCGACCATGCCGGCCGCAGGAAATCCGAAGATCAGGCCAGCGCCTTAAGGGCGGCTGCCAGACGGCTCTTGTGACGAGCTGCCTTGTTCTTGTGGATGATTTTCTTGTCAGCGATGCTGTCGATCGTCGAAACCGAAGCCAGGAAGGTCTTGGCAGCAACATCCTTGTCGCCAGCTGCGATTGCCTTGCGAACAGCCTTGACTGCGGTACGGAAAGCCGAACGCTGTGCGGAGTTGTGAGCGTTTTGCTTGACTGCTTGACGAGCGCGCTTGCGTGCTTGTGCGGTATTTGCCATGAAAGTAATTTCCTAAGACTTGGTCAACGCGCATTCGCAAACGCGCAGTGGTGAGACAGAATTCTGTGAAGCATCGGATTATAGCCACATTTTGCCGTTCGGGCAAATCGATCCGTTCTTTTTCATCCCGGTTTGTTGCGGCCATGCAGAAAAAAGGATTTCCGCCCAAGAAAAAATGATCAATTGAATAATATTTTTTGGCACTCTCGCCTCCCGACCAACTGCTGCCACCGTTATAATGCCGCTCCATGAATCTGCATAAAACGCTGGCGGCGGTCTCCGGCATGACAATGGTTTCGCGTGTCACGGGACTGGTCCGCGAGATTCTGTTTGCACGCGCGTTCGGTGCGTCGGCCTATACCGATGCCTTCAACATCGCCTTTCGCATTCCCAATCTGCTGCGTCGCCTGTTTGCCGAGGGCGCCTTTTCCCAGGCCTTCGTGCCGATCCTGGCCGAATACAAGAGCCAGAAAGGCGAGGAAGCGACCAAGAGCCTGATCGACCATGCCGCCACGGTCCTGATGTGGACCATGCTGCTGACCTGCGTGCTCGGCATCATTGGCGCGCCGCTGATCATCTTCGGCATCGCCACCGGTCTCAAGGCCGATCCGACCGCCTTCGACGCCTCGGTCTGGATGACGCGACTGATGTTTCCGTACATCGGCTTCATGGCCTTCGTCGCGCTCAGCGGCGGCATTCTCAATACCTGGCGCGAGTTCAAGATTCCGGCCTTCACGCCTGTCCTGCTGAACCTGTCGTTCATCTTCGCCGCGCTGCTGGTCGCGCCGCAGCTCAAGCAACCCATCTATGCAATGGCGTTCGCCGTGCTGTTCGGCGGCCTGCTGCAGGCCGCGATCCAGATCCCGGCGCTGATGAAGATCGGCATGCTGCCACGGCTCGCGATGAATCCCTTTCGCGCCCTCGGTGACGCCGGCGTACGCAAGATATTGAGCAAGATGGGGCCGGCCGTATTCGCCGTGTCGGCCGCGCAGATCAGCCTGATGATCAATACCAACATCGCCTCGCGCCTGCAAAGCGGCAGCGTGTCGTGGCTGTCCTACGCCGACCGCCTGATGGAGTTTCCGACCGCCCTGCTGGGCGTGGCGCTCGGGACGATTCTTTTGCCAAGCCTGTCGAAGGCGAACTTCGACGGCGATACGGCCGAATATTCGGCGCTGCTCGACTGGGGCCTGCGCCTGACCTTCCTGCTGGCGCTGCCCTGCGCGGTCGGACTCGCCACGCTGTCGGAACCGCTGACGGCAACCCTTTTCCATTACGGCAAGTTCGACGCCGCCTCCGTTTCCATGACCGCCAAGGCGCTGGTGGCCTATGGCGTCGGCCTGATCGGACTGATCCTGGTCAAGATTCTGGCGCCCGGATTCTATGCACAGCAGAACATCAAGACGCCGGTCCGGATCGCGGTCGGCGTACTGATCGCCACACAGTTGATGAACCTGCTGTTCGTGCCGAAGTTCGCACATGCCGGGCTGGCACTGTCGATCGGACTCGGCGCCTGCATCAATGCCGCGCTGCTCTACTGGGGGCTGCGCCATCGCGGCATCTACACGGCGCTGCCGGGCTGGAGCATGTTCTTCGTCCGTCTGGCCGGCGCGCTGTGCCTGATGGGCGGGGTGGCGCTGTGGGTGGCAAGCCACTTCGACTGGGTGGCGCTCGGTGCCGCTCCGTTCCAGCGTGTGGTGGCACTGCTAGCGGTATTGGCTGCGTGCGGCGTTGCCTACTTCGGCGCGCTGCTGGCGATGGGATTCCGCTTCCGCGACTTCAAGCGCATTGCACGCTGATCCGCCGCACAATTCCACCTGCACGATGAAGCCATCCTCGTTATGATGGAGGCATGGCGAATCCCTCTCTCGATTATTTCGCGGCACTGGTACAGGAAGACGACATCATTCCCCTGTTCGAGGCCGCAGCAGCGATTGCCCAGGATGTGGAGCCGGAACTCGATCTGGTGGCAGTTCAACTGGAACTCGATGCCTTCGCCGCCCGCCTGAAGCAACGCCTGCCGGACGATGCCTCGCATCTGCAGAAGCTGCGGATGCTGAATCATTATTTCTACAACGATCTGGGATTCAGCGGCAACGTCAACGACTACTACAATCCGGACAACAGCTATCTGCATCGCGTCATGAGTTCGCGGCGCGGCATTCCGATCTCGCTGGCGGTGATCTACATGGAGCTGGCACAGCAGGTCGGACTGCACGTGCAGGGCATTTCCTTCCCCGGTCATTTCCTGATGAAGCTCACCATTCCCGCCGGCCAGGTCGTGCTCGACCCGTTCAACGGCACCAGCCTGTCGCGCGAGGAGCTCGAAGAGCGCGTGCAGCCCTACATCATGCAGCAGGATTTTCCGGACGACTTTCAGTTGAACGCCTATCTGGCAGCAGCCAGCTCGCGCGACATCCTGGTACGCATGCTGCGCAACCTCAAGGCACTGTTCATGCAAAAGGAAAGCTGGCAGCGACTGCTGCAGGTGCAGGAACGGCTGGTGGTCCTGCTGCCGCGCGACATCACCGAACGACGCGATCGCGGGCTGGCATTCGCGCATCTCGATTGTCCGCAGGCAGCGCTGCAGGACCTCGAGGCCTACATCGAACAACGGCCGTATGCGATGGACACCGCCGCACTGCGCGCCCGCCTGCCCGAACTGCGCGAAGCCGGCCGACGGCTGAACTGATTCACCGCAGCAGCGACCGATACGGCGGCGCCGGCATCAAGCGTTGGCACGCGCCTCGATCGCCTCCCACTTCTCGAGCGCTTCCAGCAGCAGGCCGTCGATTTCCTCGAAACGCCGGTTGAGTTTTTTTACTTCGTCCGGCTGCTGCGCATACAGAGTCGGATCGGCAAGCCTGTCGGTGATCGTCTTCTGTTCTTCTTCCAGTTGCGCAATCAATGCGGGCAGCGTTTCCAATTCGCGCTGCTCCTTGTAGCTGAGCTTTTTCTTCGGCACCGCCGGGGGCGCTGCCGGAGCCGGCACCTCTTTCGTCTCAGCCCTGGTATCTGCCTTGGCTGCGGGCTTCTGCGCCGTTGCCGTCGCGCTCGGACGGGTGCGCTCCCAGTCGCTGTAGCCGCCCACATACTCGCGCCACAGGCCGTCACCTTCGGCCGCGATGACCTGCGTCACGACATTGTCGAGGAAGGTGCGGTCGTGACTGACCAGGAAGACCGTGCCCGTGTAATCCTCGAGCAGTTCTTCCAACAGCTCCAGCGTATCGATGTCGAGATCGTTGGTCGGCTCGTCGAGCACCAGCACGTTGGCGGGCTTGGCGAACAGCCGCGCCAGCAACAAGCGGTTGCGTTCGCCACCCGACAGCGACTTGACCGGCGAACGCGCGCGTTCCGGCGCGAACAGGAAATCGCCGAGGTAGGACATCACATGCTTGCGCTGGCCGTTGACCTCGACCCAGTCGCTGCCGGGCGCGATGGTATCGGCCAAGCTCGCCTCCTCGTTCAGTTGCGCGCGCATCTGGTCAAAGTAGGCGATCTGCAGCTTGGTACCCTGCTTGACGGTGCCGCTGTCCGGCGTCTCCTCGCCGAGGATCATTTTCAGCAAGGTGGTCTTGCCGGCACCGTTGGGCCCGATCAGGCCGATCTTGTCGCCGCGCAGAATGGTCGCAGTGAATCTGTCCACGATGCGCTTGTCGCCATACGACTTGCTGACGTTTTCCAGATCGGCGACGATCTTGCCCGAACGTTCGCCCGCGCCGACCTCCAGCTTGACCTGGCCTTGCTGCTCGCGACGCGCGCTGCGCTCGAGCCGCAATGCCTCCAGACGGCGCACCCGGCCTTCGTCGCGCGTGCGGCGCGCCTGCACGCCCTTGCGGATCCATACTTCTTCCTGCGCGAGAAACTTGTCGAACTTGGCGTTCTCGACTTCCTCGTTTTCCAGCAGTTCGGCCTTGCGCGTCTGGTAGGTGCTGAAATTGCCGGGAAAGGACAGCAGGCGGCCGCGGTCGAGTTCGATGATGCGCGTGGCCACGTTGTCGAGAAAGCGGCGGTCGTGGGTGATGAACAGCACGCTGCCCTTGAAGTCGCGCAGCAGACCTTCCAGCCAGAGAATCGAGGAAAAATCCAGATGGTTGGTCGGTTCGTCGAGCAGCAGCACATCCGGCGCGCTGACCAGCCCGCATGCCAGCGCCACGCGCTTCTGCATGCCGCCCGACAGTTGCTTCATTAGGGCGTCACCCGTCAGGTTCAGCCGGTCGAGCGTGGCTTCCACCTTGTTCTTGAGATTCCACGCATCGGCCGCATCGAGCCGCGTCTGGATTTCGTGCATGCGCTCCATGAGCGCTTCGTCATCGTCGCCGCCGAACTGGCCGGTCAATGCATCGTATTCGTTCAGCAGCGACTGCATGTCGCCCATGCCGGACGCCACGGCATCGAACACCGACATCTCTGGCGAAAACTGCGGCTCCTGCTCCACATACGCGATCTTGATGCCTTGCTGCATCACCAGCAGACCGTCGTCCAGACGCGAGCGTCCCGCGATGATCTTCAGCAGCGACGACTTGCCGGTACCGTTGCGGCCGATCAGGCCGACGCGCTCTCCGGATTCGAGCGAGAACTCCGCATGATCGAGCAAGGGAACGTGACCGAACGCGAGCTGCGCGTCCGAAAGGGAAATGACTGCCATAAAACCGAACCTGTCAGGCCCGCGTGCCGAAATGCAGGGGCCACATAAGAATGTGATCAATGAAAAACGCGGCCGGTCGCCGCGCCAGAACCCGCATTGTACCGACTGCCCGCATCTTCCTGTCATGCGGCAATGCGGCGTCGGCTATAATCTCGTTCGGAAACAGGCCCACACGGCTGTTCTTCGCGCGTCTCGCCGTAGTTCAATGGATAGAACGAGCGCCTCCTAAGCGCTAGATACAGGTTCGATTCCTGTCGGCGGGACCATCAAGCGATCCACGCACTTCCAAAATCATCTAAAAACCCGCGTTATTCCTAGAGAATTCGCGGTTTTTTTATTTTTTAGTCCCCTGCAGCGCACGGCGAAAGCCACTTGCCCCGCGCATACCTTCTGGCATGAGTCTCCGCCGCATTGCATTGCCGCGCTCGCCGGCCTGCCGGCAGCAAGGCTGGCAGCGACATGACAAGGGGAAGAAACAAGTCTGCAAGGTGGGCACACCATTCCGAAAGCTCGCATGGTGGCACCGCAATATGACCACCCTGTTACATCGGCATGCCCGTGCCTAGCAACTATCCGGATTGACCGCGCCTCTGTGTCGGGGCCATGAAAATCACGCTCGGATACTCAGGCTGCGCTTTCGCACTTGTCCAGGCACCCGATTACAGAATCGAATCAAGCCATGCTCCTGGACATCAATGTCATCCGCCACGACCTGCCGGGCATGCCTGTGGATGTGCCGTCGGGACGCTGCATGGCAGCCATTCCTGCCGAGGGTCCGCATGAAGCGCGGCACGACCTGCCGACTTTTGCGACGGTATGCCTAAAACATTGCGGTCCGGGGCGTCGTCAAACGTCTTATTCATGGAACCCGTTTTCAAGGAGCAAAGGCCATGCAAAAACGCAATCGGAGAGATGTCAGCCTACCGGCTGATGTGCCGCTCCTGAAAATCTTTTTCGGCCTGGCCGCCATCCTCCTGCGCCAGGCCAGCACCCGCACCGTGGACTTCGTACTCGACAATTCCTGCCTATCACGCCCCCCTGTATCGGGGCGCGCGGCGCAGTGGCGCTCGCCGTGGCATCTTCGCCAACTGCTGTCGTGGTTCATCGGCACCGCCAGCGCACCGACCTTCCTGCTGGTCGGCGCGCTGCTGGCGATCGATCCGCACAGCGACCATCCGCTGTTCTGGTGGTCGCTTCCAGCCATCGTCGCTATCGGCCATGCGGTCGCGATCCTGCGGATCAACCAATTGCACCACCGCAAGCCGTTCACCGAGCGCCGCGTCTTGGCGCGCCACCATGTCGCTATTGATGCCGGTGTAATCAGTGCGCTGTTTCTGCTAGCCGGCATGGTTTCCGGTTTTCTGCCGGATGTCGCGATTCCGATGGCAAAGACGGTCGACGGCACGCTGTCGCCGCTGGCCTTGACAGGATGGAGCGCGCTCATGGCACTGACGTTCGCCATGCTATCGTGCGCGCACGCCGGCGCATTGCATGCGCAGCTCTGTTTCGAAGAGGGAATGGACTCGGCGCGTGACGGACAGCGCATGGGTTCCTAAGGCAGGCGATGCGCCGGCTTCTACTCGGCGACGTCGCCGTCGGACTGCGGCAGCTCGATCGGAATGAACAGGCGCGCGGAACCGCGCTGCACCAGTAGCGCCACCGCGCCCTCTGCGTTCCCGACCTCTTCCAGCAGTGCTGGAATACCGGCCACCGGATGCCCGTTAACCGCCAGCACGATATCGCCGACCTTGACGCCAGCCCGGGACACGGCCGCACTGACCCGCTGCACCAGCAGGCCGCCGTCGATGCGTAGCACCTGCTGTTCCTGCACCAGCAGCGGCCGCACCACCAGCCCCAGCGGCCCGGGCATTTCCGACCGCGCCTGACGGGCCGGCAATGAAGGCAGATCGAAGCGGTCCGGCACTACCTGAAGCACCTGCTGCGTGCGGTCGCGCCAAATCAGGAACGGCGCCGGCTGGCCCGGCGTCAGGCCCGCGATATGGATCAGCGCATCGGCCGACTGCACCACGTCGCGGGTGCCGATTCTCATGATGACATCGCCCGAACGGATGCCGGCCCGGTCGGCGGCGCCTCCCTTCTCGACATAGCCGATCAACGCCCCCTGCGGTCGTGGCAACTGGAACGACTGCGCCAGCGCCTGTCCCACTTCCTGCACGGAGATGCCGATCCTTCCACGCGTCACCATGCCCTTCGTCTGAAGTTGCCGCTTGATGTCCATCGCGACGTCGATCGGAATCGCGAATGACAATCCCTGATAGCCACCGCTGTTGCTGTAGATGCGTGCATTGATGCCGATCACCTCGCCGTTCAGGTTGAACAGCGGTCCGCCCGAGTTGCCGGGATTGACAGGCACGTCCGTCTGCAAGAACGGCATGTATTCCGCGCCAGGCAGAATCCGACGCTTGGCGCTGACGATGCCCGCCGTCGCCGAATTGCTGAAGCCGTAGGGCGAGCCGATCGCCAGTGCCCAGTCACCCACTTCTGTGCGTTCCGGATCGCCGATGCGCACCGTCGGCAGGCCGCGGGCCTCGATCTTGAGCAACGCCACATCGGCCACGCTGTCCGTGCCGATCAATTGTGCCCTGAACTCACGCCGGTCCGTCAGCTTGACGATGATCTGGCTGCCGCGCGCGACCACGTGCGCATTGGTCAGGATGAACCCGTCCTCGCTGACGATGAATCCCGAACCGAGGCTGCCGTCGTCGGTGCCGCCCTGCGGCGGGAAGCCGTGCGGTCGCGTTGCCGATGCCTCGCGCGCAACGCCGATATTGACAACCGCCGGACCGTAGGTACGCGCCATCGCAGAAAAATCCGGTACGCTCCACAGCACGCCGCGCTGGGTCGCAGCGCATCCCGTCACACCCACTGCCATACTCGCCATGGTCAGTGCCAACAGGCCGCAAACCAGAACCCGGCGACCTGCGCCGTTCCGCGCAGCCGCATGCCGTGCCGGTACAGACAGCGGACGTTTCATCGTCATCGGCGAAGTGCGTGCATCACGACGATGTCACCATCTTCAGCGACAGTTGCAGCACCATCGGCAGGCGCATGTCGGGCGGCGGAGGTTCGGATAGTGGCTGCGCAGTCATGATGCTGCGCAGATCGGCATCGGCCTGGTTCTGTCCCAAGGACGCGAACTCCATTCGCCCCACGCGGCCGTTCGGCTCGACCCAGACTCGCACCACCAGCGAGGTCGGCACCGGCGGCCCATCCTGAAGCAGACGTTCCTGCATCCACGCATGCAGGCGCTGAACCGACTCGTCATCCGGGTTGCCGAGCCACGCTTCGAACTGATTGCTCGCCATCTGCGCGTAACTGATCCAGTGCTGCGGCACCGGTTGCGCGGCAGGCGCCTGTGCCTGTGCCGGCGAAGAGGAAACACTCAGGCCGAGGCCGACGATCCCCAGCATCCGGAGGGCGCGATTGCCCAGGCGCCTGGTCCAGGAGAGCGGTGCGGCAGTGGAAGGGTTTTCATTGTTTTTGCGCATGGAATGTCCGTCACGATAGGGATTAAGTCTGTTGATCGAGTCGCCAGGAAACAAGGTCAGCCGCACACGATGCCAGCCGATAGCGTGGCTGCGCGGCTTGCCGGGGATTGATGCGGTCCGAGCTGGGGCTGGTCGCTGACCGCAAAGGGAATCGCATACGCATCGAGAAACTGCCGGATCTGCGCCACGCCGACCGCACGCACCGCGGTCGAGCCTGCGGCACCGAGCTTCGTGGTGCTCTTGCTCAAGGTCGTGATCGGCGCGTTGTAGCCCGTAAGCCCGACCGGCACGCGCTCCACCACCATGCCCAGCAACAGTCCTGCGCTGCCCAGCACGCCGCTGCCGCTTGCGCCCTGCCTGGCGCCGGACAGCAATTGCAAGCCATCCCGCCCCGCAATGGTGACGGCATTGCTCAGCAGCGCGTGCCGTTCCGACAAACGCTGCAGCACGGCATGGGCCTCGGCAAAGACCGTCTGGCCGCCATGCGTGGCCGGGTCCGTCAGGGGCAGCGTGGCGCTCAGATACGGTTTTAGCGTGGTGGACAAGACCGCCAGGTCCAGGCTGGCGTCGATGGCACGCACGCTTGCCTGCACCACCTGGCCATCCTTGAGGACGTACACCGTCCCGCATCGCTCGACCGCATGCGCGGCCGTCAGCACGTCGCCCTGCCGATTGAGAAACACGCCGCTGGCATGGGCATCGATCGCCAATGCCCTTGCAGAAGATACATTCGCCTGCGCGCTCGCCGGCGACACATCAGCCATCAACATGCAGGCCATCAGCATGCCTGTCGTCATGCATGCCTTGTCCGCATACCGGCCGTACCGACCGATTCTTTCCACTTTTCCGCTCCCTTGTTCCTTCGTGTCATGGTCGTTCCGACGCCCGCGCAGAAACGGCCATGACTACTAGACGGAATAGAAGCGGCAAAACCGCAATTTGTCATCAAACCGTCATTAAATATCCTGCTGCCTCACCTCACTTCTTCATGTTCTCGCGCTCGGTCGCGGTCAGCCTTGCCATCCGGGACGGCGGCAGGTCGCCCTGCCCCAGCACCTGGAACGCGCTGCCGCTGTCATAGCCGGCGCCACGTTCCGGCGTCGGCCGCGCCGCGCCTTCCTCCGGCTCGCTGCCGAAGCCGAGCACGCGCACCGTGAAGATCGACGGCAGGTTCTGGCGCGCCGTGTTACGGTCGCGCTGCAACATGTCCTGCGCCGCCGTGGCAGCGGAGCTGGCCGCCGCGCTGGCATCGGTCAGTGCGCCAACGTTGACCGACGCCACCACCGGCAGGCCGGTGGCCTCGCCCTGCACTTCGATGTTGGCCGCATTGAGCACCTGCAGCGCGGCGACGTTGAAGTTGCCTGCCACCCGCACGCCGGCGTCGCCGAAGTTGACGGTGCCTTCCGGCGCCACCAGATCGACGTCGCCCTCGCCCACCGTGCCGATGCCGCTGCCGCTCATGTCCGAACGTTCCAGGATCAGCGTGTTGCCGTCCTCGTCGGTGACGACGTCCGGCGACGACGGTACCCGCACCGTCTTGGCGCCACGGCCAGCGTCGATGTCGCCCTGGCTCGACCAGACGATCTGGTCGCTGCCCTGGCGCGCGGCCTCGGGCACGAAGGACAGCACGCGCGAGCGGTTGACCGTCACGTCGTCATGGGCGAAGAGATTGATGTGGCCGGAAGCCAGCGTCACCAGACCCGCGCCTTCCAGAACGGTGGCGCCCAGCGCGGCCACCTGCAGTCCGCCGCCCGGCGTCAGCACCTGGATATCGCCGCCGGCCTGGGTACGCAGCCACAGGCTGGTGGCCATCACGTCGCCCTTCCAGCCGTCGCCCGGGAACAGGGTGTCGATGGCCGCATAGCCGCGGTTGTAGCCGCCGTTGCGCGGCAGACCATCCTGGCCCGGATAGTTCTGGTCGCGGCCGGCATCGCGCAGCTCCTGCAGGAACACGCGGCGCACGAACTGCTGCCGCGTCAGTTCCGGCAAGCGGTTGAAGCGTTCCCAGGCCGCCAGCGGCGCCAGCGTCTCGCCGGTGATCTCCGCCACGTAGGAGACCAGGCCTCGGCGCACGGTCTTCTCGAAGTCGTCGCGGCGGGTTTCGGTGGCATCGGTCAGATAGGCAGGCAGCAGCGCGCCATCCACCGTCGATTGCAGATAGTCCGGCATCGCTGCCACATTGGCCGGGTCGAGATAGGCCCTGGCGAAGGCATCGTAGGCCACGTCCCGATTGAGGCCGGCCATGATCGTGATGGCGGCGCCCTGCGTGGACAGCCCCGAAATCTGCGAGTCCGGCACCGGCCGGTTGTTGCTGTCGTATTCCTGATGACCGAGCGTCTGCACCATCATTTCGTTGGCGTAAACGTCGCGGCCGGCCGTCATCAGCATCAGGCCCGGACCTTCGACCCGCACCAGCGACGGCGAGCTGCGGAACTGCTGCAGTGGCATCAGCATGGTGACGATGTCGCTGCCGGCATCCATCCAGGTCGTGTCGCCAGACCGCAGGTTGCGCGCCTCGACACTGAAGTTGCGGATATCGCGTCCGGCCCGCATCCAGGTCTGCTTGGCGGCGTATAGCTTCAGCTCCGTGATCGAACCTTGCGCCGCGTACAGGCGCGCCGGCTCGAAATCGTCCACCAGCGGCAGCGTGGCCGGATCATCCGTGTAGGAGTAGTACGGCGGCAGGTGACGCAACAGGCTGTTCAGGGTGCCGTAATCGGTATACCGCGGCCGGTAAGGCGTGGGAACGGCATCGGGCCTGACGCGCGCCATCACGATCTCGGGTACATAAGTGGAGTAATTCGACAGGATATTCTGCAACACGACGCTGTCCCGATCCACGAAACGCAGATCCTGCTGTGCCAGTACGGCAAGTTCTTGGCGTTCACCCGGCATGACAAACATCGGGCCTTGGATTCCCACCGAACCGCTCAGTGCAACGACGCGCGAGCGAGCAGGATAAAGATTGCCGCCAGCCCCGGCAAGATTGTCGACCTCGGTAGTCCAGCTTTGCAAGGCGACGTCGCGGAATACGAATTCGCCCTGGTTAACCAGCGTCACGTCACCGCTGACGGAGGACAATGCCAGCGCCGTACGGGCGGTGTAACCGCTCATGTGCGCACCCAGATTCTGCAGCGGGTCGGTCCACGTGCCGCGACCGTCCCAACCGTTGCGCACCAGAAGCGGGTCGATCAGGGTCTGTACCTTCAAGTCGCCTGCAGTGCGCACGCGCAGTTGGGCGTCGCCGACGGCAAGTACAGGAGCAATGTCGAATTCCTTTCTGATCACATCCTTCGTCACCAGCACGCGATGGCCGATGTCGGTGCGGTCGGCGCTGATGCGGCCCTCGCCGCGCGCCACGTAGTACTGGCCGCCGAGAATCGCGCCGCCCGCATCCACCGTCATGACGCCGCCGTTGCGCACTTCCATGCGCATGGCTTCGGTGGCGCTGCGTCCGCCGCGCATGCGCATGTTCGTCGGCTGCACCACCACCAGATTGTCGAGGTCGCCGCCGGCGCTGATCGTCACGTTGCCGCCACCCAGCGCGCCCACGCCCTGCTCGAAGCCGCCGTGGTTCACCCACCAGCTCGACTGCTCGGGATCTTCATAGACGATCTCGTAGAACGGCGGTTCGGGGATATTGCGGATACGGCCGCCGTCGTAGGGACCGAAGTAGCCGTCCGCACCGACATTGCCCTGCCGCTTGAGCCATTCCACGAAACGCTGACCGGCAGGCCGCGCACGGATGCTGCCTTGCGCGGCGATATCCAGATGACCGCCGTTCACGGCATAGACCGCATCGGGCGCAGCCGTGCTGAAGTCACTCCAGGTCGTGGTATCGTGTCGCCCGGCCGTGTAGATGACCGACTCCTTGTGCGCCAGATCGAGGTCGCGTCCGGCACGCACGACGAGGTCGCCGGTGCCGGTGCGCACCAGATAACCGGCACCATCGCCGGCGCCTTCGCTGCTGTCGGCCGTACCCACGGTAATCGTGCCCTGATCCGCCGCCAGCAACGCCTGCGGCCGCAGCGCCAGCGCGTCGGCCGCCCCCAGGTCGGCGCCGGCGACCAGCCGCAGTCCCCACGAATCTCCGGTCTGCAGCAGGCCGCTGCGGTCCGCCGCGTCGAAGCCGTCGCTCAGATGGCCGAGCAGCTTCAGATTGCCGGCCGCGCGCAGCGTCAGGCTGCCGGCCCGCGCGCCACTGAAATCGGTCCACAGGTTCCAGTCCGATGCCATGTCCAGGTCGCCGCTGCTGCGAATCTCGATGCCCGGCGCCACCGTCCAGCCGCTCCCCACGCGGGCGGCAATGGCCACAGCACGGTTCGCGAAATCCTGGCCTTCGGACACGACCTGCGCCTTGATCGCATCGACCGAGGCGCTGTCGTAGGTGCGCGTGCCTTCCAGCACCGCCAGACGCGCACCGCGCACCTGCACGCCGAGCGGGTCGGCGGCCACGTCGCTGTTGGCGGCATTGCGCTGCGCACGCAGGCGCACCACGCCCTGCTCGCCGCCGCCGACATCGATCAGTCCGGCGGCAGCTTCCAGCCTGCCGCCCACGGCGTCCAGCGTGACCCGGCCGCTGCCCAGTTCGCCGGTGCTGCCGGCCAGCAGTTGGGCCTGCGCGCCGACGGCGATACCGTTGCCGCCGCTGATGCGTATCGAACCGCCATACGGCGCGCGCGCATCCACCACGCCCTGCACGGTAACCTTGCCGTGATCGGCCATCAGGACGAAGTCCTGCGCCGCGGTCGCGCCGTCGAGTACCACGTTCCCCTGGCGCACGCGGAAGTGACGCGCGCGCGTAAAGCCGGCCTCGTCCAGACGGGCCGCCAGGACACCGAAGTCGGATAAGGCATCGATGTCCAGATTGAAGGCGCCTGCCAGTCCGCCCTTGCCGGCCTGCGCGTGGATGACGCCGTCCAGCGTCACCGCGCCGCCGTCTTCGGCGGTAACCGACAATTGCCCGGCATCGCCGCCGCCGGCCTGCGCCGCCAGATCGATCACACTGCCGTTCTGCAGGCGCACGTCGCCGCCGAGGGAGGAAAGATCGACGCGCCCCGCATCAGCGTATTCAATCTGGTCGAACATCGCGCGCGCGAGACCACCGACGTCGATGCGGGCCGCATCCGTCAGCACCAGATCGCCGGCCGTGGCCGTCAGCGACACGGTACCGCCCTGCATCGCCGCATGACCGCCGAAGACGACGCTGCCGCCGCTCAGTGCCAGGCTGGAACCCAGGCTGTCGGCCGATACCGGTGTCTGGACACCGGCGTCCGACAACACCTGCAACGCGCCTTGCGTGCCCAGCGACTGGCTGGCGCCGCCGCGGCCAGTCAGCAACGGCGTGTTCAGCGTCACAGCACTGCTGCCGGCATCGAGTGCGCCGCGTCCTTCGCCAACGATCTGCCGCGCGCCTTGCAGCATCACGGCGGCAAAACCGGCGATCGCCTTGTCGCCCTCGCCGAGTACCAGTTCGTCGGCGTTCAGCGCCAGCGTGCCGCTGCCTGCGGCCACGATTGCGCCGGTGGCCGTGGCCGCAGTATTGCGCAATACCACGGTGCTGCCGTCGATCCGTACGTCATGCCCGCCATGTCCGACCAGACGCGCGCCGTCCAGCACCACCGTGTGCAGCCCCGCGCCGGTCAGGTCCACCGAGCGATGGAAGTCGAAGTCGGAATAGCTGCGCAGCGTCAACTGGCGCGAACGCGACAGTTGCGTCAGCGTTGCCTGATCCAGCACCATGCCGTCGCTGCCGCCGCCAAAACCGATGCGTCCCGATGACACCGACAGGTCCGTGCCCGACAGCACGGCCGAAGCCGCCAGATCGGTGGTGCGCGTGGCATCGATCAGCAGCGCCGCACCGCCCTCGATCCGGGCATTCGCCCCCACGCTGACGCGCCCGCCCAGCGTCGTGTCCACGCCCTGGCGCACCACGCGCGAAGCCGCCGCGTTGGACACGCGCAGCAAGGCGCCCCAGTCGGCGGCCGGCGCCGTCAGCACGTCGTCGGCAGCGTCCTTCTCGTCGATCACGCCGTCCCAGTTGTCATCGAGGTTCCCGTCGGGGTCGGTATAGACCGCCTGCCGCTGCGGCGCGACCACCAGATCGCCCTGGCTGGCGCCGCTGCCTTCGCGCACGGCAATGCGACTGTCGGCATCAACGATCAATTCATCGGCCGCGGCCAGGATGATTTCGGCTCCGCTCAACACCGAATCCGCATCGTTGCGCACCACGATATGCGTGGCCGTCACGTCCACCCGCATGCCCAGCGGATCGCCCGAACGCGTGCCGCCCACCAGCAGGCTGCCGGCGCCGAAGCCCGTCAGGCTGCCCGCGTCCACCACCAGGTAGCCGTCGGCACGGAGGGCGTCGGCCTCGAGGCCCGCGCCCACGATGGCGATCTTCTCGCCGGCGATGTCCACCAGCCCGCCCAGACCGCCCGACGCGGCCTGCGAATGCAGACTGCCGTCCAGCACCAGCCGCTCGCCGGCCTTGAACACCACGGCGCCGCCGTCGCGCGGCAGGCGCGGCGTGACCGGCATCTGGCCGATGTAGCGGGACTGCGTCAGCTTGAAGACCTCGGACGAGAAGAAGGCGTTTGCGCCTGCCTCGTTGTATTCGGTGTAGCCGCGCACCACGCTGCCCGGCATCACGCGCCATGACGAACCGAACGCCTGCTGCGAACCGTCGACCGCATTGCGCTCCCGGCCATGCATGGACAGCGAACCGTCGGTGTAGCGTACGCTGTCGGTACCGCCGGGGGCGGAAACGTGCAATTGTCCCCGTCCCGTATCCTGCACCGCATACGCGCCCGGCAACAGCGCGTACTGTGCCGGCAGCAGCGTGTACCAGCCCGATGCCAGACCGTCGCCGCCGGACAGCCAGACCTGGCGCCCCGCATCCACGCCCGCCACCGGCGATACGCCCGCGTAACCCGGCAGGACGGCGTGCATGCCCGGCAATGCCAGCACATCGTGCGAGCCGCCGGGGCCCGGCACGAATTCGCTCGCATACAGATCGCCGCCACCGGAAATATCCACCTGCGCACCTTCGGCCAGCACCACTTCCGGCGACTCCATGACGATGCGCTTCTCCGGCGGTGCGGCCAGCCGGTAGTCGGCCGGATTGATGCCCTGCATCTGGTATTGCGTCGGGTCCAGCCAGTATTCGCCGTTGCTCAACGCGCCATAAGGCACGGTATGGGAACCGCCCGCCACCGACGTCACCGAGCCGGCTTCCAGGATCAGACTGTGCGAAGCGGCCAGCGTGATCTGGCCGAAAGGCGCGCGCAGCACGCCGGCCTGCACGATCTCCGGCGCGGCCAGCACCAGCGTGCCGCCTGCGGACAACGGCGCGACCGCGTCGCCGAGACGCTCGGTGCGCAGCGTCGTCGCGGCGCGTACCGTCGCCTGCACCGCCGTTCCCGGATAGATCTGCCCGGCACGCAATGTCAGGGCACCGTCCACATCCACGCTGACACGCTCGCCCGGCAGGGTACCCAGACGAATGTCGCGCGCCTGCATCAGCGTCTCGGCGTAACCGCTGATACGCGCGCCGTGCGCCTTGCCGAACGCCAGTCCTTCGATGTCGATCAGTTCGGCTTCCAGCGACAGGCTGCCTGCCAGCCCGTCGGCCACCGGCTGTTCGGCCATGCTGCCGGACAGCCTGATGACGGGCGCGCGCAATGTGACCGCGCCCTCGCCGGTGGAGGCAATGCGCCCGTCCAGTGAAATCGAGCGGCCCATGACGAGGGAGGCCGGATCGATCCGTATCGGCATGTCCTCCGTCGAACGCAGCGTCAGGTCGGCGAAGCCGCCGCGCGCGAATGCCGAGGCGCGCACGATCAGGCTGGCATCGTGCGGCGGAACGAACACGTCGCGCATGATGTCCGAACCAAAATAGTTGTCACGGAACAGGTCCAGCACGGCATCGCTCAAGCCGTAGTTGCCGGGATTCAGCGGTCCCGTCCCTGCAGCAGGCAGCGGATGGCTGTCGGAAAGCACGAACTGCGACGTGCTGCCGCCCGCCGCTGCGGCAACCACCAGATCGACAAACTCCCGCGACAGGACGATCGGCGTTCCCCAGTAGAACACCGCGTCGATATCCCAGCCGACCGCCTTGTAGGGATCGGTCATGGTGCAGTTGGCCCAGTCGCCCAGGCCATTGCAGTCCGGGTCCAGGAATTTGAGGAAATCCAGAATCTGGGATGCCGAATTCCCGCCGCCGACAGGCGCAGACGAGGTATAACCGAACAGAAGGCTGCCGCCCATGGCCCCCGGCCCGCCCGCGGCAGCCAGCAGGGTGCTCTCGACGATGCCATTGCCCTTGATCTCGATACGGCCGCCATTGCTGTCGACCCGTACCGCCTGCAGATCGCCGCGGGCAAACAGGCCGCCGGACGGCACGTCGATCCAGCCGCTGCTGCCCGACACATCCACCAGCGCACCGCGCGCCAGATTCAGGCTCTCGGCCTGCAGCACGATCTGTCCGCCGGCCAGCACGCGCCCCTGACGGCCGCGCGCGCCGGTGTCGTCGATCATGGACTCGCCGCGCGCCAGCAGGCTGGCCCCCGAGTGCAGCGACAACGACTGGCTTTCGATGTCGATACGGCCGGCAGGTGCCTCCAGCGTGCCGCGCACGTTGACCTCTCCATGCATTCCACCGGCAGGCGATCCCGCCATCTTCAGCGTACCGCCCAGATCCGTGGCCAGCGTCGCGCCGGCCGCCACGTCGATCTGCTGCCCGTACAGCCACAACCCGCCCGTTGCACGCGCCAGCCGTTCGTCGGAAGGCGCGTGACCGATGCTGCCCAGTTCCGCCAGCGACGTGCCGGTGGATGCCTGCACATAGTCTTCCGGCGTCAGATTGACGACGTGCGCCTGCTGTCTCGCCGTCACGCCTTCCGGCACGATGATGTCGTGTCCCTGCGCCTCCACCGTCAACGAACGGAAACCGCGTTCGCCGTACAGGCCGGCCGGCAGCAACAGGGTATCCGTGCCATCCTGCGCCAGTGCGCCGCCGATCTGCACATTGCTGTTTACCGTCAGTTCCAGTGCGCCGCCCGATCCTGCCGCATATGCGTGCAGGCTCACATTCTCCAGACCGCTCTCGTCGCTCACGCCCCACAACATCACGCGGCCTGCATCGCCGACGCTCAGCACGGGCCGCCCGTTCTTGCCGTAGACCTGCCCGCCACCCGACACATCGATGGCGCTGCCGGCTTCGGCCCGCAGTTCGCCGGCAAGTATCTGTGCCTGACCGCCGTCCGCTGCCAGGGCACGTGCCGGCAAACCGTCCTGGAGACCGTTGCGCCATTCGCCGGCAACGTCGACACGGCCGGTGGCGGCCAGCGTCACGCGGCCATCGGTACCCACGCCGATCACGCCGCCCGGGGCGCGCAGCACGCCGGCCACCAGAATGTCCGGCCCTGCGCCTTCCACCTGTCCCAGCGTAAACGACGCGCCGGGCGACAGCTCCAGCCGGGTGCCGGCCTCGATCGCGGAAGCGTCGGTCACGTAGAAATTGAATTCGCCCAGCCCCGATGCACCGAGCATCGCGTCCGACAGCCAGGTCTGCTTGATGCGTCCGTCGCGGTCGCCCGTCTCCGTCCCGGACAAATAGCGGAACCAGTCCGCCAGTTCCGGCGAGTCGAATGCAAAGTCTTTCGGCAGCAGCCGGGGCGCCGCGCTGATGAACAGCCGGCCCAGCGACCATGTGAAATCCTGCGACATGCTGCCGCCTATGGTCAGGCTGCCGCCCGTATGTGGCACCTCCTGCGCAGCCTGCCGGTCGCCCGTCGTCACGCCGCCCCACAGATCGCCTTCCAGTATCAGGTTGCGGCCGGCCTTGATCACGATGTCGCCGGCATCGCGCCCCTCGGTATAGCCAGACTCGTAGCGCTTGCCCGCCATCAGCGGAGAAGCGTAACGCTCGGTCACGCCCCAGCGCGCGTTTTCCAGCACGTACTGCCCGGCCAGGCCGACATAGATTTCATTCTCGGGCGCCGAACCGATGTTGTAGATGCGTCCGCTCGCCGTGCGCAGCATGGTGCTGGTATCGTAGCCGCCCGTATAACGCACCGACCCGCCCGACACATCCAGCAGGGCGCCGGAACGCGTGATGACGTCGCCGTTCCTGGTGACCAGCGAGATGCTGCCACCCTGCGTGGACAGCTCCTGCAGGTCGGTCTTGCCCACGCCGAGCCAGCCGGTCATGTCGCCCAGACGCGTGCCCACCCAGGCGCCCTCTTCCCCGTCCACCCATTTCACGCCGGCCATCGGACCGTCGGTGAACATGCCTGCCTTGCGCCGATCCACCACCACCTTCTGACCGCGCAGCCAGCCCTCTCGATTCAGCAGCGAGTCGCGCAGTTCGTTGATGCGAAACTCGGCCTGGATGAAGTTGCGTTCGGTCGGCACCGGCACATCCCGCAAACCGCCCACGCTCAGGAAGGCGCCGCTGTCCAGGTAGATGCGGTTGCCGTCGGATTTGGGCGTCACGTCGGCAGAACGGTTTTGCTGCATCACGATGGGAATACTGGCCGTATGCACGTCGATGTCTCCGGCCGGCGCCCACACGCCGGCATCGCGCTGCACGTTCACGACCTTGCCGTACAACGACACGCGGCTGCGATCGTAGCGTGCGTTCAGCGCCGCCAGTTCGATCTCGCCGGTGTCGCCCGCGTCCGGCAGAATGCGCACCACGCTGCCCGATTCCAGCGTCACCGTTCCCGCATCCCAGCCCAGCAGATGACGTATGTCGCTGCCTTCCGAATAGGCGTAGAAGCCCTGTCCCCAGCCGCGCAAGGTGATCGAACCGTTGCGATTGTTCAGCGCCGTCGTCGCTTCCAGCAGACCGCCCTGACGCACGCTGTGCGACTGCAGCGTGATGTTGCCGCGCTCGGCACTGATCACGCCGCGATTGCTGGCCTCGTAACCGACCGTCTCGGCACGCTGGCGCATCATGTCCATCGTTTCCTGAATCACCAGCTGGCCGGCGATCCGGTTGAACAACTGCGCGTCGACTTGGTAATAACCGAAGGTGCGCGAAGCCGGTGCCGACACCGCCACGTCCAATCCGCGCACGGCATTCTCCTCGTTGTCGTTCGGCGCCTTCAGATAGACGTTCTCGCCCGCGCCCAGGATCACCTGCCCGTCAGGCGCCGAGATCGTGCCCGCATTGCCGACCTTGGGGGCGAACAGCATGATCTTGCCCGCACCATGCGCTTCCAGTTCCGCGCCGGCCTCTACCGCGACATTGCCCGGCACCGGTCCCGGATCGTGCGCATTGCCGGTATTGGTGTTTCTTTCGTCCGGAAATTCGCCGAACTGCGGAATGATGATGTCGTTACCGCCGGCCACCTCAAACCGTTGCGGATTGGCGATGCCGCGCATGAACTGCTCGTCGGTCAGCTTGAGCGAGGCCGCCACCAGATTGCGCACGTTGACCTGGCTGGAACCGGTGAAGACGATGCCGTTGCGATTGATGAGGTAGACCGAACCGTCTGCCTTGATCCGGCCCTGGATCTCCGATGGTCGCGCCTTGGGATCGTTTACACGGTTCAGCGCGATCCATTGGTTGCGACCACTGCTCACATCGGTACCGGCGCGCTGATCGAAGTTCACCGTCGTGTTCTTGCCAACGTTGAACGTCTCCCAATTCAGGATTGCTTTCTCGGCGGTCTGTTCGATATTGATGGTGGTCCTGCCATCCTTGGCAGTCTGCATCGGCGCCTCGGCGTTGAGCCAGCCCGCCGTGAGCGAGTTGGTGTCGATCTTGAGACCACCTTCGGTCAGACCGTCAGGAACTGACGATGCTTTTGCCAACGCAGCAGCGCGTGCGGCCGCCTGCTGAGCGGCAATGGCGCGCGCGGCGATGCCAAGGTTGCCCAGCGATTGCGTGAGCCGGGCATCGGCCGCCTGCTTCTGCGCCGACGAACCGGCAAGGTTTGAGACCGGCATACCGTTTGGTAGCTTACCCGTGGCAGTTGCATTACCCTGTACCGCCCCCTTCGCAGCGAACCATGCAGGACTGAATGCCTGCTGCGCATGCACATTGCCGGCCAATGCGCCGGTGGCAATCAGCAGGCCGATCGCATGCGAAAGCGGCCTGCGTCTGCCGATACGATTGAAGTTAAGGGAAGACTTGCTGGCGGCACAGATGGATGGCATGACGGTTCTCTTCGATGACGATATGTGGGAGATGAATGCGGCCGGCGTGCCGGCTTTCTTTCTCTTAGACGAATATCGATGAAGGAAGCTGTACAGCGATTGTGCAAATCAGTGTCGCCTTTCTCTGTGCCGAGTCTGCAGCACTGGCGTCACCTGAAGAAAATCAGCGCAGCAGCACGATGCCGCCCGGCAGGTTTTTGACATCGAGATGAAACAATCGCTGGATCTGTGCAATCGCGCCGTCCAGATCGCGTATCTGGAAACGGCCGCTGACCGGCTTGTCACGCACCGCGCCTGCCAACAGCACGACGCGTCCCGGGCGGTAACGGTTGATCTCGGCGATGACTTCCTCCAGCGCCGTCTTGCTGAAGGTGAGAATGCCGCTACCCCATGTCGAAACCTGCTCCGCCTGAAGGGTTCGGATCGGCTGCATGCCATTGCTGTCATAGACGACCTGCTGATTTGCATGCAGCACTAGTTGCATGCCCGCGACGGTCACGCGCAGACTACCTGCAGTGCAGGTGACGCACTCGCCAGATTCGCGGACGCGGACTTCAAAACTGGCTTGGTCGGCCTGCAGCCGACCCAGCCCGGTGGCGACGACAAACGGCCTGCCCGGCCTTTCCATTTGTACTGCGACCTCGCCTTCGAGCAGCCGGATGCCGTCGACCTCACCCATCCCTGCGCGTTGTACCGCGATGCTGCTGCGCGTGTTCATGTTGACGATCACGTCGGACGTCAGGCTGATGCTGCGCTGCTCGCCGGTTGCCGTACGGTAATCGGCCTGCCAGGCACTCGTTATTGACGGCAGCAGGTCCATGGGCGAATAGAGCAGGACCACGCCGGTCGCCGCGGAGGCAGCCAGCACACCGCCCAGGAACAGACGACGACCTGCGTCCATCTGATTCCTGCGGTTGCGACCGGCGCGCAGCATGGCCAGTTCGGAATCATCGATGCCAGCCAGCGCGGCTGCCGGCAGCAGATCGTTCCATTTTTGCTGTGCTGCGCGAAACGCCTCCTCATGCGCCGTGCTGATGGCGCACCAGCGTGCCAGCGCCCGCGCGTCGCGGGGACGAAGCGCGCCTGAACGCATACGGCGTACCCATGCGTGCGCCTGTTTCTCCAACTCATTCATGGTCTGTTCTAAGGCGTCGAGAAAGCGTCATATCGGATGATTGGTGCGGCTGTCAGCAAGCAAGGCCGTCATCCACTGCAGGTATGCCATATCCATAAGACGATTCTCGTACGCTGAAACTGTATGTTTTTTTTACTTTTCATCGCATCTGCTCGACCAGATACTCATGCGCCCGCTTGAGTTCGCGGTCGACCAGGCTGAGGGAAATGCCAAGCCGCTCGGCGACGTCCTGTCGCGACCATTCGTCGACCCGGACGAGGATCAGAATGTGGCGTCGGCGTGCCGGCATTTTCTCAATCAGGGCCGCCAGCCGGTCGGCTTCGTATCTCGCCTCGACCGTGGCGGCCGGACCGGGAATCGGATCCACCAAGCCGAGCAGTACCTGATCGACCTCCTCGCCACTCATATACCGACGCTCGGCACGAATGCGATCAAGTGCGGTATTGATCGCCATGCGCATCAAGTAACTGAGCGGGTATTTGACGGGCTCCGTGGGCTCCTTTCCGCTTTCCAGCCGCAGCCATGTTTCCTGCAGAGCTTCGTTCGCCAAATCGGCACTTCCCAAATGAAGGGTGAGTCGATGCCGCAACTCGTCGTAACGTCCGACCAGGAACTCGCGCAACGTGGTGACAATCGAATCGCTCATGCATGTTCACTCTGACTGGCAACCATCCAAGCTCCCCGACTGCGGCAGCAGCAATATGAAGAAGGGTCGCTGCGTATCGGCCGGCACCTCGGCTAGGTGCGTGCCACGCAGGGCAGCGACGATAGCCTGATCTCGCCTGGCATCCCCTGTGGTATCGAGCAGATCGACGCGATGGATGCGTCCCTGCGTATTGACATAAAGACGTATTGCCGCGCGAAAGTCCCTGACAGCCAAAAAGGGATCGCCACAGAACGCATCGCGAATCCCGCGTTGCAGGACAGCGTCGTACCCCAGCACCCTGGTATCCGTAGCAGCCCCATCGAAATCCGATTGTTCGAGAACGAAAGCGTTGGCTGCGGTAAAGTGCGCGCGCAGACCGGTTCCCAGCAACAAGATTCGCAATGCCTGGCTTGGCGTGTACCAACCCGACAGCGGTGTCGACCACAGATTGTTCGTGGTGCTGGACAGATAAAGCCCCGACCACCCGGTGCGCGCGCCAAACATATCAAGTGCCTGTTGCAATGGCAGCGCGGGAATGACGAGGTGAACGCTTCCGGTGGCAGATAACTCATCCTCCACGCCGCTGGACACGGGTGCCATAGCGGTTGCGGTGCAGGGAAACGAGTGGGAAGCGAGCAATAGCATGCCAATCACTGAAACGAATGCACGGATGAGCGGCCCAGCTCGTGCCATGAGATGAATCGGAGTCAAACAGAAAGGAAGGCGCGGGCAGGAATGCATCCGGCCAAGTCTTGCGTCATCGTAAGTACCCAATGTGACGACGCTGTGACAGTCGACCTGCCCGTTGCATTGCGGCTTCTGCAGGCGGATTCAGGAAGTGGCGGGATCGTCGTTTCCTTCATCCTCGTTTTCATGAGCAACGGCACATGCCCGGTAGATACTGCGTATGTCCTCGTCCGAGATATCGAATTCCAGCATCGTCTCGACGATCACCTGCAACAGCAGGATACGTTGCCGATCGCGCACGGCTTGGGCCCGTCTACTGCGCTTTATCTGCCTCGTCAGCCCGTGGGAAAACGACGAGATGGGAGAAGACGTTCTCTGCTCGCCTCCAGTCATGGCGAGCGAAAAACGACCGCCCATGAGGGGGCCGTTTCTGCCGTCGCTCATTAGTTCGCGGCCTCGGCCGTCTTCGTTTCGGCTTCAGACGGAACGGCGTCCTTGGCGTTCTGATCTTCGGCCTTGTAGTTACGCAGATAGAGGAAGAACTGTCCCATCATCTGGGTCCACAACTGCATGGAAAGCTGCAGGTGCGCGACACTGACTCCACCAACTGCTACCACGTCCATTTCCAGAACAATGAAATCGCCATGCTTCACCACACGCGCAAAACGCTTGGTGCGGTGCCAGTCGTTGAGAATGCCGTCCGGCAGACTGCCGCCCTGCACGCGCAACGGGCAGCTCAGCGTCAGGTCTGCGAACCGGCCTTCGCCGACCAGGTTGCCCCACAGTACCTGGAAGCCGATACCGTGACTGGCACTGTGCAGCCAGGTCACGCCATCCTTTTCCGTTGTGTGGACCGCGCAGCCTGCGTTCCGAATGGCATCGGCCACCTGTTGCGGAGTGACTGCCTGCAGCAATTCATCTGCCTTGTCTGCGGAGTTTTCGTTCTTGCTCATAACGTTTCCTATGGTTTGGTGCAAAAAAAGATGGATCGCCGGAGGCGTTTATTTCTGTAGCGCGGCGTCGAGTGCGGTACTGTCGATCTTCAGCCCTTCGGCCGGGATCAGTTTGGCCAGATATTCCTGAGCCAGCTGTTGGCGGCGCTGCTCGCGCAGCGCCGCCTGCAGGCGAGGCCTGACCTCTTCAAAGGTGGCAGTCCGTTCAGGCTGCGTTTCCAGCAACTTGACGATGTGATAGCCGCTTTCCGAACGTACCGGCTCGCCTACGTCTCCCACCTTCATCTTGGCGACGACATCGCGCACCTCCGGCAGCAACTGTGCCAGCGGCAACAGGCCGACATCACCGCCACGTTCCGCCGTACGCTTATCCTGCGAATGGGACTTCGCCAGTGCGGCGAAATCTCCGCGACGCGCCTGTGTCGACAGCTTCTTCGCTTCGTCGCGCTGCCTGTCGGCGGAAGACGAGCCGTCATGCGCCAGGTAAATTTGCGCAACGCGATACATAACGGGCAGCTTGAAGTTGCCCTTGGCCTTCTCGTACGCGTCCTTCAGTTCCGCCTCGGAAGGATAATCGGCAGGAACCTGGGAAACGGATTCGATATAGGTGGTCGTGATCACCCGCTCAGTCACGTCCTTGACGGCCAGGTCGATACGTTCCCTGATTTCGGGACGGTTTGACCAGCCGTTCTTCTTCGCCTCGTTCAGCAGGACTTCCGCTGCGAGACGCTGGCGCAACCAGTTCTCGACTCCCGCGCGATTGCCGCGGATCGCCGCACGTTCTGCGTCCGGCATGCCTTGCAGCATACGCGCGATCTCGTTTTGTCCGATCGATGCGCTGCCCAGCGTGGCTACGGGCTTGTCACCGGCAACGGTCTGTGCGGTGCTGATGCCAATGGCCGATAACATGACGACGCCTGCCAGGGAACGGATCAGCGGCATCAACGTTCTGTTCTTGTATTTCAATTTCGACTCCTACGGGATTCAATGCGTTTCGATATACGCAGACATGGCTCGGGAATATCGCAGCAGCGCCTGCCGCCGGGAAATCATTGTCCCGCCGGGGCAGATACTGGAACCGCTACAGCACGAACGTCGAATTTTCCTTCGTACAGCTTGTCACCGTACTCCTGAGCGATCTGTTCAAGCTTGACGCGGCTTTCGTCCGCAAACGGCTGTCGTCCGCGCAACAGAGTGCTGGCATCCATTGTTTCGTATGCCCGCAGTATGTCCTGGCTGACCGAATAAAGACGCGCATTCTTTTCCTCGCACTGCGCAACGGCAGCGATTCTTGCGGCTTCTTCACGCGACAGCCTTTGACGTTCTGCCTCGGAGGAACGCGCCAGCTTCACCAACTCGTCATGGGCATGCTTGTACTGGGCCAACTGCTCGTTGGCCTTGGTCAGCTCGGTGCGTTGGCGTTCGCCGCTTGCCTTCGCATGACGCTCGGCAGCCTGGCTGCGCGCAAGTTCCTTCTTGAGCTTTTCCGTGTCACCGGCCGGCGCAGTCGGTGCTGCGCCCACGCCGGCAACAGCCGAACCTCCGCCCTTCAGAACTGCCAGTTCGTTCTGCGCCTGCTGCAACTGGCTTGTCGTGATGCGCAACTGCGCGCGCAGACGGTCTTCCATGGTCTGTCCCTGCTGCGCATGCGCGGAGAAAGCCGTCATCGCGACCAGCCCACCCGCCAGCAACACAGTCTTGCCACCCGTCCGGGCGGCAATCTTTTTCATCTGTGGAAAAAACGTATTCATCGTGTTCCCCGATCAGAAGCGTGTGTTGAGTTCGAGTTGCAGCAGATCGATCGCATAAGGCTGGCCGTGTACTTCCTTGCTGGACATCCAGCGACCGCTCAGCGTTGTATTCTTGTCGAACGCATAGGTGGTTCCCAGCGTATAGCCGCGTGCATTTGTGCCGCCGAGATGGAACGAAGAATCGTTGTAACCATCCGGCATGGAATCGGCCTCGATGTACTTGTAACTGGCCATCATGTTCCATTCCCCCTTTTCGCTGGGCGCAGGTTTGCCGAACGTCGCCTGCAGCATGTACGCATTGCCGCCGCTGCGGAACGCAGATCGATCGGTGCCGCCGGAACCGTCGAAGTTGTTGACGATACCGCCGTTTGCGCGCGCAAACATCTCGTCCGCATCGTAGTCTAGGTTACGAATATAATTCGCATCCAGTCGCAATGGATAACCATTCATGATCCTGGTCTCCCAGCGCGCATTGAGATCCAGCAGGCGGAATTTGGAAGCGAGTCCGAGATACTGCGGCTGCGCCGTGCTGGCAGGGTCTAGCGGATTCAATGCGATATTGCGCAACAGCATCAGGGTATTGCCGCGTTGCATGAAAGCCGGACGCGTCCAATCCGTGCTGCACGCAGTGTCCTGTCCCGAATACAGATAGCAAGGGTCGGATAACTTGCCCGCTACATTCTTGAACTCGTAGTAGGCGGCAGCGCCTCTGAACGAATTGGTCTGGTCCAGTTTCCAGTTGGCTCCAACCTGCGCGCCAAGAAGCCACTTGGTTTCACTGGACATCTTGTCACCCTTGTTTCCAGGGAACTTGTCGGACGAGTACTCAAGAGGGATCACGCCGATCGTTCCGAACAGCGAAACACGCTCGTTACTCAGCTTGCGGTTGAACTGAGCCGCCAAGCCGTCAAAGTTGAGATCGTTCGAGAACAGGATGTCGGTCGAATAGAACGGATTGCCGAACCGGCCGCCGGTGATCTTCAGCCAGTCGGCAGGCTGGTGCGAAAACCATGCCTGGTCGAGCCAGACGCTCTTCTTCTCGAGACCGCCGCCCAGCGTCTGCGTGGTGGATACGGGGCTGTCGTCGTTGCCGGTCGCCAGACGCACGCCGGCCGAAGTCTGTTCCGTGATGTCGGCGATGACACCTAACCTTGCGCGCGCCTTCCATTGGTTTTTGCGATCCTGACGCGTGTTGAGCTGCGGTGGCAGCACTGTGTTGCTGTTTGGATTGATGTCGTAGGCGTTGCCATTGTTGATCGCGGCCCAGTCGACCATGCCAAGATTGTCGTTACTGTCAGAATAGAAACGCGATTCATTGCGCAGACGAACATCGCCTTCGACCCGGATACGCTTGGTCCACTCCGGCGTTTCATTCGGCGCAGCCCATCCTTCACTGCGCGCCTGCGCCATGATTTGCCCCTTCACCTCGTCGCGAATCTTGTCGCGTACCGCCTGCGAGACGTAGGGCACACGCACATCTCCCGGCTCGACCTTCGGCTGAGCCGACGCCACAGGTGCGGCTGCCTGGCGTAAAGCCTGCTGGGCAGCAATGTGTTCCGTCTGAGCCTGAGCCAGCAGCGCCTCGCCAACATCCTTCTTCAGCGCGCCGCTGTCGATCAGACCACGAATGAGCTTGACCATGGCGCTTTCGGTTGCGACATCTGCCTGCGCATGAGCCGAGCCGCCAGCCGCCATGAATGCAATCGCCGAAGCGACAGCGATCGCCTGCACATTGCGGAGCAGAGGCTTCCGTTCACACGTGGCAGACTGTTGAGATGAGATTGAGCGTTTCATACTTTCTTTCACAAATGGGATTGAACTTGCCGGTGAACCGATTAGCCGGGACGACGTCCCTTGCTGGAAATGCGGACCGGGAATTTCTGCGTGGTCGATGGCGGAGCGCCGCTGTCGAACTCACCAATGACAGCCAGTACCGCTTCGTCGATGGCGGGATTGCCACTGCTTTTGACGAGTTCAACGCGCACTGTCCTGCCTTGCGCATCGAGCCAGACGTTGTAGCGAATGTCCTCAAAAGCCAGTTTCCTGGTACGAGCGTCACGTTGAAGGGCATTCTGGAATCCATGCGCCAGGAAACTGGAGTAAGAACCCATGCCGCCGCCACTGCCGGTCATGCCACCACCGCGGCCGGCTGCGATGCCAAACGAGTCCGTACCAGCCTGCGCCTCACCGTCGATGGTCACTGCCTCGCCCGGTTCAGGCGCTGGCGGTGCATCATCCGGCGTATCGACAGGACTCGGCTCTGGTTCCGGCACCACTTCCGGCTCCGGTTCCGGCTCGGGTTCCGGCACCTTTTCAGGCTCTGGCGGTGGAGGCGGCGGAGGCGGCAGCATCAGCATTGGCGGCGTAGCGACTTCACGTCGGGTACTGGCGGTATCCGACAGCAAGTACCATGTCAGTGCGGCCAACACGATCAGTACCGCCGCACCGATCGCATATCCTCCCCAGCGGCGCCAGAAGCTTCTGGCCTTCGATGGCGGGAATGAAGTTGAATCACGACGAATCACATCACTCCCCTCAAGTTGCCTTGCCCGTCACCAGACCAACCTGATTCAGGTCGATACGACGCAGCAGATCCAGAACTTCCACCACCTTGGCGTACTGGACCGAGGCATCCCCGCGCACGATGACGGGGAAATCCGGTGTCAGCGCCTTTTCCGTGCGCAGCCGTTCTTCGAGCTCCGGCAGCGTCACCGGGTAAGCGTCGAGAAATACCTGTCCCGCGTTATCCACCGTGATTGCCTTGGTCTTCGGCTTTTCCAGCGCAACCGATGAGCTTGCCTTGGGCAGATCGACCTGTATGCCCGGGATGCTGGCATTACTGGTGAGGATGAAGATAACCAGTACCACCAGCAGCACGTCCACGAACGGAGTGATATTGATCCCGCCAGAGCGCTTCTTGATGCCGAACTTCGCTGCGTTTGCCATGATCGTGTGCTCCTCAGGCGCGTTGCGCCACGGAGCGGAGCTGACGGCCTTCGCCCTGCTCTTCCGCCAGGCGGGTAGCGAACTCGTCCACGAACACGGCCATGTCAGCGCTGATAGCTTCCGCACGCGCCGCCAGCCAGTTGTAGCCGAACAGCGCCGGGATCGCGACACCGAGGCCCGCCGCAGTACACAGCAGTGCCGCGGCCATGCCTGGCGCAACCGAATTGATATCCACGGCGCCCGCCATCGCAGCCACCACGAACACCAGCATGATGCCAATGACGGTACCGAACAGACCGACATACGGCGCGCCCTCAATTGCGGTAGAGAGCCAGTTCATGCGGTTTGCCATGCGTTCGTTCTCACGCACCATCACGCCATCCATCGCCGCGCGAATGGCACCGATGGTCGTTTCCGAGACGGCGTTCATGTCATAGCCACGTTCATGGCGGCGGTTCATCTCGTTGATGGCAACCGCATACAGGCGCCACAGCGACGAATCACGCTTGATGTCTGCGCCAAGCCGTCCGGCTACTGCAAGCTGTTCAAGCGGTGCACCGGCAGTCTGGTGGAAGTGCTCCATGAACTCCGCATTGGCACGAGAGATCGCGCCATACGTACGGCTCTTGTTGATCATGATGGCCCAAGAAGCGGCCATCATCAGCCCCAGCACGATGACCACCAGCCAGGCGTCAAGCGGCATGGCCGAGAGGATGAAGCCGAAGTGGCTCTTGCCGGCCTGCTGCTCGTCCACGCCAAACGTCGTCAGGCGCGATTCCGAGCCTTGCGACACGGCGTCGGCCATCACCAGTCCTTCGGGGCGCGCCACCTTGGACAGGCGCAACTCGTCAATGGCGCCAGTGAACTGACGGAATTCGCCCGAGGCGCTTTCTACATCGTCGCCCACAGCAGCAACGGTATTCATAGCCGGCAGCGCTACAGGGAGCGACACGCTGGGACGTCCACCGACATACATGACGACGTTGGCAGCATCGGCGGTCACGGCAATGTGCGACCACTGCTCTGCACGGACCGGCTGACCAGGCGCAGTACGCTGGCCGTTCACCTGGACGAACGGAATACCCGAGTCGATACCGATCAACAAGGAGTTGGCGCCGTCGCGACGCGCGTAGAGAAGTTGCTGCGGACCGAGCTGGTCCGGACGCACCCATGCCGAGAAAGAGAACGGCGCACCCGCCTCCTGCTTGAGCGATGGCGAAGCCGGAAGCATCAGAGGCGCGGCGCCGAGCTGCACACCCTTGCCGATCACGGTGCCGTCGATGACGGGAACGGTGGTCTGCGCGTTGTTGCCATAGGCAGTGGTATCTCTTGCGGGAACGTTCGCTTCGCCGAAGTGATAGATCAGTGTGTAGTCCGGATCAAAGGTACGCTGGCCATTGCCCGATGCCGGCGCCTTGGCATTGCCGTAGTACATCCACAACGGTTGCGGTGCGGCCGCCGAGACCGCCGGCATATCAACCCAGATCAGTGCGATGCCGAGCAGCGGATCGAATTGTTCGATCTGGTGATTGAGCACGACCTTGTCGTCGCTGGTAACAAAGCGAATGTCCGCACCGGTCTCGCTGGCATCGGCAAACGAGAAGTTGCCCGTATGCAGACGCACCAGTACCGGCGTACGTCCTGCATCCGCACCGAGCGCGGCACCCTGCGGGCCGGCATCGATGGTCACTTGTTTACGATATGCCCAGTCGGGCTGCCACCAGGCATGGGCCAGGTTAGGAACGATTGTGCTCATCAATGTCAGCACAAGAAAAAGAATGCGTCGCATGGGTTGGTTCTCCGAGAACTGATGTGGAATGTCTACAAAAGGGTTCAATAAGTGGCGTTGAGGCTGAAGTTCACGCTCGAGTCGTGACGTTCCGTGCGTGGACCGGTCTTGAGGGGATAACCGACATCGATGCGCCCGCTCACGTGTTCACCGAGGCGGAAGCTGGTACCGAGACCGAGCGATGCCAGCGAAAATGTATGCTCCTGATCCGGCAACGGGTCGCGCAATTTCAGCCTGCCCGCGTCGGCAAAGGCATAGACACGCCAGTTGTCCACCCATGGCGCCAGAATGGTCAACGGTTTGCTGCGCATCTCGATCGAACCGACCGTACCGTAGTCTCCGGTGGCTTCGGCCGACAGGTAACCGCGCACCGAATTCATCCCGCCGGCGGCAATCTGCTCGCCCGAGACCAACGGCGAATCCGTCATCTGCACCGACAGACGGAAACCGAACTGAGCATCGTTGGCAAAGTTATAGGCGCCGTTCAGGTCGCCCTTGACGAGCGTAAAACTGGGTTTGGCGAAGGCGCGCTTGTAGTGGAAATCGGCCTCGTCGCTGCTGTAGCCAAACAGGCTGCGGGTGCCGGTTGTCACCGAAAGACCAACGCTGTAGTAGCTCTTTTCGTTCTGCACGAAGCCGGCATAGCCCAGCGTAATAGGCGCATAACGCAATGGCACCTCATCGCTGCTCCCACCAAGCTGCAGGGCTTCGTCGTTCTGTTTGAAGTCCACGCCCAAACTGATCGCATGCCACCAATTGCCGGTGTCGGGAACCGTATAGGTTGCCTTTACGCCAACCGCATGGCCCTTACCCAGCACAGTCGTGCCGCCTACCGTGGACACCGTGCTGTCGGACTTGTAACCCGAGCCTTCAATGCTCCAGTTGGTACCGCGCAGAGGGGCAGTGTAGGAAGCCGACCAGACCTTGGTCTGGTCCAGATCCTGGGGCGTGCCGAAGAAACTGAGCGACGCGCTATGGCCGAGCTGCCACAGGTTGTCGTGTCCGATCGACAGCGTGGCGCGCAAACGTTCGGTATCGGCGCTGTAATCGTTGTTCAGGCCAGCGCTGGCACGCCACGGACTGCTGTCCTCCACCTTGAGATCGACGTCCATGGTGCCCGGCAGCGCACCTTGCTTGACCAGCGGCAGCACCTGTCGCTTGCCGGTGCGATTGAGCGCGGTCAGTTCGGCCTGAGCCTTCGTGAAGTCCGGTACCGATCCTTCCTTCAGCGAAGGTACCTGATCACGCACCTCGACCGGCGAGTTGTACCGGGAACCGACTACACGCACACGGCCGACACGTGTTTCATTTACCGCCAGATAGACCACCCCGCCCGTTACCTGTTGCTCGGGCAGATCGACATAGACGGATTGGTAGCCGCGTGCCGCATAAGCCGACAGCAAGGCCTCGCGCGCACTCTCTACATCCTTGAGCGTGCGGTCGGGTCCAAGGTAGGGCTCCAATGCCAGCTCGATGGTTTTCGCATCGAGCACTGTATTACCGCGAACGATGTATTCGTTGATCTCTACCCGCTTCTCGACTACCGCCTCTCCGCTCGGAGCGTCAGTCGGTGATTCCTGGGCATTCGCCGTCACCACCGCACAGAGGGCCAATGCCGCCATCGAAATCGCCTTCAGTTTGAACCGCCGGTTGTCAAACCCATTTTTTACTTCGCGCATGAATTGAACTCATCTCAAGGAATCAAAATCCGTCTTCGCAACTCGAACTTCACCTGCTTGGCCAGTTGATCGTTCAATGTTGCGTACAGATTCCTAGACGTTTTGAATGGGCAACAACCGTCATTTGTCATCAAACTTTCATATTTCTTTTTTCTGCATATGGCCCGCGTCATGTTCAATAAAAAAACCGGACTCGGCTTTCACCAGAGTCCGGTCCATTGGCATGAGCTTTTTGCATTCGTGACAAGTCGCCACCTGCAGCGTCCCAAGCTCCCTTTGTCAGCGTAACAATCGTTCACGTTCCGCTGGTGTCAGGGCCTGTACGTCCGACGGCTTTAGCGCACCGGCACCGATCACCTGCACCACGCCGCGTCGTTCATGGGCAGGCGCACTCGAGCTCGGTTCTCGGCTCGAGGAATCCTCGCCAAATCCAAGCACGCGCACCGTGAAGACAGACGGCAGGTTCTGACGCGCCGCATCGCGACCACGCTGCAGCATGTCTTGCGCCGCCATCGCCGCGGAACCGGCTGCTGCACTTGCATCCGTTAGTGCGCCGATATTGACCGACGCCACCATCGGAATGCCCTTGCTTTCACCCTGCACCTTGATGTTCTCGGCATTGACCACCCGCAACGCTGCCAGGTTGACGTTGCCGGAAACCCGGATACCGGCCTCGCCCGCATCGATCGTTCCCAGCGGCGCGATCAGGTCGATGTCGCCCGGCAGAATCTCTGGAATCGGGTTCAGCGTGGCGATGCCGGCGCCGGTGTTGGGCGTGTTGGGAGACAGCGTCACGTTGCCGATGTCGTCGTAGACGCGCCGCTGCGGCGTGTACACCACGGTGGTCTTGCTGCCGCGGCCGGCGTTGATGTCGCCTGCCGCCGACCAGCCGAGGATATTGCCGCCGAAGGTGGTGAAGATGCGGCTCTGGCCCATCAGGATGTCGCCGCGGGCATAGATGTTGATGTCGCCTTCGCCCTGGGTCATCACGCCCGAACCGCCGCCCGGATTGAAGCCGCCGTCGATGCCGACCAGCGTGCGCCCGCCCGGCGTGAGGATGCTGATGTCGCCGCCGAAGTTGGTGTGGATGCCGGCATCCAGCACGTCGTAGAACGACACGTTGTAACCGGGCGAACCCAGCGCTTCCCACTCGGCCTTGGTGATGTACTCCACGCCCGGCTTCGGACGTGCCTGACCGACAGTGTTGTTCACGTAGTCGGCGTTGTAGTACAGCGCGCTGCTGAACATGGTCAGGTCGCCTTCGTAGCTCAGCTTGTTGCCCTGTGCATCCTGCTCGGGGAACAAGGTGGCGATCGCCTCGCGGCCGCGCAGGTAGCTGCCGAACCGCTTGCCGTCCGCATCGTTGTACTCGCGGCCGGATGCCTTGAGTTCGGCATGATAGACATTGCGCAGGTAGGCGCGCTGCTGTTCCTGCGGCAGCGCGTCGAAGAAGGCGCGCGCGTCCATCGCTGCCGCATCGAAATGCAGTCCCAGACCATTGCGGGCACCGAAGCGCTCGCTCAGCCAGTTGACCAGATGCAGCTGGCTTTCCAGCCGGTACTCGCGCGCCAGCGAACGGTTGGAGGCGTTACGGCCTTCGGCCAGCGCGGCACTGCGCGCCGCATCCAGTTCCGCCTGCTTCCGCGCGAGGAAGGTTTCAGCCGCGGCCTCGTCGCCTTCGTAGCCGAACTCGCGCTGCAGCCATTGCGCCATCGTCAGCGCGCCGCTGTAGATGGTCAAGGCCTTGCCCGGCTGGTCGGCGAACGGCAGCGCCGCATCGGCCTGATTGTCCGGGTCCAGGTAGCGCTCGGCGAACGCATCCCAATGCGCACCCTTGCCCATGCCGGCCGACACCGAGATGCCGGCACCGCCGTTGCGATCGCCCGACGCCGCGTTGGCGCCGATCGGGCCCAGGCTCTTGATCTCGCCCTTGTTGCCCAGATAGACGTGACGGCCGGCAGAGACGTCGAGCAGCCCCGGTCCAAGGACGTAGAAGCTGCTGTTGCGCAGATCACGGCCGGCTTCCACCACCGAGATGTCGTCGGCATAGGCATGCGCGATCAGATTGCCGCGGGTCGAAGCGGTCGAGGACAGGGCTCCCGCCGTCGGGTCCTTCTGGCCCAGCGGCGTGCCGGAATCGGTGATGTCGCGGCCGGCGCGTATCGCCACCGGCCCCGATGCCTCGTAGCGCGACCCTGCCGAACCGGCCGGATAGCCGAGCAGTACTTCCTGCCCGACGCGCAGGCCGACGATATCGCCTTCCACCGCGTAGTAACGCGACGGTTCCCGTCCGACCACCGCATCGGCGACGCTCGCCGTACTGCCGAAGGTGAACAACGCGGCGGTATTCGAGCGCCCGATGATGTCGTACTCCGTCAGCCAGCCGTGATAGCGCACTGCTTCGGATGCCGTGTTATGCACCAGCAACGGACTGTTGCCATACTGACCGCCGCCGGTATCGGCCACCCTGCCGACAAAGCCGGGACGGAACGGACTGGCCATCGCCAGCGGGTCGGCGGTGGAAGTCGAGAACACATAACCTGCGCCGAGAATCGAATCCTGCGCCAGCAACTGCAACTCGCCCTTGCCGGTGACGTTGACGAACTGCTCGCCGACCGGCGAAGGCGCCAGCACCGTGCCATGCGCATAGCGCGTGATGCCGACGCCGCTGATACTTGCATTGCTGGCGCTGGCACCATAGTACAGGCTGCCATTGGCGGCCGCCGCACGCAGAACGGACGGATAGAAGTAGCCGTCGCCGCCGGCCGACTGGTTGCGGCCCCTGCCGCCGCCGCGCACGGTCTCGTTGGCATCTCGTTCGTCCCAGGTCGTGGTCGGCGTCAGGTTGCCGCCCGCGCTGAGCAGGTCGATGGCGGTTGCCGGCGTCCACAGCGAGAACCAGGTCCAGCCGTTGCCGTCGTAATGCGTGCCCTGGTAGGTAAAGGGCGTCGCATTGAGCAGCAGCGTGCGGCCCGGATCGGCGGTGCCGCCCAGCACCAGATCGCCGCGCGTCTCGATGCGGACGGCGGAATCGCCCAGCACCAGGATCGGCCCGCCGGTAGCGGTGCCGCCGCCGGCTACATAGACGTCGCCACGGCGCGAATCCATCTGGTCCAGGCCGCCATAACCCTGCCTGATGCCGCCGATGGCGCCGGCGTCGATGGCGGTGGCGCCGCGCAGGTTGACGAAGGTGCTGTTGAGGTCGTGCTCGTTGACCCGCAGCTGCGGATTCGGATTCAGGGCGCCGCCCAGGCGCAGATCGAGATCGCCGCCGCCGGTCTGCACCAGCTTGCCATCCGACGTGATGCGGCCGGTGCCGGCCACGGCCAGATGCAGGCCCTGACTGCGCGGCGTATGGATGGTCTGGTTCCAGCTCGCCTGCATGCCGCGCGCATCGATCATGCCGGCATCGCCGCCGGCTTCCACCGTCAGGTTGCCGCCGCCCAGGGTGCCGATGCCGGTGAAGCCGACCAGGAAGGGATCGTTGCTGAACAAGCGCTGCCCGTAAGGATCGAGAGTGCCGGTGGCATCGCCGGCGACATAGGTGCCGAAGTTGATCCACCATGCCGTCGGCACCGCGTCCGCGCCGCTCTCGACACTGCCGGTGCCCTGCCGCCACAGCCAGTTGCCGACCGCGGCGGTCGCGATCTGCTGGCGCGTGTTGTAGAAGGTATAGCCGCTGCTATCGCTGCGATTCTCGTTGTTGCCGACCAGATCGCCCTTCAGGTCGCCGCCCGCGCGCAGCAGCACGTTGCCGCCCTGCTCGGGGTACCAGGCCGCATACAGGCTGTCGGCGCCGCCATCGACCAGCTTTTCGAAGGCCGCACCTTCCGGCCGCAGCACCGTGCCGTCGGTCAGGCGGCCGCGCGCCTGATCGTAACCGGTGCCCAACGACGCCGAAGACGTGCCGGCGGTGTAGACGCCGTAAAGCGAGGTCATCTCGAAATCGCCGCCGGAGATCAGGTCCAGATCGCCGGTACCGGTACGCAGGACGCTGAACAGTTGCTGACGCGCCGGGTGCCAGGTCGTGACCATCTCGGGCGGCCCGCCGGCCGAATCGACCATGTCTCCCATGCCGAAGCCGTTGAGCTCGTCGGGGCTCACCCCGATCATTCCCCACATCATCAACTCGTCGATCTGCGTCTGTGTCACGGGTTCGCCGGACACCGGCGTGAAAGTGAGGAGATCGGTCAATCCCATCATGTCCATCAAGGTCGTGTACTGGCTCAGGTCGCCCCACACGAAACCTGCCTTGGCGACATTGACCATGTCTCCCATGCCAAAGCCGTTGAGTTCATCCGGACTCGCCCCGATCATCCCCCACATCATCAACTCGTCGATTTGCGCCTGCGTCACGGGCTCGCCGGACACCGGCGTGAAGCTGAGGAGATCGGTCAATCCCATCATGTCCATCAAGGCCTTGTACTGGCTCAGGTCGCCCCACACGAAACCCGTACCGGAACCCGGTGCGGCGGCGATCTTGGCGCCCATGCCGAAGTGCGTATCGGACAGGCGCAGGCGCGCCGTACTGTGCACTTGCGTCAGGCGCGGGTCTGCCGCCTCGAGATCCGCGCCGGCCACCAAACGAATGTCCCATGACTGCGCCCCCGGTGCCAGCATCGGCGCCAGCGCCAGAGTGCGGCCCTGGGTGCCGTCGGTTCCGACCGGCCGCAGATCGACCATCTCGGCGCCGCCCGGCAACACCACGTCGGTTTCCGACGGCACGATGGCGCCCTTGGCCAGCGTCAGCGGCTGCGACAGCGTCATCACCACCGGCAGCGCGGCCCCCCTGGGCCACGAGGTGGCCGCGATCTGCGCCTGCTGCATCAGACGGAAACCGGCGCCGAGCTGCATGCCGGCATCGAGCGTCAGCGGTGCCTGCAACACGGTGCCGGCCGCATGTATCACGTTGCCGCCGGCATCGAGTACCGCGGCACCCAGCACGCTGCCGGCAGGCAGCGTCAGGCTCTGCGCCAGCGGCATGGCAGCAGGCAGTACCGTACCGGCAGGCAACGTCAGCCCCGCGACCGGCAGGTCGTAGTTCAAGGTGCGGCCGATGGCGAATCTGGTGCCGGCATCCAGCGTCGCCACGCCGCCGTGCGGAATGACGAGGTCGCCGCCGAATGGCATGCGGCCGGCGGGCAGTACCCAACCCGTGTCGTCGACGGTCACGCCGAGCTTCGAGGTATCGAAACCGTCCGTGATGCTGCCGAAGATCGTCAGATCGCCCTGTGCGCGCAACACCAGCGCGCCGGCTTCGCCGGAACCGTATGCGCCGGTTTTCTGCGTATGCGGGTTGACGCTGGCGTAGCGATAGCCGGACAGGTCGATGTCGCCGTCCACATGCAGGTCGCCGTCGGGATTGATCGCCGCATTGCTGACGATCTCCACGCCCGGACGCAGATGGAACTGCTCGGCGTAGGCGCGCAAGCCCTTGAGCTTGCCGTTCATCAGCGTGCCGTTGGCGAGTGCATTGCCGATGAAGATTTCGCTGTCGTCGTGCTTCCGGTTCAGGTACTCCTGATCGATGGTCTGGTAGCTGCGGCCGTCGACCGTGGCGTCGGTGCCGGCAGCGGCATCGTCGTAGGTGTGGAAGGCATTGACGGCGATCGATTTGGCACCAGTGATCGTCACCTTGCCGCCGGCATCGATATCGACGTCGTTGCCGGTGGCGCCGCCCAGGCGCGGCGCATTGAGCGCCACCGTGCCGAAATTCCTGCCGGTTCCCGCCACCTCGAGCTTCATGGTGGCGCCATCGGCCAATGTCAGGCGGCTCTTGCCCGAATCGATCTCGATGACGGCGCGGTTGGGCGCATCGATGATCTGGCCGTAGCTGTCGCGGCGCAGCACGCTGGCGCTGGCGTCGAGCACGGCACCACTGCCGAGGATGACGCCGGCATTGGCGGCAAGGCGGATGCTGCCGGCCTGTTCGCCGCCGGCATCGATGGTGCCGTTGACGGTCAGGCTGCCCTTGTCCACCGAGACGTTGATTTCGCGCGCCTTCAATTCGTCGCCGATGACGAGATCGCCTTCCTTCAACTGGAAGCTGCGACCGCCGAACACTTCGCCCTCGGTCAGGCGCGCGTTCAGGCCGGCGAAGTCGGCGATGCGCCGACCGCGCACGTCGAAGTAACCGGAAGCGAACGGCACCTGCGTGCCGCCTGCATCGTAGTGTCCGCTGCTGCCGCCCTCGATGCCGCCGCGCAGGTCCGCCGTGCCTGCCAGTGCCAGCACCGTCAGCTTGCCGCCGCGATTGTTGGCAGCGGAGAGATCGATCGACGATGCCGCATGCTGCACGACATTTCCCTGCCGGCTGTCGAGCGTCACGTTGCCGCCCCAGCTGTATTTGCTGACGTCGAAGAAGGTGATCCTGCGGCCGGCCAGATCGAGTTGCGCGCCGTCCTCCAGCGTGACGTCGTTCTGCGCCGACAGCGTCAGCTTGCCGCTGGGCAGCAGCACCGCGGTATCCAGCGTCAGGCTTCGGCCGGCGTCGAGCGACAGTTCCGCGCCGAGCGCATCGGCCAGCGTCGCATTGTCCGGCAGCGGCGAGCGCGCTCCTTGCGGTGCGATCACCGCAATGGTGCCGCCCGCCTTGATGCCGTTCACCGAACCGGCCTGCCCGGTCAGCAGCGGCGTGCTGATGTTCAGGTCGCCGCCGCTGTAGGTCCATGTTTTGGCGGCGGCATCCCAGCCGCCGCGCGACTCATACACCGCCAGCGAACCCTTGTGATTGGCAGTGATGCGTTCGCTCGCATGGAGATCGACGCCGGCAAACCCGAGTGCCAGGCGATCATGGGTACCGACGCTATCGGGCTGGCTCTTGGGCCCGTAGCCGAATTCGATCTGGCGCGCATCGATCTGCAGACGGCCGCTGCCGGTACCGGCGCCGTCGGCGATGACGCTGGCCGCCGGCGTGGTGGCGCCATTCCAGACCAGGACGTCGGTTTCGATACGGGCGACGTCGCCCGCATCGCCGTGACCGTAGATGGCCGGCGTGCCGAGCACCAGGCGTTCCAGCGGCGACTTGCCGGTGACCGGATCGAGCGTGCTCAGGTTGACGCTGCCGTAGAAGTTGACCGAATCGCTGGCGGTCAGCATCAGGTTCTCCAGCGCCGGCGCGCCGGTGCTGGTGTCGCCGCGCAGCAGGCGGTCGAGCACGGTCTGGTTCAGCGTCAGGCCGACGGGCAGGATGCCCGCGGCTTCGGCCTGCGCCAGTTCCGCGGCGCTGCCGACATTGATGCCGCCCACCGCCAGCACCAGATTGCGGGTGCCGTAACGCACCGACTGGCCCAGCTCGAACGACTTGTTGGTGGCGGCGGTGATCGTGCCTTCCGAATACAGCACGCTTTCGCCCGTGCAGCTCGCGCCGGCCGCGCAGGTGCCGATGTGCAGATAACCCGAACCGCGCTTGCCATCCGCGTCGTCGGCGGAAGGCGAGGTCACGTCGAGCCAGCCGTTGGTCACGGCCAGCACGCCGGCCTGCCCCGGCTGCAGCACATAGCCGTCGGTCGCATCCCAGGGCGCCTTGCCCTGCCCCAGGGTATCGATGCCCGCCCCGCGTTCTATCGTCACGCCGCGCGTCTTGTCGTTCGTCGACAGAAACACCGATGCCGCTTCCAGCACGGCGCCCTGACGCAGGACGATCTCGCTGGTCGTGCTGCCCAGACCGACCCGCCACGCATTCTGGGTCGACCAGCCGCCGCTGGCTTCCTGCACGAACGAAGACGTCGGCGCACCGCCGATGCTGATGCCGGCCGCACCGAGTCCGTTGAGCGTGCCGGCATGCACCGAAGTGCCGTCGAAGCCGACAGTCGGCGCCGCGCCGTCGGCAAGGATTTCGATGCGGTCGCCGTTCAGCACCACGATGCCGCCGCGGCCGCCTTCGGCAGGCGCGAAGTTCGCGGTGCCAGCCGCGATGTCGAGGCGGCTGCCTGGCGACAGGTTCAGTTGACGCGCGTCGCGCTCGAGCTGCGGCCTTGGCACGTTGTCGCGCAGCGCCCAGTCGAGACCGAACTGCGCATAACCGGTCTCGTTGTATTGCGAGTAGCGACGCAACGTGTCGGCCGAAGTCAGCACCGCCTGCATGGTCTGCACGTCGGCGATGCCGGTATTGGCGATACCGAGCCGCGCGGCGGTCGTCCAGGAACCGTTGCGCATGGCGGTACTGCTGCCGAAGGCGGCCGCGCTGGCAGCCAGCCCGTTGAGTTCCACGCGGAAGGCGCCCGGCAGCAGGGCATAAGAGGAAGGCAGCAGCGTATAGGTGCCCTGGGCCAGTCCCGGCACGCCGTCGCCGATCGTGATCTGGCGGCCGATCATCGGATCGCCGGCGCCCTTCTCGGCCGCAATCGGCGTCACGCCGGCCTGCACACCGGGAACGATGGCATAGACCGGATTGGTCGCCAGTTCCGGCAGCACGAAGCCGCTGTCGGCGGCCATCTGCACCAGCGGATGCAGGCGCGCATCGGTGGAGCCGCCGCGGCCGGTCAGAAAACCGGCGCCGGTCAGCTTGCCGCCGCCGGACAGGTCGATCAGCGCATCCTTCTGTACGTCGATGCTGTCCGCTGTCAATTGCACGCGACCCATGCCGCCGCCCAGCCCCTGAAACATCACTTCCGTTCCGGCATGGTTGTAGGTCAAGCCGTCGACGGTGCCGCCATACGGCATGACCAGGCCGGCTGCGCTGACGGAAGTGATGCTGCCCGGACGCAGCACGATCGCGCCCGGTTCCTGGGTGTTGGTGGCGGGCACGCCGAACTCCAGCGTGCCAAGCGGCGCACGGATCACGCCGCCCTGGTCGATGCTGGCCGACAGCAGGCGCAAGGTGCCGAACACGGAATACGGCAGTGGCGGCACGGCCCCCTCGCCGCTGCGCTCGATGCGCAGCACGCGCTCGGGGTCGTAGCTGACCAGATGGTTACCCCACTGGTCGGTTGTTTGCTTGCGGCCCGCGATCACTTCGGCCAGCGCGCCGGTAGCCGGATAGATCTGGCTGCCGGCCAGTAGCAGATCGCCTTCGGTAGTCAGGGAAGTGCGGTCGCCGACCGTATGCCCGAGGAAGCGCAGATCGTTGCGGCTGCGCAGTTCCACCTGCTCGAAACCATGGCGCGAAACCAGGACATTGCCGCTCTGCATCGAGCGCCCGTAGGCGCCGAACGCCACCTTGTTGAGCACGTCCAGCACGCCAGCCTCGACGCGCAGTTGCGCGTCTTCCTGCAAGGCGACCATGCCGCCTTCGGCGCTGCCGGGCACTTTCAGGGCCGGCGTGGTGTATCTGTCCTTGCCCACGCGGGACGTGCCCGCCAGCCGCACGTAAGGCGCAGCCAGGTTCACGTCGGCACCGACTGGCGCGCCTTCCGCAAGTGCGATGACAGGCGATGCCAGATGCAGGCTCTGACCCAACGCGAGATCGACGCCATCGCCAATCGACAGCACGCCGTTGACCAGCAGCGACAGGCTGTCGAACGCGCCGGCCTCGATGCGATCCACACCGATGCGCCCATGCCCGTAGACCAGTCCCGCATCGGCCTGCCCCGGACGCAGATCGTCCGCCAGGTTTTCCGGCGCCTGTTTCTGCAGCAACTGCAACTCGCGGTGCGCCAGTACCCGGTCGCCCGGCTTGCCTGCGTCGCGGTAGGCCGGCGACTCGAGCACCAGCGACAAGGTGCCGCCGGCAGCATTGACGCCACCGGCCGCCGCATGCATGTCGCCATCGAGATAGAGGCCATTGAAGCTGGCCAGATGAATCACGCCGCCATCGGAAGCCAGCGTGGTGGCGCCGAGTCCCGGCAGGTCCAGCGTCGCGGCGGTGCCCGATGCCTCGAGGCGCGCGCCGGGACGGATGACGATGAAGTTGTCGATCGCGCCGGCGATGGTGGCAAACGTCTTGTACTCGCCGCCGATCTCGATGCGGCCGCCGTCCAGCACCGTGCCGTAGCGACGGCCCTGCGCATCGAGCGCGGTGCGGGCCAGGCCCGACGCGTCGAGCACGGCCTTCTCGCCTATCCATACCGAACCGTCGTGGCCCTGCAGGCGACCGGCATCCTCGGTACCGAAACCCAGCCCGAATACGCCGATACGGCCGCCGGCCGCATGCAGTTCGCCGTCGATGTTGATCTGGCCATTGCCCTGCAACACGATGCGGCGTCCCGCATCCACCTCGATACGCGCGCCCTCGCCGATGGCAAGCGTCGGCGTTTCGCCGCCTTCGACCTTGCTGCGCTCGGTACCGGCCGTCAGAACTAGATCGGCGCCGCCGCGCTGCGTCAGCCTGCCCTTCTTCGCATCCTCGGCGAACAGCGGCAGCAGTTTTTCCGTCAGCACCTCCTGCGGATCGGCGCCGGTCGCCACGTCGCGCGCAACGGACAGGTCCGCCTGCAGGATCGGCATCGTCGCCTGCAATTGCGCGCCCTCGGCCACCGCCAGACCATTGCCGCCGATCACTTCATAGCGCGAGAAACCTTGCTGGAAGCGCGCCGTATCCAGATGCAGCATCGGCGCGACCGCCACCGTCTGCGGCAGGCTCGCACCGGCACGGACCAGGGTGCCGACGGCATAGGTCACGTCGCTGGGGGCGACCGCGCCGGCCTTGATCACGGCGGTCGTCGGTGCGATCGACATGCCGTTCGGGAGGATGGCGGCATCCACCACATAATTGGTGGGGAAGTTCGCCGGATTGACGATCGAGGTGATGACGGTACCGGCCGGCAGCGTCGGCGCCGTACTCCAGCTATAGCCGTCGACCGTCAGGTACTGGCCGTTGGACAGCGTCACGCTGTAGCTGAGGTATTCGCCGGACGCCTTCGGCAGCGTCCAGGATGCGCCCAGAGTCAGCCAGCTCGACGTATCGCCGGCAACCACGCGCGGCGCGCCGCCGACCGCCTCGCCCGGGTGGGCGTGCGTGCGCATGTACCGATAGTCGAGCGGCAGCACCGCGCCCTCGGCCACGGTAAACGCCTCGGCGGTCAGCAGATCGACGGCCGAGGTCTGGCCCTGATGCAATTGACCGTCGCTGCCCGCGACCTGGCCGCCGATGACCACCACGTCACCGGTCTGCAGATGCAGAGTGCCGCCGCCCTTGACGCCATGACCGCGCAACTCGCCTTCCAGCTTCAATGCTCCCTTGGTGCCTGCGCTGCCTGCAGCGGAAAAACCGTCGGCCACCAGCGTGATGCTGCCGCCCTTGCCGCCGCGCAGACTGTCGTCGGCCATCAGGGCTGCACCCGATGAAACGTCGAGCAGGGCGCCCTTGCCCACTGTCACGTCGCCGCTGCTGCGCACGGCAATGCTGCCGCCGTTGACATGCGGCAGCCCGCCGATCTCGGCACCGTCCAGGGTCAGATTGCTCCAGAGGCCGCGCGCATCCAGCGTCACGTTCTCGCCGATGGTCGTGGCGGCCTCGTAGCCGGCCGGTGCCGAAGCCGCGACCGGACTGCTCTGCCAGCCGGTGCTGGAACCGGTGTGCCTGTCGACCAGATTGCCGAGCGCGATGGCGCCGCCCCGTGCCGTCAGATCGGCATGCACGTCCACCTGCGTCGCATGCAGTGCGATGGTGCCGCCCGGCGCAACCGACAGCGCGCCGTCCACCGTGATGCCGCCGCTGGCGTAGGCACGCAACGCGCCCAGTTCGAGTCCGTTCAGCCAGGCCGCATCGAGCGCGATGCCGTTGACCGCGGTCGACGCATCGCCGATGGCGACCTGCTCCACCACCGCACCGGGGCTGTAGCGCAGATTCTTCGAGTCACTGTCGTACACCGGCGTCCAGGTACCGACGATCAGTTCGGCCTTGCTGGCCATCGCGGTCTGCGCCTGACGATATCCGTCCAGCGCGGTTTCGCGCGCCTTGGTCTGGCGCTGCCCCTGGAAAGTCGCCGTTTCCACCTCGCCCTGCAGAGAGGCGGCGCCGGTCGCAATCACCAGCCGGCCGGCATCGCGTCCGACCGTGTAGCCGTTCTCCAGCCGCTGACGCGGTGCGATCAGCGGATTGTAGTAATACTGCTTTGCCGCATCGCCCCAGCGCGACGGGTCGGTTTCGTACCCGCGATAGAGGCCGGTGTAGAGCAGGTCGCCCGGCGCGGTCGAGGCATTGTAGAGATTGCCGTCGCTCCCCTTGAGCCAGGTCTGGTAGACGCGGCCGATCTGCACGTCGAGCGTGCCGCCGGCGAGATTGATGAGCGAACCCTGCCGCGTCGCCACCGCGCCGCCGCTGAACTGCACGGCGCCACCCTGCGCCGCCCACTCGCCGATACCGTGACCTTGCGTGCCCAGATAGCCGCCCACCTCAAGCAGGCCGCCTGCGGTGTACCAGCGGTCTGTTTCGTAGCCGTTGGTACCGGCCGGGACCAGCACCAGATCGCGCCGGTCGACCCAGATGTCGCTGTTGCGCAACTTGTCGCCGTCACGGTTGACAGAGGCATCGCGCTGCTCATTGCCCTGAACGTTGATCAGGACATTGTTGGCTTCCATTGCCACACGCACGCCTACCGCACCGGAGACATCAATGCGTGCGCCATCCCGTACTTCGCTTTCTCCTGCTGCATGCACGAACACCTGGCCGCCGGTGGCCAGCGTGAGGCTGTCGCCTTCGAAGGCGACATCACCACCGCTGGAAATCCGTACCAGCGACTGGTCACGACGGTGCTGGATGCCGTCACCGGCCTTATCCGACTCCTTGATCAGCGCTTCGCGCTGCACGTCGAGCGCGGTGGTGGCAGTTTCGTCGAGCAAGATGGCTGTGACGCTTCCTGCTGCCAGAGTGACCTTGCCTTCGGCGTCGCTTGCATCGTTGCTCAGATGTACGGTACCGCGGGTATGCACAGATGTCGTTGCCACCAACGTGCCGCCTTGGCGTACATCGTGGCCGACGAGGCTGATGTCGCCGGTCTCGGCACGTATCAGGCCGGTGTTTCCGACCGCGCCGCCTTCACTTCCAGGCAGACGCAAGGTGCTGACCACGTTGCCTCGCGTGGTAGAGGCTTGGTTGCTGTCGGTGCTCATCCCTTTCTTGATCACGAAGGCGTCGCCTGCCGCCATGACGGTCTGCCCGTTCGTGGTAGTGATCTGGCCGGCGTTACGCGCCTCGGCGCCAAGCAACAGGACATAGCCGCCGCCTTCGGTCACCGTCTTGGGAGCATGAGTGGTGATCAGCGCGCCTTTTTCGACGATGACCGCACCGGTTGCTCCGCCGTGACTGAAGCTGCTGGCCGTTGTCGAGAGATCGTTGGCGAACGTGGGAATGGAACCGTTACCCTGCACCTCGCTGTACAACCCCTTGTTGAACTGGCTGTCGCTCATTCCGACTGCAGCAGCGACGAGGTTACGGGTGTCAATCTGGCTGCTGCCGCTGAACACGATGCCGTTACGGTTGACGATCATGACCGTGCCGTCGCCCTTGATCTGTCCCTGGATCTGGGTCGGCCTTGCCTGCAGATCGTTGACGCGGTTCAGTACCGACCAGCTCGCCTGCTGCTTGAAATCCACCGTCGTGTTCTTGCCGACGTTGAACGTTTCCCAATTGAGTATCGCCTTGTCGGCAGTCTGTTCAATGCCGACGGTGGTCTTGCCATCCTTAACGCTTTGCTTCGGCGCATTGGCATTGAGCCAGCCCGCCGTCAGCGAATTGCTGTCGATCTTGAGGCCGCCTTCGCCCAGACCGTCGGGAACCGACGTGCCGTTGGCCAATGCCGCTTCGCGTGCAGCTTTCTGCGCTGCCTGCTGTGCCGCGATCGCACGCGCTGCTGCATTAAGATTGCCCAGCGAATGGGCCAGCTTGGCATTCGCAGCCTGTTGCTGCGCTGCAGGATTGATGAGAGATGAAACAGGCGTACCGTTAGGCAGTTTGCCAGTAGCAGTCGCGCTCGCTTGCGCAACACCTTTGGATGCAAACCACGCTTGGCTGAAAGCCTGCTGAGCATGAACATTGCCTGCCAATGCCCCCGTTGCAATCATCAAACCAATCGCCTGCGACAATGGCCGCCGTACCAGCCATCGATTGCATACTGCCGTGCCGATCGCCTTTGACGACGAATTCATGGTTTGATGGCTAGGCTTATTGGTCTGATAGCGCTGCATAGTGGATTCCTTATCAAATTCCATATTCCGGCATCGATAAGGGGATGGCATTTCCCCTTCGACGTATGCAGGCTATGACGACAAGGAACGATGACGACTGCAGCAAGTCATCAAATTGTCATAAACGGAGAGTCATCCAGTTTGTATCAGCTCACGCCTGCTGGAAGATCACGATTCCGCCAGGCAGGGATGTGGTACGTGCGCCATACACATCACGGATCAATGCGACAACATCTTCCAGACGATCCAAGGAAAAACTTGCCTGCACCTTCTGTTTGGCAAGGCGTTCTCCTCGCAGAATCAGTTTCCCGCTCCGATATCGATTGACCTCCTGGACCACCTCTGCAAGGGAAGCCTGACTGAAGATCAACATGCGTCTCTTCCACGCGGTAACGGAAGACGTATCCGCCAGCGCTGGCGTGCCCAGCATATTGTCGTTGAAGGTGAGTTGCTGCCCAGCGTAGATTGCTGTGCCGAGTGCTCCGAGCCTGACTTCCACACTTCCGCGGGTACAGGTAACGCAGACATCGCGATCGGTGTAGCGTATCTGGAATCGAGCATGACGGGCGTAGACAGCACCGGACGACGCCTGCACTACCACTTTTTCTACCGTCAGCCTGTCTGCGTCGAATTCGGCTTCGCCGTTGAGTAACCGCACCGCGGCAATCTCAGGAGCGACATCGTTAACATTGATCCGGGTTTGCGTATTCATTTCCACGTTCAAGCCTCCGGCTACAAATACGCTACGCTGTTCGCCGGTACCGGTCCGATAATCCGCTGCAAGATTTTCCGTTAACTCGCTCACCGAAGGCCACAAGTCGAGCGGCGGTCTTATTGCAAGATATGCGACAGATGCCGCCACCGCGCTACCGAGAAATGCACGGCGTCCAGATCTCGTTTCGCTGCGCTGTCCGTATGAATGGCGATGAGCAACTTCCTGACTCAAAACACCTCGGGCCGCCGGCTCCATTGCTGTCCAAATGGCCCTTGCCTGCGAGAAGACGCGTGCATGATCCCGGCTTTGCCTGCACCAAGCCGTAAAGGCACGCGCATCTTCTTCCGTTACCGCGCCGGAATCCAAACGTATGACCCAAGCCCGTGCTTCTTGCTGAAGTTTCATGTCGGCGTCTTTTTTCTGATGATCAATCATTCTTTTTTATAGACTGTTTTCCTGCCCCGGGACCGAAGCGCTGCACAAAATCTCTTCCCAGACGAGCGCAGCAATGCTCCAGGCCGGCGCGTAACTCCTTCTCCACGGTTCTGACCGAAATGCCGAACCTTTCTGCAATTTTCTGATGCGGCAGATCATCCACCCGCGCCGCCATCACGATCGCGCGTCGCCGCTTGGGTAGCTCGGCAAGCGCACGCTCAAGCGCGGCAAGTTCTGCTTTAGCCTCGTGGGCGCGTTCCGGTCCGGCAAGTTCATCGACCATCTCGTAAAGATCTTCGATTTCCGCCACGCTCAACAGTCTCGCGTGTGTTTTGCGCTGATCTTCCGCAATGTTCAACGCCATCCGGTACAAGTACGCTGAAGGATATTCGATTGCCGATGGAGCAGACATGCTCTCCACTTTCAGATAAGTTTCCTGCAGAACGTCGTTAGCAAGATCTTCCGACCCAAGTCGCATGTGCAAGTGTCTTTTGAAGTAGCTGTATTTTTGCAAAAGCAGCTCGCGTAATACATTTTTTAGCGATTCGCTCATCAGCTACTTCCTTCTTCCGAACCGATGAGGGCAATCCATCAAAGGTTCGTGACGAGGGACTAACAGAATAGTCAACGGCTGAGGCATATCTACCGGGGGCGGCATACCTGCCGAGAACTGCGCGAGCAGTATCGACAAATCGACATCAGGCCGTGAAGCTGTAGCGGATTCCACAAATTCCACCTTCTCCACGCCGCCGTCTTTATCCAGCCACATCTGGAACAACACACGATATCGCCCAAACCGTTCCGGCTGAACCTTGCAGAGATAAGCCGTAAGCTCTGATTGAAATAATTCTTGGTACTGATTCCATGCCGCTTGGGTTCTACCTGCACTTCGCATGGCGTCTTCATTTTGCATGGTCAGGGAAAAGGCATATTCGGTGGAATATCTGACTGTCAATCCTGTTCCCGTCAGCAGCTTTTCAAGCGCCTCTCGTGGAGCAAACTTGCCATGTACGGGATGAGCGCGCCGGTCTTCCATGACTTTCTCATCGACAAGGATGGAGTATCCGGTTTTTTCGCTGAAACTCGACAAAGCCGTATTCAATGCTTGTTCAGGCAGATTAAACACCATTGCCTCTGCAGGAGCATTTGCATGGGCGCACGAATACGCCATCCACAATGCAAGGATGAAGAAACTGACTATTCCAGAGGGCGAAATAACCGGCTTTCTCGATCGTCTCATTCATGTATCAAGACGTCGGGTCAGCGTCTTTGGAGGTCCACAAGTTGTGTTGAGGCGGATGCTAGAGAACAAATATGACGCGTATGTGACATCGAGAATTGCGATGTACAAGAGACAGGAACGACGTCGGTCCTATTGGAAAAAAAGGCACAAACCAATATAGTGAAGTGCACGACGAACCATTTGGAGGATTAAATGCGTAAACCATTGATGGTATTGATAGCCTCAATCGTTACATGTTCGTCGTTCGCCGATGAGCTCGCCCCTGACGTTGAAGACTCTTGCATGGAGGTCGAAGTAAATGGTGTCAGGACTCCCTCCTATGCTTGCCTGACCCACAGGCTTCAACCATCTACGCCGTCGAACGATTCCCCCGGACAACGACAGCTTTCATCTGAAGCGATCGTCGGCAAACCGTCCAATCAGCTTGGCTTATTCAACCGTGCGTCGACCAGTCATCGGATGGGAAATACGTTTGGCGTTTCGGTATATCCGCAAAGACCTGAGCCATCCAACTTTGGCTCTCCCTTTGCGCCGAACCAGAAATAATCACGGGGCTTGGTACTCCGCATCGGCGAAGGTCGTATGTATATGCATTTTCTCTTGCCAGAGTCCGCGAGCCTTGATGGATTTCAGTCCCCGCCAACCGGGTCGACTGCACAAAGCACCGCGAACACTTTCTGTCACATCAAAATGATGTGTATGGAGCATCCATTGAAGTTTCAAAGTGTGAGTTAAATCGTTTGGTCATCAGGACGGCCTGGCAAAGAGAACATCTGTAAGCAGAAGATTTCATTGCGACCTTGTTTCAATACCCGTTTTGAATAACTGCAGCATTCGGAGCACCGCAGTTTTACGCTCTTCAAAAGTTTCTCTTTTCGTCACGCTGACAATGACATCCAGCAGGCAATCGAGGTCGTGAGCTGTAATTTCTTCTCTTACCAGATTGCTTTCCTTGGCACGCTGTAGAAGCGGTTCCATTAATTTATTAACGCGCATTCTCATGTCCATCAATTGCGGATGCAGAGAACTATCGTTGCTCAAGACGTCCGCCATCCCGGCGTTATGGCAATGAGCGATCGCCATTTCCTCCAATACCAGGAACAGGCCATCCGGTTCTTCGCTGACGTTTTCCACGAAGATTTCGAAGTCGTCCAGCTGACTTTCGTAGATGGCGATGCCAAGCGCTTGCCGATCTTTAAAATTCCGATACAGCGTGGTTCGACTGACATTGGCAGCCTCAGCAATCTCTTCTAGCGGGATATGAAAACCTTTTTCGGCGAACAAGCGCTCAGCAGCGCGCAACAGCGCCTCGCGATTGTTTATTCCGTCTATGCGCTTCATGTCTTAGTCGAGACGTATTGAGGGTCTGACCAGCTTGTTAAGTTGGTCAACCGTCCACAGCGCACTTCCACGCCAGAAGCCATGCAAATTTGATTGATGACTGCGATAGAGCATAGCGTGACTTAGCTGCGCCAACTTCCCGCGAATGTATCCATCCTTGAACAAACCAAACTGTCCGAGCGACGCATAGGCATCATATTCGCCAAGGGAAACGAGTGCGCCAAGATTGCGATACCTGAATTCAGATACACGCTTGCCATCGAGCATCCTGGGCAAGTTATGAATCAAGTAGGTCGCCTGCTGATGCGCCACCTGCGCCGTGGGCGGCAGCGGACGCACCGCGTCGCCTAACGTCAACGATGCGCAGTCTCCGATTGCATAAATGGAAGGGTCGCCTATGGTTTGGAGATGAGGATTGATAATCAACTGATTATTTCTGGTGCACGCCAATCCATCAATTTCGGAAAGCACTTGAGGCGCTTTGACACCAGCTGCCCATACAAGCATGGTCGCGGCAATGCGTTCGCCACCCTGAATGCTCAAACCGTGTTCGTCAGCTGCCGTCACGCGTGTGTTGGTAAGGACTTTGACACGTAACAATTCCAGCTTTTGTTGCACTGCTTCGGAAATGGCCGGAGGAAAGGCATCCAGTAATCGCGGCCCGCTTTGAATCAAGGTAATGCTGATTTTGCTTCCCAAGCCTTGAGCACCGTAGCTTTCTGCAATCTCGGTCAGGCGGACCAGTTCGGCAGCCAACTCAACGCCTGTCGCGCCGCCACCGACGATAGCAATCGACAACTGCTGATCGAGTCCAAGACACTGAAACATTCTCAGACGTACTTCTCGATTGAAAGCATCCGCCTGTATCCGCGAATCAATCATGTAGCAATGTTCTTTGACACCTGGCGTTCCGAAGTCATTTGCCTCGCTACCTAGCGCCAATACGAGAGTGTCGTACGCAATAGTCCTCTCAGGAACAAGCCGGCGTCCATCTGGCGCGTTCAATTCTTTGACAAACACCTGTTTTAGCTGCCGTTCGACACCGTTCAATTCTCCAGGTTGATAGGAGAAGCCGCAGTCGCGGGCATGAGCAACATAGGTCGTCTGCTGCTGAGAAATATCACTGGTTCCTGCTGCGATGGTGTGCAGCATCGGTTTCCAGACATGCGCCGAGTCTCTATCTAGAACGGTAATGTCTAGAGGATTTTTCTTGTTGTATTTCCCTTGACGGCCTAACGCACTGGCCAGCCCCAATCCAGCGACGCCACCCCCTACGATTACTATCTTTTTTCGTGCCATTTTCTATCTCATGTATTGCCATTGAGATAAATAGTAACGTAAACGTACATTTATGTACGGATACTACGCACTGAAAAGCTTGTGCCTGCCATCAACATCCAGAAACACCCTTCCCTCTCGCGAAGCCCTGACATAAAAACCACCTGCAAGAGGTGGCCAGGATTTCCATGGGAAATGCGATTTCCCATCCATTGCGGCAGAAAATCCGGCGGAATCCTGAGCATTCCGGCTTCGATCGAAAAGATGACTTTCGACTGCCACGCCCGGCAATTGTCACCGAGGAACACGGATTGTCACATAGTATTTCACGCCTCCAAATACTGCCGTCGGTGCGGATAGCATAAGGCCCGCCACATGCCCGTGGATACGCATCCGGGCATCCAGCTGCACGTGGCAATCGATGAGGAACGCACTTCGTTCCTGCCCCGGAAACAAGCAATCAGGAACGTGGAACCGGCCTTGTGACATTCAAACGCCAAGGGTTGGTACGCCATGACCGCATAACCAGGAAAGCACGTATGAGCACAAGTCCAGCAATGGGTATTGAGGCAGGCGGGGAGTTTCTGTCGTTCAGGATCGGCCGCGAAGAATATGGCATCGACATTCTGAAGGTGCAGGAAATCCGTGGCTACGAAACGGTCACGAAGGTCGCCAATGCGCCCAAACATGTGCTGGGCGTCATCAATCTGCGCGGCGCCATCGTGCCCATCGTCGATTTGCGCATCAAGCTGCGCCAGACACTGGTGGATTACGCCTCCGCCACGGTCGTCATCATCGTGGAACTTGGCGATGCCAAGACCGGCATGGTCGTCGATGGCGTATCCGACGTGCTGACGCTGCCGCCGGCGAACATCAAGCCCGTGCCCGAGCTGTCCTTCGGCCCGCATACCGATTTCATCTGCGGGCTCGGCATGATCGACGAACGCATGCTGATTCTGATCGACATCGAAAAATTGCTGCAGGCGGAAACATCGACCGTGCTCGAAACGCAGGAACGCGTTTCGTCCCGGATCGCGGACGACGGACACGAAGCCACGCCCTGACTTCCCGCCCGATGCCGGACGTGCATCGCCCATCGTCCTGATCGTGCGTCGGCGGCCGGCCCTGGCCGTCGATACGCAACGCCGCGCTTCCTGCGCACGCCCCCATGACCCGATAGCTGCGCCCGCCACAAGCACCGTGTTGCCGGGCAGGCACACTGTTGCTTATCGTCACGCAGGCTTGCCGGATGGCAAGCCATTGCACCAGGAGATGCGGTAAACTACCGCTACCGTCCGACAAGCTGTCACTTCCCCGCCATGTCCCTTAGCCAGCGAACATGCTGCCCCGCATCGGTTCGCTGCCGCAGTTCGTCAGGCGCCTGTCTTCCGGCGAGGATTCGCAGCGGTTCGCGACGGCGATGTGCACCATCCATATATAAAAACGATTGATCTGTTCCACAACAAGACGTGTCGGGAGCGCTTGTAATGCATGCCGGGAAATCCATATTAATCGTCGATGACGATCCGCAGGCCCGCAAACTGCTGCAGACTTATCTGAGCAATGTCGGCTTCCTGGTCCGGGCCGCCGTCAACGGCAGCGATTTCCGTCGAATCCTGGAAGAAACGGGAGCGGACTTGGTGATTCTGGACGTCACGCTTCCCGACGAAAGCGGATTCAAGCTCTGCCAGTGGATGCACGAACACCCGGATTTTCTTCAGATCCCCATCATCATGCTGACCGGCCGGGTCGAGGAAGTGAACCGCGTCCTGGGACTCGAACTCGGCGCCGACGACTACCTGTGCAAGCCGTTCAGCCTGCGCGAACTGCTGGCGCGCATCAATGCGCTTCTGCGCCGCACGAGCATCAGTCCGAAATCGACGGCTATCGGCGGTCAGGTGCTGGCCTTCGACGAATGGCAGCTCGATACGGTGAGCCGCCGTCTGGTTCACCTCGACGGCGAGGAAGTGATTCTGACCGGCACCGATTTCACCCTGTTGAAACTCTTCCTCGATCATCCACAGCAGGTTCTCGACCGCGACACCATCGGCAATGCCACGCGCGGACGCGAGATGATGCCGCAGGAGCGCGGCGTCGATACCGCCGTATATCGCCTGCGCCAGCGTCTGCGCGACACTGCCAAGCCGCCGCGGCTGATTCTCACCGTGCGGGGTGGCGGCTATCTTCTGGCGGCGGAAGTGACCTTGCGCAACCGCGCCTAGGCGGCCTTCAACCCGTCCGGTTCCCGGTAGCGCTCTGCGATGCGCAGGATGTCGTCCAGGCTGGACAGGAACACATCGACGATCTCCGGATCGAAGTGTTTTCCCGATTGCTGCCGCATGAACGAGACGGCCTGTTCGATGCTCCATGCCGGCTTGTAGGGACGCACCGAAATCAGCGCATCGAACACGTCCGCCACTGTGGCGATCCTGGCCGATTGCGGGATGTCGGCGCCGGCCAGGCCGGACGGATAACCGCTGCCGTCCCATTTCTCGTGGTGGTGCAAGGCGATTTCCCGCGCCAGGCGCAACAAGGGAAAATCGTCGCCGGCCAGAAGTTCGGCGCCGATTGCCACGTGTCCTTTCATGATCCGCCACTCCTCGTCGTCCAGTTTTCCCGGCTTGAGCAGGATGGCATCGGGGATGCCGATCTTGCCGATGTCGTGCATCGGACTGGCGTGCAGCATCAGCTCGACATCGGCCGCGTCCCAGCCCAATCGCTCGGCAAGCAGCGCGGCCGTATGCGCCATGCGCAGGACGTGCAGGCCGGTTTCGTTGTCCCGGTATTCGGCGGCCCGGCCCAGGCGCTGGATGATCTGCAGGCGGGTCGCGACCACTTCCTCGGTGCGACGGCGGACCATCTCCTCGAGGACGACATTCTGTTCGTGGGTGATGCGATGCGCGCGGCGGCCATCGAGCAGATTGCGCACGCGCATCAACAATTCTGTGCGCTCGAAAGGCTTGCTCAGATAGTCGCGCGCGCCCAGGGCGAGCGCCTTGAGCAGGCTGCCGTGTCCGTACTCGGCCGTCAGGACCAGGATAGGCGGCAGCAGCGGATCGCCGAGCGCGCGCAACTGTTCCATGATCTGGTAGCCGTCGAGGTGCGGCATGTTGAGGTCGAGCAGGATCAGGTCGGGGCGCAGGCGCGCATACTCTGGCAGAACCTGACGCGGGTCGTCGAGACAGATGCGCCGGGTGTAACCCTGACCGTCCAGTATCTTGTCCAGCAACTTGAGGTTGGCCGGCTCGTCGTCGACGATCATGATCGTCGAATCGTCGTGCGTCGTCATGTGGATGCTCCTTGGAGACGGTGTGTGTCGATGCTTTCCAGAAAACGGCCAACGTCGATCGGCTTGGTCAGATAATCGGCAAAGCCGGCCGCGATGCCGCGCTCGATGTCCTTCGGCATGGCATTGGCCGAGACGGCAATGACCGGCACATGCCGCAGTCGAAGGTCGGCCTTGAGTACCTGCAGCACTTCGTAGCCGTCCATGCCCGGCATGTTGATGTCGAGCAGGATCAAACTCGGCTTGCGGCTGCGCGCCAATTCGATACCCAGTTCAGGCGTGTGCGCCGTCACCAGCAGGGTGTTGCGCAGCTTGCCGAGCATCTGCGTGACGAGTTTCAGATTGACGGGATTGTCATCGATATAGAGGATTTGTTCCTGATCGTATCCCTCGCTTTTCGCTCCGTGCCGCAGTACCTGTTCCTGAAGTCCTGCCATTTCCGGCTCCGCCTGCGGCAGCTCGATCCAGAAACGGCTTCCCGTGCCGGGCGTGCTGTCGACGGCGATCGTTCCGCCCATCGCCTCGATCAGGCGACGCGAAATCACCAGGCCGATGCCGGTGCCTTCGATCTTGCCGTGTTCCTCACCCAGGCGGTTGAAGGGCTGGAACAACCGTGCCAGATTCTCGGGCGCGATGCCATTGCCCGTATCGGCGACCGCAATGCGGAAGCGCGGGCCATCCGCCTCCACCGTCAGCCTGACCTCGCCCTGCTGACGGTTGTACTTGATGGCATTAGACAGCAGGTTGAGCAGGACCTGCTTGAGCCGCACCCTGTCGGCCAGCACCGCTGCCATCGGAGCGGTCGGCATGTGCAGGGAGATCTGGCGCTCGCTCGCCAGCGGCCGCAGCAGGTGATCGCATTCGTCGATCACCTGGTCCAGCAGAACGGTTTCGATGGACAGGCTCATGTGGCCGGACTCGATCTTGGAGAGGTCGAGCACCCCGTTGATCAATCCCAGCAGATGGCGTCCCGCCTTGAGGATTTCCTGCACGCTATCCTGCTGGTCCGCGTTCAGCCTTTCGTCGAATTCGAGTATCTGGGCAAAGCCGAAGATGGCATTCATCGGCGTGCGCAATTCATGGCTCATGCTCGACAGGAATTCGGTTTTCGCCCGATTGGCGCGTTCGGCTTCCTGCTTCGCGGCCTGCACGGCGAGTTCGATCTCCTTCTGACGCGAAATATCGAGCACCGTCGTCAGGCGCAGTTCGCGGCCGCCGAACAGCAGATTGCGTCCGCGCACAATGGCCGGGAAAGTCGTGCCGTCGTGACGCAGCATCATCGACTCATACGGCTCTGCCCATTTCGACTCGATCAGTTGCAATGCCATCGGCACCACGCTGGCGGCAGTGAAAGACATCACCGGCCGACCGACGGCATCTTCGCGCCGGCAGCGGAACAGTTCGAACCAGCGGTCGCTGGCGTCGACGATGATGCCCCGGTCGCACACCACGATCCCCTCCTCGACGTTATCGACGAAGAACTTGTAGCGTTGCGTGCTCTCCTGCAATTCGAGTTCGATGGCCTTGAGGTCCGTGATATCCAGATGCGCGCCAACGATGCCGACGACCCGGCCTTCGGCATCGAGCTGAGGCATGATTCCGATCCGCAGCCAGCACTCGCCGCGCGACAGTTCCACGCGCGCCTCGAACGGCGGCAGCGGGCGGCCGCTTTCCAGCACCGCGCGGCTGGGTTCGCGGTAGATCGCGGCGATCTCCGGCGCAAGCAGTTCGGCGTCTTCCCTGCCCTCGAGCTGCGTCAGGCTCCCGATGCCGAAATCGTTGAGGAAGCGCCGATTGGCGCCCTGATAGCGCAGTTCGCGGTCTTTCCAGAAAATACCGGCCGGCAGCTTGTCGAAGACGCCGCGGACCTGCCGCGCATCATCCCTTGCCTTCTGCCTGCTGAGGAACAGTTCGTCCTGCGTCTGCTTGAGCAATGTGATATCGGTGCGGATAGAAACGTAGCGAAGCGGCTTTCCGGCCTCGTCCACGACCGGCATGATGGTCGCGCTGACCCAGTAGAGTTCGCCGTTCTTCTTGCGGTTGCAGAACTCGCCGCGCCATGTTCCGCCATGCGTGATGGTGCGCCACAGATCGGTATAGAACTCGTCGGAATGGCGGCCTGACCTGAGCTTACCGTGGGTCGCTCCGAGCAGTTCTTCGCGGCCGTATCCGCTCAATGCGCAAAACCTGTCGTTGGCATAGATGATGCGGCCGGCCGTGTCTGTCATGCTGATGATGGCGTGCTGGTCGGCTGCGCCATGCAGCGTATCCATTTTCTGGCGCTGCATCTCCAGTTGCCGACTATGCAGTTCCTCGCACCGCCTGCGTGCACGCGCCGCGCGCACGATGGGACGCAGCAACGCCGCAAGCTGGCCGGCGGCGGCCGGGCTGTCCAGCCAGAACTCGTCGTCCACGCCCGTTTCCGACGACGCTTGCCTGGACTCGGCCGATGCCAGGAAGAACAGCGGCAATCGCAGGCGGACGGCTGCCTTGCGCGCCGCGGCGACGAGGTCCGCATCGCGCGGCGCGATCTCAACGATCAATGCCGCACAGTCGGCCGCTTGCCGCAGATGCGACAGCTCGCCTGCATTCAGGATCAGCGGCGTGCAGCGCGCGGCTTCCACTTCCCGCGTACGCGCCGCCACTGCCTCCGGCGGACTGGCGACGAGTGCCACCGGCAACGGCCGGCCAAGCAGGTCGTCGCCTATCGCCGCCAGCAATTGCGCCAATGCCATGTCTTCCGCCGGTGCCCGCAGGACGCGACCGCATGGCAGCGGTTCGTCCTGCGTATCGGCATCTCCCAGCATCACCACCGCAGCCGCATGGGCGACACACCGGGAAAAGGCATGCCGCGCCGCGAGCGGTTGCCGTGCCAGCCAGGCGGAATCGGTCAGGACGACATCCAGAGCACCCACAGCATCGGGCATCGCGGCCAGCGACAGCACTTCCGAGAACAGGAAACGCTCACTGCCGAGCAGTTGTCGCAGCGCGGGCCACGGGGCGCATGCGAGACCGACCAGCAATACTCTTATCTTTTCCGAGGCCCCGTTGCCTGACATGTCGTGTTCCTTTTTTACCTGTAAATGAAGCGGTGCAGCAACCACGTTCACGCGAGCGCGGTTGCGCACGCGCGTTACGGATAACCGGCATCGATTCAGCGTCGTCGCTCCCGCCTCATCCTGTGCGGGAACGACGGAAAATGAAAAATGCCCGGCGTTCCGGGATAGAATTTTCCCTTGCAGCAACAGAATAACCGACGCAGAAAGAGTACCGTGCAAACCCATCGCCCTTTTCCCGAAGACCGTTTTTCCACCCTGCGCATCGGCAATGCGCGCATTCGCACGACGCGGTCTCTGCCGGTCGTCAATCCGGCCTTCGGCACGGCGTTCACCAGCGTCCCGCACGCCGCGCCGGAACATCTGGAAGGCGCTGTCGCGGCGGCGCAGGACGCCTTCGCGCAGTGGCGCGCCCTTCCGTGGGCGGAACGCCAGTCCCGCATCGAAGCCCTCGCCGATCGCATGGCGCAGGCGCGCGAAGAACTGGCCGAACTCATGACCCTGGAACAGGGCAAACCGCGCCATTCGGCGGCGATCGGCGAAGTCGATTACGCCGTGGACTGGCTCAGGGGAATCGCCAGGCAACGCCTGAACGCCAAGGTCCTCGAAGACAAACCGCATCATCATGTCGAACAATCCTATGTTCCGCTGGGCGTGGTCGGCCTGATCGTGCCCTGGAACTTCCCGCTGTGCCTGGCCATCTGGAAACTCGCGCCGGCCCTGATCACGGGCAATACCGTCATTCTCAAACCGTCGCCGTACACGCCACTGACCGCGCTGCGCCTGGCCGAGCTGGCCGAGGATGTCCTGCCGCCCGGCGTGTTCACGGTGCTGACCGGAGACGACATGCTGGGCCAATGGATGGTGGACCATCCGGGCATCGCCAAGATCAGTTTCACCGGTTCGAGCGCCACCGGCCGCAAGGTCATGGCCGGCGCCGCCGCGCATCTCAAGCGCGTGACGCTGGAACTGGGCGGCAACGACCCCGCCATCGTGCTGCCCGACGCCGATCTCGACGCCTGCGTTCCGCCATTGTTCTGGGGCGCCTTCGGCAATTCCGGCCAATGGTGCGTCGGCATCAAGCGGCTCTACGTGCACGACGACATCTACCCGCAACTGCGCGACGCGCTGATCGCCTATGCACGCAGCATACCGATGGGCGACGGCATGGACCCGGCCAACCTGCTCGGACCGCTGCAAAATGCCCGGCAGTACGCCAAGGTGCTGGACCTGCTCGACGATTGCAACCGGCAGGGCTTGCGCATCGCGCACGGCGGCGCGCATCCCGCGCCCGATCGGCAAGGCTACTTCGTGCCGGTCACGCTCGTCGACAATCCGCCCGACGACAGCCGCGTGGTCACCGAGGAAGCGTTCGGCCCCATCCTTCCCATCTTGCGCTACCGCGATATCGACGACGTGGTGCGGCGCGCCAACGACACCGGCTACGGTCTCGGCGCTTCGATCTGGAGCCGCGACACGGCATTGGCCCAGACCCTGGCCGATCGCCTCGAAGCCGGCACGGTCTGGATCAACGAGGTCTATGTCCACGGCGTGGATTTTCCCTTCGGCGGACACAAGCTGTCGGGCTTGGGCCTCGAGCACGGCGCCGAAGGACTGGCGGCTTACACCAACCTGAAAATTCGCATGACGGCACGCTAGGCTCCCCTTGCGTGCCCTTGTGCGCGAGCGTGGCGCTCGATGCCGGGCATCCACCGCCACCGGATCGCGCCATCCGGTCACGCACGGCTGAACTGCGGCAGTCGCGGACGCGCGCTTTCGCCGCCGATCAGGCCTCGACTCGGAGCACGCTCCTGCCGGAAGGCATTTTCGTCGGCAGAACGCTGCTGCTTGAACACCGCCACCGCCTGCGACAACCGTTCCGTCTTGTGCTGCAGACTGTCGGCAGCGGTCTGCGACTGTTCCGCCAACGCAGCGTTCTGCTGCGTCATGCTGTCGAGCTGGCCGATCGCCTGGTTCACGTCCTGAATACCCGCCGCCTGCTCTTCGGTTGCCGAGCTGATTTCGTTGATCAGCTTGGCCACGCGCTCGACCTGCTCGCGGATATCGGTCATGGCTTCGCCGCCGCGCTGCACGAGTTCGCCGCCAACCTCGACCTTCTCCATGCTGGCGCCGATCAGTCCCTTTACCTCCTGCGCGGCCTGCGCGCATCGCTGCGCCAGATTGCGGACTTCTCCCGCCACCACCGCAAAGCCCCGGCCCTGCTCGCCGGCGCGCGCGGCCTCGACTGCGGCATTCAGCGCCAGAATATTGATCTGGAAGGCGATGGAATCGATAACGCCGATGATGTCGCCGATCTTCTTGCTGGCAGCGGAAATGTCGGACATGGTATTGACCACGTCGTTGATCACCGAAGCGCCACGGAAGGCGGCGGCCGTCGCCGCGCCCGCCAGACCGGTCGCTTCGCGGGCGGCGTCGGCGTTGTGCGAGATGCTGGACGTCATCTGCTCCATCGCCGAGGCCGTTTGCTGCAGCCGACCGGTCGATTGCTCGGTGCGCGCATTCAGGTCGCGATTGCCCTGCGCGATCTCGGTGCTCGCCAGCCATACGCCGGAAGTCTGTTCGCTCACGTCGTCGACCAGCGAACGCAGGTTCAGCCCGGCCTGATTCACGCTGCGCAGCAGCATGCCGATGTCGTCCACGCGATTCAGCATCTCGCTCTCCGCAGGCTGGCCGGCCGCGACGTTCTGCGCCTGACGCAGCACGTAGGCGATGGGCCGCGTGATCTGATGCCGCAGCCACAACTGCGCGACGATGGTGCAGAAGAGTGTCCAGCCAGCGAACCCGGCCAGCATCGCTCCTTCCAGACCCAGCGCCCATGCTCCGCCGACCACCAGCGCGCCCAGTCCGTAGACGCCGCAACGCAACCGCCAGGCGGTGCTCATGGTTTGCAGCGTGGACATCCAGCGCCGCCAGCCGCTGCGCACGATCAGCCCCTGATGGAAGCGCAGGCCCTTGGCTCGGCCCTCGCGGAATTTGCGGTAGAGCGTTTCCGCTTGCGCGACTTCCTCGCGCGCCGGCCGCGTGCGCACCGACATGTAGCCGGTCAACTGGCCGTTGCGCACCACGGGCGTGGCATTGGCGCGCACCCAATAATGGTCGCCATTCTTGCGGCGGTTCTTGACGAGCGCCGACCACGACTTGCCTTCCTTGAGCGTTGCCCACATGTCGGCAAAGGCTTCGCGCGGCATGTCGGGGTGGCGCACGAGGTTGTGGGGCTGGCCTTCCAGGTCTTCGGCATCGAAGCCGCTGGCCTGCATGAAGGCCGCGTTGGTATAGGTAATGTGGCTCTGCGTGTCCGTGGTGGACATCAGGGTCGCATCCTGCGGAAATTCGAATTCACGCTGGGTGACGGGCAGATTGGTGCGCATGGGGACTTTCCTCTTTATCGGTTCGATCGCGACAAAATGCCCTCGTCCCGTTACCCGGCTGCATGGTGAAACGTGCAGACGCTCGAGAACGGCAATTGCCGAAAATGTTGTGACGCGAGCGATTTTCTCGCCGAGAGGAAGTGCGCCGAATACGGCGTGACACTACGTGACAATCCGTGTGCATGGGTGACAATACCGATACTTGACTGAACACGGCGGCATGACGCGCATTACAGTCCCCGCAGGAAATTCCGCCTGAACCGATACCGTTCAGGCGGGCGAAATTGCCGCCGTCACTGCGGGCATGTCCCGCTCTTCACCTGCATGCCGATCAGGGAATGGCCGTGGTCCGCGAACGATAGATGACGACCAGCGCGCGCGATTCGCCCTCGAGGCTGCGGCCGCGGTGCGGGGTGCGCGAATCGAAATAGACGCTGTCGCCGGGCGACAGCACCCAGGTCTTGTTGCGGCCGTCGATGACGGCCTCGAACTCCACTTCGCCATCGAGGATGAACATGAATTCCTCGCCGTCGTGCTCGAAGCGCACGTCGCGGTCCACCTGCGACGGGAAGATCATGATGAAGGGTTCCATCTGCTTGTGATGGCGCTTGTGCGCCAGCGCCGTGTAGTCGTAGCCGAACGATGATCCGCCGCGGATCACCGATTCGCGCTGCCATGAGCGCACCACGCAGACGGCGGACAGGTCTTCGGCCGCTTCCGGTTCCAGCAGGTCGGCAACGTCGGTATCGAGCACCTGCGCGATCTTGACGAGTGTGCCGATGGGCGGGATGACCTTGGAATTCTCTATCTTGGACAGATAGCCCTTGGTGAAGCCGGTGGTGGCGGCAAGCTGGTCCTGCGTGAATCCGCGCGCCGCGCGCAGCTTGGAGATGCGCTTTCCGAGATGCAGCTCGATGGCCGTCGCGGCGTCTTCCTTCTTATCTGCTTTCTTGCCTGCCATTCTGTCCATCTGAAATGATTGGGGGAAATGCGCGCCGGTTGGCGTCGCGCGCGACGGCGTATTCCATGATGCGCGCGGTCTCTGCCGCCGTCTCGGCGTCGAACAGCTTCTCGAGCAGGAACAGCGTGGTGTCGATGCACAGCGAGACGCCGCCGCCCGTCACCACCGCCCCGTTGTCCACCAGGACGCCCTCGCGCACATCGATCTCCGCGTAGCGCTCGCGCAGGATTCGAATGGGCGGATACTCGGGATCAACCACCTCGCGCTTGGTCGTGGCCGACTTGCCGTCCAGCACACCGCTGGCAGCGAGAATCATACCACCCGTGCATACCGAGGCCAGCACGCCATGCGCGGCACGCGCACGCAAGAAGGCCAGGAGCGCTTCGTTTTCCGCCTGCCTGCACCATCCGGGACCACCGGTAACGATCAGCGCGTCCGTTTGCGGTGCATCGTCGAGTCCGTAATCGGCCTGCACCACCAGTCCGTTCGACAACCGTACCGGACCGCGTTGCGGCGCGATGGTGCAGATCGCGATCTCCGGCCGGATCCTTCTGGCCATCGACAGCACGCCTACCGTCGCCAGATCGATGGGCTCCACGTCTTCGTAAATCAGCACGCCAAACAGCATTTTTCTTCCTTTCAGCAAAACCTCTGTCTATGAAACTTTTCAACATTTTGTTTCATGGCACGAAACATGCATCAACGAGCATGCCGACCGATATGACGTAGTTTCCATGCAAATATAGCGGTTATACGTGATTTTGCCATGTTTGGCGAGTTCAACGTAATTACCAAAAGTTTCCTGATATGATCATATTGCATGTCGGCTCGACTTCCTCCTCCTTCACCAGCTTTCAAGGAAATGAGCATGACATTCAGCGCAACCGCGACCGTCGCGGACAGCAAGACGGAAAAAAAGGGCATTCGATCCGTGGTATTCGCCAGCGCCATCGGCACCATCATCGAATGGTATGACTTTCTGATTTACGGAATGGCCGCTGCCTTGGTCTTCAACAAGCTCTTCTTCCCCAGCGTCGATCCGCTGCTGGGCACGCTGGCGGCGCTCGGCAGCTATGCCGTGGGCTTTCTGGCGCGTCCGCTGGGCGGCGCGATCTTCGGCCATTACGGCGACCGCATCGGACGCAAGTCGATCCTGATGATCACGCTGGCCATGATGGGCCTCGGCACCTTCCTGATCGGCCTGCTGCCGACCTACGAGCAGATCGGCATCTGGGCACCCATCCTGCTGGTGACACTGCGCTTTGTGCAGGGCATCGGCCTCGGCGGCGAATGGGGTGGCGCGGCGGTGATGGTGCTCGAACATTCGCCCAGGAATCGCCGCGGCTTCTACGGCAGCCTGGTGCAGGTCGGCTTTCCTCTGGGCCTGGTGATCGCGACGCTGGTGTTCTCGTTCGTTTCCAAGATGCCGGAAGAGGACATCATGAGCTGGGGTTGGCGCGTGCCGTTCCTGATCAGCGCGGTACTGATCGTGGTTGGCATGTTCATCCGCAAGAACGTGCATGAATCGCCCGTGTTCGAGGACATGAAGGCGCGCCGCGAGATCGTCAAGAGTCCGGTGATTGACGTCATCCTCAAGCATCCACGCACCTTCTTCGTGGCCATCGGCCTCAAGATTTCGGAAGTGTCGTGGGTCTATATGCTGACCGTCTTCATGGTGGTCTACGCGACCGGCACGCTGGGGCTGCCGAAGACGCTGATCCTCGACGCGATCCTGATCGCTGCCATCGTCGAGATCGTCACGATTCCGCTGTTCGGCTTCCTGTCCGACGTGATCGGCCGCCGCCCGCTCTACTTCATCGGCGCGCTGTTCACGATCGCATTCGCCTTTCCGCTGTTCTGGATCATGGAAATGCGCACCGCCGAAGCGGTGATCCTGACCATCGTGTTCGCCATGAGCATGGGCCACGGCCTGATGTTCGCACCGGAAGCGACCTACTTCCCCGAACTGTTCGGCGCCAATGTGCGCTACAGCGGCGCCTCCTTCGGCTTCCAGGTGGCGGCAGCCATCGGCGGCGGCCTGAGCCCGATCATCGCGACCGCGCTGGCCGGCTACCTGGGCGGCACCGCGGGTGTGTCCATCATGCTGATCCTGCTGGCATCGATCACGCTGTTCGCCGCCTTCTTCGCGCGCGAAACCAAACACGAGGCGCTTCTCAAATGATCCAGAGGGGCCGTGCCGTCACGCACGGAGCGGCCCTGTCCCCTTCCTCTTTTTTCACCCGACCTTCAGGAAAGAACATGAGCATCAAGAAAACCATCTCCACCCAGTCCGCACCACCGGCGGTCGGCCCCTATGCCCAAGGCACGCAGGCGCTTGGCCTGGCCTTCTGCTCCGGCCAGCTGCCGATCGATCCCGCCACCGGCGAAGTGCCGGCCGGCATCGAGGCGCAGACGCACCAGTCGCTTGCCAACGTGGCAGCCGTGCTGGCGGCTGCCGGCGCCAGCATGGGCAGCGTGCTGAAGACCACGGTATTCCTCAAGGACATGAAGGACTTTCCGGTCATGAACGGCATCTACGCAAGCTACTTTCCGGGCGAGCCGCCGGCGCGCTCCACCATCGAAGTGGCGCGCCTGCCGCGCGACGTGCTGGTTGAAGTCGAGGCCATCGCCCTGACCTGCGCCGACGGAGTCGCATCATGATCCAGTGGTCCGGAGGAAAACTGCTGCACATCCACATTGCGCCTTCGGCATCGTACGAGATGGAGGAATTGCAGCAGGCGGAACTGATCGCCGGCAAGGGCATCGTCGGCGACCGCTACTACAACGGTACCGGCACCTATTCGCCCAAGCCCGACGTGCGCGAGGTCACGCTGTTCGACATCGACGTGCTCGACGCCCTGGCGCGCAACGATCCGCCGCTGCAGAAGGAAGCCATCGTGCTGACGCCGGCCGACCACCGGCGCAACCTGACCGTGCAGGGCGTGCCGCTCAACCACCTGGTCGGCAAGCGCTTTCGCGTGGGCGAAGTCGTCCTGCGTGGCGGACGGCTCAACTTCCCGTGCAAATACCTCGAGGAACTGCTCGGCATGCCGCTCTACCTGCCGCTCTACAACCGCTCCGGCCTGAACTGCTGGATCGAGAGCGGCGGCATCATCCGTCCCGGCGACGCCGTCGAACCGCTGGACGACGCATAGGCAACACGCATAAAGGCTTCAAGAAATGACTGCACGCATCATCATGAAACTCGTCGTGGCCGACGTGACCATCGACACGCCCGGCACCCGCATCTATACGCTGCGCCACCCGATGCGCCCCACGCTGCCGCCACAGACACCGGGCGCGCACGTCGATGTGCGCCTGCCGGACGGCAAGGTGCGCCAATACTCGCTGTGCGGCGATCCGGGCGACAACACCAGCTACCGCATCGCGGTGCGTCGCGAAGACCAGGGACGCGGCGGCTCGCGCTGGCTGCACGAGAACGTGGCTGTCGGCACCGTGCTGCACGTCTCGGCACCGCGCAACAACTTCCCGCTGGCGGACAACGCCGAGCGACACATCTTCATCGCCGGCGGCATCGGCATCACGCCGTTTGCTTCCATGGTCATGACGGCACGGCGGACCGGTACGCCCTTCTCGCTCGAATACTGCGTGCGATCTGCAGCGGAAGCGCCGCTGCTTTCCACCTTGCGCCAGCTCTGCAACCCGGATGAACTGCGACTCTGGAGCAGCGAGGAAGGCTGCCGCTTCAGTGCCGCCGAACTCGGCCCGCCGATCGCCGGCAAGCACATCTACTGCTGCGGTCCCGGCCGGCTGGTTGACGCAGTGCGCGAGGCGACGGCATCGTGGCCCGAAGAACAGATCCACTTCGAAGTCTTTGCCGCCACGCTCGACGAGAACTTCAAGCCCGAACCGTTCGACATCCGCATCGCCTCCACCGGCGAAACCATCCGCGTGGCCGCCGACCAGTCGGCACTCGACGCGCTGCAGACGCATGGCTACAACATTGCCTCGTCCTGCCATCTGGGCGTATGCGGCTCCTGCGAATGCGGCTACAGCGACGGCCAGGTCATTCATCGCGACGCCGTGCTCGGCATCTCGGCGCGGCAGGACCGCATGATGCCGTGCGTTTCGCGCGCACGCGTTTCCGTCACGCTGGAACTGTAGGTCCCACGTCCGCCCGGCCTCGTCATCCTACGCCGGGCGGCGCACTTTCCTGGACGCCGGCATCGGCCCGTCGCATGACCGTCGAGGCATGCGACGGCGCCGCCGCCATCCACGCCCTCCATGCGGCGGCAATACAATCTCAATATGCAACAAAGTTGCGATTACGGTATAAGATAATGGTCCGCGCCGGCGGAATGCATGCCGGATTTGCACGGAACTCGGCACGCACATGCGGATCGGATACCTCGCAAGGATCGACGCTGCCGGATCGCCCGCGAGTCCTGTGCCATCCGGCGCATGCATGGCCCGCGCCGGCGGTTTCTTCCCCATACCAACGGACCAACGATGAACGCAGATTTCTTCTCTCCTTCCTTGCGCCGCCTGTCCCTTTCCATGGCACTGCTGTTTTCCGCTTCCTTCGCCGGCGCGCACGAGCAGCATACGCATACCCACGGACAGCTGACCATGGACGTGGCGATCGATGCAGGCACGATTGCGATTGCGGTGGAGTCGCCGCTCGACAACCTGCTCGGCTTCGAGCATGCGCCGCGCACGGCGGAAGAAAAGAAGAAGGTCGAGGAAGCACGCGCGGCGCTGAAGGCGGCCGATGCATTGTGGCTGCCGGACCCTGCCGCGCGCTGCACACTGCAGACCGTCGAGTTGCATTCGGACATCCTGGCGCCTGCCGCGCCATCGGACAAGGGCAAGAAAGCGGCACATCGTCATGCGCATGACCATGACGATGCACATGACCACGGTGCGCAGGACGGCCACGCCGACCTCGACGCCTCCATCGTCTTTGCGTGCGAGAAGCCGGAACTGGCGAAGTTCATCGACGTGAAGCTGTTCGAACGCTTCCCCAACATCCGCACGGTCCATGCGCAGATCGCGTCGCCGAGCGGCCAGTTCAAACGCGTGCTCGATCCGAAGTCCACGCGGCTGCGCTGGGGACGTTGAGCCATGTCCGGCGCCATCGTCCGTCTCGATCAGGTCCGCTTCGCATGGAGCAGGCAGGCCGAACCCCTGCTCGACATCGCCACGCTGCAGATCGATGCCGGCGAGTCGCTGTTCCTGCACGGCCCCAGCGGCTGCGGCAAGAGCACGCTGCTGTCGCTGATGGCGGGTGTGCTGACGGCAAGCTCGGGCAGCGTCACGGTCTGCGGCAAGGACTGGAAAGCCCTGGGTGAAGCCGCACGCGACCGTCACCGCGCAGACCATGTGGGTTACATCTTCCAGCAGTTCAACCTGTTGCCTTACCTGAGCGTGCTCGACAACGTGCTGCTGCCATGCCGGTTTTCCAAGCTGCGCCGCGCGCATGCGGAACGCGACAGCGGCGATATCCGTCACGATGCCGGACGCTGGCTGCGCGGCATGGGCCTGCCGGAGCCAATGTGGCAGCGCGCCGCGCGTGAATTATCGGTCGGCCAGCAGCAGCGCGTGGCCGCGGCACGCGCGCTGATCGGCAAACCCGCGCTGGTGATCGCGGACGAACCGACCTCGGCGCTCGACGAAGGCCGGCAGAACAGTTTTCTCGATCTGCTGCAGCAGGCCTGCCACGCCGCCGACAGCGCGCTGATCCTGGTCAGTCACGACCAGCGCATCGCCAGCCGCTTCGACCGCAACGCAAGCCTGCCGGAGCTCAATCACGCATACGTGCCGGCCGCGGATACCGCGCAGGCATGAGCGCCGTCGCGCCGCGATCTTCCATGAACCTTCTCTCTTTCTTGCACGCCGCCCCTTGAAAACCTTCCTGCTTTCCCTGGCCTGGCAGAGCGCGTGGAACCGCCGCTTCACGCTCGCGCTGACGATCTGCGCGATTGCCCTGTCGTCCTTCATGCTGCTCGGCGTGGAGCGCATACGCACCGATCTGCGCGACAGCTTCACCTCGGCCGTCTCGGGCGCGGACCTGGTGGTCGGCGCGCGCACCGGCTCGGTCCAGCTGCTGCTGTACTCGGTGTTCCACGTTGGCGCCGCCACCAACAACATCCGCTGGAGCAGCGTGCAGGAGATCGAACGCCAGCGCGGCGTGGCATGGGTGATCCCGCTGTCGCTGGGCGATTCGCATCGTGGCTTTCCGGTGCTCGGCACCTCGTCCGCCTACTTCGAGCATTTCCGCCACGGCGAACGCCAGGCCTTGAAGATCGCGCAGGGCAAGCCGTTCGACGATCTGTTCGATGCCGTCATCGGCGCCGACGTCGCGCAGCGCCTCGGCTACCGGCCCGGCGACCGCATCACGCTCGCGCACGGCAGCGGCGAGCTGAACCTGACCGAGCATGCGGACAAGCCGTTCACCATCAGCGGCGTACTGGCGCGTACCGGCACGCCGGTGGACCGCACCGTGCACATCAGCCTGGAAGCGATGGAAGCGCTGCACATCGACTGGCTCGGCGGCCTGCCGGTGCCCAACATGGGCGTCGATGCCGAGAAAGCGCGCCAGATGCAACTCGTGCCGCGCAACGTGACGGCGGCGCTGGTCGGCCTGGAAAATCGCGCTGCCGTGTTTTCGGTGCAGCGCGCAGTCAACCGCTTTTCCCAGGAACCGCTGATGGCGATCCTGCCGGGCGTCGCGCTCGACGAGCTGTGGGAAGTGATCGGTACCGGCGAGCGCGGCATGCTGTTGATGGCAGTGCTGACCAGCCTGGTCAGCATCGGCGGCCTGGTGTCCGTGATCCTGGCCGGCCTCAACGAGCGGCGGCGCGAATTGGCCGTGCTGCGCGCCATCGGCGCCACGCCGCGCCACATCGTCATGCTGCTGGCGTGGGAGGGATTCCTGATCGCGGCCGGCGGCGTGCTGCTCGGCGCGCTGGCGCTGGTCGCCGGCGGCCTGCTGCTGGGACCGTGGCTGCAGGCGACCTACGGCCTGACGCTGCACGTGCTGCAGCCGACCGCACTGCAGGCGATAATGGCGGCTGCCCTGCTGGCGACCGGCTGGCTGGCGAGCCTGCTGCCGGGCTGGCGCGCCTACCGGCTGTCGCTGGCGGACGGGCTTTCACCAAGGATCTGAACGATGTCGAACAACGATGTGAAATTTCCGCTGCGGCGGCGCCTGATGCTGGCCGGCCTGCTGGCGGCCGGCTCCGGCCTGGTCCATGCGCAGGAATACCCGGAAATCGACTGGGACGATCTGGTGCCCAAGGACTGGGATCCGTCCAAGCCGTTCAAGGGCATGGAGAAGGTCATGGAATTGCCGGACAGCGATCCCAAAGTGGCCGAGTTCTACGAGCGCATGCGCGAAGTCTGGGACAACGCACCGACGGTGGCCGCCATGAACGGCCGCCGCGTCAAGCTGCCGGGTTACCTGGTGCCGCTGGACCAGATCAAGGGCGGCGTGGTCGAATTCCTGCTGGTGCCGTACTTCGGCGCCTGCGTCCATCTGCCGCCGCCGCCTGCCAACCAGATCATCCAGGTCAAGACCCCCAAGCCAGTACCGCTGAACACCATGTCGGCGGTCTGGGTCAGCGGCACGCTGCAGGTGAAGCGCTCGGATTCGTCGATGGGCATCAGTGGCTACAGCATGGATGCGAAGAAGGTCGTCGAATACAAGATGCCCGCGGCTCGCTGACGCCCTTCCTTCACCCCCTTTCTCCCCTTCCTCCGGTGGCGGTCTGCCATGACCGCCTCGCCACCAATCCGCGCAATCGTTTCCTCATGGCAGCAGCCGGAGATGCCCTGCATCAATTCCGCTGCCGCATGCCTAGCTCGGCACCGCGCCTCTATCTGCTCCTCTCCTGCATTACCGGCGTCCTCCACACGAGGAAGCTGCCGGTTATGTACGCCGCCGAACTTAGCATTTCGCACCGACGCCTTAGCATCGATCCTCATCAAACCATTTTCAGGAGACGACCATGTATCCGATTCGCATGCACACCAAGATCGCCGTACTGGCCCTGCTGGCCGTCGGCACCATCGGCTTTGCCTGCGCCGCCGACAAGGCTGCCAAGGCATCGGCAACGTCCGCGGTCCACAACAACGACCGCAATCTCATGGAACAACTCGCCCAGGCCAACATCGCGGAGATCGAAGTCGCCAAGCTCGCACAAGACAAATCCACCGACCAGGACGTGAAGAACTTTGCACGCCAAATGCAGACCGACCATTCCAAGGCATTGCAGGAAGTCAATGCGCTCGCAAAGGCCAGGCAGGTCAAGCTACCCGTCACCGCCGATGACAAGCACAAGGCTGCGCTGACCAGACTCAAGGCGCTCGACGGCGCGCAGTTCGACAAGGAGTACATCGCGCAAGCGGGCGTGAGCGATCACAAGGAAGCCAAGGCGCTGGTCGGCAAGATCAGCAGCGAAGCCAGGGACCCGGACCTGAAGGCGCTGGCCGACAAGCTGGCTCCGACCATCCAGCACCATCTCGAGATGGCCGAGAAGCTGCACGCGCAGCGCTGATCTCCCTGCAGCCGGCCGGCTGCATCATTCAACACGGACAGGACAGGCATGACTGAACAGGAAGACATCATCACCCGGCTCGGCACGCAGAAGAACATTGACGTGGAGGCCGAGCGCGAACGCAGGATCCGTTTCCTGTGCGATCTGCTGATCGCGAACGGGCGCAGGAGTCTAGTACTGGGCATCAGCGGCGGCGTCGATTCGCTGGCCGCCGGCTATCTGTGCCAGCAGGCCGCACAGCGCGCGCGCAGCCAGGGCCACGACGCGCGCTTCATCGCCATGCGCCTGCCCTACGGCGTGCAGCGCGACGAAGCGGACGCGCAGCAGGCGCTCGCCTTCATCCGTCCCGACACCACGATGATGGTGGACATCCAACCCGCCAGCGACGGCATGCTGGCAGCGCTCAAGGCCGGCGGCACAAGCTTCCTCGACGCCGGCCACGAAGACTTCACCCTCGGCAACATCAAGGCGCGCCAGCGCATGATCGCGCAATACGCGGTCGCCGGCGCGACCTACGGACTGGTGATCGGCACCGATCAGGCGGCCGAAGCGCTGATGGGCTTCTTCACCAAGCATGGCGACGGCGCCTGCGATGCCGCGCCGCTGACCGGCCTCAACAAGCGCCAGGTGCGCGCCCTGGTCGCGGCCGCCGGCGCGCCGGACTCCCTCGTCTTCAAGGTGCCGACCGCCGACCTCGAAAGCCTGGTGCCGCTCAAGCCGGACGAACTGGCCTTTGGCGTGCGCTACGACGAGATCGACGATTTCCTGGAAGGCAAGCCGATCGATGTGGCGTCGCGCGACCGCATCCTCGCGCAGTACCGGCTGACGGCGCACAAGCGCGCACTGCCGGTGACGCCGCCACTGGTACCGGCGCCGATCGAAGTCCCTTCGTAACGCGTCATACGCTTTGCGATGATGCAGCAACGAACAACAGGAGTTACCGCAGGCGTCCGTTCGTAAAACGGCGCCGAAGACAATTGCACAGGAGGCCGGCATGAATCGGGACAGTCTGGACGGCGTAGTCAGCTATCTGGCGGAAGAAGGATTGAAGGTGGTGACGGCGGAATCCTGCACGGCGGGGCTGATCGCCTCCACTCTGGCCGAACCGCCGGGCTGCGGCGCGTGGCTGGACGCCGCCTTCGTCACCTATTCGGAAGAAGCGAAGATCGACTGCCTGGAAGTCGATGAAGCCATCATCGACACCTATGGACTGACCAGCGAAGAAGTCGCACGCGACATGGCGGAAGGCGCGCTGGCGCTCGCGCATGCCAACCTCGGCATCGCCACCACCGGCGTCGCCGGCCCCTCTGCCGGCAACGGCGAGGAGCCGGTCGGCACCGTGTGCATCGCCTGGTCCTTCAAGACCGCGGACGGCATCCACACCTTCACCGAAAAACTGAAATTCGATGGCTCGCGCAACGAAATCCGCGAGGAAGCCACGGTCTATGCGCTCGAAAACATCGAGCGCCAGCATCACAAGCTGCGTACCGTCGCCGGCCAGGAAGTGACGGAAGAATAAGGAGGCCATCATGCAGGATCTGTTTCGCCGCATTTCCACCGCGGCTGCCGATATGGTCGGTTCTTCGTGGACCTTCATCGTCGCCGTCGTCATCGTGCTCGCGTGGGCCGTCAGCGGTCCACTGTTCCATTTCTCCGACACCTGGCAACTGCTGATCAATACCGGCACCACCATCATCACCTTCCTCATGGTGTTCCTGATCCAGCATGCGCAGAACCGCGATGCCGAATGCACGCAACTGAAACTCGACGAGCTGATCCGCGCCGTCAAGGGTGCGCGCACCATGATGATCCGGCTCGAAGACCTGTCGGACGAAGACCTGAAGCGCCTGCGGCAGGAGTTCTCCGAATTGCACAAAGGGAATGACCTGATCGAAAAATCCTGAGCACAAGCCCACGCTTCTTGCGCGCTGTGCCATGGCTTACAGCGTGTGCGCTCCAATTTCGCCTGCCTTCCTTCGTTGTCTGACATGCATGCGCTCTGTTGTCCGATAGCGTGACCGAGCGCCCATCTCTAAAGTCGGTATCAGACAAAAAACCGACAAGGAGAAAGCATGCGCGCCCTCACCTATCAAGGCAGCAAGGATGTCCGTGTAGAAACCGTTCCCGATCCCGTCATCGAGCAGCCGGACGACATCATCCTGCGCGTCACCGCCACCGCGATCTGCGGCTCGGACCTGCACCTGTATCGCGGCAAGGTACCGACTGTCGAGGACGGCGACATCTTCGGACATGAATTCATGGGCATCGTTGAGGATGCGGGCAGCGCGGTGACGGCAGTCGCCAAGGGCGACCGCGTGGTCGTGCCTTTCGTCATCGCCTGCGGCAGTTGCTTCTTCTGTGCACTCGAGCAATATTCGGCATGCGAGACCACCAATCCCGGCCCCGGCGGCGCGCTCAACAAGAAAAAGATCAAACCGCCCGCCGCGCTGTTCGGCTTCAGCCGGCTTTACGGCGGCGTTCCCGGTGGACAGGCCGAATACGTGCGCGTGCCCAAGGCCAACGTCGGCCCGTTCAAGGTACCGACCTCGCTGGCCGACGAAAAGGTATTGTTCCTCAGCGACATCCTGCCGACCGGCTATCAGGCCGTGGTCAACGCCGGCGTCACGCGCGGCTCCACGGTGGCGATCTTCGGCGCCGGTCCGGTCGGCCTGATGAGTGCCGCCTGCGCACGCATGCTCGGTGCCGAAACCATCTTCATGGTTGACCACCATCCGTACCGTCTCGAGTTCGCGCGGCAGGCATACGGCGTGCACACCATCGACTTCGACGACGAAGACCCGGCCGAGATCATCATCGCCAACACCGGTTATCGCGGCGTGGATGCGGTGATCGACGCAGTCGGCTTCGAGGCCAAGGGCAGCGCGCTGGAAACGGTGCTGACCGACATCAAGCTCGAAGGCAGCAGCGGCGCAGCCCTGCGCCAATGCATCGCGGCCGTGCGGCGCGGCGGCGTCATCAGCGTGCCCGGCGTCTATACCGGCTTCATCCACGGCTTCCTGTTCGGCGACGCGTTCGACAAGGGCCTGACGATTCGCATGGGACAAACACACGTGCAGAAATTCATGCCCGAACTGCTGCAACTGATCGAGGAAGGCCGGCTGCATCCGGACGTCATCATCAGCCATCGCCTCAAGCTCGAGGATGCGGCCGAGGGCTATCGCATCTTCGACAAGAAGGAAGAGGATTGCCGCAAGGTAGTACTGACGCCCTGACACTTGACGCCTCATAGCGCACGAAAGCCCGCGCCGCGACACGGCCGCGGGCCATGGCATGAACCAGTGAAGCGGGTGAGGCGCACGGCCGCCGGTTTGACCTGCGCGCCACAATCGCCTACACTTCGGGCCATGCCAACGTTTGTTCCTTCCTTTGTCACGTCTGCCATCAAGCTGTCGCCTGCGACCGGCCTGTGCGCGCACGTGCGCAAATCGATGGGCATCCGCCATGCCCTCCAACCGGCAGCAGATTCCTGAGCCCGGCGATACTCCTCCCCTTTTTCATAGCGCACCACATCCATCGCCGGGCTTAAGCCAGGCGCGATAGCGGCCGGCCGTTCGCGGTTCCGGCTGCGCTTCGGGATACTTTCATGTTTTCGACCATCACTCGCGGCAGGCTTGCGCCTGTCCGGAGCGGGCACGTCCATCGGCCCGGCTCCACCGCCTTCTCCTATCGTCGTCTCTTCGATGCGCATGCCGCGTGCGCGGAGCGTGGCGAATCGCGCCACCCGTCCTCTACCGCGCACGCGGGCCTGCTTCCGGAACGCAGTGGCAAGGCCCTGGACATGATCTTCCCGACGGGAGCATCGCCATGGACCTGACCCGTAACTTCATCAAGAACAAGCGGCCGTGCGCCGAAGGCTTTCGCTGGTTCCTGCGCCATCACGCGCAGGGCAGCGACTACCAGCCGCTGCTCGACGCATTGGTCGAGGATGGTCGCATCGACGATGCCTGCTGGCTGCTCGACCAGTTCGGCCCGACCGATGCGGTGCTGCAGGTGGATGCCATCGATGCCGAGGCCATCGTCTTCGCCGGCACGCTGGAAGTGCGCGGCAGCATCGAGGTCGGCAGCGTGCTGCGCGCCGGACGTGCGATCCGCAGCGGCGGCGGCATACGCGCGGGCCGAGCGATCACGGCCGGCGAGGACATTCGCGCCGGCGACGGCATTCGTTCCGAAGGCACACTGACGGCCGGCGGCGACATCCGCTCCGGCTGGAGCATCGAGGTGCAGGACAAGCTGCGCTGCGACGGCGAATTGCGCGTCGAACGCGCGCTGTTCTGCGGCGATGCGCTGACCGTCGGCAACGGCATCACTGTCGGCCAGGACGTGATCGTCACCGGCGAACTGCGCTGCGAGCGCAGCCTGCGCGCGGGCGGCAGTGTGACCGGTCACGACAGCATCCGCATAGGCCAGGGTCTCGACACCGGTGCCGGGATCGCATGCGCGCGCCATCTGGAGGCCGGCTGGGGCATACGCTGTGGCGAATCGATAGATGCCGGCGGCAGCATCAAGGCCGGGGAAAGCCTGCTGGCGCACGAGGACATCGTGGCCGGAGAAGGCTATGGCATCTATGCAGGATTGATCGTTCAGTTCGAGGCCTGGGAAGCGAGCGCGCGAGTGTGCGCCCGTTCCAAACCCGCGCGCCTGATGAGCGGCTGGTGGGCCGGCAGCACGCCGGTCTGATGCGCACGCACGCATTCACACCCGTCTCTTCATCATCCGCCGAGGAATTCCCATGCACGCCCTGTCCGCCCCTTTTCCGTTTTTCTCCTTCGCGTTGCGCCCGCTCGCGCTGCGCATCGACGTCCTGCTGCCGCCGGCCGAAGTCGAGCGGGAGCTCGAGATGCTCTACCGCCGCCTCAAGCGTCCCGGCGACCTGCTGTACGATCTGCCGACTATCGAGATCGACGCGCCGTTTCCCGGACTCGTGTTCCGCTACCGCGAATCCGATGGCGAGTATTACGTCTATGCCGAAGACACACTGCGCGGCCGCCTGGCCGGCTACACCGTCTTCAAGCGCATGGTCGAACTCAACCGGCGCCAGGACCGCTACCTGCGTTCCACGCACTCGAAATACGCCACGGCCTACCAGCGCCGCGGCATCGCCAGTGCCGTCTATCGCTGGTGGCTGGATGCCGGGCGCTGCCTGATCTCGGGCGCGCGGCAATCGGCCGGTGCGCATGCGCTGTGGCGCAAGCTGGGCAACAGCTACGGCCTGATCTTCGTGGATTTGCGCGAAAAACGCCTGCGCCATCTTGGCAACGACGTCAGCGAGCGCGTATTCGGGGAACTGCAGACGCGCATGATCCTGACCGGCGCCACCTGGGACGTGGCGCGCCTGTGCAAGATGGTGGAGATGGAAACGGGACCGATGGAAGAACTCGTTGAAGCGCGCGCGATGCGCCGGCTCGGCTAGAACTTCCGGCGCTTACGCCGCCAGCCAAGGTCCTATCCACGCGCGCCATACGGCCACGATGATCGCGATCCAGATCGCCACGATCACCGCACCGCCGACCCAGCTGACGACCTTGTGCTTCTTGTCGCGTATCCACTGTTCGGCGCGCGTCCTGCATTCGTCGAGCACGCGCGACGGAATCAGCTTCAGCACGACCCAGATCAGCGCAGGCAGGATCACCAGGTCGTCCAGCATGCCCAGTATCGGGATGAAATCGGGAATCAGGTCGATCGGGCTCAGAGCATAGGCGACCGCCACGAAGCCGAGCGCCTTGGCATACCACGGCACGCCCGGATGACGTACCGCGAACCACAGCGTCAGGCCGTCGCGCCTGACGATCCTGGCCCAGCCGCCGATGCGTGCGAGTAATGCCATGGCTTTCCTTTCCGCTGCGGGAATGGCGCGTTGACGATGAAACGCGCGTTGAAAACCGCAGTATGCAGGAGCCGCGACAGAAACGCATCGCTTTCGCCACGCATAAAAAACGCCATGCACAGGCATGGCGTTCATGAGAGGAAAAACGAGACTACCGCGCCGACAAGGCACGCTGCCCGGCCAGCCGCTGCACCACCGCCACCAGCCGGTCGATCTCGTCGAAGGTGTTGTAGAACGCCAGTGAAGGCCGCACCGTGGTTTCGACGCCGAAGCGGCGCAGGATCGGCTGCGCGCAATGGTGGCCGGTACGTACCGCGATGCCTTCCTCGTTGAGCGCCTTGCCGACTTCTTCCGTCGAATAGCCGTCGAGCACGAAGGACATCACGCTGGCCTTGTCGGCGGCGGTGCCGATCAGGCGCACGCCCTTGATCGCGGCCAGGTGCTGCATGCCGTAAACCAACAGCTCGTGCTCGTAGCGCGCGATGTTCTCGATGCCGATGCGGTTGACGTAATCGATCGCGGCACCGAGGCCGACCGCGTCCGCAATATTGCCGGTACCGGCCTCGAACTTGTTCGGAATCGGCTGGAACACGGTTTTCTCGAAAGTCACGTCGGCGATCATGTTGCCGCCTCCCTGCCACGGAGGCATGTCTTCCAGCACCTCGCGCCTGCCCCACAACGCGCCGATGCCGGTCGGGCCGAACACCTTGTGGCCCGAGAACACGAAGAAGTCGGCGCCGATATCCTGCACATCGACGCGCATGTGCGAAACCGACTGCGCGCCATCGACCAATGCCTTTGCGCCTGCACGATGCGCAAGCTCGACGATCTCCTTGACCGGCACCACGGTGCCGAGCGCGTTCGACACCTGCGTGACGGACACGATCTTCGTACGGTCGTTGAGCAGCTTGCGGTATTCGTCGAGCAATACCTGCCCCGAATCGTCCACCGGGATCACGCGCAGCTTCGCGCCCTTGGCGGCCACGAGTTGCTGCCACGGCACGATGTTGGCGTGATGCTCGAGGTTGGAGACGATGATCTCGTCGCCCTCGCCCACGTGCTGCGCGCCCCAGCTTTTTGCGACCAGGTTGATCGCCTCGGTTGTGCCGCGCACGAAGATGACCTCGTTGACGTCCGGCGCATTGATGAAGTTCTTCACGCGCTGCCGCGCACCTTCGTAGGCATCGGTCGCGCGCGCTGCCAGTTCATGAGCGGCGCGGTGAATGTTCGAATTCTCGTGCTCGTAGAAAGCGCTGATGCGGTCGATCACCGCCTTCGGCTTGTGCGTGGTCGCGGCATTGTCGAACCAGACGAGCTGGCGGCCGTTGACGCGCTCGGCCAGCACCGGAAAGTCGCGCCGCACCGCATGTACATCGAATGCCGGATGGCGGCTGTGATCGGCCGGCGGCACCGCACCATGCGGATGCGGCTTGGCCGGCGTGACGGTGCCGCTGGGCAGCACCACCGAATCGACGAAGTAATACCTGGGCTCGCTCGATGGTGTCGCCGATGCCCTGGCAGCGGCCGTATCCGGCGAAGCACCCAGCAGTTCGCGCACGTCGCTGCCACCTGCCTGCGCAAACGGCTGACTCGCGAGCTGGTCGAGAATATCGCCGCCGGCCAGCGCACTGCCCGTGTCGTGGCGCGAGGGCGAGGATTGCGCATGCTGCAAAAAGTAGTACGGCGATGCGGCATGGGTGGCAGCGGAATCGGGTACCGCGACGGCCGACGGGCTTGGCACATGTGCCTGCGGCACGCCCTGTACCGCACTGCCGAAGCGCGGCTCGTAAGCCGGCAAGGCGGTGAGTACGGTATCCGGCACGCCATTGGGTGCCAGCGCGTGCGGCAGCAGCGACGGTGCGCTGTTGGCAAGCGATGGCAGCGGCGTCGGCGAAGCCGGTATCAGGTTGGTGCCGGGCAGCACGCCTTGCGGGATCGCCGTGCCGGGTACGGACGGGCCGAAGCCGGCCGGACTCGCAAGCGGCGAACCCGGCGGCGCGATGTTGACCGGCGACTGCACGCCGGGCAGCGGCGACACCTGGCCGATGCCGGGCACCGACGCCGGCGGCGTGTGCGGTACGCCGGCCGGGCTGGCCGCAGCTACCGCGCCGCCATCGCCGGGCAGGGCCGCGAACAGCGCATTGACCATCTGCGACAGCAGCTCCGGAGCGATGGGCGCGCCCTGCACCGGCGGCAGGTCGCCGTGCGAAGGATGAGGTGTGCTCATGGGCGCGGCCTATCGGTAGGTGTCCGGATAGTCGTGGTACTTGTTGACTTCGACATCGTCGAGCACGGCCAGCGCGTCGGGCGTCAGCACCGCGAGCGAGCAATACAGCGAGATCAGGTAGGAGGCGATCGCCTGGTTGTTGATGCCCATGAAGCGCACCGACAGGCCCGGACTCTGCTCGCCTGCCAGGCCCGGCTGGTAGAGGCCGACCACGCCCTGGCGCTTGTCGCCCACGCGCAGCAGGATGATCTTGCTCTTGCCGTCGGCCACCGGAACCTTGTTGGACGGGATCAGCGGAATGCCGCGCCAGGTGATGAACTGCGAACCGAACAGGCTGACCGTCGGCGGCGGCGTGCCGCGGCGCGTCGCTTCACGGCCGAAGGCGGCGATCGCGAGCGGATGCGCGAGGAAGAAGGCCGGCTCCTTCCAGACGCGAGTCAGCAGTTCGTCGAGATCGTCGGGTGTCGGCGCGCCGGTCAGCGGGAAGATGCGCTGCTCTTCGTCCACCTGCGCCAGCAGGCCGTAGTCCGGGTTGTTGATGAGTTCGCTTTCCTGGTTTTCCTTGATGGTCTCGATCGTCAGGCGCAGCTGTTCCTTGATCTGGTCGTGCGGGCTGCTGTAGAGATCGGAAATGCGCGTGTGCACGTCGAGCACGGTGGAGACCGCGTTCAGGTAGTGCTCGCGCGGATTTTCCTCGTAGTCTACGAAGGTGCGCGGCAGTTGATTCTCTTCTTCGCGCGATGTGCAGGTGACCTTGATCGACTCCGGATTGCGCACCTGGTTGACGCGATAAATGCCGGCTTCGACCGGCACCCATTGCAGCAGATGCGTAAGCCAGCGCGGCGTGATGATCGACAGCTGCGGGACGGTCTTGGTTGCGTTGGCTAGCTGGCGCGCTGCGTTGTCGCCGAGCGCCGATTGCGTGGGAGCGGTCTTTGCCATGGAATTTCCGTATCAATAAAGAAAATGAAAAGGACAACGAATCGGGTGGAGTGTGGTCGCCCGCGCCAGCGCTTTCAACAGGCTATAGCCGCCAAGTTGAGGTTATAGACAGCCTGCAGGCCGCGCAGCTTTTCGCAATGCACGAGCAGGTCGGATATCTTCAGTCCCATCGCCACCGCGATCTTTTCCAGCGTGACCAGCGACGGCACCGCATTGCCGCGCTCGACGTCGCCGACGTACGAGCGATTCAGATGCGCCTTTTCCGCCAGCACCTCCTGCGACCAGCCGCGCGCCTCGCGCAGCTGACGCACGGTCAGCCCGAAACTCGTGCACAGTTTCTCCATGGCCGACCTCAGAGCGAAGCGGCCGCAGGATCGCCGCGTCCCTGCTGCGAGGTTGCCTGCGTGACGTTGCTGCCGGGCGGCACGTCGGCCGTGATCCATGTGTTGCCGCCGATGACCGCACCGCGGCCGATGGTGACGCGGCCCAGCACCGTGGCGCCGGCATAGATGACGACGTCGTCCTCCACCAGCGGATGACGCGGCAAGCCCTTCTGCAAGGTGCCGTCGGCTTCGCGCGGGAAGCGCTTGGCACCGAGCGTGACGGCCTGGTAGATGCGCACGCGCTGGCCGATCACGCAGGTCTCGCCGATCACCGCGCCGGTGCCGTGGTCGATGAAGAAACCGGCGCCGATGGTGGCACCCGGATGGATGTCGATGCCGGTCTCGCCATGCGCGAGCTCGGCCACGATGCGCGCCAGCAGCGGCACGCCGAGCAGATAGAGGCGATGGGCGACGCGATGATGGATCATCGCCAGGATGCCCGGATAGCAGAGCAGCACTTCATCGACGCTGCGCGCGGCCGGATCGCCCTGGTAGGCAGCGGTGACGTCGCTGTCGAGCAGGCTGCGTATCGTCGGCAGCGAACGCGAGAAGTCGCGCACGATGCGCACCGCCAGTTCATCGACGCCGGTCAGCGCTGCGCGCTGCTGGCGCGCCGCGTAGTTCAGTTCGAGCCGCACCTGCGCCAGCAGCGAATGCAGCACCGAATCCAGCGTGTGGCCAACGTAGAAGTCCTCGCTTTCCTGGCGCAGCTCGAGCGGCCCGAGCCGCATCGGAAACAGCGCGCCACGCAGGTCGGCCATGATTGCCGACAGCGCCGCATGCGACGGCAGCTCGCGTCCGCCGGGTTCGGTGGAGCGATGCTGCGCCTCGCGCCAGCGTTGCCGCACTTCGGCCAGTTCGCGCACGACACGGTCGATCTCGAACAGACCGCCGGTGCGTGATTCGATGTCGATGGAGGGAGATGTTTCTGCGGGATGCGGCAAGACCTGGCTCATGCTGTTCTATCGTGGAAGCGGAGGGAGAAGTACAACGCGATGCGCGCTGCAATGTGCGCTGCGTCGTGCGATGTCGTTCAGTCCTGCACCCACGGCAGGTCGTGGTAGCGCCAGCCGTCGCGGCGGCCGCGATGCTGGCTGTCGTCGAGTTCGCCCTCGAAGCCTTCGAGCACATTGAACACTTCGGTGAAGCCAGCCTTGATCGCGGCTTCGGCAGCCAGCGTTGAGCGCTTGCCGCTGCGGCACAGCAGCAGGATGGTCTTGTCGCGGCCGACCTTGTTCTCGAGCTCGCGCACGAAGCGCGGGTTGCGCGTCAGGCTGGTGCCGGTTGCCCATGGCACGTGCACGCTGTCCGGCACGTAGCCGACGAAGGCACGTTCTTCCGCCGTGCGCACATCCACCAGTACCGCCTGACCGCTGGAGAAAAGAGACCACGCTTGCGACGGCGTCACGCCATCCTTGGACGGCGGCGGCAGCGTCGCTTCTGCCGAAACGGCCGGGCCGGGATTGCGAAATGGTGCGTTCATGTGCTGCTCCTTGATGTCGATAGCCGACGACGATGCGCCGTGGAATGAAAAAAAGAATATAAGAAAGCCCAAGCGCAAGAAACGAATAAAAACGAAGTTGAATATGCGAAAAACATTCTTCACGAGCAGATCGGGAAGATGCGAATGCGCCCCCCTGTCGCGCGAAAATCCGACGGACAAGAGCGAAACGTCGCGATATGGACCAACTGCAACATGCACGCGGGCATTGAGAACCGGCGATATGCCTGGGTACGTTAGCGCACCGAGCATGCGCATTTTTGCTCCTACCCTTGAGGCAACCTCACTACGGAAGGAGTCATCATGAAGACAAACAGAAACATGGCTGCAGCCGTCATCGCATCGGTCGCCGTTCTGGCGGGTTGCGCCTCTTCTCCCAGCTACAACGATCCGGGCGCGGCCCGCTATCCGGCGTCGCAACAACCGGCGTATAACGCGGCTTATGGCGTGATCGATTCGATCCAGATCGTGCAGCAGGAAGTCGATAGCCGCGGTGTCGGCGGCGCCATCATCGGCGGCGTGGTCGGCGGCGTGCTGGGCAACCAGGTCGGCAAGGGCAGCGGCCGCGCCGTCGCCACGACTGCCGGTGCAGTCGGCGGTGCCGTGGTGGGCAACAACATCCAGAAAAGCCGTCAGGGTGTGCGCGAGGCCTATCAGATCAACATTCGCGGCGACAATGGCGGTTACTTCAGTGTCGTGCAGGAAAGCGTAGCCGACCTGCGCGTGGGCGACCGCGTGCGTGTCGAGAACAATCGCGTCTATCGCTACTGATCGCCACCGGCAGGCACGTTCCGGGTGCCGGCCCATTAAAAAAGACCCCTCGGTCAAGCCCTACAGTCTTGCCCGGCCCCCCGAGGGAACGCTTTTATCTTGGGACGGCCCGGCGATAAAAAAGCCCGCATCGCTGCGGGCTTTTTTTGCATCTCGTTTCTTCCTACACGATCGCGATGTTCAGGGTACCAAGGCCCTCGATGCTGCATTCCATGCGATCGCCCTTTTGCACCGCGGAGACACCGGCCGGCGTACCGGTCAGGATCAGGTCACCAGGCTGCAGCGTGAAATACTCCGACAGATATTCGATCATTTCCTCGATGTTCCAGATCATCTTGTCGACCGTGCTGTGCTGCCGCGTTTCATTGTTGACGCGCAGCGTAATGCTGCGTGCGCCGGCTGCCCCGACTTCCGCCGCCGGATGCACCGGACCGACCGGTGCAGACTGTTCGAATGCCTTGCCGGTATCCCACGGACGACGCAGGTTCTTGGCCTCGCCCTGCAGGTCGCGGCGCGTCATGTCGAGACCGATCGCATAACCCCACACGTGGTCGAGCGCATCGGCGGCCTTGATGTTGCGTCCGCCCTTGCCGATCGCCACCACCAGTTCAAGTTCGAACTGGTAATCCTCCGTCTTGTCCGGATACGGCAGCTGTGCTTCCTCTCCATACTGGACGGGGAACACGGCATCGCCCGGCTTCATGAAAAAGAACGGCGGCTCGCGGCCGGTGGCGCCCATTTCGATGGCGTGATCGACATAATTGCGGCCCACGCAATAGATGCGATGGACGGGAAACTGCGCCTCGCTGCCGGCCACGGGGAGCGTTGGCTGCGGCACGGCTGGAATGACGAAAGACATGAAAGCTCCTCAGATGATCGTGACGGCCATTATGCCATTGCGGTACGCGTCGCAACTTTGCCGCGCGTGATTGGCATTTGAACAGGGAGCAACCGTATAATCCTTGCATACCGGCATGCAAAATGCTTGTCCTCGTCCCAGCACCCGTTGCATCACGATGACAGGCATATAAAACAGGTTGAGACAATGATCACGGAAGAACAAATCAAGGCGCTGCAGTCGGAAATGGCAGGCAATGGCGAGAATCAGGCGCAGATGGCCTATCGCATCCTGGAAGAAATGATCGTGACCCTGAAGCTGCCGCCCGGCAGCAAGATTTCGGAGAAGGCGCTGAACCGCTCGCTCGGCTTCGGCCGCACGCCGCTGCGCGAAGCGCTGCAGCGGCTGGCGATCGAGGGCAACGTCAAGATTCTGCCGCGCTCGGGCGTGATCGTTTCCGAGATCGATCTTGCCGATCAGCTCAACATGATCGAAGTGCGCCGCGAACTGGAAAAGATCATCGCCGGCCGCGCCGCCCGGCTCGCGATGGAAGATCAGCGCAAGGTGTTCCTGCAACTGGCCGACGGCTTCGAACGTGCCGCGCGCGAGAACGACGGCAACATCTTCATCGAAACCGATCGCGACTTCAACAGTCTGTGCATCGAAACCGCGCAGAACAAATACGTCTCATACGCCATCGGCCCGATCGAGGCGCAGACACGGCGTTTCTGGTACCTGCACTTCAAGCGCTTCGGCGACCTGACGCGCGTGTCGCAACTGCATGCGGCCATTGCGCGCGCGATTGCCGCCAACGACGAACCCGGCGCGCGCGAGGCGTCGGACAGTCTGATCGATTACGTCGAGGAATACACGCGCAAGACCTTGCAGTTCATGGGCGGTCTGTAGAATTGCGCAGCAGGCAGACGGCCATGCGGTCGCCTGCCCTGCCGCTGCACTATTGCCGGATCAGTATCCGGCCACCACGCCGTTGCTGCGCGGATCGGCACCGCCTTCGAACAGGCCGTCGGCAGAACGCACGATGGCGCCCGCGTGTCCGACCATTTCGTCGTAGGCTCCGATCACATCGACCTCATGGCCAAGCGCCTGCAGACCGGCCACGATCTCCGGCGAGAAGCGACTTTCGAGCTTGAGCGAATCCGAGCTCTGCCCCCAGGTGCGTCCCAGCAGCCAGCGCGGCGCGGTGACGGCCTGCTGCACCGGTTGCCCGAACACCGCATAACGTGTGAACACGGCCGCCTGCGTTTGCGGCTGACCGTCGCCCCCCATCGTGCCATAGACCATGGTGCGGCCATCCTTGAAGCGCGCCAGCGCCGGATTGAGCGTGTGGAACGGTTTCTTGCCCGGCAGCAGTGCATTGATGTGCGAGGCATCGAGCGAGAACGAGCAACCGCGGTTCTGCCAGTTGATGCCGGTGCGCGGCAGCACCACGCCGCTGCCGAACTCGTGATAGATGCTCTGGATGAAGGACACCGCGCGTCCTTCGTCGTCGATCACGCCCATCCAGATCGTGTCGCCCGGCCCCTTGCCCTGCCCCCATGGCAGCGCCTTGTCGAGACGAATGGCTTCCACATACGGCTTGAGGAAGGCATCCGTCAGGCATTCCTGCGGATCGATGGTCATGTGATCGGGATCGGTCACATAACGATCGCGCACGGCGAAGGCCTGCTTGGTCGCCTCCACCACCAGATGTACGTATTCGAGGCTGTCTTCCTCGTACTTGCCGATCTCCAGCCGGTCGAGAATGCCGAGGATGATCAGCGAGATCAGTCCCTGCGTCGGCGGCGCCATGTTGTAGAGGTCGCCGAGGCTGTGTTGCAGATGCACGGGCTGCACTGTGCGTGCGCGGTAATCGTTCAGATCCTGCAGCGTGATCAGGCTGCCGACATCCGCCAGATCGCGTGCGATCTCCTGTGCCAGTTCGCCGCGATAGAAGCTGTCGAGCCCCTGTTCGACCAGTGCGCGCAGAGTCTGCCCCATGCGTTTCTGGATGAAGCGGCTGCCAGCCTGCGGCGGCTTGCCGTCGACCAGGAAGGTATCGGCAAAACCGGGCTGTCCGACCAGTTCCGGCAGCTTGACCGAGGTGCTCGCGAACTGCGACGGCGTGACCGGAATACCGGCTTCGGCATAGTGAATCGCGTCACCGAGCAGACGCGACAAGGGTAGCGAACCGCCCCACGTCGCACTGATGTCCAGCGCCTGCTGCCAGCCGCCGACGGTCCCGGCCAGCGTGTTGGCTGCCAGCGGGCCGCGCATCGGAATCGCGTCGAGCTTGCGCTGTGCATAGAAATCGATGGACGCTGCCGCAGCCGCCACACCACACGCCTCGATCGCCTGCACCGGCTTGCCGGGCTCCGACACCACCCAGAAGCCGTCGCCGCCGATGCCGTTCATGTGCGGATAGACCACCGCGATGGTCGAAGCCGCTGCCAGCATGGCCTCGATCGCATTGCCGCCTTCACGCAGCACGGACAGTGCCGCCTGGGCAGCGAGGGAATGCGGCGCCACAGCCATGCCGCGCGTGGAGTAAATCGTATTGAGCATAAAACTTCTTTCCGGTTGTTGATCGAATGGGAAGGGCAGGCCTGCACTTCCCGTCATTTCAGGAGCGCGCGCCTCTTACGCTTGCGCCGCGGGCATTGCCGCCGTGCCCGACGCCAGAGCCTTGGTGTCCGACAGGAAGCGACGGCGCATCGGCTTGAGGATGATGATGGCGAGGAACGCGGTCAGGAAATCCATGCAGATGACGGTGACGAACACCGGTGTCCAGGAACCGGTCGCATCATGCATCATGGCTGCCAGCGGGCCACCGAGCACCGAACCGACACCCTGTGCCATGTACAGGAAACCGTAGTTGGTGGTGGCATGGCCGGTGCCGAAGGTATCGGTCAGGATCGACGGGAACAGCGAGAAGATCTCGCCCCAGCCGAAGAACACCACGCCCGACAGCAGCACGAACAGCACCGGGTTGTCCGAGGTCATCAGCCACAGCGTCATCGCCACGCCTTCCATGCCGAAGGCGATGAACATCGTGTTCTCGCGGCCGATGCGGTCGGACACCCAGCCGAAGAACGGACGTGTCAGGCCATTGGCGAAACGGTCGATGGTCAGCGCCAGCGGCAGCGCCGCCATGCCGAACACCATTGCGTCGTGCACGCCGAAGTCCTTGGCGAAGGCACCCATCTGCGAGATCACCATCAGGCCCGAGGTCGACATCATCGTCATCATGATGAACATCAGCCAGAACACCGGTTTCTTCAGCATCTGCTGCGGACGATAGCTGTAGGCCGACTCCGTGTTGGCACCCGACGATTTGTATTTTTCGACCAGTGTCGCCACCTCGTTCGACTTCGGACGGCGCATGCCCTGTGCAGCGAGGAAGCCGACCACGCCAAGAATCAGGCCGAAGGTCATCAACGTGCTCGGCACGCCCGAAGACTTGATGCTGGCCGAGATGGCAAACGTCGTCAGGATCGCGCCAAAGCCATAGCCCGCCGCCACCATGCCGACCGCGAAGCCGCGCTTGTCCGGAAACCACTGCACCATCAGGCCGACCACGCCGACATAGATGATGCCGGTGCCGACGCCGCCTAGCAGGCCGTAGGTCAGATACAGTCCCCACACGCCGGACACCTGCGCCGCAAGAATCCAGCTCAGCGCAGTCAGGATCGCACCGAGCGACAGCAGCAGGCGCGGCCCGAACTTATCGACGAGGAAACCCTGGAAGGGAGAAAGAAAGGTCTGCGCCACGATCAGGATCGCAAAAGTGACCTGCACTTCCGGCAAGGTAGCACTGAGAGAAGCGGTCAGTTCGGTGGTAAACAGGGCCCATACATATTGCGGGCTGGAGATGGCCATCATGGCGATCACCCCGAACAGGAGTTGCCACCATCTGGTCTTGCCGGACAGGCCGGGCGTTGCAGTATTGATCGTATTCATAGTTGTCTCCGGAATAATTATGGAATCCGCCTCCTCAAAACCGCATGCCTATCACTGACATGTCAGTTTTGAGCAAGTTAGACCTCATAACCGGGATTGTCAAGGTGCTTGCATCCTGCTGCTTGCGTTACTGCACGACAGCCAAGATCGGGATGAAAACCATATCTGACATGTCACACATCAACAACAGATCAGCAAATGGCGTGCCTGCTACTTTTTGCAGCGAGCTCCCACTCAGCGCTGCCAATGCACCATTAACGGGCAATCACGCACCACGATTGCACCCTCTTCCGGCGCATCTTCGTCCACGCATAAAAAATCCTCTCCGAAGAGAGGATTCTTGCTGGCTGATGGATACCGCGCAGACTAATTGCGCTGCTCGCCCAGCAGACGATAAATACCTGCCCCCAGCACCGCACCGACGATCGGCGCAAGCCAGAACAGCCACAGTTGCGCGACCGCCCAGTCGCCGACGAAGAGCGCCACGCCCGTGCTGCGCGCCGGATTGACCGAGGTGTTGGTAACGGGAATGGAAATCAGATGAATCAGCGTCAGCGCCAGACCGATGGCAATCGGCGCAAACCCGGCCGGCGCCCGCTTGTCGGTGGCACCAAGGATGATCAGCAGGAAGAAGGCCGTCATCACGATTTCGCACACCCATGCCGCCAGCAGCGAATAACCGCCGGGTGAATGTTCGCCGTAACCATTGGAGGCAAAACCGGCGCTGACATCGAAGCCGGGTGCACCGCTGGCAATCACATACAGCACGCCGCCGGCCGCGATACCGCCCAGCACTTGCGCCACGATATAAGACAGCAGATGCGCCGCCGGGAATCTGCCGCCGGCCCACAGGCCGATGGACACCGCCGGGTTCAGATGGCAGCCCGAAATGTGGCCGATGGCGAAGGCCATCGTCAGCACCGTCAAGCCAAAGGCGGCCGACACGCCGAGCAGGCCGATGCCCACTTCCGGAAAGGCTGCCGCCAGCACCGCGCTGCCGCAGCCACCGAGCACCAGCCAGAAGGTTCCAAAGAATTCCGCGCCTACTTGTTTCATTGTTCCATGCTCCCTGAAGATGAAAAATCGGAAAGCGCGGTCCTCCCCGCGCCATGGCGGCCGATTGAATCATATTCAGAAGAATGAAATTGCAATCAATTGAAAACACTTAGGCAGAAATAGCCGGCATGTAGGTGAATTCATTGTTAAACACATGAAAGATAGTTTGGCGCAATTTGGCGTGATGGCGGCGCGTTTCCGATAGCCCCGTCCTGCAGAGCGCAAGAAGAGCATGCCGCATCGTCAACGCGATGCTCGGGAATGAAACGCCAGAAAATGGAAGCTACGCAGCGGCGGTTTCGCCGCTCTACCCTTCGCCGAGATAAGCCTGCCGCACGCGCGGATCGTCGAGCATCGTATGCGCCTCGCCGCTCATGGTGACCAGGCCGGATTCCATCACGTAGCCGCGGTGCGCGGCCTGCAGCGCGAGGCGCGCATTCTGTTCGACCAGCAGGATGGTGATGCCCTGTGCCGAAACGCTGCGGATCACCTCGAAGATCTTCTCGACCATGATGGGCGCCAGGCCCATCGACGGCTCGTCGAGCAACAACAGCCTGGGATGGCTCATCAGCGCGCGCGCCATCGCCAGCATCTGCTGTTCGCCGCCCGACAGGGTGCCGGCCATCTGCGCCGACCTCTCCTTCAGGCGCGGAAAGACGCCGAACCACTTCTCGATGTCGTCCGCGATGCCGGCCTTGTCGTTACGCGTATAGGCGCCCATCAGCAGGTTCTCGTGGATGGACATGCGCGTGAAGACGCCGCGTCCTTCCGGCACCATCGCCAGGCCGCGCTGCACGAGTTCGAACGAATGCAGACCCTTGAGCGGCTTGCCGTCGTATTCGATATGCCCGTCAACGCGGCAGTTCGGCAGCGTGCCGGTAATCGCCTTGAGCGTGGTGGTCTTGCCGGCGCCGTTGGCGCCGATCAGGGTGATCAGTTCGCCTTCCCTGACTTCGAGCGTGATGCCCTTGACGGCCTGGATGCCGCCGTAGGCCACGCGCAGGTCATCGACCTTGAGTACGGTGCGGTTCGTCATCAGTGGCCGCTCCCCAGATAGGCTTCGATCACGGCCGGGTTGCTCTGCACCTCGGCCGGAATGCCTTCGGCGATCGGCTTGCCGTAATCGAGCACGGTGATGCGGTCGCACAAGCCCATCATGAGCTTGACGTCGTGCTCGATCAGCAGAATGGTCTTGCCGTCTTCCTTGATGCGCACCAGCAGTTCGCGCAGCGCGAGTTTCTCGGTCGCGTTCATGCCGGCTGCCGGTTCGTCGAGCGCGAGCAGCAGCGGATCGGTCGCCAGCGCGCGCGCAATCTCCAATCGCCGCTGATCGCCGTACGAGAGGTTGCGCGCGGTACGCGCGGCGAACGATGCAATGCCGACGAACTCGAGCAATTCCATTGCACGCTGGCGGATCGCCGCCTCTTCCTCGCGCGCCGCCTTGTGATGGAACACCGCGCCGAACAGTCCCTGATGCGTGCGCACATGACGCCCGACCATCACGTTCTCGAGCGCGGTCATGTCGCCGAACAGGCGGATGTTCTGGAAGGTGCGCGCGATGCCGGCCTTGGCAACCTCGTGCGGCGCCGACGGCGAATACGGCTTGCCGTCCAGGTGGAAGCTGCCGCTGTCCGGCTGGTACAAGCCGGTGATGACATTGAAGAAGGTGGTCTTGCCGGCGCCGTTCGGGCCGATCAGGCCGTAGATCTGTCCGCGCCGGATGCGTACGTTGACGTCCGACAGCGCCTGCAGTCCGCCGAAGCGTTTGCTGACGCCGGCGATCTCGAGCAGGATGTCGTCGCTGGCTGTTTGCATCATGCCCATGTCTATACCGCCACCACGTCGGTGGATTTCTTGCCGGCCTCGCCGTCGGCGGTCGGCCGGTCTTCGCTGCGCGGCGCCGGCCACAGGCCGGACGGACGCGTCAGCATGATCAATACCATCGCCAGGCCGTAGAGCAGTTGCCGCAACACCTCGGCATCAACGATCACGTGGCCGAACAGCGTGCGCTGCAGCGGCTCCACGCCGTGCCGCAGCACTTCTGGCAGCGCCGCCAGCAGCAGGCCGCCGAGCACCACGCCCGGAATGTGGCCCATGCCGCCCAGCACCACCATCGCCAGCACCGCGATCGATTCCGTCAGCGAGAACGATTCGGGCGAGACGAAGCCCTGGAAGGACGCGAACATCGATCCCGCCACGCCGCCGAAGGACGCGCCCATCGCGAACGCCAGCAGCTTGACGTTGCGCGTGTTGATGCCCATCGCCTTGGCCGCGATCTCGTCCTCGCGAATCGCGACGAAGGCACGCCCAAGGCGCGAGTTCTGCAACCGCACCGAGATGAAAATGATGGCAATGCACAGCAGCAGGAACAGGAAGTAATGCGCGTTGACCGACGGCATCGCATAGCTGCCGATCATCACGTGGCCGCCCGATTCGCCCGCCAGCGAGACGCCGAACACGCGGATCGGATCGATCATGTTGATGCCCTGCGGACCGTTGGTGATGTTGACCGGGCCGTTGAGGTTGTTCATGAAGATGCGGATGATCTCGCCGAAGCCGAGCGTGACGATCGCCAGATAATCGCCGCGCAGCTTCAACGTCGGCGCGCCGAGCAGCGCACCGAAGATGCCGGCCACCAGCGCCGCGATCGGCACGATGATCCAAAGCGACAGGTGGATGCCGTCCTGCGCGATCTCCGGCCCGAACAATGCGATCAATGATTCGCCAATCACCGGATACTGGTTGACGAAGGATTCGAGCACCACCGCGAACTGCGGCGAAGCCAGCAACGCCGTCAGGTAGGCGCCGATCGCATAGAAGGCGATGTAGCCGAGATCGAGCAGCCCGGCAAAGCCGACCACCACGTTCAGGCCGAGCGCCAGCATGATGTAGAGCAGCGCCAGGTCGAGGATGCGCACCCACGAATTGCCGAAGTGCTGGGCCACGAACGGGAACACGAGCGCGACGACCAGCAGCGCGATCAGGCTGCCGTAGGCCTTGCGCGGATTGGCGGCGGTGTCGAAGTAGTTGGCCATGCGCGTTCCTCCTGTGCCCCTATGCCCGATCCGGCACGCGTTCGCCCATGATGCCGGACGGCCGCAGCGTCAGCACGATGATCAGCACCACGAAGGCGAAGATGTCCTGGTAGTGGCTGCCGAGGAAGCCGCCGGTCAGGTCGCCGATGTAGCCGGCGCCCAGGCTTTCGATGATGCCGAGCAGGATGCCGCCGAGCATGGCGCCATAGATGTTGCCGATGCCGCCCAGCACCGCGGCCGAGAACGCCTTCAGGCCCGGCACGAAGCCCATCGCGAACTGCGCCGACGAATAGTTGGCGGCCCACATGACGCCGGCGATCGCGGCCAGCGTGGCACCGATGGCAAACGTCATGACGATCACGCGGTTCGAATCGACCCCCATCAGCCCCGCCACGCGCGGATTCTCGGCAGTGGCGCGCATCGCGCGGCCGAGCTTGGTCTTCTCGATCAGCAGCGCCAGCAGTCCCATCGCCGCGGCCGCCAGCACCAGCAGCATGATCTGCGTCGGCGAGATCAGCGCACCCGCCACCTCGACCGGCTCGGACGGCATCACCTGCGGAAACGGAATCGGGCTGCGGCCCCAGATCATCATCGCGATGGTCTGCAGCAGGATGGACACACCGATGGCCGTGATCAGCGGTGCCAGGCGCGGCGCATTGCGCAGGCGGCGATAGGCGACGCGCTCGATGAAGACGTTGACGATCACGCAGACCGGGATCGCGCCGAGGATGGCGATCACGAGCTTGACGATGCCCGGCAAGCCTGGCGCCACCGATTCCACCATGTTGAGAATCGTCAGGCCGGCCATGGCGCCGATCATCAGCACGTCGCCATGCGCGAAGTTGATCAGGTTCAGCACGCCATAGACCATGGTGTAGCCGAGCGCGACCAGCGCATACATGCTGCCGAGCACGAGGCCGTTGATGAGCTGCTGGACGAAGATATCCATGGTTCGTTTTCCTCAGGGATCGTTCCCGATGCGGAACCGGACCTGCGTTCTCGCAATATCCGTTCCACCCAACAAAAACGGCACCCTGACGTTGATCAAGGTGCCGCTGGCAATGAAACCGCTACACGCCGAAACCCGTGACGGCAACGGTGGTCGCGTCGATCCCGATTGCGATTCGGATTGTCCTCATGCCGGGTCTCTTCATTCTTGTCGTCTGGCGGTGATGGCGGTTGAAAGTGGCCCGGATTATACCCAGGCATCCCATGGGCGTCGCTAACTTGTCCGCATATGCTTATGCGCAGCGGATCGTGGAGTTCGACGATGCGCCCGCCTGAACGTTCCCGTCAGGTTCACGCTTCCTTCGCGCGCGTGCCCAGTCCCTTGGGCAGCGGGAACACCACGTTCTCTTCCACGCCTTCGAGCGGACGCACGCTCTTGGCGCCGCATTCCTTGAGGCGGTCGATCACCGCCTGCACCAGCACCTCGGGCGCCGAGGCACCGGCGGTCACGCCGATGCGCTGCTTACCTTCCAGCCATGCCGGATCGATCAGCGAGGCGTTGTCGACCATGTAGGCCGGCACCCCCTTCTTGCGTGCGACCTCGCGCAGGCGATTGGAGTTGGAGCTGTTGGGGCTGCCGACCACGATGACCACATCCACCTGCGGCGCCATGAACTTGACCGCTTCCTGGCGGTTGGTGGTGGCGTAGCAGATGTCGGCCTTCTTCGGCTCGGAGATGTTGGGGAATTTCGCCTTCAGCGCGGCGATCACGTCGGCCGTGTCGTCGATCGACAGCGTGGTCTGCGTCACGTAGGACACCAGGTCGGGGTTGGCGACCTGCAGGCGCTCGACGTCCTCGACCGTCTCGACCAGGTGCATGCCATCCTCGGTCTGCCCCATCGTGCCCTCGACCTCGGGATGTCCCTCATGGCCGATCATGATGATCTCGCGGCCATCGCGCCGCATCTTTTCGACCTCGATATGTACCTTGGTCACCAGCGGACAGGTGGCATCGAAGATGCGCAGGCCGCGCATCTTCGCTTCTTCCTGCACCGCCTTGGACACGCCGTGCGCGGAGAACACGACGGTGTTGCCGGCCGGCACGTCGGCCAGTTCCTCAATGAAGATCGCGCCCTTGTTGCGCAGGTCCGAGACCACGTAGGCGTTGTGCACGATCTCGTGACGCACGTAGATCGGCGCGCCGAACTCGACCAGCGCGCGCTCCACGATCTCGATCGCGCGGTCAACGCCGGCGCAGAAGCCGCGCGGCTGGGCCAGCAGAATTTCACTATCCATCAGTTTCCGTCCTTGTACGGCGCGCGTCGGCGCAGCCGGGTATTCCATGATCATGACCTTACAGTATGCCGATGATCTTCACTTCGAACTGCAGCGACTGTCCGGCCAGCGGATGATTGAAATCGAACAATGCACTGTCTTCGTCGATCTCGCGCAGCACGCCGGCAAACTGCCCGCCGCCGGGCGCGGCAAATTCGACCAGATCGCCAATCGCGTAATTCTCGCCCTGATTCGAATTCCGATCCAGCGTGTCGCGCGACAGGCGCCGCAGCAGCTCCGGATTGCGCGCGCCGAACGCCTGCTCCGGTGCCAACGCAAACGTGCGGTGCGTGCCTTCGTCCAGTCCCAGCAGGCATGCCTCCAGGAACGGCGCCAGCTGGCCGGTTCCCAGTTGCAGCGTGGCAGGGTTGTCGTCAAAGGTGCTGACGATGTCCTCGCCCTGCTCCGACGCCAACCGGTAATGCAGCGTCAGATGGGCGGATTCGGTGACAACGGGGTGTGGTAAATTCGACATTCGCTTTCCGGATGGCACGACAGGCCGTATTTTAAGCTACCTTGCCACCCCGGGCCTGCTGTGCATCGCGAAAGACAACGGCAATAAAAAGAATCAGCCGAAGGGAGGAAGATGGCAATCACCGACTGGCCCGAAGCGCAACGGCCACGCGAACGCCTGATCAGGCACGGCGCGGCCGCATTGTCGGACGCGGAACTGCTGGCTGTATTCCTGCGCGTGGGCGTGGCCGGCAAGAGCGCGGTCGATCTCGGACGCGACATGATGTCGCATTTCGGCTCGCTTCATGGCATGTTCTCCGCCTCGCTCGAGGAATTTTCCCGGATCAACGGCCTGGGATCGGCCAAATACGCGCAGTTGCAGGCGGTGCTGGAGCTCGCACGCCGTGCCCTTTCGGAAGAAATGCAACAAGGCATCACCCTGAGTTCGCCGCAGACGGTCAGACAGTATCTGCAACTGCTGCTCGGCGGCCACGCGCATGAATCGTTCGCCGTCTTGTTTCTCGACGTGAAGAATCGGCTGATCGCCTGCGAGGAACTGTTTCGCGGCACGCTGACCTCGGCCAGCGTCTATCCGCGCGAAGTCGTGAAAGCCGCGCTCACGCGCAACGCGGCCAGCGTCATCCTCGCGCACAACCATCCCTCCGGCACCCCCGAACCCAGCGCCGCCGATCACGCCCTGACGCAGGCGCTGAAGCAGGCGCTGGGCCTGATTGATGTACGCGTCCTCGATCATTTCGTGGTCGCCGGCTCGCGCGTGCATTCGTTTGCCGAACACGGTCATTTATAAGAGGAATGTCAGTGCCGCATGAGGCGGGGGATCGGCATATCCACCTTGTTACAGGACATCGGCCAAATTGTTAAATAAATTAAATACAACAAGACACAATTATTTTTCGCAAGTCATTGAATAATCGTATTTTTTTGGATATACTCTCGTTTTTCCAATTCTGGAATCTTTGAGGAGCGCAACATGGCACGTGTATGCCAAGTCACCGGGAAGGGGCCGATGGTCGGCAACAACGTTTCCCATGCAAACAACAAGACGAAACGTCGTTTCCTGCCCAACCTGCAGAACCGTCGCATCTTCGTTGAATCCGAAAATCGCTGGGTTTCCCTGCGTCTGTCCAACGCCGGCCTGCGCGTGATCGACAAGATCGGCATCGATGCCGTTCTGGCTGACATGCGCGCTCGCGGCGAAAAAGTCTAACTAGCAGAATAAAGAGGAACCATCATGGCGAAATCTGGCCGCGACAAAATCAAGCTGGAGTCGACCGCAGGTACGGGTCACTTCTACACCACCACCAAGAACAAGCGTACGACGCCGGAAAAAATGTCGATCATCAAGTTCGACCCTAAAGTCCGCAAGCACGTCGAGTACAAGGAAACCAAGATCAAGTAATCGATCTGATTCTGCTAAAAAGCCGCTCAATCGAGCGGCTTTTTTATCGCCGGGCCGTCCCAAGATAAAAAGCGTCCCCTTGGGGGAGCAGGCAAGACCGCAGGACTTGACCGAAGGGTCTTGTTTATTTGCAGCGGAAAGAAAATTCCTCCCTCCAAAAGAAAATGCCGTCCCGACAGGACGGCATGGGAAGACCGGCGCTGGCGCGCAGCCAAGCCTTATTCCTTGATGAAGTGCTCGCGGTAATAGCGCAGTTCCTCGATCGATTCGAGGATGTCGGCCAGCGCCGTGTGCTTCTGGTGCTTCTTGAAGCCGGCCGCCAGTTCGGGCTTCCAGCGCTTGCAGAGTTCCTTGAGCGTGGAGACATCGAGATTGCGGTAATGAAAGAAGGCTTCGAGCCTGGGCATGCCGCGCGCCATGAAGCGGCGATCCTGGCAGATGGTGTTGCCGCACATCGGCGATTTGCCGGCCGGCACGTACTTTTTCAGGAACGCGATCAGCGCCTCCTCGGCATCGGCCTCGGTCACGGTTGACGCCTTGACGCGCTCGATCAGGCCCGAACGGCCATGCGTGCCCTTGTTCCACGCATCCATCGCATCCAGCACTTCGTCGGGCTGATGGATCGCGAACACCGGGCCTTCGCCGATGATGTTGAGTTCGGAATCGGTGACGACCACGGCCACCTCGATGATGCGTTCCTTGTCGGGATCGAGGCCGGTCATTTCCATGTCCACCCACACCAGATTGAATTCGTTGGGGCGCAGCGGAGTGATGGATGCCGATTCGTTCGCTTGTGACATAATTGATTTCCGTAAGTCAGTATTTCGACCCATATCAGGGTCTGATCAGGTCGTTCCAAGCCGCCATTTTCTCACAGGAAAAGCATGTCATCACTTGCGTTTACCGTTTTGTTCGTCGGCTTCCTCGTTCTCAGCATCGTGATCCGCTTCTGGCTCGCCTCGCGTCACGTGCGTCACATCCTTGCGCATCGCAACGCCGTACCTGCCCAGTTCGCCGGCCGCATTCCACTCGAGGCACACCGGCGCGCGGCCGATTACACGATCGCCAAGACCAAGTTCGCGCTGTTCGTGATCCTGCTCAACAGCGCGGTGCTGATCGGTTTCACGCTGATGGGCGGTCTGCAATGGCTGGCCTCGACCTCGCTCGACATCTTCGGCCCCGGTATACGCTATCAACTGGCGCTGGTGCTGGCCTTCGCGCTGATCTCGGGCCTGATCGAACTGCCGTTCGATTACTTCCGCCAGTTCCGGCTCGAAGCCGCCTTCGGCTTCAACCGTATGACGCCGGCGCTGTTCTTCGTCGATCTGGTCAAGAGCACCGTCATCTCGCTCGCGCTCGGCCTGGGCCTGGTGTGGATCACGCTGCTGCTGATGGAACAGGCCGGCAACCTCTGGTGGCTCTATGCATGGTTCGTGTGGTGCGGCTTCCAGCTGCTGATGCTGGTGCTGGTGCCGCTGTTCATCGCGCCGCTGTTCAACAAGTTCGAACCGCTGCAGGACGAAAGCCTGAAGACGCGCATCGAGAACCTGATGAAGCGCACCGGCTTTTCCGCCAGCGGCCTGTTCGTGATGGATGGCTCGCGCCGCAGCGCGCATGGCAACGCCTATTTCTCCGGCTTCGGCGCGGCCAAGCGCATCGTCTTCTTCGACACCCTGCTCGAACGCCTCGCACCGCAGGAGATCGAAGCCGTGCTGGCGCACGAACTCGGCCACTTCAAGCTTAAGCACATCGTCAAGCGCATCGCCGTCATGTTCGCCGCCTCACTGGCCTTCCTGGCGCTGCTCGGCTACCTGAAGACGCAGACCTGGTTCTATACCGGCCTTGGCGTGGAGCCGATGATGGGCGCCAGCAACGACGCCATGGCGCTGCTGCTGTTCGTACTGGTTCTGCCGGTGTTCTCCTTCCTGCTGTCGCCGCTGACCTCGCTCGGCTCGCGCAAGCATGAATTCGAGGCCGATGCCTTCGCCGCGAAGTACACCAATTCACAGGACCTTGTGTCGGCGCTGGTCAAACTCTACGAGGACAATGCCTCGACGCTGACACCCGATCCGCTGCATTCGGCCTTCTACGATTCGCACCCGCCGGCCAGCGTGCGCATCAACCGCCTGCTGTCGGGCGGAGCCGCATGACCACTGCGGACGAACTGCGCGCGCGGCACTGCACGCCGCAGACGCAGGCGCTGCCGGAAGCACGCGTCGCCGCGCTGCTGGCGCTGCTCGACGGCTGGCAGCGCGAGGGCAAGGCCATCGTCCGCACCTTTTCCTTTCCCTACTACGCCGCCACGCTGGGCTTCGTCAATCGCATCGCACCCATGATCCACGAGCAGGACCACCATCCCGAACTGACCGTCACCTACAACCGCTGCACGGTGCGTTACTGGACGCACTCGGTTGACGGTGGTCAGGGCGGCCTGTCGGAAAACGATTTCATCTGCGCCGCCCGCATCGATGCGCTGTACCGCGAAGCACTCTGAACCATGAGCATGCAGGGAACCGTCATCGCGGCGCACGGCCGCCATTACCTGGTGCAGGTCGGCGCCGAAAAATTGCAGTGTGTCACGCGTGGCAAGAAGAGCGATGTCGCGGTCGGCGACCTGGTTGACCTGAAGCGCACCTCCGCCAATCAGGGAGTCATCGAGTCCATCGCGGAGCGGCGCACCCTGCTCTACCGCTCCGACCAGTACCGCTCCAAACTGCTGGCGGCCAACGTCGATCAGCTCTTCATCGTGGTGGCGACCGAACCCGGCTTTTCCGACGACCTGGTGTCGCGCGCGCTGGTGGCGGGCGAGGCCGCCGGCGTCGAGGTGCACCTGATCCTGAACAAGATCGACGTCGTCGCTTCGCTGGAAAAGACGCGCTCGCGCGTGGCCCTGTATGCAAACCTGGGCTACCCGGTACATGAAGTATCGGCGCAGGAACAACCGGAACAGACGCGCGCCGCCTTGCTGCCGCTGCTGCAGGGAAAATCAACGATCCTGATCGGCCAGTCCGGCATGGGCAAGTCGTCCATCATCAACCTGATCGTGCCGCACGCCGATATCGCGGTGCGCGAGATCTCGGCCGCGCTCGATACCGGCAAGCACACCACGACCTTCACGCGCCTGTACGCGATCGACGACCACACGTCGATCATCGATTCGCCGGGCTTCCAGGAATTCGGCCTTTACCATCTGACCGAAGGCATGCTGGAACGCGCCTTTCCGGAATTCCGCCCGCGCCTGGGCGGCTGCAAGTTCTACAACTGCCACCACGTCAGCGAACCCGATTGCGCGATCCGCCAGGGCGTGCAGGCCGGCGACATCCATCCGCAGCGCCATGCGCTGTACCTGCAGCTGTTGCACGAATCGTCACAGAAACTCTATTGACGCCGGGCTCCGCAAACCGGCCCGGCGGTGCGAAAAGTCCGCCTGCTGTCCGGTTTCGGGTGGCTTTCGATGCAAAATCCCTTATAATTTAAGCAGTTATCACAACCGGCGGCAGGCGCCAACCTAGCCGCCGTTTTTAATTATGGCAATCAAACACTTTCTGCAATTCTCCGACCTGACACTGGAGGAATTCGATTACCTGATCGAACGCACCCGTCTCATCAAGCGGAAATTCAAGAACTACGAACCCCATCACACGCTGGCCGACCGCACCCTGGTCATGGTCTTCGAAAAGAATTCCACGCGTACCCGCCTCTCGTTCGAGGCCGGCATGCACCAGATGGGCGGCGCCGCCATTTACCTGAACACGCGCGACAGCCAGCTCGGCCGCGGCGAACCGGTGGAAGACGCGGCGCAGGTCATGTCACGCATGTGCGACGTCATCATGATCCGCACCTTCGGCCAGGACATCATCGACCGCTTTGCCGCCAATTCACGGGTGCCGGTCATCAACGGCCTGACCAACGAACACCATCCGTGCCAGGTGCTGGCAGACGTCTTCACCTACATCGAGCATCGCGGCTCGATCAAGGGCAAGACCGTGGCCTGGGTCGGCGACGCCAACAACATGCTGTATTCGTGGCTGCAGGCGGCCGAGGTGCTCGACTTCCACGTCAAGGTCTCGACGCCGCGCGGCTACGACATCGATCCGTCGCTGGTCGCACCCGGCAACACGCACTACACCGTGCATGCAACGCCGACCGACGCCTGCACCGATGCCGACCTGGTCACCACCGACGTCTGGACCAGCATGGGCTTCGAGGAAGAAAATGCCGCGCGCCTGCAAGCCTTCGACGGCTGGATCGTCGATGCCGCCAAGATGCAGCGCGCCAAGCCGGATGCCGTCTTCATGCACTGCCTGCCGGCGCATCGCGGCGAGGAAGTTTCGGCCGAAGTCATCGACGGTCCGCAATCGGTCGTCTGGGACGAAGCCGAAAACCGCCTGCACGTGCAAAAGGCCCTGCTCGAATACCTGGTGCTCGGCAAGCTCGACTGAGCGCCGGCCCGACCCGATTCAATACACCCAAAATCACTCAGCTCACCCAGCCAGAAACCATGTCCACCATTCTTCAATCCGTTCCCGTCAACCAAAAAGTAGGCATCGCCTTTTCCGGCGGCCTGGACACCAGCGCCGCGCTGCACTGGATGCGCCAGAAAGGCGCGATCCCGTACGCCTACACGGCCAACCTCGGCCAGCCCGACGAATCGGATTACGATGCAATTCCGAAGAAAGCCAAGCAGTACGGTGCCGAGGACGCGCGCCTGATCGACTGCCGCGAACAGCTGGCGGCCGAAGGCATTGCCGCCCTGCAGAGCGGCGCCTTCCACGTGACCACCGCCGGCCAGACCTATTTCAACACCACGCCGCTGGGCCGCGCCGTGACCGGCACCATGCTGGTCGCCGCGATGAAGGAAGACAACGTCGATATCTGGGGCGACGGCTCGACCTACAAGGGCAACGACATCGAGCGCTTCTATCGCTACGGTCTCCTGATCAACCCGGCGCTGCGCATCTACAAGCCGTGGCTGGACGACGCCTTCATCAACGAACTCGGCGGCCGCAAGGAAATGTCCGAGTTCCTGATCAAGTCCGGCTTCGACTACAAGATGTCGGTCGAGAAAGCCTATTCGACCGACTCCAACATGCTGGGCGCGACGCACGAAGCCAAGGATCTGGAATTCCTGAACACCGGCATCAAGATCGTGCAGCCGATCATGGGCGTGGCCTTCTGGCGCGATGATGTCGAAATCAAGCGCGAGGAAGTCACCATCCGTTTTGAAGAAGGCCGTCCGGTCGCCCTCAACGGCGTGACCTTCGCCAGCCCGGTCGAACTGATCCTCGAAGCCAACCGCATCGGCGGCCGCCACGGCCTCGGCATGAGCGACCAGATCGAGAACCGCATCATCGAAGCCAAGAGCCGCGGCATTTACGAGGCGCCGGGCCTGGCGCTGCTGTTCATCGCCTACGAGCGCCTGATCACCGGCATCCACAACGAGGACACCATCGAGCAGTACCGCGAAAGCGGCCGCAAGCTGGGCCGCCTGCTGTACCAGGGCCGCTGGTTCGACCCGCAGGCCATCATGCTGCGCGAAGCCGCACAACGCTGGGTGGCGCGTGCCGTCACCGGCGAAGTCACGCTCGAGCTGCGCCGCGGCAACGACTACTCGATCCTCAATACCGAGTCGCCCAACCTGACCTACGCGCCGGAACGCCTGTCGATGGAAAAGGTCGAGGACGCGCCGTTCTCGCCGGCCGACCGCATCGGCCAGCTGACCATGCGCAACCTCGACATCGCCGACACGCGCCACAAGCTCGGCATCTACAGCGACGTCGGCCTGCTGACCGGCAATACTTCGGTCGCCCTGCCGCGCCTGGGCAAGGACAACAAATAACCAACCATTCCGGGATACCCATGAGCACCCAATTCGACAACGTTTCGGCCATCAAGAAAGCCAACATCTACTTCGACGGCAAGTGCGTCTCGCACAGCATCGTGTTCGCCGACGGCAGCAAGAAGACGCTCGGCGTGATCTTTCCATCCACGCTGAAGTTCAACACCGGCGCCGCCGAGATCATGGAACTCAACGCCGGCAAGTGCCGCATCCGCCTCGACGGCGAAAGCGACTGGAAAACCTACGAAGGCGGCCAGCAGTTCAACGTGCCGGCCAACTCGAGCTTCGACATCGAAACCATCGAGACGCTGGACTACGTCTGCCACTTCGTTTGATCGGTTTCCGTCCGGTTCCTCACAAAGCCCGGCCCCGTGCCGGGCTTTTTGCATGGACGCGCGTCTGCGCGCGGGCGGCGGATGCTATACTGCGCGCCATGCAAAGCGGAATCCCCTTCACTGCCGATCGTCATTGGTGGCGCGCCTGAAGCGCGCGGCCCGTTTTTGACACCAGTTTCACACCAGTTCCAAAACGTGATGCCGCCACTCCTGGCGGCATTGTTTTTGGATAGCGGACAGGACGGGCGGCGTTCCGAACCACACGGAGTAACCATGTCCCTGAATGCTTCATCGTCGAACCCAACGTCTCCTCCCATCGTCCTGACCGGCGACCGCCCGACCGGCCCGCTGCATCTGGGCCACTACATCGGCTCACTGAAGGCGCGCGTCGAACTGCAGAACACCGCGCGGCAGTTCATCCTGCTGGCCGACACCCAGGCCATGACCGACAACGTCGGCCGCCACCAGCGCGTGACCGAGAACGTGATGGAAGTCGCGCTCGACTATCTGGCCGTCGGCATCGACCCCGAGAAATCCACCATCTTCATCCAGTCGCAGATCCGCGAACTGTACGAACTGTCGATGGTGCTACTGAACCTGGTCACGGTATCGCGCCTCGAGCGCAACCCCACCATCAAGGAAGAAATCCGCCTGCGCGGCTTCGAGCGCGACATCCCGGCCGGCTTCCTGACCTATCCGGTCAGCCAGGCCGCCGACATCACCGCCTTCAAGGCGACGCTGGTGCCGGTCGGTCACGACCAATTGCCGATGATCGAGCAGACCAACGAACTGGTGCGCCGCTTCAACAACGTGGTCGGCCAGGACATCCTGGTCGAATGCAAGGAAATGCTGTCGGCCACCAGCCGCCTGCCCGGCATCGACGGCAAGGCCAAGATGAGCAAATCGCTCGGCAACTCGATCCAGCTCGGCGCCACGCCGGCCGAGATCAAGAAGGCCGTCAATGCCATGTACACCGACCCCAACCACCTGCGTGTCGAGGACCCGGGCCAGGTCGAGGGCAACGTGGTGTTCACCTTCCTCGATGCCTTCGATCCGAACAAGGAAGAAGTCGAGGAACTCAAGGCGCATTACCGCCGTGGCGGCCTTGGCGACAGCGTGGTCAAGCGCCGTCTCGAAGCGCAGTTGCAGGCCATGATCGAACCGATCCGCACGCGCCGCGAAGAGTTCGCAAAGGACAAGGGCGAAGTGCTGGCCATGCTCAAGCGCGGCACCGAACGCGCGCGCGCGGTTGCCGCGCAAACCCTGTCCGAGGTCAATGCGGCAATGGGACTCAACTACTTCGATTGAGTGCTGGCGGATCGAACGCAGGAGAAAAACGGCGGGTGATATTCACCCGCCGTTTTTCATTGGCCAACCGCTCGAATGCGTTCAACCTGCCGCGAACAGCGCGGCACGCACCGATGCGCCGTAGGAAGAGAACAGCCAGATCACGGCCGTCAGGTGCAGCAGCACGGTCACGCGATAGGCGATCTGGAACGACTGCTTGCCAGTCTTGTGGCGCAGGCGTTTTTGCGCCAGCAGACCGCCCGGCCAGCCGCCGAGCAGATCGATGAAATGCAGGCGCGCTTCCGGCGTGCGCCATCCATCGTTGCGCGCGGCGCGCTTGTCGAGCGCATAGGCGACGTAGCTCAGCGCATTCATCGCCGCCATGTATCCCAGCACGGTCCACGGCAGGCTGCCCATGACGACCGCCACCGTCAGCAAGGTGATGTAGAGCGAGGCGAGCCAGGCCCACAGCGAGCCGCTGCGTCCGGCCGCCAGCGACATGCGCGCCGCGCCGCCTACGCTGGCCGCATACTGGACATCGAGCGCGCATTCGCGGCCGTTCTGCATGCCGAGACGATAGGTGACGGCATCGCCCTCGACCGGACGACGACCACGCCTGGCAAAGTTGCGGACGTGCACGAACACCCGCCGGCCGTCGCCGTTCTGCGTGACGAAGCCGTAGCCCTGCTCGTCGCGCCACTCGGTGATCGTTCCCTGGAAGCGCATGGTCAGAGGAAAACGGGTTCGGGTTCCAGCGTGACGCCGAAACGATCGTGCACGTCGGATTGGATTGCCTGCGCCAGCGCCATGATGTCGGCACCGCTGGCACCGCCGCGATTGACCAGCACCAGCGCCTGATTCGCATGCACGCCGGCGGTACCGATCTGCCTGCCCTTCCAGCCGCAGCGGTCGATCAGCCAACCGGCCGCCAGCTTGTAGCTGCCGTCGGGTTGCGGATAGTTGACGAGGTCCGGATGACTTTCCAGCAGGGCCCGGCGTTCGTGCGAGGACACCACCGGGTTCTTGAAGAAGCTGCCGGCATTGCCGATCTGGCGCGGGTCCGGCAGCTTGCGCGAACGGATCGCGATGACGGCATCCGCCACCTGCTGCGGCGTGGCCGTCGCGGCCGGCGCATCGAGCAGCCTCTGCAGCTCGTCGGCCAGTTCGCGGTAGGCGACACTGGCATGCCATTGCTGCGGATGCGGAAGGCGGAAGGTGACCGACAGCACCAGCCAGCGGCCCGGATTGCGCTTGAACACGCTTTCGCGATAGGCAAACTGGCAGGCCTGCGCATCCAGCTGCTCCACCGTCCCCGCCTGCCAGTCCAGCACTTCCACCGATTCGATGCGTTCGCTGACCTCGAGACCGTAGGCGCCGATGTTCTGGATCGGCGCCGCACCCACGGTGCCCGGAATCAGGGCCAGGTTCTCCAGCCCCGGCACGCCCTGTTCCAGCAGCGACATGACGCTGGCGTGCCAGTTCTCGCCCGATGCCACCGTCACACGGATCGCGTCGGCCGCGCTGCGGTCGATCTCCATGCCGCGCAGATCGACCTTGACCGTCAGTCCCGGCAGGTCGCGCGTCAGCAGGATGTTGCTGCCGCCGCCTAGAAAGAAGGCACCGCCGTGCACGCGGCACTGTTCGATCAGGTCTGGAAGCTGGTCACGGGAATGCAGGACGGCGAAGCGCTCGGCCTGGACGGCGATGCCGAAGGTGTTGAGCGACGCCAGTGGCCTGGCGGCTTCGAGGGAAAGTTTCATAGCCCGTCATTATATGCCCGCGCCGCTCCCCCGGTCTGCCGCCGCGATACGATCCGCGCCATGGCAAGACTAGCCTCCATCCCCGCAATTCCTGCGGTTTTCCGGCCCATCGTCGCCGATGACAGGCTAAAATGCGCGCTGAACAAGACATCCGGGAGAACAAGCATGCCTTCATTTGATACCGTATCCGAAGCCAACATGGTCGAAGTCAAGAATGCCGTTGACCAGGCCGGCAAGGAAATCTCCACACGTTTCGACTTCAAGGGCAGCGACGCCCGCGTCGAACAGAAAGAACGCGAACTGACCGCCTATGCCGATTCCGAATTCCAGCTCGGCCAGGTGCGCGACGTGCTGACCGCCAAGCTGGTCAAGCGCAACGTCGATGTGCGTTTTCTCGACCAGGGCAAGATCGAGAAGATCGGCGGCGACAAGGTCAAGCAGGTCATCAAGATCAAGAACGGCATCGAAAGCGAAGCCGCCAAGAAGATCGTACGCATCATCAAGGACAGCAAAATGAAGGTACAGGCCAGCATCCAGGGCGATGCGGTGCGCGTGACCGGCGCCAAGCGCGATGACCTCCAGGCCACGATGGCGATGCTGCGCAAGGAAGTGTCGGACCTGCCGCTGGAATTCAACAACTTCCGCGACTGATCCACGCCCATCCATTCTTCCACGGCCGCCTGCTGCAACCTGCACACGCGGCCGTTTTCCTGAGTCGATCCTTGCCGGAGCCCATGATGAGACTGCCGCTTTCGACCGCAATCCTGCTTCTGTGCACTTCGTTGGCCCACGCCTCGGAGATCAGTGTAGTTGGCCTGTTTCCCGGCAAGGCCGTGCTCGTCATCGACGGCAAGGCGCCGCGCACCTATTCGGTCGGCAACACCGTCGCACCGGAAATCCGCCTGCTCGAGGTCGATCAGGGCAGCGCGACCTTCGATGCAGGCGGCAGACGCCAGCGCATCGACCTCGGCCATCACGTCAATCGCATCGCGCCGTCGGGCAATGCCAGCGTCACGCTGAAGGCCGACCATCGCGGTCATTTCATGGTGCAGGGGCAGATCAACGGCGGCATGACCCGCATGCTGGTCGACACCGGCGCCTCCGCGATCGCGCTGCCTGCGGGCGACGCGCGCCGGCTCGGCATCGACTACCGGCGCGGCCAGCCGATCCAGATCAATACCGCCAACGGCGTGACGACCGGCTGGATGGTCATGCTCAACAGCGTGCGCATCGGCGACATCACCGTCAACCAGATCGAGGGCGTAGTGCAGGAAAACGGCCTGCCCTTCGCCCTGCTCGGCATGTCCTTCCTCAAGCGCATGGAAATGCGCCGCGATGGCGACGAGATGACGCTGACCAAGCGTTACTGATCCGTTCGGCGGCAATCCCCACCAGAAGCACCGTCACGCACAGAAATCGGCAATCCGGCGCCGCATGAAAAAACGGCAGGTACGTTTCCGTACCTGCCGTTTTTGATCGGAGACGCGCTCCGTCAGTCTTATGCGTAGCTGCGCAGGCGCAGCGAGAAATCGCGCAGGGCGGCAATGCCCGACGATTCGGCGCGTGCGCACCAGTCCTGCAGTTGCTGCAGCAGCTGGTCGCGGCTCGCGTGCGAACGCTCCCACAGGCTGCCCAGTTCGACGCGCATCTCGTGCATGGTCTTGAGCTGCGTGCTGTGCTGGAACAGCGTGGTCAGCTGTTCCTTGTGCGGTTCCTGCAACTGGCTCGGCTCGCGGTGCAGCAGTTTGCGCGTGGAGCGCAGGAAGCGCGATTCGAGCTTGGCCTTTTCCTTCAGGTGTTCCAGCTCTTCGGCCCAGATGCGGCGCAGCGACTTGGCGTAGGTTGCCGTCACGTCATAGCGGTTGGCGATGACGGATTGCAGCGTATCGAAATCCAGGTGCAGCTTGCTGTTGTCGAACTTGGGCTTGGGCGCGACCTTCTTGATCTTGGCCAGACCGACCATGGACATCATGCGGATGTACATCCAGCCGATGTCGAATTCGTACCACTTCGACGACAGCTTGGCCGAGGTACCGTAGGTGTGGTGGTTGTTGTGCAGTTCCTCGCCGCCGATGATGATGCCGATCGGGAAGATGTTGGTCGCCGCGTCGTTGCACTCGTAGTTGCGGTAGCCCCAGTAGTGGCCGATACCGTTGACGATGCCGGCCGCGGTCAGCGGAATCCAGATCATCTGCACCGCCCACACGGTCAGGCCGATCACGCCGAACAGCGCGACGTCGATGATCAGCATCAGCGATACGCCCAGCGCGCTGTGCCTGGTATAGACGTTGCGCTCGATCCAGTCGTCGGGCGTGCCGTAGCCGTACTTCTGCATGGTTTCCTTGTTCTTGGATTCCATACGGTACAGTTCGGCGCCTTCGAAGAAGACCTTCTTGATGCCCTTGACCACCGGGCTGTGCGGATCGTCCTCGGTTTCGCACTTGGCGTGGTGCTTGCGGTGGATGGCAACCCATTCCTTGGTCACCATGCCGGTGGTCATCCACAACCAGAAGCGGAAGAAGTGGGCAGCGATCGGATGCAGATCGAGACCGCGGTGCGTGGCGCTGCGGTGCAGATAGATCGTCACGCCGGCGATCGTGATGTGCGTCATGATCGCGGTGAAAATGAAGATTTCCCAACCGCTTGCGCGCGTCAGGCCGTTCGAGAGGAAGTCGAGTACTGCGTCCAGGGTCATCATGTCTCCGTGCGACCGCCCGGGATGGGCGTGGTCCTTAAATGGTGCCGATATCGCGTAATACGAGAGGCACTAGTCCAAAAAATACAGTGGGATTGTATCGCGTTTTAACGCTGCAAGTCCTTGTTTGGCAAGGATTTTTGCTCGATCAGCCCTTGTTGCAACTGATTGTATTGCTCATCCGTCAATCTTACTTCGCGCCGCCCCGCCGGCACCTGGATGCCGTGCTCGGCAAACAACCGCCACACCGCGCGGTTGACGTCCGACAATGCGCCGCCCCGGTGATCCGGTGAATTGACAAAGAAACCGAGCTGCAGTTCGATGCCATCCGCATTGAAAGCCACCAGCGTGGCGCCCGGCACGCGATCCGGACCCTTGCGCACGCGCTCGACACTGGTCGCAGCCTGCTCCAGCAGACGCAATGCCAGATCGACATCGGTGCGGTAATCGACCGTGATGCGGGTTGTCGCCTGTACCACATTGTCCGTCAGCGTCACGTTCTGCACCGCCGCCGATACCAGCATGTCGTTCGGCAATACCGTATCGGTACCGTCGCCACCGTGCAACACCGTGTAGCGCGTATTGATCTGCGCCACCTTGCCGCTGAATTTGTCGATGGTCACGCTGTCGCCGATGGCGAGGCTGCGCTCGAGCAGGATCACGAAGCCCGAGACGTAGCTGCTCGCCAGCCGCTGCAACCCCAGGCCGAGACCGACGCCGAGCGCCCCGCCGAACACCGACAGCACCGTCAGGTCGATGCCGACCATCGACAGGCTGAACAGCAGCGCCAGCAGGATTAGCAGGCCGCGGCTCATGCGCGACAGCACCGCGCGCATCGACGAATGCATGCTGCCGAGCTTCATCAGGCGCTCTTCCAGCAGCGCCGACAGCCACAGCGCAAGCAGCATGGTCACGCTGACCGAGACCACCGCCTGCAGGATCGTCATCAGCGTCAAACCATTGCGGCCCAAGGGCAGCGTCACCGATTCGAGCACGTGCACGAGCTCGGGCAGCAACCCGGTCACGTGCAGCGCCATCACACCCCACACCAGCGCCGCGAAGCCTCGTTCGAACAGCACCACCGTGCCACCGACGCGACCGCCGCGCGCGAAGGTGCGATGCATCAGATAGAACCCCATGCGCACCAGCGCGAACGAACCGAACAGGAAGGCTGCCAGCCGCAGCAGATCGACGCTGTACCAGTAGCGCAGGATCAGCGCGCCCAGCACGAGCGGCAGCAGCGTCAGCAGCGGCCACAGGATGCGGCCCAGCGTTTCTGCCGCCAGCTTGCGATGCGCCGAACCGTCGCCCGTCTCGCGCGCGGCCATGGTCTGGCGAATGCTGCGCGCGAGCCACCAGCCGAATGCCATGCTGGCGAGCAGCACGCCAAGCTGCCATTGCAGGCCCGGATGCGCGAGATCGGTGGTCAGGTCGAGCCAGAGCGCGGAAAGCAGGCTGTTGTCCATGACGATCGCCTCGTTACTTCTTGCGTTCGAGCACGGCGGCGAAGAAGCCGTCGGTCTGGTGCCGGTGCGGCAGCAGCTTAAGATAGTTGTCCATCTCGAGCGCGATCTTCTGTTCGGCCAGCACATCCTTCATCGGCACGAGTACAAAATCGTCGCGCGAGGCCAGGAACTGTTCGACGATGGCGTCGTTCTCTTCCTCGAGAATGCTGCAGGTCGCATAGACGAGACGACCGCCCGGCTTGACCAGGCGCGCCGCGCCGGCCAGGATGGATTGCTGCTTTTCGTTGAGTTCGGTGACGGCCTGCGGCGTCTGGCGCCACTTGACGTCCGGGTTGCGGCGCAGCGTGCCGAGTCCGCTGCATGGCGCGTCAACCAGCACGCGGTCGATCTTGCCAGCCAGGCGCTTGACCTTGGCGTCGTTCTCGTGCGCGATCACGACCGGGTGCACGTTCGACAGGCCGCTGCGCGCCAGGCGCGGCTTCAGTTTCGCCAGCCGCTTTTCCGAAACGTCGAATGCATACAGGCGACCGGTGTTGCGCATGGTCGCACCCAGCGACAGCGTCTTGCCGCCGGCACCGGCACAGAAGTCCACCACCATCTCGCCGCGCCGCGCGCCGACGATCTGCGACAGCAGTTGACTGCCTTCGTCCTGCACCTCGATGGAACCGTTCTTGAACAGCGGCAGGTTCTGCAGCGCCGGCTTCTTGATCACGCGGATGCCGAGCGGTGCATATGGCATGGCTTCGCACAGGATGGGTGCCTGCGCCAGCTCCGCCACCACCTCCTCGCGGTCGGCCTTGATCGCGTTGACGCGCAGGTCGAGCGGCGCCGGACGGTTCATCGCCTGCGCCAGTTCCAGCGTGGCCTGCTCGCCGTCGCGCGCGACCAGCTTGTCGAACAGCCAGTCCGGCAGGTTGGCGCGCAGCGATGCCGGCAGGTTGCCGCGGTCGATCTGCATCACGCGCTGCAGCCAGGCGTGCTCGTCTTCGGACAAACCTCCCAGCGCCTCGACACCCGCGGCGTCCGCCAGCCCGAGCAGCGCCATGCGACGCATCGCCGGTCCGCTGCCGGATTCGGCGAAATGCGTATAGACAGACTTGTTGCGCAGCAAGCCATAGACCGCTTCGGCGATCACGCCGCGCTCACGGCCGCCAAGACGCGGATGCTCGCGGAAATAGCGCGACAACGTGCCGTCGGCCGGTGCGGTGAAGCGCAGCACTTCGCGCAGCACTTCTTCGGTATTGCCAATGATCGCTGGGGGCAATCTCATGAACATTCCTTCAATTTCAATTCAGACGAGGTAAACAAGCCGCTCTACATGCAGTGTAGCGGCGAAATAGGCGCATCAGCCATCCTGCGCGACGATGCGCACGATGCCATCCCGCACACTCAGACGGTCTTCGATGAACCAGCGCACGGCAGCCGGATAGATCACGTGTTCCTGCTCCAGCACGCGTGCGGCCAGCGACTCCTCGGTGTCGTCCGGCAGCACCGGCACCACGGCCTGCGACACGATGGGACCGTGGTCGAGCTGCGGCGTGACGAAATGCACGGTGGCGCCATGGAAGCGCACACCGGCGGTCAATGCCTGCCGGTGCGTGGCGAGGCCGACGAAACTCGGCAGCAGCGAGGGATGAATGTTGAGCATGCGGCCGCTGTAATGCAGCACGAAGGCATCGGTCAGGATGCGCATGAAGCCGGCCAGCACCACCAGATCCGGCGCATGGGCATCGATGCGTTCGCGCAGCGCGGCGTCGAAGGCGGCGCGATCCGGATAATCGGCGCTGGGCACGATCTCGGTCGGAATGCCGTATTCGGCTGCGCAGGCCAGCCCCGCCGCGTCGGCGCGATTGCTGATCACGGCCGCAACCCGGGCCGGCCATCGTTCACTTTGAGCCGCACGGAGGATCGCCTGCATGTTGCTGCCCCGTCCCGAGATCAAAATGACGATTTTTTTCATGGCGCGCATTGTACCGCAGCGCCATCGGCGATGGCCGGCAAACCTGCGATGCAGCGTGCGGATGCGGGAAGGAAGGGCCGTGCGGACGACGGCCGGAGAATTACTGGAAGGAGTAGAAGACGCGGAAGGCGATTTTCTTGTCGGCCCAGAAATCGGCCGCGTCGCGGAACACGTCGAGCAGGGTCTCGCGCGCTTCCTTGTCGAACTTGGGCGTATTGGGCAACTGCTCGAGCACGATCAGGAAGCCCGGCTGCGGACCGGCCTTGTGGGCGAGGCTGGTCAGGCAGTCGGACAGGGCATCGAAGTTCTTGCCGAAATGGCGCGGGAAGTGAAAGGCCTCGGCGATGGTGGTCAGCACCTGCTGCTTGGTCGTCGCGTGCGCGCAATGCGCATAGAGAAAATGCTGCCCGAGCGTCGCCGCTTCCGCCTGCAGGTCTGCGACGCGAAACGCACGTATCGATTGCACGACATTCGGCGGGACGGTTTTCAACAAACTCATGTAATCCTATCTCCAGCAAATAAACTCAACGGCGGTATTCCTGCTCGATCACGCGGCGAAAACTGCGGTAATGATCGGCCGTGTAATAAATCTCTGCCGTACTGCGCGGCGCACCTCCGGTCACCAGGCGCCGCGCGCCGCGATTGCGGGCACGCGGCGTTTTTACGGTGAATTCGCGATAATACCCGCGCTTTTGCTGTGGCAAAACCCTTTCGTAGTTTCCGAACACCGATCCGTCCTTCTCGTACGGAAACGGCCCGCCCTGCCGGATCAATCGCAAGGTTTCCCGCGCCTCCACCGGCAATTCACTGGTGGAAATCGTGCCGGAAACCCCGCTTTCGAACGAAAAAGCGTTAAAAGAAAGTAATAATGTAGCGAAAAACAATAAAAATCGCGAAATTAATTTATTGCTCATTTTTTATTTTCCCCAAAGAAATGACTGACGCAGGCGGCCGCCTCTACCGGCGAGCTCAGGAAGCCGCACGGTTTTCGCCCTCGACCCAGCGCGTGCCCTCTTCCGCCTGCTGCCGACATCCGAAGAAGGCAAGAATCTCGTTGCGGTGCGCCAATGCATCCTTGCGTCCCAGCGCCATCAACTCCCCCGTGTAGCTGCGTTCGAACAGCAGGTACGACGCCAGCGCCGCACCGCGCGCCTCGGTCGCGCCGATGCCGCCCAGCAACATGCGCACCGGGCGCGGCAGGCTGCCGACGTGGCGACTGGCGATGCTGTCGAGCCGCTCGGACGGGGCGATCGCCAGCATCTCGAGCGGACGCAGCGACGTCTTTGCACGCTGTTCGGGCGTCAGCACCGAGAGCGTCTGGTTGACGCGATTCAGGCGCTCCATGTCGCTGGCGATGCTGTCGAGGAAGATGCTCGACAGCGCATGACCGGCAATCTGCGCCAGGCTCGGATAGCGCGCATGCTCGGCCAGATCCATGGCCGGCTCGAGCAGGCGGCCGGCGCCGATCACGAGGATCTTGTCGGCGCCCAGATGGATCGCCGGCGAGATCGGCGCCACCTGCCGCATCGAACCATCGCCGAAGTATTCGCGGCGGCCTTCGCAGAAAATCGGCACCGCCGGAAAGATCAGCGGAATCGCCGCCGATGCCAGCAGGTGCTCGACCCCGATCTGGCCATGGATGGACACGCGCTGCGTGCGTACCCACGGCTTGATGTCGGCTTCGGTCTGGTAAAAGGTGATGTGGCGGCCGGCGGTATAGGAAGACGTCGTCACCGCCAGCGCATGCAGCTTGCCGCCCGCCAGCGCGGCGTCCAGCCGCGGCAGGTTCAGCATGCGGTTGAGCAGGCTGACCAGCGGCGTGTTGTCGAGCAGGGACACCGGCGGATTGGCCTTCCATGAACGCATCAGCCAGCCGAAGGACAGCACCGACAGCCAGCGCGCGCCCGAACCCAGCACGCCGAACAGATCGGCACGATAGACCTGCTCCGCCGTGAAATGCTCCCATACACCGGCCACGCGTTCGAGGCCATTGCCGAAATCGTCTGCATGACAGGCCAGCGCGGTGGCATTGATGGCGCCGGCCGACGTGCCGGTGATGATGTCGTATGGATTGCGGTCGGACTGCCAGCCGGCCTCGCACAGGATGCCGGAGATCGCCTGCAGTACGCCTACCTGATAGGCAGCGCGTGCGCCGCCTCCGGTCAGTACCAGACCGATTTTCTTGCTGTCTCCCATACGTTCCATTATTCCGGCGTTTGTGCCATGGAGCAAGCTCGGAGCGAAAGCCGACGGGAAAGACCGGCCGTCATTCGCCTGCGGCAATCCCCTCACGGCGCGGATCGGCGCCGCCGAACCACATGTCCTCGCCGTGGATGTTCATGCGCATGATGCCGTGCAGTCCCGAGGTCTGTTCCTCCACTGTGACCTCATGCCCTTTCGCGCGCAGGGCATCGGCCAGAGCCGGCGAGGTGCGGCCGAGTTCGAGTTCGGTCGGTCCGTTGCGGCTGCCAAAGTTGGGCAGGCTGATCGCCTGCTGCACGTTCAGGCCCCACTCCATGGTGCCCACCAGCGTCTTCGCCACGTAGTTGATGATGGCCGAGCCGCCGGGCGAGCCGATCGCCATCACGAACTTGCCGCTGTCCTTTTCGAACACCAGCGTCGGCGCCATCGAACTGCGCGGGCGCTTGCCCGGCTGCACGCGGTTGGCGATCGGTCCGTGTTCGTCGGCCGGCAGCATCGAAAAATCGGTCAACTGGTTGTTGAGCAGGAAGCCCGCCACCATCTGCCGCGCGCCGAAGGCATTCTCGATGGTGGTGGTCATGGCGAGCGCATTGCCGCGCGCATCGACGACGGACATGTGCGAGGTTGATGGCAATTCCGGCGAACGATCGCTGCCCCACGCCAGTTGCATGCCGGGCGGCGTGCCTGCCGTGGCAGTGCCCATCGAACGCTCGCCGATCAGCGCTGCGCGCTGCGCCAGATAGCGTTGATCGAGCAGCGGCATGCCGCCGCCCGGCAAGGGGGCGAAGTCGGGATCGGCCAGGTAGCGGTTGCGGTCGGCATAGGCGAGCCGCCCCGCTTCGGCAAACAGGTGCACGGCCTGCGGCTGCACGCCGTTGTCATCGGGCGCCAGCGCGCGCAGGTCGAAATGCGCGAGCATGCCCAGCATCTGCGCCACCGTGATCGCACCAGACGATGGCGGCGGCATGCCACACAGGCGCCACAGCTTGTAGTCGCTGCACAGCGGCGCGCGCTCTTTTGCGCGATAGCCGGCCAGGTCCTGCTCGCTCATGGCGCCCGGATTGCTCGCGTGACCCCGCACCTTGGCGACGATGGCGCGCGCGATGTCGCCGTTGTAGAAGGCCTGCGCGCCTTGCGCGGCGACCGTGCGCAACGTAACCGCCAGTTCAGGATTTCGCAACAGAAAACCGACAGGACGCGGCTGACCGGACGCGTCATAGAAATAGGCGGCCGCCACCGGGTCCTGCTTGAGCGCCTGTTCGCGCATCAGCAGCGTATGCAGGCGCGCACTGACGGGAAAGCCCTCTTCCGCCAGCCGGATCGCCGGTTCGAACAGCGCGGCCCACGGCAGCCTGCCATGCTGGCGATGCACGTCTTCCAGCATGCGCAGCACGCCCGGCACGCCAACCGCGCGGCCGCCGATCACCGCATCGTAGAACGACATCGGCGATCCATCCGCCTGCAGGAACAGTTTTTCATCGACCGCGGCCGGCGCGGTTTCTCGGCCGTCGAAAGCCTGCACCGTGCGTCCGTCAAAATGCATGAAGAAGGCGCCGCCGCCGATACCCGACGATTGCGGCTCGACCAGCGTCAGCACCATCTGCGTCGCAATCGCCGCATCCACCGCCGAACCGCCGCGCTTGAGCATCAGCGCACCGGCCTCCGCCGCCAGCGGGTTGGCGGCCACCACCATTTCCTTCTTGGTGAACCAGCCATCCTTTTCCTGGTAGCCGCTGGCGCCTTCGGGTTCCAGCGTGGCAACCGGTCCGGCCGGCGGAAGGTGGCTGCAGGCGGACAGCGATGCGGCAAACAGCAAGGCGATCAGCGGACGAGGCGACATTGGACGGGATGACATGAGCACTCCTGCAAGACGGATACAGCCAGCAGTGTAGCGTGCAAGGATGCCAATCAGGCAAGAATGCGTGAGCGCGTACCCATAAAAAAAGCGGACCCGAAGGTCCGCTTTTATCGATGGCTGGCCCGCTCAGTCCTGCAAGGCAGCGAAGGCGCTGTCGCGAATCTGCTCGACCGGGCCGACGCCGGCGATCTTGCGGTATTTGGGCGCGCCCGGCTGGCCGGAAGCCGCCCACTTGTTGTAGTAGTCAACCAGCACTTCGGTCTGGTCGTGATAGACCGACAGGCGCTTCCTGACGGTTTCTTCCTTGTCGTCGTCGCGCTGGATCAGTTCCTCGCCGGTGACGTCGTCCTTTCCTTCCGTCTTCGGCGGATTGAACTTGACGTGGTAGGTGCGGCCCGAGGCCGGATGCACGCGACGGCCGCTCATGCGTTCGATGATGGCGCTGTCCGGCACGTCGATCTCGAGCACGTAGTCGATGGCGACGCCGGCTTCCTTCATGGCGTCGGCTTGCGGAATGGTGCGCGGGAAGCCGTCGAACAGGTAGCCGTTGGCGCAGTCCGGCTGCTTGAGGCGATCCTTGACGAGGCCGATGATGATGTCGTCCGACACCAGGCCGCCTTCGTCCATGATCTTCTTGGCGGCCAGGCCGAGCTGCGTGCCTTCCTTGACGGCGGCGCGCAGCATGTCGCCGGTCGAGATTTGCGGGATGTTGAATTTGTCCTTGATGAAACCAGCTTGCGTGCCCTTACCGGCACCAGGCGCTCCTAGAAGGATGAGGCGCATGAAATCTTCCTAAATGAACTTGAATCGATAACCGCAGTGGCCGCGATTGGCCAGGGGAAAAGTCTGAATCACGATTCGACTTGTCGGCAGAGCACGGAATTTAACACAAAAAGGGGCAAAAACCCGGTTTTGATGACAGGCAGACAAGCATGCGGGTCAGGAAAAATGCCGGCGCACGCGCTCCAGATCGTCCGGCGTATCGACGCCGGCGGCCGGCGCCTCGTCGGTCACGTGCACCGCGATCGGCACGCCGTGCCACAGCACGCGCAGCTGCTCGAGCGCCTCGATGCGTTCGAGCGGCGAGACTTCGAGCCGCGGATAGGCCTGCAGGAAATCGTTGCGGAAGGCGTACAGCCCGATGTGGCGCAGCGGCGCGTAACCATCCGGCAATTCATCTTGCGCACGGGCGAAGCCGTCGCGATGCCAAGGGATCGTCGCACGCGAGAAATACAGCGCGCGGCCGGCGCGGTCGAGCACGACCTTGACCACGTTCGGGTTGAAGGTCTCGGCCACGGCGTCGATCGCGTGCGCGGCGGTCGCCATCGACACTTCGGCACTGATCAGTTGCGCGGTGGCCGCGATCAGCGCGGGAGCGATCAGCGGTTCGTCGCCCTGCACGTTGACCACCACCGCATCGTCCGGCAGTCCGATGGCGGCCGCCACTTCGGCGATGCGGTCGGTGCCCGAAGGATGGTCGTCGCGCGTCATGCGTGCATCCACGCCATGCGCCTGGCAGGCAGCGACAATGTCGGCATGGTCGGTGGCGACGATCACCTGCGCCGCGCCGGCCTGCGCCGCGCGCTCGGCCACGCGCACGATCATCGGCTTGCCACCGAGATCGGCGAGCGGCTTGTTCGGCAGGCGGGTGGAAGCGAGACGGGCGGGAATGATGACGGTAAAGGACATGCTGACTGGCGCTGCGCTCAGTTCGCCGTCGGCGCGGCAGCCTGCAGGTCGCGTGCCTGATCGGCCCACATGATCGGAATGCCGTCGCGGATCGGATAGGCAAGGCGGTCGGCCTTGCAGATCAGTTCCTGCGCCTTGCGGTCATGGTCGAGCGGACCCTTGCAGATCGGGCAAACCAGGATGTCAAGCAGTCGAGTGTCCACGGAGTTTCTCCACAATTCGTTCGGCGAAGGCGCGGTCGAGCTGCGCCGTCACGGGCACGACCCAGATGCGCGGGTCGTTTTTCAAGGCTTCATGTTGCCGACATTTTACTGCATCCTTCTCCGTGATCAGGATGGTATCGGCTTGCACGGCGGCAAACGGATCGTCGGCAAAATCGTGATGGTCGGGCAGCGCGAGGCAGTCGAATTGCAGGCCCGCATCGCGCAGCAACTGGAAGAAGCGCGCCGGGTTGCCGATGCCGGCGGCAGCCAGCATGGACGATGAAGTCCCCTGCTGCGCAAACGATGCAAGCGCGCGCGTTTGCTGCGGATCGCACAGCCGTTCGGCCACCGTTCCCTGCAGCGTCATCGCGACCGCATCGTCCGGCACGCCGGGCACCGGCAATGCGCCGTTGACGACTGTAAAGTCGCGCGGCCTGTCGGCCGGCTCGCGCAAGGGACCGGCCGGCAGCAGCCAGCCGTTGCCGACACCGCGTCCGTCGAACAGCACGATCTCGATGTCACGCGCGAGACGGTAATGCTGAAGACCGTCGTCGGAAACGATGACATCGACCTGCGGATGCGCGGCCAGCAGGGCCGATGCCGTCGCCACGCGGTCGCGCCCGACCATGACCGGGCATTGCGCACGCTGCGCGATCAGCAGCGGTTCGTCGCCGACGTCGTGCGCCGATGCTTGCGCGTGCACCTCGCGCACCACCGTGTTATCTACGCCGTAGCCGCGCGAGATCACGCCCGGGTGGAAGCCGACTTCACGCAGCGCCTGCACCAGCCAGATTGTCAGCGGCGTCTTGCCGGTGCCGCCGACGAAGATGTTGCCGACCACGATCACCGGCACCGGCATGCGCTGCATCTTTTCCGGATGATCGAGATAGGAACGCCGGCGCGCCGCGGCCACGCGGCCGAACAGGCAGGACAGCGGCAGCAGCGCATGCGCTGCCACGCCGCGCCGCAGCCAGGCGCGCGTCAGGAATTGTTCGAGTCGGGAACGGCTCACGACGGCAGGCGCGTCACTTCTGTCCGCGCGTTTGCGCGACGAACACGACCTTGGGATAGCCGGCAATGCGCGCCGCGTCGAGCACGTTGATGACGGTCTGATGCGCAGCGGTGGCATCGGCCGCGATCGCGATGACCGGATCGGCATTCTTGCGGCCCGAGGCGTTGACCACCGACGTCAGTTCCGCCGCCAGCGCTTCGGCATTCTGCACCGCGACGCGGTTGTTGTTGATGGTGTAGCGGTTCTGCGCATCGATGCCGATGTTGATCTGCAGCGGCTGCTCCTGCGCCTTTTCGGCGTCGGCGGTCGGCAGTGTGATCTGCAGCGCGGTGAAACGGCTGAAGGTGGTCGTGACCATCAGGAAGATCAGGATCACGAGCAGCACGTCGATGAACGGGATCAGGTTGATCTCCGGGTCCTCGCGGCCATGGCGTTTGCGGAAGTTCATGCGCGCCGTCCGGCCTTATTTGCGGTTGCCGTGGACGATATCGACGAACTTCACGGCCTGCTGCTCCATCTCGACCACGAAGGTATCGACCAGCGCGCGGAAGTGGCGGTAGAACACCAGCGCCGGCATCGCGATCGCGATGCCGAAGCCGGTGTTGTAGAGCGCGATGGAAATGCCATGCGCCAGCTGGCCCGGATTGGAGCCGGTGCCGGCTGCGTTCTGCGAACCGAAGATTTCGATCATGCCGACGATGGTGCCGAACAGGCCCATCAGCGGCGCCAGCGAGGCGATGGTGCCGAGCGTGGTCAGGAAGCGTTCGAGTTCGTGCGCGGTCGCCTGCCCTGCTTCCTCGATCGATTCCTTCATGATCTCGCGCGGCGAATCGACGTTGCGCAGGCCGGCCGCCAGCACGCGGCCCAGCGGCGAATTCTGCTCCAGCGTGGTCACCACCTTGTCGTCGATGCGGCCGTTCTGATAGACGCGGATCACTTCCTGCAGCAGCGTCGGCGGCAGGATGCGCGCGCGCCGCAGGTAGAGCAGGCGTTCGACGATCAGCGCGAGCGCGATGACGGAAGCCAGCAGCAGAAAGTAGATCGGCCAGCCTGCTGCGTGAATGATGGCGAGCAAGATAAGCTCCTTCGTTGGATCGATGGATGATGCGGAATGAGGGGAAATCGGCGTGAAGCGATTCCCGAGAATGTAACGGTTTGACGGCGGGCAGGCAAGCGCCGCCTCGTTCTGCCGCGCCTGCGACAGTTGTCCACGGTTATGCAGGATTTCTGTGGACAAGATTGTGAGCAACCCTGACCGACGCGCGAGAAGTGACTGATTTCAAATGAGATTTTTCCGCTGCCGAAAAAAGTGGCGGTACTTCAACCGCCGATGTGCAGCACCTTGATCCGGTAATTGAGCTGCCGCAGCGTGAGGCCCAGGCGCTGCGCGGCGCGCGACTTGTTGCCGCCGCATTCCTCGAGCGCGGCGACGATGCGGCCCTTCTCTTCCTGCCGCACCGGCTGCATCATGCGCGGCGCGGGCTGTTCGGGCAGCGTGCTGCCGACCAGGGTTTCCACCGCGCGCTCGGTCTGCAGCACCTCGCGCACGTCGTCGGCATCGATCTCCTGCCGCTCGGCCAGCAGCACCAGCCGCTCGACGATGTTCTGCAACTGGCGGATGTTGCCGGGCCACGGAAACCGCAGCAATTGTTCGAGCCCGCCATGCGACAGCGTCGCCTGCCGCTGGAACCTGCCGTTGGCCAGCGCCAGGAAATGCCGCACCAGCAGCGGAATGTCCTCGGGCCGCTCGCGCAGCGCCGGCAGGTGCACGGGCACCACGTTGAGCCGGTAGAACAGGTCGAGCCGGAAACGGCCGGCCGCCACCAGTTTCTGCAGATCGCGATTGGTGGCCGCCACGATGCGCACGTTGACCGGAATCTCGCGCCGCCCGCCGACGCGCTGGATCTGCTGCTCCTGCAGCGCGCGCAGCAGCTTGACCTGCATCAGCAGCGGCAGGTCGCCGACCTCGTCGAGGAACAGCGTGCCGCCGTTGGCATCCTCGAAGCGGCCGGGCCGCGCCGCGTGCGCACCGGTGAAGGCACCCTTCTCGTGACCGAACAATTCCGACTCGAACAGGTTCTCGGGAATCGCGCCGCAGTTGACCTTGACGAAGGGGCCGTCGCGCCGGTCGCTCGCTTCATGCAGCGCACGCGCGAACAATTCCTTGCCGGTGCCCGATTCGCCGAGCAGCAGCACGGTCGCTACCGTGCGCGCCACCTGCATCACCTGATGCAGGGCGGTGCGCGAGGCGACTGATTCGCCGATGATGCCGCCGGCCTGCGCCTGCTGGCCGAGCGCCTTCTTGAGTTCGATGTTCTCGACCGTCAGCGCCGCGGTGCGCCGCTCCACCTGTTCGTCAACCAGCTGCTCGATGCGCATCAACTGCGCGATCTGCGCCGCTACCAGCCGCACCGTCGCAAGGTCGTCGCTCAACGGCCGGTGCAGGCCGCGAAAGCGGTTGACCGCCAGCACGCCGCGCACCTTGCCGTCAACGATGATGGGCAGCGCGAACATGGAGATCACGCCTTTGGGCAGGCGGTCGCGGTCAACCGTGCGCGCGAGGTAGTTGGGCTCGGCATCGATGTCCTGGATGATCGCCATCTCGCCCGACTGGAACACCTTGCCGGTGATGCCCTCGCCGGGACGGAACACGCCGCGCCGGATTTCCTCCTGGTTCAGGCCGTAGGAATAATGAATCAGCAGGCGCTGCCGTCCCGCGTCGAACAGGAACACGCGCCCGCGATTGAGGCCGAGGAACTCGGACAGCAGTTGCAGCATGCTGCCGATCACGTAGGCCGGGTCCAGGCTGCGGCCGATCAGCTTGGAAATCTCACGCGTGACGAACAGCTGCGCCTGCGACCAATCGACGATGCCGTGCACGTTCTTCTGCAGGGCCGCCTTCGCGGTCGAGGGTTCGGCCTCGTGGAGGTCCGTCTTCTTGATGTGCGCATGCATGGCATCGTTCTCCTTGTCCATGCAGCGTTCCTAGCAATGTCCCTGCCATGCAGGAAAAACGGCGCCATCACCGCGAAGAACATCGCCGCGCTCGATCAAGGCAGCGGAAAGTCTTGCCCGCCACACATGTTTTCGCCCCATCGGCGTGCATTCCTGTCGCCCATGCACCGCCATGTTGTTAACAACATGGTTAACAAGTGTTGACACAAGCAAGGCTGTGGCACACCCGAAAATTTGGCATTCGGACAAGCAAATCACCTCCTTGAACGGGCGAAAAATGCCATGCAGGCCGGCATGCCGCATCGGCCGCAATCGCTTGTCCGGCAAGGCTTTTCGGCCGATCGAACGGATCGTGCCGACACTCCCTTTGCAATCCCAAACGGCCTTGCCGCACGCGCTTGGCACATCAATTGCACTACAGGTTCATGTCAAGCGGATGCAACCGGCCAGACGCGACAAGCCCGAAGCAATGTCAACAGGATGCGAACCATGAACTCAGTCGTCGATTTTTCCCACGTTCAGCACGAACCGCCCGCCGTGCCGGCAGCGGAACGCGCCCACATCACGGTACGCGGCCTGCACAAGGCCTTTGGCGGCGTGCCCGTCTATTCCGATTTCAACCTCGATCTGCCCAAGGGGCGCGTGACCTGCGTGTTCGGTCCCAACGGCTGCGGCAAATCGACACTGATCAACATGATCGCGGGCCTGATCCCGCACGATGCCGGCGACATCCTGTTCGACGGCAAGACGCTGCAGCAGACCACCATCGGCTACGTGTTCCAGAACTATCGCGAAGCGCTGTTCCCGTGGATGCGCGCGATCGACAACATCCGCTATCCGCTCAAGCTCAAGGGCATGAGCGAGGCCGACTGCGATGCGCGCGTGCAGGAACTGATCGAATCCTTCGACGTGCGCTTCGACCTCAACCGCTATCCCTATGAATTCTCGGGCGGACAGCAGCAGTTGATCTCCATCATGCGCGCGCTGGCGCCGCACCCGGAAGTGCTGTTCCTCGACGAGCCGTTCTCGGCGCTCGACTACGAGATGACGCTCTTCATCCGCGAGAAGCTGCAGGAAATCTTCCAGGCCACTGGCGTCACCATGATCGTGGTCTCGCACGATCTGGAAGAAGCGGTCTATCTGGCCAATCACATCCTGCTGCTGACCAAGCGCCCGACGCGCGTGGCCGACAACGTGTTCTTCGACGCCGCCCGGCCGCGCGACCTGCGCACGCTGTCGAGCGATGCCTTCGTGCGCACCAAGGCACGCTGCCTGGATATCTTTCAGAACGAGGTACGCAAATGAAAACCGCCGCCAACCCTTTCCTTTCGCCGCACGTGCTGCGCATCGCGCGCGCCCTGATCGGCCCGGCCGCGCTGGTCGCCGTCTGGTGGGTCGCCAACGATTCGGCATGGGTCAGCAACAAGCTGCTGCCCAATCCCTTCGACACCTTCGCCACGCTCGGCAGCAGCCTGTGGTCGGGTTCGATGACGGCCGACCTCGGCGCCACGCTGTTCCGCACGCTGTATGCGTTCGCGATGGCGGCCGCGGCCGGGATTCCGGTCGGCATCGCGCTCGGCTCCAACGACCGCATCTATCGCACGGTGGAATTCCTCGTCGATTTCTTCCGCTCGACGCCGGCCACCGCGATGTTTCCGCTGTTCCTGCTGATCTTCGGCATCGGCGACTTCGCCAAGATCGCGGTCGCGGCCTTCTCGGCCTGGCTGGTGGTGGTGTTCAACGTCGCCTACGGCGTCATGAACTCGCGCAAGACTCGCATCCTGGCCGCGCGCGTGATGGGTGCGTCCAGATGGCGCGTGTTCCGCGACGTGCTGTTCTGGGAATCGCTGCCGCAGACCTTCGTCGGCCTGCGCATGGCGGTCTCGCTGGCGCTGGTGGTCATCATCGTGGCCGAGATGTTCATCGGTTCCACCAACGGCATGGGCCACCGCATCATCGATGCGCAACAGGTATTCGACCTGCAGCAGATGTACGCCTCGATCCTGATCACGGGCGCCATCGGCTACGGATTCAACGTCCTTTTCATCGCGCTGGAGAAATGGATCGTGCACTGGGCCGGTCGCTGACCGCCCGCCTTCAACCTGGAGAATGAAATGAAAAAGCTCGTTTTGGCATCGCTCATCACCGGTCTGCTGTGCAGCGCAGGCACGGCCTCGGCCCAGAAGATGGAAAAGGTCACCGCGTCATGGCTGCCCATCATGCAGACCATGGCCTACTACGTCGCGCTCGAGGAAAAGCTGTTCGAGAAGGCCGGCATCGAGATCAACTCGGTCAAGTTCCAGAACCCGAACCAGATCATCGACTCGCTGGTGTCGGGCCAGGCCGACTTCGGTCCGCCGGGTGCGGCGGCCGGCATCACCGCGCTGGCCGAAGCGCGTTATCCCGGCACTTTCAAGGTCTTCGGCTTGCAGGGCGGTGGCATCAAGGTCAACATGATCAACGACGGCCTGATCGTCTCGAACGCCTCGACGATCTCCTCGTTCAAGGACCTCAAGGGCAAGCGCATCGGCACCCTGCCCGGCATCCAGTGGAAGACCATCACGCGCTACGTGATCCGCCAGAACGGGCTCGATCCCGACAAGGATGTGACCATCAACGAGATCGCGGTGCCTATGCACATCCCGTCGCTGCTGGCAGGCTCGGTTGACGCCACGCTGTCGCTGGAACCGGTCGGCTCGATCGCCGTCGCATCCGGCGAAGCCAAGCGCGCGATGACCAATCCGGTCGCGACCTTCATCGCCGATCCGTTCTATTCGGGCGTGTCGGTACTGTCCACCAAGTTCATGCAGGAACGGCCGGAAGTGGCGAAGAAGGTGGTCGAAGTGCTCGATCAGGCGACCAGGATGACCAACGAGAACTTCGACAAGTACCGTCCCATCATCGCCAAGTACACGGCCATCCAGCCGGCCCAGGTCAACCTGGTGGCGCAACCCTATCTGCGCGCCAACAGCGAGCTGAACGCGACCGACATCCAGTCCTACCAGGCGCTGGTCAACGTGTTCGAGAAGGAAGGCGTGCTCAAGCAGCACATCGACGTCAAGACGCTGATGCTGAAACCGGGCGACTTCCGCTGACCATGAACCGCCGGGCGCCCCCCGATCCCGCCGCCCGGCCCTGACAATCCGATTACCCAGCAGACAAGGCGACGGCCGCGGCCCTCGCAAGGCCGCCGCATTGCCTGCGCAAACCCAAGGAGCAAGAACATGACACCCCAACCCTTCCGCGCCGCCGTGGTCCAGACCCTGGCCGCACTCGGCGATCTCGATATCAACATCGGCCTGCTGCGTCAATACACGCGGGAAGCGGTGCGCCAGGGCGCGCGCCTGATCGTCTTCCCCGAATGCATGAACACCGGCTACCTGTTCGACTCCGCCGAGCATTGCGGCGAACTGGCCGAGACCGTCCACGGCCGCTTCGTGCAGGCGATGGCCGACCTGTGCCGCGAACACAACGTCTTCATCGCCAGCGGCTTCACCGAAAAGGACGAGGCCAAGGGCAAGATCTTCAACACCGGCCTGCTGCTCGACCCCAAGGGCGAGATCATCGTCCACTATCACAAGCAGTTCCTCGCCACGCATGACCAGAACTGGTTCGAGCTTGGCGAGAACGGCTGCCCGGTGGTGGATACCGAACTCGGCCGCATCGGCCTCTTGATCTGCTTCGACGGCCGCATCCCGGAGATCACGCGCAACCTCGCGCTGCAGGGTGCCGAGATCATCGTCGATATGGCCAACTTCTTCGCGATGGATCAGGCCGACATGTGGGTGCCGGCGCGCGCCTACGAGAACGGACTGTGGTTCGTGGCGGCCACCAAGGCCGGCGTCGAGCGCAGCATCTACTATCCGGGCGGCAGCATGATCGTCGCGCCTGGCGGCGAGGTGGTCGCCAAGGTTCCGTACGACACGCACGGCGTGGTCAGCGCCGAGATCGATGTCGCCGCCGCACGCGCCAAGCGCTGGCACCACGCCGGCGACCGCTTCCTCGATCGCCGCCCCGCGCTGTACGGCCTGATCGGCAAGCCGGTGGCCGACACGCCGCTGGCCGCGATCCTCGAGCAACCGCTGGTCCCGGAACAGAGCATCGCCAAGGCCGCCGCCGTACAGGCGCATGCAACGACGGAAGCCGGCAGCCTGGAAGCCGCCTACGAGATGATCGACCACACCGCCAAGCTCGGCGTCAAGGTCATCGTCGTGCCGCAGCACTTCGGCAGCGCGCACTGGCTGCCGGGACTGGCCGAAGCCCTGGCCGAGGCGAAGAACACGCCGGCGCACATCGCGCGCGTATCGGGCATCGCGCGCCAGTACGGCTGCGTGATCGTGCTGCCGGTACTCGAGGAAAAGAACGAGAAGATCCTGCCAACCGCGATCGTCATCGGCACCGATGGCGACATCATCGGCCGCTATCGGCAAAGCCACCTGGAACCGGAAATGACGGCATGGGCGATTGCCGGCGACAGTCTGCCGGTATTCGACACGCCGTTCGGCCGGCTCGGCGTGCTGCTCGGCTACGACGGCATGTTCCCGGAAACCAGCCGCGTGCTCGCGCTGCAGGGGGCAGACATGATCGCGTGGTGCAGCGCCTGGCGTCATCCGCTCGACCGCAAGCTGCTGACGGTACCCAAGGCCGAGGACAACCGCGTCTTCCTGATCGCCGCCAACCGCAGCGACAGCCCCTATCCCGGTGGCTCCTTCGTGGTCCCGCCCAACGGTTTCCCGCAATGGGATCTCGACGTCGCGGCGCCGCCCGTCAAGCGGCACGGCGCGGTCATGCCGACCTTCATGAACCTCGCGCTGAGCCGCCAGAAGTTCATGATTCCGAAGGTGAACATGCTGCGCAACCGCATCGTCGCGAGCTACACGCCGATCACGGCAGTCGATGAGGAAGAAAGCGCGCTGCCGGTAGCCTGATCGCAGCAGCTCAGCGCTCAAACCGAAAGCGGACGGGTCGGCATGCAGCCGGCGCCGTCCGCTTTTTCTTCAGCGGCTTGCCGCTGCCATGTTCACGCCGCCATGCGTTCGTAATCGCGCCGCGCGGCGCAGATGTGCGCGTGATTGGCGTCGGCCCACGCGACCAATGACTTCATCGGCACCAGAAACGAACGGCCGAGCGGCGTCAACTCGTACTCGACGCGCGGCGGCACTTCCGGATACAGCGTGCGCGCGATGAAGCCATCCTGCTCGAGCCGCTTCAGGGTACGCGACAGCATCTGCTTGGAGACATCGCCGATCTCGCGATGCAGAGCATTGAAGCGCATCAGCCGCGTGCCGAGCGCGTCCAGGATCAGCAGGCTCCACTGGTCGCCGATGCGGTCGAGCACGTCCCGGATCGGGCAGGTTTGTTCCGCCGTCGCGGGCGACGGCAGCGATGATGACGATGGCGATGACAGGCTCAATGCAATACTCCTCGATGGCGGGGACGGTCACGTGGCAGTGACCTGATCACGCCGCGCTGACTTCTTGTTGGACGGCGTGCGATGCGATAGGATTTTCCAACCAGGTCTATTTTATAGACCTGCATCGTCTCCAACAATCGCCGCGGCATCACGCGCCTGCTCCGCCCGTCGGTCCGGCGCACAATGCGGCACAACACGAAAGACCATCCATGACACACATCGCACTCATCGGCGCCTCCGGTCAGGCCGGCTCGCGCATCCTCAAGGAACTCTCGGACCGCGGTCACCGCGTGACCGCCATCGCGCGCCACCCGGAAAAGATCGCCGCCCTGCCCGGCGTCACTGCGGTCAAGGCGGACGTATTCGACAGTGCCGGGCTGGCCGCCATCCTCAAGGGACACGATGCGGTCGTCAGTTCCGTGCATTTCACCGCCAGCGATCCGACAAAACTGCTCGACGCCGTGCGCGCTGCCGGCGTCAAGCGCTATCTCGTCGTCGGCGGCGCCGGCAGTCTCGAAGTGGCGCCGGGCCAGCGCCTGATCGACCAGCCCGATTTTCCCGATGCCTATCGTGCCGAAGCGGCAGGCGGCGCAGCCTTTCTCGACCTGCTCCGGCAGGAAAAGGAACTCGACTGGACCTTCCTGTCGCCGTCCGCCGAATTCTTTGCCGGCGAGCGCACCGGCAAGTTCAGGCTCGGCAAGGACGCGCTGCTTGCGAACGAAGACGGTTCGCGCATCTCGTTCGAGGACTATGCGATCGCGCTGGTGGACGAGATCGAAAAACCCGCGCACTCGCGCCAGCGTTTCACGGTCGGTTACTGAAGCGTCCTCGCAGCGCACGCCCGAAAACAAAAAGCCCGGCTTAGAAGGCCGGGCTTTTTTGCGCGTAGCTGATCAGCGTATGCCGCGGAACACCGCGCACTGCGCGAACGCTTCTTCCGACAGCGGAATCTGCTTGCTCTTGCAGTACTTGGAAGTCAGCTTCAGCAGTTCCTTGACGTCGCGGCCGCTGCACTTGGCATAGGTGTCGCTCAGGCGGTCGATCTGCTCGTCGGACAGCTTGGCATTGAACTGGTCCGACAGCGAACGCCACAGGCGCATCGCATCATCCTTGGGCGGAATCTCGTACTGGATGGTGGCGATGCAGCGCGACAGGATCGCATCGTCAACGTCGCCGATGCGGTTGGTCGTCATGAACAGCAGGCCCTTGAAGTATTCGAGCGTACGCAGGAATTCGGCGACGATCGCATTGTGCTGCAGGTCGTTGTCGCGGCAGCGGATATAGACGTCGGCCTCGTCGAGCAGCAGGATCGCATCCCAGCGCGCAGCGCGGCGCAGGATCTCCGACAGGTTGGCCTCCACCGATTCGGCCGTGATGCCGAGCTGGCCCGAATGCACGCGATACAGCGGCTTGCGCACCACCTCCGAATACACCTCGGCCGTCAGCGTCTTGCCGAGACCCGGCGCGCCCTGGCACAGGATCGTGGTGCCGCCCGACTTGCCTTCGACGATGTCTTCCATCAGCACGTTCATGTCGGCCGTCAGGATGTCGATCAGGTCGCGGTGCTGCTCGGGCAGGATCAGCTTTTCGCGCAGCTCCGGCTTGTACCGGTATTCGCTGACGTTCTGCACGTGTACCCAGATGTTCTGATGCAGTTCCAGATGGAACAGATTCAGATAGCAGTGCATCGGAATCTTCTCGAAACCAGTCTCGAAGCCTGCATCACGCCAGAATTCGGCATCGGTCATCATCTCGAAGCGGCGGTCGAGGATTTCCTCGTCGTTGACGCACCTGGCGGCCATGCCCTCCTTGAGGGCCATCATCGTCACCTTTTCCTTGTGATCGATGGTGAAGGCAGCGTTGCGTGCCGTGAATTGCTGGCCGAAGCGGCGCTGGTAATCGAGGAAACGCTTGGCGTGCGTCTCGTATTCCTGCTTGAATTCCGGGCACTCCTTGAAGTAGCCCATCTCGCCGAGCAGTTCGGGAATCGTGCGGTTGACGATGTCGTGGCGGTTGATGACGATCGCATTGGTCATGCCGGCGCGGCGCATGCGCATGTCGTTCGATTCTTCCTTGGAAGCCGACTGCATGGTGTTGGCCAACAGATCGACGACGACGTAGGGCGCGCCCTGGTCCGGCACCATGTAGCGCAGGCGATGCACGAGCCATGGCAGCAGCACGCCGTCCTTGTTGCGCTTGTAGATCCAGCCGTCGATGACATCGCGCGCGAAATACGCGGCCAGCCCCGGCACCACCTGTTCGAGATCGGGAATCTTGCGTGCCTGCGGCGCGTTGCGGATGTTGTCGAGCGCCAGCATCTGGAACATCAGCGCGCGATCCTCGTGCGTCTTGGCCAGGCCGTACAGGGTGTTGAGCGACTTGCCGTCGAACAGCTTGCTGGCGACGATCATGCGGCCGTGACACACGCCATGCTCCTCGAGCCGCTTGGCGAGCGGCGATTGCGGCTCGATCATGCCGAGCAACACGTGTATCAGCGATTCGGGTATTTCAAAATCCATCACAGCTCCTGCTCATGTCGTGCTCCGGCACGATTCGAATGGCATTCCTCGTACAGCGCAGAATGCGATTATCCGCATCGGGAAGACGCGCCCGCGCGGCGCATCCCCTTGCAAAGCAAAACGGCCTCCATCGCTGGAAGCCGCCGCAAGACAAGTCCCGGCCGCATTGTCGCTTTCGACGAAGGGTCTTCGGCACCTGTCCGCAATGCGGCCATCATAATGCAAAGCCGTGCCGCTGTGAAGCCGCGCCCCGGAACCGGCCGGACGGCATCGTGCACAAATCCGGCCATGACAACCGGCAATTCCGGCCACGGCCATGCCCTACGTCGCATGCGCACGCCTTTTCGCCGACAGGCCGGCGGAAGGATTGACCGCATGGCCTATACTGCGTGCCTTGTCATTCCAACTATGATTCCCGGATACCTCGTGGCCAAAGGCGTTCTGTTCTCCATCATCGGATCGGTACTGTTTGCCGTCCTCTACTATTACGCGACCCTGCTCGCGCCGCTCGATGGCGAGCAGATCTTCGGCTGGCGCACGCTGCTGACCTTTCCGTTCCTGACCGCCTTCATCTGGCTCAGCCGCCAGCAGCACATGGTGCTCACTCTGGCGGCGCGCATGCGCGCGCAGCCGCTGCTGATCGCGGGTGCGCTCGCCACCTCGGCCCTGCTCGGTGTTCAATTGTGGCTGTTCATGTGGGCGCCGCTGCATGGCCGCGCGCTGCATGTGTCGCTTGGCTACTTCCTGCTGCCGCTGACCATGCTGCTGACCGGCCGCCTGGTCTATGGCGAACGCCTGACGCGCCTGCAGAATCTGGCAGCGCTGTTCGCCGCCGTCGGCGTGCTCAACGAGCTCGTGCAGCTCGGCAGCCTGTCGTGGGAAACCCTGCTGGTGGCATTCGGCTACCCCGGCTACTTCGTGCTGCGGCGGAAGATGGCGGCCGCCAACCTCGGCGGCCTGTGGTTCGACATGGCCCTGCTGCTGCCAGCCGGCCTGTGGTTCATCGCAGCCGGACCGGTCGGCTTCGAGTCATTGACCGACCACCGCGCCCTGTTCGGCCTGATCCCGCTCCTGGGGGTATTGAGCTCGACCGCGCTGGTCTTCTACATGCTGGCCAGCCAGAACCTGCCGCTCAGCCTGTTTGGCCTGCTGGGCTACGTGGAGCCTGTACTACTGGTGCTGGTGGCGCTGCTGCTCGGGGAGACCATCAGCGGCGCGCAATGGCTGACCTACATTCCGGTGTGGATTGCGGTGCTGCTATTGATCGTGGAAGGAACGCAGGCCACTCTGCGCAGCCGCATGGCCACGCGCTGAATTGCAGACTCATGCCGTCAGCAAGGGTTGCGACGCCATGGAAATCCCCTGCGCCGGCTGCAACTCGTTTGCCGGCGCCATCGACACCTCGGACAGGTGTTGCGACTTCACGGTATCCGCTGCACCAAGCCGGAAGGTGCTGACCACCTGCACCAGATGACCCGACTGGCTTTGCAGCGCATCGGCCGCCGCAGCAGCCTGTTCCACCAGCGCCGCATTCTGCTGCGTGACCTGATCCATCTGCATGACGGCCTGGTTGATCTGTTCGATGCCATCCGTCTGCTCCTGGCTGGCGGCACTGATCTCGCCCATGATGTCGGTCACGCGGCGCACACCCTCGACCACTTCCTGCATGGTCGTACCGGCGTCGTTGACCAGCTTCGATCCCGCATCGATACGCTCGACCGAATCGCCGATCAGGCTCTTGATTTCCTTGGCGGCGCTGGCCGAACGCTGCGCCAGCGTGCGCACCTCGGCCGCCACCACCGCAAAACCCCTGCCCTGCTCGCCGGCACGCGCTGCCTCGACCGCCGCGTTCAATGCCAGGATGTTGGTCTGGAAGGCGATGCCATCGATGACGCCGATGATATCGACGATCCTGCCGGCAGACTGGTTGATCGCGCCCATGGTATCGACGACCTCGGACACCACGGCGCCGCCGCGCGCGGCGATTTGCGACGCATGCAGCGCAAGCTGGTTGGCCTGACGCGCGTTGTCGGCGTTCTGCCGCACCGTCGAAGTCAGTTCTTCCATCGAGGAAGCGGTTTCCTCGAGCGAGCTGGCCTGCTCCTCGGTGCGCGACGACAGGTCCATGTTGCCGGTCGCGATCTCGCCCGAAGCCAGCGCAATCGCCTCCGTGCTGGCGCGCACTTCGCCGACGAGCCTTGCCAGTCCGTCGTTCATCGACTTGAGCGCCTTCAGCAATTGCGCCGTCTCGTCCTTGCCGCGCACCTCGATCATGCTGCTCAGATCGCCGCTGGCGACCGTCTGCGCGATGCGTACCGCCTCGTTCATCGGCTGCGTGACCGAGCGCGTGATCAGCCATGCGCAGGCCAGGCCGATCAGCACCGCCGCGACGCCGAGCCCGATCATCCAGTTCAGCGCCGAGGCAATGTGCGCGCCTGCCGCCTGTCCGCTCTGGCTCACGTATTCCTTCTGCAGACTGCCAAGCTCGGCCACCACCTTCTGCACCGCATCCAGTGTCGGCAGCGTTTCGCGTTGCATCAACTGTCGCGCCGCGTCCGTCTGCTGGTCGTGAATCAGCGCGCCGACACGGCCGAACGACGCCACGTACTTGCCTCGTACCTCCTTGAACTGCGCCAGCAGGACCTTGGCGTCGTCATTCACGACCAGGCGGTCCAGTACCGCAACCGCATCGTCGATGGTCTTCTTGTTGCGCGCAATGTCGGCAAACAGGAAGTCGATGCGCGACGGGTCGGTCTCGATGAAGAATTCCAGGTTGCGGCGCGCGTTGGCGCGCGTGGTCGCATCGATGGTCGCGACCGCCTCCGCCTTGATCCAGTCTTCCTCGACCATGCGTTTGTTGATGCCGCCCAGTTCGCCGAAGTGATGGACCGCCACCGCGATCAGCACGACCATCAACAACGACACCAATCCGAAGCCCAAGCCCAGCCGGGCACCGATTCTCAAATTCGACATGCGCACTTTTTCTCCCTGTGATCCTGCTTTATCGAGGCAATCGCTGATGGATGCCCGCGATTCCTTTACCATGCATGCTGCCGGCCGCGAAAAATGTGCATCGCTCATGCACTTATGAAGTGCGCGCCCGGCGGCATTCCTTCCTTCATGCACCACGACGACCTGCCTTATGAACAACCCGTCCAGCCCCGCCGTCCTCAGCGTTTCCGCCCTCAACCAGGCGGTCGCCCGCATGCTGGAACGGCAGTTCCCCTTGTCATGGATCGCCGGCGAGATTTCCAACTTCACGCGCGCGGCGTCCGGCCACTGGTACTTCACGCTCAAGGACGATGGCGCGCAGGTACGAGCCGTCATGTTCCGTGGTCGTGCCCAATATGCAGATTTCATGCCACGCGAAGGCGACAAGGTGGAGGTGCGTGCGCTCGTCACGCTCTACGCGCCGCGCGGCGACTATCAGTTGAATGTGGAAGCGATCCGCCGTTCGGGCGTCGGCAATCTCTACGAAGCCTTCCTGCAGTTGAAGGACAAGCTCAATGCGGAAGGCCTGTTCGATCCGGCGCGCAAGCGTCGTCCGCCACTGTTCGTCAAGACCATCGGCATCGTCACCAGCCCGCAGGCAGCCGCGCTGCGCGACGTGCTGACAACACTGGCGCGCCGTGCGCCGCACGTCAATGTGATCCTCTATCCGACGCCGGTGCAGGGAGAAGGCGCGGCCATGAAGATCGCACAGGCGATCGCCACTGCCTCCGCGCGTCATGAATGCGATGTGCTGCTGATCTGCCGCGGCGGCGGCAGCATCGAGGATCTGTGGTCATTCAATCATGAAGTGGTGGCGCGCACGATTGCCGGTTCGGAAATTCCCGTAATCACCGGCATCGGCCACGAGACCGATTTCACGATTGCCGATTTCGCCGCCGACGTGCGCGCGCCGACGCCAACCGCCGCCGCCGAACTCGCCACCATGGCGCGCGCCGACTGGATCGCGCGCGTCGATGCACATGCCTACGACCTGCGCTTTGCGATGAAGCGCCAGCTCGGCGAGGCGGCGCAGACGCTGGACTGGATGTCACGCCGCCTGGTCAATCCATCGTCCACTATCGGACAGGAACGCGCGCGGCTGGCCGCGCTGCAAAACCGGCTGCACCATGCCACCCGCATTCCACTCGACCGCGCGCGCCTGTCATTGACACGCCTCACGCACCGCTGGCAAACCCACAAACCCGACACGCGCAACGCGCGCCTGCACATCGCGCGCGATGCGCGCAGCCTGGTCAACTGCATGCAGGCGCAATTGCGCCAGCGCCACCAGCACCTGCGCGCGCTATCGGCCCAGCTCGAGATGCTGAACCCGCAACGCACGCTGGAACGCGGCTACGCCATCGTCAGCAATGAAAAGGGAGAAATCCTGCGCTCGCCGCACGCCCTGCAGCCACGCAGCAATGTGACGGTACGGCTGGCGGAAGGAACGGCGCAGGTGGGGATTGCGAGCGTGCAGCAGCAGATCGACTGAAACGCTCGCGGGATCGATGGGATTACTTGAAGGTGCCGCGCAGCGTGAGCATGGCATTGCGCGGCTCGCCCACATAATTGTTCATGTAGTTGCTTGCGATCGACGAGTAATAATGTTTATCGAACAGATTCTCGACGTTCATGGCAGCAGACCAGGTTTTATTGATCTGATACGCCACGCGCGCATTCCAGACTGCATAGCCGCCCTGCACGGGATTCAACATCGTCGTACGTCGGTTTTCTGCTTGCTCCGGTAATTCACGCCCATTCCGACGCGCCAGTTGCCCGTCGCCACCGGTGCATGCACATCGTTCTGCGTTCCGGTTTTGACGATACTCATCGGGTCTCCTCGCAGGCGCTTTTCGCCATAACAATAATGAGAATAATTCGCATTATAAATCAGCACCATCCCCTTGGAACGCCGCATCGTTGCTTGCTCTCCGAAGGGCTGCCTATTTTTTAATCATTCGCCGAAATTGACCTGCGTCGTGTGCAAGCAATCAATAACCGCTTTACAATGAATGCCTTTCCAAAAGATGTTTTTACTTTAATTTTCACAAAGGACGACCATGGAACATACCCTGCCGGCACTGCCCTATGCGTTGGATGCGCTTGCCCCCCACATCTCGAAAGAGACGCTTGAATTCCACTATGGCAAGCATCATCAGACCTATGTGACCAATCTGAACAACCTGATCAAAGGTACCGAATTCGAAAACCTGTCGCTCGAGGAAATCATCAAGAAATCTTCCGGCGGCATCTTCAACAACTCGGCCCAGGTGTGGAACCACACCTTCTACTGGAACGGCTTCAAGCCGAACGGCGGCGGCGCACCGACCGGCGCCCTGGCCGACGCGATCAACGCCAAGTGGGGTTCGTTCGACAAGTTCAAGGAAGAATTCACCAAGTCGGGCCTCGGTAACTTCGGTTCCGGCTGGACCTGGCTGGTCAAGAAGCCGGACGGCTCGCTCGACATCGTCAACACCTCGAACGCCGCCACCCCGCTGACGACCGAGAACAAGCCGCTGCTGACCTGCGACGTCTGGGAGCACGCCTACTACATCGACTACCGCAACGCGCGTCCGAAGTACATCGAGTCGTTCTGGGCGATCGTCAACTGGGACTTCGTGGCGCAGAACTTCGCCTGATCGTTCCAGACCGCCAGCGCGCGGCACATGCAAAAAACGCCTCCTTCCGGAGGCGTTTTTGTTTGTCGGACAACTTGGGTATCATGCTGACCTTCATGCGCATTTCGCATAAGGACATGCAAAATCGATAGTTTGAACGCATAAGCGAACTTGATATATTTGTCGCTCGGCAAATTTGTCGGCTATCAACGGCAATGTGCAGCGTCGCGGTCCTGTCGGTGGCGCCCGGAACCCTCACTATATAAAACAACGGAGTTACAACCATGTTCAAGAAAACGCTCTTGCTCTCCGCCACGGCAGCCGTGCTGCTGTCCGGCGCCGCCCAGGCCCAGGAGAAGCCGCTGCTCAACGCGTCCTACGACATCGCGCGCGAACTGTTCGCAAGCATCAACCCGAAATTCCAGGCGCACTGGAAGAAGCAGACCGGCGAAGATCTGAAGATCGACCAGTCGTTCGCTGGCACCTCGCGCCAGGCACAGGACATCATCCAGGGCAAGAAGGTCGATACCGTGACCTTCAACCAGGTACCGGACATCGACATCCTCGCCAAGCGCGGCCTGGTACGCAAGGACTGGCAGAAGGCTTTCCCGAACAACGCCTCGCCCTACTACAGCACGATCGCCTTCCTGGTCCGCAAGGGCAATCCGAAGAACATCAAATCCTGGGACGATCTGGTGCGCGACGACGTGAAGGTCGTCTTCCCGAATCCGAAAACCTCGGGCAACGCGCGCTACAGCTACCTCGGCGCATGGCTGTACGCCAATGAGAAGTTCAAGGGCGATGAAGCCAAGACCAAGGAATTCGTCGGCAAGCTGCTGCGCAACGTGGTCAACTTCCCGACCGGCGGCCGTGGCGCCACCGTGGCATTCGCACAGAACAACCAGGGCGATGCACTGCTGACCTTCGAATCGGAAGTCATCAACATCGCCAAGAGCGACGAGTTCAAGGCCGGTGGCTATGAAATCGTGGTGCCGCCGGTTTCCGTGCTGGCCGAGTTCCCGGTTGCCGTGGTTGACAAGGTGGTCGATGAAAAAGGCACCCGCAAGGTCGCGACCGAATACCTGAACTACCAGTATTCGCGTGAAATCCAGCTGCTGCTGACGACCTTCAACTACCGCGTCCATCACCCGGATCTGGTCAAGGTCATCACCGACCGCTACGCCAAGGTGCGCCTGATCAACCCGAACGACGTGCTCGGCACCTGGGATGCGATCCAGGACAAGCACTTCGGCAGCGGCGGCGTGCTGGACCAGCTGCTCTCGCAGCGCCGCTGATGCGGCAGCCGGTGGCACCGCGTGCGACCGGCTTTGGCAAGTCCACAGGCGTGGTTTACAATGCCACTCTTTCAAACGACCATCCTCGTGATGGTCGTTTGCTTTCCGGCCGCAGCCTTGCGCGGCCTTGCCCAGCCATGACATCGTTCCTATCGTGACCCAGTCCCTTCGCTTTTTCCGCAGCACGCCGGTCCTGCCGGGCTTCTCGATCAGCTTCGGCATTTCGACGCTGTACATCAGCCTGGTGATCCTGCTGCCGATTTCCGCGCTGCTGATCTACGTCAGCGGCATGACGTGGTCGCAGTACTGGTTCGCGATCACCGACGTGCGCGTGCTGCAGAGCTACAAGGTCACGCTGACGGGTGCGTTCTATTCGACGGTGGCGGTGACCGCCATCGGCTTCGTCTGGGCGTGGATCATCACGCGCTACAACTTCCCGGGCCGCCGCCTGCTCGACTCTCTCGTCGATCTGCCGTTCGCGCTACCGACCTCGGTGGCCGGCCTGACGCTATCGACGCTGTTCATCCCGAGCGGCTGGCTCGGCCAGTTCTTCGACATGGTCGGCATCAAGATTTCCTACGCCTTCCCCGGCATCGTGGTCGCCATGATCTTCACCAGCATTCCGTTCATCGTGCGCTCGGTGCAGCCGGTGCTGGAAGACATGGAGAAGGAACTCGAGGAAGCCGCACTGATGCTGGGTGCGAACAAGTGGCAGATCTTCTGGCGCGTGATCCTGCCGACGCTGGTGCCGGCATTGATCGCCGGTTCCTCGCAGGCCTTCATCCGCAGCCTCGGCGAGTTCGGCGCCGTCATCATGATCGCCGGGAACATCCCGTTCGAGACCGAGGTGACCTCACTGATGCTGTTCGTGCGTCTGCAGGAATTCAACTACCCGGCCGCCGCCGCCATCGCCTCGGTGGTGCTGCTGGCGTCGCTGACGCTGCTGTTCATCCTGCAGCTGATCCAGGGCCGGCTGTTCAACAAATCGATGGGCGCATAAGGACGGAACGACATGGCAAAGGCAATCAAACGTCCGACCGAAGCGCACCAGTGGCTGCTGATCGCGCTCGGTCTCTTCCTGGCGGTGGTGTTCCTCGTGCTGCCGCTGACGCTGATCTTCGCGCAGGCGCTGAGCGGCGGCGTCGGCCTGCTGTGGCAGAACCTCAATGAAAGCTACATGACGCACGCGATCAAGCTGACGCTGCTGGCGGCGGTCATGACGGTACCGATCAACCTCGTGTTCGGCATCCTGCTCGCATGGTGCGTCACGCATTACGATTTCATCGGCCGCCGCCTGCTGGTCACGCTGACCGAGATTCCGTATGCGACCTCGCCGGTGGTCGCCGGCTTCTGCTATCTCGTCGTCTATGGACTCGAAGGCATCATCGGGCAGTGGCTGTACGCCAAGGACATCCAGCTCATGTTCGCCTGGCCCGGCATCATCATGGTCACGGTATTCGTCACCGCGCCCTATATCGCGCGCATCCTGATGCCGCTGATGCAGAAGCAGGGAACGGAAGAAGAGATCGCCGCGCTGTCGCTGGGCGCCAGCGGCTGGCAGATCTTCAGCAAGGTCACGCTGCCCAACATCAAGTGGGCGCTGCTCTATGGCTGCGTCATCACCAATGCGCGCGCGGTCGGCGAGTTCGGCGCGGTGGCGGTGGTCTCCGGCACCATCATGAACCAGACGCTCACGCTGCCGCTCCTGGTCGAACAGCTCAACAACGACTACAAGACCGCCGCCGCCTTCACCGCTGCCGGCCTGCTCGCCTGCATGGCGATGCTGACGCTGCTGCTGAAGACCTTCATGGAATGGCGCCAGGAACGGCGCGAAGCGGAGCCGGTAGAAGATATCCGCGGCGCCTGATGCCTGCCGCCGTCATCAGACGGCTTGCGTGTTTTGCGCACCGGAACATTCATGATCGATTCTCATTTACGATCGTCAGGCACGCCGGGATGTAAAGTTCGCATTCCCGCGACGGGGATGTTAGACTCTGTGCACTGCAGGTCAGACGCCAGTCTGGTGACACCGCAGTCGAATAGCATGATCACATGACATTCGCACTACAAGAAAGTCAGTGCATTCCTACCGAAACATGGGACAAGCGCTGATCGCCATCGAATGAAGGCTCCTCTATTCTCGCAACGCAGTCGAGAAGATTTGTTTGCCGGATTGGAGAAACGATTCCTCCCGGGAATTTCGCTTCACCGATCGCTACGATAAGGAATCGATCATGTACAAGACGCCCGATGAGATCACTACCCGCATTCTTTCCATGAGCGCGGAGCAGGCCGAAGAACAGAACGAAGTCTGCAACGAACAGGACAATGCCGTCGACGGTGAAGAAGACCTCGACAAGCGCGGCCACATCACGGTCGTTCCCTTCAACCCGGTACAGACGGGTTCGTTCCAGTAAGCTGCCCTTCCTTTCGCATTCGGCCTAGCGGATCAGGCTTTCGCGCGCAGCGGAACTGATCGCCACCACGGCCGGATGCGTCAGTTGTCTTTCCACCGAAATCGCATAGAACTGCTCGGTCACCAGATTGGTACGGCCGAGTTCGGTCACGCCTGACTGCTTGCAGATCTGGTCGGCCACCGCCGACGGCGCGGCAAAGATGCCCTTGCCGGCTTCGCCGAACGCCTGCAGCAAAGCGCCATCGTCGAACTCGCCGACGATGCGCGGATGCACGCGCTCCTTCTCGAACCAGCGCAGCAGGCGCGGCCGTACCGCGGCTTCCTCGCCGGCCATCAAAAAAGGTGCGCCGTCCATGCTTGCCGGAAAATCCTTCTTGTACTTTCTTGCCAGCGGTTCCGCTGCAAAGAAGCTCACGCTGCATTCGCCCAGCAAGTGGTTGTAGCCGCGCACGTCGATGTTGGCCGGCATCGGGCTGTCGGCGATCACGATATCGAGGCGATGGATCGCCAGATCGGCGAGCAGATCGGTCAGCTTGCCCTCGCGGCAGACGATGCGCAGCGAATCGGGCAACTCCATGGATGGCTCCAGCAGCAGATAGGCGATCGCCTTGGGTACCGCGTCCGCCACGCCGACACGGAACTGCATGGGCAGGCCGTCAGGGCGCGAGCGCAGCACTTCCTGCAATTCCTCGCCGATGGTGAAGATCTCGTCGGCATAGCTGAGTACCACGCGGCCGGCGTCGTTGAGCTCGAGCCGGCGGCCGACGCGATTGAAGAGCGGATAGCCAAGCATGTCTTCGAACAGCGATATCTGGCCGCTGATGGTCTGCGGCGTCAGATGCAGGCGTTCGCTGGCGCGGCCGATACCGCCCGACTTGGCGACCACCCAGAAATAATGCAGATGCTTGTAATTGATCGCGTTCATGCACGTCTCCCTATCTGGTTTTTACGAACCAAATGCTGAGTATATTCGAATTTTAATGAAAGGAAACTCGGCTTACAGTACTCGGATCGGCACAGAGTTGTCGAATATAAAGAGAAGCGCCCCCGCTTCCGATTCCAATAATCGAGACAGCAGCTCACCGAGGATACGACTCATGAAGTGCCCTATCTGCAAGGACATGCAACTGATCATGTCGGATCGCCATGGCATCGAAATCGATTACTGCCCCAATTGCCGCGGCGTCTGGCTGGATCGCGGCGAACTCGACAAACTGATTGAACGTTCAATTCCGCACCTGCCGCCGGAACCGCATCCGTCGGTACGTCCGCAAGCCAGCGCATCGCGCGGCCTGCGCCCGCTGTCGTATCAGGATCCACGTTACGGCTACATCAAGGAAGGTTACGGCCAGAAGCAGCGCAAGAACCTGCTGGCCGAACTCTTCGATTTCTGAATCCTTCCATTCCGGAAGGCTCCGCGTGAGCAGGCGGGCAGTTTGCCGCCTGCTTTTTTTGCGCCTGCCACCAGGACACGCCTTGTTCGCAAGCGCACATTTCCTCGCTGTTTTTTCCCGGCAGCACGAGCACAGCCGGCCCGAATGCTTTAAAGTAGCGGGCCAGCAGCGGCGTGCCCGGTCGGGCGCTGCTCTCACGATGCCGACATGACGGCCATCGCCGCCGTACCCCAACAAGCTCTACAGGAAAAATCAGCATGCCAATGCAAACAGCCAAACAAGCGCTCGAGCGCCTGCGCGAGGGCAATCGCCGCTTCGTCGCGGATATCCGCAACCCGGAAGGCACTTCGGTGCTGACCCGCCGCCAGGAAGTGGCAGACGGTCAGGAACCGTTCGCCATCATCCTCGGCTGCTCCGATTCGCGCGTGCCGGCCGAGATGGTGTTCGACCAGGGTCTCGGCGACCTGTTCGTGATCCGCGTCGCCGGCAACATCGTGGCCCCGTCGCAGATCGGCAGCGTCGAATTCGCGGCGGAACGCTACCGCACCAAGCTGGTGGTGGTGCTCGGCCATTCGCAGTGCGGCGCGATCCTGGCCACGCTCGAAGAACTCAAGCGCCCCAACGAAAACCAGTCGCGCCACCTGAAATCCATCGTTGACCGCATCCGCCCGTCAGTGGCGACGCTGCTCGATACCGACCTCAAGCACGATCACGATGCGCTCGTGCATCAATCGGTGCGTGCCAATATCCGCGCCTCGGTCAACCAGTTGCGTCACGGTTCCGAATTGCTGGAAAACCTGATCCTGAACGAAGGCCTGCTGGTGGTCGGCGCCGAGTATTCGCTCGAAACCGGCGCGGTCGAGTTCTTCGACGGCCTGCCCGCATAACGAGGCAGAAATAAAAAGGCGGGCGCGATGCCCGCCTTTTTCGAATCATCCTTCAGTCCGCCTGCGCCTGCCGCTCGGCATCGCGCAACGGCACCCTCAATTCCGGCGGTACACCGCCGCGCATGCTTTCTATATCGCGTAGAGGCGACTGGCCGTAGAGTCGCGCATACTCGCGACTGAATTGCGAAGGACTTTCATAGCCGACACGATGCCCGGCCGTGCCGACATCGAGCCGGTCAACCAGCATCAGCCGTCGCGCCTCGTGCAGACGCAAGCGCTTCTGGTACTGCATGGGCGTCATTGCCGTGACCTGCTTGAACTGATGATGCAGCGACGACACGCTCATGTTCAACCGCTCCGCCAGCTCGTTGATGCGCAAGGGCTGGTCGAAGTTGTCGCGCAGCCAGGCTGCCGCCCGCGCAATGCGGTTGCCCTGGCTGTCCTTCATCGCCACATTCAGCAGTTTGGCGCCGTAAGGCCCGATCAGCAGACGATAGAGGATTTCCTGTTCGATCAGCGGCGCCATCGCGGGAATGTCTTCCGGACGATCGAGCAGGCGCAGCAGACGCAATACCGCATCGATCAGCTCCATCGATGCCGCATGCACCGAAATGCCGCGCAGACCGGTACCGCTCATCGCCGAACGCGGAATGTGGATGCGTTTCAACAGCTCGCCCAGACGTTCGTTGTCGATCGCCATGCCGAGTCCGAGATGCGGTTCGGCTTCGCTGGCCACGCTGATGCAGGACTCGACCGGCAAGTCCATGGACACCATCAGATAATCGCCGACGCCATAGGCGAACACTTCCGATCCCAGCGTGACGCGCTTTTCTCCCTGCACGATGAGTGCAAAGCACGGCCATTGGGCGCTGTGCACCACCCGCGTCGGCTGTGAGCTGCGCTTGAAGAAGAGACTGCCGATGGCGGTTGCACATTCACCATCCTCGTTGGCATAACGGGCAATGATGTCTGCCATTTCCTGATACGCGGAATGCATGGAGATTCCTTTTATTTCATGAGCTTATGACGAGCGCGATGCTAACAGAGGCAAGCGCCCGCATTGACGGTCCATCCCGCGATTTGCAGGATCGTGCATGAAGTTCGCAGAATAAGGATAACGATAGGCGCGGCCTGCATGCGAAAGTCTGCTGCTCCGGGCATTGCCAATCTCATCAGGAAAAAACCATGACGCATCGCATGCACCCGCTTCATGACAGGATCGCCATCGTCATCGACGCCAGTCATGGCATCGGCGCCGAAATCGCACGCCATCTCGCGCGTACCGGTGCGCGGGTGGTGCTGAATTACCGGCCAGCGCAGCGGCGGGCGGCACAACAGCTCGAAGAGGAAATATTCGGCAGCGGCGGCCGCGCCTGGGCGGTACCTGCCGACCCGCGCAACGAGAACGAGGTTCGCTTTCTGCTGGAACAGACCGCCAGCGGCTTTGGCGAACCCGACATCATCATTGCCGCCGACAAGGCAGCGGACGCTGCGCTGCCGCATCGCTTCGGCATGCATGCGGACAAGGTCTGGACGCTGCAGGCGCCCTGGTTCCTGCCTCCGTCCTGTCCTTCCGCAGGCAGTCTTGCCGCCGACGCCGCATGTGCGTTGCGCCGCACGATCGATGCGGCAGTCACGCACTCGCTGCAACAAAACGCCAGAAACATGGAACAACCGGACCCGCCGGCCCGCCGTGCAGAAGCAGCCTTCGATGACATGACGGAACTGCGCCCGCGGCGCACGTCATGCACCAGCCATGCGCCGGATGATACGACGCAGACCGTGCTGGCCGCAGCGCGTATTGGCAGCGGCAGACGCAGACGACGCCTCAGTATTCGAAGCTGATCGTAATCGAACCGTAGCTCTGCGGCTTGTCCTGTCCGCGGAACTCCTTACTGCGCAGGTACTGCGCGTAGGTGATCTTGCCGCCGCTCCATTGCCATGCAATGCCGGCTGCCACGTCGCCGACGAAATAGCGCTTGGACACGCTGTGGCTGTCGGCAAAGGTATTGCCGTCGAGGAAGATGTTGTGCGCCACCGCGCGCGCATCGAGCGAGACGAAGGCGTGCAGGCCCCCATCTTCCAGCCGGCGCATCGCACCGGCCGGCAGCGGCGCATTGCTGTCGCTGGCGGGGCGGATCGGCGACGTACCGAAGTCATTGGGCAAATGGCTGCCGATACGGAACTCCATGCCGGCATTCAGATAGGTCTTGACGTTGCCGACTGCATAGCCGTAGTGCGTGATCGCATCCATCTTCGGCATGCCGTGTTCGGCCACCTGCAGCACACGGCGCTTCTTCTCGTGCACCAGCATGATGCCGAGTTCGTTGTGCAACTGGTTGTCCCAGCCTTCGAAGCGGTCGATGCCGCGCAGATCGTGGATGAAATTCTGTGCCTGCCGCGCCAGCGAGGCCGGGCCAACCACGCCGACATTGATCTCGACCGTGTCCATCTCCTTCTCGTTGCGCGCGTTGTAGGCCATGCCGAGATAGAGCCAGCCGGCGTAGGGGCGATCGTCGGCGATCAGATCGCGCCGCGTGTGATCGGTCGGCGTGTACATTTCCTGGCCGCCGCTGACGACCATGTTGCGCGAGGCATAGGAACCGGGCTGCACGCGCTTGGAAAGGTAGTTCAGGCGCCGCACCCACTTCGGCAGGCAGGGATCGCTGGTGTAGTCCTGCAGGTTGGCCGACACCCATGACAGCTTGATGCCGTTGGTGTAGTTGTTGTCGGTGCCGGCGAACAGGTCATTCTCGTAATAGAAGTTATAGACGCCCGGATAATTCCTCAACTCGCCGACACCCGGCTTTTCACCGCACCGCGTGTATTCGTACTCCTCGGCGGCCGCCAGGCCCGGCGCGGCGGAAAGAAGAAGGCACAGGGCCAGCGTGGCTTGCCCGTGGCCGGCAAAGCGGAAGAATGGCATCGACATCGGTAAGGACAGTTGAAAACAGGGAAAATGACGCTTGCCAGTCACGACCGCGGCACGATAAAGCCGGCGCTCGATGCGCTGGCGCACATAAGACTAGCGAATAATATGCGAGGATGCCAGTATGCAGCCACGCAAGTAATCGCAACATCGCCTCGTCAACGTTTCCCTGGATGACCAAATCGCCATGACCATGACATTTTCGCGTGCCATTGCCCTCCTGCTCGCCACCGCCCTGCTGGCCGGCTGCGGCAGCTTCTTCAAGAAAAAACCGGAGATCGCTCTGTCCGGCCATCTGACCGGCAGCGTGACCTACCGCGAGCGCGTGGCGCTGCCGCCGGACGCCAAGGTGATCGTGAGCCTCGAGGACGAAACCCGGCCCGAGAGCAGCGGCGAATTCATCGCGCAGCAGGTCATCGAACCCAAGGAACAGGTGCCGGTCGCCTTCGACCTGCGCTATGTGCCGGCAGCCATCGACCTTGGCCATCGCTACGCGGTCAGCGCCGCCATCATCGACGGCAACGAACAGTTGCTGTGGTCCACCGACGAGTCGATTCCCGTCGATTTCGCGCAGCAGGACAAGCCCATTCCGGTTACCGTCAACCGCATGCTGACCCCGGTAGCGGCACCGGTGCCGGCACCCAAGGCGCCCGTCCCCTTCAAATGCGACGAGATCGGCCTCATCGCGCGCTTCTCGGAAGGCGTGGTCGAACTCTCGCTGCCGGGCGACCGCAAGGTCAACCTGCCGCAGGTAGTGTCGGCCTCCGGCGCGCGCTATACCGACGGCAGCACGCTGTTCTGGAACAAGGGAGACGAGGCGCAGTTCGAGATGAACGGCAGGAAATACACCGGGTGCCGCATCGACCGTGAACCTGCACCCGAAAAGCCGGCAGCGTCCTTCAAGTAGGCGCTCAGGCGCGATGCCAGACCAGCAGACGATTGTTGGCCGGCATCGCGTGATCGGCAATGGCGGTCAGGCCGCATGAGCGCGCCAGCTGCTGCATCGCCTCCAGATCGCGCAAACCCATGTGCGCGCCCTGCGCACGCAACGCTTCGTCGAAGCGCGCATTGCCTTCGCTCGTGTATTGACCGCCGACGTTGAACGGTCCATAGACACACAGCACGCCGCCGGCCGGCAGCAGCCTGCCCACTCCCTCGAACATGGTCTCCACCCTGTCCCACGACATGATGTGGCAGGTGTTGGCCGTGAACACGGCATCGATATCGCCGGCCGGCCATTGCGGCTGCGTCATGTCGAGCGTGATCGGCGGCAGCACGTTGGACAATGACGCCTCCTCGATCCAGGCGCGTATGCCCGGATGATGTTCGGACAGATCGCTGGGCTGCCAGCGCAGGTGCGGCAGGTGTTCGGCCATGAAGACCGCATGCTGGCCGGTGCCGCTGCCGATCTCGAGCACGTGCTTCACATGAGCGAACTCGTGCCGCAACACCTCGAGGATGGGACCGGCGTTGCGTTCGCACGCGCTGGAAAACCGTTTGTTCATCGCACTTCCCCGTTCAATCCTGATTGCACAGGGTACACGATGACGAAGGTGCGTGATTCATGAGCATGACTCATGAGCGTGATGCGTGAGCACGATCGATGCGCACCGTCATGCCGCCATCTCGCGCGCAAGCCGCCACAGCTGATCGCGCTGCAGGCAGAAGCGGCGCTTGTCGCGCGCGCTCAAACGCTTCATCGCATGTTCGGCACGCAATGCCGAGGAACGGTCCGGATAGGCGACCACCGCCAGCACGCGGCGCGGCGGCCGCGAACGCGTGTAGCGCGCGCCCTTGCCGCTCGCATGGAGCCGGAAGCGGGCCTGCACGTCGAGCGCGATGCCGGTATAGATGCTGCCGTCATGGCATTCGAGCAGATAAAGAAACCAGGCAGTGCCGGTCGCTTCGCTATACTGCGATTCAATCGTCCCCGGATGCCTGCTCATGCGTTTTCCCCTTCACCCCTGCGCCGTCCTTTTTCTGTCGTTGCTGATGTGCCTGCTGTCGAGCATGCCGGCGCATGCCGCCGACGATGCGGTGCTGACGCTCGCCCTGCCCGGCCAGCAGCAGAAGCTGGCGCGCGCCAACCTGCTGCGCCATCCCGAAACCAAAGTCATCACGATACCCGACGATCCCTCCTATCGCCGCACGATGAGCTACCAGGCGATTCCGCTGTCGGCCATCGTGCGCGACCTGCGCGGCATCGATACGCTGCAATTCCGTTCGGCCGACGGCTTCGTCGCCAACATTCCGGGCGAGCTGTTCCGCTCGGCGGCGCAGGCATGGATCGCGATCGAGCCGGCCACGCGGCCATGGCCGCCGCTGAAGGAAGACGGACCGAGCGCCGGCGCATTCTATCTGGTCTGGCTGCAGCCCGAACAGGGCGGCGTCTCGCCCGAGCAATGGCCGTTCCAGATCGTTGCCATCAGCAACGTCGCGGCGCTGACGGTACGCTATCCGCAACTGCTGCCCGACGCGCTCGAGGACGATCCGCAGCAGCAGGCGGTGCAGCGCGGCCTGCGGCAGTTTCTCGCGCAATGCGCGAGCTGCCACCGGCTCAATGGCGGCGGCGATGCCGCGCTCGGACCGGACCTGAACCTGCCCTTCAATCCGACCGAGTATTTTCACGAGGATTTCCTGCGGCGCCTGATCCGCGAACCGGCCGCGGTGCGCGCCTGGCCGCAGTCAGCGATGCCGGGCTTCGGCGAAGCGGTATTGAGCGAGACGGACCTCGATGACCTGCTCGCCTACCTGCGCCAGATGGCAAGGCAAAGAAAGTAGCCGCTCACGCGTCCTGACCGTGCGCCGGCGTGAAGAAGCGCGACGACATCTCTTCAAGCCCCAGCGTCTGCAGCACTTCGTGCAGGCGTTCGGTCGGACGACGGCGCGGCAGGTCCTTGTAGCTGGCGATGATGAGTTCGTTCTTCATCGAATGCTCCCAGCCGACCAGTTCGGTCACGTTGACCTGATAGCCGTGCGCCTCGAGCTGCAGGCAGCGCAGCACGTTGGTGACCTGGCTGCCGAATTCGCGCGTGTGCAGCGGATGGCGCCAGATCTCGGTCAGCGGATTGGCGAGCGCCTTGCCCTTGTTCTTTCGCAGCATCGAAGCCACCTCGGCCTGGCAGCACGGCACCAGCACGATGAACTGCGCCTGCTTCTCGAGCGCAAAGCGGATCGCGTCGTCGGTCGCGGTATTGCAGGCATGCAGCGCGGTGACGACGTCGATCTTCTGCGGCAGGCGATCCGAAACGATGGAATCCGCCACCGACAGGTTCAGAAACGACATGCCGGGAAAGCCGAGCTTGTGCGCCAGTTCGGTCGAGCGCTGCACGAGTTCGTCGCGCGTCTCGATGCCGTAGATGTGCGCTTTGTTCTCGTGCTGGCGCTGCCTGAAGTACAAGTCGTACAGGATGAAGCCGAGATAGGATTTGCCGGCGCCATGATCGACCAGCGTGATGTCGGCATGATCGGCGGCGACCTGTTCAAGCAGCGGCTCGATGAACTGGTAGAGGTGATAGACCTGCTTGAGCTTGCGCCGGCTGTCCTGGTTGATCTTGCCGTCGCGCGTCAGGATGTGCAGTTCCTTCAGCAGTTCGAGCGACTGCCCGGGACGGAGTTCGAGCAAGGTTTGCACATCCTGGTTGTTGCGGCTCATGGCGGGAGATGGGACAAAAAGCGGGAGAGCCGCCACTATAGGCACTTTGGCGCGCATCGGCAACCGCCGTCCCATCCCGAGCGCCGGGAACTACGCTCCCGCCCCACAGTCCGACCCTGCACATCCCGCGCGCCTGCCGCCACGCCCGTGGAAATGCTGATAAGCTGGCGCCGTCCGCCGCACGCACCGTTCTGGCATCGCGAAACGGCGGACCTTGCCGGTTCGCGACCATCTTGCCGAGATTCGCCACGCTTTCGATCAACAACATAGTGCCGAAAAGAATCGTTTCCTTTTTCCATCGCGCATGGTCGCTGCCCCGGCACTCGCATACCTGCCCGCCTGCCCGCCTGTTTCCCGTGTTTTTCCTGGCCGCGTGCCTGTCGCAGGGCGCGCATGCGCAGAACGACGACGCCGCCATTCAGGCCGCAAACGACAGCGTGGCGGCGAACGTCCAGAACGAAGCGGAAGAACGCGTCACGCCCTACCGCGTGGAAATCGAGGGTGCAGGCGGGCTCACTCCTTTCCTGATCGACAACCTCGAACTCGCCAAGCGGCAATCGCAGTCCCTGCACGAAGACGAGGTACAGCGCCTGGCCGGCGTGGCGCCGGTGCAGATCCGTTCGCTGCTGGCGACCGAAGGCTATTTCTCCGCCGCCGTCACCCACATGCTCGACCGCAACGTCACACCTTGGGTGGCGCGCTACACGGTCACGCTCAACGAGCGCACGCTGGTGCGCGCGGTCGATCTGCGCTTCAAGGGCCAGCTGGTCGAAGCCGATCCGCGCCGCGTCGAGCGCCTGCGCCGGCAATGGGGTCTGAAGGCCGGCGGCATCTTCCAGCAGAAGGCATGGGACGATGCCAAGAGCGAAATGCTGAAGTCCCTGCTGGTACGCGACTATCCGGCAGCCGCCATCACCGCCAGCGAGGCGCGCATCGAACCGCTGACGGCGAGCGCCACGCTCAGCGTCGAGGTGGACTCCGGCCCCGCCTTCACCTTCGGCGAACTCGAGATCGAAGGCCTGCAGCGCTATTCGAGCCGCATCGTCACCGACCTCAATCCGATCAAGCCCGGCGATCCCTATTCGCAGGAAAAGCTCAACGAGTTGCAGGCACGCGTGCAGGATACCGGCTACTTTCGTTCCGCTTTCGCCACCGTCGATATCGATCCGACCAAACCGCACAACGTGCCGGTGCGGCTCGATCTGAACGAGAATGAACGCAAGCGGCTGTCGCTGGGTATCGGCTTTTCGACCGACTCGGGCGCACGGCTGCAGGTCAAATGGCTGAACCGCAATTTCCTGCAGCGCGACTGGCGGCTCGAATCCAATCTCAAGATCGATCGCGACAACCGCCTGATCGGCTCCGACGTCTATCTGCCGCCGCTGGAAAACGGCTGGATTCCGAGCTTCGGCGCGCACTACGAATACACCAACAGCGCTGGCGAAACGGTCGACAAGGTACAGACCGGTGCGCGCCTGACCAGTCCCGACAAGAACAACGAAAAGGTCTGGGCGCTGACCTTCTATGCCGACCGCCAGCGCATCGGCGACACCTATTCGGCCAACCGCGAGGCGCTGCTGGCCTCCTTCAGCTATACGCGCCGCCGTGTCGATAACCTGATTTCGCCGACGCGCGGCTACGTCGCATCGATCGACCTCGGTGCCGGTCCCAGCGGCGTCGTCAACGAGGACAACATTGCCCGCGTGGTGGCACGCGCAACTTATCTGTCGCCGACCTGGCATCGGCGCTGGCAGGCCGTGCTGCGCGGCCAGGTCGGACAGGTGTTCGGCAGCAGCCGCCAGACCGTGCCGGGCGACCTGCTGTTCCGCACCGGCGGCGATCAGAGCGTGCGCGGCTACGGCTACAACCGGCTCGGCGTGGAACAGGACGGCGCCATCGTCGGCGGCACCGTGACGGCGGTGGTCAGCGCCGAGCTCGTCTATCGCATCACGCCGGCCTGGGGCGCCGCCATCTTCACCGATGCCGGCAATGCGGCCGACTCGTGGGGCGACTTCAAATTCCGGCATGGCAGCGGCGTCGGCGCGCGCTGGCGCAGTCCGATCGGCCCGGTGAACCTGGACCTCGCCTACGGACACGAAACCAGGGAACCGCGCCTGCACTTCTCGATCGGCTATGGATTCTGACCGCACACCCGCCCCGCAACCCGCACCGCCGCCACGCAAGCGGCGGCGCTGGCTGGCGGTCGTCATCGTCCTGCCGCTCGTGCTGCTGGCCGTGCTAGTCGCTGCCGGCGGCTGGATTCTCAACACCGAGCGCGGTGCGCAGAGCGCGCTGTCGCTGGCGACGCGCCTGACGGCCGGCATGGTCGAGGCGCAGGACGTGCGCGGCAGCTTCGGCGACACGCTGCGCATCGCGCAGTTGCGCATCCATCTCGAAAACCAGGAGATCGTCATCGACGATCTCGCGCTGTCGCTGCGCCCGGCCCAACTGCTGCAGCGCCGCCTGCACGTGACGGCGCTGACCATGGGCAAGCTCGGTATCGTCAGCAAGATCGACCAGAAGAAGGACGAGGAGCCGGGCAAGCTGCCGAACAGCATTTCCCTGCCGCTGCACGTGCGCATCGACAGCGTGGAAGTGGCCGGCGGCGAACTGGCGTGGGGACCGCTGAACGTGATCACGCTCGGCGCCTTCGCCTTCCATCTCGATTACGACGGCAAGCGCTACCTGCTCGACCTCGACGAATTCAGCGCGCGCTCGGCTGCCGGCGCCAACGCCTTCGCTGGCGACCTCAAGGGCCGGCTCGAACTGTCAACCGCCAAGCCCTACCCGCTTGCTGCCGCACTCGCGATCGACAGCGAATCCATGCTCGGCGAACGCACCATCGCCGCCAAGGGCACGGTCAAGGCCGACGGCTCGCTGGCCGACATCGCCGCCAGCGCCGACCTGCGCATCGATCAGGCCAGCATCGCCGGCAACGCCAGCATCCGTCCGTTCGGCGAGCAGCCGCTGGGCAAGGCCGATCTCGCGGTGCGCCGGCTCGACCTCGCCCTGCTGGCACCCGGCCTGCCGACCACCGCGCTCGACATCGACCTGCAGGCCGGCGAGGACGGCAAGGGTTCGCTCAACGCGCGCAACGCGGCGGTCGGTCTCTACGACGAAGGACGCGCGCCGCTGTACCGGCTGGTGGTGGACTTTGCGCAGCAGGATGGACGCGTCGACTTCACGCGTGTACTGGCCGCGCTCGGCAGCGCGCAGCGGCCGGCCGGCAACATCGAGGGCAGCGGCCGCCTGCGCGATGGCGCGCTCGGCATGACGCTGAAGACCGCCCAACTCGACCTGCGCAAGCTCGACGGCCGCATGCGCGCCACACGCCTTGGCGGCAGCCTGGCGATCCGCCATGCCGACGGCCGCCAGGAATTCACGCTGGCACTACGCGAGCCGCTGCAGAAGAATCCGCTGACGCTGGATGCGCACGCCGTCATCGCCGACGACCTTGCCGTCATCGACAAGGCCGAACTGCGCGCCGGCAGCAGCGCCATCGACCTGACCGCGCGCGTGGGCCTGGCCGATGCGCAGGCGTTCGAGGCGAAGGCGACGATCCGTTCGCTCGACCCGCGCAACTTCGGCAACTTTGCCGAACTGCCGGGCATCAACCTGAATGCCGAACTGTCGGCCAAGGGCAAACGCCATCCCGCGCTGGAAGCCGATGCCGCGTTCCGCATCATCGACAGCCGGCTCGAAGGCCATCCGCTGACCGGTCAGGGCCAGCTCACGCTGCGCGCCGACACGCTGCACATCCCGAACCTGGTGCTCAATGCCGGCGACAACCGCCTGTCGGCACAAGGCCGCCTCGCGGAACGCGATGCGCGCATCGCCTTTGACGTCGATGCCCCCAAACTCAACCAGCTCGGCAGCGGCTTCGGCGGCGCGCTCAAGCTCGACGGCGACGTGCGCGGCAGCGTGCAGCAGCCGCGCATCGCCGCCAGCTGGAGCGGCACTGCACTGCGGCTGCCCGGACAGTTCCAGATCGACGGCACGCACGGCAAGCTCGAAGTGGCGTTGAACCGCAATGCCAACGCCGCCCTGCTCGCCAGCATCGCGCTCGAGGCCGAGGCACAGGGCACGCGCAACACGACGCAGCAGGTCAAGCAGCTCAACGCGCGCCTGCAATACGCGTCGGCCGCCAGCGCACCGCTGCTGCTCGCGATTCGCGGCGAGGGCATCAACGGCCAGCAGCTCGATGCCGAACATTTCGAAATCGGCGCCACCGGCACCACCGCGCAGCACACGCTCAATGCCAGCCTCGTCGAGCGCGACCAGGACTGGAAGATGACGGCCAACGGCGGCCTGCGCGATCTGGCGCGCGATCCGGGCTGGCAGGGAACGATCGCCGCGCTGCAGGCACAGGGCCGGCTCGACCTGCTCCTGACCGAACCGGCCGCACTGCAGGTGTCGCAGCGGCAGGTGCAGCTCGAACGCTTCCGCATCGCGCTCGGCCAGGGCACGATCGCGATCGAACGATTCCTGCGCAACGAACGCGGCATCGTCACCCAGGGCCGCATCGCCCGGCTGCCGGTCGGCGAACTGCTGCGCTACGCGGCGCCCGGTGCCGGCGTCAGCACCGATTTGCTGGTCGGTGGCGAATGGGACCTCAGCATGAACAAGCGCATCGACGGCAGCTTTGCGCTGCGCCGCGAGGCCGGCGACGTCGCCGTGCTCGGCAACGATTCGGGCCTGCTCGGACTGACCGCGCTCGACCTCACCGGCACCGTGCGCGACGGCCGCGCCGCGCTGCGCCTGCTGGCACAGGGCAGCAAGCCGGGCCGCATCGAGGTCAGCCTCGATACCGTCATCGGCGGCGGCGACAGCCGCTTCTCGATCGCGCCCAATGCGCCCTTCGTCGGCAATGCGCGCGTCGATGCGCCGACGCTGGGCTGGCTCGGCCCCATGCTGTCGCCGACATTGGTGACGGAAGGCGCACTGCACGCCGACGTCGCGCTCGACGGCACCTTCGGCAGCCCGCGCTTCAGCGGCGGCATCAATGCCGACCGGCTGCGCGTGCTGATGACCGACACCGGCGTCGATCTGCGGCACGGCACACTGCGCAGCCGCTTCCAGGGCGACCAGCTCGTCATCGACAACCTGACCTTCCGCAACGGCGAGGGCAGCCTGAACATCAGCGGGCCGCTGTCCATGGTGCGCGAACAGCTCGCGCTCGAAATGACGATCACGGCGCAACGCTATCTGCTGCTCGACCGCTCCGACCGCAAGCTCGTCGTCAGCGGCAACGGCACGGTCGGCTGGCGCGAAGGCCGCGCCAAGGCCAATGGCTCGTTCAGGGCCGACTCCGGCATGATCGACATCGGCTCGTCGGAAGCGCCGCAGCTGTCGGACGACGTCGTCATCGTCGGCCAGAACGACAAACCGGGCACCAAGACCGTCATCGCGCTCGATCTCGCGCTGAGCCTGGGCGATGGCATTCGCCTGACCGGCCGCGGACTCGACGGCACCATCGTCGGCGAGATCCGCCTGCTGGCCGACGCCGGCGAGGCATTGCGTGCGGAAGGCACGCTGCGCGTCGCATCCGGCACCTTCAAGGCCTATGGCCGCGAACTGGCGATCGAACAGGGACTGCTGCGCTTCAACGGCCCGCTCGGCAATCCGAACCTCGACATCCTCGCGATGCGGCGCGGGCAGGAAGTCGAGGCCGGCGTCTCGGTGCGCGGCAACGTGCTGGCGCCGCGCATCACGCTGGTGTCCGATCCGGTGGTGGCCGATGCCGAGAAACTGTCGTGGCTGGTGCTCGGGCGCAGCCTGTCGGGCGCCGGCGCGGGCGACGTCAGCGCCCTGCAGGCGGCCGCCAGTTCGCTGCTGACGCAGGGTGCGGCGGCGGGTGTGTCGTCGCAGATCGCGACCGCCTTCGGGCTCGACGACTTCAGCATCGGCACCAGCGACACCGGTCTGCAGGAACGCATCGTCACGCTCGGCAAGCGCATTTCCTCGCGGCTCTACGTCAGCTACAAGCAAGGACTCGAAAGCGCCAGCAGCGTCCTGCTGCTGCGCTACACGCTGACGCCGCGCATCACGGTCGAGGGCGAGGCCGGCACCAGCAGTGCCTTGTCGCTGTTCTACAACTTCGCCTTCGACTGATGCGCAAGCCGACACGGAACGAAGTCGGCCGCTCCCCTCTCTAAAAGCCGGACGGCCATTCGCGGCGCCACTGTCGCACAGGGCCACCCAATCATCGAGGGAACACTATGTCGCCGGACAACAAACCGCATCAAACCCGTGGCGCTGCCAGCACGCTTCATCGCATCGTGATCGTCGGCGGCGGCGCTGGCGGGCTCGAACTGGCTACCGCGCTCGGCAATCGCCTGGGTACGCGCAAGGATGCAAGCGGCGGCGTGCACGTGACGCTGGTCGACCGCAATTCGATCCATATCTGGAAACCGCTGCTGCACGAAGTCGCGGCCGGCAGCATGGATGCCAATACCCATCAGCTCGAATATGCGGCACAGGCGCGCTGGCACCGCTTCGTGTTCCAGCAGGGAGAACTGCTCGGGCTCGACCGCGTGCGCAAGAGCATCACGGTCGGCCCCATGATCGACGAGAACGGCGAGGAACTGATCCCGCAGCGCGAGATCGGCTACGACACGCTGGTGCTGGCGATTGGCAGCGTCACCAATTTCTTCAACGTGCCGGGCGCGACACAGCACGCGATCGCGCTCGATGCGCTGGACCAGGCCGAACATTTCCGGCGCCGCATGATCAGCCTGTGCATGCGCGCCGACCGCGGCATGACGAGCAATTCGGAGCGCAGCGATCCCAAGCTCCACATCGCCATCATCGGCGGCGGTGCCACCGGCGTCGAACTGGCGGCCGAACTGCGCAACACGGCCGAGGTGCTGGGCGCCTACGGCCTGCATCACCTCGATCCGCATCACGACATCCGCATCTCGGTCATCGAGGCCGCGCCGCGCATCCTGTCGGCGCTGCCGGAGCCGGTTTCGGCCAAGACCACTGCCCTGCTGCGCAAGCTCGATATCGATGTGCATACGGACGCCAAGGTGGCCGAGGTGCGCGCCGACGCGGTGGTGTTCGACAACGGCGACAGCATGCCGGCCGACCTCACGGTATGGGCGGCCGGCATCCGCGCGCCGCAGGTGCTGAGCGAACTGGGCCTGCCGGTCAACCGGCTGGGGCAGCTGGTGGTACGACAGACCCTGCAGACCGAAATCGATCCGGACATCTTCGCCTTCGGCGACTGCGCCTCGTGTCCGTGGCCGGAGAAGAACAGCACCGTGCCGCCGCGTGCGCAGGCCGCGCATCAGCAAGCCGATTTTCTGTTCGATGCGATCCGGCGGCGGCTGGCGGGACAGGAGCTGAAGACGTATTCCTATCGCGATCTCGGCTCGCTGGTCTCGCTGGGCCGCTTCGATGCGGTCGGCAACCTGATGGGGCCGCTGATCGGCAGCACGCTGTTCATCGAAGGCATCCTGGCGCGCCTGCTGTACATCTCGCTGTACCGCATGCACGTGATCGCGCTGCACGGCTGGCTGCGTACCGCTGCCGATTCGCTCGGCCAGTGGCTGCAGCGCAAGACCTCGCCGCGTGTGAAGTTGCATTGACGGCATCAAGCCGCCAATGCAGGGAGAACCGGAATTTTCCTCTATAATCGGCACCCCGGCTGTTCACCGCCGGATTCAGAAGAACTGCTGCACCGATTCGCCGGCTGCAGCCGACTTGCCGGAACGGACTTGTTACCGGACCGTTTTTCGCGTCGTTGAACACGATGCATATCTGCACCGCCGGCCACGGACACGGTGGATTGCAACAAGGCAAGCAGTCAGACCAGCATGACGGGCAACCAAGACCATCGTGGCGGCAAGAACCGCCCGACTCGCAGCGTGTCGAAAAAGCAGAACAATCCGCCTGCGTAGCGTGCCCTTGCCGGCCTGACCGCTTTTATCAATTGCCGGGATATTTATGACGCCACACAGTTTTTTTCCGGCGCTGCCAGAAGCGCTGAACGTGCTGACCGCGACCGGGTTGATCCTGATTGCGGGCCTGCTGGGCGCGCATCTGATGCGCCGCGTGTTTCCGCAGGTGCCGGCCATCACCGGCTATGTGCTGACGGGCCTGCTGATCGGGCCGTCGGTACTGAACCTGATCGATGCCTCGCTGCTGGCCGAGATGGACCTGTTCGTCGATCTGGCGCTGGGACTGGTGCTGTTCGAACTGGGCCGGCGCATCGACTACCAGTGGCTGCTGCGCGAGCGCGGCCTGCTGATCACCGGCCTTGCGCTCGGCACCGCGACCTTCTTCGCGCTGTTTTTCCTGCTGACCTGGTTCGGCGTGAGCAAACTGGTTGCCACCATGGTCGCTGCGCTCGGCATGGCGACCTCGCCGGCCGTCATTCTCAACGTGGTGCGCGAGGTCAGGGCAGAAGGCCAGCTGACCGAACGCATGCTGCACATCGTGGTGATCGGCAATGCAATGGGCTTCGTCGCCTTCACGGTCGGCCTGATCGCGGTGCACGTGGAATACCAGGCCGGCTGGCAAAGCTATCTGCTGCATCCGCTCTACCTGCTGCTGGGCTCGGCCCTGCTCGGCTGGGTCATGAGCCGGCTGCTGGTGTGGATCGGCCATTACCTCGGACGCGACGTGCAGGCGCGCACCATCCTCGCGCTGGCACTGATCGCGGCCACGGTCGGCATTGCCTTCATGCTGAATCTGTCGGCGCTGATCGCGCTACTGCTGTTCGGCATCGCCAGCCGCCGCACCGATGCGCGCCATACGGTGGTCGAGACCGATCTGAGCCCGTTCAGCGGCGTGCTCTACGTCGCCCTGTTCGTGTTCGCCGGCGCACGCCTCGAACTGTCGCACCTGCTGATGCTGTGGCCGGCAGCACTGGCCTTCATCGCGCTGCGCGTGGCCATCATGCTCGGCATCACGACCGGCATGGCGCGCATCAACGGCATGAGCGCGCGCAAGGGTGCGCTGCTCGGCGTGAGCCTGATTCCGCTGTCCGGCTTCAACATCATCATGGTGCAGCATGCGGTCGGCTACTATCCGCAGTTCGGCGCGCAGCTGAGCGCGCTGGTGGTCTCGATTCTCGTGATCCTCGAACTGCTGGGACCGATCTGCACACGCTACGCGCTGGTAGCCTCCGGCGAAGCCAGGAACTGACCCAAGGACCCTCCATGCTGGAATTCAACAACTCGACGCCGCTCACCATGGGCATCGAACTCGAACTGCAGATCGTCAACCGGCGCGACTACAACCTGACGCGCGGCTCCGACGACCTGCTCGAGATCATCAACAAGGTGGACCACGGCTACGACATCAAGCCCGAGATCACCGAGAGCATGATCGAGATCGCGACCTCGGTGCACACCGATCACCACGCGATGCTGGCCGAGCTGGTCGAGATGCGCAAGCTGCTGGTGGCGGCCGCCGACAAGCTCAATCTCGGCCTGGCCGGCGGCGGCGCGCATCCGTTCCAGCACTGGGAAGACCAGCGCATCTACCCGACCGACCGCTACCGCCTGGTGTCCGACCTGTACGGCTACCTGGCCAAGCAGTTCACGGTCTATGGCCAGCACATCCATATCGGTTGTCCGAGCGGCGACGAGGCAATGCGCCTGTCGCACCTGCTGGCGCGCACGATCCCGCACTTCATCACGCTGTCGGCCTCGTCGCCGTTCTATCAGGGCGTCGATACCACCTTCCAGTCGTCGCGGCTGACCAGCATCAACGCTTTTCCACTCAGTGGCACGATGCCGTTCCTGACGGACTGGGAAAGCTTCAATACCTATTTCGACAAGATGTCGCGGCTGGGCATCGTCGCCAGCATGAAGGACTTCTACTGGGACCTGCGCCCCAAGCCCGAATACGGCACGGTCGAGATCCGCGTCTGCGACACGCCGCTGACGATCGAAACCGCGGTCGCGCTCGGCGCCTACGCGCAGACGCTGGCCAAGCACTTCCTCGACCACCGCGAACTGCAGCCGGTGCAGGATACCTATCTGACCTATTCCTACAACCGTTTCCAGGCCTGCCGCTTCGGTCTCAACGGCGCCCTGATCAATCCGATCGCCGGCACCCAATCGTCGATCCAGGAAGACATCCTGCAGACCTTCGACCTGATTGCCGATTCCGCCGAGGCGCTCGGCACGGCCGATGCCATCACCCTGCTGCGCAACCGCATCCGCGATCTGCAGAGCGATGCGACCTGGTTGCGCGCCAGCTACGAAAAGAGCGGTTCGCTGTCGGACGTAGTGCGCCAGCAAAGCACGATCTGGATGGGACGCTAGCCTGCCAGTGCGCGTGTTGACATCGGCCAATCACTGCGGCTGGCATCTTGCCTTGACACATCCATCGATCACTTGATCCGGCCATTACCGGCACGGCTCACCAACGCCTGACACATACCGTCGAAGCATCCATGTCGGCGTAATCCCACAAAAGAATCGGAAAAGCGCCGATTCTTCTCCGTCGCCAAAGTGCGGACAATGGCCCCTGTAAAAAATGCACGCTGTATTAACACAGGAGATACCCATGTCGAACGGATTGAATGCCTGCAGCAAGGTCATCGGCCTGCCGATGCCGGACAGGCAGCCGCTGCACGATGCAGCCGCGAACGACATGCCGGAGAAAAGACTGCTTCGCTGCGGCAACCTGTATGGCGCTTCCTCGCCCATGCAGCACCTGTTCAGCATGATCGGCAAGGTCGCTCCCACGCATGCCAATGTCCTCATCGTCGGCGAAAGCGGCACCGGCAAGGAGCTGGTTGCCAGCGTGATTCACCAGATGAGTCGGGACAAGGATCAGCCTTTCGTCGCCCTCAACTGCGGCGCCATCTCGCCGCAGTTGATCGAAGCCGAACTGTTCGGTCACGAGCGCGGCAGCTTTACCGGCGCCGTGCGCATGCAGAAGGGCTGCTTCGAACGCGCCAACGGCGGCACCCTGTTTCTCGATGAAGTGACCGAGATGTCGCTCGACATGCAGGTCAAACTGCTGCGCGTGCTGGAAACCAACCGGTTTTACCGCATCGGCGCCGACGAGGAAACCGAGGTCAAGGTACGCGTGGTGGCCGCCACCAACCGCGATCCGGCCGAGGCGGTCGCGGCCGGCGTATTGCGCAGCGATCTCTATTACCGGCTCGCGGTTTTCCCGATCGGCATGCCCGCCTTGCGCGAACGCGGCGAGGATATCGGCCTGCTGGCCCATCTGTTCCTGCGCCAGCTCAACGAGGAAGAAGGCAGCCACAAGACCTTCTCGCGTGCCTCGCTGCGCCTGATCAATGCCTATCCGTGGCCGGGCAATGTGCGCGAACTCAAGAATGCGGTGCATCGCGCCTTCATCATGGCGGATCGCGAACTCGATATCGCACCCGCCATCGGCCCGCTCAAGCCGGTACCGCCGGTGGTCGAACAGAATGCCGACAGCGTGACCGTGCCGCTCGGCTGCAAGCTGGCCGACGCCGAGCAGCAGCTGATCTGCGCCACTCTCGACCACTGCGGCGGCAACAAGACACTGACCGCCGAGGTATTGGGTGTCAGTCTGAAAACCCTATACAATCGATTGAACGAATACCAATCGAAGCTGTTCCTGCAGAATGCCATCGTGCCGGCGCGCTCGTATGGCGTGCAGGCACGCAATTAGCCTCTGCATGAATTCATACCCTTGCCAAGACAATGATAAAAATTCTGGTAGTCGATGATCACGCCGTAGTACGGGCTGGCGTGCAGCATTTCATTTCCCAGGTCCCCGACATGAAAATCGAGGGGGAAGCCGGGACCGCCCAGGAAGCCATTCGCATGATCCGCTCGCAGGACTACGACATCGTCCTGCTCGACATCAACATGCCCGACAAGAGCGGAGTCGAGGTGCTCAAGCAGATCAAGCGCGAGAAACCCGACCTGCCGGTGCTGATCCTGAGCATGCATCCGGAAAGCCGCTACGCGGTGCAGATCCTGCGCAGCGGCGCCAGCGGCTACGTGCAGAAGGAGGCGCTGGCCGACGAACTGGTCAACGCGATCCAGACCATCCTGCGCGGCCACAAGTACATCAGTCACGCGGTGGCCGAACTGCTGACGACCGAGCTCGACACCAATACCGAAAAGCCGCTGCACGAAACCCTGTCCAAGCGCGAGTACGAGATCTTCTACAAGCTCTGCCAGGGCCACGGCGTGACCAAGATTGCCGAAGACCTCTGCCTCAGCGTCAAGACGGTGAGCACCTACCGCGCGCGCGTGCTGCAGAAGATGAACATGGAAAACAATGCCGGCATCATCTATTACGCGATCAAACAGAATCTGATCGACTGAGGCGATCAAGGAACTACACCAGGAACAGACGCCTTTCGGCATACAGCTATGAACGACACGATCAACAACGACAAGACGCACTGCGACCTGCCTCTGCGCGTCTTTCTGGTGGAAGACTCCGAAGAAATCCGCGAGTTGATGGTGGAGAACATGGAAATGATCGAGGGCCTGAAGGTGACCGGCGTCGCCGAGTCCGAGGAAGAGGCGCTGGCGCAGATTCAGGCGATGCCGTTCGACATCCTGATCGTCGACATCCAGCTCAAGAAGGGCAACGGCATCAATCTGCTGCGCAACATCGCCGACGACAAGAAGTTTTCGGACACCCTGAAGATCATCTGCAGCAACAACGCCAGCGAAGTGTTCCGCCGCGTCGGCCGCCAGTACGGCGTCAACCACTTCTACGACAAGACATCCGAATTTCCGCAGCTGTTCGCGCTGCTGCAGGAGACCGTCTCGCGCCAGGAGTGCCGCGGCCGCGCCTGAGGCCATTGGCCATGCACGACATGGCCCTCTCCCTTCATCTTCCTGCCTCTCGATATTTCCCGACCTAGGTTTCCGCCGATACCGGGCCGGTGGCGCTGTCCGCATCGCCATTCGCAGTCACCGCTTCTTCCCCTTCCCCGCGCAAGTTGAGCGGCGTCTTCGGGATCGTCGCGCTGATCACGGTGCCGCCTCCCTTCGCATTGACGATGCGGACCGAACCGCCAAGATAGGTGGCGCGCTCGCGCATGCCGCGCAGGCCGTGCGTCATCACATCCGTCAGGCGATCCGGTGCGATGCCGATGCCGTCGTCGCGGATGGTCAGCACGATCTCATCGTCGGTATCGTCCAGGATCACATCCACGTGCGATGCCTGTGCATGCTTGGCGATATTGTTGAGCGACTCCTGCACCATGCGGAACAGCGCGATATCGACGCGCGGCGCGTAGGCCAGCGCATCGTCCGGCAGGCTTGCATTGCAGTGGATGCCCGAATACTTCTCGAACTCCAGCGCCTGCTCCGCGATCGCCACCTTGATGCCGAACACGTCGAGCTTGTCGGGCCGCAGGCCATTCTGGATGCGCCGCGTGGCGCCCGTGATCGAGGTCAGCAGCGTGCGGATCTTGGCCGCGCGATCGGTAAACTTCGGTTCTTCCGGCAACTGCTGGAACAGCAGCGACAGATGCATGTTGAGTGCGGTCAGCGCCGAGCCCAGGTCGTCGTGCAGTTCGCGCGCGATCGCCTTCTTCTCTTCCTCGCGCGTGGTTTCGAGGTGGCCGATCAGTTCGCTGACCTCGGCGGTGCGCGAGGCCACCAGCGCCTCGAGCTGCGTTTCGTGCGCCTTCAGCGTATCTTCCATGCGCTTGCGTTCGGTAATGTCGGTGCTGATGCCGACCAGCCCCATGATCTCGCCGCGCGCATTGAGCCACGGCGCCTTGGTCGAATGCAGCGTGCGCACACCGCGCGGGAAATGCGTGGTGGTCTCGAATACCTTGGCCTCGCCGCTCGCGATCACAAGCTGGTCTTCCCTTGCCACGCGCTCGGCATCGAGCGGATCGATATACAAGTCCTGGCTGCGGAAACCGAGCACCTCTTCGCTGCTCTTGTCGAGCAGGCGCAGCTTGGCCGGATTGGCGAAGATGATGCGCCCCGTGACATCCTTGACGAAGATCGCGTCGGGCGTGCTGTCGCTCACCGCGCGCAGCAGCGCATTGCTCTCGGCCAGCGCTGCCTCGCCCTGCTGACGGCCTTCGTACTCGCGGTTGAGCAGGCTGGCGGTGCGGCAGAACATGATGAACAGCAGCGAACTGGCGAGCAGGATCAGCAGCGGCGAGGTCTTGTCGGCCTGGTAGAAACCGTACTCAACGCCCCACTTGACGGCAAAGTCCAGGATCACCAGCAGCAGCAGGCTGTTGGGCAGCAGGCGGCGCAGCAACGGACCGCCCGGCGACTTGCTGTTCCACAGGCTCATGATGCGGTGCGTGGGCCGCGCCGCGAGGATGCCGAGCGCCAGGATCACGAAGGAAATCGAGGTGATCGGCGTCACTTCTTGCGGGCCGTTGCTGGTGGCGAACGAAATGACGTGATAGAAGTGCCCGATCAGCGGTACGCCCATGATGCCGCCGAGAACGATGGCACTGTATTCGGCCGGATAGTGATTGCCCGGCGTACGGTAATCGATGAACAGCAGGCAACTGCCCGCCAGCACGAAGCCCGCGGCCGACAGCGGCATGATGTCGTAGGCGTGCAGCGACGCCTGCATGCCCGCCATCACGTAGTCGTCACCGAGCTCGATATTGAAGAGTTGGCGCAGCAGCGCCAGCACGCCCGCCGCAATCACCGCCACCGAGAAAATGGATGCCAGCATCGCTGCCGCCGTTTTCATGATGCGGCTGGGGAAGCGCAAGGACCGCAGCGCCAGCGCCATGCTGACAAACACGAACACCAGCCCGGTATGCGCCGGCATGGGCACGAAGTCGGCTACCCGAAAATCGAGTATCCAGTAATTCTGCTGGCCGTTGACGATGGCGATCAACCCCACCAGTGCGAGAAAGCAGGCCGACAGCAGGGGCGCGGGCAACGCGCGATATCCGATGAATCGGAACATGAAAAACTCCGGGTTGAGCTCAATCGCCGTGCCTGTTCAATGCAGTGCGCGACGACTTCTGGTACGCACATGCAGCGGTGGCAGGGCGGCATTCAGGGGAACGGTCCGATCGGCCCTATTCTGCACTTTTTGGCACGGCGATGCATCTGATTCTGCCGTCATTTTTCCACGCCAGAACCGGATACGACCGCACATTCGCAACGACACTTCCACTCAGAAAAAGAATCGTCCGCATGGTTCCATCCGCCCCAAACGAAAAGCCCGCATCAGCGGGCTTTTCTTCATGCGACTTCGGTGAATCAGAAAATAAGATAGATGAGCACCAGGACAAAGGCGGGAACGCCGAGCAGCCACGCAATAAAGTATTTACCCATCTGGATTCTCCTTGAAATTTCACTGATCGCCCCGCGTGCGGAACGACGGCAGAACGCCTGTGCACCCGCATGATCGTAACAGCGGCAAAACGTCCGCTCGTATAGGCCGACTACTGATCAGGATGTAGGAAAGCAAGTAAATGCCGGCGGGAAAACATGGCAGGCCGACACCGCTTTTTCGAGCGGCATCGAATCCGGAAACCCACCGCCGGAACCTTCCACTGCACCGACCGGCGCCCTCTCCTTGTCTTTCATCGGCTCTCCGCTTTTCTCACATGTAGCGTTTGCAATCCTTGCTGGAATATTTACACAAAAACAAGAACAAAAATATAAGTCATTGATTTTTAAAAGAAAAAAATCTGGCACAGGGATTGCCTAGAAGGATGCAGGCACTTTGCCGCATTCAAAAAACGCTTGAAGGAGAATCGTATGAACTGGGACGTTATCGAAGGCAACTGGAAGCAACTCAAAGGCAACGTCAAGGAACAATGGGGCAAACTCACCGACGACCATCTGGACGTCATTGCCGGCAAACGCGATCAGCTCGCCGGCAAGATCCAGGAAGCTTACGGCGTCAGCAAGGACGAAGCCGAAAAGCAGATCAAGGACTTCGAAGACCGCAATCGCGACGATCCGCGTTATCGCTAATCCCTGTTCACCAACACACGTTCATTCACATCAAAAAAAGGAAAACCATCATGAAAAAAACGCTCTCCATGCTCATCATCGCTTCCGCCAGCTTCGGCTTCATGGCTTCGTCGCACGCAGACACCGCCACCAAGACCACCAAGGCCGAATACGACGCCGTGAAGGATCGCGCGGATGCCGATCACAAGGCAGCCAAGAAAGCCTGCGACAGCCACAGCGGCAACGCCAAGGATATCTGCGAAGCCGAAGCCAAGGTCGCGCACACCAAGACCGTAGCCGAGGCTGAAGCCGCCTACAAAGGCACGCCCAAGGCCACCGAAAAAGCACACAAGGATGTGGCCGATGCCGAATACAAGCTGGCCAAGGAAAAATGCGATGACCTGAGCGGCAACGCCAAGGACGTCTGCGAGAAGGAAGCCAAGGCTACCCATGAAGCAGCCGTAGCCGACGCCAAGGCCGGCAAGAAAATCACCGATGCCAAGCAGGATGCCGCCAAGGACAAGCGCGACGCCGAAGTGAAGGCTGAAAAGGAAAAATGCGACGCGCTCTCCGGTGAAGAGAAATCGCGCTGCATCGGCGCCGCCAACGCCAAGCGCTGATCGGACCTGACGCATGAGAAAGCCCTGGCTGCGCGCCGGGGCTTTTTTCGAAATGCAACCAATGACCACATGAAGAGGCTGCCATGACCCTGCTCTTCTGTATTGCCACCGGCCTGATCGTCAGCGGCCTGCTGGCCTTCCTGACCGCCAGCGACGGCACCGCGCTGATCCTCGACCTGACTGCCGGCATTTCCGGTGCCGTGCTCGGCGGCTGGCTGCTCGGCCCCGTGTTCGAAGCCGCGCCTGCCGCGGTACGCCTGTTCGACGAAGGCGATGTGTTCTGCGCCGTCGGCGGCGCGTTGATGCTGCTGGCCGTGACCCACCTGCTGCAGGCGCGCGACCGCGCAGGCTGAAACTTCCTGCCGCGCCGCCCGACGGGCTTCAGCCCGGATGGATCATGTCGCGCGGCTGCACCCAGCGGTCGAAGTCCTCGGCGCTGACCCAGCCCGAGGCGATCGCGGTTTCCTTCAGATTGCCCCCTTCCTTGTGCGCGGTCTTCGCGATCTGCGCCGCCTTGTCGTAGCCGATGTGCGGCGCCAGCGCCGTCACCAGCATCAGCGAACGCTCCATCAGATCGGCAATGCGCGCGCGATTGGCGACGATGCCGCGCGCGCAATGCTCGTCGAAACTGCGGATGCCATCCGTCAGCAGCCGTGCGCTCTGCAGGAAGTTGTGCGCCAGCAGCGGCTTGAAGACGTTGAGCTCGAAGTTGCCCGAGGCGCCGCCGAGATTCAGCGCCACGTCGTTGCCGAACACTTGGCAGCACAGCATGGTGACGGCCTCGCTCTGGGTCGGATTGACCTTGCCCGGCATGATCGAGCTGCCCGGTTCGTTTTCCGGAATCGACAGTTCGCCCAGCCCGGAACGCGGGCCTGACGCCAGCCAGCGCACGTCGTTGGCGATCTTCATCATGGCCGCTGCCAGCGTCTTCAGGCCACCGTGCACGGCCACCAGCCCGTCATGCGCGGCCAGTGCCGCGAACTTGTTGTCGGCGCTGCGGAACGGCACGCCGGTACGGCCTTCCAGTTCCTGCGCCACGCGCGCACCGAATTCCGGATGCGTGTTCAGACCGGTGCCCACAGCGGTGCCGCCAACCGCGAGCTCGTGCAGCGACGGCAGCAGCGCGACGATGACCTTCTCCGCGTGATCGAGCTGGGCCACGTGGCCCGAGAACTCCTGCCCCAGCGTCAGCGGCGTGGCGTCCTGCAGATGGGTGCGGCCGATCTTGACGATGTCGGCGAACTCTGCGGCCTTGGCATCCAGCGTCGCGCGCAGGCCGCGCAATGCCGGCAGCAGTTTTTCGACCGCCAGTGCAGCCGCCACGTAGATCGCGGTCGGGAAGATATCGTTGGATGACTGCCCGAGGTTGACCTGGTCGTTCGGATGGATCAGGCGCTGCTCGCCGCGCTCGCCGCCCAGCAGCTCGGAGCCGCGATTGGCGAGCACCTCGTTCATGTTCATGTTGCTCTGCGTGCCCGAACCGGTCTGCCAGATCGCCAGCGGGAATTCGTCCGGGTGGCGGCCGACGATCACCTCATCGGCCGCCTGCACGATGGCGTCGGCCTTCTTCGCGTCGAGCTTGCCGAGTTCCTTGTTGACCAGCGCCGCGGCGCGCTTGACCTCTGCCAGCGCGGTGATCAGCTCGGGCGGCATGCGCTCGGTGGAGATGTGGAAGTGATGCAGCGAGCGCTGCGTCTGCGCGCCCCACAGGCGCGCGGCATCGACGTCGATGGGGCCGAAGGTATCGCGTTCGATACGGGTGGTCATCATGGGTCTCCTTGGAATGAAGTGGAAGCATGAAACATCCGGGGCTCCTTCCGCAATGAAGCCCCTGCCGCAGCCGTGGTTATTGCCGTGCCGCGATCTGCGTTTTTCACATGAGCATATACCGCAAACGACTTATGCGAAAAACGCACAAGCATGCGCGAAGAGATTCGTTCCTTTGCACAAGGCGAATCGCTACCCTTTCCTCCTCGCGTCGCAATGACGTCTCCAGCCGCTTTTTCATGACAGGCGGGCTCGCGCAAAAACAAGCAAAGGCACAGAACAAAAATGGATCGCAGAACATTCGTCAAGCACTCTTCCTTCCTGACCATCGCCGGCCTCGCCGGCACGCTGCCGCTGCGCGGCCATGCGGCCGCCGCGCCGCAGGAAGTCCGGCTCGACTACGCCTACTATTCGCCGACCAGCCTGGTGCTGAAGAAGTTCGGCTGGCTCGAGGAAGCGCTGAAGCCGTCCGGTATCGGCGTCAAATGGACGCTGTCGCAAGGCAGCAATCGCGCACTCGAATACCTGAGCGCCAACAGCATCGACTTCGGCAGCACCGCCGGCCTGGCCGCCGTGCTGTCGCGCGCCAACGGCAATCCGATCAAGAGCGTCTATGTCTATTCGCGTCCCGAGTGGACCGCGCTGCTGGTCGGCAAGGATTCGCCGATCAAGTCGGTCAGGGAACTCAAGGGCAAGAAGGTCGCCGCCACCAAGGGCACCGATCCCTACCTGTTCCTGCTGCGCGCATTGCAGGTGCATGGTCTGCGCAAGAACGACGTCGAGATCGTCCATCTCCAGCATCCGGACGGCCGCGCGGCGCTAGAAAGCGGCCGCGTTGACGCCTGGGCCGGACTCGATCCGCACATGGCTGCCAGCGAACTGCAGGCCAATTCGCGCCTGCTGTACCGCAACGTGAACTTCAATACCTACGGCTTCCTCAACGTGACGGAAAGCTTTGCCAATAAATATCCGGAACAGGTCCGACAGGTGATTGCCGCCTACGAGCGCGCGCGCCTGTGGGTACTCGCCAATCCGAAGGAAGCCTCGCAGATTCAGGCCGAGGAAGCCAAGATTTCGCTGGCGGTCGCCAAGGTGCAGCTCAATCGCACCGACTTCTCCAACCCGGTCATCGGCCGCGAGCATCGCGATGCGCTGCAGGCAGCCGCGCCGATTCTGCTGCAGGAAGACCTCGTCAAGCGCGGCACCGACGTCAACAAGGTGGTGGCCGATCTTATCGATACGCGCTTCGTGCAGGGCATCGCCGTCAAGGCTGCCTGACGCAACCCCATCCTTCCCGCAGGAGTGTCCATGACCCGCAGCCAGTCCGCCTCGCTTTCTCCGTTTGCCGATGCACACGCGGCCGAGCCAGCCAGTCGCACGCCCGCCGTTTCTGCTGCAGCAAAACCGCTGCCGGCCAGGGCCGGCAGGCAACGCCTCGGCTTGCTGGGCTGGATACTGCCGCTCGCCGCACTCGGCTTTGTCGAGGTCGCCGCGCGCCTGGGCTGGATAGAGGCGCGCCTGCTGCCGCCACCTTCGGAGATCGTGCAGACGCTGTCGGCACTGGCCGACCAGGGCCTGTGGAGTCACGTCGGCGCCAGCAGCGCGCGCGTGCTGGCCGGCTACGGCATCGGTGCCGCGCTGGCCGTGCTGTTCGGCCTCGTGGTCGGTCTGAGCCGCCATGCCGAAGCCTTCTTCGAACCGACCTTCCAGGCCCTGCGCGCGATCCCGAGCCTGGCCTGGGTGCCGCTGCTGCTGCTCTGGTTCGGCATCGACGAGACGCCCAAGGTGATCCTGATCGCCATCGGCGCCTTCTTCCCGATCTATCTGGGACTGGTCTCCGGCATCCGCAACGTGGACCGCAAGCTGGTCGAGCTCGGCGAGATGTACGGCCTGTCGGCGCTCGCGCTGGCGCGCCGCATCGTGCTGCCGGCCGCGCTGCCGAGCCTGTTCACCGGCTTGCGCAACGGCCTGTCGCTGGCATGGATGTTCCTGGTCGCGGCCGAACTGATCGCCGCCACGCGCGGCATCGGCTACCTGCTGACCGACGGTCGCGAGACCAGCCGTCCCGACGTGGTGCTGGCCGCGATCCTGCTGCTGGCCGTGCTCGGCAAGCTCAGCGACAGCCTGCTCAAGTGGCTCGAAGTGCGCAAACTCGCCTGGTCCGATTCGCTCGCCACGCGCGCCGCCTGAGGAACACATGACCGCCCTGCTCGATCTCCATATCCGCGACAAGCGCTTCGACCAGCGCGTCGTGCTGCATGACGTCTCGCTGTCGCTGAACGCCGGCGAAGTGGTGAGCCTGGTCGGCAAGTCCGGCTGCGGCAAGAGCACGCTGCTGCGCCTGATCGCCGGACTCGACCGCCGCTTCGACGGCCGCATCGCGCTCGACGGCCAGCCGCTGGCGGGCGTATCGCCGCACATCGGCCTGATCTTTCAGGAACCGCGCCTGCTGCCATGGCTGACGGTGGCCGACAACGTCGGCTTCAATCGCGACAGCCACGGCGCGGCCAATGCCGATCCGCGCATTCGCAGCCTGCTGCAGGAAGTCGGCCTGCTCGATGCCATCGACGCGCTGCCCAAGCAGCTGTCGGGCGGCATGGCGCAGCGTGCGGCGATCGCGCGCGGCCTGTTCAACCAGCCGCGCCTGCTGCTGCTCGACGAACCGTTCTCGGCGGTTGACGCCTTCACCCGCATGCGGCTGCAGAACCTGCTGCTGGCGCTGGCGGCGCAGCACGGCTTCGCGGTGCTGCTGGTCACGCACGACATCGACGAGGCCGCCTATCTGAGCGACCGCGTGCTGGTCATGGGCCAGGGCGAGATCACCGACGACCTGCACGTAGCGACCGCGCGCCCGCGCAGCCGTCACGACGATGCACTGGCGCGCACACGCGACCGCATTCTCGACGCGCTCGAAGCGATACACGCGATCTGAACCGCCGAGCCACACACGACATCCATCATTTTCACAAGGGAGAACACATGAAGACCAAGCTCAACCTGCGCCGCACCCTGCTGTCGCTGCTGGCCCTCGCACCGCTCGCACTGAGCACCAGCGCGCATGCGCAGAAGGCACCGGACACCGTGCGCATCGGCTATCAGAAATCATCGACGCTGATCACCGTGCTCAAGACGCGCGCCACGCTGGAACAGAAACTCGGCGCGCTCGGCGTCAAGGTGACCTGGCATGAATTCGCAAGCGGCCTGCCGCTGCTCGAGGCGCTCAATGTCGGCGCGGTCGATGTCTCGGCCGACGTCGCCGACACGGTCCCGATCTTCGCCCAGGCCGCCGGTGCGCAGCTGACCTTCATCGCGCAGGAAGCGCCGTCGCCGACCGCGCAGGCGATCGTGGTGAAGGCCGATTCGCCGATCAAGACCGTGGCCGATCTGCGCGGCAAGCGCATCGGCTTCGCCAAGGCAGCCGGCGCGCACTACCTCTTGATCGCCGCGCTCGAGAAAGCCGGTCTTTCGCTCAAGGACGTGCAGCAGGCCTATCTGGCACCGGCCGACGGCCGCGCCGCCTTCGAGCGCAATTCGATCGATGCCTGGGTGATCTGGGACCCGTTCCTGTCGGCCGTCGAGCGCCAGTCCAAGGTGCGCGTGCTGGCTGACGGCACTGATCTGGCGAGCTACCAGCGCTACTACCTGGCCTCCACGCCGTTCGCCAAGGCGCGTCCTGACGTGATCAAGACCATCGTCGATTCGCTGCAGGAAACCGGCAAATGGGTCAAGCAGTCGCCACAGGAAGCCGCCGCCCTGCTGGCACCGGTCTGGGGTCTGGACGCCGCCACCGTCGAACAGGCCAATGGCCGCCGCAGCTATGCGGTGCGCAGCGCGCAACCCGACAATATCCTCGAACAGCAGAAGATCGCCGATGCCTTCTTCGCTGCCGGCCTGCTGCCGAAGAAAGTCGATGCCACCAACGTGCCGTTGTTCTGACGCTGCTCTGAACACTGCCGCCGCAACACCTGATTCAACGCAGAAAGGATTGAAGCCGTCATGGGCCAACTACTGAAACTCGGCGAGCCGCCACAAGCGGACGCCGTCATCACACCGGCACACCTGGTGCAACGCGACTTCGGCCCATGGACCGAGGCGGTGGAAAAGACTGCCGCCGCACTCGCGGCCACCACCGTCGAACGCGACCGCCAGGGCGGCACCGCATGGACTGAGCGCCAGGTGCTGCGCGACAGCGGCCTGCTCAAGCTGGCCGTGCCCGCCGCCTTCGGCGGTCCCGAAGTGCCATGGCCGACGATCTATCGGATCATCCGCCGCTTCGCCGAAGCAGACAGCTCGCTCGCACATCTGTTCGGCTTCCAGCATCTGCAGGTCGCCAGCGTCAACCTGTTCGGCAATCCCGAGCAGAAGGCGCTCTATCTGGGCAAGACCGTCAGCGAAAATTGGTTCTGGGGCAATGCCACCAACGGTCTCGACAATCGCACCACGCTGACCTGGCGCGAAGCCGACGGCGACGATCCCGCGCATTTCGAACTCAACGGCATCAAGTCCTTCTGCTCGGGCGCGACGGGTTCCGACATGCTCAACGTGACGGCGCCGCGCTCGGCCGATCCGGCGGATCGCGTGTTCATCTCGATCCCGACCGACCGTGCCGGCGTTGCCGTGCTCAACGACTGGGACAACCTCGGCCAGCGCCAGACCGACAGCGGTTCGGTCACCTTCGACAAGGTGCACGTCGAACCGAACGAAGTGCTGGGTCCGCCGGGCACCGCCGGCACACCGCGCGCCACGTTGCGCACGCTGGTGTCGCAACTGATCCTGATCGAAATCTATATCGGCAACGCGCAAAGTGCGCTGCTCAACGCCTGGCACTACACGCACGAGCAAGGCCGCCCATGGTTCACCTCGGGCGTCAAGCGCGCCATCGACGATCCATTCACGCAACAGCACTACGGCGACCTGCGCATTGCGCTGCGCGGCGCGATCGCGCTGGCCGAAGCGGCGGCGCGCGATCTGCAGCAGGCATGGGAACGTGGCGATGCATTGACGGCGGAAGAGCGCGGGGTATTGGCCGTCTCCATCTACGAAGCCAAGATCGCGGCGGCGCGTGCGGCGCTCGACATCACCGCCAGGATCTTCGAGGTCATGGGCGCGCGCGCCACGGCCGCCAGGTATGGCTTCGACCGCTTCTGGCGCAACGTGCGCGTGCATACGCTGCACGACTCGCTCGACTACAAGCTCAAGGATGTAGGTCAGTGGGTATTGAGCGGCGAAGTGCCGACGCCATCCATCTATTCGTGAACGGCGGCAGCGTTAGCGGCGCTTGACGCCAAGCGCCACGCGCGCCGACAGATAGAGCGCATACAGCCCACCCGCCAGCAGCAGCATGTCCTGCCAGTCAGGACGGTCGTCGAGGTTCTCGCCGAGGATCGCCAGCGTCAGCAGCACCAGGATCAGGTGCACGCAGAACACCGGCAGCGAGGCCGCGCCCATCGATTCGAACATCTTCAGGCGCGGCAGCGCGGCACGGATGCGTTCGCCGTAATGCATGACGACGATCAGCATCGCGAAGAAATTCAGCAGCCGCATCGGCCCCAGGAACCATTTGTCCTGCAGCGAATTGATGAATTCGTTGCCGGGAACGGGCACCTGGCCGACGATGTGGCGCCATGCAAAGAACGCCAGCACCAGCGCCAGCGACGACAGCACCAGCGGCTGCGGGAACGGCTTGCGGTCGCGCAATGCGCCCTTGGCATCCATGCTGCCCAGCCACAGGCCGAATACCCACAGGAATTGCCAGGCATAGGTTTCGAACGCGCCGGTTTCCTTGAACGGTACGCTCAGGCCGGTCGCCGCCACCAGCAGCGTATAGAGTCCTTCCGACAGGTGGAACTGCGCCGCCAGCCACAACAGCCCGCTGACGATGAAGATGCCGCGCCAGCCGTGCTGCAACCCGTGCGACAGGATGAAGGGACTGACCAGCAGCAGCACCACGTACAGCGGCAGGATGTCGAGCAGCGGCGGGTTGTAGATCAGGGCCATTCCCGACAGCAGGCCGGTCAGCGGATTATTGAGATAGAAGCCGATCAGGTTGGTCAGGCCCGGCTGGCCGAACTTGAGGCCAAGCGCGGCGATCAGCGTGAACAGCAGCAGCAGGCAGGCGACGTGGCAGCCATAGACCTTCAGCGCACGGATCAGGAAGGCCTGGCGCATGGCCGGAATGCCGTTGCGATCGGCCTTGCGCGTGTTGATCATGCCGGCCATGAAGGCCGACAGCATGACGAAGCCTTCGGCTGCGGAAACGAAACCGAAGGGTTGTCCCAGACCAATGCTGTAACGGGTGGGAAGATGGGTCGCAAACATCAGGACCAGCATCAGGCCGCGCAGAGCGTCGAGCTCCCAGCGGCGACGGACTATATCGTTCATCGTGAAAATGGACTGCGCCGACCATGCCGACAGGGTGAAACGGAAACGCGCATTCAAACGGGGAGAACAGGCGATGACCAAAGTGGACTGCTCGATTCCCCGGAAGTTCCCCGCTATGTCAACCCCCTGTCCTGCCCAGGCAATGGTCGTACCACAACGCAAGTCCCGTCAGCAATGCCAGCACCACGCCCGTCACGCAGATGGCGGCCCAGCCGCCCAGGTTCCATGCCAGCGAACCCATGGCCGACCCCAGCGCGGCGCCGATGAAATACACGGTCATATAGACCGCATTGATGCGGGCGCGCGCCTCCGGCATCAACGCATAGACGATCTGCTGATTGCTGAGGTGCAAACCCTGCAGTCCCAGATCGATGACCAGCAGCCCGATCAGAAACCATACCAGGCTGCTTTCTCCCAGCCACAGGCAACCCCAGCTGACGAACAGCAGCAACACGCATGCCACACTGGTCTCGTGCGCCCAGCCTCGGTCGCCCAGCCGCCCCGCCGCATTTGCCATCAACGCGCCGGCCACGCCGATCAGACCCACCAGCCCGATCTGCATGTCGTTCAAGCCGTACTGCGGACCGGACAGCAGCAGCGCCATTGTCGAAAACAGCGCACTGACCGAAGCGAACGCCAGCGCGCTGATCAGCGAGCGGCTGCGCAGACGCGGCAGGTCGCGGATCAGCGTGCCCATCGACAGCAGGATAGGCAAATAGCCGAGCTGCACCGGGTTGCGCGAACGCGGCAGGATGCGCCACAGTGCCAGCGCCACCAGCAGCATGATGACGCCGGATACGCGATAGACCGTATGCCATCCCGCAATCTCGGACAGCACACCCGCCACGCTGCGCGCAGCCAGGATGCCGATCAACAGTCCGCTCATCACGATACCCACGGCACGACCGCTGCGTGACGGTTCCGACAGCGTCGCCGCCATCGGCACCAGAATCTGCGCTGCCACCGAAAACAGGCCGGCGATCACGATGCCCGCAAACAGGAGACTGATATTGCTGGTGAAACCGCTGATGAAATGACCGATGGCAGCCAGCACCATCAGGCCCACCACCAGCCCGCGCCGCTCGAACTTGTCGCCCAGCGGCACCAGGAACAGCAGACCGCAGCCATAGGCAGCCTGCGCCACCGTCACGGTCAGTGCCGCCGTCGCGTCGCTGACCGAGAAGGCGGCCGCGATCGAATGCAGCAGCGGCTGGTTGAAGTAGTTGCCGCCCGCGCACAGGCCGCAGGCGATCGCCATCAGCAGCAGGGCCGAAGCCGGCAGTCCGGTGGCGGTTGGTTGGTTTGCAGAAGGGGAAGAAGACATGCTGTATCGCTCAATGACGGGGATGGAGATGACAGTCGGCCGGCGCGAAACGCTGCGCAATCGCAAAGATCGCCAGTGTTGCCACCGCCATGAAGATCCAGGCGCCGGTCAGGTCGGAAGAATGCTCGCGCACCAGTCCGGCGATAAACGGGAACAACGCAGCGATCACATAGCCGCCGCCCTGCGCGAAGGCGACGATCTCGCCGGCGCGCTGCGGCGTGTCGGCATGATCCATCGCCACGATCAGCGACAGCGGGAACAGCGCACCGATGCCGCAGCCGAGCAGCACCGCCATCGGCCACGCGGCGGACAACGGTACCGCGATCAGCAGCACCAGCGCGCACAGCAGCGAGGCGGCTGCCGCATGCAGCGCGATGCGGCGGTCGCGCAAGCGATCTATCCACGCCGATACCGCCAGCCCCACCGTGACCTCGGACAGCGTCACCAAACCGAGCAGCGTGCCGGCCTCGGCCGGCGACCAGCCCAGGCCCGTGTAATAAGGCGGCAGCCAGGCCAGCACCAGCGCATAGGCGCCGGTGCCCAGTCCGAAGAACACCATCAGCAGCCAGGCACGCGGCAGGCGCAGCAGCGAGGGCGAGACCTGCGCGGGACGGCACCGACACCGGTTCCGGCGGACAGATCACGCGCCACAGCAGCGCCGCCAGCACCGCCGGCACGCCCCAGATCGACAGCGCGACGGTCCAGTCGAAATGCTCGGCCAGCACCGGCGCGCTGATGCCGGCGATCAGCGCGCCACCCATGATGGCCGTGGTATAGATGCCCATCGCACGCCCCGCCTTGTTCGCATAGCGCAGGCGGATGAAGATCGGCAGCAGCGCCTGCACCACCGCGATACCGAGTCCGGCCGCAAACGCCGTCAGCAGCAGGCTCGTGCTGCCCGGTTCGATCGCGCGCGCCAGACAAGCCACCGCGATCACCAGCAGCCCGAGCAGGATGCCGCGCCCGGCGCCAAGCACGCGCCGCAACTGCGCGGCCAGCAGACCGCACACACCCATCAGCACCACCGGCATCGTCGTCAGCAGGCTGGCGGCGGTATCGCTGACACCGGTCTGTGCCTGGATCTGGTCCAGCAGCGGACCGATGGTGGCGAGCACCGGACGCAGGTTGAGGCCGATGGCGACGATCGCAATCGAAAACAGCGCCAGCGAGGAACGGGAAACGGACATGAATGATCTTGAAGAAGGAACGCGAAAAAGATAAAGTATCTTGACGTCGAGATAGTATAGCAAAAATATCTCTACATAGAGATACTTGAAGGATGATGCAATTGGACAGAGCAGAAAAAGCCGCCGGACAATGGCGCAAGGAACGCCCCGACATCGACACCGGCCCGATGATCCTGCTGGGACGCCTGCAGGAGACCGCGCTCGTCATCTCGCGCGACAAGCTCAATCCGCTGTTTGCGGAATACGGCCTGCAGCCTGGCGAATTCGATGTGCTTGCCACCCTGCGCCGCAGCGGCGCACCCTACGCGCTGACACCGACGGCGCTCTACAACACCGCCATGATTTCATCCGGCAGCATGACCAATCGCATCGAGCGGCTGGAAAAGGCCGGACTCGTCAGTCGCAGCGCGCACCCGACCGACGGCCGCGGTTCGCTGGTGTCCCTGACGGCAAGCGGCCTGGCATTGATTGAAGAAATGATAGGCGCGCATGTGCAGAACCAGAAAGGCATCGTGCGCGCGCTGAGCAAAAGCGAACAGAACCAGCTCGCCGCATTGCTGCAAAAGCTGCTGGCCGATCAATGTCCGCCGCTTGATTGATACGGCGTTGCCATCAGGCGCAGAACAAGACGGGGGCCGCAGGCAGTGCTGACGCACGGCAAGGTACCCAACGCACTCATGCGCTTGAAGGCGAATCCATATGATGCTGTGACTGATGCTGCGACTGCCGGCGCCACTTCGCCTCCATGAACAGATAGGCGATCGTCGCCAGGCCGAGCGGAACGAAGTAGTAAAAGGTCCGATACAGCAACAGCCCGGCCAGCAGTTCGCTGGCCGGCAGGCGATGCGCGAGCAAGGCAACGAATACCGCCTCGATCACACCCAGACCGGCCGGCACATGCGTGATCACGCCTGCGATCGCGGCCAGCAACAGCACGCTCAGCACATCGACATAGGCGATCTTCTGCTGCAGCAGCAGCCATACCGTTACCCCCATCAGCAGCCAGTTGGCGCACGACATGAGCAGTTGCAGCAGACCGAAGCGCAGCGACGGCAGGCTCACTTCATGTCCGCGTAGCGACAGGCTCCTGCCGCCGCGCGCGGCGCACAGCACCAGATAGCCGAGCACCGTGGCAATTAGCGGAATGCCGAGCAGATGCAGTTGCGCCATATCGATCTTCCAGCTCGGCGGCAAGGCCAGGGGATGAAACCAGAACAAGGCGCCGGCCAGCAGCAGATAACCCAGCCAGTTGGTCGCCATGCTGGTGGCGACCACGCGCGTGATGGTGCCCGCATCCAGCCCGAGGCGCGAATACAGCCGGTAGCGAAACGCCACCCCGCCGACCAGCGATCCCAGATTCAGATTGAAGGCATAGCTGACCATGGTCACCGCGATCACCTGCCGCACGCGCAGCGCATGGCCGACCAGATATCTTCCGAGAAGATCGAAGCATCCGTACAGCGCATGACTGGCCAGCGCCAGCACGATCGCCGGCCACAACGCCAGAAGCGAACGTTCCTTCAAGGTGCCGAACACCTCCTGCCAGTCGATGGTGCGCGCATGCGAGACGATCAGCCAGCTGACGCCGACGAAGAAGGCCAGCTTGAGTGCGCGCATGGCCCATGGCCACCATGCCCGCTCCCGCATGCGCATGCCCTGCCCCTTCTTCAGGGCTGCCGGTGCATGCGCAGATTTCGCCATCAGGCTTCCCGCTCCGTCTGCCCGACCGCGGTATCGGCCTGCATCTGCTGCGCCGCCTGCAACGACGGCGCATGCGCAGGCAGCCAGCCGGCCCACAACGGATAGCGGCGCAGGATGTGGAACACGACAAAGCTGCGCACCAGCCGCCACCATGTCGGCTCCTTGATGTCCTCGATCGCCACCTGCCGACAGCTTTCGCGCATCAGCCGCTCCAGGCTGCTGTTCAGTTCGGCATTGAATGACCGGTCGCGAATCATCACATTTGCCTCGAGGTTGAGGGAAAGGCTCAGTGGATCGAGATTGCTGGAGCCGACCGTGGCCCATTCATCGTCGATCAGCGCCACCTTGCCATGCAGGGGCCGGTCGCAATATTCATGGATCTTCACGCCCGCGCTCAGCAGATGGTGGTACAGCATGCTGGCTGCATACTGCACGATCGGCATGTCCGGATTGCCCTGCAGGATCAGGGAAACATCCACGCCGCGCCGCGCCGCCTTGCGCAGCGACTTGATGAAGGCGTAACCAGGGAAAAAATAGGCGTTGGCGATCACGATGCGCCGTTGCGCAAGCCGGATCGCCAGCCGGTAGTGACGTTCGATATCGTTGCTGTGATTCTGGTTGTCGCGCCAGACAAAGGCGGCCACCGCACCGCGCGTCGATTCGCCGGGCAGCGGCGCGGCCCGCCTGCGGAACCAGCGCCGCCGTTCGCGGCGCTTGCCGACGGCAGCCTGTGCAAACTGGTACATGTGTTCGACCACCGGCCCGTGCACCTCGACCGCATAGTCCTGCTTGGCCTCCGGCCCGAAGTCCGCCAGATGATCGGCCGAGAAATTGATGCCGCCGATAAAGGCAGTCTCGCCGTCGATCACGATCAGCTTGCGGTGCAGGCGGCGAAACAGATGGATGCGGCGCATGATGCCGGGCGCCGGGTCAAAGACATGCACGCGCACGCCGGCATCGGTCAGTTGCGCGATGAATTCCGGCGACAGGTCGGGCGAGCCCCAGCCATCGATGGTCATATCGACCTGCACGCCACGGCGCGCGGCATCGGCCAAAGCCTGCTGCAGATCGCGGCCCACCTTGTCGTCGAACAGGATGAAGGTTTCGAGCAGGATATCCTTGCGCGCGGCAGCGATCGCCTCATAAACACGAGGGAAGAACGCCTCGCCATTCTCGAGCAGCGCAAAGCGATTGCCATCGACCCACGGTTGTTTCAAGTTCGTCCCTTCCATCTGGAGCGTCCTGCGCCACAGCGCGCAGAAACCGCTCGCCCACTCTAGCGGGAGCACCGTGCGGAGTATGTGCGATGGGTAACAGTCTGCCGCCCCTGCCTTGCCGCAATGCACGATGTTCGTCAACGCACAGAAAAACCATGTTCCCAACATTACCATTCAGCGGTAGAGTCGCACATGGACGGCAACCTTTCGCGTCCGGTCCTCGCGCATCGCAACTTTCATAAAGGAAAACCGACATGCCCACAAAAATGAGCGGTGAAAGCGCATCCATGCACGCCATCCATCTGATCGAAGAACAACTGGAGGTGCTGCCCATCTCGATTGCGGCCATTCTCTACGCAGCCGATGTCGGCAAGATCGAAGCCAGCCTGCTGAGCGATCTGCTGCTGAGAAGAAAGCCCCGCCCGCCCAAAACGGGCTCCGGCGGCAACATCGTCGCCAAGGAAGCCACGCCGACCGATCCGATCGATTTCCGCGAAGCCAGCCAGCACCTGCGCTCGCATCCGCGCGAAAAGATGGATTACGTGCGCGTGGTCATCAACAACGCGATCCTGGCAGTCGGCATCTTCATGCGCGAGAACGACATGGCCTCGATGCGCACGCCCGAAATCCAGTTCCTCGGACATGTCGTCAACGCCATCATCAACAAGGGCCACTTCAAGATCAATGAAGGCTACATTCCGATGGCAACCTTCGACGGCCATGTGATCGACAGCAGCCTCAACGGCAAGCCGCTGTTCGATACCGAAAAGGACGAAGGCTTCCTCGAATTCGGCGATGCGGTCGCCCTGCTGCAGTGGCTGTCGCGCTATCTGCGCGGGGAAAAGAAGTTCGTCTCCGGCGGCGATGCCGGCTGACGTCTCGCTTCGCACGAAAAAATGCCGGCATGTGCCGGCATTTTTTATGCATGCAGGGAAAAGCAAACGTCGCGCATGCGACGAGGCTCCTGCTACTTGACCCGCTGCTTTTCGAGCTTGCGCGCCAGCGTGCGGCGATGCATGCCGAGGCGGCGCGCCGCTTCGGAGATATTGAAATCGGCCTCGACCAGCACCTGATGGATGCGCTCCCATTCGAGCGTCTTGATCGAGGTTGACCGGTTGGTCAGCTCGATCTCGGTCGCGCCCGCCACGTGGTTGAAGGCAGCTTCGATGTCGTCGGTATTGGACGGCTTGGCCAGATACTGGCAGGCGCCGAGCTTGATCGCCTCCACCGCCGTCGCCAGGCTGGCGAAACCCGTCAGCACCACGATCAGCATGTCGGGATTATGCTTGTGCAGCATCTGCACGCAGGCCAGTCCCGAGGCATTGCCCTCGAGCTTGAGGTCAACCACCGCATAGCCGGGATTGTGCTCGCGCAGCAGCACCGCAGCCTCGTCCTGCTGGGTCGCCAACAGCACGTCGTAGCCGCGCCGCTCGAAGGAGCGCGACAGCGTGCGCGCAAACGCCGTGTCGTCCTCGATAATCAATAGCTGTCTTTCAGCCGACATGTCATTCATCCTCTTCCAGACTGATCGATGCCAATGGCAGCGTCACCTCGACCAATGCTCCGCCTTGCTCGCGGTTGCGGGCACTGATCGCGCCACCGAGCTTGCGCGCCACGTTGACGACCAGGAACAGTCCCAATCCTCTGCCGTGACGCCCCTTGGTTGACTGATACGGCTTGCCGAGCTGCGTCAGCATCGCGGGCGGAAAGCCGGGGCCCTCGTCGGCGATCTGCAAATGCAGGATATCGCCTTCGCGCGCCACTTCGAACGTGACCTTGTGCGGCGATGCCTCGGCGGCGTTATCCAGCACATTGCAGATCATCTGCTTGAGCACCGAATCGAAGGCAACCGGAATGTCCTGTTCGATCAGGTTACGGTAATCGAAGTGATCGACACTGCGGCTGTCGCGCCACTCCGCCACCAGTTCGTCGAGAAAGGTGCGCAGCGTGGTCTTGACCGACGATTCGCCGCGCGCCTCGCCGGCCGACAGCAGAATGCTGCTGACGATGCCCTTGCAGCGCAGGATCTGCGTTTCCATCTCGGCGATCTCGGCCTGCAGGTCCTTGCTCTGGAATTCCGGCATGCGGCGCCAGTCGCCGAGAATCACCGACAGCGTCGCCAGCGGCGTACCGAGCTCGTGCGCTGCGCCCGATGCCAGCAGCCCCATGCGCACGATGTGTTCCTCCTCGATGGCGCGGTTGCGCAGCTCGGCCAGTTCGGCATCGCCGGCGCGCAGGTTGGCGTTGATGCGGATGATGAAGAACGCCAGCAGCGCGGCATTGAGCACGAAGCAGATCAGGATACCCTGCACATAGAGGCTGAAGAACAGCGATTCGTTGTCGCGCGGCAGCACCAGCGGATGCGAAAACGCCGACAGTCCGACCAGGCAGGTGCTGGTAATGCCGACGATCATCCAGGTTGACCACGCCTCCAGCAGCAATGCGCTCAGGATGATCTGCAGCAGATAGAGAAAGACGAAGGGATTGGTGGTGCCGCCGCTCAGGTACAACTGGGCCGTCAGGATCGCGACATCGACCAGCATCGCGAGAAACAGCTCCTTGTTGGAAACCATGGGCCGTTCGTGCCAGCGCAGATGGCTGGCGATGTTGAATGCCACCAGGCACACCAGCACTTCCAGCATCAGGCGCACCGGCAACTCGATGCCGAACACCACGGTGACCACGAAGATGGTCGAGAGCTGGCCGATCACCGCGATCCAGCGCAACTGGATCAGTTGCTGCATGTTCTTGTGGCCGCTCAGGTGACCACTTATATTGCCGCCGGACAGCCCGACCCATCGTTTCCTCGCGTCAGATACGTTCGTTACGGATTCGATTTTTCCTGACATGCCGGTTTCCGGATCGTTTCATCGCCCATCGTTCACCTCGGTGACGGGGTCGGCCGTCCGGCCTTCCCGCTCCGGCCACGCAGCATCCATGCCGCAGCCGCCACCACCATCAAGGCAAGAGCATACCAAGTCAGCGCATAGACGAGGTGATTATTGTGAAACGCGATCACGGTCAGGCCGCCGACCGGCGGCTCCGCATCCTGCAGCAAGGGATCGGCAGGCACCGGCGTTGCGGCCGCCGCATCGACAAAGTAAGGCGCCACACGGGTCAACCCGCGCGCCTGTGCGATCGCCGCAATGTCGCGCGAATGCCAGCGATCGGCAGCCGGATCGTTTTCCCGCAGGAAGCCGCCGCCAGGTTCACTGATACGCAGCAGGCCATCGATGGCAAGCGGTTCCGACAATACCGGCCCGGCTTCCTTGTCCGCCAGCGCCTCGCGCAGCCGCGCAGCCGTTTGCGCCGTCACGAAACCGCGATTGACGAATACATTGTTGCCGTCCTCGTCGCGTACCGGCGTCAGCAGCCAAAAACCCGCCCCCAGCTCGGTGGTCGCCTGTGTCAGGACCGAGGCGCGATAATCGAGCCGACCGCGCACGGTGACGTGCCGATACTCGTCCGACGCGGCCGTCACCTGCGGCCAGCGGTCCGACCCCGGCGCCTGAACCGGCGCCGCGTGCACACGCTGTTCGACGCGCTCGATCAGCGCCAGCTTCCATTGCAGCCGATAGACCTGCCAGGTGCCCAGCGCCAGGAAACCGGTCGTCAGGACCGCTGCCAGCACCAGCAGCACGACGCGTGCCGAGCGCGAACGTAAAAGCGGCTCGGCTTCTTTCGAAACCGAGCCGCCTTGCAGGCCGTGCCTGTCCGTCATGGCTGGTTGCCGTGACCCACATGCGGCGCGCCGGCCGGCAGTTGGTTATGCGGCGCGTCGTGCATCATGCCGGGCATCATGTTGTGGTTCAGGTGGTACATGACCCAGATCGAACCCGCCAGCATGATGACCACGATCAGGACCGTGAAGATCAGCGCCAGCATGCTCCAGCCGCCTTCGACCTTGCTGTTCATGTGCAGGAAATAGATCATGTGGACCACGATCTGCACGGCGGCAAAGCCGAGGATGACGAAGGCCGTGGTGTTCGAATTCTCGAACACGTTGCCCATGACCAGCCAGAACGGAATTGCCGTCAGGATGACCGAGAGAACGAAGCCGACGACGTAACCCTTGGTGCTGGCGTGATAGCCATCGTCGTGGTCGTGATGACCGTGGTCGCCGTGTGCGTGTGTGTGATCGCTCATGGCAGAACTCCCATCAGATAAACAAAGGTGAAAACACCGATCCAGACCACGTCCAGGAAGTGCCAGAACATCGACAGGCACATCAGGCGACGACGGTTTTCAGGAATCAGGCCATGCTTGTTCAGTTGAACCAGCAGCGTGATCAGCCAGATGATGCCGAAGGTCACGTGCAGACCGTGGGTGCCGACCAGCGTGAAGAACGCCGACAGGAACGCACTGGTTTGCGGCGTGGCGCCCATGTGCCACAGGTGATAGAACTCGTACAGTTCGACCGCCAGGAACGCCGCGCCGAACAGGCCGGTGATGGCGAGCCAGAGCTGGGTCTTCCTCAGGTCCTTGTTCTGCATGGCGATCATGGCCATGCCGTAGGTGATCGACGACAGCAGCAGGAAGGCCGTGTTGATGGCCACCAGATTCAGGTCGAACAGTTCGGCACCCGTCGGACCGCCTGCATAGTTGCGACCGACCACCGCATACACTGCGAACAGCGAGGCGAAGATCAGGCAGTCGCTCATCAGGTAGATCCAGAAGCCCAGCAGCGTGCTGTGCTCCGGATGATGCTCGTGCACGTAGTAACGTGCTTCGTCAGCGGCGCCGCTCAGGGCGCCATGCGAGGTTGCGGTAATGTCAGACATGGCTTTCCAGCAAACGTGTACGTGCTTCTTCGGTGCGGGCTACTTCTTCCGCAGGGATGTAGAAATCACGCTTGTAATTGAAGGTATGGATGATCGAGGCAACGATGACGGCAGCGAACGTGACGCCCGCCAGCAGCCACATCTGCCAGACCAGGAAGAAGCCCAGGGCACCGCACATGGCCGAAATGATGAAACCGGCCGCCGTGTTCTTCGGCATGTGGATCGGCGTGAAACCGCCCGCAGGACGCTGGTAGCCGTTGGCCTTCATGTCGGCCCAGGTATCGGTACCATAGACGCGCGGCGTGAATGCGAAGTTGTAGTCAGGCGGCGGCGACGAGGTCGACCATTCCAGCGTGCGGCCATTCCACGGATCGCCGGTGACGTCACGCAGCTTGTCGCGCTTGAGGAAGCTGACGCCGAACTGGATCAGCATCGAACCGATACCCAGCGCGATCAGGAACGCGCCGAAGGCAGCGATCTGGAACCAGATCTGCAGCGACGGATCGTCGAAGTGGCTCATGCGGCGGGTCACGCCCATCAGGCCCAGCACGTACAGCGGCATGAAGGCGAAGTAGAAGCCGGTGACCCAGAACCAGAACGAGCACTTGCCCCAGAACGGATCGAGCTTGAAGCCGAACGCCTTCGGGAACCAGTAGTAGATACCCGCGAACAGGCCGAACAGCACGCCGCCGATGATCACGTTGTGGAAGTGGGCGATCAGGAACAGCGAGTTGTGCAGCACGAAGTCGGCCGGCGGAACCGCCAGCAGCACGCCGGTCATGCCGCCGATCACGAAGGTCACCATGAAGGCGATGGTCCACATCATCGGCAGTTCGAACGAGATGCGGCCGCGATACATCGTGAACAGCCAGTTGAAGATCTTGGCGCCGGTCGGGATCGAGATGATCATCGTCGTGATGCCGAAGAACGAGTTCACGCTCGCACCCGAACCCATCGTGAAGAAGTGGTGCAGCCACACCAGGTACGACAGGATGGTGATGACGACCGTCGCATACACCATCGAGGTGTAGCCGAACAGGCGCTTGCCGCAGTAGGTCGAGACCACTTCCGAGAAGATGCCGAAGCACGGCAGGATCAGGATGTAGACCTCCGGGTGACCCCAGATCCAGATCAGGTTGACGTACATCATGGCGTTGCCGCCGAGGTCGTTCGTGAAGAAGTTGGTGCCGACGAAACGATCCAGCGCCAGCAGCGTGATGACCGCAGTCAGGATCGGGAACGAAGCGACGATCAGCACGTTGGTGCACAGCGAGGTCCAGGTGAAGACAGGCATCTTCATCATGGTCATGCCGGGCGCGCGCATCTTGACGATGGTGGCGATCAGGTTGATGCCGGACAGCGTGGTGCCGACACCGGCCACCTGCAATGCCCAGATGTAGTAGTCGACCCCGACGTCCGGACTCGCGAGCATGCCCGACAGCGGCGGATACGCGAGCCAGCCGGTCTTGGCGAATTCACCGACGAACAGCGACACCATGATCAGGACGGCACCGAAGGTCGTCATCCAGAAGCTGAAGTTGTTCAGGAACGGAAAGGCCACGTCGCGCGCGCCGATCTGCAGCGGCACCACGTAGTTCATGAAGCCCGTCACCAGCGGCATCGCCACGAAGAAGATCATGATCACGCCGTGGGCGGTGAAGATCTGGTCGTAGTGGTGCGCGTTCAGGTAGCCGAGGTTGTCGCCGAAGGCGATCGCCTGCTGGATACGCATCATGATGGCGTCGGCAAAGCCGCGCAGCAGCATGATCAGACCGAGGATCATGTACATGATGCCGATCTTCTTGTGGTCGATACTGGTAATCCAGTTGCGCCACAGCGGACCCCAAAGACGGAAATAGGACAATGCGCCGACCAGTGCGAGGCCGCCGAGGACGACCGCGCAGAAGGTGACGATGAGAATCGGCTCGTGGGTCGGGATGGCATCCCAACCCAGACGGCCAAAAATCAGGTGGTTAGTATGCTCTTGCATCTTCGTTCTTCATCAAATTGGGAGTGGAACTGCACACTTCGTCGTTGATCAGTGCCAGACGAGCCGCAGCTTCGTTCTTGGACATGTTCATGACGGCGGCATCGATACGGATACGATTGGCATCGGCGACCATCATGTCCTTCATGCAGACGGTGCCCGGCACGACGCAACGGTTGACGATGGCTTCGAACAGTTCCGGATCGAGCTTGCCATAACGACGGACCGGCTCGCGTTCGCTCGGCTTTTCGAGCTCCACGTAGCTGGTGCGGTCGAGCGAATCGGCGTTGTCGCGCGTCGACTTGACCCAGGCCTCGAATTCCTCGTCGCTGACGGCGTGATACTTGAAGCGCATGTGCGAGAAGCCGGCGCCGCTGTAGTTGGCCGAGAAGCCGTCGAACACGCCCTGCTTGTTGATGACCGCGTTGAGCTGGGTTTCCATGCCCGCCATGGTGTAGATCTGGCCGGCCAGCGCAGGAATGTAGAACGAGTTCATCACGTTCGACGAGGTCAGCTTGAAGCGGATCGGCGTGTCGACCGGCGTCACCAGTTCGTTGACGGTGGCGATGCCCTGCTCCGGATAGATGAACAGCCATTTCCAGTCGAGCGAGACGACCTGCACCGTCATCGGCTGGTGATCGGCTGCCAGCGGACGCTCGGCATCGATGCGTTCCAGCGGACGGTACGGATCGAGCTTGTGGGTGCTGACCCAGGTGATCACGCCCAGCACGATGATGATCAGCAGCGGTGCGCCCCAGATCAGCAATTCGAGCTTGGTCGAGTGATCCCAGTCCGGCTCGTAGCGCGCTTCGGTATTACCCTTGCGATAGCGCCATGCGAAGACGAATGTCAGTATGATGACAGGGACGATGATGAGCAACATCAGCAGCGTCGAGATGACGATGAGGTTGCCCTGCTGGGCTGCAATGTCGCCGGCCGGATTGAGGACCAGCAGGTCGCATCCGGTGAGCAGTACGAGCGGCAGCAGCCACAAACCGCGACGTGTTGTTAAATGAGTCATTCCGTACATACAGAGGTTGGAGAGCGTGCTACTCTAATTGCAAATGCTCAATCTGCCGATTGGACGTTTTGTCCCACCTGGTGACCGACCAGGACATATATATAAACCCGCACATCAACCATAGATATTAAAAAAGCAATGACAGAGTAATTCGACGCACTAAACCAAGAATGGAGGCGAGGACCATGGCTACCACCACCTACTCAAATGGATACCCGGCCGGCGGCGCTGCACATGCAAGCGAAAGTACCGCGGCGCGGGATGCTCGGAACCTCAACGCAAGGCACGATACGATCGAACCGGGAGAAATCGCGGTCGGCGTCGTGATCGGGCGAACCTCGGAATACTTCGACTTCTTCGTCTATGCCATCGCCTCGGTGCTGGTGTTCCCGGCAGTGTTCTTCCCCTTCGAGGAACGCCTGACCGGCACGCTCTACTCCTTCCTGATCTTTTCCTTCGCCTTCATCGCGCGCCCGTTCGGGACCGTGATCTTCATGGAAATCCAGAAACGCTTCAGTCGCGAGGCCAAGCTGACGCTGGCGCTGTTCCTGCTCGGCTTCTCGACCGCCGGCATTGCCTTCTTGCCAACATACTCGACGCTGGGCGCCGCCGCCATCGTGTTCCTGGCATTGCTGCGCATCGGTCAGGGTATCGCGCTCGGCGGCTCGTGGGACGGCCTGCCCTCGCTGCTGGCGCTGAATGCGCCGCCGGAACGCCGCGGCTGGTACGCCATGCTCGGCCAGCTCGGCGCGCCATTCGGCTTCATGATCGCAGCCGGCCTGTTCGCCTACCTGCTGCAAGCGCTGTCGCTGCCGGACTTCCTCGAATGGGGCTGGCGCTATCCGTTCTACGTCGCCTTCGCGATCAACGTGGTCGCCCTGTTCGCCCGCCTGCGCCTGGTTTCCACGCCGGAATACACGCGCCTGCTCGATGAACAGGAACTGGAACCGACCAGCGTCACCGAACTGGCACGCAGCCAGGGCCGCAACGTGCTGATCGGCGCGCTCGCCGCCCTCGCCAGCTATGCGCTGTTCCACGTCGTCACGGTGTTCCCGTTGTCGTGGATCAACCTGTACTCGGCCCGCTCGATCAGCAACTTCCTGATGATCCAGATGGCCGGTGCCGTGCTCGGCGTGGTCGGCGTGATCTTCTCGGGCCTGATCGCCGACCGCTTCGGCCGCCGCACCACGCTCGGCTCGCTGGCTGCCGCCATCGCCGTCTTCAGCGCGCTGGTACCGGCCATGATGGATGGCGGCATCGGCGGCCAGAACGCCTTCATCCTGGCGGGCTTCTTCCTGCTCGGCCTGTCGTACGGCCAGGCTGCCGGTGCCGTGTCGGCCAACTTCCAGCAAAAATATCGCTACACCGGTGCTGCGCTGACCTCGGATCTGGCATGGCTGACGGGTGCCGGCTTTGCACCGCTGGTCGCGCTGGGCCTGTCGGCGCACTTCGGCCTCGGCTACGTCAGCCTGTACCTGCTGTCGGGCGCGGTCGGCACGCTGGCGGCATTGAGCATCAACCGCGCGCTGGAAATCCGCAACTAGCATCGCGCCTGCGCAATTCGGAGAAAGCCTTGCGGCAGTTGTTGCCGCAAGGCTTTTTTTATCGCCGGGGCCGTCTCAAGATAAAAGCGCCCCTCGGTGGACCGGGCAAGACCGTAGGGCTTGACCGAGGGGTGTTTTATTGCTCCGGGAAGCACCGTCGTGTCTCGCCAAATCCTTGAACTATCGCCCTTTTCACGACTCCCTCCCTATCATATGGACAGGAGAATCATCATGACCACTTCTCTCAACGGAATGCGCGTGGCCATTCTGGTCACCGACGGATTCGAACAGATAGAAATGACTTCACCCAAGGCTGCCCTCGAGAAGGAAGGCGCCACCGTCGTACTGGCGTCCGAACAGGCGGGCCAGGTGCAGGGCTTCAACCACGACACCAAGGCCGATCATTTCCTGGTGGATCAGACTTTCGACACCATCGACGCCCACGATTTCGACGCCGTGCTGTTGCCGGGCGGTGTCCAGAATTCCGACCACATCCGCCTGTTGCCGGCCGCACAGAAGTTCGTGCAGGCAATCCAGCAGCAGAACAAGCCGCTGGCCGTGATCTGCCACGGTGCCTGGCTGCTGATATCGGCCGGACTGGTCAAGGGACGCACGCTGACGAGCTGGCCGTCGCTGCAGGACGACATCCGCAATGCCGGCGGCAAGTGGGTGGATCAGGAAGTGGTGAGCGACGGCAACTGGACCAGCAGCCGCAAGCCGGATGATCTGCCCGCCTTCAACAAGGCCGTGATCAAGGCGATTGCCACCTACAAGGACAGCAGCGTGCGCGGGACGGAAGACGAGAATGCAACCGGTCTGGCTGCAGGTTGAGCGAATCAGCCACGTCAATAAACAAGGCGATCATTCGATCGCCTGTTTTTTTATACAGATACCTTGACGCAGCAATACGCTGCATGCGTTAACCTTGAGTTCCGTATTGATTGTTCTAGGAGCATTTCTGGATGAGTATTGGCAACATCTCGCACCCCTCGTTTTCCTCGGTCCGCGTTCGCATCTTCCGTCTGCTGGCCATCCTCCTCGCCTTCACCTTCTCCGCAGCCCATGCCGCCACCGTCACGCTGAACAATGGTGACCGCATCTCGGGCACGCTGAAGGACATGAACGACAACACGCTGGTGTTCGAGTCGGCCGTCTTCGGCGAGATCAAGATTCCGTTCGACCAGGTCAGCACGCTCGTGTCCGACGATGAAGTGCGCATCAGCCTCAAGGATGGCGCCGCCATCAAGGGCCGCGTCGCGTTGCAGGAAGACGGTGCCGTCGCCATTACCGAAGCGCCCGCCGCCGCACCGCGCACGGTACCGCGCCAGCAGCTGGCGGCGCTGAATCCGCCGATCATCGATGAATCGATGCAGTACTCGGGCCGCATCGATCTCGGCGGCGCCTTCAACCGCGGCAACTCGACCGACGACAAGCTCAACGTCAACGGCGAACTCGTGGCGCGCGACCTGAAGAATCGCTACACGCTCGGCTGGGAATTCAACGAGGCGAGTTCGGCCGAGGTCACCACCACCTCGAACCGCCGCCTGCTCGCCAAGTACGACCGCTTCCTGACCGAGAAGGACTACATCTTCTTCAGCGCCAAGGCCGAGAACGACAAGATGGCCGACCTCGAACTGCGTACCTCGCTCGGCAGCGGTTACGGTCGCCAGTTCATCGATACCGAACGCACCAGGTTCTCGGGCGAGGTCGGTCTCAATTACGTGAAGGAACGCTACTACGTGGCGCCCGACGAATCCTTCCCGACCCTGAGCCTGGGCATGAAGTACGACCGCAAGTTCTGGGACGACAAGCTGGTGTTCTTCGAATACCTGTCGGTCGATGCGAGCCTGGAAGACGCGAGCGATACGCTGGTGCGCAACCGCGTCGGCTTCCGCGTGCCAATCGCCAAGGGCCTCAACCTGAGCACGCAGTTCAACGTCGATTACGACAACCAGCCGGCACCGGGCAAGCGCAACACGGATCGCGCACTGGTCGTCAGCATCGGCTACGGTTTCTGATTCGGCCCCTGCCGGCGTGACCGATTCCTGAAGGAGAAACGATGAAGGCCCATTCGGATGACCTGCGCATCTTCGTCACGGTGGTCGAGGCCGGCTCCATCACGGCGGCGGCCCAGCAGCTCGAGCTCGGCTCCTCGGCCGTCAGCCGCGTGCTGTCCAAGCTGGAAGACAAGCTCGGCGCCACGCTGCTCAACCGCACCACGCGGCGCATGCAGCTGACCGAGGAAGGTCGCTTCTTTCTCGAGAAGGCCAGAAGCATCCTGCAGCAGATGGAAGAACTCGAGGATCACCTGTCGGCGCGCCAGCAGCGCCCGGCCGGCCGCCTGCGCATCAATGCCGCCACGCCCTTCATGCTGCACGCGGTGATGCCGCACATCGGCGACTTCCGCGCGCAGTATCCGGAGATCGAACTGCAGCTCAACACCGACGAACTGAACATCGACCTGCTGGCCGAACGCACCGACATCGCGATCCGCATCGGCAAGCTCAACGATTCGACACTGCACGCGCGCACGCTCGGCAGCAGCCGGCTGTACCTGCTCGCAAGCCCCGCCTATCTGCAGGCGCGCGGCACGCCGGCCTCGTTCGAGGAACTGGCCGCGCATACGCTGCTCGGCTTCAGCGAACCGGAAGCGCTCAACAACTGGCCGATCCTGCACGACGGCGGCGACCACGTGGCGATCCGGCCCGACCTGTCCGCGTCCAGCGGCGAAACACTGCGCCAGCTCGCGCTGGCCGACCAGGGAATCGCCTGCCTGTCGGCCTTCATGACGACGGCCGACATAACGGCCGGCCGACTGGTCACCGTGCTGCCGGCGCTGACTGCCGAGCACCGCCAGCCTATTCATGCGGTCTATTACCGCAACTCCGCCCTCGCCCTGCGCATCCAGTGCTTCCTCGATTTTTTCCAGGAACGCCTCGCCTCGCAACAAGGCTTCGCATGAAGCGATTCTTGCCACGACGGCCATTTGCCGCCGCTCCGGTTTTTCGCACGCCGTGGCACCCGCATGGGATTGAACGCATGACACATCCGCCCTGCAATCGGGGCGGATGCAAGGTTCAGAGCAGTGCCATGAACGACTGCGCGGTCGTATCCGGATCGTTCTTCTGCTTGTTGGCCGCCACGTCGAGATCCGGCCGCTGCACGCCGTTCCTGGCGGCGATGACTTCCGCCATGATGCTGACGGCGATCTCGGCAGGCGTCTTGCTGCCGATATAGATGCCCACCGGCCCGTGCAATCGGGCCAGCCGGGCATCGCTCAATGCGAAGTGTTCGGCCAGCCTTGCACGGCGCGCCGCGTTGTTGCGCCGGCTGCCGATCGCTCCGACGTAAAAGGCCGGACTTTCCAGCGCCTCGATCAGCGCCAGATCGTCGAGCTTGGGATCGTGCGTGAGTGCGATGATGCAGGTGCGACGATCCGGCTTCATCTGCTGAACGGCGTCGTCGGGCATGCCGTCGGCAAAGGCCACATTCGGCACCGACCAGCCGCGTCGATACTCCTCGCGCGGATCGCAGACGGTCACCGCGAATCCGCTGAACACCGCCATGGTCGCCAGATATTCCGTCAGTTGTCCGGCACCGATCAGCAGCATGCGGTAACCGGGACCGAACACCGCTTTCAATTCATGCGGCGTGACGACGAGGGCGCAGGGACGCGTCACCGGTGTGAGCACGACGCGACCGCTGCCGAGATCGACGGTGCGCTGCACCAGGCGCCCGCTTTCCAGTTGAACGACCAGTTGATCGAGCACGTCGGCGTCCGCATCGAACTCCAGCAATAGTTCCAGCGTGCCGCCGCACGGCAGGCCGAAGCGATGCGCGTCGTCGGCCGACAGGCCGTAGCAATCCCACTGCGGCCGGCGCGGCATGCCTTCCGGCGTGACGAACATCGCGACATCTTGAAAGCGTGCGATCAGATCGTCCTCGATGCAACCGCCGGAGACCGAGCCGACCACGCTGCCATCCTCGCACAGGGCCATCAGCGATCCCACCGGACGCGGCGAGGCGCCCCAGGTACGCGTGACCGTCGCCAGTACCGCATGCCGACCTTGCCTGCGCCAGTGGCGCAGGGTACGCAGCACGATCAGGTCGAGATTTTCCATCGCGCTTCCTAGCCGCCCAGATAGGCGCGGCGGATTTCGGGATTGGCACGCATCTCCGCGGATGTGCCCTGCGAGACGATGTGTCCGTTCTCTAGCAGATAGCCGCGGTCGCACATCGCGAGCGCCGCGTAGGCGTTCTGCTCGACCATCAGCACCGTGGTGCCTTCGCGCCGGATTTCCTGGATCAGGCTGAAGATCTGCTCCACGATGTTCGGCGCCAGCCCCAGCGACGGTTCGTCGAACATCACCAGGCGCGGACGCGACATCAGGGCGCGCGCGATCGCCAGCATCTGCTGCTCGCCGCCCGACAGCGTGCCGGCCACCTGCTGCACGCGCTCGCGCAGGCGCGGGAACTTGTCGAACATGCGTTCCATGTCGTCGCGCACGCGCTGCCTGTCGATGCGACGGTAGGCGCCCATCTCCAGGTTCTCGCGCACCGTCAGCTGCGGAAACACGCGCCGCCCTTCCGGACAATGCGAGATGCCGCGGTCGATGATCTGCGCCGGCGAGGCGCCGGAGACGACGTGGCCGTCCATGCGGATGCAGCCATGCGCCAGCGGCTCGAGGCCGTTGATGGCGCGCAGCGTGGTCGATTTGCCGGCACCGTTGGCGCCGATCAGCGTGACCAGCTCGCCTTCGTGGACTTCCAGCGAGAGGCGATTGACGCCGGTGGTGGCACCGTAGCGTACGGTGACGTCTTCAAGCTTCAGCACGTTCAATCCCCGATCCAAGGTAAGCGCGAATGACTTCGGGGTCATTCTGGATTTCCGATGGCGAACCGGTCGCGATCAAGCGGCCGTAGTTCAGCACCACGATATGGTCCGAGATCGACATCACCATGTGCATGTCGTGCTCGACCAGCAGTACCGTCACGCCGCTCTGCCCGATGCGGCGCACCATTTCCTTGAACGACTCGGTCTCGGACGGATTCAACCCGGCGGCCGGCTCGTCGAGCAGCAGCACCTTGGGCTTGGCCGCCAGTGCCAGGCCGACGCCCAGCAGACGCTGCTCGCCGTACGAAAGATTGGAGGCGAGCTCGTCGGCGCGCGCGGACAGGCCGAGAAAGGCCATCAGCTCGTCCGCCTCGTGCCGCAGACTCGCCTCTTCGCGGCGAAACCTCGGCGTGCGCAACAGGGCCTGCAGCACGCCGCAGCTGCCTTTCAGATGCAGCGCGGTGCGGATGTTCTCGGCCACGGTACAGGCCGAGAAGATGCTGGTGCGCTGAAAGCTGCGCACCAGGCCAAGCTGCGAGATCTGCTCGGGGGCCATGCCCGTGATGTCGTGACCGAACAGGCGGATACGGCCCGCGGTCGGCTTCATGTAGCCGGAAATCACGTTATAGGTGGTGGTCTTGCCGGCGCCGTTTGGACCGATCAGGCTGACGATCTTGCCAGCCGGCACCGCGAAGCTGGCGTTATCGACCGCCGTCAGTCCGGCGATGCGCATGGTGACGCCGTCGAGTTCGAGCGCGGGCGTTGCGTTCAATGTGCTCATGCGGTTTTCCTCCTTGCCAGCGGTGCCGGCGTCTTGCCGGCGCGTGCCGAATAGCGGCGCAGCAGATTGCCGGCGGACGGCACCACGCCCTTGGGCATGAAGACCAGCACCGCGATCATCAGCACGCCGTAGATCATCCACTGGATCTCCGGCGACACCACGCCGCGCAGCACTTCAGGCAGCAGGCCGAACAGCAGGCCGCCGACGACCGGACCGGCCAGCGTGCCCTTGCCGCCGACGATGACCATGATGACCATCATGATCGTGAACATGAACATGAAGACGTCGGGATCGATGATGCGCACCGTGTGCGCATAGAGTCCGCCCGCCGCGCCCGCGATGCCGGCGGCGAAGATGGTGGCGATGCCGAGGTAATGCGTGACGCGGATGCCGACCGAGCGCGCCAGCACCTCGTTCTCGCGCAGCGCGATCATGGCGCGGCCGACACGGCTGTGGACGATGGCCGCTACCAGCAGGTAGGACAGCACGCCGACCGCCAGCACCAGCCAGTAGGTCGATGCCTTGGTGACGAGATCGATCACGCCCTCGCCCGGCACCCACAGCGTCAGCGCCGGAATGCCGTTGAGCGCCATCGGGCCTTCGGTCAGATCGACCCAGTTCAGTGCCACCATGCGCATGACCTGCGCAAAGCTGATCGTCACGATCACGAAGTAGGCGCCGCGCACGCGGAACGCGAGCTTGCCGAGCAGCCAGCCGGCGACTGCGGCGAACACGATGCCGCAGACGAAGGACAGCCACACCGGCTTGGGGTCAACCACCAGCGGCTCGCTCATGCCCCACAGCGTGACGTCGAAGCCCAGCGACAGCAGCGAGGTCGTATAGGCGCCGAGGCCGAAGAAGGCCACGTGCCCCAGGCTCAGCTGGCCGGTGAAGCCGAGCAGCAGGTTGAGACTGATGGCGGCGATGATGAAGATACCGGCCGAGGCCACCACCGACAGCATGTAGGGGTCCGGCCAGACCAGCGGCAGGATTGCCAGGCCAAGCACGCAGACCAGAAAGGTCATCTGTTTCTTCACGGATCAACCCACCCTTTCCTTGATGGTGAACAGGCCTTGCGGACGGAAGATCATGACGGCCAGGATCACGAGGAAACCCAGTGCGTCGCGATAGGCGGTCGAGATGTAGCCGGCGCCGAACTCCTCCACCAGCGCGAGGATGAAGCCACCCAACGCTGCGCCCTTGAGGTTGCCGAGCCCGCCCAGAATCACGATGGCGAAGGCCTTGAGACTGGCGAGGTCGCCCATGGTCGGCGTGACCACGAACACCGGCGCCAGCAGCGCGCCGGCTACCGACGCCAGGCACGAACCGAGCGCGAAGGTCAGCGTATAGACGTGCGACACGTTGACGCCGACGATCTTGGCCGCATCCTTGTCCTGGAAGGTGGCGCGCATCGCTAGACCGAGGCGCGAGCGCTCGATCAGCATGTAGAACACCACCAGCAGCACGGCCGCGGTGACGAGCACGAACAGGCGGATCGGCGACACCGAGATGGCGCCGAGCACGACCGGTTCCTGCCCGAACGGCGACGGCACCGACTTGGCGACGCCGCCCCACATCAGCAGTTCGGCGTTCTGCATGATGATCATCACGCCGATCATGATCAGCATGACCTCGTCCATCGCCTTCAGGTCGCGCCGCCGCAACAGCAGGTATTCGATGGCGGCGCCGACCACCATGCCGGCCACGGCCGCCACGATCAGCGAGCCGAAGAAGTTCATGCCGAACATGCCGACGACCGCATAGGCGACATACGCGCCCAGAGTATAGAGTTCGCCGTGCGCAAAGTTCACCACGCGCATGATGCCGAAGATCAGCGTCAGGCCGATGCCCAGCAGTGCATAGGTCGACCCGAGCACGAGCGCGTTCAGTGTGTGCTGCAATAATTGATCCACAGGATTCCCCCGACCGGCAGCGCGTCAGGAATGCGCCGCCGGCCCTTGCATGAATGACCGGATGGTCTTACTTGACCGAGACCTTGCCGTCCTTGAGTTCGACGACATAGACGTTCGGCGATGCCTGGCCGCTTTCCTTGCCGGCCGGGCCTTCCTTGGAGAAGGCGACGTCGCCGTTGGCACCCTTGACCTGCACCTTCCACAGCGCATCGCGGATGGCGGCGGAGTCGGCCTTGCCGGCGACGCGGATCGCTTCGGCAATCGTCAGGATGGCATCGAAGCCGCGGAAGCCTTCGGTCTGGCCGGCGAATTCAAGATTGCGTGCCTTCCAGCCGTCCATGAAAGCCTTCGCCACTTCCGGATGCTTGGCGCGTTCCGGTGCCCACGGTGCGAAGAACAGCAGGTGCTGACTCGCATAGCCCTTCGGTCCCGGGTTCTTCAGCAGCGGTTCCGGGAAGGAGCCGCCGGTGGTGATGATGCGTTGCGGCAGGCGCTGCTCGCCGGCCTGGCGGATCGCCAGCGTCAGCTGCTCGATGCCCGAGGTCACGATCAGCGTGTCCGAACCCGTGCCCTTGAGCGCGGCCAGCTGCGCCGACAGGTCGGTCATGTCGGGCGTCATGGTTTCGGTGCGGCCGATGGTGATGCCCTTGGCTTCCAGCATCTTCTTGAATTCAGCTGCGGCACCCAGGCCCCAGTCGTTGTTCACCGACAGGAAGTCGACCTTCTTGATGGCCGGGCTGAAGCCGTCGATCAGCTTGGCGAAAGCCTGCGCTTCCATGGCCGAGGTCGGGCTGGTACGGAACACCCACGGATTGCCGGCCGTCGTGATCTTGCTCGAGGATGCGGTTTCCACCACCAGCGGCACGCCGTATTCGGTCAGCTTGGGCATGATGGCGAGCGTGAAGGTCGAGCTCCATGCGCCCATCAGCACCGGCACCTTGTCCTTCAGAATCAGCTTCTCGACCGAGTTGACGGCTTCGCGCGGATTGGACTTGTTGTCCTCGATGACGAGCTGCAGCTTCTTGCCGAGCACGCCGCCGTTCTGGTTGATGTAATCGGCCGCGATGCGCGCACCGTTGGTGACGTAGGTGCCGGAAGCGGCGACCGGGCCGGTCAGCGGTTCGGTAACGCCGATCTTGATGGTTTCCTGCGCATGGGCGGAGCTTGCGGCAACCAGAGCAAAGCCAATGGCGGCGGTCAGGATTTTGGAAGTGCGCCAGATCATGGTGAATATCCTTTTGAGTGTGAGCGGGATGATGCGGGTGCTTGTTACGAATACTTGCTACGAGTTTCTTATTGCAATTTGCTATTGCGGACGGCGGCCGAACAGTCCGGCCAGCCATGCCTTGAACAGGGTCCAGAGGTCGATGGACGAGGTGTCCTTCTGTTTGCGGGGCGCCGGAGGCGGCACCGCGATGCCGGCGACAGCCGTCTCGCCGATCGCCGAGGCGGCTTCGGCGGCCGGCGCGGCGCTCGGCAGGCGCGCCTGCAGGTTTTCGGCAAACTGTTTCGTCAATTGCTCGGCCAGTGCGCGCACGATGCCTTCGCGGCTGAACTGCGCGAGCGAGCCGGTGATCGTGTGATCGACCTTGACCAGCACGTCGGTACCGTCGCCGGCTTCGGTGACGGCGAAGTGCGCCTCGCCCTTGACGCGGCTGTTGCTGCGCGCATCGACGGCGGTACCGGCGATGGCACCGCTACGTGCAGCCTCGTCGAGATCGAGCCGGCCCTGACCGGCAAAGCCGGCCGCGATCGGACCCAGCTTGACCTTGAACAGCAGCGGAATCGCGCCTTCCTCGGTGGCGCTGGCCGCGCCGTTGATGGACGCCCCCGGCAGGCAGTCAACCAGCAGTTCCACGTCGTGGAACGCCTGCCAGACGACATCTGCCGGTGCGGCGATGTGGAAGGATTGCTCAAGCTGCATGAATGTTCTCCTGTGGTGAAAGCGATGGCGCGCGCTCGCGCAGCACGCGCAGAATTGCGCGCACGATGCCGAAGTAGCCGGTGCAGCGGCAGAGGTTGCCGGACAGTTCCTCGCAGACGCGCTTCTCGTCGGCATCCGGAATGCGCAGCACGATGTCGCGAGCCGTCATCAGCATGCCGGGCGTGCAGTAGCCGCACTGCAGCGCGTGCTCCGCCGTGAAGGCGGCGCGCAGCTGCGCCATCAGCGCGTCGTCGGCGAAAGCTTCCAGCGTGCGGATGCGGCGGCCCTCGAAGCGCTTGGCCGATTGCAGGCAGCTGCGCTGCGGCGCGCCGTCGATCTCGATGGTGCAGGCGCCGCACACGCCCTGCTCGCAGCCGACGTGGGTGGCAGTCAGGCCGCAGTGATCGCGCAGCGCATCGGCGAGATTGGTGCGCGGCTCCAGCTTCAGCTGGTAGCAGCGATCGTTGACGTTCAGTTCCACCTCGGCGGTTTCCACCGGGGGAAAGTGGATAGGCAGTGCGCTCATCGTGTCTTGTCCATGTCCAGTGCGACCAGGCGCAGCATTTCCAGCAGCGACTGGCGGCGGTCGTTTTCGATTCCGGGAGCGGCTCGGTCGAGCAGCGCGACGCGCGCGTCTTCCATCAGCAATGCGCGCAACAGGCCCTGGCCTTCGGCCACGTGCGGCGCGCCGTCGAGCGCGCCGATCACGACACGCTCGATGCCGGCGGCGTCGTCACGCAGGCCGCAAGCCATCGCGTGCGACAGTTCGCCCGTCTTGCGGCACAGCTTGCGGTAGGACCAGCGCATGCCGGCGCCATGGCGCGGCACGCTAACCGCGGTCAGAATTTCGCCTTCGGCCAGTTGCGTTTCGTAGGCGGACGTCATGAAATCGCGCGCGGCGATCGTGCGTTGCCCGGCGGTTCCGACCACCTGCAGCGTCGCGCCCAGCAGCGGCATGCAGCTGATCCAGTCGGCCGACGGATCGGCGTGGCACAGGCTGCCGCCGAGGGTGCCTCGGTTGCGCACGGCACGGTAGGCGATGCCGCGTGCGACGAAAGGCATCAGCCCGCGACTTGGATCCGGCACGCGGCCATCCTCGATGGCGGCATGCGTGGTCATCGCGCCGAAGCGCACGGCCTGTTCTTCCTCCACCGTTTCGCGCAGGATGGCGAAGGCGTCGAGGTCGAGCAGCGTGTCGGGTTGCGCAAGGCGCAGGTTGAGCATCGCGCCCAGCGACTGGCCGCCGGCGACTGGCTTGCTGCCCCACCCGCCTTCGGCCAGCAGCGCCGCGCCCTGCTCGATGGTGTCTGCCTGCAACAGGCGATAGGCTGCGGGCTTCATGCGCGCACCTCCTTTCTTGCGGCAGCGAGCGCGGCGAGCACGCGGCGCGGATTGGCCGGGCATTCGGTCAGCTCGGCGCCGAGTTCGTGCAGCGCATCGTTGATGGCATTGATGATGGCGGCCGGCGGCGCGATCGCTCCGCCCTCGCCGATACCTTTCTGTCCGTACTTGCTGTTCGGGCTCGGCGTTTCCATGTGCAGCATGGTCAGCGGCGGCATCTCGCCGGCACCCGGCAGCAGGTAGTCCTGCAGCGTCGAGGCCAGCGGCTGGCCTTCGCTGTCGAACGGCATCTCTTCGTAGAGCGCGGTGCCGATGCCCTGCGCCAGGCCGCCATAGATCTGGCCCTCGACGATCAAGGGATTCAGCAACACGCCGCCGTCTTCGCAAATCGCGTAGTCGAGCAGTTCGACGTGGCCGGTCGCGGTATCGACTTCGACCGCGCATGCATGGCAGGCGTAGCTGAAGGTGCCGGCATCGGGAACCATCTTGTAGCCGGCGACGACCTCGAGTCCGCCCGGATCGACGGCGCCGACCGGCAGCTTCTGCGGCGCGCGATACCAGGTGTGGGCGATCTCGGCCAGCGTCAGGCGCTTGCCGTCGGCCGCACCGGACATACCGACCGTACCGTGCTCGAGCGTGAGTTCCGCGGCATCGGTACCCAGCAGGCAGGCTGCCATGGACTTGATGCGCTCGGCCAGTTGTTCGCATGCCGTGCCGACCGCGCCGCCGGCCATGACCGCGCAGCGCGAACCCCAGGTGCCGGTCGAATACGGCGTCATGCCGGTATCGCCGTGCACCACGCGCACTTTCGCGATGTCGATGCCGAGCACGGTATGCGCGACCTGCGCCATCGAGGTTTCCAGGCCCTGACCATGCGAATGCACGCCGATGCGCAGTTCGAGCACGCCGTCCGGCGTGAAGCGCGCCGTGCACTGCTCGTAGCCGGGCACCATCGGAATGCCCCAGCCGTGATAGACCGAGGTGCCGTGCGCGCCCTGCTCGCAGAACACGGCGAGGCCGAGGCCGATGCGCTTCTGCGCACCTTCTGCGCTCGGCGCCGAGTGGCGCTCGCGCTGGCGAGTACGCCATGCCTGCCAGTCCAGCGCTTCCACCGCTTTCGTCATGCAGGTCGTGTAGTCGCCCGAATCGAACAGCTTGTTGGTGATGTTGTTGTAGGGCATGGCGTCGGCCGGTACCAGGCTGCGTGCGCGCAGCGCATACGGTTCCATGCCGAGTTCGCGCGCGGCGATGTCGAGCATGACCTCGAGCGCGAAGCACACGCCGGTGCGCGCCACGCCGCGGTACGGCAGGATCGGCGGCTTGTTGGTCGCGGCCGAGCGCGTGCGGCAGACGAAGCTGTCCATCATGTACGGGCCGGGCAGGATGGAGCCGATCTGCGCCGCTTCCAGGCAGGCGCTGAACGGATAGGACGAGTACGCCCCCGAATCGACGACCGCGTCGCAGGTGATGCCGGCAAGCCGACCTTCGTGCGTGACCGCGACCGAGATGTCGTAGCCATGCTCGCGGCAGTTGGCGTTGGCGCTCAGCTGTTCGCGCCTGTCCTCGAGCCAGCGCACCGGGCGGCCGAGCTGCATGGCCAGCCACGCGCAGCAGATTTCCTCCGGCAGCAGGATGCCCTTGTAGCCGAAGCCACCGCCGACGTCGGGCGAGATCACGCGGATCTGGCCTTCGTCGAGTCCCAGGCATTCGGCCAGACCCGTGCGATTGATGTGCGGTACCTGCGCCGCCGAATACATGATCAGTTGGTCGGTACGCGTGTCCCACCAGCAGAGCACGGCGCGGCCTTCCATCGGCGCCATGCACTGGCGCGCCATGCGCAGCTTGCGGTCAACGTGGATGACGGCTTCCTCGGTCGCCTGCAGACGACGATCCACGTTGGTTTCGGCAAAGACGTTGTCGCTCCACGCGTCGTGCACGCGCGTGTCGCTATTCAGCGTGCCATACATGTCCGCCATCACCGGCAGTTCCTGGTAATCGACGAACACGCTGGCGGCGATGTCCTCGGCGCGCGCGCGATCGGGCGCGATGCAGGCGGCGACCGTCTCGCCGACGTGGCGCACCTTGTCGTTCGCCAGCGGGTATTGTTCGGAGCGCTTGAAGCCGGGCAGCGCGGATGCGGCCACGATCGGCCTGACGTTCTGCATGTCCTGCATCGTGAACACCAGATGCTCCATACCGGCCGGCTTCTCGATGCCGGCGATGCGCGCATGCGCGACCGGCGAACGCACGAAGGCGACTTCCACCATGTCCGGCATGCGCATGTCGCCGACGTATTGCCCCTGCCCCAGCAGCAGCCGCCTGTCTTCCTTGCGCAAGACTTCGCGCCCGATTCCCTGTTCGGTAGCGGCCTGCACGACCTGCTCGGGAGCGACGAGATCATTCATCGACGAATCCCGATCGGCGCAGAAAGCTGAATGTGAAGATCATGTTACTGCTTTCAAATATTATGTGGCATACCACGTTTACATCGCCGTATGCCACGCATTTTCTGTTCGAGCCATGAAATTATTTTCATGCCCGTGCCGCCGGCTCATGAGCGGGCGATCGTGACGCAGGTGTTCGCCTCATCTTCGATCACACGCATGCACGATGCCTTTCTTTTCAAAGAGACACGTGCATCGGAAGCACGTTCCTCCTTTAGCAACGACCATGCCAGCCGAACAGACATATCAGATACAGCGCCAATCAAGTCATTGATTTACATCAAAAAAACCTCTCTTAAATTTATGTGGTACAACACATTTATGAAAGACACGGAGCGCGTTCGCGATGGATATCGAAATCAACGAGTCGAATCCGCAAAAAAATGCGGCCATTGCATTCTATTGGGGCATCGCTGCCGCAAAACGGTGCAACGCATCGAAAAAAGCGAAGCATGCATTGCGTCGGCGTCCGGCTTGCGGGCAGGCGCAACCGTTCATGCGCACGACGGCGCGCAGCAGGAATAAAGGGAAATGGATGGAAGCCGCAGAACGCGGCATCGACAGGACGGTAGCGCTTAGCGCGCCTTGAGCAGCGGCACGCGATCGGTGGCTTCGGACTCCACCAGACGCACCATGAGCAGGATGAACAGCTTGCGCTCTTCTTCGGACAGGCCTTCGATGGTGCGGTCATGGGCACGCTGCACCGCCGGGCGCATCTTCTTGACGAGCGCGCGGCCCTTGCGCGAGAGCTTGACGTACTTGACGCGCTTGTCCTGCTCGGACTGGCGCCGCGCGATCAGTTCGCGCTGCTCCAGGCGCGGCAGCACTTCCGCCACGCTGGTACGTTCCAGGCCGATGTGGTGCGCCAGCGAATTCTGGTCGAGCTCGCCATATTCCTCGAGCGCCGTCAGCAGACTGTACTGCACCGGCGTGATGTTGTGCTCGAGCGTCTCTTCCATGAACAGCGCGCTGTGGATCTGGTGCAGCCGCCGGATCAGGAATCCGGGACGCGTGAACAGCAGCGAACGCGCTTGCACCGACGCCAGCTCATTGCTCAGATAGGGAAGTGCCGCTTCTTCGATCATGTTCATGGTGACGAAAATGGATGGACGCGGCCGATTCGGAGCGACCGCAGCGCAGAGTGTACGCGATCCGGCGCCGGCCCAGCAACAGAAAAGCACTCACCAATGTGGTGCACCACATTTATCGAAAGCTGGCATAGAATATGCGGTGCACCACATATTAATTCCGCCGAACAAGCGTCACGCAGGCATCACACATTCTTTTAACTCAGAAAGACTCGTCATGAATCAGGTTCTTCTCAAGGGCGGCCATGTCATCGATCCGGCTGCCGGTCGCGATGGCATTTTCGATGTATTGATCAACGGCACCACGATCGCCGCGGTGGACCGCGACCTCGCACCGGCCGATGCCGCCACCCAGGTGGTCGATTGCCGCGGCAAGCTGGTATTGCCGGGCCTCATCGATACCCATGGCCATATCTATCAGGGCGTGACCGGCCGTTTCGGCCTCAACGCCGACATGTGCGGCGTGCATTCCGGCGTCACCACCCTCGTCGATCAGGGCGGCGCCAGCTGCATCACCCTGCCCGGCTTCCGCCGCTACGTGGTCGAGCCGTCGAAGACGCGCGTACTGTCCTACCTGTCGGCCTATCTGGTCGGCGGCCTGGAAGGTCACTACTACCCGGAACTCTATCGTCCCGAATGCCTGGACGTGGAAGCCACCGTCAGCGCCGCGCGCAGCAATCCGGACCTGGTGCGCGGCCTGAAGGCGCATGCCGAGATCGGCGGCTTCGAGCGCTGGGGGTTGGAAGTCATGCGGCTGGCGGCGCAGATCGGCCGCGAGGCGGCGTTGCCCGTCTATATCCACTTCGGCCAGTTGTGGCCCAAGCCGGAAAGCGGCGGCCGCGGCGTCGATCCGGACAGCATCTTCAACCAGGTGGTCGATATGCTCAAACCCGGCGACATCCTCGCCCATCCGTTCAGCAAGCACCCGGGCGGATTCGTCGAGCTCGACGGCTCGGTGCATCCGATGGTCAAGGAAGCGATTGCCCGCGGCCTCAAGATCGACGTCGGCCACGGCTCGCACTTCAGCTTCCGGACCGCGCGCATCGTGCTCGACGCCGGCGTCCTGCCGGATACGCTGGGGGCCGACATGCACGGCTACAACACCATCGTCCCGCCCCCTCCGGGCACGCCGTCGTGGCATCCGGACGAAAGCACGCACATCTTCAAGGGCAACGAGCGCTTCAGCCTGGTATCGGCTATGAGCAGCATGCTGGCGCTCGGCATCCCGCTCGCTCACGTGGTGGCGATGGTCACCAGCAATGCCGCCCGGCTGGCACGCATGGAAGACGAGATCGGCAGCCTGCGGATCGGCGGCGTGGCCGACGTCAGCGTGCTGGACGACCTGCGCGGACGCTGGGCCTTGCACGACAACGAGGGCACGCAGGTCATCACCGACCGCATGCTGCGCCCGGCATTCTGCTACCGCAATGGCGAACGCTTCGACGCCGACGCCGCCATTCTTCCCACTGCAAAGGCCGCATGATGGACATCAATCTCCCCATTACCCTGCAGGAAGTCGAGCAGGCGTTCGATGCCTACGAAAAGGCGCTGGTCGGCAACGACGTGTCCCGGCTCGACCAGCTGTTCTGGAACGACGCCAACACGCTGCGCTACGGCGCCACCGAGAACCTGGTCGGCTATGACGAGATCCGCGCCTTCCGCCTGCAGCGGCCGGCCGCCAACCTCGTGCGCACCGTCACCAGCCGTCACGTCACGACCTTCGGCACCGACTTCGCGGTCGCCAACATCACGTTCACCAAGGCCGGCGAAACGCGCGTCGGCCGCCAGACCCAGACCTGGGTCAAGTTCGCGGACGGCTGGCACGTCGTCGCCGCGCACGTCAGCTGGATGGACGGCAAATGATCGCGCCGCTCAGCAGCCAGTTGCAGCCGGACACCGGCGGCGCCCTGCTGGCCGACGCCTTCGGCCTGCCGATCGCGGCACACCGCCCCGGCAACGCGACCCTGGAGGGTGTGCGCTTCGCGGTCAAGGACGTGTTCGACATCGCCGGCACCCGGACCGGCGCCGGCAATCCGGTCTGGCGCGCGGAGCGCGCGGTGGCGACGCGCCACGCCACCGCGGTCGAACGGCTGCTGGCGGCCGGCGCGGTGTTCGTCGGCAAGGCGCTGACCGATGAACTGACCTACAGCCTGGCCGGCATCAATGCGCACTACGGCATTCCGCGCAACCCGGCCAGCCCGGACCGTCTGCCCGGCGGTTCGTCCTCCGGCTCGGTCGCTGCGGTGGCGTCCGGCCTGGCCGAGATTGCGCTCGGCACCGATTGCGGCGGCTCGGTCAGGCTCCCCGCCAGCTACTGCGGCGTCTGGGGCATGCGCCCCACGCATGGGCGTCTTTCCGGCCAGGGCTGCGTGGTGCTGGCCCACAGCTTCGATACCGTCGGCCTGTTTGCCGATACGCTCGATCATCTCGAAGGCACATTCTGCGCGCTCGCGCATGTGGAAGCAGTTGCGAATTCGGCTGCGAGTTCCGCTGCAAATCACTCTAAATCCGCGCCCGCCTGCATCACGCTCGACGACGCCGGCATCGATGCCCTGCTCGATCCCGCCGTGCGCCAGGCATTCGCCGACCTGCGGCAGGCGGACACCGATTTGCAGCCGGTCGCGACGACGCTGGACCTGACGGCCTGGACTGCCGCCTTCCGCATCCTGCAGGCATCGGAAGCATGGATGGAACACGGTCTGTGGGTATCGCAGCATGGCGAACAGCTCGGCGCCGACGTGCGCCAGCGCTTCGATCTGGCGGCCGGGATCACCGCCGCCCAGGTCAGGCACGCGCAGGAAGTGCGCACCGCCGCCATCCGCAGCATGAACCGCATCCTCGACGAACGGAACAAGGTCATCGTGATCCCGACCGTGCCGACGCCGGCGCCACTGCTGGCGGCCGACGATGCGCAGGTCAACGACATCCGCATGCGGTCCCAGCACCTGCTCTGCATCGCCGGCCTGGTCGGTCTGCCTCAGATCAGCATGCCGTGGATCAGGGTCGACGGCGCGCCGGTCGGGCTGTCCATCATCGGTGGTCGCGGCTGCGACGAAATCGTCCTGCAGGCGGCACGCAGCATGCAGCCGCGGATCGTCGGTGCCTCCACCGCAAGGTGCGCATCATGAGTGCGTCGCAGGAGCAGGACGTCGCCGTCATCGCCGGCCGTTTCGAGGGCATCGCCTGGACGGATGTCGTGCTGCGCCATCAGGCCAAGCCCGACCTGCCCGACCACGTGCTGCTGCATGCCGGGCCGCCGCTGCAGGATGCGCCCCCGCTGCCGATCCGGCAGGCCGCGATCGAAGCGATTCTTTTCGAGAGACTGGCGGAAAACCATGCTGCCGCCGCCGGCCTGCTCGACGCCGGCGAAGTCCGCCTGCTGCCGGCGCAGGACCACGGCATCGTCACGCCGCTGGCGCAGGTAGTGTCGGCATCGATGCCGCTGTTCACGGTGAGCCGCAACGGCACGCATTTTCATGCACCGCTGGTCGAAAGCCCGGCGCCCGCGCTACGCTTCGGCAAACCCGGCCCGCACTGCCGTGCGCAGTTGCAACTGCTATCGCAGTTCGGCCTGCACGTCCTGAAGCCGGCGCTGGCGCGCCAGCCGGTCTCGATATCCGGCCCCATTCGCGACGCGTTGATGCACGGCGAGGAATGCCACGCGCTGACGGCGCAGGCCAATCTTTCGCTGGCAAGGCAGCTCGCTACCCTGCCGGCACGCGACCGTGAAGTCATCCATGCCAATCCGGGCTTCGTTCTGCCGCTGCTGATGGCAGCATGCGCTTTACGTCTCAGACAGGAGAGTCAAATCGCGGCGGTCGGCGGCAACGGCCGGCACTTCGGCTATCGCCTGCGCAATGCTGACCGCTGGCACCTCATGCCCGCCACACCACCGCAGGGAACACGGTTCCCGGGGCAGGAGCGGACGGTTGCGCTAGGCGCGATCGGCGACAGCGCCGTGATCGATTTCTGCGGCCTCGGTGCGCAGGCACTTGCCTTTGCACCGATGCTCGCGCGCGACTGGCATGCATTTCTGCCAGCCGATCTGCACGCGCATCGATCCGAGGTGCTAGACGATCGAAGCGGGATGGTCGATCCGCAGCGCCTGCATGGCGATCAGACACCAATGGTCAACCTCGCCATTCTCGATGAAGCAGCGGAGGTGGGGCTGATCGGGCGCGGTGTTTTCAGACTCGTCGGTTAGAAACTGGCCCGGGCTATGTCTGCCCATGAAGGCACGTCGCTACCGTTGCGCCGCCGACGTTCTATTCCTGCGGCGTGTTGACATCCCACGGCGCGGGCCACGTTACCTGCTGCGGCCACAGCCGTTGCGTCAATGCCGCCAGATCTTCCGGCGTGTCCAGATCGGCGATGTAGGCATGCGTACTTGTGACGAACGGCTTGACGATCTCGGGATGGCCGTTCAACCAGCCTCGTATTCCTGCAAATGCGGGATCGACTGCCAATTGCCGCACTACCTTCCATGACAGCAGCAGAGGATGCCCTCTGGTACCGTCAACCACCGGCATCTGCGCTTCGATGCCGGCCGGCCGCCGCTGCCAGGCATCCAGCAGCACGCGAATATGTTCATCGTCCAGCAAAGGCAGATCGGCCAGCAGCAGCATCAGGTCGCGGCCGGGCCGGCGCGCAACGTGAGTGCGCAAGGCGAGCGCCTGCGATTCGGCCAGTTGCGTGTCTTCCCTGTCATGCAGCAGTACATCGATGCCGCAGCGCCTTGCCAACGGTGCCAGTGTTTCCCGATAGGGGCCGATCACGATGCCGATGTCGTCGATACGCGCACCGTGCAGTGCGCGCGCCAGCCGCTCCAGCAGACTCAAGCCGCCGATATGCAGCGCTGCCTTGGGCCGCCCGCCAAGGCGACGGCCAAAGCCGGCCGCCAGGATGACCGCCGCCGGAGATTGTTCTTTCATCCCGGCGCCGCTCCCGGCAGGCAAATTTTCCATCTCGTCTTTCTCGCACATGCCTGGAGTATAAGACCCGATGCCTTGACCGTTCGATGAAGTGCTGCCGGATGATCTCTTCCGGCAGCCGTGGTTGGGGCGGCGCACCTGCCGCCCGTCGTCAGAAACGCTGGCGGATACCCACGCCGAAGCTGACGCCGCTGGAAGTGTCCGTCAACTTGTCATAACTGACTACGCTATAGACGTCGGTACGCTTGGAGAGAAAGTAGTCATAACCAAGCGATGCGGTGTTGCGCGTGATGGAAGACTGCACGTCCGCGCTGCCCAGCACTGCACTGAAATCGCCTTTGGCCTCGACCTTGGTTCGCGCCCACGAGAGCAGCACCAAACCCTTGCCGAGCGGCACGCTGGTGCCGAGCTGCACCGTGTTCGCTTTCAGGTCGTACTGGCTGTCATCGGCGGCACCGATCAGCTTGGTGGTCGAACGGTTGAACGTGCCGAACAGTTTCATGTACTGCAGGTCGTACGCGCCGCCGAGGAACCACGTGTCGTTCTTCGATGCGGCCAGCGTGTAAGTGGCGCCGGTCACGCGGTTGTAGGGCGTGAACGTAAAGACGCTCGATTCGCCGACGGTGGTGTCAACCGGGTTGTTGACCTTGACCGACTGGAAGTAGGCGCCGAAGGACAGCGGGCCCTTTGCATACATGGTGTTCACGCCGAAGTTGTTCTTGCCCGAATCGCCAGCCTGCTCGCCGAGCTGCAGGAAGAAGCTGGTGGTGAAGCCGCCGAGCTTGGGCGTGACGTACATGATCTCGTTGCTCCACGCGGTATCGCCGGAGACGACCGGCGACCACGCCTGGCCGCGATAGCGGCTCGACGACGTCTGCGAATGCAGGCCCAGCGGCGAGAAGGCGAAGGAAGCCGCGAACGGGTTGAAGGTCAGCATGGGCACGAAGTTGGGTGCCAGATCGCGGCCGAGGGATACGCGACCGAACGAACCGGACAGGCCGACGTTGGCATCCCGCGCGAACATGGTGTCGGAATTGTTGCGGCCGGTGCCACCGATATCCGGGCGGAAGAAGCCGGTCAGCGCAAAGTTGGCCTGCAGGCCATTGCCGAGATCTTCGGTGCCCTTGAAGCCCCACCACGAAGTTTGCATGCCGCTGCTGTTGACCACGCCGGTGCTGGCTGCATCGCCGCTGCGCTTGAGCGAACCGGCATAGACGTCGACCATTCCTCCGATCTGTACCGAACTCTGCGCCAGCGCAGAAACCGAAAATGCGGACACGACAAGGCCCAGCACGCTGCCGGCGGCAGCATGTTTGATTGACTTCATTGGAAAACTCCCTTTTTAAGATGGACAGCGCGACGGCTGCATGAGGACGATGGGCATGAAACTACTCTCCACGTTTTGCCCAGGACGTGGAACGGCGCTCGATGAAATCGGATATGCCGTACATCAGGATTCCCATGACACCCACCACGATCAGCGCGGCGAACACCAGGGGCACGCGGAACGAAGAGCTGGCATTGAGCAGCAGGTAGCCGATCCCCGCATTGCTGGCCACCATCTCCGAGACGACCGAGCCGACGAAGGCCAGCGTGATGGCCACCTTGAGCGAGGCGAACAGGTAAGGCAGCGCACGTGGCAAGGCCACTTTCTTCAGGATGATCGTCTTGGTCGCGCCCAGCGAACGCAGCACGTCGGCCAGTTCCGGCTCCAGGTGCGCAATGCCGGTCGCGACGTTGACCGCGATCGGAAAGAACGCCGTCAGGAACGCGCACAGCACCGCCGGCACGGTGCCGATGCCGAACCACATCACCAGCACTGGCACGACCGCCACCTTGGGAATCGAGTTGAAACCGATCAGCAGCGGATTGATGGCCCGATAAATCTCCGGACTGGCGCCCACCAGAACCCCGAGCAGAACGCCAAAGACGATCGCCATCACAAAGCCGACGAGCGTGGTAAACAAGGTCTGCATCGCTTCGGTCTGAATGACCGGCCAGTACTGGATCAGGGAACGCATGATCTGGCTCGGCGCCGGCAGGATCATCTCCGGCACGGCAAAGGCCCGGCATGCGAGCTCCCACAAAAGAAACAGACCTGCGGCGGTAAGCCAGGGGGCCAGCGCCTGCCGAATTCTTGTCCTGTCCATATCAGTGCTCCTCCTGGGCGTGGCCGACGAACTCGCGCAGACTCGCCACCTCTTCCGCAAACAGCGCGGTATAGCGGTCGTCGCGCGTGCGTCTGCATTCGGCAGGAATGCTGCGCGAGTGGATGATGCGGCCCGGCCGTTGCGAAAACACGTGGACCGTATCGGCGAGATAGGTCGCCTCCGCCAGATCGTGGGTGACGAGCACCACGGTGAAACCCTGCGCCTTCCACAGGGCCTTCAGGGTGTCCCACAGATCCTCGCGCGTGAAGGCATCCAGTGCGCCGAACGGTTCGTCGAGCAGCAGCAGTTTCGGTTCGTGGATCAGCGAGCGGCACAGCGAAGCGCGCTGCTGCATGCCGCCGGAGAGCTGCCATGGATAGCGCTTTTCCACTTCCTTCAGGCCGACCTGCCGGAACAGCGCGCGCGCACGTTCGACGTTCGCGGCCAGATCCTTCTTGAACGTGCGGCAATGCGGCTCCACGATCTCCAGCGGCAGCATCACATTGCTCAGAATGTTCCGCCACGGCAGCAGCGCCGGACTCTGGAACGCCATGCCGACGAACTTCAGCGGGCGGTCGACTTCGCGGCCAGCCACGACTACCGCGCCCGTCTTCGCCTGCCGCAGTCCGCTGACCAGCTTCAGCATCGTCGACTTGCCGCAGCCGGACGGCCCCACCAGCGCCACGAATTCGCCCTGGCGGATGTTCAGGTCGACGCCCTGCAATGCCAGCAGGCCGTCGCTTCCCTCGCCGTAAGTCAGGGAAACCCCGCTCATCTCGACCAGCGGCCGGCGCGTGCTCCCGTCGTCTTCCCGTTTCATCATCATTCAGGGAGCAATCATCAGTTTGGAACGCGCTGGAAGATAGGCGTCGGTATAGACATCCTTGGCATTCGGTGTCGGTATCTCGAGTGCCGTCGCCACTTCAAGCAGCGACTTGTTCATGCGCACGGGATCGATCTGGCTCATACCGTGCTTGCGTACCCATGGCGTGGCGATGGACCAGTCGAAGGACAGCCGCATGCGTTCCATTTCGATCTTTCTGTCGGTGAGCGGCTCGCGCTTGACCAGTGCATCGATGGCCGCTTCCGGATCCTGGATGCTTTTGGCCATGCCCTGCGCGATGCACTCGACCATGGAGGTCAGCGCCTTTACGTGCGCCTTGGCAAACGAGGGCTTGACCACCAGCGCCGTTCCGTAGAGGGAGACGCCGTATTCCGGATAGCGCAGCATGACGAGGTTGTCGTCCTTGAGGCCGCCCGCCTTGGCGCCCATGTACACCGTGAAGGCCGCGCCGCTGATGGCATCCGCACTGCCGCGTACCAGCATGCTTTCACGCAGTTCCGGCGCCACGTTGATCCATTTGACCGAAGCAGGATCGATATTGTTGGCCTTGGCCAGCGCCGAGAACAGCCGGCGCGAAGCATCCCCCGCAGGTGCCGCGATGGTTTTGCCAACCAGGTCGGCCGGCTTGGTGATGCCGGTATCCTTGCGCGTGGCAATCGACAACGCATTTCCGTCATAGATCATGAAGAAGGAAATCAGCTTTGCGTCCAGATGCTTGGCGTTGTATTCGATCATGGCGTTGATGTCCGCGAAGCCCACGTCGTAACCGCCGCTGGCGACCTTGATCACCGTATCTCCCGAGCCGAAGCCGCGATCGGTCACGACCTCAAGACCGGCATTCGCGTAGCAACCATTGGCATGGGGAATCAGGAACGGCGCCTGCGGACCCTGCATGGCCCAGTCGAGCGCAAAACGAATCTTCTGGCGCTCCTGCGCCGCTGCCGGATTGCCCATCACGAATGCGGTTGCGGCCAGTGCCAGAACCACGGAAATCTTCAGACTGCCGATCATGCTTTTGCTGCGTTTCATCGATTCGCCCCTTGTTCATCCCTGCGCCCCGTTTTCGAACTGGCCAACGGCTCGCGTGGGAATATCCATAAATGTGGTATACCACCTTTAATGCATTTGAAAAATGACCTGAAGTCACTTGCGAGCTGACATAGCAGTTATCGTGCCATGTCAGCGAGCGTGGACCAGAGACGATTCAGGCCCGCTTTTGGGGAAAGATCTGGCGCCGCATTATGTGGTACGCCACATTTCTGTGCGGCGTGCCCGCAAGCGGGGACACATGCCGGGGCATGGGTAGCGTCAGATGTTTACCCGATGGAATCGCTCCGGACGCTCGGGTTTCCCTTCGCTCTTGAATTATCAAGTGACCATCCCTATACTTAGCACTCGCCGGGGCAGAGTGCTAACAACTCCCCGTGTTCGACCAACTTTTCCAGTGCGGCATGCTTGCACGGCAAAGCCAGGCTTGCAGCAGTCATGCCGCAAATCAAAACCTAAACCATTGAAAAATAAGGAGTTTGTATGAACCTTCGTCCTTTGCACGATCGCGTCATCGTCAAACGTCTGGACCAGGAAACCAAAACCGCGTCCGGTCTGATCATCCCTGAAGCAGCGGCGGAAAAACCTGACCAGGGCGAAGTGCTGGCCATCGGCAACGGCAAGATTCTGGAAGACGGCAAGGTCCGTCCGCTCGACGTCAAGGTCGGCGACCGCGTCCTGTTCGGCAAATATGCCGGCCAGACCGTCAAGGTCGATGGCGAGGAAGTCCTCGTCATGCGCGAAGAAGACATCATGGCAATCGTACAAAAGTGATGCCGATGTCCGTTTGCGCGATGCGCGAACGGAACAGCGGCATCATCCCCGCGCAGGCCTCGCCGGCCGCACGGAGATCCAGTGATCCCATCACATAACGAATATCAGGAGTAATCAACATGGCAGCTAAAGAAGTTATTTTCGGCGACGCAGCGCGCGCCAAGATGGTCGAAGGCGTCAACGTGCTGGCAAACGCCGTCAAGGTCACGCTGGGCCCGAAAGGCCGTAACGTCATTCTGGAACGCTCGTTCGGCGCGCCGACCGTCACCAAGGATGGTGTCTCGGTCGCCAAGGAAATCGAACTGAAGGACAAGCTGCAGAACATGGGTGCGCAGCTCGTGAAGGAAGTCGCTTCGCGCACCAACGACAACGCCGGCGACGGCACCACCACCGCAACCGTGCTGGCACAAGCCATCGTGCGCGAAGGCATGAAGTACGTGGCCGCCGGCATGAACCCGATGGACCTCAAGCGCGGCATCGACAAGGCGGTTGCCGCCACCGTCGAGCAACTGGCCACCATCGCCAAGCCCTGCACCACCTCCAAGGAAATCGCGCAAGTCGGTTCGATCTCGGCCAACAGCGATTCCTCGATCGGCGAACGCATCGCCGAAGCCATGGAAAAAGTCGGCAAGGAAGGCGTCATCACGGTTGAAGACGGCAAGTCGCTGAACGACGAGCTCGACGTGGTCGAAGGCATGCAGTTCGACCGCGGCTACCTATCGCCGTACTTCATCAACAACACCGAGAAGCAGACCGCGATCCTCGAGAACCCGTTCATCCTGCTGTTCGACAAGAAGATCTCGAACATCCGCGACCTGCTGCCGGTGCTGGAACAAGTCGCCAAGGCTGGCCGTCCGCTGCTGATCATCGCCGAAGACGTCGAAGGCGAAGCGCTGGCGACCCTGGTCGTCAACAACATCCGCGGCATCCTGAAAACCACCGCCGTCAAGGCACCGGGCTTCGGCGACCGCCGCAAGGCCATGCTGGAAGACATCGCGATCCTGACCGGCGGTCAGGTCGTGGCGGAAGAAGTCGGCCTGACGCTGGAAAAAATCTCGCTCGAAGAGCTGGGCCAGGCCAAGCGCGTCGAGATCGGCAAGGAAAACACCACCATCATCGACGGCAACGGCCAGGCCGTGGCAATCGAGGCACGCGTCAAGCAGATCCGCGCCCAGATCGAGGAAGCCACCTCGGACTACGATCGTGAAAAACTGCAGGAACGCGTGGCCAAGCTGGCTGGCGGCGTTGCCGTGATCAAGGTCGGCGCTGCCACCGAAGTCGAGATGAAAGAGAAGAAGGCACGCGTCGAAGACGCCCTGCACGCTACCCGCGCTGCAGTGGAAGAAGGCATCGTTCCCGGCGGCGGCGTTGCGCTGCTGCGCGCCCGCGCCAACATCGAAGTCAAGGGCGACAACTCGGATCAGGAAGCCGGTATCCGCATCGTGCTGCGCGCGATCGAGGAACCGCTGCGCATGATCGTGCAGAACGCCGGTGACGAAGCATCGGTGGTCGTTGCCAAGGTTCTCGAAGGCAAGGGCAACTTCGGCTACAACGCCGCCAACGGCACCTACGGCGACCTCGTCGAAATGGGCGTGCTGGATCCGGCCAAGGTCACGCGTTCGGCACTGCAGAACGCTGCCTCGATCGCCGGCCTGCTGCTGACCACGGATTGCATGGTTGCCGAGATCGTCGAAGACAAGCCTGCAATGCCGGATATGGGTGGCATGGGCGGTATGGGTGGCATGGGCGGCATGATGTAATTGCCGCGTCATCCGGGATCGCCGTATCCCGCGAACGCAGAACACCCCGCAAGGCGCAAGCCCTGCGGGGTGTTTTTATTTGACCGCACGATCGGCGACAATAGACACGGATGCTGCCATGCACGTCGTCCATGCACATGTGCCATGAACCATGGCGGATGGCTTGGAGTCTGTCCATTGCCGCGCCTCCACCCGCCTCTTTTTCAGCGAAAGGTCTCCCCATCGTCATCCCGCGCCTCACCAGTCTCCTTTCCTCGCTGCTCACGCTGCTGCCCTGCTGCGCGTTCGCACAATCGAACGTGGTGATGTACGGCTATCTGGACCTCGGCCTGGTCAAGCGCAGCGGCGACAGCGCGGGCGTCGAGCGCGGCTACAACAACTGGCTGGGATTCCACGGCAAGGAAACACTTGGCAACGGCCTGCACGCAATATTCAGGCTGGAAACACGCTTCAATCCGGATACCGGCGAAACCGAACGTCCGCACACCTTCTGGCAGGGCGAATCCACCGTCGGCCTGCACAGCGACCGCTACGGCACCCTGCGCCTGGGCCGCGCGCTGACGCCGCTGTGGGACATGGCCTGGCAATACGAGCCGTGGGTCAACAGCGGCTTCAATGCCTCGCTCGCGGCCTACCAGACCGGCAGCTATGGCAGCGATGGCATTCACGATGTTTCGCTCGGCTATGCCGACGCCACTCGCATCAGCCAGGGCATCTATTACAGCAGCCCGGCGTGGGATGGCATCGCAGTCCATGCCGCGATCCGCGCCGGCAAGGACCCGGACGCCGTCAGCCGCGTGCGCAGCATCGCCATCAGCCATGCCGGCGAGCGCTGGTCGGCCGCGCTGGCCCACGAAGTCAATGCGCGCAGCGACGACATCACCTACGTGGCGGCCAAGTACCGGATGCAATCGTTGACCCTGATGGGCTCGTGGACGCGCCACCGGCCGACCGATGCGCCGCGCGAACGCACCTGGCTGGTGGCCGGCACGCATGAATTCGGCCGCCACATGTTGCGCACCGGCTACGGCAGGAACCAGGACAGCCGCCAGCACAAGCTCAGCACCGGCTACGTCCACAAGCTGTCCACGCGCACCAGCCTGTACGCGGACCTGTACCGCGAGCGGCAGGAACGCTACCGCAACGGCATCGCGTTCGGCATGACACATTCGTTCTGATGCGGCGACAATGTCCGTGCCCTGCCGCACCGAGGAACGCCGCCGCCGTCGCCGGGTCGAAGCACAGCGCGGCGCCTTTGCCGCTTCTTGAACCTTGAAGCCAGGATTTCCCATGCACGGACTGCTCTTGCCCCTTTCCTCCATCCTCAGCGGTACCGGGGTCATGGTGATCGGGGTCGGCCTGCTGTTCTCGGTGCTGGGCCTGCGCGCGGGGCTGGCGGAGTTTTCGAGCGCCGTCACCGGCCTCATCATGTCGGCCTATTTCGTCGGCTACATCCTCGGCACCATGCTGTGCCCGGCCCTCATCCATCGCGTCGGCCACATCCGCACCTTCGCCGCGATGGCGTCGATCGCCTCGACCATGCCGATCCTGCACGCACTATGGGTTGATCCGTGGTTCTGGGGCCTGCTGCGGCTGATCACGGGCATCTGCATCGTCGGCCTTTACATCGTGATCGAAAGCTGGCTCAACGCGCTCGCGCCGAGCCGGCAGCGCGGCCGCATCTTCTCGATCTACATGTCGGTCACCTTCATCGCCCTCGCCATCGGGCAATGGCTGATCCTGGTCGGCGACAAGCTCGGCTTCGTACCGTTCGCGCTGGTGTCCATCCTGCTGTCGTTCGCATTGCTGCCGATCACGCTGACGCCGATCTCGCAGCCGGCTGCCGTCGAACGGCCGCGGCTCGACCTGCGCGCGCTGTACCGTATCTCGCCGATGGGCCTGGCCGGTGCCGTGGTCTCGGGCCTGCTCAACGGCTCGTTCTACGGACTCGGTGCGGCGTATGCGCAGGGCGTGGGCTTCAGCGACGTCGGCGTCGCCACCTTCATGGCCGCCACCATCCTCGGCGGCGCCGCCTTCCAGTGGCCGGTCGGTCATTATTCGGACCGCCACGACCGGCGCTACGTGCTGCTGTGGATCTGCATCGTCAGCGCGGGGCTCGCCCTGCTCGGCTTCATGGCGTCGTTCTGGTCGGAGAACCTGTTGATTGCAATCGGCGCGCTGTACGGCGGCTTCGTCTTCACGCTATATGGCCTGAGCGTGGCGCACGTCAACGACCTGGTTGACAGTTCGCGCCTGCTCGAAGTGGCTGGCGGCCTGCTGCTGGTACACGGCATCGGCGCGGCGGTGGGACCGACCGTGGCCGGCGTGGTGATGGCGTGGCTGACGCCGCACAGCCTGATGCTGATGTTCTCGCTGGTGCTGGGCTTGATGGCGGTCTATGCGGTGCAACGGATTCGCGCAGCGCCGCCGGTGCCGGAGGAAGAAAAATCGAGCTACGTGGTCATGACCGGTACCGCGCCGGCCGTCATGCAGGTGGACGTGGGCGAGGCCGCGGAAGAAGCACAGGCCGCGAACGATACCGCAGCGCCGACCGGGACCTGACGCCGCCCGTTCCGGTTATTCGTCGACCGGTTCCTGCGGCTCGCCGAGTAGCACCGGCGGCACGTAGCTTGCCAGCAGCGCTTCGCGACTGGCCGGCGTTTCGAGGCTGATGCGGCCCAGCGCGCCGCTGCGGTAATCCTGCAGGAAGGTGTGCGCGGCCTTTTCCAGGTCGAAGTCGCCGCCCTTGATGCGATAGGCGCGGCGCTGCGCGATGCCTTCGATCACGCCGACGCCATCGACGCCCTCGGTCTGGAAGCCGTAGCGCGCCGTCAGCAGCTTCGGATAATGTTCCAGCAGCAAGTCGGCGAGGAAGGTCGCGACCTCCTCCTCGATCAGTGCATTGCTGCCGATCGCATGGCTGGCCGCCAGCATCAGGCCGTCGGTCGGATGCTCGATCTTGGGCCACATCATGCCCGGCGTATCGGTCAGCACCATGTTGTTGCCGAGATAAAGCCGCTGCTGGGTCTTGGTCACGGCCGGCTCGTCGCCGACCTTGGCCACGCGCTTCTTGAGCAGCGCATTCATCAGCGTCGATTTGCCGACGTTGGGAATGCCCATGATCATCATGCGCAGCGGCTTCAGCGCCGTGCCGCGATGCGGCGCGATCTTCATCGCCAGGCCCGGTACCTTCCCCACGTCGGCCGGCTTCTTGCACGACAGCGCCACCGCCGTCACGTCCTTCTGCGCATTGTAGAAGTCCAGCCACAGTTTGGTCGCGTGGGGATCGGCCAGATCGGCCTTGTTGAGGATCTTCAGGCAAGGGCGCTGACGCGCCTTGCGCAACTCCTCGATCATCGGATTGCGGCTGGCCTGCGGAATGCGCGCATCCAGCACCTCGATGATCATGTCGGTCTTTTCCATGGTTTCCGCCGCCTTCTTGCGGGCGGCGTTCATGTGACCGGGGAACCACTGTATGGACATGCGAGATTTCTTGAAGGGAAGCAGCCGCTATTCTACCCGCTCGCGCCCCTCCGCTTTCGCGGAAATGCCCGGAAATACCGGCCGCAGGCCAAAATCGGGCCTCATCCGACGTCAATGTCACACTCACGTCACATCTGCCGGGCATCATGCCGGGCATGCACAACGCCAACGGGGCCGGCGTGATCGAGGCCTCGACCAATTCCCTTGTGCGGCACATGCCTGCAACCATCGTCCCGCCGCGCAGCCGCATTCCCCTTCCGGACGGCGGCGCGCTCCGCACCGCCGCATGAATCCTCCACCCGTTGAATACGGCGCCGACCGCTCGGGCCTGATCTGGGGCTTCCTGTTCGGCCGCGGCGACGGCGCCATTCCCATCGACTCGAACCGCGCCATCGCCTGGCTGGCGGAACGCAGGAACGACGACGAATTCGTCTGGCTGCACCTGAACCTGGCCCACGCGGCGACCGAGAAATGGCTGCGCGAGCATGTTGGCGTGACCGACGAATTCCATGCCGCGCTGCACGACGGTTCGCGCTCGACGCGCATCGAACTGGCCGACGGCACGCTGGTGGCCGTACTCAACGACGTGCTGCACAGCTTTTCGCTCGATTCGGCCGAGACCGCCACGCTCTGGCTCAGCGTCTCGCGCCACGTGCTCATCACCGTGCGCCGCACGCCGCTGAAATCCATCGAACGGCTGCGGCAGGCGGTCGAGGCCGGTGCCGGCATTCCCTCCACCGTGGCCCTGCTGGTCCACCTGCTGCACGACCAGGGCGACGTACTGGTGCGTATCGTGCGCGATGCCGTCACGCGCGTCGACAGCGCCGAAGACAATCTGCTCGCCGGACAGCTCACGCACCAGCGCAGCAAACTCGGCCTGCTGCGGCGCGTGCTGGTGCGCCTGCAGCGCCTGCTGGCACCGGAGCCGGCTGCCCTGTTCCGCCTGCTGCAACGCCCGCCGGCGTGGATGGCGGAACGCGACGTGCAGGACCTGCGGCAGGCGACAGAGGAATTCACGGTGGTGCTCAACGACCTCAGTTCGCTGCAGGAACGCATCAAGCTGCTGCAGGAGGAGATCGCCGCACAGGTCAACGAAAAGAACAGCCGCAGCCTGTTCGTGCTGACCATCGTCACCGTGCTGGCGCTGCCGATCAATATCATCGCCGGCCTGCTCGGCATGAACGTCGGCGGCATCCCGCTCGCCGAGGACGATCATGGCTTCTGGCTGGTGGCCGGCATCGTCGCCACCTTTACCGTCATCGCATGCTGGATCGTGGTGCGTCGGCAGAACAGGGAATGAACCCACGCGACTTCGCGCCAGACCCGACGTTCCCTCGCAGCAACAAACTCGCATAGAATTCGGAAGGTCCGTCCTTGCCGGACCCGGCCGGCCGCATGGTGCCTCCCTTCCCTTTCTTACGGAATATCGCAATGTTCTCCAAAGTGCATGCAGTCGCCCGACAGGTCGGCGAGATCGTGGTCGGCAAGGAAACGCAGGTGCGCCAGGCACTGGCATGTCTGCTGGCCGGCGGCCATCTGCTGATCGAGGACGTGCCGGGCGTCGGCAAGACCACGCTCGCGCATGCGCTGGCAATTTCGCTCGGCCTGCAATTCAATCGCCAGCAGTTCACCAGCGACCTGCTGCCGGCCGACGTGATCGGCATCTCGATCTTCGACCGCGAGAAAAGCAGCTTCGTGTTCCATCCCGGTCCGGTCTTCACGCAAGTCCTGCTGGCCGACGAGATCAATCGCGCCACGCCCAAGGCGCAATCCGCGCTGCTCGAGGCAATGGAAGAACGGCAGGTGACCGCGGACGGCGTCACGCGTGCATTGCCGGAACCGTTCTTCGTCATCGCCACCCAGAATCCGACGCACCAGCTCGGTACCTTCCCGCTGCCGGAATCGCAGATGGATCGCTTCATGATGTGCATCTCGCTCGGCTATCCTGATGCCGCTGCAGAACGGGCGCTGCTGCTCGGAGAAGACCGGCGCCTGCTGATGAAATCGCTGCCGGTGGCCATGCGTCCGCACGACCTTCTCGACGCGCAGGCCGCGCTGCGCGAGATCCACGTCGCGCCCGCGCTGGTCGATTACCTGCAAGCGCTGGCGCAGGCATCGCGCGAAAACGGCATGTTTGCCGAAGGCCTGAGCCCGCGCGCCGCCATCGCCCTGCTGCAGGCCGCGCGCGCCTGGGCCGCGCTGGAAGGCCGCAACCACGTGCTTCCGGAAGATGTGCAGGCCGTACTGGTGCCAGTGGCCGCGCATCGCCTGCGCCCCGTCAAGTCGGCTTCCGGCAGCGCGCTCGGCAGCCGCGATCTGGTCGTGCAATTGATGAAGTCGGTCGCGGTCTGACGTCACCTTTCATCCCGTGCCCAGGTTCCCCACGTCCGCCGCACCGGTGACAGCCGTCAGACGCTGGCTGCGCGCACAGCTGTTTCGTAAGCGTACTACAGAAGCGGGAGAAGTCTTGCTGACCCGGCAACGCGTCTTCATCGTGCCGACCCGTGCCGGGCTGATCTATGGCGTCATGCTGATCGTGCTGTTCCTGTGTTCGATCAATTACAGTCTGAGTCTCGGCTTTGCGCTGACCTTTCTGCTGACGGCCTGCGCCGTGGTGGACATGGTCCTCACCTGGCGCAACCTCGTGCAACTGAGCCTGTCGGCCGGCCGCACCCAGTCCGTCTTTGCCAGCGAAGTCGCGCGGTTTCCGCTACATCTTCACAACCGGCGGCAACAGGATCGCCACGCGTTGCACATCGGTTTTACGGATGACGCTCTGCCCGAACTCGAACAGGCGGTCGACGTCACCGGTCACGCCAGCGCCACTGTCATGCTCGGCCTGCGCACGCAGACGCGCGGCTGGCGCGCCGCACCGCGCATCCGCTTGCGCACCAGTTTTCCGCTGGGGTTGTTCCGTGCCTGGAGCTACTGGCAGCCGGATGCCCGCGTGCTGGTCTATCCGATGCCCGAAGCCGGCGAACCGCCGCTGCCGCTGGATACGGGTGGCAGCGAAGCCGGACAGGGCATGGCCGGCAACGACGACTTTGCCGGCATTCGCGCATGGCAGGCCGGCGATTCGATGCGTCACATGGCATGGCGCCAGATCGCACGCAATGCAGATGGCGCATTGGTCACCAAGCAGTTCGAGGGCGGCACGACCGGCCTGCTGGTGCTGGATTATGCGCAACTGCCGGACCACCTGGATACCGAACAAAAGCTGTCGCGCATGACGCGCTGGGTTCTGATGGCCGAATCGCTGGGCGCGCCCTACGGCTTCGTGCTCGGCAATACGAGGCTGCCGGCGGATACAGGACCCGGTCATCTCGCCGCCTGCCTGCAGGCGCTTGCCCTGTACGGACACCGCGCATGAATGCCTTTACCAAGTTCTCGCAGGCGCTGCGCCCCGGTAGTCGTCTGCGCAGCTTCGTCATCTCGCGCGACAAGAGCGATACCCTGCTGCTCCTGTTTGCCTGCGTGCTGGTGCTGGCGCCGCACAGCCTGCAGCTGCCAGGCTGGATCGGCGCCACGGCCACCGTTCTGCTTGCATGGCGCGGCTGGATCACCTTTCGCGGCAACCGCATGCCGTCGCGCTGGCTGCTGTTGCCGCTCGCGCTCGCCGCCATGGGCGGCATCTATCTGGAATTCCGTACCTTTTTCGGACAGGAGGCCGGCGTCGCCACGCTGGTGCTGCTGCTGACCTTCAAGCTGCTCGAAATGCGCGCCAGACGCGATCTGTTCGCCGTCGTGTTTCTCGCCTTCTTCCTGCTGCTGGCGCGCTTCCTTGCATCGCAGACGATTGCCGATGCGGCGCTGACCATCGTCAGCGTCGTCGTACTGATGACGGCACAGTTGTCGTTCCAATATACGGGCGCGGTCCCGCCATTGCGCAAGCGCCTGCGTTTCAGCGCCACGATCGTCGCCCTGGCCGTACCGTTAACGATCGTCCTGTTCGTTCTCTTTCCGCGCGTGCAGGGTCCGCTGTGGGCCATGCCGGGCCAGACGCACAGCGCGCGCAGCGGCCTGTCGGACAGCATGTCGCCCGGCAACATCTCGCAACTCGCGCTGTCGGACGAGATCGCGTTCCGCGCAAAATTCGTCGGCGACGCACCGCCGCAGCACGCCTTGTACTGGCGCGGCATCATGCTCGACGCCTACGATGGCAAGACCTGGCGGCGCGATTCGCGTCCACATGGCCATGCCGATCACAGCGAACACCACGGCCCCGCCGTGCGCTACCAGATCACACAGGAAGCGAGTCGCCAGCCTTGGCTGTTCGCACTGGAACTGCCGGCCATGGCGCCGCAGCTTGACGGCAACCCCGTGCACCTGACGTCCGATCTTCAGCTCGCCACCGCGCGCCCCGTCAACGAACGCATCCGCTACGACATAGTGTCGTATCCGGCCGCCGTGCTGCAAGACCATGCCCGCGCCGAATCGATGGACGGCTGGCGGCAACTGCCGGCCAACCGTCATCCACGCACACTGGCACTCGCAGCATCCATCCGCGCGCAGCATGCCGACGACGCGGCAAGGATCACGGCCGTGCTGTCGATGTTCCGTACCCAACCCTTCCGTTACACGCTGCAACCGCCGCTGCTGGAAGGCGACGGCGTCGATGCGTTTCTGTTCGATACGCGTGCCGGTTTCTGCGAGCACTACGCCGGCGCCTTCGCGGTGCTGATGCGCGCCATGGGTATTCCGGCGCGCATCGTGACTGGCTACCAGGGCGGACAACTGAACCCGGCCGACGGCTTCATGACCATCCGCCAATCAGATGCGCATGCCTGGGCCGAGGCATGGCTGCCGGCACGCGGCTGGATACGCGTCGATCCCACCGCCGCGGTCGCGCCCGAGCGCATCGAACGCAGCGCCGCGAGCGTGCCGCGCTCAACGCCGGTACTGGGTGGACTCGTCAATCTGGAGGTCGGACCGGATTCCTGGTTGCACGGCCTGCGCTTCCGCTGGGAGGCGCTCAACAATGGCTGGAACCAGTGGGTGCTCGACTACACGCCGGCACGGCAAAAGAGTTTGCTCCGCGCACTGGGCTTCGATAACATCGACTGGAAGACGATGACCGTGCTGGCGGCGCTGATCGGCGGACTGACGGTGTTGCTGACAATCATGTTTGTGAGCAGCGGCAGGCAGCCGGCCGATCCGGTGGACAGACTGTACGCGGCGTTCTGCAAGCGCATCGCGCGTCGCGGTTATCCGCGGCACACGCATGAAGGACCGGACGCCTATGCCCGCCGCCTGCTTACGGACTCACGTCTCGACGAGAATGAACTTCTTGCCGCGCAAACCTTTCTGAACCTGTATGCGGAATATCGTTACGGTTACGACCGGCCGTCTTCCACCAGAACAACACTACAATCGCTGCTGAAACGAATTCGATGACATTTTCTCCGCTTGCCCGTCCCCTTCTTCCTCTCCTGAGCCTTTCCTCGATCCTGCTGCTGGCCGCCTGCGCTTCCACCACCGAAGCCAGCCGCAACAACGCCGTCGAACCGCCTACCGCCAAAGCGGCTCCGACGCCATCGCCTGCCGCGACGGTCACCCCGGTGCAGGGCGACGAGTTCGCCAACTTCGCGCAATGGAAAGAGGTCGATGTTTTCATCGACGAGATGGTCGCCAAGCACGGTTTTGAGCGCCGCCAGTTGCAGGCCACGCTCAACAAGACCCACTACGTTGACCGCGCCATCCAGTTGATGAAACCCGCGCCGCCCGGCAAGCCCAAGAACTGGGCCGCCTACCGCGCGCGCTTCGTCGAGCCGGTGCGCATCAAGGCCGGCACCGCCTTCTGGAGCAAATATGCAGGCGCGCTGCGCCGTGCCGAATCGCAATACGGCGTACCGGCCGAGATCATCGTCGCCATCATTGGCGTGGAAACGGTCTATGGCCGCAACACCGGCAACTTCCGCGTGATGGATGCGATCACGACGCTGGCCTTCTCGTACCCGGATACGCCGAACCGCACGGCGCGCATGGCCTATTTCCGTGGCGAACTGGAAAACACGCTGCTGTTCGCGCGCGACGAGAAGATCGATCCGTTCTCGCTGCTCGGCTCGTATGCAGGCGCGATCGGCTGGCCGCAGTTCATGCCGGGCAGCATTCGCAAGTACGCGGTGGATTTCGATGGCGACGGCCACATCGATCTGCGCAATTCGCCGGTCGATGCGATCGGCAGCGTCGCGCATTTCCTGGTCGAGCACGGCTGGCAGCGCGGCGAACCGATCGCCTTTCCCGCCAAGGCCGATTCCGCGCGTGGCGAATGGCAGCGTTTCCTCAATCAGGGGCTGGAAGCGAAATACAGCCTGCAGGAACTGCAGGCAGCCGGCGTGACGCCGACCGTGGCGGCACCGGCCAACATGCCGTATGGACTGGTGGATCTGCAGAATGGCGAGGCGCCGACCGAATACTGGCTGGGCGCCGCCAACTTCTTCGCCATCACGCAATACAACCGCAGCTTCTTCTACGCCATGTCGGTCAACGAACTCGGCAAGGCGCTGCGCACGGCACGCAACTTCTGATGGAATCTCAGCGCTGGGCGGTCGCCGGCGCCTTCAACGTATCGAGGGAAACCGGGACCGATTCAGCCGCGGCGGTAATCCACGCCTGGGCATCCTGAATCGTGCATTGCAGCTGCATCGTGCGTTGCGCCAGCCGTCCCAGCGCCTGGCTGGTCTCGGCAGGCACCTGATAAACCTCCAGATTCCGGGCGCGCTCCACGCGCGAGCCGATCTGCGACCACCAGATGTGACTGGTCGCGCTGTAGCTATAGATCACGACGCGCTCGGCGCGGCCGCACGCCTTCATGATGCGCTTGTCGTCGGGCTGGCCGACCTCTATCCACAGATCGATGGCACCGGTCAGATCCTTCTGCCACAGATCCGGTTCGTCATCCGCACTCAGCCCCTTGCCGAAGCTCAATGCCGGATCGGCATGCAGGGCAAATGCCAGCACGCGCATCATCATGCGTTCGTCGGTTTCGGATGGATGACGCGCGAGCGTCAATGCGTGCGTATCGTAGTAATGCCGGTCCATGTCGGCAATCTGCAGATCGGCTTTGAAGATGGTGGATTTGAGCGCCATATGCCAGAGAGAAAATGAATGCGCTCGCAAGGATAGCCTATCCGCCTTCGGCACACGAGGTTTTCACGCATTGCACGGGATCAAGGTGCACAGGACGCCGCATTACAATACGGACATGAAAACGGATTCATCTTCGCCGCAGCAAGCGGCTTCGCACGCAGAAATCATCGACGCCACCCGCATCTGGCTGGAGCGTGCCGTGATCGGCCTCAATCTCTGCCCGTTCGCCAAAGCGGTCCACGTCAAACAGCAGATACGCTATGTCGTCAGCGAGGCCGCCGATACGGACGGACTGCTCGCGGAACTCGATCGCGAACTGGCGCTGCTCCAGACGACCGATCCTGCCGGGACAGACACCACGCTGCTAATCCTGCCAACCCTGTTGCAGGACTTTCTCGACTACAACGATTTTCTCGATCTTGCAGACCTGCAAATAGATGCAGCCGGCTTGCGGGGCGAGCTTCAGATCGCCAGTTTCCACCCCGACTATCAGTTTGCGGGGACCAATCCGGATGCCATTGAAAACTTTACCAACCGCTCGCCCTATCCCATCCTGCATCTGCTGCGCGAAGCCAGCATCGATCGTGCCGTCGCAGCCTTTCCGGAAGCGGAAGATATTTTTGAAAGGAATATCGACACACTGCGCACACTGGGTCACGCAGGCTGGCATGCGCTGATGCAGGCGCCGCCAGGGGAAAATTAATCCTGCGCGACATCTTGCAATAACGCAAAACCCCCATAAATTAGGTAAGCGATAACACGTAAAATAGCGGGAGTAAAGTCAGTTGTTTATTTGCAACTTTTACATTGAAAAGTTTGCATCAAGGAACTTTGAAAGGTAAAAAGGGCTCAAAATAGTTACAAAAAAGCACATCGGCAGAATTGCTTTTCAGGAATGGGTTGCTATATTGGTTGCAGGGAGTTAATTTTTTGACCATGCTGAAAAAGTTTGCAACTTTACTATGTGACAAGACTCCAATTTCAGCTCACGATGAATCAAAGCAAGATTGCTTTCCATCCTTCCTTGAATTTTTAACCGAAAAGATATGACTACTATGGATACTCAGACCACAAGTAACCGATTAGCCGATCAAGTCAACTACGATCCGAACCATCTGCTTGATTCGCTGATTGAAAAACTGCACCTGAAAAACGATGCCGCACTGTCGCGCGCGCTGGAAGTCGCACCGCCGGTCATCAGCAAGATTCGCCATCGCCGCCTGCCGGTCGGCGCTTCGCTGCTGATCCGCATGCACGAAGTCAGCGATCTCAGCATCCGCGACCTGCGTATCCTGATGGGCGATCGCCGCGACAAATTCCGCATCAGCGACAAGCAGTTTAAACCCAAGGAACCGATCGCCTCTGCGCAACCATCCCAGGAACAGCAGCCGCAAAACAGCTAAGAGGCGCGCGCGGGCTTATGCCGGGAACACCCCGGTAGACAGATACCGATCGCCGCGATCGCAGACAATGAATGCGATCGTGGCGTTTTCCACTGTCTGCGAGATACGCATCGCCACTTCGCACGCACCAGCAGCGGAAATCCCGCAGAAAATCCCTTCCTCGATTGCCATCCGGCGCGCCATCTGCTCGGCTACGGCCTGGCTCACGTATTCCAGTTGATCGACGCGGTTCGCGTCATAGATTTTCGGCAGATAGGCTTCCGGCCACTTGCGAATGCCCGGGATCTGCGAGCCTTCATCGGGCTGCACGCCGATGATCTTGATGTCCGGGTTCTTTTCCTTCAGATATTGCGACACGCCGATAATGGTGCCGGTCGTCCCCATCGCGCTGATGAAATGCGTGATGGTGCCGCCGGTATCGCGCCACAGTTCGGGACCCGTGGTCTCGTAATGCGCGCGCGGATTATCGGGGTTGGCGAACTGGTCGAGGATGATGCCCTCGCCGTTCTGCTCCATCTGCTGCGCCAAATCGCGCGCATATTCCATGCCGCCGGTCTTGGGCGTCAGCACGATGCGCGCACCGTAGGCGGCCATCGCCTGGCGCCGTTCTTCGCTCAGATTTTCCGGCATCAGCAGGATCATCTTGTAGCCGCGCATGGCGGCGGCCATTGCCAGCGCAATGCCGGTATTGCCGCTGGTCGCCTCGATCAGCGTATCCCCGGGCTTGATCTCACCCCGCGCCTCGGCATGCTTGATCATCGACAGCGCCGGCCTGTCCTTGACCGACCCCGCAGGATTGTTGCCCTCGAGCTTGCCCAGGATGATGTTGTTGCGGCGCGCGTTCTCTTCGCCGTTGATGCGCTTGAGTTGCACCAGCGGCGTGTTGCCAATGGTGTCTTCGATCGTCAGATATTGCATGAGAGGACGTGATGTCTTGTTATACGTAAGACAGACATTTTAATCGACGTCGGCATTGTTCGTATCGTGCGTGTTTGCTCGCGCCGGACGCAAAAAAGGCCTCGACTGGCGAGGCCTTGTGCATCGGTCGCATGGCTGTCAGAAAGCCGATGGCGACATCATTGTTTCGCGACATCCTTCCCGGCCTGCGGCGCGACGCCCGGCTTCTTCTGCGCCACAGGCTTGGCCGCTGCCGGCTTGGAAGCGCCGTTGACCGTCAAGCCGGCCTCGGAGAACTTGTCCGAACTCTTGTCGCCGATTCCCTTGACCCGCGTCTGCAGATCGTTCCAGTCCTTGAACTGGCCTTTCTTGCGCTCTTCCAGAATCGCGCGCGACATGGTCGGGCCGATACCCTTGATACTATCCAGCGCCGCCTGATCGGCCTTGTTGACATCGACACTGGCAAATGCCAGATTCATGGCCGCCAGGGTACCCACTACCGCAAACAGAATTTTCTTGAACATGCTGACTCCCTTGGTTTGGTTGAAAACAGAAAGCTAGGCAACGGATCATGCCGGATAGGTGGGATCCGTGGTGCACTATAACCAAGGGATTGTCGGCCTTGCACTCCCTCATTCTTGGTATTTTGGGGAGGTGCGCATGTCTCAGTTCATGACGTTCAACTCTTCGGTACGCCGCGGCGGGTAAGTTTCCCACTTGCTGCAGCCCGGGCATTGCCAGTAGTACTGGCGCGCCTTGAAGCCGCAATGGCCGCACTGATAGCGCGCCAGCTTCTGCGTGTAGCCGTGCACGAGATTCTTGACCATCGAGAGTTCGGAACGCGTTTCGGGTGGCGCATCCATCAGGCGCGCCTCCAGCAGCTTGTCCAGTCCGAGCAAGGTCGGCGTGCGGCGCAGCTCGTCGCTGACCATCTGATTGGCGGCATCGACACCTTCCAGTTCGAGCACGGCCTTGAACACGACTTCCAGCAGATCGATCGAGGATGCCTCAGACAGATAAAACTTGAGAAGCTTGACGCCTTCCTGCGGACGACCGACGGCGCGATAGCCGTCCATCAGACGCTGCGCCACCAGCGCCACGTGCGGTACGCTCTGCTGCTCGACACGACGCCAGCTCAGCAAGGCCGCTTCGACATCGCCCTTGGCCAACAGCGCGTCGCCCATCATGATGGTGGCGCGCACATTGGTGCGGTCGGTCGCCAGCGCCTTGTCGAGCAGCGCAATCGCCGCATCGTTGTCGCTGCGTACCAGTTCATCCTGCGCCAGTTCGCAATAGAACTGCGCGATCTCGGTCTGGCGGCCGCCGGCACCCGATTCCTGCAGCGCCAATGCCGCCGTGATGGCGCGGTTCCATTCCTTTTCACGCTGGTAGATTTCGAGCAGCGCGCGGCGCGCCTGGGCGCCGTAGGAACTGTCGGCCAACTGATGAAAGGTTTCCTCGGCGCGGTCCAGCAGGCCGGCATTCAGGTAATCCTGGCCGAGTTCGTACTGCGCATGCACTTTCTGCTCGGGCGGCAAGTCGGGACGCGCCAGCAGATTGCTGTGGACCCGGATCGCTCGTTCTGTCTCGCCGCGGCGGCGGAACAGGTTGCCGAGCGCGAAATGCAGTTCGACGGTTTCCGGATCGAGCTTGACGATCTCGATGAAGGCGTCGATCGCCTTGTCAGGCTGTTCGTTGAGGAGAAAATTGAGGCCCTTGAAATAGCCGCGCGGCAGCGTGCGCGATTCGGACACCAGTTGCTTGATATCGACGCGCGCGGCAATCCAGCCCAGCGTGAAGAAGGCGGGAATGGCGAGCAGCCACCAGGTTTCAAATTCCATGCAATGTCATTCAGAGAAATAATCAGGAAAGCCGTGCGCATTCGCATCAGTAGCGCACGATGCCGTCGGGTTGCGGCGGCTGCGAACGCGCCAGCGCGTCGTTCTGTGCGGCCTCCTCCATCGTCACGATGGTCTTGCGATGGCGTGCCGCCTCATTGCGATAGCGGAACACGGTCGGGACCATGGCCAGCACGCCCAGCGCGGCACCACCTGCAAAAAACCCGAGCAGGAGCAGCACCAGCGGACCGCGCAGTTCATACCCCATGAAGAACTGCAGTGCGACCTCCTGCGTGTTCTTCAATGCAAAACCGAAAAACACCAGGAAAAGAATGGCAGCGAGAATACGGAAGACGATTTTCATGAGCGGCTTTCTTTCAGGGCGAAGACAAACGGCGTGCAATCGGCAGGCGGCGATAATGCCGAAATTGTACGTGAAAAAAAACGGCATCCGAAGATGCCGTTCATTATTTCATTGCAAACAACTCAGTCTTCGATGATCGGCTGCCCGACCATCGCGTCCACCCGCTCGCGCAACTGCTTGCCGGGCTTGAAGTGCGGCACCCGCTTTTCCGGGACCATCACCTTGTCGCCCGACTTCGGGTTGCGACCTATGCGCGGCGGACGGCTGTTCAGCGCAAAACTGCCGAACCCGCGGATCTCGATGCGCTGCCCGCTCGCCAGGGCGTCGGACATCGCGTCGAGGATCGTTTTGACCGCGTAATCCGCATCCTTGGCTACCAGTTGCGGATAACGCTCGGCCAGACGGGCAATCAGCTCCGACTTGGTCATTGACGATGAGCTTAGTTCTTGTTGTCGAGCTTGGCCTTGAGCAGTGCGCCGAGGCTGGTCGTGCCGGAAGCCGCATTGGCGTCAGCCGACATCTTCTGCATGGCTTCCTGCGTTTCGACATTGTCCTTGGCCTTGATCGACAACTGGATGCCGCGTGCCTTGCGATCGACGTTGATGACCATCGCTTCGACGGTATCGCCGACCTTCAGGTGCGTACCGGCATCTTCGACGCGATCGCGCGAGATTTCGGAAGCACGCAGATAGCCTTCGACTTCATCCGACAGTTGAATCACGGCGCCCTTCGGCTCGACCGACTTGACCGTGCCGGTAACCAGCGCGCCCTTGTCGTTCATTGCAGCGTAGTTGTTGAACGGATCGCCTTCGAGCTGCTTGACGCCCAGCGAAACGCGCTCGCGTTCGACGTCGATCGCCAGCACGATGGCTTCCAGTTCGTCGCCCTTCTTGAACTTGCGCACGGCTTCTTCGCCGGCTTCGGTCCACGACAGGTCGGACAGGTGAACCAGGCCGTCGATGTTGCCGGCCAGGCCGATGAACACGCCGAAGTCGGTGATCGACTTGATCGCGCCACGCACCTTGTCGCCCTTCTTGTGGTTGACCGCGAAGTCGTCCCAAGGGTTGGCCTTGCACTGCTTCATGCCGAGGCTGATGCGACGACGCTCTTCGTCGATTTCCAGAACCATGACTTCGACTTCGTCGCCCAGCTGGACAACCTTGTTCGGTGCCACGTTCTTGTTGGTCCAGTCCATTTCGGAGACGTGCACCAGACCTTCGATGCCTTGCTCGACTTCCACGAATGCACCGTAGTCGGTCAGGTTGGTGACCTTGCCGAACAGGCGGGTGCCTTGCGGGTAGCGACGCGACAGACCGGTCCACGGATCGTCGCCCAGTTGCTTGACGCCCAGCGAAACGCGGTTCTTCTCTTGATCGTACTTGAGGACCTTGGCGGTGATTTCCTGGCCGACCGACAGCACTTCCGAAGGATGACGCACACGACGCCATGCGAGGTCGGTGATGTGCAGCAGACCGTCGATGCCGCCCAGATCCACGAATGCACCGTAGTCGGTGATGTTCTTGACGACGCCGTTGACGATGGTGCCTTCCTTCAGCGTTTCCATCAGCTTGGCGCGTTCCTCGCCCATCGAAGCCTCGATGACGGCGCGGCGCGACAGCACGACGTTGTTGCGCTTGCGATCGAGCTTGATGACCTTGAATTCGAGCGTCTTGCCTTCGAACGGGGTGGTGTCCTTGACCGGACGAGTGTCAACCAGCGAACCCGGCAGGAAGGCACGGATGCCGTTGGTCAGAACGGTCAGGCCGCCCTTGACCTTGCCGTTGACGGTGCCAGTGACGATCTCGCCGGACTCCATCGCTTTTTCGAGCGAGAGCCACGATGCGAGGCGCTTGGCCTTGTCGCGCGACAGGATGGTGTCGCCAAAACCGTTTTCGAGCGATTCGATGGCGACCGAGACGTAGTCGCCGATGTTGACTTCGAGTTCGCCATTGTCGTTCTTGAATTCATCGATAGGGATGAAGGCTTCGGATTTCAGGCCGGCGTTCACGATCACGAAGTTGTGGTCGATGCGGACGACTTCGGCGGAAATCACTTCGCCCGAACGCATGTCCTGACGCGACAGCGATTCTTCGAACAGGGCGGCAAAACTTTCCATGCCAACAGGATTTTCTTGGGAGCTAACAGCAGTAGACATAAATGTGAAGAGATTGACCTGGACTCGCGTTTTTCGATCGACTCAAGCCACAAGTGCGATCGGTCGAATCTAGGGTTAGGTTTTTCAACATCCGCGAAGCTTTGCGCTTTCACGGACACCGGATACTTCAATAGATCAAGCGGACTTCCTTACAGCGGCATACCAGCCAAGCACCTGTTCCACCGCCTGATTCACGGTCAGATTGGAGGTATCCAGCAAATACGCGCCTTCGGCCGGCCTCAACGGGGCGACTGCCCGATTCGCATCGCGCGCGTCACGTTCGTTCAAATCCTTGAGAAGGTCGTTGATATTAGCAGAAAATCCCTTGTCTATCAATTGCTTATAGCGTCTTTCCGCCCTCGCCTCGGCACTTGCCGTCAAAAACACCTTGAGACAGGCGTCGGGGAAGATCACGGTGCCCATGTCGCGGCCGTCGGCGATCAGGCCCGGTGCCTGGCGGAAACGCAACTGCAGGTCAACCAGCGCGCGCCGCACGGCCGGCAAGGCGGCGATTTTCGATGCCGCATTGCCAACTTCCTCGGCGCGGATATCCGTCGATACGTCGACATCATCCAGCAGGACGTTGCCATCACGGAAACTCGGGCGCATGCCGGCCGCGGTCTGCGCCAGCGCCGGCTCGTCATCCAGCGCTACCCTGGCGCGCAGCGCGGACAGCGCCGTCAGACGGTACAGCGCGCCCGAATCCAGGTAATGGAAATGCAGGGCCTCGGCCACGCGTTGCGCGACCGTGCCCTTGCCGGAAGCGGTAGGCCCGTCGATCGTGATGACCGGAATCGAATCTGCAGAAGTCATGGCGAAGCAATCAGGAAAACGATGAAGTAAAGCGATGAATATACGCGTGCCGGCCGTCTTGCCGCCGGCACTGCGTTCAGAACAGGCTGTCTTCGGTCACCTTGGCGAAGGCGTCGAAATAGTCGGGGAAGGTCTTGGCCACGCACTGCGGATCGTTGATGCGGATGAGATTGCCGCGCCGCGCCGCGCCATCCAGCGTCGCCAGCGAAAAGCACATCGCCATGCGGTGGTCGTCATAGGTGTCGATGGCGGCCGTGCCGATTTCCGCCGGCGGCGTCACGCGCAGGTAGTCCTCCCCTTCTTCCACGATGGCGCCGAGCTTGCGCAGCTCCTTCGCCATCGCCGCGATGCGGTCGGTCTCCTTGACGCGCCAGCTGCCGATGTTGCGCAGCGTGCTCGGGCCGTCGGCATAGAGCGCGGCGACCGCGATCGTCATCGCCGCGTCCGGGATGTGGTTGAAGTCGGCATCGATCGCCTGCAGCACGCCGTTGGACTGCGCCTCTATCCAGTTGTCGCCGAGCGTGACGGTTGCGCCCATCTGCCGCAGCGAGTCAACGAAGCGCACGTCGCCCTGGATGCTGTCGCGGCCGACGCCTTCCACCCGCACCGGCCCACCGGCAATCGCACCTGCCGCCAGGAAATACGACGCAGACGACGCATCGCCCTCGACGTGGATGGTGCCGGGACTGCGGTAGCGCTGACCGGTGCGCACCGTAAAGGATTGCCAGCCGTCGCGCTCGACCGTCACACCGAAGCGCTGCATCAGATTCAGCGTGATCTCGATGTACGGCTTGGAAATCAGTTCGCCGATCACTTCGATCACCACGTCTTCCTCGCGCGCCATCAAGGGCGCAGCCATCAGCAGCGAGGTCAGGAACTGGCTCGACACATTGCCGCGCACCTTCAGACGTTCGGCGCGCAGCAGTCCGCGCTGGATATGCAAAGGTGGAAAGCCCGGCTCACCCGTGTATTCGATGCGCGCGCCGATCGCGTTGAGTGCGTCAACCAGATCGCCGATCGGCCGCTCGTGCATGCGCGACACGCCATGCAGCGTGTAGTCGCCGCCGAGTACCGCCAGCGCCGCCGTCAGCGGACGGATCGCGGTGCCGGCGTTGCCCATGAACAGATCGGCATGGTGCACCGGGATAACGCCGTCGATGCCGTGCACGATGTAGTCCTGCGACTCGCCGATCTGTTCCCACCGGATGCCGAGCTTCTGCAGCGCCATCAGCATCACGTGCGTATCGTCGGATGCCAGCAGGTCCTTGATGTGGGTCGTGCCTTCGGCCAGTGCGGCCAGCAGCAGCGTGCGATTGGAAATGCTCTTGGAGCCCGGCAGGCGCACCGTGCCCTTGGCGTGCATGGCCGGCTGCAGATCCAGATGATGCGGGTAACGTTTCATGCGTCGCGATCCTGTTCAGGCGGAGTTTCCGCTTTCTCGATATTCTGCAGCCAGGCATGGCGTGCGCGCTGTGCGTTAGCGAACATCGCCTCGAGCGTGGCGCCATCCCTTGCGGCCAGCGCATCGCGCATTGCCGCGATCTGGCGCATATAGGCATCCAGTTCGTCGAGGATTGCCGACTGGTTCGACAGCGCGATATCGCGCCACATCTCGGGCGACGAACCGGCAATCCGCGTGAAATCGCGGAAACCGCTGGCCGCATAGCGAAACAGTTGATCGGCGTTGTCGCGCCCGGCACATTCGTCAACCAGCGCGAATGCCAGCAGATGCGGCAGATGGCTGACCGCGGCAAACACCGCATCGTGCTCCTGCGCGCTCATGGCATGCACCACCGCGCCGCACTGCTGCCACGCGCGCTCGACCCGCGCCACATGCTCGGCGCGATTCTGCGGCAACGGCGTCAGCACGACCTTTTTCCCCACGTACAGATCGGCGCTCGCCGCATCCGGTCCGGTCGTCTCGCGTCCGGCGATCGGATGACCGGGAACGAACTGCGCAATCTTGTCGCCAAGCATGCGCTGCGCCACCGCAATCACTTCGCCCTTGATGCTGCCGGCATCGGTCACCACCGTTTGCGGCTGCAGCCACGGTTCGATGGCGGCAAGAATGGCTTCGGTCTGCGCGACCGGTGCCGCCAGCAATACCAGATCGGCATCGCGCAGCGCATCCTCGACGGATTCGGCCACCGTATCGATCAACCCGAGTTCTCTCGCACGCAGCAGGGAGGCGGCACCGCGCCCGACGCCGACCACGTCGCGTACCGCGCCGGCCTCGCGCAAGGCAGCGGCGAACGAACCGCCGATCAGGCCAACACCGAAAATGACGATCTTATTCAACACGGCAGGTCCGTAATCGCTTGGAAAAGATGAAGATGGAAAGCAGCGGCACGCGTCATGGCGGAATCAGGCGCGCGTCTCTGCGAGCGCCTTTTTCAGCGCCGCAATGCACAGGTCATTTTCTTCTTCGAGACCGATCGAAATGCGCAGCCATTGCGGCAACCCATAGTTGCCCACGGGCCGCACGATGATGCCCTGCTTCAACAGAGCCAGATTCACGCGGGCACCCGCACCGTCATCATCGCCGACCTTGACCAGCACGAAGTTGCCCGAGGAAAGCACATACGGCAAGCCCATCTCGTCGAATGCCATCGTCAGCTGGCAATAGCCATCGGCATTGATCTGCGCGCTGCGTTTGACGAAGTCGTCGTCCGCCAGCGCGGCAATGGCTGCCGCCTGCGCAAAGATGTTCACATTGAAGGGCTGGCGGATGCGGTTGAGCAGATCGGTGATGCCTGCCTGCGCAATGCCGTAACCGATGCGCAAACCCGCCAGGCCATAGACCTTGGACATGGAACGCGTCACCAGCAGGTTCGGATACTGCGCGACCCAGGCGATCGAATCGTAGCGCTGCTCTTCGCTCAGAAACTCGGTATAGGCTTCGTCGAGCACCACCACCACATGCGGCGGCACGCGCTTCAGAAACGCCTCGACCTCGGGCCCCGGAATGAAGGTGCCGGTCGGATTATTGGGATTGGCGATGAACACCAGGCGCGTGTCGTCCTCGATCGCATCGAGCATGGCCTCGAGGTCGTGGCCGTAATTCTTCGCCTTCACCACCAGCGAGCGCGCACCGACGGCCTGCGTTGCCAGCGGATAGACCGCGAACGAGTATTCGGCATACACCACGGATTGTCCGGGCTGCACAAAGGCACGCGCCGCCAGTTCAAGGATATCGTTGCTGCCATTGCCGAGCGTGATCCACTCGGCCGGCACGCCGTACTTGGCGGTCAGTGCAGCCTTCAGTTCGAAACCGTTGCCATCGGGATAGCGGCCGGCATCGGCCACCGCGGCCATCGCCTTGCGTGCCGACTCGGGCATGCCGAGCGGATTCTCATTGGAAGCGAGCTTGACGATCTTGCTCTCGTCAAGGCCGAACTCGCGCGCGACTTCGCTGATCGGCTTGCCGCCCTGATATGGCGCGATCGCGCGAATGTAATCGGGACCGAACGAATGGGACATAGGATATTTCCGCAAGAAGGCGCACCGGAGTGCGCCATTGAAATGGATGGTTCGTCGAGAAAGAAGCCAGGACCTTACGCGCCTACAGGCTGGCCGGATAGGAGCCCAGCACCTTGAAGAACGCGGCATTGTCCTTCAGCTCCGCCAGCGCATCCGCCACCTTGGCATCGCTCTGATGCCCCTCGACATCGACATAAAAATAGTATTCCCACTTGCCCATGCGCGCCGGTCTCGATTCGAAGCGCGTCATCGACACGCCATGGCGCGCCAGCGGCGCCAGCAGGTTGTGCACGGCACCCGCCTTGTTGGGTACCGACAGCACCAGCGAAGTCTGATCCCGGCCGCTGGCTGCCGTCTGCAGGCGACCGATCACGGCGAAGCGCGTACGGTTGTGCGGGTCGTCCTGCACGTGCGCCTTGACGATCTGGAGGTTGTAGTTGCGGCCGGCGATCTCGCTGGCGATGGCGGCGATCGAGGCATCCTCGCTGGCCAGGCGCGCGGCCTCGCCGTTGGAAGCCACCGCGCGGCGCTCGATGTTCGGATGATTCTGGTTCAGCCACAGCTGGCACTGCGCCAGCGCCTGCGAATGGGCGCAGATGGCGGTGATGCCGTCCATGCTGCCGCTACGCGTCATCAGGCTGTGATTGACAGCCAGCGACACTTCGCCGCTGATGACGAGCGTGGTCTGCAGCAGCAGGTCCAGCGTGCGGTTGATGACGCCTTCGGAGGAGTTCTCGATCGGCACCACGCCGAAATCGGCAGTGCCGGCCTCGGTGGCACGGAACACTTCGTCGATGGAGGCGCACGGCATGCCCTCGACGGCGCGGCCGAACTGTTGATAGACGGCCTGCTCGCTGAAAGTACCCACCGGCCCCAGGTAGGCGACCGTCACGCGCTTTTCGAGCGCGCGGCAGGCCGACATAATCTCGCGGAACACGGTCTGCACGTCGGGCGACAGCATCGGCCCCGGATTGCGCTCGGCCACGCTGCGCAATACCTGCGCCTCGCGTTCGGGGCGGAACACCGGCGCATCGGTCTCGGCCTTGACGTGCCCGACCTGCTGCGCCACGCGTGCGCGCTGGTTGAGCAGGTCGAGAATCTGCGTATCGATCGCATCGATCTGCTGGCGCAGCGGCTTGAGCTTGTCGTCCATCGTCATGGCTGTGCGAAAGCGTTGAATCGTTGAGGGAAACGTCGGGCGGCTGGCCTATCAGCCGTATCTTTTCTCGAAGTCCTTCATGAAGGCGACCAACTTCTGCACGCCTTCGATCGGCATCGCGTTGTAGATCGAGGCACGCATGCCGCCGACCGAGCTGTGGCCCTTCAGCTGCACCAGATCGTTCTTCTCCGCTTCGGCAAGGAAGGTCGCGTTCAGCGACTCGTCGCGCAGGCGGAACGGCACGTTCATGCGCGAGCGGTTGGCTGCCGGTACCGGGTTGCTGTAGAAGTCGGTCGAATCCAGATAATCATAGACCAGCGCGGCCTTCTGGATGTTGATCTTTTCCATCGCCGCCACACCGCCCTGGCGGCGCAGCCACTGGAAGGTCAGGCCGGCGATGTAGATCGGATAGGTCGGCGGCGTGTTGTACATGGAGTCATGGTCGGCGACCAGCTTCCAGTCGAAGGCCGACGGGCACGACGGCAGCGCGTGGCCCAACATGTCCTCGCGCACGATCACGATGGTGACGCCGGAAGGACCGATGTTCTTCTGCGCGCCAGCATAGATGACCGCATGCTTGGAAACGTCGATCTCGCGCGACAGGATGTTGGACGACATGTCCGCCACCAGCGGCACGTCGCCGACGTCCGGCGTGTAATCGAATTCGACGCCGCCGATGGTCTCGTTGGTGCAGATGTGGACGTAGGCCGCATCCGGCGTGAGCTTCCAGGTGTCGCGCGCGGGCACGTAGGTGAAACCGCGGTCTTCGGAAGATGCCGCGATATTGACCTTGGCGTACTTGTGCGCCTCCTCGATCGTCTGCACCGACCAGTGGCCGGTATTGATGAAATCGATGGTGGCGGGTTGCTGCGGCTTGCGGCCGACCAGGTTCATCGGAATGATCGCGTTCTCGGCGATCGCGCCGCCCTGCATGAAGAGAATCTTGTAGTTGTCGGGGACCGACATCAGTGCGCGCAAGTCGTTCTTGGCATTGGCCAGAATCTCGGTGAACTCCTTGCCGCGATGGCTCATTTCCATCACGGAGAGCCCGCTTCCCCGCCAGTCCGTCATTTCATCTGCTGCCTGCTGGATGACTTCTTTTGACAGGGCAGCCGGACCTGGCGAAAAGTTATACACCACGCGCTTCATTATTCTTCTTCCTCCGTACCGGATTGATCTTCTTCCACATCTGATTCAAGTATGCGTTGCAGGCCGCTGAGCTTGGTGCCGTCCTCGACGGCGATCAGCGTCACGCCCTGGGTCGCGCGGCCCATCTCGCGGATCTCCGCCACGCGCGTGCGGATCAGCACGCCGCCGGTGGTGATCAGCATGATCTCGTCGGTCGCGTCAACCAGCGTCGCCGCCACCACCTTGCCGTTGCGCTCGCTGGTCTGGATCGCGATCATGCCCTTGGTGCCGCGGCCGTGGCGCGTATATTCGGTGATCGGCGTACGCTTGCCGAAGCCGTTCTCGGTCGCCGTCAGCACCGACTGCTGTTCGTTCTCGGCCACCAGCAGCGCCATCACGAGCTGGCCGTCTTCGAGGTTCATGCCACGCACGCCGCGCGCGGTGCGGCCCATCGGACGCACGTCGTTCTCGTCGAAGCGCACCGCCTTGCCGGCGTCGGAGAACAGCATGACGTCGTGCTTGCCGTCGGTCAGCGCGGCACCGATCAGGAAGTCGCCCTCGTCGAGATCGACCGCGATGATGCCGGCCTTGCGCGGATTGCTGAAGTCGGACAGCGAGGTCTTCTTGACCGTGCCCAGGCTGGTCGCCATGAAGACGTAGCGATCTTCGGGGAAGGTACGGTTCTCGCCCGACAGCGGCAGCACCACCGTGATCTTCTCGCCATCCTGCAGCGGGAACATGTTGACGATCGGCTTGCCGCGCGAGTTGCGTGAACCCTGCGGCACTTCCCACACCTTGAGCCAGTACAGGCGGCCGCGGTTGGAGAAGCACAGGATGTAATCATGCGTGTTGGCGATGAAGAGCTGGTCGATCCAGTCGTCTTCCTTGGTCGCCATCGCCTGCTTGCCGCGTCCGCCGCGCTTCTGCGCGCGGTATTCGGTGATCGGCTGCGACTTCATGTAGCCGCTGTGCGACAGCGTGACCACCATGTCCTGCGGCGTGATCAGGTCTTCGGTCGCCAGGTCGGTGGCGTTGTGTTCGATGGTCGAACGGCGCTCGTCCTTGTTGCCGATGCCGTACTCGTTCTTCGCCAGCGTCAGTTCGTCGTGGATGATGACGGTCACGCGCTCGGGCTTGGCAAGGATGTCGAGCAGATCGGCGATCTGCGCCATGACGTCCTTGTATTCGTTGACGATCTTGTCCTGCTCGAGACCGGTCAGGCGCTGCAGACGCATCTGCAGGATTTCCTGCGCCTGGTCGTCCGACAGCTTGTAGAGTCCGTCGGACTGCAGACCGAACTGCTTGGGCAGGTTTTCCGGACGGAACGCCTCGACGCCGCCGACGCTGCCCTCACCGGTGCGTGCCAGCATTTCGCGCACCACCGACGAATCCCAGGCACGCGACATCAGTTCCATCTTCGCCACCGGCGGCGTCGGCGCCGCCTTGATGATGGCGATGAAGTCATCGATGTTGGCGAGCGCCACGGCCAGGCCTTCGAGCACGTGACCGCGTTCGCGCGCCTTGCGCAGTTCGAACACGGTGCGGCGCGTCACCACTTCGCGGCGATGCGAAAGGAAGCACTCGAGCATCTGCTTGAGGTTCAGCAGCTTGGGCTGGCCGTCAACCAGCGCCACCATGTTCATGCCGAAGGTGTCCTGCAGCTGGGTCTGCTTGTACAGGTTGTTGAGCACGACTTCCGGCACTTCGTTGCGCTTGAGCTCGATCACCACGCGCATGCCGGACTTGTCGGACTCGTCGCGGATATCGGAGATGCCGTCGAGCTTCTTGTCGCGCACCAGTTCGGCGATGCGTTCGAGCAGCGACTTCTTGTTAACCTGATACGGCAGCTCATCGACGATGATGGCCGCACGGCCTTCCTTGCCGAACTCCTCGAAGTGCGTCTTGGCACGCATGACCACGCGGCCGCGACCGGTGCGATAGCCGTCGCGCACGCCCGACACGCCATAGATGATGCCGCCGGTCGGGAAGTCCGGCGCCGGGATGATCTCGATCAGTTCGTCAACCGAGCATTGCTCGTTGCGCAGCACGTGCAGCGCGCCATCGATGATCTCGGTGATGTTGTGCGGCGGAATGTTGGTCGCCATACCGACCGCGATGCCGGAGGCACCGTTGATCAGCAGGTTCGGAACCCTGGTCGGCAATACCGACGGTTCCTTTTCCTTGCCGTCGTAGTTGGGAACGAAATCGACCGTTTCCTTGTCGATATCGGCAAGGATCTCGTTGGCAAGCTTGTCGAGTCGGCATTCGGTGTAACGCATGGCCGCGGCGTTGTCGCCGTCGACCGAACCGAAGTTGCCCTGGCCGTCAACCAGCGTGTAGCGAAGCGAGAAGTCCTGCGCCATGCGCACCAGCGTGTCATAGATCGACTGGTCGCCGTGCGGGTGGTATTTACCCATGACCTCGCCGACGACGCGCGCGCATTTGACGTAGGGACGATTCCATACGTTGTTCATCTCGTGCATCGCAAACAGCACGCGACGATGCACCGGCTTCAGCCCGTCACGCACGTCCGGCAATGCGCGGCCCACGATTACGCTCATCGCGTAGTCGAGGTAACTCTTGCGCATTTCTTCTTCGAGCGAAATCGGGATGGTTTCTTTTGCGAATTGATCCATTGGCGGTTCGTCTGGTCTTTGGCGGGATAAAGAATCGTCGGAATTACAGAGGGCGATCCGGCAAAGCTGAGAATTTTACCACGTCGGACGACTCTCTTCCCCGCTTTCAACACCCTGCTGCGGTTTGTCCGCATGCGGCCGGCTCAGCAAAATATGGTTAAATGCTGCCTTTCACACGGCAGCATCGGCGCCATTCCGGCGCCGGCATATCCATAGAGAACACCCCATGATCAAGAAACCGGCCTTCGCATTCGTGCTGGGCGCTCTTTCCGCTTGCGCCATTGCACAGGGTGGCGCCCCTTCCCAGATGTCCGGCAACGGCTATGCCCAGGATGGACAGGGCAGCATCCCGCGCAGCGATTTCGGCCTGTGCTGGCGCTCGGGCGCATGGACGCCGGGCGACGCCCTGCCCGGCTGCGATGGCGCCCTCAAGTCGCCCGTCCCCAATCCCATCGCGCCGGATGTCGTCAACAATCTTGAAGAGAATGCCACCCCCGTGGCGCGTTGCGATTTTTCCGTCACCCTGTCGAGTGACGAGACCTTCGCCTTTGGCCAGGCCACGCCAAACGACAAGGCCAGACAACGGATCACCACCGATGTCATGCCGCGGCTGGCAGCATGCAAGTCAGTTGAAAGCGTGGTCGTAACGGGCCACACCGATCGCCTCGGCAATGCGCGGGCCAACCAGATCCTGTCCGAAAAGCGTGCCGTCAACGTGGCCGCCCTGTTGCAAAAAGGACATGAAAACATTCCTATCAATACAACAGGCGTCGGCAGCAGCGAGTCGCAGACCGATTGCCCAGCCCAATCCAGCAAGGTGCGGCAGATTGCCTGTCTTGCACCAGATCGGCGCGTGGAAATCGTGGTACGCGGTCTTGGCAGGTGAGGAATTAAAAAATTTCCACCAAAACAGAACGTTTTTCATGTCCAAAGGTCAATGTTTTGCCAGTAGAAACATTTCCATGCCATGGCGTTGTGTATATACAACGGTTTCTGTACAAACGTTAATTAGCTCATTTGGCAACGTTCGCGAAGGTATATTGGCTGTGGCAAAATGAGGCGCAGAACACTATTGCATGCGAACAATTTTGTTTCATGTGGTTGTAAGAAGCACGTGATACTATCCACATCCGATGTCATTCACGTAATTTGGCGCAGTTTATCTGCGGATATCTCACTCGAGAGGAGAAAGAAATATGAATAAATTAGCAAAACTCGTCTTCGCGGCGTCCGCGGTTGTTGCAATGTCTGCGCACGCTCAGACGGACATCAAGGCAGCAACGCCACACAGCGCCTATGCTCAGGACGCAAGCGGCAACATCGTTCGTAACTCGACCGGCCTGTGCTGGCGTACCGGTTACTGGACGCCTGCCGACGCCGTTCCTGGCTGCGATGGCGCCCTGGTTGCTGCAGCACCTGCTCCAGCCGCTCCGGCACCTGCTCCGGCTCCTGTCCCGACCGCAGAAAAAGTCACCTTCGCTGCTGACGCTTTCTTCGATTTCGACAAAGCCACGCTGAAGCCTGAAGGCAAAGCCAAGCTCGACGACCTGTCGTCGAAACTGGGCGACCTGAACCTGGAAGTCATCATCGCTGTCGGCCACACCGACTCGATCGGCTCCGATACCTACAACCAGAAACTGTCGATCCGTCGTGCTGAAGCCGTCAAATCGTACCTGGTTGGCAAAGGCGTTGACGAAAAACGCGTCTACACCGAAGGTAAAGGCGAGAAACAACCGGTTGCTACCAACAAGACCGCTGCTGGCCGCGCACAAAACCGTCGCGTGGAAATCGAAGTGGTCGGTACCCGCAAGTAATTCGTTCCTGACGAATACCAACCCCGCTTCGGCGGGGTTTTTTTTCGTCTCTGAGCCGAGGGAATATGCACGGCTCTGCGCACCACCGCACATGGCCGTCCGAACCTTTTCCAGTTATCATGCAGAACATGAACGCAGACCCGTTGGAACTGAAAAAATTTAGCGATATCGCGCACCAATGGTGGGACCCGACCTCGGAATTCCGCCCGCTGCACGAGATCAATCCGCTCCGTCTCGAATGGATCAACAGCCGCGCCCCGCTGGCCGGCAAGACTGTGGTCGATGTCGGCTGCGGCGGCGGCATTCTGGCCGAATCCATGGCAAAAAAAGGCGCCAAGGTCACCGGCATCGATCTGTCGGAAAAGGCGCTGAAGGTCGCCGATCTGCACAGCCTGGAATCGGGCGTGCAGGTACGCTACGAACTGATTGCGGCCGAGGCGCTCGCCGCGCGCGAGGCCGGTCAGTTCGACATCGTGACGTGCATGGAAATGCTCGAACATGTTCCCGATCCGTCCGCCATCGTCCACGCGTGTGCGCAACTGGTCAAACCGGGCGGCCATGTCTTCTTTTCGACCATCAACCGCAATCCGAAGTCGTACCTGCATGCGGTGCTCGGTGCCGAATACATTCTGCGTCTGCTGCCGAAAGGCACGCACGATTACGCCAAGTTCATCACGCCGGCCGAGCTTTCGCAGTTCGCGCGTCTGGCCGGACTCGATGTGGAAGCGCTCAAGGGCATGGGCTTCAATCCTCTGACGAAGATCTATTCCCTCAACAGCGATACCAGCGTCAACTACCTGGTCGCCTGCAGGAAATCCGTCTGACAAAAAGCGCATGCCTGCCGCTGCGGCACGCTGCGCTTTTCCTTTGCTCTTCACCGCATGAATCCTCGCAAACCCAAGGCCATCCTCTTCGACCTCGACGGCACGCTGGCCGATACCGCCCCCGATCTAGCGGATGCCGTCAATCGGCTGCGCACGGCGCGAGGACTCGCACCTACCGACTACGCGCAATTGCGCCCGGTTGCCTCGGCTGGCGCTCGCGGTCTGATCGGCGCTGCGTTCGGCATCAATCCGCAGGACGAAGCCTATCCGCTTTTGCGCGACGGTTTCCTGCACAACTATGAGACCAATATCGCTGTGCATAGCACGCTGTTCGAAGGCGTTCCTGCATTGCTGCAGTCCCTCGAGCAGGAAGATATTGTCTGGGGAATCGTGACCAACAAGGTCACGCGTCTGACGGAGCAACTGGTCCCGAAGATCGGACTCGGACATGCCGCATGCGTAGTGTGCGGCGACACCACCGCACACCCGAAACCGCATCCCGCTCCGCTGCTGGAAGCCTCGACCCGCATCGGCGTCGCACCCGCAGACTGCTGGTACGTCGGCGACGATCTGCGCGATATCCAGGCCGGCAAGGCAGCCGGCATGCTCACCGTGGCGGCAGGCTGGGGGTATTGCGGCGAAACGCTTCCCGTATATTGGGGCGCCGATATCGCCATCGACTCGCCCGCGCAACTGCAGGAACTGATCCACGGCCGATGATTCGTGCCGCAGCATCGCTCTTCGTTCTGCAGCTCACGCGCAAGGGCTCTTGAAACCGCAGACAGACACCATATCTATTGCGGTACAATGGCAGTGCTTTGGGGACGACCTGGTTTCGACAGGGGTTGCAAAGCAGCGCAGGGCATACCGAGGACTGGTGACCTCGTAAATACAGCCGGAAATGCTTAAATGCAAACGATGAATCTTACGCTCTCGCAGCGTAAACCTCTAGGAACCTAAGAACTTTCTAGCTCTACACCGTCTCTTCCCTGGGGCGGGCCGGCAACGGCAGTAGAGTCATACACAGGGAATCGCGTCATGTCGGGTTACTTGGCAAGACGTTAAACAATAGGTGACTCGCCTGTACGCAGCGTGCGCGTCCGCGTCGTACGGGTCAAATCAAATGGCAGCGCTAAGTATGTAGAACTGTCTGTAGAGTGCTTCTGGACGCGGGTTCGATTCCCGCCGTCTCCACCAAACATCCCGTCAGACTGGCGGCAGAAACCCGGCGCAATGCCGGGTTTTTCTTTGGGCGCATGCAAACCCGCATGCGCATTTTTCCGCTTGCGGAATCCAGGTGGCATTGCGAAGGCCACTTCCTCATTGCCGAATGCGTTTCCCATTCCTGGAACCGCATTCTCATGCGATCCGAGCATTTCCCTCATTTCAGGCAGACATCGGAGTGTGCCGATGCGCCATCCGTCGCCACCGTATTGAGCCCCATCGTCTCCGCCATCAGGCGACGCAAGGTACGTGGATGTACCGCATAGATGGTAGCCACATCCTTCAGCGATACGTTGTTGGATATTGCCTTGCGTGCCTCATCGCACTGCTCGGGCGTCAGTGAGCGCTTGCGTCCCACATGCTTTCCATTCGCGCGGGCGGCCGCCATGCCAGCCTTGGTGCGTTCGCTGATCAATGCGCTTTCGAATTGCGCCATGGCCGCCATCATGTGGAACAGGAGGACGCCACCCGAACTGGTGGTATCGATGTTCTCCGTCAACGAAACGAAGTGCACATCCTTCTTCCCGAGGTGATCGATGGTATCGACCAGGTAACGCAGCGAACGGCCCAGCCGATCGAGCCGCCAGACCACCAGCGTGTTGCCCGGTTTGAGTTTGCGCAACAACGCATTCAGTCCGGGGCGCGAATCCAGCGTGCCGGAAAATCCTTTGTCGGTATAGATACGATCGCAGTTGGCTTTCTTCAGCGCAGCGATTTGAAGATCAAGATTCTGATCCTCGGTCGAAACACGAGCGTATCCATACTTAATTTCTGTGTTCATCGATACTTCGCTACTTCAAATTTGACGATTTGCGGTGGGTTCGATGGCGCCATGCGGAAATCCGCAACCAACCGAACCGGTCACATGGTGGATGAACGAAACCATGTACACACCATCACATGCCGCCTCGCACACGCCGCTACGCGGCAAACGGGGGCGCGCGGCGACCATCAGGCCGGGTTTCGCACGAAAAGTTCACTTGCGATTTCTGGGAATGCACTCGCACGCAACAGGCAGGACATCCGCTTGTGCATGAGCGTGGGAGTGTTCAGCGGGCGCACGAACGTCCGGAACAGGCGTCGTTGCTATCTCTAGGCGGGATGGAATCTGCATCCGCGCACAACCTGTTCGATGGCAGCCTCCACGGCACGCTGCATTTTGCGATAGCCATATGGCGTTTGCAAATTTTTTCAAAAATTTTATTGACTGAAGGCTCCCCTTCTGTTCTTTCAAATATCCGAACATGATGCATCATCGGCGCCTCCAGTGGCGGGGCATGAAACCATTTTTTACAGTGTGACGTAAGGGGAGCTTTTTGTTGATCGCGCCTCCCTGACCGGATGGACGCCCTTGCGTCGCGTTGCGTCATGACCGCACTGCGCCATGACGCGGATGCCGCCTGCCCGCCCTTTGCATCGCCGACGGACGAACATCTGTGCATACGCCTGCTCAATGCACAGGCGCTGCGTGACGCCTATGGCATCGAGTTCGACCAAGCGGTCGCTCATGCAGTCCATCAGCGCCTGCAGGAATGCGGTTTTCCGGCCCACGCGATCGTCCTCGACGGCGACCATGCACGCGTGTCGCTTGCCGATCTGCCCGACCTGACCGGCCTGCCGCGCGGCGCATGCGATCAGATCACCGAATCCATCGTGTCCGTTCTTTGCCGCGAAGCCGTCACGCAAGGAACGCAACGCGCCTATCTGAATGCAAACGCCACCTTCGTCCGGGAAGACAAGCCGGCATCCTTGCCTGCATGGCCCGGGCACAGCGCCGACAACGCACTATCACCAGGCAAGGTGCCGGCACTTGCGCACACCGGCCATCGCATCGCCTATCGCAGCGACATGGTTCTCGCGCACGACTTCCTGCAGGATCTGCGGCATGGCGTGCTGCTGCTCTACTTCCAGCCTGTCACGCTGTTCACCAATACCGATCACCATCTCTATCATGAAGCCCTGCTGCGCAGGACACCGTCGATGCGATCGCCCTATTCCTGTGTCGATGCGATCGGAGCGCTGAAACGTCTGGGACTCATCGCGCGTCTTGATCGCAGCGTCGTGTGGAGTACGGTCGAACTGCTGGAACTGCATCCGCACATGCATCTTGGCTGCAACGTCTCGGCGCTCTCCTTGCAGGACGATGCGTGGTGGAGACTGCTGCATACCAGACTTGCCATCGATCCCGACTTGAGCAGCCGACTGACGCTGGAGATCACCGAACCGGATGCAGTTGCCGACATCGAGCAGGCGTCCGCACTGCTGGCAAGACTGCGGCGTCTCGGCTGCCGCATCGCAATCGACGACATCGATGCGACACATGGCAGTCTGGAATTCATGCGACGCGTACAACCCGATGTCGTCAAGATCGATCGCTCCGTCCTGCTGCACGCGAGCATGCCGCAACAGACTCCTGAGCTGCTGCGCAAACTGACGCGCCTGTGTGCCGATTACTGTCCGGCAGTGATTGCCGAAGGCATAGAGACCCTGGATGAACTGGCACTCGCCATCCGTGCCGGCGTGCACGGCGTGCAAGGCTTTCTGATCGCAGAGCCATCCATGCGCCCGGCCTGGCTGAATCCCGCTCCGGCACGCGTCGAGGATGCATTCTGGCTGGGCCTTGTGCCCTGCTTCCAGGCCTCTCCACCGTGCTGGATGGGCGGCGCGCCACAGGACATGCCCCACCTCGATACCAAGCCGAATCCATGCTGAAGGCATTCACGACGCCACGTCACGCGAGCGACACAACCGATGGACGCATCCATCACCGGTTCGAAATCATCAGTCAACAATAACCAAGGGAGAGCAGGAATGAGCAAGACAGTCAGGCGCGGAAACATGCTGCGCAGAACAGCCATAACGGCAGCATTGTTGACGGCATACGGTTACGCTCCGCATGCCACCGCGGTCGATCTGGTCATCGATAATGAGTACGATCTCGGCACATCCAACATGAGCAACAGTACCGTCATCGTCAACAACGGCGGCATCGCAACCGGCGACGGCACACGCATCAGCGGCAGCGCCACCGAAGTGGTGTTGATCAACGCCGGCGGCCAGCTGACGCTGGACAATGCGCAACTGTCCAACAACCTCGATCATCCAACCGGCAGGAACGGCCGCGTGATCCATGCCAAGGGCACCGGCGCCAGCGCAACGCTGAACAACGCCACCATCGACATCAGCGCGCAGTCAACCAACAGCGGCGCGGATTACAACCATGCGTTCACGGCCGGCGTCGGCGCTTCGAATGGCGGCCAGGTCGAACTCAACGGCGGCAGCATCAATGCATCAGGCAGCAAGCGCACGGTCGGCATGCAGGCAATCGATGGCGGTTCCATTCATGCCAGCGACGTCACCATCACCACCAACAATCATTTCGGTCATGCCGTCAACGTCTTCCAAACACCATCCAGCAGCGTCACCGAAACCCGTATCGACCTCGAACGTGTCGTCATCACCACCAACGCCGACAGCTATGCAGTCGGCATCCAGTCAGCCAACAAGGGGGCAATCGTCACTGCCGTCGATACCGACATCATCACCCGCGGCGACATCAGCTTTGGCGTCGAATCGTTCAATGGCGCCGAGATCGCGTTGACCGACGGCTCCATCACCACCACCGGCCTAGGTGCCGCCGGCGTGCGTGTCTATGGCGGCGCGCTCGGCAACGGGAGCGTCAGCGTCGACGGCACGCGCGTCACGACCAGCGGCGATTACGCATCTGGCGTGCTGGCCGGCGATGCGGCGGAGCCAACCAGCGGCACGGCCCTCATCAACGGTGCGATCATCGACACGGCCGGCGCCAATGCTGCCGGCATCGAATCCGCCTACGGCAGCAACGTCGACAGCACCGCTTCCGACATTCACACCGCAGGCGATTCGGCACACGGCGTGCATGCGCACGATGGCGGCTCGGTCACGCTGGACGGCGATACGGTGACGACCGACGGCCTGCGCTCCTACGGCCTGTACGCGACCGACGCCGGCTCGCGCATCGATGCCAGCAACGCATCTGTCACCACCAACGGCCTGCACGGCTATGGCGCGCGTGCCGAGAATGGTGGCGCCATCACGCTCGACGGCGGCAGCATCACCACCAGCAATCCCAAGGGACGCGGCACGCAGGATGGCGACGGCTCGCGCGCCTATGCGCTGACGGCCGACGGCGCCGGCTCCAGCATTGCCGCCAACGGCACCACGATCGTCACCGAAGGACAGCGCGCCTACGGCGCCTATGCGACCAACGGCGGCCATGTCACGCTCGACGGCGGCAGCATCGCCACCAAGGGCTTCATGGCCTATGGCGTGTATGCGAGCGGCGCCGGATCGCAGATCGACGCGAATGACGTCGCCATCTCTACCTCGGGCAACGTCGGCGATGGCGCCTGGGCCTATCAGGGCGGCGTGCTCAACCTGAACGGCGGCAGCATCACGGTCGGCGGCGAACCCAATGCGAACACGCCGCACGAAACCGCCAATGGCCTAGTGGCCGTAGGCGGCGACGGCAGCCATGCCGATGGCACCATCAATGCGGACGGCGTCACCGTCGTGACCACCGGCTCCGACAGCAATGGCATCCTTGCAGGCGCTACCGTCGGCAGCGCTTACACGAGCGGCACCGTCAACCTCAAGAATTCCAGCGTCACCGTGCATGGTACCAATGCAGTGGCGGCAAACGTGAGCTACGGCAGCACGCTGTCGGCCGAGGGCTCGACACTGAAATCGGTGCAGGGCGACGGCATCGTCATGGAAGACAATGCAACCGTCACACTGAACGGCACCAGCGTGGAAGCAGCCGGTGCCTCGCTGGTCTCCAACCTGAACCGCGCCGGCCAGCAACAGGACATCACCGTCGGCGCCGGCTCCACCCTGCTCGTCAACAACGGCACGCTACTGCAGGTCAATCGCAGCGAGGACAGCATGGACGGCATCGTCAACCTCACGCTGCAGGCAGGCTCGGTCTCGCGCGGCGACGTGGTCGATCTCGACGGCCTGAGCGAGAGCAATCCAACGCGCAGCGCAGGCGGCAAGACCAACTTCACCGTCGGCGCCGGCGCGCAATGGAGCGGCATCGTGCGCGGCATCAACGACGCGGCAGTCGAGGATGGCGGCAGCTTCATCGACAATGGCGGTGCGCCAATCGCCGGCAACGTCAGCGGCGGCACCAACTCCACCATCGACTTCAACAACGGCGCGCAGATCGGCGGCGATGTCGCCACCTACAGCGGTTCCGAAGCCACCTTCCGCGGCACCACGTCCATAGGCGGCAGCGTGCGCTCGGAAGGCAGCGACTACCGTTTCGAAGGTACGACCACCATCGGCCAGTCGCTGCAGGCCAGCGACGGCTCACGCGTGGTGTTCGCAGGGCCGACCACGATTGCGGCGGACGTCAGCGCATCGGCTTCCTCGCTGTCGTTCAGCCAGACCGCGCCGACCACCATCGGCGGCGACCTCGTGCTCGAACAGGGCGCATCGCTGGGCGGCGGCAGCGTGGCGACGCCGATCACCATCGAAGGCGCGGCAGTCGCCAACAGCGGTGCCATCCTCGGCGGCAATCTGGTCGTGCAGGGTGCGCTGAGCGGCAACGGCGGCACCCTGAGCCCCGGCAACTCGATCGGAACCCAAAGCTATGCGAGCAGCGCCGGCTTTTCCGGCAGCTACAAGGCGGAAGTCAACGCGGCCGGACAGTCGGACCTGATCGTCTTCCAGAACGGCAACGTCGATCTGTCCGGCATCGCGCTGCAGGTCGCTCAGGAGAATGGCAACGGCGGCTACCGTCTCAACCACGACTACACCATCCTGCAAACCGTCAACGGCGAAGTGGAAAATACCTTTGCCTCGCAGGCGCTCGACGACAGCTTCGCCGGCACGCTGGTCACGCTGGACCCGGTCAAGTACGGCGACAAGGACGTCAAGATCAGCCTGTCGGTTGACGATGCCAAGGTCGATGCAGCGCGCGACGGCTTCTCGCGCAACCAGAATGCCACGCTGGATGGCGTGCTGTCGGTCGCAGGTCGCAACCGCGCGGCCGATGCCGCCCTGCTCTCCGCCGACAGCGGCAACGCGATGAACCAGCTCTCGGGCGAACTGCACGCAAGCACGTCGGCCGCGCTGTTCGGCGCGGGCGAAGCGCTGGCCAATGCGCTGTCGCACCGCCTGCGCGATAGCCTCGATACGCAGCCGGTACGTGGCGTGGCATTGGCGCAGGCATCCGGCAGCGTCTCGCCGGCGGCACTGCCTGCTTCCGGCACGCCGCCGATCTGGGCGCAGGTACTGGGCAACTGGCAAACCCTGGATGGCGACGGCAATGCTGCACGCGTCAAGAGCCGCCACGGCGGCCTGCTGCTGGGCGGCGACACCGCGTTCGCCAACCGCTGGCGCGTGGGCGCGGCGGTGGCGGTGACCGAAGGCCGCATCGATGTGGATTCCACTAGTTCCGGCTCGAACGTCCGCAGCTACTCGGCCGCGCTGTACGGCGGCACCAGCTGGAACGCCGCACACGGCGACATCAAACTGCTGGTCGGCGGCAGCTACACACGCCACGACCTCGACAGCCAGCGCAGCGTGACGCTCGGCGGCGACCAGACGCTGGAAGCGAGCTATCACAGCAACGCGCTGCAACTGTTCGGTGAACTCGCCTACGCACTGCCGACCGGCATCGACAGCACGGTCGAACCGTACGTGGGCATCGCCTGGAACAGGCTGCGCAGCAATGCCTACACCGAAACCGGCGGTCCCGCCGCACTGCAGGGGGAAAGCAGCACCGACGACGTCCACAGCGTCACGCTCGGCGTGCGCGGTCGCACCGCAATCGATTTCGGCGCACAGCGCGCCTGGCTCGGCGCCGGCCTCGGCTGGCGTCATGCAGGCGGCGACCTGATCGCGCAAAGGCGCATGGCCTTCATCGAGGGCAATGGCAGCACCTTCGACATCGCCGGCACGCCGATTGCCGAGGATGCCGCCATCGTCCACCTGAGCGCGGAAATCGCGGCCGGCATCAACACGGCGCTGGGCATCTCCTACAACGGCCAGTTCGGCGACGGCAACCGCGACCAGGGCGCATCGGTCTATTTCCGCAAGCGCTTCTGACCAACGGCGCGGTTTCGTGCCGCGCCGTCTTCGTAGCCAGCAGGGGCAGGAAACATGAATGGTTTCCTGCCCTTTCCGTTTCCATGATCGTCATCCCATGTGCACGGTTGTCCGACAGCAGAAACTCCATTTCTCCGACTGGCAAATCGAGCAGGCAGTCGATAGATTGAAATGACCATTTCAACTATTCAGGAGACGCGAATGAATACCGACAACAAGCGCCCACAAACCGATCTCGACGATTCCTCGACCGACACCGACAAGGATACGATCCGGCACGAAACCATCCCGGGTGAAAAACCTGCCAAGTCGCCCACCGACAAGGCATCGCGCAGCACCTCGGACGAAGACCTGAATTGATGGCGAAACCATCGCGCGCATAAAAAAGCCGGGCTAGCCCGGCTTTTGTTTTATCCATGTTCGTGCAGCACGGCGCATCTTCTCAACCGAACTCGCTCTTCTTCACATGCGACCAGCGCGCATGCGCAAAGCGTGCCGCGTAGTCGAGCAGGTAGCCAAGGATGCCGATCAGGATGATGGCGGCCATCAGTTCCGAATAGGCGAGCCTGTCGCGCGTATCGAGGATGAAATAGCCAAGACCTTCCGAAACACCAAGCATTTCCGCCGGCACCAGCACGATCCAGATGATGCCGATCGCGAGCCGCACGCCGGTCAGGATGTGCGAAGTAATCCCCGGCAGTACCACGCGGAAGATCATCTCGCTGCGCGTGGCCGACAGGCTGCGCGCCAACATCAACCAGTTGGGATCGAGATGCATGACGCCGGCGATCGTATTCAGCATGACCGGCCACACCGCCGCGAATGCGAGCAGGAAATACACGGGTGCATCGCCCACGCCCAGCACCATCACCGCCAGCGGCATCCACGACAACGGCGACACCATACGCAGCAATTGAAAAAGCGGCGTGCTGCTGCGCGAGAACACGCGCGAAGTCGCGACCAGGATGCCGAGCGGCACACCGATCGCGAACGCAAAGCCGAGTCCGACCACCACGCGCTTCATGCTCAATGCGACGTGCCACCAGATGTCGCTGCCACCGATCAGTTCGACGAAGGCCTGCGCAGTCGGCCATGGCGCGAACATGGCAGCGATCGGCGTTTCCCGTTCGAGCAGGGAGACGCCGAAACTCCACAACGCAATCGCGACGACCAGCCCGATCAGGGGCAGGCCGACGCGTTCCAGCAAAAGCTTCTTCATCAGGCAGCGATCGTTTCCGAACGTTTGAAAGTAGGCGTCAGGCCGAATGCCGCAGGACCGCCGGCCGCCGTGATCGCCTTGCGCACGAAGCGCTCGTCAACCAGATCGCCGGCGACGAACTTGGGATCGAGCGCCTGCAGGAAGCGGTTGTCGCCTTCGACCTGCGTCTGCGAAATGGCACGCACCAGTTCTTCCGTATAGGACGGGAACGGATACGGCTGGAAGTCGATGCGGCGCTGGTTCCAGTTCGGATGCGCGATCACGCCGCGCTTTTCGTAGCTGTTGAAATCACTGACGGCGAGCACCTTGGTCAGCGATTGCAGCGAGTGCGGCGTGTATTTGTCGGCGCCGGCCGACGACAGCAGCTTGGCGGTCTCGACCTGGTTGGAACGCGTCCACAGCTGCGCGTTGACGATGGCATTGGTCACGCGCTGCGACCACTCCGGCTTGTCGTTGAGGTCGCGCTCGGCGAGGAAGGTGACGCAGCAGGCATGATCCTTCCAGACGTCGCCCGAGAAGCGCAGGATCTTGCCGATGCCCGCGATCTCCGCGTTCGCATTGAACGGTTCGGCCACGATGTAGCCGGCGATCGACTTGGTCGCCAGCGCCGACACCATCTCGGACGGTGCCAGCACCACGAGGTTGACCTCGTTGGGCTTGATGGCCTCGCCGCGCGCACGCGTGACGATGGTCAGGTTGTTCTTACGCAGAAGCTGCTGCAGCAGGATGTTGTGGATCGAGTACCAGAACGGGATCGCGAAGGTACGGCCGCCAAGATCGGCGATGCTGTTGACGTCGTTCGCCACCGTCAGCGCCGAGCCGTTGATGTGGTTCCACGCGACCACCTTGGCCGGGAACTTGGAGCCGTAGCGCACCCACAGCGTGGCCGGCGACAACAGGTGGATCACGTTGACCTGGCCCGAGACGAAGGCTTCGATGATCTGCGCCCAGCTGCGGAACAGGCGCGGCTTTTCGGTCTTCAGTCCCTGCTGCTCGAACAGCTTGCGGCCGTGCGCCACCAGCAGCGGCGTGGCGTCGGTGATCGGCAGGTAGCCGATCTTGACCGGCTGGTCGTCACCCTTGAAGTTCTGTGCCTGCGCGTCGCCCGCGAACAGCATGGGCGCAGCCGCGCCGGCAGTCGCCATGGCGGACATCTGGAGGAAGTCGCGCCGCGTCATGCCGCAGTCGCAATCGGAGGATGCGCAGATATGGATTTTTCTGTTGTTCGAAAGCGTACTCATCGTTGTTCCCCTTTAGGTCAGTCGGCAGTGATCTGCAAATTGCGAAGCGCAGCAAGAATCTGCATGCGAAGTTCCACTACATCGGACGAATGCGCCTCGCGCGGGCGTGGAATGTCCAGCGCCCATTCCCGCACGATGCGTCCCGGGCCGTCCTGCCCGGCTTCCCTGCCCATCAGCAGGATACGGTCGGCCACCAAAATGGCTTCGTCGATATCGTGCGTGACTAGCAGCACCGCCGATTGCCAGCGATGCACGAGCTCCACCAGCAGGCTTTGCATGCCGGCGCGCGTGATGGCGTCCAGCGCAGAGAACGGTTCGTCGGCGAACAGCAGTTCCGGCTCGCGCGCCAGCGCACGCGCCAGGGCGACGCGCTGCGCCATGCCGCCGGACAACTGCGCCGGATACGCATGCTCGTGGCCCTTGAGGCCGACCGCCTCCAGCGCAACCGCGATGCGCTGCGCGCGCGTCGCCTTGTCGATGGCAGGCTGCCGCGCAAAGTCGAGGCCGAAACCGGCGTTTTCCGTCACGTTCAGCCACGGCAGCAGGCTCGCCTGCTGGAACACCAGCGCCGCGCGCGGATGCGGCGCATCCAGCGGCTTGCCGAGAAAGGACACCTCGCCCTGCTGCTGTTCGGCCAGCCCGGCCAGCACACGCAGCAGCGTCGATTTGCCGCAGCCGCTGCCGCCAAGCAGGCAGACGATCTCGCGCTTGCGCACCTGCAGCGAGACATCCTCGAATATCTTGCGCTGGCCGTAACCGAAATGCAGGTGACGGCCTTCCAGCGCGACATCGCCGATGCCGGACGCATGCGACGATGCCTGGGACGAGACCTGCGTCATCATGCGACCTGCGCGGCAGCCTGCTTCTGCAGTTCGATCTGCAGTTGCGTGAGGCTAGGCGTGACGATGGGAACGAAAGCCGATTCGCGCCAGCGGCGCGCAAAGTTGCGGTCCTTGTCCTGCAGATAGGCGCGGCCGCCGCTGGCCTGCAGTTCGAGCATGACCGCCTGCTGCACGATCTCGGCCAGCGTGATGCGGATGCGGAACAGCGGCGCAGCCTTGGTCTTGAAGCTGCCATCGAGGATGCCGTCGGTCATCTGCTTGACGGTATCCTCGAGCGCGCGCTGCAGTTCGGTCACGCGGTCGGCCAGCTGGCCACGCGTATTTCCGCACAGTTGCTGCGCCGCGCGCAGGCTGGCGCGCGCCAGGCCGACCGACATGCCGCATTGCATGCCGAGGAAACTCGGCCGCACGCCGGGCAAATATTGGCGGGCATCGGCATGGATCACCTCGTCGGCCGCGATCTGCACGCCTTTCAGTTTGACCGCCGCCGTATTGCTGGAACGCAGCGCCAGCAGGTCGAGGTCGGCACTGCGTTCGACGCCGGCGGTCTCGTTGCAGAAGGAGACGATGGCCGGCGGCGCATCGCCCGAACTGACGGCAGCCGCGGCGATGAAGCCTTCCTTGCGCAGATTGGTGACCCAGGCAAGGCCGCCGTCGAGCCGGAAGCCGGCATCGTTCGGCGTCGCCTCGATCTGCAGCGACTCGATCCCCGACAGGAACTTCATCGCGTTCGACAGGCCGGTCGCGCCGCCGCGCTCACCCTTGACCAGACGCGCCACCCAGCGCTCGGCCAGCACCTCGTTCGGGCTGTGCAGCAGGTATTCGATGAAGGTGCGGTGGCCCCAGAACACAAAGGCCGCGGTCAGCGACTGCTCGGCGGTAGCGGCGATCGCCTCGATCGCATCGCGCACGTCGCCGCCCGCACCGCCATGCGCCTGCGGCACGCCGGCCGCAAACACGCCGGCCTGCGTCAGGCGCGGCAGTACCTCGGATGCGAAGTCCTGGGTGGTATCGAGCGGTTCGGCGTGCTCCTGCAACCAGGCCTGCACTGCTTGCGCGGCGCTCATCAGATCGCTCCGGGCGCGAACGGCTGCAATTCCTTGTTGATCTCGTTGCCGGACAGCGTGTTGGCAAAGTTGCACAGCGTGGCGAGACTGATGCCGAGCACCACTTCGAGCGCCTGCTGCTCGTTGTAACCGGCCTTGAGGAAAGCCTGGTAAGCCGCGTCATCGACAGCGCCGCGGCGCGCGATCACGGCTTCGGCAAACTGTTCGACCGCATCCAGCTTCGCGTCGCCGGTGGCCTGCCCCTGTTGCAGCGCGCGCACCTGTTCGGTCGGCAGCTTGGCCTTCTTGAGGGCGACGGCGGTATGGCCGGCCACGCAGAAATCGCAGCCATGGATGCGCGCGGCCGTGATCTGCACCACTTCGCGCTCGGCCAGCGTCAGGCTGGTCTTGGCATTGATGCCGGAGACGGTCATGTAGGTTTCGAGCGCTTGCGGCGAATTGGCCAGCACGCCGATCAGGTTGGGCAGGAATCCATTGTTGGCGATGGCGCGCTCGACGAAGGGACGGCTGTCGGCAGGCGCGGTCTCCAGGGTGTGCAGGGTCAGACGGGACATGAGCTACCTCTCAGAATGATGACGGCCCATTATCGCATCGTCCGGGATTCGCGCTACCACCCTGCGTCGCTGTTTCTTGCTCGATCGTCTTCAGTTCAGCGAACGCGGCGAATCGCGTTCGCGCAGGCCGCGCCGATAAGCGCCCGGCTGCTCGCCGATCACCTTCTTGAAGGCGCGCGAAAAGGCTGCATGCGAGCGGTAACCCACGTGTTCGGCCGCGCGCTCGACCGATTCACCCGCGTGCAGGCGCTGCGCCGCGATCTTCATGCGCAGCGACAGCAGGAACTGCGCCGGCGGCTGGCCGCTGGCACCGACGAAATGCTTGTAGAAACTGGCGCGCGACATATGCGTCATGCGCGCCATATCGTCGGTAGACCACGGCTCGCCAGGCGCCGCCATCAGACTTTCCAGCAGCGGCTTGAATTCGGCGCGGCGCGCGATCGCCAGCAGGCCCGAGGCGATGGCATCCTCGCGCGCCACGTGGCGGATCACATAGAAGAACAGCACCTCGGCCAGCCGCGCCACCAGCGGCGACGGCTGCTCGGGATCACCGGCCGGCTCGGCCAGGATCAGATCGAACAACGTGCTGGCCGCCTTCAGTGCCGGGTCGTCGGCGCGCAGGATCAGGTAATCGGGAAAGGAATCGACGATCAGCCCGCTCAGGCCACCACGGAAATGGAAGAAACCGCAGGCCATGCCGGTACTGCCGTCGGCATCGGGCGCCAGCGGCTGCATCGTCACCTGCGGCGGCGCGGCGCCCAGTTCGCGCTCGGGACTCAGGAAATGCGGGATGTCGCGCAGCAGGAATACGCCGTCACGCGGCTGCAAGGCGACCGGCTCCTGCCCTTCGATATGCAAAAAGCAGCCGCCATGCAGCACCAGATGAAAGCTGCCGACCGCCCTGCCCGCCGTGGACGCGCGCCAGCGGCCGCAGTACTGGCCGACGTGAAAAACCGTCGTTTCCAGATCCACGCTGCCGAGCAGCCAGTGCACGAGTTGATCGGTATTGGTCGACAAGAGGCGCTTCCATGTTGAAGGGAACGAGGAATGGCCCTTCCTTCCCGAAGAGACCTGCCAGCCTACAAGACGCACCAAACCCGTGCAACGAAACTATTTGCATATGGATATAAGGAGCAGGCATAAGAAGCCCGCAATGAAAAAACCGCCTACTTGAGGCGGCTTCTTGCACGGGAGGAAATACGCCAATTGCTCAGTCTGCGTATGCTGATTGCAGAAAACAGTCCGACAGCTTGGCCAGCCGCACCTTCGCCTGATCGAGCATGCGCGCGCAGTCGTAGGAGCGCAGAAAATCGTATTCGACCACGCGCTGCGCGGCGATCTCGTCATGCGCATGCGGCGCAGTGGCAGGATGGCACATGATCAGCATGCCGGGGCGCGCTGCGGTCAGCCATTCGCGAAAGCATGCATCGTAATCGGGCCGGTCGAAACCATAGACACCGCCGAAGCCGTCGTTGGTCGGCACCTCCTCGTAACGCAGATGATCGGCCGTCACCTGTCCGCCCAACAGCTTCAGGATCTGCGGCTTGCCACGCCAGGCCGGATCGGCAGGAACCGTGTTGCGCACCCAGACCGCGCGCTCCGGATACCGCTTCTTCAGCACCTGCAGCATGACCTGCCGCACGCCCGGCAATTGGTGCACGTGCTGATGGCCGTCGATGAAATCCGGCCCGTGACCCATGGCATCCTCGAAGGCATCGAGCTGGCGTTCGAAGGCATGGCGCAGCTGCATCGGATTCATGCCGCGCAGCAGGCTGCGCAGGATGACGATACGCAAGCCCGGCACCTTTTCCTGTCCGAATCCTTCGGTCAGATTGAAATGCAGGCCGACGTCGGTCTGCGCTCCATACGGTTGCAGCGCATGCGCCGCATTCTTCCAGTTCGGAGCGGTCGAAAAGCAGCTGACCGCGGTCAGGCGCTTCTTTTCGAGCAGATCGAGGATACCGGCGTCGATGTGCGCGTTCTGCGCATAGTCGTCGGCGCACAGCACGATGGGAGTGAAAGCGTGATTCATGAGGAAGAAACCCTTCGAAAGGCCCACAGTTTGCTCAGCACGTAGGTCATGGCCGCTACCGTCAGCACCACGATTGCCAGCGCGACGTAGTACGGCATGTGCGTGGTGTGCAACAACACGAAGAACAGCAATTCGTTTACCAGGAAACCGAGCACGGCCACCGACAGAAAGCGCAGGAAGGATGCGGCCTGTCCACGGCCTTCCTCGCGCGTATCGGAAAACGTCCAGTGCCGATGGCCGAAGTAGCTGACCCAGAACGCCACCACGAAGCCGCCGACATTGGCGCGCAGCGGCGCGGCATCGAACAGTTCGACCAGCGCGATCACGGTCCAGTAGTGCACGGCGGCCGCCGTCAGGCCGACGATGCCGAAGCGCAGCACGCGCAGTATTTCCATCGGCTTCATGCGCGCGTATCGCGGTCGGATTCGCCGTGCGGTTCGTCGCCAGCCTTGCCGTTGGCCGGGCCATTGTCGATGTCGCGCGCGACGACATACAACGGACGTTTCTTGACCTCGTCATAGACGCGGCCCAGGTATTCACCAAGCACGCCGATCGAGATCAGCTGGATGCCCGAGAAGAACATCAGGCCGGCTGCCAGCGTGGCCCAGCCCGCCACGTCCGCTCCGAACAGCAGCGTATCGATCGCGATCCAGAATGCATAGAGCAGCGCGATGATGGAAATCGCCACGCCAATTGCGCTCCAGATGCGCAGCGGCAGCGTGGTGAACGCCGTCACGCCGGCCAGCGCCAGCCGGCTCAGGCCGCGATAGCTGAAACTCGATACGCCCGTGGCACGCTCGGCCGGCACGAAAGGCACGGCGATGCTGCTGAAGCCGACCCACGCATAGAGGCCTTTCATGAAACGATTGCGCTCGGGCAGCTGGCGCAGCGCATGCACCACCTTGCGATCCATCAGGCGGAAGTCGCCGGCATTGCGCGGAATCGTGATCGGTGCGCCTGATTCCATCAAGTGATAGAACATGTCGGTGCCCCAGCGCTTGAGGCGCGATTCGCCGCTGCGGTCGCTGATGACGCCATAGACCATGTCGATGCCGTTCTTCCACAAGTCAACCATCTGCGGCAGCAGCGCCAGCGGATGCTGGTAGTCGCCATCCATCAGGATCACGGCGTCGCCGCGCGCCTTGTCGATGCCGGCCGACAGCGCCGCTTCCTTGCCGAAATTGCGCGACAGGCTCAGGTAGCGCAGCCCCGGCTCATGCCGCAAGCCGGCCATCACTTCCTCGGTCCGGTCGGCACTGCCGTCGTTGACCACGATGATTTCGTAGTGGACGGCGAAGCTTTCCAGCATGGCGCGCAGATCGCGCAGAAAATCGGCCAGATGCGCCGCCTCGTTGTAGGCGGGGATGACGCAGGAAATCAATGCATCGTCCGGACGGCGAACAGGCAGGGCATGTGTCTGGGACATGAAGGGGATACCTCGGGGAAAAATCGCAGAACGGTAATGCAGCAGGGCAAAAATAAGCGCCACAGGCGATGGTCAAGATTATAATTCACCGCCATGTGCGACGAGCATCGAAAACGTCGCATTTCCCTTGTCATTCCTGACTGTCCCGCCATGGCCACCACCGTTTCCGACACCTCCACGCGCCGCCTGTTTTCGCTCAAGACCGACAACCTTGCCCCCGTCGTCATCACCCTGCTGCTCCTGCATCTGGCACTCTGGACCTTCTTCACCGGCATCAGCCACCGCGCGCCCGACTGGGACAACATGGAAGAACTGGTCTGGGCCGGCGGACTCGAGTGGGGCTACTACAAGCATCCGCCGATGCCGTCATGGATATTGCACGTGCTGACGCTGGTGTTCGGACGTCCGGTCTGGCTCACCTTCTTCACCGGCCAGATCAGTGTTGTCCTTGCGCTGTGGATGATCTGGAAGCTCGGCTGCGAGTTCACCACCCAGCGGCGCGCGCTGATCGCCACCCTGCTGGTGTCGCTGATCGCCTACTTCACCGTGCGCGGCGTGATGAACAACCACAACACCATGCAGCTGTGGGCACTGGCCGGCGCGATCTGGATGCTGTACCGCGCCAGCCACCGCGACAGCCTGTCTGCCTGGGCCGCGCTCGGCTTCTTCAGCGCCTGTGCCTTCCTGACCAAGTACAGCGCGCTGGTGCAGTTCGCCGCCTTCTTCCTCTACCTGCTGCTGGCCGGCCATCTCAAGCGCGCCGCGACCTGGAAAGGCATCGTGGTCGCCACCGCCGTGCTGGTGGCGATGGTGACGCCGCATCTGCTGTGGCTCAAGCAGCAGCCCGCGGGACCGGTCTCCTATGCCAGCAGCGAGATGGTGCCGCTGGCCAGCTACCTGGACGAGCTCAAGGACCTGACGAGCTTCCTCGTGACCAACTTCGGCCGCATCGCCGCCATGATCCTGGCACTGCTCATCGTGGCTGGCTGGGCAGCACGCGCCTGGAAGAAATCCGGTATGAGCGTCAAGCCGCCGCGCATCGCCACCGAACTGGCGAGCTCCGACCGGTTCTTCATCCTGCTAATCGGCCTGGCACCGCTGATCCTGACAATGCTGATTGCAGGCGCGATGAAGATTCCACTGGCGGCGCACTGGGCCACCACCTTCTTCCTGCTGTTCGGTTTCTTCTCGTTCTGGTTGCTGCGCAGCGGCGACGATGCGGCGCTGCTGCGCAAGACCATCATCGTGGTGGTGCTGTTCCAGCTCATCGGCGCCATCGGCTACGGGTACGCGCGCGGCCCTCTGGCGGACAAGGCCGGGCGTCCGAGTCGCGCCACCTTTCCCGGCGCGGAGATCTCGCGCCTGATCCATGCGGAATGGAACAGGCACTCGCAGCTGCCGCTGACCCTGGTCGCGTCCGACACCTGGACCGGCGGCAATATCGCCACCCACATCGGCCGCCAGGTACAGGTGCTGATCGATGGCGACTACGGCAAGGCGCCGTGGGTCGACGAGGAACGCGCGGAACAGTGCGGCATGCTGGTCGCCATCAATCGCAGCGCCGACAATGTCGACAGCATCGATCCGGGCGTCATCTCGCTGATGGCACAGGCCACCGAGCACGGCGTAGTCGACATTCCATGGACCCGGAAGCCAGACGGCCCGACGGTGTCGATCGAATGGGGCATCATCCCGCCGCTGGAAAGCTGCCCCTCGCTGTCACGCTAAAGCACTACCAGACACGCCACCAAGGCATGTCAACAAAAAGCCGCATGCGAACCATGCGGCTTTTTCATTTACGGCTGCAGACGCTTGCGCGTCCAGTTGCCGTCCGCTTCGCGCCGGTAGGCAATGCGGTCATGCAGGCGCGAGGCGCGGCCCTGCCAGAATTCGATGTAATCGGGCACCAGCCGATAACCGCCCCAATGCGCGGGACGCGGTGGTCGGTCGCCATATTGCGCTTCGGCCTGCGCATACTTGCGCTCGAGTTCGCCGCGATCGGCAACCGGGCGACTCTGTTCGGAAGCGATCGCACTCAGGCGGCTGCCGACCGGACGGCTGCCGAAATAGGCATCGCTTTCCTGCGCCGAGACACGCTCGACGCGACCTTCGATGCGCACCTGACGCTCCAGCTCCAGCCAGTGGAACAGCAGCGCTGCGTGCGGATTGGCCGCCAGCTGCTCGCCCTTGCGGCTCTCGTAATTCGTAAACCACGTAAAGCCGCGCTGGTCGAAATCCTTGATCAACAGGATGCGCGACGACGGCCGGCCGTCGGCCGACACCGTCGAAACGCCCATTGCATTCGGCTCGCGCACCTGCGCATTCAGCGCCTGCTCGAACCAGCGCGCGAACTGCGCGATGGGATCGGGATCGGTGTCCGCCTCCGACAGGCTGGCACGCGTGTAATCGGTTCTGATATCTGCAATCGACATGATTCCCCTTCCTTGAATGACTTCAATCATCGCCATGATAAATGCCCGACCGACGATTCGCCTTCGTTCTCCGTATTATCGGACGATCATGCACACCTGCGTTTGATCCACCGCAACGCCACGGCACAATGAACGGATTGGCAAGATCGTGCGGAAATCCCCACATCGGCGCGGCGTTGTGGCCGGAATGTTCGCAAGGAAGGCTTGCCGGCCGTTAAAATAGCGGGATGACCGATCTTTCCCTGATTCCCGCTCCCGCTCCCGCACCCGATTCCGCATCGACCGTCGCCGACATCGACTTCGACCGTCGCTTTGGCGGTATCGCACGCCTGTACGGCAAGGACGCGCTGGCGCGCTTTCGTGCCGCGCACGTCTGCGTGATCGGCGTCGGTGGCGTCGGTTCGTGGGTGGTGGAGGCGCTGGCACGCAGCGCGATCGGCAACATCACCATGATCGATCTCGACAACGTGGCCGAATCCAACATCAACCGCCAGCTGCATGCGCTCAGCGATACGCTCGGCATGGCCAAGGTGACGGCGCTGGCCGAACGCATCGCGCAGATCAACCCGACCTGCACGGTCACGCAGATCGAGGATTTCCTGACGGCCGACAATCTCGACGAGATGATCGGTGCGCATCGCTACGACTACGTCATCGACGCCATCGACAATGCGCGCGCCAAGACCGCATTGATCGCCTACTGCAGGCAACACGGCATCCCGCTGGTGACGATCGGCAGCGCCGGCGGCCAGACCGATCCGACCCGCATCGCCATTCGCGACCTGTGCCTCACGGAACAGGAACCGCTGCTTGCCAAGGTGCGCAGGCGTCTGCGCAACGACCACGGCTTTCCGCGCGGGACCAAGAACAAGTTCGGTATCGATGCCGTGTTCTCGACCGAACCGCTGCGCTTTCCGGATGCGCCGGAAGCCTGCGCCGTCGGCGACGGCGACAGCACGGCAGGCGTCACCGGACTGAACTGCGCCGGCTTCGGTTCATCCATGGTGGTGACGGCATCCTTCGGACTGATCGCCGCTTCGCACGTGCTGCGCAAGCTGGCCGACAGCGCAGTACAGGCAAGCGAGTCAGCCGACAAGAACGCAACGCTCGACCGCGCAGCCTGAAAACACGCCACGCAGAAAAGAAAAAGCGGCCGAGGCCGCTTTTTTCATGCCGACGCGTCGCGCCTTTATTTCTTCACCTTGTCCGCAAAGGTCTGGCGGAACTTCGAGACCTTGGGCGCGACGATGAAGGCGCAATAACCCTGCATCGGATGCTGGCGGAAGAAATTCTGGTGATAGTCCTCGGCCTTGTAGTAGTCGCCGATCGGGCTCAGTTCGGTCACGATGGGCGCGTCCCACACATTCGCCATTTCCGAAATCACGTGCTTCGCCGTGTCCTGCTGCTGCGGCGAGTGATAGTAAATGACGGAACGGTATTGCGTGCCGACGTCGTTGCCCTGGCGGTTCGGCGTGGTCGGATCGTGGATGGTGAAGAACACCTCGAGGATTTCGCGATAGCTGATCACCTCCGGATCGAAGGTCAGCTTCACCACTTCGGCATGACCGGTCGTGCCTTCGCAGATCTGCTCGTAGCTCGGATTCGGCACCTCGCCGCCCGTGTAGCCGGACTCGACTTCGAGCACGCCCTTCAGTTGCTGAAACACCGCCTCGGTACACCAAAAACAACCGCCGCCCAAGGTTGCGATTTCTGTCGCCATCGATTTGCTCCGTGAATGTTCGTGCGGCCTATTGTCACACGCATGCGGCAATTGCTCAAACCCGAAAGCGCGATGCCGTCGCCGGCAGCCGGACGATGTTCAGGAAAACGACACTGTATCGGCACGCGCCAGCGCCGGAAATATCCGCGCGGCAAGAAGCGGCACGTCAAACAGCACGTCCCGGACTTCCACCGTTTCGTGCGCGGCGGCGACATCCGCCTGCGCCGTCTGCGTGCTCAACGCAGCCAGGCTGTAGCAGCGCTCGACGAGCTTGCCGTCCTCGACCTGCAGGTCGATCAGGCTGGTCAGCGACGCATCCTCGATGGCGCGTTCCTGATGAGGGCAGCGCACCGCCAGCAGTTCCGGCAGCGTGGCGACCACGCCGGCCGGCAGGTCCGGCGCCGGCTGCAGCCCTTCGTCATGGATCACCGCGCGCGGCGGATGCATGCGCCACACGCGGTCCGCCAGCGCGCGCACCTCGGCGCGTTCGAGCGGCAGCAGTTGCGCGCCGCAGCGCGCCACGGCGAAATAGAGAATCAACGCATCGGCATGCGCATTGCCCCAATAGATGACCGTATCGCCGGGCATCACCTGCCACTCGCCCTGCAGGCGAGCGGTCGCGCGTTCTATGCGCGACCAGATGCGGCGATAGGAAATCGCGCGGCGGCTCGAACGCGTGGCAATGTCGTGGGTATGGCGCGCAGCCTGGCAGCGCAGCAGGAAAAACAGGTTGCTGGCGAGGGTATCCATCTGTTTCATTCAGGCGCACTCGATCTCGCGGTAGCGCAAGGAGAGCGGGAAAACACGGCCGTACGTCAGGCTTTTCGCCATGAATGCCCTCTTTTTGGGCATAATGGATGAAAATTCATGAGTCATCGATGTCTATTTCTTCCAATCGTCCGTCTTCGTCCGTCGATACGCAGCACTTCCGCCAGGCGTTGTCCCAGTTCGCCACCGGCGTCACCATCATCACGACACGCCTCGACAACGGCACTTTCCTCGGACTGACGGCCAGCTCCTTCAACTCGGTGTCGCTGACGCCGCCGCTCGTGCTGTGGAGCCTGAACCAGCGCGCCAACAGCATGCCGGTCTTCTCGGGCAACTCGCACTACGTGATCAACGTGCTGGCCGCCGATCAGGCGCACATCGCCACCCAGTTCGCGCGGCCCGGCGAGGATCGCTTCAAGGGCGTTGAATTCACGCTGTCGCCGACCGGCCTGCCGGTGCTGTCCGGCGTCGCCGCCTGGTTCGAATGCCACAACCGCAGCCGCTATCCGGAAGGCGACCACGTCATCTTCGTCGGCGAGGTCGAGAATTGCGACGTCTGCCCGAAGGAGCCGCTGGTGTTCCACGGCGGGCGCTTCCTCTCGGCCTGGCAGCCCTGATTCCCCTACTTCAGCAAACGGTCGAGTATGCCCGCCGAGTCGTGCGCGGCGCGGTGCAGCCTGTCGTTGACGCCACGCCATGCCTCGTCCTGCGGCGGCGCCTCGACCACGATCAGTTCGCTGTCCGTCTCGTCCATCGCACGCAGCGCCGCGTAAAGATCGTGCGCATAGGCATCGGCCTGCGACGACAGCCGCACGCCGTTCTGCGCTGACGCGGCATCCGTGTAATGCATGAGCGCGGCACGGCGGCCACGCTGGTTCAATGCATCCAGCACCTGCGCGAGTTCCTGCGAAGCGACCAACACCACCGGCGTGGCCGGCGCATAGTGCGCATCCAGCGTGCCCGAGGCGCGCGGCGCTTCGGCGTCCGGCAGCGCCGGCGCGTAGCCGAGCACCGCTTCCAGTTGCGCCATCGAGACATGACCGGGACGCAGCAGCACGGCACGCCCGCGCGACAGATCAACGATGGTCGATTCGATGCCGACGGCGCTCTGCCCGCCATCGAGCACGCATTTCACCAGCGGATTGTCCGCGCCGAACTCGTCGCGCACGTGCTGCGCGGTGGTCGGACTCACGTGGCCGAAACGGTTGGCCGAGGGCGCGGCCACGCCGCCCTTGCCGTCCTTGAAGGTGCGCAGCAAGGCCTGCGCCACCGGATGCGAAGGACAGCGGATGCCGATCGAATCCTGGCCGCCCGAAACGGTATTCGGAATGTGCGCGGCGCGCTTGAGAATCAGCGTCAGCGGACCGGGCCAGAAGGCGGCGATCAGCTTGCGCGCATCGTCGGAAATATCGGTGGTCCAGTACGACAGGTCGGCCTCGGGTGCGACGTGCACGATCACCGGATGATTCGACGGCCGGCCCTTGGCTTCATAGATGTAAGTGACGGCGCAGGGATTTTCCGCATCCGCGCCGAGACCATAGACAGTCTCGGTCGGGAAGGCGACCAGCTCGCCGCGTTCGAGCCGGCGCGCCGCGTCGCGGATCGCCGGCCAGTCGAGTCGGTCGTCAGTCATCGTCGCAGGAAAGGAGGTTCAGGGCGCGATGCCAAGGATGGCGCAGGCCTTGCGCAGGTTGTCCTGCGCCTGTTCCATGGTCGGCGCGACGAAGGTGATGTGCCCCATCTTGCGCGCGCGGCGCGCCACGTCCTTGCCGTACAGGTGCAAGTTGGCGCCAGGAATCGCCAGCACCTTGTCCCACTGCGGTTCGCGCGGCGGCGTGGTCTTGTCGTCGGCGCCCGGCTCGAACCAGATGTCGCCGAGGATGTTGAGCATGGCGGCCGGCGAATGCTGGCGCACGTCGCCCAACGGCAGGCGCGCCATCGCGCGCACCTGCTGCGCGAACTGGCTGGTGATGCAGGCGTCGATCGTGTAGTGGCCGCTGTTGTGCGGACGCGGCGCCATTTCGTTGACGACCACCGAACCGTCGGTCAGCACGAAGAATTCGATGCACAGCACGCCGACGTAGCCCAACTGTTTGATCACGGCCAGCGTCGCGGCCTGCGCCTTGTCGGCGGCTTCCTTGCCGATGTTCGGGCCCGGCACCATGGTGGTGAACAGGATGCCGTCGCGATGCACGTTCTCGGCGATCGGATAGACCACCGCCTGGCCGTCGGCACCGCGCGCAGCGAGCACCGAAATCTCGTAGGCCAGCGGCAGCATCTTTTCGAGCACGCAGACCACGCCGTTCATGGCGGCGAAGGCGTCGCGCAATTCCTCGCGCGTCTTCACGCGCACCTGGCCCTTGCCGTCGTAACCGAGGCGCGCGGTCTTCAGGATGCCCGGCAGCAGATCGTCCGGCACCTGGTCCAGATCGGCTTCGGTGCGGATTTCCTTGTGCGCGGCCGGGAACACGCCGGAGATGGTCGCGCATTCGACGAAGAAGCGTTTTTCCTCGAGCCGGTCCTGCGCGATCGCCACGCAGGCGCCGGAAGGCGCGACGAAGGCGTGCTCGGCCAGATACGACAGGCTGCGCGCCGAGACGTTTTCGAATTCGGTGGTGACCGCCGCGCATTGCGCGGCCAGCTTGTTCAAGCCTTCGGTATCGGTATAGCCCGAGCACAGCAGCTGGTCGGCCGCATGGCCGGCCGGGCAATCGAGCGCGGGTTCGAGCACCGCGACCTTGAAGCCCATCTTCTGCGCCGCGTGCACGAACATGCGGCCGAGCTGGCCGCCGCCCATCACGCCGAGCCAGGTGGCCGGCGAGGCGGAAGGATTCGAAGGCTTGTGGGAGGAGAATTGTTCGTTCATGTCGGCAGGCTCATTTCCATGGCGATCTGCGTCTGGCGCGCGCGGAACTCTTCGAGCTTGGCGGCCAGCGCGTGGTCGGTAGTAGCCAGCAGCGCAATCGCCGCCAGCGCGGCATTGGCGGCGCCCGCCTCGCCGATGGCGAAGGTGGAGACCGGAATACCCTTTGGCATCTGCACGATGGACAGCAGCGAATCCTCGCCGCGTAGATACTTGGAAGGCACCGGCACGCCCATCACGGGCACGATGGTCTTGGCCGCGATCATGCCCGGCAGGTGCGCGGCGCCGCCGGCACCGGCGATGATGGCGCGCAGGCCGCGCGCGCGCGCCGATTCGGCGTAGGTAAACATCTGGTCCGGCATGCGGTGCGCGGAGACCACCTGCGCCTCATGCGCGACGCCGAATTCCTTGAGGATCGCCACGGCATGCTGCATCACATCCCAGTCCGAAGAAGAACCCATGACCACGCCGACCAGCGGCGCGCCTGCGGTATTGTCTGCCATGCTGTACTCCTTACTGTTGGCCGGTCAGACGCGTCAGCGCCTCGCGGTACTTGGCGCCGGTCTTGTCGATGACGTCGGGCGGCAGCGTCGGTGCCGGCGCGACCTTCTTCCATTCGGTCAGCGTTTCCAGATAGTCGCGCACGAACTGCTTGTCGAAGGACGGCGGCGAGATGCCCGTCGCATACGAATCGGCCGGCCAGAAGCGCGAGGAATCGGCGGTCAGCACTTCGTCCATCAGGTGCAGCGTGCCATCCTTGTCGAGACCGAATTCGAACTTGGTGTCGGCGATGATGATGCCCTTGGTCGCTGCGTAGTCGGCGGCGGTCTTGTAGAGCTTGATGCTGACGTCGCGGATTTTTTCGGCCAGTTCCTTGCCGATGCGTTTTTCCATTTCCGCGAAGCTGATGTTCTCGTCATGCTCGCCGAGGTCGGCCTTGGCCGCCGGCGTGAAGATCGGTTCGGCCAGTTTCTCGGCCTGCTTGAGACCGACCGGCAACTGCACGCCGCAGACGGCGCCGGTCTTCTGATAGTCGCTCCAGCCGGAACCGATCAGGTAGCCGCGTACCACCGCTTCCACCAGAATCGGCTGCAGGCGCTTGGCGACCACGGCGCGGCCCTTGACCTGCGCGACCTCGTCGGGCGCCACCACGCTTTCGGGCGCGATGCCGGTCAGGTGATTGGGCACGATGTCCTTGAGCTTGTCGAACCAGAAGTCCGACATGCGGTTGAGCACCTCGCCCTTGCCGGGAATCGGCTCGTTCATCACGACGTCGAAGGCGGACAGACGATCGCTGGTGACGATCAGGATCTTGTCGTCGCCGACCGCGTAGTTGTCGCGCACCTTGCCGCGACCGAGCAGCGGCAGGGAAGTGATGGTGGATTGATACAGACTGGTCATGACATTTCCATAAATATCAACGGCGATCCGTAGGGATCGCCGTGGTGGAAGCAACCGTGCGCCGGCTGCGTGCAGGATCGAATTATCGCGCAGTTTTGCCGCGCAGTTTAGTCATTACTGCACGATTTGCGCAAGTTCGCCGTTTTTGTAGCGTTCTGCCATCTTTTCCAGCGGAACCGGCTTGATCTTCGCAGCCTGGCCTTCGCAGCCGAAGGCGATGAAGCGCGCCTTGCAGACTTCCTTGGCGGCGGCCTTGGCCGGCTTCAGGTAGTCGCGCGGATCGAACTTGCCCGGGTTTTCGGCCATGAAGCGGCGGATCGCACCCGTCATCGCAAGGCGGATGTCGGTATCGATGTTGATTTTGCGCACGCCGTTCTTGATGCCTTCCTGGATTTCCTCGACCGGCACTCCATAGGTTTCCTTCATGTCGCCGCCGAACTGGCGGATCTCGGCCAGCAATTCCTGCGGCACCGACGACGAACCGTGCATGACAAGGTGGGTGTTCGGAATGCGCGTGTGGATTTCGCGGATGCGGTCGATGGCGAGGATGTCGCCGGTCGGCTTCTTGGTGAACTTGTAGGCACCGTGCGAGGTGCCGATCGCGATCGCGAGCGCATCGCACTGCGTCTGCTTGACGAAGTCGGCAGCCTGCTCGACGTCGGTCAGCAGCTGCTCGCGCGTCATCGTGCCTTCGGCACCGTGGCCGTCTTCCTTGTCGCCCTTCATGGTTTCCAGCGAACCGAGCACGCCGAGTTCGGCTTCCACCGTGACGCCGATCGCATGCGAGAACGCCACGACCTGGCGCGACACCTCGACGTTGTATTCGTAGCTGGCGACCGTCTTGCCGTCCGCGGTCAGCGAACCGTCCATCATCACCGACGAGAAGCCAGAACGGATCGCCGCCATGCAGACCGCCGGCGACTGGCCGTGATCCTGGTGCATCACGACCGGGATGTGCGGATAGGCTTCGACCGCGGCCAGGATCAGGTGGCGCAGGAAAGGCTCGCCCGCGTATTTGCGCGCGCCGGCCGAAGCCTGCATGATCACCGGCGCGCCGACCTCGTCGGCCGCTTCCATGATGGCGCAGACCTGCTCGAGGTTGTTGACGTTGAAGGCCGGCAGGCCATAGCCGTTTTCGGCGGCGTGGTCCAGCAGTTGACGCAGGGATACGAGTGCCATGTGAATCTCCAGATATCTAAATGTTTCGATGCGGATGGTACGGCATCCGTGCAAGCAATGTGTGCGCCGCGCCATCCATGCCGTGCCGGATCGTCCGGCGCGGCCTTGCCAACCTTGTCAAACCGTGCAGATCAATCCTGCGCGCGCTGCGCCAGGATCTCGACCGCCGGCAGCGTCTTTCCTTCGAGGAATTCGAGGAAGGCGCCGCCGCCGGTGGAAATGTAACCGATGCGGTCGGCGATGCCGTACTTGGCGATGGCCGCCAGGGTGTCGCCGCCGCCCGCGACCGAAAAGCCTTTCGACTCCGCAATCGCCAGCGCCAGCGTCTTGGTGCCTTCCGCGAACTGGTCGAACTCGAACACGCCGACCGGACCGTTCCAGACGATGGTACCGGCGCCGGCGATCTGCTTCGCCAGCGTGGCCGCCGTCTGCGGGCCGATGTCGAGGATCATGTCGTCGTCGGCCACTTCCGCCACCGCCTTGACGGTAGCGGCCGCGGTCGGCGCGAATTCCTTGGCGCACACCACATCCACCGGGATCGGCACCGAGGCGCCGCGCGTTGCCATCATGTCGATGATGGCCTTGGCCTGATCGACCAGATCGGGCTCGGCCAGCGACTTGCCGATCTTGAGTCCGGCCGCCAGCATGAAGGTATTGGCGATGCCGCCGCCGACGATCAGGTGATCGACCTTGTCGGCCAGCGTCTTCAGGATGGTCAGCTTGGTCGAGACCTTGGAACCGGCCACGATCGCCAGCAGCGGCTTGGCCGGCTGGAACAGCGCCTTGCCCAGCGCATCGAGCTCGGCCGCCAGCAGCGGGCCGGCGCACGCCACCGGCGCGAACTTCGCGATGCCGTGGGTGGTGGCTTCGGCGCGGTGCGCGGTGCCGAAGGCATCGTTCACATAGACATCGCACAGCGCCGCGATCTTCTGCGCCAGCGCTTCGTCGTTCTTTTTCTCGCCCTTGTTGACGCGGCAGTTCTCGAGCAGCACGACCTGGCCCGGCGCGACTTCCACACCGTCGGTCCAGTTCTGCCGCAGTTCCACCGGCCGGTCCAGCAGTTCGCTCAGGCGGCGCGCGATCGGCGCCAGCGAGTCAGCCGCGGTCAGCGTGCCTTCCGTCGGACGGCCAAGGTGCGAGGTGACCATGACCGCGGCACCGGCGTCGAGCGCCTGTTCGATGGCCGGGACTGATGCGCGGATGCGCGTGTCCTCGGTGATGTTGCCATCGGCGTCCTGCGGCACGTTGAGATCGGCGCGGATGAAGACGCGCTTGCCGTGCAGTGCGCCCTGTGCGATCAGATCGCTCAATCTTTTGAATTGCATGTGTTGTTGCTTTGTTTAGAAATTCGCGGAAAACCGTTATTTTACCGTACAGGGTTCAGCAAAAAATCTTCCCTTGTTGCAATGCCTGCATCGATAAATCCGTCGATTAGAAGGCCGCGCCCTGAATAGATTCCTTGCCGGACGAAAAAAAGTTATCTATTTACTCATTTGTTGCCGTAATAAAACAAATCGTGTGCAACAGGACCATGTCGTCGGCCACATTTTCCGCGCGCCATCGGTCACGAACGTTTCGGGCCGGGTGCCGAATCCGCTAAAATCGATGCTTTACATAAATAACCGCACACTGGAGCTTGAACATGTCGATGTCCGATCGCGACGGCAAAATTTGGAAGGATGGCCAACTGATTGACTGGCGCGATGCAACCATTCACGTCCTGACCCATTCCCTGCACTACGGCATGGGTGTTTTCGAGGGCGTGCGCGCCTACAAGACCGACAAGGGCACCGCGATCTTCCGCCTCAAGGAGCACACGCAGCGCCTGTTCAACTCCGCCAAGATCTTCCAGCTGAACATCCCGTTCGACCAGCAAACCATCATGCAGGCGCAGATCGACGTGATCCGCGAGAACAAGCTGGAATCCGGCTACCTCCGCCCGCTGGTCTGGATCGGCAGCGAAAAACTCGGCATTTCCGCCAAGGGCAACACCATCCACGTCGCGGTCGCGGCCTGGCCGTGGGGCGCGTACCTGGGCGAAGACGGCATGAACAAGGGCATCCGCGTCAAGACCTCGTCCTACACGCGCCATCACGTCAACGTCTCGCTGGTGCGCGCCAAGGCATCGGGCTACTACATCAACTCCATTCTCGCCAACCAGGAAGCGCTGGCCGACGGCTACGACGAAGCGCTGCTGCTCGACACCGACGGCTACGTCTCGGAAGGCTCGGGCGAAAACGTCTTCATCGTCAAGAACGGCAAGATCTATACGCCGGACCTCGCCTCCTGCCTGGACGGCATCACGCGCGACGCCGTGCTGACCATGGCGCGCGACCTCGGCATCGCCGTCATCGAAAAACGCATCACGCGCGACGAGATGTACTGCGCCGACGAAGCCTTCTTCACCGGCACCGCCGCCGAAGTCACGCCGATCCGCGAACTCGACAACCGCCAGATCGGCGACGGCACGCGCGGTCCGGTCACGACGCGCCTGCAGGCGCTGTTCTTCGACGCGGTGGCCGGCCGCGCGCCGCAGTACAGCCACTGGCTCACGCTGGTCTGACCGGCACGTTGCGGGCGGCCCACATTCGCTGGCCGAATCGGTCGCCGCGGCTTATCATTCCCACACTTCTTTCCAAGTAAAAGCAATACGGAGATTTTCATGACAGCAGCAACGCAAGACAGCGTGTCCGCAATCGAACTCGACGGCAAGGACCTGCCCGCCTACTGCCCCAACCCGGCAATGACTTCGTGGAGCTCGCATCCGCGCGTATTCCTCGACCTGTCGCACGGCGAAGCCAAGTGCCCGTACTGCGGCACGCAATACCGCCTGAAGCCGGGTGCCGTGGTGCATCACCACTGATGTCCAAGGCGCGCAAGCAGTTCGGTTCGGCCGATCACATCGAGACGGCGTTCTACGACGCCATTGGCCGCGCCGATCTCGATGACCTGATGGCCTTGTGGGCGGACGATGAGGAAATCGTCTGCATCCACCCGGACGGCACGCGCCTGATCGGCTATACCGCCATCCGCTCCTCGTGGGCGGACATCTTCACCCGCGGCGGCGTGCACATCCATCCCGTGCAGCTGCATGCCTCGCAGAACCTGATGAGCGCCGTGCACAACCTGATCGAGGAAGTCGGCACGCCCGAAGGCAAGCAACGCGACGTCCACATCATCGCCACCAACGTCTATGTCAAGACGCCGCAGGGCTGGCGCATCGTCGTGCATCACGCATCGGTGGCGCCCGGCAGGCACGAGACGGAACGGGTGTCGAGCACCATCCTGCACTGACGGCGTGCCCGCTTCGCTCACGCCTTCTCTTTCCGCGCTTTCCACACGATCGCGCGCCATGTTCTTCCCGATCCGATCCGCATGAGTTATTCCGCACCGTGGTGGCTGCCGGGCGGCCACCTGCAAACCATCTATCCCGCCAAGCTGATCGCCAAGCCCTTCGTGTTCTATCGGCGCGAACGCTGGCAGACGCCGGACCAGGATTTCATCGACATCGACTTTCTCGACGACCGTGCCGAGACGCCCTTCCTCGTCCTGTTCCACGGACTCGAAGGCTCGTCCGACAGCCACTACGCGCGTGCCCTGATGGCACACATCGCCGGGCTCGGCTGGTCGGGCGCGGTGGTGCACTTCCGCGGCTGCTCGGGCGAGATCAACCTCGCACCGCGCTTCTATCATTCCGGCGACGCCGCCGAGATCGACTGGATCCTGCGCCGGCTGGGGCCGCAACTGCGTACGCGCGGCGCCACGCGCATCTACGCGGTCGGCGTCTCGCTCGGCGGCAATGCGCTGCTGCGCTGGCTCGGCGAATCGCAGCATGAAGCCGAGATCGTTGACGCCGCCTGCGCCGTTTCCGCCCCGCTCGATCTGGCCGGCGGCGGCGCCGCGCTCGGACGCGGCTTCAACATGGTCTATACGCGCGTGTTCCTCAAGACGCTGCGCGAGAAAAGCCTGCAGAAACTGCTGCAATTCCCCGACCTGTTCGACCGCGAGGCCATGCTGCAGTCGCGCAACCTGTACGCCTTCGACAACATCGTCACCGCGCCGCTGCATGGCTACCGCGATACCGACGATTACTGGCACCGCGCCAGCGCGCGATACGTGCTGTCCGACATCACGGTGCCGTCGCTGATCCTCAACGCGCGCAACGACCCCTTCCTGCCGCAGCAATATCTGCCAACCGACGCCTCGCCCAGCGTCACGCTCGAATACCCTGCCGAAGGGGGCCACGTCGGCTTCGCCACCGGCCCCTTCCCCGGCAATCTGAACTGGCTGCCGCAACGCGTGGTCAACTTCCTGCAAGACGCGGCACCCTGACCGCGCACGGGAGCGCCCATGGATGAGATCGTCAAGCAAGCCCTCGCCAAATGGCCCAACGTTCCGCACTGCCACGGCTGGCTCGCGCTCGACGCACGCGGCTACTGGCGCATGCGCGACGAACATGCGCAACGGCATGACCTGCCGGGCGAGCGCATCACCTCGCCTGCGCTGATCGGCTTCATCCAGCGCAACTACACACACGACGACGAAGGCCGCTGGTATTTCCAGAACGGACCGCAGCGCGTCTATGTGGACCTGGAAGCCACACCCTATATCGCACGCACCCATGCGGATGGCTTTGTCCGGCACACCGGGCAGCCCGTCACCCGTCTCGACGCCGTCTGGCTGACCGACCATGGACGCCTGCTGTTGCAAACGCAGGGCGAACCTTGCCTGCTGGACGATCGCGACATGGCCGAGTGCCTGCCGCGCATACGGTGCGATCAACATGCGATCGACGACGAATCGCTGCTGCACTGGCTGGAACAGGAAGGCAAGGGCCATGCGCTGACATTTGGCGACGGCCGCGATTGCGTGTCCGTGAGATTCATGAAGGAAGATGCGCTGGAAACACAATTCGGTTTCGTCAAACACCCGCAGGCGCCGCGCGGAGATTGAACCAAGGCCGGGATTTCCGGTCGATGACTTACCCTCCAACCAACAAGGAAGCACCGTGAGTACACGTCAGATACTGGATCAACTATTGCAGTCCGGTCAGGACCTGGCCCGACAATGGGGCAGCGGACAGAATGCGGGTGGCGGGTTGTCGGACAGACTGAGCGGCATGCTGGGCGGCCAATCCGACAAAGCGGGCAACGACAACAACGGCCTTTCGTCGTTGCTGACGGGTTTCGGCGGAGGCGCAATCAGCGGCGGCGCACTGGCCATGCTTCTCAGCAGCAAGAAGGCGCGAAAAATGGGCGGCAACCTGGCCCTGTACGGCGGCATGGCCGCCCTGGGCGCGCTGGCCTACAAGGCTTACGGCGACTGGCAGCGCGACAAGTCGCGGCAAGCCGGCAATACGGTGGCAGTGGCCGAACCGCAAACGCTGGACCGGCTGCCGGCCGCGCAGGCCGAGCAACACAGTTCCGCGATCCTGATCGCCATGATCGGAGCCGCCAAGGCAGATGGGCATATCGGCCCTGCAGAGACGCAGCTGCTCGAGCAGGAGTTGGCAAAACTCTCGGGCGACGCCAACGACCAGCGCTGGCTGCATGAAGAATTGACGCGTCCTCTCGATCCCGCCGCAGTGGCACGCGCATCCAGCACGCCCGAAATGGCAGCCGAGATGTACCTGGCCAGTCTGCTGGTCGTCGATGAAGAAACCTTCATGGAGCGCGCCTATCTGGATCAACTGGCAAAAGAACTCAAACTGAATCCGGATCTCAAGACCAGACTCGAACAGCAGATACGCGATATCTCCAAGGTCTAGCGCGTTCCATACCGCAAAAGGCAGCATCGCTTCCGCTGCCTTTCTACAGCCCTTCTTTTTCCTGTTTGAGCTCTTCCAGCCGCCGTTCCTTGAACTCGCGCTCGCGCGCATCGATGATCGACTGGTCATAGAACGAAGCATCTGGCGCCCGGCGCGCAATCGACAACTGATCCAGCGCCGCCGGCAGACTGCCGCGCAACGCATAACCTTCCGCCAGCGCCATGTGCTGCAGGGCCTGCCGGCCCTGCTCCGCATACCCCTTGGCCAGACGATCGAACAACTCTGGCTCGCTGCGATAGATCGCCGTCTGGTCGCGCAGGAAATTCACCGCATCATCCGTACGGCCGGCAGCCAGCAACGCATCGGCATACTGCCGCACGATCCCGCGCGAGATCGGAAACTGCTTGCGCGCCACCTCCGCTTCGGCCACCGCTTCCTGCGTCTGCCGCGCCGCCAGCCGCACTTCGATTGCCAGGCTCGTCAAGGCGAGATTGCCTTTCTTTGGCGCGCCATCCTTCAGCACCGTGCGTGCCGCGTCGATGTAGGTCTGCGCCTTCGCCGTATCGCCCTGCCGCAGCGCCACCATTGCAAGGCCATAGTTGCCAGCTACCAGCGAGGTACGCGTGTTCTGCTGCACCTGGCGCCGGAACGCCTGTTCCGCCTCCACCAGCCCCTGCCCCGAATTGGCCTGCAACACGCGCATGCGCGCCTGGATCACCGGCAAATCCAGACCGTCGGCACGCTGCCGATAACGCAGATCGCGCGTGCGCGCCTCGATGTCGGCGATACGCTCGGACGTCAGCGGGTGCGAGCGCAGATAGGCCGGCATCGTGTCGTTATAACCGCGCGTGGCCTGTTGCAGGCGGCCGAAGAAATTGATCATGCCGGTGGTTTCGTAACCCGCATCGCGCAGGATGTCGAGGCCGATGCGATCCGCCTCGCGTTCGGCCTCGCGGCTGAAGTTGAGCTGGCGCTGCATGGCGAGGCCCTGGCTGCCCATCATGATGCCGATGCCGGCATCGGGACTCGAACTCGCCGCCAGCGCACCGAGGATCATGCCCGCCAGCGGGATCAGCATGTCCTGCCGCTGCTTGCCCAGCATGCGCGCGATGTGCCGCTGCGCGACGTGACCGATCTCGTGCGCCATCACCGACGCCAGTTCCGATTCGTTCTGCGCCGCCAGCACCAGCCCCGAATGCACGCCAATGAACCCGCCGGGCAGCGCGAATGCATTGAGCATCGGGTCGCGCACGGCGAAGAAGAAGAAATCGTACTGCGCCTCGCCACGCGCCTCGGGGCGCGTGCTCAACAGGTTGTTGCCAAGGTCGTTCAGGTATTCCTGCACCGGCATGTCGTCGAGATAGTCGCGATTGCGCTTGATCTGGCGCATGATTTGCTCGCCGAGCTTGCGCTCCATGACGGGCGACAGTTCCTCGCGCTCGGTGTCGCCCAGATTGGGCAGCCCCTGCGCTTGCGCCGGCGATGGTGCGCCATGCAGCAAACCCGCCGCCAGCAATACGGCGGCAAACGCCGAGCGCAGCAGCCCGGCGCCATGCCGTGCCGGCTGTCCGTTCGCAGAAGGGGAAATGGAAAATGGAATCAGTTTCACGGTGCTATGATACCCGCTCCCTGCAATCGTTCACCTCACCGCAAGCCACTCCATGAGCTCACAACAGGACAAGCCCGCCAACGACGGCCTCACCCATTTCGACGCCACCGGACAGGCCCACATGGTCGATGTCGGCGCCAAGAGCGAGACGCATCGCATCGCCGTCGCCAGCGGCACCATCCGCATGAAACCGGAAACACTGGCGATCATCGAATCGGGCACGGCCAAGAAAGGCGACGTGCTCGGCATCGCCCGCATCGCCGCCATCATGGCCGCCAAGCGCACCAGCGACCTGATCCCGCTGTGCCACCCGCTCGCCCTCACGCGCGTCACCGTCGATTTCACCATCGACCGCCCCAATGCCAGCGTTGGCTGCACCGCGCAGGTCGAAACCTTCGGCAAGACCGGTGTGGAAATGGAAGCGTTGACGGCGGTGCAAGTTGGCTTACTGACGATCTACGACATGTGCAAGGCCGTGGATCGCGGGATGGTGATGACGGATGTGCGCGTCAGGGAAAAGCATGGGGGGAAGTCGGGGGATTGGAGCGCTTGATACGCTGCAGATATAGTTAAAGATGCCCTTCAATGTTGATTACACGAGACATGGGAATCCCTTCACCAAACCCTGTCGGCACTGCCGAGATACTTGAAAGATAAGGATCATCAGTTCGACGAGCGTGAAGTCATGCTGCCCGCTTCGTGTTCTCTCTCTCCTGCCTGTACCTCTTGTTGATTGAATCGCCGCTCCACCCACGCACGAACCCTGCGTCGCACGGGTGCCTCAATCCACGTGTATGAAGCAACGGCCACCAGCATCGTCAACCCGCCGCCAATGGCCAATTTCCAGTACCAAGGCTCGCTCTTCATCAAGGCAAAGATGAAGTAATGCCACAGGTAAACGCCGTAGCTGATCAACCCCAGCCTGGACAAACGCGCCAGCCATGCGGGTGGCGAACAGATCGCTGCCGCCGTCGCGATCTCCACCAGGGGCATGGCGACTCCCATCATCCAGACGTTGCGGAAAACACCGATCAGCAAGGCTGGCACAAGCAGCCACATCAGGCGCTGCGACACGTGCAGCCCCAGGGCAACAGCACTGCCCAGGATCAGACCGCTCAGCCGCGTATCCGTGCGGTAGTACGCCACGCGGAAGTCAAAGACTTCGTGATTCATCACACGCCAAAGCGTGAACGCCACCCAGAGCAGCATCAGGAGCCTGAGACGGTTCTGCTGGCGCAGCAGCCAGGGCAGGAGAAAGGGCCAGAGCAGGTAGTAGTGCTCCTCCACCGCCAGCGACCAAGTGTGCAGCAGCATGTGCGGCTCGCCCCACGCCATCGCTGTGACGTTGCTCACGTAGAGCAGGACGGGCAGCACCCCCAGCACATCGTCCGTGATGAAGACATAGGCCAGCAACAGCAGCAGCAAGGCCGGCAGCAGGCGCGCGAAGCGCAGCACGAAGAAACGCCGGAGATCAGGCGCCTGCAACAGGCTGCGCGTGATCAGGCAGCCTGACAGCACGAAAAAGATATCCACCCCCAACCGCCCGAAACCCGAATACGGGGCGCGGGAATGCACCAGCATGACCAGCAGGATCGCGATCGCGCGAATGCCGTCCAGGCGCGGGTCGTAGGCCTGGCCATGCAAGTGCACGGCCCCGAGCGCTGACCTGCCGAGCCGCCCCAGCCAGCGCCGTCCGGTTCGCAAGGGGGTTGCGGCTGTCATCAACCCTGCCCCGCCAGCAATTCACGTTCGATGTAGCGGCGCGCCTCGGCACGGGATTTCGCGGCGCCCGCGCCCAGCCGGATCAGCATACGGCCCCCTTTTCATCCAAATCCGCCAATCCGGCTGCCGATCCGGTCATTCCCATGGAGCTGGTCAAGGCCTGCCAGTCGAAATACCGCGTGAACGAAGCATCGTAAAAACCTTCGTTCATGAATTTGAATTCCATCGGCGAGTCGGGGGATTGGAGTGCGTAAGTGCCATGTTTTCGAACCAGAAAGAAAACATCTTTTCATCATCGCGGTATTGCGTTGGTGATTGCCCCCCACCTAGCCATGCCAGCGCGCTCCCATCATCCATTACGATCAGCATGGCTGCCGTGCCGATCATATTTCCACGCCAGACATTTGCATGCCGTCCATTCGCACTGTAATACGATCCCATCAACGAATAACATTTCATGAACTTCCCGCAATCAACGCCGGGCAATATGTATTGGTTCGCAAACGCCAGATATTCTTTCAGGTGCGCTCGCTCGGCCTTCACGATATTGATGAGTTCCATCGCACTGATCCTCATGCCGGCAGCAGCCGACAACGCAGAGAAGTCATAGGATTTCCAAAAATTTTCACTAAACAGGTTTTCAAAACGAATGTCATATTTAGGCTCTTCTTTCGAATATGGCCCGTCTGAAAACTCTCCTTTTCCTTCTTTTACAAAACGTTGTTGTACCAGTTTCCTGTAAGGGATTCCGTACGCATTCTCAGCCAGAACACCAAGCAAACAATAATTGAGGTTTCCATAGCCATAGCGAGTACCGGGCTGAAAATCGAGTACGTAACTGCGTACTTCCGGCAATGCATAAGGACACGGTGGCGTGCGATTTTGAAGCAGCATCGGGTCACCGTTCGGCATACGGTCGAATCCCGCACTATGTCGCAGCAAATCAGCCACCCGCATTTTGTTCCATACACGTTCATTATCAGGCGTGGAACGCGCTGGCTTTCCAAGTATTGGCAGCGCATCGTTAACGGAACTATCCACAGAAATACGTGCTTGAATGTGTGCCTCCACAATCAGAGTGGCCGTAAAAAATTTGGTCACGCTGGCAATCTGAAACAAGGTTTGATCGGAAACTCGTCGCCCTTGCAGGACACCATTCATCCAGCCATTACGGCAAGTATGGATATTTCCGTCACGGTCCAGATACGCAAATTGATTTGTCGGTGATCGCGAATTACCCGGCAATTTTTTCGCGCTTTGTACCAGCCATGCCGGGACACTCTCAGAACATGTGGTACTTAGACTTACAGGAATGGCTTCCAATGGAAACAACCACCTTGGAATCTGCAAGGGCGTCGTTATCCACACATGAATCAACCAAGTGCAGACCACAAAAAATATGGCAAGACAGAAATAAGAAATCGAGCGTTTCATAGAGAAGAAGCCGACAAAGAAAAAGCGCCCACCAGGGCGCTTTTTTTCCCGGGAAACGGGGTTGTTTTTACTCTGCCGTTGCCTCGCAACCTGCAGGTGCATATTTCACGTCAACATTGGTGCCACAGCTCCAAGAACCAGCTGCAGTACGTGTCCAAGTCAATGTACGCGTGGCAAGAACAGTTGCCGCGTTATTACCAAACGTTGCAACAATAGAACCCGGTTGATCGGCGCCGGTCGGCATATTGACCACCAAACCAGACTGGCCCGTACCACCTGCATCGCCACTACCACCATCGCCACCATCGCCACCATCATCGCCAGCGATCAGATTGCTGTGAGTCCAGCCGATATTGCATTCCCCCGAACCGGTGCCAAGAGTCGTTCTTCCATCCAGAATACAAGTCTCCACAGCAGTACGCACGGTACTGGTTTCCGACATCACACGCGCCACCTGCGAACGAGCCACATAGTTCTGATATTGCGGAATCGCCACCGCAGCCAGAATACCGATGATCGCCACAACAATCATCAACTCGATCAGCGTAAAACCCTGTTGGGCTTTCTTCATCATTTTCATCGATTGCATGTTACCTCTCCTGAAATAGTTGGCGGGAAGTGCCGCGAGTTCTCTTGAGCAATCGGCATGCCAAGCAAACAAAGGCGATTTCCCGGTTGTTTTCGTGCGGTTTCGACCAAAAGCGTCAGTTTTTGTTGCGCACGGTGACAATAATTGTCACATCAAGCACGCAAAATACGACACAAAGTAGTCGGCCGCAACACAGCAGACATTTATGGTCGTCGGGCATGGCGCCACCAATCGAGGAAGAAAATCGCCCTGGTATTGCCAATGGTGATGAGGTCGCCTTCATCAAGCGGGCGCGGCGTACTTGTCACCGCACTGCCGTTGACCGTGGCAGGCACTCCCTCCACATGCACGAGTGCATATCCCTCCGGCGATGCGATGAAGACGGCAACCTGCCGGTCCGGATGGCCGATGGTGGTCATCGGTCTGGTCAGTGCGTACTCCCTGCCGGCGTCAAAGCCGTCGAGAATGCGCACGATGGCGACGGCCTTGTCGGCGCGCGGTGCGCCGGGCACCGGTTGCGGCGGCTGCCGCAGTTCGTCCGGCGTCAACTCATGCGACGCAGGCTGTACGGGCGTGTCCGCCACTGCAATCGGAACGAAGACGAGCGTATAGGCGCCGAAAGCAATCACGTCGCCCGCGTCCAGCAGATGGCGACTTACCGCTTCGCCGTTGATGCGGCTGCCATTGGTGCTGTCCAGGTCTTCGTAGGCGTAACCATCCGGCAAACTGAGGATGACGGCATGTTCGGCGCTGACGCCGACCGCATCGATCACGATATCGTTATAGGTGCGGCGGCCGATGGTGGTGCGACTTCTGGTGAGTTCCAGCCTTTGTACAGGCGAACCATCGCGGTAGAGGATCACGCTGGCGGCGGGTTTATCGCTGCTGCGCTCATGCGCATTCATCTCGGCGGTGCTGCTCATGCCCGGCCCAGTCATTTGCGGCCCAACCATTTTCGGATGCGCGCCAGCAGGCCGGCATCATTGGCAGTGCCGTTCACCGACGCCACACTCACAACGATCACCGAGATGTTGTCGCGCCCGCCCTGCTGGTTGGCGGCCAGCACCAGCGCCTCGGACAGCAATTCCAGATCGCCGTCGTCCTGCGCCAGCATGGCGGATAGTTCCTGCGCGGTCAGCATGTCGGACAGGCCGTCCGAACACAGCAGGTAGAGGTCGCCCCGTTCGACCGCGTGGCTGCCGACATCGACATCAATGTGCGGCCCGACGCCGACAGCGCGCGTGATCAGGTTCTTGTTGGGAGCGAAGCGTGCCGCGTCGGCACTCAGGTAGCCGGCATCAACCTGTTCCTGCACCTGCGAGTGGTCGTGCGTGAGTTGGGTCAGCACGCCGCGACGGAAGCGATAGCAGCGCGAATCGCCGAGATGGGCCAGCACGAGGCGGTCATGATGGAACAGCGCCGCCACCACGGTGGTTCCCATGCCGCGACAGGCTGGTTCTGCCAACGAGGTTTCGAAGATGCGCAGGTTGGCATGCTGCACGGCCTCTATCATGAGCTTCTGCAGTTGTCCGCTGCGCGCGGCCCGGCCGCGTTCGGACGACTGCAGCTGTGCCAGTTCGTCCCGCACCAGCTCGGTCGCCATGCGGCTGGCCACCTCGCCGGCGTTGTAGCCGCCCATGCCGTCGGCCAGCACCGCCACCTGCGCCTGTTCATCGAAGGCGATGGCATCCTCGTTGTGCGGGCGCACCAATCCACGATCGGTCTTGGCGGCAAATCTGAGCACAACGTCTGGAATCATATGCACATGCATGCTGCGCGGCGACGCAGCCCTATGGTCGGGGTAAGGGCATTATCACCTGATTGCCCCTCTTGCGGAAAGACTGCGGGCGCGTCATTTGCCGACTTTTTGGCATGCCGGATGTGCGCGGTGATGGGGAGCGCAGCCTCGTCCGTACAGGCATCGCACCTTATAATGACAGGGATACGCCTGTCGGCTGAGGAGCCGGACAGAGAAGTCAACCAACGACATGGAGAAGATGCGGCACATCGCGCATCGAAGAAGACAATGACGACCCTGATCTATACCCACGAAGCCTGTCTCGACCACCAGCCGGGCCCCGGCCATCCGGAATCGCCGGAACGTCTGAAAGCCGTGCTCCGGACCCTGCGCACGCCCGAATTCGCAGCTGCCGAATGGCGCGACGCGCCGCTCGGCACGCGCGAACAGGTGTTGCTGATCCATACCGAAGATTTCGTCGCCGACGTGGAAGATGCCTCGCCGCGACGCGGCACCATGCCGCTGGACGGCGGCGATACCGTCATGTCGCCCGGCTCGCTGGAAGCCGTGATGCGTTGCGTGGGCGCGGCCTGCGCCGGCGTCGATGCGGTGCTCGACGACGAGGCGGAAAACGTCTTCTGCGCCACCCGTCCCTGCGGCCACCATGCCGAACCCAACAAGGCCATGGGCTTCTGCATCTACAACCAGGCCGCCATCGCCGCCGCCTATGCCTACGAAGTGCACAAGCTCGAGCGCGTCGCCGTGATCGACTTCGACGTCCACCATGGCAACGGCACGCAGGCCGCGTTCTTCGATCGGCCGGAACTGTTCTATGCATCCAGCCACCAGTCGCACTTTTATCCGTACACCGGGCTGGAATCGGAAACCGGCGTGTCGCGCAACATCGTCAACGTGCCGCTGCCGCGCGGCTGCAATTCCGAACTGTTCCGCGAACAGATCGCCGCCAAGATGCTGCCTGCGATCCGCGACTTCAACCCGGAACTGATCATCATCTCCGCCGGCTTCGATGCGCACCACCTCGACCCGCTGGCCGGGCTGAAACTGCAGGACGACGACTATTACTGGATCACGCGCGAACTGATGGACGTTGCAGAAGATACCTGCGAGGGCCGTATCGTCTCCATCCTCGAAGGCGGCTACAGCCTCGATGGCTTGGCCTCGGCCACGGCCGTGCACGTGAAAGCGTTGATGGAGCATTGAATGAGGCGTTGACGCGCCACAAGAAAAAAAGCGGCCTGCGGGCCGCTTTTTTAATGTGCGCAAGACTCCGTTGGATCGGCCTGAAGACGATCAACTGCATGCCTTCAAAAGCCAAACTTGTTGCATGGCAGCCACACATCGATCCCCAGCGATGCCGCGCAAACCCGTTCCCATACTGGCTTTGCGGGCATTCACATGCAGCCGGCCGCAAAGACTTCGATTGCGGCGCCATGACAGGGAATCTTATAATGAGAACCATTTTCATTCATTGGTTGCAACTGTTCGCACTCTTCCTGCTGTTCCAGACCCACAAGGAAATCCCATGGCATCCCGCACTCCATCCTTCCTCAAACCCACGCTTCTCGTCTGCGCCCTGCAAGCCGTCCTGCCGCTGCTGGCTCAGGCGCAGGAAACCGAACCCACGACGACCACGCAACTGGAAGCGATCACCGTCACTTCCAGTGCCGATGCCTCGGCAGAAGGACTCACAAAACCGTACGCAGGTGGACAAATCGCACGTGGCGGCCGAGTCGGTATCCTTGGCAATCAAGACATGATGGATACGCCATTCAGCAGCACCGCGTACACAAACGAACTGATCCAGAATCAACAGGCCAAGAGTGTCGCCGACGTCCTTCAGAACGATCCGACCGTACGACTGGCACGCGGCTTCGGCAACTTCCAGGAGTTGTACATGATCCGTGGCTTCAACGTTTATTCAGATGACATGTCCTATAACGGTCTTTATGGACTGCTTCCCCGACAATACGTTGCCGCCGAATTGCTCGAACGCGTCGAGGTGTTTCGCGGCGCAAGCGCATTTCTGAATGGTGCAGCGCCGGGCAGTAGTGCGATTGGCGGGACGGTCAATGTTCTTCCCAAAAGAGCCGGCAACGATCCGCTAACTCAATTGAATGTTGGCGTCGAAAGCGACGGACAATATCAGCTTGGCCTGGACTTCTCCCGCAGATTCGGTGCTGACAATGCTTCTGGAATACGAGTAAACGCTGTACGCCGTGACGGCGAAACGGCAGTCAATAATGAAAAACGCGAACTGAATTTACTCGCAGTGGGCTGGGATTGGCGCAGCCGTGACATCCGTATTTCCGCAGATATTGGCTATCAAGAACACAATCTAAAAGGGCCTCGTCCAAACGTAACACCCAATGGCGTCATACCTGCAGCGCCTGACGCATCCAAAAACTTTGGACAATCTTGGACGCGCTCGGATTCCGAAGACACGTTTGGAACATTGCGCGCCGAGTTCGATTTGAATCCAGGCACGACCGCTTGGATTGCTGGCGGCTTTCGCGAGGGCCGCGAAGACAACATACTGGCAGGACCAACTGTCAACAACTTGAATGGCGATTCGACTTATAACCGCGCCGACAATGTACGAGAAGACAGCGTAAGAACACTGGAAACCGGTGCTCGCGGAAAATTTGATATCGGTTCCGTCAAGCATTCATGGGTCTTGTCTGCATCCACACTATCTTCCCAGGAGCGCAACGCCTACGCATGGTCACCTTCAGGTGCCCCCTATCCAAATCTTTACAACCCCGAAACAATCCCCGCTCCTGCAGCAGTTGGAGGTTTTGCAGGCGGTCAGCTTAATGACCCTCACGTAATCGGCAAGACTAACCTCACCAGCTTTGCCTTGGCAGATACCATGTCATTCATGGATGATCGTATGCTGCTGACACTCGGCGCACGTCATCAGGAAATTCACAGTCGCGGCTACGACTACAACGACGGCAGTGAAAGCAGTAACTATAAGAAAAGCAAAGTGACTCCAATGGCGGGCTTAGTATTTAAAGCAAGCAAAGAACTGTCTTTCTACGGCAATTACAGCGAAGGAATGCAGAAAGGTGATATCGCACCTTTACGCACGGGCTCCCCAGCCAGACCTGTCTCCAACGGCGGACAAGTAACTGCTCCCTACATCGCGAAACAAAAAGAACTTGGCATTAAGTATGACGCCGGTCGTTTTGGCGGCAGCCTGAACTTGTTTGAGATCAAGCGTCCATCTGGCTATGTGAACGCCAGCGATACCTTCGTCACGGATGGCGAACAACGCAATCGCGGCATAGAACTGAGTATGTTCGGAGAAGTCCAGCGTGGATTGCGACTGCTTGGCGGCTTGACGTTGATTGACGCAGAACAAGTCAGAAGCAATGTCCCCGCCAACAACGGAAACGATGTGATCGGAGTTCCTCGCACGATGGTTAACCTGGGCGCCGACTGGGACATCCCTGGCATCACTGGCTTGAGTCTCAATGGCCGTGTGGTATATACATCCTCGCAAAATGCGAATGCCGCCGATACGCTGAAAATACCGTCGTGGACTCGCGTCGATCTCGGTGCGCGCTATCTGACCACCATCGGCAACAGACTAGTGACTTGGCGTGCGCGTGTCGACAATGTCACCGATCGCAATTATTGGGCTTCTGTTGGCGGCTACCCAGGTAGCAACTATCTGGTTCTAGGCGCTCCTCGCACCTTCGTCGTATCGGCCTCCATCGAGTTCTGATGACCGGCACCAATCTCCGCCGCTGGGCATGGATCCACAAGTGGTCCAGCCTGGTGTGCACGCTTTTCATGCTGTTGCTGTGCCTGACCGGGCTGCCGCTGATCTTTCATCACGAGATCGGCCATCTGCTCGGCACGGAAATCGAGGCGCCGGAGATGGCGGCCGATGCGCCGCGCATCAGCATGGATCGCGTGATGGAGATTGCGAAGGCGCAGCATCCGGACAAGGTCGGCATGTTCGCCTCGCAGGAAGAGGATGACGACCGCGTCTGGTACGTCACGCTGTCCGATACGCCGACGTCCGAAACCGGCATGAAGCAGGTCGCGGTCGATGCGCGTACCGGCGATGTGCTCGGCCAGCCGCAACTCGACCGCGGCTTCATGTACATCATGTTCTCGCTGCACGTCAACCTGTTTGCCGGACTGACCGGCATGCTGTTCCTCGGCTTCATGGGCATGCTGTTGCTGGTGGCGATCATTTCCGGCGTGGTGCTGTATGGGCCGTTCATGAAGAAGCTCGAGTTCGGCACCGTGCGCGCGGAGCGCTCCACCCGCCTCAAGTGGCTGGACCTGCACAACCTGCTCGGCATCGTCACGCTGGCGTGGCTGCTGGTGGTCGGCGCCACCGGCGTCATCAATACCTGGGCCGATCTGGTGATCAAGTACTGGCAGTTCGACCAGATGGCGGAAATGATCGCGCCCTACAAGGGCAAGCCGCCGCTGACCGAGTTCGGCTCGCTGCAGAAATCGGTCGAGGCGGCCGTGGCGCTGGAGCCGGACATGAAGATCGGCTTCATCGCCTTTCCCGGCACCACCTTCAGCAGCCCGCATCACTATGCCATCTTCATGCGCGGCACGGAGAACCTGACCTCGCGCCTGTTCAAGCCGGTGCTGGTTGACGCCAGCACGGCGGAAGTGACGGACAGCCGCACCCTGCCCTGGTACGCGACCGCGCTGCTGATCTCGCAGCCGCTGCACTTTGGCGACTACGGCGGCCGGCCGATGCAGATCATGTGGGCGATCCTCGACATCCTTTCCATCGTCGTGCTGGGCAGCGGCCTGTACCTGTGGATCGTGCGCCGCAAGACTACGGAAGCACGCATGGAAAAACTGATCCAGGCACGCCAAACCTGAGGACGACCTGACCACCTCCATTGTCCACCTCGCGCAACACTCGCCGCGCCAAAAATTGACGCCCGCAATCGCCGAGTGTGACAATGATAAGCATTCTCAATTAAATCCAGGCAGCCAGCAGTCCATTGGAACGCAGCCAGCTTGTTTCCATTGCCGACATCCGTCTGGAGTTTGCTCGTGACCACCGCACTTCAATCCGATCTCGTTACCCAGTTGTACCGCCAGCATCACGGCTGGCTGGTCGGCCTGTTGCGGCGCAAGCTCGGCAATCTCGATCACGCCGACGACCTGGCGCAGGACACCTTCGCCCGCATCCTGACCGCGCGCGACACGCCCTCGCTGAACGAACCGCGTGCCTATCTGACCACCGTTTCCTCGCGCCTGATCGCGCAGTACTTCCGCCGCCTGTCGCTGGAACGTTCGTATCTGGATGCGCTGGCGTCCATGCCGGAAGACAGCGCGCCTTCGCCCGAGACGCGCATGCTGGTGCTCGAGGCGCTGACAGCCGTCAGCCGCGTGCTCGACGGCCTGAGCCCGCGCGTGCGCGACATCTTTCTGCTCTCGCAACTCGATGGTCTGCCGTATGCGGAAATCGCGGCACGCCACGGCATGACCGTCAATGCCGTGCAAAAATCCATGATCCGCGCCTACCAGCATTGCTACGCAGCGGTGTATGCTGCGCCGTAATTCCGTTTTCCCGCTTCTTCCATGTCGTCCATTCCGCCGCTGTTCGCACCACGCTCCGACTCCGCCATCGATCCCGATGTCGTCCAGCAAGCCATCGTCTGGCTGGTGACGCTGCAATCGGGCGCCGCCAGCGAGGCCGAGCAGCATGCGTGCGCAGCATGGCGGCAGGCCGATCCACGGCATGAACAGGCATGGCAGCGTCTAAGCGCCATCGGTGACGACATGCGCCATGGCAGCAGCAAGGCATCGCCCTCCTTCATTCGCGGCGTGCTGCGCGGCAGCGACCGCCGCACGCGCCGGACCGTGCTCAAATCCCTTGCCGGCCTGGGCGTTGTCGGCGGCGGCTTCCTCGTCGTGCGCAAGCAGCCGGCATGGCAAGCGATGACGGCCGATCAGCACACGGCCACCGGCGAACAGCGCCGCATTGTGCTTGCTGACGGCACCGAGCTTCTGCTCAATACCGCGACTGCCATCGACATCGCATTCGACGATACCCTGCGCCAGGTCGCGCTGCTGCAAGGCGAAATCATGGTGACCACGGCAGCGGACCCGGCCGGCAGACCGTTCGAGATCCTGACGCGCCACGGCCGCATCCATCCGGTCGGCACCCGCTTCACCGTGGCGCACGATACGGCGCTGCGCGTGCCGACCAAGGTCGCCGTGCTCGAAGGCGCAGTCGATGTGATCGCCCTGCACGACAGCCGCAGCGTACGCGTGCTGGCGGGGCAGGAAACGCTCTTCACGTCCGATCTGGTCGAACCGCCGCATGAACTGTCCGCTGCCACCACGGCGTGGACCGACGGCATGCTGGTGGTGGAACGCATGCGGCTGGAAGAATTCGTCGCCGAACTGGCGCGCTATCGGAAAGGCGTGCTGCGCTGCGATCCGGCCGTGGCCGACCTGCGCGTCAGCGGCGCTTTCCCGCTGCGCGACACCGACGCGGTACTCGGGTTGCTGGCCGAAACCCTGCCGATCGAACTGTCCTACGCGACCCGCTTCTGGACCACGGTACGCCCGCGCGCCGAAGCGCCAACATGACGTGTGGACTACATCCGTTTCACATAAAAATATTTTTCACTGAAGAAGGCAGATTCGTCCGGCTCGTGCATCAAGGGAGATAGAAGCACTGCAAACATCGCAGTGCCGGACTCCATCGATACACGAAAAGGATTGATCAGATGTCTTCCCGCCGCACTTCCGCAGCCGGTGCCAAACACGCCGGCTTCACTCCGACTCCCGTGGCGCACGCCGCCCGCCTGCTCCTGCTGGGCACGCTCGCCGTGGGCGCCATCTACGCACTGCCGGCTGCCGCACAGCAGACGAATGCCACCGCATCCGCCGAAGCGCGCAGCTACAACATTCCGGCCGGTACGCTGGATCAGGTATTGGGCCGCTTCGGCCGCGAAGCCGGTGTCATGATCGCCATCGACCCCGCGCTGACGAGCGGCCTGCAAAGCAACGGTCTGCAAGGAAACCACAGTGTTGCCAGCGGCCTGAGCACCTTGCTGGCGCCGCATCAGCTGGAAGCGGTGGGTGGCAGCAGCGGCTATCGGTTACGTCGTGTGCCGGCCGGAGACGCGGCAATGCTGCCGGCCGTTTCGGTAACGACTTCGGTACGTGACGCAGGCACGGAGGGCACCCGTTCCTATGCCGCACGCGCCACGACAATCGGCAAGACCTCGCAAACCCTGCGCGAGACGCCTCAACCGGTTACCGTGTTGACTCGTCAATTCCTAGACGACCGCATTCTTCCTGACCTGACGGACGTCCTGCAGAACACACCGGGCGTAACCGTCGATTACACCGATAGTGAACGCGTCAATTACTTCTCGCGCGGCTATCAGATCGATGCGCTTCAGGTGGACGGCATGACCTTCAACCAGGGTGGCTCGGCATTCGTGCAACCGGACACCGCCGTCCTCGATCGCGTGGAAATCCTGCGCGGCGCTTCGGGCATGATCCGCGGTTCCGGTAATCCTTCGGCAACGGTCAACATGGTGCGCAAGCGTCCTACGGCGGATTTCCAGGCATCGGCCGCTCTGACCCTGGGTTCCTGGGATCGGCGTCGTCTGGAAGCAGACGTTTCCGGAACGCTCAATGAAGCCGGCACCTTGCGTGGTCGTCTGGTTGCGGTCGATGACGACAAGGAATTCTTCCAAAAGGGCCGCACGGAGCACAAACAGGTTTTCTATGGTGTGGTGGAAGCAGACATCAGCCCGCGCACGACCTGGACCACCAGCCTGCAATACATGGATCTCGATGCAAGCGGAGCATGGGGCAACCTGCCTGGCAACTTCGACGGCACGCCGCTGAACCTGCCACGCAACACCTATCTCGGCGCAGCCTGGAACCGTTGGGACCGCTACAACACGCAGGCATTCACCGAAATTCAGCATCGCTTCGACAATGAATGGAGCCTGAAAGTTAATGCTGCTTATACGCAGTTCCGCTTGAGGGACTTCAAACAGTCGTACATGAGCCGTCCGGCAGGCGCCACCAATCCCTATCTGATGAGCGTGACCCAGTCTCATTACATCGGTGCAGAAAATGATCAGCTCAGCGCCAGCGCCGTAGCAAATGGCCCTTTCACTTTATTCGGCCGCAAACACGAGTTGACCTTTGGAGCCGAAACCGTCCGAAACAAGGCCACCGATAGCCGTGGCGTTGCAACCTCGTCAATTGGCGCTCCAATCATTGATATTCGCAACTGGGATCCCTACACAAGCTATGCAGAAATAGATCAACCCATTACTGCTGCTCCCAACAAGCCGAACACAACCAGTCAACAAGCGCTATTTGGTACAGCGCGCTTCTCAATCACTGATCCATTCACAGTCCTCGCGGGTGCGCGTATCAGTTGGTGGGATTACAAATCGGATGGTCAGCCGACCACCAATTACAAGGTGACGCGCGAGATCACGCCTTACGCTGCTGCAATCTATGACCTGTCCAGGAACATCAGCGCCTACGCCAGCTACACCGAAATCTTCACGCCACAGAGCGCCAAAGACATCAATGACAATATTCTTGATCCCATCCGCGGGGAAGATTACGAAGCTGGCTTGAAGGGCGAATTCTTCGAAGGTCGTCTGAACGCATCGATCGGCATCTTCCGTATCAACAACGTTGGCAAGGCGGTTGACGATGCAAGCAGCCTGCGACCATGCCCCAACAATCCTACTGTCGATGCATACTGCAAGATCGCGGGAGGCAAGACCCGCAGCGAAGGCTGGGAAGCAGAAGTATCCGGCGAAATTCTGCCCGGCTGGTCGATGATGGCGGGTTATACCAACACGCGCACCAAGTACATCATCGATACCTCCGCTGCCAATGTCGGTCAGCCGCTGCGCAGTATCGATCCGCGTCACCTGTTCCGTCTGTTCACGACCTATCGTCTCGACGGCAATCTGCAAGGATGGACCATCGGTGGCGGTGCACAGGTACAGAGCGATTCGTACGTCCGGTCCGGCACCATCACTTCGCGTCAAGGTGGTTATGCCGTCTATAACGCGATGGCAAGCTATCGCTTTAACGACCGCTACTCTGTACAGATCAACATCAACAACCTGTTCGACAAGATCTATTACAAGAAATTCGCACCGACCGGTATCGGCTACTACTATGGCGATCCACGCAACGTGATGGTCTCGCTGCGCGCCAAGTTCTGATTTACCAAGGCAAGACAAAAAAGCCGCTCCAGTTATGGAGCGGCTTTTTTTTGATCATCACCACGGCGATAGCTTTGCTTCACAGACGGCAACCGGTGCACACAACAGATTCCAGCGTTACGGCCTCTGCGGAAACTCCTTGCGCACCCAATCGTCCAGCAGCGTCTTCTCGTAGCGCAGCGGATCGTTCGAGTACATATTGGTACGCGACAGGAAACCCAAGTCGCGCAGTTCGCGCTTGCCGGAGGACAGCGTGCTGCCATCCGCCGCCAGCAGACGGAACGTCAGGTCGATGCGCGGTGGATAAATGTCGCGCACGATGCGCACGTCGTAGGACGACGGGCCGCGCCACGGCTCGACGCTGCCGGCGCGCTCGATGTGAGTGAAGGCGATGTCCAGCTTCTGTCCTGCCGACAGCACGCGGCTCGCACGTTCCTGGATATGACGGGTCAGCGACTGCTCGGTGGAGCGCAGCGCCGCCTCGGATTCGTTCGGCGCCTTGCGCAGGTCGGCGCGCCAGACATCCGGTGCGTACTGTACGGTCACCGCATCCGTCGACACCTGCGGCGCGGGCGAAGTGGCACAGGCGGCCAGCGCGCAGGTTACCGCGAGCAAACAGACACGGCCAATGGAACAGACGTTCATATCGTTTCTCCTTTTCTGGCAAGGGCAGGCGACGGATAGCAAGCCATGATAATCATTCTTGATAAATCGCGTCTTCCATGCTGCCGAGCATCGCCTCGCCTTGCCGCGCCATGTCCGGACAATTATCTGCCTTGGAGCAGCGTGCCATTGCAGCACAACCGCAGCATGCACAACCCTTCTGTGCAGTTCATGCAACGCAGCGTGAGGCGGCAGATTGACGTTCCAACCCGGAATCGCAGATAATGAGAACAATTCTCAAATAAGCAGCCAGCTCACCGACACGGAAAGCAAGCCAGTTTGGCGTCCCGACCGGACGCATCTGGAGCAAGACAGTGAGCATCGCACGCCCTACCGATCCCATCGCAGACATCTACAGCCAGCATCACGGCTGGCTGCTGCGCTGGCTGCGCGGCAAGCTCAACTGCGCGGACCAGGCTGCCGATCTGGCGCAAGATACCTTCCTGCGGCTGCTGACGGCGCCACCCGAACAACCCCATTCCCTGCGGGAACCGCGCGCCTACCTGACCACGGTGGCGCAGCGGCTGGTCATCGACCACTACCGCCGCCATTCGCTCGAACAGGCGTGGCTGGACACGCTGGCACGCCTGCCGGAGCCGATGGCGCCCTCGCCCGAGGATCGCCTGCTGGTGCTGGAAACACTGCACCGCATCGACGCCATGCTAGACGGCCTGCTGCCGCCGGTGCGCAGCGCCTTCCTGCTGTCGCAGCTCGAAGGACTCGGCTATGCCGAGATCGCCACGCGGCTCGGCATCAGCGAACGCACGGTCAAACGCTACATGGTGCAGGCATTCGAACGCTGCATCCTCCTCATCGCATGAATACCATCGCAGAACGTTTCCTTCCCGCCGTCGATCCGCGCGCCGCACGCGAGGCGGCGCAATGGCTGATGCAGCTCCGTTCCGGCCAGTGCAGCGAGACCGACCGGCTCGAATGCCAGGCCTGGCGCGAGGCCGACCCGGCCAACGAACTCGCATGGCAGCGCGCCGAGATGGTCAGCCGTACGCTCGGCATGGTGCCGCCCGCGGTCGGCATGCCGGTGCTCGACCGCCCGGCGCTGCTGGAACGTCGCGCCTCGGTCAAGACGCTGGCGATGCTGATCGCGGCCAGCCCCATCGTGTGGGCTGCCTATCGCGCCGCACCGTGGCAGGAATGGACCGCCGGCACGCGTACCGCCAAGGGAGAAATCCGTCACATGACGCTCGGCGACGGCACGCGCCTCGTGCTCAATACCGAGACCGCGATCGACATCGCCTTCGACGACACGATCCGCCTCGTCAAGCTGCATGCGGGTGAAATCCATATCGAGACCGCATCCGATCCGGTCAACCGGCCGCATCCCTTCGTCGTGCAGAGCGAGAACGGCCGCGTGCGCGCCATCGGCACGCGCTTCTCGGTACGGCTGGAAGGTGCGCTGATCGACGCACGCACCCACGTTGCCGTCACCCAGGGCGCGGTCGAAATCCGCCCCGGCAATGCCTACCATGCGCTGCAAGTCGTCGCCGCCGGCCAGCAGACCAGCTTCGACAGCGATGCAGTGTCCGCACCGTCGCCGTTGCCCGCGCATGCCGATGCCTGGGTCAACGGCGTGCTGATGGCCGACGACACGCCGCTGCAGGAAATCGTCGAGCAGATCGCGCGCTATCGTCCTGGCGTACTGCGCTGCCATCCGTCGGTCGCCGACCTGCGCGTCTCAGGCGCCTTCCAGTTGAAGGACACCGACAACATCCTCCATCTGCTGCAGCGTTCGCTGCCGATCCGCGTGCAGAAGCGCACGCGTTACTGGGTCAGCCTGGAACCGACCTGACAAGAATTAATGCATTTCCCTGTCCCTTTTCAGAAATTGGTCCGTCAGAACAAACAGAAGTAAAAAAACTGACCAAATGAAAGGGAGTCAAATGAACCAGTCCCACGCCCGTCCCGCGCGCGGCGATCTCAAGCCTTGTGCGTACGCCGTGCGCAATGCCATGTGCCTCATGCTCGGTATTGCATGCCTGGCAGCGCTACCCACACAGGAAACGTACGCACAGCCAAACCAGGCATCCGCCGAAAAGATCAGCCATTCGATCCCACCGGGGCCTTTGGGGCCGGCCCTGGCGCAGTTTGCGGCACGTGCGGGCATCAGCATCGTAACTGAAACATCCATGGTTGCCGGAAAACTGACCAAGGGTCTGCAAGGCGACTTTACGGCATACGAAGGCATTTCCCGGCTGCTGGAAGACAGCGGGCTAGAGGTCATTGACCTGGCAAATGGCAATTACAATCTTCGCCATGCGCCTTCTGCGCAAGCCGGTGACGCCGTCCTGCAAACCATCACGGTGTCGGGCAAAGGCTATGGCTCTACCACCGAGGGAACCGGCTCGTACGCCACTTTTTCCACCAGTAGCTCCACGCGTTTGAATCTTTCGCAACAGGAAACGCCGCAGGCGGTCACCGTTCTGACCCGGCAACGGCTGGACGATCAGAAGCTCAGCACGCTGATCGACGTACTCGATGCAACACCGGGCATCTACGTTGCCCAAGGCTCGATTGGTCAGGACGGCCCCAACATGTATGCGCGCGGCTCCAGCCTGAGCAACTTCCAGATCGATGGCGTACCCACGTTCTCGGGCATGAGCCCCTTTCTTGCCAACACGGCCGCATACGACCGCGTGGAGGTGGTGCGCGGTGCCACCGGCGTCATGAACGGCCTTGGCACGCCCGCAGCCACGGTTAACCTGATTCGCAAGCGGCCGACTGCCGAGCCGCAGTTTTCCCTGAACACACAGGCTGGCAATTGGGATCGCTATGGCGTCGGCGCCGACGTTTCCGGCGCCATAAACGAAAGCGGCACGGCGCGCCTGCGACTGGTAGGAGACTACAAGGACGAAGGTGCCTGGGTGGATCGCTTCCGCCAGAAGAAACTCGCGCTCTACGGCATCGGCGAATTCGACCTGAGCGACAAAACCCTGCTTACCCTCGGCTTCAACCACCTGCGCCAGGACACCGATTCCGCCATCGTCGGCCGGCCGCTGTACTTCAGCGATGGCCAGCGCATTCCCCTGTCACCCTCGGACAACACCAGCCAGAAATGGCGCTACTACAAGCACGACATGGACGGCATCTTCGCCTCGCTGGAACACCGCTTCAGTTCCGGATGGGTCGGCAAGGTGGAGTACAGCCACACACGCTACGAGTACGACGGTCTGCTCGCGAGCATGCTTGGCTCGATTGACCCGGCAACCGGTGCAGGCATGACGATACGCCCGAACCGCTGGGACAGCCAACTGCGACAGAACAACGTCGATGCCTATGTTTCAGGCGTGTTTCCACTCTTCGGCCGTGATCACGAACTGATTGCAGGGCTTACCCTCTCAAGACTCGAATCGGACGGCTCTGCCTACACGCTGGATGCAAGCTATCCCACTGCCACCACCATTCATGACTGGGCCAATGCGCCGGCACCGACTTTTGCCAACACCGGCGGCAACAAAAGCGAAGAGCGCAACTACGGTGCATTCGTGAACACCCGCTTTTCACTGACAGACAGCACGAGCCTGCTGCTGGGCGGCCGTACGACACGCTGGACGCGGGATATCGACGTCACCAGCCTGCTCTGGAGCGACTACTCCCTTCGCGAGCGCAGGAATACCTTCGTTCCCTATGCAGGCATCGTGCATGCGCTCAACGACACCTGGTCGGTCTATGCCAGCTACACCAAGATCTTCCGACCGCAGGATGACTGGCTCAACGACTACTTCACGGCCTCGCAGTTGCAACCTGAAGAAGGCGTCAGCTACGAAGCAGGCGTCAAGGCCAGTTTTGCCGACGGCCGCCTCACGGGCAGCTTGTCGGTGTTCCGCAGTGAAGTGGACAATCTTGCAGTATGGAATGCCGACGCGTTCACATACGACCTGCTGGGCAACACCCGCGCCCGTGGGATTGAACTGGAACTCAATGGCGAGCTGACCCGTGACTGGCAACTGTCGGCAGGCTATGCCTTTGCGGTAAGCAAGGACGGCAACGGCGAACGCGTGCTCACCTATGTTCCTCGCCAGACGCTGAAGCTGTTCACCAGTTATCGGCTGCCGGGCGAATGGAACAAGCTCACCGTGGGCGGTGGCGTCAACTGGCAGAATGCCAACAACAGCGGAAGCGGCTTCGATCACAGGCAAGGCAGTCTCGCCCTGGTCAGCCTGATGGGGCGTTACCAGATCGATCGGAATCTGTCCGTTTCGCTGAATCTGAACAATGCGCTGGACAAGCGTTATCTGAGCAGCAACGGCGACTACGGCACCTACGGCGCGCCGCGCAACTTCATGGCTTCCATGAAATATACATTCTGAGTATCCCTGAACCAGAGATATCCAGCCCTGCAAAAGGTGTGGTGTGAGATGATCGCCCCACACCTTTTTTATTGACGCAATCGTCAAGAGTTTCTTGTACTGCTGCCCATCCGACTCACCCGCCCTACACCTTCCCTCCCCACGCAAGCCCGGCTGGAGTTTGTATTTAGGCTGCAACAGCCAAGACTCGTCCGGATTGACGCTCGCATCACACGAATGCAACAATGAGAACCATTCTCAACCAAGCCCAGCCAGTGCGTATTCGCCAGCCAGCTTGACGATGTCCAAGGACATCCGGTCTGGAGCATCTCGTGTCCGTCAGCAGTACCACCGATCCCGTTTCCGAACTCTATAGCGCCCATCACGGCTGGCTGCAGGGCTGGCTGCGCAAGAAGCTCGGCTGTGCGCACAACGCGGCCGACCTTGCGCAGGACACCTTCATCCGCATCCTCGCCTCGTTCGAGAAACAGCGCCATGCCGAACTCGACCTGCGCGAGCCGCGCGCCTACCTGACTACGGTCGCCACCCGCGTGCTCAGCAATCACTACCGGCGCCAGTCGCTGGAACAGGCTTACGTTGAAGCGCTGAGCCAGATGCCGGAAGCCGTCGCACCGCCACCCGAACAGCGCCTGATCATTCTCGAAACCCTCAACGACATCGATGCGTTGCTGAATGCACTGCCGCAGAAGGTACGTGCAGTGTTCCTCGCCGCGCAGCTCGACGGCCTGACCTACAACGAGATTTCGCAGCAACTGAACATCCCGCCGCGCAGCGTACGCCGCTACATGGCGCTCGCCTACGAACGATGCCTGCTTCCGCACGCCTGAATCCCGCCGCACAGGAAGCGCCGCTCGACCCGCGCATAGCGCGCGAGGCGGCGCAATGGCTGATGCGCGTGCATCCCGCGGCCGAGCCCGACGAAAACGAACTGCACGCCTGCCAGCAATGGCGCGCCAGCCATGCCGAACACGAACTGGCCTGGCAGCGCGCGCAGCAGCTCAATGCCAAGTTCGGCATCATGCCACCCATGCTCGGCAAGGCCGCGCTCGGGCGCCCTTTCGCACGCTCACCGGAACAACAGCGCCGTGCGGCCGTCAAGAAGCTGGCCTTACTGCTGACACTGGCGCCAGCCTCGCTGCTGGCTTACCGGCAACTGCCGGTAAATGCGTGGCGCGCCGACTACCGTACCGCGACCGGCGAACGGCGCAACGTCCAACTGGCCGACGGCAGCCATGTCCGGATGAATACCGGCAGCGCTTTCGACGCCGTGTATGACGATACCCAGCGCCTGCTGATCCTGCACGAAGGCGAACTGCTGATCGAAACCGCGCGCGACAGCCGTTCACCTGCACGCCCGTTCCGCGTGCAGACCGCGGATGGCCGCATCCGCGCCATCGGTACCCGCTTCACCGTCAAGCGCGTCGCCGCATGGAGCGATGTGGCCGTGTTCGAAGGAGCGGTCGAAGTGCAGGCGCGCGACGATGCCATGCAGACGCGCATCCTCGCCGCCAACCACCAGTTGCGTTTCTCGGCCACCGGACTCGACGAAACCGAAGCACTGATTTCTCACAACGCAGACTGGACGCACGGCATCCTGCATGCCGACAACCAGCGACTTGCAGACTTCTGCGCCGAACTTTCACGCCACCGGCGCGGCTGGCTACGCTGCGATCCAGCCGTGGCCGACCTGCGCATTTCCGGCAGCTTCCAGCTCGACGACACCGACCGCATCCTGCGCGCGCTGGTCGGCACGCTGCCTGTGCGCATCACCTTCCACACACGCTACTGGGTCGCCATCCAGCCTGCCTGAAAAATTTTTGCGGAAAAACTGGCCGCTTTTTTTCGATGACGTGTCATTGCTTGTGCAAACACACCAAAACATCGTCATCAAACAAGGATTCCACCATGTTTCTCCGTATTTCCTCCTCGGCACGCGTTGCCCCGTTGCCGCGCAAGCCGCTTGCACTCGCTGTCGGTCAGGCCTGCATGGTTTTTGCCTGCATGGCAATACTTCCATCGCATGCCCCCGCCGCAGAACCTGTGCAGGCAAGTGCGCAATCCCGGCAATACAACATTGCCGCCGGCCCCTTGCAATCCGCGTTATCGCGCTTCGCAGCAGAAGCACAAGTGACCGTCTCGTTCGTTCCTGCACTTGTGGCAGACAAACACACTGGCGGGCTGCAAGGCAACTATCAAACCGCTTCCGGTTTGCGCCAGCTGTTGATCGGAACTGGTCTCGAAGCCGTAGCGCAAGGGGAAGGCATCTTCGTTTTACAGGCACAGGCAGCATCTGCAACATCCGCCGACGATGCCGTGTTACCGGCCGTCACCATCACCGGTCAGGTGATGCGGGATGGCACTAGCGAAGGGACAGGCTCTTATCAGGCCAGATTTACCAACACAGCGACCAAACTCACGCTTTCCCCGCGTGAAACACCCCAGACCATCACTACCATCACGCGCCAGCAACTGGACGATGCCGGCATGACGTCGCTGGATGACGCACTGAAGTCAGTCAGCGGTGTGTTTTCACAGGAACAAGGCAGTGCAGGCGGCACCTACACCAGTCGCGGGTTCGGCCTGCAAGCCCAGGTCGATGGCATGAGCACACCATCCGGGGTCGATAGCGGCAACCGTTCCGTAAAGTTCGACAACGCATTTGTCGACCGGATCGAAGTGCTGCAAGGCGCAGCCGGGCTGATGACCGGTGCCGGCAACCCAGGAGGCACGGTCAACATGGTGCGCAAGCGCCCTACCGACACCTTTCAGGCGCAGGCCGAAATGCAACTGGGATCGTGGAATGCAAGACGTTTCGTTGGCGACGTATCCAGCCCATTGGTGGAGTCGGGCCGTGTTCGCGGTCGTGTAGTGGCACTGGACGACCGTAGCGATTCGTTCACGGACTATATTTTCCGCAACCGCAGCGCGGTCTATGGCATCGTCGAGGCTGACCTGAGCCCGAGCACCACGCTGAGCGCCAGCGTGCAATATCAGAAAGACACAGGACTCAATCACTTTGGCGTACCGTTTGCCGCAGATGGCAGCGATGCAGGCCTGCCGCGCTCCTCTTTCTGGGGCGATGCCAATTATCGTCTGGCAAGGGACTACACGATTTACACCATTGGATTGGATCAACGGCTGACGGGCGACTGGAACCTCAAGGCCAGTTACTCCAGACAAAAGACCCTGAATGAAATCGACAACTTCAATGCCCTCACCGGCAGCTTGGATATCGCCACTGGCGATGGCTTGTCGATTTCCACCCGCTCACGCAACAATTCGACAACCATGCGCGCCGATACGGTGGATGCATACGCATCCGGCCCTTTCAATCTGCTTGGCCGCAAACATGAGCTGGTGCTGGGTTTGAATGGTGCGACCTACGAGGATGAAAGCACTGGAACCGGATACATTGCCGGCAGTATCCCGATCAATGTTTACGACTTCGATCCTGGTGCGCTCGGCGAGGTTGCCAATGGCACCGCGTCCCGATCCGGAACAAAAACCACCAACATCGGCCTGTATACCGTGGCGCGCTGGAACCTGACGGACTCGCTCAAGCTGATCACGGGTGCGCGTATCAGCAACTACGAATCGAAAAATGCCGTCACCGGCCTGACAACCCTGAAAGAAACCGGGGAGATCACGCCTTATGCGGGGCTGGTGTATGACATCGATGACCAGTATTCCGCTTACGTCAGTTATTCCGACATCTTCAATCCGCAGTCCAGAAAGAGTGCCGATGGCAGCGTACTCGATCCCGTCGTCGGCGCAAACGTTGAAGCGGGGATCAAGGGCGAACTGCTGGACAAACGACTGAACGTATCGGCAGCCGTTTTCCAACTGGAGCAATCGAACCTGTCCGTACGAGACGACTCGGTTCCAGTTGACGCTGGCAATGCATGCGGCGGCACGTGCTACATCGCTGCAGGAAAAGTGGTCAGTCAGGGCCTGGATCTTGGCATCAATGGGCAAGCAAGCGCAAACCTGAACATTGCCGCCGGCTATACCTACGTCAGCGCCGAGTACAAGGCTGGCCCGCAGAAAGGTCAGCGTTATGGCGTCGAACAACCTCGCCATAGCCTGCGCCTGGCTGCCAATTACAAGTTACCGGAAACAAGCTGGTCGGTTGGCGGCAACGTCACGGCAACCAACAAGATCCACCGCAGCGCCAGCAACAACGCCTGGACAATCCGCCAGGGCGGCCTGGTCCTGATTGGGCTGAATGCACGCTACCAGATCAGCCCCAAGACGCAAATGCTCCTGGCCGTCAGCAACCTGACAGACCGCAGCTACCGCCATCTCTATTCGCTGAACTACTCCCCTTACGGCGAACCACGCAAACTGTCCGTCAATCTCAAACATACTTTCTGACGTACAGCGCCCCTCGATGCCTGCGAACGCAGGCATATCGAACTCCCTGTATTGACAATACAGACGGTTCACGTCCAAAGGCGGGTTGCCATGCACCCGCCTTTTTCCTTGTAATGTCTGCTGACGACAACGCTTGCAGCACCTTTCATTGACGCTGCAAACCAGTCAATGCAACAATGAGAACCATTCTCAACCAAGCCCAGCCAGTGCGTATTCGCCAGCCAGCTTTTCGATGCCGCAGCGGCATCTGGTCTGGAGCATCTCGTGCACGTCAGCAGTCCCACCGATCCCATTGCCGAACTCTATAGCCAGCACAATGGCTGGCTGAACAGCTGGCTGCGCAAGAAAACCGGCTGTCCGCACAATGCCGCCGACCTCGCGCACGACACCTTCGTGCGTCTGATCAAGGCGCGCGACAAGGTCGAGATCGAGGAACCGCGTGCCTATTTGACCACCATCGCGCGCAGCCTGATGATCAACCAGTTCCGCCGCCGCGAGATCGAACAGGCCTGGCTCGACACGCTGGCCCATGCGGACGAGGCGCTGCATCCGTCGCCCGAAGAGCGTGTCGTGGTGATCGAAACGCTGGTCGCCATCGATACCATGCTCGACGCGCTGCCGGCCAAGGTACGGCGCGCCTTCCTGCTGTGCCAGCTCGAAGGCTTGCGCCATGCCGAGATCGCTGCCCAGTTGAATATGTCCGTCAGTTCCGTGCGCAAATACCTGGCGCGCGCGATGGAACATTGCCTGCTCTACAAAGGCTGAACGTATGGGTGTCAGCCTGGTCCCTCCGCTGGAAAGCGATGCGCCGCTGAAACCGGCGGTGGCGCGCGCCGCCGCGCTGTGGTTCGTCATGATGAGTTCCGGCGAAGCCAGCGATGCCGACCGCCGCGCCCTGCAGACCTGGCGCGATGCCGATCCCGAACACGAACGCGCATGGCAGCGCACTCAGCACCTGGGCCAGCAATTCGCGGGGCTCGCTCCCTCCGGCGGCATGGCGGTGCTGGACCGGCCGCGCTCGACGGATCGCCGCCGCGTGGTCAAGCAACTGGCGCTGCTGCTGATCGTGGGTTCGGGTGGCTGGGCCATGCACAGGCAAATGCCATGGCAGGAATGGTCGGCGGACTACCGCACCGCCATCGGCGAACGCCGCAACATCACCCTGGCCGACGGCAGCAGCATGACCATGAACACGGACAGCGCGGTCGATGTGCTGTTCACGCCGCAGGAACGCCATATCAGGCTGGTCCGCGGCGAAATCCTGATCGCCACCGCGCACGAACCGGACCTACCCTACCGTCCGTTGCGGGTGGCGACCACCGAAGGTGTGCTGATTGCAATGGGCACGCGCTTCACGGTACGCCAGCTCGATCAGGGAAGCCGGCTCGGCGTGCAGGAAGGCGCGGTCGAAATCCGGCCCGGCATGGCACAGGCCGGCATGCGCGTGCTGCATGCCGGAGAGGAAGCCGTCTTCGACCGCCATCGCATCGCGGACACGACCGAGCTCGACGCCACGCGCATGGCCTGGAAGGACGGCATGCTGTTTGCCGACCGCATGCCGCTGTCCGTATTCGTCACCGAACTGGCGCGCTACCGCCCCGGCGTGCTGCGCTGCGATCCTGCCGTGGCGGACTTACGGATTTCCGGTTCGTTTCCGCTTGCCAATACCGACCGTATCCTGCAATCGCTGGTCGATACGTTGCCGGTGCGGGTCGCGATGGTGACGCGCTACTGGGTACAGGTGGTACCAGCCTGAAGCCGACTGAGCCAACGAAAAAATATTTTCGTCCCGGCTTGTCACTTTCCGGTTCTCGCTTGGCAAACAGGTTGAAGACATCATCAACCTGAGGAAATCCATGCAAGACATCAACCGTCCGGCGACCAAGGCCGGATTCCGCTTTTCGCCACTCGTGCTCGCGCTTCATCTGGCGATTGCAGGTAGCGGCCTCGCCACCTTCCACGTATCCGCCTCCGCGGCCAACGAAGTCACAGCAGGCAAAGCCGTCGATATTCCGGCCGGGCCGCTGGGCCGCGTGCTGGCCAGCTTTGCAACCGCGCACGATGTGCTGCTTTCCTTCGATCCGGCACTGACCGACGGCAAGGAAAGTGCAGGCCTGCGCGGCAGCTATGGCCTGCAGCAAGGCTTTGCGGTCCTGCTTGCCGGCTCGGGACTCGAAGTCGTGCAGCAGCCCAACGGCAGCCTGCTGCTGAAAAAGGTCGAGGCCAGCGCATCGACCGGCGACGCCGTGTTGCCGGCCGTCACCGTCAGTTCGCAGCTCGACGATCCGCAATCCTATGCAGCCAGCACCAGCAACGTCGGCGGCAAGAGTGCGCAGCGCCTGCGCGAGATTCCGCAATCGATCTCCGTCGTCACGCGGCAACGGCTCGACGAGCAGAACGTCAGCGATCTGACCACGGCGCTCGAGCAGACGACCGGCATCACCACCGCGCAAGGCGGCTTCTTCGAATCCAGCTTCTATTCGCGCGGCTTCCAGGTCACCAACATGCAGGTTGACGGCGGGGCGCCGTTGACGATGGGCCTGGCAGGATTCAGCACCACGCAGGAGCTTGCGCAGTACGAGCGGATCGAGGTGTTGCGCGGCGCGGACGGCCTGTTCGGCGGCGCCGGCGAACCCGGCGGCAGCATCAATCTGGTGCGCAAGCGCCCGCTATCCGAATATCAGGTGCTGTTCAATGCCTCGGCCGGCAGCTGGAACAACTACCGTACCGAGATCGATGTCACGGGCCCCTTGACGGAAGACGGACGCGTGCGCGGACGCTTGGTGGCAACCTATGGCGATCGGGAATTCTTCTATGACGTCGCCGAGCAGAAGCGCAAGATGCTGTACGGCATCGTAGAAGCCGATCTCACGCCGGACACTACCGTCAGCGCCGGCTTCAGCCTCAACCGCATGTCTGGCAAACCGTGGTTCCTCGGCCTACCGCGCTACAGCAACGGTGCCGATATCGGTCTGCCGCGCAGCACGGCTTACGTCACCACCTGGACGCGGCTCAATGTCGATACCGATGAAGTCTTCGCCAAGCTCGATCAGAAACTCGGCGACGACTGGACACTGAAAGTCAATCTCACGCGCAACGAACAAACCTCGCGCCGCACCTACGCGCGCGCCATCGGTCCGGTCGATCCGATCACCAACCTGGCATCCACCAGCGCATTGACGACCCTGTTCGAACCGACCCAAACCGTGGCGGACGTCAACCTGCACGGGCATTTCGATCTGTGGGGTCGCCGGCACGAAATATTGGTCGGCGGCGATTGGCAGCAGACCAAGGGACGCTTCTCCAACCGGACCACGGCGGCGCAGCAGTTCGATGTATTCGACTTCGACCACGACGGCTACATTCAACCGCAAGGCCCGCTGACACTGCAAACCGCCGCATGGGGTCAGAAGCAGTACGGCATCTATGGCAACGTTAAACTGCAACTGACCGATCCGCTGCGCCTGATCCTTGGTGTGCGCCGTGCCAATTATTCGTTCGAACAGCTGGGCGCAACCGGTACCGGCACGCGCTACGAGGAATCGGGCATCGTCACGCCCTATGGCGGACTGGTCTATGACATCGACCGTCAATGGTCGGCCTATGCCAGCATCGCGGAAACCTACAAGTCTCAGGCCGCCAACCTGCAGGGGCCATTGCCAGGCACCTCGCTCGATCCGATCACCGGGCGCAACTATGAAATTGGCGTCAAGGGCGAACTGATGGATGGCAAGGTCAACGCCTCCGCCGCCCTCTACCGCATCGAACGCAATGGCCAGGCCGTGCGCGACCCCTCGTATCCGGAAACACCCGGCACCGATGGCAGCAACTGCTGCTGGATCTCTCTTGGCGAAGTCGTCAGCCAGGGGGTGGACCTCGAACTCAGTGGCGAGATTGCGCCGCGCTGGCAAGGCGTCGTCGGCTATACCTACAACGACAACGAGAACAAGCAGGCCAATACCGGCCGCTACAGCTCGATCACGCCCAAGCATCTGTTCAAGCTGTGGACCGGCTACCAGCTGCCGGGCGAGATGTCGCAATGGCGGATCGGCGGCGGCGTGAACATCCAGAGCGCAGCCTATGTATCCGGTACTGCAAGAACGTTCAATACCACGAGCGGCCAGTGGAACGGCCCATCCGTGCCGTTCAATTTCTCGCAGGGCGGCTACGCGGTATGGAATGCACGTGTCGAATACGCGATCAACCCGATCTGGAGCGCGTCGCTCAACATCAACAATCTGTTCGACAAGAAGTATTACCAGACGCTGGGATCGTCCACCTACGGAAACTGGTACGGCGAACCGCGCAATGCCATGCTGACCGTGCGCGGCAAATTCTAATATCTGTCCCTGGGAAAGCCAAAAGCCACCGTTCGCGGTGGCTTTTTGTATGCGGGGCGCGCTTGGCTTACAATTGACGGACGCCATTCTCTCTCTTCATCCACGCATTTTCGGGCAGACAGTATCGTGAAGAAAACCTCGCGCACCGGCGGCTTCTGGTTCGTCTGGGGCATGCCCATTTTGCTGGCAGTGCTGACCATGTTCGGCCTGCTCGCCGCCTTGCTGGCAACCGGCGTCTGGCACTGGCTGTCGTGGTTCGCACTCGCAACGCCGATCGCGGTTTGCCTCTGGTACGGCCTGCGACGCAAGTCCGGCTGACCTGCCTCAGGATTGCTGCAACAGCTTCCTGTATCCCTCCACCAGCCAGTTGTTGGTGCGCACCACGTCCTCCGAGAATTCCGATGCCTGCACGCTGACACGCGCGATCGTGGACAGCTCGGTGCGCGGGCCGATGCGCTCGGTCGACGGCACGTAGAAGCCGGGCGGCAGCGTGCAGCCGTCCACCACGGCGTTGTGCCGCACCACGCAGCCGTCACCAACCTCGCAGTTGAACAGCACGCTGTTGAAGCCGATGAAGACGCGGCTGCCGACCGTGCACGGTCCATGCACGATGGCACGGTGCGCGATCGAGGTATGGGCGCCGATGGTGACCGCCGCGCCCGACTTGGAATGGATGACTACGCCGTCCTGGATGTTCGAATGCGCGCCGATGACGATCGGCTGCATGTCGCCATCCATGTCCACTTCGTCGGCCCGGATCACGGCATAAGGCCCGATGAAGACATTCTCGTGCACGATCACCTTGCCGCACAGGATGGCCGTGGGATCGACGAAGGAATCGGGATGGACGACCGGCACGTCGCCGCGCGGATTGGCACGGATGGTGCCGAAGACGGATGACGTCACCATGGGAACGGATCGTCGTACTGCATCCATGCCGTAGGCCCCTGCGCCATTTCGGCATCGGTCAGCAGGCAGGCATCGAAATCGCGGCGCAAGGCGGCTTCGTCCATCTGCGTGCCGATCAGTACCAGTTCCTGACGCGCGTCGCCGGTCTCGGGCGCCCATTGCGCGCGGATGCGCGCCACGCTTTCCGGATCGTCCGGCCATTGTTCGGGCGGCACCGCGGCCCACCAGAGTCCGGCCATGCCATGGCGGCAGATGCCACCGGCCTGCGACCACGAGGCGGCATGTGTCGGCCGGCTGGCCAGCCAGAAATATCCCTTGGAGCGCACCACGCCCTGCCATGCGTGCTGGGTCAGCGCGAAGAAACGCTGCGGATGGAAAGGCCGGCGCGCGCGATAGACGAAGCTGCCGATGCCGTAGGTCTCCGTCTCCGGCTGGTGCTTGCCGCGCAGTTCCTGCAGCCAGCCCGGCGCCTGCGAGGCCTGCTCGAAGTCGAACAAGCCGGTATCGAGCACCTTGTCGAGTGCCACCTTGCCGAACGAAGAACGCTCGATGCGGGCGCGCGGATTGAGCCGCTGCAGAATGCCCGTCAGGCGCTCCAGTTCTTCCGCGCTGACGAGGTCGGTCTTGTTCAGCACCAGCACGTCGCAGAACTCCACCTGCTCGATGAGCAGATCGACCACCGTGCGTTCGTCCGCCTCCCCCAGCGATTCGCCACGCTGGTGCAGATAGTCGTGCGAACCGTAATCCTTGAGGAAGTTGCAGGCATCAACCACGGTCACCATGGTATCCAGGCGCGCGACGTCGCCCAGGCTTCGGCCCTGTTCGTCAGCGAAGGTAAAGGTTTCCGCGACCGGCAGCGGCTCGGAAATGCCGGTCGACTCGATGACGAGCTGGTCGAAGCGTCCTTCGCGCGCGAGCTTGCCGACTTCCAGCAGCAGGTCTTCGCGCAGCGTGCAGCAGATGCAGCCGTTGCTCATCTCGACCAGCTTCTCTTCCGTGCGCGACAGGCCTGCGCCGCCATCGCGGATCAGCGCGGCGTCGATATTGACCTCCGACATGTCGTTGACGATGACGGCGATGCGCCGACCTTCGCGGTTGTTGAGCAGATGATTGAGCAAGGTGGTCTTGCCGGCGCCAAGGAAGCCGGACAGGACGGTAACGGGGAGACGGTTCATGTTTTCCTTCGAAGTGCAGCAGATGTGGCAGCAGGCGTGCAAACTCATTTTGCAACCGTGTTGCATTATACATTTATGCAACCAAGTTGCAATTAATGCCTGCCCAAGGAATGCGGAGTGTTTCCTCAATGCATGTTTTTTGATGTCGATCAAACCGTGCAACAGGCAATCGGCGCAAGCTGTTGCCGACTCAACCACGGCAATTGTCAAAACTTGTTACGGGCGTTGTATTTGATGTCGCATCCGGACAAAGCCAATCGACGCTTGGAACGGGGCTGGCTATACTGAATTTTGTTTCCGCAAGGAAATTTATTCATTTTCCGGATTTCGCCATAAAGGATGTAGATGAACACGCCCCAGTCCGGCAGCCCGTCTGCCCCGTTCGAATTTCTCGCCTTCACCCTCGGCCGTGAGGAATACGGCATCGATATACAGAAGGTGCAGGAATTGCGCAGCTACGAAGCCGTCACGCGCATCGCCAACGCGCCCGACCACCTGAAGGGCGTGATCAACCTGCGCGGCATCATCGTGCCGATCATCGACATGCGCATCCGCTTCTCGCTCGGCGAGGCCAGCTACGACCAGTTCACCGTCGTGATCATCCTCAACCTCGGCGGACGTACCGTGGGCATGGTGGTCGACAGCGTGTCCGATGTCATCACGCTCAACAGCGAGCAGATCAAGCCGGCACCCGACATGGGTTCGGTGGCGGCCGATTATCTGGTCGGCCTCGGCACCATCGACGAACGCATGGTGATCCTGGTCGACATCGAGCGCCTCATGCAATCGAGCGAGATCGGTCTGGTCGAGCCAGCGGCCGCATGAAGACGGCCGGCGTGACCCAATAATTTCAAAACGGAGGAATGATGTTGAACAACGTGTCGATCAAGTTTCGCTTGCTGCTCACGATGGGATTCATGGGCGTGATGCTGATCGTCGGCGGCGCGATGGGTGTGCTCGGTCTGCAGGAAAGCAACCGCACCACGCAGCAGCTGTACCTGAACCAGATGCCGGCAACCGACAACATCAACGTCATGCTGACGCGCCTGTTGCAGGCCCGCGCCGCCATCAACCGCGTGGCGATGCTGCCGCACGACGAAGGTGCCGAGGACCAGTTGAAGCGCGCCGAACGCTTCTATGCAGAATCGGAAGAGTATTGGCAGAAGTATCTGGCTCTGCCTTTCTTCGGCGATACGGAACGCCAGCTCAGCCAGGAAGTGACCGAAAAGCGCCAGCTCTACCTGAAGGAAGGCAAGGATGAACTGATCGGCGCGCTGCGCGACGGACGGGTGGACGACGCCAACGTCATCCTGCTGCAGAAGATGTCGCCGCTGTACCAGAACCTCGCAAAGAGCGCCAATGCGCTGGTCGAACTGCAGATGAAGGTAGCAGCCGATGCCTTCAACGAGAATCAGAAGATGTTCACCATCTTCCGCGCAGTAGCGATCGGCGGCGTGCTGAGCGGCCTGATCGTGGTTGCGATCTGGGCATACTTTCTGATCCGCGCGATCAATCGTCCGCTGACGGAAATGCTGGAGCACTTCGACGCGATCGCCGACGGCGATCTGACCACGCGCATCGAGGTCAAGTCGAAGAACGAGATGGGACGCCTGCTGCTCGGCCTGCAGAAAATGCAGCAGCGCCTGGCCGAAACGGTGGCGCGCGTCCGCGAAAGCAGCCTGTCGATCGGTACCGCGACCACCCAGATCGCCGCCGGCAACCTCGACCTGTCGAGCCGTACCGAACAGCAGGCGGCTTCGCTTGAAGAAACCGCCTCGTCGATGGAAGAACTGACCTCGACCGTCAAGCAGAATGCCGATAACGCACGCCAGGCCAATCAGCTCGCGCTGTCCGCATCCGAAGTGGCGGTGCGCGGCGGCACGGTGGTGTCAGAAGTGGTGGATACCATGGGTTCGATCGACGCCTCGGCACGCAAGATCGTCGATATCATCGGCGTCATCGACGGCATCGCGTTCCAGACCAATATTCTCGCGCTCAACGCAGCGGTGGAAGCAGCACGCGCCGGCGAACAGGGACGCGGCTTCGCCGTGGTGGCAGCCGAAGTGCGCAGCCTCGCGCAGCGCTCGGCGGCGGCAGCCAAGGAGATCAAGCACCTGATCGACGACTCTGTCCACAAGGTCGATCAGGGCAGCAAACTGGTCGCCACCGCCGGCAGCACCATGCAGGAGGTCGTCGACAGCGTGCGTCACGTGACCGACATCATGGGCGAGATCATGGCGGCCAGCCAGGAGCAGAGCTCGGGCATCGAACAGGTCAATACCGCCATCAGCCAGATGGATCAGGTCACGCAGCAGAACGCGGCACTGGTCGAGGAAGCGGCGGCTGCAGCGGCTTCGCTGCAGGAACAGGCAAGCGGGCTGACCTCCGCCGTCAGCATCTTCAGATTGAATGGCGCGGATCAGCAAACGCAAGTGATCCATCCGAAAACGGTGGCGCGTGCGCTGCCGACGACACCGGCCAAGAAGAAGAGCGCACCGGTTCTTGCCGCCACCGCTGCTCCCGCACTGGCTGCTGCCGGTGTGGCAGCTGGCGGCGAAGACGACTGGGAACAGTTCTGAGCACCCTGTATTTTTTACAAAAAGACCGCCTTCGGGCGGTTTTTTTATGCGCCGATTTACAGGCTCTGCACGTATCGCATTTTTATCCCTGCAAAGCGCCGCGCGGGCGTGTTGAAGCGCCGGGTCTTGGTTTACACTTCGGCGTTTGATCTGCTCCGGAAGAAGACGACAATGAGTGAAACGCCCGCCCTCGATCAGCACGGATTCAAGCGCATCCTGGCCCGCAACATCACCCTTCCGCTCGCAGCGAGCGTGGTCAGTGCCGGCGTTTTCATCGCCCTGATCGTCTATCTGCTCAGCGTGCTCGACTGGGTCGAGCACACCGATCGCGTCATCGCCAATGCAAATGAAACGAGCAAGCTGGTCGTCGATATGGAAACCGGCATGCGCGGCTTTGCGCTGACCGGAGACGAGTCCTTTCTCTCCCCTTACGAAATCGCGAAAGCCAAGGTTGCTCCGGAACTGAAGAACCTGAAGGAACTGGTCCTGGACAACCCGCGGCAGATCGATCGGCTCGGCCGCATCCTGGCGCTGCACCAGGAATGGAACAGCTTCGCGCAATCCATCATCGAACTGCGCCGCACCGACAATGACGTCACGCGCATCGCCGAAGTCATCAGCAGCGGCCGCGGAAAACTGCAGTTCGAGGAGATCCGCCGGGAGTTCCGCAACTTCCTCGACATGGAACATGCGCTCAGGCAGCAGCGCAGCGACGATGCCAAGCAGGTCACCGCCATCGTCGTCATCGCCTACCTGCTGTTCAGCCTGATCGTCGGCGGCCTGCTGGCCATGTTCGGCCGGCGCGAACTGACTCAGCTCGCAGGTACCTATGGCGACGCTCTCACCCGGCATCAGCAATATTCCAGCTCGCTCGAACAGCAGGCCTGGCTGCGCACCGGACAGTCGCAGCTTGCCGAACAGGGAATCGGCCAGATGGCCTTGCCCCAACTCGGCCGCACCGTGCTGAGTTTCCTGGCGCAGTACATCGAATCGGCCGTGGCGGCTCTCTACGTGCGTGAGGAAGATGGTTCGCTGCGACGCGTCGCCACCTATGGCTTCAGCAAGGAAAACGAGCTGATCGAGCAGATCGTCAGCAGCAACGAAACCCTGGTCGGCCAGACAGCGCAGGGAAAGAAGCTGATTCGGCTCGACAACGTACCCGACAATTACCTGAAGGTCACCAGCGGACTCGGCAACGGCAAGCCGCGCCACATGATCCTGGTGCCGCTCAACCACGAAGGCACGATCAACGGCGTGGTCGAACTCGGCTTCCTGCATGCGCCGCGCGAGCGCGATATCGAATTCCTGCAATTGATGTCGTCCAGCCTCGGCATGGCGGTCGAAGCCGCGCTCTATCGCCGCCGCCTGCAGGACCTCCTGGCCGAGACCCAGCAACTGAACGAGGAATTGCAGGTACAGCAGGAAGAACTGCGCACCGCCAACGAGGAACTCGAGGAACAGTCGCGCGTGCTGGAAGAATCGCAGGCCAATCTGGAAAACCAGAAAGCCGAGCTCGAACAGACCAACGAGCAACTGGCCGAACAGACGCTATCGCTCGACCAGAAGAACGCCGCCCTGCTCGATGCACGCACCGCGCTTGAGGAACGTGCACTCGCATTGCAGCGTGCCAGCCGCTACAAGTCCGAATTCCTCGCCAACATGTCGCACGAGCTGCGCACGCCGCTCAACAGCTCGCTGATCCTGGCCAAACTGCTGGCAGACAATACGCAAGGCAATCTGAACGAGGAACAGGTCAAGTTCGCACAGACCATCTACTCGGCCGGCAACGATCTGCTCAGCCTGATCAACGACATCCTCGACATCTCCAAGGTCGAGGCCGGTAAGCTCGAACTCTCGCCCGAGGCGATTCCGCTGCACCGCCTGGCCGAAAGCCTGCAGATGATCTTCGAACCGCTCGCTTCCAACAAGCAGCTTGCATTCGAGGTACGGATAGAGAACGCCGCACCGCTCTCCATCCATACAGATCGCCAGCGCCTCGAACAGATCCTGAAAAACCTGCTGTCGAACGCGGTCAAGTTCACCGACGCGGGCAAGGTATCGCTGGCGATCGCCGGCAATGCCGAAGGCGGCGCCGTTTTCACGGTGACGGATTCCGGCATCGGCATCGCGACCGACGAACAGGAAATCATTTTCGAAGCCTTCCGTCAGGCCGATGGCACCACCAGCCGCAAGTATGGCGGCACCGGTCTCGGCCTTTCCATCTCGCGAGATCTGGCGGCCCTACTCGGCGGCTCCATCGAGGTGGACAGCACACCAGGCAAAGGCAGTGTCTTCACGCTGACGCTGCCGGCTACATTGCCCGCCGTGGTGCCGGAAATCGCGCGCGCGCCGGCTCCGCAAACGGCGATCCAGCCAGCCGCTTCACCTGCCGAGCCGGCACCCGCACCGGTCATCGAATCGCCGGCCTTCCCCGACGATCGCGACAGCGACCGCAATCATGCGCGTACCGTGCTGGTGATCGAGGACGACGTATCCTTTGCGCGCATTCTGTACGACCTCGCGCATGAAACACATTACCGCTGCCTGGTCTCGCACGGCGCCACCGACGGCCTGCACATGGCAAGCACCTATCTGCCGGACGCGATCCTGCTCGACATGGGATTGCCCGACGGCTCCGGCATGACCGTGCTGCAGGCGCTGAAAAACGATTCGCGCACGCGCCACATGCCGGTGCACATCGTCTCGGCATCCGACCGCAGCGAAGTCGCGCTGCAGATGGGTGCGGTCGGCTACGTGATCAAGCCGACCACGCGCGAACAGTTGAAGGAAGTGTTCCAGAAGCTCGAGAACCGCTTCACGCAGACCACGCGCCACGTGCTGCTGGTGGAAGACGACGCGCGCCAACGCGACAGCGTGACCCAGCTCATCATGGACGACGACGTCAAGATCACCGCCGTCGAGTCGGGCGAGGAAGCGCTGTCCCTGCTGCGCAACAACGTGTTCGACTGCATGATCATCGACCTCAAGCTGCCGGACATGCAGGGCGAACAGCTGCTGCAGCGCATGTCGGAAGAAGACATCTGCTCGTTCCCGCCGGTCATCGTCTATACCGGCCGCAACCTGACGCGCGACGAGGAAGCCGACCTGCTCAAGTATTCGCGCTCCATCATCATCAAGGGCGCGCGTTCGCCGGAACGCCTGCTCGACGAAGTCACGCTGTTCCTGCACAAGGTGGAATCCGAACTGTCGGCCGAACGCCAGAGCATGCTGCGCACGGTGCGCAGCCGCGACCGCGTGTTCGAGGGTCGCCGCATCCTGATCGTCGACGACGACGTGCGCAACATCTTCGCGCTGACCAGCGCGCTCGAGCAGCGTGGCGCCGTGATCGAAGCAGCGCGCAACGGCTTCGAGGCGATCGCCAAGCTCGACACGATTCCCGACATCGACCTGGTGCTGATGGACGTGATGATGCCCGGCATGGACGGCCTCGAGGCAACGCGCCGCATCCGCGCCGACGCGCGCTTCCAGAAGCTGCCGATCATCGCCGTCACCGCCAAGGCGATGAAGGATGACCAGGAACAATGCCTGCAGGCCGGCGCCTCCGACTACATGGCCAAGCCGATCGACCTCGACCGCCTGTACTCGCTGCTGCGCGTCTGGATGCCCAGCCTGGAACGCCTCTGATGCCGAACAGCGTCGACATCGAGATTCGCCTGCTGATCGAGGCGATCTATCTCAAGTACAGCTACGACTTCCGCAACTATGCGGGCTCGTCGCAGAAACGGCGCGTGCTGCACGCGCTGACGCATCTCGACTGCGCCACCGTGTCCGAACTGCAGGCGCGCGTGCTGCGCGACCCTGCGGTCTTCATGCAGCTGCTGCAGTTCCTGACGATCCCGGTCAGCGAGATGTTCCGCGACCCGGCCTACTTCCTGAGTCTGCGGCAGAAGGTGGTGCCCTTCCTGAAAACCTATCCGTCGCTGAAGATCTGGATCGCCGGCTGCAGCACCGGCGAGGAAATCTATTCGATGGCGATCCTGCTCAAGGAAGAAGGATTGCTCGACCGCAGCATCATCTACGCAACCGACATCAATCCGGTCTCGCTCGAAAAGGCGCGCAAGGGCGTGTTCCCGCTCGAGAAGATGCGCGCCTATACCGCCAACTACCAGCAGGCCGGCGGCAAGGCCGCGTTCTCCGACTACTACACGGCCGGTTACGAGGCCGCACTGTTCGACCGCTCGCTGGCCGAGAACATCAGCTTTTCCGACCACAGCCTGGCGACCGACGCCGTGTTTTCGGAAACGCACCTGATCTGCTGCCGCAACGTGCTGATCTATTTCAACCGCGCGCTGCAGGAACGCGCCTTCGGCCTGTTTCACGAATCGCTGTGCCATCGCGGCTTTCTCGGACTCGGCAGCAAGGAGAGCATCGACTTTTCCGACTACGCCACGCGCTTCGAACCGCTCGACAGGGCGCAGCGCATTTACCGCAAGGTGTAGGCCATGGATGACGACATCCCTCTGCCTCGCAAACATATCGATGCCGTAACGGTCGGCGCATCGGCCGGCGGCATCGATGCGCTGCTGAAGATATTCGGCGGTCTGCCGCCGGATTTTCAACTTCCGATCATGGTGGTGCTGCATCTGCGCGACGATCGCGACAGTCGGCTGGCCGAGGTATTCCAGCAGCATGTGCGCATACCGGTGCGTCAGGCCCGCGACAAGGAACCGATCGACGATGGCGTACTCTACTTTGCAGGTCCCGGCTGTCATCTTTCCGTCGAGGAAGATCATCGTTTCTCCCTGAGCGGAGAGGACGCGGTGCATTATTCCCGCCCCGCCATCGATCTGCTCATGACGTCGGCAGCCGACGTCTATGGCGAACGTCTGGCGGGCATCCTGCTGACCGGCGCCAACGAGGACGGCGCCGAAGGCATGGCCAGCATCAAGCAGGCGGGCGGCCTGACCATCGTGCAGGACCCTGCCGAGGCGCAGGTCGCCGTCATGCCGCAATCCGCGATCCGGCGCTGCGCGCCCGACCATATTCTCCGTCTGAAGCAAATCCGGCAGTGGCTAATCGAACTGGGACAATCCTGATGCCTGTACAACACAATACGAAGTTACTGATCGTCGACGATCTGCCGGAAAACCTGCTGGCGCTGAGCGAGATCATCAAGCAGGACGACCGCATCATCATGCAGGCGAGTTCGGGCGAGGAAGCGCTCGGTCTGCTGCTCGAGCACGAGTTCGCACTGGCGATCCTCGACGTCACCATGCCCGGCATGGACGGCTTCGAACTGGCGGAACTGATGCGCAGCACCGAGAAAACGCGCCATGTGCCGATCGTCTTCGTCAGTGCCGCCGGCAAGGAACTCAACTATGCGTTCAAGGGTTACGAGACCGGCGCCGTCGACTTCCTGCACAAGCCGCTCGACATTGCTGCCGTGCGCAGCAAGGTCAATGTGTTCGTCTCGCTCTATCAGCAGCGCAACCAGGTCCGGCACCAGGTCGAGGCGCTCGAGAAGAGCCGGGCCGAACTGCATGCCACCCAGATCGAGCTGCAACGTTCGCTGCGCATGCGCGACGAGTTCATGTCGATGGTCGCGCACGAGTTGCGCACGCCGCTCAATACGCTGTTCCTCGAAACCCAGATGCGCAAGATGCAACTCGAAAAGGGCCGGCTCGATGCCTTCGGGGAAGCCCAGCTGCAACGCATGGTCGAACGCGACGACCGGCAGATCAAGAGCATGGTGCGGCTGATCGACGACATGGTCGACGTCTCGCGCATTCGCAGCGGCAAGCTGTCGATCCGCCCCTCGGAAACCGAACTCTCGGACCTGCTCAAACGCATCGTCAGCGACCTTTCGCATCAGGCCGCCAGCGCCAATTGCGACGTCGCGCTGCAAGCCGACACGGTCGCGCATGGCGTATGGGACGAATTCCGCGTCGAACAGATCATCGTCAACCTGCTGACCAATGCCTTCCGCTACGGCAGCGGCAAACCCGTGGTCGTCACGCTCAAGACCAATCCGCTGCACGCCGAGATTTCGGTGCGGGATCATGGCAACGGCATCACCGCCGCCGATCAGCATCGCATCTTCGAGCCTTTCGAACGCGCCACCACCAAGGTCGGCTCCGGCCTGGGCCTGGGACTCTACATCGCGCGTCAACTCGCCGAGGCGCATGGCGGCGCGCTTGGTGTGGAGAGTGTCTATGGCGAAGGCGCCACATTCACCCTGAAGCTGCCCTTTCGCAATGGCCTGAACCGGCGCTGACCACGCAAGCCAGACACCGTTTCACGCGCAAAAAAAATGCACCCCGAGGTGCATTTTTTTTGTTTCGTTACAGCAGATGATCGAGCATGTCGGGACCGAACACCTCGCGATGCAAACGCTGGACAGGCACACCTTCTGCCAGCAGATCGGCCCACTGCTTCTGCATGAAGGGCAACGGTCCGCACATATACACATCCGTGTTTTCCCTGTCCCATTGCGGCAGCACCTTCAACTGCATGCGTCCGCTGACGACACCTTCGGCCACCGCGCCTTCTTCATAGAACGTGATCGTCTGCAGATTCGGCATGCGTTGCTCGGCCTGCTCGATATCCTCGCGATGCGCGTGATGGTCGGCACAGCTGGCGGCATGCGCGAAGATGACCTTGCGTTGCGGTGCGACTTCCGCAATGCGCTTGAGCGCGGAGATCATCGGCGTGATGCCGACGCCGGCCGACAGCAGCACGATCGGCTGATCGCCTTCCACCGCCGGCAGGAAGTCGCCAAACGGCGAGCTTACCGGCAGGATGCTGCCGACCTGCACATTGTCGTGCAGCCAGTTGGAAACCATGCCGGCCGGCGTTTCGCCGTTGGCCGGCTCGCGCTTGACGGAAATACGCAGATGGTCGCCGGCCGGCGCATCCGACAGGCTGTACTGCCGCAACTGGCGCAAGCCGCTCGGCAGGGTTACCGCCACGCTGACATATTGTCCCGGACGGAATGCCGGCGCGGCCGAGCCGTCTGCCGGCACCAGCGTAAACGACTTGACCTGCTTGCTCTCTTCCCTGATCTCGGTCACGCGCATGTCGAACAGTTGTCCGGGCTCGATTCCCGCCTGCTTGTACAGGCGTGCCTCTTCTTCGATGAGCGCATTTGCCAGCAAACCGTAGGCTTCGGCCCAGGCCGCGATCAGTTCCGGCGTGGCGGCATCGCCCAGCACTTCCTTGATGGCTTCGAGCAGATGCTTGCCGACGATCGGATAATGCTCGGCCTTGATGCCCAGCGACACATGCTTGTGCACGATGCGCGAGATCACGGGCGCCAGCGCAGCCGCGTTGTCGATGTTGGCGGCATAGGCAAAGACTGCCGAAGCAAGCGACTGCTGCTGAGAACCGTTGGCCTGGTTGCCGGCATTGAAGATATTGTTCAGTTCAGGGTGCGCGGCGAACATCGCCTTGTAAAACGTCTTGGTGATGGTCAATCCATGTTCACGAAGAACCGGGACGCTGGCATCGATGTAGGGACGAGATGCGGCTGACAACATGATTGCTCCTTTGAATACTTGCATAAAATATGCAACTTTTAAACCATCAAAAAAGCCCTTGCGGGCTTACCCTTCTGCTTGCAGATTTCTAGGCGGCGACAGCGCGATCGGCCAGAAAACGCTTGTGCATGCGGACGATATGTTCACCGGTGTTGCCGGCGACCACTTCGGCCAGTGTGTAGGAATCCATCGCCCGGTAGAACGCCTCGACGCCTTCGCGCAAAACATGGCGCAAGCGGCAATCTCCCGACAGGCGGCAACCGATTCCTTCGCAGTCAACGACTTCATCATCCCCTTCGAGCACGCGCAGCACACTGCCGATCTTGAGTGAAGCCGGATCGATCGCAATACGAATGCCGCCGTTGCGGCCGCGCATGGCATCGATCCACCCCATCTTGGCCAGCGCACCCACTACCTTGACCAGATGATTGTGCGGCACGTCGAACTGCTGCGCCACCTCGGCCACGGTGACGGAAGATGCGCGCGGTTCCTTTGCCAGATACATCAGCACACGCAATCCGATATCCGAAAACCGGGTCAATCTCATGGATTCATCCTCTTGACACAAACGATTGTATTAAACATGCATATTAAGTGCAACTTATATTTCCGGCGATGTTGCAGGCGCGCACCCGCAAATCGATTCCAGCAAACCGCGCCATTCCGGCCATTTCGGGCTAGAATCGCTGCATAACCAGAGGCCCCAAGGCCGCACAAAGGAGACAACATGCTGCTGAGCCTGATCGGACTTTTCGTCGTCTATGCGATTTCGCATTATCTGATCACGATCAATCGGCGCGATCTGTTCGCCACCATCCTTGTCATCGGCCTGCCCTTTGTCGGACTCTACTATCTCGGCTGGATGTCGCTGCTCTACTGCCTGGCAGGCGCCTATCTGGGCACCAAGGCCGGCCTGAAGAAGCTGCAACGCACCAAAACCCTGCGCACTTCCTTTTACACGGAAGACGAAGAAGCCGGAAAATAACCGGACCGCAACATTCGGCGAGATCGCAACTCCCACGCTGCCTGCATACGCCCAGCTCATCCGATTCTGCCGCAATGGGTTTTCATCATACCCGCTGTGGCGGACATCCGTTGCCACGGCACTCAAATACCCGCTTCCGCATTGCCTGCCGCCTCATCCGTCCAGGCAGCCGCCTTCATTCTTCAAGCAAGAAATCTGCCATGCCACCCAATTCGGGGCTTTATCCATACTGACGAAATGGACAACAGGCCCAAGATAAGGCCACATCCTGCCGCAACATTCATTCGGCTGACGCGCATGCGCAGAATCATCCTCCCACCGCACGTGATGGCCGCGACACGGCCGATGCCTGAAGAGCGTCTATAATTTCCAACTTACGTTTCTCCTTATAAAGCCATTCCATGCCCTTCTCGCTCGACCGCCTGCTCGTCGTCGGTATTTCCTCCCGTGCCCTGTTCGATCTCGAAGCGGAGGAAACGATTTTCCGCACCCAGGGACTGGAAGCCTATCGCAAGCACCAGATCGACAACGAGAACGAAATCCTCAAGCTCGGCGGCGGCTTCGCGCTGGTGCGCGCGCTGCTCAAGCTCAATGCGCTCGATCCCGAGCAACGGCTGGTGGAAGTGGTGGTCATGTCGCGCAATTCGAGCGAGACCTCGCTGCGCATCTTCAACTCGATCAAGCATTACGACCTCGACATCACGCGTGCCGTGCTGTCGGGCGGCGCCTCGCTGACGCCCTACTTGCGGGCATTCAACGTCAGCCTGTTCCTGTCACTGCACGAGGACGACGTGCAAGCCGCGATCGACTCCGGCACCGCCGCTGCGCTGCTGTACCAGAAGCCGGCCAGCGCCTTCGAGGAACTCGACCAGATCCGCATCGCCTTCGACGGCGACGCCGTGATCTTCTCCGACGAATCGGAGCGCATTTATCAAAGTCAGGGCATCGAGGCGTTCGAGAACCACGAGCGCGAGAATGCGCTCAAGCCGCTGCCCGAAGGTCCGTTCGCGCGGCTGCTGAAGGCGATCTCCTTCATCCAGCACAACTTCCGCCAGGCCGGTGTGCAGAAGCCGCCGATCCGCACCGCGCTCGTCACGGCGCGCTCCTCGCCGGCGCACGAGCGCGTGATCCGCACGCTGCGCGCATGGGACATCATCATCGACGAAACCTTCTTCATGGGCGGCGTCGCCAAGTCGGACGTGCTGGCCGCCTTCAAGCCGCACATGTTCTTCGACGATCAGCCGGCGCACTGCGATCGTGCATCCTCGCTGGTGCAGACCGGGCGCGTCCCGCTGCGGGGAGAGGTGACGACGCTCAAGGATTTGCCGATGCCGTAAACGATGCGCAGATCATGCAAAAAAGCCGCTGCCCAACAGGACAGCGGCTTTTTTGTTGTGCGACTGGAATCAGTCCTGGCGCACGTCGATCGCATCGGCCACGCACAGCGCCGTCATGTTGACGATACGCCGCACCGTGGCCGACGGCGTCAGGATGTGCACCGGGCTCTTGCAGCCAAGCAGGATGGGCCCGATCGCCACGCCGTTGCCGACCGTGGTCTTCAACAGGTTGTAGGCGATGTTGGCGGCATCGATGTTGGGCAGGATCAGCAGGTTGGCATCGCCCTTGAGCGTGGTGTCCGGCATGGTCTTCTTCAGCTGCGAGGCGTTGAGCGCGATGTCGCCGTGCATCTCGCCATCGATCTCGAGGTCGGGCGCCAGTTCCTTCACGATCGCCAGCACCTCTCGCATCTTGCAGGCCGATTCGGTATTGAAGGCGCCGAAGTTGGAATGCGACAGCAGCGCCGCGCGCGGCGTGACACCGAAGCGCCGCATTTCCTCGACGGCCAGCAGCGTGATCTCGGCCAGTTGCGCTGCGCTCGGATTTTCGTTGACGTGGGTATCGACGAGGAACAGCTGACGGTCCGACAGGATGATGCAGTTCATCGCCGCATAGACATTGGTGCCCGGCCGCTTGCCGAGCACCTGCTCGATGTAATTCAGGTGCAGCGGGGTGGTGCCGAAGGTGCCGCAGATCATGCCGTCGGCATCGCCCTTGTGGATCGCCATGGCGCCGATCAGCGTGTGGCGGCGGCGCATCTCGAGCCGCGCGTACTGCTCGTTGACGCCCTTGCGGGAAGTCATCGCCAGATAGGTTTCCCAGAAATCGCGATAGCGCGTGTCGTATTCGGGATTGATGACGGTGAAGTCGATATCGGGCTTGATGCGCAAACCGTAACGCTCGATGCGCTGCGCCAGCACCGCCGGGCGGCCGATCAGGATCGGCGTTGCCAGCCGTTCGTCAACCACCACCTGCACCGCGCGCAGCACGCGCTCTTCCTCTCCTTCGGCAAAGACGATGCGCTTGCGCTCGGCCGGCGCGTTCTTCGCAAGCTGGAAGATCGGTTTCATGAAGGTGCCGCTGCGATAGACGAATTCCTGCAGGCGATCCGCATAGGCTTCCATGTCCTCGATCGGCCGCGCTGCCACGCCGCACTCCTCGGCCGATTTCGCAACCGCCATCGCGATGCGCGTCATCAGGCGCGGATCGAAGGGCATCGGGATGATGTAGTCGGGACCGAAGCTCAGGTTGGTGATGCCGTAGGTGGTGGCGACGATGTCCGACTGCTCGGCCTGCGCCAGTTCGGCGATTGCATGGACGGCGGCGATTTCCATCTCGCGCGTGATCGTCGTGGCGCCGCAGTCGAGCGCGCCGCGGAAGATGTACGGAAAGCACAGCACGTTGTTGACCTGGTTAGGGAAATCCGAACGGCCGGTGGCGATCACGGCGTCCGACCGCACGGCGCGCACTTCGTCCGGCAGGATCTCGGGTGTCGGGTTGGCGAGCGCCAGAATCACCGGGCGGTCGGCCATGGCGGCCACCATCTCGGGCTTGAGCACGCCGCCGGCCGACAGGCCGAGGAACACGTCGGCGCCGCCGATGACGTCGGCCAGCTTGCGCGCCTCGGTCTTCTGCGCGAACTGCGCCTTGTCCGGGTCCATCAGTTCGGTGCGGCCTTCATAGACCACGCCGGCCAGGTCGGTAACGAAGATGTTCTCGCGCGGAAAGCCCAGATCGACCAGCAGCTGCAGGCAGGCCAGCGCCGCCGCGCCCGCGCCCGAGGTCACGAGCCTGGCGTTCCCGATGTCCTTGCCGACCACCTTCAGGCCATTGAGGATGGCGGCCGCGACGATGATGGCGGTGCCGTGCTGGTCGTCGTGGAAGACCGGGATCTTCATGCGTTCGCGCAACTTGCGCTCGATGGTGAAGCACTCCGGTGCCTTGATGTCCTCGAGGTTGATGCCGCCGAAGGTCGGCTCGAGTGAAGCGATGATGTCGCACAGCTTGTCGGGATCGGTCTCGTCGATCTCGATGTCGAAGACGTCGATGCCGGCGAACTTCTTGAACAGCACGCCCTTGCCTTCCATCACCGGCTTGGCCGCCTGCGGACCGATGTTGCCGAGGCCGAGCACGGCGGTGCCGTTGGTGATGACCGCGACCAGGTTGCCGCGCGAGGTGTAGCGATAGGAATTGGCGGGATCGATGGCGATTTCCTCGCACGCCGCCGCCACGCCGGGCGTATAGGCCAGCGCCAGGTCGCGCTGGTTGGTGACCTGCTTGGTCGGGGTCACGCTGATCTTTCCCGGCTTGGGAAATTCGTGGTACTCCAGCGCCGCCTGCCTCAGTTTCTGGCGCGTCTCTTCCTTTTTGTCGAGGTTCGAATCCATCGGTCCAACCCTTTCTTGTCTTTATAAAATGGCGCAATTCATTCTAGCAGAGGCCACCATCGCCGATTTCGGCCCCGGTCCATCATTTCACGGCTTGCTTGCTGCTGCCTGACAAACCACGCCGTCCAGCCGCCATCATTGATCGATAATATGCATATCAACAGCATGATTATTGATAGGTAGTCGATTACAATCCTGCGCACCATGTCGATCCGCCCCGCTTCCCGCGCGCGGATCGCGGCAACGAAAAGACCCCACGGTCAAGCCCTGCAGGACTTGACCGCCCCCCCAGGGGACGCTTTTTTCCTTGGGGCGGCCCAGCGACAAAGAACGGAGAAGAAAGAGCATGAAACCCATCGTCATCATCGGCACCGGCATGGCCGGCTACACCGTCGCGCGCGAATTCCGCCGCCTCAACAAGGATGCGCCTCTGGTGCTGGTCACGGCCGACAGCGGCGGCTCCTACTCCAAGCCCATGCTGTCCAATGCCTTCGCGCAGAACAAGGATGCGCAGCAACTGGTGATGCAGAGCGCCGCCCAGATGAGCGAGCAACTGAATGCCGATATCCGAACCTCGACCACCGTCAGCGCCATCGATACCGCAGCCAGGACCATCGATACCAGCGGCGGCCGCATCGAGTACGACAAGCTGGTGCTGGCAGTCGGCGCGCAGCCGATCCGCCTGGAACTGAAGGGCGACGCCGCGCAGCACGTGCTGTCGGTCAACAACATCGACGACTACGCCGCCTTCCGCGCGCGCATCGCCTCGTCGTCCAATGCCTCGCCGGTGCGCGTGGCGATCATCGGCGCCGGCCTGATCGGCTGCGAATTCGCCGACGACCTCGCAGGTGCCGGCCATGCCGTCACCGTGATCGATCCCAACCACCGCCCGCTGGCGGCACTGGCGGCACCCGCCTTGTCGGAAGGATTGCAGACGGCGCTGCAGGCGCGCGGCGTGCAGTTCCGCTTCGGGACCGTGGCCGAGGCCGTGCATCAGGCCGGCCCCGAGCTTCAGGTACAGCTTGCCGACGGCAGCACCGTAGCGGCGGACATCGTGCTGTCGGCCGTCGGCCTGCGTCCCGATCTGCGCCTCGCGCATCTGGCCGGACTCAAGACCAACCGCGGCATCGTGGTTGACAACGCCGGCCAGACCAGCGCGGCCGACGTCTATGCGCTCGGCGACTGCGCCGAATACACGTTTGCCGACGGCAGCGGCCACACGCTGCCCTACATCGCGCCGATCATGACCGCCGGCCGCGCGATCGCACGCACGCTCAATGGCGAGCGCAGCGAGATCGACCTCAAGCCCTCGCCGGTCCTGATCAAGACGCCGAGCTATCCGCTCGCGCTGATCGCGCCGCTGCCGCACACGGTCGCCAGCGGAACGTGGTGCGTGGAAACCGCCGACAACCGCACCGTCTGCCGCTTCTACGATGCCGACGGCGTGCTGACCGGCTTCGGCACCTCGCCGCACGACAACGCGATCCGCCAGACGCTGCTCGGCGAACTGGGCAAGAAGGCCGAGACCGCCTGACATCGCACCACCGCATTGCCGCCTTTCAACGGCTGGCAATGCGGCAAATCACAGACAGCGCCGCGCTGTCTGTACAATCACGGCATGCTGTCCGAATTCGATCTCATCGCCCGTTACTTCAAGCGCCCCGCGCACCGCTCCCATGCGGCGCTCGGGATCGGCGACGACTGCGCGCTGCTGACGCAGGAAGCCGGCATGCAGCTGGCCATCTCGACCGACATCCTGGTCGAAGGACGCCATTTTTTCACCGATGCCGATCCCTTCATGCTCGGCCACAAGTCGCTGGCGGTGAACCTGTCCGATCTGGCCGCGATGGGCGCCGAACCGGTCGCCTTCACGCTCGCGTTCTCGCTGCCCGGCGTCGATGAACCGTGGCTCGAACGATTCTCCGCCGGTCTGTTCGCGCTGGCCGACGCGCACCGCTGCGAACTGGTCGGCGGCGACACCACCAAAGGCCCGCTCAACATCTGCATCACCGTATTCGGCCGCGTGCCGGTCGGCGAAGCATTGCAGCGCAACGCCGCCCTGCCCGGCGACGACGTCTGGGTCTCCGGCACGCTCGGCGACGCGCGGCTCGCGCTCGGTGCGCTCTACGAAGAATATGCGCTGCCGGCCGATGCGCTGGCCGCCGCTGCGCCGCGCCTGCACATGCCGCAGCCGCGCGTGGCGCTCGGGCTCGCGCTGCGCGGCATTGCGCACGCGGCGCTCGACCTGTCCGATGGGCTGGCCGGCGATCTCGGCCACATCCTCAAGGCATCCGGTGTCGGCGCCACGCTCGAGGTCGATGCGCTGCCGGCAGGTCCGGTGCTCGACGAGCAGCCGATCGAACGGCGCCGCCTGTTCACGCTGGCCGGCGGCGACGACTACGAACTCTGCTTCACCGCGCCGGCGACCAAACGCGATGCCGTGCTCGGCGCGGCGCTGATCGCCAACACGCCGGTCACGCGCGTCGGCCGCATCGACGCCTCGCCGGGCCTGCGCCTGCTCGACGCGCAGGGCCAGCCGCTGAACCTGCACGCTTCCTCCTACGATCATTTCACCTCCTGACCGCATGACCTCGTCCGCGCCGTCTGCCGCTTCCGCAGAAAAGAAACGCATCCATCCGACTTCGGTCTTCATGCGCGCGCATCCGGCGCACCTGCTCGCGCTCGGCTTCGGCAGCGGCCTGCCGCGCATCATGCCCGGCACCTTCGGCACGCTGTTCGGCTGGCTGTCGTTCAACGTGCTGACGTGGCGCTTTCCGGAAGTGTTCACGCCATGGACCTGGGCCTTCCTGATTTCCGTCGGCTTCATGCTCGGCATCTGGGCCTGCAACGTCACCGGCCGCAACCTCGGCGTGGCCGATCACGGCAGCATGGTGTGGGACGAGATCGTCGCGATCTGGCTGGTGCTGCTGTTCGTCACGCCGGCAAGTCCAAGCATGCAGCTCGCCGCCTTCCTGATCTTCCGCCTGTTCGACATGGCCAAGCCGCCGCCGATCAGGCAGATAGAGCGGCGCTTCAAGGATGGCTTCGGCGTCATGATCGACGACCTGATCGCCGCCTTCCTGACGCTGCTGGTGATCGCCATCTGGATTCGCATCGTCTGATCGAGGAGCCGCCATGTCCACGCCCGCCATCGTCGAACTCGCCGCTGAAGTCGGCGCCGCCCTGCGCCGGCGCGGGCTGATGCTCGCCACCGCCGAATCGTGCACGGGCGGCGGCGTGGCGCAGGCCGTCACCGAAATCGCCGGCTCGTCGGCATGGTTCGACTGCGGCTTCGTCACCTATTCGAACGCGGCCAAGATGGACCTGCTGCAGGTGCCGGAAGCCACGCTGGCGCAGCACGGCGCGGTCAGCGACGAAACCGCCGCCGCCATGTGCAGCGGCACGCTCGCCAACAGCCGCGCCCAGGTCGCGGTCTCGACCACCGGCATTGCGGGTCCGGACGGCGCAGTACCGGGCAAGCCAGTCGGCACCGTCTATTTCGGCTGGGCCGTGGATGGCAAGGTGGAAACCCAACGCATGGAATTCGCCGGCGACCGCCAGGCCGTGCGCGAACAGAGCGTGATCCACTCGCTGCGCGGATTGCTGCAAAGACTGCAGGCCTGAAAAAGAAACGGCGGGCACTAGCCCGCCGTTTCTCCTTGCCGCGATCAGATCGGCAGATTAGTTCCGATAAAGATTGATCGCATCGCGCGTTTCCTGTGCCACGCGGCGCGCGGCCTGCGCAAAGTCCTCGCCCTTTTCCTCGTCGGTCTTCGCATACAGGATCGCGCGCGAGGAATTGATCATCATGCCGCCGCCGGCTGCCGTGCGTCCGGCCTTGACCGTTGCCTCGATGTCGCCGCCCTGGGCGCCGATGCCCGGAATCAGCAGCGGCATGTCGCCGACGATCGCACGCACCTGCGCCAGTTCGTTCGGGAAGGTCGCGCCCACCACCAGGCCGCACTGGCCGTTGGTATTCCACTTGTCCGCCACCAGCTGCGCCACGTGCTGGTAGAGCGGCTTGCCGTCCACGTTCAGAAACTGCAGGTCGGAGCCACCGGCGTTCGAGGTGCGGCACAGGATGATGGCGCCGCGATCCTTCCATTCGAGGTAGGGCTGCACCGAATCGAAACCCATGTACGGGTTGACGGTCACGGCGTCCGCGCCATAGCGCTCGAAGGCTTCGCGCGCGTACTGCTCGGCAGTGGCGCCGATGTCGCCACGCTTGGCGTCGAGCACGATCGGAATCGCCGGGTAGTTGGCGCGCAGGTAGTTGCAGATTTCCTCCAGCTGTTCCTCGGCGCGCAGGGCCGCGAAATAGGCGATCTGCGGCTTGAAGGCGCAGGCGGTGTCGGCAGTGGCATCGATGATGCCCTTGCAGAACTGCACGATGGCGTCGGCCTTGCTGCGCAGGTGCGCCGGAAAGCGCGCGGGATCGGGATCGAGGCCGACGCACAGTTGCGAGCGGTTGGCGGCGGCGGCGGCGGAAAATTTGGCGATGAAGGTCACGATTGGCTTTCTCTTTCTGGTTGCCCGCTATTGTAGCGTGCGGCGGTCGTGCGCCGCCCCGTCATGCGCCTGCTGTCAGCCACTTTCGATATCAAATGGGCTACTATTGAGAACGCGCAACGCGCCACCACCTACCTTGCACTCTCGACCTTTCCAGGGATAAACAATCATGAAGAAACTGACCAAATGGCTGGGCATCGCCCTCTTCGCAAGCCTGCTCAGCGCCTGCGGCTACAACGATTTCCAGGTCAAGGACGAAGCCACCAAGGCTGCCTGGGGCGAGGTCGTCAACCAGTACCAGCGCCGTGCCGACCTGATTCCGAACCTGGTCAACACCGTCAAGGGCTATGCCTCGCACGAACGCGAAACGCTGGAAGCCGTGACCAAGGCGCGCGCCGCCGCCACCAGCTTCCAGATCACACCCGAGGTGCTGAACGATCCGCAGGCGTTCAGCAAATTCCAGCAGGTGCAGGGCGAGCTGTCGTCGGCGCTGTCGCGTCTGATGGCGATCTCGGAAAACTATCCGCAACTGAAGGCCGACACCTCCTTCCGCGACCTGCAGTCGCAGCTCGAGGGCACCGAGAACCGCATCGCCGTCGCGCGTCAGCGCTATATTGCGGCCGTGCAGGACTACAACGTGCTGGCGCGCAGCTTCCCGACCAACCTGACGGCGAAAGTGTTCGGCTACCCGGTCAAGCCGTCGTTCACGGTGGAAAACGAGAAAGCCATTTCGACTCCGCCGGCCGTCGATTTCAACAAGTAATCAGCGGATAACTACGCCATGCCCATGAAGCCTTTGCGCGTCCTGTTCGTGCTGTTCCTGCTATGCGCGTCACTGCTGGCGCGCGCGCAGGACTTCGTGCCGGTTCCCAAGCTCGAGGCGCGCGTGACCGACCAGATCGGCATGCTGCAAGCCGAGCAGCGCAACGCGCTCGAGAACGTGCTGGCCGAATACGAACAGCGCACCGGCAACCAGATCGCGATCCTGCTGATCAAGAGCACCGAGCCGGAAACCATCGAGCAGTACAGCATCCGCGTGGCCGATGCGTGGAAGCTCGGTCGCAAGGGCGTGGACGACGGCGTGCTGCTGCTGGTCGCGCGCGACAACTCGGCCGCCTCCGGCCGCCTGCGCATCGAGACCGGCCTCGGCACGCAGGGCGTGCTGACCGATGCGCAATCCAAGCGCATCCTGCAGGACGTGATCGCGCCGCACTTCCGCCAGGGCGATTTCTATGGCGGACTTGCATCCGGCGTCTCCGTCATCACCAGCCTGCTCGACGGCGAAGTCTTTCCCGAGCCGACGCGCCGCAACAACCAGGCGCAGGGCGCCGACGTGTTCGACTGGGCACCCTTCCTGTTCTTCCTGTTCCTGATCGTCATCACGCTCGCGCGCAGCCGCGGCGGACGGCCGCGCCACAGCAATAGCGACTGGGGCAACTCGGCCGGCGTGATCCTCGGCACCGCGATCGGCAACGAGATCGGACGGCGTTCGTCCTCGCGCGGCGGCTGGGGCGGCGGCTTCGGCGGTGGAGGCGGTTTTGGCGGAGGCGGCGGTTTCTCGGGCGGCGGTGGCGGCTTCAACGGCGGCGGCGCATCGGGGAACTGGTGATGAACAAGTTTTCACGCGCGCTGCGCCACCTGACGAGCACCCGCTTCAGCGGCCGCAAGGCGTTTCCATGCGAAGCGCTGCGCGCCATCCAGCACGCCATCGAAGCCGGCGAGGCCAGGCATCGCGCCGAGATCCGCCTGATCGTGGAGGCCGGGCTGTCGTTCTCCGACATCGTGGCCGGCATCGGCGCGCGCGACCGCGCGCACGAACTGTTCTCGCAGTACCGCATCTGGGATACCGAGGAAAACAGCGGCATCCTGATCTACATCGACCTTGCCGACCACCAGGTCGAGATCGTTGCCGATCGCGGCGTTACGCGGCTGATCTCCGAACAGCAGTGGCAATCGGTATGCCGCGCCATGACCGAAGGCTTCGCGCGCGGCGACTATCGCGACGGCGTGATCGCAGGCCTGCGCCAGCTCAACGACCTGCTGCAGGCCTGCCTGCCGGAAGGCGATCCGCAGCCGGATCAGCTGTCGAACAAACCGATCCTGCTGTAGCACGTTGCCGCGTGCAAAAGCGTCTTCCCGTCACCTGAATCCGCAGCCTGCAAGCGGAGTACGTTCTGCATGCGAACCATGCATGAAAAAAGCCGGCAGTCGAAGGACTGCCGGCTTTTTCTGTTTTCCCGTTTCGATCAATAGCCTGCTGCAGTACCGTCACCACGCGGATCGGTAGCGCCGTAACGCACACCGGAAGCCGGATCGATCCAGATCGCACCGGCATGTCCCATGGTGTCGGTGTAGTCGTCCACCACATTGATCGGATGACCGCGCTTCTTCAGTTCATCCGTCACTGCCGATGGCGTGCGTCCCTCGATCTTCAGGTCGTTGGATGCGGCGCCCCAGGTGCGGCCATGCAGCCAGCGCGGACCGTTGATCGCATCCTGCGGCGTCATGCCGAAATCCACCACGCGCGTCACGATCGCTGCCTGTGTTTGCGGCTGCCCTTCGCCGCCCATCGTGCCATAGACCAGCAGCGGTTTGCCGTTCTTGGTCAGCATCGCCGGATTCAGCGTGTGGAAGGTGCGCTTGCCCGGTTCGAGGTGGTTGATGTGGCTCTTGTCCAGCGAGAAGAAACTGCCGCGGTTCTGCAACAGCACACCGGTACCCTCAGGCACGATGGCCGAACCGAAGTCGTGATAGACGCTCTGGATCAGCGAGACCGCGTTGCCGTCCTTGTCGACCACACCGAGCCAGATCGTGTCACCCTTGGGATCGAGCGGCTTGACGGCTGTGGCAGCGGTCTCCATGCGGATGCGCTTGGCCTGATCGACACCATGCTGGCGCGACAGCAGGAAATCGACCGGGATCTGCACGAAGTCCGGATCGGACAGGTAACGGTCGCGATCGGCAAAGGCTTCCTTGGTCGCCTCGATGATCAGGTGGTAATAATCCGCCGTGCCCTCGCCGAGCTTCTTGACGTCGAAGTTGTTCAGCACGTTGAGGATTTCCAGCGCGGCCATGCCCTGCGTATTCGGCGGCAGGTTGTAGGCCACCGTATCGCGGTACGGCACCTTCAGCGGCGTCACCCAGTTCGCCTTGTGCGTGGCGAAATCCTTGCGCGTCAGCACGCCGCCGTTGCGCTGCAGGTCGTCGACGATCTTCTGCGCGATCGGGCCGTCATAGAAGGCTTTGGCGCCATCCTTGGCGATCGTGCGCAAGGTTGATGCGAGCGCCGGCTGACGCAGCACCTCGCCGACCTGGTAGGCACCACCGTCCGGTTTCAGATAGGTCTGACGGAAACCGTCGAAGCGCTGCAGGTTGCGAAATTCCTGATCGGCCGGATCGACGTTGATCTTGCTCCATTTCGCCAGCGAGGGCGTGACCGCGAAACCGTCCTGGGCATAACCGATCGCGCTGTCCAGCAATTGCGACCAGCCGACCTTGCCGCCCATGGATTGCTGGCCGTAGCGATAGGCTTCGTCCCAGCCCGAGATCGCGCCCGGCACCGTGTTGGCCGACAGGTAGCCGCGCGACGGAATCTTGCTCAAGCCCTTCTGCTTGTAGAAATCGATGGTCGCCTTTTCGCCGGCGCGGCCGCTGGCGTTGAGGGCGCGCATGTCGCCGGTCTTGGCGTTGTAGATGAGCCAGAAGTTGTCGCCGCCGATGGTCGTCATCTGCGGATAGACGACCGAGAGCGTGGCGGCCGCCGCGATGGCGGCATCGATGGCGTTGCCGCCATCGCGCAGCACCTTGAGACCGGCCTGCGTGGCCAGATAGTTGGACGTCGTGACCATGCCCTGGGTCGCGGCCGGATTCAGGCAACGCGAGGGCGTGTCGCAGTATTTGCCCGTGGTTTCGAATGCGCCGGCGCTGGAATACGCGAGCCCCAGCAGGATGGCGCCGGCAAGCCGGGCGTGGCGGAAGGTATGTCGCATCATGTCTCTCCTTTTGATGTTGATGATGACCGCTTGGAATCTTCGATTTTTATTCTTTTATAAATAACACGTTACTGACATGTCAGATAGCGCAAAGAAAAGATACCATCGAAATATGCGAATTGAAAAGAAAAATTTGGGGAGGAAGTAACAGTCGTGAAGACAACTCATTTGGACGGCCACTGACGCGCAACCTATCCGGCTTTCGGCCGAACAAACTGCTGTCGAAAAGGCTTCGACCAATGAAAAAGGACCGCATTGCGGCCCCTTTCATTGCACATCGCCCCACTGCTTTTTCGGCATCATCCGCAAAGGGGATGACCGGCAAGGCAAGCGGACATCAACCGGCCTTCAGCGACCGTCAACCGTTGTCATGGACCCAGCGCAGCAGTGCATCCTGCGCCGCGCGGCCCTGTTCCGCATGCGTGTCGTTGATGATGCAGACTACCGCATAGCGCTTGCCCGACAATGCCTGCACGTAGCCAGCCACCGCACGCACGCCGTCGAGCGAACCGGTCTTGATGTGCGCGCGGCCGGCGACGTCGTCATTGACGAGCCGGCGCCGCATGGTGCCGTCGAGCCCGACCACCGGCATCGACGAAATGAACTCGGGCATCATCGGCGACTGGTAAGCCGCCACCAGCATGCGTCCCATGGTGGCCGGCGTGATCTGCTCGATGCGCGACAGGCCAGAACCGTTCTCGACCACGAAGCGCTGGGTATCGATGCCCTTGCGGCTCAGCCACGCGCGCAACAGGTTGGCACCGAACTGCGGGGTGGCCGGCACGTCGCCGTGCTGAGCGGCGATCGTCAACAGCAGGTGACGCGCCATGACGTTATTGCTGAACTTGTTGATGTCGCGCACGATCTCGGGCAGCGGCGGCGATTGCCATTCCGCGATCTGCTGCGCATCGGCGGGCGTCACGCCATCGAGCACTGTGCCGCTGAACGTGCCGCCGATCTCCATCCACAGTTGGCGGAACACCAGACCGAAATAATCGGTGGCGGGCATCGTATAGGGATGCACGTACCAGCCGCGCTCGCCACAGGACGCGGGATAGCTGCCCTCGAACCACAGTCCCTGTGCACCGAACTGCGGGCGCAATGCGCTTTGCCAGTCGCCGCATGCACCGTTCGACAACAGGGGCGTGCGCACCTGGGCCGGCGACCATGCGACCGGCGGATCGAACTGCAGCGAGACGGTGCGCTGTGCCGCGTCCGGCCGGAAGCGCATGGTCAGCACGTTGTAGTTGAGCAGCAGCGCATCGGGACCGACGTTGTAGGGCTTGAACGGTTCGGCATCGAAAGCGCCGGCATCGTGCGCTTCTGCGCGATAGATGCTGCGATCGAGAATCAGGTTGCCCTGTATCTCGCGTATGCCGGCCGCGCGGATCTGTCGCAGAAACTGCCAGAACTTCTCGGTCACCAGCTTGGGATCGCCCTCGCCCCTGATGATCAGGTCTCCCTGTAGCACGTCGCCGTTGAGCGTGCCGCGCGTGTAGGCACGTGTCTTCCAGGTAAAGGCCGGCCCCAGCATCTCGAGCGCGGCGTCGGTGGTGACCAGTTTCATGGTCGAAGCGGGATTGAAGCCGGCTTCCGCATTCCACGCCATCAAGGGCAATGGGCCGTCAACCTGCTGCACATAGACACCGACCGATTGCATGGGAATGGCGTTGCGCACCAGCGCGTCGGCCACCGGAGGAGGCAGAGCTTCGGCTGCCGGCAATGCAGCTGGCGCAAGCCCGAGCATCAGAGGAAAAAAGATATTGGCTGCGGGAAAGAATCTGGAGAGGCGCATGTCTGTCTGGGAGTGTGAACAGACACGATTATTGCATGTGACATGCAGTCGGCGCAGCCGCCTGTTCGCACCTAGACAGGCAGATCGTCCTCCGCCAGAGTCAGGCGCACGCCGTCGCGCAGCATCTGGGTCATGGCATCTGCGGTCAGCGGCCGGCTGAAGAAATATCCCTGCATGTGATCGCAGCCATGCTGGCGCAGATAGCTGAGCTGTTCGGCGGTTTCCACGCCTTCGGCGATGACCTGCAAGCGCAGGCTGTGCGCAAGAGAAATGATGGAGCTGACGATGGCCGCGTCGTCCGGATCGATCGTGATGTCATTGACGAATGAACGATCGATCTTCAGCACATCGATGGGAAAACGCTTGAGATAGCTGAGGCTGGAGTAGCCGGTGCCGAAGTCGTCGATCGAAAGCTGCACGCCCAGCGTCTTCATTTCGCGCAGGATGCCGATCGCATGGTCAACATCCGCCATGACCAGGCTTTCGGTCAACTCGATCTCCAGGCTCGCGCTCGGCAGGCCGCTGCGCTCCAGCGCCGTGGCAATCGATTGCGCGAGGTCTTCCTGCGCAAACTGCCTTGCAGACAGATTGACGGCGGTACGCAAGGGACCGAAGCCCGCATCCAGCCACAATCGGGTCTGGCGGCACGCCTCGGCGATCACCCAGTTGCCGATCGGGACGATCAGGCCGGTTTCCTCGGCTAGGCTGATGAAGCGCACCGGCGGCACCATGCCGAGCTCTGGATGCTGCCATCGGATCAGCGCTTCGACACCCACGATCTCGCGCGTGTTCAGATCCACCTGCGGCTGGTAATAGAGCTGAAACTCGTTGCGCTCCAGCGCAAGCCGCAGATCGCCCTCCAGCCGCAGCCTTTCGAGCGCGCGCTCGTTCATTTCCGAGGTGTAGAACTGGAAGTTGTTGCGTCCCAGCTCCTTGGCGCGATACATCGCAATGTCGGCATGCTTGATCAGTGCCTCCGGCGTGTCGCCGTCAGCCGGATAGACGGCCACGCCGACACTGCAACTGATGAAAAACTCATGTCCCTCGATCGTCATCGGCTGCACGATCGCATCCATGATGCGCCTGACAATGCCGGTGGTCAGCCCGGCATCGGTACGCTCGGGCAGCACGATCACGAACTCGTCGCCGCTCATGCGCGAAATGGTGTCGGTATCGCGCACCGAATCGTTCATGCGCATCGCCACCGCTTTCAGCAACGCGTCGCCTGCCTGATGGCCGAGCGTATCGTTGACGAACTTGAAGCGGTCCAGATCGACGAACAGCACCCAGATCGGATGATCGTATCGGCAGGCATAGGAAATCGCCTGGCCCAGCCGGTCACGCAGCAACGTGCGGTTGGCAAGACCGGTCAGGGCATCGCGATTGGTCTGGAACTCGAGTTCCGACTCGTAGCGTTTGGTTGCGGTGATGTCATATTGCGCGATCACATAGTGACTGACCTGGCCGTGATCGTCGCGCACCGGCGCAATGTACATGTCGCTCCAGAACAGCATGCCGTCCTTGCGATAGGTACGCAGCATCGCATGTCCTTCACGCTGTTCGCCTGCACAGGCGCGAATCTCCTCGATGCCGGGCTGGGCATGGTCATGCCCCCACAGGAAACCGATGTTCCGTCCGATCACTTCGGCTTCTGCGTAACCGGTGATGCGTTCGAATGCCGGGTTGACGTACTCGATACCGTAATCCGGACCTTCGGCACTGGTGATGACAATGGCGTTGGCGCTGGCCTCGATCGCGCGCTCGCGCAGTTGCAAGGCCTGCTCTGCATGACGACGCGCGGCAATGTCGTCGATCAGGTCCTGATTGACGGAACGCAGCTGCATCGTGCGCTCGTTCACCAGCATCTGGATGCGATGCGAACGCGTGACGATGGTCTGCAGATACGTCGCCGCTCCCAGGCTGAACAGAACGCCGGCCAGCAATGCCCACAAGGCGTTGCTGTCGCGCGAGACGAAGAAACGGGCCGGCGTGGAGACGACGATGCTCCACGTCTGCCCGGCCACATCGAAAGTCCGTTCATATATCGCGGGCTGGTCGTAAAACAACCATGTGGGCAGCCCCAGGATCGGCTCCGGCACGGCAGGCAGGCTGCCGCCGCCGAACACCAGCACCTGCGTGTCCGGTTCCGGTGCCGCATAGACGCTGATATCGACATTCGACACGCCGTCATTGCCGACAACCGCCTCGTCGTCGGCTGCCAGCGCCAGCGACTCACGGATCATCGCATTGCCGCGAAATACCGCTGCCGTATCGCCGATCCTGGCCGCGTGGCGGGAAGCCGCATCATGCAGCGATGCACCAGGCCGATAGACCGGCATCGATACGATGAACCCGCGTCGGTCGCCTTCGTCCTGTACCAGCCGCAGCAGACCGGTCGCAGCCGGCTGGCCCGTCTCGACCGCGCGCTGCATGGTTTCGTTCTGCATGGGATGGGAGGCAACGTCGAAACCCAGCGCGGAGCGGTTGGGTTCCAGCGGTTCGATGTAGTCGACGACGTAATACTGGTCACGCTCGGCGGCCGGCACCAGCTTTCCTTCCTGGCGCTCCGTAATGGCGAAATCCGGAAAGATGGAGCGCATGCGGGCCTCATAGGCCGGCCGCTCCTCTCCCGCGATGAAGCGGCGGTATGCGATGGCCTGGATATGCGCATTGCGGGCCAGCAGCGGCGTGGCAAATTCCCGGAACTGCTGGCGGCTGACCTCGCCAAAGGTCGAGAACATCTGATTGATGTTCGCCAGCACATGCATCGAATTCTCGAGCCCGCTCTGGATCGCGCCGACATTCGCCTGGGCACGCTGCTGGAACTCGATATCCACGTTGTCGTGCGCAAGCCGACGCAACGATGTGAACAGGATCGCGCTGATCAGCAAGCCGATCAGCAGCGTCAGCACGGCTGCCATCGACACGGGGGAATGTCTGCAACGCATCAGTTGAATGACCTTGGACCGGCGGCTTACACCATGAAGGATGGAAGAAGAAACGATACGCACCACCTGCAATCACGATGGTGCATTGGCGATTTTGTTGCCGTAGGGTAACTTATTTAAGGCGCTTTGATAAGGAAAACAGTTTCCATGCGGAAACTAAAGACGACACAAAAACAACAATTGCCTTCGTGAAGTTCCTTTCATGGGACGGAAAAGCCGGCGATTCCTACCCCAGCCAGCTCGCGATGGACAACAGCAGAACCAGGAACATCCAGAGCAGAAGCGCGCGCCAGACCAGTCCCACCGTGCTCTGCAGGGCACGCACGGAGGCCTCTTCGCCCAGTGGCGCCTCGGTTTCGATATTGATGGAATCGACGATCCCGGCATCGGACGGGATGATGTCGGCCGCCACTTCCGCCGGTGCGCCCAGCCGTATGCCCATGGCGCCGCCGCCGGAGGACAGGATGATGCCGATGGCCTCGTCCTGCCAGCGTGCGGCGAAATTGCGCCACGCATAGATCGCGTCCTCGAAATTGCCGACCACCGCGAATGCCGCCGCGGTCAGCCGTACCGGGATCCAGTCGATCCAGTAAAAGGCCTTGGAGGCAAAGCGTCCAAACGCCTCGCGCTCGGCGGTCGCGCCCGGTTCGTTCCAGATGCGCGCCAGGTATTCGGCCACGCGATACATCACCGCGCCGATCGGTCCCAGCGGCGTCAGCATCCAGAAGAACACGCCGAACACATTGCGGTGCGTGGTGATCAGGGCCGTTTCCACCGCGATGCGCGCCACCTCGCTGGCATCCATGCCGGCCGTGTCGCGCCGCGTCCATTCGCCGAGCAGCGAACGCGCGGTGGCCTCGTCGCCGTTATTGAGCGCAAGCTGGATCGAGGTGAAGAAATGACTGTAATGACGAAATCCGAGGGTCAGATAGACCACCAGCACGTTCAGGATCAGGACGGCGAGGATGCCGATCTTGATGGCGATCCAGTACAGCAACGCCACCGGCACCGTGAACGCCAGAATCATCAAAAGCCATGCGAGCCGTCCCTGATGCGCCTGCCCCGCATTGAAGGATCGCTCGATCTGCGCCGCCAGTGCACGCGCACCCGCATAGACAGGATTGTCCGCACGCAGCGGTTTCAATTGTTCGATCAGCAGCGCAAAAAGAATGGAAAAAAATGTCATGGGTTGCCCTGCTCACGCGGAAATCGGTCAGGCCATACGATAGCGCAGGGCAAGACGGGAATCAAATCGGCATCGACGGCAAATCCCGTCTCACGCCCTCAGAAAATGGAACAGATTGCGCAGCATGCCGGCAGTCGCGCCCCATATGAAAAAACGTTCGTACGGCATCACATAGAAGGTGCGGCGACCGGTCTGGAATTCCGCAGTACGGCGCTGGTGATGCATGCCGTTCATCAGGAACGAAAGCGGCACTTCGAAAATCTCCGCCACCTCGAACGGCGCCGGCGTCACGTCGAACGGCGGCTCGATGATGCCCACCACCGGCGTCACGCGAAAGCCCGTGCCCGTGTGATATTCAGGCAGGCTGCCGAGCACATCGACATGCCGACGCGCCAGCCCCACCTCTTCCTCCGTCTCGCGCAGTGCCGTATCGATCGGCGAGACATCGTGCCGCTCCATGCGGCCGCCGGGAAAACTGATCTGCCCGGCGTGATCGTTCAGATGCGCAGTCCGCAGCGTGAACAGGAGCGTGGGCCCCTGCTCGCGCAATACCACCGGCACCAGTACAGCAGCCTCCGTCAATGGTCCCGCCATCGGGCGCACCAGACGCTCGGCCGTGATCTCGGGCGTCCACAACGGAGGATGCTGGAAACGACGGCGCAATGCATTCGCCTCCAGCCGGTCTGGCTCCACAGGCGCTTCCCCGCCCAGCGAATCGATCGGTAAAGCCTCAGGGTCGAAATGCAATCTGGCCACGACAGTTCTTTCGGATAAACAAGGAAAGGATCAACACCACACTTTACAGACAAGCGACAAGGCACACATCCGCGACAACCGCGTATTTCAGCTTGATCCGCACGGCCGCTATTCCTCGACAGCAAGACACACTTTCAGAAGAAAAACGAAACATTTTGTTCCCTGTGTAACGTTACAAGTAACACTTTCATGATCGTATCCGATCTTGGCAATTCGTATCAGACCACTCGCAAAAATGATCATAGGCCATTGATTTCAATCAATAATTTTTTCCTCCTCCGTGTCATTTCAAGCCTTTCAGAAAGATGGCACACGGCTTGCCATAGGGTAAGCAAGCATTCCCGCTTTTTGAACTGAACGAGGAGAATCGAGATGAACATCACGAGCAAGAAACTTTCCAGCACCCTGCTTTTGCTTGCAGCACTCTCGCTTGTCGGATGCGCCAGCGGTAGCGGTTCGGGCAGCCTGGCCGGAGGCGGCGGAAACGACGGCGGCGGAAACGGCAATGTTGACGGCGGTGGAGGCAATAACGGTGGCAATAACGGTGGGAACAACGGCGGCAACAATGGTGGAAATAATGGTGGCAACAACGGAGGCAATAACGGCGGCGGAGATGGCGATGGCGGAGGCACTCCCACGGTCCCAGCCACCACCACCGGCCAGCACGTCGATGGCCTGGGCAACATCATTTCCGCTACCGGCAACACCGTTTCTCAAATCGGCGAAACCGTAGGCGACCTCAATCTTCCCGTGGTGCCGGCGCAAGCACAGGACGACCTTTCCAATGTAGTGGTAGAAGCAGGGGGCATCGTCTCAACGCTCGGCGATGGCGTCAGCTCCGGTCTGGGTCAGATGGGCGTCATCGACAATCCCGTCGGCACCACGGTGGCAATCACCGACGACGTCATTGCTCAAACCGGCGTGACCGTCCAGAGCGCAGGCCAGCTTGTGTCAAATCTCGGCACCGGCCAGTTGAGCGTACTGCAGCCTGTCACCGCGCCCGTCGGCGGTCTTGTCAGCCAGGTTGGCGAAACGGTGGTGGGCCTGTCGGAGAAACTGCCCGCCGTCATCGAATCCACGCATGTCGAGCGGATCACGCAAAAGCTGAGCAATACCATCGTCCCGCTGACCAGCACGGTCACCACGCTGACCCAACAGGTCGGCGGCGCCACTGGTCTCGGTCAACCAGTCAACGGCTTGCTGACACGCGTGGGCAATAGCGTGGCTGGCCTTGGCGACAACCTGAGCGCAAGCGGTACGCCGGTCCTCGGCGATGCCGGCGGCCTGGTTACCTCTACCGGAAACATGGTAGCCACACTCGGAACGCTTGTGCACGGTGGCGATGGCACCGGCGCCAATAACGGACTCGGCGCCCTGCTGGCACCGGTCACCGGCATCCTCGGCGGTGGCAATGGCGCCGCCGGCCCGCTCGCTCCGGTAACCGGCCTGGTAGGCGGTCTGACCGGCAACGGCGGTAATGGCACGGGCCCGCTGGCACCCGTGACGAATCTGGTGGGCGGCCTGACCGGTGCCATCGGTGGCGGTAATACCGGCGGCCCCCTGGCTCCGGTAACCGGACTGGTCAGCGGCCTGACCGGCAACGGCAGCGGTCCGCTCGCTCCCGTGACTGGCGTCGTAGGCGGACTGACAGGCGCCCTCGGGAACGGCAATGGCGGCAACGGTGGCAATGGCGTGCTCGCCCCGGTGACCAATCTTGTGAACGGCGTGACCGGCGCGGTAAACGGTACTGTCGGCGGCAACACCGGCGGCCTGTTGGCGCCAGTGACCGTTACCGTTCAGGCACTGGTCGGCGTATCCACCGCGCAACCGGCCAATACCACGACCCAGACCGGCACCAACCCGGTAGGCAATCTCTTGGGCGGCCTGCTCGGCGCCAAGAAAAACTGACTCCTTGCACTTCAGAAACGGGACCTGATTCGTCAGGACCCGTTTTTCTTGGAATGTCGGATAAGCGCCAAAATTGTTAAATAATCTAAACAAATTTCCACTGCAATGTAATATTTGTTAAATTAGTTCATGAATGAAATTCAAATACCATATTTATGGTATGTGCACTTTTCCCACGAGAAGGCATGCTTCAAGACAACATACGCTAAAGCCTCTGATGGTGGAGAACCATCACAATTTTCGGGAAGACAGATTCATGCAGCGATCTACATGCCAGTGGATGCTCTACGTTTCGGCGATGCTCTGCTATCCCATGCTGCCGGGCTCGGCCCTTGCCGATGCGCGCAGTCCCGGCCAGGGCAATCCGCTCGATTCACTGCCTCGCCCCCAGGCGCAACCGACGCCCCCCATTGATATCGAGATCCAGACTCCCGCACCCGACGCCGCGCTGCAACGTCTGCTCACCACACGCATCCGGCCTGCCCGCTTTCAGATCGCCGGTGTGCAATCGATTCCGTTCGAACAGGTTTCCGCAGAGTTCGCAGGACTGGCCAATCGGGAAGTCACCGTTGCCGACATCCTGCGCGCAACCGAAAACGTCACGAAGATCTACCAGGACAAGGGCTACCCTCTGTCCTTTGCATTCGTCCCCAGCCAGACCTTCAAGGACAACATCGTCGTCATCAATGTTGTCGAAGGTTATGTCAGCAAGGTGCGCATAGAAGGCAATCCGGGACCGTCCGAAGAAAGGCTGCGGCAGATCGCAGCGCAACTCTCGGAAGACAGACCTTTGAGCCGGAAGAGCTTCGAACGCATTAGCGGCGTACTCGGCTTGCAGCCCGGCATGCGCATCAAGGCTTCGGTTCAACCGCCTGTCACGACCGACGGCGCCTGCGAAATGGTGCTGGAGGTCACGCGCAAGCCGGTCAGTGCGGCATTCGCTCTCGACACGGCGACCTCGAACCTGCGCGGCGTCTTCAGTGCCAGTACCAATGGTCTGACCTCGCTGGGCGAACAGGTCACCGTCAGCACGCTGCTGCCGCGCGGCCCGGATCGCGAAGAATATTACGCGGTCAATTATGCGCAACCGATTCGCTGGCAAGGCATGCTGCTGCAGGTCAATCTGTCGCGCTACAAGGCCGAACCGGAAAACCGCGCGCTTGAACAAAACCAGTTTCAGGCGCGTCATGAGACAGAAACGGAAAGAGCCAGCATCAATCTCAGTTATCCGCTGGTACTGACAGCCTCCCGCAGCCTGACCCTGAGCGGCGGCGTCTATGCCGTGCACAACGCGGCGCGCTATACCCGCTCCGTGCCGGCAGCCGTTCCTGTGGTCGAACTCAGTTCCGACATTCGCGCGCTCTCCCTCGAAATGACGTCCGTGACGGCAGGCGATGGCAACAACACGCAGTGGATGCTCGGCCTGTATCAGGGCGTGGATGGCGCCGGCGCCAAGCAATTCAACAACAATATCGACCTCGACTTCCTGCGCGCCCGCGGCAGTTTTTCCCATAGTCGTTCGCTTGGCAGCAGCGGTTATGGCCTGGCCGTTCGCGGCAGCGGGCAGTACAGCAGCAATCGCCTGCCGCTGTCGGAGCAGATCAGTTTTGGCGCGCAACAGTTCGGCAGCGCCTATCCGGCGGGGGAAATTGCCGGCGACAAGGGTTGGGGTGTTGCCCTCGAATTCAATCGCGTGTTTTCTTCGCAAGGAAAGTACTTCAAGCAGGTGCAGCCCTATGTGCTGGGTGACGCCGCGCGCACTTCGCTGAACGGCTACGACATTGCCGACAGCGAGATCGCCTCGCTCGGCTTCGGCGTGCGTTTCAGCGATCTGCAGCACTACTCGCTCGATCTCTCGGTAGCGCAACCCGTGGGCGACATTCCCGTCAATGCCCGCAAACGTTCGCCGCGACTGAACATGTCATACGCCTATCAGTTTTAAGAATACTGCCGGCCAGGTCGCAGACACGTCAGCCGGTTGTCATGCAGCAAGGCAGTAGAGCAGAAGTCATTCACAGAAATGACTTTTTTCAATCAGGAGTCTTTTAAGCAAGGAGAAGCGAAATGAAAGCGCAGATCGTTAAATTTATGAAGGATGAAGAGGGTGCGACGGCGATCGAGTATGGATTGATTGCAGGCCTAGTCTCGATCGCAATTATCGCTGGCCTGACTCTAATCAGCCCGGAACTGTCGCGGATCTTTAATGCGATTGCTGCAGCTCTTGCCGCTGCCGTTGCACCGACCTAATGGCTAAGACAGGCAGTCAAGCCAGCAATACATGATGACCGTTCTCGTCATCAGTTTGTGTGCTGCCGTGATTATCTATGACCTGCTATTCCGACGTGTCCCGAATTGGCTACTGCTGGCAGCCTTTATGTCACACGTCGGATGGCTGGTCGTGATGGGAAACGGACTGAATGGCATAGACATCTGGCAATCGCTGATCGGCGGCTTCGTCGGCCTTGTCTTGTTTCTGCCCTTTTACGCCTTGCACGCAATGGGGGCGGGCGACGTCAAGTTCTTTGCATTGCTGGGATTGATGATGGGCGTATCCGCGCTGCTGCCAATATGGCTGATCGGTAGTGTCATCGCAGGCCTGCATGCAGTGGCGTGGCACGTCGCAAGCAGACAGCTCGTCATGCTGCCCGCATGGAATCTGCTCACCGACAAGGTAACCGGAAATAGCTGGTATCAGGCGATGCTGAAGAACAGAAAAGGAAGACGCGGCATTCCGTATGCAGCCTATCTGGCCATCGGGGCCATTGCCATCAGCACAACCAGGACCGTTTTCGCACAAGGATGAAGTCATGCAGGCGAAATATCGGAAACCGACAACAGCAACATGCAAGGTCAAGGCTCTGTCATGCCTCTCCTTGCATACCCGTCTATTGGAAAATCGCTTCCGCATTCGCAGACAACAGGGTGCGTCAGCGATTGAATTCGCGCTCGTGTTTCCCCTGTTCTTCCTGATCTTTTACGCCATCATCACCTATGGCCTGATTCTCGTGGCACAGCAATCCGTCACACTCGCTGCCGCCGAGGGCGCACGTGCAGCACTACGGCATGCCGAAGCCGAGAATATTCGTGACGATCATGCAGAGGCCGCAGCCAAGGGACCCGCAAGCGTCGCAGCGTGGCTTGGGCTCAACAATCTCGACGTCACAAAAACTCTGCTGGATCCCTGCCCCTATACCAACTCAGCACGCTGTTACAGCGTCACTGTCAGTTACCCATACGCAGAACGGCCGTTGGTTCCATTACTGCTCGGACCACTGATGGAATTCGCGGTGCCCACGCAACTATCCAGCACCGCCATCGTGCAACTCGATTGATCACCTCAAGCGACGAGAATAACAATGAACAAGCTGACGAAGATTATCGCCGTACTACTGATTCTGCTGGCCGTCTGCCTGGCGGCACTCGCATGGTGGATGGGCCGCCAGATTCCGGAAAAGGCACCGGTCGCAGTGATGGAGCCAGCACCCGCCTACCCCGCCGTCATCGCCGCCGCACAGCTCGAGAACGGCAAGCGTATCGAGGAACAGAGTCTGCGGCTGATCGAGTCTCCCCGTCCGATCCCCGGCTCCTATCAATCCATCGCGAGCGTGGCGGGACGCATTGCCGCCAACGACATCGCGCCGGAAACCCTCATCACGGAAAGCAATCTGGTGCAGGGCATTGCCCTGCAACTGGCGGACGGCGAACGTGCGTTGGCGCTTCCCGTCGATGAAGTGGTCGGCGTCGGCAACAAGCTCAAACCCGGCGATTACGTCGATGTCTTCATGACCCTGAAAGAGGGATCGCATATCGAGAAGGGACAGGCACGCCTGCTGGCTTCGCGACTGCGCGTACTGTCCTATGGCGCGCTGGTGATCGGCAACAGCGAGTCGGCCGAAGAAAACACCTTGCGCAAATCCTCTTCGTCGTCGCAACCGCGAACCGCGGTACTGGCAACGCCGGTCGAAGAAGTCAATTCGCTGCTGCTGGCCGCCCAGAACGGCAAGCTGGCGCTGGCACTTCGCCATCCGGGAGACACCGGCATGGCCGATGCCGACCTGTTTCCACAAGCGGCGCTGGTCCTGCCTCCAAAGAACGGTCTCACCCAACGCGAGAAAGAAGCTCTGCTTGCGCCCGACAATCGTGCCTTTGCAGGCATCGATGCCGCCACCTGGAGCGCAGACAGGCAACGGCGCGACACGGTGGCACGACCTGCGCCCGTGGCGAAGACCGGCAACGTTCCCCATCGCACCCTGGAAGTGATCAAGGGCACGCAACGCGAGCAGGTTCGCTTCTGATGGCCATGTCCTGCATGACCATCGCATGCAGGCAGTTCAACACCATTTCACCGAGGGCTCCACCAAAATGAAAATAAGACAGCTCCTTGCCATCACCGCCCTGTTGGTCACGCTGCCCACTCTGGCGAACGAGCATCATCTGACCGTTGCGGTCAAGGAACAGCGTCCGCTTCCGGTTCCGGCCGATCTGGAACGCATCGCCGTGGCCGATCCCGACATTGCAGATGTCATGGTGATCGCCGGCAATCGCAACCGTCCCGGCAGCATTCTCCTGACCGGAAAGAGTCCAGGCTCCACCATCGTGACGGCCTGGTCGCGCAACCGCGTCGAAACCGTCTGGCAGATCGATGTGCAAAGCCAGCTGCATGGACAGTTGCCCGAAACCGGTGCCGATCTGCGCATCAGCGGCGGCAATGCCATTCTGCGCGGAGAATCACCATCGACCATTTCCCATGCAGGCACCGCCGCAGTCGCCACCGCTTCGGTCGGCAGCGGCAAGGTGCTCGATGCCGCAACAGTGCGGACCGGCGGCATGGTGCAGATCGACGTCAAGATCGTCGAATTCAGCAAGAACGTTCTGAAGGAAGCCGGTTTCGACTTTCTGATCAACAAGGGACATGGCGCCTTCAGCTTCGGTCTGCTGGAAGGCAACAACCTCGTGAGCCCAAATGCTGCGGGGCGCTACAACTTCGCCTCGCCGGCTTCACGCGCGTTCAACCTTCTCAACCGCGGCGCCATCAACACACGTGTCAGACTGCTCGAAACCAATGGCCTGGCACGCGTGCTGGCGCAGCCATCCCTGATCGCGCTGTCCGGACATACCGCGAGCTTCCTGGCCGGCGGTGAACTGCCGATTCCACAGGCGGGCGGCCTGGGCACCACAACCATTACCTACAAGCCATTCGGCATCGGCATGACGGTCACGCCAACCGTCTTGTCGGCCAACCGCATCGTGCTCAAGGTGGCGCCGGAAGCGAGCGACATCAACAACCAGGACAGCATCGAAGTCAACGGCACCCTTATCCCCGCGATCTCGACGCGCCGTGCGGAAACCACCATGGAACTGGGTGACGGCGAGAGCTTCATCATCGGCGGCCTCGTCTCGCGCGAAACGCGTTCCAATGCCAACAAGGTTCCGCTGCTCGGCGACCTTCCGATCATCGGCACCTTCTTCCGCAGCATGCAGTATTCCCAGGATGAGAAAGAGCTGACCATCATCGTCACGCCCCATCTGGTACGCCCGCTCGCAAAAGGCGTTCAACCTGCGCTGGCCGGCGAGGATCGCGAAAGAATCGACACGCCGGGCAACGCATGGGGCGCCTACCTGATGGGCGTTGCCTATCCGGATGAACTGCCGGGCTTCTCCAGATAGACAGGAAACAACTTGGACAGATACATGGGACACCAATCGTCAGGCAACATGCAGAAAGGCAGCAAGTTCGTGTTCTGCTCGTCGAACGAAGCCCACTTTCACTGGATCAGTGCAGCACTGCATACATGGCAGGTGGTGCAGCAGGAACTCGCGCCCATCGAAAGGCTGGCGGAACAGATCGGCCGCGCGCGGCCGCAACTCGTTCTGCTCGACTTCTCCGGAAATTGCCGCGGCACGGGCGAGGAGTGCGCCCAGGACATGCTGGCCCTGGCCCAAACGCTCAAGATCAGGCACCCCGGCATGCATCTGGTGGCCGTCGGTTCCAGCAGCCATCCGGAAGGAGCGGTAGCCGCCATCAATGCCGGCGTCCATCACTTCATCAACATGCAGGCCGACGGCGCAGAAGCGCGCGACGTGGTCGGCACCATGATTGCAGGACTGCCGTCGGCCGATGCCGACCCATGCAGTGTGATCGCGCTGCTCGGCGCACGCGCAGGTATCGGCACCACCACGCTGGCCGTTCATCTGGCGGATATCCTGCAGCGGCAGGACACCAGCCAAAGCAGCGGACAGCGCGTCGCGCTGCTCGACCTGGGCTGGCCGGCAGCCGATGGACAGCTTTATCTGAACATCAGCAACGGCGACTTCGATCTGCTCGACGCCATCCGAAATCGTCATCGCATGGATGCCACCCTGATCCAGACCGCGCTGGCGCACGACCAGCACGGACTGCGCGTGCTTTCCCTGCCCCATGCGAGTGAAAAAACGCACGCCATCTCCGGCACGGACGCGATCGGATTGCTGACGCACCTGCGCGCCTACTTCGATGTACTGATCGTCGATCTCGGCGGATTTCCGGATGGGGAATTGATCGCGCGCATCGCCAATGCCGCCGACCAGGCCTGGTTGCTGACGGACCAGAGCGTCGGTTCGCTGGTGTCGCTCGACGCACTGATCAAGATGCTCGACAACAGCCAGCTGGCGCGCAGCAAGCGCCATCTCATCGTGAATCGCTACGACGACCGTTCAGGCATGAGTGCCTTGCAGATATCGGAACGATTCAAGACCACATTGAAGACCACCATTCCGGAAAGCCGGGATGCCCTGGTCGCCGCTGCCAATGCCGGCAAACTGCTGCACGAAAACAGCCGTTCACATGCCTACATCAAGGCAGTGACCTCGCTAGCCAGCCAGATCCTTCACAGCGAAGAAGGCAGCCGGCAGCCGGGCGGCCTGTTCGACTGGCTGCAACGCCGCCTGACACGGCAGGCAAAACGACACGCTTAACCCGGGGCACATATGAGCGATCAGATCATGGAAGGCGAGCACGACAAATTCCTCACTTCGCAGGAATTCCAGGACATCAAGGCGGCGGCATACGACAACCTGCTGACGCGCATCGAGGAACTCGGTGCGGAATTCGGCCGCTGGTCGCGCACGGCCATCCAGCAATTCGTCAATCTCGATGTGGATGGCTTTGTGCGACTGCGCCGCATTCCGCTCAATGAGAACGAGGTGCGGCTGATCGCCGATGCGCTGACCAAGGAACTGGCCGGACTCGGTCCGCTGGAAGACCTGCTGGGCGATCCGGAAGTCGAAGACATCCTGATCAACGGTTACAACGACGTCTTCGTGTCACGCCACGGTATGCTGCAGCGCGAGACCTTGCGCTTTACCGACAACAATCACCTGCTGCGCATCGTGCGCCGCATCCTTGCGCCGCTTGGCAGACGTCTCGACGAATCCAATCCGATGGTTGACGCGCGACTGCCGGATGGCGGCCGTCTCAATGTCGTGATCGAACCGCTGGCCGTCGATGGCCCCATGGTCTCCATCCGCAAGTTTCGCAAGGACCCGCTCAAGCCCAGCGATCTGCAGGAGCTCGGCACCTTCAACGACGACCTGTTCACGCTGCTGGAAAGCGCGGTGAAGGCGCGCTGCAACATTCTCGTTTCCGGCGGCACCAGCTCCGGCAAGACCTCGCTGCTCAATGCGCTGGCCTTCTTTCTTCCCGAGAACGAGCGCGTCGTGACCGTCGAGGACACTGCCGAGCTTTCGCTCAATCACCCGCACGTGGTACGACTGGAATCGCGCGTCGGCAGTTTCGAGGGAACCGGCGTGGTCACCATCCGCGACCTGATCCGCAACAGCCTGCGCATGCGCCCCGACCGCATCATCGTTGGCGAGGTGCGTGGCGCCGAGGTACTGGAAATGCTGCAGGCCATGAACACCGGCCATGATGGCTCGATGGCGACCATCCACGCCAACAGTCCGCGCGAATGCCTGCATCGCATCGAAATGCTGGCCGGGTTCGCCGGGTTCCAGGGCAGCGAATCCAGCCTGCGTCGCCAGATTGCCGGCGCCATCGACTTCATCGTGCAGATCGGCCGCCTCTCCAACGGCAGACGGCGCATCGTTTCCGTTACCGAAGTCACCGGCGTGGGTGACAACATCATCACCACGCAGGAGCTGTATCGCCACGAAAGCTATCTGTCGCCCGAAGGGGAAGAGAAGGATCGCTGGGTCTCGCTCGGCATCCAGCCGCACACGCCCAAGCTGCAACGCCGCCGGCAGAATCCATCCACCGCCTTGCCACCACAGGGAAGATACTGATGAACGCCATGATCCTGCTGCTGGGCGCTTTCGCAATCCTGCTGATCGCGCTTGCCATCATTCTCTGGCATGGCGCAGAGGCGCGCATGCGGCAGCAGGCGGCGGGCAATCTGATCGATCGTCATCTGCAGGGAAGCGGCGCAGCGCCTGTCGTCCGCGAACGCGAGCGATCGGCCGCACCGTTCGGCGGACTCAAATCACGCGCATGGAAGAATTTTCTGCTGCGCGCCGGTATCACACCGAACAGGACCTTTCACATCATGCTGGTGCTGCCGGGGCTCGTCCTGACCGCACTGGCCGCCACCATCTTCGGAGCGCTGTCCGCCGCCAGCACTTTGCTGCTCTATGCCCTGCTGCGTTACTTTCATCTGTGGTATCACGCCACCCGGCGCCATCAGAAGGCCGTGCGGCAACTGCCGGGGTTTCTCGACACCATGGTCCGGCTCGCCACCCTGGGCAACAGCATCGAATCCGCTTTCCAGTCCGCCATTCCTACCACGGATGCGCCGCTGCGTGAACTGCTGGACCGCGCCAACAGGCTGATCCAGGCCGGCATGAATCTCGATCAGGCACTGGTCCAGGAAGCGCGCGTGTTCCGCCTGATGGAACTGGAACTGATTGCCTCCGTGATCGGCGTGGCGCTGCGCTTCGGCGGCCGCGCCGACAAGGTGCTGGAGCGCATGAGCGCCTTCATGCGTGATCGCGAACAGGCACAGAACGAACTGGTCGCCCTTTCCGCCGAAACCCGTCTGTCGGCCTGGGTGCTGGCTCTGCTGCCCATCGGCCTGGGCCTTTTCATGATGATTTTCAACAATCGCATGTTCTCGATCATGTTGAACGATCCGGTGGGCTGGAATCTTCTCATGGTCGCGGTACTGCTCGAGATCGTCGGCGCCATCTGGCTGTATCGACTCGCCAAATCGGTATGAGGACGCCATGAACAAGGACTTGCTCTTTATCGCATCGATCGTGCTGCTCGCCTGCGCTGCCGCCCTGCTCGGCTCCGCATTGCTGCGCCGTGTCTGGGACATGATGCACAGCGAACGCTCGCTCAATCGCCGTATCGACACGCAGGAACGTTCTCAACCAGCCGCCGCAGTTCCGCCGCAACGCTGGCTGGATCGACTCACGACCCACGGCGCGCGCTGGCTCGATACCCCGCTCGGCCGCCATCTGGTGGCACTGGAAGATCGCCGCCTGCTGGACCAGTGCGGCGTCAACAACGTGCGTGGGCAAACCATCTTCTTTCTGATGCGCGTGGTGCTCGGCATCGGCCTGCCTGTAATCGGATGGAGCCTTCTCGAAGAACACAGTCTGCGCAACCTCGCACTTGTCCTTTTCTTCGGATTCGGCGTCGGTTACATGGGGCCGAAATGGGCCATGCAACGCGTCGCGGCCGATCGCCGGCGCCAGGCGGCCGAGGAACTGCCGCTGCTGATCGACCTCTTGCGTCTGCTGCAAGGCATCGGCATGTCCATCGACCAAAGCCTGCACATCGTCGAAAACGAGTTTGCCTCCACCATGCCCGTGCTGAATCGCGAACTGCGTTTCGCAAGCCAGCAATATGCCAATGGCCGCAGCCGCGAACAATCGCTGAAGCGGCTGGCCACGATCTTCGACAACGAAGACATCCACGCCATCACCCGGCTGATTATCCAGGTCGATCAGTATGGTGGCGCCGTACAGCAGCCCCTGCAGCAGTTCAGCGACCGCATACGCGAGCAGCGCAAACTCGATATGAAGGAACAGGTCGGCAAGCTGACCGTCAAGATGACTGGCGTCATGGTCCTCACCCTGCTGCCCGCCCTGTTGATCATCACCGGCGGATCGGGCTTTCTCGCCATCGTGCGCACACTGTCCAGTATGGGAAATTGATCATGACGAATCCACCTCTTCCGCGCTTCGGCAAGCTGTTGCTCCTGACTTCGGCACTCTGCGCAGTAGGCGCCTGCACCACCATCAAGGATTCGAATGCCCTGATGCAGCAGCACGAAACCATGATGCGAAAGCAGACCGCCGATAACGCGCAGCCGCAGATCGACAACAAGCAGGTCTATCTCGACATGATCAAGACCATGCAGGGCCGTTCCCTTTATTTTGCTTCGCTGGCGCATATCGATGCCTATGAAGCCGCGCATGGAGCAAGTCCGCAAACCCGCCGCCTGCGTGCGGATGCATTGCGTGCAAGCGGCCAGGAAGACGCCGCACGACAGCAATATCTGTCATTGCTGAACACCGAAGAAGCAGCCGCAGCCCATCATGGGCTAGGCCTGCTGGCAGCGCAGGCCGGCGACTATGCACGTTCCTCCGAACACCTGCGCGAAGCCATCCGCCTCGATCCGCTCGATGCACTGGCTCTCAGCGATCTCGGCTATGCATGCCTGTTGCAAGGCGATATTGCATCCGCCCGTGTGCCATTGATCCAGGCAGCCGAGCTTGCTCCCGACAACCGCAAGGTCATCGGCAACCTCGCGCTGTATCTGATGCTGGCCGGCGACAACGCCAAGGCCGACGCATTGATGAACAAGACCGGTCTGCCGCAGGAAACCCGTGACGGCATCGCACGCCGTGCCCGCGATCTGCAGAACGGCACAAATGATCGGCAAGCAGTTGGTTCCAACGAGGCAAACCGGCAGCACATGAACGGCGGCATGCAATTGCGCCTGCAAACCATGCTGGAACCTTCATTACGCATTCCGCCGCAATGACATCCACGGATCAAAAATACGGAGGCATCATGCCCGCTCTAAATTCCCTCTCCAGCCTGAACAAAAGCATATACCTGCTCGCTTTTTGTACGCTCATGCTTGCCGGCATGGCAGCTCATGCCCAGGAAAGTCCAACGGAAGCCGACAGCACCACCCATGAGCAAGCACCGACGCGGCGCATCGGCGAAGCGACGACAAACGCACTGCAAATGCAGGTGCAAGGCAGCCATGCAGGCGCCAATCTGCCCATCCTTGGCCCGGCAGCCAGTCTGAGCTGGCAGCGCTACCTGGACAGCTACAAGCACCCGATCCCGGAAACCTTCACCCGCACGCTTGACGAGGTCGGCACACGCTGACCGATATAGAAGAGACAGTCCATGCGCATACCGTTGCGAAGCCAACAGACAAATCAGGATGGAAACATCCTGATAATGGCTTCCATCGTCCTGTCGACTGCCATCATCCTGCTGGCATCGATCGATATCGGCTTTCTGTTTTACCAGAAGCGCGAGTTGCAGAAAATTGCGGACATGGCGGCGATTGCGGGGGCGCAGCAGTTGGCAAAAGATGATTGCGCATCCGCTGTTCAGACTGCCATTGGAAATGCGCAACAGCATGGTTTCCCGCTTGCGCCAGAAGTGACGACCGGCTTGTGGGATCCGCAGAACATATCGGATGACACGCAGTATTTTATTCCAGGAAACTGCAGCACATCCCCCAATGCCGTTCAGGTAAACGTCAATCGTAACTTCGGCAGTTTCTTCGGCGCATGGGTCAGCCAGAATGTGCACGCGAGTGCGATTGCAAAAAGCCCGTCATCACCATCCGCGGTCTTCTCGATAGGCTCTTCACTGCTTGAAGTAAATACTAATCAAAGCATTTTGGGGCCGTTGTTAAATAGTCCCCTTGGTATTCGACTTGGACTACGCCTACTGAGCAGTCAAGGCATTGCAGATACCACAGTCAAGCTTCTGGAATTCACAGATTTGGGGCTAAATACTGGTTCAGTTGATGGCCTGTTGGAAAGCCAGATTACCGTTGGCTCCTTACTGGACGCAATCGTTACCGTATTAGGAAATCGAGGAAACGAAGACGTACATATTGATCTTGGTCTTCTAAACGACGAAGTTTCCCAAATAACATCCGCGATTGGCACAGTACAACTAAAAATCAGTGATCTATTGAACGTTGATGCAAATACCATTCAGGCGGAGAGCGTACTTGATAGCGAAATAAAAGTTTCGGATTTGATCGGTGTCGCCCTACAAGCCGCCAACAAACATCAGGCTTTGACAGCCAATAACGCAATCAGCCTAGGTAATCTTGCAACAGTTGGGCTAAAGCTTGCCATCGTTGAGTCAGCCAAAATTGCAGTTGGCGGACCAGGTGTAACAGCGCATACAGCTCAAGTCAGGCTAATGCTCGACTTAAAATTACTCAATGCGACGAACAGCAATAACATTCTGGATCTCAATCTTGGAGTAGCCAGAATTAGATTGGGCCCAACTGCCGGACAAACCTTGTCACTTCCACTTCATCTCGAATTGGCATCTGGAACGGCCACGCTCGATGCACTTCGCTGTTTTCAGCCACCAGATCCACTCAAACATCACACAGAGATCAGCGCATCAACCGGCATCGTCCATGCATTCATGGGGAATCTTGATTCAGCCTATACCAACGTCAGTCTTCCTTGGAACACATTGGTTTCCAATGCGATTGCTGATCGAAGTGCGTTTGCAGATTTACTTGCGCTACGCCTTCGCACCAGCCTTCTTTTCGACATTGTTCCTGTCGCAGATGCCAGCGTAGCACTCAGAGCTTACGCAAATATTCCGATTGACAATAGTCATTCCCCACAATCCATAGAGTACTTAGTTAATCCTGAACGCCCTGTATTAGAACAAAACCTCTACACCGATATATCGTCAAATACGAATCTTCTCCAAAGCATAAGACAAGGTCTTCTTGCTCCAGGAAATTTAGTAATTGATGAGAATGCCATTAAGAATCTCAGTATTCTAGGCATCGATTTATCAGCACTACAAACCATAGTTAACGCTCTGCTAGGTCAAATCAACACGATTACGGCATGGTTAATAGGGTTGCTTGGTACGTTGCTCGGCCCAGTATTCAATCTTCTGGACAGCTTAGTACTGTCACCCTTATTGGATGCGCTTGGCATCAACATTGGTAACGCCCAAGTGCATTTGATCGATGTCAAATGTGGCGCATCAAACAACGTCCGGCTCGTCCATTGACTCTGCTCATCCGTGAACAGGACAACCATGCAAACTAACAGCTTCGCACACAGCACCTTCCGCTATCTCAATCTCGACCATCTGATCGCCCCCTTTCTCATCAAGGCGATCTACTGGCTCGGCATTGTCGTGATTCTCAGTGCGGGCTTCGGCAGTCTGTTTGCCGGACAAGATGGCGGCCCTCGCATCGGTGTGCCCCTGACCGTCATCGGCGTACTGCTGACGCTGCTGCTGTGGCGCCTGTTCAGCGAATTGCTGATCCTCGCCTTCAACCTGCATGCACGCCTGACTGAAATCCGCGATCTGCTCACGCTGCGCCAGACGCGCGTGGAATCGCATCGCAAGGCGGCCAATGCGCCGTCCCTGAAAAGCCCCCGTCTGAATTCGCAAGGCAAAGTACAGCATGATTAAACCGAAAGTCGCTCCGGAAAATATCGACATCTACGTCTGGGAAGGCAAGTCCGATATTTTCGATCGCATTGCGCGCTGCCTGGTCAGCGCCGACGTCGACGTGATTCGCGCCGACGGCATGGATTTCGTGCAGGAACAGGCACCTACCTCGCCTTCGATCGCCATCATTTCGGTCACGGTGATCGACAGCTTCGGCTTCAACACGCAGGAATGGCAGCGCACGCACGGCATGCCGGTGATCTGGGTGGCGGAAGCGCCGCGCGCCTACGATTCGCGCGTCTATCCGCCCGAGTATTCGCACATCCTGATGCTGGATTTCACCTGCGCGGAACTGCGGCGCCAGGTATTCGCCGTGGCCGGCGAACTGCAGCGCAACGGCAGTGCCGGCAATCCGCGCGATCCGCTGATTGCCGAATCCGACGTCATGCGCAATCTGCTCAAGGAAACCCGTGCCTTCGCCGATTGCGATTCCAACGTGCTGATCACGGGCGAGACAGGCGTCGGCAAGGAGCGCATTGCGCGGCTGCTGCATGATCACCACGGCCGCTACGGCAAGGGACCGTTCGTCGCCGTCAACTGCGGTGCGATTCCGGACGGGTTGTTCGAGTCGCACTTCTTCGGCCATGCCAAGGGCGCATTCACCGGCGCCATGCTGGCGCACAAGGGTTACTTCGAACAGGCCGATGGCGGCACGCTGTTTCTCGACGAGATCGGCGACCTGCCGCTCTACCAGCAGGTCAAGCTGCTGCGCGTGCTCGAGCAGAACAAGGTGACAAGACTCGGCTCGACCACCGAGATCGACGTCAACTTCCGTCTCGTCACCGCCACCAACCGCAACCTGCGCGAGCTGGTGCGGCAGGAGATGTTCCGTTCCGACCTCTACTACCGCATGGCCGTCATCGAACTGCGCGTGCCGAATCTGGAAGAACGCGGCGAGGTCGACAAGATCGCGATCTTCAAGGGCATCATCCAGCAGATCTTCAGCAACGAGAAACGCGATGCCGATGCCGCGCCCGAGATACCGGACTGGCTGTTGCGCATGGTGGCCTGCACCCGCTTCCTCGGCAATGTACGCGAACTGCGCAACATCGCCGAACGCGTGACCATCATTCGCCGCCAGTTCGGCGAATGGGATCGCGGCGCCATCGATCGCGTGTTTCTCGCACTGCGCGAATTCCAGGACGATGCACGCGAGGCCGAAAGCAACAGCGGCAAACCCAAGTGGGATGCCGCCGACCGCAAGCGCATCATCGAGGCGCTCGATGCGCACAACTGGCGGCGCCAGGATACGGCCAACTACTTGAAGATGAGCCGCAAGGTACTGTGGGAGAAGATGCGCAAGTTCGAGATCATCAGCGGCGATACCGCGACGCGCGAGGATCTGGACCCTTGACGCAAGCGTGCCGTTCCCAAAAACAAAAACCCCGCGTCATGCAACGCGGGGTTTTTGTTGTGAAGGAAACCGGAGAGCCGGCTTCGCTTCGGCCGATTATTCCGCAGCCTTGGCAGCGGAACGACGGCTCGGCAGTTTTTCCTTGATACGTGCCGACTTGCCCGAACGATCGCGCAGGTAGTACAGCTTGGCACGACGCACGTCACCGCGACGCTTGACTTCGATCGAGGCGATCAGCGGCGAGTACAGCTGGAACGTACGCTCCACGCCTTCGCCCGACGAGATCTTGCGAACGATGAAGTTCGAGTTCAGACCACGGTTGCGGCGCGAGATCACGACGCCTTCGTAAGCCTGTGCACGCTTGCGCGTACCTTCGACGACGTTGACGTTCACCACCACCGTATCGCCAGGGGCGAAGTCGGGGATGTTCTTGCCCAGACGGGCGATTTCTTCCTGCTCGAGTTGCTGGATCAGATCCATTTTTTGCTCCTTGAACCATCATGCCGGCGCCTTGACTGCCTTGCCCGGTAGAGGATGGGGTTACACACATTGCGGAACCGGGACTGCATTCCGCGCGATACTGCTACTTCAAACCTGCAAACTGCTCAAAAACCGTTCGTCGGCCCGCGTCAGCAAACCTGCTTCACGTGCCTTGGCGATCAGGTCGGGGCGCTTGGTCGCCGTGGCTTCCAGTGCGCGCTCGCGTCGCCATTTTTCGATCTCGGCGTGGTTGCCGCCCATCAGCACCGGCGGCACTGCCACGCCTTCGTGCACTTCCGGCCGCGTGTAGTGCGGACAATCGAGCAGGCCGTTGACGAAGCTATCCTCGACTGCCGAGGCATCGTCGTGCAGCACGCCCGGCAGTTGCCGTATCACCGCATCCATCAGCGCCATCGCCGGCAATTCACCGCCCGACAGCACGAAGTCGCCAAGGCTGATTTCCTCATCGACGCAAGCGTCGAGAAAACGCTGATCGACTGCCTCGTAGCGGCCGCACAGCAACACCAGGCCGGGCTCCATCTTCAGCTGCATCACGCGTTCATGCGTGAGCGGCCTGCCTTGCGGCGACAGATAAATCACTTTCGGTATCGGCAGCTCGGCCGCCACCTGCCGTGCCTTGGCTGCCTGCACCGCCGCTTCCAGCGGCTTGACCAGCATCACCATGCCGGGACCGCCGCCATAGGGCCGGTCATCGACGGTGCGATGCCTGTCGCTGGTGAAATCGCGCGGGTTCCACAGCGCGATTTCGCATTTCTTCTGTTCAAACGCCCGCCGGGTGATGCCCGACTGCGTGATCGCGGTGAACATTTCCGGGAACAGCGTGACGACGTCGAATTGCATCCCGTCCACTCCTCACACGGACGCAATCAGTAATCGCGTCCCCAGTCCACCGTGATTTTTCCTGCCTCGCGCTCCACCTTGATGACGAACTGGTCAACAAAGGGAATCAGCGATTCGCGCGGCTTGTCGTCGCCGGCGAACGGCTCCGCCACCTGCAGGATCGGATGCGCGCCGTTGTCCATCAGGCCGCTGACCGCACCGAGCGACTCGCCCTGCAGGTTTTCCACCGTGAGGCCGATCAGATCGACCCAGTAGAATTCGTTGTCCGACAGGGCAGGAAAATGGCTGCGCGCGATCTGCACCGTCGTGCCCTTGAGCGCTTCCGCCGCATCGCGATCGGCCACGCCCATCAACTGGGCCACCACATCGCCGCCGTGCTGCTTGGACTGCATCAGAGAAACGTCGCGCATCTCCGGCTTGTTCAGCCACCACGTCTTCGCATGCAGCAGTGCATCCGCCTCGGCCGAATAAGGCCTCACGCGCACCCAGCCTTTCAGGCCGTATGCGCCGGTGATATGACCGACCAGAACCAGATCTTCAGGAATCTGCATTCCCGATCGCGTCTCTGCAGACAAGACTTACGCAGCAGCTTTCTTGGCGCCGTCAACCAGACGTGCAACGGTCGGGGACAGTTGTGCGCCGTTTTCTTTCCAGTAGGCCAGGCGATCCTGAGCGATGCGGACGCCTTCTTCCTTGCCGGAAGCAACCGGGTTGTAGAAACCGATGCGTTCGATGAAACGGCCATCGCGGCGATTGCGCGAATCGGCTGCAACGATGTTGTAGAAGGGGCGCTTCTTGGCACCACCACGAGCTAAACGAATAACGACCATAATATTTCCAGATAAGTGTCAGAACACGGAAAAAGCCGCAAATTATAGCGCGGGACGACTCTGCACCGCAAGCCGCTTGAGCGGGTTTGCAACGATACGAGCCACCAGTCGCCGATCCGCCCTGCAAAACTTGCCAATTAACTCACACTTGGCGGCAAGCGCCAATCCAGTGCACATACTCGTCCGGCTGAACGTGCGCAGTGCATGCCGGCCGTTTCGCGCGCCCAAATCCCCTGTTTCCTCATGGCATGCAAAGTGCTTTTACGGAAATACAAGATATCTGCGGCAGGAGCCTCCTGTGGCGCAGACTACATCCAGCCTCGGGGAGTTTTCATGGCAACGCGCATTTTATCGAGCCTGCTGGCGACGGCCGTTCTGAGCCTGTGTCTGGTCGCATCCGGCACGGCCCAGGAAATCTCTCCCACGCCAACACCCACCATCTCCGATGCTGCACCCATGATCGTGGAACCGGTCGCCGACGCCGGCCAGACAGACAACGCCGTGGAGCCCGCCGCCGCAGAAACGCTCACGCGCCCCACCCTCGTCGATACATCTCACATCAGTGCCGGCGACACTGCCTGGGTCATGACCTCGACCGCGCTGGTGCTGTTCATGACCCTGCCCGGCCTCGCCCTGTTCTATGCCGGCATGGTCCGCAAGAAGAACGTGCTGGCGACCATGGCGCACAGCTTCGCGGTGGCGGCACTGATTACCGTGATCTGGGTCGTGATCGGCTACAGCCTGGCCTTCACGCCGGGCTCGCCCTATGTCGGCAGCCTGGATCGCATCTTGCTGAGTGGCATGGAATTCCTCAACGAAGGCGGCAAGCTGACGGTCAGCGAGATCGCGCCAACGATCCCCGAGAGCGTCTTCGTCATGTTCCAGATGACCTTCGCCATCATCACGGCGGCACTGATCACGGGCGCCTTTGCCGAACGCATGAAATTCTCGGCGCTGCTGATCTTCATGGCGCTGTGGTCGGTCTGCGTCTATGCGCCGGTCGCGCACTGGGTATGGGAGCCGGGCGGCTGGCTGGCCGGGCGCGGCGTGCTCGACTTTGCCGGCGGTACCGTGGTCCACATCAACGCCGGCGTGTCCGGTCTGGTGGCGGCCATCATCGTCGGCCCGCGCCTGGGCTTCGGGCGCGAACCGATGCCGCCGCACAATCTGGTCCTGACCGTGATCGGTGCCTGCATGCTGTGGGTCGGCTGGTTCGGCTTCAATGCCGGCTCGGCGGTGGCGGCCGATGGCCGCGCCGGCATGGCGATGCTGGTCACGCAGCTGGCTACCGCGGTCGGCGCGCTGGCCTGGATGCTGGCCGAGTGGGCACGGCGCGGCAAACCCTCGGTGCTCGGCATGGTGTCGGGCGCGGTGTCGGGGCTGGTCGCCATCACGCCGGCCTCGGGCTTCGTCGGCATCAACGGCGCGCTGGTCATCGGTGCGGTGGCCGGCGTCGCCTGCTACTGGGGCGCGACCTCCCTCAAGTCCGCGCTCGGCTACGACGATTCGCTCGACGTGTTCGGCGTGCATGCGATCGGCGGCATCGTCGGTGCGCTGCTGACCGGCGTGTTTGCGGTGCCGGCCATCGGTGGTGCCACCAGCAGCTTCGGCAATCAGGCGTTCGGCGTGATCGTGACCGTGGTATTTTCGGGTGTGATGACGGCCGTCATTCTCGGCATCGTCAAGGCGCTGGTCGGGCTGCGCGTGACGCCGGAAGGCGAACGCGAAGGCATGGACATCGAACAGCATGGTGAGCACGTACTATGACGGAGGAACACCACACGCGCGCCGCGCTCGAGAACCAGGCGTTCGCACTGATGGGACGCCTGCACGTCACACTGCGGCGGCAGACCGGACGCGTGACCGACATCGAATACATGCGCATCGATCCCGGCTACTGCCGCTACCTGCTGAAACTGGCCTCGCTGTCGCCAAACGAGGATTTGCAGGACATCGCCGCCAAGCTGCAGGACATCTTCTTCGGCGCAGACGGCCTGTTCGTGCGCCCGGAGCCGCGCCAGCCGCTGCTGAGCAGGCTGTCAGAGAACACCGAAGCACCGCCAGCGCCGTCATCGCCCACTCCCGCCATCCCGGCGGCATCGCCGGCTCCGGCAACGGGCCCCGACGATCCGGTGGATCGCGGCTATATCGGACGTCTGCGCTAGGAACTGCAGCGCTCCCCGCCTCAGAACTGCGCCTCCTCCAGCGCCATGACGCTGGCGCCGCCCTCGACGATCGCGCTGCGATACGCAATCGCCTGCGACAGATAATGATCGGCAAAGAAACGCGCGGTCGCCACTTTCGCCGTCAGGAACGATCGATCGCCTTCGCCCGCCTGCAATTTTTCCTGCGCCCGCAATGCGGCACGCGCCATCTGCCAGCCACCGAGCACGATGCCGGCAAGCTTCAGATACGGCACGCTGCCGGCAAAGACCTGCTTGACTTCGGCTTCCACGTTGCGCACCACATAATCGACCACGGCATCCAGCGCATCGGCAGCCGCACCGAGTTGCGCGGCGATTGCCACCAGATCGGCATTGCCGTCGGCAGCCACTGCCGCCTGCGTGCGGCGAATCTCGGCAAGAATGGCGCGCGCCACCTGGCCGCCGTCGCGCGCCGTCTTGCGACCGACCAGATCGTTGGCCTGGATCGCGGTTGTGCCTTCGTAAATAGTCAGGATGCGCGCGTCGCGGTAATGCTGCGCAGCGCCGGTCTCTTCGATGAAGCCCATGCCGCCGTGTATCTGCACACCGGTGGATGCAACGTCGATCGCCATCTCGGTCGCCCAGCCCTTGATGATCGGCACCATGAATTCGTAAACCGCCTGATTCGTCCTGCGCACCGCCTCATCCGGATGATGATGCGCAATGTCGAAATGCGCCGCGCCGACGCAGGCCAGCGCACGCGCCGCCTCGATCTGCGCTTTCATCGACATCAGCATGCGCCGCACGTCGGGTTGATGGATGATGGATACCGCCTTGTCGGAACCCTCGAGGTCTTTGGACTGCACGCGTTCCTTCGCATACTGCAATGCCTGCTGGTAGGCGCGCTCTGCCAGCCCGATGCCCTGCACGCCGACCGCGAAGCGCGCCGCGTTCATCATGATGAACATGGTTTCCAGCCCGCGATTCTCCTCGCCGACCAGCGTGCCGATCGCACCGCCATGGTCGCCGAACTGCAGCACCGCAGTCGGACTCGCCTTGATGCCGAGCTTGTGTTCGATGGAAACGCACTGGACGTCGTTGCGCTCGCCCAGCGAACCATCGGGATTGACGAGAAATTTCGGCACCAGAAACAGCGAAATGCCCTTCACGCCTTCCGGCGCATCGGGTGTACGCGCCAGCACCAGATGGACGATGTTCTCGGCCATGTCGTGCTCGCCGTAGGTGATGAAAATCTTGGTGCCGGAAATCCTGTAAGTGCCGTCGCCCTGCGGCACCGCGCGCGAGCGTACCATCGCCAGGTCTGAACCGGCCTGCGGCTCCGTCAGGTTCATGGTGCCGGTCCACTTGCCGCTGATGAAGTTGGGCAGGAACGCTTCCTTCTGCTCTGCCGAACCCGCCGTCATCAATGCCTCGATCGCACCATCGGTCAGCAGCGGGCACAGGGCAAACGACAGGTTCGCCGCATTCAGCATTTCCATGCAGGGCGTGGCGACCAGCTTGGGCAAACCCTGGCCGCCGAAATCGGCCGGGTGTTGCACGCCCTGCCAGCCCGCCTCGGCAAACGACCTGAAAGCCTGGCTGAATCCCGGCGTCGTCGTGACCTTGCCGTCCTGCCAATGGCTAGGATGCAGATCGCCTGCGCGGTTGAGCGGCGCAATCACCTCGCTGCAAAAACGCGCATTTTCCTCGAGCACGGCTTCCACCGTTTCCGGCGTGGCGTCGTCGCAACCGGGCAATGCCTGAATCGCCTGCAGGTCGGCCAGCTCGTTCAACGCAAACAGCATGTCCTTCAACGGCGCAACATAACGCATGCACGACTCCTGAAATGAAAATGGGCGGGACGGTGGCGCTTGCAGTGTGCCAGAAAGTTTCCGCGCACCACAACCGCCGCCGTCCCGCCCACTGGCAGAACGCGGAGGAAAATCAGCCGAGCTCTTTGACCAGCGCCGGCACCACCTCGAACAGATCGCCGACGATGCCGTAATCGGCCACCGAGAAGATCGGCGCCTCGGCATCCTTGTTGATGGCGACGATGGTCTTGGAATCCTTCATCCCAGCCAAGTGCTGGATCGCGCCGGATATGCCGACCGCGATGTACAGGTCGGGCGCGACGACCTTGCCGGTCTGGCCGACCTGCCAGTCGTTGGGCACGTAGCCGGCGTCAACCGCCGCGCGCGAGGCGCCGAGCGCCGCACCGAGCTTGTCGGCCAGCGGATCGAGGATCTTGAAGTTTTCTTCCGAGCCGAGGCCGCGTCCACCGGAGACCACCACTTTCGCAGCAGTCAGTTCGGGGCGTGCCGAGGTCGCGATCTCGCGCGAGACGAACGACGACTTGCCGGAATCGGCCACCGCCGTCACGCTCTCGACGGTGGCGCTGCCGCCGTCCGCAGGAGCGTCGAATGCCGTGGTGCGCACGGTGATGACCTTGGTCGCATCCGACGACTGCACCGTAGCGATCGCGTTGCCGGCATAGAACGGACGCTCGAAGGTATCGGCCGCGACGACCTTGGTGATTTCCGAGATTTGCGCGACGTCGAGTTTGGCGGCCACGCGCGGCAGGATGTTCTTGCCGTAGGCGGTGGCCGGCGCCAGGATGTGCGCGTAGCCGGCGGCGAGCGCCAGCGCCTGCGCGGCAACGTTCTCGGCCAGACCGTCGGCAAACTGTGGGCCGTCGGCCACCAGCACCTTGGTCACGCCTGCCACCTTGGCGGCGGCCTGCGCGGCGGCATCGGCCTGGTGGCCGGCGATCAGTACGTGAACGTCGCCGCCGCATTGCGCGGCCGCGGTGATGGTGTGCAGGGTGCTGCCCTTGAGCGAGGCGTTATCGTGTTCTGCGATGACAAGTGCGGTCATGATGTTTTCCTGATGGGGACGGCCTGCGTCGGTGCGCGGCCGGTCGCGCTGAGTAATGTAGGTGAATTAGATGACTTTGGCTTCGTTCCTGAGCTTGTCGACCAGCGTGGCGACGTCCGGCACGATGATGCCGGCGGCGCGGCCCGCAGGTTCGCTGACCTTCAGCGTCTTCAGGCGCGGTGCGACATCGACGCCGAGATCGGCCGGCTTGAGGTTGTCGATGGTCTTCTTCTTCGCCTTCATGATGTTGGGCAGCGTCACGTAGCGCGGCTCGTTCAGGCGCAGATCGGTGGTGACGATGGCCGGCAGCGTCAGCGAGACGACTTCCAGGCCGCCGTCAACTTCGCGCGTGACCTTTGCCTTGTCGCCGTCGATTTCCACTTTCGACGCATAGGTCGCCTGCGGCCAGTCGAGCAGCGCAGCCAGCATCTGGCCGGTCTGGTTGGCATCGTCGTCGATCGCCTGCTTGCCGAGGATGATCAATTGCGGCTGCTCCTTGTCCGCGATCGCCTTCAGCAGCTTGGCCACTGCCAGCGGCTGCAGTTCGATATCGGTCTCGACCAGGACGCTGCGGTCGGCGCCGATCGCCATCGCGGTGCGCAGGGTTTCCTGCGACTGCGGCGCACCGCACGACACGGCGATGATCTCGGTCGCCTTGCCGGCTTCCTTCAGGCGCACGGCTTCTTCCACCGCGATCTCGTCGAACGGGTTCATCGACATCTTGACGTTGGCGATATCGACGCCGGACTGATCCGATTTGACGCGCACCTTGACGTTGTAATCGACGACGCGCTTGACGGGGACCAACACTTTCATGACTTTGTCCTTGAAAAATTCACAATGACGGGAGGCAAACCAAAGGGGAGATTATAACCAGAAGTGATAAACCAACACCAAAACAGGCCGTTGTCCAAATAAGGAGTACAGACGGACAGCCGCCCCTTCAAAAACAAAGGACGACGCAGGTCGTCCTTGAAGGATATTGTAATTGAGAATTGCTCTCGATTACTTGCGGCGCATGAAGAAGGTGAAGACCTCGCCTTCCTTTTCCTGCTGCACCAGCTCGTTGCCGGTCTGCTTGGCGAAGGCCTGGAAATCGCGCACGGAACCGGGATCGGTCGCCTGCACGCGCAGGATCTGGCCACTGCTCAGTTCGGCCAGCGCCTTCTTGGTCTTGAGAATCGGCAAGGGGCAGTTCAAGCCCTTTGCGTCGAGGTCCTTGGCAAATTCGATGGTCGCCATGCTTTACACACCAATACCGTTTTCAATGAGTTAACCGGATTCTAACCTTTCCATCCGGGCCCAGGGCGCAGGCTGCGCTCCTTGTCGCCACCGCCGCGCCGATCACCGGCTGCGACGGCGATTCCCGTTCAGGTCCGCTCGGCCACCCAACCCTGCACCGAAGCCAGCGCCGCCGGCAAAGCTGCGGCATCGGTGCCGCCGGCCATTGCCATGTCGGGCTTGCCGCCGCCCTTGCCGCCGACCTGCTGCGCGACGAAGTTGACGAGCTCGCCGGCCTTGACCCTGGCGATGCTGTCGGCCGTCACGCCGGCCGCGATCTGCACCTTGGCGCCGTCAACGGCGGCCAGCACGATGGCGGCGGTCTTGAGCTTGTCCTTGAGCTTGTCCATCGTCTCGCGCAAGGTCTTGGCGTCGACGCCTTCGAGCCGTGCCGCGAGCACCTTGATGCCGTTGACGTCCACCGCCTGCGTCACCAATTCGTCGCCCTGCGACGACGCCAGCTTGCCCTTGAGCGCGCCGACTTCGCGTTCCAGCAGCTTCACCTGGTCCAGCACCTGCGCCAGGCGCGACTGCAGTTCGGCCGCCGGCGACTTCAGCGTGGCGGCCGCGCTGTGCACGGTGGATTCCAGTTCCTGCAGATAGGCCAGTGCATTGGCGCCGGTGATCGCTTCCACGCGGCGCACGCCGGCCGCGACGCCGCTTTCGACCACGATCTTGAACAGGCCGATGTCGCCGGTGCGCTGCACGTGGGTACCGCCGCACAGTTCGCGGCTGCTGCCGATGTCGAGCACGCGCACGGTCTCGCCGTACTTCTCGCCGAACAGCATGACGGCGCCGGTCTGCTGCGCCGATTCGATATCCATCACGCGCGCCTGTGTGTCGGTGTTCGACAGGATTTCGGCGTTGACGCGCTTTTCGATTTCCAGGATCTGGTCATGCGTGACCGGCGCGTTGTGCGTGAAGTCGAAGCGCGTCTTGTCGGCGTCAACCAGCGACCCCTTCTGCTGCACGTGGTCGCCCAGCACTTCGCGCAGCGCCTTGTGCATGATGTGCGTGACCGAGTGGTTGCGCATGGTGGCGGCGCGGCGTTCGCCATCGACGGCGGCCTTGACCTTGTCGCCAACCTTGAGCGTGCCCTGCGTCTGCGTGCCGTGGTGGCCGAACACGTCGGCCTTGATCTTCTGCGTGTCCTCGACGCCGAACTGCACGCCTTCGGCCGCGATGATGCCCTGGTCGCCGACCTGGCCGCCGCTTTCTGCATAGAACGGCGTGGTGTCGAGCACGACGATACCGGACTGGCCTTCCTTCAGTTCGTTGACGGCGGTGCCTTCGAAATAGAGGCCGACCACGGTTGCCTCCTCTTCCAGATGCTCGTAGCCCGTGAAGACGTTGCCCGCGCCCGTGTATTCGACGGCGCGTTCCATCTTGAACTTGCCGGCGGCACGGCCCGCGGCCTTCTGTTTTTCCATCGCGGCTGCAAAGCCGGCTTCATCGACACTGACGTCGCGCTCGCGGCAGACGTCGGCCGACAGGTCGAGCGGGAAGCCGAAGGTGTCGTGCAGCTTGAAGGCGACTTCACCCGGCAGCACCTTGGCGCCGCCCGCGAGCGCCGCGTCGAGAATGTCCATGCCGTTGGCGAGCGTCTCGAAGAAGCGCTCTTCCTCGGCCTTCAGCACCTCGGTGATGCGTTGCGCGTCGGCCTTGAGCTTGGGATAGGCATCGCCCATCTGTTCGACCAGATCGGCCACCAGCTTGTGGAAGAACGGTTTTTTCTGGCCGAGCTTGTAGCCGTGGCGGATCGCGCGGCGGATGATGCGGCGCTGCACGTAGCCGCGTCCCTCGTTGGACGGGATCACGCCGTCGGCGACCAGGAAAGCGGTGGCGCGGATGTGGTCGGCGATGACCTTCAACGAGTTGTTGTCGAGATCGGCCGTGTTGGTCTCGCGCGCGGCCGCCTTGATCAGCGCCTGGAAGGTATCGATTTCGTAGTTGCTGTGCACGCCCTGCAGGATCGCGGCCAGGCGCTCGAGGCCCATGCCGGTATCCACGCACGGCGCCGGCAGCGGCTTGACCGAGCCGTCCTCGGCCATGTCGAACTGCATGAAGACGTGGTTCCAGATTTCGATGAAGCGGTCGCCATCCTCATCCGGGCTGCCCGGAGGACCGCCGGCGATGTGCGGGCCGTGGTCGTAAAAGATTTCCGAGCAGGGGCCGCAAGGGCCGGTATCGGCCATCATCCAGAAATTGTCGCTCTTGTACTTGCCGCCCTTGTTGTCGCCGATGCGGATCACGCGCTCCGGCGGCAGGCCGATGTCCTTGGTCCAGATGTCGTAGGCTTCGTCATCCTCGTGATAGACGGTCGCCAGCAGCTTTTCCGGCGGCAGGCCATAGACTTTCGTCAGCAGCTCCCAGCCCCAGGCGATCGACTCCTTCTTGAAGTAGTCGCCGAAGGACCAGTTGCCCAGCATTTCGAAGAACGTATGGTGGCGCGCCGTATAGCCGACGTTTTCCAGATCGTTGTGCTTGCCGCCCGCGCGCAGGCAGGCCTGCACCGAGGTCGCGCGCACGTAGGGGCGCTTGTCCGTGCCGAGGAACACGTCCTTGAACTGCACCATTCCCGAGTTGGTGAACATCAGCGTCGGATCGTTGCCCGGCACCAGCGGACTGGACGCCACGATGGCATGCCCCTTCGACTCGAAGAACTTCAGGAATTTTTCGCGGATTTCGGACGATTTCATGTGCGTGTTCTGGAAAAAGCCGGCTGGCTTGGGAAACCGATCATTATACGTGAATGCGGGCGATAACCCTTGAGGCGACAGGGACGAAACGGGGAGGAATGGCGGGGATGCAACGGTTTGCGTTTGTACGTCCGAAGGCGCATATCCGGCCGAAGGATCGGAGCGAGAGAAAGGATAAATTGGCGACGGTGATACGCACTGGATTCCCGCCTGCGCGGGAATGACGAATTTTGAGTCAATGCAAGTTCACGTTTCAAACGTAGGCCAGGTTTCAACCTTCTCCGTCATTCCCGCGCAGGCGGGAATCCAGTTTACTCATCCAACGGAGAAACAACCCATCCACAATCTACGGGAAGCCATCAAACCTCCGCCGCCCTACCGCTCCACCACACTCCCCGCAAACTGCGCCCCGATCAAATCGATCCTGTCCGTGCAAAACCCATCCACGCCCCATTCCAGCAACTGCCGCGCGCGCACCGGATCGTTGACCGTGTAGCAGAACAATCCAAACCCGGCCTCCTTGACCGCGCGCGCCAGCACCGGCGTCAGCCGGCGGTGATTGACGTGCAGCGAGATCGCGCCAAGCTGCCGTAGCTGCGCATGCCAGTCGGCCGGCACTTCGTCGATCAGCAGACCGCGCGGAATCTCCGCCGCAGCGAAGCGCGCCGCCTCCAGCGCCGCGAAGGAAAACGACGACAGCAGCGGCAAGGCCGCCGCGCGGTGATCGGGCTGGCCGGCGAACAGGCGCCAGGTCGCCTGCGCCACGCTCCAGCCGGTCTGTTCCTCGTGGCCCGGCACTGGCTTGATCTCGACGTTCATCCAGATGCCGTGCTGCATGCAGAAGCGCGCGACCTGCTCGTAGGTCGGCACCGGCTCGCCTTCAAATTCCGGGCCGAACCAGATGCCGGCATCGCGCGCCGCCAGTTCCTGCGCGGTGAAATCGGCAATGCTGCCCTCGCCCGCCACCGTGCGCCCGAGCTGCGGATCGTGCATGACCACCGGCACGCCATCCTTTGCCAGCATGACGTCGAACTCGACCGCGCGAAAACCGTGGTCGAGTCCGCAGCGCATCGCCGCGATGGTGTTTTCCGGTGCCAGCGTGCCGCCGCCGCGGTGCGCGACGATTCGGGGATAAGGCCACATGCATTTGCCTCACAGGATGAAGGGATGCGTCCTAGTGTAGCGCAGCCGACGCGCTAGAATGACCGCTCGACGCAGCGCGCCATTGCCGCTCACTTTGCATTTTTCTGCCAGGACCGCACATGACTTCTTTCGACTGGAGCAATCCCTATCCGTCCACCCGCCAGCCGCTGTTCGCGCGCAACGTGGTCGCCACCTCGCAGCCGCTGGCGGCGCAGGCCGGCCTGCGCATGCTGATGAAGGGCGGCAACGCGGTGGATGCCGCGATCGCCGCGGCAGCCGCCATCACGGTGGTAGAACCGTGCTCGTGCGGACTCGGCAGCGATGCCTTCGCGCTGGTGTGGGACGGCACGCAGCTGCACGGTCTCAACAGTTCCGGCCCGGCGCCGGCCGCGTGGGATGTCGAATACTTCCGCCGCAAGCACAACGGCATGATGCCCGAGCGCGGCTGGGACAGCGTGACGGTGCCGGGCGCGATTGCCGGCTGGGTCGCGCTGTCGAAGAAGTTCGGCAAGCTGCCGTTCGCGGACCTGCTGGAACCGGCGATCGACCTCGCCGCGCGCGGCCACATGGTGTCGCGCGTGGTGCAGCAGAAATGGACCAACGCGGTTGCCATCCTGCACGCGCAGCCCGGCTTTGCGCAGGCCTTCATGCCGCACGGCCGCGCGCCGCACGTGGGCGAGAACTTCGTCTTCGCCGATGCCGCGCGCTCGCTGGCGAAGATCGCGCAGACCGAAGGCGAAGCCTTCTATCGCGGCGAACTGGCCGACGCCATCGTCAGCTACGCGAAGGAAAACGGCGCCGCCATGGCGCACGCCGACCTCGCCGCCTTCCAGCCCGAATGGGTGACGCCGATCAGCAAGGATTTCGCCGGCCACACCGTGCACGAGATTCCGCCCAACGGCCAGGGCATCGCCGCGCTGATTGCGCTCGGCATCATCGACAAGCTCGACATCACGCGCTTCGCGCCCGATTCGGTCGAAAGCCGCCACCTGCAGATCGAGGCCATGAAGCTGGCCTTTGCCGACACCTACAAATGGGTCGCCGAGGAACGCCACATGACCGAAGTGAAAGCCGCCGACCTGCTCGACGACGCCTACCTGACCGAACGCGCCAAACTGATCGACCTTAGCAAGGCGCAACGCTTCAACCACGGCACGCCGCCGACCGGCGGCACCATCTATCTGAGCGTGGCCGACGAGAACGGCATGATGGTCAGCTTCATCCAGTCCAACTACATGGGCTTCGGTTCGGGCGTGGTGGTGCCGGGCACCGGCATCAGCCTGCAGAACCGCGGCTACGGTTTCAACACCAGCCCGCGCCACGTCAACTGTGTGGCGCCCGGCAAGCGGCCGTTCCACACCATCATTCCCGGCTTCCTGACCAAGGACGGCCAGCCGCAGATGAGCTTCGGCGTCATGGGCGGCAACATGCAGCCGCAGGGCCACGTGCAGACGCTGGTGCGCATGCTCGCCTACGGCCAGCAGCCGCAGGCTGCGTGCGACGCGGCGCGCTGGAAGGTCAACGTCGGCCTCTCGGTCAATCTCGAAGACACCATGGCAGCCGACGTGCGCGCCGCGCTCGCCGCGCGCGGCCACCAGATCGACAAGGTGGCCGACAACTACATGGACTTCGGCTCCGGCCAGTTCATCTGGAAGACACCCGATGGCTACATCGCCGCCAGCGACGCACGGCGCGACGGACAGGCGGTCGGCTTCTGACCTTCCGAAACTTCCCATGAAAAAACGGCCCATGTGGCCGTTTCTTTTTTGCATTCCACAACGTCGTGCAGCCGGTTCGAACGCTGCGCCACGCATCGCCATATTCATCGCGTTCATGACCGTCATCACCACATCCGCATGACATGGCGATGACAGGTGCATTTGCACAACAGAAATAAGCATATTGCGATTTCGCAAGACGCTATATCTGATATTTACCTGCTTTTCGATGCATGCTTATGCCTACGCAATCGTCATGCCGACGGAGCAGGCACCACCCGGCTTTTCTCCGCGGCCAACCACTCTTCTACCCGGAGAACGCCTACATGAAACGCAGTGAAGTACGTCACAAGATCCAGAACAGCAGCCTCGGCTTCATCGCCGGCTACGTCGATACGCTGGGCTTCGTCGCCCTGTTCGGCCTGTTCACGGCGCACGTGACCGGCAACTTTGTGCTGATCGGCGCCGAAATGGCCAATCCGCAAGGCGGCCCGCTGCTGCTCAAGATCCTGGCCTTCCCCGCCTTCATCTTCGGCATCGTGTTCTCGCGCCTGCTGGTCGCCAGTCTGCAATCAAACGGCCGCCATGCGCTGTTCTATCTCTACATCGTCGAACTGTTCCTGCTGACCGCCTTCATGGCACTCGGCACGCTGGCCGAACCGATCGGTCACGAACCGTCGTTCTACGCGGGCCTGGCCGGCATCGTCGGCGCGATGGCGATGGGCACGCACAGCGGCTACGGCCGCCTGCTGCTGTCGCACCTGGTGCCGACCGCGATGATGACCGGCAACGTCACCCAACTTGTGATCGACGCCGTTGACGTCATGCGCGGCGCGGCCGACGACAACGTCAAACGCCGCTGCAAGAAATTCCTGTGGCCGGTGCTCTCGTTCAGCGTGGGTGCGGTCGGCGCGGCCTTCGCCTACCAATGGTTCGGCTTCGTCGCCCTGCTGTTACCGATCTGCATGATGTTCCACCTCATGTTCATCGAACGCGGCGCGCTGCACAAGAACCAGCATCAGAACGAACACAAGCGCAAGCAGCACAAGCTTGCAAAGCAGAAACGCGAAAGCCAGGCGGTACATCAATAAACAGGAAACGGGCGGCATTGCCGCCCGTTATCTTTTATGCCCCTGGTTAGCGATATGTTAATTTTTGTGAGCAGAATATAAACTTTCCATGCATACCCTTGTCCCACGCACAAGGGCGGATTATCGGCATTCCCAAAAACAACAATGCGCCACGTCCCCCCTCAACCCTCAAAAAGGAGCGAGACATGGGCAAATCCTTTGGCACCCTCACTGTATTGATCCTCCTGGCCTTGCCGGCCATTGTGCTCATCGCCGGTCAATTGAGATTGTTTGCCGGACGCAAGCCGGACGACCTTGGCGTGCACGACGGCCTGCTCAAGGCGCCGATGAAAGACTGGCGCAACGTCGTGTCGAGCCAGGCGGCCTACCATCCGCACGAGCCGCACCACCTGATCGAACCGCTCGAGTACACGGGTGACGGCAGCGGCGCGATGGGGCGCGTGGCCGGCATCGTGCGCACATTGCCGGGTGCCAGCATCATCACATCGACGCCGACCTACCTGCATGCCGAATTTCGCAGCACGCTGCTCGGTTTTGTCGATGACACCGAATTCATGCTCGATCCCAACGAGCGCGTGATCCACATGCGTTCCGGTTCACGCCTGAACCGCAAGGATTTCGGCGCCAACCGCACCCGTCTCGAAACCATCCGCAGCCGCTTCGAACGCCGAGCGGAAAGTCGGCGCGAACCGCTGACAGCCTGAGCCGGAAGAACAACCATGTCCTGCACAGATAAAAATCTGAGCGCGACATGGAGGGCGTTGATACGCCATCCCATCGCAAGCTGAATACCGCGCGTCAAACCCGGCAACCATCGCTTTCCCGCCCGGCTCGCTTTACACCTCTGCTTGCCCATGCCTACGGTAAAATGCCCGATCACCCTCCAGGCATCACCGAGAACACAACAAGACATGAGCAACGATCCAAAGAACGCCAAAGCCGACGCCAACCCGGCCACGCCTAACCCGGCCGGCTCCAATTTCCTGCGCAGCATCATCGACAACGACCTTGCCAACGGCAAGCATGCGGACCGCGCGGACAGCAAGGGCCAGCCGCTGCCGACCGTCATCACGCGCTTCCCGCCCGAGCCCAACGGCTACCTGCACATCGGCCACGCCAAATCGATCTGCCTCAACTTCGGCCTGGCGCGCGATTATGCCGGCCGCTGCAACCTGCGTTTCGACGACACCAATCCGACCAAGGAAGACCAGGAATACGTCGACACCATCATCGATAGCGTCCAGTGGCTCGGCTACGACTGGAAGGACCGGGGCGGCGACCTCTACTTCGCCAGCGACTACTTCGACCGCCTGTACGAAATGGCCGAATACCTGATCACGGCCGGCCACGCCTACGTCGACAGCCAGTCCGCCGACGACATGGCGAAGAACCGCGGCAACTTCTCCGAACCGGGCAAGAACTCACCGTTCCGCGATCGTCCCGCAGCAGAATCGCTGGACCTGTTCCGCCGCATGAAGGCCGGCGAGTTCAAGGACGGCGAACACATCCTGCGCGCGAAGATCGACATGGCCTCGCCCAACATGAACATGCGTGACCCGGCGATTTATCGCATCCGCCACGCGCACCACCATCGCACCGGCGACAAATGGTGCGTCTATCCGATGTACGACTTCGCGCATCCGCTGGAAGACGCGATCGAAAACATCACGCACTCGATCTGCACGCTCGAATTCCAGGACCATCGCCCGTTCTACGACTGGGTGCTCGAACGCCTGGCCGAAGGCGGCTTCTTCCGGAAACCGCTGCCGCACCAGTACGAATTCGCACGCCTCAACCTGACCTACGCCATCACCAGCAAGCGCAAGCTGCTGCAACTGGTCGAGGAAAAGATCGTCGACGGCTGGGACGACCCACGCATGCCCACCATCGTCGGCATCCGCCGCCGTGGCTATACACCGGAAGCGATCCAGCTGTTTGCCGAGCGCATCGGCGTATCGAAGGTCGATAGCTGGATCGACATGAGCACGCTCGAAGGCGCGCTGCGCGACGACCTCGACGACAAGGCACCGCGCGCGATCGCCGTGCTGCGTCCACTCAAGCTCGTCATCGACAACTTCCCCGAAGGCGAAACCGTCGAATGCAACGCCCCCGTCCACCCGCATCATCCGGAACGCGGCAACCGCACCTTCCCGATCAGCAAGGAGTTGTGGATCGAACAGGAAGACTTCATGGAAGAACCGGTCAAGGGCTACTTCCGCCTCTTCCCCGGCAACAAGGTGCGCCTGCGCTACGGCTACGTGGTCGAATGCACGGGCTGCGACAAGGATGCAGACGGCAACGTGATTGCCGTGCACTGCACCTACTTCCCCGACAGCAAATCCGGCACCGAAGGCGCCAACAACTACAAGGTCAAGGGCAATCTGCACTGGGTCAGCGCCGCGCATGCGCTGGAAGCCGAAGTGCGTTTGTACGACCGCCTGTTCTCCGACCCGCATCCGGATGCGGGCGGCAAGGACTTCAAGCAGGCGCTGAATCCGAACTCGAAGGAAGTCATCACCGCCTATCTGGAACCTGGCTTGTCATCGGCACAGCCGGACGACAAGTTCCAGTTCGAGCGGCATGGCTACTTTGTGGCGGATCGGGTGGACAGCAAGGATGGCAAACCCGTGTTCAATCGAGCAGTGACCTTGAAGGACGGTTGGGGAAAATGAGATTCGCCATCGCCTCAAACCCGAGGCTGTGTCCGGCAGGACGCACGCTTGCTCACTTTTGAGCCACAGCCCGTCCGTCGAGCGCGTCACGGCTTCCCACGCCTGCAACTCGCTCGACATGGCCGCCAGCTTTTCCCTGACCAGCCCCGCCAGGCAGAAACTGAGACTTCTGCTTATTTTTTCTCGCCGTACTGCGCAATCAGTTGCGCAACCTGCCGTCGCTCGCTCTGCGGCAAGCGGTACAGCCCGACCAGCATGCTCGCCACGTCGTCTTCGGCAATATAGAAATAGGCGACCGGAACCTTGAGCACATCCGCCAGCCGCTCCACCATCGAGATATCGGGCATGTGCTTGCCGCGCTCGTACTGATTCATCCGCGCGCTGGCCGACATTTCGTCGATCCCCGCCAGGACGCCCAGCCTTTCCTGAGACAACCCTGCCTGCAGGCGCGCCTCCTTCAGCCGCTTTGCGAACGACGACATTCTTAGCTCCCAAAAGCTAAGATATTCTTAGCAATCCATTGACCACACACTAAGGATTGCTTAGTATCGAAAAAGCTCCTTCACAGGTAAGTCAATGGAAACGCTCAAAACCCAACTCTGGCGGCTCCTCCCCGCCCTCCTCCTTGCTTCCGTCATTGCCGTCGCCTTCGCCGGTTTCTTCATCTGGCTGCTGGATCGCCAGTTGCTGGCAAGCAGCTCATCGATGTTCTGGCTGATCCTGTTTGGCGCCTGTTGCGCACTGGTCGGAGCCATGGTGCTTGGAGAACGACCGCAGGTCGCGCTGCAGCGGGCGGCATGCGAACAGGATCAGCAGCGATCGGACAGGCAGCGCGCCGTGTATGCAGCCATGGCGCAGGCAGCGGGAAAAGTCATGGCCGATCTGGCAAACGTGTATTCCAATACGATGGAAGACCGATTGCGCATTCGCGCGGTCTATCACAAGGACACGTTCTCGGCCGTACTGGGCGCATTGAGCAGCATTCCAACGCAAGAACTGAGCAGCGCAGAAGCGGCGATCGCACTGGCCGGACTCAAGCAGAACATGCGCGATGCACAGTACATGATCGATCTCTACATTCCATGGCAGGACCCGGTCTATGGCGATACGCCATCACGCCAGTTTACGCAGATCGACCTGCGCAGTTGCAAGTCCTTCGCGGAAATCCACTGCCGTCAATTGATGCAGGCACTGGCGGCGCGAACTTAAACGAAGCTCCTGCGCCGCAACGTCGGCTGACGCACCACGATATTGCTCCAGGTACGTCCATCGAGCGAACCACCCGCGTTCTTCCCCATCGACATGAAACATGCTCTGGCATTACCATGCCAGTCAAGCATGCTCCGGAACGCGTCACCGAACTGCTGCCGAGAGCCGTCTTTCACACTTCTTTCTTTGCCGGCATGAACGTCCTTTTTGCCTTCCTGCATCACCTGTGCTTCCTCGCGATCATGCTGGTGCTGTCTTTCGAGATGCTTGCACTCAAGCAGCCGCTGACGTTGCAATCGGCCGCGCGCATCCGGCGCTACGACGCGATCTACGGCGTGGCGGCGCTGCTGGTGCTGCTTATCGGCGGACTGCGCGTGATGTACTTCGAGAAAGGCGCGTACTACTACATGCACAGCGCACCCTTCATGGCGAAGATAGCGCTGTTCGTGGCGGTCGGCCTGATCTCGATCTATCCGACCCTGACCTTCCTGAAGTGGAACAAGTCGATCCGGCAGGGCATTGCGCTCGCTCTTTCCGAATCGCAGGGCCGCACGCTGCGCATCGTCATCCACGTTGAACTCACCTTGCTGGCGCTGATGCTCCTGTGCGCGGCGATGATGGCGAAGGGAATCGGCTACATCGATGCATGAACTGGACAATATGCAAGCAATCTCCTGCGACGCGTAAAATCTCCACATGAAACTCGATCACGCCACCGTCTCTACCCCGCATCTGGAAACGATGCGCGATTTTTTCTGCAGTATTGTCGGCCTGAGTGTCGGCCCGCGCCCACCCTTCTCCTTCGAGGGTCATTGGCTGTACCACGACGGTAAAGCGGTAATTCATCTGATCAAGACCAACTCCGATCACCCGTTCACAAAACAGTCCTCGTACATCGACCACGTCGCCTTCCGGGTAGAGAACGAGGTCGATTGGAATGCATTGATCGCTCGCCTGGAAGCCGGCGGCATCGCCTATCGGACCACCACCTTGCCAGATGGTAGCGAGCGACAACTGTTCGTGACACCAATGTCTGGTGTGCGAATCGAGTTTGTGACTGCATCCATCGCGTCGCGCTGATGCACGCTCCAACCAGGCTCGCATTTGCCCCACCGCCATGTCCTGTCCATACGGTCTTTGCAAACAACGCGGTTAGGGCATCACATCCGCAAACGATGGCATGGCACGAATGGTTTCCAGAAACAGCCGTAGACGCGCCGGATAGTAACGCGCATGCGGATACACCAAATATACGGGCAACGGCGGAGCATTCCATTCGGCAGCCAGGTGAAGCAAGCGCCCCTGTGCAATATCATCGGCCACCAGCCATGACGAAACGATTCCCGCCCCCAGACCTGCCAGCGCCGCATTGCGCAACGCGTACAGACTGTCCGTACTCATGCGCGGCTTGATACGGAAACGATGCTCGGCTCCATCCGACTGCCGCGTCAACGTTATTTCATCACGATAGAACGTGCCGAACGCCAACCAGGGCAGCATGTGCAAATCCTCTACCTGCGCTGCCTGCTGCTTGCCAGCCAGCAACTGCGGCGCAACCACCGCTATGCGTGGCACATCGAAAATCTTGATGGCAATTACGGAGGGATTGTCGATGACACCGACCTGAATAGCGCAATCTATACCTTCAGCAATAAAGTCAGGACGACGATCGTGCAGCAGCCATTCCACCGCGACACGCGGATAACGACCAAGGTAGTCGACCAGCGGCGTAATCAGATATTCCTGTCCGAACGCATGCGGCACCAGTACCCTCAAGGTCCCCTCCGGCTCGTCCTGCGTATCGCGCAGGTCTGCCTCCATCTCTTTCCAACTATCCAGAAGATCCTTGGCATGCGCATAACAGCGCTCGCCATCCTCTGTCAGCTTCATCACATGCGTGGAGCGTTGCAGCAAACGCAGGCCGAGACTGCGTTCCAGAGCCTGCAAACGACGACTTACCGTAGGTTGGCTGGTTTTGAGTTGTCCGGCGGCCGCCGACAAGCTGCCCGTCTCGACAATGCGTATGAATGTTTGCAACAGTTCGATGCGGTCGACACCCGGATTTCCAGAATCTTTCATACGAAAATCGTATAACAGATCTACGTTTGGAACCACTACCACACCCTATCCAAGGCACGGAGAATGCATTCTGCCGTCAATTAAAAGGAAATATCATGGCAATTATGCAAACTACACATGCAAAGCTCGGAGCACACATCCTCCCGGCCTCGCTCATCCTGCTGCTTGCCGCCAGCGCCGGATTCAGTGTGGCCTCTCTCTACTACAGCCAGCCCATGCTCGGCGTACTTGGCGCGGACATGCATGCCAGCGATCGCATGGTCGGTCTGGTGCCAACCTTGACCCAACTGGGCTATGCGCTCGGCATCGTGCTGCTGGCCCCCCTCGGTGACCGCTACGACCGTCGCACCATCATCCTGATCAAGGCCGGCCTGCTGACACTGGCCCTGCTCAGCAGTGGGCTGGCTCCCGGCATGCCTTGGCTGCTTGCCGCCAGCCTGGTTATCGGTCTGAGCGCCACCATGGCGCAGGATATCGTGCCAGCAGCGGCAACACTGGCGCCGACAACCGCCCGCGGGAAAATCGTTGGCACCGTCATGACGGGCCTGCTGCTCGGCATTCTGCTCTCGCGCGTAATCAGCGGCCTCGGTGCCGAACAGTTTGGCTGGCGTGCCGTCTATGTTGCTGCCGCAGGAAGTATTGCCTTGATTGCAGTAGCAACGTGGCGCGGCTTGCCACACTTCCAACCAACCACCCAGTTGTCGTACGGCGCCTTGCTCGGCTCGATGACTGGCCTTTGGAGGCAGCATGCCGCACTGCGACAGGCGGCATACGCGCAAGGCTTGCTGGCGGTAGGCTTCAGCGCATTCTGGTCGACGCTGGCAGTGATGCTGCATGGCGAGCCGTTTCACCTGGGCAGTGCGGCCGCTGGCGCATTCGGCCTGGCCGGCGCTGCCGGCGCGCTGGCCGCTCCCCTGGCAGGACGCCTGGCCGACCGGCGCGGCCCCGAACTGGTCACGCGACTCGGTGCCGGTTTGGCGGCCGTATCGTTTGCGACAATGTTTCTGGCACCACTCGTCCCGGCCCATGTGCAGCTGGCGCTGATCGTTGCCAGCGCGGTCGGCTTCGACTTCGGCATCCAAGCGACGCTGGTGGCGCATCAGACCATGGTTTTCGGCATCGATCCCGGCTCACGCAGTCGCCTGAATGCATTGCTGTTCACAGGCATGTTTGTCGGCATGGCTGCAGGCGCAGCCGCCGGCAGCCTGCTGTTCTCGCAGTGGGGATGGACAGGTGTTGTGATGCTGGCGACCACCGCCTCGCTCAGCGCCTTGGGTGTGCGCCTGATCCGCCACCAAACAGGGAAGACGTAAAGCAAGCCTATATACCACGGACAATACGATAACGCTCCACGCGACAGACTGCTTGTGAGACACAACGCCGCACTTCGTCCCAGTCTGTCGCGCTTGCGTTACAGTAGCGACCTCTCTCCGGCAGGCCAATGACATCATGACCACGTTCAAGCACACCATCCTCTACACCGACACCAACGGCTTCGCCCGATTCCGCGAGGAAAACATGCCCCTTCCGGACGGCACACCCAAGGCGTTGCTGTCCAACCTGTTTCCTTCGAGCGGCTTCCAGGTCCGCCACAGCCCGCCGGGTGTGAGCAGCGACTTCCATTGCACGACAACAGCGCAATGGCTGGTAGTGTTAAGCGGCGAAATGGAAATCGGCCTGCGCGACGGCACGTCACGTATCTTCAAGGCAGGCGAGCATTTCTTTTCCAACGATCTGCTGCCGGCAGGCGCAGCATTCGATCCCGCCGTACACGGCCATCGCAGCCAGGTGGTCGGCGATGCTCCATTGACGACCTTGTTTGTCCGAACTGGGGATTAGCTCAGAGCCGCATCTGGTAATGACACAAAGAGCAACCGCCTTGGCTGCGCCAGCACGCAAGTTGAAGCCTTCCTTGACGGAAGCTTGGCAATTTAAAAAAGGGGAATTAGGAAAGGAATGGTCGGGGTGAGAGGATTCGAACCTCCGGCCTCTACGTCCCGAACGTAGCGCTCTACCGGGCTAAGCTACACCCCGACGGTGATGCTTGCAGAAAGATGCATATTTTAAACAATTCCGCCGTTTTTGTCGCGTACCTCCGCGCGGAAAACATCGATTTTTATCGGCAAAAACATCTTCTCGAATAACTCCCCGGGGATTCTACTGTCGCCCTCCGCATTCGGCTCATCGGCCAAAACGCTGCTCGATGAGATCAATTGCACGAGTGACGCCATCCTCGTTTTGCATCTGCATTCCGAGTTCGGCAGCCCGGCGGCGCATAGGCTCCGACTGCAGCACCGTGCAAATGGCTTGCGCCAGTTGCCGTGCTGTCACGGTATTCCTGTGCAAAACCTTGCCGGCGGCGCCAACACGCCTCAACTCGTCTCCCCAGAACTGCTGATCGAATGCATGCTCGACCACGATGGACGGACGTCCGGAGCGCAACGCAGAATGCGAAGTGCCGGCACCGCCGTGGTGGACGATCGCGGCACACTGCGAAAATACTTGCGCGTGCGGCGCCTGCATGCAGCGAAAGACATGCGAGGAGACGGCGACAGTTCCACCCGACTGGATCACGGCACGGCACCCTGCCAGTTCGACCGCTTCGCTCATCAAGGCCTCAAAGGATTCACCCTGAAACTGGGTCAGCGAGCCGAATGTCATGTAAAGCGGCGGCGCCCCGGCGTCGATGAAGTCCTGCAGACCTGGCGGCATCGGAATCGGGTGCGCGCCAGGAGGATAATGCAAGTCGCCGCAGATGTGGATGTGGGAACCCCAGTCGCCGCGTCGCGGACTCAGGGCGGGAGTGCATGCGATCAGGGTCAGGTCTTTCGATACATAGAGCTGTTCCTGCATGCTGGCCAGCGGTGGCAGGCCTTCACGCTGCCGCAGGACTTCGGCGCGGCTGAACATCTTCTTGCGGCCGACATAATCGCCGAGCTTCCAGGTCAGGCTGTTAAGAAAACCGCCCAGGCTCGGTCCGAACAGCGGAATTTCCCGGGTACTGACTGCAAGCGGGGCCAGCGCGATCGAAACACGCGGACAACCGGCCTTCTCCGCCGCCGTCAGCAACGTGTGGCAGACCATATGGCCGATCACGATGTCATTGTCGGCGCACAGCGCCTGAGAGGCTGCATACATGGCATCGAGGGCAGGATCAAAATAGCGCTGCATCACCAGCACGAACTGTTTCATCGGGTCGTTGGTGCGCACGATATCGACCAGTACCGGATCAAGCCCGTTCGGAAATCCATCGTAGGCGCGTACTGCGGCAAAACCGCCGGCAGCTGCATACCCCGCGTAATCCTTGTTATCGACACTGGTGTAGGCGACGGTCACCCGATGTCCGGCTGCCTGCAGGCCGTGCGCAAGCGCCATGAACGGCAGAATATCGCCGTCGCTGCCCCAGGTCTGGATTCCGATTTTCATGATGCCCTCACGGTTGCGGGAAACGGTCGCGCAGCAATGTAGCGACCAGTTCCACCATGCTGTTGACGTCGAAGTCGCTGTCGCGCAGCCCAGCCACCAATCCAAGCAGATAGAACGACCAGAAAGCCAGCGTGACTGACATGGCATCGTCGAACGGCGCAATTTCGCGCCGGTCTGCCGCAGCCACGAACAAGGTGGCGACCCGATCGAGGAAGGCCATGGTTTTGCCGTGCACGATGTCGCCGGCCGGCCCGCCAAGAAACAGCGACTCCTTGACGAGCACACGCGAAAACGCCTGGTGACGCGCATAATAGCCGTACAGATGCAGCAGAAGATGACGCAGTTGCTGATGAATGTTCTTTCTCGGCAGCGTCTCGAATGCCTGCTCGATGACCACGCTGATATCTCCCTCGAACGTGGCGACGAGAATGGCCGACTTGTCCGGGAAGTGCTTGAACAGCGTGCCCAGTCCCACGCCACAATGCCCGGCAAGCTGGCGCATGGTGGTGCCGTCATAGCCGTTCTGCTGAAACAGCGTATACGCAGAGGCGAGAATGAGCTTGCGCGTTTCCTCCTTCTGCCGGTCGCGATGTGTAGGTTTCTGTTCCGCTTGCATCATGAAGAGCTCGAATTGATTGAACATGAATTCTTAGTGAACATGTTCACCATAAATAAGCTTCATCTCCCTGTCAAGCCATGCGCTGCAATAGTCACAACACGCAGATAAAAAATAACGGCCGAAGCGATTTTGTATTTGCTACGCTATATCTCTGGCAGCAGGTGTGCACGAGCGCTTTTATATGAATGACAATCGCCCACCATTCCGTGTTGCCGTTTTACGTTGACCAGCTTGATGGAATTTCCATGAATCTCACCACTCCCGCCCTGCTGTTTCCGGCCATCTCGCTCCTTCTGGTGGCATTCACCAATCGCTTTCTGGTCACCGCGCAACTGATCCGCCAACTGCATGCGAAATATGAAACCGGCGCCAAGGATGTCGTCATCCGGCAGATTTCCAATCTTCGTACGCGCATCATGCTGATCCGTCGCATGCAGGCGCTGGGCGTATCGGCTTTCATCCTGTGCGCGCTGTCGATGTTCCTGATCTTCATCGACGTACAGGTCGTGGCGCAGGTGGTGTTCGGACTGAGCATCTTCCTGCTGGTGATGGCGCTGCTGTTTTCCCTCTATGAAATTTCGATCAGCACCAAGGCGATCGAGATCGAGATGGAGGACATGGAACACGCTCTCGGTCTGCACCGGGAACCATGAAACGGAATGCAGCGCGTGATACAGTAAGGTCTTGTTGTTTTCCGTTTGCGATGGCCCGCCCCTTTCAGCCAGCCCTCACATCGCAATCCCGTATTGCGTCATGAATCCACATATTCTCCCCATTGCCCGCAATGTCTTCGGCGAACCGCTGGTGCCGTGTTCCTTCGATCCGGTCACCGGCTTCTTCCGCGACGGCTGTTGCAAGACATGCGAGGATGACGTCGGCAACCATGTGGTCTGCGCGGTCATGAATCCGACCTTCCTGATGTTCAGCGAAGCGTCGGGCAACGATCTGAGTTCGCCGCGCCCGGGTTTTCCCGGCCTCCAACCGGGCGATCAGTGGTGCCTTTGCGCAAGCCGCTGGATCGAAGCCTGGCGTGCCGGCATGGCGCCGCAAGTCGTTTTGGAAAGTACCAATCAGGAAGTCCTGCAGCTCGTCAGTCTGGAAGTGCTCAAACGGCATGCCTATAAGCCGCGCGAGGAACAGGATTGCTGAGCTGCCACACGAAGATGCTGGAAAGCAACTTCAGGCAGTGATAAGCTGGCCCCATAACGATACGGAGACTGTTGGCCTTGACCATCATCCACAAACAAGTCGCGCTGCAGGATGCGGAGCCCGGCATGGTGCTGTCCGACGACCTGTTCGATTCGCAAGGGCAGACCCTGCTGCCGGCCGGCGCCACGCTGACCGAGCAAACCATCGCCTCGCTCGCGCGGCACGAGGTCGAATGGCTGCGTATCGAGGCAGGCAGAATGAGCCCAGAGGAAGAAGCAGCACAACGGGCCCATTACGCGCAACGCATCGCGCATCTGTTCCGTCACCAGGACGACAGCCCCGCCGCCGCGCTGCTGCACGCCTACATCCGCAAGTATCGACTCGGGGAGGAAGCGTGATGCCCAATCCGCCGGCTTCCCACTCCCTCGCGTTCGACCAGGTGATGCAGCAGATCCACGATCTGCCGACGCTACCCGTGATCGTGCAGGACCTGCTCAAGAGCATCGACAGCGACGACGCCGATATCCACCTGATCACCCGCAAGGTTTCCCAGGACCAGGCGCTGTCGGCCAAGGTCCTGCGCTTTGCCAACTCCTCCTTCTACGGCGTGCAGTCGCGCGTCACCACGATCCAGCAGGCCATCACGCTGATCGGCGTCGATGCCGTCAAGCACATGGCCAGTGCCAGCACCCTCACGCGACTGTTCCCGAGCGAACATCTGGCCGGACTAGATTTCACGGCGCTATGGCGGCATTCCGTCGCAACCGCGGTCTGCGCGCGCGTGCTGGCACGTCATCTGCATGTCAATCAGGATTACGCCTTTACCGCCGGTCTGATGCACGACATCGGCCGGCTCGTGCTGGTCATTTACTTTCGCGACCAATACCAGAAGGTGCTGGCCTATCGTGAAGAACAGGACAGCCATCTGATCGAAGCCGAACGCGACATCATGGGCATCGATTACGTGATGACCGGCGTGGCGCTGGCAACCCACTGGAATTTCTCGGACTCCATCCGCAACGCGATTGCCGGCCACTACCGTCCCGAGAACCAGAAGGTGCATTCGCTGGCCTCGATCGTTCACATTGCCAATGCGATCGTGCGCGCGCTCGACCTTTCCCGCGACGAAAACGATCTTGTGCCACCGCTTTCCCAGGCAGCATGGGACGATCTGGCCCTGAGCGAGGAAACCTATCTGCGCGTGTTCCACGAAACCGAGGTGATGTTCGAGGAAATCAGCAGAATTCTGCTGACCGACGACTGACCGTTGCACAAGTGGTGCGGAATGCCGCATCATGCACGTTGTAGCGGCACAACTGCCATCACAGCTTGCCCGCAGATTCCGCCATCCCCGAGCATATCGATGTCTTCACATACCTTCCTCTGGCACGACTACGAAACCTTTGGCGCACAGCCGCGCCGCGATCGTCCTGCCCAGTTTGCGGCGATCCGCACCGACGCCGAACTCAACGAGATCGGCGAACCGATCATGATCTATTGCAAGCCGGCCAACGATTTCCTGCCCGATCCGCAGGCATGCCTGATCACCGGCATCACGCCGCAGGTCTGCCTGGAACGCGGCATTCCCGAACATGCGTTCGCGGCAGAAATCGAAAAGGTGCTGTCGGCCACCGGCACCATCGGCGTCGGCTACAACACCATCCGCTTCGACGACGAAGTCACCCGCTTCCTGTTCTGGCGCAACCTGATCGATCCCTACGCGCGCGAATGGCAGAACAGCTGCGGCCGCTGGGACCTGCTCGACGTGGTGCGCACCGCCTACGCGCTGCGCCCGGAAGGCATCAACTGGCCGACGCATCCGGACGGCCGCCCGAGCTTCCGTCTGGAAGACCTGAGCAAGGCCAACGGCCTCGTGCACGAGGCCGCGCACGATGCGCTGTCCGACGTGCGCGCCACCATCGCGCTGGCGCGCCTGATCCGCCAAGAGCATCCCAAGTTGTTCGACTTCTGTCTGGGCCTGCACAAGAAGGACCGTGTGGCTGCCGAGATCGGCCTGCCGCAGCGCCGCCCGCTGCTGCACATCACCGGCATGTTCCCGGCCGAGCGCGGCTGCCTGGGCGTGGTATGGCCGCTGGCCGTGCATCCGACCAACCGCAACGAGGTGCTGGTATGGGACCTCAGCGAAGACCCGTCCGAACTGACGACGCTGGATGCGGAAACCATCCGCCAGCGCCTGTTCAGCCGCAGCGCCGACCTGCCGGAAGGCGTGACGCGCCTGCCGGTCAAGTCCATCCATCTCAACAAGTCACCCATCGTGATCGGCAATCTCAAGACGCTGTCGGCCGAGCTGTGTGCGAAGTGGAATATCTCGCTCGACGATGCGCTGCGCCATGCGGAGATCGCAGCAGCCGTACCCGACATGAGCGCGATCTGGCAGGACGTCTTCCAGCGCCCGCAGGAAGAAACGCCGGATGTCGATGAGGATCTCTACGGCGGCTTCATCGGCAACGGCGACCGCCGCCTGCTGCAGGATCTGCGCGCGCTGTCGCCGGAAAGACTGGCCGAGGCGCGACCGGCATTCGCCGATGTACGACTGGAAGAATTGGTGTGGCGCTACCGCGCGCGCAATTTCCCGCACACGCTGGACGAGGAAGAACAGGCGCGCTGGGAAGAACATCGCACCGCTCGCCTGTTCGAAGGCGCCGGCGGCGCGCGCACGATGGACGATCTGTTCGCGCAGATCGATGCGTTGTCGGAGACGGCAGACGAGCGCGCCGAAGCCATCCTGGGCGCGCTGTACGATTACGCCGAATCGATCGCGCCGGAAATTGCATGACCGACCGTTCTTGGTAATTTCCTCAAGAATGCGGGTTGACGGAGCCGGCTTGCGTCGGCTCGCGTATGATGGACACTTTCGGCACAACAGCGCCAGTTCGTTCATCGTTCCGCGATGAAACCGGCGTCAACCATCCACACCATGCACGACCAAGCCTTTTCCCGCCTGCAGGACGCCATGCAAGCCCTGCGCCAAAGCCGCATCTCGATTGCCGACTTCTGCCGCGTGTGGCGCAATGAAAACGCGCTTCTGCAGGCACTGCCTGCGCGCTTTGCCACCGTGATGGAAGACCTGCTCGGCCGGCTCGAGGCGGGCAGCCTGTTCACGGAAGAAAGCTGCTCCTTCAGCCAGATCGATCTGCTTGCCACGCTCGACACCTGGCTCGACAAGGCACAACAGACCCTGCGCTCTCCCTCCAACTGAACCACCGACATGCAACAGATCGATTTTGACCTCAACGACGAATACGTCGAACTGAACCAGCTGCTCAAGCTCGCCGGCCTCTGCGAAAGCGGCGGCGCGGGCAAGATGCTCGTCGCCAGCGGCAAGGTCCAGGTGGACGGCCGGCAGGAATTGCGCAAGACCTGCAAGATCCGCGCGGGCCAGGTCGTGCAGCTCGGCAATGTGCGCATTCGCGTCAACGCCGTATAGTTCAAGGCCGCACGCATGACTCGCGCATCGGAAGACACGGCAATGCATCCCGCGGAAAGACTGCTGTTCGTCGATCTTGAAACCACGGGGGCCAATGCCTTCAATGATCGCATCACGGAAATCGGCATCGTCACTGTCGAACCGGATGGCCGCATCGACCGCTGGTCCAGCCTTGTCAATCCTGGCGTGCCGATTTCTTCCTTCATCCGCCAGTTGACCGGCATCGACAACGCGATGGTCGCCGATGCACCTGCCTTCGGCGATCTGGCGCACGAACTGGATGCACGCCTGTCTCAAGGATTGTTCATCGCGCACAATGCGCGCTTCGACTACGGCTTCCTGCATCATGCATTTGTCCGTACCGGCCGCGCTTTACACGCCGAAGCGCTGTGCACCGTGAAACTGTCGCGGCGCCTGTATCCGCAGGAAAAGAAGCATAGCCTCGACACGCTGATCGCACGGCATGCGCTCGTTCCCGCAGCACGCCACCGCGCACTTGCCGATGCCGACCTGCTCTGGCAATTCTGGTGTCGGCTACAGGCCGTCATGCCGGCTGCCACGCTCGCGGATGCGGTGACCGCATTGCGCCATCTGCCAAAGATCCAGATGCCGGAAATCGCAACGGTGGAAACACATACCGTGGCCAGCGCCGCAGCATGATTGCGACGGGCGCTTCCAAAGACGTTCTGCAATTCCGGGAAGTCAGTCAGGAAAGATAACGGCCAGAGTGCACCGTCATGGTCGCACCGCGGATAGGTTCCGCCTCGGCAGATGCCAGATAAAGCGCGAGCATCGCCACTTCATAAGCCCTTCCGCCACGCTGCCCGATCGATGCGATCCGCTCTTCCTCGGAAATCACAGCCGGAGCCAATGGCCCTACATGCGCCGCGACAATGGTATTGAAGTTCGCCGATGAGCCAACCTGCAGGACTTCCATGACGGAAGACTTCTCTGCATGTTCGACAACACGGATGAGACGCGCCGAACACAGCGTCTGCAAATCACGAAGCCATTCGGCTCCGCAGGATCGATGGACGATCATGACGTCCGGCATGCCATATCGCGCATGGATATCCGCCATCGCCTGCCTCAATGCAGCCGCATCATCCATCTCGCACGTATCGATATCCGGCGACAGGTTCAACCCATGCATCTGCTGACGTGCCTGCACCAGATCGGCATCATGCGTAAGCAGTAATGCAATCCGATATCCGGCTTCCTCGAAACGGAAGCACACCGTTGCCACCGCGCTGTCGAGCTGATCGGCAAGAATCAGGCACAAACGCATGCTAGCGCTCGATCGCTATCGCGATGCCCATGCCGCCACCAATGCACAGGCTTGCCAGCCCCTTGCGCGCATCGCGCCGGACCATCTCGTGCAGCAGCGTCACCAGGATGCGACAACCGGAAGCGCCAATCGGATGCCCGATCGCGATCGCACCGCCGTTCACATTGATCTTGCCTGTGTCCCAGCCCATCTCGCGGTGCACGGCAATCGCCTGCGCCGCAAAGGCTTCATTGATTTCCATCAGATCGACCTCCTCGTGCGTCCAACCTGCCTTATGCAGACAACGCCGCACCGCGGGAATCGGCCCCAGGCCCATGAAAGCGGGATCTACACCGGCAGAAGAAACGGCCTTGATCGACGCCATCGGCTTCAACCCGAGCGCCTCGGCCTTCTTCCTGTGCATGAGGATGACCGCAGCGGCACCATCGTTGATACCGGCCGCATTACCCGCCGTAACTGTGCCGTCGTGCACGAAGGCGCGTGGCAAGGCCGCCAGCGCTTCGCGCGTCGTACCCGGACGGATGTATTCGTCACGCGCGAACGATGTCGCGGCCTTGCTGCCATTCGCCTGCACCGGAATGATCTCGTCGGCGAAGCGGCCCGCCTGCTGTGCTTCCGCCGCCTTGCGATGCGAGGCATAGGCGTATTCGTCTTGCTCCAGCCGCGTGATGCCGAAGCGCTGCGCGATGTTCTCTGCCGTCATGCCCATGTGATAGTGGTGATAAGCGTCAACCAGGCCATCCGTCAGCACGCTGTCCTTCAGCGCGACGTCACCGAGCCGCACGCCTTCGCGTCCCTGTTGCAGCAGGTGCGGCGCTGCACTCATGTTTTCCTGTCCACCCGCGATCACCACTTCGGCATCGCCGCATTGAATCGCCTGCGCGGCCAGTTGCACCGCTTTCAAGCCGCTGCCGCAGACCTTGTTGACGGTGAATGCCGGAATCATTTCGGGCAATCCCGCGCCCATTGCCGCCTGGCGCGCCGGATTCTGCCCGCAGCCCGCAGTCAGCACCTGACCAAGGATCACTTCGCTGATCTCTTCTGGCGCGATGTCGGTACCTGCCAGCAGCACACGAATCACTTCCGCGCCCAACACCGTCGCCGGCGTATGCGCCAATGCTCCGCGAAACTTGCCGACGGCGGTCCTGCCCGCCGCGACGATGACCACATCCGCCATCACTCCCCCGCTGTCTGATCCATATCGAATGCCGGTTATCTTGAATCCTTGGTACTCCCAAAAGGCCTGCCTGCATGGCATCGGGCTATCCGTTAATTCGCCACGTTATCGTCAAACGAAGCACAAGGCAAACCGAGGCGTCCGTCGGTGTGTAGAGGAAGAAGAATCCAAAGGAAGGAGTGAGAGATTGGGCCGCAGCGGAAGAATGGGGAGGCCTGAAGCCCGAGCCAGAGTCCGCCCCCCAAGCTTGAATCTAAAAGCCCAAAGCCCCGAAGCTTAAGCCTCAAAGCAAAAACCCCCACCAACGCATGTTGATGGGGGTTTTCTAATAAAAGCCTGACGATGACCTACTTTCACACTGGTTGCAGCACTATCATCGGCGCAAAGTCGTTTCACGGTCCTGTTCGGGATGGGAAGGGGTGGTACCAACTCGCTATGGTCATCAGGCATAACTTGTAAAGCTGCCTGCGTCACCGCTGAACCTGGTGAATCGCAAACAACCCAATCTGGAAGAAGTAAATATGGGTAATGATCGTGTCGCACCTGGCGAACACTATACTGAACTATAACTGTCAATGTTATAGGGACAAGCCTTACGGGCAATTAGTACTGGTTAGCTTAATGCATTACTGCACTTCCACACCCAGCCTATCAACGTCCTGGTCTCGAACGACCCTTCAAGGAGCTCAAGGCTCCGGGAAATCTCATCTTAAGGCAAGTTTCCCGCTTAGATGCTTTCAGCGGTTATCTCTTCCGAACTTAGCTACCCGGCAATGCCACTGGCGTGACAACCGGTACACCAGAGGTTCGTCCACTCCGGTCCTCTCGTACTAGGAGCAGCCCCCTTCAAATTTCCAACGCCCACGGCAGATAGGGACCAAACTGTCTCACGACGTTTTAAACCCAGCTCACGTACCACTTTAAATGGCGAACAGCCATACCCTTGGGACCGGCTACAGCCCCAGGATGTGATGAGCCGACATCGAGGTGCCAAACTCCCCCGTCGATATGAACTCTTGGGAGGAATCAGCCTGTTATCCCCAGAGTACCTTTTATCCGTTGAGCGATGGCCCTTCCATACAGAACCACCGGATCACTATGTCCTACTTTCGTACCTGCTCGACTTGTCAGTCTCGCAGTTAAGCACGCTTATGCCATTGCACTATTAGCACGATGTCCGACCGTACCTAGCGTACCTTCGAACTCCTCCGTTACACTTTGGGAGGAGACCGCCCCAGTCAAACTGCCTACCATGCACTGTCCCCGATCCGGATAACGGACCAAGGTTAGAACCTCAAACAAACCAGGGTGGTATTTCAAGGATGGCTCCACGAGAACTGGCGTCCCCGCTTCAAAGCCTCCCACCTATCCTACACAGATTGGTTCAAAGTCCAATGCAAAGCTACAGTAAAGGTTCATGGGGTCTTTCCGTCTAGCCGCGGGTAGATTGCATCATCACAAACACTTCAACTTCGCTGAGTCTCGGGAGGAGACAGTGTGGCCATCGTTACTCCATTCGTGCAGGTCGGAACTTACCCGACAAGGAATTTCGCTACCTTAGGACCGTTATAGTTACGGCCGCCGTTTACTGGGACTTCAATCAAGAGCTTGCACCCCATCATTTAATCTTCCAGCACCGGGCAGGAGTCACACCCTATACGTCCACTTTCGTGTTTGCAGAGTGCTGTGTTTTTATTAAACAGTCGCAGCCACCAATTTTTTGCAACCTCTTCGTCCTTCTGGCGCAGGCCAGTCAAACTACAAAGGCGTACCTTATCCCGAAGTTACGGTACCAATTTGCCGAGTTCCTTCTCCCGAGTTCTCTCAAGCGCCTTAGAATACTCATCTCGCCCACCTGTGTCGGTTTGCGGTACGGTCTCGTTAGACTGAAGCTTAGAGGCTTTTCTTGGAACCACTTCCAATTGCTTCGCGGCACAAGGCCACTCGTCACATACCCTTGAATTGCGCTGCCGGATTTGCCTAACAGCCTTCTTCGATACATGAACCGGGACATCCAACACCCGGACAACCTTCCGCGATCCGTCCCCCCATCGCATCTAACGACGGTGCAGGAATATTAACCTGCTTCCCATCAGCTACGCATCTCTGCCTCGCCTTAGGGGCCGACTCACCCTGCTCCGATGAACGTTGAACAGGAAACCTTGGGCTTACGGCGTGGAGGCTTTTCACCCCCATTATCGCTACTCATGTCAGCATTCGCACTTCTGATACCTCCAGCATCCTTTACAAGACACCTTCGCAGGCTTACAGAACGCTCTCCTACCATATGCATAAATGCATATCCGCAGCTTCGGTGACTGGCTTAGCCCCGTTACATCTTCCGCGCAGGACGACTCGATCAGTGAGCTATTACGCTTTCTTTAAAGGATGGCTGCTTCTAAGCCAACCTCCTGACTGTTTTAGCCTTCCCACTTCGTTTTCCACTTAGCCAATCTTTGGGACCTTAGCTGGCGGTCTGGGTTGTTTCCCTCTTGACGCCGGACGTTAGCACCCGACGTCTGTCTCCCAAGCTCGCACTCATCGGTATTCGGAGTTTGCAATGGTTTGGTAAGTCGCGATGACCCCCTAGCCATAACAGTGCTCTACCCCCGATGGTGATACTTGAGGCACTACCTAAATAGTTTTCGGAGAGAACCAGCTATTTCCAAGTTTGTTTAGCCTTTCACCCCTACCCACAGCTCATCCCCTAATTTTTCAACATTAGTGGGTTCGGTCCTCCAGTGCGTGTTACCGCACCTTCAACCTGGCCATGAGTAGATCACTTGGTTTCGGGTCTACACCCAGCGACTGAACGCCCTATTCGGACTCGATTTCTCTACGGCTTCCCTATACGGTTAACCTTGCCACTGAATGTAAGTCGCTGACCCATTATACAAAAGGTACGCAGTCACCCCACAAGGAGGCTCCTACTGTTTGTATGCACACGGTTTCAGGTTCTATTTCACTCCCCTCCCGGGGTTCTTTTCGCCTTTCCCTCACGGTACTGGTTCACTATCGGTCGATATCGAGTATTTAGCCTTGGAGGATGGTCCCCCCATGTTCAGACAGGATTTCACGTGTCCCGCCCTACTTGTCGCAAGCCTAGTTCCACACTACTGATTTCGCATAAGGGGCTATCACCCTCTATGGCCGCACTTTCCAGAGCGTTCTGCTATCAATAATGCTAAATCTTGCAGGCTGTTCCCATTTCGCTCGCCACTACTTTGGGAATCTCGGTTGATTTCTTTTCCTGCAGCTACTTAGATGTTTCAGTTCGCCGCGTTCGCTTCACATACCTATGTATTCAGTATGTGATGACCTAAAAGGCCGGGTTTCCCCATTCGGAAATCTGCGGATCAAAGCTCGTTTGCCAGCTCCCCGCAGCTTATCGCAAGCTACTACGTCCTTCATCGCCTGATATCGCCAAGGCATCCACCATGTGCACTTATTCACTTGTCCCTATAACGTTGACCTCTGTTGCCAGAGACGTCATAGAGTCTTTGAGTTTAGCGTTTGCCGTATTTCCAAAGCGAATCTTCTAAAACTTAAGATCACTTCGTAATACTTGGTTGATACAATCATTACCCATCGACGCCACCAACAATGCTTGCGCATCATCGATCACATCGATCAATAATCTTTACTTCTTCCAGATTGTTAAAGAACAAAAACAGCCAATGATCGTTAAACGATCAAACCTAAATCCAATCGCATCGCGATCGACTTAGGTTTGATGTCTTGGTGGAGGTTGACGGGATCGAACCGACGACCCCCTGCTTGCAAAGCAGGTGCTCTCCCAGCTGAGCTAAACCCCCAAATCCTGTACCACACATTCTTGGTGGGTCTGGTTGGGCTCGAACCAACGACCCCCGCGTTATCAACACGGTGCTCTAACCAACTGAGCTACAGACCCGTTCGGATCAGTACCAACCAGCATGCACAGACTTCACTGCTTGCCTGCACACTGCCGACATTCACTGTTCTTCTTCTACTCAACAGACCGATAAGTGTGAACGCTTGACTTTCGTGCGTACTCTAGAAAGGAGGTGATCCAGCCGCACCTTCCGATACGGCTACCTTGTTACGACTTCACCCCAGTCACGAATCCCACCGTGGTGAGCGCCCTCCTTGCGGTTAGGCTACCCACTTCTGGTGAAACCCGCTCCCATGGTGTGACGGGCGGTGTGTACAAGACCCGGGAACGTATTCACCGCGACATGCTGATCCGCGATTACTAGCGATTCCAACTTCATGCAGTCGAGTTGCAGACTGCAATCCGGACTACGATACACTTTCTGGGATTAGCTCCCCCTCGCGGGTTGGCGGCCCTCTGTATGTACCATTGTATGACGTGTGAAGCCCTACCCATAAGGGCCATGAGGACTTGACGTCATCCCCACCTTCCTCCGGTTTGTCACCGGCAGTCTCATTAGAGTGCCCTTTCGTAGCAACTAATGACAAGGGTTGCGCTCGTTGCGGGACTTAACCCAACATCTCACGACACGAGCTGACGACAGCCATGCAGCACCTGTGTTCCGATTCTCTTTCGAGCACTCCCTGATCTCTCAGGGATTCCGGACATGTCAAGGGTAGGTAAGGTTTTTCGCGTTGCATCGAATTAATCCACATCATCCACCGCTTGTGCGGGTCCCCGTCAATTCCTTTGAGTTTTAATCTTGCGACCGTACTCCCCAGGCGGTCAACTTCACGCGTTAGCTGCGTTACCAAGTCAATTAAGACCCGACAACTAGTTGACATCGTTTAGGGCGTGGACTACCAGGGTATCTAATCCTGTTTGCTCCCCACGCTTTCGTGCATGAGCGTCAGTGTTATCCCAGGGGGCTGCCTTCGCCATCGGTATTCCTCCACATCTCTACGCATTTCACTGCTACACGTGGAATTCTACCCCCCTCTGACACACTCTAGCCGTGCAGTCACAAATGCAATTCCCAGGTTAAGCCCGGGGATTTCACATCTGTCTTGCACAACCGCCTGCGCACGCTTTACGCCCAGTAATTCCGATTAACGCTCGCACCCTACGTATTACCGCGGCTGCTGGCACGTAGTTAGCCGGTGCTTATTCTTCAGGTACCGTCATTAGCAAGCGATATTAGCGCTCGCCGTTTCTTCCCTGACAAAAGAGCTTTACAACCCGAAGGCCTTCTTCACTCACGCGGCATTGCTGGATCAGGGTTGCCCCCATTGTCCAAAATTCCCCACTGCTGCCTCCCGTAGGAGTCTGGACCGTGTCTCAGTTCCAGTGTGGCTGGTCGTCCTCTCAGACCAGCTACTGATCGTCGCCTTGGTGAGCTCTTACCTCACCAACTAGCTAATCAGATATCGGCCGCTCCAATAGCGCGAGGTCCGAAGATCCCCCGCTTTCATCCGTAGATCGTATGCGGTATTAATCCGGCTTTCGCCGGGCTATCCCCCACTACTGGGTACGTTCCGATATATTACTCACCCGTTCGCCACTCGCCACCAGGAGCAAGCTCCCGTGCTGCCGTTCGACTTGCATGTGTAAGGCATGCCGCCAGCGTTCAATCTGAGCCAGGATCAAACTCTTCAGTTCAATCTCTGTTTTGTGGCTTTCGCCAGCTTCTTTCGAAGCGTCGCTCACTCAAAATACTGACAGATAATTTCTTACCTATATTCTTCGTGAGCATTTAATGTTTTGAGCTTCGGCAAAACTGCACCGCGCACTTCCATCAAACGCCCACACTTATCGGCTGTTAGTTTTTAAAGAACCTGTCTGCCAGACCTTCCGGCCTTCGCTGCGAAGCGTTGTGTTCGTCAGCAGCAGAGAAACGAGATTATGCGGTAGGTTTCGGTTCTCGTCAACATCTTTTTTAAAAGATTCGCTTCAATTTCTTTTTCGAAGCACCGTCAACAAAATACTCAAACCACCAGTCAAAAAAACCAGCCCTCCTCTCGGAAAACCGCCTCTTTCAACCCCCGTCTCGCAACGGGAGGCGAACTATATCAAACACCTTTGAAACTTGGCAAGCGCTTTTCGAGAAAAGCCTGCATTCCTTCCTTTTGGTCTTCGGTGGCGAAGGTGCCGTGAAACAGACGGCGCTCGAACAGCAGGCCTTCGCCGAGTGTCGTTTCGTAGGCGCGGTTGACGGATTCCTTGATCATCATGACGGTCGGCAGCGACATGGCGGCAATCACTTCGGCTGCGGCGAACGCTTCGTCCAGCAACCTGTCGGCCGGCACGATGCGCGAGACCAGGCCGGCGCGCTCCGCTTCTTCGGCGTCCATCATGCGCGCGGTCAGACACATGTCCATGGCCTTGGACTTGGAGATCGCGCGTGGCAGGCGCTGGGTGCCGCCGGCACCGGGAATGATGCCGAGCTTGATTTCGGGCTGACCGAACCTGGCGGTATCGGCGGCAATGATGAAGTCGCACATCATCGCAAGCTCGCAGCCGCCACCCAGGGCGTAGCCGGCGACGGCAGCGATCACCGGCTTGCGCACGCGTCGGATCTGCTCCCAGTTGCGCGTGATGAAATCGCTCTTGTATACGTCGGCGTAATTGAGTCCTGCCATTTCGGTGATGTCGGCACCGGCGGCAAAGGCTTTCTCGCTGCCGGTCAGGACGATGCAACCGACGTCGTCGCTGCCGTCGAACGCCAGCAGGGCGTGCCCCAGCTCTTCCATCTGCCGGTCGTTCAGCGCATTCAGGGCAGCCGGACGGTTCAGCGTCACCAGGCCGACCCGGCCGCGCGTCTCTACCAATATATGTTCGTATTGCATGCTCATCTCCCGAGAAGGAATCCTTATTTGGGCAGCAGCACCCACATGCTGCCGCGCTGTTTCATGCGGCCAGCGATCTCGCCGGCCTGCGCACCAAAGCCCCAGAAGAAATCGGCACGCACCGGATTCTTGATGGCACTGCCGGTGTCTTGCGCCATCACGAGGCGCTGCAGCAGTGTCTTGCTGCCGGGTTGGGTGGTGGCAAGGAAGACCGGCGCACCCAGCGGAATGTAGGCAGGATCGACGGCAATCGAACGCTGCGGCGTCAACGGCAGGCCCATCGCACCTTTCGGGCCGACGTTCGGATCGCTGATTGCTTCCTCGCGGAAGAAAATGTAGCGGGGATTGGCGTTCAGCAGTTCTTCCTGGCGCGACGGATTGGCGGCGACCCAGGCCTTGATGCCCTGCATGGAAGCCTGATCCATGGTCAGCTCGCCCTTGTCGATCAGATAGCGGCCAATGGATTTGTAAGGCTGGCCGTTCTGGTCGGCATAGGCGATGCGGATGACTTCGCCATGAGGCAGTTGCACGCGGCCGGAGCCTTGCACCTGCAGGAAGAAAGCCTCGATCGCATCATCCACCCAGACGATCTCCTTGCCGGCCAGCGCATTGGTGCGCATGAGCTCGGCACGCCCCGGATAGGCGACGACCTTCTTGCCTGCCAGCTTGCCACGCAGGTTCTGGCCCTTCAGATCCGGATAGATGGAGGTGAAGTCGATGGTCAGCAGGTCGTCGGGCGCGCGATGCAAAGGCGTCTGATAGACGCCGCCGCGCTTGCGCGCACCGCGCAGCAAGGGCTCGTAATAGCCGGTCACGGTGCCGGTCTGGGTGCCGTCGGTATTGTTGACCTGGTAGGGCGTGAAATTGGTTTCGAAGAAATTGCGGACTGCCGTATCGTCGCTGCCGTCGATGCGCTTGGCCGCATCGCAGGGCTTGCGCCAGTCGGGACGACGCGTCAGGATCGAGCACGACGACAGGAAGGCACTCCATGCCTCGCTGTGCCTGTCGGCCGACCATCCGGGCAGTTTGGCGAAACTCGATGGGCGCAATGCGGAACTGATGACGGTGCGCGGGCGGTCGATGGGCGGCGTGACGTCGTCCGGCTTGTCGGTGTCGGGCAGGGCCGGATGGCCGGGCGTGGTTTCGGGTTCGACCGGGGCCGGCTGGCGCGGCGTGGTGGTACAGGCGGCAAGCGCCAGCAGAAGCGATGCAAGTAAACTACGACGAAGAATCATGGACATAAGGAGAATGCAATGTGGCTGTTGTTTGTTGAAGCAGGCATCGCGCTGTTTCTGCTGGTGTTCATCGTCTGGTGGACCATGTTCGCCGGCCGGAAACCGCCGCGACCGCCTGCACGAAAACCTTTGCCGCCGGCAAAGGAGGAAGGCGAGCGACAGGATTAATGCAGCGTGCGCGGCAGCGACAGCACAAATTCGGGAATGACGGCTTCAAAGCGGTGCCCGTCCTCGGACACGCAGAAATACTCGCCGCGCATCGAACCCTGCGGCGTCGCCAGCGAGGTGCCGCTCGTGTATTCGAACTGTTCGCCCGGCCGCAGCAGCGGCTGGTTGCCGACCACGCCGAGTCCGCGCACCTCTTCGGTGTGGTTGTTGGCGTCGGTGATGATCCAGTGGCGCGAGATCAGCTGCGCCGGCACGCTGCCGGTATTGCGAATGGTGATCGCATAGGCGAACACGTAATGCGACCGCGCCGGATCGGATTGCTCTTCCAGATACTGCGTTTGCACCGTGACCGTGAATTGGTAGGAAGCCATCTCTTTCCTTGAAACCTTCGCAGCCCGGTGATCGAACGGCAAAAGCAGATTGAACATTGAAGAAGCGTACCGATTTGGCAACGGCCTATTGCACACGAAATCGGCAGGCGGCGCAAGCAGGCGCGCAGGACGGCAAGGTAGAATAGCGGCTTCCCGTTCCCCGATCATCATCATGACCTACCGCATCGCTCCCAGCATCCTGTCCGCCGACTTCGCCCGCCTGGGCGAGGAAGTGCGCAATGTCGTCGCCGCCGGCGCCGACATCATCCACTTCGACGTGATGGACAACCATTACGTTCCGAACCTGACGGTCGGCCCGCTGGTCTGCGAAGCGATCCGCCCGCACGTGCAGGTGCCGATCGACGTGCACCTGATGGTCAAGCCGGTTGACCGCATCATCCCCGACTTCGCCAAGGCCGGCGCCAACATCATCACCTTCCACCCGGAAGCGTCCGAGCACATCGACCGCTCGCTGCAACTGATCCGCGACAACGGCTGCAAGGCCGGTCTCGTGTTCAATCCGGCGACCTCGCTGCATTATCTCGAGCACGTGATGGACAAGCTGGACATCGTGCTGCTGATGTCGGTCAACCCGGGGTTCGGCGGCCAGTCGTTCATTCCGCACACGCTGAAGAAAATCGAGATGGTACGCAAGCTGATCGACGAATCGGGCCGCGACATCATGCTCGAGGTGGACGGCGGCATCAAGATCGACAACATCGAAGCCGTCGCGCGCGCCGGCGCCGACACCTTCGTCGCCGGCTCGGCCATCTTCGGCAAGCCGGACTACAAGGCCGTGATCGACGCCATGCGCGGCGAACTGGCAAAGGTCTAGATTCACGATGATCAATCAGCCTGCCGGATTCAGCAAAGAGTTCACCCACATTCGCGGTGTCATCGTCGATCTCGATGGCACCATGCTGCACACCGCGCAGGATCTGCATATCACCATCAACCGGGTACGGCATGACCTCGGCCTGTCGGCACTGACTCTCGAGACCGTGATCAGCTTCGTCGGCAAGGGTGCAGAAAACCTGGTGCGTTCTTCATTGCTTATCGACCAGCCGGAAGAACAGGTCAACGCCCGTTTTCCTGCCGCCATGCAGTTGTTCAACCTGCACTATCAGGAAATCAACGGCGACTACGCCACCGTTTATCCGGGCGTGCACGAAGGCTTGCAGGCCATGCAGGCAAAAGGGTTGCGCCTTGCCTGCGTGACCAACAAGCCGATGGATTTCACCATTCCATTGCTGTACAAGACCGGCCTGCGTGATTATTTCGAGGTGGTTTACGGCGGCGACTCGTTCTCGCGCAAGAAACCGGATCCCATGCAGTTGCTGCAGGTCTGCGCAGATTTTGCGCTGGAGCCGTTTGAAGTCGTCGCCATCGGCGACTCGATCAACGATGCGCAGGCGGCGCGCGCCGCCGGCTGCCGCGTGCTGACCGTGCCGTATGGCTACAACCACGGCCACGCTATACAGGAAGTTGACAGCGATGGTATAGTTTCCTCGCTGCTCGACGCAGCCCATCTTATTTCAACCTGAAACACACATGTCTTCTCCCGACAAAAAACGTTTCGCAACACCCGGCACGCATGAGGCCTGGCTGTGGCGACGCTGGCAATTCTGGCGCTGACCGCCACTTGCCGCCGATCGCGCACGCTTGTGCGAACGGCAACGTTTTTTGCAGTATCCGCTAAAGGATCAAACCGCTCGACTACAATAGCGGTCCGGAGAAAACCATGACTGAAACCGAATTCAACTCGCTGGCCGCGCAAGGCTACAACCGCATTCCGCTGGTCGCACAGGCCTTTGCCGATCTCGAAACCCCGCTGTCGCTGTATCTCAAGCTGGCACAGACGCGCAACGGTGGAAAAAACTCCTTCCTGCTCGAATCCGTGGTCGGCGGCGAACGCTTCGGCCGCTATTCCTTCATCGGCCTGCCCGCCAACACCCTGCTGCGCAGCTTCGGCACGCGCGTCGAGGTGGTGCGCGACGACCAGGTGATCGAAACCTTCGACGGCAATCCGCTCGATTTCATCGCCGACTATCAAGCGCGCTACAAGGTTGCGGTCGCGCCCGACATGCCGCGTTTCTGCGGCGGACTGGCCGGCTACTTCGGCTACGATGCCGTGCGCCACGTCGAGAAACGCCTCGCACACAGCGCGCCGAAGGACGACCTCGGCCTGCCGGAAATCCTGCTGCTGCTGACCGAGGAACTGGCCGTCATCGACAATCTCTCGGGCAAGCTTTATCTCATCATTTACGTCGATCCGGCGCAGCCGCAAGCCTTCGAGCAGGGCCGCAAGCGCCTGCAGGCACTGCGCGCCTCGCTGCACCAGGCGGTCGAAGCGCCGCTGACGCTGGCGTCCAAACGTACCGAAACCATCCGCGAATTCGACAAGGCAGATTACCTGGCCGCCGTCGCGCGCGCCAAGGAATACGTGATGGCCGGCGACCTGATGCAGGTGCAGATCGGCCAGCGCATCAAGAAGCCCTATACCGACGCGCCACTGACGCTGTACCGCGCGCTGCGCTCGCTGAATCCGTCGCCCTATATGTACTTCTACAACTTCGGCGACATGCAGATCGTCGGCTCGTCGCCCGAGATCCTGGTGCGCAACGAGTCGATCGCCGACAGCAGGAAGAAGGTCACGATCCGTCCGCTCGCCGGCACGCGCCCGCGCGGCGACACGCCAGAGAAAGATGCCGCGCTGGCCAAGGAACTGCTGGCCGATCCCAAGGAGATCGCCGAACACGTGATGCTGATCGATCTCGCGCGCAACGACATCGGCCGCATCGCCGAGATCGGCAGCGTGAAGGTCACCGACAAGTTGGTCATCGAAAAGTATTCGCACGTGCAGCACATCGTCTCCAACGTTGAAGGCACGCTGAAGGATGGCCTGACCAATCTCGACGTGCTGAAAGCCACCTTCCCGGCCGGCACGCTGTCCGGCGCGCCGAAAGTGCGCGCGATGGAAATCATCGACGAACTGGAACCGACCAAGCGCGGCATCTATGGCGGCGCCTGCGGCTACCTGTCGTTCGGCGGCGAGATGGACCTCGCGATCGCGATCCGCACCGGCGTCATCAAGGACGGCATGCTTTACGTACAGGCGGCCGCCGGCATCGTCGCCGATTCGGTGCCCGAGATGGAATGGCAGGAAACCGAGAACAAGGCCCGCGCTGTGCTTAGAGCCGCAGAGCAGGTGCAGGACGGCCTGGATGGAGAAATCTGACATGGCAAATATTCCACAAGCGGGCATTGTTGGGGCGAAGGCTAACCTGCGCAAAGCGCAGGTTAAGCGTAGCGGCCGTAGCCACAACTTCCATCGCGCCGTATTGCGCGCAGCGGAACAGGTACAAGACGGACTGGACGGGGAGATCTGACATGCTGCTCATGCTCGACAATTACGACTCCTTCACCTACAACCTCGTGCAGTATTTCGGCGAGCTCGGCGAGGACGTCCATACGGTGCGCAACGACGAGATCACGCTGGAAGAAATCGAAGCACTGAAGCCGGAACGCATCTGCATTTCGCCCGGCCCGTGTTCGCCGGCCGAAGCCGGCGTCTCGATCCCGGTGCTGCAGCACTTCGCCGGCAAGCTACCCATCCTCGGCGTGTGCCTCGGCCACCAGGCCATCGGCGCGGCGTTCGGCGGCAAGGTGGTGCGCGCGCAGCAGGTCATGCACGGCAAGACTTCGCCGATCGAACACACGGGCGTCGGCGTCTTCAAGGACCTGCCGAGCCCCTATACGGTGATTCGCTATCACTCGCTGGCGATCGAGCGCGCCTCGCTGCCCGACTGCCTGGAAGTGACGGCATGGACCGCCGACGGCGAGATCATGGGGGTGCGCCACAAGCAGTTCGACATCGAAGGCGTGCAATTCCATCCGGAATCCATCCTGTCCGAACACGGCCACGCGCTGCTGAAGAACTTTCTTGTCCGCTGATCCATAGAGAAAGAATCGCCATGCCCATTACCGAACAGGAAGCCCTGCTGCGCTGCATCGAACACCGCGAGATCTTCCACGACGAGATGCTGCATCTGTTCCGCAAGATCATGAGCGGCGAGATGTCGCCCGTCATGATCGCGGCGCTGACCATGGGCCTGCGCGTGAAGAAGGAAACCATCGGCGAGATCGCGGCGGCAGCGCAGGTCATGCGCGAATTCTCGACCAAGGTGCCGCTGGACGATACCGCCGGCCTGCTCGACATCGTCGGCACCGGCGGCGATGGCGCGCACACTTTCAACATTTCGACCGCCTCGATGTTCGTCGCGGCAGCGGCCGGCGCGCGTGTCGCCAAGCATGGCGGACGCAGCGTGTCGTCGTCGTCGGGCAGCGCCGACGTGCTCGAATCGCTGGGCGCCAACATCGATCTGAAGCCTGAATTGGTGGCCGAAGCGATCCGCCAGACCGGCATCGGCTTCATGTTCGCGCCCAATCACCATGCCGCGATGAAGCATGCGGCGCCGGTCCGCCGCGAACTCGGCGTGCGCACCATCTTCAATATCCTCGGCCCGCTGACCAATCCGGCCGGCGCGCCCAACATCCTGATGGGCGTGTTCCATCCGGACTTGGTCGGCATCCAGGTGCGCGTGCTGCAGCGCCTCGGCGCGCAGCACGCGGTCGTGGTCTGGGGCCGCGACAACATGGACGAGGTCTCGCTGGGCGCGGCCACCATGGTCGGCGAACTGGTTGACGGCAACATCCGCGAATACGAAATCCATCCCGAAGACTTCGGCCTGCAGATGACGTCCAGCCGCAACCTCAAGGTCGCGAACTCGGCCGAATCGAAGGCCAGGATCTTCGAGGCGCTCGACAACACCGACGGACCGGCACGCGACATCGTGGTGCTCAATGCCGGCACCGCACTGTATGCGGCCGGCGTCGCAACCTCGATCGCCGATGGCATGACCAAGGCGCGCGCCGTCATCGCGTCCGGCGCCGCGCGCGCCAAGCTCGAGCAGTTCGTGCGTGTGACGCAGGAACTGGGCAAGGCCTGAACCGCCCTTACTGGAAAAAACGCTGGGAAAGAACGATGTCAGACATTCTCAACAAGATCCTCGCCGTCAAGACTGAAGAAATCGCCGCGGCCAAGAAATACCGCAGCCTAGCCAGCCTGCGCGATGAAGTCGAATCCGACCGCGAGGCGCGCGCCGGATTGCGCGGCTTCGAGGCGGCCATGCGCGCCAAGATCGCCGACGGCCGCGCGGCGGTGATCGCAGAAGTGAAGAAGGCTTCGCCGTCCAAGGGCGTGCTGCGCCCGGACTTCCAACCCGCCGAGATCGCACAGAGCTACGCTGCGCATGGTGCGGCCTGCCTGTCGGTGCTGACCGACGTGCAATTCTTCCAGGGCGCGCCCGACTACCTGAAACAGGCGCGCGCCGCCTGTGCGCTGCCGGTGCTGCGCAAGGATTTCATCGTCGATCCGTATCAGATTTATGAAGCGCGTTCGTGGGGTGCCGATTGCATCCTGCTGATCGTCGCCGCGCTCGACCACGGCCTGATGGCCGAACTCGAAGCCTGCGCGCACGAGCTCGGCATGAACGTGCTGGTGGAAGTGCACGATGCCGACGAACTGACCGCCGCGCTGCGCCTGAAGACCGCCCTGCTCGGCATCAACAACCGCAACCTGCGCACCTTCGAGACCACGCTGCAGACCACGCTCGACCTGTTGCCGCGCATTTCGCCGGACAAGCTGGTGGTGACCGAATCGGGCATCCTCGGGCCGGACGATGTGAAGAAGATGCGCGATGCCGACGTGCACGCCTTCCTGGTCGGCGAAGCCTTCATGCGCGCCGCCGATCCGGGTACCGAACTGGCCAGACTGTTCAGCTGAAAAGGGAAGTCACGAAGAACATGCCGCGATGACGGGATTCCGCATCGCGGCATTTTTCATTTGCGGCGGAGCCAGCCCTCGCGCAAGGCCGGCTGTGCTGCCGGTTTCGCATCCAGCGCGAGCGTGACATTGGGGAAGTCCGATACCGCCATGCGCGCATCGAAGGTCAGCAATTCGTCACGGCGGAAAGCGTGGATCACGAAGCGGTCGCCGAGGCGGTAACGCGCCAGCAGCGCGTCGATGTTGCTGCCGTTCACGCGCAGGCCGTCGATGGCGACGATGATGTCGCCAGCCGACAGCCCCGCCTTCTGCGCCGCCGAACCCTCGAAGATGGTGCCGACCTTGCAGTCGTTGCCTTCGCGCACGGTGCGCATGCCGAGCGCGGCGCGGCCGCGGCTGCGTTCGTCCTTCAATGTCACGCCGAAAGGCGCGAGCAGGCGCGCCAGCGGCAGGTCATCGGTGCCGCGTACCCAGCGATCCAGCGTGCGCTTGAGCTTCAGGCCGGTGACGCTGTCGAACAGTGCATCGACTTCGTCCTCGGTGATGCCGCGGCCGCCACGTTCGGTATAGAAGTCGCGGCCGTACTGCTGCCACAGCGCGCGCATGACGTCGTCGAGTGATTTGGCGCCGCCGGTTTCGGCGCGTATCGTCAGGTCCAGCGCCAGCGCCACCAGCGAACCCTTGGTGTAGTAGCTGACGATGGCGTTGGTCGCGTTCTCGTCCTGGCGGTAATACTTGACCCACGCATCGAAGCTCGATTCGGCCACGCTCTGCCTGGTGCGGCCGGCGCCGCGCAGCACGCCGTTGACGGTCTTGGCGATGAGCTTCAGGTAGGCGGTCTCGTCGATCGCGCCGCTGCGTACCAGGATCAGGTCATCGTAATAACTCGTGAAGCCCTCGAACAGCCACAGCAGCGGCGTGTAGTTTTCCTTGCTCAGATCGTAGGGTGCGAAGGCGGCCGGCTTGATGCGCTTGACGTTCCAGGTATGGAAATACTCGTGGCTGCACAGGCCGAGGAAGGTGCGATAGCCTTCGCTCATCTCGCTTTTTCCCTTGACCGGCAGGTCGCCGCGCGAGCAGATCAGCGCGGTCGAGGCACGATGCTCGAGTCCGCCATAGCCCTCGCTGACCACCATCGTCATGAAGACGTAGCGGTCCATCGGCGCGCGCCGCGTGCGCGGCTCGAACAGCGCGATCTGCGCCTCGCAGATCTTCTTCAGGTCGGCCGTGATGCGATCGAGATCGAGGTTCGGCACCTTGCCCGTAAACACCACGTCGTGCTGCACGCCCCAGGCCTTGAAGGAGGCCAATGCGAAGGTGCCCATCTCGACCGGATGGTCGATGAGTTCGTCGTAATTCGCGGCGGCATAGGTGCCGAAGCCGTAGCGGCGCGCCTTCAGGCGCGGCATGGCAGTCGCCACGCGCCATTTGTCGTATTCGGCACCGGCCGGCTTGCGGATGTCGGCCACATGCTCGCTCTCCTCCTGGCCGTGCACGCGCAGGAACACGCTGGTGCCGTTGAAGAATCCATGTAGCTGGTCCAGATGCGCGGTGCGCACCGACAGGTCCCAGGCATAGACTTCGTACTCGAGCGTCAGCGGGCCGTCGCATGGCGCGGCCTGCCAGGTGTGCTTGTCGATCTTCTTCAGTGCGATCTTGCGGCGGCCGCAGGTGGCGGCGATCTGCACGATGTTCTTGGCGAATTCGCGGATCATGTAGCTGCCGGGAATCCAGGCCGGCAGCGAGAACAGCTGGCCTTGCGGATCGGGCGCGGCAACCGTGACGGTGACGCCGAACAGGTGGGCGGCGGGATTCTTGGGAACGATGGTGTAGTGGATGGAAGTCATCGGCACGAATGGTCGGCGGGAGAAGGCACTAGTGTAGCGGCATTGCCCGCCGCATGCAGGTGCGCCGGGCAAACGAAAGGCGCCGGCATCGGCTGATGCACGGCGCCTTGCGAAACGCACGGCTTACTTGATCGACGACAGCTTGGCTTCGAGCGCCTTGGTATCGATCGCGCCGGGGATGCGCGAACCGTCGGCGAAGATGATGGTCGGCGTGCCGGTTACTTTCATGCTGCGGCCCAATTCGATGACCTTCTCATGCGGCGTGGTGCAGTTGGCCGGCGCGGTCGGCGGCAGCTTGCCGTTCAGCATCCAGTCGCTCCATGCCTTGGAACGATCGGGCGCGCACCAGATGTTGCGCGACTTTTCGATCGAATCAGGCGACAGGATGTTATAGAAGAAGGTGTAGACGGTGATGTTGTCCACGTCTTCCAGCGTACGGCGGAAACGCTTGCAGTAGCCGCAGTTCGGATCCTCGAAGACTGCGATCACGCGCTTGCCGTTGCCCTTGACTTCCTTCATCGCCAGTTCGAGCGGCAGGTTGCCAAAGGTGACCTTGTTGATCTCGTCGAGGCGCGCCTTGGTGTAGTCCTGATAGGTGCGCGTATCGACCACGCGGCCAACGAACAGGTACTCGGCCTTGGCATCGGTATAAATGATGTCGCCGTTGACCTGCACTTCGAACAGGCCCGAGTAGGGCGTCTTGGTGACCGATTCGACCTTGGCTTCTTCGCCCAGGCGCGGCGTGATCGCCTTGCGTACCGCTGCCTCCTGCGCGGTTTCGGCCCAGGCGCTCATCGAGACCAGCGTTGCCAGCATGGCAGCTGCCCATGTTGCTGCTTTCATCATGTATCCGTTTCTAAGTGGGGAATTCAAAACGATTTGCCGACCGCATGGCCGATCAATCTCCGTTTTAGGACAGGCAAGCGGTTCACGAGGTTCAATCCGAGGTTGCGGGCGATGCGCACCGGCTCCAGATCGGTGCCGAACAGGCGCGCCAGACCGTCGGTCGTGACCTGCATCAGCAGGATGTCTTCCTTGCGCGCCCGCGCATAGCGCGACAGCACGCGTGCGTCGCCGCAGTCGCGATGCTCGCCGCGCGCGGCGACGATGCGCACCAGCGCCTCGACGTCGGCAAACCCGAGATTCATGCCATGCCCCGCGAGCGGATGCACGACGTGCGCGGCATCGCCGATCAATGCGGTGCGCGGTGCCGTGATCGCATGCGGGCGGATCAGCGAGAGCGGGAACGACTTTGCGACTTCCGGCTGCAGCGGCGTGAGCCGGCCCAGCGGTTCGGCCGCATAGGCAGCCAGGCGCTGCGCCAGATCGGGCAACGGCTCCTTCATCAACTGCTCGGCCAGCGCATCCGGCGCCGACCACACGAGCGAAACGCGATCATCGGGCAAGGGCAGCAGCGCGACGATGCCCTCCTGTGCCGAAAACCATTGATGCGCAACGCCGCGATGCGGTTTCTCGCAATGGAAATTGGTGACGATCGCGCGCTGGCCGTAGGAACGGTAATCGACGCCGATGTCCGATTGCGCGCGCACCCACGACTGTGCGCCGTCGGCGCCGACCAGCAGTTCGGCCGCAATGACGTCGCCATTGTCGAGCGTCACGCGCGCCGCCGCATCGCCGACCGCGATCGACACCGCGCGCCCCTGCACGAAGCGGATGTTGGATGCAAAGCGCAGCGCCGCATCCAGCGCCTGATTGAGATTGCGGTCCTCGACGATCCATGCCAGCGCACCGACGCGCGCACCGTAGGAATCGAAGGACAGCGCGCCGGCCTGCGCGCCATCGCCGCGCACGTCCATCGCATCGACCGGCGCCACGCGCGTTGCATCCAGCGCATCCCACACCTTGAGCGAGGACAGCAGGCCGTGCGCGGTATGGTTGACCGCATAGACGCGCACGTCCCAGTCGCCCTGCTGCACTGGTGCTTCGCGCTGCGGCCGCAGCAGCGTCACGCTCAATCCCGCCTGCGCAAAGCCGAGCGCCGCCACCTTGCCGATAGCGCCGTCGCCGACGATGCAGATGTCGCTTTGTATTTGCATGAGCTGTTCCCGGGGAGTTGAACAATGAGCGAACAATGAATGTTGCCACATTATAGCGGCTGCCTTCCCTGTCATTTGCATTCAATGCTTGCATATCCCGTCAGGTTTGCTATACTTGCCCGCCTTGGCCTGGTAGCTCAGTCGGTAGAGCAGAGGATTGAAAATCCTTGTGTCGGTGGTTCGATTCCGCCCCGGGCCACCAAGAACATCAAACGCCCGCCTGCATCATGCAGCGGGCGTTTTTGTTTTGGTCGTTCGCGGCATGAACTATCGCGCACCCAAAAAAAATCCGCCGACAGGCGGCTGTGGCAGCCGATGCAGGCGGACGATGGATGATGGCGGGCGCGATCTTGGCGATCACCCCGCCGCGACTTACCCGATAGCGGGCAGGAGCGGAATGCCCCAGTCGAACACGGCATTGAGAAACGCCACGAACAGCAGCGTGCCGAGCAGAACGCCGGTGCTGAACATCGCGATGGCTTTCAAATCTTCCTTGTCGCGAATATCAAGCCCATGGGACATATGCGGCAGATGCCAGGAATCAAAAATATGCGTATTCATGATTTACCTCCTGTTGGTCTGACTGCATGGGTACTGCGATTTCAGTATAGAAAAGCTTTGACGATAATCAACCAAATTTTCACAATTTCTTAACATTCAAAAAAACAGGTGCGGCGCTCGATGTCTGTAGGAAAAGACATCAAAATGACCGCAACAGATGTGAAAACTGTGACATTTTCCCCTTAATTTTGTGAAATATTGTCACATCGACCGGAAATGGCATGTACATAAAAATAGTTTTGTTAAATTAGGTACCAGATTCAATCCACAACTTGCCCCGCGCCATTTCGGCGCCATTCAACATTATGCGAATTGCCGTACTCGACGATGACCGCAGCCAGACGGATCTGGTGTGCCAGGTGCTCGGCGCTGCCGGTCATGCGTGCCATCCTTTCCAGCGCGGCCGCGACATGCTCAATCAACTGCGTCGTGAAAGTTTCGACATGCTCATCATCGACTGGCAGGTGCCTGACCTGAGCGGCGCCGATGTGCTGGCCTGGGCGCGCGAGAAGCTGGCGCCCAATCTTCCGGTACTGTTCATGACCAGCCGTTCCGGCGAAGATGACATCGTTGCCGGCCTCGCCGCCGGCGCCGACGATTACATGATCAAGCCGATCCGTCGCGGCGAATTGCTGGCGCGCGTGCAGGCCTTGCTGCGGCGCGCCTATCCGAGCCAGAATCCGGTCGAGCAGATCCAGTTCGGCAATTTCGTGTTCGAAACGCGCACCGGCCGCCTGACCGTATCGGGCACGCCGATCGAAGTCACGCAGAAGGAATTCGATCTCGCCCTGCTGTTCTTCCGCAATCTCGGACGGCCGCTGTCGCGCGCCTACATCCTCGAAGCGGTATGGGCACGCGATGTGGAGATTCCGTCGCGGACCATGGATACCCATGTCTCGCGCGTGAGGAGCAAGTTACAATTGCGGCCTGAGCATGGATTTCGTTTGGCTCCGGTCTATAGCTACGGCTACCGCCTGGAGCAGATAACCGCTTGATTGCGCCCGGGCTGCGCGGAGAGAGAAGCATGCGCATCACCCTTGAAAAATTGCGTTTCTTCACGGTGTTCCTCGTGACCGCCGTCCTGCTGTGGAACCATGCTGCCGCGCAACCGCCCGGCAGCATCGCCGTCACCCCGTCAGGCATCATCTATCACGCCAAGGCCGGCGATACTCTCATTTCCATCGCCAGCACTTACACCACCCGCAGCGCCAACTGGACCATTCTCGGTTCGCTCAATCGCATCGCACGCGACAAGGGCATCCCGATCGGCACCCCGATTATGATCCCGGCCGACCTGCTGCTGGACGAACCGGACGAAGGCAAGGTCATCGCCCGCAACGGCACCATCGTCGCCACCTATCCCGACGGCAGCACCAGCACGCTGAATGTCGGCAGCCGCATCGTCGAAGGCATGGTCCTCAATACCGGCGCCAACAGCTTTTTGACCGTGGCCTTGCCGGACCAGTCGCGCATCTCCATTCCATCCAACAGCCAGGCGCAGGTCGCCCTGTTGCGCAGGACGCTCTATACCGCCAGCCCGCGCGTGGAGATCGCCTTGCAGCAAGGCAGCGTGGTGTCCCGCGTCTCGCCGCTGCAAGCCAACAAGGGCAGCTACAAGGTGCGCACACCGGTATCCGTGGCCGGCGTGCGCGGCACCGAATTCCGCGTGCGGCTGGTCGATGGCGAAGCCGCGACCGAAGTGCTCGATGGTCGCGTGCTGGCAGCCCTGCCGCGCGAGGCCGACGGCAAGCTGCTGGAACGCGCCAAGGGGAATTTCACCGGTCGCACCGCACTGGGCCCGATCACCGACCTGCTGCCGCCACCGCAACTGGCGGGCATGCCATGGCGCTTGCAGGACCGCGCGCACTTTGCGCTGGCGCCGCTGAAGAGCGCCGACAGCTACCACGTGCAACTGGCCAGCGATGCCGACATGCTGAACATGATTGCCGAGGCCAGCGGCCCGGCGCACGACATCGTGCTCGACAACATTCAGGAAGGCAGCTACTTTGCGCGCCTGTCCGCCATCGATACCAACGGGCTGGAAGGCATGCCGCGTACCGTGGCCGTCACCATCCGCGATCGACGCGTGCCGCCAACGAGCCAGCCGGCCCAGCCCGCCCCGTTCGTGGCGAGCAGCGATCCCCAAGAACTGGTGCTGCGCTGGCCCGGCTCTCCCGACGGCAAATACAATGTGCAGGTTGCCCGCGACAGCGACTTCAGCTGGCTGACCTACAGCACCAACGTGACCGGCACCGAAGCACGCTTCCCGCGCCCGGCCTTTGGCACGTATTTCGCGCGCGTGCAGCACGTCGAGGCCGACGGCAGCAGCAGCGCCTACTCTTTCGCGCAGACCCTGATCGTGACCGACCAGTGGATCATCAACGACGGCCAGCCGTTGAGGCCGAATCTGTCCTCTTCCCGCAGCGAACGCTGATCGTCCGGCGCGATGGCGAACCGCTGGCTTTCTCCCTTTGCGCGTCTGGCTCTGCGCGAATGGCTGGCGCTGTTCGTCGGCCTGCTCGGCCTGACCATGGTACTGGGGTGGCAGAACGGCCTGGGGCGCCTCGACCAATCGCTTTACGACCTGTTCCTTTCCTCTCACAGCAAACCGGTACGCGATGACATCGTCATCGTCGCCATCGACGACTACAGCATCGCCCAGCTCGGCCGCTGGCCGTGGCCGCGCAAACATCATGCGCAGGTAATCGAACGGGTGGGCGATGCCGCGCCGCGCGCGATCGGTCTCGACGTCATTCTGTCCGAGGCCGCGCCCGATGCGGATGGCCGGCAAGGCGACGAAAGGATGCGTGCAGCACTGCAGCGTACGCCGAGCGTGCTGCCCGTGGTCATGACCAGCGCGGGCATGGGCGTGACGGCCGGCCTGCCGATCGCCGAACTGGCGCAGGCGGCGCGTGCGCTTGGCCATATCGATCTCGCGCATGACAGTGACGGCGTGGTGCGCAGCGTCTTTCTGCATGAGGGCCAACAGGACCGGCGCTGGCCGCAGTTCGCACTGGCTCTGCGCACGGTCGGAACCGCAGGTACCGGCGACATGCCGCGCAGCGCCGCAAGGACGATCGATGCCGACGACGACTGGGTACGCACCGACCGCATGTTCATTCCGTTCGATCGCGGTGTCGGCCGCTTTCCGACCATTCCCTATGTCTCGGTCCTGCGCGGCGAAGTAGCGGACAGCTTCTTCCATGGCAAGTACGTGCTGATCGGCGCCACCGCGCTCGGCATGGCCGACGCGTATCCGACGCCGGTATCCGGATCGGCGGGAGCCATGCCCGGCATCGAGATTCATGCCAATGTGCTGTCCAGCCTGCTGGAAGAACATCACATCGGCATCGCGGCGCCATGGCAAACCGCGCTCTTCAACGTCGCGCCGGTCTTCATGGTGCTGCTCGGCTGCCTGCTGCTCTCGCCGCGCCTGTCCTTGCTGGGAACCGGCGGTCTGGTACTGGTCACGCTGCTGGCCAGCTATATCGCCCTGCGCATGGGATTATGGCTGCCGCCATCGGCGGCGGTGCTGGTGCTGCTGCTGTCCTATCCCTTGTGGAGCTGGCGGCGCCTGGAGGCGGCCATCACCTATCTCGGCCAGGAGTTCATCCGCCTCGACAGCGAACCGCATCTGCTGCCGGAGTCGACCGCGCCCGCGTCCCGCGAGGTGGCAGACGTTCTCACGCAGCGCATCTCGGCCATGGAAAAAGCCGCGCACCGCGTGCGAGACCTGCGACAGTTCGTTTCCGACAGCCTGGACAGCCTGCCCGACGCCACGCTGGTAACCACCATCGATGGCCGCATCGTGCTGGCAAATCGCCATGCAGCCGACTACTGCCGCTCGCTTGGCCTGCACCAGACCGCCAGTCTCAGCATTTTCCAGATACTCGACCATTTGCATCATCCCAAACCGCTCAATCAGGGCACGGGCCAATCCTTCAAGTGGTCGGAGCTGTTCGATCTGCGATACGCCGCCGGCTATGCCGATGGCATTTCCACGCAGGATGCGCATGGTCGCGATCTGCTGGTGAAAAGCGCGCCTAGCCACTCGTCGGGCCACCAATTGATGGGCTGGATCGTGAGTCTGATCGACATTTCGACGATTCGCGCCGCCGAACGCAGCCGCGACGAAACCCTGCGCTTCCTGTCGCACGACATGCGCGGTCCGCAGGCTTCCATCCTGGCGCTGCTCGAACTGCAGAACGAGGCGGGCTCGGCCTTGCCGCTGGAAGAACTGTTTGCGCGCATCGAGAAGGCCTCGCGCCGCACCTTGGGCCTGGCCGACAACTTCGTGCAGCTGGCGCGCGCCGAATCGGACGAGTACCGCCTGGAAGAGATCGACTTCCACGATCTGCTGTTCGACGCCGCCGACGAGATCTGGTCGCTGGCCAAGAGCAAGCACATCACGGTGCAGGTGGACAACGCCGAAGACGATTGCGCGGTCAGCGTCGATCGCACGCTGATGACACGCGCCCTGACCAATCTGCTGTCCAATGCCATCAACTACAGTCCCGAACACACCACCATCCGTTGCACCATCCGGCGCCGCGAGACGCTGGTGAGCTGCAGCATTCGCGATCAGGGCTACGGCATCGCGCTCGAGGACCAGGCACGCCTGTTCCAGCGCTTCCAGCATATGGAATCGTCCGATCATGCGCGACATGATGGCGTCGGTCTCGGACTGGTGTTCGTGAAGACCGTCATCGAACGCCATCACGGCGACATCAGTTTTGTCAGCGCGCCAGGCGAAGGAACCACGTTCACGCTCACGCTTGCGTGCTGCACAGTTGCCTGAGAGCCACGCCGCACCGCCTCCTCATAGGGGGCGGCAGGCTATAATAGGAACGTTATTCCACGATGCGTGCCATTCATGCAACTCGTCGCCGTCGGCATCAACCACACCACCGCGCCCGTCTCCCTGCGCGAGAAGGTCGCGTTCCCGGCTGACCAGATCGGTCAGGCGGTCGCTTCGGCACGGTCGTGGTACGGCAATCGCGCTCCCAAGGTCTATAGCGACGAAGCGGCGATCCTCTCAACCTGCAACCGCACCGAACTCTATGCCGCCAGCCATCTGCCGGGCGGCGTCAACGAAGCGATCGACCTGACCGCGCACTTCCTCGCCGACTACCACAAGCTGCCCTATACCGATCTGCGTCCCTATCTGTATGCGCTGCCGCAGGAAAACGCGGTGCGTCATGCCTTCCGCGTCGCTTCCGGACTCGATTCGATGGTGCTCGGCGAACCGCAGATTCTCGGGCAGATGAAGGATGCAGTGCGGCAGGCGGAAGCCGCCGGCGGCCTCGGCACCTATCTGCACCAGATGTTCCAGCGCACCTTCGCGGTGGCCAAGGAAGTACGCAGCACCACCGAGATCGGCGCGCACAGTGTCTCGATGGCCGCCGCCGCGGTGCGGCTGTCGGAACGCATCTTCGATACGCTGGCCGAACAGCATGTGCTGTTCATCGGCGCCGGCGAGATGATCGAACTGTGCGCGACCCACTTCTCCGCGCAGAACGTCAAGTCGCTGACCATCGCCAATCGCACGCTGGAGCGCGGCGAATCGCTCGCGCACCGGCTCAGCGGCACCGCGATCCGTCTGGCCGACCTGCCCGATCAGCTTGCGCGCTACGACATCGTCATTTCCTCGACCGCCTCGTCGCTGCCCATCATCGGACTCGGCATGGTCGAGCGCGCGATCAAGGCGCGCCGCCACAAGCCGATGTTCATGGTCGATCTGGCCGTGCCGCGCGACATCGAAGCCGAAGTCGGCCGCCTGAACGACGTCTTCCTTTACACCGTCGACGATCTCGGCGCCTTCGTGCAGTCGGGCGTCGAACATCGGCAGGCCGCCGTCGCGCAGGCCGAGGCCATCATCGAACACCGCGTGCAATCCTTCATGCACTGGGTCGATGCACGCGCCGTGGTACCGCTGATCCAGGACCTGCAGGAATCCGGCGAAGCCATGCGCACCGCCGAACTCGAACGCGCACGCCGCCTGCTGGCCCGGGGCGAAGACATCGACACCGTGCTCGAAGCGCTCTCCAAGGGACTGACCGCCAAGTTCCTGCACGGTCCGCAGCAGGCGCTCAACAACGCCCAGGGCGACGAACGCGCGCGCCTCGCAGCCCTGCTGCCGCAACTGTTCCGCACCAAGCGCTAGCGACGCTGCACGCCTTCGCCTGCCTTGCAGGCAGTGCCGCGTCCGCCGCGGCTGCCTTACCTCTTCCACATTCAGGACCGATTCCCATGATGAAACCATCGATGCTTGCCAAGCTCGATCAATTGACGGAGCGCCTTGCCGAGCTGGACGCCCTGCTGATGCAGGAAAACGCCACGGCCGACATCAACCACTACCGCAAGATGACGCGCGAGCATGCCGAGCTCGGACCGCTGGTCGCGCTCTATCGCGACTACATGCAGGCGAACACGGATATCGAAGCCGCGCAGGACATGCTGTCCGATCCCGACATGAAGGAATTCGCACAGGAAGAGATCGAAGCCGCGCGCGCCCGCATGGAACAGCTCGAACTCGACCTGCAGAAGATGCTGCTGCCCAAGGACCCCAACGACGAACGCAATATCTTTCTCGAAATCCGCGCCGGCACCGGCGGCGACGAATCGGCGCTGTTCGCCGGCGACCTGCTGCGCATGTACACGCGCTACGCCGAACGCAACCGCTGGCAGGTCGAGATCGTCTCGGCATCGGAATCGGAACTCGGCGGCTATCGCGAGGTGATCGCGCGCATTGTCGGGCATGGCGCTTACTCGCGTCTCAAGTTCGAGTCGGGCGGTCACCGCGTGCAACGCGTGCCGGCCACCGAAACCCAGGGCCGCATCCACACCTCGGCCTGCACCGTGGCCGTGATGCCGGAAGCCGACGAGGTGGAGGATATCGACATCAACCCGGCCGACCTGCGCATCGACACCTTCCGCGCCTCGGGCGCCGGCGGCCAGCACATCAACAAGACCGATTCGGCGGTGCGCATCACGCACATTCCGAGCGGCATCGTGGTCGAATGCCAGGACGACCGCAGTCAGCACAAGAACAAGGCTCAGGCAATGAAGGTGCTGGCCGCACGCATCAAGGACGTGCAGCTGCGCGAACAGCAGTCGCAGGAAGCCGCCACGCGCAAGTCGCTGATCGGCTCGGGCGACCGCAGCGAGCGCATCCGCACCTACAATTTTCCGCAGGGCCGCATGACCGACCACCGCATCAACCTGACGCTGTACAAGCTCGACTTCATCATGGACGGCGACCTCAACGAACTGACCACCGCACTGACGACCGAACATCAGGCAGAATTGCTGGCATCGCTGGCCGACGCCAGTTGAGCCGGCACTGAAACCAAATGCACACCAACCCACTCTACTTCGGCATTCCCTTACGGACCGTCCAATGAAAACAACCAAGTCCCAGTTGATCGCGATCGGCCTGATTGCCATCGCCCTGCTTGCCTTTGCCCTTTATCTGCAGCACATCGAAGGCATGCAGCCATGCCCGCTGTGCGTGATCCAGCGTTACCTGTTCGCCGCCATCGCCGTGCTGAGTCTGGGTGCGGCCGCGCTGCCGCCGACGGGTGAGCGCATCGTCGCCGGCATCGGCGCGCTGACGGCGATCGCCGGCGCCGGCGTGGCGGGCTGGCACATTCACGTCAAGTCCAATCCCGACGTATCGTGCGGCATCGATCCGCTTGAAACTTCCCTGAATACCTTTCCGACCGCCGACTGGCTGCCCTTCCTGTTCAAGGCCGATGGCCTGTGCAGTACCGACTACGCGCCGATACTCGGCCTGTCGATCCCGCAATGGTCGCTGCTGTGGTTCGCCGTGCTCGGCGTGGTCATGATCCGCATTGCGCTCGCACGTCGCTGAAAGCGGACGCATGAATCCGATCGAGGCCGGCCTCACGCTGGAAGAGGTGTTGCGCATGGCCTTGCTGCCGCCGCTGGAAATGCGCCTGTTCCTCGAACGGACGCTGGCACTGACACGCGTGCAGCTCATCACGCAGTCGCACCGTACGCTGACCGAAGCGGAAGCCCATGCGCTGTCTCGGCTCGTCACGCGCCGGCTCGCCGGCGAACCGGTCGCCTACCTGCTCGGCGAACGCGAATTCTTCGGCCTGTCGTTCAAGGTCGATCCCTCGGTATTGATTCCACGCCCGGAGACCGAACTGCTGGTCGAACTGGCACTCGATCGTCTGCCTGCAGCCGGCCGGCTGCTCGACATGGGCACCGGCTCCGGCGCCATCGCAGTGGCCATTGCACACACACGGCCTGACGCCGTGGTCCATGCGCTGGATGTCAGTCCCGCCGCACTGGCAACGGCACGCGGCAATGCGCAACGAAATGGCACGACCGTCCATTTTCTGCAGAGCGACTGGTTTGCGGCGCTGGAAGACGATGCCGTCTTCGATCTCATCGTTTCCAACCCGCCCTACATTGTCGCCGGCGACCGCCATCTGGCAGAAGGCGATCTGCGCTTCGAGCCGGTTAACGCGTTGACCGATCACGGCGATGGCCTGTCGGCGCTACGCATTCTTTGCCAGCAAACACCCGCGCATCTTTCAGCGGGCGGCTGGCTGTTGATGGAACACGGATACGATCAGGCGAGTGCCGTGCGCGCCCTGCTTGCGCAGAGTGGATTCGAAGCAATCGAAAGCTGGCGCGATCTGGCCGGCATCGAGCGCGTCAGCGGCGGCCGCCTCGCGTCGCGTTGAGCAACGCGTCAGCCTGCCAATGCCGTATCCAGCAGGCGATGCAGCGTGTCGAAGTCCGGTTCGCCGACATAGCGCTTGATGACCTGTCCCTGCTTGTCGATCACCAGCGTGGTCGGCGTCAGCTTGATGTCGCCGAAGGCGCGCGCCAGTTCGCCACGGCTGTCGAGCGAGACCGTGAACGGCAGCTTGCGCGTCTCGACGAAGTTGAGCACGTAATTGGGCGGATCGTAGGCCATCGCCACTGCAATCAGCTCCAGCCCCTTGCCCTTGTATTTTTCGTAGGTGTCCACCAGTTCCGGCATCTCCTTGACGCAGGTCGTGCAGGAAGTGGCCCAGAAGTTCAGGATCGTCACCTTGCCGCGCAAATCCTGCGTGGTGATCCGCTGCCCCTGCAGATCGATGAAGGTGACGTCCGGAATCGTCTCCTTCTTCGTCAGCGAAAAATAGCCGACCGCGGCGATGAGCACGATCGCCACCAATGCGAGTATCGTCAGACCGCGACGACGGGAAGAGACGGCAGAAGTTTCTTGCATGATGGACAGTCACCGCAACAGTGGATGAGGACGCTCCATTATAGTCAGCCCGCCTGCAACGGACAGGCCGGCTGCACCATTCATTTCGACATCAGGTCCCGCATGCGACGGCGCATTTCGCGTTCGATGCGCTGCTCTTCCTTCCAGTCGTCGCGGATCGCGCGCCATAGCGAAATCGCCATCAGCACCACCACCAGCGCAAACGGCAATGCAAACACGATGGTTGCCGTCTGCAACGCATCGAGCCCGCCTGCCAGCAGCAGACTGATGGCAATGCCCGCCACCAGCACGCCCCATATGATCTTGATGCGCGACGACGGATCCGCCTGACCGCCGGTGCTCATCATGCCGAGCACCAGGATCGCCGAATCGCCCGAGGTGACGAAGAACACCAGCACCAGCACGGTGGCGATGACGGACATGATCAGGCCCAGCGGCATCTGCCCGAGCATGGTGAACAATGCCGTCGACAGATTCTCCTGCACCGCCTGCGCCATCGGCAGGCTCTGCCAGATTTCCATATGCAAGGCGGTACCGCCGAACACCGAGAACCAGACGAAGGCGGCCAGCGATGGCGCGATGACGGTGCCGATCACGAACTCGCGGATGGTGCGTCCGCGCGAGACGCGCGCGATGAACAGGCCGACGAACGGCGACCACGAAATCCACCAGGCCCAGTAGAACACGGTCCACTCGCCGACCCATTCGCTGTCGCGGAACGGCGTCATGCGCAGGCTCATCCGGACGAATTCGGTCAGGTAGTTGCCGAGCGTGCTGGTCAGCGTATCGATGATGGTCACCGTGGGACCGAGCACGAACACCATCAGGGTCAGGAAGGCGGCCAGCAGCATATTGGCCGACGACAGCCATTTGATGCCGCGCTCGACGCCGCTGATCGCGGAGACGATGAAGATCGCGGCCGTGACGACGATGATGACGATCTGCGCCGGCACCGAAACCGGCACGCCGAACACTACCGACAGCCCGCCATTGATCTGCAACGCGCCCATGCCGAGCGAGGCCGCCACACCGAAGGCGGTCGCGATCACGGCCAGGCCGTTGAAGATGCCGGACATGCGCTGGATCGGCCGCCACGGCAAGGCGCCGGTGGATTCGCTGACCAGCGAGACGCCGTCGCGGCGATAGAGAAAGAAGGCGATCGCGAGTGCGACGATGCTATAGACTGCCCATGGATGCACGCCCCAGTGAAAGAAGCTGTAGCGCATGGCGGCGCCTGCTGCCTCCGGCGTCAGCGGAAGAATGCCCGGCGACGGCTTGGCGTAGTGCGAGAGCGGCTCCGACACGCCCCAGAATACGAGGCCGATGCCCATGCCGGCCGCAAACAGCATGGCGAACCACGATGGCAGCGAGAAAGCGGGCTCTTCGTCTTCCTTGCCGAGCTTGAGGTTGCCATAGCGGCTCAATGCGAGGAACACCGAAAACAATACCAATCCCAGCACGACCCACAGATAGAGCCAGCCGAAATTCCTCGTGATCGCCGCCATGGCGAGATGGGATATGGAACCAAGCGTGGCTGGCGACAAGACGCCCCACAACACGACAGCGGATATCAGGCAGGCCGGAAAGAGCAACTGCATATCTTTCTCCTGAAAACAGACAAGCAGCACAAAGCGGACTTGCGGATGATGCGACAACCGGTCAACAGACCGATGAGCCTGGCGGCTCGTGAATGAAGAAGTGACATTGTACGCCTGTTGGACGCATGACCGGGCCGCGGTTGCCAAGCGGCGATCGAACGACCTTCAGTCTTCCGGCCAGCCGGATGCGATATAGACGGAGGCCACCGCCGCCGGCATCGGCACATCCATGGCCACGCATATCGCGCGCAGCAGGTCCGCCATCACCAGCTGCAGCGGCTTTCCGGGTTCGGCTGCCGCCAGCAGCCCCTTGATCAGCGCCGGCTTGAGCAGCGGCGCCAGTTGATCGACGCGCTCGAGCATGGCCGTGATCCGGGTGCGGCGCAAGGCGACCGGCGGCAGCAGGTCGCCGGGTTCCAGCGCCAATTGCGGACAGGCGCCGATGATGCGGGAAAACACCGCGGACGGCGGCTGCTTCTCGAGCGGCGCCACCACATGCGCCGCCAGCGAAAACAGGCCCATGCAGTCATGCCGCACGTCGGACAGGGAGTGGAAACGGATCGGCGCCGCGCGCTGGGCGCGCGCGTCAAGTCTGCGCAGCAGCACGATCTGCAAAATGAATTCCTGCAGCGTCACGCGCCGGTCTTCCGCAACCAGCCGTTCCACATGATCGAGCATCGCCATGTGCGCGCCGACCGGCAGCCGCCGCAATGCGGGAATCGACAGCTCCAGCAAGGGCAGACGGGCATTGTGCGGCAATGCGCGGATCGCGACCGCCATCGACAGGATGGCTTCGCTCTGCTGCGGCAGATGACGCTGCAGAAAATCGCGTTGTGCCTCCGCTTGCATGGTGCCGCTTTCCATGAACAGGGCCAGCACCAGCGCGACGGCGGCGTGCGGATCGTGCGCTGCCCGATCGATGTCCGGAGCCAGGCGAATCTGCCGCAAGGGACCATCGCCATAGGCCTGCGCCGCCGCGGCCGCGATGTCGCTCGCCGCCTCGCTCCTCGCAGCCTGCACTTCGACATCATCGACGTCGCTGGCGGTAAAGGACAGTTCCGGCAGGTGCCGTGCCGGTGCGGCGGTCGCCGCCCGCGATTCGGCTGCCGGCGCTTCCAGCCAGGTCCTGTTGCGACCGTAAATGCGATGCAGACGTTCCTGCAATGGCGGGTGCGTCGCGAACAGACCTTCGAGCAATCCCGGTTTGATCGCATTCAGAAAAAGATGCGAGAGATGCTCGGCATTGCCGTGCGCGATGCGCGCTTCTTCGCCGCCGTTGTGCACCAGCCCGCCGATCTTGCGCAGGGCATTGCCGATCCCGTCCGGATTGCGCGTGAACTGCACCGCGCTGGCATCGGCCAGGAACTCGCGCTGACGCGACACTGCCGCCTTGATCAGGCGCGCGAAGAAAAGACCGATATATCCGACCACGAACAGAACGCCGCCAGCCGCCACCACGAACAGATGAAACGGCATGCCGTCATTGCCGTCGCGCCGGCGTGGCGCGCCCAGCAGCGAGGAGCGCGTGCTGATTCCCATCATCTGCTGTCCGAAACCGGCCACCATCTGGATGCCGAACAGCACGCCGATCAGCTGCAGGTTAAGACGCATGTCGCCGTTCAGGATATGACTGAACTCGTGCGCCACCACGCCTTGCAGTTCGTCGCGCGACAGGCGCTCGAGCGTGCCGCGCGTCACCGCGATCACCGCCTCATTGAGACTGTGGCCGGCGGCAAAGGCATTGATCGACGGTTCGCGGTCGAGCACATAGATACGCGGACAGGCAATGCCCGATGCCAGCGCCATTTCCTCGACCACGTTGATCAGGCGACGTTCCTGCGCATCATGCGTGTCGGTGGCGAGCAGTCGCCCGCCCGCCATGCGCGCCACCGCGTCGCCACCCTCGCGCAGATTGAAGAATTCGACCAGCATGCCGCCCAGGATCAGCATGAGCGTCGCCAGCGTATTGGTCAGGAAAAAGTATTGCGGATAACCCTGTATGGCCTGCGCATGTCCCTGCAGCCAGCTCCACAGCAATGCCATGGTCACATTGACGGCAACGACGATGGCTGCAACGGCAAGGATGAACAGCGCGACCAGTTTTTTCGTCTGGCGCCGCGCCCTGTCCTGCTGCTCGAAGAACTTCATGAAGTGGAAAAGAAGATTGCCGTGCGCACCGCTGTATCCTCGCGCACGGGAAATGCCATGCTGCGTTCCTTCAGAACGACACCTTGACCGCCTTGCGCTCTTGCGCCGACTCGGTCGCCTCCAGCAGTTCCGCCGGTCGGAAACCGAAGGTGCCTGCGATCAGCGAACCCGGAAACTGCTCGATCGCCGTGTTGTAACTCATGACGCTGTCGTTGTACCCCTGTCGGGCGAAGGCGATGCGATTCTCGGTACTGGTCAGTTCCTCGCTCAACTGCATCATGGTCTGGTTGGCCTGCAGTTCCGGATACGATTCGGACAGTGCGAACAGCCGGCCCAGCGTCGCGCCCAGCGCGCCTTCGGCGGCCGCCACCTGGCGCACCGCCGCTGCATCGGTCGGATTGCCGGCCACCTTGCCGACCGCCGCTGCCGCCTGATTGCGCGCGGCGACCACGGCTTCCAGCGTCTCGCGTTCATGCGCCATGTAGGCGCGGGCCGTCTCCACCAGATTCGGAATCAGGTCATGCCGGCGCTTGAGCTGCACGTCGATCTGTGCGAACGCGTTGCGAAAATGATTGCGCAGGGCCACGATGCGGTTGTATATACCGATGGCCCAGAACACCACCAGTGCAACGATGGCCAGGACAGCAAGCACTGCAATCATCTCTTCTCCCCAATAAAAAAGCTGCCCGACTTGCGCCGGGCAGCTTCAATATACCATCCAATTATTTCTTTACGGAAACTTTTCTGTCATTCATCCAGTTGGGCATCGCGCACGGCCTTCCGCTGCGTATCCGGCGTGGAAGCCAATGCACGGTACTCTTCGTCGCTCAGGTATTCGAACACGCGCACCACTTTCTGTACACCGCTCACGCCGCGCACCACCTCGGTTGCCAGTTCTGCTTCCTGATGCGTGACACGGCCCATCAGATAGACGGTGCCGCTCTCGGTCACGACCTTGATCGCATTGACGTAGAGACCTTCCTTGTCGATCAGCGCCGCCTTGACCTTGCCGGTGATCAGCGTGTCGTTGGAACGCGACGTGAAGCTGGACGTGCCGGCCACCGCAAGCTCGTTGATGACTTCGCGCACGCCTTCGACGCTCGCCACTTCCTGTGCCGCAATAGCCTTCGATTGCTCATCGCGCACCTGGCCGGTCAGCAGCACGCGCCGGTTGAAGCTCGTGATCTTGACGTTGTCGCCAGCGGCCAGCTTGCTGTAGACGCGCTCGTCGCCCTTGAAGGAAATGGTCTTGTCGTCGGTCTGGGTACCCAGCGTGCGGCGGTCGGTAGCCGCCAGCGTTCCCACTACCGCAGCGCCGCCGAGCACGACCCCCGCGCACCCTTGCAGTGCCAGGACCGAGGCGCCGCACAACAGCGCCATGGCGACAGGACGTCGCACCGCAACCAGACAACGATTCAGATCAATCATGTTCATCCCCTCCGAAAAGTGCGACGTCGATGCCGTCGCACAAACAATGCAGCGTTAATGAATGTACTTCCTTGATGCGTGCCGCACGATCGTGCGGCACGCAAATATGGACGTCGGCATCGGTCAGCACCTTGCCGATCGCACCGCCTCCCTTTCCCGTCAGTGCCACTACCCGCATGTCCCGCTCCAGCGCCGCTTCGATCGCGGCCACCACATTGGCGGAATTGCCGGAAGTGGAAATCGCCAGCAGCACATCGCCGAACTGGCCGAATGCCTGCACCTGCTTGCTGAAAATTTCCTGAAAACCGTAATCGTTGCCGACGGCAGTCAGGATCGAGGTATCGGTCGTCAGTGTCATCGCCGGCAGCGGCAGGCGTTCGCGCTCGAAACGACCGACCAGCTGTGCCGCGAAATGCTGACAATCGGCGGCGGAGCCGCCGTTGCCGCAGGCGAGAATCCGGTTTCCATTAGACAAGGCGCCGAACATGAGTTCCACCGCCTGTGCAATCGGATGGGCAAGTTGGGAAGCGGCCTGGATTTTCAGCTCGGCGCTTTCGCGAAAATGGCCGAGTATGCGTTGAGTATTCATGATGGTCACGATTATAGAGCAGGCCATCGCCTGCCAATGGCATGGCACTCAGGTCTCGATCGCGTTTCTGAGCCAGTCCAGGACATCGCCGTCGATCGCGACCACGTCGAAGCGGCAGGGCGGCGGCTGGCGGTAGCGTTGCAGGAATATCTGGGCGGCCCCGATCAGGCGCCGCTGCTTGGCGGGCGTGACGCTGGCTGCCGCGCCGCCAAAGTCGCGACGCGCGCGTTTGCGCACCTCGACGAACACCAGCGTCGCGCCATCCTGCATGATCAGATCGATCTCGCCACCCTTGCAGAGGAAGTTGCGTTCGACCAGTTGCAGGCCATGCTGCCGCAGATGAAGCAGCGCGGCATCCTCGCCGCGGCTGCCTTCCTCCTGCCGTGCTGTTCGCGGACGCGGGAGGAAGGGAAGCGGCATGGCGCACATGACCTTGTTACTGCGGATCCAGCGGCCGCACCACGCCTTCGTGATAGATCGCCGGCTGCAACGTGCGCTCGAAACGCGGCGTGCCGCTGCCAAAGTGCACCGTCAGCTTGCCGGTCACACCGTCAATGGTGAAGTCGGTCTGGCGCAATGCAATGTTGTGCGCGACGCGATAGGCATCGATGCCGAGCGCATACAGGCGCTCGATATCGGTGCTGCGGCGCTGCTCGGGATTGGCCGGCAAATGCGGATAGGTCATCACCGCCGCATGGTCGGCCTGCAATTGCCATGGCATGTCGAGCAGCCGTACGCCCTCGAGATCGAGCAGCGGCGTGGCCGTTGCCCAGTCTTCGCGCGCGTGGGGATTCAATTGCGAAATGCCGTAGGTCGTCACCTCGCCGCCGATCGCCAATCGCAATTGCACGGTCTGTGCCGCGTCGAGCGCGACGAACAGCAGCGCCGGCCGCGCCGACTGGAGTCGGTTGCGCAGTTCGAGCAGACCATTGCCATCGATGAAGCCGCCGTTCATCGGCAACTCGACCGCTTCGGCCTGCAAGCCCATGCCACGCCATGCGGAGACGAAGGCAGCCGCCGCGCGGCGCTGCCACGATACGCCGGTCGAGATCGCCACGGCCTTCATCGCGCTCTTGCCGCTGCCGTTGAGCGCGGCAATCTGGCGCGCCTCATCCTCTACCGACAACCCCATTGCGAGCAGACCGGGCGACAGGCCGGCTTCGCTCGCCTCGGGCTGCGCCAGCGCGATGGTCGGCTTGACCACCGCGTGGCTCTGCACGATGGCAGTCACGCCGCTGCGCGTCAGCGGACCCACCACGATGTCGGCACCGGCGGCTGCCTGTTGATAGGCGATCAGAACGTCCTGCGGCACATCGCCGGTTTCAACGAGGTTGACCACGATATTGGCCGGCTCGTGCTGCCAGGCCGCCATGAATCCGGCGCGCACCGCGTTGGCGACGTGCACCAGTCCCTCGGACCGAGTCGGCAGCAGCAGCGCGATCCTGGTCGGCGCCACGATGGGCACCACTTCCGGCGCCAGCACCGGTTCCGGAATGGCACTGCCGACCGGTTCGTTGACGAACTGCTCGAGCGTGAGGTCGGTCTGCGCCAGCTGCATGCCGTCGAGCGACACCTGCGCGCCAGCGGCGACATCGTCGGCGAACGTTGCGTTTGCCCACACGGGAGCGCACAATCCGCTGATCAATCCCGCCAGTACGAAACCTCTCGCCCAATGTCCCAACATTCGAATCCTCCCATGACTGACCCTGCCGCCGATGCGGCTGCGATTGCACCGATTATGCATGATGTGGCGCAGCAGACTTTTCCTGCTGCCACATTATATGTGGTGGCCACACCGATAGGTAATGCCGGCGACATCTCGCTGCGCGCGCTGCACGTGCTGACCATTGCCGACGCCGTGGCCTGCGAGGACACGCGCAACACCGGCCACCTGCTGTCGCGCTACGGCCTGTCCAAGCCGCTGATCGCGGCGCACCAGCACAACGAGCGCGAGGTCGCCGAGCGGCTGATCGCGCGCCTGCAGCAGGGCGAGCGGATCGCGCTGGCGTCGGACGCCGGCACACCGGCGGTGTCCGATCCGGGCGCGCGCATCGTCGACGCCGTGCGCGCGGCCGGCTTGCGCGTGGTGCCGCTGCCCGGCGCCTGTGCCGCGATCGCCGCGCTGTCGGCCAGCGGCCTGCTCGACGACGGCTTCCATTTCGTCGGTTTTCTGCCGGCCAAGGCCGGGCAGCGCGAAACGATGCTGGCCGGACTGACTGCGGTGCGCGGCACGTTGATGTTTTACGAGGCACCGCATCGCATCGAGGAAACCACGGCGGCGCTGGCCGCCGCCTTTCCGCCCGAGCGGCAGATCGTCTTTGCGCGCGAGCTGACCAAACTGTTCGAGGAAATCCACCGCTGCGCACTGGCCGATGCCGGCGACTGGCTGGCGCAGGATGCTACGCGCCGCAAGGGCGAATTCGTGATCCTGCTGGCGGGTGCAGCGACCGACACCGACGACCGCCAGGCCGAGAGCGACCGCATCCTGTCCATCCTGCTGGAAGAATGCCCGGTCAAGCAGGCCGCCACGCTGGCGGCGCGCATCACGGGACAGAAGAAGAATGCGCTGTACGACCGCGCGCTGGAACTGAAAGCCGCCGGCAACGAATCGAGCCGGCTGGCATAGGAGCATGTCGCGCCGGCGTCAGCGCTGCACGATGAAAGGCTTGATGCCGCTGCTCTGCTCGACCTGACCGGCGATGGTCGCTGCGTCGTCGCGCGTGGCGAAGGGACCGCTGTAGATGCGATAGAGGTTGTCGACCGATTCCACATGCAGCGAAGCCAGCAGGTGCGCAGTGCTTTGCGACAGCCGTGCGCGCGCCGCTTCGGCATTGGCCGATTGCGAGTAGGCGCCGAACTGCAGGTAGTAGCCGGCAGCGGCCTGCGGCGCGGCGGGCTGGGTGGAAAGCGCAGGCGCAGGTGCCGTTACCGGCGCCGCACGCTGCATCGCATCGGCTTGCGGTGCAGCCGACACCGGCTGCAGCACAGGTGCCGCCAGCGTGCTGGACTGCACGCTCGGCACCAGCGAATCGCTTCCGGCCTCGACGCCGGCAACCGCAGTGCGGCTCCTCTTCTCGGCCAGGATGCGTTCGATATCGGCCGGCAGCAGCCGCTCGACTTCGAGTTCGGTGCTGCCATGGCTGATGTAGCCGAGGCGCAGCGCCGCCGTATAGGACAGATCGATCACGCGGCCAGAACGGAACGGGCCGCGGTCGTTGACCCGCACGATCACCTGCCGGCCGTTGCTGACGTTGGTCACGCGCGCATAGGACGGAATCGGCAGCGTCGGATGCGCGGCCGTCATCTTGTACATGTCGTACCGCTCGCCGGAGGAAGTTTTCTGGCCGTGGAATTTCTTGCCGTACCAGCTGCCATGGCCGCGCACCTTGTACGGGCGGTCATCGGTGAACGGAACGTAACGCTTGCCGAACACCACGTAGGGGCTGTTGCCGCGTTTCGAATACGGTTCGATGCGCGGTTCGGCATCGGCCACCTCCATCAACCCTTCCGGAATATTGTCGCCGGGACCATCGTCGAGATAGTAGCCGCCGCGCCCGGAACCTGCCGCCGGCAAGGCCGGATAACCGCTGGACTTGGTGCTGCCCGCCGTTTGCGCCGGCTTGCCCGAAGAAGAACTCGACGGCGGCGTGGTGCTGCAACCGGCCAGCAGCAGAAGCGTCAACGCAGACAGGACACCGGCTACCTGCGGACGGAAAAAGAATCTGGACAACATTGCTTCTCCTCGAAACGCCACGGCATGCGCGGCATTCAACTCTGCATCAGCTTGCGATGCCGCTGGATGCTCATCAGTATTCCGACGCCGAGGCCCAGCGTCACGAACGCCGTGCCGCCATAGCTGAAGAACGGCAGCGGCACACCGACGACGGGCAGAATACCACTGACCATGCCCATGTTCACGAAGGCGTAGGTAAAGAAGATCATCGCCAGCGCTCCGGCCAGCAGGCGAGTGAACAGCGTCGGCGCCTGCGCCGCGATCACCATGCCGCGCCCGACCAGCAGCAGGTACAGGATCAGCAGCACGACGTTGCCGATCAGTCCGAATTCCTCGGAATAGACGGCGAAGATGAAATCGGTGGTGCGTTCGGGAATGAACTCGAGATGCGCCTGCGTACCGTTGAGCCAGCCCTTGCCGGTCAGCCCGCCGGAACCGATCGCGATCGTCGACTGGATGATGTGGAAACCCTTGCCAAGCGGATCGGTGGTCGGATCGATCAGCGTCAGCACGCGGCCACGCTGGTAGTCGTGCAGCATCGACCACGCGATCGGCAGGCTCGCCAGCACCGCCACGATGCCGGCGGCAATCACCTTCCACGACAGGCCGGCGAAGAAGACCACGTAGAAGCCCGCGCCCAGCACCAGCAGCGCCGTGCCCAGATCGGGCTGGCGCATGATGAGCGCGACCGGCACCATCAGCAACACGCCGGCGATCACGAATTCGCGCCAGCGGGTCGACTCTTCGCGTTTCTGAAAGAACCAGGCCAGCATCATCGGCATCGCGATCTTCATGATCTCGGACGGCTGGATCACCACGCCGATATCGATCCAGCGCCGCGCGCCGTTGCGGATCAGGCCGAACTGCGCCACCGCCAGCAGCAGCACGACACCGCCGACATAGAGCGGCACCGCGAACCGCATCAGCAGTTGGGGCGGCACCAACGCAGCGATCCACATCACCAGCAGCGACAGCGTGATGTTGCGCAGATGGTCTTCGATACGGCCCGGGAAATCGATGCCTGCAGAATAAAGCGTGATCGTACCGACTGTCATGATCAGGATCACGATCAGCATCAGCGGCCCATCGAATACGCGCACGTAGGGCGCGATCAGCTGCAGTGGGGAACGTTTTTCGAGACTCGCCATGCCTACTCCACCATCTCGCCATCGAGCGCCATCATCACGGGCGCCGCGACCGGCTTGCCGTCCTTGTCTTCCGGACGCTTGCCGAGCAGGTAATAGTCGAGCGCCATCTTGGCGATCGGCGCGGCAGCTGCCGATCCGAATCCGCCGTTTTCGACGATCAGCGCAATCGCGATCCTGGGCTTGTCGATCGGCGCGAACGCCGTGTACAGCGAGTGATCGCGATGCCGATCCTTCATTTTCGACGCATCGTATTTTTCATTCTGCCTGATCGTGATTGCCTGCGCCGTTCCGGTCTTTCCGGCCGACTCGTAACCGGCATTGCGGAAGACGCGCGAACTCGTGCCTTCCTTGACCACGCCGGCCATGGCGTGCTTGACGAAGTCGATGTTCTCCTGCTTGAGCGGAATGCGGTAGCTCTCCTTGTGCACCGTCAGCGCGCGCTCTCCGCTCACGCCATCCTCAATGGATTGCACCAGATGCGGCTTCATGACCACGCCGTTGTTGGCAAGCGTGGCCGTCGCATGCGCGAGCTGCAATGGCGTGAAGGCGTTATAGCCCTGGCCGATGCCGATCGAAATCGTCTCGCCCGCGTACCAGCGCTTCTGCTCGGGCTTGCGATAGGCCTCGCGTTTCCACGCCGTCGAGGGCAACACGCCGCTACGCTCGAACTCGAGGTCGATGCCGGTCTTCTGGCCAAAGCCGAACGGCTTCATGAAATCGTGAATGGTATCGACACCGAGTTCACTGGCGAGAATGTAGTAATAGGTATTGCACGACTGCGCAATGGACTTGTACATGTCGACGATGCCATGGCCGTTGGGCTTGTCGTCGCGGAACCGGTGGTTGCCGAACCAGAAATAACCGGGGTCAACGATCGAATCCGAGGGCTTGCGCTTGCCCAGCTCCAATGCCGCCAGCGCCATGAAGGGCTTGTAGGTCGAACCCGGCGGATAGGCGCCCGACAGCGGGCGGTTCAGCAGCGGATGATCGGGCGAATTATTGAGTTCATCCCAGCTCTGCTGGTCGATGCCTTCGACGAACAGATTGGGATCGTAATTCGGCATCGAGACATAGGCGAGGATGTCGCCGGTTTCCGGCTCGATCGCGATCAGCGCACCGCGCCGGTCGCCGAAGGCCTGTTCGACCACCTTCTGCAGTTCGATGTCGATCGACAGGATCAGGTTGGAGCCGGGCGTGGCCGGCGTGCGCGACAGCGTGCGGATCGGCCGCCCGCCGGCCGAGACCTCGACCTCCTGATAGCCGGTGCGGCCGTGCAGGACTTCCTCGTAGCTGCGCTCCACGCCTTCCTTGCCGATATGCTCGGTGCCGCGATAGTTGGCCGATTCGCCATTTTCATCGATGCGCTTGACGTCGCGGTCGTTGATGCGTCCGATGTAGCCGATCACGTGCGCCGCGGTCGCGCCCTGCGGATACTGGCGGAACAGGCGCGCCTGCACTTCGACGCCGGGGAAGCGATAGCGCAGCGCCGAGAAGCGCGCGACTTCCTCGTCGGTCAGGCGCACGCGGATCGGCGAACTGGCGAGGTTGCGCGACTCTTCGCGCAGCTTGCGGAAGCGGCGGCGGTCACGCGGCGTGATCTCGACCACGGTCGCCAGCTCGTCGATCAGTTCCTCGAGATCGCCCTGGATCTTGGACGGCGTGATCTCCAGCGTGTAGGCCGAGAAATTGCGCGCCAGCACCACGCCGTTGCGGTCGGTAATCAGGCCGCGATTGGGCACGATGGGAATCACCGAGATGCGGTTGTCCTCGGCCTGCGCCACATAATCGTCGTGCTTGAATACCTGCAGCCAGAAGAAGCGCGCCGCCAGGCAGACGAACAGCACGAACACCAGCGCACCGGCCACCGACAGGCGCAGCCGGAAGCGATGCAACTCGCGTTCGGTATCCTTGAATTCAGTCATGCTTTTCCGGTAGCGGATCGCGCGCGGACGCGGACCTCAACATTCTCTCTTCATGACGCGCACGGCCGTCAAATCGGCCGCGTGTCGTCCTTGTCGGTGGCGCGGCGTTGCGGTGCCAGCAGCAGCCACGTGACGAACGGCCACAAGATGGCGGCCACCAGGCTCTCGGCAAAGATCAGCCAGCCCGGGAACGGGCCGCCCACCATCAGCCGCACCACCAGCCCGACCAGTTGCGCCAGCAACATCAGCGCGAACACATGCAATGCCTGCACTCCCATCGGAAACCACAGCACGCGACGGTGGATCATGATCGCGAAGTAGGACAGCAGCGTATAGGCCAGCGCGTTCTCGCCCAGCAGCGATGCATCGTGCACGTCCATCAGCAATCCCATGAAGAAGGCGATGCCGATACCGACCTTGCGCGGCTGATGGATGCTCCAGAACACCAGCGTCAGCGCGACGAAGTCAGGAATGCCGACCCACTGCCCCCATGGCAGCAGATTGAGCAGGAAGGCAATCAGCAGACTGAACGCGATGAACAGCGGGCTGGCCGGCAGCAGGATGTAATGCGGATGCTGGCTCATTGCGGCGCCTCCGGAGCGGTTTCTTCCTGCGCGGCAGGCGCTTCAGGCGCCTTTTCCTCCACTACGTCGCCGCGACTAGTCGCATGCTGCAGCAAGCCTTTCTTGCGGCCGGCCTGCTTGTTCTCATCGGGCGGACGCGGCTCGTACTTGTTTTCCACCAACAGGATCAGGAGCTGGCGATTGCGGTCGAAGCCGGCGGTCGGCTTGCAGACGATGCGCGCGAACATGTCCGACTTGCGCTCGACCTCGGTGACGGTCGCCACGGCCAGTCCCGCCGGATAGATGCCGTCGATGCCCGAAGTAACCAGCACATCGCCTTCCTGGATATCGACGTTGGACGGCTGGAACCGCAGTTCCAGCAGGTTCGACTGGCCACGGCCGTAGGCCACGCTGCGCAGGCCGTTGCGCACCACCTGCACCGGCAGCACCTGATCCTTGTCGGTCACCAGCGTGACTTCGGAACTGAACGGGAACACGCGCGTGACCTGCCCCACCACGCCGACATGGTCGATGACCGGCTGGCCGCGTTCGACGCCACTCTGGCTGCCGCGATCGAGCATGATCTTGCGCGTGAACGGATCGCGCGTGTCGTAGAGGATTTCGCCCATGATGGACTTGACCGGCAGGCGCTCCCTGGCTTCGAGCAGATTGCGCAACTGGGCGTTTTCCATCAGCAGCAACTGCCCCTGCTGCAAGGCGTGCGCATCGATGGTCTGTTGCCGCTTGAGTGCCTCGTTCTCGGCCTTGATGTCGGTCAGCGTGGTGAAATAGTCGCCCACGTAATACAGTACGTCGCGCGGCGCCATGGCAACGACCTGCAAGGGATAGAGTGCGGTGGACACCACCTGCCGTACCACGCCGAGCGTGCGCATGTGGGAATCGATGAACAGCAACACCAGCGCAATCAGTGCAAAGCACACCATCTTCGCGCGTGCCGAGGCACCTTGTTTGAAAAGCGGTGGTGGGCTGTATTCCATTTAATGCCTGGGGGAGCTGCCGGGGATGGCTGAAATGCGGGTCGCCAAAGTGCGGATCACGGACTGGCGCCGCCGGTCCTGCATGAGGCCGGCGGCGGCAAGAGACTCTGTTTCGCTACGGACTTTCTTCATCGGTTCATGCGTTCATCGAAGAATGCGCACAAGCCGGGACGATTACTCCTGCGAGAAGATCGAACCGAGCTTGTCCATGCGTTCGAGCGCCATGCCGGAGCCGCGCACCACGCAGGTCAGCGGATCTTCGGCGACGATGACCGGCAGGCCGGTCTCTTCCATCAGCAGGCGGTCGAGATCGCGCAGCAGCGCGCCGCCACCGGTCAGCATCATGCCCTTCTCGGCGATGTCGGCGCCAAGCTCCGGCGGCGTCTGCTCGAGCGCGTTCTTGACAGCCGATACGATGTTGTTGAGCGGATCGGTCAGCGCCTCGAGAATCTCGTTGCTCGAGATCGTGAACGAGCGCGGGATGCCTTCGGACAGGTTGCGGCCCTTGACTTCCATCTCGCGCACTTCGGCGCCCGGGAAGGCCGAACCGATTTCCTTCTTGATCGCCTCGGCGGTCTGTTCGCCGATCAGCATGCCGTAGTTGCGGCGGATGTAGTTGACGATGGCCTCGTCGAACTTGTCGCCGCCGACGCGGATCGAGCTGCGATAGACCATGCCGCCGAGCGAGATGATGCCGACTTCGGTAGTGCCGCCGCCGATGTCGACCACCATCGAGCCGGTCGCCTCGGCCACCGGCAGGCCGGCGCCGATCGCGGCCGCCATCGGCTCCTCGATCAGATAGACCTGCGCGGCACCGGCGCCCAGCGCCGATTCGCGGATCGCGCGGCGCTCGACCTGGGTCGAACCGCAGGGAACGCAGATGATGATGCGCGGCGAAGGCTTGAACAGCTTGGTGTCGTGCACCATGCGGATGAACTGCTTGAGCATCTGCTCGGTGACGGTGAAGTCGGCGATCACGCCATCCTTCATCGGGCGGATCGCCTCGATGTTGCCCGGCACCTTGCCCAGCATCTGCTTGGCTTCCTTGCCGACCGCCATGATGGTTTTCTTGCCATTGGGACCGCCCTGCTGACGGATCGCCACGACCGACGGCTCGTCCAGCACGATGCCGGCGCTGCGCACATAGATCAGCGTATTGGCGGTACCCAGATCGATCGCCAGATCGTTCGAAAAATAACTGCGTAAGAATCCAAACATGAATTGTCCTGAGGCGCGAACGAGCGCGCATGGGTCGATGAAAGACTGCTTAATTGGTCGCGTAAAGCGTATTCGTGCCGCGGCAAGTCCGCGTGGCAAGCTTGTTCTCGCGGCGCCGGCAAGGCATTAGCCGCGTATTCTACCTTATAATTCCGCTTGATTTGACCCACAAAAATCGCAAAAACAAGCGGCTTGTGCACGATCTTGCCGCCAACGGGCAGGAACAGACACGCATTTTGTCCAAACCGGTTTTTCTTAACATTTTGTCAGCGGCCCGGCCGCTTCCCGACCCATGTCTCTCGAACTTTCCGACGTCAAACGCCTATCGATCCTCGCGCAGATCGAACTGACCGACACCCAGTCTGCCCAGACACTGGACAAGCTCAACGGCATCTTCGCCCTCGTCGAGGAATTGCGCGCGATCGATACCAGCGGCGTCGAACCGCTGAACCACCCGATCGCCGCCGTGCTGCCCGAACTGTCGCTGCGCCTGCGCGAGGACGTCGCCAGCGAACCCGACCGCCGCGACAACTACCAGAAGCCGGCACCGGCCACGCAGGACGGCCTGTACCTGGTTCCCAAGGTCATCGAATAACAAAGACGGCAAGGCCCGCTCTGCCCTCGACGCCTGTTCGTCGCCACCGCATCCGATTCTCACCATGCACACCAAGACCCTCAAAGAACTCTCCGACCTGCTGCACGCCAAGGAAATCTCGGCGACCGAGCTGGCCTCGCTGTTCCTCGCGCGCATCCACGCCAGCGACCTCAACGCCTTCCTGCACGTGGACGACGAACTGACGCTGCAGCAGGCCAGACAGGCCGACCAGCGGCTGGCTGCCGGCGACGCCACCGCGCTGACCGGCATCCCGATCGCGCACAAGGACATCTTCGTCACGCGCGACTGGCGTTCGACCGCGGCCTCGAAGATGCTCGAAAACTACGTGAGTCCGTTCGATGCCACCGTGGTCGAGCGCTTTAATCAAGCCGGCACCGTCACGCTCGGCAAGCTCAACTGCGACGAGTTCGCGATGGGTTCGTCCAACGAGAATTCGTACTTCGGCGCGGTGAAGAATCCGTGGGACACCAGCGCGATTCCGGGCGGCTCGTCCGGCGGTTCGGCCGCCGCGATTGCCGCGCGCCTGGCACCGGCCGCCACTGCCACCGACACCGGCGGCTCGATCCGCCAGCCGGCCGCGCTGTGCGGCGTGACCGGCATCAAGCCGACCTACGGCCGCGTCTCGCGCTTCGGCATGATCGCGTTCGCGTCCTCGCTCGACCAGGGCGGTCCGATCGCGCAAACCGCCGAAGATTGCGGCCTGCTGCTCAACGCCATGTGCGGCTTCGACGAGCGCGATTCGACCAGCGTCGAGCGCCCGTCCGAGGATTTCACGCGCGAGCTGAACGCGCCGCTGCAGGGCCTGCGCATCGGCATTCCTCGCGAATACTTCGGCGAAGGCCTGGCAGCCGACGTCGAGCAGGCGGTACGCGCCGCGCTGACCGAGTTCGAGAAACTCGGCGCCACGCTGGTCGATATTTCGCTGCCCAAGACCGCGCTGTCGATCCCGACCTATTACGTGATCGCGCCGGCCGAAGCGTCGTCCAACCTGTCGCGCTTCGACGGCGTGCGCTACGGCTACCGCGCCAGCGACTACAAGGACCTGTCCGACATGTACCGCAAGACGCGCGCCGAAGGTTTCGGCGACGAGGTCAAGCGCCGCATCCTGGTCGGCGCCTACGTGCTGTCGCACGGTTATTACGATGCCTATTACGTGCAGGCGCAGAAGATCCGTCGCCTGATCGCGCAGGACTTCCAGCAGGCCTTCACCCAGTGCGACGTCATCATGGGGCCGGTCGCGCCGACCGTGGCGTGGGACCTCGGTGCGAAGGCCGACGATCCGGTCGCCAACTATCTGGCCGATATCTATACACTCTCGACCAGCCTCGCCGGCCTGCCCGGCATGTCGATTCCATGCGGCTTCGGTCAGGGCGAGAAAAACGGCAAGCGCCCGGTCGGCCTGCAGTTAATCGGCAATTATTTCGCGGAAGCGAAGCTGCTCAACGTCGCACACCAGTACCAGCAGGCGACCGACTGGCACGCGCGCCAGCCGGCCGGCATCTGAAGAACCAAACACATCAGCACACAACGCTCGAGAGCGAGGAAAACTATGCAGTGGGAAGTAGTCATCGGTATGGAAACGCATGCGCAGTTGACGACCGCATCCAAGATCTTCAGCGGTTCGCCGACGCGCTTCGGCGCCGCGCCCAATACGCAGACGTCGCCGGTCGATCTGGCATTGCCGGGCGCGCTGCCGGTCATGAACCGCGCCGCCGTCGAACGCGCGATCCAGTTCGGACTCGCGATCGATGCGCACATCGCGCCGACCTCGGTGTTCGCGCGCAAGAATTACTTCTATCCCGATCTGCCCAAGGGCTACCAGATCAGCCAGATGGACCTGCCGGTAGTGCAGGGCGGCAAGGTCTCGTTCGCGCTCGAGGTTGACGGCAAGACCGAGATCCGCTCGGTGCAATTGACGCGCGCGCATCTGGAAGAAGATGCCGGCAAGTCGCTGCACGAGGATTACCACGGCATGAGCGGCATCGACCTCAACCGTGCCGGCACGCCGCTGCTCGAGATCGTGACCGAACCCGACATGCGCAGCGCAGCCGAAGCGGTCGCCTACGCCAAGGCGCTGCACACGCTGGTGACCTGGCTGGGCATCTGCGACGGCAACATGCAGGAAGGCTCGTTCCGCTGCGATGCCAACGTCTCGGTACGCCCGGTCGGCCAGAAGGAATACGGCACGCGCTGCGAGATCAAGAACCTCAACTCGTTCCGCTTCCTCGAAGAGGCGATCAACTACGAGGTGCGCCGCCAGATCGAACTAATCGAGGACGGCGGCCGCGTAGTGCAGGCGACGCGCCTGTACGACCCGGACCGCAAGGAAACGCGCGAGATGCGCAGCAAGGAAGACGCGCAGGATTACCGCTACTTCCCCGATCCCGACCTGCCGCCGCTGGTCATCGGCGAGGAATGGATCGCGCGCGTAAAGGCCGCCATGCCGGAACTGCCGGGCGCGATGCGCGAACGCTTCGTGCGCGACTATGCGCTGTCCGAATACGATGCCGCCGTGCTCACGCAGTCGAAGGCGATGGCCGCCTACTTCGAAGCCGTGGTCGCCAAGGGCGGCAAGGATCAGGCCAAACCCGCCGCCAACTGGCTGATGGGCGACGTCGCCTCGACCCTGAACCGCGAAGGCATCGAGATCGACGCCGCACCTGTGCAGCCCGCGCAACTGTCGCTGCTGCTGCAGCGCATCACCGACGGCACCATCTCCAACAAGATCGCCAAGGAAGTGTTCGGCGGCATGTGGGAAGCGAAATCGGACAATGCCGCGCTGGCCGACGAGATCATCGAAGCCAAGGGCCTCAAGCAAATTTCCGACAGCGGCGCGCTCGAGAAGATCGTTGACGACGTGCTGGCCGCCAACGAGAAATCCGTCGCCGAATACCGCGCCGGCAAGGAACAGGCGATCAACGCGCTGATGGGCCAGGCGATGAAGGCCAGCCGCGGCAAGGCCAATCCGGCACAGCTGACGGAAATGCTGAAGAAGAAGCTGGCCTCCTGACCGCACGTGGCTCAACAAAAAAGCGCGCCGGCTGGCGCGCTTTTTTCATGCAGGAGCGATTCATGCGGATTCGCCTTCAAGCGCAGAACAAGGCGGAGTGCCGAAGGCAGTGCCGATGCACGGCAAGGTCCCCAACGCAGTTATGCGCTGGCGAATCCGTATCAGTCGAAGCGCGTGGTCTGCTTGCTGTCTTGCACGTACCAGATGACCAGCACGATCCAGCCGATGATCGGAACGAAACCGATCAGTTGCCACCAGCCGCTGCGATCGGTGTCGTGCAAGCGTCGCGCCGAGACCGCGATGTTCGGCAGCAGCAGCGCCAGCGACAACAGTTGCGGTAGCCGTTCGCTGATCAAACCCAGCACGAAGGCGGCGATCACGTTGAACAGCACCCACCACCAGAATTCCGAACGTGTGGCGCGGCCCTTGAAGTCGGCGTATTTTCTGAAGCAGGTACGTATCGATTCCGTGAACGTCATGATGCTCCCCTCTCCTTGTCGTTGCGGTGGCTGAATCCTGCCCGCATCATACGCTGCGCATGGCGCAATGGTGATTTTTTGGCAAACGCCGCATTGCAGGCGTGCGTTGCAAGAAAAAACGTCTGACTGCGCGCAATCTATTTTGCGGATTGCACGGACAACTGCCGGCCGGCGAGTTCGCGGTAACGCTGCAGGATGCTGTCGTACTTGCCGTTGAGGCGCACCAGATCGTCTTCGGCGTCCTGCAGGCTGCGGCCGATGGCGCGCATGCGCACTGCGGCGCGTTCCTGCGCGGCGGCATCGCCATCCGCCGCCTCCCATTCCTGCCGTGCAACCAGCAGCGCTCCCTTGTGCTGCACGACCAGGTTGCCGAGCGAGGCGCTTTCGCGCTGGCGTGCGACTTCGATGTCATCCTCGCTGCGGTAGCGCGACATCAGCGCATGGTCGGCACGCTGGCGTTCGCGACGCGCATCTTCCTCGGCCTGGCGCTGGCGCCGTTGCTGGTCGAGGACGCGCTGCTGTTCCGCCGTCGGCGGCGCCGCGATCTCGCGCCGGAACACACCGTTGCGGCCGTATTCGCGCACCGTGCGGTCGGCGCATTCGGGAATCGGACGGTCGGAGGTCAGGGTGCGGCCGGCGGCATCCTTGCAGGCAATGATGCCCGCGTGCGCCGCCATCGGGTACAGCAACCAGAGAACCAAGAGTTTTCCTGCCATACCCGCCATGCTGCCTCCCTGCTGCATCAGCTCACGCCATATCTCCTGCGATAGGCGGCCACCGCTTCCTTGTATTGCGCGAGCTCCGGATTGGCGCCCGCGTTGGAAATGTATTCGAACAGATCTTCCAGATTGCCGATCGACACCACCGGGATGCCGTAGGCCTTGCTCACTTCCTGCACCGCCGAATGCGCGGACAGCGCATCGTCCTTGCCCGAACGCTCCATGCGGTCGAGCGCGATCAGCACCGCGCATGGCGTGGCACCGGCGGCGCGGATCATATCGACCGATTCGCGCACCGAGGTGCCGGCCGAGATCACGTCGTCGATGATGACCACGCGTCCTTCGAGTTTGGCGCCGACGATGGTGCCGCCTTCGCCGTGGTCCTTCGCTTCCTTGCGGTTGAAGGCGAACGGCACGTCGCGTCCCTTGTTGGCCAGCGCCACCGCGGTCGCCGACGCCAGCGTGATGCCCTTGTAGGCGGGGCCGAACAGCATGTCGAATTCCACGCCCGATTCGAGCAGCGTCTGCGCATAGAACTCCGACAGGCGCGCCAGCGTGCCTCCCTGGCTGAACAGGCCGGCATTGAAAAAGTACGGCGAGGTGCGGCCTGCCTTGGTGACGAATTCGCCGAAGCGCAAGACGCCGGTTTCTACCGAAAATTGGATGAATTCCTGCCGTAAATTGTTCAAGACGACTCCGTAACGGGATGAAAAGTGACGAAATTTGTCGCGCCGCAGCGCGCCAGGGCCACATTTTAAATCCTTCCCGCCCGCGCAGGACCACAATGCAAGCCATGTGCCTGCCCTCCTGCCACGACGATTGCCGTGACGGCTGCCGGGGCCGGCCGGCGCCGAATCGGGTATCCTGTCGCCTCTTTCCGCATTGCCCACATCATGAAGATCATTTCCGCCAACCTGAACGGCATCCGCTCGGCTGCCAGAAAAGGCTTCTTCCCCTGGATGGCCGCCCAGAAAGCCGATTTCGTCTGCGTACAGGAACTCAAGGCGCAGGCCACCGACATGACGACCGAGTTCCTGACGCCGGAAGGCTATCTCGGTTACTTCCACTACGCCGAGAAGAAAGGCTATTCGGGCGCGGGCGTCTATTGCCGCCGCGAACCGGACAACGTGCAGATCGGCTTCAACTGCCCCGAGTTCGACGCCGAGGGCCGCTACGTGCAGTGCGACTTCGGCAACCTCAGCGTGATCTCGGTCTATTGTCCTTCCGGCTCGTCGAGCGAGGAACGGCAGCAGGCCAAGTTTCGCTTCATGGACCTGTTCCTGCCGCACCTGATCGAACTCAAGGCGCTGGGCCGCGAGTTCGTCATCTGCGGCGACTGGAACATCGCGCACAACGAGATCGACCTCAAGAACTACAAGGGCAACCGCAAGAATTCGGGTTTCCTGCCCGAGGAGCGCGCGTGGCTGACGCGCATCTTCGACGAGGTCGGCCTGGTCGATGTATTCCGCAAGATCGATGCGCGCCCCGAGCAATACACGTGGTGGAGCAACCGTGGCCAGGCCTGGGCCAAGAACGTCGGCTGGCGCATCGATTACCAGATCGCCACCCCCGAGTTCGCAGCGGCTGCGCAGAGCGTCGCCATCTACAAGGACGAGCGCTTCAGCGACCATGCGCCACTGACGATCGATTACAACTGGCCAGTCTGACGGCACGCCGCTTCATCGAGGCGTCATGAAGGCGCGCCATACTCGAAGGCCGATACAGGCGACACCGCCGTATCGGCTTTTTCAATTCGACTTTTCCAACCCGGCCTGTTCCGCTACGGCGTGCCAAGCGCAGCGCGCGCGGCCGCACTACAATGCCGTTTGCATCGCCCCAGTCCGGCTCATTCCATGTCTTCCGTCGTCATTCCTGCCCCCTCTCGTCTCACGCGCATCGCCGCACCCTTCCTGTTCATCCTGCTCGGCGTGATCTATGCGTCGTGGGCGGCGCGCATTCCGGCGATCCGCGACAACCTGACGCTCGATCCGGCGCAGCTCGGCTTCGTGCTGCTGGGCGCAGGCATCGGCGCGGTCACCTCGTTCCCGCTGGCGGCATGGATGGTTGACCGCTTCGGCGGACCGCGCGCTGCCTGGTATGCGGGGCTTGGCCTGCTGCTCACGTTGCCGTGCCTGGCACTGGCGCCCTCGCTGTTCTGGCTGATCGCGGCAGCGTTCTGCCTCGGCGCCGGCTCGGGCTGCTTCGACGTCGCCATCAATGCCATCGGCACCGAGCAGGAACGTCTGGCCGGGCGCTCCACCATGTCGCTGCTGCATGCATGGTTCTGTGTCGGCACGCTGTCCGGCGCGCTGCTGGGAGCGGCGATGGCCGGCATGGGCATCACGGTCGCCGTGCATTTCAGCCTGATCGCCATCGCCATGCTGCCGCTGCTCTATCTGTGCGCGCACAGCCTGCCGTCCATGCGCGCCGAACGCGATCCGACCCGCAAGCTGTTCGCGGTGGCGCACGGTCCGCTCGTGATGCTCGGCATCATCGGTTTCTGCGGCGCGGTGGCGGAAGGCTCGATCGCCGACTGGAGCGGCGTCTTCATGACTGACCGCCTGCACGTGCACGACGGCGTGGCACCGCTCGCCTTCGCCGGCTTCGCCTGCCTGATGCTGCTGGCGCGGCTGGTATGCGACCGATTCAAGGACCGCTTCGGCGCGCGCAGGGTGGTGGCGAGCGGCGCGCTCCTGGCCGCCGCCGGACTCGTGATCGCACTGCTGGCAGTCAATGTACCGGTCACGATCGCAGGCTTCGCCCTGGCCGGCGCCGGACTGGCCGCGGTATTTCCATTCGTGTTCAGCGCTGCCGGCCGTCACGGCTCGACCGCGCTGGCGGCGGTCGCCACCTTCAGCTACAGCGGCGGCCTGATCGGCCCGCCGGTGATCGGCTTCTTCGCGCATCACTGGGGCTTGTCGTTCGGCCTGTGCTTCGTCTCCGTGCTGGCGATCGGCATCGCGATTGCGGCCAGCCGCGCGCGCTGGCTCGAGTAAACGGCAAGAACCTCTCTGCCGGCCGCGATCAGACGGCGCCGATCACCCCGCCATCGTCACGCGTGATGAGCACGGTGGTCGAGCGCGGGCGCGTGACGCCATCGCTGGCCGGATAGCTGATGCCCGGATGCTGGATGTTGATCCACATCGCGCGGCTGTCGGGACTCCAGGTCAGGCCGGTGATTTCGCAGCCGCGCGGGCCGACCAGGAAGCGCCGCACCTCGCGCGTGGCCGGATCGGCGCACAGGAGCTGGTTGCAGCCCATGGTCTGCATCACCGGTTCGGCATCGTCGTAATCCGTCTCTATCCAGAGCCGCCCGTCCTTGTCGAAGGCGAGCCCGTCCGGCGAGGAAAACAGGTCGCCCTTGATGTTGCCGGTCAGATGCGCCGGCACCGGCCTGCCGTCGGCATCCTTGCTGCCGTCCGCCTCGCCCGCCAGCAGGAACAGTTCCCAGCGGAAGGTGGTGGCGGCCGGATGGTTGCCGGCTTCGTTGATGCGCAGGATCTGTCCGTGCAGGTTCTGCGGGCGCGGATTGGCGGCATCGACCGCGAACTTGTCGCCGCGCTGGTCGTTGTTGGTCAGCGTGACGAACACGTCGAGCGACTGCGGATGCACGGCAGCCCATTCCGGCCGGTCCATCGGCGTGGCGCCGAGCAGGTCGGCGGCGGCGCGCGCGTTGAGCAGCACCTCGGACTGGCTGGCGAAACCGTTCTCCGCAACCAGTCCTTCATTACCATGCACGAGCGCCTTCCATTCACCGGAACCGTCGGCCGCCAGCCTGGCGACGTACAGCGTGCCGCTGTCGAGCAGGTCGCGGTTGGCCGCCGGATTGGCGGCATCGTAACGGCCGGCCGGGACGAATTTATAAACGTATTCGCCGCGCGTATCGTCCCCGGAATAGAAGGCCATGCGGCCGTCGGCCGCCACCGACGGCGTGGCGCACTCGCGGCAGAAGCGGCCGAAGGCGGTACGCTTGACCGGCTTGCTGTTCGGGTCGAAGGGATCAATTTCCACCACCCAGCCGAAGCGATGCGGTTCGTTGACGTAGCCGCCGTGCGGTTGCGTCGCGTCGGGCGTGGCGTCGAAGCGCGGATCGGCGCTTTCCCACGAGTAGGTCTTGCTGGCGCTGCCGTTCGAGATGCCGTAGCGCTTGTGCGAAACGCGCTGCGCATAATCCTCGCGATCGCGGTTGACGAAATAGTTGTGCCAGTTTTCCTCGCACGCGAGATAGGTGCCCCACGGCGTGAAGCCGCGCGAACAGTTATTGAGCGTACCCAGCACCTCGCGCCCCGACGGATCGGCCGCCGTCTTCATCGATGCGTGGCCGGCCAGCGGTCCGCTGATGCGCATCGGCGTCAGCGCCGAGATGCGCCGGTTGTAGTGCGACGGATAGATGCGCTGCCACTGTCCCTGGGCATCCTTGCTCACCTCGATCACGCTCACGCCGTGCGCTGCCTGCTCCTTGCGCACCTCGGCCAGCGGCCGCCTGCCGCCGACTTTGCTCATGCCTTGCGGATGCAGGGTCGGGTTGACGTATTCGTGATTGATGACCAGCAGGCCGTGACGATCGGGATCGTCTGCGAACGGAAAATAATGCATGCCGTCGTGGTTCTCGCCCGCCTGCAGCGACTGCGCCTGCCAGCCGTCGCTGGCGTCGGCCTTCCAGGCCGGCGCACCACGCTCGACCGGATCGCCCCACGAGAAGAAGGCACGCGCGGTATAACCTTCGGCCACGATCACGCGATCGAATGCCGGATCCTGCTGCACCGGGATGCCGTCGAATCCGATCAGGCGCGCCGGCAGTTCGCCTGACGCCTTCTGCCCGCCTTCCAGCCCGCAGCCGCCGAGAAATCCCAGCGCCGCCACACCGAGGCCGCCCTTCAGGACATGGCGCCGTGTGACGCTGGAAAGAGCTGCCAGCGCCGGGTTGTTGCTGGGGTTGATCGCCAGATCGTCATGCGCCTGCATCTCCTGATGGAAGCGTGCGCATTCCTGTTCCATATGCTTTTTCATGGGTCATTCTTCATCGTTGAAAGTACCGGGCACCTGCTCGCGCCTATTGCACACCCTGCGCGATGCGGTACTGGAAAGTGTTGTTTACGTCGGGCACGGCCACGGCCCGGCCATCGATCACGCGCGGTTCGTAGCGGAATCCCCTGGCCGCCTCGAGCGAGGGGCGAATGAAGAGCGGATGACAGTCGCCCACCACCTGCGGCTGCTCGACGCGTCCCATGGCGTTGACCGTGTAGCTGACGGTGCAACTACCCTCGATGTTCTTGTCCAGCGCCCGTTGCGGATAGGCGGGCGCCTTCTTCTCGATGGGCAGATACTGCCGGCTGGCCGCCAGCCGCTCCGCTTCCATCTGCCGCACTCGCGCTGCCTGCTCGGCTGCCTCGCGCGCGCGTTGCTCGGTTCGTTGCTGATCAGCCTGACGCTGCGCCTCGGCCTCTCTCTGCACAGTATCGTCTTGCGATTCCTGCCGATCTTCGCGCGGTGCCGTCTCCGGCACGGCCTTGGTCTCCGGCTTCATCCGCTTGTGCGCCAGCTCGGCGCGCTCAGGGCTGGGCGGCGCGATCGGACGAGGCAATTCTTTCTTCTGCGGCGCAGGTTCAGGTGCCGCCGTCACCGGCTCGGCGACCGGCTGCGGTGCAGAGACAATCATCGCAATACGGATACTGGCAGGCGGCGGTGCGGGCGGCATCGGCGCCTGCCAGTTCAGCAACAACGAAGCACCGATCAGCAGGTGAAAGCCGATTGCCAGCCCGCCCGCCGTCAGCTTGCGAGCCGGCAGATCGGGCTTCATGGACAACGCAAACATCGGGCTCTCGGACATGGCCGCTGCACTCATTGCGGTGCCTCGGTGACCAGCCCGAGACTGCTGACGCCGCCGCGCTGCAGGGCGGCGATGCCGGCCACCACGGTCGCATAGTCGGCGGCGCGGTCGGCGCGCACATAGACCTGGGTGTCGCCGCGCTCGGCGATGATGGCGCCGACCTTGCGCATCATCTCGTCGAGGCCGACCGCGCTGTCGGTCTGCCGCGTGGTATCGAGTTCGCTGCCGAGGTTCCAGTAGTAGCTGCCATCGGCCTTGACCGACAGCGTCAGGATCTGGCGCTCGGCGTCCACCGGCAACGCCTCGCTGGCGACCTTCGGCAGTTCGAGCTTGACGCCCTGCAGCAGCATCGGCGTGGTCACCATGAAGATCACCAGCAGCACCAGCATGACGTCGATGTAGGGCACCACGTTCATCTCGGCCTTGGGACCGTACTTGCCTTGCGGTTTGCGCATGCCGTTCCGCTCCTTACGCCGCCATCGCTTCGGCCGGCCGGCGCACGGCGCCATGCAGGAGTCGATGCAGGCGCATCTGCAGCTCGTTGCCGAAATGGTAGTAATGCGCGCCCAGCGTGGCGGCACGCGCACTCAGGCGGTTGTAGGCGATGACGGCCGGAATCGCCGCGAACAGGCCGATGGCCGTGGCGATCAGCGCTTCGGCAATGCCGGGAGCGACGGTCGACAAGGTGGCCTGCTGCACCTGCGACAACCCGATGAAGGAATTCATGATGCCCCACACGGTGCCGAACAGACCGATGTAGGGGCTGACCGAACCGACCGTGGCGAGAATCGACAGGCCCTGCTCGAGCTGCGTTTCCTGTTCGCCGATGGCGACCAGCATGGCGCGCTCGACGCCTTCGCGCACTTCGTCGGCGGCCATGCCGGGTTCGCCCGCCAGCTGCAGGTATTCGTGGTAGCCGGCCAGGAACACCGGCAGCACGCCGCCGTCGTCCGGCGCGCGGCGCGTGTCCTGATACAGACGGTGCATGTCGGCCGTCTGGCGGAAGCGCGCGCGGAACTGTTGCAGTTCCTTTTCGCGCCGGCGCAGGCCCGCATTGCGCAGGATGATCAGATACCAGCTCAATACGGACGCCAGTACCAGGATCAGCATCACCGCCTGTACCAGCAGACTGGCGTCGGCGATCAGCCCCCAGATCGTCATGTGTTCAAGTGTGTCTTGCATGGGAGATTCCTCGCTGTCCGTCCCGCCGCATGCGAGCGGGACGCTTCATTGAATGACATTCATGTTGCAGCTTGATGACCACGGCGTTCATTCCAGTCCGAGCGCGTCAGCCACCGCCGACCACGGCAGGTACTTGTAATTCTGGTTGCCTTCCGGCATGCGCTTGCGGCCGTCCTGCACCACCAGCATGCCGCGCTGCCAGATGCCGCCGAGATTGGCCGAGGTCACCTCGAGGCCATCGGTTTCCGACACGCCGTCTATGCCCTTCTCGGCATCGAGGCCGATGCGGAAGGCGCCGCGCGGCGCATAGGGCGGCCTGCCATCGAGCACGACATAACTGTCGTTGCCCTGGCTCGAAATCACCAGATAATCGTTGCGCTGTCCCTGATAGAAGGCGAGTCCCTCGATATCGTCATGCACCAGCGGACCGACGCCGATCACCTTGTCGAGCTGCGGCGCCACTTCGGCACGCGCATCGAGCGCCCACACCGCAACATCTTCCTCGCCAACGAACAGGCGCTGGTTGCGGTCATCGGCCACGCAGCCTTCGGGCTGGCTGGCGACCCGGAAGCGGCGCACTTCCTCGCTGGCGATGCGTCCCTGCACGGAACGCAGGCGGTATTGCACGAAGGTGCCGTCCTTGCCATTGGGAATCGCATACACGCGGCCCTTGTCGTCCTTGAACATGCAGATGCCATAGATGTCCTTGAGCGTGGTCGCCTGCTGTCCGAGATCGCTGACCTTGCCACTGCTGCGATCGATGCCGAACAGGTGCAGGCTGTCATGGTCGCGGTTGGTCGCCACCGCAAGATCGATCAGGCGGCCGTTGTGCATGAAACCGGCACGGATATCGACATTGTTCAGACGTCCCACGCGCAGGTCCTGCAACTGCCGACCCTGCAGGTCATAGACCAGCAGGCCGCCCTGCTTGTCGGTCGCCAGCACGCGGCTGCGCGCCGGATCGGTCGGATGCACCCAGATCGCCGGATCGTCGGCGGCGTCACCCAGGCTCGGCACGCCATCGGTCTGCACCTGCGCCGGCAGTACCGGCAATGCGGCACGCTTCTGCGGCGCCGGCGGCAGCCAGTCGAGCGATGCACGGTGCAGGCCGCGCTCGTCCTGGATCAGCAGCGCAAGGCCAGCGCCATCGACACGCGCGCTCAGGTTTTCCGGTTCATCGAAGGCATCAAGCGCGATTACCGGCCGGGCCTGCCAGCGCTTCTTCCTTCCCTCCTGCACATAGCGATGCAGCGTCTTTTGCTCGGCATCGAGCAGCAGCACGCCGCCCGGCACCACTGCCATGCCGGCCGCGCTGCCGGCAATGTCGCCGAACGGCTTGACCGCCGCCACCGGGTAACGCACCAGATCGGCTTCGGCATGCGCCTCGTAGGCCCACAGGCCGACCTTTTCCTCGTTCACGTAGAGCAGTTCCGCTTCGTCATCGACGCGGCAGAACTCGCTGGCAGGCGGCAGGCTCAGCGCGCGCACGCGCTGCGGCCGGCCCAGCGGCGTCGCATGGTGTGCCACCAGCCATTGTTCGCCCAATCCTTCTTCGCCAACCAGGAACAGAAAGGCATTGGCCGTGCTGTCGCGATAGAGGCAGACGCCATCCACCTTGAACGACGGTCGCGGCAGATACTGCGGCGCGCTCCAGCGGCCGGCCGTCATGCCGACCACCATCGGCTGCTGGCGATCGACATCGACGGTTGCCAGCAGAAAACCCTGCGCATCTATACGGTGATCGATGGCGCCGAATTTTCCAGGCAGGCGGCTCAGTTCCCGACCGTCCTGCGCCAGCACCAGCAGCCCCTTCTTCTTGTGCACGACCAGGCGGTCGGCGCCAGCCAGAAAACGGTCGTCGGACAGCAGCTGCGCGCTTTCCACCTTGAGTTCGCGATCGATGGCCGCTGCCTGCAAGGCAGGAACCGCCGCCGGTGCAGGCACCGGCGCCTGCTGTTCGGCCACCTGCGCCGACACGCTGCGCGGATGCTGACAGGCAGACAGTCCCAGCACGAGCGCCAGCAGCAGGCCGCCTTTCATGAATGGATGTTGCATAGGCATGTTTCGTTCTTTCGTATGATCAGAAATCGGTCAGGGTCAGGCTGATCTTGTAGGTCGGGCCGTACTTTTCGTACTGCGCGTTGAGATCGCGGCGACCGCTGTAGATGTAGTAAGACTCGTTGGTCAGGTTCTGCGCCATGAACGAGAGCTTGATCTTCGGCGTGATGTAGTAGCTCGCGCTGAAATCGACGAACAGCTGCGAATCGGCGTGGCGATCGCGATTGGCGTCATCGACGGCCGCCACCTCGGCCAGATAGCTCGACTTGTAGTTGGCCGACAGGCGCGTGCTGAACTTTCTGTTCTCCCAGCCCAGCATCAGGTTGCCGACCTTGCTCGACTGGTTGGGCAGATCGATGGTGCGGCGCGTGCCCAGTCCTTCGATCTCGGCGCGCGAATGGCTGAAGGTGGCATTGGCGCCGACCAGCAAGCCGTTCCACGGCGACGGCAGCCAGTCGAGCTTCTGCGAATAGGCCAGTTCCAGACCATAAAGTTTGGCCTCGTTGCCGTTGGCGAAGGTCACGGCCTCGCTGAAGTCGGCCCATCTGCCGTTGCCGGCCAGATCGGTCTGATAGACGAAGTTTTTGATGTCCTTGTGGAACACGAAGGCCGACAGCACGCCGGCACGGCCCATGTAATGCTCGATGCCGACGTCGATGTTGCGCGCCTTCAGCGGATCGAGATCGGGATTGCCGAAGCTGGCTTCGTCGTCGTCGATCACGAAGCCCGGCGCCAGCGCCTCGAAGGTCGGACGCACCACGGTATTGGTCCAGGCCGCGCGCAGCTTGGTGCGGTCGTTCAACTGATAGCTGCCATGCAGGCCCGGCAGCCAGTGGTGATAGCGCTTGATGCTGTTGTTCTCCTCGAACTCGCCATCGTTGATGCCGGTGCCGCTGGCCGAGAAACGCGTGCCCTCGTAGCGCAGGCCGGCGATCACGCGCCATTTGTCGATGTCGATGGTGTTCATCACATAGGCGGCGTTGATGTCTTCGCTCATGCGGAAATCGTTGATGCGCGATTCTTCCTCGTCGTAGGCAGCGTTGTGGTCGAGCGTGGCCAGCAGGCGGCGGATCGCGGCGTCGCTGATGCCGGGGCCGAAGTAGCCGAGACCGTAACGCGCATTGCTGCCGGCATAGCTGTCGAGTCCCGTGGGCGCACTGCCGAAATCGTCATACTTCCAGACGTTCAGTTCGTTGCGCTTGTCGCGGCGGCTGATCTTGCCGCCGAACTTGATTTCGGACGCATGGCCGTTCCAGTCGTACTGGCGCGCAAGGTCGAGGCGGATGCTCTTTTCGGTATCGGTGGTCTTCTGCGATTCCGCTTCCACCTCGTCCAGCGTGAATTCGGTCGGATCGTAGAAGCCGGCACCAATGTTCAGGCGCGGCCGGCCCGGATTGGTGTAGCCTGCATTGGAGAAGTCGTCATTGCCTTCGAAGCCGGCGCCGGCGATGCCGAACGGCAGCTTTTCGCTGGCCTTGCTGTAGCCGAGCTGGCCGCTGGCGGTCCACAGGCCGAACGAGCGTTCGCCGCCCAGCACATAGGACTGGATCTGCTGCGTTTCCTTGCGACTCTTCAGTTCACGGTAGCCTTCCGCATCGCCGGTCTCGCCCGGCGCCAGCGGATCGGCGAATTCCACGCCGGCCGCATTGCGCTGCTCGGTATCCGAATAGCGGCTGAACAGCGTGCGCAGATAATAGTTGGACGTGTCGTCCGGCTGGTAATCGAAGTTCAGACCCACGCCCAGGCGTTCGCGCGTGATGTCGTAGCGGCGCTGCTCCATTTTCTCCAGCCGCGGCACGGCCGGGTCCGACAGGTCCCAGGCGCCTCCGGTCTCGACGTTATCGGAACCGAACTTGCGCTTCTGCCAGCTCACGGCCGCCGCCACGCCGAAGTTCTTGCGACCGCCGCCGATGTCGAAGCGGTTACTGATCGCGCCCGAGATCTTGGGGCTGTTCTCGCCGCTGTTGTCGTCGTGGCTGCCTTCGACCGACAGCGTGCGGAACAAACCTTCGTGATCGAAGGCCGACAGGCTGTGCACCTCGACCGTGCCGCCCAGCGAGTTGGCGTCCATGTCGGGCGTCAGCGTCTTGACCGCGGTGATCGACTGGATCAGTTCGCTCGGCAGCACGTCGAGCGCCACCGCGCGACGATCGCTTTCCGGCGCCGGCACCAGCGTGCCGTTGATGGTGACGCTGTTGAGATCGGGCGCGATGCCGCGAATGCTGACGAAGCGCCCCTCGCCCTGATCGCGCTCGACCGAGATGCCGGGAATCCGCTGCAGGGCTTCCGCCGCGTTGTCGTCCGGCAGCTGGCCGATACCGTCGGCATGCACCACGCTCTGGATACGATCGGAACGGCGCTGCTCGCCGAGCGCCTTGTCGATCTGCACCGCCTGGCCGACGACATCGACGTATTCGACCGCATTGCCGTCCGCGCTCTGCGCGGCCGCCGTGGTCGAGAGGCTCGCCATGGCAATCGCCATCAGGCTCAGCCTGAAACCTGCAGCACAGGTCTTCCCTGAATTCATGCACACATTCATCACAACTCCCCTTGGATAATTTGCCCACGCCCTGTCGAGGACATCGGGGCGCATCTTGACCATGCGATGTGACAGTTCCATGACAGACCAGACGGGAGTCGCGTGAAACGGGTGGAATTGCGTGGTGTTGCCGATGAATCTGAGCTGATTTGACCATCCGGCGACTGGCCTGCGAGCAGTCCGCGCATACTCGGCGGCATGGACAAAAAGTGCTCGCAATGCATGGCCAGCCTTGGTGCACGCCACCGGCCGATACCGGATGCTCTGCGCGTTCGGTAAAAAAATCTGCACGAGCGCTGCGCTGAATTGACCCGTTGCAGCCATGCCGCATGTCACGGAACTGCAATGTTTGCGCATTAGCATGCAGCAGATCGTCAACCATCGCGGCCGCGCGCCGCACCATCCCATGCACCCGTTCTTCACGCATCGCACACTGACGCTGGCCGGGCTGGCACTGGCCGCCATCGCCGGCCTCTACCTCTATCTGCTGGCCGGCGACGTCAAGCCGTGGGCCGAGATCGACTGGATGGACGTCTTCGCCGAAGGCGGCACCGCGCTGTTCGCGCTGCTGTGGCTGATGCTGCTGCTGACCAGCCGGCCGTCGGGTCGCGTCACGCATCTGCTGGCCGTCGGCCTGTGCTGCTTCATCTTCTCGTGGTGGATGGACATGCTTGACGAATTCATCGTCATCCCATCCACCGTGTTCTGGGACAACTGGCTGGAAAACCTGCCGATCCCGATCGGGCTGCTCATCCTCAGTTGCGGCATCTATCAGTGGCATCGCGAGGAACTGGCAATCCGCCTGCAGATGACCAAGCGCGAGCGCGTGTTCCGCGAACATCGCCTGTTCGACAAGCTGATCCCGCTCGGCGGCGCCGGTTATCTGCGCGAACAAGTAAAGATGGCGGTGCGCGAATCGGGCCGCCAGCAGCAGCCGCTGGCGCTGGTCGCCATCGACATCGACGACTTCCACCAGATCAATCGCCACCACGGCCCACAGGAAGGCGACAACGTGCTGCAGTCGGTCACGCAACTCCTGCTGCTGAACCTGCGCGGCCAGGACCTGCTGTGCCGTCTGGCCGGCGACCGCTTCGTCGCCGTGCTGCCCAACACCGGCGAAGCGGCGGCACGGCAGATCGCCGACGAATTGCGCAGCGCCGTCGCCAGCCTCGCCTACAAGACCACGGGACAAGGCGAGCGCATCCATCTGTCGGCCAGCACCGCCGTCACCATGGCACTGGACGAGGATTCGGAAACACTGATCGCGCGCGTCAACCTCGACCTGGTGCACGCCAAGCAGAACATCACCGCCAGTTCCTGAACCGTGGCCATCAAGCTCAAGGGCTACGAGCGCGACAGCAGCTTCATCGCAGCGCGCCACCAGCCCGCCATCCTGCTCGACCTCGGCATGTCGCGCGGCATCGACAGCCATCTGCTGCTGCGCGGCACGCAGCTGTTTCTCGACGACATCCTGAGCGGACACAAGCAGATCAGCCCGGCGCAGTTCCTCGCCATCATGGCCAACGTGCACAAGCGGCTGGACGCCGACGACACCAGCTTCCTGTACGGCCAGCGCCTGCTGCCGGGCCATCTTGGCGACGTCAGCCAGGCGCTGCATCACGCCGGCAACCTGCGCCAGGCCCTGCAGCACCTGTGCGCCTGCCATGCGCTGCTGTCGCCGCTGCTGACGCCACGCCTGGTCGAAAGCCGCACGCATGCCTTCGTCTATTGGCAGGACAGTTGCGGCGCCGGCAGCATGCGCACCTTTCTGGTGGAAGCCGGCGTCACCGCCGTGGCCGCCATGACGCGCTGGCTGTCGGGGGAACGGCTGCCATGGCGCTTCAGCTTCATGCATGCGCGGCCGTCCTACATCGAGCAGTACTGGGTACATCTGGGAGAAGACCTGGCCTTCGGCCAGCAGCTCGACATGATGGTGCTGCCGCGCGCCTGGCTCGACCGTCCGTGGCAAAACACCTCGGCCATCGGCCTGCAGACGGCGCTGGCCGGCAGCCGCGCGCAGATGGACGCACTCGAATGGCAGGAGAGTTTTCTCGACACGCTTTACAACCACCTGCGCCGGCACATCCGGCAACCGCTGCATCTGGATGGCGTGGCCGAGGCGTTCGACATGAGTCCGGCCTCACTCAAGCGCAAGCTGCAAAAGCACGACACGCACTTCCAGGAACAACTCGATCTGGCGCGCAAGCATGTCGCGCTGTACCTGTATCAGGTCGAAGGCTGCAGCAACCAGGAAGTTGCGCATTACCTGCGTTTCAACGACATCAACAACTTCCGCCGTTCCTTCAAGCGCTGGACCGGCTGCGCGCCCGGCCACCTGCAACCGGCCTGCTTCTGAAGCTGCTTCCAACCCTGCTTGTGACGCCTTCGGCGCCGCTTGCCGCCCGTCGCCTCTTGTGTCAGCATCACTGACTTGTCGGCACGGCCGGCATTCCCTACAGGCAAGGCAATCACACAATGATCTTTCGCAACAGCAGCGCCGGGCATCGGTCGTGGTCGGACACGCTCAAGGTCTATCTCGAACCGGCCACGCTGCGCATGCTGTTCCTCGGCTTTTCGGCCGGCCTGCCGCTGATGCTGGTACTCGGTACGCTGTCCTTCTGGCTGCGCGAAGCCGGCATCGACCGCAGCACCATCGGCTACCTGAGCTGGGTCGGCCTTGCCTATGCATTCAAGTGGATGTGGGCGCCGCTGGTCGATCGCATGCCGATCCCGCTGCTGACGCGCGCGATGGGCCGCCGCCGGAGCTGGCTGCTGCTGTCGCAACTGGCGATCATGGCGGGGCTGGCCGGCATGGCCTTCAACGACCCACGCCTCGCGCTCGAACCGGTGGTGTGGTGCGCACTGATGGTGGCCTTCGGCTCGGCCACGCAGGACATCGCGCTCGACGCCTTCCGCATCGAATCGGCCGACATCGACCGCCAGCCGGCGCTGGCGGCGAACTACCAGACCGGCTACCGGCTGGCGATGATCTGGGCCGGCGCCGGCGTGCTGTGGATCGCGGCGCGCGCCGAACTGGCCGACGTCGGCGACTACCAGCCGCATGCATGGCGCGTCGCCTACCTGGTGATGGCGGCATCGATGCTGGTCGGCGTCGTCACTGTGCTGTTCTGCAAGGAACCGGCACGGCGTGAACTGCCGCCGGCGAAGAATCTCGCGGCATGGCTGGACGACGTGGTGATCGGCCCGTTCCGCGAATTCATCCTGCGCTATCGCTGGCAGGCCGTGATCGTGCTGTCGCTGATCGCGGTCTATCGGATCAGCGACGTCGTGATGGGCATCATGGCCAATCCGTTCTATGTCGATATGGGCTACACCAAGGACGAGGTGGCGGCGGTGACCAAGGTGTTCGGCGTCATCATGACGCTGCTGGGTGCCTTCATCGGCGGTTCGCTGTCGATGCGCTTCGGCATGATGCGCATCCTGACGCTGGGCGCGATCCTGAGCGCGGCCAGCAACCTGCTGTTCGTCTGGCTCTCGGGCCATGGCCACGACGTCAGCGCGCTGGTGTTCGTGGTCTCCGCCGACAACCTGGCCGGCGGCATCGCCAGCGCCGCCTTCATCGGCTACCTGTCGAGCCTGACCAACATCAGCTATTCGGCCACGCAGTACGCGCTGTTCAGTTCGATGATGCTGCTGGTGCCGAAATTCATCGCCGGCTATTCGGGCGCCTACGTGGATGCTTTCGGCTATGCGAATTTCTTCACCGCGACCGCGCTGCTCGGCGTGCCGGTGATCGTGCTGCTGTGGCTGGCCGCGCGCGTGGTACCGCTCGGCAAACCCGAATAATCCCGATGGAATCTGCGATCAGACGATGAGCGGCAACGCCGTCGTCGTCCCGATTGCGGATGGTGGTTGAATCGCCGTTACTTCTTGCGCAGGCGGAACACGGCGAGGCTGCCGCGCCAGTTCGGCAGGAAATCGACGGGCTTGCCGTCGTCGAGCGCCACGCATTCGAGCACGCGCAAGCCGACCTCGTCGGCCAGCTCCTCGAAATCGCGGATCGTCGCGCAGCGCAGGTTGGGCGTGTCGTACCACTCGTAGGGCAGGCTCTTGGAAACCGGCATGCGCCCGCGCAGCAGCGCGATGCGATGCGGCCAGTAGGCGAAGTTGGGGAAGGAGACAATCGCTTCCTGCCCGACGCGCGCGATGTCGCGCAGCACGCCTTCCACGTCCTTCATCATCTGCAACGCCGACAGGCACAGCACGGTATCGAAGGTATCGTCACCGAAAATCGACAGGCCGGCTTCCAGATCGCGCTGGATCACCGACACGCCGCGCTCCACGCACAGCGGAATCATCGCGTCGTCGATCTCGATGCCGTAGCCGGTGCACTGCTTGTCCGACTGCAGATAATCCATCATCACGCCGTTGCCGCAGCCGAGGTCGAGTACGCGCGTGTTCTTTTCCACCCAGTGCGCGATGAACGCCAGGTCGGGCCGCAGCAGGCTCAGTTGTTCGAAGTTCATGCGCATGCTCCCGCCGTTTCGACCGTGGAGAATTCCGCCGCCATGCGGTTGAAATAGGCGCGCACCACGTTCATGTAGCGCGCATCGTCGAGCAGGAAGGCATCGTGGCCGTGCGGCGCGTCGATCTCGGCATAGGTCACGATGCGCTCGTTGGCGACCAGCGCCTCGACGATCTCGCGGCTGCGCTCGGGCGCGAAACGCCAGTCGGTCGAGAACGACACCACCAGGAACTTCGCGCGCGTGGCTTCCAGCGCCTTCGCCAGGTTGCCGCCAAAGTCCTTGGCCGGATCGAAGTAATCGAGCGCCTTGGTGATCAGCAAGTAAGTGTTGGCGTCGAAGTAGTCGGAGAACTTGTCGCCCTGGTAGCGCAGATAGGATTCGATCTCGAAATCGATGCCGTAGCCGAACTGGTAGCTGCCCGAGCGCAGGTCGCGCCCGAACTTGGCCGCCATGTCGTCGTCGGACAGGTAGGTGATATGGCCGAGCATGCGCGCCACGCGCAGGCCGTTCCTCGGCACCACGCCATGTTCGTAGAAATCGCCGCCGTGATAATCCGGGTCGGTCAGGATCGCCTGCCGCGCGACGTCGTCGAAGGCGATGTTCTGCGCCGACAGTTTGGGCGTGGAGGCGATCACGAGACAATGCCGCAGCCGCTCGGGAAACTGGATGCTCCACGACAGCGCCTGCATGCCGCCCAGCGAACCGCCCATCACCGCCGCGAACTGCGCGATGCCAAGTTCATCCGCCAGCCGCGCCTGCGCCTGCACCCAGTCCTCCACCGTAATGACCGGGAAATGCGCGCCGTACGGCTTGCCGGTCGCCGGATTGGTATGCATGGGTCCGGTCGAGCCGAAGCACGAACCGAGGTTATTGACGCCGATGACGAAGAAGCGGTCGGTATCGAGCGGCTTGCCGGGTCCCACCATGTTGTCCCACCAGCCGCGCGTGCCGGCATCGTCGCCGTAGGTACCCGCCACATGGTGCGAGGCATTCAGCGCGTGGCAGACCAGCACCGCGTTGGAACGGTCGGCATTGAGCGTACCGTAGGTCTCGTAGACCAGCGTGTAGTCGGAAATCTGCGCGCCGCTCTGCAGAGGCAGCGGCGTCGAAAAGAACATCGATTGCGGAGAAACGATCCCGAGAGAATTCATGTTGTCCATTCAGGTGGAGCACGCCCCGTCGGCACTTCCCGCGCCGAAAACAAAAAAGCCCGAAAGCGTTGCGCTTGCGGGCTAATTCGGAACTCTGCTGAGCACGCTTTAGCCGTATTTGTTACGCGCCCGCAAGCTGATATCAAATCGGCGCAATGGCATAAGGATAAACAAGTCCCGGAATGGCGTCAAACCGGATGGGACCGACGTTGCATTTCCCACAATCCTTGGTGCCCCTATCTCAGGAATCGGTCGGCAATGCTGTCTTTCACATACAGTTGGCGCAACAGATACTGGTCGAGACGTTTCCGGTCCGGGCTGCGCAGCTTGATCAATGACGGCAATTCTCCACGAACTCTCGAAAAGAAAAGCCGTATCTTGAGCGGCGTACGTCCCCATTTGCCCAGCACATGCAACGCATAGGGCCCGTCTTCCGCTTTCCCCAGACACAGGCGGTAACGACCGCCGCCCTGCAGAACGACCTGCATGGCCAGGTGAATGCTCAGATATTCGGGGATATCGATGTTCTGCCGGAGCTGGTCATAGCTTCCCCGTTCCCGCAGATACGCGACATATTCGGCACCACTGCGCGGAATCGCCGCTGCCACAAATTCGCGCAAGGCATCCCCGATAAACGCACTGCCTGCAGGCGCCGCCATGAACCAGCTTTCCACGACCGGAGATGTTGTCCGCGTCGTGTATTGTTCAAGGTAGTAACCGACGAAGTCGGCCCCGGCTTCAAGCTGCCGGCGTCCCACCCATTCAAGCGATTCGGTCAGTATCGTGCTCGCATCGAGCCAGATGCCGCCATGTCGATACAGCAGTTCGAGCCGAATCCAGTCAGAGCGCTTGGCAACGGGAATCCGGCCCAGATGGGCAGCCACCTCGGGAAGGTACTGGGGAAGCGTCTCGTCATTCAGGATACAGATGCGGAAATCCGGATTGAAGCGGCGCCAGTTCTCGAAACAGCGCTGGATCAGCAACGGTGGCTGTGCGCCGTTCCAGTATGCCCAGATAACAGACGGTATCTCTCCCGCAGGCGGCCTGTCGCTTCGCTCTTCCGGCGAGCCTGTTTCATAGGCGGCAAATCGCTGAGGAGCGATCTCTTCCAATGGCCGGGCACGCCAGCGATAAAAACGCTGGAACCAGCCTGCCAGCCAAAGTTCTGCTCTTGTCTTGAAAGTCAAATCTTGCATGGCTTCAATTCCATTGCCGTGAAAACCAATGATGGAACTTCGACCACTTTATCCATTGCCCGCGTCTCAGATACGCCTGCTCCAGCTCGCGCGCCGACAAAGGGGAGGACGCCTCGAAGTCCGCCCGGAATTGCAAGGCCAGCGCACGCACTTCGTCGCCCGACAATGCATCGGTCCGGCGGGACAGATATCGTGTCGCACCGATGAAATTGCGCGCGCATTGATGCGCGAGCGCGAAACGAAACGATGCATCGCCAGCCCATCCCTGGCTATCGATCTGGTCATAGAAATTCATCAGCGCCGCGGACTGGTCACACGCTTTTTTCGCATTCATCGACGCCAGAATACTGCTGATGCGCTGGCGATAGGCAACCCATGAATGCGCAACATGGTAAAAACTGTCCGCCCTGGCCGCCATCAGCAACATCGTGCGCATGTCTTCGAAATACCTGCCTTCGGGAAATCGCAAACCGCCATGCCACAGGGATCGACGGGAAATCTTCGACCATGCATGCAACTGGCCGGTACGCAGCAAGCCGGTCAGCAGATGCGCACGATCATGCAGTAAAGCATTGGTTTTCCCCTTGAAGGTACGCCTGCAATGCTCTCCGCGCAGCCGATGCTTGAGTCTGGGCCTGTCCCGCCAGACCTGAAAATCGCAGAGAACAACATCAGGAGCGTGTGCATGCACCACGGCATGAAGCTCCGCCACCGCCTCGGGAAGCAGCTTGTCGTCCGAGTCGAGAAACCAGAGATACTGTCCCCTGGCCGCGTCGATCATCGTGTTGCGCGCAGCACTCAAGCCACCGTTCTTCGCATGCTGCAGAACCGTGATGCGCCCACGCCATTGTTCTTTCAACTGCAACATCAACTCCCACGATCCATCCGTGGAGCAGTCGTCGAGCAGGATCACTTCCACTTCTTCGTCGACCTGGCTCATGACGGAGTCGACACACTCCTTCAAATACGCTTGCACGTTGAAAACCGGAATAAGTATGCTCAGCCAGGGAGAAGAAGGTGCCGGGTTCGCCGTGCCGATGAGGTTATTCACGTCCGGCCCTCGTTTCCTGCGATGGCCGACCGCTCATGATCGTTGCAAACAGGGATTCATAGTCGCTTGTCATGCGTTCCATGCTGTAGTGACCGATGGCGTCGCGACGTGCGGCGTCAGCCATGCGCTGGGCGCCAACATCGTCACGCAGCAGATCTTCCAATGCATCCGCCAGCGAAGATGGAGAAGCGTGCTCCGCCAGCAGACCATTGTACCGATGATCGATGACTTCCTGCACACCGACGACCTGGCTGCCAACCACCGCGCAGCCGGCGGCCATCCCCTCGATGAGGGACAACGGCATGCCTTCATAGTGCGTGGCCAATACGCATATCCGGTGCTGCATCAGCAAGGCAGGCACATCACTGCAGAAACCGATAAAGTTCACCTGCTCCTGCAACCCCAGTTGGTTGCACAATTCCTGAGCCGCATGCTTGTAACGCATCTTGCCGCCGCCGGCGAATTGCAATGTTGGTCGCAAGCCGCGATCGCGCAATAGCGCCAAGGCGCGAAGCAGGGTTTCATGATCTTTCTGCCGCGCAAAACGGGCTGCCATGACAATACCGGGAATGCGCGCCGCCAGTTCCGGCACCGGCCCCTGATAGGGAACCAGACGAATGCCGTTTGGTATGGCCATCGTCTTTTCCGCAGGAAAACCGCGCGCCAGCAAACTGGACCGCACGCCTTCCGAACAGCCGACGATGGCATCCGTGCATTTGCTCAACCACAAGGCCTGGCTCAAACGACATCGCGAATATCGCTCACGCGAATTATGCTCGACGTGAATCATGTGCGGCACCTTTGCCAACAGCCCCGCATAGCGTCCCCACAAATGATCGCTGAAACCGTGCGCGACCAGAATGTCCGGACAAAACCGGCGACAGATTCGCGCGAGTTGCCAGATCGTGACGGCATGGGACCATCCCGCGACGACCTCGACATCCAGTCCTTTCTGTCGCAACGCCTCGACTCGCCCGGACTCCGTATTTCGCTTCCTGCGCAAGACCAGCTTGGCGTCGAAATTCCCCGATGCCCGATGCGCTTCCACCAAGTCGATCGCGACCTGGGTGGCACCTGAGAAGCCACCCGTCACGAAATGCAGAACGCGCGGCGCACGTATGCCAGCCCGTGCATCCGCATCGACCCGATTGGCAACGGCTGGCATATCAGCCATAAGAAATATTCTCTTCGGAATCCTTCAGGCCCGACAGCGTCGACCAAAGGATGATGACGAAAAACGTGAAGGCAATGATGCCAATGTTGTGCACGAAGAAATGCTGCGATTGCCCGAATACGAAATACATCACGGGCAGCGTGATGCCGCAAAGACGCAAGGCCAGTTCTTCCCTCCATAAACGAGGCGTGGCTTCCCGCTTTTTCATGCGGCGCGCCGTGGGCCAGAAAATCCAAAGCGTATAGAGATAGAGAAAAGCCTGGACAAGCATCCCTGGTATCCCCGTTTTCACCCAAAGGTCGATGAACTCGTTGTGGATGAAATTGAATTGGCGAGTCGATTTCGCATACCGGCCATCATCCACCCGCTGGTGCATTTCCCTCAGATACTCACGCGCGCCCCATCCGAAGAACGGTTTTTCCTTTATCATCTCGACCGCCGTGCGATATTGCTCCAGTCTTATGCCGAGAGAGCTGGAAGTTCTGGTTTTGTCCGACAACTGCAGATATTCGCTCACTTCATGCTGGGCCTTTTCGAAACGGTCGCAAAGCATGTGCGTATTCGTTGCCGCGATAAGGACGGCCGCCACGATGATGGTCAGGCCAAACTTCTTGAAGAGATCGCGCCGATAAGAAAAAACGAAAATTCCCATCAGGGGAATGATCGCGCCCAGCGCAATCCATCCGCCACGCGATGCCGACAATATCGACGCTTCCACGCCAAGTGCGATGCAAAACAGGATGCCGGCACGATGCATCCAGTTTTTTTCATGCCAGAAGACACTGAGTTGTATCGCGAGCATTGTCGCCATCAGCAAGGCAACATTGCCCCATTGAATGGCATTCGTATAACCATTCGCTCTTTCAAGCTCCAGATGATAAACCTGCCACAATCCCGTCAATCCGGCTCCCGCGCAGCCGATGGCCAGTCCCCAGTAGAACGCTTGGCGTTTGGGAGGAAATGTCACCGCATACATCAGGCAAAGTATGCTGACAACAAATTTGGCGGACCGGTCCACCCGACTCAATCCGTCGCCAAATGCGTATAGCTCGAACCACAAGACAGCCATCGCGAAAAAAGACGCTGCAATGCCTATGGTGACCCTGGAGTACGATTCGCGTACCAGGCGTGGCAGACAAAACAATGCGGCAAGAAGAAAAATCGCCACCCCATATTGATATCCCGATCTAAGCCATAAAGCAGTGGCTGGCATCATGAATGCCGCGATCGATGCAATCGTTCGCAGCAAGTCCTCATTGAGCTTCTTCAAAAAATCCTCTTCTTCTCAATCATCAAAACCGTGCGGATTCATCGTCTGCCATCGCCACGAGTCCCTGCACATCTCCGCCAGTCCTCTGTCTGCACGCCAATTCAGCAAGTTTTCTGCCAATCCCACATCTGCATAACACTCGGCGATGTCTCCCGGTCTGCGCGCCACCACCTGATAATCGATGGGCCGTCCACTCGCCTCGGCATAGGCACGGACCACTTCGAGAACGCTATAGCCGGTTCCCGTCCCCAGATTGACGGTAAAGGATGGCGCTCCTTCGAAAAGATGAGCGACGGCCCTGACATGTCCCAGCGCCAGGTCCACGACATGGATGTAATCGCGCACTCCCGTGCCGTCCCTGGTCGCATAATCGCCACCATAGACGTTCAGTTTCTCCAGGTTGCCGACAGCCACATTGGCGACATAAGGAAACAGATTGTTCGGTATCCCCTTGGGCGACTCTCCCAGCAAACCGCTGGCATGGGCGCCAACCGGATTGAAGTAGCGCAGATATCCGATACGCCATTCGGGATCGGCCGACTCGAGATCGCGCAGGATCCGCTCGCTCATCAACTTGGTGCGACCGTAAGGGTTGGTCGCGCTGACAGGGAAATCCTCCCTGATCGGTACTGAAGCCGGATCACCATACACCGTGGCGGAAGAGCTGAAGATGAAATTCCTGACGCCGGCATTTCTTGCCGCCTGCAGCAGCGTCACCAATCCCGTCACGTTCACATCGTAGTACTCGAGCGGCTTGGCGACCGACTCGCCGACGGCCTTGAGGGCTGCAAAGTGAATGAGCGCATCGATGCGATGGGAAGCAAATACATCGGCAAGCAGTTGCGCATCCCGCACGTCGCCCTTGATGAATACGGGATGTTTGCCGGCAATACCGGCAACGCGTTCGAGCACTTTCTCCGAGCTGTTGCACAGATTGTCGAGTCCGATGACCTGATAGCCGGCCTCCAGCAGTTCGCACCAGGTATGCGACCCGATGTAGCCCGTCGCACCCGTCAGTAATATGGTTTTCATTATTCGTAGCGGTCCGTCAATGGCAATGCGCCGTTCAAATTGCTGCGCTACCCGGATCGGAGCAGTCGTTGCCACCTCGTCAGCATCAGTGGGGAGAATTATAAGACCTGCAAGCGTTCAACCGCATCCGCGACAGCCGTCGGCTCGTAGGTACGCAGAATCCTGCGCGTGGCCGGCTCGATCACACCCAGATCGCTGTTGATGATTTCGTTCTTCACCGACAGCAGTTGCGCCGGATGCATGGAGAACTCGCGCAAACCCATGCCGAGCAGCAGGCGCGTCATGCGCGTATCGCCGGCCATTTCACCGCAGACCGAAATCGGCACGCCGGCCTTGGCAGCGGTGGCGATCGTATGCGAGAGCAGGAACAGGATGGACGGGTGCAGCGGATTGTAGAGATGCGCCACTTCGTGATCGACACGATCGATGGCGAGCGTGTACTGGATCAGGTCGTTGGTGCCGATCGAGAGAAAGCTCAGGCGCTTGATGAATAGCGGCAGCGCCAGCGCCGCCGCCGGAATCTCGATCATGGCGCCGACCGGCAACTGTTCGTCGAACTTGACGTTCTGCTTGCGCAACTGCGCCTTGGCCTGCTCGATCAGCGCCAGCGTCTGATCGATCTCGAAGGCATGCGCCAGCATCGGAATCAGTAGCTTGATCGGACCGAAGGCCGAGGCGCGCAGGATGGCGCGCAGCTGGGTCAGGAACATCTGCGGTTCGGCCAGGCAGAAGCGGATCGCGCGCAGGCCGAGCGCCGGGTTGAGCGAGGTGTGCTCGATGAAATCGATGGGCTTGTCGGCGCCGATGTCGAGCGTGCGGATAGTGACCGGCCGTCCCTTCATGGCGATCACGGCCTGCTTGTAGGAAGCGAACTGTTCGTCCTCGCCCGGCAGCGCCGATTCGGCGGGACGGTTCATGAACAGGAACTCGGAACGGAACAGGCCGACGCCATGCGCGCCGCCGTCCAGCGCCTGCGGGCAGTCGTCCGGGAATTCGATGTTGGCCAGCAGCGTGACCGGCGTGCCGTCGATGGTGACGGCCGGCGTCTTCTTGAGCTTGCCGAGTTTCTTGCGTTCGCGCGCGAGTCGTGCCTGGCGTTCGCGGTACTGTTCGAGCACCAGGTTGGACGGTGCTACCACTACCACGCCGGCGTCGCCGTCGATGATGAGCCAGTCGTTCTGCTTGATCAGCGTGGAGGCATGCGAGACGCCGACCGTGGCCGGAATGTCGAGACTGCGCGCGACGATGGCCGTGTGCGAGTTCTGCCCGCCAAGATCGGTGATGAAGCCGCTGAAGGCGCGGTCGCGGAACTGCAGCATGTCGGCCGGCGAAATGTCGTGCGCGACCACGATCATGGCGGGCGCGCCGTCACCGAGCTCGCCCGGCTTGGGCAGCAGGTTGGCGCTGCCGGTCAGTACCTTGAGCACGCGCTCTCCGACCTGTTCGATATCGGCCTTGCGTTCGCGCAGGTAGGCATCCTCGATCTCGGCGAACTGCGACGACAGTTCCTCGATCTGCGTCGCCAGCGCCCATTCGGCGTTGTAGTGTCGCGTGCGGATGATGTCGAGCGGCACTTCGGACAGCATCGGGTCCGACAGGATCAGCACGTGCACGTCGATGAAGGCGCCCAGTTCGGCCGGCGCATCCTTGGGCAGCTCGCTCCACAGCGTCTGCAGCTCCGTGTGCACGGTGGCGATCGCCGACTGCAGGCGCGCGACCTCGGCCTCCACCTGATCGGCCGCGATCAGGTAATGCTGCACGTCCAGGGCGGCCGGCGACAGAATGTGCGCGCGCCCGATGGCGATGCCGCGCGAGACCGGGATGCCGTGAAGCGTGAAGGAAATCATCGAATTGTCCGTGTCGTTGAACTTGAACGAAAGGTCTGAACGGCGAGTCGGCGCGCAACGCCGGACGCGCGCCGCAATTATTCGTTTTCGCCGAATCTGTCCTGAATCAACTGCACCAGCGCATCGAAACATTCCTGCTCGTCAGGACCGTTGGTCTCCAGCGTGACCATGGAACCCTTGCCCGCCGCCAGCATCATGACACCCATGATGGATTTGGCGTTGACGCGGCGCTTGTTGCGAGTGAGCCAGACTTCGCTCTTGTATTTGGTGGCAAGCTGGGTCAGCTTGGCGGAGGCGCGTGCATGCAGGCCCAGCTTGTTGATGATTTCGATTTCCTGTTCGATCATTCTTTTGTCTTTTTGTATCTGAATGGAAGGGAAGAAAAAAGTCAGCAGGTCAGTTGGCCGCCAGGCGCACCCGGTTATCGACACGCACGGCGCCTCCCTGCCCGCCCGCAAGCGCCATCTCGACCGTGACATCCAGCGTATCGTCACGGTAAGTCATCGCGCGCAGCAGCATCGGCAGGCTGATGCCGGCGATCACCTGCACGTTTTCGGCACCGCATAATCCCAGCGTGCAATTCGACGGCGTGCCGCCCATCACGTCGGTAATGACCATCACGCCGGAACCGTCGTCGAGGCGACCGATGGCTTCACGCGCCAGCCGTTCCACCTCCTTGGTGTCCTGATCGGCATTGACGTCGATCGCCTCCAGCCGCTCCGGCTGTGCGCGAAATACGTGCGTCACCGCAGAGATGAATGCCTGCCCCAGCGGAGCATGCGTCAACAAGAGAATACCGACCATCCGTCTTTCATCCAAAAAGTGTCATCGTCGCAAAGAGACGGCGATGCTCAGCCATTCCAGCGCGCCGCATGCCGTTCCAGTGCATCGACGAACATCGCGGCGACGTCGAAACCGGTCTGCTGGCGAATTTCCTGGAAGCAGGTCGGGCTCGTCACGTTCAGCTCGGTCATGTAGTCGCCGATGGCATCCAATCCTACCAGCAACAGGCCGCGCTGCAGCAGCACGGGCGCCAGGCTTTCGCCGATCTCGCGGTCGCGCGCCGAGATCTCGCGCGCCTCGCCGCGGCCACCTACTGCCAGATTACCCCTGATTTCGGTCCCTTGCGGAATACGCGCCAGGCAGTATGGCACGACCTCGCCGCCGATCAGCAGGATACGCTTGTCGCCGGCCGTGATCTCGGGAATGTAGCGCTGCACCATGATGGTCGCGCTGCCATTGCCGGTCAGCGTCTCGATGATGGAACCCAGGTTCATCGCATCGCCCTTCACGCGGAAGATGCCGATGCCGCCCATGCCATCGAGCGGCTTGAGGATGATGTCGCGATGCTCGGCGTGGAAAGCCTTGATGCGTGCCGCGTCGCTGGTCACCAGCGTCGGTGCGATGAACTGCGGGAATTGCGCGATCGCCAGCTTTTCGTTGAAGCTGCGGATCGCCTCCGGCTTGTTGAAGATGCGCGCGCCCTGCTTCTGCGCCAGTTCCAGCAGATAGGTCGCGTAGATGTATTCCATGTTGAACGGCGGATCGGTGCGTTCGAGCACCGCATCGAAGGCCGTCAGTCCGCTTGCAGCGGGCGCGTCCTGGCGAAACCAGTCATCGTCGTCACCGGTCAGCGTCACGCGCGACACGTTGGCGACCACGCGGCCGCCTTCGAACGCCATGTCCTTGTGCCGGAATACGTGAATCTCGTGGCCGCGCCGCGCCGCCTCGGCCATCATGGCGTAGGTCGAATCCTTGTAGATCTTGAAACCCGCGAGCGGATCGGTGACAAAAGCCAGTTTCATTGCATGCTTTCCGTATATGCCGGGCCGTGCGCCGGCCAATCGTGCATTGTGCCATCAACGGCGGCAGGCTGCGGCCGGCGCGGCATCAATAGACTTCGGGATTCGGATCGGTCTTTTCCATTTCGAGCGAGGCCGCCAGCAGCGCCAGCCGCGCCACCACGCCATAGATATAGAAGCGATTCGGCGCCGCCGTGCCCGGCTTGGCCTGGTAATCGGGCAGCGCGTGCTGGTGCGCGAATGCCAGCGGCACGAAATGCGCGCCCGGCGCATTCAGATTCTCGTGATTGCCGCGGTCCGCATGCACACGATAGAAACCGCCGACCACGTAGCGGTCGATCATGTAGACCACCGGCTCGGCCACCGATTCGTTGATGTGCTCGAAAGTCGGCACGCCTTCCTGGATGATGACGTCCGACACTTCCAGGCCGTCCTTGACTACCGACATCTTGTTGCGCTGCTTGCGGTTCAGGCCCTTGACCTCGCTCGCGTCGTGCACCGACATGATGCCCATGCCGTAGGTGCCGGCATCGGCCTTGATGACGACGAAGGGCTTTTCCTTGATGCCGTATTCCTTGTACTTCTTGCGCATCTTGGCCAGCAGCGTATCGACGTTGGCCGCCAGCCGGTCCTCGCCGGTCGCCTCGTTGAAATTGACGTCGTCGCACTTCATGAAGAAGGGATTGAGCATCCACGGATCGACGTCGATCAGCTTGGCGAATTTCTTGACCACCTCGTCGTAGGCGGCGAAGTGATTGGTCTTGCGACGCACCGCCCAGCCCGCGTGCAGCGGCGGCAGCAGATTCTGTTCGTTGAGGTTTTCCAGAATCGACGGCAGACCGGACGACAGATCGTTGTTGAGCAGGATGGTGCAGGGATCGAAGTTCTTCAGACCCAGCCGGCGGCCGTTGGCCGAACGCTCGAGCGGTTCCAGCGTCAGCGTGGTGCCGTCCGGCAATTCGATCGGCGTCGGCGCCGTGACTTCGGGCGACAGCGAGCCGAGACGTACATTGAGGCCGGTCTGGCGGAAGATCTGCATCAGGCGCGCCACGTTCTGCAGATAGAACGTGTTGCGTGTATGGCCTTCCGGAATCAGCAGCAGGTTCTTGGCATCCGGACAATATTTTTCGATTGCCGCCATCGCCGACTGCACGGCCAGCGGCAGCATCTCGGGCGACAGGTTGTTGAACCCGCCCGGAAACAGGTTGGTGTCGACCGGCGCCAGCTTGAAGCCGGCGTTGCGCAGATCGACCGAACAGTAGAACGGCGGCGTATGTTCCTGCCACTCGAGCCGGAACCAGCGCTCGATGGCCGGCGTGGCTTCGAGAATCTTTTTCTCGAGATCGAGCAGGGGGCCGTTCACGGCCGTGACGAGATGCGGAACCATAAAAACCTTTTCTGCGGGAACGATTGCTTCGGCCTGCAATTTTAAGGGAAAGTCCGTTCTTTCCCTGCACGAAAGACATCGCCTGATTGAAGAAGGCTATCCAGATGGGGCCGATCATCGCAAATAAAACCCCGAAAAACTTCTGAAACAAAAAAAGCGCCCCGATCGGGGCGCTTTCGAAAACCCGGCAAACCCGGGCAGGAACAATGAAACGGATCAGGAATGGTAGGCCGATTCGCCGTGGCTGGTGATGTCCAGACCTTCGCGTTCCGCTTCGTCGGAGACGCGCAGACCGATGACCATGTCGACCAGCTTGTAGGCCACGAAGGACACCACGCCGGACCACACCAGGGTGATCGCCACGCCCTTGAGCTGGATCAGCACTTGATGGGCCATGTTGAAGTCTTCCGCACCGGTACCGCCCAGCGAGGGAGCAGCCAGCACGCCGGTCAGGATGGCGCCGACGATACCGCCAACGCCGTGGACGCCGAACACGTCGAACGCGTCATCCGCACCCAGCATGCGCTTGAGGCCACCGACACCCCACAGGCAGACCACGCCGGCGATCAGGCCCAGCACGATCGAACCCATCGGACCGACGAAACCGGCAGCAGGCGTGACCGCCACCAGACCGGCAACCGCACCGGAAGCCGCGCCCAGCATCGAGCCCTTGCCCTTGAGCATGGATTCGGCAGCGATCCACGACACCGCGGCAGCGCCGGTTGCCAGGATGGTGTTGATGAAGGCCAGGCCTGCACCGCCGCCAGCACTCAGCGCCGAACCGGCGTTGAAACCGAACCAGCCGACCCACAGCAGCGAAGCACCGATCATGGTCATGACCAGCGAGTGCGGCGGCATGGCTTCCTTGCCGAAACCGACACGCTTGCCAACCATGTAGGCGCCCACCAGACCGGCCACACCGGCGTTGATGTGAACCACGGTACCGCCGGCGAAGTCGAGCGCGCCGTCTTCAAACAGCAGGCCGCCTGCAGCCCAGACCATGTGTGCCATCGGGATGTAGCTGAAGGTGAACCACAGCACGGCGAAGGCGATCACGGCAGCAAACTTCATGCGCTCGGCGAACGAACCGACGATCAGCGCGCAGGTGATGGCGGCAAAGGTCGATTGGAAGGCAACGAACACGTATTCCGGAATCGTGCCGGACAGCGTGTCGGGCGTGATGCCGCTCAGGAACAGCTTGTCGAAGGTGCCGTAGAACGAACCGCCGCCGGCGAACACCAGGCTGTAGCCGTAGATCACCCACAGGATCGGGATCAGCGAGAACAGCATGAATACCTGCATCAGCACAGACAGCATGTTCTTGGAACGGCCGAGGCCGCCATAGAACAGCGCCAGGCCAGGCACGATCATCAGGATGACCAGCATGGTCGAGGTCAGCATCCAGGCGGTATCGCCCGCGCTCAGGACCGGCTCTGCCTCTGCGGCAGCCGGTGCTTCGGCGGCAGGCGCTTCCGTCACGGTCACCACGGTTTCGGCAGCCGGCGCCGTGCCTTCCTGCGCGAACGCAGGCGTGCCCACACCCATTGCCATCAACAAGGCTCCCATTGCCAGAGCACTTGCGAACAGTTTCTTGATACTCATTGTTATCCCCTTAAAGTGCTTCTTTACCGGTCTCGCCGGTGCGGATGCGGACGACCTGCTGCAGGTCATAGACGAAAATCTTGCCATCGCCGATCTTGCCGGTACGCGCCGACGTCTCGATCGCTTCGATCGCGCGATCGACGATCGCGTCATCCACGGCCGCCTCGATCTTGGTCTTCGGCAGGAAATCGACCACGTACTCGGCACCACGATACAGCTCCGTATGGCCCTTCTGGCGGCCGAAACCCTTGACTTCCGTCACGGTGATGCCCTGCACGCCGATCGCAGACAGGGCTTCCCGCACTTCATCCAGCTTGAAGGGCTTGATAATTGCAGTAATCAGCTTCATTGGAACCTCTTGCGTTGGGTTTCGATTAGAACGATTTGGAAATCGACAGAACTGCAGCCGTACCGCTCAAATCCTTGGTCTTCGTACCAGCGGTATTCGTATAGGTGTACAGCGATTCATCCGCGTTCGTACCGATCACAGCGAGACCGATTGTTGCAAAACCGAAGTCGCGCTCCAGCGAAACCTTGTAATCGGTGTAGTCAAGATCACCATTGTGGCGAACCTTTTGATGACCGACATGGAAGCCCAGCGTGGTCTTGTCAGCCACCTCGAAATCAGCACCCAGCTCCAGGTAGCCTGAACCCTTGGTGTCGTCAAGTCCGAAGAAATCGGTCACGGTGTGGCTGTATTTGGCCGAGAACCATTTGTACGAACCCGAAACGTATACTTCAGTGGTATTCGCGCTGACGTCGGTGCCCGGGTAGTAGTAACGCAAGACACCAACGTCCATACCGAAGTCTGGTGTCACATTGAATTTATAGCCGCCGTAGAGATCCATCTCTACATTGCCGCCAGGGAACACGGCATCGCTGACGTTGGAGTTCCAGTTGCCGACATAGAAGCCGCTCGAATGCTCATAATCGAAACCGCCTTGCACTGCGGGTTGTTTGAAGGTCTGAGAAATACCGCGGAAGCGGTAATCGGTGACAACCGAAACATTACCCGTGAAAGAATGTTCTGGCGCAGCCTCTTGAGCGTGAGCCACGCCACCCATGAACACACCCGCTACAGCTGCTGCAAGAATCAGTTTTTTCATGATATTCCCTTTAAGGTTGAAAGTAGAAACCAAATATTGGTTGTCCTCGATCACCCATTTAGCAGAACTCATGCCAGCTTTTTCCCGCAGGATGTATTATCGTTTTTATCAGTAACCGCCGTTCCCGTCTCTGCATCTTCGTGCGGGCACGTTCGATACGCACCTTTCATGCGCAATCCACTGCGGAATGCACAATATTGGTGCGAAAACAGTGCATTTTTATAAGAGGTCGCCATGGATAAGTCCAATTTTATTAACGATATGCAAAACCGTATCAACCAGGTACTCGAAAATTCACCAGCAAAGGACATCGAGAAGAATCTGAAAGCGATGATGACGCAGGGATTCTCCAAACTGGACCTGGTCACGCGCGAGGAATTCGATATCCAGGCGCAGGTGCTGGCCAATACGCGCGCCAAACTCGAAGCGCTGGAGGCACAGGTCGCCATCCTGGAAGCCCAGGCCAAGGACAAGGCCTGATCCACACCATGCCGGGCTGACAAGGCTGCGTGTGCCAAATGCAGCCTGACAAAGAGGGAGGCCGTCGATGCGAACCGGCGACGAAGAATACTTCCGCACCTGCGTGGCCCAGGAACGTAGGCTCGCGCACCTGCTCGGCCATGCCATCACAACATGGAAGAGCTGCACGACAGCGCAGGCGTGCTGTGGGACGGCAATCAACCCCTGCCGCAATGGACGCGCCAATGGGAGGCGTGCGGCCCGCTCCTGGCACAATACAGACTGACGATCGATTACGGCCGGGATGCCAAGGCGCCGCAGGATACCGTCATCACGGTCGGCGGCGCCACGGTCCATTGCAGCGACCATCCTTCCGCCGACCATGCCCTGCGTCATGCGATCGTCAAGGCAGTCATCCAGCACATCGAGCACGAACAGCATCACCCGTAACGACCGCCGCACACCCATAAAAACAAAAGGGAGCGCAATGAGTCTTGCCGTGTTAACCAGCCGGGCACTGGCCGGCATGCAGGCGCCTGAAGTCATGGTGGAGGTCCATCTCGCCAACGGCCTGCCTTCGTTCACCATCGTCGGCCTGCCCGAGACCGAGGTCAAGGAAGCGCGCGACCGCGTGCGTGCCGCGCTGCAGAACGCGGGCTTCGAGTTTCCGACACGGCGCATCACGGTCAACCTCGCGCCAGCCGATCTGCCCAAGGAATCCGGCCGCTTCGACCTGCCGATCGCGCTCGGCATTCTCGCCGCCTCGGGCCAGATGCCGGCCGACACGCTGGCGCAATACGAATTCGCGGGGGAATTGTCGCTGTCGGGCGAACTGCGCCCGATCCGCGGCGCGCTGGCGATGACCTTCGCCATGCAGCGCGCGCAAACGACGCCCGCCCGCGCCTTCATCCTGCCGCGCGCCAATGCCGACGAAGCCGCCCTGGTCGGCAATGTCGCCATCCTGCCGGCCGACTCGCTGCTGCAGGTCGTCGCGCATTTCGCCGCGCACGATGCCGACGCGCGTCTTGTCGCACATGTCCCGCAGGCCGATGCGACACAGCCCGTCTATCCGGACCTGGCCGACGTCAAGGGCCAGGCGCAGGTCAAGCGCGCGCTCGAGGTGGCGGCAGCCGGCGCGCACAGTGTGTTGATGGTCGGTCCGCCCGGCACCGGCAAATCCATGCTGGCAGCGCGCTTCGCCGGCATCCTGCCACCGATGACGGATACCGAGGCGCTCGAATCGGCCGCCGTGCAATCGCTGACCAATGGTTTCAGCGCCAGCCGCTGGCGCATGCGTCCGTACCGCGCGCCGCATCACACGGCCTCCGGCGTGGCGCTGGTCGGCGGTGGCGGCACGCCGCGCCCCGGCGAAATCTCGCTCGCGCATCACGGCGTGCTTTTTCTTGATGAATTGCCGGAGTTCCAACGCTCCGTGCTCGAAGTGCTGCGCGAACCGCTGGAGTCGGGCCGCATCACGATCTCGCGCGCCGCCCGGCAGGCCGATTTTCCGGCACGCTTCCAGTTGATCGCGGCGATGAATCCGTGCCCGTGCGGCTACCTTGGCCATGCTTCCGGAAAATGCCGCTGCACGCCCGACCAGGTCGCGCGCTACCAGGGAAAGATTTCGGGACCGCTGCTCGACCGCATCGACCTGCAGATTCAGGTCGGCGCCTTGCCGCATGAGGAACTGCTCGACGGCACGCCTGGCGAAAGCTCTGCGGATATTGCGCAGCGTGTGGCGCGCGCCGCACTGCTGCAACATGCGCGACAAGGTAAACGCAACAATCTTCTGTCAGGCAACGAAATCGAGACGCATTGCCGGCCCGATGCGGCCGGCGAACAGTTGCTACGCACCGCCATGAGCAAGCTGAACTGGTCGGCGCGCGCCTATCATCGCGTGCTCAAGGTCGCGCGCACGATTGCCGATCTTGCGCAGGCAAGCCGCATCGAACAGCCGCATGTGGCAGAGGCGATCCAGTACCGACGCGCGATGCGGGATCAGTAAGCTAAGCGCGAAACAGGAAAACGATCGTTCCGCACCGGTTCCGCCCTCATGGCGATTCGGCTATTTCCGCCCGGCCTTTCGGATAGGGATGCAGGCAATAGACCGTCCCCTTCTGTGCATTCATGTGCGGCTGCGGATACGTGCCTTCGATGCGGTAGAAAATGGCCTTGGAAAAGACCACGCGCTCGCCAACTGCATGCGCATCCTTCAGTGCACTTTTCTTGAGGCAGGCCTTTTCGGTGCGTTCGTACAGGGCCTGCCATGCGGCGTCCGAGGAAGCAAAGGCCGAAGCAGACGCCAGCAGCAATGCAAACAGGGAAAAACGTTTTTTCATGATGCGCTCCTCAACCGATACGACATAGCCGCAATGAATGATGGAGCAGGCGAATCGTGCGAAGTTCCTGCCTGCGGCATCAGGAAAACCGGTCCGCATCGAAAGCCAGCCGGTTCCAGGTCACACCCAGATGCACATCCGTTTTCAATGCGACCAGTTGCCGCGACACTGCCAGTTGCCCGGCATCCCGACGCAGGCGCTCGCCCATCGCATCTTTCAGGATGCCGGCACCGGCCATGATGCGCTCGATGCTGCCGTAATTCTGCAGCAGGCGTGCCGCCGTCTTGACGCCGACCTTTTCCACGCCCGGAATGCCGTCGGCGGCATCGCCGGTCAACGCGAGCAGATCGGCAAGCATTGCGGGCGGCACGCCGAATTTCTCCTCGACCCACGCAGCATCGTGCCACTCGTTGCGAAAATGATCCCACAGCAACGCGCCATTCGCGATCAGCACATGCAGGTCCTTGTCGGTCGAGGCCACGATCGCCTCGCCGCGTCCCTCGTCCAGCCAGCGCAGCACGCAGGTGGCGATCGCATCGTCCGCCTCCACCTGCGGCACGCTGACCACCTGCATGCCCCACTCGGCCAGCCGCGCATGAAAGTCGATCAACCCGTCGCGCAGCGCCGCCGGCATTTCCTCGCGATGTTCGCGATAGCGCGGGTAGAGCGCGTGCCGCCACGTCGGACCGCCGTGATCGAAAGCGGCCAGCACGTGCGTGGGCCGATGCGTGACCAACAGCTTGCGAAAGGAAGACAGCGAGTGGCGCAGGGCGGTCTCGGCCTTCAGCACCGGATCGGTTTCGGCATTGGCCTCGTAAACGCGGCGCACGATGTTGAGGCCGTCGATCGCGAGCAGTTTTCCCATCCGTGCTGTCCTGACTGGTGAAATGACAATAGATCGATTTTACGCGCCCTGCCGCCTGCCGCAAGATGGAACGCCGGGTGTACCATGCAGCATCTCACCGGGAGTTCTCCGCATGCGACCGTTCCTGCCTTGCCGAAGCCTGCTGTACGCCGCGCTGGCACTGACGCTCGCTGCCTGTACGCCTGCACTGGACTGGCGTGAAGTGCGCAGCGATGACGGCGGCTACGCGATCCTCATGCCCGCGCGGCCGGCCACTGCATCGCGCACCATCGACCTCGATGGCCTGGCCGTCGCCATGACCATGACGGGCGCAGAAGTCGACGGCGTCGCATTCGCGGTCGGCACCGCCGAACTGCCGAACGCGGCGGCAGCCCACCAGGCCCTGGCCGCCATGCAGGAAGCATTGGTGCGCAACATGCACGGCGCCGTTACGGCCGACAGGACACTGGCGGTGCCGCGCGGCACGCAAGGTGGCGCAATGGTAGTGCGTGAAATCCATGCGAACGGCCCTGCTTCTCCGGCCACGCATGGCCAGGCACGCACCATGCGTGTGCGGCTGACAGCCGTCGAGCAACGCGTCTATCAGATTCTGATCAGCGGTCCCCAAAACCATATCGACGACGACATGGCCACTATCTATTTCTCTTCCTTCCGGTTGAACTGAGCACACCGTCTTGCTGTCCATCATGCATGCTCCGCCGGCAGGCAAATGCGACATTTCCCCGCCTGCGGCAATGCCTGATTGCCATGCGCGAGAAGGAAAAAGACAGCGCTGTTGCGCACCGACAAAATCGTGCTATCGTTTCAGCACACCTAACAAGAAAAGGAGGCCGCCCATGTTAGTCACTTTCAAATCCAGGGCCAGCGCGGAAGTTCTGATGTACGAAGAACATGCGAACCGGATTCTCGATCTCCTGCACAAAGATCACAAACAGGGTGTCATCACCGCCGGGGAAACCGCCGCCGCCATCAAGATTCTCGAAGCGGAAATCAGCACGCTCAAGGCCAAGGAAATTCACGCCACCTCCGAAGCCATCGAACGCGACGTGGTTGCCCATCACAACGAAAACGGCGACGACAACGAGCATGAACAACTCGAAACCGTCAGTTTTTCCTCGCGCGCCTATCCGCTGCTGGAAATGCTGCGCGCAGCCAACAAGGAAAACCGCGATGTCCTGTGGGGCGTCCTTCCATGATTCGATCGCCAGTTCCCGTTCAACGGCACGCCATGCGCGTGCCGTTTGTTTTTCAGCGCCATCCTCGGCTTCTCAGCTTTGGCCGCTACAATGACGGTCCGAATGTTTCGTACGGTCGCCGGCATGCATTGCCGTCAGGCCGTGCCTCTTTGCCCGATTTCCCTTGAGTAAGCCAAACCTCCCTCCCGACTCCCTCGCCTTCAGCCTGCACGGCGCCGCACAAGCCATCGCGGCTGTCGGGCGCGGCGTGGCACTGCCGCAGGCACTGATCAAGGTATGGGCGCAATGTTCCGCCTCGCCGCAGGCGCGCGGCGCGATCCAGGACCTGTCCTACCACGCCATGCGCAACATGGGGCGAGCCGAAGCCCTGCTCAACGCCATGACCACGCGGCAGACCGAGCCGGCCGAGCTGCATGGCCTCATCTGCTGCGCACTGGGCCTCTTGTCCGATCCGGCAGAGCAGGGCGAACACGCGCGCTATCCCGCCTTCACGCTGGTGGATCAGGCGGTTGCCGCGGCAGCAGGCGATCCCAGGCTTGCGCATGCCAAGGGCATGGTCAATGCCATCCTGCGCCGCTTTCTGCGCGAACGCGAAGAATTGATGAAACGCGCGGCCGGCACGCAGATGGCACGCTGGAATTATCCGAACTGGTGGATAGACCGCATGCGTTCGGCCTATCCGCAGGACTGGGAAGCCATACTGGAAGCCGGCAACCGGACGCCGCCGCTGACATTGCGCGTCAATCGACGCAGGATCGCCGTCGAGAAGTATCTGGCCGACCTGGCCGCACAAGATATCGCGGCGACGCGCATCGGCGAGGATGCCGTCCGCCTGGCGCAAGCCGTGCCGGTCGGCCAGATTCCGGGGTTCGCGGACGGCCTGGTTTCGGTACAGGATGCGGCAGCGCAATTCGCAGCCGGCCTGCTCGATGTGCAGGACGGCATGCGCGTGCTCGATGCCTGCGCCGCACCCGGCGGCAAGACCTGCCATATCCTGGAGCAGGCGCAGGTTGATCTGCTGGCGCTCGATCACGATGCGCAACGGCTCAAGCGCATCGACGAAAACCTGCAGCGCCTGCAACTGCCGGCCACGTTGCGGCAGGGCGATGCAGGCAAAACGGACTGGTGGGATGGACGGCATTTCGACCGCATCCTGGCCGATGTCCCTTGTACCGCCTCGGGCATCGTGCGGCGCCACCCGGACATTCGCTGGCTGCGGCGCAAGGGCGATACAACACAATTGGCCGCCATTTCGGCCGGAATTCTCGACAACCTTTGGCAGATGCTCGAGCCGAATGGTAAATTGCTGTTTGTGACATGTTCGTTGTGGCCGCAGGAATCGGAGGCGCAGGCCGCAGCCTTCGCGCAGCGCCACGGCGCGTTGCGGCTGCCGGCGCCAGGACAATTGCTGCCGACCGCGACCGACGGACGCGACCACGACGGCTTGTTCTATGCACTGTTCCAGAAGCCTGCCGCATGAATCCCTGACCGACCAATCCATTCCGGCGACCACCTGCCGCAACACGCGTGAACAGAAAACGAATCTCTGGCTTCTTCTGGCTGATCAGCATCGTGCTGCTTGCATTCTCGCTTCATCTTCCCGCCGCGCATGCGGAAGGCATCGAGGTAAGCGAAGCGCATCTCGAACATTCGGAAGAAGGCTATCGTCTTTCTGCCAGCTACGCGCTGGATCTCAACCGCGGTCTCGAGGATGCGCTGAACCGCGGCATCCCGCTCTACTTCACGACCGAGATCGAGATCGTGCGGCCGCGCTGGTACTGGTTCGACGCCAAGGACGTGGTGCGCAGCCAGACCATCCGCATCTCGTACAACCTGCTGACACGGCAGTACTACGCCGCCATGACCGGCCGCATCCACCAGAGCTTTGCCACGCTCGACGATGCGCTGTCGATGGTGCGCCGCCCCAACCGCTGGGTGATCGCCAGCAACGACGAACTCAAGCCGGGCCAGAGCTACGACGTCAGCGTGCGCATGCAGCTCGACGTCGCCCAGCTGCCCAAGCCGTTCCAGGTGCATGCAATGAACAGCAGCGACTGGAAGCTGGCTTCCGACTGGTACCGTTTCTCCTTCACGGCGGACTGACGTGACCAGGCTGCTGCGCTATCTGCTGGTGGTCGGCGGCGCCGTCGTCAGCATCCTGCTGTTCCTGCTGGCGTCGGCCTCCGAGAATTCCAATCTCTTCGAACGCAACTATCCGTGGCTGCTGATCCTGAACGCGGCGGTCGCGGCGTCGCTGCTGGCGCTGGTCGGGCTGCTGCTGTTCCGCCTCTACAAGCGTCACCGCGCCGGCAAGTTCGGCTCGCGCCTGATGGCACGGCTGGTGCTGCTGTTCGCGCTGATCGGCATCCTGCCGGGCGCGGTCATCTATACGGTGTCAGTGCAGTTCGTCTCGCGCTCGATCGAATCGTGGTTCGACGTGCGCGTCGAATCGGCACTCGAGGCCGGCCTCAACCTGGGCCGCTCGGCGCTCGACTCCTCGCTGCGCGAACTGCAGGTCAAGGCGCGCAACATGGCGCTCGAACTGGCGGAGATGTCGGATGCCACGCAGATCACGCAGCTGTCGCGCATGCGCGACCAGAACCTGCAGCAGGATGCGCTGATCGTCACCAGCAACGGCCAGATGATCGCCAGTTCCGGCTCGCAGCTCGGCTCGCTGCTGCCGGACTTCCCGAGCGCCGAGATGATGCGCCAGGCGCGCCTGACGCGCAGCTATGGCGCCATCGAAGGCACCACCGAGTTCCAGGACAATACCAGCGAAGCCGGCAACAATACGAACACCATCACGGCGCCGGCCGCCAGCACGCCGAGCCTGCGCTTCCGCGTGCTGGTCGAGATTCCCAATTCCACGCGCGCGCTGTCGCTGCAGACCGAGCAGCGCTATCTGCAGCTGATCCAGCCGGTGCCGGAGCAACTGGCGCGCAATGCCGAAGCCCTGCGCGTGGCCTACAGCGAATACCAGGAACGCTACCTGGCGCGCACCGGCCTGCGCAAGATTTATATCGTCACGCTGACGCTGACGCTGCTGCTGGCGATCTTCGGCGCCATCGCCGCCGCCTTCCTGATTGCCAGCGACCTCGCCAAGCCGCTGCTGCTGCTGGCGCAGGGCACCAAGGCGGTGGCCGAGGGTGACCTGTCGCCGCGCCCCATCGTCAGCACTTCCGACGAGCTCGGCACGCTGACGCAGTCGTTCAACACCATGACGCGCCAGCTGTCCGACGCGCGCGCCTCGGTGGAAAGGAACCGCACCGAGCTGGAAGCGGCCAAGGCCTATCTCGAATCGGTGCTCGCCAACATGTCGGCCGGCGTGATGGTGCTCGATCGCCAGTTCCGGCTCGTGACCTGCAACGAATCGGTGGAACGCATCCTGCAGCACGATTTTTCGCAGCATGTCGGCAAACCCCTTGGAGAAATCGAGGGACTCGCGCATTTCGCGCAGGTCATCACGCAATCGTTCTCGGCGCAAAGCGCGCAATCGGCAGCCGGCAGCACGGCCGACGCCAACCTGCACTGGCAGCACCAGATCGACGTGCCGCGCCCCGACGGCGGCGAAGGCGAGAACGATATCTCGCTGCTGGCACGCGGTTCGCGCCTGCCGGCGGTGCGCGAGGGCGGCTACGTGGTGGTGTTCGACGACATTTCCGACGTCATCTCGGCGCAGCGATCGATCGCCTGGGGCGAGGTCGCGCGCCGCCTGGCGCACGAAATCAAGAATCCGCTGACGCCGATCCAGCTGGCGGCCGAACGCCTGCACATGAAACTCGAAGGCAAGCTCGAGGATACCGACGCCAGAATGCTCGAACGCAGCACCGAAACCATCGTCAACCAGGTCGCCGCCATGAAGCGCATGGTTGATGACTTCCGCGATTACGCGAAGACACCGCCTGCCATGCTGACCTCGCTCGACCTCAACGCGCTGATCGAGGAAATCCTGCACCTCTATCTGGCCGGTGACGATCGGGATATCATTCACGCGTCGCTGGCGAACGGCCTGCCGCAGATCATGGGCGACGAGACACAGCTGCGGCAAGTGATTCACAACCTGCTGCAGAACGCGCAGGATGCGGTGATGGAAAAACACCTCGCCGCCAAGGCGGCGGCCGGCGAAACGCCGCTGCAGACCGACGCGCCTCGGGCTGACCCACCCCGTATTGATATCATTACCGAGGAAATCCACTATCGCAGTTCGGATGGCGCGGTCAGCAACGCGGTGCAGTTGACGATCACCGACAACGGGCCCGGTTTCTCGGCGAAGATTCTCGCGCACGCATTCGAACCCTACATCACGTCCAAACCGCGCGGCACCGGGCTGGGCCTGCCGATGGTGAAGAAGATCATCGAAGAACACGGCGGACGCATAGACATCCGCAACCGCAGCACTGGCAGCGGTGCAAAAGTGGCAATTTTGCTGTTAAAGTTATCTTCCTGATGCCAACAGCGGCGTAAAGTCGCGGGCAAGGGAGGGCAAACATGAAGGGGGCAACCGATGGCCAATATTCTAGTTGTTGACGATGAGATGGGAATCCGGGAATTGCTGTCCGAGATTCTCGGCGACGAGGGGCATGTCGTCACCACGGCGGAAAACGCGCATCAGGCGCGCACCGAACGCGCCGCGGCCAAACCCGATCTCGTGCTGCTCGATATCTGGATGCCGGATACCGATGGCGTCACGCTGCTCAAGGAATGGCAACGCGACGGCCTGCTGACGATGCCGGTCATCATGATGTCGGGCCACGCCACCATCGATACCGCGGTCGAGGCGACTCGCATCGGCGCCCTCAACTTCCTCGAAAAACCGATTTCCCTGCAGAAGCTGCTCAAGGCCGTGCAACAAGGCCTGTCGCGCGGACAGGAACCGGCGCGCACGGCGCCCCCGGTACGCGCGCCGATCGCGCCGATCGACCAGCCGATTTCGCGCCCGCTCGACCATGCCGCCGTAACGCCGCAGCCAGCCGCGCCTGCCTACAGCAATACCCCCGCCGCCGTGGCGGCACCGCTGCCCAGCGCGCCGGATGCGCACTTTTTTTCCGCCTCGTTCGACCTGCCGCTGCGCGAAGCACGCGACGCCTTCGAACGCGCCTATTTCGAGCATCACCTGGGACGCGAGGGCGGCAGCATGACGCGCGTGGCCGAGAAGACCGGTCTGGAACGCACGCATCTGTACCGCAAGCTCAAGCAGCTCGGCGTCGAGCCCGGCAAGATCGCCAAACGGGGAGCATGACCACCGCCACACTCGTCACCGGCGGCACCGCAGCCTCGCGCGAAGCAGCCATCCATTCCCTGCTCGACTCCTCCGCCACCGCCGTCATCCTCGAAGGTTTGCCCGACGGCCATCCGTTACTGGATACTTCCGCTTTTCCCTCGTTGCAACTTTCCCGCATCGCTCCCGGCTGTCTTTGCTGCACGGGAAATCTGGTCATGCGCGTGACACTCAACCGGCTGCTGCGCACTCGCCCGGAACGGCTGTACATCGGCGTAGCCAGCGATGAACACCTGCCTGCCTTGCGTACCTTCCTCCAAAGCGCACCATACGACCGCCTGCTGACGCTGACCGATGATGTCGAATTGACATAAGCCGGGCAACTTCCTTCCCTTTTTTCTGTCTTTCGTGTGAGGGGAGGAAAAAATGTCCGGACAAGGCATCCTTCTTGCTCAATCTCTGTTGCAATCTGCCGTTAATGAAGTGCAAGCAATTGTTTCAATGCCGCACGGCAATCTTGAAAATGTTCATTCAAGCGCCATGTTCCTATCAACGCAATGCTTTCGATTGCGATCGCCACAGGAGGGTCTAATGAACCTGATCTACAACAGTGAGCAATACAGCGTCGTCGAATTCGGGGTGGATGACGAGCAGGACGCGTTGCGTTTCGGCGGCTACGAAATCATGGACAAACCGGCGCAACGCGAGATCTTCATCGCCGGACCGATGGCGGAAACGTTCCGCCAGAGCGTGCGCAACCTGATCGCAAGCGAACCGAGCGAGGAAGAGATCGACGATTTCCTCGGCGGCTACGACGTGATGATGAGCCAGCCGATGACTTTCCACTGAACGTCGTCTGGCTTAGAATCCGGATGCCTGCACGATCGCAGCGATCGTGCAGGCATTTCTTTTTCCGGTTTCCTCTTTTTCGTTTCGACTGCGTGCATGCGCGCCAATTCTTCTCCCATTGTCAGCAGCCAGACCGGCATTCATGAGCAACTGCATGCGCTGGTGACGCGTCACGCGCAGCACCCGTTCCGCAAGCCGGTGGCCGCCTACAACCAGGCTGCCTTCGACGACAGCATCGCGCACTGGCAGCGTGCCGGCGGGCGGCCGCTGATCCTGGATACCGGCTGCGGCGTCGGCCTGTCGACACTGCACCTGGCGACGCAGTATCCCGACCATTTCGTGATCGGCATCGACCAGTCGCAGGACCGCATGGAACGCAACACGCACTGGCCGGCGCCGCTGCCGGACAATCTGGCCTGGGCGCGCGCCGACCTCGTCGACTACTGGCGGCTGCTGCTGGATCACCGCATCTTCCCGGCACGGCAATATCTGCTCTATCCGAACCCGTGGCCCAAGATCGGGCATCTCGCGCGGCGCTGGCATGGCCACGCCGTGTTTCCGACCATCGTCGCACTCGGTGGCCACATCGAATGCCGCAGCAACTGGCGCATCTACGTCGAGGAATTTTCTGCCGCGCTCACGCAGTTGAGCGGCATCGCGGTGGCGGCGGAACCCTATCGTCCGCAGACGACGATCACGCCCTTCGAGGCCAAATACCAGGCGTCGGGCCACGCGCTGTGGCGCTGCCATGCGCAGCTGTCGCGGCGAACGTGATACCGTATTGCCCCGTCTCCCGTCTTTTTTCAGTGTTTCGCCATGTGCCAGCTTCTTGCAATGAATTGCAACGTCCCGACCGACATCGTGTTCAGCTTCACCGGTTTCGCGACACGCGGCGGCGGCACCGACCATCATGCGGACGGCTGGGGCATCGCCTTCTTCGAAGGCGCCGGCGTGCGCCACTTCGTTGATCATGAAGCGGCCGTCAAATCGCCGATCGCCGACCTGATCCGCAAGTATCCGATCAAGTCCAAGAACGTCATCGCGCATATCCGCAAGGCCACGCAGGGCCGCGTCTCGCTCGAGAACTGCCACCCCTTCGTGCGCGAGCTATGGGGCCGCTACTTCGTGTTCGCACACAACGGCGACCTCAAGAATTTCGTGCCGGAACTGAACGGCCCCTACCAGCCGGTCGGCACCACCGACAGCGAAGCCGCCTTCTGCTACATCCTGCAGGAACTGCGGCGCCGCTTCGACGATGCGCTGCCGATGCTGCCCGAACTGACCGCCGCGATCGGTGAACTGTGCGCGGAGATTGCGCGCCACGGCACCTTCAACATGATGCTGTCGGACGGTTCGGCGCTGTTCGCGCACTGCTCGACCAGCCTGCACTACATCGTGCGCCAACATCCGTTCTCGGAAGCCGTGCTCAGCGACGAGGAAGTCAAGGTCGATTTTTCCGAAGTCACCACGCCCGACGACCGCGTCGCCATCATCGTCACCGAACCGCTGACCACCAACGAAACCTGGACCTCGTTCGGCGAAGGCGAGCTCAAGGTCTTCATCGACGGTCTGCCGCTGGACGACTGACTTACATTTACAGCAGTGGTGCCAACAGGCGCGCCGCCTGCTCGTGCAGCTTTTCGGTCCATGGCCGGTTCCGCCATTCCTCATAGGTGATGCGGTGCGCATGGCGCAGGTCGTCGTTGAATACCGCCACCTGATCCCTGGCGAACGCGGCGTTATAGACGTTCAGGTTGGCTTCGTCGTTCATGCGGAAAGAGCGGTCGTCAAAGTTGGTAGAGCCGACCGAGACCATCAGGTCGTCAACGATCATGACCTTGCAGTGATACATGGTCGGCTCGTACTCGTAGATCTCGATGCCGGCCTGCAGCAATTCGCCCCACATGCCGCGCGACGAGCGCCGCACCACCTCGACGTCCATGTGCTCGCCCGGCACGATGATCTGCACCTTGACGCCGCGCCGTGCGGCATCGATCAGCACGCGCCGCGTCATCTCGTCCGGCACGAAATACGAGACCGCCAGCTGGATGCTCTTCTGCGCCGCCGTCAGCGCCAGCAGGTACATCAGGCGCATGCTTTCGCTGCCGCCCTGCGGCGAGCTGCTGAAGACCTGCGCGTGGTCGTCGCCGACCGGCTTCAGTTCGGGAAAATAATCGGGGCCGTCGAGCACATGGCCGGTGGTCTTGATCCAGTTGTCGATCGCCACCGCCTGCATCTGCGCCACTACCGGTCCTTCGACGCGATAGTGCGAATCGCGCCAGTGATCCGGGTCCTGCGCGTGGCCGGTCCACTGGCCGGCGATGCCGACGCCGCCGGTGAAGCCGATGCGCCCATCCACCACCAGCAGCTTGCGGTGCGTGCGGTTGTTCATGCGCGCCAGGTTGTACCACTTGAGCGGGTGGTACTTGCGCACCTCGACGCCAGCCGCTTCCATCAGGTCCAGATAGGACTGTTCCATCTTGCTGCTGCCGACCCAGTCGATCAGCACGTGCACCTTGACGCCGGCACGCGCGCGTTCGGCAAAGGCTTCGGCGAACTCCTTGCCGATCGCTTCCGACCAGTAGATGTAGGTTTCGAAATTGATGGTCTTCTGCGCGCCGCGGATCGCCTCCAGCATGGCCGGAAAAATTTCCTCGCCGTTCTGCAGCGCCTGCGCGCGATTGCCGCCGACGATGGCCGGTCCCAGCAGTACACCCATGGTGCGTTCGAACTGCGGATCGGCGACCGAATACAGGCGCGGGATGTCCTCGCGGATCTTCTTTTCGCCGAGCGTCAGGTTGAGCGCGAGAAGCACGACCACCAGCGTCGTCAGCACGCTGCCGAGAATAATGAGGATTTTGCTTTTTCTTGAGCGGTCTTTCCAGATTATTCTCGTGCGCATGTCGATGTTCTTCTACGTTAGGTTGGGTGCCAGCCAGCGCTCGACGTCTTCCTTCGCGACGCCCCTGCGCGCAGCCATGTCGCTGACCTGATCGTCGCCGATCTTGCCGACGACGAAGTACTTTGCCTCCGGGTGCGCAAAGTAGAAGCCGGATACCGCCGCGCCCGGAAACATCGCGAACGAGTCGGTCAGCATCATGCCGATCTCCTCCGCCCTCAGCACGCGGAACATGTCGGCCTTGACCGTATGCTCGGGGCAGGCCGGGTAGCCGGGCGCGGGACGGATGCCGCGATAGGCTTCCTTGATCAGTTCCTCGTTGCTCAGATGCTCGCCCGGCACATAGCCCCACAAGTCGGTACGCACGCGTTCGTGCAGGTACTCGGCAAAGGCTTCGGCCAGGCGGTCTGCCAGAGACTTGAGCATGATCGACGAGTAGTCGTCATGCGCATCCTCGAAGCGCTTTTCGTATTTCTCGATGCCGAGCCCCGCCGTGACCGCGAACAGGCCGATGTAGTCGGCCACGCCGGATGACTTGGGTGCGATGAAGTCGGACAGGCACTGATTGGGACGTTGTACGCCATCGATGACCGGTTTGACTGTCTGTTGCCGCACACCGTAATACGTAAAGGCGACCTGCTGGCGCGTGTCGTCGGTATAGACCTCGATGTCGTCGTCGTTGACCGTGTTGGCCGGCAGCAGGGCGATCACGCCGTTGGCGGTCAGCCAGCGGCCTTCGATGACCTTCTTGAGCAGCGCCTGTCCCTCGGCGAACACCTTGGTGGCGGCGTCGCCCACCACCTCGTCGGTCAGGATCGCGGGGTAGGGACCGGCCAGGTCCCAGGTCTGGAAGAACGGCCCCCAGTCGATGTAGCGCGCGATGGTCGCCAGATCGATGTTGCGGAATTCGCGGCGGCCGATGAACTTGGGCTTGACCGGCGCCGCGGCGCCGTCGAACGGCAGCTTCATGCGGTTGGCGCGCGCGTCGGCCAGCGTCAGCAACGGCACCGTCTTGCGGTTCGCGTGCTGCTCGCGGATGCGCTCGTAGTCGGCCGCGATCTCGGCGATGTAGGCATCGCGCTGCTCGGGCGTCAGCAGCGACTGCGCGACCGACACCGAGCGCGAGGCGTCCGGCACATAGACCACCGGGCCGTCGTAGTTGTTGGCGATCTTGACCGCCGTATGCGCGCGGCTGGTGGTGGCGCCACCGATCAGCAGCGGCATGCGCAGGCCGCGGAAGTATTCGTCGCGCTGCATTTCCTTGGCGACATAGGCCATCTCTTCCAGCGACGGTGTGATCAGTCCCGACAGGCCGATGATGTCGGCATTCTCTTCCTTCGCCTTGGCGAGGATCTCCGAGCACGGCACCATCACGCCCATGTTGACGACCTCGAAGTTGTTGCACTGCAGGACCACCGACACGATGTTCTTGCCGATGTCGTGCACGTCACCCTTGACGGTCGCGATCACGATCTTGCCCTTGGGCTTGCTGACGATGCCGGTCTGTTCCTCGAGCAGACGCTTCTCCTCCTCGATGAACGGGATCAGGTGCGCCACCGCCTGCTTCATCACGCGCGCCGACTTGACCACCTGCGGCAGGAACATCTTGCCCTGCCCGAACAGGTCGCCGACCACGTTCATGCCATCCATCAGCGGACCTTCGATCACGTGGATAGGACGGCCGCCATTCTTCAGCAGTTCCTGCCGCGCTTCCTCGGTATCCTCGACGATCCATTGCGTGATGCCGTGCACCAGCGCATGCGACAGCCGCTGCTGCACGGTGCCGCTGCGCCATTCGAGCGTGGCTTCTTCCTTCTTGTCGCCGGCCTTGAGCGTGGCGGCGAATTCGATCATGCGTTCGGTCGCATCCTCGCGGCGGTTCAGCACCACGTCCTCGACGCGCTCGCGCAGTTCGGCCGGCAGGTCATCATAGACGCCGACCATGCCGGCGTTGACGATGCCCATGGTCATGCCGGCCTTGATCGCGTGGTACAGGAACACCGTGTGGATCGCCTCGCGCGCCGGGTCGTTACCGCGAAAGCTGAAGCTGACGTTGGAGACGCCGCCGCTGATCTTGGCGCGCGGCAGGTTTTCCTTGATCCAGCGCACCGCGTTGATGAAATCGACCGCGTAGTTGTTGTGTTCCTCGATGCCGGTCGCGACCGCGAAGATGTTCGGATCGAAGATGATGTCTTCCGGCGGGAAGTCGAGTTCGTTGACCAGCAGCCAGTAGGCACGGCCGCAGATCTCGATCTTGCGCTCGAAGGTGTCGGCCTGGCCCTTCTCGTCGAAGGCCATGACGATCACCGCGGCGCCGTAGCGGCGGCACAGGCGCGCCTCGTGCAGGAATTTCTCCTCGCCTTCCTTCATCGAGATCGAGTTGACGATGGCCTTGCCCTGCACGCACTTGAGGCCGGCCTCGATCACGCTCCACTTCGACGAGTCGATCATGATCGGCACGCGCGCAATGTCGGGTTCGGACGCGACCATATTCAGGAAGCGCGTCATCGCAGCCTGCGAATCGAGCATCGCCTCGTCCATATTGATGTCGATGACCTGCGCGCCGTTCTCGACCTGCTGGCGTGCCACTGCCAGCGCCTCGTCGTACTGCTCGTTGATGATCAGGCGCGCGAAGGCCTTCGACCCCGTGACGTTGGTGCGCTCGCCGACGTTGACGAACAGCGAGTTGTCGTCGATGACGAAGGGCTCGAGGCCCGACAGTTTCAGCGACTGGTCAACCGTCGGCACCGTGCGCGGCGCGATGTTCTTCACTGTCTCCGCGATCGCGCGGATGTGGTCGGGCGTGGTGCCGCAGCAGCCGCCGGCAATGTTGACGAAGCCGCTCTCGGCGAAATCCTTGAGCAGCGAGGACGTCACGTCAGGTGTCTCGTCGAAGCCGGTGTCGCTCATCGGGTTCGGCAGCCCCGCGTTCGGATAAATGCAGACATAGGTGTCGGCGATCTTCGACAGCTCTTCCGCATACGGCCGCATCAGCGCCGCGCCGAGCGCGCAGTTGAGGCCGACCGTCAGCGGCCTGGCATGGCGGATCGAATGCCAGAACGCGGGCACGGTCTGGCCCGACAGGATGCGGCCCGAGGCATCGGTCACGGTGCCCGAGATCATGATCGGCAGCCGCTTGCCCGACTCCTCGAAGAACTGGTCGATCGCGAACAGCGCAGCCTTGCAGTTGAGCGTATCGAAGATGGTCTCGACCAGCAGCACGTCGGCACCGCCCTCGACCAGGCCGCGCGTCTGTTCGAGATAGGCGGTCGCGAGCTGATCGAAGGTGACGTTGCGTGCGCCCGGGTCGTTGACGTCGGGCGAGATCGACGCGGTCTTGGGCGTCGGGCCCAGCGCGCCAGCAACGAAGCGCGGCTTGTCGGGGGTCGAATACTTGTCGCAGGCCGCGCGCGCCAACCGGGCCGAGACCACGTTCATCTCGTAGGCCAGGTGCGCCATGTGGTAGTCGTCCTGTGCCACCGTGGTCGCGCCGAAGGTATTGGTCTCGATCAGGTCGGCGCCGGCGGCCAGGTATTGTTCGTGGATCGTGCTGATGACGTCGGGACGGGTCAGCGACAGCAGTTCGTTGTTGCCCTTGACGAACAGTTCCTTGCCCGGCACCGAGAAATCGGCAAAACGCTCGCCGCGATAATCCTCTTCGGTCAGCTTGTACTGCTGGATCATGGTGCCCATCGCGCCATCCAGGATCAGGATGCGTTTGGCCATGAGGTCGCGCAAAAGCAGTTCGGTATCGGAAAGGGCGTCGCGTTTCATTCGTCTTCTCTGTGGTATTCGCGGTGGCGTGGCGTCAAATGCAAAAAACCCGGCCTGCAAACGGGACCGGGTTTCGCACCAACGCCGCTTTAGCAGTATTTGTACGAACGGTCATGCCGACCGTTCCGCGCCCGCAAGCTGGTTTGACCTTTTCAATCAAATCGGCGCAGGCAAAATTATACGTGAAATCAATGGTTTGCGACAGGCCACCGGCCCGCGCCGTAGGTACGCATTCCGTGCCGGCTCACGAGAAGACGCCGCCTTCGAGCGGAAAGCCCTTGAGGAATTCGGTGGCCGGCAGGCGCTTGCCGCCCGGCTTCTGCAGTTCGGCCACGCGCAGCGCACCGCTGCCGCAGGCAACCACGATGCCGTCCTGCGGATTGGCGGCGATCACCTGACCCGGCTGCCACTGCGCCGAGTCAACCGGCAGCGCCGACCAGAACTTGACGGCGGTGCCGTCGAACTGCGCAGCCGCGCCAGGGAAGGGATTGAAGGCGCGTATCTTGCGCGCCAGCAGCTCGGCCGGCTGCGTGAAGTCGAGCGCGGCCTCGTCCTTGGCGATCTTGGCGGCATAGGTCACGCCGTCGGCCGGCTGCGGCGTCGCCGCCAGCGGACCTTGCGCGCGCCGGCGCAGCACGTCGACGATCATCTCGCCGCCCAGTTGCGCGAGCTTGTCGTGCAGGCTGACCGTGGTGTCGTCGGCCGCGATCGGCAGCGACTGCATGGCCAGCATGGGACCGGTATCGAGGCCGGCGTCCATCTGCATGATGGTGATGCCGGTTTCGGCATCGCCCGCCTCGATCGCGCGATGGATGGGCGCCGCACCGCGCCAGCGTGGCAGCAGCGAGGCATGGATGTTGATGCAACCGAACGGCGGAATGTCGAGCACCGATTGCGGCAGGATCAGGCCGTAGGCCGCCACCACCATCACGTCATGCGGCGTCGCCTTGAGCAGCGCGTGTGCCTCGGCCGCGACTTCGGCGTGCTTGCCGTCGAGCCGCAGCGACACCGGCTGCGCAACCGGAATGCCGTGCGCAACGGCGAACTGCTTGACGGCCGAGGCCTGCAACTGCATGCCGCGTCCGGCTGGGCGGTCGGGCTGGGTCAGGACCAGCGGAATTTCGAAACCCGCCGCGTGCAGCGCGGCCAGGGCGACCGCCGCGAATTCGGGCGTACCGGCAAAGATGATTTTCATGCGGCGATTGTAGTACGGCAGACAGCGAATGCGAACCGCGTGCCTGAAGGAAACGCAAGGGGCAACGCGACGGGCGATTCAGGAAGAAATGGAAAACGGAAGTACGGCGATACGCGATCGCGGACGCGATCAGCGCGTCGCCACGCGCTGTGCACTGCGCGCCATCTCGCGCTCTTCCTTGACCAGCTTGGTCTTGATGCGGTTGCGCTTGAGCGGCGACAGGTACTCGACGAACACCTTGCCCTGCAAATGATCCATCTCGTGCTGGATGCAGACCGCCAGCAGACCGTCGGCCTCGAGCTCAAAGGGATTGCCCTCCACGTCGAAGGCGCGCACCTTGACGCGCGCCGGACGCTCGACGCCATCGTAGATGCCGGGCACCGACAGGCAGCCCTCGTCATAGACCTGCTTTTCCTCGCTGGCCCACAGGATTTCGGGGTTGATGTAGGCGCGCAGTTCGTCATGCGCCTCGGAGGTGTCGATGACGATCACGCGCTCGTGCACATCCACCTGCGTCGCCGCCAGGCCGATGCCGGGCGCCGCATACATGGTCTCGGCCATGTCCTCGACCAGCTTCTTGAGACGCGCATCGAACACCGTCACCGGCTTGGCGATCTTGTGCAGGCGCGGGTCTGGGTACCGCAGGATGGTCAATATGGACATACGACTTTTGCGCAACAGCGCGACGATGGGTTGACTGGTGGTTCTTGCTAGTTCGGGGGTTTGTGTGCAGAATTTGATTCAATTTAGCAAGATTTCAACAAGGAAACTCGCTTCTGCCGCCCGCAACTGCACTATGTAAATGGCGTCACAACTGGTCGAAACAACCCGGACAAACCATGAAAAATTTTAGCATAGCTGCACTTTGCCTCGTTTTCAGCGCCACCCTCGCTCCCGCCGTCCATGCCCAATCCGCCACCGCCAGCGTGAGCGGCAATGCCCGCTGCACCTTCCTGCCGAACGCGCCGGATCAGCATGTGGTGGTGCGCGGCGACACGCTTTGGGGCATTTCGGGCCGTTTCCTGCAGCAACCATGGTGCTGGCCGCAGGTGTGGGACATGAATCGTGACCAGATTCGCAATCCGCACTGGATCTATCCGGGGCAAATCGTCTATTTCGACCGCGTGACGGGCCGCCTGCGGCTCGGCGCCGCTGGCGCGGCAGACAACGCCGGCGACACGCAGAACGTGAAGCTGTCGCCGCGCATCCGCAGCGACGAGCTGGATGGCGAGGCCATCGCCTCGATTTCCCTCAGCGAGATCGGCCAGTTCCTGACGCAACCGCTGATCATCGACGCCGACGAACTGGCGGGCACGCCGCGCATCGTCGCCACGCGCGAGAACCGCGTGGTGCTCGGCAATGACGACACCGCCTATGTGCGCGGCGACCTGCAGGGTCACAACGACTTCCAGGTATTCCGCGCCGGTAAACCGCTGAAGGACCCGAGCAGCGGGAAGATCATCGGCTATGAAGCCGCTTTCCTCGGCACCATGCTGCTGCAGCGCGCCAGCCGTGCCGACAACGAGCCGCACAGCTTTGTCGTCACCCGCGTCAAGGAGGAAATAGGCGTGGGTGACCGCCTGCTGCCGGTCGAGCCGAAACCCTTCATCAACACTGCGCCGCACCCGCCTCTCGAAGCGGTCGAGGCCCGGATCGTGTCGGTCTATGGCGGCGTCTCGCAAGCCGGGCAGAACCAGATCGTCACCATCAATCGTGGCCGCAACGACGGCATCGACATCGGCACCGTGCTGCAGCTGCAACGTCTCGGCAAGACCATGACCGATACCACCAGCGGCCGCAAGGAAGTCATCAGGCTGCCCGATGAACGCTATGGCAATCTGTTCGTGTTCCGCGTCTTCAACAATATTTCCTATGGCCTGGTAATGCAGGTCCGCGATACCGTGCAGGTCGGCGACATCGCCAGCTCCCCCGAATAAGGCATGCCGGACAGCGTGTTTCAGCAAGCGGAACATGCCGTCCCCGAGGATGAGCTGGCGGCGTGGCTGCGGCTCATGCAGACGCCCGGCGTGGGTGCCGAAACCGCACGCCGCCTGCTCGGACATTTCGGCCTGCCGCACCAGGTCTTTTCCACAGACGTTCCCGCACTCCGACAAGTCGTCGGTGAACGCATCGCGCACGCCTTGCTGGGTGCGCCCGACGGCGAACGGCAGGCGCTGATCGAACGCAGCCTGCTCTGGAGCGCACAGGCCGGCAATCACATCGTCACGCTGGCCGATGCCGCTTATCCGGCGGCGCTGCTGCAGATTCCCGATCCGCCCGTCATGTTGTACATCAAGGGCCGTATCGACCTTCTGTCGCAGGCGTCGATCGCGGTGGTCGGCAGCCGCAATGCGACCGCACAGGGCGTCGCCAATGCCGGCGCGTTTTCGGCAGCGCTGAGCCACGCCGGATTCGCCATCGTCTCCGGCATGGCGCTCGGCATCGATGCCGCGGCCCATGAAGGAGGCCTGCAGGGACATGGCTCGACCATCGCGGTGATCGGCACCGGCATCGATCTCGTCTATCCGGCACGCAACCGCACACTTGCGCACCGCATCGCCGAACAGGGCTGCATCGTCAGCGAATACGCGCTCGGCGTACCGGCCATTGCCGGCAACTTCCCGCGCCGCAATCGCATCATCAGCGGCCTGGCGCGTGGCGTGCTGGTGGTCGAAGCGGCGCTGCAGTCGGGTTCGCTGATCACGGCGCGCATGGCGGCCGAGCAGGGGCGCGACACCTTCGCGATTCCCGGCTCCATCCATTCGCCGCTGGCCAAGGGCTGCCATCAATTGATCAAGCAGGGCGCCAAGCTGGTGGAATCGGCGCAGGACATCCTCGAAGAACTGCAGTATGCGGACGTGCCGCAGGCCGCAGCCATCGGGAAGATCGCGTCGGACTCCACTCCGCCCGCGGAAACCGGCAGCGTGCTGCACGCCATGGGTTTCGACGCGGTCGATGCGGATACGCTGGCCATGCGCTGCCAGATGGACATGACCGCCCTGCATGCCGAGCTGCTGATGCTGGAACTCGACGGCCGCATCGAAATGCTGCCAGGCGGCAGCTATCGACGCATCGACTGATACGGATTGCTTCAAGCGCAGAACAAGGCGGGGTACCGCAGACAGTGCAGACACCCGGCAAGGCGCCCCAACGCAGTAATGCGTTTGAAGGCGATCCGTATGAGTCATTCGTTGATGACTTGCCATGCCTCGATGCCATCCTGAAAACGAAACCGTTTCCAGCTCTTCATCCGCTTTCATTTTGAACATCGCGCACGCGCAACATCCCCGGTCTTTTCTGTCGAGCCTGGCCGTTTTAGGGTATGCTTGACTCCAGTAAGCGCTGTCCCTGATCTGCCGCTGTCGTCACTGTTCCCTGCATGCATTGAAGAACGTGATTCTTGCATTCGATCCTGGCGCCATTCGCAAGAGTGCCGCCTTAACCCAAGCGCTACGGTGAAGCCATGTTCGACGTTCTAGTTTATTTGTACGAAACCTACTACCGCCCGGATGCCTGCCCGGAATCCGAGGTGCTGGTCAAGAAACTCTCCGCCATCGGTTTCGAGGAGGAAGAGATTGCCAAGGCGCTCGGCTGGCTGACCGCGCTGGCACAGACCAACGATACCTTTTCTTCCGATCTGCAGCCGCACCAGACCGCGTTCTCGTTCGGCATGCGCATCTATGTCGATCGCGAGACCGACGTCATCGGCACCGCCGGCATCGGCTTCATCCAGTTCCTCGAATCGGCCAAGCTGATCAATCCGGTGCAGCGCGAGATCATCGTCGAGCGCGCGCTGGCCGCGGCCGAATCGCCGATCTCGCTCGACAAACTCAAGGTCATCGTGCTGATGGTGCTGTGGAGCCAGGGCAAGGAGCCGGATGGCCTGTTCCTCGACGAACTCTTTCTCGACGAAGACGACGGCGCGCCGCGCATGCTGCACTGAGACGGATTACCATTTTCTTTTCGCTGCATCGTTCCGGCCCGCCGCCGACGATGCAGCATCATGCCTGTTCGACAATTCCCCCCTCGCTTCCCGACTGCTGCTTGCGGTTTTCGCCGCAACCCGCTTATCATTGCCCGCTTGACGGGCATGTAATTGTTATATTAGAACCCGTGCCTCGCCGAAACATGCTTTGTGGCATGATTCGCCGACGACATCCTGCGCGCCTGGCCGCGCCTCTTTCGAGACCCTTATATATATGAGCAAAACCCTCATCATTGCCGAGAAGCCATCCGTCGCGAACGATATCGCGAAGACGCTCGGCGGCTTCACCAAGCACGATGAGTACTTCGAATCCGACGAATACGTCCTCTCGTCCGCGGTCGGCCACCTGGTCGAGATCGCGGTGCCCGAGGAATACGACGTCAAGCGCGGCAAGTGGACCTTTACCCATCTGCCGATGATCCCGCCGCACTTCGCGCTGAACCCGATCGCCAAGACCGAGTCGCGCCTGAAGGTGCTCAACAAGCTGATCAAACGCAAGGATGTCACCGCCCTGATCAACGCCTGCGACGCCGGGCGCGAGGGCGAACTGATCTTCCGCCTGATCGCGCAGTACGCCAAGGCCAAGCAGCCGATCAAGCGCCTGTGGTTGCAATCGATGACGCCGACCGCGATCCGCGAGGCATTCAAGAACCTGCGCGACGACCAGGAAATGCTGCCGCTGGCCGACGCCGCGCGCAGCCGCAGCGAGGCCGACTGGCTGATCGGCATCAACGGCACGCGCGCGATGACCGCCTTCAACTCGAAGGAAGGCGGCTTCTACCTGACCACCGTCGGCCGCGTGCAGACGCCAACGCTGTCGATCGTGGTCGAGCGCGAGGAGAAGATCAAGAAGTTCGTGCCGCGCGACTACTGGGAAGTGCGCGCCGAGTTCGTCTGCGCCGCCGGCATCTATCAGGGCCGCTGGCTGGACACCAAGTTCAGGAAGGACGAGACCGATCCCGAGAAGCGCGCCGAGCGCCTGTGGAGCAAGGCAGCCGCCGAGTCCATCGTCGCCGCCTGCCGCGGCAAGATCGGCATCGTCACCGAGGAATCGAAACCAACCACCTCGATGGCGCCGGCGCTGTTCGACCTCACCAGCCTGCAGCGTGAAGCCAACGCGCGCTTCGGCTTCTCGGCCAAGAACACGCTGGGCCTGGCGCAGGCACTGTACGAAAAGCACAAGGTGCTGACCTATCCGCGTACCGATTCGCGCCACCTGCCGGAAGACTACCTGCCGACCGTGCTGGAAACGCTCGACGTGCTGGCCGAGAACAACAACTACCACCAGTTCGCCAAGCAGATCACGAACAACAAGTGGGTCAAGCCGAACAAGCGCATCTTCGACAACACCAAGATCAGCGACCACTTCGCGATCATCCCGACCACGCAGGCACCGAAGAACCTGTCCGAGCCGGAGCAGAAGCTCTACGACCTCGTCACGCGCCGCTTCATGGCGATCTTCTTCCCGGCCGCCGAATTCCAGGTCACGACGCGCTTCACCGAAGTCTCGGGCCACCAGTTCAAGACCGAAGGCAAGGTGCTGACCAATCCCGGCTGGCTGGCCGTCTATGGCAAGGAAGTCATCGACGAGAAGGATCCGGAAAACAGCGGCAATCTGGTGCCGGTCGCCAGGGACGAAAAGGTGCAGACCGAATCGGTGGTCGCCAACGGCCTCGTCACCAAGCCGCCGGCACGCTATTCGGAAGCCACGCTGCTGTCGGCGATGGAAGGCGCCGGCAAGCTGGTTGACGACGGCGAACTGCGCGATGCCATGGCCGGCAAAGGCCTCGGCACGCCGGCCACGCGCGCAGCCATCATCGAAGGCCTGCTGACCGAGAAATACCTGATCCGCGAGGGCCGCGAACTGATCCCGACCGCCAAGGCCTTCCAGCTCATGACTCTGCTGCACGGCCTCGGTGTCGATGAACTGACCGAACCCGAACTGACCGGCGAGTGGGAATACAAGCTGGCGCAGATCGAACGCGGCAACATCAGCCGCGAGGAATTCATGCGCGAGATCGCGCAGATGGCGCAGATCATCGTCAAGCGCGCCAAGGAATACGACAACGACACGATTCCCGGCGACTACGCGACGCTGCAGACGCCGTGCCCGAACTGCGGCGGCGTGGTCAAGGAAAACTACCGCCGCTTCGCCTGCACCAAGTGCGACTTCTCGATGAGCAAGGTGCCGGGCAGCCGCCAGTTCGAGATCGCCGAGGTCGAGGAACTGCTGGCCAACAAGACCATCGGCCCGCTGCAGGGCTTCCGATCCAAGATGGGCCGTCCGTTCGCCGCCGTGCTGAAGATCGTGCGCGACGAGGACATCAACAACTACAAGCTCGAGTTCGACTTCGGCCAGAACAACGACGACGAGAACGCCGAGCCGGTTGACTTCAGCGGCCAGGAATCGCTGGGGCCATGCCCGAAATGCGCGGGCGGCGTCTATGAAATGCCGCTGTCCTACGTCTGCGAGAATTCCGTCGCCAAGCCCAAGACCTGCGACTTCCGCAGCGGCCGCATCATCCTGCAGCAGGAAATCCTGCCCGAACAGATGCGCAAGCTGCTCAACGACGGCAAGACCGACCTGCTGCCAGGCTTCGTCTCGCAGCGTACGCGTCGCGCCTTCAAGGCCTATCTGGTCAAGGGCAAGGACGGCAAGGTGAGCTTCGAGTTCGAGCCGCGCAAGGAAAAGGCGCCGGCCAAGGGCAAGGCCGCAGCGGTCGAGGGCGACGAGGCCACGGCAGACGCTGCACCATCCAAGGCCGCCGGCAAGACCGCCAAGGTCCCGGCAAAGAAAGCGGCAGCGAAGAAGCCTGCCGCCAAGAAGGCTGCGAAAAAAACCGCAGCCTGATCATTCAGGCCACAGTCACAAAAGCCTTTCCCTGACAGGAAAGGCTTTTTGTTTTGCGCGCCATGTCCGCGGCAACATCAATCGATGCTCACGCCTTCCAGCCGCAACAGAAACCGCTTGCGATCCAGCCCGCCCGCATAGCCGGTGACCGCGCCCGACGAACCGATCACGCGATGGCAGGGCACGATGATCGATACCGGGTTCCTGCCGATCGCCGCACCGACTGCACGCAGTGCCTTGGGATTGCCAAGCTTTTGCGCATGCTGTGCGTAGCTGGTGCACTTGCCGTGCGGGATGTCGCGCAAGGCCTGCCATACGGCGCGCTGAAACACCGTTCCGTTCAGATCGAGCGGCACATCGAATACCGTGCGCCTGCCGGCAAAATACTCGTCCAGCTGCCTTGCCGCCTCCTTCAGATGACGCGCCGCCGGCGAACCCGCATCGGGCGGCGACCAGCCGTCTTTGCCCTTGAAGTGGCGATGCCCTTCAAAGTAAATGCCGCAAACTCCGTCGTCGGTGGCGGCAATCAGCAGATTGCCCACCACGCTCGGATGGTCCATGCATGAAATCATGATCTCTCCTTGCCGACATGCGTCGGGCTTCAATGAATCAGGCAAGCGAATGCCATAACAACAGGGCCGCATAACTGCGCCACGGCGACCAATGCGCCGCCCGCGCGTTCAACTGCCGTTCCGTCAGGCGGCCGCCCTGTTCGCTTTCCACCGCCGCTTTCTGCAATCCCAGGTCGCCTGCGGGAAACGCGTCGGGAAACCGCAATGCGCGCATCGCAATGTATTGCGCGGTCCACTCGCCAACGCCGCGCACCGTCTTCAATTGCGCAATCGCCTCTTGCAACCGGGTGCCGGGCCTTGGCTGCAAGCCACCCTGCATGGCAAATGCCGCCAGATTGCGAACGGTCTCGGCACGCGATATCGGCACGCCGATCGCGGCAATCTCCGTCGCGGCAAGCGCAGCCAGCCGTTCAGCCGATGGAAAATGATGCGTGACGCCGGCAAATGGCGTGTCCGCCTCATCGCCAAACAACCGCGCGAGCCGACCACACACCGTGGTGGCGCCAGCCACGCTGACCTGCTGCCCCAGGACAGCGCGCAACGCAAGCTCGAAGGTATCGAACGCACCCGGCACGCGCAGGCCTGGCGTACGGGCGATCTGTACCGCCAGCAACGGATCGGCCGACAGATGCAAGGCGATGACATCGGGATTGGCATCGAGATCGAACTGCCGATGCATGCGCGCCACCAATGGCATCAGCACAGGTGCCAGGGATGCCGACAACGACAGTTCAAGCTGATTGCGTTGCGCCAGATGCACGACCCGCATCCAGCCGACCGCGCCGTCGAGCCGGATGCTGCGCGCGTATTCCCAGCGCCCGTCGTTGCAGACGCATGCCTCGACACCCGGAGTCGCGCGCCTGCCGACATACTGCATCATCGCGTCCCATGCAAAAGGCGGACGATAGGCCAGCCGCAGGGTAAGGGCATCCGGTGCGGTCGGTGCCGACGTTTCCGTCGCGCGCCGGATGGCCGTCGGCGCCATGCCATACCGCGACTGGAACAAGGCATTGAAGCGGCGGATGCTGCCAAACCCCGCCGCATAGGCGACATCGCTCATCGGCAGATGCGTTTCCTGCAGCAGCTTCTTGGCAAACAGCAGGCGTTGCGTCTGTGCCAGTTCGACCGGGGTCACGCCAAAATGCTGCAGCAACACGCGCCGCAACTGGCGCGACGACAGGCCGACCTCGTCGGCCAATCGCTCGGTGTCACCGTCGTTCAATGCACCGGCGGCAATGCGCTGCCACACGGCATGCGCGAGGTTCTGTTGCAGGGCATAGGGCGCCAGCTCGGGACGACAACGCAGGCAAGGACGGAATCCGGCCGCTTCCGCTGCAGCGGCGCTATTGAAGAACACGCAGGAAGAGGCGCGCGGCGTCTTGACCCCGCACACCGGCCGGCAATAGATGCCGGTGGTCCTGACCCCCGTGAAAAATACGCCGTCGAAGCGCACGTCCTTGGCCGCCAGCGCGCGATAGCAGCTCGCCGCGCTCAATATCTCGCCGTTTCGGCTGTCGATGATGTCCGGGGTCTCCATGACGACGTTATACGCGTCGCACAGTACAGCGTCTAGCCGTTTTCGGACACTAGTATTTTGTGGGAATATCTCCGGAGCGGCAACCTGTCCAATGCAGAAGAACGGGTGTTTCTTTCAACCGTACAGAAGAGTCTGCACATAAAACCGTGGCGATAAAAAAGCCGCATGCCTCGTGAACATGCGGCTTCGACATGTGCCGGCGGCGATCAGGCCGCCAGCGCCATTTCTTCCTGCGAACGTGTCAGCAGCACCGGGATCGATTTCGAGGTCGGCGTGTTGCAGATGTCGCCCGTGCTGTGCAGCGGCACAAGCGGATTGGTTTCCGGATAGTAGGCGCCGATGCAGCCGCGCGGGATGTCGTAGGCGACGATCAGGAACCGGTTGGCGTGGCGCTCGATGCCGTCGTCCCACACGGTGGACATATCGACCCACTCACCGGCCTTGAAACCGAGCATTTCGATGTCCTCCGGATGCATGAACACCACGCGGCGCTGGCCGAACACGCCGCGATAGCGGTCGTCGAGCGCGTAGATCGTGGTGTTGTACTGGTCATGCGAACGCGTCGTCATCAGCGTCATCAGCTTTTCGCCGTGCAGCGCGCGGGCGCGGCGGATCGGCGTGTCGCGCTGGACCGGATGGGCGATGAAGTTGGCCTTGCCGGTATCGGTCAGCCATTCGCGCTCGCGCGAGGCGACGCGCAGGTGGAAGCCGCCCGGTTTGGCGATGCGTTCGTTGTAGTTTTCGAAGCCGTCGAGCACGCTTTCGATCGCATCGCGGATACGGTCGTAATCGGCGGCGTAGCCGAGCCAGTCGACCTTGCCGGAACCCAGCGTCGCATGCGCGATGTTGGCGACGATCGCGGTTTCCGACATCAGGTTCTTCGAAGCCGGCTTGTTCATGCCGTAGGAGATGTGCACCATGCTCATCGAATCCTCGACCGTCACACCCTGCGGCACGCCGTTCTGCACATCGATCTCGGTACGGCCCAGCGTCGGCAGGATCAGCGCATTCCTGCCATGCGCGAGATGGCTGCGGTTGAGCTTGGTGGTGATCTGCACCGTCAGCTCGCACGAGCGCAGCGCGTCGAAGGTGCGCGGCGTGTCGGGCGTCGCCATCACGAAGTTGCCGCCGAGGCCGATGAAGACCTTGACGTGACCTTCGATCATTTCGTGGATGGTTTCGACCACGTCGAGGCCGTGCTCGCGCGGCGGTTCGAAGTCGAATACCTTGCCGAGCCGATCGAGGAACTCCCGCGACGGCTTTTCCTCGATGCCGACGGTACGGTTTCCCTGCACGTTGGAATGGCCGCGCACCGGGCACAGGCCCGCGCCTTCGCGACCGATGTTCCCGCGCATCATCATCAGGTTGGACAGCATGTGCACGGTCTGCACCGAATGCTTGTGCTGTGTGATGCCCATGCCCCAGGTCGCGATCACGCGCTTGCCGTTGACATAGATGCGCGTCAGCGTTTCGATGTGCTTGCGCGAGACGCCGGCTTCGTCGATCAGCTCCTGCCAGTCCTGCGCGCGCAGATCGGCGGCGAAGGCATCGAAGCCGGCCGTGTGCTGCTCGATGAAGGCGACGTCGAGTACGCGTTCGCGGCCTTCGGCCACGGCTTCGTCGTCGAGTTCCAGCGTGCGCTTGGCGACGCCCTTGATCAGCGCGAAGTCGCCGCCGAGTTTGGGCTGGATGAAGGTAGAGGCGATCTTGGTGCTCGACATAGTCAGCATCTCGACCATACTCTGCGGATCGGTGAAGCGCTCGAGGCCGCGCTCGCGCAGCGGATTGATCGAAACGATCACGGCGCCGCGTTTCGAGCATTCGCGCAGTTCGCCGAGCATGCGCGGATGGTTGGTGGCCGGGTTCTGGCCGAAGATCAGCAGCGTGTCGGCATGCTCGAAATCGTCGAGCGTGACCGTGCCCTTGCCGACGCCGACGGTCGCCGGCAGACCGCGGCTGGTCGCCTCGTGGCACATGTTGGAACAGTCGGGAAAGTTGTTGGTGCCGAACATGCGCACGAACAACTGATAGACGAACGCCGCCTCGTTGCCGGCGCGGCCGGACGTATAGAAGGCTGCCTGATCCGGATTGTCGAGCTTGTGCAGATGCGTGGCGATGAGCTGGAAGGCATCGTTCCACGCGATCGGCACGTACTTGTCGGTGACTGCGTCATAGACCATGGGATCGGTCAGGCGGCCGTGCTGCTCGAGTTCATAATCGGATTGCTCGAGCAGCGCCGCCACGGTGTTCTTCTGAAAGAACTCGGGCGTCACGCGCTTGCTGGTGGCTTCCGCCGCCACGGCCTTGACGCCGTTCTCGCAGAACTCGAAAGTCGAGGCATGCTGGCGATCGGGCCAGGCACAACCCGGGCAGTCGAAACCCTCGGGCTGATTCTGCTTGAACAGCGTGCGATAGTTGCCGCCAGCGACCTTTTCCTTGATGAGATTGATGGCGACATACTTGACCGCACCCCAGCCGCCGGCGGCGTGGTGATAAGGTTCGATGCTGGCTTTGGACTTCGACTTTTCCATGACGATCAGGATTCCGTTAAGCACGGTTCGGACGTCCTGCTCGGGCTGCGCACGCACGTCCTACCACCGCATGGCGACAGCGTACGATTCCATGACAGCGGAATGGGCATACACATTTCCGCAAATAAAAAGAGTACAGTTCGGATGAAGCACTGCTTAATATTTGTGCAGTGAATACGAGTCATAAGTCATGGAAAAAGAGACATGACTATCATCAGGGGTATGTGTGAAGCTGTACGAAAAACTGGCAAGCGACATCGAGGAACAGATTGCCCGTGGCGTTTTTCGCGCCGGAGAAAGACTGCCATCCATCCGGCAGATGAGCCGCCATCATGAACTGAGCATCACGACCGTGGTCCATGCCTACCTGCTGCTCGAAAGCAAGGGCATCATCGAAAGTCATCCGCAATCGGGCTATTTCGTGCGCGAGGCAACCGCTGCGGAACAACCCGAGTTGCGCATCTCGCAACCGATCGCGGTGTCCTCGCATGTGGACGTGAGTCGCCTCGTGCTTTCCACCCTGCGCTCGATCAGCGCGCATGACGCGATCCCGCTTGGCTCCCCCTATCCGGACCCCACGCTGTTCCCATCCGAAAAGATCAATCGCCGCGCCTACAGCATCGCGCGCCGCCGCACGCAATGGGGCGTGACCGATGCGCTGCCGCCGGGCAATCCGCAACTGATCCGCCAGATCGCACGCCGCTATCTGCAGAACGGCACACCGATCGATCCCAACGAGATCGTCGTCACCATCGGTGCCACCGAAGCCATCAACCTGTGTCTGCAGGCGGTCGGCAAGACCGGCGACACGGTGGCAGTGGAGTCGCCGACCTTCTATGCGATGCTGCACGCGATCGAGCGCATGGGGATGAAGGCGATCGAGGTTGCCACCCATCCGCAGGAAGGCATCGATCTCGATGCGCTGAAGGAAGTGATGGACCGGCAGCCGATCGCAGCCTGCATGGTGATGCCGAACTTCCAGAATCCGCTCGGCTTCCAGATGCCGGACGAAAAGAAGCGCGCGCTGGTTGACCTGATCACGACGCGCCGCATCCCGGTCATCGAGAACGACGTCTATAACGAACTGTATTTCGGCGACGTGCATCCGAGTTCGCTCAAGTCCTACGACAGCGAAGGCTACGTCATGCACTGCGCCTCGTTCTCCAAGAGCCTGACCACGGCCTCGCGCATCGGCTGGGCGCTGCCGGGCCGCTATCGCGATCAGGTCGAGAAGCTCAAGTTCCTCAATACGCTGACGACGCCGACCTTTCCGCAGCTGGCGATTGCCGAGTATCTGGAACACGACGGCTACGAACATCACCTGCGGCAGGTGCGCAAGCTCTATGCGCAGCAGGCCAACATGATGCGCGCGGCCGTGCATCGCTTCTTTCCGGCCGGCACGCTGACCTCGCAGCCGCGCGGCGGCTATGTGCTATGGGTCGAACTGCCGGCCGGCGTCGATTCGATGAAGCTCTACGAACGCGCGCTCGAACGCGGCATCACCATCGGCCCGGGCACCATGTTCTCGGTCGGCGACACCTACCGCAACTTCATCCGCCTCAACTACAGCTACGCGTGGTCGCGCGAGATCGACGAGGCACTCAAGACCGTCGGCCAGTTGGCTGCCGATTGCCTGCGCGAACGGCGCTGACCGAAACGTCTTCTTCCGGGCGCATTCGGTTGATGCGCCGCATGCCGCCCTCTATAATCGATCCGAACCATGGCACATCGCCCCGCAGAGGGCGGCCGCCTCGGCAGGCGAGACGAAGGAGACGATCATGCAGGATGCATCGCAACAGACGGACGGGCTGGATCCGGCCAAGGTAACGATATTACGGCAGCTATGGGAAGCCTCGCAGGAAAGCGATGGCGCCTGGTCGCTAGCCAAGCTCAGCAAGCGCGCCGGCATTCCGATGAGCACGCTGCTGCGCATCCTCAACGAATTCGACACTGCCGGCATCGTCGATCTGACCGAGCAGGAAGACGGCCGCCGTTTTGCCGCGCTGAACGCGGACGGCCTGGCTCTTTTCCCCTCGCTTTTCAGCACCCAATGAAATGAAGCGCGTCCGGCCGAGGTAGCGGCGGCCTGTCCCTCGCGGTCCGGTCCGCATCGCGACCGCCAGGCCGGCGCTCTCATCCGTACGCCGGCAGGTCACGCACCATCGCGGTGCCTGCCGCAATTCCCTTCCTGCTGAAAGGTGAAGTAACCGATCTCGACAGTTCCCTTTTCAGGCGCGGCCCGGAAGGCGAGAGTGCCGATGCATGAAAGACAGGCTTGCTGTTCTGTAAGTGTGGAGTAAGAAAAAAACGGAAAGATGGCGCATCGGTCTTCCCTCTGTAAAAACAGGGGAAAATCTTCTTTCTGCCCGTACAGTCCGCTACAATCGAATCACATCGGACAGTCGGCCGATAGAAACACGATATCGCAGCATCGATGCGCATCAACGCTTGATAGTTGTCGTTTCATCGTTGTGCATCAACCCTGCGTTCTCCCTGCATACGGCGCCGAGCCATCGGCGCCCCGAAAAAACGAAAGGAGTCGCCCACCCCCTCGTCGGACAAGCCGCAGAGCCTTGCCGAGCCCGCCATACCCGATGTTCGAATGCTTCCGGATCGCTCCTGCATCCCGGACGCCTTCTGCAAGTGATGTTCAGCGTTACTCTAAAAAACACAAAGGAGACAGACAATGAAATCGAATCACGATCAGAAAAAACCGGAATCCTCCGCCCGCCCGTCGCGCCGCAAGTTCATCGGCACGGCCGCTGCCACCGGCGGCGCCGCAGCCCTCGCATTCCCCATGATTTCCACCGCGCAGTCGGTGACCAACCTGCGCTTCCAGAGCACCTGGCCCAGCAAGGACATCTTCCACGAATACGCACTCGACTTCGCCAAGAAGGTCAACGACATGACCGGCGGCGAACTCAAGATCGAGGTGCTGCCGGCAGGCGCCGTGGTGCCGGCCTTTGGCCTGCTCGATGCAGTCTCGAAAGGGACGCTCGACGGCGGCCATGGCGTGATGGGTTACAACTATGGCAAGCAGGCAGCAATCGCGCTGTGGACCTCGGGACCGGTGTTCGGCATGGATGCCAACATGGTGCTGGCATGGCACAAGTACGGCGGCGGCACGGCACTGCTCGAAAAACTCTACTCGCAGATCGGCGCCAACGTCATCTCCTTCCTTTCCGGCCCGATGCCGACCCAGCCGCTCGGCTGGTTCAAGAAACCCATCACCAAGCCCGATGACCTGAAGGGCCTGAAGTTCCGCACCAACGGCCTCGCGATCGACCTCTTCACGGCGATGGGCGCGGCGGTGAACGCGCTGCCGGCCGGCGAGATCGTGCCGGCACTGGACCGCGGCCTGCTCGACGGTGCCGAGTTCAACAACGCCAGCTCGGACCGCGTGCTCGGCTTCCCCGACGTGTCCAAGGTCTGCATGCTGCAGAGCTTCCACCAGAGCTCGGAGCAGTTCGACATCAGCTTCAACAAGACCAAGTACAACGCGCTGGCACCCAAGCTCAAGGCCATCATCGCCAACGCGGTGGAAGCGGCCTCGGCCGACATGTCGTGGAAGGCGATCGACCGCTACTCGACCGACTACCGCGAGATGCAGACCAAGGACGGCGTCAAGTTCTACAAGACGCCGGATGCCGTGCTGCAGGACCAGTTGCGCATCTGGGACGAGATCGTGGCCAAGAAGGGCGCCGACAACGCGCTGTTCAAGGAAGTCGAGAAGTCGCAACGCGAGTTCGCCGAACGCGCCATGAAGTGGGACATGGATACCAACAACAACCGCCGCATGGCCTACAACCACTATTTCATGAGGAAGGCGGCACCGAAGAAAGGATGATGTCCATCCGGAACGCGCCGTTCCTGCACTGAACGGCGCACGAAAGGAAGCGCGTGCCGCGCCAATCGCGGCACGCGTGCTCTGCAAGGCAACCGGAGGCATTCATGCAGCAACTTCTGTTTTTCATCGACAAGATCAGCACCTGGGTCGGACAGGCCTTTTCGTGGCTGATCGTCGCTCTTACCCTGCTCATTTCGTGGGAAGTATTCTCGCGCTATGTGCTCAATCATCCGAATCCGTGGTCGTTCGACCTCATGATCATGATGTACGGCGCCGCCTTCATGATGGCCGGCGCCTACACGCTGGCCAAGAACGGCCACGTGCGCGGCGACGTGCTCTACGGCTTCTTTCCGCCGCGCCTGCAGGCCGGGCTCGACCTGGCGCTGTATTTCCTGTTTTTCATCCCCGGCATCGTCGCGCTGATCTGGGCCGGCTATGACTACGCGGCCGAATCGCTGGCGATTCGCGAGCATTCGACGCTGACCGCCAATGGTCCGCCGCTCTATCCGTTCAAGATGGTGATTCCGATCGCCGGCGTGCTGCTGATCATGCAGGGCGTGGTCGAGATCATCCGCTGCGTGATCTGCCTGCGCGATGGCGCATGGCCGAAACGCGAGGAGGACGTGGAAGAGGTCGATGTCGACAAACTCAAGGCCATGGTGCACGTCAAGGATTCGGACATTGCCGAAGCCGATCGCGCCCTGGTCGAAAAACAGGGAGGTCAGCCATGAAGAAGGAAGCCTGGTTCGGCCTTTCCATCCTGTTCGCGATCATCGCCGTCATCGTCATCTTCACACCGTCACCGTCGGAGATGACCAACGGCCACCTCGGACTGCTGATGCTGGCGCTGGTGGTGGTCGCCATCATGCTCGGTTTTCCGACCGCCTTCACGCTGATGGGCATGGGCGTGATGTTCGCGTGGTTCGCCTTCTATAGTCGCGATCCGACACTGGCGACACAGCTCACGCTGGACCTGATGGTGCAGCGCGCCTATTCGGTGATGGCCAACGACGTGCTGATCTCGATCCCGCTGTTCATCTTCATGGGCTACCTGGTCGAACGCGCCAACCTGATCGAGAAGCTGTTCAAGAGCATGCACATCGCGCTGGCGCGCCTGCCCGGCTCGCTCGCCGTGGCGGCCATCGTCACCTGCGCCGTGTTCGCCACCGCCACCGGCATCGTCGGTGCGGTCGTCACGCTGATGGGCCTGCTGGCACTGCCGGCCATGCTCAAGGCCGGCTACAGCACGCAACTGTCGGCCGGCTCGATCACCGCCGGCGGCTGCCTCGGTATCCTGATCCCGCCCTCGGTGCTGCTGATCGTCTATGGCGCCACCGCCGGCGTCTCGGTCGTCAAGCTGTATGCGGGTGCGCTGTTTCCGGGCGTGCTGCTGACCGTGCTCTACATCGGCTACGTGATCATCCTCGCCAAGCTCAAGCCCAACCTTGCGCCGCCGCTGCCGCCGGAAGAACGTCGGGTGATCCTGCCGGCGCATGCGGAGAAAGTGTCCGCCTCGTTCGGCAGGAAGGCGTTGCCGAGCCTGCTGCGCGCCATCAAGGGCCGCCGCGCCGCCGACGTACCGCTGCGCACGCTGCTGTCGCAGCTCGGCATTGCGCTGTTGCCGGCGCTGGCGTTCGCCGCGGTCATGGGTTTCAGCTACCACCTCGTCACGTCGCCGAAAGGCAGCATCGTCGACACCAGCGAGATGGGCTTCGACATCGGCGACAGCTACAGCCAGGACTACGGCGGCCTGGCCGAACCGGAAATCGAGGGTGGCTTCGGCGAACCGCCAGCGATGGAAGCCACGCCCGACGATGGCGGCCTGGCCACGCCGCCGCTCGAGTCGAGCGCAACCGACAGCCTGGCCGAACCGGCCGGCGCGGAACCGCCGGCCGCAGCACAGGAAGCGGCACCGGATGAAGCGAAGGCAGCGGCCGATCCTTCGCAGCGTACGCCGGCACCGACCGCCTTCTGGATCGTGTTCTTCGTCGGCCTGGCCCTGCTGCTGGCGTTCTACGCGATCTTCACCTTCGCGCGGCTCGAGATCTTCAAGATGCTGCTCGGTTCGCTGTTCCCGCTCGCGCTGCTGATCATGGCCGTGCTCGGCACCATCGTGTTCGGCCTGGCAACGCCGACCGAGGCGGCAGCCATGGGCGCCTTCGGCGGCATCGTGCTGGCTGCCTGCTATCGGCGTTTCAACTTCACCATGCTGCGCGAATCGGCCTTCCTCGCCGCCAAGACCAGCGCCATGGTGTGCTGGCTGTTCGTCGGCTCGTCGATTTTCTCGGCCTCGTTCGCGCTGCTGGGCGGACAGGAGATCATCAACGACTGGGTGCTCGGTATGGACCTGACGCCGGTGCAGTTCATGCTGCTGGCGCAGGTCATCATCTTCCTGCTCGGCTGGCCGCTCGAGTGGACCGAGATCATCGTCATCTTCATGCCGATCTTCATCCCGCTGCTGCCGCACTTCGACATCGATCCGCTGTTCTTCGGCCTGCTGGTCGCGCTGAACCTGCAGACGGCCTTCCTGTCGCCGCCGGTCGCCATGTCGGCCTTCTATCTGAAGGGCGTGGCGCCGCCGCACGTGACGCTGAACCAGATCTTCCTCGGCATGATGCCGTTCATGGGCATACAGATCATTGCACTGGTTGTGCTCTACATGTTCCCTGCGATTGCACTCTGGCTGCCGGGCGTGCTTTACAACTGATACCGGCACACGCCGCAAAAAGGGGATGCTGCGGCATCCCCTTTTTTATCGATCCCGCTGTACTGCCCCGCGTTGTATTCCTGCATCGCGCTTCCCGCTCCTTGCCGTGCGATCGGGGACCTGCGTTAAAATGAGAACGATTCTTATATACAACCGATGCGAAAAACGCATCGTCCCCGGGAGAAAACATGCCTGCGCCAGAAGCAGCCTTGCAGCAGAAAATGCACGCACTGTATTGCGAGCATCGCGGCTGGCTGTTCAACTGGCTGCGCCGCAAGCTCGGCTGCGCGCACAATGCCGCCGATCTGACCCAGGACACCTTTCTTCGCATCATCACCTCGCGCGATGCGCTGCTTGGCATGCGCGAACCACGCGCCTATCTGGCGACGACCGCCAAGCGCCTGCTGGTGGACCAGACACGGCGCCAACTGCTCGAACAGGCCTATCTCAAGGAACTGGCGGTGGTCACCGCCCGGCTGGAAGACAGCCCGTCGCCCGAACGCATCATGCAAACGCTGCAGGCGCTGGTGCAGATCGAAGCGGCGCTCGACGGCCTGTCCGTCAACGCCCGTCAGGCCTTCCTGCTGCACTACCTGGACGGACAGACGCATGCCGCCATTGCCGCTGCGCTCGGCGTCTCGACCAAGATGGTGCAGAAGTACCTGATCCAGGCCCTTGCCCACTGCCAGCGCCCGCTGGAGGATTGAGTGGACGACGAGCGCAAGGGCGAGGATATCGCCGAGCAGGCCGCCGCCTGGATCATGCGGCTCACCTGCGACGACGAGACCGAGCGCGCACGCGCACAGGCCGGCTTTGCCGCCTGGAAAGCAGCCGATGCGCGCCATGCTGTGGCGGCCGCGCGCATCGAATCCTTCGTCGGCAGCGTACAGGACATGCGGCAGGACGCCGGCGACAATCTGCGGCCGGTACATGCCGCGCTCAACGCGGCGCATGAAGGCACGCGCCGCCAACGGCGACGCACGAGCGCAAGACGCATCGGCGGCGTGCTCCTGCTGGCATGCGCACTGGCCGTCCCGGCCTGGCTGGCGCTGCAGGGCGGCCAACCCGTGCATCTGCTGGCCGATCTGCGCAGCAGCGAAGGGCAATGGATCACGCATACCCTCACCGACGGCAGCCGCATCACCTTGAGCGGCGTCAGCGCCGTCAACCTGCGCTATGACGAACACAACAGGACCATCGACCTGCTGCATGGCGAGATTCTGGTGGACGTAGCCAAGGATGCCGCGCGTCCGTTCCTGGTCCGGACGCCGCTGGCGACCATCCGCGCACTCGGAACGCGCTTTGCGGTCACTCATCAGGACGATGCCTCGGTGCTCGACATGTTCGAATCCAGGGTGTCGGTGCACACGCACGCTGCACACAGCAAGCCGGAAGACCTCGTGGTGGAAGCCGGACAACGCGTACGACTGGGACAACGGGGCGTGGACCGCATCGAAGCCATCGATGCGACCCGCACCGAGGAAGGGTGGCGTTCCCATCGGCTCGTGATCCGCGATCGGCCGCTGCCCGAAGTGCTCGAACAGCTCATGCGCCATCGTCGCGGCCGCATCCATTACGACGCGGCCGAACTCGCGCACATCCGCGTTTCCGGCGTGCTGCCGCTCGACGACACGGACCAGGCCCTGCAATTGCTGCAGACGAACTTCCCCGAACTGCGCATGCGCTTTCTGACGGCGCGCTGGGTCTGGGTGGGGCTGCAAGCCGGCGGCTGACGGATTGGCAGGATTTTTTTGGGTTGATGGTTCCAATTTTTCTTTTTCGTTCGTCAATGCAGATGAGCACAACGAAAAGGAACCGCTTTCCATGACCCGCAAACCATCTTCTTTCCCGCATCGTCGCCTTTCGCCGCTGGCGATCGCCCTGCAATTCACCTTTGTTCTGGCCGCCGCCGGCCCCTTTGCCGATGCGCTCGCACAGGCTCGCCAGTACGACATTCCAGCCGGTCCGCTGGAAGAAACCCTCAATCGCTTCGCGCAGGAATCCGGCGCCGCCATCGTGGTGGATGCCGGCAAGGTCGGCAAGCTGCGCTCGCCCGGACTGAGCGGCACGCATGACGTCGAGGACGGTTTCAATGCACTGCTGCGCGGCACCGGCTACGTGATCGACAAGACACAGGCCGGCTACGTGCTGAAACCGGCCGCCCCTGCCAGCACGCCGGGCGTGACACCGATCAAGGCCGAACCGCGCCAGGACAATTTCCTGCAGGAAGTCGTGGTGACCGCCTCGCGTTCCAACATGGAAGCCGAAAAGGCACCGCAAACGGTACAGATCATCGGCAAGCAGGAAATCGAGCAGCAGCTCGCTCTGTCCACCAATTCTTCCGATGTGCTGAGCAACCTGATCCCGTCCTATACGCCAAGTCGCGGCAAGATGAACGGCAGCGGCGAAACCCTGCGCGGCCGCACGCCGCTGATCCTGATCGACGGCGTGCCGCAGTCCAATCCGATCCGGCCGACCGGACGCGAAGCGCACACCATCGACTTCTCGATGGTCGAACGCATCGAGGTTGTCCAGGGCGCCAATGCGATCAACGGCCTCGGCGCTACCGGTGGCACCATCAACATCATCACGCGGCGACCGGCCAACGGTTCCTTCAACCAGCACGTCGATGTGCAGGCCACCATGCCGACCTCCGGCATCGACAGCGAGGTCATGAACTACAAGACCACCTATCGCGCAGACGGCCGGCAGGACAAGCTCGACTACCTGTTCGCACTGAGCTACGAGGACCAGGGACTCCAGCGCGATGCCAAAGGCAGATCGATCGGTACCGACAATACGCAGGGCGACCTGATGGATTCGCGCGGATACGACATTCTCGGCAAGATCGGCTACTGGCTGACCGACGACCAGCGCCTGCAGTTCTCCGTCAATCACTATCGCATCAAATCCAAGGCTGGCTATACTGCCGTCGCCGGCGACCGTGCGCAGGGCATCCCGACTACATCCATCGAGGCACAACCACCGGGCACGCCGCCATGGAACGACGTCTGGACCACCGCCGTCACCTATGATCACTACGATCTGGCCGGCATGGAACTGTCCGCCATGGTGTTCCATCAGAAGTTCGAGGCGCTGTTCGGCGCCACCGATTCGACCACCTTCCAGGATCCGCTGATCGCGCCGGTCGGCACCCTGTACGATCAGTCGCGTGCCTCGTCCAGCAAGTACGGCAGCAAGGTCAACCTGACCAAGTCCGATCTTCTCGACGGCCAGCTCAAGGCGACTGTCGGGTTCGACACGCTGATCGACAAGGGCGAACAGGATCTCTACGGCACCAATCGCACCTATGTCCCCGAATCGACCTACAACAACCTGTCGCTGTTTGCGCAGGGAGAATTCAAGCTGCGTGACAACCTTGTGCTGCACGGCGGCGTGCGCAAGGAATATGCCGACCTCAAGATCGACAGCTATCGGACGCTGGCGGCGTACAACAATGTCGAGGTACAGGGCGGCAAGCTCAATTTCGACGAAACGCTTTATAACGTGGGCCTGACCTTTACTCCGGTACAGGACCTGACGCTGTTCACCAGCTATTCGGAAGGGTTCGGCATGCCGGACGTCGGCCGCGTGCTGCGTGCCATCAACACGCCTGGACAGACCATCGCCCAAATGCACACACTGGCGCCCATCCTCACCGAAAGCATCGAACTCGGTGGCCGCTTCAAGCGTGGAAACTGGGATGTGGAAGCCAGCCTCTATCAGTCCGACTCCGACTACGGCACGCGCGTCGTCCGCGAGAACGACGCCTTCATGCTGGCACGCGAGAAAAACCGCGTGCAGGGGATGGACGCCAGCCTCGGCTACCGCTTCAGCAAATCGCAACGTGCACGGCTTGCCTATGCGCACTCCAAGGGACGCTACGACAGCGATGCAAACGGCAGCCTCGATGCGCGGCTCGATGGCGCCAACATCGCGCCCAATCGCCTGATCGCAAGCTGGTCTTCGGACTGGAACGACAAACTGTCTTCCTTCTTCCAGGTACAGCATGCCTTCAGCAAATCGTTCGGCGACCCGGACAAGGAATTCAAGGGCTATACGCTGGTCGACGCAAGCATGCGCTACAAACTGCCCAAGGGCACGTTGCGCCTGGCCGTCGCCAACCTGTTCGACGAGAACTACATCACCTATTACTCGCAGAGCGCGCTGGTCGAACCGCTGCGCTATTTCGCGGGACGGGGCCGCACGCTGACCATCGGCTATTCGCTGGACTTCTGATCGCCACTCACAGGCGAAGCGGCGCATGCAATCGTTGCGACGGTTGCATGCGCCGTTCTTTTTTCAGGCAGGATTGCAGGCTGTGGCTGCGCTCGCTGATGTACTTTTTGCCGCAATCGCATTGCCGGCACGCCCCGCCGGCTTGCGCCCGAGCTGCGCCGAGATGAACTGCCCCGCGTCCACCACCGCATCGAGATCGATGCCGGTTTCGATTCCCAGACCCTGCATCATGTAAAGCACGTCCTCGGTCGCAACATTGCCGGTAGCGCCTTTCGCGTAGGGGCAGCCGCCAAGGCCGGCGACCGACGCGTGATAGATCGTGATGCCGACCTCCAGGCTTGCATAGATGTTGGCGAGCGCCTGGCCGTAGGTATCGTGGAAGTGGCCGGACAGGCGTTCGATAGGAAACACCTCGGCGGCGCGCTGCATCACGGTCTGCACGTGGCGCGGCGTGGCGACGCCGATGGTGTCGGCAATGTCGATCTCGTCGCAGCCGAGGTCGCGCAGTTGCATCGTAACGTCGGCCACCGCATCGGCCGTGACCTCGCCCTGATACGGACAACCGAAGGCGCAGCTCAGCGCGCCGCGCAGGCGCATGCCGTTTTCCTTTGCCGCGCGCGCGACCTCGACGAAGCGCGCGATGGATTCCGCGATCGAGCAGTTGATGTTGCGTTGCGAGAAGGCCTCCGACGCCGCCGCGAAGATCACGACTTCATCGACACCGGCCGCCAGCGCCGCCTCGAAACCCTTCATGTTCGGCACCAGCGCCGAATAGAAGGTGCCGGGCCGGCGCGTGATGCCGGCCATGACCTCGGCCGAGGTTGCCATCTGCGGCACCCATTTGGGCGAGACGAAGGACGCCGCCTCGACATTCGCAAAACCCGCTTGTGACAGGCGGTTAACGAGTTCGATCTTGACCGCCGCAGGAATCGTCTGCGGTTCGTTCTGCAGACCGTCGCGCGGACCGACTTCGACGATCTTGACGGAGCGCGGCAGGGAAGGGAGCGGCATCGCGGGCCTCTTGCAGTTCAATGAGGATTTCAATGAAAAACGGCCGGTCGCAACCGGCCGCCGGATGAATGCGCCGCGCTTACGACGTCACCGCGCAGCGCGCGTCGATCGCGTTGTTGCGCGTGTGCATGCCGAGCTTGTTGAGCAGCGCGACGTCGGCATCGGCTTCCGGATTGCCGGTGGTCAGCAGCTTGTCGCCATAGAAGATCGAGTTGGCGCCGGCGACGAAGCACAGCGCCTGGATCGCCTCGCCCATTTCGCGGCGACCGGCCGACAGGCGCACGCGCGCCTTCGGCATCGTGATGCGCGCAACCGCCACGGTGCGCACGAACTCGAGCGGATCGATCGGCTCGGTGCCGTGCAGCGGCGTGCCTTCGACCTGCACCAGGTTGTTGACCGGCACCGATTCCGGATACGGGTCCATGTTGCAGAGCTGCGCCATCAGGCCGGCGCGCTGCAGGCGCGATTCGCCCATGCCGACGATGCCGCCGCAGCAGACCTTGATGCCGACGCCGCGCACGCGTTCCAGCGTGTCGAGGCGGTTCTGGTAGTCGCGCGTGGAGATAATGTTGTTGTAGAACTCGGGCGCGGTGTCGAGGTTATGGTTGTAGTAGTCGAGGCCGGCGTCCTTCAGCTTTTCCGCCTGACCTTCACCCAGCATGCCGAGCGTGGCGCAGGTTTCCAGGCCGAGCGCCTTCACCTCACGCACCATTTCCTCGACCTTTTCGAGATCGCGGTCCTTGGGTTCGCGCCAGGCGGCACCCATGCAGAAGCGCGTTGCGCCATGCGACTTGGCTTCGCGCGCGGCGGCCAGCACTTCGTCGAGCGGCAGGATCTTCTGCGCCTTCACGCCGGTGTCGTAGCGCGCCGCCTGCGGACAGTAGCCGCAGTCCTCGGGACAGCCGCCGGTCTTGATCGACAGCAGGGTCGCGAACTCGACTTCGTTCGGATCGAAATGTTCGCGGTGCACGGTCTGCGCGCGGTAGATCAATTCGTTGAACGGCAAGTTGAACAAGGCAAGCACGTCCTCGACCGGCCACTTGGTCGGAACGATGGGCGCGACCGGCTTGGCAGCCGGCTGGAACGTGATGGGTTGCGACGACATGAAAAAACTCCTGACTTTAAATTCCTGATGCGACTCTAATGCGCCTTGCCGGGCCATCCCGGCAACAGCGTGCAATCCAGATGATCGGCGGCCGCAGCCGCCATCGGCGCGGCCAGACGCGGCACGCAGCCGAGCAAGGGCGCAGGCAAACGGGCCTGCAGCGCTTCGACATTATCCCTCGCAAATGCCATGCCCGGATCGACCGTATTGGCGATCCAGCCAGCCAGCGTCAGGCCGCGCGCGGCCATCGCCTCGGCCGTCAGCAGCGCGTGGCTGATGCAGCCCAGGCGCAGCCCGACCACCATTATGACGGGCAAATCGAGTTCGCGGGCCAGATCCGCCGTGTCTTCGGTGTCGGAAAGCGGCACGCAGAAGCCGCCCACGCCTTCCACCACCACGGCGTCGGCCTGTGCCGCCACCTGCGCATAACATCCTGCAATATGCGCAATATTCATCTCAACGCCCATCAACTTCGCCGAAACATGCGGCGCCGCCGCTTCCTTCAGCAAGTAGGGCACGGCCAGTTCGGGCGGCAATTTTACGTTGGCGGCTGCCGCCAGCAGATCGGCGTCCTCATTGTGCCAGACCTCGCGCCCGGCTTCGCTCGTTACGGTGACGCCGGCCGCGATCGGCTTCATGGCGGCTACACGCAAGCCTTGACGTACCAGCGCCGTCACCAGCGCGGTCGAAATCAGGGTCTTGCCGATTTCGGTATCGGTGCCGGTGACGAACCAGGCGTGCTCTGCGCTCATGAGCCGGCCTTTTCGAGTTGGTGGACGGCAGTCAACAAACGAGACACATCGTCCGCCGTATGTGCAGCCGACAGCGTCACGCGCAGGCGCGCGGTGCCGGCCGGGACTGTCGGTGGACGAATCGCCGGCACCCACAGTCCCTGCTCGTACAACGCCGCTGCCACGCGCAGCGCTTCACCGTTGTCGCCGATCACCAGCGGCTGGATCGCGGTGTCCGACGCAATCGGCTGCCAGCGCGTCAGGCGCAGGCCGTCGCGCCATTGCGCAATCAGTTGCTGCAGATGCGCGCGCCGTGCCGCGCCTTCCTCGCCGGCAATGATGTCGAGGCTGGTCAGCAGCGCATGCGCGACGGCCGGCGGCGAGGCGGTCGTGTAGATGTAGGCACGCGCGCGCTGCACCAGCCATTCGATCACGCTCGCATGCGCGGCAACGAAGGCGCCGGACACGCCGGCCGCCTTGCCCAGCGTGCCCATATAAATCAGGTTGGGTGAGCGCAGGCCGAGCAGCTCGAGCACGCCGCGCCCTTGCGCGCCGAGTACGCCGAAGCCGTGCGCATCGTCAACCACTAGCCAGGCATCGTACCGCTCGCACAGCGTCAGCAATTCCTTCAGCGGCGCCAGATCGCCATCCATGCTGAAGACGCCGTCGGTCACCACCAGCTTGCCGGCGGCCGTGCTTGCCTGCAGCAAGCCGGCGAGCTGCGCATGGTCGCCATGACCATAGACCCTGACCTGCGCGCGAGACAGGCGCGCACCGTCGATCAGCGAGGCATGGTTGAGTTCTTCCGAGAACAGTTCGACTTCCGCGCCGCCCAGTGCGCCCAGGATCGCCAGGTTGGCCATGTAGCCGGTCGAGAAATACAGTGCGCGACCATCATCGATCTGCGGCGCCATGAAAGCGGCCAGACGCTCCTCGAGCGCCGCATGCGCGCGCGCATGGCCGCTGATCAGGTGCGAGGCACCGCTGCCGGCGCCATGCAGCGCCGCACCTTCCTGCAGCGCGGCGACGATGCGCGGATGCGCAGCCAGTCCCAGGTAGTCGTTGCTGCAGAAGGCCAACATGGCACGCCCGTCAACCTGCACGTGCGGCGCGCATGGCGACTCCGCCACACGCAAACGCCGCCGCAGGTGCTGCGCATCGAGTTCGGCAATGCGCGCCTCGAGGCCGGCGATCAGCCTGCTCATTCGATCACCTGCTGGAACACGCGCTGCGTGCGTTCGGCCAGCAGATCGATTTCATCGTCGGCCAGGATGTAGGGCGGCATCAGATAGACAGTACAGCCGATCGGACGCAGCAATAGTTCCTGCTCGAGCGCGGCCGTGAAGAAGCGGCGCGAGAAGCTGGCGGCCGCATCGGCGTCGTCGATCACGGCGTCGAAGGCCCAGATCATGCCGCGCTGGCGGAAATTGCTGACTTGCGCATGGTCGGCCAGCGGCGCCAGCGCCGCCGTCAGGCGCGTCGCCTTGTCACGGTTGCTTGCCAGCACGTCGTCTTCCTCGAAGATCGCCAGCGTCGCCAGCGCCGCGCTGCACGCGAGCGGGTTGCCGGTATAGGAATGCGAATGCAGGAAGCCGCGCGTGACGTCCGCATCGTAGAAGGCGCGATAGATATCGTCGCGCGTCATCACCAGCGACAGCGGCAGGTAGCCGCCGCTGATGCCCTTGGACAGGCACAGGAAATCGGGCCAGATCGCCGCCTGTTCGCAAGCGAAGAAGGTGCCGGTACGGCCGCAGCCGACCGCGATCTCGTCGGCGATCAGGTGTACCTGGTAGCGGTCGCACAGCGCGCGGATTTCCTGCAGATAGACGGGATCGTGCATCGCCATGCCGGTCGCGCACTGCACCAGCGGCTCGACGATGATGGCGGCAATGGTGTCGGCATGCTGTTGCAGCAGCACCTCGAACTCCTTGGCTGCGCGGCGCGCGACGTCCGCCGCGCTTTCGCCATCCTGCGCGCAACGCGCATCGGGACTGGCGATCACGTGCGCGCGCTGCAGCAGCGGACCGTAGGCATCGCGGAAGATGGCGACGTCCGTCACCGCCAGCGCACCGATGGTTTCGCCGTGGTAGCTGCCCTGCAGGCAGACGAATTCCTGCTTTTCGCTGCGCCCCAGATTGCGCCAGGCGTGGAAACTCATCTTGAGCGCGATCTCGACCGCCGACGCGCCGTCCGATGCATAGAAGCAATGGCCGAGCATCTGGCCGGTGCGTTCGGCCAGATGCTCTGACAGCGCCACCACCGGCTCGTGCGTGAATCCGGCCAGCATTGCATGCTCGAGCCGGTCGAGCTGTTCCTTGACGGCGGTGTTGATGCGCGGATTGGCATGGCCGAACAGATTGACCCACCACGAACTGATACCGTCGAGATAGCGCTTGCCATCGGTATCGAACAGCCACGCGCCCTTGCCGCGCGCCACCGGTACCAGCGGCACGGTTTCGTGATGCTGCATCTGCGTGCAGGGATGCCAGACGCTGCGCAGGCTGCGCGCGACCAGACCGTTCTGCTTGTCGGATTCCGTCATGCGTGGGTGACCTTTTTCTGTTCTGCGGGAAACACGCCGTCGATGTAGAACCAGCGGCCATCCTCGCGCACGAAGCGGCTGACTTCATGCAGGCGCTGGGCGCGGCCGGCGATCTTCGAGCGCGCGACGAATTCGACCGTGGCTTCGTCGCCGGCGGCAGAAAAATTCCTCACCTCCAGCCCGAGCCAGCGCATCTCGGTCTCGTGCACCAGTTCTTCCTGCGGCGGCCGCGTCGAGGCGTGCCAGGTGTCGTGCACGTAGCGCATCTCGCCGAGCACGTAGGCACTGTAGCGCGAACGCATCAGGCGTTCGGCATCGGGCGCGGGCATACCGTCATGGAAAGGTTTGCAGCACTGTGCGTAATCGGCGCCGCCGCAGGGGCAGGCCGCGATGGCCGGTTTCTTCATTGTCTGCCGCGTGGTTGTGGCGGGAAAAGCGGCGCGCCGCCGTTGAAAAACAGGGGCGCGCGACAGCCGGTAGAATGGCGCGTTCGCACCAAGTACGAAACGCAGGATCAGGCCGGCTCAAGGCCGCTATTGTAACGCGGCGGCCCATCCCGCCGCCCGGAGAACCACGATGAACCCGCTGGAAGCCCAACTCGACTATCCGCTCGGCGACGCGCTGCCCGAAGCCGGCACGCTGATGGACGTCGCACCCGGCATCAAGTGGCTGCGCATGGCGCTGCCGTTCGCCTTGAGCCACATCAACCTGTGGCTGCTGGAAGACGAGTTCGATACCGGCGCCGGCCGCATACGCGGCTGGACCGCGATCGACTGCGGCATCGGCAACGAGGCCACGCGCGCGGCGTGGGAAAGCATCTTCGCCACGCAGCTCGACGACCTGCCGATCGTGCGCGTGATCGTCACGCATTGCCATCCCGATCACGTCGGCCTCGCCGACTGGCTGTGCGCGCGCTGGAATGCGCCGCTGTGGATGACCACCGGCGAATACGCGTTCGCGCGCATGATGTCGGCCGGGTTGCCGGGCGCCGACGGCACTGCCATGTTTCCGTTCTTCCAGCATCACGGCCTGTCGGACCCGCAGATGCTGGAAGAACTCAAGGGCCGCAAGAGCTATTACCCGACCTATGTGCCGGCCGTGCCGCAGCGCTACACGCGCATGTACGAGGACCAGGTGTTCCGCATCGGCGCGCACAGCTGGCGCGTGATCACCGGCTTCGGCCACTCGCCCGAGCATGCGGCGCTCTATTGCGCCGAGCTTGGTGTGCTGATTTCCGGCGACATGGTGCTGCCGCGCATCTCGACCAATACGTCCGTGTTCGCCATCGAGCCGGAATCCAACCCGGTCCAGCAATTCCTCGATTCGCTGAAAAAATACATCACGCTGCCCGAAGACACGCTGGTGCTGCCCTCGCACGGCAAGCCCTTTCGCGGCATGCACGTGCGCATCCGCCAGTTGAACGAGCATCACGCGGCACGACTGGAAGAAGTGCTGGCCGCATGCAGGACGCCGCAGTCGGCGGCCGACATCGTGCCCATCATGTTCACGCGCAGGCTGGATGCGCACCAGTTGAGCTTTGCGCTCGGCGAGGCGCTCGCGCACCTGCACAAACTGTGGTTCGACGGTCTGCTGCAGCGCGTGGAAGGCACGGACGGCGTGGTGCGTTTTCAGGCGTATTGAAGTCCGGCAGCGGCTGGCGGCCTCATCCCTTTCACACGAAGGAACACGACATGCATCACTGGATTCTGCTCGGGCTCGCCATTCTCGCCGAAGTCATCGGCACCTCCGCCATGAAGGCCAGTGAAGGCTTCACCCGCGTGGCGCCTTCGCTGATCACGGTGGTCTTTTACGGCATCGCCTTTTACCTGCTGTCGCTGACGCTGCGCACGATCCCGGTCGGCATCGCCTATGCCGTGTGGTCGGGCGTGGGGATCGTGCTGATCTCGCTGGTGGCGTGGGCGCTGTACGGGCAGAAACTCGATGCGGCCGGCATGATCGGCATCGGTCTGATCATCGCCGGTGTGGTCGTGCTCAACGTGTTTTCAAAGAGCAGCGCGCATTGACATGCGCGGCTTGGATAGAAACGAAGAGGGGAATATGCGCCGTCAGGCGCGCAGGAAAGAAAGACTCAGACGCGGCAGTCGATGAACTGATGCGCCAGGGCAATGCCGGCGTTCACGCATTCGTCAACCGAGCAATAGCCGCGGTCGCAGCAGACCTCGAGTTCGCGAAAACCGATGGATTGCTGCTCGGTCACGACAATCAGCGGGCAGTAGTGGCAATCCTCGCAATCCTTGTTCTCGCTGCACAGGCGCGCCGTCACCTGCAGCGGCCACCCGCGATAGGTCTCGCGATGCGTCTTCATCGCGGCGCGACGGATGTTTTCGAGGTACTGAAGCGTGTTCATGCGTATTCGATTGCGGCCAGCCTGTTTTGTTTCCGCCTGATGCGGAAATCCGGATCAGTATAGTTGAGAACGATTCTCGACTTCAACCCTTTTCAACGATTCCACAACGCAAAACACCTTGCTTCTTTTGCAAGGATGCCAATCCTTCTCAGCGATCCGCCGCCACCACGCGCTGCCGCCATTGCCGCGTGCGCTGCCGCACCGCCTCTTCATCGATGGTCTGCAAGGAGCGCTGGTCCAGCAGACATTGACCATCGACCCATACGTGCGTCACGCAATGACCGACCGCCGTATAGACGAGCTGCGAGGCGGGCCGATAGACCGGCTGTTGCGCCAGGTCGGCGAGCGAGACGGCGATAAAATCGGCGCGCTTGCCCGCTTCCAGGCTGCCGACCAGCGCATCGATGCCGAGCGCGCGGGCGCCGTTCAGCGTCGCCATCCGCAGCGCGGCATGCGCATCCAGCACCGCAGCGTCGCCGGCCACCGCCTTCGCCAGCAATGCGGCGGCCTTCATTTCGCCGAACAGGTCGAGATCGTTGTTGCTGGCCGCGCCGTCGGTGCCGAGCGCGACGTTGACGCCGGCCTGCAGCAGCTGGCCGACCGGACAGAAGCCGCTGGCGAGCTTGAGATTGGATTCCGGGCAATGCACGACGTTCGCGCCGCTCTGCTGCAGCAGGGCGATGTCGCCGTCGTCGAGCTGCGTCATGTGCACGCATTGCGTCGCCGGGCCGAGCACGCCGAGCTCCATCATGCGCTGCATCGGCCGCTTGCCATGTTCCTGCAGCGAGGCGCGCACTTCGCTGGCGGTTTCGTGCAGATGGATCTGGATCGGCATGGTGCGTTCGTGCGCGAGGGCGACGATCCTTTCCAGCCACCTTGGCGACACCGTATAGGGTGCGTGCGGACCGAAAGCGACGCGAATGCGCGCATCGCCGCGATACTGCTCCGCCAGCGCCAGCCCCTTGTCGAGATAGGTCTGCGGGCCGTCGCCCCAGGCGGTCGGGAAATCCATGACCGGAAACGCCGCCTGGCAACGCATGCCGGCGCCAGCGGCGGCCTGCACGATCTGTTCGGGAAAGAAATACATGTCCGAGAAACAGGTGGTACCGCTGCGGATCATCTCGGCCATCGCCAGTTCTGTGCCGTCGCGCACGAAGTCGGCCGCCACCCATTGCTTCTCGGCCGGCCAGATGTGTTCGTTCAGCCAGGTTTCGAGCGGATGATCGTCGGCAAAGCCGCGCAGCAGCGTCATCGCCGCATGGCCATGCGCATTGATCAGGCCCGGCAGCAGTACGTGGTCGTCGAGCTGCAGGGTACGCCGTGCCTGGTAGCGCTGCCGCGCTTCGTGCTGCGGCAGCACGGCGACGATGCCGCCGCCGTCAACCACCAGCGATGCATGCTCGAGCACCTGGCATGCCGGCACGATCGGGATGATCCAGCGGGCATGGACGATGAGGTCAACGGTGGTCATGGGCGTGGAATCGGTTGAAACATCAGTCGGGCGCGCGCGTCTTGCGCGGTGCATTGGCGAATGCCGCGTCGTACAACCAGTTCGGCAGCAGGCGCAGCAGCCTGGCCACCACGCCCATCTGCCATGGAATCACGCGGTAGCTCTTGCCGGCCTCGATCACCGCCGCCGCCTGGCGCGCGAAGTCCGCAGCCGGCATCAGGAAGGGCATCGCATAGTCGTTGACCTGCGTCATCGGCGTATCGATATAGCCGGGCGCGATCGTCACGACCTCGATGCCGTCCTTCTTCAGTTCCACGCGCAGCGATTCGCAGTAGCTGATGACTGCCGCCTTGGACGCACTGTAGGCGCCGGCACCCGGCAGGCCGCGTATGCCGGCCACGCTGGCGATGCCGACCAGCCGGCAGCCGCCATGACCGGCGCGCGCCTGCTGCCGCATCGGTTCGATGAAGGGCGAGAAGGTGGCTGCCGTCGCCATCACGTTGGTGTCGAGGATACGCGCGAAGACATCGAGGTCTTCCGTGCATTCGGTCAGCGTGCCGCGCGAGATGCCGGCGCTGGCGATGACGATGTCGATGCCGCCGGCCTGCGCCATGAAATCCTCGGCCGCCGCGCGCAAGGCATCGTGCCGGTTGACGTCGAGTGCGTACAGGCAGTGTCGCGCGCCGTTCGGCAGTTCCGCCGCCAGCGTCTCCAGCACCTCGCCGCGCCGTGCGACCAGTCCGAGCAGCGCGCCGGTCTGCGCATAGTGGCGTGCCAGCGCGGCGCCAAGGCCGCTGGAAGCGCCGGTGATGAATACGCGTTGCGGTCGAGTTTGCATGCCCTGCCTTCCAAACCAGTTGTCCAAACAAAAAGTCCGCCCTCTTGCGAGACGCGGACTTCGTGACGATTCAAGCGGCCGCCGGCGCCATGCGCGGCGGTCCCTGCATCATTTCGCGGATTGCGTCAGGAGCCAGTCCATCACGCGCAGCGTGGATTCGTGCAGCACGTTCTCCGGCGTGCCGCGTCCCAGGCCCTTGCCGACGATGGACGGCGAGGTGATGAAACGGCCGTCGATCGCGATCATCGGCACGCCGTCCACCTGGTAGGCATTCTGCAGTTGCGTGGCGCGCTGCACCTTGGTCTGCACGCCGAACGAGTTATAGACATTGGCGAACTGCTTGCCGTCAACACCCTGCTTGACGGCCCAGGCGTTGATCTGCGCATCGGTGTCCAGCGGCTGACGCTCGATGTGGATGGCGCGGAACACCTTGGCATGCAGCGCATCGAGCTTGCCCATGGCTTCCAGCGTGTAGTAGAGCTTCTGTTGCGGCACGAAGGAATCGCGGAAAGCGATCGGCACGCGCTTGAAGTTGATCCTGTCGCCCTGTTTCTTCACCCAGGCTTCGAGCGAGGGTTCGAGCAGGTTGCAGTGCGGGCACGAGTACCAGAAGAATTCGATGACCTCGGTCTTCTTGCCGCCTTCGGTCTGTTGCGCCTTTTCCAGCACGCGGTAGTCAACGCCGTTCACCGGCGACGACGGCGACGCGCCGGCCGCGAATGCGAACAGGCCCAGGCTTGCCGCGGCCAGCAGATGTTTGATGAAACGCATGGAGTCCCTTTCTATTTACCGAAGAATATCGTCGCGATCACTTGCCGATGCGCACGACCGCGACGTCGATGCCGTTGTCAGACAACTTGCCACGCACGCGGTTCATGGTTTCGGTCTGGCCGAAGGGGCCGATGCGCACGCGGTGCAGGGTGCCGGTCTCGGCCTGCCGTTCGGACACGGTGGCCTCGAAGCCGAGCAGCGCCAGCTTGGCCTTCATGCTCTCGGCATCGGCCCGCTCGCGGAAGGCGCCCGCCTGCAGATAATAAATCCATTTCTCGTCGGTGCCGGCCAGCGCGGCTTCGGCGCGTGCGGTCTCGGCGCGTTCGGCTGGGGTCGGCTGGCGGTTCAGGCGTTCCTCGGGCACGGCCGGCGACGGCGGCGCCACACCTTCGGTCGGATCGGCGGCCGGTGCCACCGGCACCTGCGGCTTCTTGCCGTACATCGGCCGGTTCGGATCGGCCGGCTCGCCGGTCTGCGAATTGATGCGGTCCGACGGCGCCATCTTGTTGGTGAACGGCAGCGGCGTCTTGGAAATCATCAGCGCCACGCCGACCGCGATGCCAAGGCCGATGATGAGGCCGAGAATCAGGCCGAGCAGAGTGCCGCCGGCCTGTCTGTGTAGATTCTTTTTCATGTCATTCCTGTACTTGCGCACGCTCCATCCGCATCGGTGCGGACACGCCGATCAGCGCAAGACCGTTGCGCAGCACCTGGCGCGTCGCATGCATCAGCGCCAGACGCGCCATCTTGAGCGCGACGTCATCGACCAGCACGCGTTCCGCATTGTAGTAGCTATGCAATTCACCCGCCAGATCGCGCAGGTAGAACGCGACCTGGTGCGGGCCGAGTTCTTCCAGCGCCTTCTGCAGCATCTCGGGATACTCGGCCAGCTTGGCCAGCAGCGAGGCCTCGCGCGGCGCCGTCAACGGCGACAGATCCACCTGCAGCAGATCGGCCTCGTCGCCGTCGGTCCACTGCGCGAGCACCGAGCAGATGCGCGCATGCGCGTACTGCACGTAATAGACCGGGTTCTCGTCGGATTGCGCGAGCGCCAGATCGACGTCGAACACGAATTCGGTATCGGCCTTGCGCGAGATCAGGAAGAAACGCACCGCGTCGCGCCCGCGCGTGAGATCGCGCACGTCGCCTTCCGCCTCGTTACCGCCATCGCCCGCCGACCATTCGATCAGGTCGCGCAGCGTGACGTAGGAACCGGCGCGCTTGGAAATCTTCACTTCCTCGCCGTTGCGCATGACGGTCACCATCTTGTGCAGCACGTAGTCGGGATAACCTTCGGGAATGCCGATGTTCAGCGCCTGCAGACCGGCGCGCACGCGCGCGATGGTGCCGTGGTGGTCGCTGCCCTGCACGTTGATGGCCTGCGTGAAGCCGCGCTGCCACTTGACGGTGTGATAGGCGACGTCCGGCACGAAATAGGTATAGGTGCCGTCCGACTTCTTCATCACGCGATCCTTGTCGTCGCGGTAGTCGGTGGTGCGCAGCCACAGCGCGCCGTCCTGCTCGTAGGTCTTGCCGGCCTTGACCAGCGCATCGACCGTGCGCGCGACCTTGCCGTCGCCGTAGAGCGAGGATTCGAGGAAATAGTTGTCGAAGCGCACGCCGAAGGCCTGCAGGTCCAGATCCTGTTCGCGGCGCAGGTAGGCGACCGCGAATCTGCGGATGGACTCGATGTCCTCGACGCGGCCGCTGGCGGTGACCGGCTCTCCATCGCTGGCGGCGACCGTCTTCTTCGCCAGGAAGTCATTGGCGATGTCCTGGATGTAGTCGCCGTTGTAGGCCGACTCCGGCCAGCCGGCGTCGCCCGGCTTCAGGCCGTTGGCGCGCGCCTGCACCGAGGTCGCCAGCGTGGCGATCTGCACGCCGGCGTCGTTGTAGTAGAACTCGCGCGTGACGTCATAGCCCTGCGCCTGGAACAGCGACGACAAGGCGTCGCCAAGCGCGCCCTGGCGGCCGTGGCCGACGTGCAGCGGGCCGGTCGGATTGGCCGAGACGAACTCGACGATGATCTTCTTGCCGGTGCCGCCGAAGCCGCGGCCGTAATCGCCGCGCTGCTGCAGGATGGTGCGCACCACTTCCTGGCGCGACGCCGCCGTCAGGCGCAGGTTGATGAAGCCGGGACCGGCGATCTCGGCCGACTCGACCAGCTCCTTGCTGTCCGGATTGGCGAGCAGGGCGGCGACCAGCGCCTGCGCCACTTCGCGCGGGTTCTTTTTCAGCGGCTTGGCGATCTGCATCGCCAGGTTGCAGGCGACGTCGCCGTGCGAGGGATCGCGCGGACGCTCGAGCACGATGTTCGGTTGGAGTTCGGTGCCGGCCACGAGCGGCGCGACGGCAGCCTGGAAGAAGGCGGTAAGACGTTGTTTTTGTGCTGCAAGCATGGATGAGGATGCGTCGCCCACGGCGCCGCAGGTTGATGGAAACAGTCCGGGCATTATACCGGCTGGACGATTGATTTCCTGACATCTGGCGCACCCGCGCCAACCCGCCGCCCGGCCCCGCACGACCACCGTGCCCTCCCGCCTGCCGCAAGACGGTTCCGTTTCTTCACAAAAACTTGAGATGCCCGCGCCTATACTCGATCGCATCGCATCCGTTGTCAGGCAGTCGCTGGTTTTCAAACATCCATTCCAAGAAGAAGGAGACAGACCATGCTTGAACTATTGTCGGACCCGCACGCGTGGATGGCATTCATCACACTGACCGCACTCGAGCTCGTCCTGGGCATCGACAACATCATTTTCATTTCCATCCTGGTTGACAAGCTGCCGGTCGAACGACGCGAATTCGCGCGCAAGCTGGGCCTGTTCATCGCCATGTTCATGCGCATCGGCCTGCTGATGGTGCTGGCGTGGATCGTCGGTCTGACGGCGCCGCTGTTTACCGTGATGCAGCAGGAAATCTCGGGGCGCGACCTGATCCTGATCGGCGGCGGCCTGTTCCTGATCTGGAAGAGCACGGGCGAGATCCATCAGGGGCTCGAAGGCGAGGAGGGCCATACCTCGAGCGCGGTCAAGGCGACCTTCAGCGCCGTCATCCTGCAGATCATGGTGGTCGATCTGGTGTTCTCGCTGGATTCCATCATCACCGCGGTCGGCATGGTCGATGAACTGGCGGTGATGGTGGCAGCGGTGATCGCCTCGGTCGGCCTGATGATGGTGTTTGCGGGACCGATCGGGCGCTTCGTCTCGGCGCATCCGTCGATCAAGATGCTGGCGCTGGCGTTCCTGGTCGCCATCGGCGTGGTGCTGATCGCCGAAGGCTTCGACCAGCACATTCCGAAGGGCTACATCTACACCGCGATGGCGTTTTCGCTGGTGGTCGAACTGATCAACATCCGCGCGCGCAAGAAGGCGGCACGGCCAGTCAAGCTGCACGCGCCGTATGCGAGCGACGAGGCAAACCCGCCGCCGCACTGATCGGCACTATCCCGGGCCGGCGGTATGCATGCAAGCGCGTGCCGCCGGCTTGTGCGAGGATGCAGGCTGTCCTCATTCAACGCCTGCCTCATGGATTCCGCTTCCTCGCTCCTCCAGTCCCAGCCGACATTGACCGGCGACACGGTCGAACTGCGGCCGCTGCAAGCCGAACATGCCGAACAGCTGCTCGACGCCGCCGCCGACGGCGAACTCTGGAACCTCAAGGTCACCGTCATTCCCGGCCCGGCCACGGTCGATGCCTACATCGCCGCCGCCCTGGCCGGCCGCGATCAGGGCACGGTGATGCCGTTCGTCATCGTGCGCCGCAATACCGACGAGAGCGGCACCATCGTCGGCAGCACGCGCTTCTGGAAGATCGACCGCGCCAATCGCAAGATGGAAATCGGCCATACGTGGCTGGCGCGCTCGGCGCAGCGCACGCGCATCAATACCGAGGCGAAGTTCCTGCTGCTGCGCCACGCCTTCGAGCAGATGCAGGCCACGCGTGTGCAGTTCACCACCGACGAGCGCAATGCAGCCTCGCGCGCCGCCATCCTGCGCCTGGGTGCGCTGCAGGAAGGCATCATCCGTCACGAGCGCATCATGCCGGACGGCCACATCCGCAATTCGGTGCGCTTCAGCATCATCGAACCGGAATGGCCGGCGGTGAAGGCAAGGCTGCTGGAAAGACTGGGAACGGAAACCGCCTATCTGTCGGGACAATAGGCGTCGATGAAGTGCGCGATGCGGAAGGCCTGCGGGTCCCACTCGCGGCGCGTCAGGCGCTCGATGGCGGTGAAGACATAGGTTTCCACCACCAGATTGCGGTCAGCCTCCAGCGAGACCGTGACGGCCTCGCGCCGGTATTCGCTGCCCTCGAAGACATCGAGCGTCAGCAGGTCGGCGTCATCGACGTCGAAATACAGCACGCCGTTGACCGCCGCGCCCGCCTGCCGCACCAGCCCCGGATAGGTCTCGCCGCTGACTTCATAGCGCGCGAAGCCCGGCAGCAGGGCCGGCGCCGAACGGTATTCGCCGCGCACCACACGCTGCCACACCGCGGGGAACATCAGCGAACCGTAGGTGAAGATATCCATGTCAGAAGGTATGAATGAATCCGGCGTGGCCCGATGGCCCGCCAGAACGTGCGCGATCAAGGCGCACAGCGCAGACGTGGTTCGAGCCACGGCGAGCATTTGCAACGCAGAGCGCGCGTGTTCTGGCGAGGCAAGCGGACATGATGGGTTCTTTCATACCTTCTTAGTCCTCCAGAGATTGCTGGATGCGACGCACGCGCTGCTTCCAGCGATAGCGCGCCTGCAACTGCCAGATCACGCTGACCAGCACATAGCCGAGCAGGGCCGATACGATCGCGAACACCAGCAGCCCCAGCATCAGCTGCGGTCCCACGCCCTGCACCCATTCCAGCGCGGTGTGCCACCAGCTGCTGACATCGCCCTTCAACTCGGGCATGGCGCCGACCGCATTCGGATCGAAACCGTCATCGGCCGCGCTGTCCTCGCCCAGTATCCACTTGCCGAGCCGGTAGGCAGCGTAATAGAGCGGCGGCACCGTGAACGGATTGGTCACCAGCGTGGCGAATGCGGCCACCGGCAGGTTGACACGAAAGATGACGGAGCCGATCGCACCCAGCAGAATCTGCGCGATCGGGCTCAGGATGCCGAAGAACAGGCCGACGGCCATGCCGCCCGCCACGCCGCGGCGGTTGAATTGCCACAGGTAATGATGATGCAGATAACGCCGCAACGGCTTCAGGTAGCGATTCTCCTGAATGCTCTGCGAGGTCGGCATGTGCTTGAAAAACCGGCTGCGACGCATGAAAGACAAACCTCCGGACACGGGAAATGGACACTGCTGGACTTCTTCCGACCGCAAAAGCCGCCGGTAATTCAACCGCCACGCTGCGCGGCTTGATCAGCGCGGTGCCGCCAGCGCCGCGATCGCCTCGCGATCGGTCATGAAGATGTGTTCGTTGCCCAGCACCTCTATCCAGCCGGCATCTTCGAGCACGTCCCACACCTGTTTCTTGATGGCCGTCACGTACAGTTCGACGCCCATGCCCTTGAGCGCGGTCTGCAGCGACTCCAGCGTATCGACGCCGGTGGCATCGATGTCGTTGACCGAACCCACGCACAGCAGGATGCGGCGAATCTGCGGTTCCTGGCTGCAATGTTCAGTGACGAAACGTTCGAGCGCGGCGCCGGTCAGGAAGTTGAGCGCGGCATCGATGCGCACCGCCAGCAGATCGTCGGCCAGGCGCGGCAGATCGAAGCGGCGGCTGTCGCGCAGCGTGCCGTCCTTGTGTTCGCTGACCTCGATGATGCGCGGCTGCATGTGACGGTACAGATAGCAGACCATGGTCAGGCCGATGCCGGCCACCACGCCCCAGTGCAGGCGCGGCATCGCCACCAGCGTGACGACGAAGGTCACGATGGCGATCGCCGCATCGTCCCTGGCGATCGCGAACAGGCGCTTGAAGGCGCCGAAATCGAACAGGCTGAACACCGGCATGATGATCAGCGCCGCCAGCACCGAGCGCGGCACATAGAACAGCAGGTCGGTGAAGAACAGCAGGCACAGCAGCACGCACAGCAGCGTGAACAGCGTGGCCCAGGCGCTGTTCGCGCCCGCGTACAGGTTCAGCGCCGAGCGCGAGAACGAGCCGCTGACCGGAAACGCGCCGCTGAAGCCGCTCGCCACCTTGGCCAGTCCCTGGCCGATCAGTTCCTGGTTCTCGTCCCAGCGCTCGCGCCGCTTGCGCGCCAGCACGCGGCAGCTCGACATCGCCTCGGTGAAGCTGATCAGCGCCAGCACCAGTCCGGCCGACCACAGTTCGCGATGCTGTTCGAAGGTAATGGCCGACGGCAGCACCAGCGGCGGCAGACCCTTGGCGATCTCGCCGACCACTTCGCCGCCGGCCGGCGCGTAGCCGAGCACCCAGCTCAAAAAGGTGCCAAGAATCGTGACCAGCAGAATGCCGGGAAAACGCGGGAAGAATTTCTTGCTCAGCCACAGCATCAGCAGCGCGCCAAAGCCGAAGGCCGAGGTCATCAAGACGTGCGACGGCGCTTCTGCCACGCGTGCGGCGACCGCCGCCGGATCGTTGCTGAACAGATCGGGAATGCCGACCAGCGTCGGAATCTGCGACGCCATGATGATCAGCGCCGCCGCATTAATGAAGCCGACGATCACCGGCTGCGACACCAGGTTGGACAACCGTCCGAGCCGGAACGCGCCGAGCAGGAACTGGAACAGGCCCGAATAGATCGACAGCCAGATCGCCAGTGCGACCCACTGTTCGGACGCCGGCACCGCATGCGAACTCAGCGAGCCGAACACCAGCAGGCTGCTCAAGGCCGCCGGCCCGACCGCCAGCAGCGCCGACGAGCCCCACAGCACGCCGACCAGCGTCGGGATCAGCGCCGCGTACAAACCGGTCGCCGCCGGCATGCCGGCCAGCGTGGCATAGGCCACCGCCTGCGGGATCAGCACCAGGCCGACGCTGAAGCCGGCCCAGGCATCGCTCTTGAGCGAAGACAGCGTGGGCCGTGGCCAGTGCAGGAAGGGGAAAAAACGCTTGATATCGAAGGGAGTCATGTAAACCGTCTGAAGCCGTCTGAAGCGAGCAAACAGCCGGGCACGCCCCGGCGCAACAGCAGCTATTGTATTTTGTTCCTGCCCCGCGCTGTCGGTCGGATGCCGGCCGGCTGCTTTCCCCCGTTTTGGCTCGTTTCCGGGCGGCGCGTAAAATAGCGGCCATGGACATCACGCTCACGGAACTCGAACAAGCCATCAACCACTGGCGTACGCTGCATCCCTCGCACGGCGAGGAACGCGCGCTGTCGGCCGAAGTCGATACGCTCGCCACGCTGTACGCGCTCATGATCTTCCACCGCCGCAGCAGCCTGCCGCTGGCCGACGCCAAACCCGAAGCGCGTCAGCTCATCGAAGACTGGCGCACCCGGAAAAACCCGCCGGCCTGACCGCGCCGGCGTCCCTTTCCCGCAACAAAACGCCGTCCGGCGCGACGCGCGGTTGCGTGCTGCCCGGGCTTTGCTCGATAATCGATAGTCATTCTCATTTGAACACCATGCCGCGCATCGCATGCGGGCAGGCCAGCCTTCATGAGCGCCCCGGACTATTCATCGCCGCCCTCCATCGACATCCTCTACAGCGACCATCACGACTGGCTGCAGGGATGGCTGCGGCGCCGTCTCGGCAATGCGGCCGACGCGGCCGACCTCGCGCATGACGCCTTCGTGCGTCTGCTGACCGCGCCCAAACGCTTCGACAGCCCGCCCGAGGCGCGCGTCTATCTGCGCACCATGGCCAGCGGCCTGTGCGTGGATCTGTGGCGCCGGCGCCAGATCGAACAGGCCTGGCTCGACACGCTGGCGGCCCAGCCCGAAGCGCTGGCGCCGTCCGCCGAACAGCAGGCCATCGTCCTCGACGCGCTGCACGAGATCGATACCATGCTGCGCCAGCTGCCGCCAAAAGCGGCCAGCGCCTTCGTCATGGCAGTCGGCTGCGACATGAGCGACAAGGAAGTCGCGGCCGAACTCGGCGTATCCACGCGCATGGTGCGCAAGTACGTCGCGCAAGCCATGCTGCACTGCCTGCTGCTCGAAGCGCGGCACGCCACCTGACCGCATCCGCATGAGCGCCCTTCCCCCCGCCGACCGGCTCGACGTTACACACCCCACGCTCGAACGCGCCGCCGAATGGTTTGCGCTGCTGCGCTCAGGCGATGCCAGCGAGGCCGACCGCGCGCACTGGCAGGCCTGGCTCGCCGCCAGCGAGGAAAACCGCCATGCCTGGCAATACGTGGAACGCATCAGCGGCCGCTTCATGCCGCTGCGGCAAGGCGAACACGGCCGCACCGCTGCCGACGCCTTCCAGACCGCGCGCAGCCTGATGACGCGACGCCGCCGCGTCCTGCTCGGCATCGCCGCCTGTGCCGGCAGCGGTGTGCTCGGCTGGCAGGTCTGGCGCCACACGCCGGTAGCCGGCATGGCGCTGGCCTGGGTGGCCGACTACCACACCGCCACTGGCGAAGTGCGCGACGTGTCGCTGTCCGACGGCACCCACGTCTGGCTCGGCACCGCCAGCGCCTTCAACGAGCGCTATGCCGGCGACCTGCGCCGGCTCGATCTGGTGCGCGGCGAAATCCTGATCCAGACCGGCAGCGACGCGCTGCGCCCCTTCGTGCTCGACTCGGCGCACGGCCGCATGCGCGCGCTCGGCACGCGTTTTACCGCACGGCTGGAAGACGACGCCACGCTGCTGGCCGTGCACCAGGGCTCGGTCGAGATCCGCACCGGCAGCAGCGGTGCCACCACCGTCGTGCAGGCAGGACAGCAGGCGCGCTTCACGGCTACCGGCATCGGCCGGATCGAACCCGCCGATCCAGGGCGCGAAGCCTCGGCGCGCGGCATCCTGATCGCGCAGAACATTCCGCTCGAACAGGTGGTACAGGAACTGCGCCGCTACCATCCCGGCCATCTCGGCCTCGATCCCGCCATCGCCGGCCTGCCGGTGTTCGGCAGCTATCCAGCGCACGACGTTGCGCGCACGCTCGCGATGCTGGCCTCGGTGATGCCGATCAGCGTCCGCCAGCCGTTGCCGTGGTGGATCAGCATCGGCCCCGACGAATAAAAAAACTCCGAAAAGCGGTTCCGCTTTTGCGGGTCTCGTTCGATCAACGCTATGAGACCGCTCCATCGTCGCGTTCCATCGACCACCGCCACCCATCCGCACCGCCATTCCGGGCACAGGCAGCCGGACACGATCGCGCGACGCAGCGTCTCCATCGACGATCAACCCTATCGAGAAAGAATCTTCATGTCCCGCCCTGTCCCTTACGTGCAACGCACCGCGACCGCACACCGCCGCTTGCGTCCTCTCTCGCTTGTGCTGGCCCTGCATCTCGCCTTTGGCGGCGGCCTGCTGGCCGCCGGTGCCTGGTCGACATCGGCCCATGCCCAGAGCACCGATGCCGTCCATCAATACGATATTCCGGCCGGTCCGCTCGGCAACGCCCTGACGCGCTTCAGCGCCGAAACCGGCATCCTGCTCGCGGCGCCCGCCGATCTGGTGCAGGGCAAGAACAGCAACGGCGTGCGCGGCGGCCACAGCATCGCCACTGCGCTGCATGCGCTGCTGGCCGGTACCGGACTGGAAGCGGTGCAGGAAACGCAAGGCCAGTATCGGCTGCAGCCGCTGGACAAGACCACCACGCTGGCGCCTGTGACGGTGACCGCGGCGGTGCAGGCCGAACCGACCCGGGCCTATGCCGGCGGCCAGGTGGCGCGCGGCGGGCGCATCGGCATGCTGGGCGATCAGGATGTGTTCGACACGCCCTTCAGCGTGACGAGCTACACCGAGGAACTGATCCAGAACCAGCAGGCGCGCACCGTCGGCGACGTGATTCTGAACGACGCCTCGACACGGCTCGCCAGCTCCAGCCAGGGCGCGGGCGAGACCTTTTCGATCCGCGGCTTCAATACCGGCGGCAGCGGCGCCGAACTCTACGACGGTCTGCCCGGCATGTCGCACCGCCGCTATTCGACGGTGGAGAAACTGGAACGCGTCGAAGTCTTCAAGGGCGCCAACGCGCTGCTGACCGGCACCACCGGTTCGGTCGGCGGCACCATCAACCTCGTTCCCAAGAAACCGCTCGAGCAATCGCTAACACGACTCGATGCCACCTACGAATCAGAATCCCGCGTCGGCGTGCATGCGGACGTCAGCCGCCGCTTCGGCGCGGCCGAACAGTTCGGCATCCGCGTCAACGGCATCTACCGCGACGGCGAATCCGCCTTCGAAAACAACAAGGAAGAACTGAAAGACCTGAGCGTGGCGCTGGAAGCGCGTACCGGCAAGCTGCGCACCTCGGCCATCTTCGACTATTCGGAACAGAACATGACGGGCGGCAACCAGCAATTCAACGCACTGTCCGCACCGCCCGCCGCACCCGATCTCGGCAAGGCCATCCAGCAGCCATGGGAGCGTATCGACTCGCGCTTCCTGCGTGCCATGCTGAAGGCCGAATACGATCTGGCGGACAACTGGACGCTGCATGCCGCCTATGGTGCGACCGATTTCAAGGGCTACTGGCTGCGCACTTCCGGCACCGCGCTCGATACGGCAGGCAACTTCAACAGAAGCGCCTTGCAACAGGCCGACGTGCAGAGCGCCAACACGGGCCTCGCCGGCATTCGCGGTCACTTCAAGATCGGCAGCGTCACGCACAAGCTGTCGGCGGAATTCCTGCGCACCGAAACCGAGAGCGGCAGGATAAGCGCCGCCATCCCGAACCCATCGCCTTCCTCGAACATCTACCAACCGGTCTTCGTCCCGCGTCCTGCGATCGGACCGCTCGAACGCGATCCGCGCAAGACCTCGGAAAGCATCGTCGAATCGACCGCCATTGCCGACACCCTCGGCTTCCTGAACGATCGCGTGCTGCTGACGGTCGGTGTACGTCACCAGCGTGTCCAGAGCAGGAATTTCAATGCCGTGACCGGTGCCATTTCCGGCACGCCGTACGACAAGTCGGCGACCACGCCGGCGGTGGCGTTGCTGGTGAAAGCCAGCGACACGCTCTCGCTCTACGGCAACTACATCGAATCGCTGGAATCCGGCCCGACCGCGCCGAGCGGCACGGTGAACGAGGGCGAGCTCTTCCCGCCATCGAAAACCAAGCAGGTCGAGGTGGGCGCCAAGCTCGATCTCGGCAAGGTCGGATTCACGGCAGGCTTGTTCGAGCTGGCGCGCCCGAGCGGCATCATCGACTCCGCCAATCGCTTCGACGTGAACGGCGAACAGCGCCATCGCGGACTCGAATTGAGTGCCTTCGGCCAGCCGCATCCGCAATTGCGCGTGCTGGGCAGCGCAACCTACATCGACAGCAAGCGCACCAAGACGCAGGATGGCACCCTTGACGGTTACGATGGCGTCGGCGTGCCGGACCTGAGCGCCGTGCTCGGCTTCGAATGGGACAGCCGCGCAATCGAAAACCTGACGCTCACCGGCCGCGTCAATTACACAGCACAGCAATACATCCGCGACGACAATTCGCAGTCGATCCCGTCCTACACCCTGTATGGCGTCGGTGCACGCTACAAGACCAAGCTGGGCGGCAGGGATGTCACGATACGCGCCAGCGTGGAGAATCTGTTCGGCAAGGATTACTGGACCACCTTCGTCGGCAGTCCTGGCCTGCTGTATCTGGGCTCGCCGAGAAGGGCGTTCCTTTCGCTGTCCATGGACATCTGACGAAAACAAGAACGGCACCGCTCGGTGCCGTTTTTTATTGACCATGCGCGATTGGTGTCTAAGCCACCATATGCCGTGCCTGCCGGCGCGTCAGGCTCGACAGCGCTTCCTGCGGCGCAGCCTTCCGTTCTTCCTTCACTTCCGCCTTGCGCGCACCGGCCTGGCCGGCATAATCGCTGCGCACCAGCTCCCGCGCCGCGGTGGAATCCATGCCTTGCAGCACCAGCCATTGCGTGACCAGCGTCGCCAGCTTTTCGAGCGCGATGCGGTTGGTGGCATCGGTCGTCTTGTACAGCCAGTTTGACAGCCGCATGAAATTGGCGAACGGCGAAGCGCCGAGAAGCACCGGCAGCGTATTGCCGAATCGCCCGGAATTGGCGACCAGGTCCCAGTAGCGCGCAAAGCGCACCAGTTGCTGCATCTCGGCAAAGTCGATGCGGTCGGTGGCGAGGATGGAATAGGGCGGATACGGATCGAAGACGAGTTTGTATTCTTCGGTATGGCGGATGATGGGCGTGCCGCGCAGGCGCTTGAGGATACCGAACTGGATTTCGTGCGGTCCGAGCGCGACCAGCCTGTCGAAGCCGCGCGCGAAACTTTCCACGTCCTCGCCCGGCAGGCCGGCGATCAGATCGACGTGCAGGTGCGCATGCGTGTGTTCGCACAGCCAGCGGATGTTCTCGGCCGCCTTCTCGTTGTTCTGCCGACGGCTGACCAGCGTCTGCACCTCGGGATTGAAGCTCTGGATGCCGACCTCGAACTGCAGCGTGCCGGGCGGGAACTTGAGGATGCTCTCGCGCAGCGCTTCCGGCAGGTGATCGGGCACCACCTCGAAGTGCGCATAGACCGGATCGTCGGGATGCGCGGCCAGCTTGTCGAGGAAGAACTGCATGATCTTCAGGCTCACCTTCACGTTGAGGTTGAAGGTGCGGTCAACGAACTTGAACAGCCGCGCGCCGCGTGCATGCAGCGCGTCCATCTGCGCGAGGAAGGCATCGATGTCGAACGGCCACGCGGTCTTGTCGAGCGAGGACAGACAGAACTCGCACTTGAACGGACAGCCGCGCGAGGCTTCCACGTAGAGCGTGCGGTGCGCGATGTCCTCGTCGGTATAGAGATCGTAGGGCATCGTCACGTCGTCCAGCGGCCGCTGCACGCCGGCATGGATCTTCATCAGCGGCTTGGGGCCATGCAGGATCTGGCGGCACAGCGCGGGAAAGGTGACGTCGCCCCAGCCGGTCACCAGGTAGTCGGCCAGCTTGACGATCTCCTGCTGCTCGGGCTCGTACGAGACTTCCGGTCCGCCCAGCACCACCACGACCTCGGGTGCGACGCGCTTGAGCAGCGCCACTACCCTGGTGGTCTCTTCGACGTTCCAGATATAGACGCCGAAACCGACGATGCGCGGCTTGTGTGCGAGCAAACGCTCGACGATATCGGATGCGCGCGCGCCGATCACGAACTCCTGCAGGATGGTCCGGCTGCGCAGCTCGCCCATGTTTGCCAGCAGATAGCGCAGGCCGAGCGAGGCATGCGTGTAGCGGGCATTGAGGGTGGAAAGCAGGATGGTCATGGGAAGTGCGCAGAATCGCAATAAAGCCGCAGCAAAACCGCCATTCTACGCTGCAGCATGTAAAGCAAGCTTGACATAGCCCGATTTGCCGCCTACGATGTAAAGCATCCTTTACACAACGCAGGAGAACGTCATGTCGGACGTTAGCAATCACAAGCCCTATTACCGGGAACTGGGCGGCGCGCTCGCGCTTTACATGGTCATGCTGGTGGCGTCGCTGTGGTACGGCCATCGGCTCGACAACGGTCCCTTGCAGGCCATCGTCTATGCCAGTCCGATGCTGGCCTTCTTCCTCGGCGTGTGGGCCGTGGTGCGGCAAATCCGGCGTTCGGACGAATTCATGCGCAAGCTCTCGGTCGAACATCTCGCCATCACCGCCGGCGTGACGGCCGGATGGACCTTCACCTACGGCTTCCTCGAAAACGCCGGCTTCCCGCGCCTGTCGATGTTCACCGTGTGGCCGGTCATGGGCGCGGTGTGGGCCTTGCTGAGCATCGTCGATGCGATACGCCATCGATGAACAATCATCTGCGCACCCTGCGCGCCGAGCGCGGCTGGAGCCAGGCCGATCTGGCCACGCGCCTGAACGTCTCGCGCCAGACCATCAACGCGATCGAAACCGGCCGCTACGATCCGAGCCTGCCGCTGGCATTCGCCATGGCAAACGCGTTCGAACTGCGGATCGAGGACATCTTCATTCCCGAATGATGCTGGTCAACCTGCTCAGCGCTTCGCTAGGCGAGAAAGGCAACGGATGAGGCGAACGATCTGCGGTAAGGTATGCCTGCCATTCACCTTCTTCGATTGTCGCCGCCTCATGCTGCTTCCGCGTCTTTTTCGCCCGTTGTTTCTTCTTTCCTGCTGTCTCGCCTTGCAATCCGCCTACGCCGCGCCAGCCGCGCGCAGCACAGCCGTTGACGTCGCGATGTGTACAGGCTTGCGCAGCGCCGGCGTGCTGCATGCCAACGCGCCGATCGGCTGCGAGCGTTTGCAGGTCGTGCGTTTTTCGTACGTCGATTTCGACGGCAGGCAGCACGACGACGGCGAGATCATGGTGATGGATGCCGCCGCGCCGCAGGTGGCCGCGCTGTTCGACCAGTTGCGCGCGCGTGGCTTCGCCTTGGCCGGTGCGCGCCTGATGCAGCATTATCGGGGCGACGACCAGGCCTCGATGCGCGCCAACAACAGCTCCGCCTTCAACGACCGCGCCATCACCAACGCCAGTGCGCCGTCGCTGCATGCCTACGGCCTCGCGATCGACATCAACCCGGTGCAGAATCCGTTTGTCGAGATCGGCAAGGACGGCCGCGCGCAGGTCAGCCCGACGGCCGGCGGCCGCTACCTGAACCGGCAGACGACGCGTCCCGGCAAGCCAGCGCGCAAGGGCATGGCGGAAGACGTGGTCGAACTGTTCGCGCAGCACGGCTTCACGATCTGGGGCGGCGACTGGGACGCGCCCATCGACTACCAGCATTTCCAGGTAAGCCGCACGCTGGCGAAGAAGCTGGCGGCACTGCCGCCGGCGCAGGCCCGCGCCGCGTTCGAGGAACACGTGCAGGCCTACCGCAACTGCCGGCGCGACAAACCGCGCGCGACCTGCACGCATTGAGGAAACGATCATGACCGTACGCCGTATCGTCGCCAACATCGCCACGCCGGACGTCGCACGCGCGACCGTCTTCTATCGCGACGTACTGGGACTGTCGCTGCTGATGGATCACGGCTGGATCGCCACCTATGGCAATGACGAGCAGGCCGTGGTTCAGGTCAGCTTCGCCAGCGAAGGCGGCAGCGGCACGCCGGTTCCCGATCTGTCGATCGAGGTCGATGACGTCGATGCCGTGCTGCAAGCCATGCGAGATGCCGGTTTCGACATCGTGTATGGCCCTGTCAACGAACCCTGGGGGGTGCGCCGTTTCTATGTGCACGACCCGTTCGGGCGACTGGTCAATATACTGTCGCATGCCTGACGATTAACAGCCCAGACAACAATACGCATCATCGGGAGACTTCCATGCTCATCAATTGCGTCGCCTACCAGGACGGCACCAAGCTGTCCGACATTCCGGTCGAACAGATCAGCGACTATCTCGAAAAGCCTGACTGCTTCGTCTGGGTCGCGCTCAAGGACCCGTCGCCCGAGGAAATGGCGCAGATGCAGGCCGAATTCCATCTGCACGAACTGGCAGTGGAAGATGCGCTGCACGGCCAGCAGCGCTCCAAGGTCGAGGAATACGGCGACTCGCTGTTCGTGGTGGTGCCGACCGCCGAGATGATCGACGGCACGCTGCATCGCGGCGAGCTCGACATCTTCGTCGGCCGCAACTACGTGCTGTCGGTGCGCAGCAACAGCCGTCAGAGTTTCCTCGGCGTACGCGCGCGTTGCGAACGCGAGCCGCAGCAACTGCGCAAGGGTTCGGCCTTCGTGCTGTATGCGCTGATGGACGCGGTGGTTGACAGCTACTTCCCGGTGGTGGAAGCACTCGAAAGCCAGCTCGACCGCATCGAGGGCAACATCTTCAACGTCGGCGAGCAGCGCGAGAACATCGAGCAGCTCTACGATCTCAAGCGCGAGGCCGCCGTGCTCAAGCACATCGTCGCGCCGCTGATGGAAGCGACCGGGCGGCTCTACGGCGGGCGCGTACCGCCCTTGTGCGAAAGCACGCGCGACTATTTCCGCGACGTCGGCGATCACCTGTACCGCATCAACGCGCTGACCGATGCGATCCGCGAGACCATCACCACCGCGATCCAGGTCAACCTGTCGATGGTCGCCATCGAGGATACCGAGATCAACAAGCGGCTCGCCGCCTGGGCCGCCATCTTCGCTGTCGCCACCGCCTTCTTCGGGCTGTGGGGCATGAACTTCAAGTACATGCCGGAACTGGACTGGAAATTCGGCTATCCGCTCGCCATCGCCATGGTCAGCAGCGTGTGCGGCTATCTGTACTACCGCTTCAGGCGCTCTGGCTGGCTCTAGGGAAGCGCGTAGCTCAGGCGCGTGCCGTTGATGGTGATCCTGCCGTCGTTCACCAGCAGTTCGATGATCGCCGCCAGTTCCGCGTCATCCAGACTCTTCTGGAATTGCGCGGCAATGCTGCTGGCCAGCGTGCGCACGGTGCGCGGCCGTGTGCCGTTTCCGGCCAGGCGCTGCCAGACGGCATCGGCCCGCTCCCGCGTCTTGTCTGCCGCGCCGGATGCAATGAAATGGATATCGGCCACCGCTTCCACGCGGTCGGCTGCGATGCCGAGTTCCTTCAGATGCGCAATCAGCGGATCGAATCCGCGGTCATGCGAGACGATGTGGAAACAGGCCTGCGGATCGAGTGCAGCGATACGACCGATGTAGAACGCGATGTGGAAATCCAGTGCATTGGGGCCGATGCCGGAGATCTTGATGTATTGCGCGCGTTCGCCAAGCTTCTGCATGGCCGAGGCGACATCGTAGGGCAGGCGCGACTGCGTGCTGCCGACGAACACCAGCAGCCTGAAATGCTCGGCATCGACCTCGTCGATGAAGCGCGGCTGCACGTTCTCGAAATCGATCAGGATGTAATGGGTTTTCATCGCCGTTCCGCCTACACACGAAAAGTGATCTTGAAGCGGCAACCTTACATCCAATCGCGGCGAAGCGGTTATTTGCGCGGCGCCAGCATGTCGAGTGCCACCGCTTCGGCGACGCGGATGCCGTCGATCGCGGCCGACATGATGCCGCCCGCATAGCCCGCTCCTTCGCCGGCCGGGAACAGGCCGCGCGTGTTCAGGCTCTGCAGATCGTTGTCGTTGCGCTTGATGCGCACCGGCGACGAGGTGCGGGTTTCGATGCCGGTCAACACCGCGTCGTGCATCGAGAAACCCTTGATCTGCCTGTCGAATGCAGTGAGCGCCTCGCGGATCGCCTCGATCGCATAATCGGGCAGCGAGGGATTGAGGTCGCCGAGCTTGACGCCCGGCTTGTACGACGGCTGCACCGAACCGAACTGGGTGGATGGCCGGTTGGCGATGAAGTCGCCGACCAGCTGGCCCGGCGCATCGTAGTTGCTGCCGCCAAGCTCGAACGCGCGCGACTCCCAGAAACGCTGCATCTCCATGCCGGCCAGCGGCCCGCCCGGATAATCCTCGGGCGTGATGCCGACCACGATGCCGGCATTGGCGTTGCGCTCGTTGCGCGAGTACTGGCTCATGCCGTTGGTGACCACGCGCCCCGGTTCCGAGGTTGCCGCCACCACGGTGCCGCCGGGACACATGCAGAAACTATAGACGGAGCGGCCGTTCTTCGCGTGGTGCACGAGCTTGTAATCTGCCGCGCCGAGGATGGGATGGCCGGCGCTGGGACCGAAGCGGCAGGCATCGATCAGCGATTGCGGATGCTCGATGCGGAAACCCATCGAGAACGGCTTGGGCTCGATATAGACGCCGCGCTTGTGCAGCATCTCGAAGGTGTCGCGCGCGCTGTGGCCGATGGCGAGCACCACGTGCGATGCATCGAGCTGGCTGCCGTCGGACAGGATCAGGCTGCGCATGCGACCGTCCTCGATCACGATGTCATCGACGCGGCTTTCGAAACGGAACTCGCCGCCGAGCTGCACGATCTTCTCGCGCATCAGTTCGATCATCTTGACCAGGCGGAAGGTGCCGATGTGCGGCTTGCTGACGTACATGATCTCGGGCGGCGCATCGGCCGCGACGAATTCGGTCAGCACCTTGCGGCCGTAATGCTTCGAGTCCTTGATCTGGGTCCACAGCTTGCCGTCGGAAAAGGTGCCCGCGCCGCCTTCGCCGAACTGCACGTTCGACTCGGGCTGCAGTTCGCGCTTGCGCCACAGGCCCCACGTGTCTTTCGTGCGTTCGCGCACTACCTTGCCGCGTTCGAGGACGATCGGCCTGAAGCCCATTTCGGCCAGGATCAGCGCCGCGAACAACCCGCAGGGGCCGAAGCCGATCACCACCGGCCGCTCCTTCTGCTCGGCCGGTGCCTTGCCGACGAAACGATATTCGGTGTCCGGCGTGGGCGCGAGGTGGCGCTTGTCCTTCACGCGCTTGAGAGCGGCGGCTTCGTCCTTGACCTCGACGTCCAGCGTATAGACCAGCAGGATTGCGCTGCGCTTGCGCGCATCGTAGCCGCGGCGGAACACCGTATGCGCGAGCAGGTCGCCGCGCGCGATGCCGAGGCGCGTGACGATCGCATCGATCAAATCGTCGTCGCTGTGGTCCAGGGGGAGTTGTACGTCGGTCAGTCGCAGCATGCTTGAGAATCCAGCCGACCCGTGAAGAACGCCGCGCCGGGGTCGGGTCGGCGGCAGGGCGCTATTCTACCCCAGCGCCTTTTGCGAATGCGGCGCTCCCTTGCATGGGCGTGCATGACTTTGCACCCATCACTTCAGCACTTTTGACAATATTTATCCTTCCATGCCTGATGCGAGATGCAGGCTCCTTTCAGGCGGCAAGGCAGGCCTGACGTTGTTTTTGCGGCACGACCCGCGCCGCACCTTGTTGACCCCGGGAAATGTTTTGATTACTGTGGACCGCGCCAGCCCATGCGTCGCAGAACGTCAGGGCAAGCCATGCGAGACGCTGGTTTCACCACATAAACAGCGCACCAAGCAGTCGAGACGAGAAAAAGAAGGAGGAGTCATGCACGCCATTGCCGCGCACGCGCGATCTTCATGGCTGTCCGACAGGCCGCTTCATTCCCTGCCGTGCACCCACAGCCACACCGCCATTTCCATCCCGCCGGAGCCCGGGCCGCACGTCCGCAGCGCCTGAACCACCGTCATCCACCGCGACCATCCGTCATGGCGGACGGCGGTCGCATCTGCATAGTCGAGACCATCATGCTGAAAAACATCACGATCAAATCGCTGTTGCTGTCGGTCATGGGCCTGCTGTCCGTGCTGCTGATAGCCACCGGCGCCATTGGGCTGTACTCGCTGCACGCCACCGACGAATCGCTGAAGACGGTCTATGAAGACCGTACCGTGCCGCTCGGCCATCTGAACAAGGTGATTACCGATCTCACCATCAACCAGCTCGATCTGGTGTCGTCCATCTATGCCGATCCCGACCAGATGACGCGCACCATGGACGCGATCGAAGCGCGCCTGAAAGGCATCGACCAGGCCTTCGCCGCCTATGCCGCGACCGATGCCACCGAGGAAGAAAGACAGGTTGCCGAACGCTTCTCCACCGACTACCGCGCCTTCCTCGACAAGGCACTGCAGCCCGCCATCGCCTTCGCACGCGGCGGCAACATCCTGCGCGTGACGGAGATCGTCAACGAACGCATGGGCGACCTGATCCGGCCGGTGCGGCAGGACATCAACGCGCTGGTGGACATGCAGCTGCAAGTCGCGCAGGCGGAGTTCAACGAGTCGCAACGCCTGTTCGCGCTGGTGCGCAGCATCTCCATCGGCGTCATCGCGTTCGGCGTGCTGCTGGCCGGCCTGATGGCGCTGTTCCTGATCCGCGCCATCGCCCGGCCGCTGCACGACGCGGTGCAGGTCGCGCGCAGCGTCGCCGCCGGCGACCTGACGCAGCGCATCGAAGTCGATTCCACCAACGAAACCGGACAGTTGCTGCAGGCGCTGCGGGACATGAACGACAGCCTGCTGCGCACGGTCGGCGCGGTACGGCACAGCACGGAAACCATCACGGTCGCCGCCGGCGAGATCGCCTCCGGCAACGCCGACCTGTCGAGCCGTACCGAGGCACAGGCCGGCTCCTTGGAAGAAACCGCCTCGTCGATGGAAGAACTGACCTCGACCGTGCGCCAGAACGCCGACAATGCGCGCCAGGCCAACCAGCTCGTGGTATCCGCCTCCGAGATCGCCACCCGCGGCGGCAACGTGGTCGGACAGGTCGTCGCCACCATGGGCGATATCCAGGACAGCTCGCGCAAGATCGCCGACATCATCGGCGTCATCGACGGCATCGCCTTCCAGACCAACATCCTGGCGTTGAACGCAGCAGTCGAAGCCGCGCGTGCCGGCGAGCAGGGCCGAGGCTTCGCGGTGGTGGCCGCCGAAGTGCGCACGCTGGCGCAGCGCTCGGCCGCTGCCGCCAAGGAAATCAAGGGCCTGATCGACGACTCGGTCGGCAAGGTCGCCTCCGGCAGCAGGCTGGTGGACGAAGCCGGCGCCACCATGGGCGAGATCGTCACCTCGGTGCGACGCGTGGCCGACATCATGAGCGAGATCACGGCCGCCAGCCAGGAACAGAGCGACGGCATCGAACAGGTCAACCAGGCGATCGGCCAGATGGACCAGATGACGCAGCAGAATGCAGCGCTGGTGGAGCAGGCCGCGGCGGCGGCGCAGAGCATGCAGGACCAGGCACGCGAACTGTCGCGCGCGGTCGGCATCTTCCGCCTCGATCAGCAAGCCCTGGTCGTCGAAACGACATCGACGCCGCCCGTCCTGCAGGACGAACGGCTGCCCCGACTGGCCGCCCAATCCGCCGTGGCGGCGTAAAGCGCACCCGCGTAGCGAATCCCCGATTGTCGGCAACCGGGGTTTGTTGGACAATGGCGCACGGCGATGCCTGCGGAATGGCATCGCCGTTTTCTTTATCCAGCCCATTGCCGACATTCCCATGACCGCTTCCAGCAAGCCCAGCAAAGCCGCCAAGCCATCCTCCGACAAGCCGTACTTCGTTGTCCGCAATTCACCGATCCACGGGCGCGGCGTGTTTGCCGCCCGCAAGATCCCGGCCGATACCTTCATCGTCGAATACGAGGGCGAACGCATTGGCGACAAGCAGGCCAGCAAGCGCATGGGAGCGGATCCCGACAATCCTTTCCACACCTTCTTCTTCAGCCTGGAGAACGGCAGGATCATCGACGGCGGCGTTGACGGCAGCGAGGCGCGCTGGATCAATCACGCCTGCGACCCGAACTGCGAGGCGCGCGAGGAAAAAGGCAGGATTTACATCTACTCCCTGCGCGACATCCGCAAGGGCGAGGAACTGAACTACGACTACGGACTGGTGCTCGACGAGCGCTACACCAAGAAGGTCAAGAAAAACTACGAATGCCGCTGCGGCTCGCCCAAATGCCGCGGCACCATGCTGGCGCCCAAGAAAAACAGCGGCAAGAAGAGCAAGAAGAAAGATTAAGCTACCGCCACGCCCGCCTCGCTATCCACCTGGACATTTCCGTGAAACCTCCCGCCCGCCCCCGCTACTCCCTCGGCTTCTTCCTGCCGCACGCCCTGCGCTGGCTGGTAACGGGTTCGCTGCTGGTGTTGCTCGGGATCGGCGTCTATATCGGCGTGCGGTTCTACCACATCAATAATCAGCTCTATCTGTGGTGGAACGACATGCGCCCGTCGCAGACCGCCGCGCCGCCGCAGGCCGGCAGCCTGCCGCTGGACACCTACCGCATGGAAATCGACGGTCGCCAGGTAGCCGGCATCGACCGCAATCTTTCGGGACTCGCTTTCGATGGCGACGCAAAACAGTTGATCGGCGTCATCAACCGTCCGGCGACGCTGCTGACGATGGACCTGGACGGCCGCATGCTGCGCCGGCTGCCGTTGCGCCACGCGTCCGACGTGGAAGGCATCGCCTACCTGGGCAACGGACGCATTGCACTGGTCGAGGAAAAGCACAATCGCATCGTCATCGCCACGTTGCCGAAGGAAAACGCGCGCGAACTGGACCTGCGCGATGCGGCCTCGTTCGCCTTCGACATGGACAGGCCGGATCGAAAAATCAAGAATGTGGGTTTCGAAGGGCTGGGATACGACCGCGGGCGCGACCTGCTGTACGTTGCCAAGGAGCATTCGCCGCGCGCCCTGTATCGCATCAAGGGACTGGGCGAATACCTGAACAGCGGGCGCATCGCGATCCGCGTCGAAAATCTCGATCACTGGCTGGACAGCCGTCGCGTCGGCACCGATGTTTCCTCGGTTGAGGTCAATGCCGGCAACGGCCACCTGTTGCTGCTGAGCGACGAATCGCAACGCATCGTCGAACTCGACGCCGCCGGCACCGTCGCCAGTCAGTTGGAACTGAGAAACGTGCCCGGCAGCAAGCGCGGCATTCCGCAGGCGGAAGGGCTGGCGCTGGAACCGGACGGCACCCTCTATCTGATCAGCGAACCCAATCTTTTCTACCGGCTGAAGCCAGGGTCCGCCAATGCGGATCCGGGCCTCGCATTGGCAAAACAACATATTCATCAATGAAATAACAGATATTGGAAAAGGAAATTGGCGGGGTTTGACGGCGCTCCCTATACTTGCACCTGTCTCCTCTATGTCTCCTCCTTTGATATAGATTCAGCCCGCTCCCGCAGCGGGCTTTTTTTTGCCCGCGCATCAACACGCACCAATTCGATGCAGAACGGCACCTGCTCTTTCCTGCACACATCTCCTCCGACCTTTCGATGCATTATTCGCTTTATGAATAATGCATATATGAAATCAAAATTGGCCTGCCAGACGGCCGATCCCTATACTTCAGTTGTCTCCTCTATGTCTCCTCCTTTGATATAGATTTAGCCCGCTCCCGCAGCGGGCTTTTTTTTGCCTTTTCCCTTCCGCTTCCCTCTCAACCGCCCTTCCGATGCAGATGACAGTCGCGCGCGTGGTCGTTGACCATGCCGATGGCCTGCATGTAGGCATAGACGATGGTCGAGCCGACGAACTTGAAGCCGCGCTTCGACAGATCCTTCGACAACCGGTCCGACAGTTCCGTCTTCGCCGGCGTTTCCGAGGTACTTTTGCGCGTGTTCAGGATCGGCTTGCCATCCACGTAGGCCCACAGGAAGGGGTCGAGTCCGCCGACCTCGTCGCGCAGGCGCAGGTAGGCTTGCGCATTGGTGATGGTGGCCGCCACCTTGAGCCGGTTGCGCACGATGCCGGGATCGGCCAGCAGCTGCGCGACCTTGGCGGCGTCGTAGCGGGCGATCTTTTCGGCATCCCAGCCGTCGAACGCGGCGCGGTAGCTTTCGCGCTTGTTGAGGATGGTGGACCAGCTGAGCCCGGCCTGGGCGCCTTCCAGATTCAGCATCTCGAACAACCGCGTTTCGTCGTGGCAGGGCACGCCCCATTCCTCGTCGTGATAGGCGACGTAGGCAGGATTGGCGAGATTGACCCAGGCGCAGCGCGGAATGGCGGAATCGGAACGGGAAGAGGTCATGGCGGTGGACGACGAAGCAAAAACCGCATTATGACCCGCCGCTTGTGCAAATGCCGCGGCTGGTGAAGAATGGCGCCTCCCGCCTTCCCGGAACCTCCATGCCCCTGTCCATTTCACTCCGCCGCCACCGTACCGTCACGAGGCTTTGCCATGCATGAGGCGCCTGACGTTTCGGACGTCGCGCCCAATTCTGCACGCGTGGCCGTCATCGGCGGCGGTCCGGCCGGACTGATGGCGGCGGAAACCATTGCTGCCAGCGGCGTGCCGGTCGATCTCTACGACGCGATGCCGTCGGTCGGCCGCAAGTTCCTGCTGGCCGGCAAGGGCGGCATGAACCTCACGCACGCCGAACCGGCCGATGCCTTCCGCAGCCGCTACGGCGCACGCGCGGACCGCATCGCACCGCTGCTCGACGGCTTCGGCCCGGACGACTTGCGCGCGTGGGTGCACGATCTCGGCATCGACACCTTCGTCGGCAGTTCGCAACGCGTGTTCCCGACCGACATGAAGGCCGCGCCGCTGTTGCGTGCCTGGCTCAAGCGCCTGCGTGAACAGGGCGTGCATTTCCACATGCGGCACCGCTGGCTGGGCTGGGACGAACAGAACAAGCTGCGCTTCGTCACACCCGAAGGCGAACGCACGATGCGGGCCGATGCCGTGGTGCTGGCGCTCGGCGGCGGCAGTTGGGCGCGGCTCGGTTCGGACGGCGCCTGGCTGCCGCTGCTGCAGGAGCAGGGCATCGCCAGTGCGCCGCTGCAGCCGGCCAACTGCGGTTTCGACGTGCCATGGAGCGCGCACTTCCGCGAGCGCTTCGCCGGCCAGCCAGTCAAGGCAGTGAGCGCTGGCTGCCACGATACAGACGGCAAGCTGCCGCAGCGGCAGGGCGAGTTCGTGATTTCGGATACCGGCATCGAAGGCAGCCTGGTCTATGCGCTGTCGGCGCCGCTGCGCGAGCAGATCAACCGCGAAGGTCACGCCACGCTGACGCTGGACCTCGCCCCGGACCGGTCGGCCGAACGCGTGCTGGCGGAAGTCGGCCATCCGCGCGGCTCACGCTCGCTGTCCAGCCACCTGCAAAGCAGGGTCGGAATTGCCGGCGTCAAGGCCGGGCTGTTGCGCGAGGTGCTGGACAAGGAAACCTTCAACGACGTCGCCGCGCTGGCGGCCGCGATCAAGGCGCTGCCTCTGCGGCTCGCCGCCACACGCCCGATAGACGAAGCCATCAGCAGCGCCGGCGGCGTGCGCTTCGAATCGCTGGATGCGCAGTTGATGGCGCAGGCCATGCCCGGCGTATTCTGCGCCGGCGAGATGCTGGACTGGGAAGCGCCGACCGGCGGCTATCTGCTGACCGCGTGTTTTGCGACCGGGCGCGCCGCCGGACGCGGCGTCATCGACTGGCTGGCGCGCGGCAAATAATCAAGCCCGTCAGACCAGCCCGCGCTCTGCCAGCTCGCGCTTGACGTAGGCATAGAACACCGGCGCCGCGATCAGCCCCGGAATGCCGAACAGCGACTCCATCGCCAGCATGGCGGCCAGCAGTTCCCAGGTGCGCGCATCGATGCGGTGACCGATGATGTGCGCGTTGAGGAAGTATTCGAGCTTGTGGATGCCGATCAGGAACGCCAGCGAGATCAACGCGATGTGCAGCGAATGCGACAGCCCGATCACGACCACGATGGTGTTCGAGATCAGGTTGCCGATCACCGGCAGCAGCCCGACCACGAAGGTCACCACCACCATGGTCTTGCGCAGCGGCAGTTCGACGCCGCACAGCGGCAGGATCACCAGCAGATAGAGTCCGGTCAGCACCGCATTGATGGCGGCGATGCGCACCTGCGCGAACACCACGTTGCGAAACGCCACGTGCAGCGTCGCCACGCGTGCATGCAGGGCGCCGGCCAGCGGACGATAGACCGGCGTGGTGGTGGTGTCGTAGAGCGCCGCCATGGCGCCGATGATCATGCCGATCAGGATGTGCGCCAGCACGCGGCCGGCAGAGGTGCCGAGCAGGCGCGCCTCGCCCGCATGCTCGTGCAGCCACGCCACGATCATGGTGCGCAGCGCTTCGGCGTCCACCGGAATGTAGGCGGCCAGCCAGGCCGGAATCTGGCCGCGCGTGGCTTCCAGCACGTCGGCAATCCTGGCCGGCAGCGCGTGCACGCTGCCGATGTCGCCGCGCAGAAAACTCACAGCACCCCAGATGCCCAGCGTCAGCACCGTGACGATGGCGGCGCTCAGAAACGCCACCGCCACCATGCGCGCGCGCCGGCCTTCCAGCCTGCGGCCAAAGTGCGGCGCCAACAGCTGCACTAGCGAATAGACGAGCAGGCCCGAGAACAGCGCCGCCAGCAAACCCTGATGCAGGATCAGCAGCAGCGCGAAGGCCGCCATCACCCACGAGGCGATCGTCACGCCGTCGGGACGCGCGGCGGAATCCGGAACGGGAGAAGACATCGCGCCATTCCTTATTTGGCGAGCGGGATCGGATTGCCGTGCGGCACCGGCACCGCCGTCACCGCGTTCTGCGGGCTGCCGTCGATCAGCTTGTCGGAATAGGTCAGATAGACCAGCGTGTTGCGCGCCGGGTCAACCATGCGCACGATGTGCAGGCGCTTGAAGAGGATGGACGTGCGCTCGGAGAACACGTCCTCCTGCTGCGGCAGCTTGCCCTTGAACACCAGTGTATTGCCGACCTGGCGGCAGGCGATGGACGCGTCCGACTTGTCCTCGGCCAGTCCGACCGTGCCGCTGATGCCGCCGGTCCGCGCGCGCGATACGAAACAGGTCACGCCCTGCACCTTGGGATCGTCATAGGCCTCGATCACGATGCGGTCGTTCTTGCCGAGGAAGCGGAACACCGTGCTGACCTCGCCGATCTGCTGCGCCTGCGCGCCGGCTGTGAACAGCGAAAGCGACAGCATCACCAAACCCGTTTGCCAGGACTTCATCTTCTTCTCCATGTTCTTGCGCCGTGCCCCGCGAACGCCGTATCCGAAGCAGCTTACGTGCATCGCGCCGTACCAACAATGTCATAATCGCGCATCCCGACCTTTTTCACAGGAACACACATGATTCTCGAACTCGTGGACATCCGCATCCAGCCCGGCAAGCAGGCCGAATTCGACGAAGCCGTGCAGCGCGGCCTCAGCACCATCATCGGCAAGGCCAAGGGCTACCAGGGCCATGCCATCAACAAGGGCATCGAATCGCCCGAGCGCTACGTGATCCAGATCTACTGGGCCACGCTGGAAAACCACACCGTCGATTTCCGCGAATCGCCGGCCTTCCAGGAATGGCGCGGCATCGTCGGTCCCTTCTTTGCGTCGCCGCCGGCGGTCGAGCATTTCAATCTGCTGGCGAAGGCGGGTTGATCACCGCATTTTCTCCGGCCACTGGATTGCCGTAAAAAAGCCTCGATTCCTTCCGGATATCGAGGCTTTTTTCATCAGCACCGTCAGAAACGCATCACTGCCATTTCTCCGGGTGGTAGCTCTTGAAGTTCTCCGAATAGTCGCGCAGATTTTCGCGCAGCATCTTCTCGAACTCGGTGCGGAAATACTTGATCGCCGGTTCGATCTCCTTCTTGAAGGTCTCCGCGTCGGGCGCATCGGCCGAGGCGGCAAAAGCGTTGTAACGCGCCGCCGCGTACATGATGGCGGCACAGATCTGACCACGGTCTGCGGTCTTGCTTTCCTCGTTGGCAAGCTGGATGAAGTGGTCGGCCGCATCCCAGAATTTCTGGTGCGGGTCCGCAGGGCGCGGGCGGGAAAGGCTCTTGGCGTTGAAGTTGTCGTCACTCATGATCGGAAAATGTTCGTCTGGAAATAATCAGGCCGAATGGCATGCAGTCGGCATTTTCACACGAAACGACCATGCCGTCTGTCGCGCCGCCTCACACCCAGGGATCGTAGGTGCCGAAATTCCACAAACGACCCTCCGGATCGCGACAGCTGAAACCCTGGCCGCCGTAGTCCTCGAACTTCAGTTCGACCACGATTTCCGCACCGGCCGCCTTGACGCGCTCGTACATCGCCGCCGCATCTTCCACGATCAGGTAGGGGCTCTGCGTTTCGTAGCCGCCGATCTCGTCGGGCTGCCGGATGAAGGCATCGAAATCCGTCTTGTTGCGCACCGAACCGATCATGACCATGCCGTTGCCGAAGGTGAGCTGGGCATGCAGGATGCTGCCATCGGGATTCTTATAGACGTCATCCACCTCGAAGCCGAAGGCCTTGCACAGCCAGTCGATGGCGGCTGCCGCATCGCGGTAGCGCAAGCCGGGGATGATGGTTGCCGTGGTCTTTCTCGCAGTCATGGGTTCCTCCTGAATCAATTCGATATGGACGAGATGCCGTCATGGCTCTCCTTTTTGTTCTGCGACAACGCCGGGTTTCAATTGTTCCTGCTGTACAGATTGCCAATAGCTCCTTTTAAGCTACAATGCATTGCATTTGCAACGCAAAAAGACCAGACATGAAAACCGCATCCTTTCCCTCCCTGCGGGTCGATCCTCAACTACGCGAGGACACCGAGAATGTGCTGCTCGAAGGCGAAAGCCTGTCGCAATTCATCGAAAGTGCCGTGCGCAACCAAGTCAGCCTACGCAAGGCCAATGCCGAATTCCTCGCACGTGGACTCGCATCCCGCGACAAGGCGCGACAAACGGGGCGCTATGTCGATGCCGATAACGTCCTGGGGAAATTGCAAAAGACCCTGCAATCCGGCAAAACCAAACGTGCCAAGGCATGAACCGCCATACCGTCCGCTTCACCGAAGAAGCCGCGGCCGACCTGCAACGCCTTTACGAATACATCATCGAACGCGACCCACATGGCACGGAAGTGGCGGAACGCGCGCTGGAGAGCATTGCGCAGGGCATCGAACTGCTCAAGCAATTTCCCTATACCTGCCGCAAGGCGGTCGCGGACAATCCCTATCTGCGCGAACTCGTCATCTCTTTCGGCTCGACCGGCTATGTAGCGCTATTTGAAATCGAGCCACACGATATCGCCACCATCCTGGCGGTACGCCATCAAAGAGAGTCGGATTATCACTGACGCACCGGCTTCTCCATCATGAAGAAACCGATTTCCTAATCTGCCTGCATGCGCGCAATCTGGCGGTCGTGCCAGCGGCACAGGATCAGCAGCGCGAACAGCGCCCCCATGCAGGCAAACCACATGTCGGACGGCGTATCCCATTCGTCGCCCTGCAGGCCGAGGAATTCGTCGGCACCCTGTCCCATGATGAGCGCCGCCCACCATTCGATGATCTCGTACCAGGCGCTGATCGCCATCGCCACGCACAGCGAAAGAAACGCCGCCATCCTGCGGCCCGTCACATACCCGTTGCGCAGCAGGATTTCCTTGGCCACCATCGCCGGCACCAGTCCCTGCCAGAAGTGCCCGAGCTTGTCGTAGGGATTGCGCGCCAGGTCCAGCCAGTCCTGCACCACAAAGCCGATCGGCACGCGCGCATAGGTGTAGGTGCCGCCGCCGATCAGGATCAGCGCATGCAGGAAGATCAGGAAGTACAACAGCCCGGTCAGCGGAAAGCGCCGGTAGGTCAGCGCCAGCACCGGCACCGCGATCAGCACCGGCATGACTTCCATCAGCCAGGTCAGGCGGTCATAGGGATCGATGAAGGAGACGACGAGCGCCACCGCGATCAGGGCGGTGGCGATCAGAAGATGACGGGGCGGCGACGAGCAAGCGATAGTCATGAAAATACATGGAGCCGGGAAGTCATCACCATACCCGTTTTGCTTCCGCATCGCCATCGTCCGACACACTTGCAACGACCGGGAAATCACCTAGCAATCCATGGCCACCGACACCTGCACGCTGCGCGGCATGCCCTGGTTCAGCCAGCCGTGGTGGTTGCTGTAGAGCGTGCCAAGATGCTGTTCGGTGGATTCTGCTGCGGACATGAAAATCGGGGAGGCCGGTCAGAAACGGCTCGACGCAACACAGTCGCTACGTGGCGTGGCTCATCAATAACAGCGCACACTCATTTCCGACGCTGCAACGCGGTCGCATCCAGCGCTGCGCCGGCAGTGATGAAATGCCCGCCCGCAACATGATGGATGGTGCGCAGAGCGTCGTGTCCGTCGAAATGCCAGCGGCCGTTGCTGAAGACACGCGTGTCGGATTGCGCGGCCAGGATTTCGCCGAGGAACAGGTCGTAGGTCTGCTGGATGTACGGCTCGGGATAGAGGCGGCATTCGAGCCAGCCGACGCAGCCTTCGATCAGCGGCGCATCGGTGGCGGTACCGGCAAACACGTCCAGGCCATAAGCCGCAAACTTGTCGATGCCCTCGTCTTCCATCATCGTCTTGCCGGAAGTGCTGCCCAGCGTTTCGGTCAGATCGGCCAGCGCCACGGTCGGCACCTGCAGCGCGAAATGGCCGGATGCTTCCAGCAGGGTACGCGTGTAGGTGCTCTTGTCGATCACCACCGCGACCTTGCCCGGCTTGAAGTCGAGCGGCATGGCCCATGCCGCTGCCATGATGTTGCGCCGGCCGCCGTGCGCGGCACTGACCAGCACCGTCGGGCCGTGATTGAGCAGGCGATAGGCCTTGTCGGGAGCAACCGGCTGACGAAAACGGGAGGCAGAGAGATCGGACATGGAGATGACGACGGGCGTAGTGATCGGAGGGCTTCAAGCGTAGCGCAATTGCGCGCCTGCCGCTGCGGACGAACTTCGGTAGCGACTCAACCGCTGCGCTTGACCCGCAGCAATCCGGCAAGCGGCTTCAGCCAGCGTGGCCTCCACGACAGCACGAAAGCGATGCTCATCGCCGTGGCCGTCACCAGCACGCCCCACAGCAGCGAACCGAAACCCGCGCCCTGCGAAAACACCAGCAGCGGCAAGGCCAGTGCTTGCAAAACCAGGCCCATCGTCATCAACACACGCTGGCTCACCCGCCGATCGGCTGCGAGCGCGGTCACCGCCTCCCAATGCCGCTCCTGGCCCAATGCCAGCAGACCGAAACCGAGCAGGCTCGCCACACAGGCAAGGACAAGGCTCACGCATTCAACCACGCGCGCCCTCCGTCTTGTTCGCTGCCGCGGCCTTTGCACGCGTACCCGGCTTGTTCTGTCGCACTTGCTTGATGCGCACGGCAGCCCATGCGGCCAGTGCGGCCCCCAGCAACAGCATCAGGTCGAGCCCGGCCACCTGCCAGTCGCCGCGCATGAGCGTGCGAACGAGGTGGTCGCCGGTGGTGACCGCATTGAGCACGACCGCAAGCAGCGCCAATGCGGCAATCGCCCAGCATTGTTCGCTCCATGCACGGCGTGCCGGCTGGCCCGGCGCTTCGGCGCGCCGCCATGCGGCGTGGAAGAAGGTGCCGAGCCAGACCAGATAGAAGACCCAGACTTCGAGTTCGGCGCGCGCCTGGCCGGCAAAGTGGGTATCCAGCGGCAGCAGGCGGTTCACCACCAGATAGGCCATCGTCGCCAGCACGATGCCGCTGACGCTGCCGACGGTCAGCGCTTCCACCACGCGCACGCCGGACAGGCCTTTCTTGGCATGGCTTGCGCGCCGCGATTCCAGCCAGAACAGAAAGCCGGTCGCGATCATCACGCAGCCCGACAGGCCGGCGAGGAAATACAGCCAGCGCAAACCCCAGTGATTGAACTGAATGAAATGCATGCCCGAGATGAAGCGATGTACGCCAACCACCGGCCTGGCCTCGAAGCGATACAGCAGCGCGCCGGTCTGGCCGTCGAAATACAGCTGGTCCAGATTCATCGTCACCTCGTGCGCGTAGCTGCGGCGCACTTCCACATAGGCGCCGGCATCGCCCGGATGCCAGACGCGCACGAAGGTCGCCTTGCCGCCGGGCCACAGGCGCTCTGCCTCGGCCACCATCGCATCGAGCGAAGCCAGCTGACCGGGCTGTTCGAGCCGCGGGCGCGTATAGCGCCCGATGGCTTCGATCTGGAAGGCCGCCTGCGCCTGCTTGCCCGTTCCGTAGGCGCCCTCGTAGGCCTGCGGGAAGTAGATCTGGACGAAGATGATCAGGCCCGACAAAGTAATCAGGAAATGAAACGGCAGGCCGAGCACGCCGGTCAGGTTGTGCAGGTCGAGACTGGCGCGCTGCAGATACTTCTTCGGCCGGAATAGAAAGAAGTCGGCAAAGATTTTCTTGTGGATGATCACGCCCGAGACGAGCAGCACCAGCATCGCCATGCCGGCCAGGCCAACCAGCCAGTAGCCAAGGCCCAGCCAGTCGATGTGCAGATGGAAGTGAAAGGGGAAGAAGAAGCCGGTACCGGCCAGACTGCCCTGCTCCGCGATCAACGTGCCGGTGGTCCCGTCCACCGCGCGCGTGACGAACTCGCCATCGGCCTTGCGCGCAAACAGCCGCAGATGCGCGGTGCGCTCGTCCGGAAAGCGCACCCCCCATTGCAGATTGCCGTCGGCCAGCGCGGTCACGGCCGGCAGCACGGTGCGGTCCAGCGAGACCGGCGCTGCCGGGGCCGCGATACGCGTGCCCGGCTGCATCCAGCGGTCGAACTCCTGGTCGAACACAGTCAGCGTGCCCATCCAGAAGATCGCGAACAGCACACTGCCGATCACCACGCCGGCCCAGGTATGCAGCCATGCCATCGCTCTGCGGAACGGACCCATCGCTTACGCTCCCGCCTGCGGCATGATCCGCAGCAACAGCACGCACAACAGCAGCCCGCCCAGCGTTACCCCATAGAGCCGCGCCAGGCTGCGCACCGCAAAGGCCCAGATCAGCCACCCAAGATAGACCAGGAAGCCCGACATGGCCGCCAGTGCGACCGCTTCCGCGCGCGCCATGCCGGCCAGCGCGATCAGCGCGCCGGCCACCGCCACCAGCTTGGTGACGAGAAAATAGCCGAGCGGCACGGCTGCAAGCAGGCGTGCCGTGGTGCGGAAGGCGGGATGGGTGGTCAAAAATGGCATGGTGCGCAGTTTATCCTGTCAGACAGAATTACATAAAGCACCAACCACAATGACCATACGGTCTTTCGTCAAAAACTGAAGGTGGCCGAAAGCGCGAGCGTGCGCGGAGCGCCGGTAAGCAGACGTGTCGATTCGAAGTAATTGCTGTCGAACAGGTTGACCAGACTTGCCCGCAAGGTGACAGGCGTATTACCGGCCTTCAGCAGATAGCGCGCGCCAAGGTCGTAACGTGTCCACGACGGAATCTCCAGCGTATTGGCCGCATCGATGAATTGGCTGCCGGTATGGATCGCCCGTGCCGTCAGCGTCAGACCGGTTGCGAAAGGCGTATCCCATTCCATGCTCAGGTTGGCAGAAAACTTCGGCACCTCGACGGCGAAGTTCCCCTCGTTGACGCCGTTTTGCGTCCTGGTGAGCTTGGCATCGAGCAAGGTAAAACCACCGATGACACGCACGCCACGCGCGACTTCACCAAAGCTTTCCAGTTCCAGGCCGCGATTGCGCTGCTCGCCATCGACACCGAACACATTGGTCACCGGATCGGTGATACCCGATGGGCGCGTGATTTCGAACAAGGCCAGTGTGGTCAGAATCTTGCCGGAATCGTGCTTGACGCCGACCTCATGCTGCTTGCTGACGAAGGGCGGGAAGATGTCGTCCGCGTTTTGCGCGGAAGCCGGCGGCGTCGGTCCGCGTGACAATCCCTCGATGTAGTTGCCGTACAAGGACCAGCCATCCCAGGGCTTGACCACCAGGGCAACGGATGGCGACGTGGCGGAACGGTCATAGGCCACGATGCCGAGATTGGTTTCCTTGATCTGCTGGCGGCGCACACCCAGTGTCAGCAATACGCGACCATCTATGAACTCCAGCGTATCGGCAATCGCGACGCCGTTGAATTCCAGCCGCTGATTGGCCAGGCTGGGCGGCGCATTGAATACCGGTACCGGCTCCGCATTCGGATCCGGATTGTAGATATTGGTGCCGCTGCCGGTTGCCGCAGCGCTATATGTCCTCAGCGCTTGATCGAAACGAAAACCCGAGTAACCGATAACCAGATTGTGTTTGATCGATCCGGTTTCGAATTTTCCGCGCAGCTTGGCGTCGGCTGCCCTGCCTTCGCGCTCGTAGATGACAAGGCGATTGGCCGTCGGGCGGCTGTAATCGCCCTGCGCATTCAACAGACGCATGCCCAGCGAAGTCAGTTGCGTCTCGTCGATATCCTGCGCTCCCAACGCCACACTACCGGTCCAGTTCTCGTTGAAATCGTATTCGGCACGAACGAGGCTCACCAGCCGCGACGTGTCGGTGTAATTGAATGGCGGAAGGAAATTCCTGCCTGCCTCGGGTGCTTTCGGCACCGGCACACCCGGACTCAGTGTCATGGCCGTCAACGGCGAGCCGTCCAGACGCTGATCTTCCTGATTCAGATGCGCGAACAATCGGAAGCGGTCACCCAGATAATCGAGCACGACGCTGGCATGCGTGGCTTTTTCATGATTGAAGTCATAGGTCGTATCGCCCTCGCGATGCGCGAGGTTGGTCCGTATGCCCATGCGCTGGTCCGGTCCGAAACGCCGGCTCACATCGAGATGCGCAGCACCCTGCGATTCGCCGATATACGACAACGTCAATTCGGTCAGCGGATCGGCTGTCGGCCGCTTCGGTACCAGGTTGACGCTGCCACCGATGCTGCCGCCCGCCGGCACGCCGTTGAGCAATGCGCTCGGACCACGGAATACCTCGACCCGCTCTATGCCTTCCACAGCATTACGCCGCGTGTTCGTCATGCCGTACATGCCATCGTAGGCAATGTCGTTCCCGACGGCGACGCCAAAACCACGAATCGAGTAGGTGTCGTTCTGGCTGAAGCGTGAACTGTTGCGGCGCACGGACGGACTCGACTCCAGTGCCTCGCCCAGTGTTTGCGATTGGGTATTGCGGATGAATTCCGCTGTAAAGCTGGACTGGCTGAACGGCGAATCCACGACATCCGTATTGCCAAGCAAACCGAGCGATCCGCCGCGCGCCACCTGTCCGCCCGCATAGGCAGGCGGCAAATCCCTGTTCGTCGTACCCGCGACATGCACCGCAGGCAGCACCGCATCGTCGGTCGCACCCGAGCCGGCAGCCTCCGCACGCAGCACATAATTTCCATCCTTCAGATGCACTGCCTGCAAGCCGCTGCCAGCCAGCAACGCGCGCAGACCGGCTTCCACCGAATACGATCCGTTGAGACCAGCCGACTGCTTCCCGCGCGTCTGCTCGGCGTCGAAGGACAGCGTGATGTCGGCCACGGCTGCGAAGTTGCTGAGCGCGGTGCCCAGCGGCGCCGGCGCGATGGTGTAGCTGCGCACGGTCTGCTGCGCGTGGGCGGTGGACGCCTGCAGCAGGCCGGCGACCGGTACGGTAATCAATGCGCAAACCAGCATGGCACGCGCCATGGGGCGCAGGGACAAGGTATGCGTGGCACGGCGGCGTGCTGCGTAGCGGGAAGGAAGATGCTGCGACATGATGACGGGATTCCTCGATGTTCGTTGCGGCAGCACCGGATGCGCTGCTTTCATCGGGTAGGCCGAACGAGACGGAAAAAGAGCAACCCCTGCGAGAAAAATATTTTTGCGCCGGCCTATAACGCTTCGATCCGCGCCCAATAGCGCGTGACGAACGCGATGCGCACCGGCAGCGAGGCAGTCAGGTTGGCGAGGATGGCGTCGGTATCGTGCAGGCGAAAGGCGCCGGAGATGCGCAGGTCGGCCACGGCTGGATCGCAGGCCAGGTGGCCGGGCCGGTAGCGCGTCAGTTCGCGCACGAAGTCTTCCAGGCGCTGATCGATGGCGATCAGCTTGCCGGCCTGCCATTGCGTCTGCCGCTCGTCCGCCGCAACCGGTGCCGACACCTCGGCCGCGGTGAAGCTGGCCTGCTGCCCGGCCTGCAAACGGATGGCCGTGCCGTGTTGCGGCGTGATCTGCACCGCGTGTTCGAAGACGGCGACGTGCGTGGCGTCACCCTCGCGGCGTACCGCGAAGCGCGTGCCGAGCGCGAGGATTTCGCCCTGCGCGGTGCGCACGGAGAACGGGCGTTGTGCGGGATCGGGCGCGGTCTGCACCAGGATTTCGCCGGCATGCAGATGCAGCAGGCGCACCGATGCGCTGTAGTTCACGTCAACCGCGGATGCGGTATTGATGTCGAGCGTGCCGCCATCGGCCAGTTGCACGCGGCGGCGTTCGCCGGTGCGCGTGCGGTAGTCGGCATTCCAGCTTTGCCACGGCAGGGTTTCGTACGAGGCCACGCCGAGCAGGCCGGTACCGATCAGTGCGAGCAGGATGCCGTTCACACGGCGGCGCTGCGCGCGCGCTTCGCTCAGGGTCGGCGCGACCAGCCTGCCCGACACTTCGGTCAGCCGGCGTTCCAGTGCCTGCATCTGCTGCCACGCCTGGGCGTGCCGCGCGTCGGCTGCCAGCCAGCGCTGCCAGGCTTGCTGCTCGGACTCACCGGCCTGCTCGTCATTCAGACGCACGTACCAGTGCGCGGCGGCTTCCAGCAATTCCGTCGGCAGGCGCGCGGCGGAGGAAAGGGGCAGCGACGACATTTATTCGGCAGACAGGATCAGGCAGTGCGTGAGGGCGCGCACCAGGTGCTTCTTGACGGTGGTGATCGAGATGCCGAGCCGCGCGCCGATCTGCGCGTAGGTCAGCCCTTCGAACTGCGCGAGCATGAAGATCTCGCGCGCACGCGTGCCCATGTCGTCGAGCATGCGGTCGATGGCCACCAGCGTTTCGAGCACGATGGCGCGCGTTTCGGGCGAGACCGCCTGCGGCTCGGGCTGCGCCGCCAGCGTTTCCAACCATGCGCGTTCGATCGCCTGCCGACGGAAGCGGTCCGTCACCAAGCCGCGCGCGATCGTCGCCAGGTATTCGCGCGGCTGTTGAATGGCTGCGGCGTTGCGCGCCACCAGCACGCGCAGGAAAGTATCGTGCGCCAGATCGGCGGCGTCGCCGGCATTGCCGAGCTTGCCGCGCAGCCACGACTGCAACCACCCGTGATGGTCGCTGTAGAGCGTGGCGAGCTGCTGGTGCGCGGGAGAATCGGCGGAAGACATGCGGAAAGGAAGAAGGCAACAAACAAGAATGGTTCTCATTCTATATGAGCGAACGCAGCGCCCACAAACGCGGACGCGGCAAACGTGACAATCGCGCCACACTCGTGGGCAAGTTGTCCAGTTGCCCTGTGCCAGTGCGCGAAGTAATATGGCGAGCAATTCAACCGTCGGACGCCGCTCTTCCATCATGAAAACCGCCCGCACCATGCACCGCATCGCGTGGATCGCCTGTTTCGCGATCCTGCTTGCCGCATTGGCGCCCGCGATTTCACATGCCCTTGCGCCCCACACCGGTCAGCAGGCATTCGTGGAGATTTGTACGGCTCAAGGCAGCAAGCTGATTGAAGCCGCAGATCAGAAAAATCCCGAGTCTCCGCAACCTCAGCAACACACCGACCACTTCGAGCACTGCCCATTCTGCAAGAGCAACAACGTCGCCAACGGCCTGCCGCCGACGGTATTTCCGCTGTTTGCAACCCTCCAGCAACCCAGTCACTTCCCCATCCTGTTCTATCAGGCGCCTCGCGGTCTGTTCGTCTGGACGACCGCTTCGCCTCGCGCTCCTCCCGTCCTTTCCTGAGTTTCCATCTGACCGCATCCTTGCATGAGAAAGGGATGCGCTGACCGATTCATATGGTTTTGGCGACAACCGCCGACCAGATACCGGCTCGCGTTCGCGCCCAAACTGACAGCAGTGGCGACTTCACTGTCGTTTTTCCTGCCGACCACCTGTCATCCGGCGTACGCCGTCGAAACGCAAGAAAGGCCCGGCCTCGCCAGTCGTCCCATTCCTATTGAGGAGAACACATGAAAAACTTTCTTTTTGCCGTATTTCTACTGACTTTCAGCATCGGTTCCATGGCGCAGATCACGGTGGCTGATCCCTGGGTTCGCGGCATGGTGTCCGGCCAGAAATCAACCGGTGCCTTCATGCAGCTGAACAGCGCGGAAGATACTCGTCTTGTCGATGCCAGCTCTCCCGATTTCGTCGTCGAAATTCATGAAATGTCGATGCACGGCGACGTCATGCGCATGAAGCAGATCGATGGCATCGATCTGCCCGCCGGCAAAACCGTCGAACTGAAACCCGGCAGCTATCACCTGATGTTTATCGATGTGAAAAGGCAACTCAAGGAAGGCGACATGGTGCCGCTGACTTTGCGTTTCGAGAATGCCCAACAGGTCTCGCAAACCGTCAAGGTGAACGTGCCCGTCAAGGCACTCAACAGCACGGGACCCGCCATGTCCGAAAAACACCAGCACAATCATTAAACACAGGCCGGAAAGTCATTTTGTGTTCACGCATGTGAAAAATCGGCGCATTCGTCTGTTCGTCATCAGGATGGCCTGCCTGGCTATCCTGATGATGTCGCTCGCGCCGCTTATTTCACATGCCATCGCGACAGACAAGGCGCAAAGCCTCCATCAGGTCGCGCTCGAAATCTGCACAGCGGATGGCAGCAAGACGATCGTCACCGACCACGATCATGACCCGCTTTCCGACCACGGTTCCCTTGGCCATCTCAAGCATTGCCCCTTCTGTGTCAAACATGCGGTTCCGCTGGGTCTGCTCCCCGGCCCGGCCATCCATCTGCCGATTGCAGACGGTACGCCTGCTCCGCCAGCCTCATTCAGCCGGATTACAAGATCCTTCCACGCCTGGGCCTCCGCCCAACCACGCGCTCCGCCCGGATTTTCCTGAAACCGAATCCGTAACCGCTTCTTTTCTGCAACAGGAAGCGATGCCGTCATTCATTGCATGACCGTGCAAGGCACGCATGCACAAAGGGAAATCCATGAAACACATTTTTCTGGCGCCCATGCTCGGTGCCATCATGTCTGCCTATGCGGCAGATGACCAGATCACGACGCTTCCGGTGATCGATGTCGGCGTCGACACCTCGGCGCGACTGCTTGCGCAGCCGGCCACCACTGCCTCGCGCCTCGACCTTACGCCGCTGCAAACCCCGGCCAGCATCGATGTCATCACGCGCGCGCAACTCGAAGCGCGCGGCGACAACAACCTCAACGACGCCATCACGCGCGCCGCCGGCATCAGCGCCATGCCGCATCCGGGCAACGGCAACAGCGCGCTGTCGGCGCGCGGCTTCACCGATTCCGCTTCCGTCATGCGGCTGTACGACGGCACGCGCCAGTACGGCGGCGTCGGCATCACCTATCCGTTCGATACGTGGTCGGTCGAGCGCATCGAGGTGTTGCGCGGTCCGGCATCAGTCATCTATGGCGACGGCGCCATCGGCGGCGTGGTCAACGTGGTGCCGAAGAAGCCGACGCGCGGTCCGATCCGCAACGAGGTGCAGGCCACCATCGGCACCGACGACACCCAGCGTCTCGGCTTCGGCAGCGGCGGCGCGATCGACGACAAATGGTCATACAGAATCGACCTCAGCGGCGACCGCTCGGACGGCTGGGTCGATATGGGCGAATCGCGCAACCTGAATTTTTCCGGCGCGCTGCAGCTCGATGTATCGCCCGATCTGCGCTTCAAACTCAGTCATGCGCAAGGCCGGCAGGAGCCGATGCGCTACTTCGGCACGCCGCTGATCGATGGCGTGCAGGTGAAGGCACTGCGCGAGAAGAACTACAACGTCGGCGACGGCACGATCCGCTTTGATGACCGCTGGACCGAACTGTCGGCCGAATGGACGCCGAACGCGGACGTCACCGTGCGCAGCAAGCTCTACGTGATCGACAGCAAGCGGCACTGGCGTAACGCGGAAAACTATGTTTACAACGCCAGCACTGGCCGTATAGATCGCTCGGGAGACACGGAGATCTTCCATGACCAAGCGCAGATCGGCAACACGACGGACGTGACCTTTCGCGGGAAGTTGTTCGGTCTGAAGAACCAGCTCTCGGTCGGCTTCGACGTCAATACGAGTTCTTTCCAGCATCGCAACAACAACTACGTTGGCACGCCAACACCGCCTAGCGTCGATCCCTATGGGCCAGTACCGGGCAACTTTGTCAGTGACGAACCAACCATTGCGCGCTATCGCAACAAGGCCGACCAGTACGCGCTGTTCGTCGAAGACCGCATCGAATTCAGCGAACGATGGTCGGTCGTCGGCGGCCTGCGCTACGACCACGCCGATGTCTCGCGCGCCAACCTGATCGACGGCAGCCAGGACTTCGACAAGACGTATTCCAACATCGGCTGGCGCATCGGCAGCGTCTATGCGATCACGCCCGACCTGTCGCTCTACGGCCAGTATGCGGAAGCGGCCGATCCGGTCGGCGGCCTGCTGATGATCACGGCCGCCAACAGCGCCTTCGACCTCTCGACCGGCAAGCAGCTCGAGGTCGGCATCAAGCAGGTGTTCGACAACGCAGCCGGCAAGGGCGAGTGGACACTAGCGGCCTATGGCATCCGCAAGAACGATCTGCTCACGCGCGACGCCAGCGATCCGAACCGGCGCGTGCAGGTCGGCCAGCAATCGTCGCGCGGCATCGAGGCGAGCCTGTCGCTGGCGTTCGCACGCGGCTGGCAGCTCGATGCCAACGCGGCGGTATTGCGGGCGCGCTATGACGACTTCAGCGAAGCGGTCGGCGGCGTGGCCGTCTCGCGCGACGGCAAGGTGCCGCCCAATGTGGCGGAACGCCTCGCCAACGTCTGGCTGAGCTGGAACTTCAGGCCCGACTGGATTGCCAGCGCGGGCCTGCGCCATGTCGGCAAGCGTTACGCCGACAACGCCAACACGCTGGCGCTGCCGTCCTACGCGACCACCGATCTCGCGCTGCAGTGGAACGTCGCGCCGGACACCACGCTCGCGTTGCGCGGCTTCAACGTGTTCGATCGTGACACCTTCACCACGGCCTATTACACGGCGACGCAGTGGCTGCGCGGTCCCGGCCGGCGCATCGAACTGACGGCCACGCATCGTTTCTGACGCCGCATCACATCCGCGCGAATCCAACTCAACAAAGAACTATTTTTACATTCAAACCAAAATGAAATCATCTCGCCACGGCATCCATCGGCCCAATAGAACAGCGGTCCTGATTGCGCTTCTGTTTCCCGCAACGGTACTGCCCTCGATACCCGTTTTCGGACAGACAATCGATGAAGCCACCTTACCAGCCGTCAACGTCACTGCCGCACAGGAAAACGGCAAACTTAATCTCGATACGCCAGCCGCCACCGGTAGCCGACTCGGATTGACGCCGCGAGAAACACCTGCCAGCGTGACCATCGTGGACCGCGCCGCCATCGAAGCACGCGGTGCCGAAGATACGCAGGAAATTCTCAAATCCATTCCCGGCGTCACCGCGCACAACGCGCCGGGAAGCATCGGTGTCAGCTATCGCGGCTTCGGCAGCGGCTCGCTGAGCCAGCTTTACAACGGCATCGACGTCAAATATACGATTGCCAATCGCGCCGTCGATGCATGGATTTACGATCGGGTCGAAGCGATCGGCGGACCTTCGAGCTTCCTCTACGGCGCCGGCGCCGTAGGCGGATCGATCAACTACATTACCAAGCTGGCACAGCGGCAAGATATTTCGGAAGGACGAGTCCGGATCGGAACGGACGATCTGAAAGAGTTATCGATCGGTCTGAATCGCCGTATTGCGGGTGGAGAAGGGGAAGGGGCCTCCCATTACGCCCGCATCGATCTCAACCATCGCGATGCCGGAAGCTGGATTGAGGGAACGAAGACGAAATCCACGCAGCTTGCAGCTTCCCTGCTATCGGATTTCGGCCGTGGCTTCACGCATACGCTGGCTTACGAATACCAGAGCGACAAGGTGGATCGCCCGTATTGGGGAACGCCTTTGCTGAATCCGGTTGCAGGCACCCTGAATATTGACAGGAACACGCGCTTCAAGAACTACAACAGCGCAGACGGCATCTATGAACAGCGGGTGCACTGGCTGCGTTCCATTGCAGACTTGCAGGTAAACGATGCCCTGCATATTTCCAACACCTTCTACGCATACGATGCACAACGCGACTATCGCAATGTAGAAAGCTACCGTTTCGATCCCTCCAATACACAGGTCATTCGCTCCAGTGCGCTGCTGCAAAGACACGATCAGCGCCTGGTCGGGAATCGCGTCGACGCCACGTATAAGAGCCATCTCGGCGAGAAACGCAGCGACTGGTCATTTGGAATCGATGTCAGCCTGAACAAGCAAACCCGCTTCCCCAACAGTCTTTCTGGAATCGTCAGTACGGTGAATCCCTACGACTTCGATACGGAGCGCTTCTTCGATATCCCCGGCATAGCGCCCGGCTTCAACCCTGACCGCACCAACAAGGTCACAACGGTTGCCGCGTATCTGGAAAATCGCACATTCCTTCTGCCGTCCCTGCAGTTGGTCACCGCCTTGCGGCACGAGCGCATCGACCTCGATCTGGTTAATCGCCGTGCCGTCACCGCAAGCAATCCTGCCGGATACCAGCGCAGCTACAACCCAACTACGGGCCGCATCGGTCTTGTCTGGGAAGTCACGCCCAATGTCATGACGTATGTGCAGTATGCGACGGCAGCAGATCCACCAGCAGGCTCGCTTTCGACCGCAACCTTTGGCAATGCGATCAACAATACTGATCTGACCACTGGTCGACAGTTCGAGGCAGGAGGCAAGTTCGATTTCTGGGAGGGCAGGGGCAATGCGGGGATCGCGCTGTATCGCATCACCCGCAAGAACATCGCCGTCACCGACCCGGACAACAGCAACAACACGCTGCTGGTCGGCGAACAAAGCTCGAAAGGCATCGACCTTTCGGTAGGACTGCAGGCGACAAAGGCATGGTCCATACAGGGCAATTTCACCTACGTGGATGCCACCTACGAGAACTATTACCAGAATGGGGTCTCCCTAGCCGGCAAAACGCCGACCGGCACTCCCGCTACGGTGGCAAATCTGTGGACGACCTATGCGTTCACGCCGGCATTGAAAGGAACCGTGGGAATACGACGTGTCGGCAAGATTTATGGCAACGCCGCCAACACGACCATCTGGCCTGACTACACGCTTGTCGATCTTGGCATGAACTATCAGATCAACCGCCAGGTTTCATTGATCGGCCGCATCAGGAACGTCACCGACCGCATTTACGCCGCCAATGCCGGCAGCACGTCGGTCTATCTTGGCGCACCGCGCACTGCCGACGTCTCCTTGCGCATCGTCTTCTAAGCGGGGGCGGATCATGCAAACCCGCTTGAAACGCTGGCTGTTTCTCATCCATCGATGGCTGGGCATCGTCGCCTGCCTGTTCTTTGCGATGTGGTTCGTTTCGGGTGTCGTCATGATGTATGTCGGCTATCCAAAACTGACCGAGCGGGAACGTCTGCTGCATCTTCCAGCGCTGAATGCACAGGCCCCGCTACTGGCTCCCGAGGAAGCGCTGAAAAAGGCCGATGCACAAGGGCCTTTCGAGGAACTAAAACTCGCCAATGCACGAGGCGGACAGCCTGTCTATACAGCCATCCCGGCTCCACAGCAGCTCGCCGGACAGGTTGGAAAAAAAGGGCGTCCGGAGCCCATCATCATCGATGCGCGTAGCGGCCAGCGGCTGAGCGGTACGGATCGCAATCTCGTCATGGCCAGCGCCGCAGCCTATGCCGGACCATCGATCACTGCAAGCTATGTCGATGCGATCGGCGAAGATGCGTTCACGCATTCGCGAGCGCTTGATGCGCATCGCCCTCTGCACCGCGTACAGCTGAACGATCAGGACGGCACGCTGCTCTACATCTCCGGAAGGACAGGGGAAGTCGTGCGCGATGCAACACGTAACGAACGCATCTGGAACTATGTCGGAGCCTGGATTCACTGGCTCTATCCGTTGCGCGGCAACGTCTTCGATGCTTGGTGGACCGACACCGTGATCTGGCTCTCGATCGGCGGCACCGTAGTCGCGCTGACAGGCACCGTAGTCGGCATTCTGCGTTGGCGATTCACGAAACCCTATCGCAGCGGTTCGCGCTCGCCCTATCAGCGCGGCCTCATGCGCTGGCACCATCTGTTCGGCCTGTCTTTTGCTGTCATCACCATCACCTGGATTTTCAGCGGGCTGATGTCGATGAATCCGTGGCGCATCTTCGATAGCGGCGCGGCGTCGCTGCAAACCGGTCTGATGCATGGCAGCAGTCTCGCGAAGACCGAGCTGGATACAAGGCCACAAACCCTGCTGCAGGCGATCGGCGGACCGGTGAGCGAACTACGCTGGAATCGCCGCCTGGGCCGCAACATCGTGACCGCACATGGCGCAGCAGGCATGTCCGTCGTGCTCGATGGTCGTACCGCGCAACCCTATGCTCCTGATCGAGAAGTACTGATCGCGGCCAGTCGCCATTTGATGCCCTACCCGATCAAGGCCGTTCACCAACTTGATCGCTACGATCTCTATTACTACGCACGCGAAGAGCACACCATGACCGGCGGTGGCGAGAAACCCCTGCCTGTCATTCGCGTAATCTTCGACGATCCCGCTGCGACCTGGGTGCATATCGATCCACATACGGGGGCCATTCTCGGGAAAACCGACAGTCATCGACGCGCCAGCCGCTGGCTGTTCGCCATGCTGCACAGTTGGGACTGGCTGCCGCTGCTCGAACGGCGGCCGCTGTGGGACATCCTGCTTGTGGCACTGAGTCTGGGCGGCGGCATACTCAGCATCACCGGCGTCGTCATCGGCTGGCGCCGCATCGACAGAAAACTTGGAGCCGGCGGCCGGCATGCATAGGCTTTACAGGTTCCAGCCCGTCCTATTGCCTTTCATAACCGACTCTTCAGCAAGCCTGATCAACCTGACCATCATCACAAGGAGAAGATATGCAGTCATTTCAAGAACAGGAAACAACTCGGCTACGCCATTTTCATTACGTGACGGCTTTGCTGCTCCTCGCGGTCATGCTGTTGGCAGGCTGCAAGAAACCGGAGCCGCCAACCTCTTCCATAAAACTGAAGGGTTCACTCGACAGCTCGTTTACGCTTTATGACCCTGCCGGGAAACAGGTATCCCTGACCGACTTCAGGGGCAAGGCCGTGCTGCTCTTTTTCGGCTTTGTCCAATGCCCGGATGTATGTCCGACGGCATTGACACGTGCCGCACACGTCAAGCAACTGCTCGGTGCCGATGCAGACCGGCTGCAGGTCATCTTCGTTTCCGTTGATCCGGAACGGGATACGCCGGAAATACTCAGGGAATACACGGCAGCATTCGGCAAGGATTTTCTCGGCCTGACCGCCGATGCGCAGACCATCAGGAAGACCGCCGATGCGTTCGGTATCTACTATACGAAAGTCCCGACCGGCAGCTCCTACACCATGGATCACACCACGATTTCATATCTGTATGCGCCGGACGGAAAGATTTACGCTGCAATCACCGCAGACAGCCCGGCGGAGGAAGTGGCGCGAGATGTAAGAAACGTGCTCGCTGACGGAACCAGCTGACCGAACAAGACCAACCCTGGCGAATCGCCATTTACAGGATTTTCGAGATACATCGACAGGGGATTGCCGGAGGGACTTCGCACACCGGCTGTTTCGAGTACCCTGACTCAGCGTCGGTCGGAGGAGAACAGGTCGCGCGTTGCCGGGCGCGATACGCCGGGGCGTTGGACTTCGCCGCACACATCGCAGTGAATCACTTCGCAATGGCGGTACATCTGGCGCAGCTTGCGCTCGGCATCGCTGCGATCGATGCCGCCGATCACGATACTGTTGAGGCGCTGGCCTTCGCGCGTCTTGAGCGAAAAATCGTACTTCAACATCCGGATCCTCCCTTCGTTGCAGCTTCACACCGTGTACGGACATGATGGCGATGCTAATGCCATTTCCCTCTTCGGCAAAAAACGTCACATAATTTGACAGAAAATGTCGCTTTTTTCGGCTAATTCCCCATTTTGAGTGTCAGCCACTATAAACCCGGGGAAGGTTTGCTGAAAAGTAATTTTCTAGCAATTTACGGACCATCTGTCGCTTTTTTGGCGAATACCAGGCCTGCGCCGGACCTGCGCAACCTTTGCAGCACGCTGAGGTCACAAAGGGCCTGTCACCATTTTTGGAGGATTCCCGTCATGCGCGTCGATATCTACAAGAGGGCAGAACACCACGGCCAATTCACTTATCTGGCCGTGCCGGAAGGCAAGATCATTCCCGAAGAAGCGATCAATACCGACTGGGAACTGAGTGAACGCGGCATCGATGTCGAGGACAATGCCACCCATCTTCCGGACTTTTCGATCGATGCTCCGCACGAACAGATCCGCGCCAAGGGCTACGCCATCACCAGCGTCAAGGAACTGGCCGACAAGTAACCACGCGGCGGCGCCCGCCGCCTTCCCTCATCCAGAGAAAGGACCACGCCGCATGCCCGTGCCACGCATCTCCGCTCCATTCTCCCGTCCGCTGCCAATCCGGCCTTCCGCCATCTTCTGCGCCGTCGTCTTCGGCGCGACCGCCCTGCACGCGGACGCGCAAACCGCGCTGCGCACCGAGGTGGTGGCGCAAGGGCTCGATCATCCCTGGGCGATCGCCTTCATCGATGCCAAAAACATGCTGGTCACCGAGCGTTCCGGCAAGCTGCTGCTGATCCGCCCCGGACAGCCGACGCTGAACGTGGGCGGCCTGCCGAAGATCGCCGTCGGCGGCCAGGGCGGCCTGCTCGATGTGATCGCCGACAGCAAGTTCACCGCCAACCGCACCATCTATTTCTGTTACAGCGAGGAAGCCAACGAGCGCACCGGCGGCAGCGGCAATTCGACCGCGCTGGCCTCGGCGCGGCTGTCGGACGACGGCAAGACGCTGAACGATCTCAAGGTACTGTTCAGCCAGAAACCAAAGCACCACAGCGGACTGCACTTCGGCTGCCGCATCGTCGAGCATCCGGACGGCACGCTGTTCATGACGCTCGGCGAGCGCTCGAACCGCGCGCCCGATGCGCAAACCCTGGACAACCACCACGGCAAGGTGATCCGCATCCGCAAGGACGGTTCGGTGCCGCCCGACAATCCCTTCGTCGCCACCAACGGTGCGCTACCCGAAATCTGGAGCTACGGCCACCGCAATGCGCAGGGCGCGGTGCTGGGTAGCGACGGCAAGCTGTGGCTGCACGAGCACGGCCCGCAGGGTGGCGACGAGGTCAACCGCGTCGAAGCCGGCAAGAACTATGGATGGCCCGTCATCACCTATGGCGAACAATATGGCGGCGGCAAGGTCGGCGGCGGCATCACGGCCAAGGCCGGCATGGAACAGCCGGTCCATCAGTGGACGCCGTCGATCGCGCCGTCCGGCATGGCCGTGCTGCAGAGCGAACGTTATGGCAAGGCGTGGCAGGGCAGCATGTTCGTCGGCTCGCTGGTGTTCCGCAACCTGGAACGGCTGGAATTCAAGAACGGCAAGGTGGTGCGCGTCGAGAAACTGCTGCCGGATCTGAAGGAACGCGTGCGCGACGTGCGCGAGGGACCGGACGGCTATCTGTACATTGCCACCGACGAATCGCCGGGACGCATCCTGCGCCTGCTGCCAGTACGCTGAACCGCGACTGCGGCGTCAGGCGGCGATATGGAAGGGATTGACGCGCAGGGTGGCGTTGGCGATTTCCGGATCGAAACGCCCGTAGGTCTGCGCCAACCGCGTGGCAATGCGCTCGGCGGCCTGTTGCTGCTGCGCCTGGGCTTCGGCCTGCACCGGCTCGGTCTGGCTGGCCTGATGCACTGACGACTCCTGCGGACCGATGGCGCCGTCGCGGTTGAGATCGGCGGCTTCGCGCCCGCTACCGGCGGCGGCAAGGGCAATTGCGCTGCCCGCTGCGGGCTGCCCTGCATCGTCCGTGCGCGCAGTGCCTGCATCGATACGATCGATACCGACTTCAAATTCGCTGTCGTCGGCGCGCACGCCACCGTCGGCACTGTTCGGCAGCAACGGCTGCGCTGCAGCTCCGGCACCCGCTTCAATATTGTTGCCCTCATCGGAGGCCAGTTGCTGCGCGGCGCGATCGAGATAATCGTTGTTGGTATCGAGACTGGAAACCGTCTGCGTGCCCGGCAGGCCCGCTTCGGCGTCGGCACGCGCAAGGCGCGACTGCTGCAGTTGCATTGCCAGTTCGTCGCCGACCTGCCGTTCGTTGCCGGCCTTGCGTTCTGCCTGATCCTCGCGCCGCGGTCCTTCCTCCTGCTCGCGCCCGGCGGGCGGGTTGACGGCGCTGGTGCGGCTATCGACGCGGGTGAGCAGATCGCCGGCAATACGGGTCGCATCGGTTCGCTGAACCGGCCATGCGTTGCCTATGTTTGCGATCATGCTTCCCCCGATTTGAAAGGCCGGCCGCCAATGTACTGACGGCGACCGTCTTGCCCGTGCGCATCATATTGCCACAAAGCCTTGCGGTATTGATACCCCCACTCACTTACAATAGCGGCTCTGATCAAGGGAGCAAGCATGTTTGGCGAATCCATCGAAGCACTGTTGCAGCAAAAACGCGTCCGCCTCGGGCTGGGCATTCTCTGTATTTTCTTCGCCGTCACCGGCGCCCATCAATTGCTGACCGGCAGCGAAACCGCCGACCTGTTGCGCGGCGGCGGCAACCTTTTGGCATGGGGCGGCTTCGCCGTGCGCAACCTGACCAAGGCCTACGGCCGCGAACAGGGCGGGCTCAACATTCCGATCAATGTCGGCATCGTCATGATCATTGCCGGCTGGTTCTTCTAAGTGCAAGTACCCACTTTCATGGAAAACTACAGTCGGCAGTATCGTCACTTCAAGGGTGGCATATACGACTTCGTCTGCGCAGCGCGGCTGGAATCCGATCCGGATGTCACGATGATCGTTTATACGGCGGCCGACGGTTCGTACTGGACGCGTCCGGCCAGCGTCTTCTTCGAAAAGATCGCGCACCAGGGTCGCATCGTGCAGCGCTTCACGCCGATTGCCGACGGCAATTGATTCACACCACGGCTGGTGGCACTGCCGCCGGTCGTTCATTCGTTTTTCTTTCATGACCGACTTTTCCGATCCGGACGATTCCGAACAGCACGCCATTCACGAAGACCGCCTGTGGCGTGACGACGGCTGGACCGCGCGCGTAATCAAGAACGAGGATGACGACGGCTGGGCGGTCGAGATGATCAAGGATGGCGAAGCGGAACCGGCGCTGGTCGGTCCGTGGACCATGGGCCGCGACAAGAAGAACCCCAAGCCGCTCGATGTATCGGCCTTCCACACGCTGGTGAAAACCGCCAGCGAAGTGCTGCGCCGCCACGAGCAGCAGTTGCACGCCATGCTGCACAAGAGCGTCACCGTCGATAGCGACGGCCGTACCCTGGACGTGACGCTCGACATCGTGCCCGACGAGGACGATCCCTACGCCACGCTGTCGGCACATGACGAGAATGGAGATCAGCTCGCCAGCGTGCGGGTATCGCCCGCTTTCAAGCTGACGCGCGCGAGTGCGCAGCAATGGGTCGCCGGCGGCTGCCAGCGCCCGCGCGAGAATTTCTGAATGGAGATGTGCGGCGCACGCGCATCGCACGCGCCTCAAGACAGGCGAACCCTGCTTTTCAACGACCCTGCGCCTTGTCGCCGCGCAGCGTCATCACGGCGCTGATCACGGTCGCCGCCACCTTGCCGTCATCGCGCACGATGTCGCAGTGGTAATGCGTGATGGTCTGGCCGCTCTGCACCGGGCGCGCGACGGCGCGCAGCGTCGAGGTCCAGACCGGACGGAAGAAATTGATCTTGAGGTCGATGCTGGCAAACGATTCGCCTTCCTGCATCAGCGTCGAATGCGCAGTGCCGATCGCGGCGTCGGCCAGTTCGCACAGCAGACCGCCATGCACCGTGCCCTGCTGGTTGCCGTGCAGGCCCGGCGAGGCATCGATCTCGACCGTGGCGGTACCAGCTCCGACTTCGACGATGCGGATGCCGAGCGTGCGCGAAATGGCGGTCGGATACTGCATGTGCGTGACATCGGTCTCCTGCAGCGTGCCGTCCAGCGACTTCTGCAGCCATGCCAGCACCGGCAATCCGTCGGTTTGCCCTGTCATCGCTCCTCCCTGAAGAATGGCCCGACCGCGCGGGCGTGTGCTTACGGTGCGCGATTGAGCGCGCGTTCGATTTTCTTGTCGGTGTTGTACTGGCTCAGCGCATAGACGGCCCAGATGGCGGCCGGCACCCAGCCGATCAGCGTTATCTGCAGAATCAGGCAGATGATGCCGGCGAACGGACGGCCGATGGTGAAGAAGGTGAGCCACGGAAGAATGAGGGCGATCAGCAGACGCATGACGGTTCCTTGAATGATTGATGCAAGAATGGCAAATAGGGATGATACCGCGTCAGGCGAGCCGCGCGTATAGCCGCGCGAATTCCTCGTCGAGGCTGTTGTCCGGCAACCTGCTGTTGCCGCGGCCGTACCAGTAGCGCGCATTGCCGAGGTCGCCCTCGACGCGGTGCAGATAGCCGTGAATCTGGCACGACAGTTCGTCGCCGTGCACCTGCACCAGCGCGTGCGACTCTTCCCACGCGCCTGCCTTTGCCAGGTCCAGTACCTTTTTATGGTCACATGCCATGTTGCTTCCTTCCTGCTTGTTCGTCGGCCTCAGCCGAATCGTTCCACTTCAAAAATCTCGGCAAAGGATGCGTCCAGTGCCGCGCCCGCCTTGCGGTTTATGTCCAGCACGCGTTCGTCGAATCCCTTGCCGCGCGTATTGAGGTTGCGCTGGTGCTGCGAGCGATGCAAACGCAACAGCTCGGCCTTCCATGCCGCATCCGCGTCGTCGAACGGCAGATAGAGATCGGTGCGAATCCTGAGCGTCTTCGCATCCTGATTCAACAGCGCCCACATCGTCCACTGTTCGGCCTGCGCCACCGCGCGGAACAGCGCATAGGTGCGCTGGTGCGTGACGTTGCTGTCGTTCCCGTGCGGCATGAACACCAGCTGCGGTTTGCGCGCGGCCAGGTAATCGCGGATGCGCGCATGGTTGGCATCATCCAGACGCGGATTGCCGCCTTCGTCGGGCGGCAGCTTGAGAAAGGTGATGCGCTCCGGCGGCAATCCGAAGAATGCGCAACTCGCCTGCTGTTCCTTTTCGCGCAATGCGCCTTTCTCTTCGTCGGTGGATGCGCCCTGGTAGCCATCCTCGACGCCGCTGGCGCCGGTGGTCAGCACTGCCAGATGAATGGTCGCGCCATGCCGATGAAAATGCCGCAGCGTCAGGCCGATCGCATCGAAGTCGTCGGGATGCGGCGCCAGTACGGCGATCGTCAGTCCGTCCGGCAGCGGCAGCGTGCGCAAGTCATGCGGACCATGATCGTACGGAAGGTCGAACATCGATAGTGCTCCCGTCATGCCCGGATCGTACCGGCGCGCAGTGCAGCGACGGTTTCCGCATGGCCGCCGATCAGCACGCCGTCAACAAACACCTGTGGGAAAGTCGGCCAGCCGCTCCACATCTTGATTGCCAGGCGCGGCTTCCACATCGACAGATAGCTGCCATATTCGAGATAGCGGAATTGTACGCCGGCATCCGACAACGCCTTGCGCACCTTGCCGACGAAGGGATTCTGCGCCATGCCGACGACCACGATGCGGTTGGCGGCAATCGCCGAAGTCACCTCGTCGATCGTCTGCCGGTGATAGGCGGACATCGCCTCGAGCACGGACGGTGCCACGCTGTGCGACGGTAACAGGGGACGACTCATTGCAGCCTCCGGCTTCAGTGTTCATTGACCGGCAGCGATGCCGGATGATGCGGTTCCGAACCATGGCCGCGCGCCTGGCGCGTCATGCGCTTGAGCCAGTGTTCGAGATCGTCGATATACGTGAACACTGCCGGCACCACCAGCAGGCTCAGCATGGTCGAGGTGATCAGGCCGCCGATCACAGTGATCGCCATCGGCGAACGGAAGCTCGGATCGGCACCCAGTCCGAGCGCCAGCGGCAGCATGCCGGCACCCATCGCGATGGTCGTCATCACGATCGGTCGTGCACGCTTGTGGCAGGCGTCGACCAGTGCCTCGAAGCGTGCCATGCCTTCGCGCCGCGCCATGATGGCGTAATCGACCAGCAGGATCGAGTTCTTGGTGACGATGCCCATCAGCATGATGAGGCCGATCATCGACGGCATCGAGAGCGCCTTGCCGGTCAGCAGAAGCAGCACGAAGGCACCGCCGATCGACAGCGGCAGCGCCGCCAGGATCGTGACCGGCTGCATGAAGTCGCGGAACAGCAGCACCAGCACGCCGTAGATGCAGAGCACGCCGATCGCCATCGCCAGGCCGAAGCTCTCGAACAGCAGCTGCATTTCCTGCGCATCGCCGAGTTCGGCGATCTTGACCGCCGGCGGCAGATTGCGCATGGACGGCAGCGCGCGCGCTTCCTCGTTCAGTTCGCCAAGCGAACGCGAGCCGAGTTCGACATCGAGCGTGACGTTGCGGCTGCGATTGAGACGATCGATCTGCGCCGGTCCGCTTTCCATCGTGACCGTGGCGACATTGCCGAGCATGACCGGACCATTGCGGCCCGGCACGGTCAACCGCTCGATGGCGGCAAGGTCCGCACGCACGCCGTCCGGCAGCTTGACCAGGATCGGCACCTGCCGTTCGGTCAGGTTGAGCTTGGGCAGGTTCTGGTCGTAATCGCCGGCGGTCGCCACGCGTACCGTCTCGCCGATGCTGGCGGCAGTCACGCCAAGATCGGCGGCGCGCGCCACGTCGGGTCGCACGATGATCTCGGGCCGCACCAGCGAGGCGCTCGAACTGACGTTGCCGATGCCGCGTAGCGTGCGCAGTTCACGCTCGACCTTGCGCGCCGCGTCGTTGAGCGCCACCGGATCCTCGCTGCGCAGCACCAGTTGCATCTTGACGCCGGTATCGGGCGGACCGACCGTGAAGCGCGCACCGGGAATGTCGGCAATGTTGGCGCGGATGCCGTTCTCGATCTGCGCCATGGTCTGCTTGCGGTCGCTGCGGTGCGTGGTGGTCAGCGTCAGCACCGCGCGCCGCGCCTCGGCCGCCGCGCCGGGTGCGAACGCGTCGCCGCTGGAACCGCCGCCGATCGAACTGAAGATGCTCGTGATGTTCTTGTCGGCGCTCACCGCCAGCCGCACACGCTCTGCCACGGCAGTGGTCTCGGCCAGCGTGCTGCCGGGCGGCAGTTCGATGTTGATCTGGGTCTGACCGCGATCGGCCGGCGGCACGAAGCCGGTCGGCAGCAGTCCGACCAGCGCCACCGAACAGACAAAGAACAGGCCTGCCGCCGCCACCGTCGTCAGCCGATGCGTGAGACACCAGCGCATGGCGCGCATGTAGCGCTGCATGATCCAGCCATCCTTCTCGACGTGTTCCTTTTTCGGCTTGAGGATGTAGGCCGCCATCATCGGCGTCAGCAATCGCGCCACCACCAGCGAGGCCAGCACCGCAAGCACCGCGGTCCAGCCGAACTGCTTGAAGAACAGGCCCGGAATGCCGGCCATGAACGCGGTCGGCAGGAACACCGAGACCAGCGCGAAGGTGGTGGCGATGACCGCCATGCCGATCTCGTCGGCCGCCTCCATCGCGGCCTGCATCGGCGTCTTGCCCATCGCGAGGTGGCGCGAGATGTTCTCGATCTCGACGATCGCATCGTCGACCAGCACGCCGATCACGAGCGCAAGGGACAGCAGCGTCACCGTGTTGAGCGTGTAGCCAAAGTAGCTGAGACCGAGAAAGGTCGGAATCACCGACAGCGGCAGTGCGGAAGCGGCGACGATGGTGGCACGCCAGTCGCGCAGGAACCACCAGACCACCAGCACGGCGAGAATCGCGCCTTCGTACAGCAGCTCCATCGAGCCGTCGAAGTTTTCCTCGACCGGCTGCGCGTTGTCGATCGCTTCCTTGAAGACCACGTTGCGATTGTTCGCCTGCAGTTCTTCCACCGCCTGCTTCGCGCCTTCGGCCACCGCCAGTTCGCTGGCACCCTTGGTACGGAAGATCTCGAAGCCGACCACGGTCTGGCCATCCTGCGAGGCGGTGGCGCGGCGCTCGGCAATCGTGTCGATCACATCGGCAACCTGATCGAGCCGAATGTGGCGTCCGTCTGCCAGCGGAATGTCCATGCGCGCCAGCTCGGCCGCGGTCTGCACGGTGGCGATGGTGCGCACCGCCTGCTCGGCGCCGCTGACGTCGCCGCGTCCGCCCGGCGCCTCCTGCTGCACCAGGCGCAAACGGCGCGAGACGTCGATGGCCGACACATTGAGGGCCGACATCTTGTCGGGATCGAGTTCGATGCGCACTTCGCGCTTGACGCCGCCGACGCGCTTGAAGGAACCGACACCCGGCACGCTCAGCAGACGCTTGGCAACGGTGTTGTCGACGAACCAGCTCAGTTCCTGCTCATCGAGATTGCTGTCGGGCGCGGCCGATGCAGTGAAGGTCAGCACCACGCGGCCGGCGGTCGATACCTTGGTCACGGCCGGATCGCGCAGATCGGCCGGCAGGTCGGCACGGATCAGCGCCACCGCATCGCGCACCTCGTTGACGGCGTCCGACAGATTCTTCTCGAGCACGAACTCGACCGTGATGGTGGCCACGCCGTCGAGCACCTTGGTATAGATGTTCTTGATGCCCTGCAGCGAAGCGATCGAGTCCTCGATCTTGCGCGCCACCTCGGTCTCGAGCTGCGCCGGCGCGGTACCCGGCAAGGTGGCCGTCACCGTGACGATCGGCAGTTCGATGTCCGGAAAGTCCTGCACCGCGTTCGATTTGAAGGCGAGCAATCCTGCCAGTCCCAGCAGGATGAACAGCATGATCGCCGGGATCGGGTTCTTGATGGATAGCGAGGAAAAATTCACGCCGGCTCCTAGTTGGTCTGGCCCGGCACCGCCGGTGTCGCGCGCGGCGGATTGGTCACCGCATTGGCCTTGGATTCGTCGCTCGGGATCGGCGCTGGCGCGCGCGGTGCCACCGGCTGTGCCGGCGTTTCCGGTTCGGCGGCCGGCGTCTGCAGCGGTGGCGGCTGGTCAACCACGTGCACCAGATCGCCATCGTTGAGGAAACCGGCACCGCTCTGCACGATCACCGCATCCGGCGCCAGCCCTTCGATGACTTCGACACGATCGCCGAGGCGACGGCCCGGCAGAATCTTGACCTGGGTAACGCGCCTGTCGGCGTTCAGGCGGAACACATAGCTGAAACCGTCGCGAATCACCACGCATTGCTGCGGCACCGTGATCGCATTCGACTCGCCGAGTTCGAACGCGCCGCTGCCGAACATGCCGGCACGCACCGGCGGCACCTTGGGCGCGGTCGGCAGCAGATCGACATAGACCAGCGCGACACGGTTGCTGGTGTCGACCGTCGGCGCGATCATGCGCACCTTGCCCTTGACCTCGGAGCCGTTGGCGGCGCGGATGGTGGCGCCGGTGCCCGGCGCGAGGCGGCCGAGTTCTTCCGAGGTCACCTCGGCACGCCACTCGAGCCGGCCCTGGCGGATCATGCGAAACAGTTCGGTGCCGGCGCCCACTACCGCGCCGACGGTCGCGCTGCGCGACGAGATCACGCCATCGTCGGGTGCCAGTACCTCGGTCTGCGTCAATCGCAGCTGCTGCGCTTCCAGCGTGGCACGCGCGGCTTCGGCACGCGCCTTGGCGGTCTGTGCGGTGGTCAGGTACTGATTGATCTGCTGCGCACTCAGCGCGCCGGTAGTTTCCAATGTCTTGGCACGTTCAGCATTGTTCTGTGCATCGGCCGCATTGGCTTCGGCTTCCATCAGCGAGGCGCGCGCCTGCGCCACCTCGGCCTTGGTGGAAGTCGGCGAGAAGGTTGCCAGCACCTGGCCGCGCTTGACCGTATCGCCGACATTGACGCGCACCTCGGTCAGCTTGAGGCCGTTCGATTCGTTGCCGATGATGGCTTCCTGCCAGGCGGTGATAGTGCCGTTCGCGGTCAGGCGGATCGGCAGGCTGGCCTGCGATGGCTGCACGGTGGTGACCGTCAGCGCCGGCTTGGCGGTTTCCTCTGCGGCCGGCTTGTCCGAGCCGCGCGAGAAGATGGCGATCAGGACCGCAATCAATACGACAACGGCGATGAGCGCGATGACAATGTTCTTTTTCTTGATGGATTTCATTTTTTAGTCCGGCACAGGATTTGAATTCGGAATCGGGTTCGGGGAGAGAGAAGACGACACGGCCGCCTGCGCTGCCTCGTCCGGATTGCGCCAGCCGCCGCCGGCGGCACGGTACAGTGCAACCCATGCCGTCATGCGCTCGCGCTCCAGCGTGACGGCGTTGAGCTCGGCCGCCAGTCGCAGACGGCGAGCGTCTTCCAGTTCGACCAGGCTCGCCAGACCACTGCGATAACGTGCCTCGGTCGCCTCGAACGAATTGCGATAGCCGTCAACCGCCGTTCTGGCGTCTTCGTTGCGTGCCGCCGTGCTTTGCAGATTGACCAGCGCTTCCTCGACTTCGCGCACCGCCTGCCGCACCGTGCTGCGATAACTGACCACGGCCGACTCGTAGTTGGCGCGCGCCGCATCGACATTGGCGGCGCGGCGGCCGCCATCGAACAGCGGCACGGTCAACTGCAGCGGACCGACGCTCCAGGTTTCGAGATTGGTCGAGACGCCGGCGGAATCGAAGCGCGCCACGCCGATCGAGCCGCTCAGGGTCAGGCGCGGATAGCGTGCCGCCATCGCGCTGCCGGTTTCGGCGCTGGCGGCAGCCACCTCGCGCTCGGCCACGAACACATCGGGACGCTGCACCAGCGTTTGGGCCGGCAGGCTGGCAACGGCAATCACCGATGTGGTCTCGCCCATGGGCGAATCCGCCAGGCGAGTGCGCAACGCCGGCTCCTCGATGGCGGTCAGCGCCACCAGCGCCTTGACATCGATCTCGCACAGGGCCTGCTGCTGGATCGCGCGGCCGTTGGCTTCGGCTGCACTGGCGCGTGCCAGCGCGGCGTTGGCCGGCGCCTCGAATCCGGCCTTGGTGCTCAGGTCGGCCAGGCGCGCGGTCTCTGCGCGCGAGGCGGCGTCGGCACGCGTCACCGTCACCAGCTTCTCGCAGGTGCGCAGGCTGTAATAGCGATTGGCGACCTCGGCCGCCACGGCCACGCGAGCGTCGTGCCAGCCGGCCTGCGCGCCCTGATACCGTGCCACCGCCGCACGGCGCGTGGCGCGATTGGCGCCGAACACGTCGATCTCCCACGACGGCTGCAGCGCCGCCTGATAGGTCGTGTTCAACGGCAAAGGCTGCTGGGTATTGGTGCGCTGCACGCTGCCGGCCAGATCCAGTGTCGGCAACAGCGCCGCGCCGGCTGCCACCGCATTGGCGCGCGACTGCTCGATGCGGGCCTGCGCCGAAGCCACATTGGGACTGGCGACCTGTGCGGCATCGATCAGCTGCACCAGCAGCGGATCGTTCTGCTGCTGCCACCATTGCGACAGATCGGACAACGTGCCGTGATGCGGCAGCTGTGCCGCCGCCGGATCGATGGCCGCCGGCAGCGATGCCGCCGGTGCATGCCATTGCGAAGGTGCCGGCGCATCGACGCTGGCCGGTGGTGCCTTGAGCGCGCACCCGGCCAGCCAGAACGGCAGGGTCATGCAGACGGCGAATCGGAGGGAGGTAGTCATGTCTTTTTCTTTTTGGAAGGAACCGATGCCGCTTCTTGCCTGCCAGCCGGCGCGCGTTGCGCGATTGCCGTTTCGACCATGGCTTGTGCGTAATCGGCCAGCTGCGCGGCCCAGCGGTCGAGCTGCGCCGGCGAATCGATCAGCGCCGGACGAATGGCCTGGATGATGTCGCGCGACACATAGATCTGCAGCGCCAGCCCGCTGATGGCAAATGCCAGGCGGTGCAGGTCGTCGTCGGCCCGCTTGATGCCCATGTGCTGTTGCAGCACGCGGATCAGCGAGGCGTGCGAGGGATGGATGGTCTTGTCGATCTCTTCGGCCCAGATGCCGGTCGGCTCCAGCATTTCGCGGAAATGCAGGCGAATGCAGAGTTGCACGAGTTCGGACTGCTTGAGCGGCGCGAGGAAATCGGTGAAGAACAGGACCAGCGCCTCGTGCAGCGTCAGATGCTGCGCGTCGTCGAGCACGCTGCGTTCGCAGAAACCGCCGAGCGGCTCGGTAAAGGCGGCGCGATAGAGTCCGGCCTTGTCCGCGAAATAGTATTTGATGGAGGCGACGTTGATGCCGGCGGCCTGCGCGATGTCGCGCGTGGAAGTCTTGCTGAAACCCTTTTCCGCAAACAGCCGCAACGCGGCGTACAGCAGGCGGTGGCGCGCCTCGGCACCGTCCGCGCGCTGGCGACGCGTGGCGTCATGCGGTTCGGGTTCGGTGATGGCCGGTGCGGCCGGACGTGGCGATGATGGGCGGGTGGCTGTCATGCCGGCCATTAAACCACATAATCAAACGTTTGATTTAACTAAATCGATTGTTTGAACAGGGAAAAGAGGCGTAGCGCACAAAGCGCCGGTGCCGCCGATCGACGGGGGCAAGGCCCGGATCGGCTGGCAAGCCGCCTGCTCAGTAGCCGGATGCCTTTGCCAGAAGGGCCGCGTATTCGTCGATGCCGAACGGCTTCATGAGCCAGCCGACATCGGTCGGCACATCATCGCCGCGCGCATAACCGCTGGCGACCGTGATGTTGAGCGGCTGGATGTCGCGTGCCTGGCGCGCCAGATCGAGGCCGGACATGCCGGGCAAGCCGATGTCGGTCACCATCACATCGAAGGGCTCGGCGCGCAGCAGGTCGAGCGCCGCTTCGGCGGAAGGACAACCCTGTGCCTCGTGGCCGAAGAAATGCGTCATTTCGATCATGCCTTCGAGCGCATCGGGGTTGTCCTCGACCAGCAGGACACGCAGCTTGTTGTCTGTTGTTGCCAATTTTTATCCGACCGCCATGCGATGAACGGCAGTTCGTTCCGTTTGTTGTCCGACCTTTATCCAACCTGGCAGCGATTCTACGCGCCAACCCTTGTCTTCAGTGTGACTTTTCGCACAGTCGGTTCATTCTTCGGCCATGGATACCGGCAGAAACGACATCATGAACACGCAAATGGAAACGATACCGAGCAGGACTGCGCCGAAATCCTGGCTGAATGCAAACCATGCAATGGCCAACAACATGCACAGCGAGGAAACGGTCTTGAAGAGATTGATCATGACGACTCCGGCAAACATGTCTGAAAAAGACTTTGTTAAAAAATGTCAAATGCAGCGATGCGGCTAATGAAAACAGGAACGAGGAAGATTCTCCATAGGTGTCCAGCGCATTTTCTTGTAGGAAAATGCCGCATTTGTGATCAAACAGATCATGGCGTGAAAGCCGCCATCCGCGCGCTTTCTCTATACTGCGAGGTTTCGCCGGCGCCCATCCCCGACCTGCTGCACGCATGAACGACGCTCTTTTACTGTTTGGCGCCATCGCCACCTCGCCGCTCGAGATCGCCTCTTTCTCGCTGGCGCTCGTCATGGTGCTGCTCAACATCCGGCAATCGCCCTGGGCATGGCTGTTCGCGATCGCCTCGGCCGGCCTGTACGCGGTGGTATTCCGCGATGCGCGGCTCTATGGCGACATGGCCTTGCAGTTCGTCTTCATCGCCGTCTCGCTGTGGGGCTGGTACCAGTGGCTGTTCGGCGGCCGCAATCATCATGGCGTAACTGTCTCGCGGCTCGGCAACAGGGGCTGGATGCTGGTGGCGCTTGCGTGGGCACTCGGCTACTTCGCCGTTGCCGCCGTCCTGCACGCCTTCACCGACAGCGACGTGCCGCATATCGATGCGTTTCTGACGGCCGGCAGCCTAGTCGCGCAGGCCCTGCTGACGCGCAAGATCGTGCAGAACTGGCATCTGTGGATCGTCATCGACCTGCTCTACGTCGGGCTCTACATCCACAAGGACCTGTATCTGACCGCGGTGCTCTACGGCCTGTTCGCGCTACTCGCATGGGTCGGCATGCGCACCTGGAACAGGACATTGCAGGCAGGCGCGCCATGACCCGTCCCGCGATGCGCATCGCCATTCTCGGCGCCGAATCCAGCGGCAAATCGACGCTGGCGGCCGCGCTCGCCGCGCACTATCACACGGTCTGGGTACCCGAGTACCTGCGCGAGTTCGTCGAGGCAAGGCAGCGCACCCCGCGCGCCGACGAGCAACTGTTCATCGCCACCACCCAGATCGAACGCGAGGAAGAAGCCGGCACGCGTGCCCATCGCTTTCTGTTCTGCGATACCACGCCGCTGATGACCGCCATTTACAGCGAACACTATTTCGGCGCGGCGGATGCCGAACTGCAGGCACTTGCCGCCATCCACGACTACGCGGCCACCGTCGTCGCGGCGCCGACCACTCCCTGGCTGCCCGATGGCCTGCAGCGCGATTCCGATGCGGTACGCCAGCATGTCCACGCCAGACTGGTGCACAGACTGCACGAAGCAGGCATTGCCTACCTGCTGGCAGATGGCGATGTCCCGGCGCGCGTGGCACAGGTCGTTGCATGGCTGGAGAAGCTGGACATGCAATGAAAAAGCCGCCCGAGGGCGGCTTTTTTGTGACCGTCGCTACCGATCAGAAATCGAACTGCGCCGACAGGCGGAACACGCGCGGCGCGCCCGGGATCAGGTAGCCGCCGAAGGCATTGGCGGCATCGCCCCAGTAAAACTTGTCGAACACGTTATCGACACCGAAGCGCAGCGTGGTGGCGGTATCGCCGAACTTGGTGCGGTAACGCGCGCCGAGGTTCAGCACGTGGTAACCGTCAACACGCTTGTTGAGCGCAGCGATCTCGCTGTTGGGCGCGAACACCTTGCTGCTCGAATAGATCCAGGTCGCGTTCAGGCCCAGGGCCGGCAGCTGCGGCAGCGTGTAGTCGGCAAACACGGCCGACTTGAACCTGGGCACGTTGCCGACACGCTTGCCTTCGACATTGGCGTCACCCGTGCCTTCCATCTTCGCCTGCAATGCGGTGAAGCTCGCGCCCATCAGCAGATTGCGCGTGGCGCGTCCCTGCGCCGACAGCTCCAGACCCCGATGCACTTGCTTGCCGGCGACCACATACATACCGGTCGGATTCAGGTATTCGTTGTCGCGCTTGATCTGGAACAGTGCGGCCGCCACGCTGATGTCGGGCGTCAGGTCGGTCTTGATGCCGATTTCCACCTGCTTGGATTTGTTGGGATCGAGCACCGACTCGGCGTTCGGATTGCCGGCCGGGACTTCGCCGCCCGGTTCCAGTCCCTGTGCATACGTCGCATACAGCGAGAGATCGGCGCGCGGGCTATAGACCAGCGCCACGTTTGGCAGCACGAATCCCTTGTCGGTGTTGCGGATCTCGGTGCCGCTGGCATCGAACTGCACGCGATCGACCTCGGTATAGCGCACGCCCGCATGCAGCTTGAATTGCTCGTTGAGCGTCAGCACGTCCTGCACGAACACCGAGCGCTCCTCGTCCTTGCGACGCAGGGCGACCGGTTCGGTCGGCAGCAGCGTCACGCCGCGCTGCACGCCGCTCCAGATATTGCCCGGACCGTCGGCCGGCGTGAACAGGTATTCGGCAAAGTTGTCGCGGCGGCTCAGGGTCGAGATGCCGGTCGTCAGGTCGTGGCGCACACCGCCGGTCGCGAAGCGTCCCTGCAGCAGGGCTTGCGCGGTGGTCACGGTGCGCTTGTCGTTGTCGCGCCGCAGGTCGTACAGGCCGAAGTCGCCGTTGGCGCAATAGCCGACCGGTGCATTCGTGGCCGGGCAGCCCGAGGCCAGCGCCACCGCGTCGTCGCGCCGCAGCTCGAAGCGATTGGCCTGCAGCGTGGTGCGCCAGTTGTCGTTGAGTTCGTATTCGAACTTGATGCCGAGGTTGTTGGTGTCGTCGGTGACGGGCAGGCTCCACGACTGGTTGTTGAGCATGGTCTTGCCACTGACGCCGGTCGGGATCACGTGGTCGTCGCCAAGCAGCTGGAAGCCGGGCACCGTCAGCTGCGACTTGTGCTGATAGTCCATGTCGATCGACAGCAGCGCGCGCGGACTCAGGCGCCAGTCGAAGGCGCCCGAGACGAAGCGGCGATTGCCATCCGAGCCGTGCACATAGGACTTGATGTCTTCCGCTGCGGCATTGATGCGGTAGCCGAAGCGCTTGTCCTCGGTACGGCCGCCGAGGTCAACCGCGCCATAGACCGTGCCGCGCTCGCGCACCTCGAAGGTCGCCGAGCGCAGCGGCTCGTCGGTCGGACGCTTAGTCACGTAATTGAGGATGCCGCCGGACGAGGCCACACCGGCCTGCAGGCCGGCCAGTCCCTTGAGGATCTCGAAGCGTTCCTTGTTCTCCATCGGGATCGCCGAGTGGGCGAGGATCACCATGCCGTCCTTGCGATAGTTGCTGCCCATGTCGAGCGTGAAGCCGCGGATCGCGAACCAGTCGGACAGGCCGACCGCGTTGTACGAGTTCTGCACGCTGGCGTCGTACTTGACGGCGTCGGTGGCGGTGCGGATGCTGCGCTCCTGCATCTGCTCGTGCGTGACGACGCTGATCGAGGCCGGCGTCTCGCGCAGCGGCGCTTCCGAGAAGCCGCCGATGGCGGCGTTGCGCGCGATGCCGTCGGCCGGCGCCGAAGTCACCACCACGGTCGGCAGCACGTTGTCGGAAGAATCGGCCTGCTGCGCGAAAGCCGCAGGCGACAATGCACAGGCGACGGCCAGGACGATCAGTTTGTGACGGAAAGGAAGGACGGACATTGGTTTGCTCACTCGCTCGCGTTGAGGACATGCGTGCGGAGGAATGAACAAAGCGTCGGTGCAGGACGAAACCCGGGTGGACTTTTTGCGCTTCCCTACGCTGGCATTATCCAGGTCAGGTTCAAGGGTTTCATCTCACCCGAAGACTGCGTCTTCAGGACCCCTAGCGTGGGCCGCATACTAGCATCGAACATCGCGAAAGCCAAGGTTGTGCGTGCTTGACCCTGCGCGCGGGAAGGACTTGCCGACAAATGACGCGGCGCCGTGCATGCAGCGCAGCAGTGCGATAAGAGAGGGAAGGAAGAAAAAAGAGGGGTGGTCCGGCGCGTGCGCGGATGTTGCAACCGCGCGACGCCGCACCATCAGCGCGCCTGTCCGCTAGGCGGACAGCGCCGGCCGAGCGACGCTAGGCATCGCGGCTCTTTTTTGCAGCGGACGCAGCCTTGCCGCGCTCCTTGATCGCGTTGCGGTTCTGGTGATCTTCGCGCGCATCGGCGGATGCCGGTATGTGTTCGATGCGGGTGATGTCCGCATCGACTGCAATCGGATCGCTGGCCGGGAAACTCATTTCGATGGCGTCGTCGAGCAGTTCCTCGATCACGCTGTCGGTATCGATATCCGCCTGCGGCTCGCTGGCACCGACCGGCACCGGATCGCTGGCCGGAAAGGTATCGACCAATGCGTCATCCAGCGCGTGTTCCTCGCGCGAGGCATGCTCGGGCGTCACATGGGCATTCTTTGCCGCCTCTTCCTTGCGCTCGGCAATCGATTCCTTCTTCGGAGAATGTGCCATGAGAAACTCCTTCTCGCTTGCGGTGATGATGTCGATCAGACACACGGCGCTGCCGCGCGTTCAACCGTCCTGACGCGGATACTGCACGCGCAGCACCGTCAATTCCTCTTCGCCATCGGGACCCTCGAGCGTCACGCTGTCGCCCTCCTCGCTGCCAAGCAGCGCCTGCGCCACCGGCGACAGCCAGCTGACGCGGCCGTGCGCCGGATCGATCTCGTCGAGGCCGACGATGTGCACCTCGTGCGCCTGTCCTGCCTCGTCCTCGTATCGTACATGGGCGCCGAAGAAAATGCGCCCGCCGTCTTCGTGGATGCCGGGATCGACGACTTCGGCCATGTCCAGGCGCGATTGCAGATAGTGCATGCGCTGCTCGCGTTCGGCCTGCGCCGGCCCACCATCGGCATCGCGCTCGTCGTGCAGTTGCTGCCATTCCTGCTGCAGCCGGCGATAGCCGGCCGGCGTGATGTAGTTGCGCACGCCGGCCGGCATTTCCGGTAGCGGCACGACGGTATCGTCGTTGCCGGATTCCTTGACGAAAGCCTTGTTCATGATGCCTCCGTGTAGTCGATGATCAGAATAGCGCGGAAAGGACGAAGCGATCGGTACGATGCATCACACACGCGTGCTTGCGTGGGGACAGGGCCGACGACTGGAGATTGGGGAGGGACAAGCTGCCGGCGACGCCGTGGTTGCATGGTGTCGCCGGCACAGGGAAATGCGGAAGGAGCGGCGGATGCCGACTCCGGTCAGGATGCGTCGGACCAGAGCTTGCCGCCGGTGGCCCAGTCTTCGCGCTTGACGTCCTGGATGATGATATCGACCGACTCCGCGCTCGAACCAAGCGTGGCGACGGTGGCTTCGGTCACGGCCTTGACGAAGGCGCGCTTCTGTTCGACGGTACGGCCTTCGAAGAGCTGGACGTTGATGGTAGGCATGATTTTTCCTTTCTATGGTCTGAATGGGGGGAAATTGAAAACGATGGCGCAGGGCGCCGAAATCGGACGAGACTAAATGCTTAGTCCCGATAAGCGGGCGACACCGCGTCGAGCTTGCGCAGCAGCGCCGGCCATTCGAGGATGCCCTCGGGCGAGCCGTCGCCGAGCAGTTCGCGGTAGGTCTTGGCGCAGACCTCGGGCGGCGGCACGTTGAGCGCTCCGCCGCCGGCCTGCGCCTTGAGCTGGAACGAGCAGGCCTTGTCGAGCGTATCCATCAGCGTGTAGGCCTCGGCCACGGTACGGCCGGCGATCAGCGTGCCGTGATTGCGCAGCAGCATGGCCGGGTAGTCGCCGAGGTTGGCGATCAGGCGGTCCTGTTCGGCGGCCGACAGCGCCAGCCCTTCGTAGTCGTGATAGCCGATCTGTTCGTAAAAGCGCAGCGCATGCTGCGACAGCGGCAGCAGGCCGCCCTGCTGCATGCCGACCGCCACGCCGTTCTCGTTGTGCAGGTGCATGACGCACATCGCATCCGGGCGCGCCGCATGGACCGCGCCGTGGATCGCAAAGCCGGTCACATTCACGCGTGCCGACTGGTCGCCGATGATGTTGCCGTGGATGTCGATCTTGACCAGGCTGGACGCCGTGATCTCGTCGAAGTGCCAACCGAAGGGATTGATCAGGAAGCGGCCTTCCTCGCCCGGCACGGTGGCCGAGATGTGCGTGTAGATCAGGTCGTCCCAGTTCTTGAGCGCGGCCAAGCGGTAGCAGGCAGCCAGATCGACGCGCACCTGCCACTCGGTGGCGCTGATGTCGGCGGGCGCCTGAGCGGAGGACGAAGCGGAAGACAGGGCAAACGGGGAGGCGGACATGGCAAAAACCTTAAGACTTCCGCAGAGCGGACTTGAATCGACGAGACAGACCCAGATTAGACAGACCCAGATTATAAAGCCGTCACATTCCTTGCGTATCCTGCAAAGGCAGCACCAAGGAGGCAAGGAATCGTGCGCTTCCTGCTCAAAGCGGCAGAAGCCTGCATAATAGCCCGTTCGCTATTCGCTTTTGGCCGACTCACCGCTATTCGATAGTGAAAACAAATCGAAAATTTAAAGTAAATCAATTATACAAATGATTGAGATGCCTTTAAGATTCGAGCTATCACTTCTTTTTCATCAACCCAGTAAGGAAATACGACATGTCCCTTATCAATACGCAAGTGCAACCTTTCAAGGCCCAGGCTTTCCATAACGGCAAGTTCATCGAAGTCACCGAGCAATCGCTGAAAGGCAAATGGTCCGTGCTGATCTTCATGCCGGCCGCCTTCACCTTCAACTGCCCGACCGAAATCGAAGATGCAGCTGACAACTACGCAGAATTCCAGAAACTGGGCGCCGAAGTCTATATCGTCACGACCGACACCCACTTCTCGCACAAGGTCTGGCACGAAACCTCGCCAGCCGTCGGCAAAGCCAAGTTCCCGCTGGTCGGCGATCCGACCCACAAGCTGACCAACGCGTTCGGCGTGCACATTCCTGAAGACGGCCTGGCTCTGCGCGGCACCTTCGTCATCAATCCGGAAGGCGTCATCAAGACCCTGGAAATCCACGACAACGCGATCGCACGCGACGTTTCGGAAACCGTTCGCAAGCTGAAGGCAGCCAAGTACGTTGCCGAGCATCCGAACGAAGTCTGCCCGGCCAAGTGGAAAGAAGGCGAAAAAACCATCGCTCCTTCGCTCGACCTCGTCGGCAAGATCTAAGTCTCGACCGCAGTAGCAGCAAATGTCCGGGCCGCGTGGCCCGGACATGCAGGACCTTTATCAAACCGTAAAGAAAGCAGGGACCATCATGTTGGATGCCAATCTCAAAACCCAATTGCAGGCTTATTTGGAGAAGATCGTGCAGCCGATCGAGATCGTTGCATCGCTCGATGGCAGCGACAAGTCGCGCGAACTGCAGGAGCTCCTGCAGGAAATCGTCGTGCTCAGCAACAAGATCACGCTGATCGAACGCACCGATGACGACGAACGCAAACCCTCCTTTGTCATCAAGCGCCCGGACGCACACGCAGGCATTCAGTTCGCCGCGATTCCGATGGGCCACGAATTCACCTCGCTGGTGCTCGCCCTGTTGCAGACAGGCGGCCACCCGCTGAAGATCGAAGAATCGGTCGCCGAGCAGATCCGCAACCTGGATGGCGACTACGTCTTCGAGACCTATATGTCGCTGTCGTGCCATAACTGCCCGGAAGTGGTGCAGGCGCTGAACGTCATGGCGCTGCTCAACCCGCGCATCCGTGCCGTGACGATCGACGGCGGCCTGTTCCAGGACGAAGTCAAGCAACGCGACATCATGGCGGTGCCAACCACCTTCCTGAACGGCGAACCCTTCGAGTCGGGCCGCGTCAGCATCGAACAGATCCTGGCCAAGATCGACAAGGGTGGCGATACCCGCAAGGCGGCCGAACTGAGCAAGAAGGACCCGTTCGACGTGTTGATCGTCGGTGGCGGTCCGGCCGGTGCGGCAGCGGCGATCTATGCCGCGCGCAAAGGCATCCGTACCGGTGTCGTTGCAGAACGTTTCGGCGGCCAGGTGCTCGATACGCTGTCGATCGAAAACTTCGTCTCGGTACAGGAAACCGACGGCCCGAAATTCGCCGTCGCGCTCGAGCAGCACGTGCGTGCCTATGACGTCGATATCATGAACGTCCAGCAGGCAGCCGAGCTGGTGCCGGGCAAGACGATCGAGATCAAGCTCAAGAACGGCGCTTCGCTCAAGAGCAAGACTGTGATCCTCGCCACCGGCGCGCGCTGGAGAACCATCGACGTACCGGGCGAAGCCGAGTATCGCAACCACGGCGTGGCCTATTGCCCGCATTGCGACGGGCCGCTGTTCAAGGGCAAGCGCGTGGCCGTGATCGGCGGCGGCAACTCGGGCGTGGAAGCGGCGATCGATCTGGCCGGTATCGTCGGCCATGTGACGCTATTCGAGTTCGCACCCGAACTGCGCGCCGACGCCGTGCTGCAGAAGAAGCTCTACAGCCTGGCCAATGTCACCGTGATCACCTCGGCGCAGACTACCGAGATCACCGGCGACGGCAAGCGTGTCAACGGCATCGTCTACACGGACCGCAAGTCCGAAGAGACCAAAACGGTCGAACTGGAAGGCGTGTTCATCCAGATCGGCCTGGTGCCGAACACCGAATGGCTGAAGGGCACGGTGGCGCTGTCGCGCCACGGCGAGATCGAGGTCGATGCACACGGCCGCACCTCGGTGCCGGGCGTATTCGCTGCCGGCGACGTGACGACGGTGCCCTACAAGCAGATCGTGATCGCGGTCGGCGAAGGCGCGAAGGCATCGCTGTCGGCCTTCGACCATCTGATCCGCAGCTCGGTCGACGACGACATCGTCGCCACCAAGAGCGGCGAGACCATTCCTGCCTGATACGCCTCGTCAGCCTGAAACGAAAAAAGCCGCAGCAATGCGGCTTTTCTTTTTGGTCCAACGTGCGACAGCACGGCCGGTGCATGACAACGCCGGCCTGTCGCAGGGAAAGCGGCTCAGCGCAGCAGCAAGACCAGCACGATGATGACGAGCAATGTTCCTATTCCGATATACATATGACTTCCCTCCAAATGGATGAATGAGGTCATGAAATCATGGACCTGTCGCGCCGCTCTGTTCGCTACGTCACATTGATGCAGGCAAGCATCCTCATTTTTTGCAAACAGCGATTCAACTTCCCGGCAAGTTGCTGCACAATGAACACGCTTACGGCAACCTTCGCCTGAAGGTACACAACAACACTGAGGAGATCATGATGAAGATGTCCAGTCCATCCAGCATGTCCCGCTTTGCCGCCTTCTCCACGCTGTCTGCATTTTCCGCGCTTGCCATGCTGGCCTCACCGGCCTCGGCACAGACCGCCGGAAGCAATGTCTTCAACGTCGGCTGGTTCCACTTGTATACCGACGATTCGAGCCAGCCGCTGACCCGCACTTCGCCACCGCCATCGTTCACCTATGCCGGCAGCGGCTCTTCCGTCGGCAGTGCCGACACGCTGGGCATCGCCTATACGCGCTATCTGACCGATCACTTCTCGCTCACGCTCGACGCCGGCGTGCCGCCCAAGTTCAAGCTCGACGGCAGCGGCACGCTGGCGCCGCTCGGCCGGCTCGGCACCGCCAAGCAATGGAGTCCCGCCATCGTTGCCAAATGGCACTTCGGCGAACCCACACAGAAATGGCGTCCCTATGTCGGCGTGGGCGTCACCCACGTCTGGTACTCGAGCGTCAACCTGTCGCCATCCCTGCAGGGACTGGTCACGGGCGGCACCGGCACGGCGACCGCCAACCTGAGCTCGTCGTGGGCGCCGGTTGCCAATGTCGGCGTCAACTACAGCCTCAACGAAAAATGGTCGATCGGCTTCTCGCTGTCCTATATTCCGCTCGACACCGATGCCGAGATCATCGGCCGCAATGCCGCCGGCACCGTCATCAGTCGCCACAACACCAATCTGACGCTCGATCCCTACGTGGGCTTCCTGTCGATCGGCTATCGCTTCTGACCCCGTTTCCCCGCCTTCCCGCGGCCGCCTTGTGCGGCCGTTTTTGTCGGCCGTTCGCCACACCTTTCGTGTCGTACAACAAGATTTAACAGTGCCGCGCCCGCTCATGGGTGTGCCAGCCAGCCTTATCTGGGTATGATGTTTCTCAGAAGAATGAAATCCGCGGCACAGACCGCTGACCAGGAGACATCATCATGCAGGCCCTTGCACGCACACTTTCGAGGCTGGGTATCGGCGCCCGGCTCTTCCTGACCCTTTTCCCCTTGCTCGTACTGCTGGTGGGCGGCCTGCTGTTCGTCGGCAACCGCACCACCGTCGCCGCGATCGAACGCCAGGCAGCCGATGCCATCATCGCGCAGGCAAAACTGGCCGCAGCGACCTCCTCCGACCTTGGCACGCTGCGCGCGCGTTTGCAGACACTGAAGGTCGGTCAGACCGGTGCTTACATCGTGCTGGAAGACGGCAAGCTGCCGCCAGCGCAGTCGGACGGACTTCCCTATCAGGCGCTGTTGCAGCAGAAGGAAGGCATGCTGCATTACCAGCCGGCCGGCAAACCCGTGCACCTGGCAGCAGTCACCCATGTGGCGGATCGCAACTGGACCATCGTCGGCGACACCGTAGCCGACGAATTCACGGGCGACGCGCATTCCCGCTACCTGATGCTTGCCGGCGGCGCGCTGCTCGCGCTGATCCTCATCATGACCGTGCTGCATCTGAGCCTGCGCCGGCACATAGGCGCCCCCTTGCGCCAGGCCACGCTGCTGGCGCGCCAGCTTGCCACCGGCGATCTGACCACGCGCGTCGAACATCGCCGCCATGACGAAATGGGCCAGCTGCTCGGCGCCGTCAACAGCATCGGCCAGGGACTGGCCAACGTCGTCTGGCACATCCGGCAGGGCACGGAAAGGCTGACGACCGCCACCGGCGAGATTGCCGCCGGCAACCTGGACCTGTCGTCACGCACCGAACAGCAGGCCGGCTCGCTGGAGGAAACCGCCTCCGCGATGGAACAGATGACTTCCACCGTCAAGGGCAACGCCGGCAATGCCACCGAAGCCAATCGCCTCGCGCGCACCGCATCGGAAGTGGCAGTCAAGGGCGGCGAAGTGGTCGGCGAGGTCGTGCATACGATGGAAGCGATCGACCAGTCCTCGCGCCGTATCGTCGATATCATCGGCGTCATCGACGGCATCGCGTTCCAGACCAACATCCTCGCGCTCAACGCTGCCGTCGAAGCGGCCCGCGCCGGCGAACAGGGGCGCGGCTTCGCGGTGGTGGCAGGCGAGGTGCGCAACCTGGCGCAGCGCAGCTCGGCCGCCGCCAAGGAGATCAAGACGCTGATCGAGGATTCCGCAAGGCGCGTGCAGGATGGTGGCAAGCTCGTCGCGCATGCCGGCTCAACCATGCGGGAAGTCGTCGCCAGCATCCAGCGCGTCGATGCCATCATGGAAGAAATCAGCAATGCCAGCCGCGAACAGAGCATCGGCATCGAACAGGTCAACGAAGCCATCGCCCAGATGGATCAGGTCACGCAGCAGAACGCCGCGCTGGTCGAACAGGCCGCGGCGGCAGCCGACGCCCTGCAGAACCAGACCGCCGAACTGAAGAACGTGGTCGACGTCTTCAAGATCAAGAGCGGCAGCCACGGTTCGCAACAGGAAGCACTCGAGATGGTGGAAAAAGCCATCGATGCCATGCGCGAGCAGGGCATAGAAAAAGCGTTTGCCGACATCAACAACAAGCTCGGCCCGTTCTGCGACCGCGATCTGTACGTGGTCGTCTATGACATGCAGGGCAGGAACCTGGCCCACGGCGCCAACGAGTCGCTGATCGGGAAAGACCTGATCGACGCCAAGGACGGCGCCGGCAACCTGTTCGTGCGCGAACGCATCGCCATCATCGAGGAACGCGGCAAGGGCTGGCAGGATTACATGTTCCTCAACCCGATCAGCAAGCAGATCGAGGCCAAGTCCATGTATCTGGACCGGTATCAGGACATGATCGTCGGCTGTGGCGTTTACAAGACCTGACGGAAGAGCGCCGATTACCGTTCTTCGTGCCTCAGCCCACCAACGAACCACACGCGTCGTGCTAAGCTGATTGCACCACTATTCCCGAAGGAGGCGATCATGGCCATCAAGAAATTGAGCACGCAGGAGTTCCTCGACGAACTCAATCGCAACCTCAAGGAGCATCCGGGCTACGAGGAATGGATGCAGTTCGTGCCGCCGCCCGACGGCGTGGTGCCGGATACCGTCGAAGGCTTCGAGCGCGCGGGGCCGGAACCGCGGCATTCGCTCTACGATCTGGTGGCGCTCAAGGTCGGCGAAGCGTTCGAGATCTTCCCGAAATAATTCCACGCGCCCAGCGACTTCCTTCCGCGCACCTTCAGCCGTGTGAACGGCGCGGCAGATCGAGAATGGCGTCAAGCCCGCCACCTTCCCGATTGCGCAGCGTCAGCGCGCCATGGTGCGCCTGCGCCACGGTGCGCGCAATGCTCAGGCCGAGGCCGAAGCCACCGGTCTTCGGATTGCGCGAACCTTCCACCCGCATGAAGGGTTCCATCACCTGCTCGAGCATGTCCGGCGGAATGCCCGGACCGCGATCGCTGATGACGATACGCAGGTTTTCCGCATTGTCGATGACGTCGATGCGCGCCTGTTCGCCATAACGGATGGCGTTCTCCAGCAGGTTCTGCAGACAGCGGCGCAGACTGCGCGCATAGCCGGGAATCGGTGCCGCGCTGCCGACGACGACGACATGGGCGCCGATTTCCTCGGCATCCAGCCGCAGGCTGTCGAGCAGGGTATCGATATCGACGCTGCGCAACTGCTCGTCGCTGTCAATGTTGCGCACGAAGTGCAGGGTGGAAGTGACCATGGCTTCCATCTCGTCGAGGTCCTTGCGGAATTTCTCGCGTGCCGCTTCGTCGCCGAGCATCTCGGTACGCAGCTTCATGCGCGTGATCGGCGAACGCAGATCGTGCGAGACCGCTGCCAGAAAGCGCGTGCGCTCGGCGATGCTGTCGATGAGCTTGCGCTGCATCATGTTGAATGCCTGTGCCGCCTGCCGCACTTCCACCGGACCGGTGACGTCCAGCGGCGGGCTATGGATGTTCTCGCCGAGCCGCTCGGCCGCGTTGGCGAGTTTCTTCAGCGGCTGCATGACCAGCCGCACCACCACCAGCGCAATCAGCACGATGGCGACGATGCGCAGGACATAGATGCGCATCAGGTAATCGTAGAGCGCCGTCATCGGCGCCATGCTCAGGCCCGCCTGACCTTCCTGCGCATCGATCTGCAGCCAGCGGCGGTCCGGCAGTTCCACCTGCAGGACGAAATGCCCGGAAGGGAAGTTGTCGCGGAAGAGGGACAGGAAATCGTTCTTGCCGCCCTGGTCGGTCTGCAGCTCGGCCTTGAGGAAGCGTGTCTGCAAGGGCTGACCGACCTGCTGCTCCAGCACGTGATCGAACATCTGCGTGATGGCCGCATGATGCGTTTCGAGCGCGGGCAATCTTTCCGTGGGCTGCGCAATCTCGCGCATGCTGAAGCGCGGTTCGTTCAGACTCTGCAGGATGGCGGAGCGCTGATCGGGTGGCGCCGCCTGCAGCAGACGGATGCGCATCGCGAGCTCACTCGCAACCAGGCGCGTCGGCACTTCCATCGCCTTGCCATAGCGCATGTCGAACCAGATGGTGCCGGTCAGGAACTGTGCCGCCAGCATGCCGATCACCATGATGATGACCAGCCGACCCGTCAGCGAACGTGGCCAGAGCCGTTTCATTGTTCGATGGCGACTTCGGCGGTCAGCATGTAGCCGGTATTGCGCACGGTACGGATCAGGGCCGGATGGCGCGGGTTTTCTTCCAGATGCTGGCGCAAGCGGCTGACGCAAACGTCGATCGAACGATCGAAGGGCAGGCTTTCCTTGCTATAGACGTTATTGAGCAGATACTCGCGGCTCAACGGACGATTGGCATGGTCGAGCAGGGTTCGCAGCACCATGTAATCCGAACTGCCGAGCGAGATGACGGGACCTTCCGCCGTTTGCACCTGGCGCGCACGCGTATCGAGCCGCCAGCCGGAGAAGGTGATGAAGGCCGGCTCTTCACGCGCGCTCTGGAACGGATAGCTGCGCGCACGCTTCAGCACTGCCTTGATGCGCGCCACCAGTTCGCGCGGGTCGAAGGGCTTGGGCATGTAGTCGTCGGCGCCGACCTCGAGACCGACGATGCGATCCACCGGCGAACCGCGTGCAGTCAGCATGATGACAGGCGTCTCGTGTCGCACGCGCAGTTCGCGGCACAGGGCCAAACCATCCTCGTCCGGCATCATCACATCCAGCACGATCAGATCGATCTGCACGGTCGCCAGCACCTGCCGCATCTCCTTGCCGTCAGCGGCAGTCCAGACGCGATAGTCGGAAGACTGCAGGTAATCGGACAGTAGCTGGCGAATCTCCGGGTCGTCGTCAACGACGAGGATATGATCGGATTTACTCATGGCAGGATGGATGCAGGAAACCAACAGGATTGAACGGAACCACGAAAGGCAAGCCGCATTTTTGTAATCGAATATGTTGCACGACGCATCCGACACATTCGATTACATTTCTCTCGAATAACGCCGAGCCGGCTGCGCAACCACTGCATGATCTGATGCATGGCCGCAAATCATTATCCTACAAAAGGTCTATTGCCATGCACGTCAACACGTCCGAACTCCGGATGCGAAGAAGCGCGGCTCCTTGATTCACCGTCACCGGCGAACTGCCTTCATGACACCTGCGCTTCACCTTTCCAGGCTCCGGCTGGTGTAATCTTTCATTACCGCGGCACAAAGAAGCCGCCTTCCAGAAAACACCCTCCGTACCGGCGGTACAGGAAGGGGCGGAGGAGACATGAGAAAGACAGCCTGCGTCCTGCTTGCCCTGTGCATGGTCGCCTGCAACAACAGCGACGACATCAGGACCGGCGAAGCGGCACAGCGGCACGCGCTGCTGTCGGAGCCAGCCTTTGCCTTCGATGCGCAAGAGTTTGCCGATGCGTTCAACGCCGCGGCGCGCCGGCACGGCAGCGCTTTCCGCATCGATCACATCGACGTCCGGCATGGCGCCGTGCATGACTACTTTCAGCAGGTGTTCGGTGCCGGCATGTCGCTCACGGCCGGCATTTCCAAGGAAAGCGGCCGCATCACGAGCGTGACGGCACTGGTGAATGGCAGCGATGCGGACGCCGACCGCAAGAAGCTGCTGATACTCGCCGAGATCGTCATGAGCGCCACCAATCCCCGTCTGCCGCGCGAGCAGAGCGTTGCCACCGCAACGGCCATGCTGCAGGAAGTCAGTGCCTCATCGGACGCCCATCCCTTTCCGCAACGCTTTGTCGACCACGTCCGCTACGGCCTGCGCAATGACAGCGGCGTCGGCTATTGGTTGATCGCCAATCCGGCATGACCTAGAGTGATAGACGCAGCCCCGCGATTTGGAACATGCGGATGCGGCTGGTATCATGATGGCCAGCAATGTCGCTCCCGATCGGCCGATCGCCGATCGTTCCAGGGAATTTCCAGCACCATCTTTCGCGGGATGACCGCTTCATCCCGTTCGGCGCCCACGGCGCCACCGCACTGCAGCAGAATGCGGATCCTGGCTCGTACCATCCGCCGCTGAACTTCCTGCGATATCGTCGCCGACACGAGGTGTCATCCGATCCATCAACATCCGCTCTGTGGAGGAAACCGGTTTGAGTTCGTTCTCTCATCACCGCAACATGCACCCATCCCTCTCCCATCCCTTTCTGCGTCACCTGCCGGGCTTCGTGCTGGCGTTGCTGCTGGCGCTATCGCTGTCCACCGCCCTCGCGCAGAACACGGACACTCCGCAAGCTGGCACCTCGGGCGTCACAACCTCCTACTCGGCACTGGCGGATCTGCTGGAAACCGAAGCGACCCGCAAGCAACTGATCGCCGAACTGCGCTCCCTGGCCGCACAAGCGGCACCGGCAACCGCCACGCCTGCCGAATCGAAACAGGCAGCAACGCCTCCTGTGGATGACAACAATGTGCGATCGGCACCGATTGGGCAGGACAGCAATGTGCTCTTCTCGCGCAATATCGCCGACGGCATCCAGAATTTCATCGGCAGCGTCAGCGCAGATTTCTCCGAAGCACTCGCCTCCGTGCGCGCCATGGGAACCCGCGACGAAACCGTGGAAGGACTGGACAACCGGCTGTCGCACGCATGGCGCCTGATCCTGCCGGACCTGCTGCTGGTCATGTTCGCCACCATCGTCTCCTTCCTGTTCTTCCGTGCCATCGCGGCGCGCATCTATGCACGCAGCAACAGATGGATCACGGCCGCACCCGCCGTACCGCATCCCGACACGGCCGGTGAATCGGCGCGCTTCGTCGGCTCCGAGCTGTATCGCAAGTCGGTCGCCATCATCTTTGCGATGGTCGTCGATACGGTGGCAATCGTGCTGGCGGGTGCCGTCGGCTATGCGGTCGGCCTGTTCGGTATCGGCGAGCCGGAGCAGATTTCCACCATTGCATCGCTGTTCGTCAATACCTTCGTCGCCGTCGAAATCGTCAAGGCACTGGTACGCGGCGTGTTCTCGCCGCGTTTCGACCGTCTGCGCCTGTTCACCATGAGCGACGATATTGCGCGCTACTGGTGCACCTGGCTGGAGCGCGTGATCGGCATCATGGGCTACGGCATCATGGTGCTGGTGCCGCTGGTGAAGACCATCGTCTCGCCCACCATCGGCCATCTGCTCGGCATCGTCATCATGCTGGCCGTTTATATCCATGCGATCAACACCATTCGCATCAACCGCAAGACGGTGCGCGAGAACCTCGAAGCCTATGCCGCAACTACCTCGACCAGCTTTTTCTCGACGCTGATACGCATTCTCGCGCGCGTCTGGCATACGCTGGCCATCGTCTATTTCACGGTGCTGCTGATCGTCAGCCAGATCGCGCCGCACGATGCGCTGCCCTTCATGGCCGAAGCCACGCTGCAGACGCTGATCGCGATCGGCATCGGCCTGCTGCTGTCGACCGTGGCCTCGTCCATCCTGGCGCGGCGCATCCGCCTGTCCGACGATCTGCGCAAGCGCCTGCCGATGCTGGAATCGCGCATCAATTCCTACGTGCCGCCGGCACTCAAGGGCTTCCACGTGCTGAACCTGATGGTGGTGACGCTGGTAGTGCTCGACGCGTGGCGCGCCTTCAACCTCGGCGCGTGGATCGCGTCCGACCGCGGCAGCGCGGTCATCATCGCCACCGTGCACGTCGCCATCATCCTCGTGATCGCCGCACTGATCTGGACCACCATCGCCAGCATCATCGAACACCGACTGAGCCCGGTCGGTCTGCGCGCGCCGAGCGAGCGCGAGAAGACGCTGCTGGCGCTGTTCCGCAATGCCGCGCTGGTAGTGATCGTGACGCTGACCATCCTGGTCGTGCTGTCGCAGATCGGCATCGACATTGCACCGCTGATCGCGGGCGCCGGCGTGGTCGGCCTGGCGATCGGCTTCGGCGCGCAGAAGCTGGTGCAGGACGTCATCACCGGCGTTTTCATCCAGCTCGAGAACGGCATGAACCAGAACGACGTGGTCGAGGTGGCCGGCATCTTCGGCACGGTCGAGAAGATCACGATCCGCTCGGTCGGCATCCGCACGCTGGATGGCGGTTTCCACATGATCCCGTTCTCGTCGGTGGACAAGGTATCCAATCACACGCGCGACTTCTCGTATCACTACGGCGAGTACGCGATCGCCTATCGCGAGAATGTCGATGATGCGATGGCCGAGCTGCGCAATGCCTTCAACGAACTCATGCAGGATGCGGAAATGGCCGATGCCGTGCTGGAAGACATTTCCATCCCGGGCGTGACCTCGCTGCACGAACGCGGCTACAACATCCGCGTGCTGATCAAGACCAAGCCCGGCATGCAGTGGCCTGTGCAACGCGCCTTCAACCGATTGGTGAAACAGTATTTCGACGCCGCCGGCATCGAGCTACCCTACCCGCACACCGTGTTGTCCTTCCATCAGGAAAAGGATGGCACGATCCCGACGCTGCCGGTCATGCCGGCCGGCGGTGCTGCATGAAGATGAACAGCGCAACCGACAACGCGAACGACTGGGCCACGCGCCTGGTCGCGCTCGCCGGCACCGAGAAGCAGGAAGATGGCGCGCACGACATCCATCATTTGCACCGCGTATGGAAAACCGCGCAAATCCTGCTGCAAGACCATCCGCATGCCGATGCGCTGGTGGTGCAAGCCGCCTGCTACCTGCACGACATCGTCAACCTGCCCAAGAACCATCCGCAGCGCGCACAGGCCTCTCGGCTCGCCGCCCGACGCGCCGGCGAAATGCTGCACGCCGCAGGTTTTCCCGCCGATCGGCTGCCGCAGGTGGCACATGCCATCGAGGCGCACAGCTTCTCCGCCGCGATCACACCCACCACCGTTGAGGCGCAGATCGTGCAGGATGCCGACCGTCTCGATGCGCTCGGCGCAGTCGGGCTGGCACGCCTGTTCTATACCGCCGGCCGCATGGAATCGGCCCTGGCCCATGGCACCGATCCGCTGGCGCAGCAACGTGTACTGGATGACCGGGCGTACGCACTCGACCACATCGAGGCCAAGCTGGCAAAGCTGCCCGCCACCATGCAGACACAGGCCGGAAGAAGATTGGGAGAAGAAAGATTGGCGTGGCTGCGGCAATTCCGCAGCGTCTTTGTCGCCGAATGGCGTTGAGAGCAAGGCAGAGAAAGAAACCCCGCCACTCGGTCAGGCGATCGACAGTACCTGGCTGCCTATCCACGTCTGCCCCGGCTGCATGATCACCGGTGCCGAGGCACATGCCGCTTCGACACACAGCATGTGGCGCCAGTCGTCATCGGGCATATCCTTCAAGGTCTGCACCAGTTGTGGCCCCGGATTCCAGACCACCGTATCGGTAAAACCGGTCTTGCCGATCTGCAGCGCAGGCTTTCCTTCCTCGCGCAACTGCACGGAAGCCGGCGGCGCAAGATAGACGCGATCGAGTTCGGCATCGATTCTGATGCTGCCGTCGGGATCGATCACCTCCACATTGTCGGCCGTCGCATCCTGATAATGCGTGCCCTGCAAACCCGCCAGCTCCGCCTTGGCGATGTCATCGACATGCAGGTAGCTGTGCAACGCGCCGGTAAACGGCCAGGCTTCATCACCGCTGTTGGTCACCTGCAATGTCAACGCCAGGCGATCCGCTTCAAGCGCCACTGTCAGCTGCGCGACGAAGGAGCAGGGCCAGATCGAACGCGTGCGCGCATCGTCCCGCAAGGTCAGCACCGCCACGCTGCGCTCGGCGTCGTGATTGACGAGCGACTCGAGCGTCCACGGCACTGCGCGCGCAAAACCATGCTTGAGAATCGGACCGCGCACCGAGAACTGCGGAAAGCAGATCGGCACACCGCCGCGGATCGCCGGCGACAGCGTCGAAGCATCCGCCTCGCCCTGCTTGGCGCCGCCGGTCTGCACCGACAGATAGAAACGTTCGCGACCGTCCGAGGCACGCCACGACAACACCTGTGCGCCCTGTCGCGCGATTCTCACCTCGCTCTTGCCGCAAACCAGCGTCAGGCAGGGCAGGCCCAAAAGGTTGTCATGAAAGGCATCGGACAGGACCATATCGTTGGGTGCGGTGGGCAAGGTGCTCATCAAGTTTCTTTCTGAAAACGCTGAAGTAACAGGGTTAATTTAGTAACGCGAGTTGGATTGGAAAGAAATACGGCTAGCGATGGATGCCGACGCCGACATCGATCTCGCCATAGACTTCCACTCCGGATTTTTGCCTTGGTGCATCAGCGGAGCCCGCGCAGCCTGCAAGAGCCAGGCCGAACAGACTCAATATGCAAAGACGCAACAAGGCAGTGTTCGATCGTTTCATTTCCGACTTTCCTAAAAGTAGCTGTCTGATAGACGCGACAGCACGCGCGGAATTCCTCAGGCAATCCAAAACAATGCCGCCAGCCGGGAAACCCTCGATATCTCTGTAGTGCCACTTGAGATTCTGTGGTTCGCGACACACGAATTTTCCATGCGGCAATCCATGCTTGCAAAAGTTTACATGCCTATGTGATTTGGCGCACACGCCAATGACCGACTATCAAGTACCTTTAGTCTGTGAGATTGGCATTCGGCCTTTTGCAAAACCGAATGGCAATCAGGCGTATGCACGGCCGCCGTGCATTCCAATTTCTCGGGAGGTCACCATGCGAACCGTACTCGAAAATCCGCAACAGAACGATCAACGGGCCATCTTCTCTTCCTACCAGGGCCTGCGCGAAGGAGATTGGGAAGGCTATCGGCATGCGCTTGCCCAATGCCGTTCAGCCGGCGACACGTGGGAAGAAACCACCGACACCCTCGATCGCAAACGCCAGTTCGCGCTTGCCTATCTCGGACGTCGCGCCATGCTGTATGGCGGCGCCTGCAGCAGGACCGCGCCACGCATCCTGACCCAGCAATTCGTCATGGATCTCGAAAAGAACAATCGTGGCAAACGCTATACGCGATATCCATGGCTGGAAACGCTGATGAAACTGCTGGCGGAAATCGAGGCGCTGCAGGAGCAGCATGCATCGACCAATGTCATTTCGCTGGTCAAGACCGGTGAACGGCAAACCACCACCAAATAGAAACAAGCAATGATGGCGGCCATGGAAGGCTGCCATCACTAGTCTCTCAAACAACCTGCACCATGAACTTCGGAATCGCGAAGAAGTTATAGCCACCCTTGTTGAAGGGAACGCTGGCTGGCTGCGCATGACCATTGCGATCCGTCGTTCGCGTCTCGATGACATAGTCGCCGGGCGCCGGCGCAAAAGGAAATGCGAAGCGTACCCAGGTATAACGGTTGATCTGCGGATCAATGATGCGAGCAGCCTGCCACGCCCCGCCATTCACGCGCACATCCACCCTGCGAACCCCGGCATTGGGCGCCCAGGCATATCCGCGCAGCATTTGCGGGCCGGCCTTCAACACCGGACGTTCTCCTCTTCCCAGCGGATAATTGGCAGGCATGTCCGGCTGCCGGTCCAGCACCAATGGCAAGGCCAGCGTGGAACGCCCTTCCTGCCAGGTGACAGGAATGCCCAGCAGCTGTTCCGGCCGCACGAAGCGGAACTCATCGTTCGGCGCCGGTTTGGGAGGCGGATAATCCGGCCCCATCATCGTGTGGTCATAGGTATTCAGCCGGACCCAGAAGTCATGCGACGCAATCTTGATCTCGGTCAGCCATTTGGTGGAAGCGCCGCCACACCAGCCAGGTACCAGCGCACGAACCGGTGCGCCATGGTCCGGCGGCAAGGGCATGCCGTTCATCTTGAACGCCAGGCCGATTTCGTCGGGACGCTCCAGCACATCCTGAATCGACATCGGCCGTCCTGTATCGGATTCCGTATTCGGCTCCTTGCCATCCACACCCGACCAGAACAGCACCGCCTTCGCATTCTTCTTCAACCCGACCAGATCGAGGATGTAGCTCATCGGGACATACTCCCACTCCGCCTGCCCGACACCGCCCAGTCCCCAGCCATTGCCGACCACGCGCTGCGGCTCATTGAGAAAGCCTTCCTGCTCCCAGAACAGCGAACGGCCGTTGCCCGTGCACTGCATGACGCTGATGATCGAACGCGACGGCATCTTGAGCAAATCGTCATACGTGATCGTCATCTCCCGCTCGACCGCATCACCGTGAATCTTCAACTGCCAGTAGCGCGGATCGACACGCCTGTCGAGTTCGGGACGCGGCGTCGGGAAGGCATTGCGAATGTAGAACTGAGAGACGGGCGTGATGTAGGTATCGAAGTTCCACCACGCGCCGCCCTGATTGGTCTTGTTCAGATCGGTCAGCAAACCGACGTCCTTGACAAACGAAGGATGAAACCGGCTTGGCCCACGACCAGCCTCACCAATCGTCAGGCGCGCGTTCGGCAAGGTCTGTGCCGCAGCCTGCGCCAAGGCAGGGAAAGTGGAAGTGGCACCTGCAGCCATCGCCGTCACGAAGAAGCGACGGCGGCTGGTGTTCAGTTGAAGTTCCTGCTTTGCTGACTGGACGAGACGAGCGAAATCATCTTGGCGGGACATATGCGCTCCTTGGAAGTAATCGAATGATAAAAATATCATTCTTCGTGCGATTACCTACCATCAGGCACGTTCATTCCGAAGAGAAACAAAGTCTTGGCGCCGGGTTTTCAGCAATATAGATAATTGAAGATGGCCACTTCAATCATCCAGCCAGGCGCCTATCAGCAATGGCGTATTGTGCGTCGTATCGAACAGCACGCCATGCAGCTTCTTGCTGTAGGCAATCAAATGATGGCTCTCGTGCAACGGCACGACAGGGACCAGATCTGTCAGCAGCCTCTGGGCCTCTATGTACAGTGCCCGCCGTGTCTCTGGATCCTGTGTCTGCCGAGCGCGTTGCAGGATATCGTCCAGGCGAGGATCGGCGATGCGCGCGGTATCCTGGCCGAAGATGTTCTGGCGCGAACGCTGACTGCTGTGGTAAAGCAGGTATAGAACGTCGGGCGTGGCTGCCGACCACCAACCACCGGTCAACGCATCATATTGTCCCGCTCCGACCAGACGAATCAGTTCTTCCGAGGGTACCGACTTCAACCGCAGCTCGATACCGACTGCCTTGAGATCGGCCTGCATCTTCAGCACGGAAGCCGGCGGCGTCCTTTCTCCACCGGTGGTCAGCAACTCCGCGGAAAGGCGCTGTCCATCCTTGATCCGTATGCCATCCTTGTCGCGTTTGCTCCATCCTGCGCCGTCGAGCAGCTTGGTTGCGCGTTGCGGGTTGTAGGCCAGTACATCCTTGTATGTATCGATGTATCCCGGCGTATTGGTGCCCAGGTAGTCTGACTTTGGAATGAACTCTCCCGCTCCGAGCGTACGCGTCACCGCGTCGCGATCAATCGCGATCGCCGTTGCGCGGCGGATGCGCACATCGTCGAAGGGAAAGCGGCTCGTGTTGAATGCAAGGCCGCGCATCGGGCTTCCCGGCCGGACACGGTTAGAGAACACCAATGCCGGGTCGGCGCGCAGACGCGGACCGTCCGCCAGGGATGCCTCGAACGTCAGTTGCTGTTTGCCATTCTGCAGTTCCGCCGTACGCTGCGCATCGTCCCTGATGCCTTCGATTACGATGCCATCCAGATAGGCCGCTCCGCGGTGCCGAATATAGTCGGGCGCCCACGCATAGTCGGCGCGCCGCTTCAGAAATATCCTTTTCCCGGGTTCGTTCTCCGCAACGACGAAAGGCCCGGTACCGATCGGACGAACGGCAATGCTGTCCGGATCATCGATGATCTGGCGTGGCGAGATAAAACCCAGCCAGGTCTGCGCAAGGAAAGAGAGGAAGGCAGGATAAGGAGTATCCAGCCTTGCCTCGAACGTGACAGGATCGATGACCACACCTTCCACATACGGGGAGAGATAACCGGCGGAGATGCGCGAACGCCCGCCCAGCTTCTTGATGCGGTCGAAGTTGACGCGTACCGCTTCCGCATCGAAGGGCGTACCGTCACTGAAGGTCACACCTTCGCGCAGATGGAAGGTATAGGTCTTTCCATCGGGAGAGATGGTCCACGATCTGGCCAGCCATGGCGTCGGCTCACCCGCGTTGTCCAGATAAATGAGATTGTCGAAGACAAGGCGGCTTTGCCAGAGCAGATTGCCGACAAACTCGGTATGGATGTCGAAAGACCTGGGCACATACGAGGCGCTGGCGTGCAGAATGCCGCCCTGTTTTCCAGCCGACTGCTCCACATAATCGCTGGCTGGATAAGTCAAGGCGCCCTGTGCATGCTCCTGTGAAAAAGCGGGACCGAACAGGCCAATCGACAATGCGGATACGATGAGAAATCGACGGCGAACAAGAGGAAACATAGAACCCACTCCTGAGTGAAATTAAAAACTTAGGCAAAGCATTTAGCCATGTGGATTTCATCGACATACCGATCATCTACCTTGAGCGACCGGCGGCGGATGCCTTCCCTGACAAAGCCGACTTTTTCATATAAACGGATGGCACGATCGTTATGCGCCATAACGGTCAATTCAAGACGGCTGATGCCCGCCACCACGCGCCATTCTTCAAGCTCTGCAAACAGGCGCGTACCGATACCCTGTCCCGCGTGTGCTTGCAAGACGCCAATCGCAAGCTGCGCGCAATGACGATTGCGCTTCAGCCTGCCACCAATGGCGCCAAGAAACCCGATGGCCTCGCCATCGCTCAATGCAAGGATCACCGTCGAGTTGTCTCTGGCCAGTAGTGCCCGAATATTGTTCCGTTGGCTTGCGACATCCGTATCGCGCTCCTCGGGTTCGTACAGCATCAGCTTGGTCTCGACGTCCAGCCTCTGATTGAGGCGAATCAACGAAGCGGTATCCGACTCGCGCAGCGGACGGATTTCGATACGCGGCCGCATCAGACTTTCAATCCCCGGTCGCCGATGACATGTACATAGACTTCCTCCAGACTGGGACGCGACGTCGCAATCTGACGCACGCCTGATGCCACCAGGAATTCAAGCACCGGCTGCAGCGCCGACGACTGCGCCAGTTCGATGCGGTGCGAGTACGCCCCGCCGGAAACATTGACGACCGAACGGACACCGGAAAGAATCTGTATCTTCTCGATCAGACCGTGATCGGCGTGAGAGAAATCGACACGCTCGTGCTCGGAGATCAGGCGCGCGAGACTGGAAGGCGTTTCCACCGCAATCAGGCGGCCATGATCGATCAATGCCACGCGATCGCAGACCGCTTCTGCTTCCGCCATGTCATGCGTCGTCAGAAGAATCGTGCAGCCGTTTTGCTTGAGATCCTTGACGAGTTGCCGGAAGTCGCGTGCGGCAAGCGGATCCATGCCGATGGTCGGCTCATCCAGGAACAGCACGCGTGCGTTCGAAATCAGCCCTCGCGCCAGATGCAACCGCTGCTTCATGCCACGAGAATAGGTTTCCACCCGCGTGTCCGCCCTTTCCAGCAAGCCGACGCGGTCGAGAAGGGCATCTACCCGCCGATTGGTTTCGCGCACCGGTACGTCATACAGCGCGGCCCAGTAGCGCAGGCTCTCGCGGGCAGTCAATTGCGTATAAAGTCCACGATCGCCGCCAAAGACGACACCGATCAGACGGCGTACGGCGGCCGTATCGGTCACGACATCGTGCCCGAGTATCGAGGCGCTGCCGCTGGTCGGCAACAGCACGGTGGAGAGAATCTTGGTCAAGGTGGTCTTGCCGGCGCCATTCGGCCCCAGCAGTCCCCGAATCTCGCCTTCCTCGATATCCAGCGACATGCCTTCCAGGGCGACGATATCGCGGCCATCCGGCGACCGATAGACGCGGCGCAGGTCGTGAGTCCTTACGGCAGACATGAAATTTCCCTAATCAAGATCGATCGAACCATTGGCACGTCCTCTTTCCGCAAAGCGATTGAAACTCAGCCAGGCAAGAGCCAGCCATCCGATTCCCACCGCAAGCTCGATGCCGACTCCGGACAGAATGGTTGCCGCATCACCGCCATCGATGAACACACGCAATACCTGCAACCCATGCGTAATCGGCAGCAGGCTGGCGACAAACTGCACTGGTTCGGACCAGAACGTGACCGGAACATTGATACCAGTCAGCGTCATCAATCCGAAGATCAGCGCCCACCCGATCAGATTGCGTGCCGGCGGATAGAGATTCGAGAAGGAACCGAGAAAGGCCGAGAAGAAGAAGGTACTCAGACTCATCAGAGTCACGAATGCCGGAACCACGGCCAGAACATCCCAACGCAACCTGAAATCAAATGCCACAAGCAGAATGAGAAAGGTCAGCAACGACGACACGATCCAGCCCAAGGCCCAGATCGACATCCTGCCCATGATTGCCGGTGCCAGATTGGCCGGTGCGATCACCAGCAGCGGGTAAGTCCCGTCATAGCGATCCCAGGCCGCTGCCGCAATTGCCCACGAGCCCATGCCGGCCGTCGCTGCGTTGCCGATCAGGAGGTAGTAGAGAATCTCTTCCGAACCGAGCAGGCGTCCGACCAGAACCCATATCAATACACTGGTCAGGATGCGCAGCATCCATCCGCCAAGCCAGATCTTTCAGGTCCAGAACACGGAAAAATCGCGCGCCCCGACCAGCAACCCATAGCGAAACACGCGCAAGGCTTTCATGTCAGCCCCAATCTGCCGTTTTGTCTGAGTTGATCGAGCATGCGATTCATCGTCACCGCGCCCAGCACTGCCGATACGCAGCCGATGAGAATCAGCATGCCGACCTGAAAGACAGCATCCACCGGCTCGGCGGCCGCAAAAGACAAGCGCACAATCTCGGCAGACCAGTAAAAGAAGAACAGTGGCGACAATACCTGCAACCATGCCGGCAAGAACGCAATGGGAACCAGCACACCGCTCATCAGATAGAACGGTCCATAGACGGCGTTCTGTATCGTGCGCGTCTGCCGCGCGAGGCTGAACAACGCAGCCGTCAAAACGGCCGTTCCCGCTCCAGCAAAGGCAGTGGCCAGAAGTGCAAATGCGAGAGTCGCAGGATGATGGACTTCAATCGATATGTCGAAGACAAGCTTTGCCAGCAGCCACGCTTCGAAAAAACCCGCCAGTCCAAGAAAGGAAACGACAAATGCGCGTGAAGCGAGAATGACCGGATACGATGCAGGCGTGGCCACCAACAGTTCAAGCCGCTGATGACTGCGATCGTTCGATACGATTTCGCTCGATACTGCGAAGCACATCTGACCGATGGAAAACAGCAACGCCGCCGTCAATGCATAACTCGCGAGATCGGCCCGATTGGAAGCAATGAAGATGGCAAGAGCCGGCAAGACCTGCAACGGCATCGCGAGTACGGGTGTCAGAACGCCCCAGTCTCGAACCGACAATTTGAACTGAGTCTGCAACGTAACCAGCACAAGCCTGAACATGGCGGCAATCTATTTCGCGAAGCCATCTAGAGTAGCTTTCTGCCTTGCTGCAAGCAAACAAGAAATAATGCTGACGATATACGCAGGATTGCTTTAGGGAGGACCAGGTATCACGTAAGGTAAACAGGATTTTTCGTAATCCCACTCGCAATGAAAAGCAGTGAGCATGGGAGTTACCCTGTTATGAATGGTGGAAATAATAATGCTGTTAAATCGAATCGAGTCAGTCATTTTGTTTGTGTATTACTTCCAACGTCGGAAATTGAAGCGGGGCTACGTCTAGAATATTTATCTCATATTTATGGGATACCGTCATTCCCCCGGATTCAGGCCTAATGCTCAGTTGCAATAACTTCATAGTTTAGAGCATTAATAGAAATGCACCCTGAGGTTGCGCCATAACTATCTCGCGGTATCGATCTAGCCCAAAACGAAAATAGTAGAGTGAGCCGCCATAATGCTTGATCAAATGTTCACTACGGAAAATTTCCGTCGCATTTATGATTCTGAGAATCGCAAGGGTATCGACTTAGCTACCCGCTATTTCCCCACGCTTGAGCCGCTTACATCCGCCGTGCGCGACAAGGTTCAGGAAATTCGTAACTTACGGAAAATCGAAGTCTCCCTAAAGGCTGATGAGTTTGATGCAAAGCTGCTTACGCTGAAAGCGGAACTAACGAGCTTAAAAGCAACCAAGTCATCTGCAATTGATTCTTTATTGGATGGTATAAGTCAAAAAGTACTCAAGCAGAGCTTCAAAATTGGGCTTTCCCAGAAAATTGGCCCAAAAGGAAAGCCTGTTTTTTGTATCGATGCCGAGCCTGAAACTTTTTTTGTCATCAAACAACTCCAAAGCAATATCCATCGCATATATGGTGTAAAACAAGCGAACCGTCACGACTTGGTTTGCCAGCTTCGCGATACATTAGGAAGCAAGTTTCCTTTCGAACTTGTGCGCACCGATATCGCCTCATTTTATGAAAATATTGATCGTGAGCGTTTAGTTGAAAAAATTGATCGCGATCAGTTATTAAGTCCAGCATCAAAGAAGTATGTCAAACAAATTCTCAATTCCTACGGTGCACTTTCCGGCTCCACAACTGGGATTCCCAGAGGGGTTGGCATCAGCGCTTATTTGGCGGAACTGTATCTAAGGCGGATTGACAACTCGATCAGAAAAATCGCTGGCCTAGTCTTGTATTGTCGGTTTGTTGATGACATCGTAGCCGTCTTCGCACGACCGCCAATCGGTAAGGACTTAGGGTCGTATAAAGATCTGATTATCAAGATCTTGAACGATGAGGGACTCACACACAACACAGCTAAGACAAGGGAGCTCAAACTGGCCGATAGCAGCCCGAAGAAGTTCGAGTATCTAGGTTATCGTTTTCATCTCACGCCCGCTGGGATTGCGCTTAGCCCTAGCGCAGCGAAGGTAGTGAAATATGATGAGCGGATGAGTACAACTTTCGCGGAGTATTGGCGAGAACGCCCCGTCAATCCCAAGGGCGCATATAGAAAATTAGTCGCCCGAATAAAATTTTTGACGGGTAACACACGGCTCTCTAATAGTAAGTCATCCGCTGTCACCGGCATTTACTTCAATAATTCAATTGTGACTGACTTAACTAGTTTCAAGCGTCTTGATAGACGCCTAAAAATACGTATTGCAGAACTCAAGCGAAGCAGCCTACAAAAGCAACTGAAACGCTTGAGTTTCACAACGGGTTTTGAGCAACGTCGATATCATAATTTCAGCACTAGAGAACTTCAGATGATCGTAAAGGCATGGAAACATGGCTAAGCGGCGGGTCTCTCTCACTCATAGAAAACAACGATCCGTATTAACGGACATGCTGCCTTTCGAGGTACCTCCGACATTTTCGAATCGTGGTTACTATCGCTTTTTAAGAAACAATGGCGTGGAAATCGAAAAGGGCAAGTTGCACTGGAATTGTGAAACGAGTGCTCTTGATGAAACAATGCGTCTACTATTCGGCATTAAATCTGGCACCCCAATTTCCACCGATGTCGTAATTGAATGGGGCAAGAAGAGAGAACGCCGCTCCGTACCTCTTCGCAGATGCGAGATGGCAACCATTCCGTTCAATTTCCGTGTCGCTCACAATCTCGATGGGCGCACGCTAAGTGTTGTGCATCCTCGCAATCAGGTAGAAGTTGCGAGCTTCTATGCGACTCACAGCGCACTGATCATTTATCACACCTCCGCCAGTGAGTTTTCCATACGTCGGCCTGTATCAGTTTCGCGCTATGTCTACTTCAAGGATAGGCTTCACGACGAGCGCATGGATGCTGCTACTGGCGTGGAAGAGGAAGATCGTGAGTACGAGCAAATCGGTTCCTATTTCGTTTACCGTAAGTATCGGAATATTCATCGTTTTTTTGAATCGCACGAGTATCATCGTAGCGAGAAAAAATACGATGCTTTGGTTCAGATTGATGTAAACAAATGCTTTGACAGCATCTACACACACTCACTTCCCTGGGCAATTTTGGGAAAAGATCAGACGAAGTTCGGTCTGGAGGAATCGAAAAATACTTTTGCTGGGCGATTCGATGCGCTTATGCAAAATCTAAACCATAAGGAAACCAACGGTATCGTTATTGGACCAGAATTTTCTCGAATTTTCGCCGAAATTATTTTGCAATCTGTCGACGCTGAACTCCTTCAAAAATTGGCCGATAGAGATAATCTGATTCATAAAGTCGATTATGAGATTTTCCGGTACGTAGATGATTTCTTTGTTTTCTATAATATGGAAACCACCCAGTTAAAGATCTTCGAGACTCTTCAAGAAATCCTCAAGTCCAAAAAACTGAGTATCAACACAGCGAAAATTAAGCACTACCAAAAGCCGATCATCACCGAGATTACGATCGCCAAAGAGCGCATCTCAAGTCTTTTGAATGAAGAGATCGATCCGGTGTGTGAGGAGGAGGCTTCAACCGCCCCACCTACTCCTCCTAAACAACATCTTGTTTGCGTTATAAACGCGAATCGATTGATTGTCAGGTACAAATCCGCACTTAAGGAGTCCAACGTAACCTATGGCGATTTACTGAATTACACTTTCGCTATAGTTGAAAGTAGAATTGAAAAGCTGTTCAAAGCATATATTTCGAGCGATAAATCAGATCGTGACCGTAAGCGCCTTTCTAACGCCTTGCTCGCGATCATGGAATTTGCTTTTTTCGCGTATTCGGCAAGTCCAAAGATCAATCACACAATCCGGCTCTGTCGGATGATTACTATCTCTGTAAACTTTCTTCATGCTCAGGTAATGCCTTATGAGCTGAAGCACTTGCTGTTTAAGTACGTCCACGATAACGTCATGCAGCAGCTCGAAAAAACGACGATGAGTATTCATCGAGAAGTGGAGAGCCTCTATCTTCTTATTTGTCTTTCGCAAATAGGTCGAGAATACTGGCTTCCCGAATCGGTCCTCCTCCGTCATTTCTTAATCAAAACGGAAGCCAGCACTGGAGAGTATGTTCGTCCTGTTGGCTTCATGAGCCACTTCTCGATCACAATACTACTGTCCTATATCAAGGGAAAAGTTCGTTATACCAAGTTGAAAACATTTGTTGAAACACACCTCGTCGCCAAAACCGAGTACATGAAGGCTCACTGTCCCGATGATGCTGAGACCCTAATCATGTTGCTCGATCTCATTGTTTGCCCTTACATCACGGCCGAAACTAAAGAAGAAATCGGAAAGATTTTTGGTCTAGATACAGTTAGCCTTGCATCTGTTCAGTCGTCTAATGATCAATGGTTTACGGCTTGGGGCGATAAATTCAACCTTGGGAAAGAGCTAGACGCGAAGCGCAGTCGCGAGGTATATTAGCCTCGGCGCTCCGCTTTACCCTTAATGGCTGTTGGCAGCCCACACACAAGCGCCCACTCTTCTCCTATATCAATTGGGGGTTGAGTAATCAGACGGTAGGAGCGGGCCGTCTTTCTTCCTGATGTGACTAGAATGTAAAAAAGCCCTGCAATGCAGGGCTTTTTTTATCACCGTCTAAGAAGTTGCTCAAATACTGAGAAAAAGTTCATGTATTTTGAGAACCTACATAGTTTCTAAATTCAGATATCAATATTCCCCGCCGCCAGCGCATTCGATTCGATGAACGCACGACGCGGTTCCACATCGTCGCCCATCAGCGTCGTGAAGATCTGGTCGGCAGCGATCGCATCCTCGATCTGCACTTTCAACAGGCGGCGCACGCTCGGGTCCATCGTGGTTTCCCACAGCTGTTCTGGATTCATCTCGCCCAGGCCCTTATAGCGCTGCTTGCCGACGTTGCGTTCGGCTTCGCTGCGCAGCCAGTTCATGGCCTGGTGGAAGTCGTTGACGGCGCTGACCTTGGCCTTGTCGCCGGCACCGCGCTGGACCATGGCACCAGGACCGATCAGGCCCTTGAAGGTGGCGGCGGCGTGGGCGAGGGCGGCGTAGTCGGGGCCGGCGACGAAGTCGGCGTCGAAACCGGTGACCTTAACGTTGCCGTGGTACATGCGCTCGATGCGCAGGGCGTATTTGTCGGCCAGTTCGTCGTGGACCACGCTGACATGCACACTGGGTTCGTTGATGCCGGCTTGCAGGCGCACGGCCGATTGTTCGGCGGCGTCCTGCGAACCGAGGTCGAGCGTGACGCCGGTCATGATGGCGGTCAGCGCCGCGCCGTCAACCACGCGCGTCAGGCGATTGATGATGGCGTTGGCGGTGTTGTACTGGCGCGCCAGTTCGGCGAGGGCATCACCGCTGATCGGTGCCGCGCCTTCGCTCGGGATCAGCACGGCGTCGTTCAGCGCGACCTGCATCATATAGACGGCTTCTTCGAGGTCGTCCTTCAGGTAGCGCTCGTCCTTGCCATGCTTGACCTTGTACAGCGGTGGTTGCGCGATATAGACGTGACCGCGCTCGACCAGCTGCGGCATCTGGCGATACAGCAGCGTCAGCAGCAGGGTGCGGATGTGGGCACCGTCAACGTCGGCATCGGTCATGATGATGATGCGGTGATAGCGCAGCTTGTCGATGTTGAATTCGTCGGCGCCGATGCTGGTACCGAGCGTGGCGATCAACGTGGTGATCTGTTCGCTGGAGAGCATCTTCTCGAAGCGTGCCTTCTCGACGTTCAGCACCTTGCCGCGCAGCGGCAGGATCGCCTGGAACTTGCGGTCGCGGCCCTGCTTGGCGGAACCGCCTGCGGAGTCACCCTCGACGATGTAGAGCTCGGACAGCGCCGGGTCTTTTTCCTGGCAATCGGCCAGCTTGGCCGACAGGCCGAGTCCGTCCATCACACCCTTGCGGCGCGTCAGTTCACGTGCCTTGCGCGCGGCTTCGCGTGCGCGTGCCGCTTCGACGATCTTGCCGCAGATGATCTTGGCGTCGTTCGGCTTTTCCTGCAGGAAGTCGGTCAGCGTCTTGGCGACGATTTCCTCGACCGGACCACGCACTTCGCTTGATACCAGCTTGTCTTTCGTCTGCGAGCTGAATTTCGGCTCAGGCACCTTGACCGACAGCACGCAGGTCAGGCCTTCGCGCATGTCGTCGCCGGCGACCTCGACCTTGGCCTTCTTCGCGAGATCATTTTCTTCGATGTACTTGTTGATGACGCGCGTCATTGCCGCACGCAGACCGGTCAGGTGGGTGCCGCCGTCGCGCTGCGGGATGTTGTTGGTGAAGCAGAGCACCTGCTCGTTGTAGGCGTCGTTCCATTGCATGGAAACATCGACCGTGATGTTGGTGCCCTGGTCGGACAGACGCTCGCCGACGGCTTGGAAGATGGTTGGATGCAAGACGCTCTTGGCCTTGTTGATGTATTCGACAAAGCCGCGCGTGCCGCCTTCGAACGCGAAGTCTTCTTCCTTGCCGGTGCGCTGGTCGGTCAGCTTGATGTGCACGCCGTTGTTGAGGAAGGACAGTTCGCGGATGCGTTTGGCGAGGATGTCGTAATGGAACTCGACGTTGGTAAAAATTTCTTCGTCGGCCCAGAAGTGCACTTCGGTGCCGCGCTTGTCGGTTTCGCCGATGACCTTGATCGGCGAGACGACCTGGCCGTCGATGGTTTCGAGTTCGCGGTTCTGCGGAATGCCGCGCGCGAATTCCATCTGATGGATCTTGCCGTCGCGGCGGATCGTCAGTTGCAGGCGCTTGGACAGGCCGTTGACGCAGGACACGCCGACGCCGTGCAGGCCGCCCGACACCTTGTAGGCGTTCTGGTCGAACTTGCCGCCGGCGTGCAGTTCGGTCATGACGATCTCGGCCGCGCTGCGCTTGGGCTCGTGCTTGTCGTCCCATTTGACGTCGGTCGGAATGCCGCGGCCGTTGTCAACGATGGAGATCGAGTTGTCGGAATGGATGGTGACGTGGATTTCGCTGCAGTGTCCGGCAAGCGCTTCGTCGATCGAGTTGTCCAGCACTTCGAACACGCAGTGGTGCAGACCGGTGCCGTCCGAGGTATCGCCGATGTACATGCCCGGTCGCTTGCGCACCGCTTCCAGGCCTTCGAGGATCTGGATGGAGGACGCGCCGTATGCTGGCTGCTGGGGAATGTTGTCGTTCGGGATCGCGGACATGGCTGCCTTTACTTTCGGTTACTGACGGTTCGCATCCGGCGGTCCGGTTCTCTCGCCTGTTGGCGGCACCAGAAAAGGAAGGGCGTCTCGAATGCCGGTGGGCGTTCGGACGCGCCATCTTCAGTGGGGAAGGAGAATAAGCTTGCTGCGCGCGTCGCGCTGGCTGGCCGGGACCTCACCTGGTTACGAAATGACTTGCGATAAAACTGGAACTGCGCCGGTACTGCGGGATGCTGCGCTTGCTGCATTGTTTCGGCCGGATTTTTTCATCCTTGCGGAAACGATGGAAACAGCATATTTCCGACCTTGTTTACATGAGGCCAAATTGCTGTTTTTAAAGGCAAATTTTACCTCATCGGGGCCGCCAAACCAAGCCCGGCGGCCCGATCCGTCTTAAATGCGCATCGGCATGACGACGTACTTGAAGTCCGGGTTGTCCGGCACGGTGATCAACGCCGAGGAGTTGGCGTCGCCAAGAGCGATATTGATGTTGTCGCCCTTGAGGTTGTTGAGCACGTCGAGCAGATAGGTGACGTTGAAGCCGATATCGACGCTGTCGCCGCCGTAGTCGATTTCGATCTCTTCCACCGCCTCTTCCTGGTCGGCATTGGTGGAACTGATCTTCATGCTGCCGGGACTCATGATGCAGCGCACGCCCTTGAACTTGTCGGACGTCATGATGGCGGCGCGTTGCAGCGAACGCAGCAACTGGTCGCGGCCGATCGTGAAGTTGTTCTTGTAGCCCTTGGGAATCACGCGCGTGTAGTCAGGGAACTTGCCCTCGACCAGCTTGGAGATCAGTTCGATGTCGCTGAAGGTCAGCTTGACCTGGTTGTTGGCGATTTCCAGATCGACGGTCTGGTCGGTTTCTTCCAGCAGGCGCTGCAGCTCGATGATGGTCTTGCGCGGGATGATGACTTCCTGGCGCGCGAATTCCTGCTCGGCCTCGACCTGGCAGAACGCCAGGCGGTGACCGTCGGTGGCGACCGCGATCACGTTCTTGCCGTCAACCACCAGCAGCAGGCCGTTCAGGTAGTAGCGGATGTCCTGCTGCGCCATCGAGAAGTGCACCATGTTGAACAGGTGCTTGAGCGTCTTTTGCGGCAGCGTGACCTTGGCGTTGTATTGCTCGGCCTGTGCCACGGTCGGGAATTCCTCGGCAGCCAGCGTCTGCAGCGCAAAACGCGACTTGCCGGACTGCACGCTCATGCGCTTGTTGGCCAGCGTCAGCGACACGTCGCCGGAATCGGGAAGCGCACGCAGGATGTCCAGCAGCTTGCGCGCAGCAACCGTGGTCGAGGCCGTGTCGTTGCCGCTGCCGACCTGTGCATGCGTGGTGATCTGCACTTCGATGTCGGTCGAAAGAAAGGAAACGCGCTCGCCATCCTTGCGAATGAGGATATTGGCCAGAATCGGCAAAGTGTGCCGACGCTCGACAATACCACTCACAATTTGCAACGGACGGAGCAGCGCGTCACGTTGGGTTTTGACCAATTGCATAGTTGGATCCTTATCGATGAGTGATGGTTAAACAGATCAAATGCGTGGATACGGTATCCGGTAAAGCCAATACTGATGCAACGCAACGACTTGCTCGCCAACCGAAGCCGGCCATGCTGCGTGCCGATCGATTTGCCGTCCTGTCAGAAAACGAGTCACGCCGGTTCGCGACGCGCTTGCTTCCTCACTATGGGCGGGACGACAACACCCTGTATTTTGACAGAAACATCCGACAAGCGACCCGATTGGACGCGATTTTCTGACCGCCGGTCGGACTGTCGCAACTTATCCACGCTCTATTCACCGCTTATCCCACGGATTTCCACAAAGTTATCCACAGGCGCGTAGGCAGCACGCTCAACCCTTCAAGGTCTGTTCCAGCACGTGCAGTTCGTGGTTGCATTCCGGACTCTTGCCGCGGTCGGCGGCGATCTTGCGGACCGCGTGCAGCACGGTCGTATGATCACGGCCACCGAACAGTTCGCCAATTTCCGGCAGGCTCTTTTGCGTTAGTTCCTTGGCAAGATACATCGCGATCTGGCGCGGCCGAGCAATGTTGGCCGGACGCTTTTTCGAGTACATATCGGCAACTTTAATGTTGAAAAAGTCGGCCACGGTCTTCTGGATGTTCTCGACCGAGATCTGGCGGTTCTGTACAGACAGCAGGTCTTTCAATGCATCCTTGACAACCTCGATCGTGATGTCCTTGCCGTGGAAACGCGAATAAGCCAGGATCTTACGCAGCGCGCCTTCGAGTTCGCGCACGTTGGAACGCAGGTGCTTGGCAACGAAAAAAGCCACGTCGTCGGAGAAGGTCACGCCTTCCTGTACCGCTTTTTTCAACAGGATCGCAACCCGCATTTCGAGCTCGGGAGGTTCAACGGCCACCGTCAGACCGGAGTCGAAACGCGAAATCAGACGATCGTCCATACCCGTGATTTCCTTGGGATAGGTGTCGCTGGTGATGATGATTTGTTTCTTTGCTGCAATCAATGCCTCGAACGCATAGAAGAATTCTTCCTGCGTGCGGCTCTTGCCGCCAAAGAACTGGATGTCGTCGATCAGCAACAGGTCGAGCGAATGGTAGTAACGCTTGAAGTCGTCGAAACCCTTGCGTTGGTAAGCAGTCACTACGTCGCGAACATATTGCTCAGCGTGGATGTAGCGAATCTTGGTATCTGGATTGTCGGCCAGCACCTGGTTGCCGATGGCGTGGATCAAGTGCGTCTTGCCGAGGCCAACACCACCATACAAGAACAGCGGATTGTAGGAACTGCCCGGGTTGTTGGCGACCTGGATTGCAGCGGCGCGTGCCAGTTGGTTGGCCTTGCCGGTGACGAAACTCTCGAAGGTCAGCGCGGTATTGATGCGACTCTGGTCGCGGCGCGGCGTGGCTTCGGCCGGGTTGGACGGGATGGGTTCCAATACATTGGAAGGTACGTCGTCGGCCTGGGCGCCGGCCGGCGCGCTGGCCGCGACCGGGCGCCGCGCGGCGGCCAGCCGCGGGTCGAGCACGAACTGGACATTGACCGGTTCTTCCCAGAATTCCGCCGCCAGGGTGGTGATGCGGCCGGCAAACTGGGTCTTGACCCAGTCGAGCTTGAAACGGTTGGGCGCGGCGATGCGCAGGGTGCCTTCTTCATAGTCGAGCGGCGTCAGCGGCTTGATCCACGCACTATATTGTTGCGGCGTCAATTCCCGTTCGAGCTGGGCGGAGCAGGTCTGCCAGAAATTTTCCATGAAGGTCTTCTACTCGGTCTTTATTATGCGAAGGGTGGATGGTCCCTTGGGTGGTCTTTGAAGCGTGAAAGGGCCGGGTCCGGCACCCTTCCGCTCGCCACGCGGAGCGCCTATTCTACCCTCGGCCCGCCAAGTTATCCACAGGCGCATGATTTATTTTGCGTGCCGCCATGCCGCGCAAACTGTGCTAAGTAATTGACAGAGAAGCGGAAAGTACTGTCTAATTCAGGGTTCACTACCCACGATGTTGGTCCGTTGTGTTGCCGCCCTCCAGGCATCAGCGCATGCGCCAGCGGCCCGAAAATTTTGGCGATGGGCGCGTGATGTTCCGATTCAATTTCTGCTGATTAGCGAGACCAAACATGAAACGTACTTACCAACCTTCCGTCGTTCGCCGCAAGCGCACCCACGGCTTCCGCGTCCGCATGGCAACCCGCGGTGGCCGCGCTGTGCTCAATGCACGCCGCGCCAAGGGCCGCAAGCGCCTCGCTGTCTAAGCGAATGGCGTGACCGGCGATCGTTCGCTCGACTTTGCACGCGATCGGCGGATCGTTAAAACGGATGAATTTTCATCCGTTTTTCGTTTGCGCCCCGCGTATCGGACCGCGCATTTCGTCCTGTACGTCCGCAACACCGATCTGCCGCACGCCCGCTTGGGCGTGGTCGCCGCCAAGCGCCTGGCACCTCGCGCCGTGACACGCAATACGATCAAGCGCGTGACACGCGAACTGTTCCGCCAGACGGCGTTGCCGTCCATCGATTGCATCGTTCGCCTGTCGCAGCCGGTCAATGCCAGAAAAGGTCCGGCCACGTCCGCCGGCCTCAAGGCATTGCTGCGTGAGGAACTGACTCGCTTGTTCGCCTCGCAGGCCGTGGCCGGCAAAGCCGGAGCCGGCCGATGAAAAAGATTCTGTTGTTGCTGGTGCGCGGCTATCAGCTTTGCATCAGCCCCTTCCTCGGACAAAACTGCCGCTTCTATCCAAGCTGCTCAAGTTACGCCGCCGAAGCGATCGAGGAACATGGCGCCCTCAAGGGCAGCCTGCTGGCGACCCGCCGCCTGTGCAAATGCCATCCGTGGCATCCGGGCGGCGTCGATCCGGTCCCCAAGAAAGCATCATCTCCATCCAAATCAACTGCTTGCGGTTGCCGCCATTCCTGATGACTGATTAAGAGACTTATGGATATCAAACGTACCGTCCTCTGGGTAATCTTCTCGTTCTCGCTGCTGATGCTGTGGGACAACTACAACCGCTATACCGGTCAGGATTCGATCTTCTTCGGCAACGCAGGCAAGAAGGAGCAGGCCGCCGCTACCGCTGCGGGCAACGATGCGCCGCCGGCTGCTGCCGCCAATACGGACGTGCCGACCGCTTCCGCACCGGCTGCCAATTCCGCCATTCCCGGCGCGCAGGCCCCGGCCAAGAGCGAGCTGGTCACGATCACCACCGATCTGATCAAGGCCGACATCGACACCGTGGGCGGCGAGATCCGCCGCCTCGAACTGCTGCAGCACAAGGAAAACGAGCACAGCGACAAGAACGTCGTGCTGTTCGACGCCACGCCGCCGCGCACCTATCTCGGCCAGACCGGCCTGACCGGCGGCGAGTATCCGAACCACCGCTCGCTGTTCAAGGTGGTGCCGGGCGCGCGCGAACTGGGCGACAAGGATCAGGTGCAACTGGTGATGGAAGCCGAGCAGCAGGGCGTCAAGCTGGTCAAGACCTATACCTTCACGCGCAACGACTACAAGATCGACATCAAGCACGACATCGTCAACAACACCAACGCGCCGATCTCGCCGTCGGTCTATCTGCAACTGGTGCGTGACGGCGGCAAGCTGGCCGAGTCGATGTTCTACAGCACCTTCACCGGTCCGGCGGTCTATACCAACGAAGAGAAATTCCAGAAGGTCACCTTCGACTCGATCGAAAAGGGCAAGGACGAGCACATCAAGAAAGCCAACGACGGCTGGATCGCGATGGTGCAGCACTACTTCGTCTCCGCGTTCGTGCCCAAGACCGACGAGCCGCGCGAGTTCTTCACGCGCAAGCTGGCCACCGATCTCTATGCAGTCGGCACCGTGATCCCGGTCGGCAGCGTGGCGCCGGGCGAGACCAAGTCGCTGGACGCGACCCTGTTTTCGGGTCCGCAGGAATCCAAGCGCCTCGACGCCGTGGCGCCGGGCTTCGACCTGGTCAAGGACTACGGCTGGCTGACCATCATCGCGCGCCCGATCTTCTGGGCCATGGAACACATCCACGCCATCCTCGGCAACTGGGGCTGGACCATCATCGTGCTGACGATCCTGATCAAGCTGATCTTCTTCCCGCTGTCGGCCGCCAGCTATCGCAGCATGGCCAAGATGAAGCTGGTCACGCCGAAGATGACCGAGATCCGCACGCGCTACAAGGATGAGCCGCAGAAGATGAACGCGGCCATGATGGAGCTCTACAAGAAAGAGAAGATCAACCCGCTCGGCGGCTGCATGCCGATCCTGATCCAGATCCCGGTCTTCATCTCGCTGTACTGGGTGCTGCTGGCCAGCGTCGAGATGCGTAACGCGCCATGGCTGTGGATCGCCGATCTGGCCGCGCCCGACACGCTGTTCGGCGCCTACAACATCTTCGGCTTCCATCTGACCATCGGTATCCTGCCGATCCTGATGGCGATCTCGATGTTCGTGCAGACGCGCCTGAATCCGACGCCACCGGACCCGGTCCAAGCCAAGATCATGCTGTGGATGCCGATCATCTTCTCGCTGATGTTCTTCTTCTTCCCGGCCGGCCTCGTGCTGTACTGGGTGGTCAACAACGTGCTGTCGATCGCGCAGCAGTGGACCATCACGCGCAAGATGGGCGTCAAGACCTGATGCCGCAGACGGGGACGCATGCCGTCCCCATGAAAAAAAGCCCGTGGGTTGCGATGGCACTCACGGGCTTTTTTACGGTCTCTTGGTTTATGCTCTCCCTATACCGATAACGATAAAATCCAATTCATGAATCTCGATTCCTCCCCCATCGCCGCCATCGCCACCGCACCGGGACGCGGCGGCATCGGCGTCGTCCGTATCTCCGGCAAGAACATTTCCTCCATCATCGATGCCGTCTGCGCCATGCACGGCAAGCCGCTGCAGGCGCGCCACGCCACGCTGGTTGACTTCGTGCGGGCCGACGGCAGCGTGATCGACCGCGGCCTGGCGATCCACTTCAAGGCGCCGCATTCCTATACTGGCGAAGACGTGCTCGAACTGCAGGGCCACGGCGGCCCGGTCGTGCTGCAGATGCTGCTACAGCGCTGCCTCGAAGCCGGCGCCGAGATCGGCCTGCGGCTTGCGGAACCTGGCGAATTCACGCGCCGCGCCTTCCTCAACGACAAGCTCGATCTCGCGCAGGCAGAAGCCGTGGCCGACCTGATCGAAGCCTCGACCGAAGCCGCCGCGCGCTCGGCCTCGCAGTCGCTGTCGGGCGCCTTCTCGAAGACCGTGCAGGAACTGGTCGATCGCATCACCAACCTGCGCATGCTGGTCGAAGCGACGCTGGATTTTCCGGAAGAGGAAATCGACTTCCTCGAGCAGTCCGACGCGCGCGGCCAACTGGCCGGTATCCGCGAAGCGCTGACCGCCGTCTTCACGCAGGCCGCGCAGGGTGCGCTGCTGCGCGAAGGACTCAACATCGTGCTGGCCGGTCAGCCCAACGTCGGCAAGTCGTCCTTGCTCAACGCACTGGCCGGCAACGACGTCGCTATCGTCACACCGATCGCCGGCACCACGCGTGACAAGGTGATCGAAACCATCCAAGTCGAAGGCATTCCGATCAATGTGATCGATACTGCCGGCATCCGCACCGTGGAAGAAGCAGTGGACGAAGTCGAGCGCATCGGCATCGAACGCACCTGGGCCGCAGTGCAGAAGGCCGACGTCATCATCCACATGCTCGACGCCGCACGCGGCCCGACGCGCGAGGACGAACAGATCTGCGCGCGCTTCCCGGAAAGCATCCCCGTCATCCGCATCTGGAACAAGATCGACCTGTCCGGCCACAATCCCTCGGTGGACCGCATGCCGGACGCCACGCACATCTATCTGTCGGCCGCCGAACTGGCCGGAATGGACCTGCTGCGCCAGGAACTGCTGCGCCTGATCGGCTGGCAGCAGACCGGCGAGTCGCTCTACCTCGCACGCGAACGCCACCTGATCGCACTCAAGTCGGCACACGACCACCTCGAACTCGCGGCCCAGCACGCCGCGCACGACAGCGAAGCGACGCATCCGGCGCTCGACCTGTTTGCAGAGGAACTGCGGCTGGCGCAGGATCGGTTGTCGAGCATCACGGGCGAGTTCACGTCGGACGATTTGCTGGGAGTGATCTTCAGCAGGTTTTGTATTGGGAAATGACGCAGTAATATTTATAAGACTAACAAACAATGAACAGGGAGTTCAGATGGCACGCATGTGGATGGTGCGGAGTGAAGGCGGCAGTCTATACGACGCCTTTCGCGAAAAGGGCGTTGCAGCGATTGGCTGGAGCAAAATCGCTGCCCACGCAAAGCCTGGTGTGAGCAGAAAGGAATTGGCGGCGTTGTATCAGGCCGCCGATCCGCAAGCGAAACAAGGTACCGTCATTTCCAGCGCGTCCCAAGTCTGGCGTTTCGTCAATGAAATCCAGAATGGCGATTGGGTTATCACCTATTCTCCTGCCAACCGTCTTTACCTGATCGGCAAAGTACTCGGGGCAAACGAATACCGTGAAGAATGGGTAGAACAGGACATGCCGTTGACGCGCAAAGTGCAGTGGCATCCGCAAGAACTGTCGCGCGACAATCTCAGCGTGAGCACCAAGAACAGTCTAGGTTCCATCTCCACGATCTTCGAAGTTCCTCCATCTGCGATGGAAGAAATTTTAGCGGCCTCAACGGGCAAACCGATGCCTGCAGATGAAGCCGCCGTAGAAGAATCTGTTGACCCTCTCGCCGATATCGAATCTCAAGCAGTGGAACGTATCAAGGACTTGGTCAACGAACTCGGTTGGGATGATATGCAACAACTCGTCGCAGGCATCCTGCGTGCGATGGGGTATAAAACCCAGGTTTCCCCGCCGGGCTCCGATCGAGGCAAAGATATCGTTGCATCTCCTGATGGCTTTGGCTTTGAGCATCCACGTATCGTGGTTGAAGTCAAACATCGCAAAGGCCAAATGGGCAGCCAGGAAATTCGTAGCTTTCTGGGTGGTCGCCATAAAGACGACCGAGGCTTGTATGTCAGCACCGGGGGATTTACGAAGGACGCGCAGTACGAAGCAGATCGAGCGTCCATCCCACTGCAAATGTGGACTTTGGATCATGTGGTTCGCGCCTTGATCGAGCATTACGATCAGACAGACGCCGAGACCAAACGCATCGTACCGCTGAAAAGATTGTATTGGCCTGCTTAACCAAGGTACTTACTTTGTCTGCTACGCCGACGGTCAACGCTTAACCGCATCAAGGTATCTAAATGAGCAACATCGAACAACAGTTCTTCAACGACCTGGAAAAGAAACTCTGGACCGCTGCCGACAAATTGCGCTCCAACCTAGACGCTGCCGTGTACAAGCACGTCGTGCTCGGGCTGATTTTCCTCAAGTACGTTTCCGATGCCTTCGAAGAACGGCAACGCGAACTGCGCGAACAGTTCACCAACCCAGACCATGACTACTACATGGACCCGACCGAATACGGCGGCGCGGGCACGCATGAATACGAAGACAACATCGCCGCCGAGCTGGAAGTTCGCGACTACTACACCGAGAAGAACGTGTTCTGGGTGCCTGTGGAAGCCCGCTGGCAAACCCTGCGCGACTGCGCGCAACTGCCGCCCAAGGCGGCGCTGCCGTGGAACAAGTCGGGCAAGGACGAGCCGGAGGAAATGCGCTCGGTCGGCTGGCTGATCGACAACGCAATGGAAGCCGTCGAGCGCGAGAACGCCCGCCTGAAGAACGTGCTCAACAAAGATTTCGCCCGCGTACAGCTCGACTCCAGCAAGCTGGCCGGGCTCATCAGCCACTTCTCGGATACCGACTTTGCTGCCCGCGAGTACAAGGGCCAGCCACTGGACCTGAAATCCAAGGATATCCTTGGCCACGTTTATGAATACTTCCTCGGCCAGTTTGCCCTGGCCGAAGGCAAGAAGGGCGGCCAGTACTACACCCCCAAGAGCATCGTCACCCTGATCGTGGAAATGCTCCAGCCGTTCAAGGGCCGCGTCTACGACCCAGCCATGGGCTCCGGCGGCTTCTTCGTGCAGAGCGAGGAGTTCATCGAACAGCACGGCGGCAAGGCAGCCAATGGCAAGAGTGGACAGATCAGCGTCTACGGGCAGGAGAGCAACCCCACCACTTGGCGGCTGGCCGCGATGAACATGGCCATTCGCGGTATCGACTTCAACTTCGGCAGCGGCCCGGCCGACACCCTGCTCAACGATCTGCACCCGGACCTGCGCGCCGATTATGTGATGGCCAACCCGCCCTTCAACATGAAGGAGTGGTGGAACGAAAAGCTCGCCAACGACCCCCGCTGGATCGCCGGTACACCGCCGCAGGGCAACGCCAACTTTGCCTGGTTGCAACACATGCTCCATCACTTGGCGCCCACCGGCAGTATGGCGCTGCTGCTGGCCAACGGCTCCATGAGTTCCAACACCAACAATGAAGGCGAAATCCGCAAGCGGCTGATCGAGGACGACTATGTGGAATGCATGGTCGCGCTGCCCGGCCAGCTGTTCACCAACACCCAGATTCCGGCCTGCATCTGGTTCCTGACCCGCGACAAGCAGAACGGCTTCGCGCTGGACAAGAGGAAGCGCGACCGGCGCGGTGAGTTCCTGTTCATCGACGCCCGCCAGATGGGCTACATGAAAGACCGCGTACTGCGCGATTTCACGGTGGAAGACATTCAGAAGATCGCCGATACCTTCCATGCTTGGCAGCAGGGCGAAGGATACGAGGACGTGCCTGGTTTCTGCTATTCCGCCAAGCTGGAAGATGTGCGTAAGCATGAGCATGTGCTCACGCCGGGGCGCTATGTGGGCGCGGCAGAACAGGAAGACGACGGCGAACCCTTTGCCGAGAAGATGCAGCGGCTGACGACGCAATTGGCGGAACAGTTTGCGGCAAGTGCGAAGCTGGAGGCGGAAATCAGGAAGAATTTGGCGGGGTTGGGTTATGCAATCTAAACCCTTCAAAGATCTGTTTGCTATTCCGCTCCGTAATGGATTGACGAAGCCCAAAGCGGTACGAGGTGCAGGAACAAAGATGGTCAATATGGGGGAGCTTTTTGCTAACCCACGGATGAAAAATGTCACAATGGACCGTGTCCCGCTAAATCAGGCCGAACGAAATTCCTCGCTTCTCAAAGCTGGCGACCTATTGTTTGCGCGACAGTCACTAGTACTTGCAGGTGCTGGAAAATGCTCGATCTTCGTTAATGACGACGAGGAGGTTTGCTTCGAGTCCCACGTGATTCGATGTCGCCTCAATCGTGATTTGGCTGACCCGGACTTCTACTTCTATTTTTTTAGTAGCTCCACTGGGCGGAAATTGATCGAATCAATCGTCGAGCAAGGTGCAGGAGCGTCTGGTATCCGAGGGTCAGACTTGGCTGAGCTTCAAGTTCCGTGGGTCGACTTGGCAATACAAATTCGAGTCGCTGCTGTACTAAGACATCTCGACGACAAAATCGATCTAAATCGCCGCATCAACCAAACCCTCGAAGCCATGGCGCAAGCCATCTTCAAATCCTGGTTTGTCGATTTCGACCCAGTCAAGGCCAAGATCGCCGCCATCGAACAAGGCCAAGACCCGCTACGCGCCGCCATGCGCGCCATCAGCGGCAAAACCGATGCAGAACTTGACCAGATGCCCCGCGAGCACCACGACCAACTCGCCGCCACCGCAGCGCTGTTTCCCGAGGCCATGGAAGAGTCGGAGTTGGTGGAGATTCCGAAGGGGTGGGCAGTGAACACACTAGGTAGCGTCACAAATTATCTGAGCAGAGGTATTTCTCCAAAGTATCTGGAGAATGGTGGCATTCTCGTTCTCAACCAAAAGTGCATTCGTGATTTCAGAGTGGATGAGTCGAAGGGTCGGCGGCATGATTCAACTCAAAGGAAAATTGATGGTCGAGCACTCGAATTGGGAGATGTGCTCATTAATTCAACCGGAGTCGGCACGTTGGGTCGAGTTGCACAAGTGCTTTGTTTAAATGAACCAACGATTGTGGACTCTCACGTTACAGTTGTTCGAGCAAGTCACGAGCTCAATGCCTCATATCTGGGCCAATACATCAATTGGAAGCAACCCAATATTGAGGCCATGGGAGAGGGTTCTACAGGTCAAACCGAACTATCAAGAGTGAAACTTGCTGAGTTGCTTGTTCTGACACCGCGTGAGAATGTATTGAAGGTGTTTGATAATCTGATTTCACCACTAAACAATGAAATTTCGGCAAATGATCGTGAATCAGTGAAGCTCGCCAAACTGCGCGATACACTCCTCCCCAAGCTCCTCTCTGGTGAGCTGTCTGTCAGTGACGTGGGTAAACTTTCTGATACCACCGGAGCTGCCTGATGGACATCAAGAAGCTCCGCGAAAACAAACTTATAGTCGATAAAGTTGAGGAAGCTTTGCAGGCGGCGTACTCATCCAACGGAGATTTCAATGCGGTGCTGGATGAAGCGGAGCCGATTGCATTCACGAGCTTGAAAGATCCCGAGCATCAATACGCCTACCCAATCAGCGAGGTGTTGTACTGGACAGATAGGGATGCCTATCTGGACGAACTTGACCAGTGGGAAGGCATTTGTCAGATCAGTCAGCATGACGCTGCAATCCGCTTCATTAAGCAGTCTGATCAAGTGGCAGTGTTCCTCGATCTGGTAGACGCCGTTCGCTTAGGGCGAATTTCTCCTTTTGTAGGAGCTGGCATCTCGAAAGCGTGTGGCTACCCAATGTGGGGCGAGGCCCTGCGCAAAATAGCGCTAAAGCTCAATGGTATTGAAGTGCAAGATATCGAGCCTTTGATGGCGAAATATGATTATCTGCAAGCTGCACAGCTGCTATACGAAGCAGCAGCAGATCAGGTGAAACACTTCATAAAAACGGAATTCCGTCAGCGGGCAGGCGCAATTGCAGGGCCAGTTCTTTTACTGCCTGATTTGGCCCAAGGTTGTATCGTCACGACCAACTTTGACTCAATGATCGAAGATCTTTTCCAACAGCGTGGCCAGGCGTTGGATGGATACATGTATGGAATGCAGCCTGGCAATGCTTTTGTTCAGCGCTTACTTCGTGGTGAGCGCTGCATCTTAAAGCTGCATGGCGATGCGCGCCAAGACAACACATATGTATTTACACAAGAGCAATACCGGATTGCCTACGGCGAGCCCCTTTCATTCCAAAATCAATTGCCACGGGCACTGCGCCAGATTTTCATCAGCCATTCCTTCTTGTTCCTAGGTTGCAGTTTGGAGCAAGACAAGACGCTTGATCTGTTCAAATCAGTCGTTGATGAGGCTGCATTCGAAATACCTGATCACTTCGCCCTACTCAATGAGCCTGCTACACCGCAAGAGCGCGCTCAAAAAGAAGCTCGATTACTACAATTGAAGATTCGGCCGATATGGTATTCAACATCTGTAGCTGATGATGGAAGCCACGATCACAGTCTGTTGGAACAAATTTTGAGACTTGCTATTGCTGTGTCGCGCCGGCAAGTAGCATTTGAATAAGTCACTCAAACATAGGTTTTCCCATGGTAAATGAACAGCAGCTCGAAGAATTATGTTTGGAGTGGTTTCAAGCAATCGGCTGGCGTTTTGAATCCGGCCTCGATCTCGCTCCAGATGGAGAGCAGCCCGCCCGCACCGATTATCGCCAAGTGGTGCTGCACGAGCGCCTGTTGCTTGCGTTGGCCCGCATCAATCCGAGCATTCCTACCGCTGCTCTGGAACAGGCTGCGCATGAACTGCTGACGGCGAGCGAACCCCTGCTGATCACCCGCAACCGTCGCGTGCATCGGATACTTCTATCCGGCATCCTGGCTGAGTTTTCCGTGGGCGACGAAAAGCGCGCTGACCAAGTCAACCTGATCGACTTCGCCAACCCACGCAACAACGACTTCCTGTTGGTCAGCCAATTCACCGTAACCGGCGCCAAACAGCCGCGCCGACCGGACTTGGTGGCCTTCGTCAACGGTCTGCCGCTGGCGGTGATCGAGTTGAAGAACCCGGCCAACGAGCAGACCGACATCTGGGATGCCTTCAATCAGATGCAAACCTACAAGGACGAAATCAGTGACCTGTTCAACACCAATGTGGCGGTGGTGGTCAGCGACGGCTTCACGGCGCGACTGGGATCGCTGACAGCCAACCAGGAACGCATGATGCCCTGGCGAGCCATCGCCAATGAGGATGATAGGCCTCTGCTGGAATTCGAGCTGGAAACGCTGGTGCGAGGTTTCTTCGAGCCAGCGCTGTTTCTCGACTACGTGCGCCACTTCGTGCTGTTCGAGCAGGATGCCGACCAGATTATCAAAAAGATTGCGGGCTACCACCAGTTCCATGCCGTGCGCGAAGCGGTGAAAGCCACGGTGATTGCCGCCAGCAGTCCGAACAAAGGCATGCTGGAAGTGCAGGAACCGCGTGCCACCTATGGTAAGGAAGTCCAACCCGGCAGCCGCAAGGCCGGTGTAGTGTGGCATACGCAAGGCTCGGGCAAGAGCATCACCATGGCCTGCTACGCGGGCAAGTTGTTGCAGCAGCCGGAGATGAAGAACCCCACGCTGGTGGTGGTGACCGATCGCAACGACCTGGACGGGCAGCTATACGGCACCTTCTGCGCCGCCGAAGACCTGCTCCGGCAGACACCAGTGCAGGCCGGTAGCCGCGAAGAACTGCGCGAAATGCTGGCCTCGCGCGAGGCGGGTGGCATCATCTTCACGACGGTGCAGAAGTTCGCCCTGCTGGACGATGAGGAGCAGCACCCGTTGCTGTCGGATCGCAGCAATATCGTGGTGATCTCCGACGAAGCGCACCGCAGCCAGTACGGCATGAAGGGGCGGTTGGACACCAAGACCGGAAAGTACGTGTTCGGCTACGCCAAGCACCTGCGCGACGCGCTGGCCAACGCCACCTTCATCGGCTTCACCGGCACGCCCATCGCCCTGGAAGACAAGGACACGCGGGCGGTGTTCGGCGACTACGTCAGCATCTACGACATCCAGGATGCGGTGGACGATGGTGCCACGGTGCCAATCTTCTATGAAAGCCGCCTGGCCAAGCTGGATGTAAACCAGGCCGAGATCGACGCACTGAACGCCCAGGTGGATGAGGTCATCGAGGACGAGGAAGACCTCACCGCCCGCGAGAAGACCAAGAGCGATTGGGCTGCGCTGACCAAGCTGGTCGGCGCGCAGCCGCGTCTGGAACAGGTGGCTGTCGACTTGGTGCAGCACTTCGAGACGCGCACGGCCACTCTGGAAGGCAAGGCGATGATCGTGTGCATGAGCCGTGACATTTGCGCCGAGCTGTACAACGCCATCGTCGCCCTGCGCCCGGACTGGCACGATGCCGCCCCGGAGAAGGGCACAATCAAGGTAGTGATGACCGGCTCGGCAGCGGACAAGCCCTTGCTGCAGCCGCACCTGTACAGCCAGCAGGTGAAGAAACGCCTGGAAAAGCGCTTCAAAGACCCGGCAGACCCGTTAAAGCTGGTGATCGTGCGCGACATGTGGCTGACGGGCTTCGACGCGCCCTGCTGCCACACCATGTATGTGGACAAGCCCATGAAAGGCCACAACCTGATGCAGGCCATCGCCCGCGTCAATCGGGTGTTCCGCAACAAGCCCGGTGGGCTGGTGGTTGACTACATCGGCATCGCCAACGAACTGAAAGCGGCGCTCAAGACCTACACCGAATCCAAGGGCAAGGGCGACCCGGCCCACAACGCGGCCGAGGCCCTGGCAGTGCTATTGGAGAAGCTGGACATCGTGCGCGGGCTGATGCACGGCTTCGATTACAGCGGGTTCGAAACCGATGCGATGAAGCTGCTGGTGCCGGTGGCCAACCATATCCTGGGGCTGAAGGACGGCAAACAGCGTTTCCTCGACGCCATGCTGGCTGTGAGCAAGGCGTTTTCCCTGTGCAGCACGCTGGACGAGGCCGCCGCCCTGCGCACGGAGATCGCCTTCTTCGCCGCCGTCAAGGCCGCCATCGTCAAGTTCACCACCGTGGATCGCAAGCGCTCCGACGCGGACAAGAACAGCGCGCTCAAGCAGATCCTGGACAACGCCATCGTGGCGGACGGGGTAGCGGACATCTTTGCCCTGGCGGGCCTGGACAAGCCCAACATCGGCCTGCTTTCAGACGAGTTCCTGGAAGACGTGCGGCAGATGAAGAGCCGCAACTTGGCGGTGGAACTGCTGGAAAAGCTGCTACGCGACGAGATCAAGGCGCGGGCGCGCAACAACGTAGTGCAGGAGAAGAAGTACGGCGACCGCCTGCTGGAAACCCTGCGCAGGTACCACAACCGGGCGGTGGAAACGGCGCAGGTCATCGAGGAACTGATCCAGATGGCCAGGGACTTCCAGGCAGCGCTGGAGCGTGAAGCGGCGCTGGGGCTGAACCCGGACGAGATCGCCTTCTACGACGCGCTGGCCAACAATGAAAGCGCCGTGCGGGAGTTGGGCGACGACACCTTGAAAAAAATCGCCGTCGAGATCACCGAGAAGCTGCGCAACAGCACCACAGTGGATTGGCAGGTACGCGAGAGTGTGCGGGCGAAGCTACGGATTTTGGTGCGGCGCACGCTGAAGAAGTGGAAGTACCCGCCGGTGGGTGAGGATGCCGCAATCGAACTTGTGCTGAAGCAGGCGGAATCACTGTCGAACGCTTGGTCGAAGTGAAGGACAGCAGTTCAGTGCACATTATGCCGATGCTCTTAGATAAAAAAGCCGGATCGATGATCCGGCTTTTTTACTGGAACAAAGGTCTAAACAACCGGGCGTCGATATCCGCCCTTGACCCCTTCGCGCGACAACACCCACTGCCACAACTGAATATCGCGCGCGCGGAACGCGCCGGCGCACGACAGCAGGTAGTACTTCCACATGCGATAGAACCGCTCGCCCAGGCGCTCGGCAAACATCGGCCAGGCACGGTCGAAGTTCTGGTACCAGGCCATCAGCGTCTTGTCGTAGTCGGCGCCGAAGTTATGCAGGTCTTCGACCACGAACAGATTGTCGGCAGCGTCGCCGATCTGGCCGACCGAGGGCAGGTCGCCGTTGGGGAAGATGTACTTGTCGATCCACGGATCGGGCGCCGAGTGGCGCGCGTTCTTGCCGATGGTGTGCAGCAGGAACAGGCCACCCGGAATGAGCGTGCGGTGCGCCACTTCCATGTAGGTACGGAAGTTCTTGCGGCCGACGTGCTCGAACATGCCGAGGCTGGCAACCGCGTCGAAGCGTTCGTCGAGCTCGCGGTAGTCCTGCAGGCGGAAGTCGATCGGCAGATGCGCATAGCGTTCCTGCGCCAGCGCGATCTGCTCCTTGGAGATGCTGACGCCCACGCCTTCCACGCCGTACTTCTCGACCGCATACGACAGCAGGCTGCCCCAGCCGCAACCGATGTCGAGCAGGCGCATGCCGGGCTTGAGCTGCAGCTTGCGGCAGACCATATCGAGCTTAGCTTCCTGCGCCTGCTCGAGGTTCTCTGCATGCTCCCAATAGCCACAGGTGTAGGTCATGCGCGAATCGAGCATCTGCGCATAGAAATCGTTGCCGAGGTCGTAGTGCACCTCGCCGACCTTCTTGGCGCGTTTGACGTTCTGCAGGTTGAGCAGCTTGGCCGCCAGCACGTGACCGAGCAGGCGCAGCGGACGGATCTGGTCGGTCAGTCTTGTGCCCAGCAGGCGCGCAAAGAATTCGTCGAGTTTTTCGGCATCCCAGTCGCCATCCATATAGGCTTCGCCCAGACCGAGGTTGGCCTGGGCCATGGCGCGTTCGAGCACATGCGGATCATGCAGCTGCATGTCCCATGGATTGGGTCCGTTGATGTCGATGGAAGCCTGCTGGAGCAGTTTGAGCGCCGCATCATGCACGCCCGAATGCTTGGGCGGCGGCGGATGATTGAAAGGCGAGAAGGTATTTGTATGCATAGGGCCGTCAAAAAAGAAGGAACCGTGCGTTCAACAACAACATCGCTATCTGTCATGTGACAGCCTGAACAAGCATAAGTGCGTTATCACCATGATGGAAATTGATAATTTCCATCAACTTGATAGTCTTTCATTGCCAACAGGTCAAGGAAAACCCGACAAGCCCCTACTTTCCGTCCGCCTTTGATCAATATCCTCACGCTTTCTTCACGCGCCCATCGCGCATCGCATTTCCACACCTCGTTTCGCACGCCGTGTTGGCGCCATCTTTGCGAAGAAGCATGTTTTTGAGCGACAATGGCAGGCATCCGGTGTTCTTTCTGGCGTCGCGGTCATCCCCGGCCGTTGCGCGGAACGCCCTTCATTTCACTGCCAAGAACCTCAATGACCACTTCTTCCCGGATCATCTACACCCTCACCGACGAAGCACCTGCGCTGGCGACCTACTCGCTGCTGCCCATCGTCGAAGCCTTCACCCGCTCCTCCGGTATCGCCGTCGAAACACGCGACATCTCGCTGGCCGGCCGCATCATCGCCGCCTTTCCGGAACGGCTGAGCGACGCGCAGAAGATCGGCCCGGCGCTGGCCGAACTCGGCGAATTGGCAACCAAACCCGAAGCCAACATCATCAAGCTGCCCAATATCAGCGCCTCGATCCCGCAGTTGAAGGCTGCCATCAAGGAATTGCAGCAGCAGGGCTACCCGCTGCCGGACTATCCGGACGAAGCCGCAACCGCGGAGGAAAAGGACGTCAAGGCACGCTACGACAAGATCAAGGGCAGCGCCGTCAATCCGGTACTGCGCGAGGGCAACTCGGACCGCCGTGCGCCGCTGTCGGTCAAGAACTATGCGCGCAAGCATCCGCACAAGATGGGCGCGTGGAATGCCAACTCGAAGACGCACGTGGCGCACATGGACCACGGCGACTTCTACGGCAGCGAGAAATCCGCACTGATCGCCAACGCCGGCAACGTGAAAATCGAACTGGTCGGCAAGGACGGCAAGACCACCGTGCTGAAGGAAAAGACCGCCGTGAAGGCCGGCGAGATCATCGATGCCGCCGTGCTGAGCCGCAAGGCGCTGCGCGAATTCGTCGAAGCCCAGGTCAACGATGCGCGCGCGCAGGGCGTGCTGTTCTCGGTGCACCTGAAGGCGACCATGATGAAGGTCTCCGACCCGATCCTGTTCGGCAATGTGGTCTCGGTGTTCTACAAGGATGCACTGGCCAAGCATGCCGATGCGCTGGCGCAGGTCGGCTTCGATCCGAACAACGGCATCGGCGATCTCTACGCGCGCATCAAGTCGCTGCCGGCCGAGCAGCAGGCCGCCATCGAAGCCGACATCCAGGCGGCCTACACGCAGCGCGCGGCGGTGTCGATGGTCAATTCCGACAAGGGCATCACCAACCTGCACGTGCCGAGCGACGTCATCGTCGATGCCTCGATGCCGGCCATGATCCGCGACGGCGGCCAGATGTGGAACGCCGAAGGCAAGCTGCAGGAAACCAAGGCCGTGATCCCGGACCGCTGCTATGCCGGCATCTACCAGGTCGTCATCGACGACTGCAAGAAGAACGGCGCCTTCGACCCGGTCACCATGGGCACCGTGCCCAACGTCGGCCTGATGGCGCAGGCGGCCGAGGAATACGGTTCGCACGACAAGACCTTCCAGGTACCGGCCGACGGCACGGTGCGCGTGACCGACGAACAGGGCACGGTGCTGCTCGAACAACCGGTGGAAACCGGCGACATCTTCCGCATGTGCCAGACCAAGGATGCGCCGGTGCAGGACTGGGTCAAGCTGGCCGTCAACCGCGCGCGCGCAACCGACACGCCGGCCGTGTTCTGGCTCGACAAGAACCGCGCGCACGATGCGCAACTGATCGCCAAGGTCGAACGCTACCTGAAGGATCACGACACCAAGGGACTCGATCTGCGCATCCTGTCGCCGGTTGACGCGATCGCCTTCTCGCTCGAGCGCATCCGCAAGGGCCAGGACACGATCTCGGTCACCGGCAACGTGCTGCGCGACTACCTGACCGACCTGTTCCCGATCATGGAGCTCGGCACCAGCGCCAAGATGCTGTCCATCGTGCCGCTGATGGCCGGCGGCGGCCTGTTCGAAACCGGCGCCGGCGGCTCGGCACCCAAGCATGTGCAGCAGTTCGTCGAAGAGGATTTCCTGCGCTGGGATTCGCTCGGTGAATTCATGGCGCTGGCCGCCTCGCTCGAACACCTGGGTCACACCACCGGCAACAAGAAGGCGCTGGTGCTGGCAAAGACGCTGGACGAAGCGACCGGCAAGTTCCTCGATACCGACAAGTCGCCGGAGCGCAAGGTCGGCGGCCTCGACAACCGCGGCAGCCATTTCTACCTGGCGCTGTACTGGGCGCTGGCGCTGGCCGCGCAGACCGAAGACGCGGAACTGGCCACGCAGTTCGCTGCGCCGGCCAAGGCGCTGACCGAGAATGAAGCCGCCATCGTCGCCGAGCTGAAGGCAGCCCAGGGCAAGCCGGTCGATATCGGCGGCTACTACCACCCGGACCGCGAAAAGACCGGCCAGGCGATGCGCCCGAGCGCGACACTCAACCGCATTCTCGACAGCCTGGCCTGACGGGACCGAAAACAAAACCGGCTTCGCTGCGCAATGCACCGAAGCCGGTTTTTTTATTTACCTGCTTATTTTTTGATCAGCGCAGCTTGCCCAGCAAACCCAGCAGGGACGAAACATCGAAGGAATTCGATGCCGGCGTGTTGCCGCCCTGCGTCAGTTGATCCACGATCTGCGGCAGCAGGCCGGTCAGCGCGCCGAGCACCGCCGGTTTGTCCTGTCCGCTTTCTGCTGCAATGCCATCCACCGTGGAGGGCGCCAGCACCGCACCCAGTTGCTCCGCCGTCACCGGCAGGTTGGCGCCCTGGCCAATCCACGACTGCACGATGTCGCCAAGGCCACCTTGTTGAAAACTGCCGATCAGCCCCTGCAGGCCACCCGGATAGTTCGCCAGTTGCTTGAGCACGATCGGCAACAGATCGGAGCCGCCTTTGCCCAACGCGCCGGCAGCGATATTTGTCAGGTTATCCAGCAATCCCATGTTTCACTCCTTGTCTGAGAATCCAAAAGCCCGGCGGTCGCCAGACCGGATTCCATTGTACTGATGCCAGAGTAAACGATTGCAAATTTTACAAGCGCCCCGGAGGTGGTCCGCGACGGCCATCCGGCGGAAGACCGGGCGGCGGTCCGCCGAATCCGCCCGGACCGCCAGGACCACCATGTGCACCGTCCTTCACCGAACACGTTGCCTGATCGGACCCGGTACGCACCGTCACGGTCTTGGACGCAATCATCACGCCCTCGACCTGCTGCACGTCGAACAGATACGGCGTGTGGTCCGATTCCCCGCCCATCACGTTGTCGTTCGACAGCAGCGTATCGGGCAAACCCAGTTCGCGATACAAGGGCTCGTTGCCGAAGATCGCCGCGTTGAGCGCATCGGTGAACACCAGCTGCGACACCAGCGTCGCTGCCGCGCGATCGTCGGCATCGTAGGCGCCGGTCATGATGCGGAAATGCACATGATTGACGCGACCGCGATACCAGCCGGGAAAGCAGCTGTCGAAACGCACCACGCCATCGGCATCGGTGCGCTGGTAGCCTCGGAAGAACTGCTTGTCGAGATCGGCCTGGTCGTTGTTGCACATGGCCTCGATGCGCCCCGAATAGCCGCCCGTGTGATTGGTGTGCCAAATCTCCACGATCGCATCCGGCACCGGCTTGCAGCCCGTATCCACCACGCGCAGCAGCAGGCGCATCGGGATGCCGTCCCAGCCGTCGCTGACGTCGGTCCGCTCTGGCGAAGTCGTGTGGCAGGGACCGATGGTTGCCTCGCAGGTCAGCGTACAGCTCGTACCCAGTCCGGCCGCGAACGGATCGATGGCGCGCGCGGCAGCCGTGATGGCACGCGTACCGCCCTGCAGCCAGCTGCCGGCTGGCGGAATGTTGGCCGACGCAGCCGTTGCTGTAGTCGCACTACGCGTGCTGCAGGCGCTCAACAACAGGGAAGGCGGCACCGCCAGCAGGCCGGCAAGGCGCAGGAATTTGCGGCGCGCAGTGGCAAACGATGAAATCGGCGCCTTTGGATCGGGGGTATTCATGAGCATCCTTCTGTTGCGGCACAAGCGTGCAATGTTCATGATGGTATGCCCGCCATGCATCGCCATGACGGGCAATGCGTAAAGTTAGGTAAAGCAACCGAAAACTCCAGTAAAACCGTTGTCGGCCGGCCACCCGCTTCGTGCGGCGCACAGCATGATGGCTGGCAATTGAGTAAAATCTCCACCACTCAATCAGTCATCCCATCCGGCCACCGACATGATCAAATGGACGCTCATCACGCTGTTTCTCGCCAGCGTGCTCTATACCCACTATCGCGGCAAGGTTCGTCACAAATGGCTGCGGCAATCGACCGACCATTCGACCTTCATGGCGCCGATCAACGCGTTCATGACGCTGTTCTCGAGCCTGCCGGACAAGCCTTACCATGACGTCGGCAGCTATCCTGAACTCAAGAAGCTGGCCGACAACTGGGAAATCATCCGCGACGAAGCCGTGGCGCTGCAGAGCGAAGGCGCGATCAAGGCATCGGAAAAGATGGACGATGCCGGCTTCAACTCCTTCTTCCGCCGCGGCTGGACGCGTTTTTATCTGAAGTGGTACGGCGACAGCCATCCGTCGGCCGTGCAGCGCTGCCCCAGGACGGTGGCTCTGCTCGACTCGATCCCGAGCATCAAGGCCGCGATGTTCGCGCAACTGCCGCCGGGCGGCGACCTCGGAAAGCATCGCGATCCTTATGCCGGCTCGCTGCGCTATCACCTCGGGCTCGTCACGCCCAACGACGACCGCTGCTTCATCAACGTCGATGGCATCGACTACAGCTGGCGCGACGGCGAGGCCGTGATCTTCGACGAGACCTACATCCACTTTGCCGCCAACAACAGCGACAGGAACCGCATCATCCTGTTCTGCGACGTCGAACGGAAAATGAAATGGGGCTGGGCGCAGGCCTTCAACCACTGGTTCAGCAACACCGTCATGTCGGCCACGGCCGCGCCCAACGACATGCAGGACCGCACCGGCGGCGTCAACCGCGCCTTCAAGAGCATTTACCAGATCCGCGCCAACGGCAAGAAGCTCAAGGCCTACAACCGGCCGCTCTACTATTTAGTGAAGTGGGGCATTTTGCTCGGCATCGTCGCCTTCATCGTACTGATCTGACCCTGCGCCGATTGTGCAATCGACCGAAAGCCCGCCTCGCGCGGGCTTTTTTGCTGGCACCTGCCGACATGCGCACTCCCGTTTTCTTACAGCAAGATGCGCAGGATGCCGATAGGCATCACCATGCCGCGTCGCTAACATGCTCGACATCGGCACTTCGCCAACCAGACATGTCGAACACGGGAGATTTCATGCAAAAATTTTCGACGCTGGGCCTGATCACTGCAGCGGCCGCCATCAGCTTTTTGTGCGCCACCGCCGTGCATGGGGACGACACCAGCGGACGCGATGTCATCGTCGTCGCAGAGTCGCGCTAAACAGGCGGGACAGTGAGGAGAATCGGCGATCGCATCACGATAACCGAATAATAAAAACAGAAACGGCCTGAGCAATCAGGCCGTTTTCATTCAGGAGCGGCGCACATCAGTGCATGGCCGGAATCTGTTCACGCTGATTCCACGCGGTGACGGCGTCCTGGCTGTTCCTGTCTTCGCTGCCGCCGCTGAAATGCGCAGAGTTCGTATGGAGGGAACACTCTGGATTGACACAGCGCACATAGCTGTAAGGCAATTCGGATTCGAGATAATGGGCCTGCTTCAGCTCTGCCTTGCTGCCGCAGAACGGACATGCTTTCAATGCTTTTTCCATTTTTTTCTCCTCGTGTTGATTTGCTTGCGCTTTCTCGACGATGCCAGTTGTTGGATCGTCTGTTGCCGCCAGAGTTCTGCCGTTCCTCCCGATTCGTTATGCGCAGCCCGGAATGGACTGTCCTGTTTCCGATTCTAGTACAAAAAAATGAAGCGGGTTAACGAACATCGCTTCACGCTTTCTTCACGGTTTGCAGTCCGCCTGCTCGTCGCCCCATGGCTGCACATGCAGGCGTCGCCCGCCTGCTTCCAGATCCCTGAACGACGGCGCGACGGCGCGATACTGGCCGTCCTTCAATGCCTGCGGCACCTGCTTGCAACCGTAACCGATATCCATCGCGCCCACCGAACGCCACTGGCCTTGCGCATCGGTGGAGAACAGAATCAGTTGCCGATTGGGTTCGACCTCGCCGATCAGGATGTCGGCATGGCCATCGTCATTCATGTCGAGCAGATAGGCATCGCATCGCTTGTCCGCCTGCCGCAGGCAATCCGGAATCTTGTAGGGCCGATCGTACGCACTCCAGTCCTGCGCCAGGAAACCTTCCGGAAGTGCTGCCTGTGCCGGATGCACATGGATATTGGCGGCCCGTGTTTGCGCAGTCGCTGCCGGCTGGCTGGGACGTTCCCATCTGTTCTTGCTGGACAGCGCAGCCCTGGCCTGCGTGCTGATCGTTTCGGCATGCTCTCCCTCGGATCGCGCCTGCAAGGAGTGCAACGCGGTATCGCCGTAACGTGCGCCTTCGAAACGCAGATAATGGAAATCGAATTGCGCCGGCAATGTCTTGCCGCTTTCCAGCCGTGCCATCTGACTGGCGACCGACAGTCGCGCCGGATCGGCCAGCGGCGTGAACAGCGACAGCAGAATCGCCAGCAACAACAGCGCGGTCACGATATTGGTCTGCGCGATGCGCATCAGCCAGCTGCCGCGCTCCAGTGCAGCCCACAGATAGCCGGTCGCATAACAGGCGGCGACCAGCAGACAGGCGGCAGCGCGGATGCGGTCGGCGGTCCAGCCATATTGCTGCACGCGCAAGGCCAGCGCATAGACGGCAATGCCGGCAATCGGCAACAGCATCAGGCAGGCAGCCCTGGCAGCCACCCGCAGCACGCGCGCCACTTCGCCCGCCACCTCGCCGCTCTGGAAGGCGGCATTGATCAATACCACCAGCACCGCCGCTGCACCCAGCAGCACGGACGTGGCCTGGCGCGTGGCCCACAGCGGCTCCAGTCCGGCAAACGGCAGGCTGACCAGAAAGCCGCCGACGATCAAGGCCGCCACCGGCAGCAGCCATGACATCAGCACCAGCAGCAGGCTGCGAATGCCGTGCACGATGCGCGGCCGCACATCGGTCACATGCAGCGCGGTCGATAGCGCAAAGGTCAGCACCGGGATCACGAACCACGACTGGTCGAGCAGGCGGCGCAGGAAGTCCAGCTTGACCAGCATGAAGAGGGCGGCGCCCAGCCACAGGATCAGCCACAGCACGCCGACAAACAGGATGGCGAACATGATCTGGATCGCCAGCTTCCATGCCGTTTCGAAATAGGTGGCATAGGAGGCGATGCGTCGCTGGTCGCGCGCACCGGCCAGCACGAAGACATGCGCGATGAAGAAACCGAGCGCCGACAGCGCCACCATCCAGCCGGACGGCATGAAGCGCGTCAGGTTGTCGCGTTCGCCTTGCCAGTTGCCCGCAAAATCCAGGCGCCAGATATCGTGCACACCGAGCGCGATGCAGATCGCCATCGCGGCCAGCATCCATTTCCACAGCAGACGTTTTTCGAGATGGCCGAGCGCCGAGATGAAAAGAACCGGCACGAACAGGCAGATCAGCAGCAAGGGCGCGAACAGATAGCCGTTCGTCGCCGGCCACAGCGCGTGGCGCGCCGTATAGTAGAGCGCATACAGCAGCACACCCTGCAACAGGCCGCTCAACAGGCGCAACCGCGCAATGCGGCTGGTGACAATGGCACGTGGAATGGAAAGATTTTCTTCTGCTGCTGCCGTCTGCATGGCAAGACTCCTCGGGTCGGCGGGAACGGCAAGATGTTGCCGTCCTGTCATGCGCCATCATGCCCGATCTTCGGTGGTCCTGTCTTTCTCGCAACAGTCGTGCGCCAAACTCGGGCTTTACCATGAACAACGGCCGCGCAAGGCGGCCGTTGCGGTGGATGCGATCCGCTTCACGTGGTTTCGAATACGCCTTCCATGCGATTCTTGCGCACGTTGTCCCAGGTGAATATCTTGGCGTTCATCGCGATATAGACACCGTGCGGCAGCGTCTGCGCGATGCCGCAGGCAAAACCGAAGTTGAACAGCGCATCCGAATGCTGCACTTCGTAGGGAATCATCGCGCCCGTCAGCACGATGGTCTTGCGCAGCTGCGCCGCGCCGAGCACGGCGGCGGTCTTCTGCATGGTGTCGGTGCCGTGGACCACGACGATGCTCTTTTCGTCGGCACGCAGGCAGCTCGCGCAGATGCGCTGGCGGTCGGCGTCGTTCATGTCGAGCGAGTCCAGGAAGGGCAGCTGTTCGAGCTGGATCGGCACCGTGATCCGCGCGCGGCGGATGATTTCGGGCAGGTGCCCGTTACCGAATGACAGCGAGCCTGTCAGTTCATCGTAGTGCTTGTCGAACGTGCCGCCGGTGGCAATGATGCGTAAGCTCATCTGGATCGCATGCAGGAGAAAATTGTCGTCACATCATAGCGCGAGCATGGGCAACCGTGAAGAGCGTGCAGGTTGCCTGCCGACAAGCTGCACGATGGTGCCGACGAACGGCATGCGTACCGCCCTGCATGGATCAGGCCGCCATCTTCATCGCCGCATCGATCGGAATGTCCTCGCCGTTGAGCACGGCGAACAGATGATCGACATTGATTGCCTGGATCAGCAGATCGCCGCGATTGGCCTGGATGACTTCGGTCACCAGCATGCCGGTGCTGGGCGCGGCCAGCGGCGTCGGCACGATCTGCGACGGCTGGAACTCGGGCACGCCATGCAGCTCGCTAACCAGCAGGCCGATCGCATGCTCGCCACGGCGCACGATGATGACCTGGCTGCTGCTGTCGATCTCGGACTTGCAACCGCGCATCAGATGACCGAGGTCGAATACCCAGACGAAGCGCTTGGCATCGTTGTCCGCATTGCTCTCATGCCTCAACGCGAGGATGCCGATGCGTTCGGCGCGGCTGCCCATCGACATCGGCGAAATCTCCGAAGCCGGCAGGGCTTCCGACACGTGCTGCGCATCGATCGCGAACAGGCCGCCATCGACAAAGAAGGTAGCGAACTCGCGGCCCGCCGGCGCACCGGGGTCGGTTTGGATCAGCGTATGCACGCCCTGGTGGTGGCCGGCCTGCTGGCGTTCCTCGCCGAATGACTTGTAGACGATTGCCAGCACGTCCTCGCGATAACCGTCCGAGGTCTTGAATTCGCGGTAGCCGTGCGAGACGGTGCAGCCGAGGATCGCATAGTGACCGTCATGGACGACGATGCGCGAAGTGCTGCTGCCGTTGGGCAACTGCAGCAGGGCGGGATCGATCTCCAGTGTGGCGCCGATCGGCCGTTTGGGATCGGTGCTGGAAATGACGCGGCCGCTGCGATCGATGAAAAGCGCGTTGATGTCGGTCTTGTCACCCAGCGCGCCTTGCAGCATCGCCGAGAACTCGGGTTCCGAGTCGAACACGATGCCGATCCCGCCAACCACCTGCATGGCATTGTCGGGATGACGGATCGCCGCATGATAGACATAGGTCGGACGCTCGCCATACAACGGTGTCGGCTCGAACGGCGTGACGTGATACTGCTGGTCGCTGCCCAGCCCGCGCACGTGGCCGAGCGTGCGTTCGTCAACCGACCAGCCGACCACATCACGGCCGTCGCCGCCAAAATCGGTGCTGGCGATGATGATACCTTCCTCGTCATAGACGAAGATGCGCGTATAGACCGTGTAGAGCGAGTTGATGTAGCCGAGGATTTCCGCGATGCGCGCCACGGTGTCTGCCGAGCGTTGCGGATCGGCCAGCGCGACCTGCAGTTCCGGCGTCAGCGCCCACCAGCGGCAATCGTCCGAGCGTTCGTAGAGATTGCGGTCGAGCAGATCGACCATCAGGTGCGAGACGAATTCCGAATCGCTGAGCGAGGATGACAGTACGGTTTCGTACAGGTCGCGGATCGATTGCGAGAACAGCTCGTTGCTGCGCGCGCCGGTCTCGCTGATCTGCTCGAGGATGGTCTTGAGCTTGAGCAGTTCGCCGTTCTGGCCGGCCGTCATGACCTGGCCGTTCCAGACCACGCGGCGGATGGTTTCGGCCGCACTCATGATCTCGAACAACGGCGGGCAGAAACTCTGCGCATGCGACAGCAGGCCGTCAGTCACGCTCGGATCGAGCGATGCCAGTGCGGTGGTGGTCATGCCGGTAAAACCGAGTTCGACCGGGATCATGACCTGCCCCTGCCAACCCGGCGGCCCCGGGTAACCCTGGTAGCCATCGGCCGAGAACGTGCGCGCCAGGTATTCGCGGCCGCCATAAACCACCAGACGCGGATCGGCATTGCGATTGACAGGCACGGTGGTGCCGGTCGGAATCCAGAGCGGATCGGCGCTGGCGATGACGCGGTTGTCCTTGTCGAGCAACAGCATGTTGGCACGCTGCGCCGGATCGCGGTGCGAACGGAAGATGCCGGCCATCTCTTCCTCGAAGTGAAAGCACAGGCACAGCACGCCGACCACCGCATTGGTTTGCGGATGGTGCATGCGGCGCGAATAGATCAGCGCCTCGTGCTTGCCGGGCCGCAGGTCGGTGGCGCGGAAGGTTTCGACATAGGTGTCGGACGCCAGCGTCTCGTGCAGCAGCGGATCGGTACTGCCCTCGATCGGCGTGGTCTCGTCGATCTGCACCAGCACGTTGCCGGCGGTGTCGAGCAGGATGATCTCGTCATAGACCGTGTATTTGTTGCGGTAGGCGCGCAGGCGCGCGCGGATCATGTCGGTGTCTTCGTGCAGGCCGGCGACGAAGGTGCACAGTTCGCGGTCGGTGGCGAGAAAGCCGACGTCGGCCGTACGCTCGTAGAGATTGCGCACCACGATGTCGATCACGTATTGCGCCTTGGTGCCGATTTCCTCGAGCACGTTGGCGACCTTTTCGCGGACCAGGCTGGTGACGAGTTCCTCTTCCAGGCGATTGAAGCCGGCGCGCGTGGCGGCCATGGTCGGCAGGATCGCCTTGGCTTCGACCGGGCAGTTCATCTTGGCGGACGCTTCGATCATGCGCCACATCAGGTTCAGTTCGCGCAGCGACTGTTCGCAGCGGCTGACGTCGCGCATGTAAGGGAGAAAAGTGTCGATTTGCAGGGTAGTGTGGCTGCTCATGTTGCATTCCCGAGGCATGATTGGAGTCGTGTGGTTTTCCCTCCATGAGATAGCAATTAGCAGGCCATCGATTGCCGCACGGAAATGAATGCCGGGTCGTGAAACCGTTACAGATCTCCGTAAGGGCGACACATTGTTGCGCCATTGCAGAGCGCGATGCCTGAAGCACTCTCGTTCCGCACACTTGCGGTGCATGACGGCCCGTAGCCACGGCCGATGAGCATGCGGCAAATGCCTTACACTATCGCTCTCAGTCGCATAATCTGCACGCCACTTTCATGAAACCCATCGCTCCCGGCACCGTCATCTTCCATCGCCATCGCGGCTATGGCGTGATCACGGCCGTCAATCTGATGACGGGATGGATTTCGGCGCGCTTCGGCAGCGAGATGCGCACGCTGGACCTGAATCTCTCGACCGACGAAGTGCAGCATGCCGACGGCGAACCCATCCTGTTTCGCCGCGAGCCGCCGGACCAGATGCCGCACGCGCGGCTGATGGCAATGGTGCGCCAGCTGCATCGCGCCGGCTATCAGCGGCTTTATCTCTACAGCTGGCCCAAGCCGTCCGGACTGCACTGGCGCTGGCATCTGTTCACGGGGCCGCGCAACTGGATGGAACGGCCGTGGCGCGAAGGCTGGTACGGCTCGGGCGCCGACTACATCTTCAATCCGGTGATGGGCTGGGGCGATGCGCCGGGCGAAACCACCGAGGAACTGGCCAGCACGCTCGCGCAGTTCGATCCGACCGGCATGGCGCAGGCGCTCGGGCGCGACGAGGATCACACGCTGTGGTTCGAGACGGTGTGCGAAGCGCTGCTGCCCGACTACACGTTCTCGCTCGGCTGGGACAAGCACGACGGCCCGATTCCCGATGCACTGCCGATCATCCCGGTGCGGCGCGGCGTGCCGCCGTATGCGGGTCCGCCGCTGCCATGGCCACCCGGTTGGGCCAAGCTGTGGATCGGCACGCACCTGGCAACGACCACGGCCACCTTGCTGCCCAAGACCTCCGGCAAATCTAAAAAAGGTCCGGCTGGCGCCGAGTCCGACGCCGTTCGCTGAATTCCGCCACCGTTTCGTTGCGCACACCAGGCAGCAACACGATTGCGTCGCCAGCCTCCATGCTGCCTTCCTCGATCACCTTCAGATAGAAGCCGGTCGCGCCGCTTTGCCACATCAGCTTGCTGGCCTGCGCAAACCCCATGCGGATGTTGAACTTGAAGCACGGCTGGCGCGGCTCGGTCACTTCCAGCAGCACGCTGCCGATCCGCAGGCGGTCGCCTATCCACACCGCATCTTCCGTCAAACCCGTCATCGTCAGGTTCTCGGCCAGCGCGCCGTAGGGCAAGGCATCGTCGCGCCGCGTCGCGGCCTGCCGCCGCTCCTGCCAGAACGCGTAGTGTTCGAGCGGATAAGCATAGACCGCCTTGTCGATGCCGCCATGCACATTGCGGTCCGCCTGTTCGTCGCCGACGATGCCTAACTGCCGCACCTGCACCGCGCCCGCCACGCCGCGCTTGTCGTAGGCGCTCGGAATGCGGCGCATGCCTTCGTCGTCGTTGACGAACAGATTGCCGATGGTGGCGACGTTGATGCTGACGACCTGCATGCTCATGCCTGCGGCAGGGCCAGCACGTTGCGCGGCGTGCCGGCCGCGTAGTCGAGGATGTTCTGAAAGGCGCTGCGGAAATACAGTTCGTAGCTGTCCTGCTCGACATAACCGAGGTGCGGCGTGGCGAGCACGTTCTCCATGCGCAGCAGCGGCGAAGTCGGCAGCAGCGGTTCGCTCTCGAACACGTCGAGCGCGGCAAAGCCGGGACGGCCCGCTTCCAGCGCAACTTGCAAGGCATCGGGCGCCACCAGTTCGGCGCGGCTGGTATTGACGAACAGGGCGTCCGGCTTCATGCGCGCGAGATCGTCGGCGGTGACGATGCCGCGCGTGTCGTCGTTGAGCCGCAGGTGCAGGCTCAGTACGTCGGCCTCGGCAAAGAATGCCTCGCGCGATGCCGCCGCGCGCAAGCCGTCCTGCTGCGCCGCCGCCAGACTGGCCGGCCGCCCCCACACCATCACGTCCATGCCGAACGCCTTGCCGTAGCCGGCCACCAGCCGCCCGATGCGGCCGTAGCCCCAGATCGCAAGCGTGCGACTCTTGAGCTTGCGGCCCAGCGTGTTCTTTTCCCACGACATCGATGCGGTCTGCCACAGGCCGTCGCGCAGGTTGCCGGCGTAATGCGGCAGCTTGCGCGTGGCCGCCATGATCAGTGCCCACGTCAGTTCGGCCGGCGCAATCGGATCGCCCGCGCCCTCGACGATGGTGATGCCGCGCTCGGCCGCGGTGACCAGGTCGATGTGACCGGACACCTTGCCGGTCTGCGAGACCAGCCTGAGATTGGGCAGGCGCAGCAGCAGGGCGCGCGACAGCGCGGTGCGCTCGCGGATCAGCACCAGCGCCTCGAAATCGGCGAGGCGCACCGCCAGTTGTCCGGCACCGCGCGCGGTATGGGTAAAGACCTTGACCTCGTGATCCTTCAGCATGGAAAAGCAATCCAGGCGACGGACGACGTCCTGATAATCATCGAGTACCGCAATCTTCATGCGCGTTTTTCCTTGGAGACATGCAGCAAAACAGGTGGTGTGCACACCGTCCTCAAGAATACCCGTTTTGCGCCGCGCGCAGAGTACGCCTGCCGTCTTTACGAAGGCTGGCGACGATCACATATCTGCGCCGCCGCGCGCGAGGTCGATGACGATGGCCGTCGCGTTGTCCGGCGCGCCCAGCCGCAGCACCGCCTCGATCAGCGCGTCGGCCGCATCCTGCACCGAGTCCGCGCCGCTCACGATGTCGAACATCGCCTGCCGATCAAGGAAATCGAATACGCCGTCGGAACCCAGCACCAGGTAACGATCGTCTTCGCACCGCGCGAGACTAACCGTCTCCGGCACGCTGCTTATCGCCGGCTTGAAGGGAAACAACCCCAGCGCCCGCGACAGCGCGATGCCGGTCTTGCCCATGCGGTCCGGAACGAACACGCGCGCCGGGCCGATGGGGATGGTCTCGCCATTGTCGAGCCAGCGCTGCTCGCGCGCCACCGCGCCGCCTGCGGCTGCGACGCGCAACGCTTCGTCTTCGCGGTCCGGATGATGCGGCACGACGAGATCAAGCGCGGTGTATCCGGCCGCATCGTCGCTCCTGCGGAACAGGCAGGCGGACGAGTCGCCCAGCCACGACACCAGCAGGTCGTCCTCACGCAGCAGGGCGACCACGGCGGTGCTGCCGCAATCCGTCGCCGGGTCCAACGTTTCCAGCGCCGCCTCGACAAGCGCGAACGCGGTGCGCATGGCCGCTTCGGCATCGCCGCCGTTTTCGTCGAGCGCGGCGGCAAGCGCCATTGCACACCGCCGCGCGGACAGCGCGCTGGCGTGCGTGCCGCGCAAACCGTCGAACACGCCTGCGATGACCGCCTGTGCCGTTTGCAGCACGCAGGCCGCGTCTTCCATCCTGGTCCGCTGCCGGCCGATGTGGCTGGCCATGCCAACAGGGCGGTGTGCGCTTTTCTTCGGTTGATCCGCCTCGTGCCCTGCGACGGAGCAGCTCGGCAAACCCGATTGCAACATTTCGCAGATCTCCGCGAATTCCGGTCGCTGTTCCGGATCCCGCGCCCAGCATCTGGCAGCCAGTTCGCGCAAGCCGGCATCGTCGAAACGCCACGTCGGCCGGAAATCCTCATGCACGACCTTCTGCACGAACTCCGTGCGCGAGAGCGAGTCGGGCATGCCGTTGCCCACGTTCGCATACGGCGTCGCACCGCCATGGGCGACTTCATACATGAGGATGCCGAACGCATAGACGTCGATCTTCCGGTCGTGACGTTCCCAGGCCAGCAGTTCCGGCGCCATGTGGAACAGCGAGCCGACCGGCTCTTCCAGCGCCTCGCCGCGCCCGAGCGTCACCGCGCGGTCGAAATCGGCCACCTTGACGCGTACCGTCTGCCAGCGTGCAGCATCCGCCTGCTCATCGAATACCAGGATGTTCTCCGCCTTGAGGTCGCGATGCACGATGTTCAGCGCATGAATGTCGCGCATGGTCTGCGCGATCTGTGCCAGCACCGAGCGCACGAGCTCCGGCGCAATCCCGTCCGCCTGGTTTCTCGACGCATCGAACAGGAACCGGTCCAGCGCGCCCCGGCGCGAGCGCTCCATCTTCTCGACCAGGTGGGTCGGCGTGCCGGCAACACCCAGCAGCCGGACGATGCCGCTCCGGTCCGCCAGCGCATCGAGCCGCGCATAGGTATCGATCTCGTTCCACGACAGCGACGATTTTTCCCACGGCACGAATTTGTAGAGCAGCGAGGGCGTCGCGTCGTCCGTCACGATGATCGTGCCGTTCGGCAAGCGGTAGCCGGCCGGGGATGGCGGATGGTCGAAATAGGGCAGATCGATGGGATGCAGCGTGCCGGGAATGCTCAGCCGGAGGCGTGGGAGAGGCATGGGTTTGTAATCGCTGGATGTCAGCCTGCCGCCGCTGTGACGGGCCGGTTCATCCGTTGCAGGAAAATTCGCTATCCGACGATCTTCATGCGGATGGCCTCTTCCGTCCAATGATTTGGGCTGATGAAGCCATAGCCGGAGGTTATGCCCCCGGGATTTCTCTACGATATATCTGAAAGGAAATAATGAATGGCTTACAGCGACTGTGCCGCGTGGCCGTCGGACACGGTATTGCGTCGCGATTCGATGCGGGCGCGAATCTTGTCCCAAGCCTTGTCATGCAAGGGCAGCAAGGCCACGTTGCAGATCGGCTCCACCACGGCCGCCACGCCGCCCAGCGCCACCGAGCCGGTGAAGGCGTACATGACGACAAATGCCACACTCATGTGCATGCCGACCTGACTGACGGTTCTTGCTGCGGTGACCATGATCGCTTCCTTTCTTCATTCACTATGCGGATGAAGCAAAGGATAATCATTCTCAATCAATAAATGAAATTGAATTATCAAAATCTATTGATAGCCAATTCCTAAACCAGCAAAAGCAGCGAGGTTCGGACGGCCTGATCGAGAGAGTGCCTTCCATCGCAGCGCAATATCGTGGTTGGCGATAGCGCCTGCTGCACGCCGGGGATTACGGGATATCCGCGGTGGTGTTGCCCATGCAGCGATTGATGCTCAGTGAAGGGTGCCGACCTTGACTTCGCCCAAAGGCAGCACTTCTATGCCCAGACCGTAAGTCATCAATGCCTGCGTTTCCGGACTCTTGGATTCATCCGCCGGACGATGCTTGTACGCTTCTTCGAATGCGGCTTCGGCAGTTTTCCTGTCAAGCCCGTTGTGCACCAGACTGTCGATCCACCGATCACGCCAATACTTGTCGCTCATTTTTTCCTTCTGACCCAATAAGTAAGTACGATTGTTAGATCCCGCTATCGATAAAGCTGCGGGCGATATGAATGCCGCGACGCAAGCGTGGGCTTGCCGTCGCAAAACCAAGGGCAATTACCACAATTCCATGATTTTCAGAGGGCGAAACGCTCGTTGAGCCCACGCAGGGAGGCGCAGAACTGTTCGCCGTTGAGCGGCATGGATTCGTCGATTGCGACCTTGACGATGCGCGAGGCGCGCAAGGCGGCCTCGTGCGGCGTGGGCGCCTCGCCTTCCAGCACGCCGGCGATCGGCGCGCCGACACGCGCAGACATCACACGGTAGCGCGCACCCCAGTACCCGGCTTCCAGCTGCGCGGGCGTGATGGTGATCCGGCATTCCTTGTATTCGATTCTTTCCACGGCTGTCTCCTTGGCATCGCCCGGGCAAACCGGATGAATGCCATCGATTCTGACGACCGACAGATGGCACCACCCGGAAGCGGGATGGTAAGAATGTTGCGAACGGCGGTCTAATCTTTTTGACGAATCGCTTGATAAGCGCCGCTTATCAAGCCGTGGGAATGTTGTCTTTTTTTCTTTCCCGCAGACGGATCAGCCCTTCCTGCGTGACCGTCGCAACCAGTTCGCCCCGCTGATTGTAGATATGTGCGAAGCACAGGCCGCGTCCGCCCGAGGCATTCGGGCTTTCCATCGAAAACAGCAGCCATTCGTCCATGCGGAATGGGCGGTGGAACCAGATCGTGTGGTCGAGGCTGGCGATCTGCAGGCGCGGATCGCTGATGCGCACCTCGTGCGGCTGCAGCGCGGTCCACAGCAGACCGTAGTCCGAGGTGTAGGCGAACAGGCTTTCGTGCAGCAGCGGGTCGTCCGGCAGCGGGCCCGGCGCGCGCGTCCAGACCTGCTTCAAGGCGGCATTGCCCTCGGCGACGGCAGCCACCGATTCGCGGTCGATGCGGAAATCGACGGGTGTCGGATGAAACGGCCGGCCGTCGGCCACGCCGCGTTCGCGCCATTGCGCGAGCGAGGACGGCAGCGTGTCCGGATCGCGGTGCGGCGGCATCGGTTTCTGGTGCGACAGCCCGTCCTCGACGGTCTGGAACGAGGCGGACATGACGAACATGCGCCGCCCTTCCTGCGTGGCGACCACGCGCCGCGTGCTGAAGGAGCCGCCGTCGCGCACGCGTTCGACCTCGTATTCGATCGGCAGCTGGTGATTGCCCGGCAGGATGAACAGCGCGTGCAGCGAATGCGGGCGGCGCTCGGGCACTGTCAGGCCGGCGGCGTACAGCGCCTGGCCCAGCGCCTGACCGCCGAACACATTTGGGCTGCCCATGAAATGACTCTGGCCGATGAAACGGTCGGATGCGACCTGTTCCAGCGCCAGCAGGTCCAGCACTTCCTGCGTGTTGAAGAGGGTCGGGTCGGACATGGAAACTCCGTGACGAAAGAGGCAGGTTGCAGGTCAACCGCGCCAGACGTCGGCCACGATCTCGTAGGAACGGCGACGCGCGGCGTGGTCGTGCACCATGCTGTGGATGATGATCTCGTCGGCCTGCGTGGTGTCGAGGAAATCCTGCAGGCGTTCGGCGACGATGTCGCGGTCGCCGATGATGGAGGCGCGCAGCATGGATTCGACCGAGATCTGCTCGTGCGGCAGCCAGTGGTTGTCCATGGTGTCGATCGGCGGCGGCAGCTTGCCCGGCGTACCGCGCACCAGGCTCAGGTGCATCTGCTGCTGCGAGGTTGCAAGCCGCTGCGCCTCGTCTTCGCTGTCGGCCGCGAACACGTTGACGCCGACCATCGCATACGGCTTGTCGAGCACGGCCGACGGCGTGAAGGTGTGGCGGTACAGCTGCAGCGCGGTCAGCATGTAGTCGGGTGCGAACTGGCCGGCGAACGCGAACGGCAGACCCAGGTGGCCGGCCAGTTGCGCGCTGTAGCCGCTGGAGCCGAGCAGCCAGATCGGCACGTTCAGTCCTTCACCTGGCACCGCGCGTACCTGCGCATGCGCGGCACTCGGCTGGAAGAAGGCGCGCAGTTCGTTCAGCTGGCGCGGGAATTCGCTGCCGTCGTCGCTGATCTCGCGCCGCAGCGCGCGGGCAGTGGCCTGGTTGGAGCCGGGCGCGCGCCCAAGGCCGAGATCGATGCGGCCCGGATAGAGCGATTCCAGCGTGCCGAACTGCTCGGCCACCACCATGGGCGGATGATTGGGCAGCATGATGCCGCCCGCGCCGACGCGGATCGTCGAGGTGCCGCCGGCGACGTATCCGATCACCACCGCCGTCGCCGCGCTGGCAATGCCCGGCATGCTGTGATGCTCGGCCAGCCAGAAGCGGTGGTAGCCGAGCTGTTCGACGTGCCGCGCCAGATCCAGCGAGCGATGCAGCGCATCGGCCGCGTCGCCGCCGACCAGAATCGGCGACAGATCGAGCACGGAAAGGGGAATGTCTTTCAAGGGTTTCATGATGGAACGGCATCCTTCTGCAACTGCCGGCGCAAGGAACGCATCGGCAGGAACCACAGAATAGCGTGAATCGCCGATTCGTTCCGGCGCCGGGCCGCTGCCGCGCGGCAATGTGACGGCGCCATCATCTTATGTGGGTTACAGCACTGTTCATGGACAAGGGCGATTACTACAATGACAGCACGCCATTTCACAATGAGGCTCGCCATGTCTGTGCTACGTCTGCTGCTGGCCCCGCTGCTGGTCGCCACCGTTCTGACGGCGTGCGAGAAACCGCCACAAGCCCCGCCCGCACCCAAGCTGGAGCAGGATCGCGCCGCGCCGCCCTTGCCACGCACCGAGATGCCGGCGCCATCGCGGTCACGCTGATCGGAAAGTCCGACGATGACGATGGAAACCTGGTGGATGGCGGTACTGCAGACGCTGCGCGAAGAATTCTCCGATATCAACGACGTCACGCAAGTCACGCGTGTCTGCATCCGCCTGCTGGTGGCGGTGATTCTCGGCGGGCTGCTCGGCTACGAACGCGAGTCGCGCGGCCGCTCGGCGGGCTTGCGCACCCACATGCTGGTGGCGCTGGGCTCGGCGCTGTTCGTGCTGGTGCCGCTGGAAGCCGGCATCCAGCCGGCCGATCTGAGCCGCGTGCTGCAGGGCGTGATCGCCGGCATCGGCTTCCTCGGCGCCGGTGCCATCATCAAGCTCAACCAGGAACAGGAAATCAAGGGGCTGACCACTGCCGCCAGCATCTGGATGACGGCCGCCATCGGCATCGCCGCCGGCATGGGGCGCGAATCGACGGCCATTCTCAGCACCGTGTTCGCGCTCTTCATCCTTGCCGTGCTGCGGCGGGTCGAGGCCAGAAACAAGCCGCACAAGGCTTGAACCAGGCAACCGCCATCTCCTTCCTACGTACCCCCCGACTACCGGGGCGAACGCATTCTCGCCGCTCTTTTTGTGACGATTAAGTTGACGACCTCTTAACAATTTGGGGTATAGTCACAAACGAAAATTACTATCAGTTAAAAAACAATCGTCGATTTTCGAAATTTTCAGGGAGGCTTGAGCGCATATCCGTGCGTTCAAGAGCGTATATGAAATGGATTGCCTGTCTTCTTGCAGCGGCAGCGCTGAGTGCGTGCGCGTCGCCCAATCAGCGAAGCGAAACCGTCCGCATCTGTGATGAACAGGGATGCAGCGATCGGCCTCGCAATTCCTCCACCTTCGTTCCCGAAGATTCCATCAGTCCCGCCGAAGCGGAAAAAATCGCCAAGCTGACGGCGCTTGCCGAGAACGACCCGCGCGCAGCCTTCGACCTCGGCCTGCGCTATTTCCGCGGCGACGGCATCACCAAGAATTCTTACGAAGCGCTGAACTGGATGCGGCATGCCGCCGAACGCGGCGACGTCGAGGCGCAACTGGCGGTCGGGCGCTTCTATCTCATGGGGCTCGAAGAAATGGGCTCGGACCCGGCCGAAGCGGAAACCTGGCTTTCGCTGGCTGCCAGTCGAGGCAACGCGGAAGCCGCGAAGCTTCTCAAGCAGGCTCAACAGGCCAAGAAAGATGAGATCGAATACCGGCGCTGGGTCAATGCACATCGCCTGTACTGGTACGGGTACTGGGCAAACGGATACGTCTATCGCGGCTATTGGCGCGATACCGCGTGGTATTTCCGCTAACCGCCAGGGTTTCCCTTCTGTCATTCAATAATAAGGACCAAGCATGTTCATCAAAAAAACGTTTGCCACCGCAGCACTGCTGCCTTTCGTTCTCTCGGGTTGCGTCGCGACCGGCGGTTCCGGTCTGGGAGGAATGCTGAGCACCGGCTCTTCGCCAACCGCAGCCTCGGGTGCGGCAGCCGGCGGCACCAGCGCCAATGCGAGCGACAATCTGGAACGCTGCGCCAAGCCGCTGGGCACGATCGCCGTTGACGATGGCCGCAACAAGGAATGGTTTGCCAGCTTTGGCGCCGCTACCAAGGTGACCAGCATCGAACCGCTGCTGCGCCTGGCCGTGCAGCAATCGAACTGCTTCGTCATCACCGCGATCGGCAACAATCGCACCGATGCCCGCATTTCCGCCATCACCGACAAGCAGCGCAATTCGGGTGAATTCCGCGCAGGCTCCAAACAGCAGAAAGGTCAGCGCGTCGCCGCCGACTACTTCCTGGAGCCGGCCATCATCATCGACAACGACTCGACCGGCAAAGTGGCTGGCGCACTGGGTGGACTGATCGGCTCGAACGTGGGCAGGCTCGCCGGCTCGCTGGAATCCAAGGTCTCCGTCGTGACGCTGACGCTGTATGACATCCGTTCGTCGGTACAGATCGCCATTTCGGAAGGCAATGCCACGGCAACCAATTACGGTGCTGCGCTTGGCGCGTTCGGCGGTGGCGCCGCCGGCAGCCTGGGCGGCTTCTCGCGCACGCCGGAAGGCAAGGCGACGGTCGCGGCGTTTGTCGATTCCTACAACCAGATGGTCGTTGCACTGCGCAACTACAAGGCGCAGGAAGTGGAAGGCGGCCTGGGCCGCGGCGGCAAGCTCAAGGTCGGCAAGTAACGACCTCGCCGTCTGCAGTAACGACAGGGCGCGTCCTTCGAGAGGCGCCCTTTTTATTTCCTCGCCTCGATCGCGAATTCTTGCAAAGCGGCGCGAGCGAATGTCGCAACCACCCGGTGCAATACGCCCGTTTTGACCGGGCAAAAGAAAACCCGCCGCAGCGGGTTTATCTGATTCTCCTGGCCGGCTGTTGCCGACAGAAGCACTTGCTTAGTGTGCAGCGCGCTGCTGCGTGCTCGCCGGCGCGCTGTTCTGCACCAGTGGCGAATGCATGAATGCCTGGATTTCCGGGCTCTTGGAGTAATCGGCAGGTTCGGTCTTGTAGGTCATGGCGTACGCCGCTTCGGCAGCGCTTTGCTCGACGCCGCTTTGTACCAGAGCCGCGATCCAGCGGTCTTTCCAGTATTGTGCACTCATTGCTTCCTCTTCCTTTTCACGATGACGGGATGTCGGATTTCCGATCGGACCAGCCCTCTTCTAGGGAACATTGTCGCGCTGCCGTCAATGAACAGATCGGCAGCAAACCGGTAATCACAAACTTTTCAACCGAAAATTATAGCGTGCAATGGCGACAAAAGCCCTGGTTTTGCATGATTTGCAAGCCGAGTGCCCCATCCGGCTCGCTGCGGCCATGTTCAGGCCAGCAGGCGCACGGTGAATTCGGTGCCCTTGCCCGGCTCGCTGGCAACCGTGATGGTGCCGCCGTAGCGCGCCACCAGCGTGTAGCTGATCGACAGACCCAGGCCCGTGCCCTGCTGGCGCTTGGTGGTGAAGAAGGCGTCGAAGATGCGCGCCTGGTCTTCCTTGCGGATGCCGGCACCAGTGTCGCGTACGGCGATGGTGATGCCGCTCTTGCCGTCCTCGTTCCAGTCGGCGGTGCGGATGGTCAGCCTGCCGCCGTCCTTCATCGCATGGATCGCGTTGGTGAAGAGATTGATGAGTACCTGCTGCAGTTCGCCGGCGTTGAACGGGATCGGATTGCCGGCACCCTTGTCATGCGTCACGGCAATGCCGTTCTGGTTGAGAAGATGGCGCACCAGCACCAGCGAATCGGCGACCACGTCATCGACATGGATGGTATCCACATAGCCGGCGAAGTCTTCGGGACTGGCAAACTGCAGCAGCTTGGAGACGATGGTATTGATGCGGTAGATCTGCTGATCCATCAGCTGCAGTTCGCCGGCCACCGGCGCCGCATGCGCGCCGAGTGCGTCGCGCAGCACGTCGAGATTGCCTTGCAGGACCGCGATCGGGTTGTTGATCTCGTGCGCGACACCGGCTGTGATCTCGCCGATGGACGCGAGCTTCTCGGCCAGTACCAGCTGCTTCTGCGTCTGCTGCAGCAGGGCGTTAGCCCTCTCGAGTTCCGCGGTGCGCTCCATGACCTTGCGGTCGAGCTGGTCGCCCCACGCCTTGAGCTCGGCATTCTGCGCGGCGATGGTGTCGAGCAGTTCATCCAGGTGCAGCGACAGCTTGCCGATCTCGTCGCCCAGCACGGCGCTGCCGGTGCGCGCATGCAGGTCGCCCTGCTGCACTGCCGTCATGGTGCGGTTCATGCCGGCCAGCGGCAGATAGATGCCGCGTGCCACGCGCAGCGAGAAGAACACGCCGACGATGCAGATGCCGCCGAACAGCGCCGCCAGCAACAGGATCACGGCCTGGCGCGCGGCGCGGAACGGCGCTTCCAGATAGCCGACGTAGAGCATGCCGATGCGCTCGCCGAAGCTGTCGGCAATCGGTTCGTAGGCCGAGATGTACCAGTCGTGCACGACGAAGGCGCGGTCCAGCCAGGTGCGGCCTTCGCCGAGCACGTGGTTGCGCACGATCTGTGAGGCGCGCGTGCCGAGCGCGCGCTGCTCGCCGAACAGACGCACGTTGGTGGCGATGCGCATGTCGTCGATGAACAGCGTGGCGGTGCCGTCGCTGCCGGCCGGCAGCGAACCCGGCGCATAGACGAGACTGTTCATGGTATCGACGAAGCCGAGATTCTGGTTCAGCAGCACGCCGCCTTCGAGCACGCCGAGCAGACGACCATTGGCATCGCGCACCGGCGTGGCGGAATGGATCACCATGCCGCTGTCGATGACGGTCTTGGTCGTCGGCTCGGCATTGTCGGTCGGGACCAGTTCGATGTGCGCGCGCTGTGCGAGGCTGTGGTCGATGGCCTTGAGCTGGATGCCCGAGTACAGGTCGATGTCGGTCTGCGCGCGCCCCTGCAGGGCAGACGCCACCACCGGCCAGAATGCGTGATCGGCGAGCATGCCGCCTTCGCCCGGATGCGAGCTGGCCTGCACCGTCCCGCGCGCGTCCAGCAGGTTCAGAAAGTCGAGATTCAGTTCTGCCTGCTTGCGCTGCAGCAGTTGCTGCAGGCTTTGCCGATCGCCGCCGTCGATGGTGACGACCAGCGCATGCGCGTCGCCGAGGCTGGCGACGTCCGAACCCACACGCTCCTGCACGTGATTGAAGTATTCGTGCGCCACCGCAAGGTCGCTGCTGACCTTGAACGTCAGCAGGCGGTCGTAGTAGGCCAGGCCCCAGTAGAAGATCAGAAAGAACAGGATCGGCAGCACGGTGAGAAAGGGCACCAGCGCCACCAGCAGCAGCTTGGTGCGCACCGAGGCATTGCGCAGCGGGCGCCATGCGCGCCACGCCTGCCACGCAGGAACGTGATCAGCCGACATGACCATGCACCGTCACACGCCCCATTCCGCGCACTTGCGCTCCAGGGTCTTGCGCGACACGCCAAGCCGGCGCGCCGCTTCGCTCTTGTTGTTGTCGCTCTCGGCAAGCACCTTGAGGATGTGGCGTTTCTCGACGGCTTCGAGCGAGATGTCGCCGTCTTCGCCCGTCTGCGCGCTGGTGTCCTGCATGGCGGGAATGCTGCCGAGGATCAGCCAGCGCTCGACCAGGTTACGCAGTTCGCGCACGTTGCCGGGCCAGCCGTAGGCCTGCATCGAGGCCAGCAGTGCCGCGTCCGGCTGCTGCGGCGCGACGCCGAGTTGCGGCGCGAGCTGGCGCACGAAGCTCGCGACCAGCGCCGGGATGTCCTCGCGGCGGTCGCGCAGCGGCGGCATCTTGAGTTCCACCACGTTGAGGCGATAGTAGAGATCGGCGCGGAAGCTGCCGTCGGCAATCGCTTCCTCGAGGTTGCGATTGGTGGCGGCGATCACGCGCACGTCGACCGGAATCTCGCGTTCGGCGCCGACCGGACGGATGCGCCTTTCCTCGAGCACGCGCAGCAGCTTGACCTGCATGGTTGGCGGCAGTTCGCCGATCTCGTCGAGGAACAGGGTGCCGCCCTGCGCGTAGAAGAACAGTCCTTCGCGCGACGAAGCGGCACCGCTGAAGGCGCCTTTGACATGACCGAACAGTTCGCTCTCGATGATGTCGGGCGCCACCGCGCCGCAGTTGATCGGCACGAAGTGGTTGTGCGAACGGTTGCTCAGCGTGTGCATGGCGCGCGCCGCGATCTCCTTGCCGGTGCCGGATTCGCCGGTGATCAGCACCGTGGTCGGCACTGCCGCCAGGCGCGTGATGGCCTGGCGGATCGGCTGCAGCGCGGCGGAGTCGCCGACCATGCCGTCGATGCCGGTGTCGCCATGTGTTTCACGCTCGCGACGCAGCACGAAATTCTCGCGGCGCAGATGGGCGCGGTCGAAGCAGCGGCCGATGGCGGTCAGGATCTGGTTGACGCGGAACGGCTTGAGCAGAAAGTCCGAGGCGCCGGCACGCAACGCGCGGATCGCGGTGTCGAGATCAGCAAAGGCCGTCATCAGGATCACGTCGTTGTGAAAACCGCTGTCGCGCAGTTCCTGCAGCCAATCGACACCGTACTTGCCGGGCAGCGCGTTGTCGAGAATGATCAGGTCGTAGGGCCGCTGACCCAGCAGCAGGATTGCTTCCTCGACCGAACCGGCCAGATCGACATGGCCGCAGCGCACGCTCAGGGTCTTGTGCAGGAAGCTCCGTATTCCCGGCTCGTCATCGACGATCAGGATGGAGCGCGCCTGCCAGCCGCCGAATGCCTCGGTATAGGGTTCGTCCCGCTCGGGCGGAGAAGGGGTGGGCATGTTCATGGCGCGGGAACGCGGATACGCATCATGGAAGTCGCTGGACTGTCATGTTCGCACAAAAGAAAGAGGGGCATATGCCCCTCTTTTTGCGACAGGTGACTACCTGTCAGGAGAACAGTGCCATCGCCTTTTGCAAGGTGGACCAGACGCCCCACGACAGCGGCACGCCGACGAACAGCCAGAACAGCACGACTGCGAATGCGGGAGTGCGCGATACGGTTTCCTGGGCGTCATGTTGCATGGTGGTGGTATTCATGTGTGTCTCCTTGGTTGATCAGCGGGCGCCGGCGGGCTGCATGCCGCCGACGGATACGGATGGGGAAGGCGCAGCCGGCTTGACGGCATCTTCCTGCATGTAATGTTTGGCGTTGACCGGACGGATCGCCAGATTGCACAGGAAGCCGATCAGCAGCAAGCCGGCCATGATGTACATCGTCACGGTGTAGGCGTCGCCGGCCGGCACGCCCTGGCCGATCTGGTATTCGCGGATGTAGTTGACCAGCACCGGACCCAGCACGCCGGCCGTGGCCCAGGCCGTCAGCACACGACCGTGAATGCCGCCGACGTACTTGGTGCCGAACAGGTCGGCCAGGTAGGCCGGCAGGGTCGAGAAGCCACCGCCGTACATGCTGATGACCAGCGCATAGAAGGCGACGAACAGACCGATGCTGCCGATGTGTCCCATGTAGGGCACGGCGGCATACAGGGCGGCGCCGACCACGAAGAAGATGAAGTAGGTCATCTTGCGGCCGATGTAGTCCGAGGCCGACGACCAGAACAGGCGGCCGCCCATGTTGAACAGGCTCAGCAGGCCGACGAAGCCGGCGGCAGCAGCCGGCGTCACCGCGCCCTTGAAGGTTTCCTGGATCATCAGCGACGCCTGACTCAGCACGCCGATGCCGGCGGTCACGTTCAGACACAGCACGATCCACAGCAGATAGAACTGCGGCGTCTTCATGGCCTGGTCGATGTGCACGTTGGCCTTGGTGATCAGCTTGTTCTGCACGGCCGGCGGCGTCCAGCCTTCCGGCTTCCAGTCGGCGGCCGGAATGCGGATGCTGAAGGCACCGATCATCATCGAGATGAAATAGATGACGCCCATGATGACGAAGGTTTCGATCACGCCGACCGAGGTGGCCGACTTGAAGTGGTCCATCAAAAAGACGGCCAGCGGTGCGCCGATCATCGCACCGCCGCCGAAACCCATGATGGCCAGACCGGTGGCCAGACCGCGACGGTCCGGAAACCACTTGATCAGGGTCGAGACCGGCGAGACATAGCCAAGACCGAGACCAATGCCGCTCAGCACGCCATAGCCCAGATAGACCAGCCAGATCTGGTGCAGATGCACGCCGAGCGCGGCGACGAGGAAACCGCCGCCGAAACAGCAGGCGGCGACGAACATGGTCAGGCGCGGGCCGACCTTTTCCAGCCACTTACCGCCGAAAGCGGCCGACAGGCCGAGGAAGAAGATCGCGATGCTGAAGATCCAGCCCAGCGTGGTGAGCTTCCAGTCATCGGGCGCCGGGCTGTCGACGCCGATGACCTTGGACAAGGGACCGTTGAACACACTGAAGGCATAGGCCTGGCCGATGCACAGATGCACCGCCAGCGCCGACGGCGGCACCATCCAGCGGTTGAAGCCGGGGCGAGCGACGCTGTTTTCTTTCGCTAGGAAGCCGAACATGGATATCTCCTGAAGTCGGTTCACGACGTCTTGCGTCATGACGTTTTAAAGCGATGCATGGCTGCATCGTCGTTATCGAATTGAGCCGGCCCGATTGCCGGTGGGGTCTTTAACGCAATCGATGTGCCAGTTATGACAAAACGGTTAAATGCTTGATATATATGGATTTTCTATTTCAGATATTCAGCAGCGGCGGGACAAATTGACGCGAACGACGGACAAAATGTCCCGCCACCCGGAAGAAGGGAACCGCAGCCGGTAGCGCGGAAACCACACACGCCCACAATTTCGCTATGTAGTTCAAATATATAACGCTTATACTCTCGCCTTTTCGCCAATCGCTATTGCCTTTTGGATATAGCGATCGAGGTCAACACCGCAACAGAGAAAAGGGAGTGAAATGAAGAACACGCTGTCCCGCACCGCCATTGCCGCATCGCTGATGCTGGCATTCGGTGCCGTCCATGCCGCCGAGTCGGAATCCAACGTCTTCACGCTGGGAGAAATCCAGGTTGCCGGCAGCAACAACGCCGTGCCTGCCACCGGCGGCACCAAGGTCACGCGCGAGGACCTCGACGACTTCAACCGCGAAACCGTGGTCGATGCGCTCAATCTGATGTCCGGCATCACCACCACTGGCGGCGGACAGCGCAACGAACGCATGGTCTATGTGCGCGGCTTCGACAGCCGGCAGGTGCCGGTCTTCATCGACGGCATTCCCGTCTACATTCCCTATGACGGCAACGTCGATCTGGCGCGCTTCACGACCTACGACCTCGCATCGATCGAAGTCGCCAAGGGCTTCAGTTCGGTACTGTACGGCTCCAACACCATTGGCGGCGCCATCAATCTGGTGACGCGACGTCCGGTCAAGGCCTTCGAAGGCAACGTCGGCGTCGGCGTGCGCAGCAACGACAAGTTCGACGGCAATGGCACCAGCACCCACGTCAATCTCGGCACCAACCAGGGCATGTGGTATGCGCAGCTTGGCCTGTCGTATCTGGACCGCGACAGCTACACCCTGTCGCGCGATTTCATTCCCGTACCCGATCAACCGGACAGGGAACGTCGCAATACCTACAACACGGACAAGAAGATCAATATCAAGGTCGGCCTGACGCCCAACGCGACCGATGAATACTCGATCAATTACATCAACCAGAAAGGCGAGAAAGGCAGCGCTCCTTATGCAGGCACAGAGAATGTCACCGCCCGCTACTGGCAATGGCCGGCATGGGACAAGGAAAGTCTCTACTTCATTTCCAACACGGCCATTGGAGATGTCTCCTATCTCAAGGTCCGCGCCTACTACGACAAGTTCAAGAATCGCCTGAGCTCCTTCGACGATGCGACCTATTCGACCGTAACCAAAGGCTATGCATTTCACAGCTTCTACGACGACCATACCTATGGCGGTAGCGTGGAATACGGCACCAAACTGTCGGACGCGAATACGCTGAAAGTCGCCCTGCATCTGAAAGAAGACGTTCACAAGGAACACAACCTGGGTGAACCGGAGCAGCGCTCCGAAGACCGTACGACGTCCATCAGCATCGAGGACACCCATCGCCTGACGGAAAAGCTCGACCTGATCGTGGGCGCCAGCTACGACAAGCGCAAGGAAAAAGGCGCTCAGAAGTACGACAAGACCCGCGGCCTGTACGACTTCCCGGTGAAGGATTCGTCCGCATTCAATCCGCAGGCCGGGTTGATCTATCACACGTCGGAAACCGGCAACGCGTATTTCACCATCGCCCGCAAATCGCGCTTCCCAACCATCAAGCAACGCTACTCCGGCGGGCTGGGAACGGCGATTCCCAATCCCGATCTCAACGTCGAGCGTGCCGTCAACTATCAGTTGGGCTTCTCCGAAAAACTGAACCCGAAAGTTCGTGTCGATGCCGCGATCTTCTACAGCGACATCACCGACATGATGCAATCGAATGAAGTGCCGGGAACGGTTTGCGACAAGGGAAATCTCTGCACCCAGATGCAGAACGTGGGCAAGGTCTCGAGCAAGGGCATCGAGCTTGGCGTCACTGCAGCCGTTACCAATACGCTGGAACTCGGCGGCAACTACACCTATCTCGACCGGAAGAACAAGTCCGATTCGAAATTCCTGACCGATGTGCCCGCGCACAAGCTGTTCACCTACGCCAGATGGGCAGCCACGCCGAGCCTGAACGTCATCGGCAATGCGGAATACAACTCCAAGCGTTACACCAACGACAGCGGCACGCGCATCGCGGGCGCCTACACGCTGGTCAACGCAAAACTCAGCTACACGCTGCAGAAAGATGTGACGCTGGAAGCCGGCGTCAACAATCTGTTTGACCGCAATTACGCCTATACCGAAGGCTATTATGAAGAAGGCCGCAACTTCTTCGCCAACCTGAACTACCGCTTCTAGGCAGGAACGCTTCATGATTCGCGCACCGCATTCTCTTCATCGACGGCTTGTTTCCTTTCTCTCCGCAGCAGCACTGGCGTTATGCGCGCTGCATGCCGCAGCGGCGGAGACGACGACCCGCAAGGTCGTCGTCATGACCAGCTATCCTGAAGAAGTGGTGTCGCGTTTCGAAGCGGCGTTCGAAAAAGCGCATCCAGGCATGCGCGTGGAAATCAACTGGCGCCGCTCGGGCGATGCGACGACCTGGCTGCAGAACAATCCGGGCCATACCGACGTGTATTGGACGCCCGCGCAGCGCGGCTTTGCGATGCTCGCCAGGAGTGGCGCATTCAAGCCGCTGCCGGTCGACATGACGGGCCTGCCCAACAAGGTCGGAGGCTTTCCGATCTCCGATCCCGACCTGCTTTACGTCGCCACCGAGATCGCCGGCTTCGGCTTTGCCGTCAACACGCAACGCCTGCAGGACAAACATCTGCCGCTGCCCGCGCAGTGGACCGACCTGACCGATCCACGCTGGCAGGACGAACTGATTTTTCCGGTGCCGAGCAAGGTCGGCTTCGCACCGCCGCTGATCGAAATCCTGGCGCAGGGCTATGGCTGGGAGACAGGCTGGGCGCTGCTGCAGCGTATCGCCAGCAACGCGCAGCTGCTGGGCGAAGGCGGTCCCGGTATTGCAGAGGAAGTCGCCAGCGGCCGTGCCGGCCTTGGCGTCTCCATCGATTTCTTCATCAATTCGGCCATCGCCAACGGTGCGCCGATCTCCTTTATCCATCCGGGCGTGACCGGCTATTCGCCAGCACACGTCGCCGTGTTCAAGGACGCGCCCAATCCCGAAGGCGCACAGGCCTTCGCACAGTATGTGCTTTCCGAAGAAGGACAGAAAATCCTGTTCCATCCCGATATCCGCAAGCTGCCGGTGCGGCCCTCGGTCTATGCCGACAGGCCGGCCGGCTACTACGATCCGTTCGCAGCAGCCAAGGCCATGCCCTTCACCTTCGACACCGAGCGCGCCCTGCGACGCCAGGGCGTGAACAATGCGCTGTTCGATGTCATGGTGACCGAACAGCATGAACGCCTGCGCGATACGCTGGCGGCACTGGCCAAGGCGGAGCAGGCAGCCGGCAGCAACCACGCCCTGCAGGCAAAACTCGACCGCGCACGCAAACTGGTCACGCAGTTGCCGATCAACGAAAAGCAGGCCGACGATCTGGCCGGACGCTTCGTTTCAAATTTCGAGATCGATGCCACGCCGGACGCCAATGCCACCCTGCTGCGCGCCTGGTCCGACAAGGTCACCGCCAATCGCCGGCAAGCCGTGGAAATTGCCCGGCAGGTGATCGCCGCAACCCAAGGGAGAAGCAGCCGTTGAAATGGCGACGCCCGATCGCGAGCCTGCTTGCCGCGATTGCCATGCTGGGCCTGAGCGGCGCCGATTCGACTGACACGCGCCTCCTGAGCGCCGGTAGCTCAACGGTGTTCGACAGCACGCGCAACGCGTACTCGCTGCCGAGTCCGGCCATGGACGAGGACAACGCCAACGCCTTCGCGCGCGGGCGCACGATGTTTCGACAATCATGGGTGATCGCGCCGGCCAATGACCGCGCGGCCGGACTGGGACCACTGTTCAACCGCATCTCGTGCATCGCCTGCCATGCGCGCAACGGCAAGGGTCAGGCGCCCGAAGGACCAAATGGCACCATGCAGGCCATGCTGCTGCGCCTGAGCGTGCCCGGCATCAATGCGCACGGCGGACCGAAGCCGCACCCGGCCTACGGCGACCAGTTCAACGAGCGCGGCATCCCCGGCGTGCCCGGCGAAGGCATCGGCTACCTGCTGTACGAGGAACATGTCGAAACCTTTGCCGACGGCACGCAACTGATGCTGCGCAAGCCCTCGGTGCATTTCAAGGAACTCGCTTACGGCGCGCTCGGCGACGACATCATGGTCTCGCCGCGCATTGGTCCCGCCGTCTATGGCCTCGGTCTGCTCGAGGCGATTTCCGACGAGACCCTGCTCGCCTTGCAGGCGCAATCCAAACCCGATGGCATACGCGGCCGCGTCAACATCGTGTGGGACACCATCGATCGGAAGGAATCGATCGGCCGCTTCGGCATGAAGGCCAACGTGGCGACATTGACGGAGCAGGTGGCAAACGCCTTCAACGGCGACCTCGGCATCACCACGCCCGCCACGCCGCATGAGAACTGTACTGCCGTGCAGACCGCGTGCCAGAAGGCGCCGTCCGGTCACGCCTCCGAATTCGAGCCAACCGAACTGTCGCAGGGCGATCTGTTCGCCACAGTCTTCTATCACCGCACGCTGGCCGTTCCGGCGCGGCGCGACGTCGACGACCGCCAGGTCCTGCGCGGAGAGCAGCTCTTCGCCCAGGCGCGCTGCACGAGCTGCCACATTCCGGAACTGCGCACGCGCAAGGATGCTGTGCTGCCGTCGCTGTCCAACCAGTTGATCCGTCCCTACACCGACCTGCTGCTGCACGACATGGGAGAGGAACTGGCCGACGGTCGTCCCGACTATCGCGCCAGCGGCCGCGAATGGCGCACGCCGCCGCTGTGGGGCATCGGCCTCGCGCAAAAGGTCAATCCGGATGCCGGTTTCCTGCACGACGGCCGCGCCCGCACGCTGCTCGAAGCCGTGATGTGGCATGGCGGCGAAGCGGCCGTCTCGCGCGAGGCAGTGCGCGCCATGTCGGTCGAGGACCGGGCGGCGCTGGTGCGGTTTCTGGAATCGCTGTGATGCATTGGGCCGCATGAGGATAACCCCGGTAATCCCGCCGGGCCGGGCCGCATCTGCATGTCCATGCCATACGCATGACGGGAAATGACGCATCAGGCAACCCGGTTGGCGTGTTGTTGACTTTCGGCGGAGGATTTCCGGTTCGCAATGACGTGATCGTCCGCTGAATTCGCTTTCGTTTGGCGCGCGTGCGTGCAACACTGTGCCTTATTGCTGACAAGGAAAGCGCATCATGGCCAAGAAGGAAGAACTCGACCCGGAAACCAAGGCCATCCTCGACTGGTGCATCGAAGTCGAACACTGCCTGGTAAAAGCCGGCGCCACGCGGGCAGAAGCGCAGGATCATATCGAGGAACAGATCGAATGGTTCACCGACCTGTTCTATGAAGGGCTGACGCCCGAGGAAGCGGCCAAGGAAGCGCTGGCCTGAAAGACCTCCACCCGCTCAGAACACCAGACGTTCGTCCGGATGCTGCAATGCCGAACGCAGATGCTCGCCCGAGCGACGAATGGCATCGTCGATGGCGAACTTCACCACGCGCAGCGCCTTCCTTTCCGCCTCGTAGGCGGAAGGCGCGCTACCTTCGACCACGCCCTGGATGGGCTCCGGATTGTCCGTCTGCCAGATGCGATAGGCGCCGTTCCACTCGCCAAAGGCGAAGCCCCACGTCTGTTCCAGCGCGGATACTGAAATCCGGTATCCCTTGTATTCGATCAAGGACACGATTCCTCCTCACTCGTTCTGTCCGATGCTTCAACAATGCACGTGGCACGCCGCCACCGTTATTCAAATAAAGATATAACGATGGCCGGCGAGAGGCAAGAAAAACCCGCGTCTGCGCGGGCTTTTTGTTTTCCGATGTTGCAGAAACGCGAGTCAGGCCTTGGACGGTTTCGCTGATTTTCCCCCGGCCTGTTCGGCGTCGCTCCGGTCGGCCAGCAGTTTGCTGAAAACGGAAAAGTCGCTGACGATGGCCTCAGCCGCCTTGCGTTCCATGGCGCGGTAATGCTCGACCACACCGCGGCCGAAATCGGTGACGATCGCACCGCCGCCGCCGGCGCCGCCGGTGGCTGTCACTACCAATGGCTCGATGAAGGCGGCGTTGGTGGATTCGATCAGCAGCCATGCGCGCCGGTAGGACATCTTCATCTCGCGGCCGGCGGCCGAGATCGAGCCGGTGCGCGCGATCGCGTCGATCAGGTCGGCGCGGCCCGGTCCCATGGCGGTCATCTCGCCCATCAGGATGCGGACGCGCGGAACGCGGCGGACAGGCGGGCGGGGCGGTTTCTTGGGCATGGCGATCTTCCGGTAAGCGAGGCATCTATTTTCGCCTACTTTCCGTCCGGGAAAAAGCCGTGCGCAATCCGCCAGGTGCCTCGCGCACCAGTCGTACCGACGCCGACCTGCAGGCCTGCACCTCGCTTTCCTTGGTGTGATGCCAGAGCGGCACCAGCGGAGGATTGAGTTCGGGGAAATAACCAACCATCAATCGTCATGTGCACCGCGTCGATGCACACACGATCGCTCGGCGTGTCACCAGTACAGCGGATATTTCTTCTTGCGCACGAAGTTGTTGTAGATCAGCGCGACCAACACCAGCAGCACGGCGCCGCACAAGGTCGGGAACAGCAGGAAGCTCCAGCCGGGCATGCCGAGAAAGACGATGACCGGGTTGGAGCCAGCCGGCGGATGCACGGTACGCGTCAGCATCATGATCGCGATCGCGGTGCCGACAGCCAACGCCAGCGACCACCAGTGCGGGCCGAACGCATACAGATAGACGAGGCCGGTCAGGCTGCTCAGGAAATGGCCGGCGATCACATTGCGCGGCTGTGCCAGCGACGTGTCCGGCAATGCAAAGACGATGACGCACGACGCGCCGAAGGAACCGAGGATCAGGATCGCCTGCGTGAAGTCGGCGACCAGTGCAATGGTGGCGATCGCGCAGAAGCCACCGAGGCCGGCGAGCAGAATGGTGGTCAGCGGTGCGCGCGGCGGCACCGGCATGTCGCTTTCGAAGAATTTGCTGTTGTTGTTCGACATTGGAAGAATGGATTGAATCGGCCTTGCGCAACACGCAGGGACAAGAAAAAAACCGGCGCACAGGCGTGCGCCGGTATCAAAAGGTCCCGTTCACCAGACCGGACCGGCCATCCATGAACGGGGTGAGACAACAGGGATTACTGTTTGACGGCCTTGAACTTGGCTGCTTCTTCCGAACCGCCGGTGGCGTTACCGTCGCTGTAGGAGTGAGCACCCACGCCTGCCAGCTTGCCGCCCTGGACGATCAGGTATTCGTCGCGGATCGGACGACCTTCGAAGTAGCACTCGAGGATCTCGCGGGTACCTGCTGCGTAACGCGCTTGCGCGGTCAGGCTGGTGCCGGAGATGTGCGGGGTCATGCCGTGGTGCGGCATGGTGCGCCATGGGTGATCGGCCGGTGCCGGTTGCGGGAACCAGACGTCGCCTGCGTAGCCGGCCAGCTGACCGCTTTCGAGTGCGCGCACGATGGCATCACGGTCACACAGCTTGCCGCGTGCGGTGTTGATGATGTACGAACCACGCTTGAAGTATTTCAGCGTTTCGTCGTTGATCATGTGTTCGGTTTCCGGGTGCAGCGGGCAGTTCAGCGTGACCACATCGACAGCGGAAGCAAGGCTCTTCAGCGTGCTGTGATAGGTCAGGTTCAGTTCCTTCTCGACCGATTCAGGCAGACGGTGACGATCCATGTAGTGCAGCTTGACGTCGAAAGGCTTCAGCAGGCGCAGCACGCGCAGGCCGATACGGCCGGCAGCGACGGTACCGACACTCATCGCTTCCAGATCGTAGGAACGCGAGACGCAGTCGGCGATGTTCCAGCCGCCCTTGACGACCCAGTTGTACGACGGGATGTAGTTACGCACCTGCGACAGGATCATCATCACGACGTGCTCGGCCACCGAGTGGCTGTTGCAGTAGGTGACTTCGGCGACGGTGATGTTGTGCTTGTTGGCGGCTTGCAGATCGGTGTGATCGGAACCGATGCCGGCCGTCACGATCATCTTCAGCTTCTTGGCGCGGGCGATACGCTCGGCCGTCATGTAGGCAGGCCAGAACGGTTGCGAGATGATGATCTCGGCGTCAACCAGTTCCTTGTCCAGCACACTGTCGGCGCCGTCCTTGCTCGAGGTCACGACCAGCGTGTGGCCGTTCGATTCGAGGTATTTGCGCAGGCCGAGTTCGCCCGACACGCTGCCCAGCAAGTGACCAGGCGTGAAGTCGATGGCCTTGGGCGTCGGCAGGGTCTGACCATCAGGATAGATGGAAGGTTGCGCAACTTCGTCGCGCGCGTAGGTTTTTGGGTAACCGGTAACGGGATCGTCGTACAGGACGCAAAGGACTTTAGCCATGATGCTTCTTCTCCAGGATAGATGAGTGCAATGAGTTGCTACAGCGAATCGAAAATTGCGGGCGTTTGCTGAATTTTCTTTTTCTTCTGCACACCGACACTGGGGAATCAGTGCGGCGGAATCATCTTAGGAAAGGAAGCAGGCAGGGTCTAATCGTTTGATGTGATGGGTTGATAGGTTCCCGTTATGTACGCATCGAAGCGCGCCTGCAGATCGATCTGCGCGGCAATGTTTCTGGTCGCGGTCACCACCGGCGAACAAGGATCGTGCGCCAGCGAGATCAGGCCGATCGAACGGCTCAGCTCGGGCACCAGCGGGATCGCCACCATGTCGTCGCGCAATTCGTAGAGGCACAGCAGACTGTGCGGCACCACGCTGAACAAACCCGCATGACGCACGTGGGAATAAACAGCAAAGGTCGAATCGGTTTCGGTCACCACGTTGGGTTGCGCATCGGCACCGCGAAAACCCGCGTCGACGATGCGGCGATTCTGCATGGGTGCGGCAAGCAGGCACAACGGTAGTTCGGCTGCTTCCTTCCAGCCGATCTCGGTCTTGCCGCCGAGCGCGGCGCGATCACGCGCCAGCAACATGTAGCGCTCCTGGTAAAGCGGCTGCACATGAAAGCCGTTCAGCCGCTGGTCTTCCAGATAGGTCATGCCGACGTCGAGTTCGAAGGCATCGAGCCGACGCATGATCTCCTCGGTACTCAGCGACAGCACGAGTTGCCGCAGTTCGGGATGGCGCGTGCGGCAGGCGCCCGTCAGCAGCGACACGATCGGCATGGTGGTCGGGATCGCGCCGAGCCGCAGCGTACCGCTCAGCTTGTCGAGCGACATCGAGGCTTCCTGCTTCAAGCCCTCGAGCGCGGCCAATGTCTGGCGTGCCCAATCGAGGATGCGCTCGCCTTCGGGTGTGAAGCCCTGAAAGCGCTGGCCGCGCTGTACGATCGCCACGCCGAGTTCGTTTTCGAGATTGCGCACGGCGGCGGACAACGCCGGCTGCGAGACGCAGCAGACTTCGGCGGCGCGCGCAAAGTGTTTTTCGCGCGCGAGGGTGACGAGGTAATCGAGTTGACGTACGAACATCGTGGCAATCCGCTTGGTGGTTGAAGGGCTGACGACGGCTGGCGGGCGCTGGCCTTCTCATGGTAGTCGCTTCTATCCGGGTTTTCCGAATGTCCATGGCGCGAGTAGGGAAGTCGGCCAGCCAGACGGGAAAGAGGCAACCCATCTATAAAATGAGCATCCGAGCCTGTTTTCGATATGTCGTTTAAAGTTATATCGTGTATCATAGCATTATCGATGGCAACTTTTGGACGCATGCCGGGCAGGCTTTTTTGCAACTTCATCCAAAAGAGACCGACATGAGCAAGGCATCGTCACCCATCAAGCTGGAAGGTTTGTCCAAGGCACGCGGCAAGCGCTGGGACCATCTCGAACTGCTGGAGCGCATCGACGCATCCGGTTCGATCTCGGCAGCGGCCACGGCCATGGGCATGAGTTACAAGGCCGCCTGGCAGGCGGTGGAATCGGTCAACAACCTGTCGCACGAACCGCTGGTGATCCGCCAGCCCGGCGGCAGCAGCGGCGGCGGCACCAGCCTGACCGAATACGGCAGGCGCGTGGTGGCGACCTACCGGCGGCTCGAACAGGAATGGGCGGCCGTGCCGGAAGCGGTCGGCCGCATGATGGACGATTTCGACCTTTACTACAGAATGAACAGGAGATTCGACATGCAGACCAGCGCGCGCAACCAGTTCCTGGGCACGGTCAAGGCCGTCAAGATCGGCGCGGTCAATGCCGAGGTCGTGGTCGATATCGGCAACGGCGCCGAGCTGGCCGCCATCATCACCAACGACAGCGTCGAGCACCTGGGGCTGGAGGCCGGCAGCGAGGTGCATGCGCTGGTCAAGGCGCAATGGATCATCCTGGCCGTCGACACCGGCTTCAAGACCAGCGCGCGCAACGCGCTCGCCGGCACCGTAGTGCGCTGTCAGGAAGGCGCGGTCAATGCCGAGGTTGTGATCGAACTGCCGGGCGGCAAGACCATCGCCGCCATCATCACCAACGAAAGCGTCAAGACGCTCGGCCTCAAGGTCGGCGGCAAGGCCACGGCGCTGATCAAGGCATCGCACATCATTCTTGCGGTGCCGTCCTGAGGATTTTTCAACTCGTCTCTTCCATCACCATGAAAACTTTTTCCAAGTCTTTGCTCGTCGGCCTGCTGGCCATCGGTTTTTCGTCGGCTGCTTCCGCTGAAGAAATTCAGGTTGCCGTTGCAGCCAACTTCACGGCACCGATGAAAGCCATCGCCGCCAACTTCGAGAAGGAAACCGGCCACAAGGTCACGCCGTCGTTCGGCTCCACCGGCAAGTTCTACGCGCAGATCCAGAACGGCGCGCCGTTCGACGTATTCCTGGCTGCCGATGACGAAACCCCGGCCAAGCTGGAAAAGGAAAACGGCATCAAGGCCGGTTCGCGTTTTACCTACGCCACCGGCAAGCTCGTGCTGTGGTCCGCGCAGGAAGGCTACGTGGACGACAAGGGCGAGATCCTGAAGAAGAACACCTTCTCCAAGCTCGCCCTGGCACAACCCAAGCTGGCACCTTACGGCCTGGCAGCAGAAGAAACCATGAAGAAGCTGGGCCTGTACGACACGCTGTCGCCGAAGTTCGTGCTCGGCGAAAGCATCGGCCAGACCTTCACCTTCATCAGCACCGGCAATGCGCAGCTCGGCTTCGTCGCGCTGTCGCAAGTCTATGAAGACGGCAAGCTCAAGAGCGGTTCCGCATGGATCGTGCCGGGCAACCTGCACAACCCGATCCGCCAGGATGCCGTTATCCTGACCAAGGGCAAGGACAACAAGGCTGCCGCCGAATTCACCAAGTACCTGCAGTCCGAACCGGCCAAGGCCCTGATCCGCACCTTCGGTTATGACGTTTAAAAAAGAGAGTTGTGATGTTCACCGATGAAAACATCGGTGCGATTGTCCTAACCATCAAGCTCGCCAGCCTCACCACGCTGATCCTGTTGCTGATCGGCACGCCGATCGCGTGGTGGCTGGCGCGCACCCGATCGTGGCTCAAGGGCCCGGTCGGCGCCATAGTCGCACTGCCCATCGTTCTGCCTCCCACCGTCATCGGCTTCTACCTGCTGGTGACGCTGGGTCCCAACGGCCCCGTCGGCCAGTTCACGCAATCCCTCGGCCTGGGCACGCTGCCCTTCAGCTTCGCGGGACTGGTGGTCGGCTCCGTGTTCTATTCCATGCCGTTCGTCGTGCAGCCGATCCAGAACGCCTTCGAAGCCATGGGCGACCGCCCGCTCGAAGTCGCCGCCACGCTGCGCGCCTCGCCGCTTGATACCTTCTTCAACGTCACGCTGCCGCTGGCCAAGCCCGGCTACCTGACCGCCATCGTGATCGGTTTTGCACACACGGTCGGCGAGTTCGGCGTGATCCTCATGATCGGCGGCAACATACCGAACGTGACGCGCACCATCTCGGTCCAGATTTATGATCATGTGGAAGCACTCGAATATGCGCAGGCCCACGTGCTCGCCGGCGGCATGGTGGCATTCTCGCTGCTGGTGCTAATGACACTCTATCTTCTTAACCCGACAGGCAAGCGCAAATGAACGATATCCAGGCGAGATTCCACATTCGCTACGGCGTGTTCGCGCTCGACTTCGACCAGACGATTCCGGGCCACGGCATCACGGCGCTGTTCGGACCTTCGGGTTCCGGCAAGACCACCATCCTGCGTGCCCTGACCGGCATCGAACGCTTCAAGGGCGCTTACCTGTCGGTCAACGGCCAGCTGTGGCAGGACGACGACCAGCATGTCTTCCTGCCGACCCACAAGCGGCCTCTTGGCTATGTGTTCCAGGAAGCCAGCCTGTTCGCGCATCTGAACGTCCGCCGCAATCTCGAGTTCGGCATGCGCCGCGTGCCGGAGAGCGAACGTCGCGTCTCGCTCGACCAGGCGGTGCAGCTGCTCGACATCGGTCATCTGATGGAACGCAAGTCGGATCGCCTGTCGGGCGGCGAGCGCCAGCGCGTCGCGATTGCGCGCGCGCTGGCCACCAGCCCGCGCCTGCTGCTGATGGACGAGCCGCTGGCCGCGCTCGATCCGCGCCGCAAGGAAGAGATCATGCCCTACCTGCAGCGCCTGCACGACGAGCTCGACATTCCGGTGGTCTATGTCAGCCACTCGCCGGACGAAGTGGCGCGCTTGGCCGATCACCTGATCCTGCTCGAGAATGGCAAGGTCATCGCCAGCGGCAATACCGCCGAACTGCTGACACGGCTCGATCTGCACGTTGCGCATGGCGACGCGGCCAGCGCACTGGTCACCGCCACCGTCGCCGCGCACGATCCGGACTTTCATCTGACACAGGCTGAATTCAGCGGCGGCAAACTGCAGCTGCCGCAGCAGCAAGCACAGATCGGGCAGCAGGTACGCATCCGCATCCAGGCGCGCGACGTCAGTCTGACGCTGGCGCCACAGGAAGGCAGCAGCGTGCTCAACAGCGTGCCGGCGGTGGTGACGGAACTGGCCGAGGAATCGGCCGGGCAGGTGATGGTCGGACTCGATGCGAACGGCACGCGCCTGCTGTCGCGCATCACGCGCAAGTCGGCCAGCGTCATGCAGCTGGCACCGGGCGCGCGCGTCTATGCGCAGATCAAGGGCATTGCCATTCTTAAATAGGCAGGACGCTCAGTTCGCCACCTTGCCGAGATCGAAGGCTTCCGAAAGGCGCAGAATCTTGCCGGTATCGCTCGAGTCGTAACCCGCAAGTTGGTCGATCGCGTGGCGGAAATCATCCGACTGCACGACCTTGATGACGAGCTCGATCAGCGGGTCTTCCATCATCGCAATCGGCAGCGCCATGAAATAGCGTTCCTTCATCAATGGAATGAAATCGAGGTTGAAGCGATCGGCGGCGGTCTGCACGCCAACGCCGACGTCGGCCATGCCGCTGGCGATGTAGGCGGCCACCGCCGAATGCGTGAACTCGTTGCTTGGATAACCCTCGATGTCGTTGGGCGAGATGTTGGCGCCCGCCAGCATCAGTTCCAGCAGCATGCGCGTGCCGGAACCGACCTGTCGGTTCACGAAACGCACGCCTTTGCGTGTCAGGTCCTGCAAGCCGCGGATATTCTTCGGATTGCCGGGCGAGACGCACAAACCCTGGGTGCGCACCGCCAAGTGCACGAGACAATGGTCGCGCTGGTTCAGCCATTGCGTATAGCGCTCGACCGCCTTCGCCTCGAATTCGCCGAGCGGCACATGGAAGCCGGCCAGATCGCATTCGCGCCGCGACAGCGCCGCCACCGCATCGGTACTGTTGCGGTAGCGCAGATCGACCGGCAGGCCGGCCTCGGTCAATTGCTTCAACAAGGCATCGACCGCAAAACCGTGACTCGCATCCAGTCTTAATAGATGGGTTTTGCCGACCACGGTCTTGCCGATCTCGTTTTCGAGTTCCGATGCCAGGCTGTCGAGCATGGGAGAAAGACGCGCGCGGATGCGGCGGTCGGCCCAGATCAGCTTTTCCGCCAGCGGCGTCAGTGTCGTGCCGCGGCCGCGGTCGGTATTCAGCAATGCCGTGCCGAACAACTGCTCGACCTTGCGCAGCATGCCCCACGCATAACGATAGGAGAGGCCGACCGAGCGGGCGGCGTTGGAAATCGAACCGCTGCGTTGAATCGCCGTCAGTAATTGAAGAAGGACGGCCGTATCGACCGTATCGTTCGCATCATGGGTCACTTCCCAGTGCGGATTGATGATGACTTTGAACATCCGGGGAAGCGTCCTAGAATGAATCAACCCCTCGAAGGACCTTGGAATGGGGTTTCATATGCACGGGGAAACATATAGTTGTGGCGTTTACGCCGAGTTTACCAATATGAATGAAAAAGCATATTGAATTACCATACTGGCAGTGATACCTTTCGCGTGTTGCAAGGCGTACCCCAGCAAACTATATGCTCTAAACAGCATATAGACAAGAAATTTTACAAGGAAACAGTATGGTCTCGTTGGATTTCACGACCGTATGGCAGGCAGCAGCGCCATCTGAGTCGCACGGAGGAGTGTAATAGTATGAGCACCCAAGCCACCTTTGATATGGCAGCCATTGAATCGATTATCGCGCAACGCAAATCGATGCCTGGTGCCCTGCTGCCGATTCTTCACGACATTCAGAACGCCATCGGTTATATTCCGCCGAGCGCCGTGCCTGCGATTGCAGAAGGCGTCAACGTCTCGCGCGCGGAAGTCCATGGCGTCATCACCTATTACCACTTCTTCCGCCAGCATCCGGCCGGCAAGCACGTGGTACAGATCTGCCGCGCCGAAGCCTGCCAGGCACGCGGCTGCGAAGATCTGGCTTCGCACGCCAAGGAACTGCTGGGCTGCGATTTCCACGGCACCACCGACGACAACAACTTCTCGCTGGAAACCGTCTACTGCCTCGGCCAATGCGCCAGCGGCCCTGCCGTGCAGATCGATGACGACCTGTACGCACGCGTTTCCAAGGAAAAATTCAATCGCCTGATCCAGGCCAAGCGAGGTGTCCAATGACCTTTACCGTATTTGTTCCGCGCGACTCGACCGCGCTGGCGCTCGGCGCCAATGAGACGGCCGAAGCCATCGCCAAGGAAGCCAAGGCCCGCGGCATCGATATCAAGCTCGTGCGCAACGGTTCGCGCGGCATGTTCTGGCTCGAGCCGCTGGTCGAAGTCGCGACCGACGCCGGCCGCATCGGCTTTGGTCCGATCGAAGCCGACGAAGTCGCTGCCCTGTTCGACGCCGATTTCCTCAATGGCGGCAAGCACGACAAGGCACTCGGCCTGGTCGAGGAAATCCCGTACCTGAAAAAGCAGGAACGCCTGCAGTTCGTGCGCGTCGGCATCACCGACCCGGTCTCGCTGGAAGACTACCTGGCGCATGAAGGCTATGTCGGCCTGAAGAAAGCCATCACCATGGAACCGGCTGCCATCGTGCAGGAAGTCACCGATTCCGGCCTGCGTGGCCGCGGCGGTGCAGCGTTCCCGACCGGCATCAAGTGGAAGACCGTGCTGGGCGCCCAAGCCGACCAGAAATACATCGCCTGCAACGCCGACGAAGGCGACTCGGGCACCTTCTCCGACCGCATGGTCATGGAAGACGATCCGTTCATGCTGATCGAAGGCATGACGATCGCCGGTCTGGCTGTCGGCGCGACCGAAGGCTATATCTATGTGCGTTCCGAATATCCGCACTCGATCGCCAACCTGAACGAAGCCATCGAGAACGCCAAGGCTGGCGGCTATCTGGGCGAGAACATCCTCGGTTCCGGCCGCACCTTCAACCTGCAGGTGCGCAAGGCTGCCGGCGCCTACGTCTGCGGCGAAGAAACCGCGATGCTGGAAAGTATCGAAGGCAAGCGCGGCATGGTCCGCGCCAAACCGCCGCTTCCGGCGCTGGTCGGCCTGTTCGGCAAACCGACGGTCATCAACAACGTCATTTCGCTGTCTGCGGTACCATTGATCCTGTCGCGTGGCGCAGAGTTCTACAAGAACTACGGCATGGGCCGTTCGCGCGGCACGCTGCCGATGCAGATCGCCGGCAACGTCAAGTACGGCGGCCTTGTCGAAAAGGCTTTCGGCGTCACCTTGAGGGAACTGCTGTACGATTTTGGCGGAGGTTCGGAGTCGGGTCGTCCGATCCGTGCCGTGCAGGTTGGCGGCCCGCTGGGTGCCTACATGCCAGAATCGCTGTTCGACACGCCGTTCGACTACGAAGCCTTTGCTGCCGTCGATTCGACGGTCGGCCACGGTGGACTGGTTGCCTTTGACGATACCGTCGATATGGCAAAGCAGGCACGTTACGCCATGCATTTCTGCAAGGCTGAATCGTGCGGCAAATGCACCCCGTGCCGGATCGGCTCGACACGTGGTGTGGAGGTGATGGACAAGATCATTGCTAACCAGAATCGTCCACAGCAGATCCGTCTGCTGCGTGATTTGTGCGATGTGATGGTCACGGGATCGCTGTGTGCGATGGGCAACATGACGCCATTCCCGGTGTTGTCGGCCCTGAACCACTTCCCTGAAGACTTCGGCGATCAACCACTGGCAACCGCAGCATAAAGCTGAGAGAGACTGGAGCGAAAAATGAACTTACTCAATGGCATTGACTACGGTACGCCCAAGAGCGAATCCGAAAACATGGTCACCCTGGAAATCGACGGCGTCACCGTGACCGTGCCGCAAGGCACTTCCGTCATGCGTGCAGCCGCCGAGTACGGCATCAATGTGCCCAAACTCTGCGCCACCGACAGCCTCGAAGCCTTCGGT
>NZ_BMCG01000002.1 GCF_014635065.1 Oxalicibacterium flavum
TGCTGCTTGAGGCGGATGGCGGCCGACAGGCCGGCAGGACCGCCGCCGACGATGACCACGTCGTAGTCCATGGTGTCGCGCGGACCGTATTGGTCGAGGAGGCTGGCTGGTGAAATGGCTTGCGTCATGTTTCTCAATGGTGAATTCGATCAGGCAAACCGCATGCGATGCCGCGCCGACAATCACGCGGCGACTGGTCGCGACATGCGGTTTGCTTTTCGTGTAATGATACCGTCTCCCGCCCCGGTTTTGAGGCGGATGTGCAACGGATAATTTCAAGAAGGCAGGAGACGCGGTGGGTATCGAGGTGAATTTCGAGGGCAAGGTGGCATTGATCACGGGTGCATCCAGCGGTCTGGGCGCGCGTTTCGCCAAGGTGCTGGCGATGGCGGGCGCGCAGGTGGTGCTGGCCGCGCGTCGCATGGACAGGCTGAAGGAATTGCGGGCGGAGATCGAGGCCGAAGGCGGCGCTGCCCACGTGGTCGCGCTCGATGTGACCGATTACGCGAGCATCAAGGCTGCCGTCGCGCATGCCGAGACCGAAGCCGGGCCGATCGACATCCTCGTCAACAATGCCGGCGTCTCCAGCAGCCAGCGCCTGATCGACGTCACGCCCGAGGATTATGCCTACGTGATGGATACCAACCAGCGCGGCGCATTCTTCGTCGCGCAGGAAGTGGCGCGCCGCATGATCCTGCGCTACAAGGGCGATCCGCGCAAGCAGCATCGCATCATCAACATCGCATCGCTGGCCGCCTTGCGCGTGGTGCCGCAGCTCGGACTTTATTGCATGAGCAAGGCGGCGGTGGTGCACATGACGAAATCGATGGCGCTCGAATGGGGCCAGTTCGGCATCAATGTGAACGCGATCTGCCCCGGCTACATCGGTACCGAGATCAATCTCGATTACTTCGACAGTGAGCAGGGCAGGCAACTGCTGGCGACCTTGCCGCGCCGCCGCCTTGGCAAGCCGGAAGACCTCGACGGCCTGCTGCTCCTGCTGGCTGCCGAAGAATCGCACCTGCTCAACGGTACGATCGTGAATGCGGACGACGGGCTGGGTGTTGCATGAGCGAAGCGGGAGAACGAGAGCATATCGACAGCGCGCGCAAGGTCCTGCAACAGGCGGCTGCCACGGCGGTGCCGCGTATCCGTCACGTGCAATGCATGTCTCCCGCCGGCCTGCACCGCATGGCCTACAAGGAATGGGGAACGCATGACAATCCCGACGTGCTGGTCTGCGTGCATGGCCTGACGCGCGTATCGGACGACTTCGACGCGCTGGCCGCCGCGCTCGGCCAGCGCTACCGTGTGATCTGTCCGGACGTGGTCGGACGCGGGCGCTCCGATCATCTGCGCGATCCCCGGCACTACCAGATACTGCAGTACGTGGCCGACATGGTGACGCTGATCGCGCGGCTCGACGTGGAATCCGTGCACTGGCTCGGCACTTCGATGGGCGGGCTGATCGGCATGGTGCTGGCGGCACAGCCGACCGGACTGATCCGCAGCCTGATACTCAACGACATCGGCCCGGTGCTGGATGCGACGGCAATGGCGCGCATCGGAGAATACATCGGCCAGGACCGGCAGTTCGCGAGCTTCGAACAGGCTCGTGATTACGTGCGGCAGATCTCGCATTCCTTCGGTGCGCATGACGATGTGCAATGGAACAAGCTGGCGGCCGACGTGCTCAAGCAGGGTGCCGACGGCAACTGGCGATTCAGCTACGACCTCGGGCTCGCGATCCCGTACAAGGCAATGACGCCCGACGACGCGCAGCTCGCGCAACAGCAGCTGTGGGCTGCCTACGATGCGATCCGTTGTCCGACCCTGCTGCTGCGCGGTGCGCTGTCCGACATGGTGTCGCGCGAGACAGCACAGGAAATGACGCAGAGAGGACCGCAGGCGCAGTGCATCGAATTGCCGAATGTCGGCCATGCGCCGACCTTCCTGAGCGCCGAGCGCATTGCGCTGGTGAAAAATTTTCTGCCGGACTGAAGTCCGCTTCGATTGGAATTGGTATGAACATTGCTCGCATTCACATGGGCGACACTTTGTCCGAAATCGCCATTCATGGCGGCACGGTATACTTGGCGGGGCAGATCGCCGAAGACACGACGCAGGACATGCGTGGGCAGACGCGCGAGGTGCTGGGACACATCGATCGTTTGCTGGCCGACGCCGGCAGCGACAAGACACGCATTCTGTCGTGTCAGATATTCATTGCCAACACAGACGATTTCGAGGCGATGAACGAAGTGTGGAATGCATGGGTTCCGGAAGGCCATGCACCACCGCGCGCAACCGTCGGCGTGCGCTTCCCGGACCCGCGGCGATTGATTGAAATAATTGTAGTGGCAGCAACGAATCAGGTTTCTTGAATGGTTTCCACCGTTTCGGCACAAAGTGACGCACAGGCATTGCTCCGCTCGGATCTCAACGAGTCGGATGGTGATCGGGTGCTGGATGCGCTTGCTTTCGTCAAGCCTTATTACGAGGGCAGTACGGTATCTGCAGGACAGGACGCGTTCGAAAGCGACCAGGACGTCCTGGAATTTTCGCAATGCGTGGCGACCGTGCTGGCTCAGGTCGAAACCGATGCCGATACGCGCATTGCGGCCTTGCTGTTCGAACTGCCGGCCATCGATCCGGCTGCCGCTAAGAAGATAGAGGAGCGTTTCGGCAAGGAGGTGCACGATCTGGTCAATGGCGTGCGCCAGTTGATGCGCCTGCACGAACAGACTTTCGTCCAGCATGAAGCGTTGCGCAGCAAGAATGCCGCGCAGGAAGCGGCGGCCCAGCTCGAGGTGCTGCGCAAGATGCTGCTGGCGATGGCGGTCGATATGCGCGCGGTGCTGGTGCGCCTCGCCACGCGCGTGGCGACGTTACGCTATTTTGCCGACCGCAAGCTGCAGAACGAACGCTCGCGCCAGTATGCGCGTGAGACTTTCGATCTCTACACGCCGCTGGCCAATCGGCTGGGCATCTGGCAATTGAAATGGGAACTCGAGGATCTGTCTTTCCGCTTCCTCGAACCGGAAGCCTATCGCCGCATCGCTTCTTTGCTGGAAGAAAAGCGCGTCGAGCGCGAAGCCTTTGTCGCGGATGCCATCAAGCGACTGCAGTCGGAAATGGCAGCAGCCGGAATCAAGGCCGAAGTGTTCGGGCGGCCCAAGCACATCTTCAGCATCTGGAACAAGTTGCGGGGCAAGGAGATCGAGTTCTCGGATCTCTACGACGTGCGTGCCTTTCGCGTGATCGTGGAAGACGTCAAGACCTGCTACACGGTGCTTGGCATCGTGCACAACATCTGGCCGCCGATTCCCGAGGAATTCGACGACTACATCTCGCGTCCCAAGCCCAACGGCTACCAGTCGCTGCATACCATCGTGATCGCCGAGGACGGTCGTCCGCTCGAAGTGCAGATCCGCACCAACGACATGCACGAGTTCGCCGAGTATGGGGTGGCGGCGCACTGGCGCTACAAGGAAGCCGGTAACTCCAATTTCTCTGGACAGAAGTACGACGAAAAGATCGCCTGGCTGCGGCAACTGCTGGCGTGGAAGAGCGAGGTCGTCGATACGGTGGTGGGGCAGGAGGATGTGCACCGCGACTGGGTAGAGAAGCTCAAGTCGGCCACGCTCGATGACCGCATCTATGTGCTGACGCCGCAGGCGCGCGTAATCGAACTGCCGAACGGCGCCACGCCGATCGACTTTGCCTATCATTTGCACAGCGATATCGGCCACCGTTGCCGCGGCGCGCGTGTCGATGGCGTGCTGGTACCGCTCAATACGCAATTGAAGAACGGCCAGACCGTCGAGATCATCACTGCCAAGGGCGTCAACGCCGTTGCCGGTGCCGTCGGTCCGTCGCGCGACTGGCTGTCGCCCGGTTATGCGGCCAGTTCGCGCACGCGTGCCAAGGTACGCGCCTGGTTCAACGCGATCGACATGCAGGAAACGCTGGCGAACGGTCGTGCCCTGATCGAAAAAACGCTGCAGCGCGAGGGCAAGACTGCCATCAATCTGGAAGAGCTTGCGCATACGCTCGGCTTTTCCAAGCTGGATGACCTGTTCCTGGCGGTCGGCAAGGACGAGTTCAGTCTGCGCACGGTCGAACATGCGCTGCATGGTGAAAATCCCGATGCGGCACGGCAGGAAGAGGACGCGGTCATCCCGCGCAAGAGCCGTTCATCGAGCGTGGTGCATGGCGCCAAGTCCGGTGTGCTGGTGGTCGGTACCGATGGTCTGCTGACGCAACTGGCGCGCTGCTGCAAGCCGGCGCCGCCGGACGAGATCGTCGGTTTCATCACGCGCGGCAAGGGTGTGTCCATTCATCGCGCGGACTGCAAGAACTTCGCCGAAATGCAGAGCAGGGCGCCCGAGCGCGTGATTCAGACTGCATGGGGCAGTCCGGAAGCGACGACCGTCTATCCGGTCGATATCTTCGTGCTGGCCAGTGATCGGCAGGGGCTGCTGCGTGACATCTCCGATATCTTCCTGCGCGAAAAGATCAATGTCATCGGTGTCAGCACGCAAAGTGCAAAGGGCACCGCGCGCATGGCCTTCACGGCGGAGATCGGATCGACCGCGCAACTGAACAAGGCGCTCAATGTGATCAGCGAGGTCAGTGGTGTGATCGAAGCCAAGCGTCATTGAGCACAGGGAGACATGTCATGCTGCGCAGTACGATGCGGTCTGTTTTGCGAAGGCTTGAAGGCGTGACAAGACAGCCTGCCGTGAGGGTGTTGCAGAGGGCAATGAAATTTCCTGCAGAAATTTCAATTCGGCACTAGGCAAACAAAATCTTTGTGGCTATAATCTTGCTTCTTTAGGCGCGTAGCTCAGCTGGTTAGAGCACTACCTTGACATGGTAGGGGTCGTTGGTTCGAGTCCAATCGTGCCTACCAAAATACTTTGGTAAAACCTGTAAGAGCGAGAAAGGCATCCCGGTTATGACACCGCGAACGACGACCACCACGGTTTTCAAGCGCATCTAGCCGATTTCTTTTTTCGTTTGCCAATTGAGAAAAACGCGGCTGGTCCGCGTTTTTTTTTCGTCTGCAGTTTCCTGCGCAGTTTCTATATTGATTCCTTCCAACGTCAGCCGCGCCGCCGGCTGAAACGGAGAACACCATGATTACAGTCCGACTTCCCGATGGTTCGCAACGCCAGTTCGACGACGCCGTCACCGTGGCGCAGGTCGCCGCCAACATCGGCACCGGCCTGGCCAAGGCGGCCTTGGCCGGCAAGGTCAACGGCAAGATCGTCGATACCTCTTTCCTGATCGAGGAAGACAGCGATCTAGCCATCGTCACCGACAAGGACCCGGAAGGGCTGGACGTCATCCGCCACTCGACGGCGCACCTGCTGGCTTACGCGGTCAAGGAGCTGTTCCCGGAGGCGCAGGTGACGATCGGTCCGGTCATCGAGAATGGTTTCTACTATGACTTTTCGTACAAGCGTCCGTTTACTCCGGAAGACCTGAAGGCGATCGAGAAGAAGATGACGGAGCTGGCGAAGAAGGACGAGCCGGTCACGCGTCAGGTGCTGCCGCGCGACGAGGCGGTGGCCTACTTCAAGTCGATCGGCGAGGACTACAAGGCGGAGATCATTTCTTCGATTCCGGCCAATGAAGACGTGTCGCTCTATACCGAAGGCAAGTTCACCGATCTGTGCCGCGGCCCGCACGTGCCGTCGACCGGCAAGCTGCGCGTGTTCAAGCTGATGAAGCTGGCCGGCGCCTACTGGCGCGGCGATTCGAAGAACGAAATGCTGCAGCGCATTTACGGCACCGCCTGGGCGAAGAAGGAAGAGCAGGAACAGTACCTGCACATGCTGGAAGAGGCCGAGAAACGCGACCACCGCAAGCTCGGCAAGCAGCTCGATCTGTTCCACTTCCAGGACGAAGCGCCAGGCCTGATCTTCTGGCATCCGAAGGGCTGGACCATCTGGCAGCAGGTCGAGCAGTACATGCGCCATACCTACCAGATCAATGATTATCAGGAAGTCAAGGCGCCGCAGATTCTCGATGCCAGCCTGTGGGGCAAGACCGGTCACTGGGAAAATTATCGTGAAAACATGTTCGTGACCGAATCCGAGAACCGTTCGTATGCGTTGAAGCCGATGAACTGCCCGGGCCACGTGCAGATCTTCAACTCCGACCTGCGCAGCTATCGCGACCTGCCGCTACGCTACGGCGAATTCGGCCAGTGCCATCGCAACGAACCGTCGGGTGCGTTGCACGGGACCATGCGCGTGCGCGGCTTCACGCAGGATGACGGTCACATCTTCTGCACCGAGGAACAGATCCAGTCGGAAGTGATGGCCTTCCATCCGCAGGCGATGAAGGTCTATGAGGATTTCCGTTTCAGCAACATCGATGTCAAGATTGCATTGCGTCCCGACAACCGGATCGGTACCGATGAAATCTGGGACAAGGCCGAGGATGCACTGCGTACCGCGCTGCGTTCGTGCGGCGTGAGCTGGACCGAACTGCCGGGCGAGGGCGCATTCTACGGTCCCAAGATCGAATATCACTTGAAGGACAGCCTCGGCCGCCCATGGCAGGTCGGTACCATGCAGGTCGATTTCTTCATGCCGCAGCGCCTGGGCGCCGAATATGTCGATGTCGACAACACGCGCAAGACGCCGGTCATGCTGCATCGCGCGATCGTCGGTTCGCTCGAGCGTTTCATCGGCATTCTGATCGAGAATCATGCGGGCGCAATGCCGCTGTGGCTGGCGCCCGAGCAGGTCGCGGTCCTGAATATTTCGGACGCGCAAGCCGATTACGCGCGCGATGTTGCACAAAACCTGAAAAAACAAGGGTTTAGGGTACGGCTCGATTTGCGCAACGAGAAGATTACCTATAAAATACGCGAGCATTCCGTCCAGAAGCTGCCTTATATCGTCGTCATCGGCGACAAGGAGCGGGATGCCGGTACAGTGGCCGTGCGAGCGCGAGGAAACGTCGATCTGGGTGCGATGCCCGTCGATGAATTGGTGAAGCGCCTCAGGGATGAGGTCGAAGCCAAGGCCTGAAAAGGCGATCCGATGCGCAGGAGCACGGCTTAATTATTTGATTTTAAAAGGAAATTGCGATAGCTACTGACAAGTCTCATCGAATCAACGGTGAAATTACTGCGCCCGAATTGCGTTTGAGCGGTGTCGATAACGAACCGCTCGGTATTGTGAGCCTGGCAGAGGCGCTCCGCCTGTCGGAAGAGGCCAATGTCGATCTGGTGGAAATTGCGCCGACCGCGCAGCCGCCGGTTGCCCGCCTGATGGATTACGGCAAGTTCAAGTATCAGGAACAGAAACGCGCGCACGAAGCCAAGCTGAAACAGAAGGTCATCTCGGTCAAGGAGGTGAAGTTCAGGCCGGGTACCGACGATGGTGATTACAACATCAAGCTGCGTAACCTGACCAAGTTCCTGGAAGACGGCGACAAGACCAAGATCACGCTGCGTTTCCGCGGTCGTGAAATGGCCCACCAGGATATCGGCATGCGCATGCTCGAACGTCTGAAAGCGGATCTGGAGCCATACGGCCAGGTCGAGCAGTTTCCGAAGATGGAAGGCCGCCAGATGATCATGGTGCTGGCGCCCAAGAAGAAAAAATAAGATTCACCCGTTTGCCGCTCCGGCGGCAGGCAGGTAGAAGGCAGCGGTTCATGCCGTTGCATAACAAGTGAGAGCAGGCATCCAAGCGCAACGAAATTGTTGCCACCTGTGATCATCCAAAATGGAGCTGTCCGAAAAGGACAGATATGTGTCATGCCTAAAATGAAAACGAAAAGCAGCGCCAAAAAGCGCTTTCGTGTCCGTCCGGGTGGTACCGTCAAGCGCGGTCAGGCGTTCAAACGCCACATCCTGACCAAGAAAACCACCAAGAACAAACGTCAGTTGCGCGGTGCGGTCGGTGTCCACGACACCAACCTGAATTCGGTACGCGCAATGATGCCGAACGCTTAACCTCACACAAGGAGAAATCATGCCTAGAGTCAAACGTGGGGTTACCGCACGGGCCCGTCACAAGAAAGTTCTCGACCAAGCCAAGGGTTACCGCGGCCGTCGCAGCAAGGTCTATCGCATCGCCAAGCAGGCGGTCATGCGCGCTGGTCAATACGCCTATCGCGATCGCCGCAACAAGAAACGCGTGTTCCGCGCTCTGTGGATCACCCGTATCAATGCAGCGTCGCGTGAGCATGGCCTGACCTACAGCAAGTTCATGAACGGCCTGAAACGCGCTTCGATCGAACTCGATCGCAAGGTGCTGGCAGACATGGCTGTGTTCGACAAGCCGGCATTTGCAGCCATCGTCAATCAGGTGAAGGCAAACATCGCTGCTTGAGTGTTGTGATCGCATGCGCCGCTTCCGGGCGGCGCGGCAATATCGCGGGGCAGGGTTCATACCACTGCCCCGTTTTGTTTTCTTGTTCTTCTTTGCATTCCTTTTCGGCTTCCTGTAAAGGCGAAAACAAACCGCATGAATATTTTGGATCAACTCGTCACGCAAGCCCAGACCGATTTTGCCGCCGCTCCCGACGCGGCCGCTCTGGAAAATGCAAAAGCAAAATATCTCGGCAAGACCGGGCAGATCACCGAACAGATGAAGGGTCTCGGCAAGCTGGCGCCTGAAGAGCGCAAGACGCAGGGTGCCGTCATCAATGCCGCCAAGGAAAAGATCGAGCAGGCACTGACCGCGCGTCGCGATGCGCTCTCGAATGAGCAACTCGAAGCGCGTCTGAACGCCGAAGCGATCGACGTCACGCTGCCGGGCCGTGGCCGCGGCGTCGGCGGTATCCATCCCGTGATGCGCACCTGGAAGCGCGTCGAGGAAATCTTCGGTTCGATCGGTTTCGATGTGGCGGACGGTCCCGAGATCGAGAATGACTGGACCAACTTTACTGCACTGAACAGCCCTGAAAACCATCCGGCGCGTTCGATGCAGGATACGTTCTACATCGACGGCAAGGACACGCAGGGCAAGCCGCTGCTGCTGCGTACGCATACGAGCCCGATGCAGGTGCGCTATGCGCGCATGAACAAGCCGCCGATCCGCGTGATCGCGCCGGGCCGTACCTACCGCGTCGACAGCGACGCGACCCACTCGCCGATGTTTCATCAGGTCGAAGGCCTGTGGATCGACGAAAGTGTCAGCTTCGCCGATCTCAAGGGCGTGTATCTCAATTTCGTGCGTGCCTTCTTCGAGACCGACGACCTGCAGGTGCGCTTCCGTCCTTCCTATTTTCCGTTTACCGAACCCTCGGCCGAGATCGACATCGCCTTCGGCAGCGGTCCGCTCAAGGGCCGCTGGCTCGAGGTTTCGGGCGCCGGCCAGGTGCATCCGACCGTGCTGCGCAACATGGGCTTCGATCCCGAGCAGTTCATCGGTTTCGCGTTCGGCTCCGGCCTCGAGCGCCTGACGATGCTGCGCTACGGAATCAACGATCTGCGCCTGTTCTACGAAGGCGATCTGCGTTTCCTGAAGCAATTCAACTAAGACGGTAGCGGACGGGCGGCGCAGATCGTCGCTTCTCGAGGGTTCCGCTCCCTTTCCTTGTTCATGATGTTTGAAGGTATTTGAATCATGCAATTTTCCGAAAGCTGGCTGCGCACGATGGTTGATCCGAGCATGACCTCGGATGAACTGGCGCACATGTTGACGATGTCGGGCCTGGAGGTCGAGGAAGTCGAGCCGGTCGCGCCGCCGTTTTCCGGTGTGGTCGTGGCCGAGGTGCGCGAAGTCGTCAAGCATCCGGATGCCGATCGCCTGCGCGTGTGCCAGGTTGATGCCGGCACCGGCACCTTGCTCAACATCGTGTGCGGCGCACCCAACGTGCGCGCCGGCATGAAGGTGGCTTGTGCCACGGTCGGCGCGGTGCTGCCGCCGGGTGCGGACGGCAAGCCGTTCAACATCAAGCTCGGCAAGCTGCGCGGCGTGGAGTCGCAGGGCATGCTGTGCTCGGCCAAGGAACTGGGATTGCCGGACGAGGCGGACGGCCTGTTGGACCTGCCTTCGGATGCGCCGGTCGGCCAGAATTTCCGCGATTATTACCAGCTCAACGATCTGAAATTCACGATCAAGCTGACGCCCAACAAGGCGGACTGCCTGTCGGTGCTCGGCGTGGCGCGTGAAGTCGCGGCGCTGACCGGTTCCGTACTCAAGCAGCCGGCCTGGCAGCCGGTGGCGACCAGCATCGACGAGGTGCTGCCGGTGCGCATCGATGCGCCCGATCTGTGCGGACGTTTTGCGGGACGCATCATCAGCGGCCTCAATGCCAAGGCGCCGACGCCTGCCTGGATGAAGCAGCGCCTCGAGCGCAGCGGCCAGCGCCCGATCTCGGCGCTGGTCGATATTTCCAATTACGTGATGCTCGAGCTCGGTCAGCCGACCCACGTGTTCGACCTCGACAAGATCAAGGGCGGTCTCGCCGTGCGCTGGGGCAAGCCGGGTGAATCGCTGAGGCTCCTGAACGGCAACACGGTCGCCATCGACGACTGGATCGGCGTGATCGCCGACGACAAGGAAATCGAATCACTGGCCGGCATCATGGGCGGCGATGCCACGGCAGTCTCGCTCGAGACGCAGGACATCTATCTGGAAGCCGCATTCTGGCATCCGGCTGCGATCCAGGGCCGCGCGCGCCGCTTCAATTTCTCGACCGATGCCGCGCATCGCTTCGAGCGCGGCGTCGATTTCGCAGCCACGGTCGAACGCATCGAGCGCATCACCGCGCTGATCGTCGAAATCTGCGGCCAGCCTGGCAAGACGCAGGTCGGCCCGGTCGACGACCACGTGGTCAACCTGCCGGCGCGTGCGCCCGTCACGCTGCGCACCGCGCGTGCGGCCAAGGTCATCGGCGTGCCGTTCGACGATGCGCAGATCGCCGACATCTTCACGCGCCTTGGCCTGCAGTACACGCAAGGCGAGGGGACTTTCTCCGTTACGCCGCCGTCCTACCGTTTCGACATCGAGATCGAGGAAGACCTGATCGAGGAAGTCGCGCGCGTGCACGGTTTCGAGAACATTCCGGCGCTGCCGCCGGTGGCAGCCAATGCGATACGCATCGCGCCCGAGAACACGCGTTCGCTGTTCACGATCCGCCGCCAACTGGCCGATGCCGACTATCAGGAAGTCGTCAACTACAGCTTCGTCGAGCAGGCGTGGGAAGAGGATTTTGCCGGCAACAGCGATCCGATCCGTCTGCTGAACCCGATCGCGAGCCAGATGAGCGTGATGCGCTCGACCATGATCGGCAGCCTGATCGCCAACGTGCGCTACAACCTGAATCGCAAGGTGGCGCGTATTCGCGTGTTCGAAATCGGTGCCGTCTATCTGCGCGCGAACACCACGCAGGATGGTCCGCTGTCGGTCGCCGGTTACGATCAACCCAAGCGCGTGGCGGCATTGGCCTATGGTCCGGTGGTCGAGGAGCAATGGGGGCAGACGGCGCGCAATGTCGATTATTTCGATGTGAAGGCCGATCTCGAGACACTATTCGCGCCGAAAAAGTTAACATTTGTAAAAGTCGAGCATCCGGCATTGCACCCGGGGCGTTCCGCAGCCATCCTGCTGGATGGCCGACAGGTCGGCGTGATCGGCGAACTGCATCCGCGCTGGCAGCAGAAATACGATTTGCCGCTGGCCCCCGTGTTCTTCGAGGCAGACGCTGCCGCATTGCAGCAGGTCGGTGTTCCGTCCTATCGCGAAATCTCGAAATTCCCCGCAGTGACGCGCGATCTCGCGCTGGTGGTGAAACAGGACGTCGCAGCACAGGCGCTGGTTGATGCGTTCGAGGCGGAAAAGGCCGGCAATCCCGTTTGCAACATTCTGCAAGTGGTTGTTTTATTTGATGAATATCGCGGCAAGGGACTGGAGTCGGACGAAAAAAGCCTTGCTTTCCGCTTCACCTTGCAAGATACTCAAACGACCCTGCAGGACGATCAGGTGGATGCCGCGATGAATGCTTTTGTCGCTGCCGCAGGCAGGCATCATGGCGCCAGATTGCGTTGACTCTGCAGGAAAAAGACATGAATGACGTGAATTCAGCAGAACTCCAATCCGTACTGACCGCCGACCTGAACCGGGCCATGCTCGAGTCGCAGGTGCGTTCGCAGGCCGAGAAGGACCTGCCAACGCTGACCAAGGCCGAACTGGCGGAACTGCTGTTCGAGCAGGTCGGCCTCAACAAGCGCGAAGCCAAGGACATGGTCGAGACCTTCTTCGACGAGATCCGCGACGCGCTCGAGCGCGGCGAATCGGTCAAGCTGTCCGGCTTCGGCAATTTCCAGCTGCGCGACAAGCCGCAACGCCCCGGACGCAATCCCAAGACCGGCGAAGAGATTCCGATCACCGCGCGCCGCGTCGTGACCTTTCATGCGAGCCAGAAACTCAAGGGCATGGTCGAGGACGTCAGCAACCCGCTCACGCAGACAGCCTGATAGATGAACGAACGCGTCAACAAGGCCGAACTGGCCGTTCTGCCGCCGATTCCCGCCAAGCGTTATTTCACGATTGGCGAGGTCAGCGAATTGTGCGGCGTCAAGCCGCACGTGCTGCGTTACTGGGAGCAGGAATTCACGCAGTTGAAGCCGGTCAAGCGGCGCGGCAACCGCCGCTATTATCAGCACCACGAAGTCCTGCTGATCCGCCGTATCCGCGAGCTGCTGTACGAGCAGGGTTTCACGATCAGCGGCGCACGCAACAAGCTCGACAGTCGCATCCTGGATGCGGAAGAGGGCGACGCACAGGAAGAATCCGGTGCACAGAATGCGCGGCTGCTCGAGATCCGCAACGAGCTGCAGGACATTCTTTCGCTGCTGCGTCCGGACGCGCTTTCTTGAGCCGGAAGCTGGTTAAAAAAGGTTTTGCTCTGCTATAATCTTTCGTTCGTCGGGGCGTAGCGCAGCCTGGTAGCGTACTTGCATGGGGTGCAAGGGGTCGTGTGTTCGAATCACACCGTCCCGACCAATAGAATCAAAGACTTACGGATTTTTCTGTACGTATCCACAGCACTGTATATTAGACGCCGTCTAATATTCGAGTGCTGTTTTGTTTTCCGCTCATCGTCGTTGTGGCAAGATCGGCGCAGGGCATCGATATTTCGCGTTTTTGAATCATGGAGGAACACGCATGAAATCGCATTACGAAACCTACAAGGGCTGGAGCGTATCGGTTCAAGTCTCTGCGCATCTGTCGGCAGTCGAGGTGGACAAGCAGTTTGACGAATACATGCCGCGTGTCTTCGTTACCGAACATCTGGGCGGTCGCGATTTCAGGGACTTCGAGGTGATCGACGGTCACTCCTATCCGACCCGCGAAGAGTGCATCCAGCGCGGCATCATCGCCGCGCACGAATACATCGACCGCAAGACCGGTGCGCCGAAGAAGACGCTGCACTGATTGAAGTTGCGCCTGCTCGCAGGTCCGAATAAAAAGCCCGCATCTGCGGGCTTTTTATTTTTGTCCGAGACCACGCGTGCCTATTGTTCCTTGTAGCTTTCCTGGCGTCGCTGGTTGACGTTGAATTCCGACTGGGTGTCGGCAGCTTTTTCCTTTTCGATGGTGTCCGTCTCATGGCGCCCCTTTTTGCCCAGGCCGGCCTGCGGGGACTGCTTTTCGCGTTGCTTGTTCGTCTTCGTTTCCTTGTTCTGCATGGCATGCTCCTTGGTTGGCGATAGAGGACGTCCCATGATAGGAAAACGATGTCCGTCTTCACATCGGACAAGCGGAGTTTGATACGTGGGAAAAGCGGTCAGCGTGTGGATTCCTTGCCATGCCTCAATCATTTGCGCTCGGGAAAACATCTGCATTTTCAATGCGTTAACGCGACTGCCCAAGTCTTTTTCACATGGCTATCCACAGTTTTGCGGGATAACTTGAGAGGGAATGAAAGTGAATCCTACATGGAATGAATTGTGTGGCCGACATCGTGTTTCGGGCTTTCGCCTTACAGTGACGGATACATGTTCAACAACGCAAGGAGAGAACAATGAGCACGGAAAAAGATAAACTGGTGCCTGCAAGGCCGGCCACGCCTACCACGCCGGGCCACGACAAGGATCCGCGCTGGATTGCGGGCGACAATCTGGGAAAAGACAATGAAGAAAAACTGGACAAGGACCACCTGGACGACAAATCGAAAAAGATCGGCGGATGAGAATACCGCTACGCCCGCGCATAGCCGGCAAGGAGCGCTTTGATGGCGGCGCCGCTGTTCGGGTTCGAGCAGGATGGGCGTTATGCACTGCGCCGCATTCCGATGATCGTGCGATTCAATCTGGATGCGGTCGGTGTGCGATTCGATTTTGCCGCCTGGGCGGTGCTGTCCCGGGATGAGCGGCAGGAACTGGTGGAGCTGCCGTGCGAGACCGAACAGGAGCGCCAGGCTTATCGCCAGCGGTTGTTGCAGATGCTGGCACCTCATGCGGACAAGCCTGAAACGGCCATCCGCGATATCGATATCGACCCGTCACCGCCCTGGAGCCAGCCGACGATTCCGGCGCAGGTGGTCGATACGCTATCCGAACTCGACCTCGATATTCCCACCGATACACAGTGGCAGGGCCTGAGCGATCTGCAGCGTTTCGTCTTGACCAAGCTGACCCGACCAGGCCACAAGAATGCCAATCTGCCGGCGGCGCTGGAAGAGTTCGGGCTGGTGGGCAACGGCATCGCATAGAAGGAAGCCCGGTATCGCGATGGCTGTTTGCGACGCCGGAATCCTCTACAATTTCCTTCCTGAATGAAGGTGCATGCCGCGCCTTCACTGCATTTCCATCCCCGACGGATTCCATTCATGGCCATTCATATCAGCTCGGCATTCGATGCCGGCGCGATCGAGGTGGTGCGAGCCGATGAGGCGCACGCCATCGATCTTCGTTTGCGCAAGGACTCGCATGCCGACATTGCGCAATGGTTTTATTTTCGCCTGCAGGGCGCGCGCGGCCAGCGCTGCAGGTTGCGCTTCCTGAATGCGGCGGAGGCGGCCTACCCGGAGGGCTGGAAGAATTACCAGGCGGTGGCCAGCTATGACCGCGAACACTGGTTTCGCGTGCCGACTGCGTTCGATGGCAAGGTCATGACCATCTCCCATACACCGCTGCATGACAGTATCCATTACGCCTATTTCGAACCGTATTCGTGGGAGCGCCATCTGTCGCTGCTGGCGCGTGCGCAATTGTCGCCACGCGCACGCATCGTGCATCTGGGCCGCACGATCGATGGGCGTGATCTCGACATGGTGACGATTGGCGATCCGGTGGCCGGCGATCCGGCGGCCGGCGATGCCGCGGCACGCAAGAAGGTATGGATCATTGCGCGCCAGCATCCGGGCGAAACCATGGCCGAATGGTTTGTCGAGGGCCTGCTGGATGCGCTACTGGACGAGGACTGCGCAGTGGCGCGGCAAGTGCTCGATCACGCGGTGTTTCATATCGTGCCCAACATGAATCCGGACGGCGCATGCCGCGGCAATCTGCGCACCAATGCAGCCGGCGCCAACCTCAATCGCGAATGGATGTCTCCTTCGCTGGAGACGAGTCCGGAAGTGTTCCATGTGCGCCAGCGCATCCACGAGACCGGCTGCGATCTGTTTCTCGACATTCATGGCGACGAGGGATTGCCGTACGTCTTTGTCGCCGGCAGCGAAATGCTGGAAGGCTTCACGTCGGAGCAGATGACGGAGCAGCAGACCTTCATCGAAAGGCTGCAGCAGGCGAACGAGGATTTCCAGACCGAATACGGCTATCCGGCCGGCAAGTACCGCGAAGACATGCTCAAGCTCGCATCCAAGTACATGGGCCATGTCTTCAAATGCGTGTCGCTGACGCTGGAAATGCCGTTCAAGGACAATGCGTGTTCGCCGCAACCGAAGATCGGCTGGAACGGCGCGCGCAGTGCGCAATTGGGGCGTGACATGTTGCGGCCGATTCTCGACAACGTACGGCGCAGCACGCGATGAACATCGAGATCGAGCGCAAGTTTCTGGTCGTTGGCGATGCCTGGAAAAAGCAGGGAACGCCGATCCTGATCAGGCAGGGTTATCTGTCATCACACCCGGATCGCGTCGTAAGGGTGCGCGTCGAGGGCGAGACAGGGACCCTGACGATCAAGGGCAGGGTGGAGGGCATCAGCCGCGGGGAATGGGAATATGTCATTCCGCTTGAGGAAGCGAATGCCTTGCTGAGCGGGTTGTGCGAACGGCCTCTGATCGAAAAGACGCGCACACGCATCGTTCATGCCGGACTGACCTGGGAAGTCGATGCCTTCCTTGGCGACAATGCCGGGCTGGTGGTGGCCGAGATCGAACTGCAGAGCGAGACACAGGCCTTCGAGCGGCCGCAGTGGGTCGGGCAGGAAGTGTCCGACGATGCGCGTTATTTCAATGCCAGCCTGCTGCGGCATCCGTACAAGGACTGGCAGCAGGCCCGGTAGGCGACGTCAGTGCAGATGGCCTGAACCGCTCGCCGCTTCCTCGGGCATTTCCGCATGCACGAGTTCGGCATCCTGGTCGGCAAACAGCGGCGCGCCGCAGTCATCGCAGAATTCCATCACGAACGGTTCGGTGTGGCGCCGAATGCGGATGATGCCGCATCCTTCGAGCAAGGCATGAATCTCTTCCAGAGGCGTCTTGCGTGGCGGCATCGCGTCGGCGACTGTCCGGTACGGGGATTCCTCTGCTTCTTCATCGCCGTACAGCGGCCAGATCACGCCATACAGGATGTCGGATTGGTTGACGGGAGCAAAGCCGATCCGGTATTCGTCGATACGTCCATCATTTTCGTCTTCGCAGAAACCGCCAATGACAGCCTGCAAGGCAGCCGGTTCGACCGCCAGCGTGTGCGTCAGATAGTGCACGGCGGCGCGGATCGAGGCCGGACGAATCTGCTTGTCGCCTTCGCGGCAGGCGACAAAGTAGGCTTCTGGCAGCAGCAATTCGATGCCGCAGCCCGGCAGCAGGCGTGCGATGTTGGGCATGGCCTGCGCACTCCATTGCGCCAATGCGTCATCGCGGTCTGCCAGGTTGGTACTGGCCTGCCAGCGGAACATGGGTTCGCCGCACCTGACCGTCACGACCGCCAGCAGATAGCGCGTATCGGCCAGAAAGGGCGCGGTCTCGGCCTGCTTGGCGGCGGCCTTGATGGGCGTGCCGTTCAGCGCAGCCTGCGCCATTTGCTGCGTCAGCATGAAGATATCGCTATGCGAGCGCGGCAGCTGGTCGATCGAAAACAGCATGGGAGCCATTGCCAGTCTGGCGTTGTCCGACAGCACATGGGCATGCAGATGGGCCGAGAGGGTAGCGACCATGTCGGCGGCGATCGGTCCGGCCGCGATAGAGAAACGGGTCCAGGCGAGGATGGGCGCGGCAATCAGCAGCGCGTCGTAGGCGGTGCCATCGTGTTCGATGACGCAGGATTCGCTGGCGGCTTCCACCGCATCGGTCAAGGCGTCGTAAGCGGTCGGGGCCTGCTTGAACAGATGGTCGAGCGCCGCGTCGAGCGTGTCCTGATGGCGCGTGCGCAGCAGCTTGTGCAGCACGTCTTCCATCTGGTTTTCCCACTGTCGTTCCTCCACGCGGCTCGAAGCCTGAATGATGGCCTGGGAAAGCATGATCAGGCGTTGACTGTCGGCGGATAACTTGCGGGGGGAATTCTTGAGTGGGCGACGCATGGAAACCGATGAAAGAAAGTGAGGTGTCTATTGTAGTTGAATCGTGAAATTGCGACTGTACGACAAGCAACAAAAGAATCTCTCCGCATTCGGGCGAACCGGCATGCTGATGGGGCAGCCTGTTTTCCGGCATCGCTGGCGATAAAAAAAGGGCCGCATGCACAAGCATGCGACCCTTGCAGGCGAAGCCGGCGACTGGTGCGATCAGGCAGCCAGCAGCTGGCGCAGCACGAATGGCAGAATGCCGCCGTGCTTGTAGTAATCGACCTCGATCGGCGTGTCGATGCGCAGCAGCACGGTGACTTCGTGCGTGCTGCCGTTGGCGCGATGAATGACCAGCGTCAGTTCCTGTTGCGGCCGCAGTTCGCCGTCGAGTCCCTTGAGATCGAAGGTTTCGTCGCCCTTGATACCGAGTGTAGCCACGCTGTCGTTGCCGATGAACTGCAGCGGCAGCACACCCATGCCGACCAGGTTGGAACGGTGGATGCGCTCGTAGGAGCGCGCCACCACGGCTTTCACACCCAGCAGTTGCGTGCCCTTGGCAGCCCAGTCGCGCGAGGAGCCGGTGCCGTATTCCTCGCCGGCGAACACCATGGTCGGCGTGCCTTCGCGCTGGTAGCGCATGGCGGCGTCGTAGATTGACATTTCCTCGCCGCTCGGCTGGTGCAGCGTGATGCCGCCCTCGACGCGCGAACCGTCGGGCTTGACCGGCAGCATCAGATTCTTGATGCGCACGTTGGCAAAGGTGCCGCGCATCATGATCTCGTGGTTGCCGCGGCGCGAGCCGTAGGAGTTGAAGTCGGCCTTGAGCACGCCGTTCTCGGTCAGCCATTTGCCGGCCGGGCTGCTTTCCTTGATCGAACCGGCAGGCGAAATATGGTCGGTCGTGATCGAATCGCCGAATACGCCGAGCGCGCGCGCGCCGCTGATCGCGGTGGCGGTGGCTTTCGGCTCCATGGCGAAATCGGCAAAGAACGGCGGTTCTGCGATATAGGTCGAGGAAGGCCAGTCATAGACCTGGCCGGTGGCCACGCCCTTGATCTGTTCCCACAGCTTGCCGGGCTTGGTCTTGACCTGTGCGTAGTTGTCCTTGAAGTTCTTGGCATTCATGGCGAACTTCATGAGCTTCTCGACTTCCTGCGAGCTTGGCCAGATGTCGCCCAGATAGATGTCCTTGCCGTTCTTGCCGCGACCGACCGGTTCGGTCATCAGGTCGCGCGTGACAGTGCCGGCAATCGCATAGGCCACCACCAGCGGCGGCGAGGCGAGGAAGTTGGCGCGGATGTTCGGATGGATGCGCGCCTCGAAGTTGCGGTTGCCCGACAGTACGGCGGCCGCCACGATGTCGTTCTGCACGATCGCTTCGTTCATCGCGGGCGTCAGGTCGCCGGCGTTGCCGATGCAGGTGGTGCAGCCATAGGCGGTCAGGCCGAAACCGAGTTTTTCGAGATAGGGCAGCAGGCCCGCTTCTTCCAGGTATTGCGTGACGATGCGCGAGCCGGGCGCCAGCGAGGTCTTGATGTGCGGCGAGACCTTGAGCCCGGCTTCGACGGCCTTCTTCGCCAGCAGGCCGGCGGTCAGCAGCACGCTCGGGTTGGAGGTGTTGGTGCACGAGGTGATGGCGGCGATCAGGATATCGCCATTCTTGACCGGAATGCCATCGGCGTTGGTGTAGCTGGCCGGCAGGTCCTCGGCCTTCTTGTTGAAACCGTTTTCTGCCACCGGCTTGACGAACAGGTCGGTGAACTGCTGCTTGACCTGACCGAGCTCGATGCGATCCTGAGGGCGCTTGGGGCCGGCCAGCGAAGGCGAAACGGCACCGAGATCGAGGGCGACCACATGGGTGTAGTCGATCTCGCCGGATTTCGGAATGCCGTACAGATTCTGTGCCTCGAAATACGCCTTGAAGGCGGCGATTTCGTCCTTGGTGCGGCCGGTGCCCTTGAAGTAATCGATGGTGGCGTCGTCAACCGGGAAGAAGCCCATGGTGGCACCGTATTCGGGTGCCATGTTGGCGATCGTGGCGCGATCGGTCAGCGACAGCGATTCGGTGCCTTCGCCGAAGAATTCGACGAACTTGCCGACCACTTTTTCCTTGCGCAGCAGTTCGGTGATGGTCAGCACCAGGTCGGTGGCGGTGACGCCGCCGCGCAACTGGCCGGTCAGGTTGACGCCGACCACGTCCGGCGTCAGGAAATAGACCGGCTGGCCCAGCATGCCGGCTTCCGCCTCGATGCCGCCCACACCCCAGCCGACCACGCCGATGCCGTTGATCATGGTGGTATGGGAGTCGGTGCCGACCAGCGTGTCCGGATAGTAGAGGTCCTGCTTGCCGGTCTTGCGCTTGTGCACGCCGCGCGCCAGATATTCGAGATTGACCTGGTGCACGATGCCGAAGCCCGGTGGCACCACGCCGAAGGTGTCGAACGCCTGCATGCCCCATTTCATGAACTGGTAGCGTTCGTTGTTGCGCTGGAACTCGAGCTTCATGTTCAGATCGAGCGCCTTCTTCTCGCGGAAGTGATCGATCTGCACCGAGTGGTCAACCACCAGATCGACCGGCACCAGCGGTTCGATGTTCTTGGGATTCTTGCCGGTGCGTGCCGCCACGCCGCGCATGGCGGCCAGGTCGGCCAGCAGCGGTACGCCGGTGAAGTCCTGCAGCACCACACGCGCCACCACGAAAGGGATTTCCTCGGTGCGTGCCGCATTCGGCTGCCAGTTGGCGAGCTGGCGTACGTGTTCCTCGGTGACCTTCTGGCCGTCGCAGTTGCGCAGGACCGACTCGAGCACGATGCGGATGGAGACCGGCAGTCGCGAGATGTCGATACCGAGCTGCTTGCCCAGTGCCGGCAGCGAATGGAATGCGCCTTTCCGGGAACCTGAAATATTGAATTCCTTGAGCGTATTCAATGTGTTGCGCGACATGATTTTCTCCTTGATGCTAAATGGCCGATAAGCTGATGTTCGTGGCGATGGCACCGAATGTCGGCTGCAAGATGCGCCATCGCGATAGGTAGGCGGCAGATCGCAAGGCGAGTCTGCCGCTGAAACCGGTGTGGTTATCCTTTTTTTGCGGCAAATGCCTGTTGCTGTTCCGGATTGCGGCACTCGTTCGCCAGTTGCTGGCCCTTGCGGGAATCGAGCAGCATGGCCTTGGAAGGAATGTTGATCCAGACGATGCCGTAGCGGCGATTCTCGAAACGGTTGGCACCGGTGCTGGTACCGACGCGGCGCAGGCGCTCGACCGAATTTTTCCAGCGCAGCGCAATGTACTTGTCGTCATTGTCGTTATGGTAGGTAACGATCTTGACGCCGAACTCGCAGGTGTATTCGGTGACGATCGAGCCTTCGATATCGGCCTTGCCGAGATCCTCTTCCTGATCGTCGGCGATCAAGGCGGCGCCTCCCGCAGCGGCCGCGGCCGGCTTGGCGGCCTTCTTCACGGTTTTGGCCGCGGGCTTGCTCGCGGTGGATTTCTTGGCCGTGGTGGCCGATTGCGCCATGGCGGACGGCAATGCCGAGGACATGCCGATCAGAAGCAGGGCGCAGAACAGTTTTTTCATGCAGTTATCTCCAATCATGGGTTTCCGCTCGATGCGCGGAAGAAAGTAATTATTCAGGATAGTGTCCGTATCGAATCGGGCAGGGCAATGCCGGCAGCCTTCGCCCTTTGCACGATGGTCCAGTAATAGCGGTAGCTTGCGCGGTCGTGCAGCTTGCCTTCGTGCTGGATCGGCCCCCATTGCACGGACTGAGCCTGCGACAGAATTGTCGCGGCTTCGTTCACTTCGCCGAGCTGCGGCGAGAATGCCTGCACGATGGGTTGAATCTGGTCGGGATGGATGCTCCACATGCGCGTGTAGCCGAATTGGGTGGCAGCCAGTTGCGCATCGCCGGCGATAACACTCAGGTCGCGGATTTCGGTGGTGACGCTGTGCGATGGCGTTTTCCCGTGCGCATGGCAGGCAGCGGCGATCTCGAGCTTGGCGCGTGCTACCAGCGGATGCGTGAACTGGCCGGGCGAACGCATCGCTTCGCCCGGAATCGCGCCATAGTGGGCGGAAACGAAATCCATGATGCCGAACGACAGGCATTCGACCTGCGGCAGCGCGGCGATCGCGTGCACGTCGGCCAGTGCGCCATGGGTTTCGATCAGGACATGCACGGGCAGGTCGCGGCGGCCGTGCTTTTCGGCATGGCGATTGACAACGGCGATGGCGTCGCGCGTGTCGGCCACGCCGCCGACCTTGGGAATGACGAGGTAGGCCAGCTTCTGTGCCGCATGTTCGAGGACGATCCGCACGTCGCGCTCGAAGGAGTCGCTGCCGATGTCATGCACGCGCACGCCGATGCGGCCGAAGCGGTTGTCCTCGCCGGCCAGCAGCGAACCGATCAGGTGCGCATGCGCTTCCTCGTTGCCGTGGGCAGCGCCATCCTCGCAGTCGAAGGTGATGTCGAAGATCGGTCCTAACTGCTGTTGCAGGGCCAGCGACTTGCGCATGAGTTTTTCGGAACCCGCATAGTGGTCGCAGACCGGGATCGAGACCGGGGGGGGGGTGCCTTGAAACAGGACTTCGGAAGGATGCATGTGATGCGTATCGGGTTGGGCTTGCGTATTGGCTGGCATGGGAAAGGGGGAGGACGCAGACGGACATCTTCCCCTCGTTCCGTCAACTGAGCAGATGTTGGATGCTTTCGCGTTCTTCCAGGAGTTCCTTGAGCGTCTGTTCGATGTGTTCGCGCGAGAAGGTGTCGATGTCCAGCCCCTGCACGATCTTGTATTCGCCGTTTTCCGTGGTCACCGGGAAGCCGAAGATGGTGCCTTCCGGAATGCCGTAGGCGCCGTCGGACGGCACGCCCATGGTGGTCCACTTGCCGCCGGTACCGAGCAGCCAGTCGCGCACGTGGTTGACCGCGGCATTGGCGGCGGAAGCGGCAGACGACAGGCCGCGCGCCTCGATGATGGCGGCGCCACGCTTGCTGACGATGGGCAGGAAGACGTCGCGGTTCCACGCTTCGTCATGGATCAGTTCGGGAATCGGCTGGCCGTCGGCGGTGGCGAAACGGTAATCGGGATACATGGTCGAGGAGTGGTTGCCCCAGACAAAGAGCTTTTCGATGGCGGTCACGGGTTTGCCGACCTTGGCGGCGACCTGCGACAGCGCGCGGTTGTGATCGAGGCGCAGCATGGCCGTGAAGTTCTTCGACGGCAGGCCGGGCGCGGATTTCATCGCGATGTAGGCATTGGTATTGGCCGGGTTGCCCACCACCAGCACCTTGACGTTGCGCGAGGCCACTGCATCGAGCGCCTTGCCCTGTACCGTGAAAATCCTGGCGTTTGCTTCGAGCAGATCCTTGCGTTCCATGCCGGGACCGCGCGGGCGCGAACCGACCAGCAGGGCGACGTCCGCATCCTTGAAGGCTGCCGTCGCATCGCTGTGGGCGCTGATGCCCGCCAGCAATGGAAAGGCGCAGTCCTGGAGTTCCATCATGACGCCGCTCAGGGCTTTCTGAACCTTCTCATCGGGAATTTCCAGCAACTGCAGGATGACCGGTTGATCCTTGCCGAGCATGTCGCCATTAGCGATGCGAAACAGCAGGGAATAGCCGATCTGTCCGGCTGCACCGGTAATGGCGACACGCATGGGAGCTTTGGCCATATTGAATCTCCAGGACGATGGTGGATATCGGGTCTGCGTCGAAAATGCTTGCGTCGCGCAATGATACAGTCGAATACCCGATAAGTCAGCGGGGGTAAAGACAAAGAGCGATGAGGCTGTCACGCGGCTGTCATGTTCGGGCTGGACCATGTCGGCAATGCCATGCGGAAATCGGCAGCGGTAAAACGTAGTGCGATTTCCGCAGGGCAGGCGCCTGCGGCGAGTGTAAGAGTGCCTCAGGTTGATGTCAATATTTTTATCTTATGTCTTATATAAGACATATTTATTTTCATATTTCTCTGGACGCCGGCAGGGGTTTTGTGGTGAAATTCTCCGTCATGAGCTCTGCCAATCCACCATTGCCAGGTTTGCAGGCGGCGACTTCCTCGGGAGCGTCGGGAGCGGCTTCGCCGACTTTCAGTCCGCTTTACCAGCAGATCAAGAAGCTGATCATGCAAAGTCTGCAGTCGGGGCAATGGCGTCCGGGCGATCTGATTCCGAGCGAAATGGAGCTTGCCGCGCGCTTTGGCGTCAGCCAGGGCACGGTGCGCAAGGCGATCGACGAGCTGGCAGCCGAGAACCTGGTGGTGCGGCGGCAGGGGCGCGGCACCTTCGTCGCCACCCATCGCGAGGCGCGCTCGCAATTCCGCTTTCTGCGATTGAAGCCCGACGTCGGCGAGGCGCATTACCCGGACAACGTCATCATCGAGGCGCGGCGCGTGCGCGCGCCGGCCGACATCGCGCGCCAGCTCGACCTCAAGACCGGCGATTCCATGATCTTCCTCAAGCGCATGCAGTCCTTCGACGGCGCGCCGACCATCCTGGAAGAGCTCTGGCTGCCGGGCGCGAACTTCAAGGGGCTGTCGCTGGAACGCCTGCTGGAATACAAGGGGCCGATGTACGCGCTGCTGGAAACCGAGTTCGGCATGCAGATGCTGCGTGCGACCGAGAGCATACGCGCCGTTGCGGCCGACAAGGAGACGGCCGCCATGCTGCGGGTGCCGCTGCATTCACCGCTGTTGAGCGTGCATCGCGTGTCCTATACCTATGATGACAAGGCAGTGGAAGTTCGTCGTTCGTTCTATGTGACGAACGGGCATCACTATCACAACGATTTGAGCTGATGCCTCGTCGCCGCGGCGAGATGCATGCAGGAGACCGGTCTCATGAAAAATATCGATGTCACATGGTGTGGCACATCAAAATCGGTGAAAATGTGGAGTCTGTACCATCCGCGAAAGTCCGAACATGCCTGATCCAAGCAAAGCCGCCGCCAAGCCACAGTTCCGGAACATCGGACTGACGGATCTGTCCCGCTACCGCCTGCCACTGGCCGGCATTCTCTCGATCCTGCACCGAATCAGCGGCGCCATCATGTTTCTGCTGCTGCCGTTCGTCCTGCTGCTGCTGGACAAGAGCCTGATGTCGGAAATCTCCTTCGCCCACTTCAAGGGCATTGCCTCGCACTGGTTCGTCAAGCTCGTCATTCTCGGTCTGGTGTGGGCCTATCTGCATCATTTCTGCGCCGGCATCCGCCATCTGCTGATGGACGTGCATCTTGGCGTCGACAAGGACACCGGGCGCAAATCCGCCGTGATCGTGTTCGCGATCAGCCTGCCGCTGACGGCGCTGGTCGCTCTTAAACTGTTCGGAGCGTTCTGATGGCCAAGGACAATATCGGACCGCACCGCCTCGTCGTCGGTGCGCACTACGGACTCAGGGACTGGCTGGCGCAACGCGTCACGGCGATCGTGATGGCCGTCTATACGCTGGTGCTGCTGGTGGCGTTTCTCGGCGCGAGCGAGATCAGCTACGAAGGCTGGGCCGGACTGTTCGCGCACCAGTGGTTCAAGCTGCTGACCTTCGTCACGCTGCTGTCGCTGTTCTATCACGCCTGGGTCGGCGTGCGCGACATCTGGATGGATTACATCAAGCCCGTTTCGGTACGCCTTGCGCTGCAGGTGCTGACCATTCTGTGGCTGCTCGCGTGTGCCGGCTGGTCGGCGCAGATTCTCTGGAGAGCGTAACTTGGCTGCAATCAAAACCGCCATTCCCACCCGTCATTTCGATGCCGTGATCATCGGTGCCGGCGGCTCCGGCATGCGGGCCTCGCTGCAACTGGCCGAAGCTGGCCTCAATGTCGCCGTGCTGTCCAAGGTCTTTCCGACGCGTTCGCACACGGTGGCGGCGCAGGGCGGCATCGGCGCTTCGCTCGGTAACATGGCAGAAGACAACTGGTACTGGCACATGTTCGATACCGTCAAGGGCTCGGACTATCTGGGCGACCAGGATGCGATCGAATTCATGTGCCGCGAGGCGCCCAAGGTCGTCTATGAACTCGAACACTTCGGCCTGCCGTTCGACCGCAACAACGACGGCACCATCTATCAGCGTCCGTTCGGCGGCCACACCGCCAACTTCGGCGAGAAGCCGGTGCAGCGCGCCTGTGCCGCCGCCGACCGTACCGGGCATGCGCTGCTGCATACGCTGTACCAGCGAAACGTGCGCGCACGCACGCATTTCTACGTCGAATGGATGGCGATCGATCTCATGCGCGACGCCGAGGGCGACGTCATCGGCGTGGTCGCACTCGAGATGGAAACCGGCGACGTCATGATGCTGGAGGCCAAGACCACGCTGTTTGCCACTGGCGGCGCGGGTCGCATCTGGGCCGCTTCGACCAATGCCTTCATCAATACCGGCGACGGCATCGGCATGGCGGCACGCGCCGGCCTGCCGCTGGAAGACATGGAATTCTGGCAGTTCCATCCGACCGGGGTGGCCGGCGCCGGCGTGCTGATCACCGAGGGCGTGCGCGGCGAGGGCGGCATCCTCGTCAACAGCCAGGGCGAGCGTTTCATGGAGCGCTATGCGCCGACGCTCAAGGATCTGGCGCCGCGCGATTTCGTCTCGCGCTCGATGGATCAGGAGATCAAGGAAGGGCGAGGCGTCGGTCCGCACAAGGATCACGTGATGCTGGACCTGCGCCACATCGGCGCCGATACCATCCGCAAGCGCCTGCCGTCGATTCTCGAGATCGCGCACAAGTTCGCCAATGTTGACGCCACGCGCGAACCGATCCCGGTGGTGCCGACCATCCATTATCAGATGGGCGGCATTCCGACCAATATCCACGGCCAGGTGGTGGAGCCGCGCAACGGCAATCCGAACCACGTGGTCAACGGCCTCTATGCGATCGGCGAATGCGCGTGCGTCTCGGTGCACGGCGCCAACCGGCTCGGCACCAATTCGCTGCTCGATCTGATCGTGTTTGGACGCGCCGCCGGCAACCACATCGTCGCCAGCAACCTGCGCAAGCGCCAGCACAAACCGCTGCCGGCCGATGCGGCCGACATGGCGCTGTCGCGCCTGTCGCGGCTCGAGCACAGTACCGGCAGCGAGCGCGTGCAGGACGTCGCCAACGATATCCGCTCCACCATGCAGCATCATTGCGGTGTGTTCCGTACCGACGAGCTGCTGCAGGGTGGCGTCAAGAAGATCATGGAGCTCGACGAGCGCCGCAAGCATGTCTCGTTCAAGGACAAGTCGCGCGTCTTCAACACCGCACGCATCGAGGCACTGGAACTCGACAACCTGATCGAGACCGCCAAGGCGACCATTACCTCGGCCGCGGCGCGCAAGGAATCGCGCGGCGCGCATGCGCACCGCGATTATGAGCTGCGCGACGACGAGAACTGGCTCAAGCACACGCTGTACTACTCGGAAGGCAATCGTCTCGACTACAAGCCGGTCGTGACCAAGCCACTGACGGTCGAGACCTTCAAGCCGAAACCACGTACTTTCTAAAGGTCAGAACATGGCACGCACGCTGAGACTCAAGATCTACCGCTATGATCCTGACAAGGATGCCAAGCCTTACATGCAGGATGTGACGGTGGAGCTGCAGCCGCACGACAAGATGCTGCTCGATGCGCTGCAGCGCATCAAGGCATCGGTTGACGATTCGCTGGCGCTGCGCCGCTCGTGCCGAGAAGGCGTGTGCGGTTCGGATGCGATGAACATCAATGGCAAGAACGGGCTGGCCTGCACGACCAACCTCAATGAGCTGACCGAGCCGATCGTGCTGCGTCCGCTGCCGGGTCTGCCGGTGATCCGCGACCTGATCGTCGACATGACGCAGTTCTTCAAACAGTACGACTCGATCAAGCCGTTCCTGATCAACGATACAATCCCGCCCGAAAAGGAGCGGCTGCAGTCGCCGGCCGAGCGCGAGGAGCTCGATGGTCTTTACGAATGTATACTGTGTGCCTGCTGTTCGACATCGTGTCCGTCGTTCTGGTGGAATCCGGACAAGTTCGTCGGCCCCGCAGGGTTGCTGCAGGCGTATCGCTTCATTGCCGACAGCAGGGATCACGCAACCGGCGAACGGCTGGACAATCTGGAGGATCCGTACCGGTTGTTCCGCTGCCATACGATCATGAACTGTGTCGATGTCTGTCCGAAGGGGCTCAATCCGACACGCGCGATCGGCAAGATCAAGGAGTTGATGGTGCGGCGTACGGTATAGTCGCGGCCTGTTTCGCATTGCACAGTCTGGACCGATCATGCCGATATCCCACCAAGCCGACCCAGTGAAACGCGCACGCTTGCGCTGGCGCGGTCGCCGCGGTCTGCTGGAAAACGATCTGATCGTGACGCGTTTTCTCGATCGTCACGAGGAGACGTTGAGCGATGAAGAGGTGGAAGCCTTTTCCATGCTGATGGAGTTGCCGGACAACGATTTGCTGAATCTGCTGTTGACACGCAGTGAACCTGAAGGGGAGAGCGACCTTCCGCATGTTCATGCGTTGCTGGCGAAAATGCGCGCAGTCTGATGCAGGAGGCTGCGGCCGTTTTTTTATTTGCGATTTCCCGGAAATCGACCCTTGTTACCAGAAGGAAGAGCCATGCCACAAGCACAATCTGACACCAAAGCCACACTGTCGTTTTCCGACGGTTCGCCATCGGTGGAGCTGCCGATCTACAAGGGAAGTCTCGGCCCCGATGTCATCGACATTCGCAAGCTCTACGCCGGCACCGGCAAGTTCAGCTACGATCCGGGCTTCATGTCCACGGCGTCGTGCGATTCCACGATCACCTACATCGACGGCGACAAGGGCGAACTGCTGTATCGCGGTTACCCGATCGAACAACTGGCGGTCAACTGCGATTTCATGGATACCAGCCATCTGCTGCTCAAGGGCGACCTGCCATCGGCAGCCGAGAAGAAGGAGTTCGTCGGCCTGGTCAAGAAGCACACCATGCTGCACGAGCAGATGCAGTTCTTCTTCCGCGGCTTTCGCCGCGATGCGCATCCGATGTCGGTACTGGTCGGCACCGTCGGTGCGCTGGCTTCCTTCTATCATGACGCGCTCGACATCAGCGATGCGCATCACCGCGAACTGTCGGCAATCCGCCTGATCGCCAAGATGCCGACGCTGGTGGCCATGTCCTACAAGTATTCGGTCGGCCATCCCTTCGTCTATCCGCGCAACGATCTGTCGTACACGGCGAATTTCATGCACATGATGTTCTCCACGCCGAGCGAGGAGTACCGCATCAACGACGTGCTGGTGCGCGCGCTGGACCGCATCCTGATCCTGCATGCCGATCACGAGCAGAACGCCTCGACCTCGACCGTGCGTCTGGCCGGTTCGTCGGGTGCCAATCCGTTCGGCTGCATTGCGGCCGGCATTGCCTGCCTGTGGGGCCCGGCGCACGGCGGCGCCAACGAAGCGGCGCTGAACATGCTGAAGGAAATCGGCAGCATCGAGCGCATTCCGGAATTCATCAAGAAGGCAAAGGACAAGGATTCCGGCTTCCGCCTGATGGGCTTCGGCCACCGCGTCTACAAGAACTTCGATCCGCGCGCCAAGCTGATGCGCGAAACCTGCTACGAAGTGCTGAACGAATTGGGTCTGCACGACGATCCGCTGTTCAAGCTGGCAATGGAGCTCGAACGCATCGCGCTGGAAGACGACTACTTCGTCTCGCGCAAGCTGTATCCGAACGTCGATTTCTACTCGGGCATCGTGCAGTCGGCGCTGGGCATTCCGGTGCAGTTGTTCACCGGCATTTTTGCCATGGCCCGTACCATCGGATGGGTTGCCCAGTGGAACGAGATGATCTCCGATCCGGATCAGAAGATCGGTCGCCCGCGCCAGCTGTTCGTCGGCGAAACACATCGCGACGTGCAGATCAAGCGCTGATCGATTCCGAACGGGCAGCATGCATGCACGCTGTCCGATTTGCAGTTAAGCTCCAGTAATTACCGTTTGAACGTATAGATAACACACCGTCCTTCCCCACAACTTGATGTGCAATCCGCTAACCGGTCAGGCCGTGTCGCGGAAGGTTGAACAACCCGCTAATCTCGCGAAACGCGAAGAAAGGTGAGCAGAAGATGATGCAGCAGTCGATCTCCAATTCCTACCTGTTTGGAGGGAATGCGCCGTACGTCGAAGAACTGTACGAGTCGTATCTCGACAATCCGGGTTCGGTCCCCGATAACTGGCGCGCCTATTTCGACGCCATGCAGCACGTTCCCGCCGTTGACGGTTCGACGCGCCCCGACGTGGCGCATGCCTCGGTGATCGCCTCGTTTGCCGAGCGGGCCAAGCATGGCCCGATCCGTACCGTGACCGCAGCCGCCGATCCCGAGATGGAGCGCAAGCGCGTCGCCGTCGCCCAGCTGATCGCCGCCTATCGCGTGCTGGGCAACAACTGGGCCAATCTCGATCCTCTGCAACGGCAGGGACGGCCTTCCATTCCGCAGCTCGAGCCTTCCTACTATGGCTTCACCGATGCGGATATGGATATCGTGTTCAATATCAGCAATACCTATTTCGGCATGGAGAACGCGTCGCTGCGCGATCTGCTCAATGCCCTGCGCGATACCTATTGCCGGTCGATCGGGCCGGAGTTCATGTACATCAGCGATCCGAAGCCCAAGCTGTGGCTGCAGGAGAAGTTCGAATCCATTCGTTCCCAGCCTGCCTTTCCGGTGGAAAAGAAACGGCACATTCTCGAACGCCTGACGGCGGCAGAAGGCCTCGAACGCTATCTGCACACCAAGTACGTCGGCCAGAAGCGCTTTTCGCTGGAAGGCAGCGAAAGCTTCATCGCCGCCCTCGACGAAGTCGTGCAGCGTGGCGGTGAACGAGGCGTGCAGGAAATCGTGATCGGCATGGCGCATCGCGGCCGCCTCAACGTGCTGGTCAACATCCTCGGCAAGACGCCGCAGGAACTGTTCGCCGAATTCGAAGGACGGCACGTCGATGATCTGCCGTCGGGCGACGTCAAGTATCACCAGGGCTTCTCGTCCGACGTCAGCACGCCCGGTGGCCCGGTCCATCTGTCGCTGGCCTTCAATCCCTCGCACCTCGAGATCGTCAACCCGGTGGTCGAGGGCTCGGTGCGCGCGCGTATCGAGCGGCGCGGCGCCAACGATCCGTCGCAGCAGGTATTGCCGGTTCTGATCCATGGCGATGCCGCCTTTGCTGGCCAGGGTGTGGTGATGGAAACGCTGAACCTGGCGCAGACGCGCGGTTACGGCACCGGCGGCACGGTGCACATCATCATCAACAACCAGATCGGCTTTACCACTTCCGACCCGCGCGACTCGCGCTCGACGCTGTACTGCTCGGATGTCGCCAAGATGATCGAGGCGCCGGTGCTGCACGTCAACGGCGACGATCCCGAAGCCGTGGTGCTGGCCGCGCAGATCGCGCTCGATTACCGCCTCGAGTTCCGCAAGGACATCGTGGTCGATATCGTCTGCTACCGCAAGCTCGGCCACAACGAGCAGGACACACCGGCGCTGACGCAGCCGCTGATGTACAAGCGCATCGCGCAACTGCCCGGAACGCGCAAGCTGTATGCGGACAAGCTGGTGGTGCAGGGCGTGATCGGCGAAGCCGATGGCGACGAGCTGGCGAAGGCGTTCCGCGATGCGATGGATGCCGGCAAGCACACCATCGATCCGGTGATCTCGAATTTCAAGAGCAAATACGCGGTGGACTGGCTGCCATTCCTCAATCGCAAGTGGACCGATGCTGCCGATACGGCGGTGCCGATGACCGAGCTCAAGCGTCTGGCAGAACGCATCGTTGCGCTGCCCGAGAATTTCAAGGTGCATCCGCTGGTCGAGAAGGTGCTGGAAGACCGTGCCGCCATGGGGCGCGGCGAAATGAACCTCGACTGGGGCATGGCCGAACACCTGGCCTATGCCTCGCTCGTCAGCTCCGGCTATGCGGTGCGTCTGACCGGCCAGGATTCCGGACGCGGCACTTTCGTGCATCGCCACGCGATCCTGCATGACCAGAACCGCGAGCGCTGGGATGCCGGCACGTATTGCCCTCTGCAGAATGTGTCCGATCAGCAGGCCTGGTTCCGCGTGATCGACTCCGTGCTGTCGGAGGAAGCGGTGCTGGCATTCGAGTACGGGTATTCGACCGCGGAGCCGAACACGCTCGTCATCTGGGAAGCGCAGTTCGGCGATTTCGTGAATGGCGCGCAGGTCGTGATCGACCAGTTCATCAGCTCCGGCGAAGTCAAGTGGGGCCGTGTCTCAGGACTGGTGATGATGCTGCCGCACGGTTATGAAGGGCAGGGGCCGGAGCACTCGTCGGCACGTCCAGAACGCTTCCTGCAGCTGTGCGCCGACAACAACATGCAGGTGGTGCAGCCGACCACCGCCGCGCAGATTTTCCATCTGCTGCGTCGCCAGATGATCCGCCTGTTCCGCAAGCCGCTGGTGATCCTCACGCCGAAGTCGCTGCTGCGCAACAAGGATGCGGGTTCGCCGTTGACGGAGCTGGCCAAGGGTTCGTTCCAGACCGTGCTGGGCGAAGTCGATGACAAGATCGATCCGAAGAAGGTTAAGCGTGTCATCGCCTGCTCGGGACGCGTCTATTACGATCTGATGGCCGCGCGTCGCGAGCGCGGCCAGAACGATGTGGCCATCATTCGCGTCGAACAGCTTTATCCGTTCCCGCACAAGGCGTTTGCGGCGGAGCTGCGCAAGTTCCCGAATTTCACGGAACTGGTCTGGGCGCAGGACGAGCCGCAGAACCAGGGCGCATGGTTCCAGATCCAGCACAACATCCTCGAAAACATGGCGGACGGGCAGAAACTGGCATACGCAGGTCGTCCGGCCAGCGCGTCGCCGGCGGTCGGTTATTACGACAAGCATTATGCGCAGCAGAAGGCATTGATCGAAGCGGCTTTTGCCAAGCTCAAAGGCTTTGTACTGACGAAGTGAAGACCCTGTGACGGTACGGAAGCCGGACCGTCGCATGAACAAACCGAAACGGAGAGTTAAATGGCAATTCTTGAGGTGAAAGTTCCGCAATTGTCGGAATCGGTTGCAGAGGCGACGCTGCTGCAATGGCATAAAAAGGAAGGCGAGGCTGTCGAGAGGGATGAAAACCTGATTGATATCGAGACCGACAAGGTCGTGCTCGAACTGCCGTCGCCGGGCGCCGGCGTCATCAAGCAGATCGTCAAGCCCGACAGCGCCACGGTCACGGCAGGCGAAGTCATCGCCCTGATCGATACCGATGGCGCGGCGGCGGCCAAGTCGGACGCGCCGCCGGCCGAGGAGAAAAAGGAAGCGTCCGCTGCAGCACCGGCGGCAAGCGCGCCAGCTCCGGCGGCCGCGCAGGACAAGCCTGCATCGGGTGCCGCGGGCAATATTGCCATGCCGGCCGCGGCCAAGATGCTGGCCGAGAACAACCTGTCGGCCGGCGATGTGCAGGGTACCGGCAAGGATGGCCGCGTCACCAAGGGCGACGTGATCAATCAGCTGGAGAAGCCGCAGGCTGCAGCGCCTGCGCAACCCGCTGCCAAACCGGCGTTGCAGCAGGTGCCTGCGCCGACCAGCCCGGCCTTGCTCAACCGTCCCGAAGAGCGCGTGCCGATGAGCCGTCTGCGCGCCCGCATCGCCGAACGTCTGCTGCAGTCGCAGTCGAGCAATGCCATTTTGACGACCTTCAACGAAGTCAACATGCAGCCGGTGATCGATCTGCGCACCAAGTATCGCGACAAGTTCGAGAAGGAGCACGGCGTCAAGCTCGGCTTCATGTCTTTCTTCGTCAAGGCGGCGGTCGCGGCGCTCAAGAAGTATCCGATCATCAATGCCTCGGTTGACGGCAACGACATCGTCTATCACGGCTACTTCGATATCGGTATCGCCGTCGGTTCGCCGCGCGGTCTGGTGGTGCCCATTCTGCGCGATGCCGACCAGATGAGCATCGCCGATATCGAGAAGAAGATCGGCGAATTCGGCGCCAAGGCCAAGGACGGCAAGCTCACGCTCGACGACCTGACCGGCGGCACGTTCTCGATTTCGAACGGCGGCATTTTCGGCTCCATGTTGTCGACGCCCATCATCAATCCGCCGCAATCGGCGATTCTCGGCATCCACGCGACCAAGGAGCGCGCCGTGGTGGAGAACGGCCAGATCGTGATCCGGCCGATGAACTACCTGGCACTGTCCTACGATCACCGCATCATCGACGGTCGCGAAGCGGTGCTCGGCCTGGTCGCGATGAAGGAAGCGCTGGAAGATCCTGCGCGTCTGCTGCTGGATCTCTGATAACGATATGCGAAGCGCGTCTGAGCGCGCTTCGCGCAGGAGTCATGTATGCCAAAGAATTTTGATGTGGTCGTCATCGGCGGCGGCCCTGGCGGCTATGTTGCCGCCATCCGTGCCGCGCAACTCGGCATGTCCACCGCCTGCATAGACGAATGGAAGAACGAGAAGGGTGGTCCGGCGCCCGGCGGCACGTGTACCAACGTCGGTTGCATTCCGTCCAAGGCGCTGCTGCAGTCGTCCGAGCATTTCGAGCATGCGGGCCATGCCTTTGCCGATCACGGCATCGAGGTGAAATCGTTGTCGCTGAACCTGAAGAAAATGCTGGCCCGCAAGGAATCGATCGTCAAGCAGAACAACGACGGGATTCTCTATTTGTTCAAGAAGAACAAGGTCACGTTCTTCCACGGCCGCGGTTCCTTTCACAAGAGCGGGAACGATGCGCATGAAATCCATATCGCGGGTGCGACCGAGGAAATCCTGTTTGCCAAGCATGTGATCGTTGCTACCGGTTCGGTGCCGCGCGCATTTCCCGACTTGCCGTTCGACGAAAAACTGGTGTTGTCCAATACCGGTGCGCTGGCGTTGAACGAGGTGCCGAAGAAGCTGGGCATCATCGGTGCCGGCGTGATCGGTCTGGAGATGGGCAGCGTCTGGCGCCGGCTCGGTGCAGAAGTGAAGATACTCGAGGCCTTGCCGACCCTGCTCGGCGCGGCGGATGCTCAGGTCGCAGCCGAGGCAGGCAAGCAATTCGCGAAGCAGGGTTTGGAGATCGAGCTTGGCGTGAAGATAGGTGCGGTGACGGTCGGCAAGAGCGATGTCACGATCAATTACGCCGATGGCAAGGGCACGGCGCAGAAGGCCGTGTTCGATCGCCTGATCGTCTCGATCGGACGTCTTCCGAATACCGAAGGGCTCAACGCGCAGGACGTCGGTCTGAAACTCGACGAGCGCGGTTTCATCGCGGTTGACGGCGAATGCAGGACGAGCCTGCCGAACGTGTGGGCGGTGGGTGACGTGGTGCGCGGACCGATGCTGGCGCACAAGGCGGAGGAAGAGGGCGTGGCGGTGGCGGAGCGCATTGCGGGCCAGCATGGCCACGTCAATTTCAATACGATTCCCTGGGTGATCTATACTTCACCCGAGATCGCCTGGGTCGGCAAGACCGAGCAGCAGGTGAAGGATGAGAAGATCGATTACCGGACCGGCTCCTTTCCTTTCCTTGCCAACGGCCGTGCGCGTGCGCTGGGCGATACCACCGGGTTCGTCAAGTTCATTGCCGACGCGAAGTCGGACGAAATACTGGGCGTGCATATCATCGGTCCCAGCGCATCGGAACTGATCTCGGAAGCGGTGGTGGCCATGGAGTTCCGTGCTTCGTCGGAAGACATTGCGCGTATCTGCCATGCTCACCCGTCGCTGTCGGAGGCGGTCAAGGAAGCGGCGCTGGCAGTCGATAAGCGCGCACTGAATTTTTAGGAGTTTCATCCATGCGGTATCCAAGTCTGCTGTTGTCCCTGCTGCTGGTAGGCTGCGCGAGCACCGGTCCCAACGATGGGCGCGTGTCGATTGCCACCGCCGAGAACGGGCAGGAATTCGGCGGCGCCAGTTGCACGGTGCTCAACAACTCGCAAAGCTGGAATATCGTGACGCCGACCACGCTGTCGATCGGCGGTGCCAGCGGCGAGTTGCGTGTGGTTTGCAACAAGCCGGGCTACCGTACTTCCGAAGTGCGTCTGCCGCCGATCGGCCAGTCGGGCTCCAATGTCGGTGTCGGCCTCGGTGGCGGGAGCGGTGCGGTTGGCCTGGGACTGGGTTTCAGTTTGCCGATCAGCTCCGGCGGTGGTTATTATCCGCCGCGCATCACGGTCAACATGACACGGCAGTAAGCCGACGATTTGAGGTGTCTGTAACGGGCGAGTCGCGACTCGCCCGTTTTTCTTGTGTGACGCAAGCCACGCCTGCGAGATGGAAAGAGGGAAGGAAACTGCCTGCCATGAATGTGGCCGAATTTTATGAACATGCCTTGTCGCAACGCGGCTTCATGGCGGACGAGGCACAACGATGCGCAGTGGCGCGCCTGCAGCAGGCCTATGACGAATGGGTGGATTTCAAGGCGCGACGCAAGAATGTCTTGCTGCGCATCCTGCGCGATCCACCGGTGCCGCGTGGCGTCTATATGTGGGGTGGCGTCGGTCGCGGCAAGTCGTTCCTGATGGACAGTTTTTACTCTGTGGTGCCGCTGGAGCGCAAGACGCGCGTGCACTTCCACGAGTTCATGCGCAGCGTGCACCGCCAGCTCGACGAGCTCAAGCAGATCGCCGATCCGCTGGAAGAGGTGGCGCGCCGCATCGCAAAACAGTTTCGCCTGATCTGCTTCGACGAGTTTCATGTCACCGATATCGCGGATGCCATGATTCTCTACAATCTGTTCAAGGCACTGTTTGACCATGGTGTCTCGTTCATCATCACGTCAAATTTCCATCCGGACACGCTGTATCCGGACGGCTTGCATCGCGACCGTATCCTGCCGGCGATCGATCTGCTGAAGGACAAGCTCGACATTCTCAATGTCGATGGGGGAACCGATTACCGCAAGCGCGCGTTGAGCCAGGTCGAGGCCTATCATTTCCCGCTCGATGATGCTGCCGCACAGACCTTGAACGATGCCTTTTTGCGCATTGCGGAAGTGTCGGATGAGGAGCCGCTGCTCGATATAGAAGGACGCCAGGTGCGCGCCTTGCGCCGTGCCGGCGGAGTGGTCTGGTTCGATTTCCAGACCCTGTGCGGCGGGCCGCGGTCGCAGAACGACTATCTCGAACTCGCCAGCCGCTTTCACACCGTGATCCTGTCGGAGGTGCCGGCCATGTCGGCAGCCATGTCTTCCGAGGCGCGCCGCTTCATCTGGCTGATCGACGTACTGTACGATCATCGGATCAAACTGCTGGTGTCGGCGGCGGTGCCGATGGACGCGTTATATACTGCGGGGGCGCTGGCGATGGAATTCCAGCGCACGCTGTCGCGTCTGATCGAGATGCAATCCGGCGAGTACATGGAAGCCACGCGCCGGCAGGCTGGCAGCACGTTATGATCCCGCAGCTCCAGCTGTTTATCCACAGGAAGTCAGTATCGCAATGAAATCGTTTCTCAAGATCATGACCAGCGCGTCATTCATGTTGCTGTCGGCTTCGGCACTGGCACAGGACACGCCGCCGACCGCTTCCGCACCTTCGGTGGCGGAGGTGGTGCAAAGCTATCCAGCCGGCTCGATTCAATCGACCGAGAGCGCAGACGAGGCGATCAAGACCGTGGCCGAGGCGCGCGCGCAGATCGAAAAGCGCCACCTGGAAGACAGGCAGGCCTGCTATCCCAAATTCTTTACTACCGCCTGCCTCGACAAGGCGACGGAACGGCGTCGTCAGGACATGGCAGCAGTAAGGCCGATCGAGCTCGAGGCGAATTCGTATATTCGTCACGCACGCGTGGCCGAACGTGACCGGCGCCTCGAAGAGGCCGCCAAGGAACGCGAAGCGAAGAACGCCACGCGTTCCAGTGTGCCGGTGCCGCAGATCAACGATACGCCAAGCGCTTCCGACGTATCGGATGCGCAACGCGCGGCACGCGCACAGGCTCATGCGGAAAAGAATGCCGAACGCGCACAGCGTGAACGGGAACGCCACGCATCGGCTACGGCCGATGCGCAGAAACGCGCAGAGAACGTCGAGCGTTACGAGGAAAAGCAGCGGGAGTCGCTGGAGCGGCAAAAGGAAGTGGAGCGTCGCAAGGCTGAACGCGAGGGTAGGAAAACTGCTCAATAAGTGTCAATTTCCCATCATTTCCTGCAGGCTTCCAATTGTGTTCCGAAGTCGGCAGAGAAAATCAACCATTTTATTTTTATCCGGTTATAATCAGCCATCGTGGAGATTCGAGCTAGTGGTGCAGTATGTCTGTCATTCCTGTCTTGGTTGAAACGATCCACGGGCGCAAGCCCATTTAACTGAAATTAGGAATAGTAATGGCAACTGGTATCGTAAAATGGTTCAATGATTCGAAGGGTTTCGGCTTCATCACTCCCGACGAAGGCGGCGAAGATCTGTTCGCACACTTCTCGGCAATCCAGTCGACCGGCTTCAAATCGCTGCAAGAGAACCAACGCGTTTCTTTCGAAGTGACGACCGGCCCGAAAGGCAAGCAAGCTTCGAACATTCAAGCAATCTGATTGCATCGAATTCTTGACAAAAAGCCCCGGCATGCCGGGGCTTTTTTACGTCTGCAGCAAACGCGTTCAGGATGACAAGGTGCGACGCAGATTGCGTTCTTCCTGCCATTCCTGATAGTCGGCATTCTTGCTACCCTGTTCTGCGAGCGCGGCGGGATCGAGCCGGGCATAGGCATTGAGCAGGCGCAGCGCAATACCCGCATCGGGCAGGGTGGTGCCGTAGAAGGCGACCTGGTCGCCGCGCTGGATGAGGACGGTAGGAAAATTCTCGACATCAAAATCGCCAACCATATCGGCGCGGTCTTCGACATCTATCCACACGAACAGCGTTTCTGGATGTGCGGCGGCAAGCGCATCGAAGTCGGGACGATAAGCGGTGCAGACATCGCACCAGGCGGCGCACAGGCAGGCAACGACCCAGGTATCTTCGCTCATGCGTGCCACCAGGCTGTTGCGGTTGTTTTCTTCAAGAACAATGCTGGACATGGCGCTATTCTAGCGGGTTCTGCTGTCCGGCGGCGTGCACGATGCAAGGTGCGGCACATCCATCGCGTGGCATCGCGGCGCACGGTAAAATACCGGCATGTCCACCATCCTCGCCATTGAAACTTCTTCCGAACGCGCGTCAGCCGCGCTGTTGCATCGCGATGTCCTGATTGCTCGGGATATCGACGGTGCAAGCATGCATTCGCAGACCATTCTGCCGATGGTTCAGTCCCTGTTGAGCGAAGCGGGGATTGCGCTGGCGGAGTGCGATGCCATCGCTTACGGTGCGGGGCCAGGTTCGTTCACCGGCGTACGCACTGCCTGCGGCATCGCGCAGGGTCTGGGTTTCGGCGCGCAGCTTCCACTGGTGCCGCTGGTGACACTGCTGGGTCTGGCGCAGGCCTGTCGCGAGCAGTGCGGTGCCAACGACGTGCTGGCCATCGTCGATGCACGCATGGGAGAAGTCTATTGGGCACAGTATCGCCACGATGGCGTACGCTGGCAGGCGGTGATTGCGCCGACCTTGTCTTCCGCTGCCGAGGTGCAGCCGACGGGAGCAGTAACCGCGTGCGGCAATGGCTTGAAGGCTTACGTCGATGATTTTCGCGCGCGCTCCTTTTATGGCGAGGCATGGCAGGACTTGATGCCGCATGCGGCACAACTGGCCGTGTTGGGCGCTGCCGCCTTCGCCCGCGGCGAGCATGTGCCGGCGGGAGCGGCCGAACCGCTTTATCTGCGCAACAAGGTCGCGCTGACGACGCGGGAGCGGCAGGAGAAGGCGGAAAGGGCGCTGACATGAGTTCCGTCCCGACCAGCGTGACGGCACAGGAAGCCGGCGCAGCACGCAAGCTCTACTTCTACCGCATGCAGCCATCCGATCTCGACGAGGTGCTCGGAATCGAGAACGATGTCTATCCGTTTCCATGGACCCGTGGCAATTTCATGGATTCGATTGCGAGCGGATATGAAACCTGGGTGCTGCGCGATGGCGCCGGCACCATGTACGGCTATTTTCTGCTGATGCTGTCCGTCGATGACGCGCATCTTCTCAATATCACCGTGGAACGCGGCCTGCAGGGGCGCGGCATCGGCCTGACGCTGCTCGACAAGGCACGCGCGATCGCGGCCGGACGCAAGCTGGGATCGATACTGCTCGAAGTGCGTCCCTCCAATGAGCGCGCGGCAAAAATCTATCTGCGTTACGGTTTCGATCGCATCGGCATTCGCAAGGGATACTACCCGGCGCAGAACAACACGCGCGAGGATGCCATCGTGATGAGGCTGGAGTTATGAGCGATCCGCATCGCCGCATGGCGTTTCTGCACGAGATGGGCCTGGGGCCGGTATGGTCGGCACGCCATGCCGCGCAGGCTGCCGCCGGGGTATCGGATGAGATGCCCTATGCCGAGACTGCATACGGCGAGACGATATCCGATCCGGCACCCGCGATGGCGCCTGCGGTTGCGCGCGCACCGGTGTTGTCCATGGACGATGCTTTTGCCGCCTCTTCGCCACCCGTCGGCGAAACCGTCGTGGAAGAGGAGCAGATCGACCGCGCGCGCATGGTGGCGCGGATGGATTGGTCGCAGTTGCAGGAAACGGTCAGCGAATGCGTGCAATGCGGATTGTGCAGAAACCGTACGCAGACCGTATTCGGTGTCGGCGATCAGAAGGCGCGCTGGTTGTTCGTCGGCGAGGGACCGGGGCGTAACGAGGATTTGCAGGGGCAACCGTTTGTCGGCCCGGCCGGCAAGCTGCTCGACAACATGATGGGTGCCATGGGACTGCAGCGCGGCGAGAATACCTATATCGCCAACATCGTCAAATGCCGGCCCACGGACGAAAACCGCCGCGATCGGCCGCCAAGCCTGGAAGAGGCATCGGCGTGCATGCCCTACCTGAAGCGGCAGATTGCGCTGATCGATCCGACCGTCATCGTCGCGATGGGGAAGACGGCGGCGCTGTCGTTGCTGCAACTCGATCCGGCGACACCGGTCAGTCGTCTGCGCGGGACCATTCATCGCTATGAAGAGATTCCGCTGATCGTCACCTATCACCCTGCGTACCTGTTGCGCAATCTGCGCGACAAGCGCAAGACCTGGGCCGACCTGTGTCTGGCCATGCAGACTTTCTCCGCATGACGTGTGACCTCCCGACCGCCATTCGCGAGAGTGGCTGTCAGCATCGCTTTCATCGATCATGGGGGCATTTGCGCAATCGGCATGTGCGCGACCTCGCATGGTTGATCGATGCGCCCGACCTGTTCGACGCCGATGCTGTCGGCTGGCACGGCCGCATTGCATGCCTTGGCGAGGCGACGCCGCAGACCGACACCGCCTCCTTTCTCGATGCCCTCGACCGCGAGCCGACGCCATTGCTGGCCGCGCTCGATCTGCATGCGCATACGCGTCTGGGGCGTTATGCCGAATCGTTGATGGCTTTTTATCTGCGTTCGCAGGGCGTGCTGGTGGCGCATGGATTGCAGGTGCGCAGCGCGGACAGGCAGACGATAGGCGAGTTCGATTTTCTCGTACGCATCGGTGCCCAACTCGTGCACTGGGAGTTTGCGACCAAGTTCTATCTGCTGGAAGCAGGGGGATCCGGGCACGATGCGGATTACTTCGTCGGTCCCAATCTTGCCGATACGCTGGGCGCCAAGATGAACAAGATCTTCGAGCGGCAATTGAACCTGTCTTCGCATCCGGACGCGCAGGCGCTGCTCGCGGAGCCGGTGGCCCGCGCCCAGGCGTTCGTGAAAGGATGGTTGTTCTATCGAAGGCAGGGCATGCAGGCGCCCACGATAGATGGGTTGTCTTCCTCGCATTGCCGCGGATTCTGGTGTACGCAGACGGAATGGCGTGAAGCGCAATCGGCTTCATCCAGCTTGCGTCATATGGTTCTGCCGCGTCTGCAGTGGCTTGCGCCGGCGCGGGCGGAGACGCACGATACGTTGACACACGCGCAATTGCAGCAATGGCTGGCCCAGTATTTCGATGGTGACGACATGCCGATCATGGTGGCCTCGATGGCCGTGGATGGCATGCAAATGCATGAAGTGGAACGCGGTTTCGTGGTGCGCGACGACTGGCAGGAGCGCGCCAGCCGGCGCCTTGGGCTGGCGCGCTAGAGGGCAGAGCGGCAGGAAGTAATTGTTTTCTTGCTCAGTGCTTGGGTTCGCCGATCAGCGACAGCGAATCGTGCTCGCGCTGATTGGCGGCATGACGACGCATGATGAGCAGCATGATGCCGGCCACGAACAGGCCGAACAGACCGATCACGACATTGATGTTGAGATCTATCCGGACCATCAGCGCATACAGCAGCAGCATGGTCAGCACAGACAGGTTTTCATTGAAGTTCTGCACCGCGATCGAGTGGCCGGCGCTCATCAGCACGTGGCCGCGATGCTGGAGCAGCGCATTCATCGGCACCACGAAATAACCCGACAGTGCGCCGATCACGACCAGCAGCGGATAGGCAAACCAAACCGAATTCACCATCGTCATCGCCAGCACCACGAAGCCCATGATCACGCCCAGCGGCATGACGGTCAGCGATTTCTTCAGCGGCACGAAGCGTGCTGCCGCCACCGCGCCGAGCGCGACGCCGACCGCGACGATGCCCTGCAGGATGGCGGCCTTGTCGAGCGGCATGCCGAGCGAGCTTTCGGCCCACTTGAGGACGATGAACTGCAGCGTGGCGCCGGCGCCCCAGAACAGCGTGGTCACCGCCAGCGAAATCTGCCCGAGGCGGTCGCGCCAGAGCGTCATGAAGCAGCCGGCAAAGTCGCCGATCAGCTTGATCGGATTGCGTTCCTGGTGCGGATATCGCGCGCCGGTATCGGGAATCTTGAGGTTGAACAGCGCCGCCAGCACATAGGCGAGCGAGATGATGCAGAGTGCCGCCTCTGCTGCGGTCTCGATGCCGAAGTTGATGCCGGGAATATCGAACGACAGCAGGTAGGCCGATACCTTGGGATTGATGAGCGCACCGCCCATCACCGTGCCGAGGATGATGGAGGACACCGTGAGTCCCTCGATCCAGCCGTTGGCCGCCACCAGTTTTTCGGCAGGCAGCAGTTCGGTCAGGATGCCGTACTTGGCCGGCGAATAGGCGGCTGCACCAAAACCGACCACGGCGTAGGCGATCAGCGGATGGACGTCGAAGAACATCATGGTGCAGCCGACGATCTTGATCATGTTGGTGATGAACATGACGCGCCCCTTGGGCAACGCATCGGCGAAGGCGCCGACGAAGGCGGCCAGCAGCACGTAGGAAAGAACAAAGAACAGCTTCAGCAATGGCGTCATCCACTCGGGTGACTGCATCACTGTAAGTAGGGCGATTGCCGCAATGAGGAGGGCGTTGTCGGCGAGCGAGGAAAAGAACTGCGCCGCCATGATGGTGTAAAAACCGCGATTCATCCGATCCGATCTTGTTCTGGCTTTTTGTCTCTGTGCAGCTTTATACCATGAAAAGGGGAGGGGAATTAGCGGAATCATGCGCAAAAGAAAATGCCGGGCTCCGGTAGAATAGAGCTTGCCTGATTGACCATTCCTCCTTGTTTTTCCATGCCCAGACCGCTCGTCGCCACCGTCGATATCGCCGCACTCAAACACAATCTCGACGTGGCTCGCGCGCATGCGCCGGGCGCGCGCACGTGGGCGGTGGTCAAGGCCAACGCCTACGGCCACGGGCTGGAACGCGCGGTGCGCGGCTTTGCTGCCGCCGATGGGTTGGGACTGATCGAACCGGAGGGCGCGCTTGCCCTGCGCCGCCTGGGATGGAACAAGCGCATCCTGCTGCTGGAAGGCTGTTTCGACACGGAAGACCTGATGCAGTCCGCGCAGCATGGCGTCGATATCGTCGTGCATTCGCCGGAGCAGCTTGCCATGCTCGAACAGACGCAGCTCACGCAGGCAGTCGATGTGCACCTGAAGATCAACACCGGCATGAATCGCCTCGGTTTCGCGCCTGCCGTGTGCCGCGACATCCATGCACGCCTGCGGGCGATTCCGGCGGTGCGCTCGATTTCCTTCATCACCCATTTCGCCAACGCCGACGAGGATGCGCATGCCGTCCTGCCGGCAGCGGAGCAGCGTGCGCGCTTCGAGTCGGCCATCGCGGGACTCGGCGGCGAGCGCTGCCTGTCCAATTCGGCGGCCGACCTGCTGCATGCGGATTGCGCGGGCGACTGGGTGCGTCCCGGCATCATGCTGTACGGCGCCACGCCGTCGGCTGGATCGGCAGCTTCGTTCGGCCTGCGTCCGGCGATGACGCTGCGCAGCGAGATCATCGGCGTGCAGCACATCGACCGTGGCGACGCAGTCGGTTACGGCAGCACCTTCGTGGCCGATGGACCGATGACGATCGGCGTGGTCGCCTGCGGTTATGCCGACGGCTACCCGCGCCACGCGCCCAACGGCACGCCGGTGCTGGTGAACGGCGTGCGCACGCGCATGGTCGGGCGCGTGTCGATGGACATGATCACGGTCGATCTGACGCCGATCGCGCAAGCCGGTGTCGGCAGCGAGGTCGTGCTGTGGGGCGAGGGCTTGCCGATCGACGAGGTGGCGCGCGCGGCCGGTACCGTCGGCTATGAACTCATGTGCGCAGTGGCACCGCGCGTGCGCATGGCAGAGATCGGCTGACGCACAATTACAGTTAAAAGAAAACAATGGCCAAGGCAAAGACGAATTACACCTGTACCGAATGCGGCGGTAGCGCGCCCAAGTGGACCGGACAGTGCCCGGCATGCGGCGCATGGAACACGCTGGTCGAGACCGTGGTGGAGGCGGGTGGCAACAACCGTTTCTCCGGACAGCGGCAAGGACTCGCGCAGACTGCACCGGTATTGAGCCTGGCCGATATCGAGGCGATCGACGTGCCGCGCTTCGGCACCGGCATCGACGAATTCGACCGCGTGCTCGGCGGCGGCCTGGTGGCGGGCGGCGTGGTGCTGATCGGCGGCGATCCGGGCATCGGCAAATCGACGCTGCTGCTGCAGGCGCTGGCAAACCTCTCCAAACTCAAGAAAGTGCTGTATGTCAGCGGCGAGGAATCCGGCGCGCAGATCGCATTGCGCGCGCGGCGGCTGGCGGTGGACGGCAAGGACCTCAAGCTGCAGGCCGAGATCCAGCTCGAGAAAATCCTGGCCACGCTCGGCGAACAGAAGCCGGACGTGGCCGTCATCGATTCGATCCAGACTCTCTATTCCGATGCGCTGACCTCTGCGCCGGGTTCGGTGGCGCAGGTGCGCGAATGCGCGGCGCAACTGACGCGCGCCGCCAAGCAGAGCGGCGTGACCATCATCATGGTCGGTCACGTGACCAAGGAAGGTGCGCTGGCCGGTCCACGCGTGCTCGAGCACATCGTCGATACCGTGCTGTATTTCGAGGGCGATACGCATTCGAGCTTCCGCCTGGTGCGCGCGATCAAGAACCGCTTCGGTGCGGTCAACGAACTCGGTGTGTTCGCGATGACGGAAAAGGGATTGAAGGGCGTTTCCAATCCGTCGGCGCTGTTCCTGTCGCAGCACGACAATCCGGTGCCGGGCTCGTGCGTGATGGTGACGCAGGAAGGCACGCGCCCCTTGCTGGTGGAAATCCAGGCGCTGGTTGACTCCTCGCATGTGCCGAACGCGCGCAGGCTATCGGTCGGTCTCGAACAGAACCGGCTGGCGATGCTGCTGGCGGTCATGCATCGGCACGCGGGCGTCGCGGCCTTCGACCAGGATGTTTTCATCAACGCCGTCGGCGGCGTCAAGATCACCGAGCCGGCAGCCGACCTCGCCGTGCTGCTGGCGATCCATTCATCGATGCGCAGCAAGCCGCTGCCGCGCGGGCTCGTGGTATTCGGCGAAGTGGGACTGGCCGGTGAAATCCGCCCGGCACCGCGCGGCCAGGAACGCCTGCGCGAGGCAGCCAAGCTCGGTTTTTCGCTGGCGCTGATTCCGAAGTCGAATGCGCCCAAACAGAAGATAGAGGGCTTGACCGTGATCGGCGTCGAGCGCATCGACGAGGCGCTCAATCGCATTCGCGAACACGAATGACGATGGCGCTGTTGCGCGCCATCTAATCCGAAAAATGTTCGATCAATAGTGACGCCGCACGGCGTCCGCTACGCACCGCCGATTCGATGGTGGCCGGATACGGTCCGGCCAGGTAGTCGCCGGCCAGCACCAGATCGGGATAACTTGTCCGTTCTTCGATGCGTTGCAGGTTCGGCGTGCAAGAGAACGTTGCACGCTTCTCCGTGATGACCTGCGTCCACAGAGGCGAAGCCAATGCCGGCATGGCGAAGGCAGTCGCCAGTTGGCCGGCAATTGCCTTTGCCAGCTCACCCTGATTGCGTTCGCCGGCCGCGCTGGCGGTGCTGACGACCACAGCCAGCAAGCCATCCTGTTCGGCATCCAGCTGGCCGCGATCGAACACGAACTGTCCCCAGCGGCCTTGCGCCGGATCGTCGAGCAGCGCATGCATGGCGTGCTCGAGCCGCGTGCCCGGCGCATATCGCAGATAGCAGGTCGCGATCGGCTCGTGCTGCATGTCGGGCACGCCGTCCATCAGCGTGTCGGCCAACAGCGTGCGCGCGGCGGATGCCGAGGTCGCGACGACGATGCCGTCGAAAGCCTGGTCCGGTTGCGTGGCGGTGGACAGCGCCCATCCTTGTTCGTTACGCGCGATGCTGCGCACCGCCGTTCCGCTCCGCACGGTGCCGCCGCGCTGCTGCACGTAGTCCGCTGCCGGTACTGGAAACAGCGCGCTGAGATTTCGGCGCGGCACCAGCATGTCGGAGGCGCTGCGTTTTGCGCCCAGGCTGTCGCGCAGCACGTTCAGAAAGACCTGGGCCGACGCCTGTTCTGGCGGCGTGTTCAGTGCAGCGATGCACAGCGGGCGCCACATCAGGCGATACAGTCTTTCGGTCTGGTCGAAACGTTCGAGTAGCGTGATCACGCTGCAATCCTCGTGCAACTGCCAATCCATCCAGCGCGCACTGGTCGTGAAGCGCGCGAGCGCCAGCTTGTCCTCACGTGCGAGTCCCTTGGCACGCAGCAGGGCGGCCAGCAGATGCAGCGGCGCTGGCAGGCGCGGCGCGATGAAATCCATGCCGTCGTCGGCCAGCGGGTAACGCATCTGCAGCGGCAGGCGCAGGAAAGCCTGTCGCGTATCGACGCCGACCTTTTCCATCTGACGCAGGGTTTCGACATAGGCGCCGAGCAGGATGTGCTGACCATTGTCGAGCGAGTGCGAGCCGACGGACACCACGCGTGCGCGGCCGCCGAGTGCGCGTGCCGCTTCGAACACGGTCACGGCATGTCCTGCCTCGGCCAGCTCGACGGCAGCAGTGAAGCCGGCCCAACCGCCGCCGATGACGGCGATCGATGCGTGTTTCATGGAGGAAGCATGCGCATCAGCCGCGCACGTAGGTGATCCATGCGAGCCACAGCTTGCGGATCGGCGTCAGCGAGATGCGCTGGTTCAGCACATGGAAGCCGTCGCGTTCGATCTCGTTGAGCAAGGCACGATAGATGGATGCCATGATCAGGCCGGGACGCTGCGCGCGCCTGTCCTGCTTCGGCAGCAGCGAAAGCGCTTCGTCATAGCAATGCTGGGCGCGCTCGGCCTGGAACTGCATGAGTTTTACGAAATTTTCGGTGTGCTGTGCATTGAGGATGTCGGCTGCCGTGACGCCGAATTGCTGCAGTTCGTTGACCGGCAGATAGATGCGGCCCTTGCGCGCATCCTCGCCGACGTCGCGGATGATGTTGGTCAGCTGGAAGGCGAGGCCGAGTTTCTCCGCATATTCGAGCGTGCGCACGTCGGTCACTCCGAAAATCCGCGCCGACAGGATGCCGACCACGCTGGCGACGTGCCAGCAGTATTTGCGCAGGCCGGCGAAATCAAGATAGCGGGTCTGGTCGAGGTCCATCTCCATGCCGTCAACGATCGCCAGCAGGTGCGTGATTTCCAGCGAATAGGTTTCCAGATGCGGTTGCAGCGCCTTGGTGACGGGATGCGTGGGCGTGCCGTTGATCATGGTGCCGATCTCGGTGCGCCACCAGGCGAGCTTGGCGCGTGCGACAGAGACGTCGGTGCAGTCGTCCACCGTGTCATCGACTTCGCGGCAGAAGGCGTAGAGCGCCGTGATCGCGCGCCGGCGTTCGGGCGGAAGAAAGAGAAAGCTGTAATAGAAACTTGAGCCGCTCTGGGCTGCTTTTTGCTGGCAGTATTCGTCGGGGGACATGGAGTCTGTGGCGCCTGGGCGGAAACAAGCCGCTATGCTAGCCGACTCGCACCCTCAGGACAAATAAACTGTGTATGCGCGAGGCAAATCAGGACGACATCCGTTGCGCGGTTTTCATGCGGCTGGCGCGCCAGGTCATGTGCAGCCAGTCGCTCGGCCCAAGGCGCGGTCGGTGGCGGAAAACATCGTAGTCGGCCTGCTCGATGGCTTCGAGGATGCGCAGGCCGCCCTGCACCACGAGTCGCAGTTCCCAGCCGATGCGACCCGGCAGCCGCAAGGCAAGCGGGGCGCCGGACAGCAGCAGGGCGCGGGCGCGCGTCACCTCGAATTGCATCAATGCATGCCAGGCTGCGTCGCATCGCTGTTCGGCGATATGGGCTTCGCATACGCCGAAGGTTCGCATGTCGTCCTGCGGCAGATAGATGCGCTGTTTCTGCCAGTCGATCGCCACATCCTGCCAGAAGTTGATCAGTTGCAAGGCCGAGCAGATGGCATCGCTGTCGTGCAGATTCTGCTCGGTGGCCGCGTCATAGAGATGCAGCATAAGCACGCCGACCGGGTTGGCCGAACGCCGGCAATAGTCGAGCAGGGTGGCGAAGTCGTCGTAACGCGTGGTGACCACATCCTGTTCGAAGGCCGACAGCAGATCGAGAAAGGGTTGCAGCGGCAGACGGTATTCGGCAATCACGCCTGCCAGTGAACGGAACAATTCGGTTTGCGGCTGCTCTCCTGCGGCGATTCTGTCCAGCTCGATGCGATAGGCTGCCAGCGCAGCGCAGCGTTGCTCCGGTGTGGCATCGCCTTCGTCGGCCAGGTCATCGGCACTGCGCGCGAAGGCATAGATGATCTGCACCGGCGCGCGCAGGTGCCGCGGCAGGAGAATGGAGGCAACGGGAAAGTTTTCGTAATGATCGGCGGACATGGGGCAGGAGGGCGCAGGCGGAAGACGCAGGGTATGCGCATGGTAAATGAAATTGCCGGAGCGGCAATCCATTGCGCGCAGGGAAACAGGCCGCAGACAGCGATATGGACGGGCAGGCAATGGTCGGAATGTCAAAAATCAATGCAGCCTATCCAAAATCCGTTAAAATCGCGTGTTGAAGTCGAGCAGCCGATGAAAAGGCCAACCGGGCGACCCCATTTTCACTTCGCGGTCGCCCTTTGCTTTTTATCCGCTCCCAGTACATCCGGCGAGGATGGCGAAATTGGTAGACGCACCAGGTTTAGGTCCTGACGCCAGCAATGGTGTGGGGGTTCGAGTCCCCCTCCTCGCACCATAGAATTCTTTATTTTTTGGACAATTAACATGGCAACTGCAGTCGAAACTCTGGACAAACTCGAACGCCGTATCACGATCACGGTGCCGCTGGCTGATGTGCAGGCGGAAGTGGAAAAACGCCTCAAGGTTCAAGCCCGCAAGGCGAAGGCGCCGGGGTTCCGCCCGGGCAAGGTGCCGATGAAGATGGTGGCCGCCCAGTACGGCTACCAGATCGAGAACGACGTCCTGAACGACAAGGTCGGCCAGGCATTCAACGCCGCCACCAACGAGAACAACCTGCGTGTGGCCGGTTTCCCGAAGATCGAAGCCAAGTCGGACGACGTGGCCGAAGGCACGGTTGCCTTCAACGCGACCTTCGAGGTCTATCCTGAGGTGAAGATCGGCGACCTGTCGGCTGCCGACGTCGAGAAGACCGTGGCCGAAGTCAGCGAAGCCGAGATCGACAAGACCATCGACATCCTGCGCAAGCAGCGCGTGCACTACCACGTCAAGGGCGAACAAAGCGCGCATGGCGACGGCGGCGGTGACCTGACCGCGCAGAATGGCGACCGCGTGACCATCGATTTCGTCGGCACCATCGACGGCGTCGAATTTCAGGGCGGCAAGGCCGAAGACTACGCGTTCGTGCTCGGCGAAGGTCGCATGCTGCCGGAGTTCGAAGCCGGCACGCTGGGCCTGAAGGTCGGCGAATCGCGCACCTTCCCGCTGTCATTCCCGGCCGATTATCACGGTGCGGACGTTGCCGGCAAGACGGCTGAATTCAAGGTCACGCTGAAGCAGATCGAATGGGCGCACCTGCCGGAAGTCGATGCCGAATTCGCCAAGTCGCTCGGCATCCCCGATGGCGATCTGGGCAAGATGCGCGACGACATCAAGGTCAACCTGCAGCGCGAGGTCAGCAGCCGCGTCAAGGCGCGCACCAAGGAAAGCGTGATGGACGCGCTGATCAAGATCAGCGAACTCGACGTGCCGAAGGCGCTGATCGACCAGGACGTCGAACGCCTGATGGAAATGACGCGCCAGGACATGCAGCAGCGCGGCATGAAAGTCTCCGATACGCCATTCCCGCGCGAACTGTTCACCGAGCAGGCGGAACGCCGCGTGCGTCTCGGCCTGATCCTGGCCGAAGTCGTCAAGGCCAACGAACTGCAGGCCAAGCCGGAGCAGGTCAAGGCGCAGGTCGAGGAATTCGCGCAGAGCTACGAAGACCCGCAGCAGGTTCTGAAGTACTATTTCAGCGATCGCAGCCGCCTAGCAGAGGTGGAAGCTCTTGTATTGGAAGAAAACGTCGTCAATTACGTGCTTGGCAAAGCCAAGGTCGCCGAGAAGACGGTCGCCTTCGACGAATTGATGGGCAACAACGTACAGGGTTGATGAACCCTGTACCTATCCAGGGGAAAGCACATGACATTTAGCATGAACCGTACTTCCGCTCTCGATACCGACATGCTCGGTATGGTGCCGATGGTGATCGAGCAGAGCGGCCGCGGCGAGCGCGCGTACGATATCTATTCGCGCCTGCTCAAGGAGCGCATCGTTTTTCTGGTCGGTCCGGTCAATGACCAGATGGCCAATCTGATCGTTGCGCAATTGCTGTTCCTGGAAAGCGAGAATCCGGACAAGGATATTTCGCTGTACATCAACTCGCCGGGTGGTTCGGTATCGGCCGGCATGGCAATTTTCGACACGATGCAGTTCATCAAGCCGAATGTATCGACGCTGTGCACGGGCCTGGCCGCATCGATGGGTGCCTTCCTGCTGGCTGCCGGCGAGAAGGGCAAGCGTTTCTCGCTGCCCAACTCGCGCATCATGATTCACCAGCCGTTGGGCGGTGCGCAGGGTCAGGCGTCCGACATCGAAATCCAGGCGCGCGAAATCCTCTATCTGCGGGAACGTTTGAACGGCATCCTTGCCGAACGGACGGGCAAGTCGATCGAGGAAATCAGCAAGGATACCGATCGCGACAACTTCATGTCGGCCGAGGCGGCCGTCAGCTACGGCCTGATCGATCAGGTGCTGGCGCACCGGGAGTAATTTCCCCGATGCATCCCTTGGACGCCCGGACGATGCAACGTGCCGGGCGTTTTTGTTTTCGGTATTGCATCACGGGAAACAGAACCCTTGCGTGACGAATTCCCGATTCGCAGGTAATATCAAATCCGTACTCAACCAGAGAAACCCGCACCATGTCAGACAAGAAATCCTCCAGCGGCGAGAAACTGCTTTACTGTTCGTTCTGCGGCAAGAGCCAGCACGAAGTAAAGAAGCTGATCGCCGGCCCGTCGGTGTTCATTTGCGATGAGTGCATCGACCTCTGCAACGACATCATTCGCGACGAGGCATCGAGTGTCGAGACCGTGGGCGGTGCGCCGCGCAGCGATCTGCCGACGCCGCAGGAGCTGTGCGAACTGCTCGATCAATATGTGATCGGTCAGAATTCCGCCAAGCGCATCCTGTCGGTTGCCGTCTATAACCACTACAAGCGCCTGCGTCACCTCGGCAAGAAGGACGACATCGAGCTGGCCAAGAGCAACATCTTGCTGGTCGGTCCGACCGGTTCCGGCAAGACGCTGCTGGCGCAGACGCTGGCGCGCACGCTCGATGTGCCGTTCGTGATCGCCGATGCGACCACGCTGACCGAAGCCGGCTACGTCGGCGAGGACGTCGAGAACATCATCCAGAAGCTGTTGCAGAGCTGCAATTACGAAGTCGAGAAGGCGCAGAAAGGCATCGTCTATATCGACGAGATCGACAAGATTTCGCGCAAGTCCGACAACCCGTCGATCACGCGCGACGTCTCGGGCGAAGGTGTGCAGCAGGCGCTGCTCAAGCTGATCGAAGGCACCATGGCATCGGTGCCGCCGCAGGGCGGACGCAAGCATCCGAACCAGGATTTCGTGCAGATCGATACGACCAACATTCTGTTCATTTGCGGCGGCGCCTTCGACGGCCTGGCCAAGATCATCTCCGAACGTTCGGAAAAGAGCGGCATCGGCTTCTCGGCCAGCGTCAAGAGCCGCGAGGAGCGCACGGCCAGCCAGGTGATGATGGATACCGAGCCTGAAGATCTGGTCAAGTTCGGCCTGATTCCGGAGCTGGTCGGCCGTCTGCCGGTGATCGCGACCTTGCGCGAACTCAACGAGGAGGCGCTGATCCAGATCCTGGTCGAACCCAAGAACGCGCTGATCAAGCAGTACACCAAGCTGCTGCAGATGGAAGGCGCCGAGCTCGAAATCCGTCCGGCCGCGCTGCAGGCGATTGCGAAGAAGGCGATCGCCCGCAAGACCGGCGCACGCGGCTTGCGTTCGATTCTCGAGCATGCCTTGCTGGATGTCATGTTCGAGCTGCCGAGCGAGCAGGATGTCGCCAAGGTGGTCATCGACGAGGGCACCATCACCAACGGTGCCAAGCCTTTGCTGATTTACCATGAGCAACCCAAGGTTTCGGGTTCCAAATAAGGCATAGGCAAAACAGGAAAATATCCTCATAAAGCATGGGGAAATAGCGAAAAACAGGCCAAAAAGGCCTGTTTTTCGTTTGAAAAGCAGTACAATGAAGCCGAGCAGAACACTTTTCAGGCTTCCATCGCAAAGCCACTTCGAAGATTCCTTCGCAAGTGGCTTTTTTGTTGGCTGAATCGTCTTTTTGTTTGCTGTCCGGGCTTGTGTTTTGGCCTTTCGCGCCAACATCATCAACACGTTTATCGATAAGGCTCGCCATGACGACTACACCATCACTCGAACAAACCCAATTGCCGTTATTGCCACTGCGGGATGTCGTTGTCTTTCCGCACATGGTGATTCCGCTTTTCGTCGGTCGTCCCAAGTCCATCAAGGCGCTCGAAGCCGCCATGGAGCAGGGCAAGAGCATCATGCTTGCGGCCCAGAAGGCCGCCGCCAAGGACGAACCGTCCGCATCCGACATCTATGAAATCGGTTGCGTCGCCAACATTCTGCAAATGCTGAAGCTGCCCGACGGCACCGTGAAGGTGCTGGTCGAAGGCGCGCAGCGTGCGCGCATTCATCACATCAGCGAACTCGACACGCATTTCATCGCCGACCTGACGACCATCGAATCCGAAGCTGGCGACGAGTCGGAAGTCGAGGCGATGCGCCGTGCGATCGTCCAGCAGTTCGACCAGTACGTCAAACTGAACAAGAAGATTCCGCCGGAGATCCTGACTTCTCTGGCAGGCATCGACGATGCCGGTCGCCTGGCCGACACGATCGCCGCGCACCTGCCGCTCAAGCTCGAGCAGAAACAGGTCATCCTCGAAATCTTCGACGTCGCCAAGCGCTACGAGCATCTGCTCGGCCAGCTCGAAGGCGAACTCGACATCCTGCAGGTGGAAAAACGCATCCGTGGCCGCGTCAAGCGCCAGATGGAAAAGTCGCAGCGCGAGTACTACCTGAACGAGCAGGTCAAGGCGATCCAGAAGGAACTGGGCGAGGGCGAGGACGGTGCCGATCTCGAGGAACTCGAGAAGAAGATTGTCGCCGCCAAGATGCCCAAGGAAGCGCTGGCGAAAGTGCAGAGCGAGCTCAAGAAGCTCAAGCTGATGTCGCCGATGTCGGCCGAGGCGACGGTGGTGCGCAACTATATCGACACCCTGATCGGCTTGCCGTGGAAGAAGAAGTCCAAGGTCAACAACGATCTGGCGAACGCCGAGAAGGTGCTCGAAGCGGATCACTATGGTCTCGACAAGATCAAGGAACGCATCCTCGAATATCTCGCTGTGCAGCAGCGCGTCGACAAGGTCAAGGCGCCGATCCTGTGCTTCGTCGGTCCGCCGGGTGTCGGCAAGACCTCGCTCGGTCAGTCGATCGCGCGCGCGACCAACCGCAAGTTCGTGCGCATGGCGCTCGGCGGCGTGCGCGACGAGGCCGAGATTCGCGGCCACCGTCGTACCTACATCGGTTCGATGCCGGGCAAGATTCTGCAAAGCCTGGCCAAGACCGGTGTGCGCAATCCGCTGTTCCTGCTCGACGAGATCGACAAGCTCGGTACCGATTTCCGTGGCGATCCGTCGTCGGCGCTGCTCGAGGTGCTCGATCCCGAACAGAACCACACGTTCTCGGATCACTACGTGGAAGTCGATTTCGATCTGTCGGACGTAATGTTCGTCGCGACCTCGAACTCGTACAACATTCCGCCGGCCCTGCTGGACCGCATGGAAGTCATTCGCCTGTCGGGTTATACCGAGGACGAAAAGACCAACATCGCGCAGCGCTACCTGCTGCCCAAGCAGATCAAGAACAATGGTCTGAAGGAAGACGAGATCAGCATCAGCGAAGCGGCGATCCGCGACATCATTCGCTACTACACGCGCGAAGCCGGTGTGCGTTCGCTCGAGCGCGAGATTTCGAAGATCTGCCGCAAGGTCGTGAAGATGTTGCTGCTGAAGAAGCAGGAGCGCAAGGTCACGGTCACGCCGCGCAATATCGACAAGTTCCTCGGTGTGCGCCTGTTCGATTTCGGCGTGGCGGAAAAGGAAAATCAGGTTGGCCAGGTGGTCGGACTTGCATGGACCGAGGTCGGCGGCGATCTGCTGACGATCGAATCGGTGAGCATGCCGGGCAAGGGCAACATCATTCGTACCGGCACGCTGGGCGATGTGATGAAGGAGTCGATCGAGGCGGCCCGCACGGTGGTGCGCAGCCGTGCGAAGAAGCTCGGCATCAAGCCTGCCGTATTCGAGAAGAGCGACATCCATATCCACGTGCCGGAAGGTGCGACGCCCAAGGACGGTCCGTCCGCCGGTATCGCGATGACGCTGGCGATGGTGTCGGTCTTCACCGGTATTCCGGTACGTGCCGACGTCGCGATGACGGGCGAGATCACGTTGCGCGGTGAAGTGCTGCCGATCGGCGGTCTGAAGGAAAAACTTCTTGCCGCGCATCGTGGCGGCATCAAGACCGTGCTGATTCCCGAGCAGAACGTCAAGGATCTTGCCGAGATTCCCGACAACGTGAAAAACAAGCTCGAGATCGTACCTGTGCGCTGGATCGACAAGGTGCTCGAAGTCGCACTGGAGCGCGCGCCGGAGCCGTTGTCCGACGAGGAGATCGCCGAGATCGACAGTGCCATCTCGAAGGCGGCAGAAACGCCGGACTCGTCGCACGTCAAGCATTGATTCCGCGAACCAATGAAAGCGCTCTTCGGAGCGCTTTTTTTTATGCAGAGGCAGAAGGGCAGGCGTTTGCACACGCAAACGAGTGCAAACATCAGGGTTTTCAGAGGAGAATCTTCGGAAAACCGCTTGACACATGGCGTTGCCGCTTGTTTAATACTTGCTGCAGATTTTGCTGCCACCGCACGATCGTGATGCCTGACCTGGTGTGCGCGATGTGCGGCATTCAACCTTTTTGAGGGGACGTAAGTGAACAAAACCGAATTGATCGACCACATTGCTGGTTCCGCCGATATTTCCAAAGCTGCTGCAACGCGTGCACTCGACTCCATCATCGGTGCAGTCAAGACCACGCTCAAAAAGAACGGCACCGTGACCCTCGTTGGTTTCGGCACGTTCTCGGTTGGCAAACGCGCAGCGCGTACCGGCCGCAACCCACGCACTGGCGAAGCGATCAAAATCAAATCGGCAAAAGTGCCCAAGTTCAAACCGGGCAAGGCACTGAAAGACGCCGTCAACTGATGCAAATTGCGTAGTGCAAATTACGCGCACATGTTGTAAAATCTTTTTTCTTTGCGGCGTGGTGACAACGCTGTATGTTTGACGGGTCAAGCGCTTGGGTGCTTAGCTCAGTTGGTAGAGCGGCGCCCTTACAAGGCGTAGGTCGGGAGTTCGAGCCTCTCAGCACCCACCACCAACGCTCCGTCAGACTCGCAAGGAATATTCAAGCAGTTCAGGAGTGGTAGTTCAGTCGGTTAGAATACCGGCCTGTCACGCCGGGGGTCGCGGGTTCGAGTCCCGTCCACTCCGCCAAGAAAAAGAAAAGGCGAACGCAAGTTCGCCTTTTTTCACATCCAACGCATGAATCGTGCTTTATCCGTGATTGGTTAGTCATGTTCGAATATATCCGTTCCCATCAGCGCCTGATGATGCTGCTTCTGCTGCTGATCATCTTTCCTTCGTTTGCATTCTTCGGGCTGGAAAGCTACATGGGCATGGGCGATGCCCGCGATACCGTGGCCAAGGTTGACGGCAAGGAAATCTCGCAGCAGGAACTCGACAACGCACAGCGCGAGCAGGCAGAACGCATGCGCCAGATGTTTGGTGGTCAGTTCGATTCGAGCATGCTCGATACGCCGGAAGCGAGGAAGGAAATTCTCGACGATCTGATCGCGCGCCGTGTGCTGGCCGCCGAGGCGCGTCGCAATGCGTTGACGGTATCGGATCGTTCGCTGCAGCAGACCATCGCCGGCATGGGCGGTCTTACGCTGCCGGACGGCAGGTTCGATCTCGAGCGTTACAAGGCGCTGCTGGCAGCGCAGGGCATGACGCCCGAGATGTTCGAAGCCAGCCTGCGACAGGACATGGCGATCCAGCAGGTCAATGCCGCGATCCAGAACACCGCCTTTGCTCCGGTTTCCCTGGCGCAGCGTCTTTCGGAACTGAACGAGCAGGAGCGTGAGGCGCAGCAGCTCGTCTTCAAGGCGGCTGATTACGCGAAGCAGGTCGAGGTGACCGACGAGGCGCTGCAGTCCTATTACGCGCAGAGCAACGAATTCAACGTGCCGGAACGCGTCAAGGCCGAATACGTGGTGTTGAGCGCCGATGCGCTGACGTCGCAGATCACGGTCAGCGATGCGGACATCGAGTCGTACTACGAACAGAACAAGTCGCACTACGGCACGCCGGAGCAGCGCCGCGCCAGCCACATCCTGATCGCGGTCGACAAGAACGCGCCGCAGGCCGAGCAGACTGCCGCGAAGGAAAAGGCCGAGAAGCTGCTGGCCGAAGTGAAACAGAACCCGCAGCAGTTTGCCGAGCTGGCAAAACAGAATTCCGATGATCCCGGTTCGGCCGAGCGCGGCGGCGATCTGGATTTCTTCTCGCCGGGCATGATGGTCAAGCCTTTCGAGGATGCTGCGTTCAAACTCAAGCAAAACGAGATCAGCGATCTGGTGCAGTCCGATTTCGGCTATCACATCATCAAGGTAACGGCCATCAAGCAGGCGGCAGCGCGTCCGCTGGCGGAAGTGAAGAACGAGATCGGCAACGAGATTCGCAAACAACTGGTGGCGAAGAAGTTTGCGGAAACCGCCGAAGTGTTCAACGACACCGTGTATGAGCAGTCGGAGAGTTTGAAAGCGGTGGCCGACAAGCTGCAGTTGAAGATTCAGACGGTCGACAATCTGTCCCGTCAGGCCGATCGCAATGCGGGCGATGCGCCGTACAACAACCAACGTTTCCTGTCGGCGCTGTTCGCCGACGATTCCCTGCGCAACAAGCGCAATACCGAGGCTGTGGAAGTTGCACCCAACACCTTGATCGCGGGACGTGTGGCCGAATACACGCCAGCCAGCAAGCGCCCGTTCGAGCAGGTGAAGGCCGCGGTGCGTGAGCGCGTCATTCAGCGCGACGCCATGGCGCTGGCCAAGGCAGCGGGCGAAGCCAAACTGGCGGCGTTGAAGGAGAAGGATGATGCAGCAGGTTTCGGTGCGACGCAGACGTTCTCGCGCGCCAGGGCGCAGGGTGTCAATCCGGCGTTGTTTGTCGCGGTCATGAAGGCCGATACCGGCACCTTGCCATCCTATGCCGGCGTCGAATTGCCGAATCAGGGATATACCGTGATTCGTCTCACGCGCGTGGTGCAGCCGACCAATATCGATACGGCCAAGCGCGATGCGGAAAAACAGCAGATTGCCGAAGTGCTGGCAGAGGAAGAGACCCTGGCCTATATCGAAGCGTTGAAGGAGCGTGCCAAGGTGAAGATTCTCAAGCCGATCGCGGCCAAGTCGCAGGATGGCGAGCAGGAGTGATCCGAATCGAAGAATAAAAAAAGCCGCATGATGCGGCTTTTTTTATTGCGAGATCAGTCTTCACTTTGCGATCAGCGGTTTGATGCGTGGCCAGATGTTATCGAGAATGATGGGATGCGCCGCTGGTGCCGGATGAATGCGATCGGGCTGGAATAGTTCCGGTTTTTCTGCGACGCCCTTCAGCATGAAGGGAACCAGTGCAGCACCGGTTTCCTTGGCCACCGCAGGGAACACGGCAGCGAACTGCCTGGTGTAATCGCCGCCGTAGTTGGGCGGGATTTGCATGCCGACCAGCAGTACCTTGGCCTTGACGGCCTGCGCGCTCTTGACCATGTTCAGCAGGTTGTCGCGCGTGGAGGAAAGAGGCAGGCCGCGCAGGGCATCGTTGCCGCCAAGCTCGACCACCACCACATCAGGCTTGTGACGTTCGAGCAGCCCTTGCAGGCGGGCGCGTCCGCCGCTGGTGGTTTCGCCGCTGATGCTGGCATTGACGATGGTGCCCTGGATCTTTTCGGCAGCCATGCGCTGTTGCATCAACTGAACCCAGCCTTCGCCGCGCTGCAGGCCGTATTCGGCGGACAGGCTGTCCCCGAGCACGACGATGACTTTTGATGCAGAATAGGCGTTCACCGATAACGCCAGCAACGCAACCGCCAGCGTTGCGCGCATCGTCTTCCCGATCTGGAAACTCCTGAAAACAACCTGCATGCCTGAATCCTCTCTCTCGTATCCTGCGATCGAAGCAATCAACCTGACAAAACGTGTGGCCGATGCAACGGGTGAACTGACCATCCTGCATGGCATCGATTTTACCGTGCAAGCCGGCGACACGCTGGCCATCGTCGGTGCATCAGGTTCGGGAAAGTCAACCTTGCTGGGTCTGCTGGCGGGACTGGATACGCCCTCAAGCGGTACGGTGAAGCTGGGCGGCATCGATATCTTCGAACTCGACGAGGATGGCCGTGCCGGTTTGCGCAAGGCGCAGCTCGGTTTCGTGTTCCAGTCGTTCCAGTTGCTTGGCCACTTGAACGCGCTCGAGAACGTGATGCTGCCGCTCGAATTGCGCAGCGATCCGGCGGCGCGCAGCAAGGCCGAATCGATGCTGGCGCGCGTGGGTCTGTCGAGTCGTCTCAAGCATTATCCGAAATATCTGTCGGGCGGAGAGCAGCAGCGCGTGGCGCTGGCGCGCGCCTTCGTCAGCGAGCCGCCGCTGCTGTTTGCCGACGAGCCGACCGGCAGTCTCGATGCCGCGACCGGCGAGTCGGTGATCCGCCTGATGTTCGAGTTGAACGAGGAACGCAATTCGACGCTGGTACTGGTGACCCACGATCCTTCGATCGCGGCACTGTGCAAACGCACGATCACGATTGCAGCTGGCCGCCTGGCCTGAATTTTTAGACGGGGGCGTCAGCGGGTCCGGCGCTTGCCGGCGTGGCTGGCGATCAACCGATTGAACGTGCTGCGGATTTCAGGAATCAATTCTCCGGCCAGCAGGCCGACGGGACCAATGCCGCGCGCGACCAGTTGATCGGCTGCCGCGCCGTGCATCCAGGTTGCCGCCAGCGCCGCCTCCCATGCAGGCCATCCCTGCGCCAGCAGGGCGCCGCATACGCCTGACAGCACATCGCCCGCGCCTGCGGTCGCCAGCGCCGGATTGCCGTTGGGGTTGATGGCGACGTTGCCTTCCGGTGTGGCGATGACCGATCCCGATCCCTTCAGAATCACCGTGGCATGCAGGCGCGACGCCAGCGTGCGGGCTGCTGTGATGCGATCGTTCTGCACCTCGCGCGTCGTGCTTTTCAGAAGACGGGCGGCTTCGAGCGGGTGCGGCGTCACGATCAGCGCTCGCCGATGGCCGCGCAGTTTCTTCTGCAAGCCGGGCTCTTCGGCAATCAGGTTGAGGGCATCGGCATCGAGAACGGCTGGTGCGTCCGTGGCCAGCGCGCGTACCAGCGCATCGTGTGCCTCGCGCGTCGTGCCCAGGCCGGTGCCGAGGATCAATGTCTTGTCCTGATAATCGATTTCTCGTGCCAGGCGCCACATGATTTCCGGCCGCAGCGGATCGAGCGAGAAATCGTCGGAGATGGCGGCGACGAACACGCGGCCGGCACCCAGCATGGCGGCACAGCGGGCGGCGAGCATCGCTGCACCCGTCATGCCGCGTGCGCCGCCGAGCACGGCGACATCGCCATAGCTTCCCTTGTGCGTATTGTGGCGACGGGGCTGCAGATGCTCGGCAAAGGCACGCACATCGTTGAGCGTCATGTGTGCGGTTTGCCCGGCAGCGGCGATGCCGAGTTCCGCGACGGATACCTCGCCGGCATGGTCGCGGCCGTCGCCGGTATGAAGGCCGGGCTTGTCGGCGATGAAGGTAATGGTATGCGTGGCTTCGATGGCGCAGCCGTCGGGAGCGCCGACGATGACGCCGGTATCGGCATCCAGTCCGCTCGGCACGTCGAGGGCAAGCACCTGCGTGTCGAGGCGGTTGACGGTATGGATCAATGTGGCGACCGGCTCGGCGATCGCGCGCGTCAGACCGATGCCGAACAACCCATCGATGACCAGCGACCAGTCGGTGCCGGTGATCGCGTCGAGGTCATCGATATCGAGATGCGTCATGTCGGCAGAGCGCGCATGTTGCCAGGCTTGTGTGGCGTCTGCCGGCAGACGTGCCGGGTCGCAGGTCAGCAGGAGAGAGACGCGGCATCCGTTCCGGGCAAGCAGCCATGCGGCTTCCAGCGCATCGCCGCCATTGTTGCCGGGGCCGGCGAGTACCAGCACTTCCGGTCGGGCCGGTGCAGCTGCCAGCAGTTCGGTCGCCAGCGCGGCGGCTGCCGCGCCCGCCCGTTGCATCAGGGTAAAGGCGGGCAGGGCGTCGAGTGCGGTTCGTTCCATCCTGCGGATGGTGCCGACGGAATGCAGGGCAGGAATGAGTGGCATGCGGTCGTTGTTCTGAGAGGTGCGGCGGAGACCGTGCAGGAACGTCCGGCACGGCGGCACATGCTCGATTCTAGCCGACTCTATGCGGCGGCTGCGGTTCGCTGATAGCGCAGCGGCGTGAGACCGTCCAGATCGATGTCGGCAGCACGCGACGACATCAGGTCGGCCAGCAGTTTGCCGGATCCGGCAGCCATGGCCCAGCCGGCATGGCCGTGACCGATATTGAGATAGACATTTTCCAGGCCGCTCGGCCCCAGCAGCGGCACGCCGTCGGGCAGCGCCAGGCTGCTGCCGCTCCAGAACGTGGCGGCATTGTAGTTGCTGGCATCGGGGAACCAGTCGTAGGCAACCTTGAGCAGCGCCTGGATCGCATCCTCGCGCGGGGTGTCCTGGCGCGAGCCGAGTTCGGCGGTGCCGGCAATGCGCAGCCGGTTGTCGAGACGCGTGATCGATATCCGGTGGTGTTCATCGAACAGCGCATTGACGGGTGTCGATTCGAAGTTGCGGATGCGCGCCGTCATGGCATGATGGCGAACCGCAATGGTCGGCAGCGCAAGCCGCAGCGATCGCAACAGGCTGCCGCTGTCGGCGCCGGTCGCCAGCACGACCGCATCTGCCGAGTAGTGCACGCCGTCAACCTCCAGCATGACGCCGCGATGCGATCGATGGATATCCTGCACGTGGCAGCCGAAATGAAACTGGACGCCGAGCTGCTGGGCAAGCTGGCGCATCTGGCGCGTGAAGAGCGGGCAGTTGCCGGATTCCGCATCGGGCAGATGGAGTGCGCCGGCCATGGCGGTCTGCGCATGCAGGGCAGGTTCCAGTGCATGCGCTTCCTCGGCACCGATGAAGCGATGCGCGATTCCCGCTGCCTGCAGGAAGTCGCGCGCGGCCTGCAGGCGCTGCAGGTCTTTCTCGGTGCGGAATATCTGCAGCAGTCCGGTGCCTTGCTCGTAGTCGAGCTGATGATGTTCGCGCAACTGCTGCATGACGGACTGGCTGTAGGCGGCGACGCGATGCATGCGCTCGCGATTGAGACGGTAGCGTTCCACATCGCATTCGCGTCCCCATTGACCCAGCCATTTCCAGATCTCGGTATTCCATTTGCGCTGCACGAAGAACGGCCCATCCGGTTTGCGCAGCAATTGCAGCATGGAGGTGGGCATGCCGGGACCGGCCCATGGCGCGACGGCATCGGCCGCCATCAGCCCGGCATCGCCGAAACTGGCTTCCTCGGCGACATGGTTGCGGCGTTCCATGACAACGACTTCGTGACCAGCCTCGGCCAGAAAATAGGCCGTGCATACGCCAATCACTCCCGCACCGACAACCGCAACTTGCATGTACCGTCACCTTTCGCCAAATCGAGGCGCCATGTTACCAAGGCAGGAGCGGGAAAACATGGCCGTGCGGAAATTTTCATGCGTCGGCCGGTGGCTGCCGTATTCGAAGAGCGGCGCCGGATATGAAAAAGCCGCTTCCGGGGAAGCGGCTCAAGGGGAAGTGTCTGGTCCCTACATCGGCTTGCGGCCGGTGATGATGCGCAGCAGAACCAGCACGATGGCGATCACCAGCAGGATATGGATGAAGCCGCCGATGGTATAGGAGCTTACCAGGCCAAGCAGCCAGAGGATAAGCAGGACGACAGCAATGGTATAGAGCATGGCAGTTCCTTTCTTTATGATGTGACGAGCTGCCCGGGGCAACCTTGCTGCAGGCGCCTGCAGCGGCATTCGGCGCTGGCCGAACAACGATGCATGCGTCTGGTTGACACCTTTGCAGCGACACGGGGCTTCGGTTGCGAGGCCCCTCTTCGACTGTGAGGCCAGTCTATCGGGACGTTCCTGGCGGCATCTGTACGTTAGCGTACATTGATAGAGTGACAATCGGGTGCATGATCGATCCCGCAACATGGCTTGTCATCAGCAGGTTTCACTCATATCAAAAAAAGCATGTCGAACGATCATAGAGACCCGGCACCGCCCTCGACCGCCATGACCGCCTTGTCCGGGACGACAGAAGGGGAGCGCGCGAATTCGCCCCTGATGGATTTTCCGGTCGATGCGCGAGGTCTGTCGCTGAAAATCCTGGCGGTTCTGGCGGTGGTGTTCGCATTGTCTGCCGGGCACAGCTTCTTCATCCCGCTGGTATTCGGCATTTTCTTCGCCTACATGCTCAATCCTCTGGTGCGATGGCTGGAGCGCATTCATATCCCGCGTGCGGTGGCAACCAGTCTCGTACTGGGCAGCCTGGTGGTGGGCTCGCTGACGGGTGCCTACAATCTGCGCGACGAATTCAATACCATCCTCAAGGATCTGCCGGTCGCCACCAAGAAAATGTCGCGCGCCCTGCAGTCCCTGAACGATGGTGAACCCGGCACTTTTCAGCAGATGCAGGCGGCTGCGGCGGAAATTGAAAAGGCCACCAACCAGGCGGCCGGCGTGCGTGTGACGCCCAAGAGGGCGATGACCGACCAGTCGGTCGTCAATCTCACGCAATGGCTGTGGGCAGGCTCGATGGGGGCGGTGGCCTTCGCCGGGCAGACCATGATGGTGATCTTCCTGGTGTTCTTTTTTCTGCTATCCGGCGATACCTTCAAGCGCAAGCTCGTGAAAATCAGCGGCCGTTCGCTGTCAACGCGCAAGATCACGGTGCACATCCTCGATGCGATCAACATGTCGATCCAGCATTACATGCTGATCCTGCTGGTGACCAATGTCCTGTTCGGACTCATGATGTGGATCGGGCTGAAGATCATCGGCGTCGAGAATGCCGGTGCGCTGGCGGTGGCTTCGGCCTTCATCCACATCATTCCGTATTTCGGCACGGTGCTGATCATCGGCCTGCTCGGCATGACGGCCTTCATGCAGTTCCAGACCATCGCTTCCGTGGTGGCAGTGGCGGCGGCCACCGTGATCGTGGCAACCATCGTCGGTACCTTCGTCACGACCTGGATGACAGGGCGGATCGCCAAGATGAACGCCGCCGCCGTGTTCGTCTCGCTATTGTTCTGGACCTGGCTGTGGGGCGTGTGGGGCATGTTGCTGAGCATCCCCATCATCTTCATCGTCAAGGTGATTTCCGATCATGTGGAAGAACTGCACGGGGTGTCGGAACTGCTCGGCGAATAGCATCTTGTCATCGTCTGTCAGAGGCGTATCATGCTGCCGCATGCCGCAAGGCGATTTAAACGGAGCAAGACATGGGCAATACCGACGATCTGGGAAAACTGCTGCTGCGCCTCGCACTGGGCGTGCTGATTCTGCTGCACGGCATCGCCAAGGTGCTGTCGGGGCCGGGCTTCGTGCTGAGCGCCGCGGCCGGCGCCGGCCTGCCGTCGGCCATCGGCTATCTGGTCTATGTCGGCGAGGTGCTGGCACCGGTATTGCTGCTCCTGGGCGTCTGGTCGCGCCTGGCGGCCGTCATCGTGGCCGGCAACATGCTGTTCGCAATCTACCTGGTGCACATGAAGCAGCTGTGGTCGCTGAACTCGACCGGCGGCTGGTCGCTCGAGCTGCAGGGCATGTTCCTGGCGACCGCGGTGGCAATCGCGCTGCTTGGCGCCGGACGCTTCAGCATCGGCGGTCGCGGCGGCCGCTGGAACTGACGGTTCCCCCCGTCCTGCCGCCGTTTCGGGCGGCGGGCGGAATTGCTCTCTCGCCGGTGCCGCACGGCCTGTTTTGTTCGATGGCAGGCGCCCCGGCGGGGTATAATCCTGCATTCTGATTCAACACGCGGGAGAGGGCGAAAACGCCGCTTTCTTCCGCTTCAACCATCATCTCGCCATGCTCATTCTGCCAGGTTCCGACGCCCTGTCTGCCTTCCGTACCCACCGCCTCCTGCAGCAACTTCACCAGATCGATTCCGCGATTGCCGATATCAGCGCCCGCTACCTGCATTTCATCGATGCATCGGCGCCGCTGTCCGCGACCGACGTGCAGCGTCTGGAAGGGCTGCTGACCTACGGCGAACCGTTCGAGGGCGGTGCCGAAGGCGAGGAATTCGTGGTGATCCCGCGCTTCGGCACGATCTCGCCATGGGCCAGCAAGGCAACCGACATCGCGCACAACTGCGGCATGCCGCAGGTGCGCCGCATCGAGCGCGGCATCAGCTACGTGGTCCACATGAAGACGGGACTGCTCGGCGGCGAGAAGAAGCTGCCGCCGGAAGCGGCCGAACAGATCAGGGAACTGCTGCACGACCGCATGACCGAAACCGTGCTGCGCAGCGCGGACGAGGCCGCCGGCCTGTTCGATGAACTCGAAGCCAAGCCGCTGGCGTTCATCGATGTGCTGCAGGGCGGCAGGCAGGCGCTGACGGAGGCGAATGCCGAACTGGGTCTTGCCCTGTCGGACGACGAGATCGACTACCTGTTGAACGCCTTCACGACCGCCAAGCGCAACCCGACCGACGTCGAACTGATGATGTTCGCGCAGGCCAACAGCGAACACTGCCGCCACAAGATCTTCAATGCCGATTGGACCATCGATGGCGAGCAGCAGGACCGCTCGCTGTTCGCGATGATCCGCAACACGCACCAGCTGGCGCCGCGCGGCACGGTGGTTGCCTACAGCGACAACTCGTCCGTGATCGAAGGCGCCAGCGTCAAGCGCTTCTATGCGCGCGGCGCGGCGGCCGGCAATCAGTACGCCGAGTCGGAAGAACTCACGCACATCCTGATGAAGGTCGAGACGCACAACCATCCGACCGCGATCTCGCCATTCCCGGGTGCCTCCACCGGCGCCGGCGGCGAAATACGAGACGAGGGTGCAACCGGCCGCGGTGCCAAGCCGAAGGCCGGTCTGTGCGGTTTCACGGTCTCCAACCTGATGCTGCCGGATGCGATCCAGCAATGGGAAAACCGTCACGACGTGACGCAGCCGCTGGCGGACGGCGAACAGCCGCCAGCCTACGGCAAGCCGGAGCGCATCGCCTCGCCGCTGCAGATCATGATCGACGGTCCGATCGGCGCGGCTTCCTTCAACAACGAATTCGGCCGTCCGAACCTGACCGGCTATTTCCGCGCCTACGAACAGAACGTCGGCGGCACGGTGCAGGGCTATCACAAGCCGATCATGATCGCCGGCGGTCTCGGCAACATCTCGGCGCAGCACACGAAGAAGCACGACCTGCCGGTCGGCAGCCTGCTGATCCAGCTCGGCGGTCCCGGCATGCGCATCGGCATGGGCGGCGGTGCCGCTTCGTCGATGGCGACCGGTGCCAACACGGCCGACCTCGATTTCGACTCCGTGCAGCGCGGCAATCCGGAAATGGAGCGGCGCGCGCAGGAAGTCATTAACGCCTGCTGGGCGATGGGTGAACACAACCCGATCCTGTCGATCCATGACGTCGGCGCCGGTGGTCTGTCCAACGCCTTCCCGGAAATCACCAACGACGCCAAGCGTGGCGCGATCTTCGACCTGCGCAAGGTGCCGCTCGAGGAAAGCGGCCTGTCGCCGCGCGAAATCTGGAGCAACGAATCGCAGGAGCGCTACGTGCTCGCGATCGCGCCGGAAAGCCTGACGCAGTTCCGCTACCTGTGCGAACGCGAGCGCTGCCTGTTTGCGGTGGTCGGCACCGCGACCGAGGAGCGCCAGCTCAAGGTGATCGATCCGGAACACGACAATAACCCGGTCGATATGCCGATGGACGTCCTGCTCGGCAAGCCGCCCAAGATGCACCGCGACGTGCAGCACGTGCAGCAGCAACTGCCGGCGCTGGAACTGACGGGCATCGATCTGCTGGAAGCCTCGATCCGCGTGCTGCGCCTGCCGACCGTGGCCGACAAATCGTTCCTGATCACGATCGGCGACCGTACCGTCGGCGGCATGTCGGTGCGCGACCAGATGGTCGGCCCGTGGCAGGTGCCGGTGGCCGACTGCGCGGTGACCGCGATGAGCTTCGAAGGGTATCTCGGCGAAGCGATGGCGATGGGCGAACGCACGCCGCTCGCCGTCATCGACGCCGCCGCTTCCGGCCGCATGGCGGTCGGCGAGGCGATCACCAATATCGCCGCGGCACCGATTGCCGACATGTCCGACATCAAGCTGTCGGCCAACTGGATGGCCGCCTGCGGCCAGCCGGGACAGGATGCTGCGCTGTTCGACACCGTCAAGGCGGTCGGCATGGAACTGTGCCCGGCGCTCGGCATCAGCATCCCGGTCGGCAAGGATTCGCTGTCCATGCGCACCACGTGGCAGGATGGCGACGAAGACAAGGCGGTGGTGTCGCCGGTGTCGCTGATCGTCTCGGCCTTTGCGCCAGTGACCGACGTGCGCCGTTCGCTGACGCCGCAGCTGCGCACCGACCTTGGCGATACCGTGCTGATCGCGATCGACCTCGGTCGCGGCAGGAGCCGCCTCGGCGCATCCGCCTTCGCGCAGGTCATGCAGCAGATCGGCAACGACGCGCCGGACGTCGATAACCCGCAGGATCTCAAGAACTTCTTTGTCGCGATCCAGCGCCTGAATCAGGAAGGCCGGCTGCTCGCCTATCACGACCGTTCGGACGGCGGCCTGTTCGTCACGCTGTGCGAGATGGCCTTCGCGGGTCACGCCGGCCTGTCGGTCAACCTCGACATCCTGACGCTGGCAGGCGGCCATGCCGACGACGAGGGCGATGCCAAGAACTGGACCACGCAGGTTGCCGAACGCCGTAACGAAATGACGCTGCGCGCGCTGTTCAACGAGGAACTTGGCGCCGTGATCCAGGTGCGCGAGAGCGAGAAGTCGGACGTCATGAACGTGCTGCGCGAGTACGACCTCGGCGCCTGCAGCCACATCATCGGCAAGCTGATCCCGGAGAACACGATCGAATTCACGCGCGACGGCAAGGTCATCTACAGCCAGGCGCGCATCGACCTCCACCGTTTCTGGAGCGAGACCAGCTGGCGCATCGCGCGCCTGCGCGACAATCCCGATTGCGCCGACGAGGAATACAAGCGTCTGCTGGACAAGCTCGATCCGGGCATGAAGCCGCTGGTACCGTTCAACCTGCAGGAAGACATCGCCGCGCCGTTCATCGCCAGCGGCAAGCGTCCCAAGGTCGCGATCCTGCGCGAGCAGGGCGTCAACTCGCAGGTCGAGACCGCCTACGTGATGCACAAGTCGGGCTTCGATGCGGTTGACGTCCACATGAGCGACCTGATCGCAGGCCGTGCCGACCTGGCCGACTTCAAGGGCGCGATCGCGGTCGGCGGCTTCTCCTACGGCGACGTGCTGGGTGCGGGCGAGGGCTGGGCCAAGACCATCCTCTTCAACGCGCAGCTGGCCGAGCAGTTCGCGACCTTCTTCAGCCGCGCCGATACCTTTGCGCTCGGCATCTGCAACGGTTGCCAGATGATGAGCAACCTCAAGTCCATCATCCCGGGCGCCGAAGCCTGGCCCAAGTTCACGCGCAACAAGGCCGAGCAGTTCCAGGCACGCTTCTCGATGGTCGAGGTGGCGTCGTCGCCATCGATCTTCTTCGACGGCATGGCCGGCACCCAGGCGCCGATCGCGATCGCGCACGGCGAAGGCTTTGCCGATTTCTCGCAGACCGGCGACATTGAAAAGGCCATCGTCGCGATGCGCTTCATCGACAACAAGGGCAACGAGACCGAACTCTATCCGTACAACCCGAACGGCTCGCCGCAGGGCATCACTTCGGTCACCACGCCGGACGGCCGCTTCACGGTGCTGATGCCGCATGCCGAGCGCGTGTTCCGTACCGTGCAGCAGTCGTGGCATCCGGACGAGTGGGGCGAGTATTCGCCGTGGATGCGCATGTTCCGCAATGCGCGCAAGTGGGTCGGCTGATCCCGCAGGAGAAAGAAAAAAGAGAGGCGCATGCCTCTCTTTTTTTATGTCCTGCTATGCTCGGATATTCCTTCACCATGCGACCGCCCGAGCGGTTGCTCAGGATTCCGTCATGCGCGTCAATTTCCTTCTGTTCCCGGCCCTGACACAGCTCGATCTGACCGGGCCGTTCGAGGTACTGGCCCGGGTTCCCGGTTTCGAGATCGACCTGGTGTCGGCCTCGATGGAACCGGTGCGGTCGGACCGCGGACTCGTCCTCATGCCGACCGCCACGCTTGCATCGGCGTTGCCCTGCGATGTGCTGGTGGTGCCGGGCGGTCCGGGTACCGACGATATTCTGAACGACCGGCCTTGGGTTGATTTCGTTGCGCGCCAGGGTGCGCAGGCGAAGTTCGTGCTCGGCATCTGCACCGGATCGCTGTTGCTGGGTGCTGCCGGACTTCTGCGCGGCAGGCGTGCGGCCTGTCATTGGCAGGCGATCGAATTTCTGGCGTCGTTCGGCGCGATCCCGGATGCCTCACGCATCTGCGTTGACGGGAACATCTTCACTTCGGGTGGTGTGACTTCCGGCATCGACATGTCACTCAAGGCGGTGGCGCTGATACGCGACGAAGACACGGCGCGCCAGATTCAGCTGCAGATCGAGTACGATCCCGCTCCGCCATTTGCCGGCGGATCACCGAATACCTCGCCCGCGCATATCGTCGAGCGTTGTCTGGATGCGAACAGTGCGCGTCGCGAGGTTCGCGCTGCTGCGGTGGCGCGCGCAGCGCAAGCACTGGAAAGATGAGCCAGACAGATCGTGTTTTAAATATGAAAAAAGCCGCTGAAATTCAGCGGCTTTTTCGTTGGTGCGATCAGGCTCTTACTTGATGACTGCCTTGGAGCGCAGTTCCTGCTGGTAGGCCTGCAGTTTGCGCTGTTGCAGCGATTCGGCGACCTGCGGCTTGACTTCTTCCAGCGTCGGGATCTTTGCCGCGCGTACGTCGTCAAGACGGATCACGTGGTAGCCGAACTGGGTTTGTACCGGGGTTTCGAGCAACTGGCCTTTCTTCAGCGAGACCATCGCGTCGGAGAACGGCTTCACGAAGGCAGACGGGGCCGCCCAGTCGAGATCGCCGCCGTTGGCAGCCGAACCTGGATCCTTGGATTGCTTGGCCAGGTCTTCGAACTTGGCGCCGCCCTTGAGCTTGGCGATGATGGATTTGGCTTCATCCTCGGTTTCCACCAGGATGTGGCGCGCATGGTATTCCTTGTCGCTGGCCTGGGCGCGGAACTTGTCGTACTCGGCCTTGATATCGGCATCCTTGACCGGATTCTTCTTCAGGTAGTCGGCGACCAGTGCGCGGATCAGGATCGACTGGCGTGCGATTTCCATCTGCGCCTTGACGTCGGCATTGTTGGCGAGGCCGAGCTTGTCGGCTTCCTGGATCAGGATTTCACGATTGATCAGTTCTTCCTTGACCATGGCGCGCAGTTCGGGCGTGTCCTGCTGGCCTTGCGCGGCCATCTGCTTGATCATGGCGTCGGCGCGGGAAGAGGGGACGTTCTTGCCGTTCACCACGGCGAGGTTCTGCGCCATGACGGGCACGGAGGCGGATACGAGCAAAGCGACCAGCAAATGAGCGGGTTTCAGGATCATAAGGTTTCCTAGAGGATTTTTAGAGTCGTTATGGATGGCAATTTCGGGCGTGAGCCCGGGAACGGCGCATGTCAGACTTCGGATGGCGCCAGTGCCGTAATGGCCAATGCATGGATGTCTTTTTTCATCATGTCATCCAGGCAATCATACACCAGCCGATGCCGGTTAACGCGACTCTGATTTTCAAATTTCGCTGCAACAATGGTCAGGCGAAAATGCCCGCCACCCGAGGCAGCGCCTGCATGTCCGGCGTGTAAGGCCGACTCGTCCTCCAGTTGACACACCTGGGGAGAGAAAGTTTCGAGAAGGCGGCTGCGGATGCGTTCGATGCGGTCGGTCATGGGTTCCTTTTATACGTTCTTCCGTGCAGTTTTACTGCGGTTCTTTCATGTGCTTGGACAGCACCAGGCTCTGCACCACGATGAACAGGAACATCAGGCCCATGCCGCCGAACATCTTGAAGTTGACCCAGGCCGCGGTCGAGAAGCTGTAGGCGACGAACAGGTTGAGCAGGCCCATCGTGATGAAGAAGGCGACCCACGACAGGTTGACACGGCGCCACAGGCCTTCCGGCAGCGACATCTGCTTTTCGAGCATGGCGCGCACCAGGTTGCGGTTGAAGAACATCTGGCTGAACAGCAGCACTGCGGCGAAGCACCAGTAGAGCACGGTCGGCTTCCACTTGATGAAGGTCTCGTTGTGGAAATAGATGGTGGCGCCGCCGAACACGGCGATGATCGCCAGCGAGATCCACAGCATGTTATCGACCTTCCTGCCGCGCACCAGCAGGTAACCGATCTGCGCGAAGGTGGCGAGGATGGCGATCGCGGTCGCCAGCAGGATCGGCGCCTGCGCGGCGGTCACCGTGCCGTCGGAGACGAGCGCCGACAGGTACTGCTGGCCGATCGCCTGCGCGGTCTCGGCATTGCCTTCGCCCCACTTGAAGACGCCGAAGAAGAGGATGACGGGGAACAGGTCGAACAGGAACTTCATGGAAGGCTCGCGTGGTCAGGTCAGATCGGTCAGCGGGGAAAAGCGCAGCGCCCCGGAATTGATGCAGTAACGCAGGCCGGTCGGCGGCGGGCCGTCGTTGAAGACGTGGCCGAGGTGCGCGTCGCAGACGTTGCAGATGACTTCGGTGCGCACCATGCCGTAGCTGCGGTCGAGCTTTTCCTTCACCAGCTTCGGATCGAGCGCCTTGAAGTAGCTCGGCCAGCCGCAGCCGGATTCGAACTTGGCGTCGGATGCGAACAGCGGCGTGTCGCAGCAGACGCAGGTGTAGATGCCGGCTTCGTGGTGATCCCAGTAGCGGCCCGAGAACGGCGCTTCGGTGGCGGCGTGGCGCGTGATTTCGAATTCCTCGTCGCCGAGCAGTTCGCGCCATTCGGCTTCGGTCTTGATTACTTTGTCGGTCATGATGAGCAACTCACTTCCAGGTCGTTGGCCCAGTCGGGCGGCAGGGCGGCGTAATGGTCGTTTTCCGGCTGTTCGTCGAACGGTCTTTCGAGCACGGCGAGCAGCCGCGCGACTTCCGAAAAATCCTTGTGCTGCGCCTTTTCGATCGCATTCTGCGCCAGATAGTTGCGCAGCACGTACTTGGGATTGACGGCGTTCATCGCCGCTTTCCGCTGCGCATCGTCGCTGTCTTCCGCTTGCAGGCGTGCCGCGTATTGTAGCGCCCAATCGTCGAAGGCGGCGCGGTCGAGGAACAGGTCGCGCACGCCATCTGCCTGCTGCGGACGCGCGGTTTCGAGCTCGGCCAGACGGCGGAAGAACAGCGTGAAATCGGCGCGGCCATCCTGCATCAGGCCGAACAGCGCATCGAACAGTTCGGGGTCCTCGTTCTGCGCCGTGCGCAGGCCGAGCTTGGCGCGCATCAGGTCCATGAAGTGTTCGGCAAAGGCCGGACGATAAATGCGCAGGGCCGCCTGCACGCCTTCCACCGAACCGATCAGCGGCAGCATCGCCTGGCCCAGCGCATGGCAGTTCCAGTCGCCGATCTGCGGCTGGCGCGCATACGAATAGCGGCCCTGCTGGTCGGTGTGGTTGCAGATGTGGTGCGGGTCGAAGGCTTCCATGAAGCCGAACGGGCCGTAGTCGAGCGTCAGGCCGAGGATCGACATGTTGTCGGTGTTCATCACGCCGTGCATGAAGCCGACCGCCTGCCAGTGCGCGATCAGTTGCGCGGTGCGCAGCGTGGCCTCGGTCAGCAACGCCCGGTAGGGATTGTCGGCGGTGCGGAAGTCCGGATAGAAGGTGTCGATCACGTAGTCGGCCAGCGTCTTCAGTTCGTCGTGCTGCTTGTTGTAGTACCAGTGCTCGAAGAAGCCGAAGCGCACGAAGCTGGGTGCCATGCGCGTGACGACGGCGGCGGTTTCCGGCCGCTCGCGCAGCACCATCTGGTCCGAGCCGGTGATGCAGAGTGCGCGCGTGGTCGGGATGCCGAGCGCGGCCATCGCTTCCGAACACAGGAATTCGCGGATTGACGAGCGCAGCACGGCGCGGCCGTCGCCCATGCGCGAATAGGGCGTGAGTCCGGCGCCTTTCAACTGCAATTCGAGGCGCGCACCGCCATTGGCGGCCGGCACGTCGCCGAGCAGGATGGCGCGGCCGTCGCCGAGCTGGCCGGCCCAGACGCCGAACTGATGGCCCGAATAGACGGCGGCCAGTGGCTCGATCTGCTCGGGCACCTGGTTGCCGGTGAACAGCGCAATCGCGTCGGTATCGCGCAGGAAGTCCGGCTCAAGGCCGATCAGGCGGGCGGCGGCAGGGCTGGATGCCACGGCGTAGGGCGCCGGCAGCGGCGTCGGCATCAGTTTGGTGTAATGCGTGGCGGGCAGTGCGGCAAAGCCGCTGGCAAAGGCGAGCTGCTGGGGCGAGACGGAGGAATTCAATATGCGGCGTCCTTGTCGAGGTCGGTCCGTGAAGAGGCAAAAGGTGCCGGAATGTGGCGCAAGACCTCATTCTGACAGAGAGCAGAAAAGCATGTCGGCCAGAGCGATTTCACATTGGTGAATACCATGAATATGGTATAAACAACATCAGTTGCCATAAAGAACGATCAGAGACGCCTCATGACGATTTCCCTCCCTGTTTTTCCTCGCTCCTGGCGCAATGTCGCTACGGCCCTGCTGCTCTGCGGCGCGGCCGGCAGTGCTGCCGCGGAGACAGTGCGCATCGCCTTCATCGATCCGTTGTCCGGCCCGTTCGCGCCGGTCGGCAACAACGTGCTGCGCAGCTTCCAGATGGTGGCCGAGCTTGCCAACGGTGAGCAATGGGCGCAAGGCCATACCATCGAGGTCAACGGTTTCGACAACAAGGGCAGTCCGCAGGAATCGCTGATCCAGCTCAAGTCCGCCATCGACCAGGGTTACCGATACGTCACGCAGGGCAACGGCTCGGGCGTGTCGCTGGCGTTGATCGATGCGATCAACAAGCACAACGCGCGCAATCCGGGTAAGGAAGTATTGTTCCTCAACCATTCTGCCGGCGATCCGGTGCTGACCAACGGCAAATGCAGCTTCTGGCATTTCCGCTTCGACGCCAACTCGGACATGAAGCTCGAATCGCTGACGAGCTACATGGCGACGCGGCCGGAAATCCGCAAGGTCTATCTGATCGGCCAGAACTATGCATTCGGGCGGGAGGTCGCTCGTTCGGCACGCGCCTATCTGCAGCGCAAGCGGCCTGACATCCAGATCGTTGGCGACGAGCTGCACCCGATCGGGCAGGTCAAGGATTTTTCTCCCTACGTTGCCAAGATCAAGGCTTCGGGCGCCGACACCATCATCACCGGCAACTGGGGTACCGACCTCGCGCTGCTGGTCAAGGCTGCGCGCGATGCCGATCTGAAGGCGAACTTCTACACGCTGTATGCCGCGACTACCGGCGTGCCGACCGCGATGGGCGCAGCCGGCCTCGACCGCGTGCGCTACATCGCCTACTGGAATCCCAACAACGAAACCTACGCCGGCAAGGAACTGATCGCGCAGTTCAAGAAGCGCTACGACGACGATTACTATGCGATGGTCTCCTACACCATGCTCGCGATGCTGGGCAAGGCGATCACGGCGACCAACTCCACCGAACCGCTGCGCGTGGCCTATGCGCTGGAAGGCATGAAGGTTAAGAGCCTGAACGGCGAGGTCGAGATGCGCGCAACCGATCACCAGGCGCAGCAGCCGCTGTACATCGGCAACTGGGTGCGCAGGAACGATACCGACGTGCGCTTCGATTCGGAAAATACCGGCTTCGGCTGGCGCACCGAGCGTAAAATCGACGCCTATGTGGCTGCGCAGCCGACCTCCTGCCAGATGAAGCGGCCATCGCGTTGAACGGCCGCCGTCGCTGCGCCATACGCTCGTCGATGAGTGGCGTCGGCGGCCGCAGGCATTTCGTGGATGCATGGCCCGGGACCGCTCCGTGGAATTCTTTCTGATCTCTTTGTTGAACGGCGTCAGCTACGGGCTGCTGCTGTTCATGCTGTCATCGGGCCTGACGCTGATCTTCAGCATGATGGGCGTGCTGAACTTCGCGCATGCGAGCTTCTACATGCTCGGTGCCTATTTCGCCTATGCGCTGAGCCAGTTCGCCGGTTTCTGGGTCGCGCTGCTGCTGGCGCCGCTGACGGTCGGCGCGCTCGGCATGCTGGTCGAGCGCTACGGCCTGCGCCGCGTGCATCGCCACGGCAAGATTCCCGAACTGCTGTTCACCTTCGGCCTGGCTTACGTGATCGTCGAACTGGTGCAGCTCGTATGGGGCCGCATGGCGGTGCCGTATGCGATTCCGGGTGCCCTGCAGGGTTCGCTGTTCACGCTCTACACCACCACCTTTCCCGTCTATCGCGCCTTCATGATGCTGGTGGCGGTCGTCATGCTGCTGAGCCTGTGGCTGCTGTTGACGCGCACGCGCATCGGCCTCGTGATCCAGGCCGCGCTCACGCATCCGCAGGCGGTCGAGGCGCTCGGCCACGACGTACCGCGCGTGTTCATGTGGGTGTTCGGCGGCGGCTGTGCGCTGGCGGGGCTGGCCGGTGTCATCGGCGGCAATGCCTTCGTCACCGAACCGGGCATGGCGCATGCGCTGGGCAGCATCATCTTCGTGGTGGTCGTGGTCGGCGGCATGGGATCGTTGACCGGCGCACTGGCGGCCTCGCTGCTGATCGGCGTGCTGCAGACCTTCGCGGTTTCGCTCGACGTGTCGCTGGCGGATCTGCTGCACGCGCTTGGCGCATTGGCGGGTGGCACGGCGCATCCCTTGTTGACGATCACCATCTCGCAGGTGGCACCGGTGCTGCCGTATCTGCTGCTGGTCGGCATGCTGATCCTGCGCCCGCGCGGGCTGCTCGGCAGGCGGGAGGGCTAGGTGGCGCATCGTTCCTGGAAGCCGTGGATGACGTGGGGCGCGTATGCCGCCGTGCTGATTGCGGCACCGCTGGTGTTCAACGGCGGTGCCTCGGTCTCGCTGCTGTGCCAGATGGCGACCTTCATCGTGCTCACGCTGTCGTGCAACATGCTGCTGGGGCAGGGCGGCATGCTGTCGTTCGGCCATGCCGTCTATTCGGGACTGGGAGCGTTCTGCAGCGTGCATGCGCTGAACATGGCGGCCGACGGCTGGCCGCTGCCGGTTTCCCTGATACCGCTGGTCGGCGGCGTTGCCGGCATGCTGTTCGGTGTGCTGTTCGGTTACGTCACCACGCGCAAGGCCGGCACCACCTTCGCGATGATCACGCTCGGCATTGCCGAACTGGTGTTCGCCTGCTCGCTGATGTTTCCGGGATTCTTCGGCGGCGAGGGCGGCGTCATGAGCGATCGCGTGATCGGACAGCCGGTGTTCGGCATCACCTTCGGTCCGCAGATCGAGGTCTATTACCTGATCGCGTTCTGGCTGTTCGTCTGCACGGTGGCGATGTACGCCTTCACGCGCACGCCGCTGGGCCTGATCCTCAACGCCGTGCGCGACAATCCCGAGCGTGCCGAATTCATCGGCTACGACGCGCGTCGCGTGCGCTACCTGGCGCTGATCCTGTCGGCCTTCTTCGCTGGCGTCGGCGGCGGGCTGACGGCGATCAATTTCGAGATCGTGAGCGCCGAGAACGTCGGCGTGATCCGCTCCGGCACCATCCTGCTGTTCACCTTCATCGGCGGCGCCGGCTTCTTCTTCGGTCCCGCCATCGGTGCCGTGGTCGGCGTGCTGCTGACGGTCAGCCTGTCGGGCCACACGCCGGCGTGGCAACTCTATCTTGGCCTGTTCTTCATTGCGATCGTGATGGCGGCACCCGATGGGTTGGCCGGACTCGGCATGCGCATCCTTGCCGCATGGCGCAGCGGACGGCGCACGCAGATGCTGCCATTGGCGGCCGCCGTGCTGCTGATTGGCGCGTCGCTGCTGGCCGGACTGATCCTGCTGGTCGAGATGCTGTACCACCTGAGCCTGGAACGCCATGGCGCCAGCGAGATGGCCGTGCTCGGCTTCACGATCGATCCGCACCACGTGGTGACCTGGCTGGCGGCGGTCATGCTGCTGCTCAACGGCGTGGTCGGCTGGCGCGTGGTGCTCGGCATGGTGAACGAGCGACGGCGCGAGGTGCAGGCATGAGCATGCAGGCTCCGAATTCCACGCCCGCGCTCGAGCTGCGCAATGTCCGCAAGGATTTCGGCGCGCTGGCCATCCTGCGCGACGTCAGCCTGCAACTGCAGCAGGGCGAGCGGCTGGCGCTGATCGGGCCCAACGGCGCTGGCAAATCGACGCTCTTCAACCTGATTTCCGGCCGGCTGGCGCCACAGGGCGGCGAGATCTTCCTGCTCGGGCACGACATCGCCGGCCGCAAGCCGTATGAAATCAATCGCCTGGGTCTTGCGCGCAGCTTCCAGATCACGCATCTGTTCCCGCGCCTGAGCGTGCTGGACAACCTGCGTTGCGCCGTGATGTGGTCGCATGGCGGCCGCTACGCGTTCTGGCAGCGCCTGAGCCGGATGACGGCGGTGCGCACCCGTGCCGAGGAAGTCATGCTGCAGATCGGTCTCGAGGCGCGGCGCGATGTGGCGGCGGGCGAACTGAGCTATGCCGAGCAGCGCGCGCTGGAGATCGGCGTGACGGTGGCCGGCGGCGCCGAAGTGATCCTGCTCGACGAACCCACGGCCGGCATGAGCCGCGCCGAATCGGAGGCCGCCATCGCCCTGATCCGGCACGCCACGCAAGGACGCGCACTGCTGATGGTCGAGCACGACATGAGCGTGGTGTTCGGCCTGGCCGACCGTATCGCGGTACTGGCGCAGGGTGAACTGATCGCCTGCGACACGCCCGAGCGCATACGCGCCGACCAGCGCGTGCAACAGGCCTATCTCGGCGACCTGGCAAGCGAGGAGAGGCAATGAGCGCGCTGCTCGAGATCGAGGACTTGCAGGCTTGGTACGGCAAGAGCCATGTGTTGCGCGGCGTCGGCCTGCGCATCGAACGCGGCGAGATCGTCGGCCTGCTGGGCCGCAACGGCTCCGGACGTTCGACGCTGGTGAAGGCGGTGATGGGGCAGGTGCAGGCGAGCGGTTCGGTTCTGTTCAGGGGCGAGCAATTGCTGGGACTGCCGACCAGCCGCATCGCGCGCGCCGGCATCGGCTACGTGGCGGAAAACCGCGACATCTTCCCGACGCTGACAGTGGCGCAGAACCTGACGCTCGGGGTGCAGCGTAGCCGGCCCGGCAGGTGGTCGCTGGCCGACGCGCTGCGGCTGTTTCCGCAACTGGAGGCACGCATGCAGGTCGCGGCCGGCGTGCTGTCGGGCGGCGAGCAGCAGATGCTGGCGCTGGCGCGCGCCATGATGGGTAATCCCGAGCTGATGCTGATCGACGAGCCGACCGAAGGATTGGCGCCGCAACTGGTGGCGGCGATTGCCGTCTTCCTCGAGGAACTGGCCTCGCGCGGCACGGCGGTGCTGCTGATCGAGCAGAAGCTGGCGATCGCGCTGGCGGTTTCGCAGCGCATCTATCTGCTGGGCCACGGCCGCGTGGTGCATCACGGCGCGCCGGACAGCCTGCGTACGCAGCCCGAACTGAGCCGCGATTGGCTGGCGGTTTGAACCGCCCGCGTACTCAGAGCCAGTAGCCGAAGCGCCGCGCCAGCCATTCGCGCATGCGGTCGCCCGTCGGGCGCTTCTCCCATTCTTCCGGCGTGATCTCGATCGAATTGCGCAAGTCTTCCTGGAAGGCGCTTTCCATGATGGCGCCAAACTCCAGGTCCAGTGCGATCAGGTTGACCTCGGTGTTGTGCAGGAAGCTGCGCATGTCGAGGTTGGTGGAGCCCACCGTGGACCAGTAGCCGTCGATGACGGCGGTCTTGGCATGCAGCACCGACGCCTGCAGTTCGAAGATGCGCACGCCCGATGCCAGCAGTTCGCTGTAGAACGAGCGGCCTGCATGCATGACCAGGCTGGCGTCCGACATGCCGGGGAAGATCAGCTTCACATCGACGCCGCGCCGCGCGGCACCGGTCAGCGCATCGATCAGTTGCGCATCGGGCACGAAATAGGAGTTGGTGATGTGAATGGTCTTCCTGGCTTCCTGCATTGCCAGCACATAGGCTTTGTAGACTTCGTAGTCGCTGCCGGGCTCGCTGGCGATCACGCGCACGATCTTGTTGCCGGCCGCCTTCAGCGGCGGGAAATAGTTGCGGTCGGCGAGGTTGTCGTTGCGCTGGCTGACCCAGGTCTGCATGAACAGCCACTGGAAGGATGCCACGGCCGGGCCTTCGATGCGGATATGCGTGTCGCGCCAGCCCAGATTTTCCTGGTTCTTGGCGCGCGAACGGAACAGCGAGGCGGAAGAATATTCGTTGGTGATGTTGATGCCGCCGGTGAAGGCGACCTTGCCGTCCACCACGAGGATCTTGCGATGGTCGCGGTTGTTGAGCTTCCAGCGGCCGAAGCGCGCGAAGGGATTGATCGGATTGAATTCGACCACGGCCACGCCGGCATCGCGCAGGCGCTGGAAGAATTCGGGCGGCGTGGTCATGGAGCCGACGCTGTCGTAGATCAGGTTGACCTGCACGCCTTGCTTCTGTTTCTCGATCAGCAGGTCGGCGAATTCCTGCCCCAGTCCTTCCTTGCCGAAGATGTAGGTTTCGAGGTTGACGTGATTGGTGGCGGCGCGGATGGCCTCTGTCATGGCCGCGATGGTTTCGGGGCCGTCATTGAGCAGCTTGAGTTCGTTGCCGGCGATCAGCGGGCTGCCGGTCGCGGCTTCTTCCAGCGCCGCCAGTTGCGGCAGGTCGACCTTGTCGCGTCGCAGCCGCTTGGCGAGCAGCGATTCGGCCTTTGTGCCGGAGAGTTTGCCGTCGGCGGTCTTGATGGTAGGGGAGGAGGGGGTGTCGAGCGAGGTGTTCAGATAGCGCACATCGGGCAGCGACGCGCAGGCAGCAAGAACAAGACTGGCAGCGGCGACGGCGAGTCGCGAAAGCAGGGCGCGAGACAGGATGCGGTGCGGCAGAGAGCCTTGATGAAAAACGACATTCATTTTTATTATCCTGAGTGAATCTTGCGTCGTGCCGGAGCACGCAGGGACAAAAATCGCGCAGCGAACAATGCCTCAAATTTCCGGAGCGGGCAAACGACATCGACGATAGGACCTTCGTTTGCGACAAAAGTTGTCCTGCGGATAAAGATCGCGAGACGAATGTGCGCTTTCTCGCATAGGATGCGACTGACGAACCATTCCCGTTCGGCTGCTGTCCATCTGCTGCAGTGGACGATGGAGCGCATCGCCGCGTCGAGACACTCATTGGGAGCATACATTGACCGAAACATCCGAATCGATACTCGCCTTCTGGTTTGGCACCGGCAAGGACGACACCGCCGTCGCCAGGGCGCAGACGAAGCTTTGGTGGGCCAAGGACGAACACACGGATCAGGAAATCCACCGCCGTTTCGAGAGCAGCACCGAGGCTCTGGGGCGTGGCGAGATCGACGACTGGGCCGCAACGCCGCGCGGCTTGCTGGCGATGGTGCTGCTGGCCGACCAGTTCCCGCGCAATATGTACCGCGGCCTGCCGGAATCCTTTGCCTTCGATCCGCTGGCGCTGCGCTGGAGCATGCATGCGCTCGAGCGCGGCATGGACGGCAGCCTGCGACCGATCGAGCGTGTGTTTCTCTATCTGCCTTTCGAGCATTCCGAGTCGCTGGCCGACCAGCAGCGGGCAGTCTTCCTGTTCGAACAATTGCTCAAGGATGTGCCGGAAGAGCAGCGCGACATCTTTGCCGGCTTTGTCGATTTCGCGATACGCCATCGTGACGTGATCGAGCGGTTCGGTCGTTTCCCGCACCGCAATCGCATACTGGGACGCGAATCGACAGCGGAGGAAACCGCTTTCCTCAAGCAGCCGGGCTCGTCGTTCTGAGCCGATGCGCACGTCACGCAGGAGCTCATGCCGCAACAAAAACGCCCGTTCATGACGGGCGTTTTCAATTAGACGGAGCGAACGGTTGCTAACCGTTTTTGCCGGGCCAGGCGCGCATGGCCGCGTTGGCGATCGCCAGCAGGCGGTCGCGGTTGCCGCCGGTGTCGCGCGCCTGCATCGACATGCCCTGCAGCACGGTGCTGTAGAAGCCGGCCAGCACGCAAGGATTGGTGTCGGCCGGCAGTTCGCCGTCGGTCACGGCCTGTTCGAAGCGGTGGCGGATGATGGATTCCACGTCGTCGCGCCGCTCGCTGACCGCATCCTGCACATGCGAGGCGGAGGCCGAGCAGTTGACGGCGGAGGAGGCGACCAGGCACCCCGGCGGATGGCTGGGGCAGGTCATCTCGACGGCGCTGCTTTGCAGCAGGCGCTCGATGGCGTCGCGCGCGGTCGGTGCTTCGTGCAGCAGGCACTGCAGGCTGTCGCAGCGCTCGGACGAGTAGCGCTCGACGGCTTCCAGGTAAAGCTTTTCCTTGTCGCCGAAGGCCGCGTACAGGCTGGGCGGCGTGATGCCCATCGCCGAAGTCAGTTCCTGCAGCGAGGCGGCCTCGTAGCCGTAACGCCAAAAGACCAGCATCGCGCGTTCAAGCGCCGCTTCGCGATCGAAGGAAAGCGGGCGGCCCGACTTCTTGCGTGGTTTTTTGGATACGTCTTCCATTTTCATAGCGATCGTTATTAAAACCCTTGACAGCTTAAAACAAGCTGACTAAAGTCTCAACTATATTTCGTAGTGATCGATACGAAATATAAAAAGTGTAACTGGCGAAACATTCACGGAGCGGCGGCAACCGCTCCGGGCAGAAGGGCAAGGACAGGCGGCAGAGTTTTCCGCACGCATGTCCCGTTCGCCGCATCCACCTGCATTTCATCTCATGGAGGGTGGTTTTCCCGTTCCGCTTCGGGACGGAAAGGCCACCGGGAGCTGCGTCAAATGAAAAAGAGAATATACCAAGTTACGGCACTTGCTGCCGGTTCCATTGCGCTTTCCGCCGCGGTCCACAGCGGACCCTTGCAGGAAACGCTGTGCGACAGCGCCATGGCGGGCGGTGCTGTATGGGCGAGCGCCACCGCTTCGCTCGGCGACCTCGGCCGCATGCTGGCGCCGGATTCCTGAACCGCGCCGATGTGCGCACACTTTCTGGAACACAGCCATGAACCGATGTCGTCGCCCCGCGCCAGACCGGCGCTGATCTAGTCCCCCGAACCGAATTCCCGATGCGATGGATGCGCTTGCGCGTCCCGGGTATCGCTTTGTTTTTTTAGCCGTTTTTGAACAATTTTCGACAGGAAATCCATGAAGAACCCTATTCAATCCCATACTGTGTCGCGACGTTTTTCGCGCAGCGCCATCGCGATTGCGGTCGGCGCACTCCTGATCGTCGGCGCCGCCGGCTATTCGCTGTCCGGCCACGCCGAAAAACCGGATGCCGCCAGCGCCGCGCCGCCGGCCACGCCGGTGACGGTGGCCGGCGTGCTCGAACGCTCGATCATCGAATGGGACGACTTTTCCGGCCGTGTCGAATCGGTCGAGCGCGTCGATATCCGGCCGCGCGTTTCGGGCACCATCGAAGCCGTGCACTTCAAGGACGGGCAACTGGTGAAGAAGGGCGACAAGCTGTTCACCATCGACCAGCGGCCGTACAAGGCGGAACTGGCGCAGGCCGAAGCTACACGGGCCGGTGCCCAGGCGCGCGCCGCGCTGACGCGCACCGAACTCGAGCGCACGCGGCGCCTGATCGAGGACCGCGCAGTGGCGCGGCGTGAACTCGACGAGCGGGAGAACGCCTGGCATGAAGCCGAGGCCAACCTGAAGGCGGCCGAAGCCGCCGTCATCTCGGCACGCCTGAACCTGCAATACACGGAAATCACCGCGCCGGTCAGCGGCCGCGTCTCGCGTGCCGAGATCACGGTCGGCAACCTGGTCGCCACCGGCCCGACCGCGCCGACGCTGACCACCGTGGTGTCGGTGTCGCCGGTCTATGTCAACTTCGAGATCGACGAACCGACCTACATTCGCTACGCCAGCACCGGCGCGGTCGGCAATGCCAACGTGCAGCGCATCCCGGTCGCCATCGGCCTGACCAGTGAGACCGGTTATCCGCGCGAAGGCCACGTGCAATCCTTCGACAACCGGCTCGATACCGGCTCCGGCACGATCCGTGTGCGCGCAGTGTTCGACAATGCCGATGGCACGCTCACTCCAGGCATGTACGCGCGCGTGCGCACCGGCGACGCCAATGCCAAGAACGCCTTGCTGATCGACGACCGCGCGGTCGGCACCGACCAGGACAAGAAATACGTGATGGTGGTCGGCAGCGACAACAAGGCCGTCTATCGTCAGATCACGCTGGGACCGATGGCGGATGGTCTGCGCGTGGTGCGCGGCGGTCTGAAGAAGGATGAGCGCATCGTGGTGAACGGTCTGCAGCGCATACGCCCGAATGATGCCGTGACACCCGAAGTGGTGGCTATGGATGCACGCGTGGCGGGGCTGAACAAGGCGGCCGGGCAGATGGCTTCGGCGCAGTAAGCGCGGCCGTGCTTGCATATTTAAACAAGAAGAATCCTCATGAATATTTCCCGCTTTTTCATCGACCGGCCGATCTTCGCCGGTGTGCTGTCGGCCATCATTCTGATGGGCGGCCTGATCGCGATGCTGAACCTGCCGATTTCCGAATATCCGGAAGTCGTGCCGCCTTCGGTCGTGGTCAAGGCTAACTTCCCCGGCGCCAACCCGCAGACCATCGCCGAAACCGTCGCCACGCCGATCGAGGAACAGATCAACGGCGTCGAAGGCATGCTCTACATGTCGTCGCAGGCTACCTCGGATGGCCTGATGACGCTGACCGTCACCTTCAAGCTCGGCACGCCGCCCGATCTGGCGCAGCAACTGGTGCAGAACCGCGTCAACCAGGCGCTGCCGCGCCTGCCCGACGTGGTGCAGCGGCTTGGCGTGACCACGGTCAAGAGTTCGCCCGACATGACGATGGTGGTCCACCTCGTCTCGCCGAACGACCGCTACGACATGACCTACTTGCGCAATTACGCCGTGCTGAACGTCAAGGACAACATCGCGCGCCTGCCGGGCGTGGGGTCGGTGCAATTGTTCGGCGCGGGCGATTATTCGATGCGCGTCTGGCTCGATCCGCGCAAGGTGGCTGAACGCGGTCTGGCGGCCAATGATGTGGTGGAGGCGATCCGCGAACAGAACGTCAACGTGGCAGCCGGCGTGATCGGTGCATCGCCGTCGGTGCCCGGCGTCGATTACCAGATGTCGGTCAATGCGCAGGGCCGCCTCAAGACCGAGGACGACTTCCGCGACATCGTGATCCGTACTTCGCCGGACGGCGTGGTCACGCGTCTGCGCGACGTGGCACGGGTCGAACTTGGCGCCAGCGAATATGCCTTGCGTTCGCTGCTCGACAACAAGCCGGCGGTGGCGATGCCTATCTTCCAGTCGCCGGGATCCAACGCGCTGGAAATTTCCGACAACGTGCGCAAGCTGATGGCGGAACTCAAGAAGGACATGCCGGAAGGCGTCGATTACAGCATCGTCTACGATCCGACCCAGTTCGTGCGCGCCTCGATCAATGCCGTCGTGCATACGCTGCTGGAAGCCATCCTGCTGGTCGTGATCGTGGTGATCGTGTTCCTGCAGACCTGGCGCGCGTCCATCATTCCGCTGCTGGCGGTGCCGGTCTCGGTGATCGGCACCTTCGCGGTGATGCTGGGCTTCGGTTTTTCGATCAACGCCTTGAGCCTGTTCGGGCTGGTGCTGGCGATCGGCATCGTGGTCGACGATGCGATCGTGGTGGTGGAGAACGTCGAGCGCAACATCGAAGAAGGCTTGACGGCACGCGAGGCGACCTACAAGGCCATGCGCGAAGTGTCGGGTCCGATCGTCGCGATTGCGCTGACGCTGTGCGCGGTGTTCGTGCCGCTGGCTTTCGTCAGCGGCCTGACCGGGCAGTTCTTCAAGCAGTTTGCGCTGACGATCGCGATATCCACCGTGATCTCGGCCATCAACTCGCTGACGCTGTCGCCGGCCTTGTCGGCTCTGCTGCTCAAGGGCCACGGCGCACCGAAGGACAGGTTCCAGTTGCTGATCGATAGGTTGTTCGGCTGGTTCTTCGTGCGCTTCAACAAGGTCTTCCATCGCGGTTCTGGCAATTACGGCAACGGCGTGCAGGGCATCCTCAAGCGCAAGTCGATGTCGCTGGTGGTCTATGCGGTGCTGATCGGCGCAACCATGCTGCTGTTCAACAAGGTGCCGGCCGGCTTCATCCCGGGACAGGACAAGCAGTATCTGGTGGGCTTTGCGCAGCTGCCTGATGCGGCATCGCTGGACCGTACCGAAGACGTGATCCGCCAGATGTCGGAGATCGCGATGAAGACGCCGGGCGTGGAATCGGCGGTGGCTTTCCCAGGCCTGTCGATCAACGGCTTCGTCAACAGCCCCAACTCGGGCATCGTGTTTACCACGCTCAAGCCGTTCAACGAACGCACCAGCGCAGACCTGAGCGGCGCGGCCATCGCGCAGAAGCTGAACCAGCAGTTCTCCGGCATCCAGGGTGCGTTCATTGCGATGTTCCCGCCGCCGCCGGTGCAGGGACTGGGCACGATCGGCGGCTTCAAGCTGCAGATCCAGGATCGCGCCGCACTCGGCAAGGAAGCGCTCAACGATGCGCTGAAGGCCTTCATGACCAAGGCATACCAGACGCCCGAACTGGCCGGCATGTTCTCGAGCTACCAGATCAGCGTGCCGCAGTTGTATGCGGACCTGGATCGCACACGTGCCCAGCAACTGGGGCTGTCGATTCCGGCGGTGTTCGACACGCTGCAGATCTATCTCGGCTCGTTGTACGTGAATGACTTCAACAAGTTCGGCCGTACCTTCCAGGTGCGCGTGCAGGCCGATGCGCCGTTCCGCGCGCATGCCGAGGATATCGGGCTGCTGAAGGCGCGCAACAAGAATGGTGAGATGGTGCCGCTGTCGTCGGTGTTGAAGATGACGCAGAGCTATGGCCCCGACCAGTTCGTCCGTTACAACGGATTCCCGGCTGCCGATGTGAATGGCGGTCCTGCACCCGGCTACTCGACCGGGCAGGCGCAGGCGGCCATCGAACGCATCGCGGCCGAGACGCTGCCGCGCGGCATCAGCTTCGAATGGACCGAGATCACCTATCAGGACAAGATCGCCGGCGACACGCTGTTCATCATCCTGCCGCTGGCGATGCTGCTGGTGTTCTTCGTGCTGGCTGCGCAATACGAGAGCCTGACGCTGCCGCTGGCGGTGCTGCTGATCGTGCCGATGGGCCTGCTGTCTGCCATCTTTGGCGTCTGGCTGACCGGCGGCGACAACAACATCTTCACGCAGATCAGTCTGATCGTGCTGGTGGGACTCGCATGCAAGAACGCGATCCTGATCGTCGAGTTCGCACGCGAGCTCGAGCATCACGGGCGCGGCACGTATGAAGCGGCGATCGAGGCGGCCCGTCTGCGGCTGCGTCCGATCCTGATGACCTCGATCGCCTTCATCGCCGGCGTGGTACCGCTGATCCTGTCGTCGGGCGCCGGCGCAGAGATGCGGCATGCGATGGGCGTGGCGGTGTTCTCCGGCATGATCGGCGTGACCGCCTTCGGCCTGTTCCTGACGCCGATCTTCTACGTGCTGCTGCGCACGCTGGAGAAAAAATTCACACCGAAGCACGAGCCGGAAGAAGTCGCCTATGGCGCGCATCCGGCGCCGCTGGCGGTGGAAGCACCACATCATTACGAGGGTTGAGATGAAAAAAACGATATGGACATTGAGCGCGCTGGCCGCCGCATTGGTACTGGCCGGCTGCTCGACGGCGCGGCCGCCGGCCGAGGTGCACCTCGAACTGCCGAACCAGTACCGCGAGCAGGCGAATCTGGACGGCGCGTGGAAACTTGCTGCGCCGGCCGATGACAAGGATCGCGGCGCATGGTGGACCGTCTATGGCAACGAGGAGCTGAACCGGCTCGTCGTCGCTGCCACCGAATCCAACCAGAACCTCGCCATTGCGCTGGCGCGCGTCAAGGATGCGCGTGCGGCGGCCGGCGTGGTGGATGCCGACCGCGGCGTGCAGGCCGACGTCGGCTTCGGCCCGACGCGCAGCGGCAATGCGCAGGGCGCATCGACCACCTATCGCGCGCCGCTGTCGTTCTCGTACGAGGTCGATCTGTTCGGCCGTCTGTCGGACGCCAGCCGCGCCGCGCAACTCGACGCGCAAGGGCAGGAGGCCGCCTACCGCTCGGTGCTGCTGGCGCTGCAGTCGGACGTCGCGCAGCTGTATTTCACGATCCGCTCGCTGGATTCGGAAATCGACGTGCTGCGCAAGACCATCGCGCTGCGGCAGGAAGCGCTGGACCTCGCGCAGCGGCGTTATGACGCCGGCGACACCAGCGAACTCGACGTGGCGCAGGCCAGGACCGAATGGGCGACCACCAGTGCCGAGCTCGAAGGCGTGACGCGCGAGCGTGCGCAGCGCGATCATGCGCTGGCCTTGCTGCTGGGCCGCGCGCCGGCCGAGTTCTCGCTGGCGGCGGCGCCGTTCAATGCGCCCATCGTCACGGTGCCGGCAGGTCTGCCGTCGGATCTGCTGGAACGCCGGCCCGACATCGCGCAGGCGCAGCGCCAGTTGGCGGCGGCCAGTGCGCGTATCGGCGCTGCCAAGGCGGCGTTCTTTCCGCGCCTGCTGCTGACGGGTTCGGCCGGTTATGAATCGGACGAGCTGCGTGATCTTTTCAAGTGGTCGAGCCGCAGCTGGCTGCTGGGACCGCTGGTCGGCACCATGCTGAGCATGCCGATCCTCGACGGTGGCCGCAACCGTGCCAACCTCGCGCGTGCCGACGCCGGTTACGAGGCGACGGTCGCCAATTACCGCCAGCAGATCCTGGTCGGCTTCCAGGACGTCGAGGACAATCTGGCCGCCTTGCGCACGCTGGACCGCCAGATGGTGTTCGAGGAACAGGCGATCAACTCGGCGCAACTGGCGGCGCGGCTCGCCGATTCGCGCTACCGCAACGGTTCGGCCAGCTACTTCGAGGTCATCGACGCGCAACGTTCCAATCTGGCTTCGCAGCGCGCGCGCATCCGCAGCGCAGGACAACGCGCAGTGGCTTCGGTCGGCCTGATCCGTGCGCTCGGCGGCGGCTGGCAGACCGAACCGCACGGAGAGCTGCAGACAGGGCAGGCGACGCCGGTGGCCTTGGCACGAAATCCGTGAACGTGAAATAATCACGTGCCGGCAAGGACTTGGTCTTTGCCGGCTTTTTCTTTTTGCGCGGCCGGTCCGTGCTTCCGTTTTTTTCCTTTGCTTCAATGAACAACCATTTCTTCAAGAACGCGCTGGTGCTCGGCCTCTTGTCGGCCATCGGCCCGTTCGCCATCGACATGTACCTGCCGGCGCTGCCCTCGATCGGGCAAAGCCTGAATGCGCCAATGAACGCGGTGCAGGCGAGCCTGATGGCATTCTTCATTTCGCTCGGCATCGGGCAACTGCTGTACGGCCCGATTTCCGACATGGTCGGCCGCAAGCCGCCGCTGTACTTCGGCCTCGGGCTGTTCGCGTTGTGCAGCGTCGGCTGCGCGCTCGCGCCCGACATCGAAACGCTGATCGTGCTGCGCTTTCTGCAGGGCCTGGGCGCGAGCGCCGGCATGGTGATTCCGCGCGCCGTGGTGCGCGACCTGCATACGGGCAACGACGCGGCCAAGCTGATGGCGCTGCTGATGCTGGTGTTCAGCGTGTCGCCGATCCTGGCGCCGCTGGCCGGCAGCTTCCTGATCGAATGGGCGGGCTGGCGCAGCGTGTTCTGGTCGGTGACGGTGGCGGCCGTGATGGCGCTGGTGCTGCTGGCGACCGGGCAGAAGGAAACGCGTCCGGCCAGCGAGCGCGCCGGCAGCAGCGTGCGCGGGGCCTTGCAGGCCTACTGGCTGCTGCTGCGCGACTGGCATTTCCTGGGGCTGGTGTTCATCGGTGCCTTCGGCATTTCGAGCTTCTTCGCCTATCTCGCCAATTCCTCGTTCGTGCTGATCGACCATTACGGCCTGACGCCACGCCAATACAGCATTGCCTTCGCGGCGAACGCGGCGGCCTTCATCGGCGTGTCGCAACTGACCGGCAACCTGACGCGCCGTTTCGGCCTCGGGCCGCTGGTGAAATTCGCGGTACGCGGCTACGCGCTGTTCATGGTGGCGCTGCTGGTGCTGAACCTGTTTGGCATGGACAGGTTGGATGTGATGCTGGGGATGCTGTTCGTCGGCTTCGGCTTCCTCGGCCTGGTGATTCCGACCACGGCGGTGCTTGCGCTCGAGGAACACGGAGCGATCGCCGGTACCGCATCGGCGCTGATGGGTACCTTGCAGTTCGTCACCGGCGCGGTGGTGATGGGTGTGGTCGGTCTGTTCGCCAATGGACTGGCCGGGCCGATGATCGCCGGCATCGCCGGCTGCGCCATCCTTGCCGCACTGGTGGCAAGGCTGACGCTGCCGCACGTTAAGGTGTAACTGCGGGTGTAGTTGCAGGCGTGGCTGCAGGTGCCGGTTGACGGGTGATTGCCGCACGCAGTTCGCGCAGCTTCATCTTGACGATCTGCGCATTCTCGACGCCGATGCGCAGCATGATCTTCTGTCCGGCCGAACGTTTTTCGAGGTCGGGATCGGCGAACTGGTAGATTACCTTGTCCTGCATCAGGCGCGGCGCTTCCAGCGGTTCCGGCGTTGCCAGCAGATCGTCGATCGTGACCACCAGGCGATCGTTGAAGTAGGCGTCCGGATAGCCGAGATCGGCATAGGCTTGCTGGAACAGCGGATAGTACCTGCGGTAAATGGTCACTGCCTTGTCGACCGGCACGTTCTGCACCAGCGTCATGTAGGGCGCATAACGTTCGGCGTTGGCGGGCGAGATGATGAGGTTGCCTTCGCCGCCGACGGTTTCCATCCAGGTTCCGGCCGGCTGCAGCGGCCACAGTTTGGCTGACGCTTCACGGCGCGGCAGGTTATCGACGGTGGTGACGATGCGGCGAATGATTTCTTCCGGATAAAACAGTTCGCTCCAGGCCTGCTTGCCGACCAGCGCCGATAGCGGTGGCGTGATCAGGCTGTCGCTGTCGCGCACGGCGGGCAGCGTTTCCTCGACAGGTGCCGGTTCTATCGGATGCTGAACCGGCTGCGGCGCATCCCAGGCGGGGGCTTCGGGTGCGGGTTCGGCTTGTTCCACCAGTGCCGGGGTTTCCGGCGCAGCGGCTTGTGGTGGCGGGGCCGGCGTGCGGTCTCGTTGCAGCCAGTAGTAATAGCCGGCCGCAAGTGCGGCGGCGACGGTGATGGCAATCAATATGCGGGTGACGGTCTTCAATATGGACTCCTGGCTGATACGGCGTGGCAACGCCTGCGGATAAACAATCCGCCGATGGACAGGGTGAGGGAAGCAGTCAGTCTACCGCATGCGAGGGTAGTCGGCTTTCAAGCGGCCGGCATGCGCCTTGTCAGCTATTGCGAAAGAGCAGTTCCGCAGAGACCTGTTCGAGCGTGGCGACGCCGCTCAGCGCCATCGCGATCTCCAGTTCGTCGCGCAACAGCCGGATGACGTGCGCCACCCCCATGGCCCCCGCATTGGCAAGGCCATGGACATACGGTCGTCCGATCAGTACGGCGTTGGCACCGAGCGCGATCGCTTTCAATACATCCGTGCCGCGCCGGATGCCGCCGTCCACCAGCAGCGGCATGCGGCCGCCAACCGCCTGCGCGATGCGCGGCAGGACGGCTGCGGTGGCGGGCGTGGAATCCAGCGTGCGGCCGCCATGGTTGGAAACGATGATGCCGTCGAGTCCAAGGCCCGCCGCGATGCGCGCATCTTCTTCATGCAGCACGCCCTTGATCAGGACCGGCAGGCGGGTATGGGCTTTCAGCCATGCGAGATCGTCCCAGCCCGGCGCGGCCAGCAGCAGATCGTCGAACAGCGCACTTTGCCCCGGCTCGAGTTGGCGGCTTTGACGATACTGCTGCGCCAGATGAACCGCCGAGACGCCATCGGGAAGACGAAAGCCGCTGCGCCGTTCGCGGTCGCGCACACCGCTGGTCGGCGCATCGACCGTAACCACCAATGCTTCATAACCGGCTTCTTCAGCCTGCCGCACGAGGTCGAGCAGGAACCCGCGCTCGTAATGCATGTACAACTGAAACCACATCGGCCCGCGCGCAGGTTCGGCCTGCACGGCCTGCGCGATGGTCTGCATCGCCACGCTGGTCTGCATGCTCAGCACGAAACCGGCACCTTGTGCGGCTGCCGCATAGGCGCTCGCCAGTTCGCCGTCGCCATGCGCCATGCGTTGGTAGGCAACCGGTGCCAGCAGGACCGGATGCTCGAGCGTGCGACCGAACAGGGAGATGCGCGTATGTCCGCGCGCCACGGGTCGCAGGATGCGCGGCTGCAGCTGCAGCCGGGTCCAGGCGTCGCGGTTGTCGCGCAGCGTGTATTCGTCGCCGGCGCCGCCGCTGAAGTAGGCCCAGGCGATCTCGTCCATGCGCGTTTGCGCCTGTGTGGCGTGATCTTCCAGATTGGTCAGTCCCGGCGGAAGCGATTGAAGCTGTGCAGTCATGTGTTCCTCAGGTATCCGACCATTGGCGCAACAGGTTGTGATAGACGCCGCTCAGCTTGAGGACAGCGGGGTTGTCCGGTGCATCGGCGCTCAGTTGCTGGATCGCCGTATCGAGCTCGAACAGCATGGTGCGCTGCGTGTCGTCGCGGACCAGGCTCTGCACCCAGAAGAATGCCGCCAGCCGTACGCCGCGGGTGACCGGCGTGACGTGATGCAGGCTGGTGCCCGGGTACAGCACCATGTCGCCGGCCTTGAGCTTGACCGCATGACGGCCATAGGTATCGGACACCACGAGTTCGCCGCCGTGGTAACTGTCGGGCTCCGACAGGAACAGCGTGCACGAGATGTCGGTACGCACGCGGTGTGGGGTGCCGGGCACGCTGCGGATCGCGCCGTCGACATGGTCGCCATAGGTGCCGCCACCTTCGTAGCGATTGAACATCGGCGGCACCACCTTCAGCGGCAGGGCGGATGACAGGAACAGCGGATTGTTGCCCAGCGCTCCCAGAATGAAATCCGATAACTGCTGGGCGACCGGATCGTCGGCCGCCAGTTGCCGGTTGTTCTTGGCCCTGGCGGCCATGTGGCCGGCCGTGTTCCTGCCGTCGTGCCATTCCTGGCGCAACAGCGCGTCGCGGAACTGTTCCGCCTGTTCCGGCGTAAGGAAGCCGGGAATCTCCAACATCATGGAAATGGCCTTTCGACTGCGAGGGAAGCCCGATGGTAATGCACAAGCGCCGGGTTGTAAAAACGGAACATTAGCCGTTCCTGCATAGAAATTTTGTTGTAAATCTGCTTTTTCGGAAACAAACGTAAAAATTACGTTAAGAAATAAATGGAAATGCCAATGATAAGCGTTACTATTTGTCTCGCGGTAACAATTTTAGCCGTTCATTAATACAGAAAAGGGACAAGTAATGAAAAATCACGCTTTTCGTTTGACGCCAATCGCGTTCGCCATCCTGTCGCTGAGCGCGCATGCGCAGACCGCGCCGGCGGCTTCCACCTTGCCGGCCGTGGAAGTCTCGGCCGACCAGGAGCGCCAGTCGTCGCCCAAGGCAACCGCGCCGCTGGTCGATACGCCGCAAACCGTGCAAATCATTCCGAAGGAAGTCTTCAACGAGCAGGGCGCGCGCAACCTGACCGACATCCTGCGTAACACCACCGGCATCACCTTCAACGGCGGCGAGAACGGCTTTGCCACCAGCACCGCCAACTTCAGCCTGCGCGGCTTCGACACCAGCGGCAACATCTTCGTTGACGGCTTCCGCGATTCCAACAGCTACAACCGCGATGCCTTCAATCTGGAACAGGTCGAAGTCGTGAAGGGGCCTGCCGCCGACAACGGCCGCGGTGCGGCGGGTGGTTACGTCAATCTGGAAACCAAGTCGCCCAAGCTGCAGAACTTTGCGACCGGTAGCGTCAGCTTCGGTTTCGATTCCGAGGATTCGGACAACCGTCAGCGCATCACGGCAGACATCAACCGCGTGCTGAGCGAAACCTCGGCCTTCCGCATCAATCTGCTGGCCGAAGACGGCGGCGTCGCCGGCCGCAAGCATGCACAGGTCAATTCCATCGGCATCGCGCCATCGGTCGCCTTCGGCATCGGCACGCCGACCACGGTGACGTTGTCGTATCAGCACGTGACGCAGAAGGACCGGCCGGACTTCGGCGTGCCGGGCGCGATCGTCGAGGGTTTGCAGACCTACAATCCGGCCTTTGCCGGCGTCAGCCGCGACAACTTCTACGGCTTGCTGTCCGATTATGACGACGTGAAGTCGGATTCCTTCCTGGCCAAGGTCGAGCATCGCATTTCGCCGAATGTCCTGTTGAGCAACCATACGCGCTGGGCAAGAACCGATCGCGACGCGCGCTTCATGGTGTTCGGCAATCCGGCGGTGGCAGCGGGTACCGAGAACGTCTCGACCTCGCGTGCCGGTTACAACCGCGAAAACAACTCGCTCGCCAACAACACCAATCTGTCGGTCAAGCTGGATGCGGGCGGCGTCAAGCACAACCTTGCGTTCGGCCTCGAACTGTCACGCGAGGAAGCCGACGCGACCGGTTTCGGCAATGCAGGAACCGGACCGACGAACATCTTCAATCCCGATCCGGGCCGTGCCGATCCGAGCCTGCCGGTGACGCAGACCTCGACCGTCAAGGTGGATACGGCTGCGCTCTACGCCTACGACACCATCGAGTTCAATCCGCAATGGCAGTTGACCGGCGGTCTGCGCGCCGAGCATTACAAGGTCAGCATTAACGGCACCAATGCAGCCGTTGACGGCTATGACGTTTCGGAAACCACCTTCGGTGGCAAGCTGGGGGTGGTGTACAAGCCGGCCTCGAACGGTAGTGTGTATGTTTCCTACGGCCAGTCGGCTTTGCCGCCCGGATCGTTCCTGTCCAACTCGGACATCTCGCGTTCGGACGCGGCTGCGTTTCCGGGCCTGACCGGGCAGAACAGCCAGGGTTCGCGCGTGCAGAAGGCGGCCAATCTCGAGATCGGCACCAAATGGGACCTGCTGGATAATCGTCTGTCCACCACTGCCGCCATTTTCCGCACCGAGCGCAGCAACATCGGCATGGGGCCGACTGCCAATGGACCTACCGGTTACGGCAAACAGATCGTGCAGGGCATCGAGCTCGGCGCCTTGGGTCGCGTCACCAATGCATGGACGATATCGGGCGGCCTGACGCTGCTCGACAGCGAACGCAAGCATAGCGCGGCGATCGACGATGCAATCCGTTCCACCGGCGACTACGGTCCGGGCGTGTTGTCGACCAATGGCGACGAACTCGCGTTCACGCCCAAGGTCACTGCCAACCTGTGGACCACGTATCGCGTGCAGCCGAGCCTGACGGTTGGTGGCGGCGTGCAGCACGTCGGCAGCGCCTATATCGGCCGTCCGGACAATGCCGATCGCGTGATCAAGAACGGCCGCTATGGCAAGACGCCGAGCTTCACCGTGCTGAACCTGATGGCCGCATACGAGGTGAATCCGAACCTCACGCTGCGCTTCAATATCGACAACGTGACCGACAAGGAATATGTGATCGCCTCGAACTGGAACGCTCAGCGCGTCATGCTCGGCGCGCCGCGCACCTTCCTCGTCAGCGCCGATATCAGGTTCTGATCGAATCGTTGTTGCTTTGCCGGAAAAGCCTCTTCTTCGAAGAGGCTTTTTTATTGGAGCAGGGTGTTTGTCATGCGCGGCGCCATGGGAACTGGCACGGCCATGCCGGTTCAGGAGATGAGCAGCCTGGCGCGCGCGATGGCTTCGGTTTCGAGCTGTCTGATCGTCAAGGCCTCCGCATCGGCTTCCGATATGGCGATGGTGAAGACTCCGTAGTCGGTCTTGCGTGTCTTTTCATCGTCTTCATGGAAAGTGGCGCTGAGCTTGACGAGATAGCCGGGCGTGAGGAGGTCGTGTTCGATCGAGATGAGTTCCAGCTTCATGAAGTCCTTTCTATTTCTGCTTGACCGGTACAAAGCCTAGCATGCGCATGGCGGCGGTCAGCGATTGCGCGGATTTGGCGTAGTCCTGCCACGGCGCGTTGCCCTGGTCGAGCCGGGTGTGGATGTTGGCGACATGCCATTGCGCGCTGCCATGCAGTTTCTCGATCTCGTCCCAGCCGACCGGCACCGAGACGCCTAGTCCCGGTCGCGAACGGATCGACCAGGCCGATACCGTGGTGGCGCCGAAGCCGTTGCGCAGGTAGTCGATGAAGATCTTGCCGACGCGGTTCTTCGGGCCGCTCTTGGCGACGAAGCGCATCGGCAGCGTGTTCGCCATGTGTTCGACGATGGCCTTTGAAAAGTCCTTGACCGTGTCCCAGTCGTACTGCTGCTTGAGCGGAACGATCACGTGCATGCCCTTGCCGCCGCTGGTCTTGGCGAAGCTTTTCAGGCCGAGCTGCTCGAGAAAGGATTTCATCAGCAGCGTGGCTTCCTGCATCAGCGGCCATTCCACGCCTTCGCCCGGATCGAGGTCGAAGGTCATGCGGTCGGGCGTGCCGATGGCGGTCTTGACTGCGTTCCACGTATGGAACTCGACCACGTTCATCTGCGCCGCCGACAGCAGGCCGAGCGGCTTGGCGACTTCCATCAGCGAGGCATGGTCGGGATCGAGCGCCGGGTCGAGCAGGGCGATGCCGTCCAGCTTGTGTTCCATGTGCTTCTGGAAGAACAGCTGGCCGCCGATGCCCTCGGGCGCGCGCACCAGCGACACCGGCCGGCCTTTCAGGTGTTCCATCATCAGCGGCGCGACCAGTGCGTAATAGCGGATCAGGTCGATCTTGGTCAGCCCGCTTTGCGCGTCAACCACGCGCTCGCCATGGGTGACCTTGAAGTCCTTCGGCAGCGTGCCCGGCAGATCGGGATGGTTGGCGGCGGCGGATCTGGACTGGGCTTTCGAATTTGCATTTGAGTGCGTGCCCGCGCCCGATTTGCCGTTCACGTGGGTTGCCTGTTCGCGCACGATGCTGCGCGCCTTCTTGTCCGTGCGCAGGCCGTGAAAGACAGAATGGCGGATACGGCCGGTGTTGGTCCATTCGCCGAACGAGACTTCCGCCATCAGCGCCGGCTTGACCCAGTGTGCCTTGCCGGTATCGGTCTCGGACGAAAACGGGTTCTTGTCGCTGCCAATCGCGTCGAGCTGGCGGCGCAGTTCGGCCAGCGTGCGTTCGCTGAAACCGGTGCCGACATTGCCGGCGTAGAGCAGGTTGCCTTCCTGGTCGTGCACGCCGAGCAGCAGCGAACCGATGCCCTTGCGCGAGCCCTTGGGGTCGGTAAAGCCGCCGATCACGAATTCCTGACGCTGCGCGCACTTGAGCTTGATCCAGTCGCGCGAGCGGCGTGTCACGTACGGTGAATCCTTGCGCTTGCCGATCAGGCCTTCGAGCCCGATGCGGCACGACGACGCCAGCAGGTCCTGCACCGAGGCGTCGAAGGAATCGCTGTAGCGCACCAGGTCACTGGGCGAGCGTTGCAGCACCATCTGCAGGATGCGGCGGCGTTCGATCAGCGGCACCTGCCGCAGGTCGTGGTCGGCGCAGTAGGGCAGGTCGAACACGTAATAGGCGATGTTCTGTGTCCTTGCGGTATCGAAGGCGTTCTGCAGCGCCTGGAAATCCGGCAGGCCGTTCTCGTCGGCCACCACGATCTCGCCGTCGAGCCAGCACGACGGCAGCTGCATGGAGGCGAGCGCCTGCGCGAGCGCCGGCAGCCTGGCGGTCCAGTCGTGGCCGTTGCGCGTGACGAGGCGCACCTCGCCGCTATCGATGCGGGCGACGATGCGGTAGCCGTCGAACTTGATTTCGTAGAGCCAGTTTTCCGTGTCGGCAGGGGGGGCGTCAACCAGTGTCGCCAGTTGCGGCGACAGGGAGTCTGGCAGCGTCGAAGGGACGGCACCGGCCGGCGGACCGGCGTGAGGGTGCACGGCTGCGTCTGAAGAAGCCGTGCCGCGTTGCTTGCGTGCTGGCTTGGCAGAAACGTTGGCTGCGGCTTTACGCGTGCTTGCACCGCGTTTGCCATTGCCGGTGTTGGCCGCCGCCGACTTGTCGTTCGCCGGCTGCGCGCCATCCGGCATGGGCAGCGCAGCCACGCTGTCCGGCAGTTCATCGACCACGCTGTATTCGGTGGCGGGACGCATGAACGCGTCCTTTTCCTTGATCAGCAGCCACGGCTCCTGTTTTTCACCCTTGCCCTTCATGCGCACCAGCACCCATTTGCCGCGCAGCTTGTGGCCGCGCAGCTCGAATTTCAGGTTGCCGTTGCGATAGCCTTCGCGCGGATCGCCGAGCGGAATCCAGGTGCCCTTGTCCCAGATGATGACCTTGCCGGCGCCATACTGCTTTTCGGGAATCGTGCCTTCGAAGGTGTTGTACGAGATCGGATGGTCCTCGACGTGGACCGCCATGCGCTTGTCCTTCGAATCGAAGCTCGGGCCCTTGGGCACGGCCCAGCTTTTCATGGTGCCGTCCAGTTCGAGCCGGAAGTCGTAATGCAGGTGCGACGCCCAGTGCTTCTGGATCACGAAGGAGCGCGCCTCGACGTTCGGCTCGCCGCCTTCCTTCGGTTCGGACGTGATGTCGAAATTGCGCTTGCTGCGGTAGATGCTCAGGGAATCGAGTGCCATGGTCATGCCGTCCTGCGCGTTTTGGGTTTGGCGGCGCTCTTGCTTGCCGCGCTACGGGGGGCGGATTTGGCGGCTGCCTTCTTTGCTGCGGTCTTCGCGGCTGTCTTTGCAGCGGTCTTTGCCGCCGGCCGCTCGGCGTCCTTGCCGGTCTTGCGCGCCGCGGCCTTGGCGGCGGTCTTGATCGAGACCGTCTTTGCCGGCGCCGCATCCTCGTCATCCCTGGCGGGCTTGGCCTTGCCGGATTTTCCCTGCAGGCTGCGCTGCAGCATCTCGGTGAGGTCGTAGATGCGCGCGGTCTCGCCGCTTTCCGCCGATTCGACGGGCGTGACGGTTTCGGTCTCGCCGGCCTTCACCTTTTCCTCGACCAGCTTCAGGATCTGTTCCTTGAAGGAGTCGGTGAAGTGCTCGGGATTCCATTCGCCGCTCATGTCCTCGACCAGTTGCTCGCCCATTTTGATTTCCTTGTCGGTCAGGCCGGCCGCCTTGGCGCCCTTGGCCGGCAGGTCGAGTGCTTCCCAGCTGCGCACCTCGTCGCCCCAGCGCAGCAGGTTGAGCACCAGCGCCGGGCCGACCGGGATCAGCACGGCCAGGTGCTGCTTGGTCTGGATCACGACCTTGGCGATGCCGACCTTGCCGCTGCGCTGCAGGATCTCGCGCAGCAGCGCATAGACCTTGTGGCCCTTGTTGATTGGCGAGACGTAATAGGGCCGTTCCAGGTACATGAACGGAATCGCGTCGGCCTCGACGAAGGATTCGATCTCGATGGTCTGCGTGGTCTTGGGAAAGGCGGCGCTGATTTCCTCGGGCGAGAGCACCACGTAGTGCCCGTCTTCGATCTCGATGCCCTTGACGATGTTCTCGCGCGCGATTTCCTTGCCGGTCTTCTTGTTGACGCGCTTGTAGCCGACCGGGTCCATGGTGCGCTTGTCGAGCCAGTCGAAATTGAGGCTGTGCTCCTCGGTCGCGGTGTGCAGGGCGATCGGAATGTGCACCAGTCCGAAGGAGATGGCGCCTTTCCACAGGATGCGTTTGCTGGTGGTAGCCATGGTCGATGAACGTAGCGATAGAGGAGCCATGATGCGCCGCGCTCTGGCATGTCGTCTGTAGGACGAGTCCGAAATTCCTGTCGGAACTCCCGAATAATGGGGATGTTGCCCACATGCATCGCGGCTTATGCTGACAGCTTTCTCATTGCTCGATGCACGCCATGTCTTTCCTCATCCGTTTTTCAATCGCCCTGCGGCTTGTGCTGCTTCTTTCGTTTTCCGCCTTCATGGGCACGGCTCCGGTCCTTGCGCAGACGCCGGCGCCGGTCATGCTGGCGAATACCTATCATCCGGGGATCGACCTGTCGGCCTACTGGGTCAGCGAGAAATACGACGGCATCCGTGCCTACTGGGACGGCACGCGTCTGCTCACGCGCGGTGGCGAGATCATCCATGCGCCGGCATGGTTCGTCGCGCGCTGGCCGCGCGTGCCGCTCGACGGTGAACTGTGGGCCGGGCGCGGCGGGTTTTCGGAGGCGGTCTCGACCGCGCGCACGCAGGTGCCGGACGAGGCGGCCTGGCGCCGCCTGCGCTTCATGGCGTTCGACCTGCCCGCGCACGGCAGTACCTTCGACCAGCGCCTGCCGGCCCTGCGTCGGACCGTGGAAGCCATCGGCAGCACGTGGGTGCAGGCCGTGCCGCAGGAGCGCATCGCCAGCCATGCGCTGCTGCGCAAGCGGCTGCAGGAAATCGGCAGGGGCGGCGGCGAAGGGCTGATGCTGCATCGCGGCGATTCCTTCTACAAGGCCGGGCGCAACGACGACCTGCTCAAGCTCAAGCTGCACGACGATGCCGAGGCGCGCGTGATCGGCTATCTGCCGGGCAAGGGCAGGCACCAGGGACGGCTCGGCGCCTTGCTGGTGGAAACCGAGCACGGATTGCGCTTCCGCCTCGGCACCGGCTTCACCGATGCGCAGCGCGAGGCGCCGCCGGCGATCGGCACCTGGGTCACCTACCGTCATCGCGGTTTCAACGACAGCGGCATTCCGCGCTTCGCGAGTTTCCTGCGGGTTCGCCCTGACGTGGCTCGTCCTGACGCGGGTCGCCCCGATATGCCGCCGGCAGCGGATGAGGTAAAGTCACGGACAGGTTTGTAGCCAGGGGATGCCGCGTTGTGCTGGCAGCGTCGCCGGGCGCTTTGCCGTTCCAGTCCCGCCGCTGCGGTCCGCGGCTTCATCTTCAGGAGAATAAGCATGTCGTTTTTCAGACTTCCCCATGTCGTCACCGCTGCCGCCTTGCTGTCGGCTGCTTCGCTGGCCTGTGCCTTGTCGCTGTCCGACCTGAGCAGCAAGGATGCGACCAGCGGCGTCAAGACCGCGCTCGAGAAGGGCGCGACGGTGGCGGTCGCCAAGCTCGGCGTGCAGGACGGCTTCCTGAACAACGACAAGGTGCGCATCGGCCTGCCCGGCCCGGTCGAGAAGGCCAAGCCGATCCTGAAGATGCTGGGCCAGAGCAAGCGGGTCGAGGAGCTCGAGGTATCGATGAACCACGCGGCCGAATCGGCCGTGGCCGAGGCCAAGCCACTGCTGCTGGATGCCGTGAAGAACATGTCCGTCACCGATGCCAAGAACATTCTGACCGGTGGCGAGACCTCGGTGACCGAATTCTTCCGCGGCAAGACCTCGGCTTCGCTGACCACCAAGTTCCTGCCCATCGTCAAGAAAATCACGGACGGCAACGGCCTGTCGGCCCAGTACAACACGCTGATGAGCAAGGCCAACGCCTCCGGCCTGACCAAGGAAAATGCCACCGTGGAAGATTACGTGACGCAACGCGCGCTCGACGGCCTCTACACCATCATCGCCGACGAGGAAAAGGCGATCCGTGCCGATCCGGTCGGCACCGGCAGCGCGATCCTCGGCAAGGTGTTCGGTGCGGTGAAGTAATCGCTGCGCTGCACGATGCAGTCATCGCAAACGAACGGCGCCATCAGGCGCCGTTTTTCATTGCGGAATGCCGACGATTCAGAACCCTTCGAGCACGATCTTGCCCTTCGCGGTATTGCTCTCGATCAGCGCATGTGCGCGCTTCAGGTTGTCCGCGTTGATGGTGCCGTAGTGCTCGGCCAGCGTGGTGCGCAGCGTGCCGGCATCCACCAGCCGTGCCACTTCGTTCAGCAGCGCGTGCTGCTTTTGCATGTCCGGCGTTTCGAACATGGAACGCGCGAACATGAATTCCCAATGGATCGCCGCGCTCTTGCGCTTGAGCGGCATGGCGTCCAGCACGGCGGGATCGTCGATCACGGCAAGATGGCCTTGCGGCGCGATCAGCTTGACGATCTCTGCGTAGTGGCGGTCGGTCTGGTTCAGGCTGGCGACGTACTTCACTTCCTTGAAACCGATGCCTTCGAGTTCCGCGGCCAGCGGTTTCGTATGGTCAATGACGTGATGCGCGCCGAGTTCCTGCACCCATTGCCGCGTTTCCGGGCGCGAGGCGGTGCCGATCACGGTCAGGCCGGTCAGCTTGCGCGCGAGTTGTACGAGGATGGAGCCGACGCCGCCGGCCGCGCCGATCACCAGCAGCGCATCCTTGCTGTCGACGGTGACGGCCAGCCGGTCGAACAGCAGTTCCCACGCCGTGATCGCGGTCAGCGGCAGGGCTGCGGCCTGCGCGAAATCGAGCGAGGCCGGCATGCGGCCGACGATGCGCTCGTCCACCAGGTGCAGCTCGCTGTTGGCACCGGGGCGCGTGATCGAGCCTGCGTAGAACACGCGGTCGCCCGGCTTGAACAGCGACACGCCATCACCGACTGCCTTCACCACGCCGGCGGCGTCCCAGCCGATGACCTTGTGTTCGCCGTCCGGCGGATTGGCGCTGCCGCGCACCTTGATATCGACCGGATTGACCGAGATCGCACGCACCTCGACCAGCAGGTCGCGGTTGCCCGGAACCGGATCGGGCAGGGTGACGTCGAGCAGGGCGTGCGGGTCGGTGATGGGCAGGGCCTGGCGGTAGGCGACGGCTTTCATGTTCTTTTCCTTTACAGTGAACGGTTGGGTGGCGCTGTGATGTCGTTGCCTGCAGTTTCGGCTATATTCGCTTATCGATAAATATGCCTAATCCAATAACACTTTCAAAATAAAAATGAAAATGCCGCGCATCGAGGACTTGCAGCTGTTCGTCTGTGCCGCCGACCACGGCGGGCTGTCGGCCGCCGCGCGTGCACTCGACATGGCGCCGGCCGCCGCCAGCGCCGCGCTCAAGCGCCTGGAAACCGCGCTCGGCGGACGGCTGTTCGTGCGGTCCACGCGCAGCCTGCGCCTGACGATGGAGGGCGAACGCTATCTGGCCTACGCGCGCGGCGTGCTGCAACTGCTGGAAGAGGGCGCGGCCAGCGTGGCACAGGCCTCGGCCGTGATCGGCGGCGAACTGAACCTGTCGATCCCGTCCGACCTCGGCCGCAACGTGCTGCTGCTGTGGCTCGACGATTTCCAGGCGCGGCACCCGGACGTGCGCCTGCGCATCCGCATCAGCGACCGCCTGGCCGACCTGTACCGCCAGCCGGTGGATATCGCGATCCGCTACGGCGAGCCGGAGGATTCGAGCATGGTGGCCTTGCCGCTGGCGCCCGACAACCGGCGCGTGCTGTGTGCCGCGCCGGCCTACCTGAAGCGGCATGGCGCGCCACGCGCCGTGAGCGATCTGGCCGCGCACAATTGTCTGCGCTTCGTACTCGGCGAGCAGATTCACGAACGCTGGACCTTTCATCGCGGCAAGCGCACCGAGCAGGCGACGGTGCAGGGCGACCGCATCGGCGACGACGGCGACCTCGTACGGCGCTGGGCGCTTGCCGGGCAGGGCCTAGCGTACAAGTCCACGCTCGACGTGGCCGACGACCTGCGGCGCGGGCGGCTGGTGGCGCTGCTGGAAACGCATCAGGGAGAGACTGCGCCGCTCAATCTGGTCTGCGCCCATCGCCTGATGCTGTCGCCGGCCGTGGTTGCGCTACGCACCTTCCTGCAGGAGCGGCTGGCAAGGCACGCCGTCGTTGCGCGTCCCACGAAATGAACAACCCGGCGCCTGGCCGGGTTCTCGATGGAGCAGGTCTGCCGACGATCAGCGCGGATTGACGACCGGCAGGTCGGTGCGCATGTCGTCGAGTATCCATTCGAATACCGAGGTGTGGCGCGGCTGCCAGCCCAGTTCACGGCGCGCCTTGTCGGCCGTCACGCGGCTGTTGGAGCCGAACGAATAGACGGCGTGGCCGAAGCCCCATTCCTTGATCGCTTCTTCCACCGGCCACGCTTGCGGTTCGCCGAGGTTCAGGCGGCGGGCGATCGCGGCCACGATGTCGGCATAGGATGCCTCGCCGTTCTCGACGAAGTAGAACGAGCCGGCCGGCGCTTTTTGCAGCGCCAGCAGGTAGAGCTCGGCCACATCTTCGATGTGCACATTGGACCAGACGTTGAGCCCGCGTCCGACGTAGCGTGCGATGCCGCTTTTCTGCGCCTGCGCCACCAGCGGCGGAATCTGCACGCTGTTCGGGCTGGCGCCGAGGCCGGTGCCGTAGATCATGGTGTTGCAGAGAATGACCGAGCGCACGCCGCGCTGCGCGGCATCGAGGATCAGCTTGTCGAGCGCGGCGCGCGCGGCTTTCTCGGGCACCACCTCGACCGGCGTGTTCTCGGCAAACACCTGTTCCGACTTCCATTCGCCGCGCGCATCGTCGCCGACCACGCTGGAACCGCTGGTGTGGAGGAACGGCTTGCCCGAGCCTTCGAGCGCGTCGAGCATGGCCTCGACCGAGGGCCGGTGATCGGAGCTGGCGGCGTTGATCACGGCATCCGCCGCCGCGGCTTCGCGCGCCAGGATGCCTGCATCGTCGAGCGTACCGATGACGGGATCGATGCCGAGCGCACGGATGCGCTCGGCCTGTTCCGCCGTGCGCACCAGTCCGCGCACGCTGTGGCCTTCGCGCAGCATCCGGTGGGCGACCGAGCCGCCGATGTAGCCGGCTGCGCCGGTGATGAAGATGTTCATGGTGACGTCCTTTCGTTTGAATGACATGCCGCGCGCTCCGGCGATGACGTCACTATGCTGGTTTTGATTGCGGAGAAAAACGGCTGGAATGGAAAAAGATATTTGCCTGTCGATCAGTAATGGCCAGGAAAAATGGCTGCCGCGCCGGAGAGCGCGGCAGCCGGTGCCGTCAGAACGTGTATTTGAGATTCAGCATCACGCTGCGCGGTTCGCCCCAGGTGTAGGTGCTGTACCAGTCGAAGACGGTGTGGTACTTCTTGTCCAGCAGGTTGTTGACGTTGACCGAGCCGGACAGGTTGTCGCTGAACTGGTAGCTGGCCATCGCGTCGAGCAGCCAGTAGCTCGGCGTCACATGTTTGACGCTGCTGTTGTCCGGCAGGTACGCCATGCTCCAGCTCTTGTCCTGCCAACGTGCGCCGCCACCGAGGGTCAGGCCCTGCCATTGCCCCTGCAGCTTGTAGCTGGTGAAGAAGCTGAACTGGTTGGCGGGATTGAGCGTGGTCACGCGCTCGCCCTGCTGGCGCGACACGCTGTGCGTGTAGCCGGCCTGCACCTGCCATGCCGGAGAGAGCTGGCCCGATATTTCGAGCTCGTAGCCACGCGTCTTCACACCCTGTGCCGCGCGGAAGGCTGGCGTTCCTCTGGGCGTGACGCCACCGGTCGCCAGCGCGAAGTTGTCCTGCACGAGGTCGAAGTAGGCGGCGCTTGCATTCAGCCGGCCATCGAGGAAGGCTGCCTTGAGACCGATCTCCCGGTTCTTGCCTTCGAGCGGATCGAGCGTGCGGCCCTGTTCGTCCTGTGCCGACTGCGGTTTGAAGATGCCGGTATAGCTGGCATAGACGGAATAGTTCTGGTCGAGGTCATAGACCACTCCCAGGTAAGGCACGAATACACCGGATTCGTCGAGTTCCTGGTCGCGGTTGCGGTAGCTCGACCAGCGTCCGCCCGTGATCAGCTTGAGGTCGTCGCGCAGGTTCCAGCGCGCGGTGGTGTAGAGACCGTGTTCACGCGTGGTTTCGTTGTTCGAGTAGTCGGGCGCGCCCCATGCAGGTTCGGGCGCGTTGCCCTGCCACTGGTAATAGTCGGGGACCGTGAAGTCGTAGCCGGGCAGGTTCCAATAGCCGTCGTTTTTCCAGCGCCGCTTGGCGAAGCTGCCGCCAATCACCAGTTCGTGTTCGCGCCCGACAAGCGAGAAGGGACCGCTCACATAGACGTCGGCTGCATCGCTGGTGGTGCGGCCGATGTATTGTCCGACCCAGAGTTCGGTGCCGGTGCCGTTGGCCGGATTCGGATAGCCGGCCGCCGCTGCGCCCAGGTTGGCGTCATAGCCGTTGATCTGGTGATTGAGCTGCATCTTCGCGACCCAGCCGTTCTCGAGCTGGTGTTCGAGCGTGGCGAAGGCAGTGCGCGTGTACTGCTCCCAGTGGCTCCAGTTGGCGCCGTTGTTGAACGAGCGCGGCATGTCGTTGAAATTGCCGTTGCTGTCGTGGATTGGAATGCCGCCCCAGGTCGAGCCGCGCGGCTTGTTGTTCTGGTAGTCGGCGCCCAGCGTCAGCAGCGTGCGTGGACCGAGATCGGCTTCCAGGATGCCGTAGAACACCGTGGTATCGCGCTGGTAGCGGTCGAGATGCGAATGGCGGTCCTGATAGGTGGCGACGGCACGCGCCCGCAGCGAGCCGCTTTCGTTGACCGCGCCGCCGACATCGACCTCGGTACGGTAGTTGTCCCATGACCCCGCGCCGACGGCGACATGACCCTGGAACTGCCTGGTCGGCTTTTTCCGCACCAGATTGATGGTGGCCCCCGGATCGCCGCTGCCGGTGAGCAGGCCGGTCGCACCTTTCAGGACCTCGACGCGGTCGTAGATCGCCATGTCGCTCAGGGTATTGCCGGCCGAATAGGCGGAGTCGCGCTGCATCGGAATGCCGTCGTACTGGAAGTTCTGGATCGCGAAGCCGCGCGAATAATATTCGGTGCGCTCGCTGTCCCAGGTCACGATGCTGATGCCAGGCGTATGGGCCATCACGCTGTCGATGGAAGTCAGGTTGAAGTCGTCCATCTTCTGGCGCGTGATGACGCTGACGGACTGCGGCGTTTCCCTCGGCGTCAGCACCAGCCGTGTCGCGGTGGCGATGGCGCCGGCTGTGTAGGAGCCGGTGCCTTCGGAAATCTCTCCCAGCTGATTGGCCATGACGGTGACCTGCGGCAGCACCGAGTCGTCGGGCGCGGCATCGCCGGCATTGGATGCGGCCGGCAGCAGCACGTAGCCGGCCGGTGTCTTGCCGATGCGGAATCCGCTGCCCTGAAGCAGCACGTAATAGCCGCGTTCGACACTGTAATTGCCCTGCAGGCCGCGCGTCTGCAGACCCTGCAGCCTGTCGGCCTCGAACGAGAGCGGTGTGCCGGACTGCTGGGCGAACAGGCTCAGCGCCTCGGCCAGCGAGCCGGCCGGTATCGTGTAGCTGGCGGTGCTGCCTGCCTGTTGCGCCTGCGCCGGCTGTATGCCGGCGACGATCAGGCCGGCGCACGCCAGATGGACGGCCAGCGCGAGGGCCGGTAGTGGTTTGCGGGAAAAGGGAAGTGCGCGGAGTTGCGGCGAATGCATGAAGTCCATCCTCTGATTACGTTGAGCCCTGCGGGCGGGTAACGAAAACCGGGAACTGGCTAATGCTGGAATCTCTGCGCTTGGCGGTCCGCTTTCGTCGTGCTGTGCGTTTCATGTGCCTTGACGGATGAAACGCGCGAACACGAACCTGTCGGAAGAAAAATTTTTGAATGCCCGGTTCAGTGATCGCCGGCAGGGCGGTCAACCATGACCAGATACGGGGTGAGCCGACGTATGCGCAGGCCGGGTACGCTGTTGGCAAGCAGTTGCAGCGCCTGCCCGGTGTCTTCCAACGGCAGCACGGCGGTCATGCGGATGTCCTGCAGTTGATCGGCGTCGTAGAAGATGCGCCCGCTGTGGTAGCGATCGAGCTCGTCGAGAATCTGCGGCACCGGACGCGCGCTGACCACGAGCTGATGACGGTTCCAGGCGCTTTCCAGGCGTTCCTGGTTTACGGTCTCGATGGTGCCGAGGCCGTCGCCGTCTATGCGCAGGCGCTGGCCTGCATGCACGATCAGGTGATCCTTGCCATGCGCCGTGCGTACCAGCGTATCGGATTCGAGCATGCTGAGCGTGGTGGTGTCGCGATGTCGATCGACGATGAAACGCGTGCCGAGGGCGCGAATGTCGGCTTCGGCCGTGTCCACCACGAAAGGGCGGGCTGCATCGTGCGCCACATCGATCAGGATGTTGCCGTCCACCAGTTCGATGCTGCGTCGCTCCGCGCTGAAATGGAGATTGACGGCGCTGCCGCCGGCAAGCGTGAGGCGCGTACCGTCTTCGAGCACGTGCGACTGCCACTCTCCGCTTGCCGTCCGCAGGTCTGCGGTCAATGCAGCCGGCGGAAAGGCCTGCGTGGCGAGCCATCCCGCCAGCACCAGGCATAACGCCGACAGGCCGACGGTCACTGCGCGGCGCATGCGCTGCTTCGTCTGCAGGCCGCTTTTCAGTGCGGCCTGCGCCGGCTCCGTGCGGCCGTCAGTCGCTGCACGGATGTCGTCCATCCTGCCAAGCACGCTGTGCAGGCGCGCGGCGGCTTCGGCATGGCTTGGGTCGCGCTGCTGCCAGGCTTCGAATTCGGCGCGTGCCTGCTTGCGCTCGGCCGGTGTGCCGTAGCTCAGCAGCACGATCCAGTCGGCGGCCTGTTCGGCGATCTCGGGCGGCAGCCCGGCGACGTCAGTCTGCATGGTCAGTGTCGCTCGTCCGCCAGCGCCGCGTGGCAGTGCAGCAGCGCCTGCGCCAGATACTTTTGCACCATGCGCACGGAAATGCCGAACTCGGCGGCGATTTCGGGCTGAGTTTTCTCATGGAAGTAGTGCAGGATGAAGGCTTCGCCGGCCTTGGCGGGCAGGGCGGCCAGCGCGTCGGCAAACTGCCGCAATGCCTGGACCGCCATCAGTACGGCTTCCGGCGAGGGTGCGACCGGCAGGTCGTCGGCGATCAGGGCCAGTTCCGCAAGGTAGGCCTGTTCGATCTGCTGGTGGCGTGCGCGGTCGATCAGCAGGCGGCGCGCCATGGTGGTCAGAAAGGCGCGCGGCTCATGGACGCCCGGCAGGATGTCACGTGCGGACAGCAGCTTGAGAAAGGTGTCGTGGGCCAGATCGGCGGCCTGGTCGTGGCAGCCGAGTTTGCGCCGCAGCCAGTTGCGCAGCCAGCCATGGTGATGGCTGTAGAGGGCTTCAACTTGCTCGGTATGGGAATCGGCGGCCGACATGCGTATTTCGGGATCGGCAGGCGACCCGGATGATCGAGAATGATTCGCAATTATAGGGTGGCGCTTCGCCGTGGCGCAAACACGATCGTGTTGGCGGATTTGGTGCCGCAAGCGGTCTGACGTCAAGAATCCATGCTCATGTATTACATGATGTGTATGTGAAATTCTTTATTAATCAATAAGTTGAAATTAAAACTTAATGTAATTTATTGATTTTAATTTTCGTTGTAGAACCAGTGCCACGGCTCGTGAATAAAACCCAGAGTGTTGTCTTTGGGGTACGAAAGGGTGAAGCCGAAGCCGCCGGCATGCGCTTGCAGCCAGCGGTAGGCGTCGGTGTCCTCGAATTCCGGCTCGGTGGCGCGGCAGCCCGGCGTGTTGATGTCGAGCGCGCAGCCGGTGTGGTGTTCGCTGTAGCCGGGCGGCGCGCTGAGGGTCAGGATTTTCTCCATCGGCATGTTGCGGTCGAGCTTGGCCTGGATGATGTCGATCTGCCGTTCGATGGTGCGGAAGGACGACACCACTTCGAGCACGATGCCGTCGCCGCGCGCGGCCATCTTCATGGCCGCCCAGGCGCGGCTGGCGCCCGGCGTCATCAGGCATTCGCGGCCTTCGGGGCTGAAATCGCCGAGCACCAGTTCCCGTGCTTCCGGGTAGAAGGGCAGTTTTTTGTCTGTTATCCACTGCATCGGAATGCCAAGGCGATGCAATTCGCGATGAATGCGCTGCCGGTAGTCGTCGTCCTGCTCAATGTTCATGCGGGTTTTCCGTGATCGGGTGAATCGATGGCGATTTATTCGGCGCGCGCCTACGTGAAATCCCGTATGCGTCCGCCCAACTTTGCTATCATGCCGCCTGCAAAGGAGAGCTTATCCGTGAAATTGAAGATGGCAAAGAATTCGGTGTTCGCTGTGCTGCTGCGCTCGAACTGGTGGGTCAGCGGCGTGGTCGGCCTGGTGTTGGGGCTGATCGGCGTGGTCAGCATGCCGCCCGGATACCGATTGTTTGGCACCATCATGGGCATTCCGTTCCTGATCATCAGCATGATTCGCTTCAAGCAGCAGTGGGACGAGCCAGGCCCGATGCGCACCGAGGAAGTCCTGCAGAAGATGCGCAAGCTGAGCTGGGACCAGTTTGCCGCCGAGGTCGAGGCGGCGCTGCTGCGCGACGGTTTTGCGGTCACGCGCGTGCAGATGGCGGAAGCCGATTTCTCGATCACGGCCGACGGCCGCACCGCGCTGGTGGCCTGCAAGCGCTGGAAGGTACCGAACACCGGCGTCGAGCCGTTGCGCGAACTGCACAAGGCGGTGCAGCGCGAGGGTGCGCACGAGGGGTTCTACATCACCTCCGGTGAATATACGGATACTGCGATCCGCTTTGCGGCCGAAAAGAACATCCGTCTGGTCAATGGCATGCCGCTGGTCAAGCTGCTGCGCGAACTGCGTTATACGGAGACCGGCAAGGTCTGACGGGCAAGGAATTCCGGAGCCTGGCGCAGGGCGTGTCCTGCATCAGGTAGTGGAGGAGGCAGAAGAGTCGGCACAAGCCGACCTGCAACAGAAACCGGCGGGCCGGGCGGCTCGCCGGTTTTTTTATGCGGATTTATATCATAAAGTGATATGATTCCGGCTCGACTTTTCCGGGCCGGATTGCATGGACACGCCTTCCACACTGAAAAAAAGCGATTTCGAGGCGCTCTCGGAATTCCGCTACCAACTGCGCCGCTTCGTGAAGTTCAGCGAGGAAGCGGCCCAAAACGCGGGACTGACGCCGCTGCATTACCTGGTGCTGCTGCATATCAAGGGCTTTCCGGGGCAGGACTGGGCCAGCATCGGCCAGATCGCCGAGCGCCTGCAAATCCAGCATCACGGCGCGGTGGCGCTGGTGTCGCGCTGCGAAAAGGCCGGGCTGGTCACGCGTTCGCCGGGACGCGAAGACCGGCGCCAGGTGCGCGTGCACCTGACCGCGCTGGGCGAGAAGCATCTGCACCACCTGGCCGACCTGCACCGCAAGGAACTGCGCTCGCTTGGCCACGTGTTCCGCGTGGCGCAGATTTCCGCCTTCAACGACGGCGACGCCTAGGCTTCGTCTCTCCAGGATTCTTCATGCACAATCATCTGCGCGATTTCTCGGTTGACCGCCGCCTGCTGTTCTTCTGCACGCTGGCGCTCGTCATCGGCATGGTCAGCACGCTGGCGGCCTGGGTGCTGCTCAATGCCATCCATTTCTTCACCAATCTGTTCTTCTTTCAGGAACTGTCGTTTGCGGACCGGTCGCCGGCCGGGCATACGCTGGGGCTGTGGGTGATCGCGCTGCCGGTCGTCGGCGGGCTGATCGCGGGGCTGGTTGCGCGCTACGGCTCGGACAAGATTCGCGGGCACGGCATTCCGGAAGCGATCGAGGCGATCCTGTTCCGCAAGAGCCAGATGTCGCCCAAGGTCGCGGTGCTCAAGCCGCTGACCTCGGGCATCGTGATCGGCAGCGGCGGGCCGTTCGGCGCCGAAGGGCCGATCATCATGACCGGCGGCGCGATCGGTTCGCTGATCGCCCAGCATTTCCGCATCACTGCGGCCGAACGCAAGGTGTTGCTGGTGGCGGGTGCCACCGCCGGCATGACGGCCGTGTTCGGCACGCCGGTGGCAGCAGTTATGCTGGCGGTCGAACTGCTGCTGTTCGAACTGCGCCCGCGCAGCCTGCTGCCGGTCATCATGGCCTGCGCGACGGCGGCGTTCTGCCGGCCTTTCCTGCTGGAGGGCGGCCCCTTGTTCGCGATGCAGACGGCGGCGCCGGTGTTCCAGGACTTTGCGATCTGCCTGGCTGCCGGTGTGCTGTGCGGCGCGCTGGCGACCCTCATGTCGCGCTGCCTGTACCTGGTCGAGGACTGGTTTTCCAGCTTGCCGCTGCACTGGATGTGGTGGCCCGCCATCGGCGGGCTGATCGTCGGCATCGGCGGCTATTTCGAGCCACGCGCGCTCGGTGTGGGCTACGACGTGATCGCGGACCTGCTCGGCAATCATCTGGCGGTGACGGCGGTAGTCTCGCTGCTGGTGGTCAAGGCCGTGATCTGGATCTTCGCGCTCGGTTCGGGCACCTCGGGCGGCGTGCTGGCCCCGCTATTGATACTCGGCGCCGGACTCGGCACGCTGGTGGCGAGCGTGGCGCCCGGCAGCGATGCCAACCTGTGGCCGCTGGTCTGCATGGCGGCGGTGCTGGCCGGCGTGCTGGGCGCGCCGTTGACGGCGGCCATCTTCGGTCTCGGACTGACGGGCGACTTCAATGCCTTGCTGCCGCTGCTGCTGGCGACCGGCGTGTCCTACGGCTTCACGATCCTGGTCATGCGCCGTTCCATCATGACCGAGAAGATCGCGCGGCGCGGCCTGCATATCTATCGTGAATACGGCGTCGATCCGCAGGAGCGGGCGTTTGTGGCAGACGTGATGTCGGCCGATCCGCTCAGCCTGTCGGGCAGCATGACGTTCGAGGCCGCGCACCGGCTGTATTTCGGTCCCGAACAGCGCTATCGCTTCTATCCGGTGACTGACGACGAGGGCGCCATCGTCGGCATGATGGATCGCAACCTGCTGGCGCGCGGTCTGCGCCTGCATCCCGGGGCCGGCCTGGCCTCCGTTTTCGAGCAGGGGCCGCAGGTAGCGCTGACGACCGAAAGTTGCCAGCGCGTCGGACGCCGCATGGCCGACCTGAACCTGGAATGCCTGCCGGTGGTGGCCGATCTGCATTCGAAGAGATTGATCGGCGTGGTCAGTCGCAGCGACCTGCTGAAGCCGTCGCGTTCCGTCTTCCATGAAGAGCACGTGCGCGAGCGGTTGATCGGCGGCTAGGACGGGACGATAAAAAAGGGGAGCGCATGGCTCCCTTTTTTCTGGCTTGCATCGATCCCTCGATGACGCAGTCTTTTTTACGCGGTCTTTTCCGCCAGCGCCTTTTCGAGTTCGGCCATCTTGACGCGCGTGGCGGCGTCGTTGGCCTGGCGCTCGGTGACGTCGCGCGCGAAGGCGACCGCGCCGAGGATGGTGCCGGCCGCGTCGCGCACCAGATCGAAGCTCATATCGACATAGATGCGTGAGCCATCCTTGTGCATGGAGCGCGTGGTCAGCACCTTGTTGACGTACTTCATCTCGCCGGTCTCGACCGCGTGGTCGAAGCCGCGGTTGTGGGCATCCACCATGCGTTCGGGGATGATGATGTCGAGCTTGCCGCCGATCACGTCTTCCGCCTTGTGGCCGAAGATGCGTTCGGCACCGGCGTTCCAGACCTGCACCAGGCCGTCGCGGTCGGCGAAGATGATGGCGTCGGTGGCGTGGTCGATGATGCTCTTGGCAAGAGCGGGATCGTAGTCGTTGGGGGTTGGCATGGCTATCTCCAGTTGGCTGTGCGCAAGGGTTCGGGCGGAATGCGTGTGTTTTTGCGTGTTTCTCAGCGATCCGCCATCGTGTGTTCGTAGAGGGCGGCGATCAGGTCGCTTTGCGACAGGATGCCGACCAGTTGCTGCTTGTCGTCGATGACAGGCACCTGATGCAGTTCGCGGTCCGACATCAGCGGCACCAGATCGACGATCGACTGCGTGGCCTGGGCCGTGACGACTTCGCGCGTCATGATCTGGCCGACCACCTCGTGCTTGTCGCTGTGACTCATCTGCGACGGCTTGATGAAGTGCGCCAGGCGCTGGCCAAGGCCGGCGTGCGTGTCGCCGGCCGCGTGCGCCAGGTAATCGGCCTTGGTGATGATGCCGATCACATGACGGCCGCGATCGATCACGGGCAGGGCGGTCAGGTCGTGCCGCTGCAGTTGCAGCCAGGCTTCAGCAAGAGGCGTGCCGAACTCGGTGGTGACGACGTCCTTCGACATGATGTCCGCACAGCGCGTGGCACCGACCTTGCGGCGGTAGGCCTGCATCTCGGTCTGCAGCATGATGGCCTCGAGGTCGCCGCGGCTGATGTCGAACACCTGGTTGTAGCGCTTGAGGACTTCGTCGAGGTCCTGCGCCGTGATGCCGGTGCGTTCGGTCGGCGGCGGATCGGCGGTGTCGTGCTTCTTGTTCTGTTCGGCCAGGGCCTGCGGATGGTGCGGGTAGGTGCGGCGCGTTGCATTGTTGTAGAACAGCGCCATCAGGACCATCAGGAAGGAATTGACCATCACCGGCGCCAGCACGAATTCATAGCCCATCGCATGTACCGCGGGGCCGCCGAGCACGGCAGTCAGGGCCACCGCGCCGCTTGGCGGGTGGATGCAGCGGAACCAGAACATGCAGCCGATGGACAGCCCGGCCGCGACGCCGGCCGCCACCACCGGCGCATCGATGAGCTTGACGCAGGTGACGCCGATCACCGCCGCGACGAAATTGCCGCCGATGATGGACCACGGCTGCGCCAGCGGGCTCGACGGCACGCCGAACAGCAAGACCGAAGAGGCGCCCATGGGCGCGATCAGCCAGGCGGTGCCCACCGTGTCGCCGAGCATCAGGTAAGTGACGGAGCCGGTCAGCACCAGGCCGAACAGCGCGCCTGCCGAAGCGCGCATGCGTTCGTAGCGATCGACATAACCCTGGGTAGGAAGAAACCTGCGAAGCCAGTTGCTGAGTAGTGGATGCATGCGGTGTGATGACGACGTTCGAATTCGGGTTGCCGATGATACAGGCAAGGCGTCAGTTTAAATAACATGCATTTTATATGCAATATTGAAGGGAGGTGGACGGATGGGGAAACTGCGTAGTGCGGCGGGCAGGGCGCATGAAAAGCTTTCATCCATACGCCGGGAAGATGCACCGTTTTTGCGCCGCGCCCGCACAAGAGGAAATAGAATGCTTCCAGCATAAACCGAAACCGGACCCAGAACCGGCCTGCGCCGCAAGACCGCATCGCAGTACGTCAGCGCGGCAGGACAATCGACCACCGAGGAGACTGCATGCCCGTCATCACCTGCATCGAAGACCTGCGCGTGCTCGCGCAAAAGCGCGTCCCGCGCATGTTCTACGACTACGCCGACGCCGGTTCGTGGACCGAATGTACCTACCGCGCCAATTGCAGCGACTTCGCGCCGATCAAGTTCCGCCAGCGCGTGGCGGTCAACATGGAGAACCGCACGCTGCGCACCACCATGGTCGGCGAGGATGTGCGCATGCCGGTCGCGCTGGCGCCGACCGGCTTTACCGGCATGCAGCATGCGGACGGCGAAATCCTCGCGGCGCGCGCGGCCGAGCGCTTCGGCGTGCCGTTCACGCTCTCGACCATGAGCATCTGCTCGATCGAGGACATCGCCGCGCATACCAGCAAGCCGTTCTGGTTCCAGCTTTACATGATGAAGGACCGCGCCTTCATCGAACGCCTGATCGCACGCGCCAAGGCCGCCAACTGCTCGGCGCTGGTGCTGACGCTCGACCTGCAGGTGCTGGGCCAGCGCCACAAGGACCTCAAGAACGGCCTGTCGGCGCCGCCCAAGCTGACGCTGCCGAACATCGTGAACATGATGACCAAGCCGCGCTGGTGCCTGGGCATGCTGGGCACGCAGCGGCGCGGTTTCGGCAACATCGTCGGCCATGCGAGCGACGTGTCGGACCTGTCGTCGCTGTCGGCCTGGACTGCGCAGCAGTTCGATCCGGCGCTGTCGTGGGCCGATGTGGAATGGATCAAGCAGCGCTGGGACGGCAAGCTCATCATCAAGGGCATCATGGACCCCGAGGATGCGCGGTTGGCGGTACAGAGCGGGGCGGATGCGATCGTGGTGTCCAACCACGGCGGGCGCCAGCTCGACGGCGCGCTGTCCAGCATCGCCGCCTTGCCGGGCATCGTCGATGCGGTCGGCAGCGAGATCGAGGTCCACATGGATGGCGGCATCCGCTCGGGGCAGGACGTGATCAAGGCGCTCGCGCTGGGCGCCAAGGGCGTCTATATCGGCCGCGCCTTCCTGTACGGACTCGGTGCGATGGGCGAGGCCGGCGTGACCAAGACGTTGGAAATCATCGAGCGAGAACTCGACCTGACCATGGCCTTCTGCGGCTTGACCGACGTGCGCAAGGTCGATAAGGCGATCCTGATTCCGGGCACCTGGCAGGTTCCGCAGAGCTATATTCTTCCTGGCGATCTGGCATAAGAGATATGCGAGATGAAAGAAAGATACCAAAGACAAAGGCGATGGTAGCCTCATCTACAAGGAAACGTATCCTTAAGTAATCCTCCAAACAGGACTTCCGAAGGTAGATGACGTATTTGAGGTTCGTCGCGCAATTGTTTCTTGAATAAGTCGATGAGTTGTAACGTAGTCACATGCTCAGGGAGACAAAAGAATTTTTGCTGCTTCGTAAGATATGCTTGTGCACTTACACCATTCATGAAGCCATTTATAAAACCTACGCAGATGCCTTCTCTCGCATCCTTCGCATTGCAGACATTGTGGTAGTAGTTGCCGTCCAAAGCGAATGTATTAAATGAGCCAACAAGAAGCATTTGCATTAATAATATATTTTTAATTTTCATTTTATGAATAGGAAGTTATTCAAGATTAATTAAGATTGCACAGTCTTTATAAGTTGGGCTGCACGAATCTGTCCGCGAATGATTGTTGCATTAACTTCCAGCTTTACCGGTAGACGTTTTTCAGCACATTCCCAAATTTTCTTGCGGCTGTCTGCATCGATTTCTTCATCTAGGATTGTGATCGAAAACTCACCAGTTTCAGCACTCGCAAGCCAGATTTTTGTGGCACTTTCTCTAAACTCCATGCGAACGATGACAAAATCGTTGGAGATAATTTTTGCGTCTGCCTTTTCTTTTGCAGCTCGCTGATTAATTTCTTGAATTTCTTCCGAATCGAAGGTGATTCTGCCAATTTTTATTTCGGCAGCATCTGATGCCCCTTTAACGATTGCACGAGTACCTTCTTCCGAGGCTTTAGAAAAACGTGCTGCTACTTGGTTCTTCTCAGCTAGTTTGCTGAATTCTTGTAACCGCGCAGTTTCTTGCTGGTTTCCATCAATTGCTATCTGCGCAGCGATTTCAGCCTTTTTAACATCTGCCAATGTCTCGGTAATAGTTATAGCTCCCCATCCAATTGCAATAATTAACGCGACAGTAATGATGGTTTTCCGTTTATCTATGCTATCCATAGAGGTCATGCCTTCCGCGAGCTTTTCTAAAAATCCAGTAATAACAGCAGTAATACTGGTGGAACCTTCATTCACATTGAAAATGAGTTGAAAATCAATTCGCTGCTCACCAGTGAGTTTCCGAATATCATCTGATCCATACAAAGCAAAGGCGGCCGCCCTGTAGAGTTGTTCTTGAAATTCCCACAAGCCTCGAGCAAGTTCAGCTGGGATGCTCGAATCGTATTTCGTGCCTTCAATATGGGCAGTCCATTCCGAAAGTTCTCCAGTAAAAACCAACGGCACGTCAAATTTAGCCCCGTCAGAAATTTTTAAAAGTGCTTCGTCAATTGTTGAGATTAATTCAGCTTGATTATCATTGCGGCCGGGCATTAGAGTTCCTTTTTGTTTTTTGTAAAAGATATTTTTACTTTTCGTAAGTTGCCATACGAGATGGCGAAAGTTTGACGTTTCGTGGATGTACCTTGAAAAGCCTCATGTAACCCCTAATTATCATTGCTAAACAGTAATGTTGCACCACATAAATATGGGATGCCGCCCTGTTTAACTGTATTTATATACAGTATAGTGGGCGCATGATTAATCGTGATTGGCCTCTTGTCTTCAAGCCGTTTCCACTCAAGGCGGAAAAAGGGCGCGGCGCTGTCTCCAATCTGCAGGGCCGCTACGAGGTGCTTGGGCGCGAACGCTTCGACGACGGCTGGACACATGAGGACGAGGAAGAAGACGGCCGCCGTATCGTCACTACCGTCCACCACGAGCAGGCAAAAACCATCCTGAGCCGCAACGCCTCGCCCGACATCCCGTTCGGCGTGTCGCTGAATCCCTACCGTGGTTGCGAGCACGGCTGCATCTATTGTTTCGCGCGTCCCACGCACAGCTATCTGGGCCTGTCGCCCGGCATGGACTTCGAGACGCGGCTGTTCGCCAAGGTCAACGCGCCGGAACTGCTGCGGCAGGAACTGGCGAAGCCTTCCTATATGCCGGAACCGATCGCGCTCGGCATCAACACTGACGCCTACCAGCCCTGCGAACGCACGCTGGGCCTGACGCGGCGCGTACTCGAGGTGCTGCACGAATGCCGTCATCCGGTCGGGCTGATCAGCAAGTCGTCGCTGATCGAGCGCGACATCGACCTGCTTGCGCCGATGGCCGCCGACCGCCTGGCCGGCGCCGCCGTCACGCTGACCACGCTCGATCCGACCATCGCGCGGACGCTGGAACCGCGCGCGGCGGCACCGGCGCGTCGTCTGCGCACGATACGCACGCTGGCCGAGGCCGGCATTCCGGTCAGTGTCAGCATCGCGCCGGTGATCCCGTTCGTGACCGAGCCGGACCTCGAGCACATCGTGCAGGCCGCCTTCGATGCCGGCGCCTGCAGCGCGCACTACATCGTGCTGCGCCTGCCGTGGGAAGTCAGCCCGCTGTTCCGCGAATGGCTGGAGGCGCATTTCCCGGACCGTGCGCAACGCGTGATGAACCGCATCCAGGACATGCGCGGCGGCAAGGACTACGACGCCGACTTCGCCACGCGCATGAAGGGCGAGGGCATCTGGGCCGACCTGATCCGCCAGCGCTTCGAAAAGGCGGTGGCGCGCTACGGCGTACAGGGACCGGACCGTTTTGGCGGGCTCGATACCTCGCAGTTCCGCCGCCCGCTGACGGTGCCGACAAAAGAAAAGGCCGGCAAGCATGCCGGCCAGCTCGACCTGTTCTGATAGAAGGTTCTTAAAGGAACATGCCGCCCGAGGCCTCGATGCGCTGCGCGTTGACCCAGCGGTTGTCGTCCGACAGCAGCGAGGCGATCACGCCGCCGATATCGTCCGGCAGGCCGACGCGGCCGAGCGCGGTCTGCGCGGCGATCATGTCGTTGAGCTGCTTGTTGTCGCGTACTGCGCCGCCGCCGAAATCGGTCTCGATCGCGCCGGGCGCCAGCGTGTTGACCGCGATGCCGCGCGCGCCGAGTTCCTTGGCCATGTAGCGCGTCAGCACCTCGATGCCGCCTTTCATGGTGGCGTAGGCGGCATAGCCGGGCAGGGCGAAGCGGGCCAGGCCGCTCGAGATGTTGATGATGCGTCCACCGTCGGCGATCAGCGGCAGCAGCTTCTGCGTCAGGAAGAACGGCCCCTTCAGATGGATATCGACCAACTGGTCGAACTGTTCCTCGCTGGTGTCGGCAAACGACGCGTGGATGCCGATGCCGGCATTGTTGACGAGGAAATCGAAGCGATCGCGCTGCCAGGTGTTCTGCAGTTCGGCGCGCAGGGCATCGGCAAAGGCGGCGAAACTGGCGCTGTCGGCCACGTCGAGCTGCAGCGCAACGGCCTGCCGGCCGAGGCGGCGGATCTGCGCGACGACCTCGGCCGCCTCGTCCTTGCCGCTGCGGTAGGTCAGGATCACATCGTGGCCCTTGGCCGCCACGTGCAGGGCGGCGTTCTTGCCGAGGCCGCGGCTGGCGCCGGTGATGAGTGCAATCTTGGTCATGTCGTTTCTCCTTGATGAGATTGGTTTGAAGGGTTGGGAAAGGCTGGAAACAAGTCTAGGCGCAGCGCGCGCGTGGATAAATCGGCTTGTTCCAATTACACTGTTCATATAAAGCGAACAATCGGAGCAAAAATGGACAAACTGGAAGCGATGCGCACCTATATGCGCGTGGCCGAACTCGCCAGCTTCACACGTGCGGCCGACAGCCTGGGTTTGCCCAAGGCCAGCGTTTCGACCTCGGTACAAAAGCTCGAGAACCTGCTCGGCACGAGGCTGCTGCACCGGACCACACGGCGTGTGCAGATGACGCAGGACGGGCAGGTGTTCTACGAACGCTGCAAGGACATGCTGGGCGACATGGACGAGCTCGAGTCGCTGTTCCGGCAGACGCCCGACAGCCTGCGCGGACGGCTGCGGGCGGACATGCCGACCGTGGTCGCGCGCGAGGTCGTGATGCCGCGGCTGCCTGAATTCCTGGCGCGTCATCCGCACGTGCGCATCGAACTGAGCAGCACCGACCGTCGCGTCGATCTGGTCGAGGAAGGCTTCGACTGCGTGGTGCGTGCCGGCACGCTGCAGGAATCCGACCTGATCGTGCGGCCGCTCGGCATGCTGCCGATGGTCAATCTCGCCAGCCCGGCCTACATCGAACGGCATGGCGCGCCGGAATCGATTGCCGACCTGGCGCATCACTTTGCGGTCGGCTACGCACCGCGTCTGGGCAGCAGGCCGGACGGCTTCGAATACATGGATGGCGACCAGCGACGCTGGGCAGAGATCGGCATCATCCTTACCGTCAACAACGTGGATGCCTACCAGCAGGCCTGCCTGGCCGGACTCGGCATCATCCAGGTGCCGCGCGCCGGTGTGCGTGCGCTGCTGGCGCAGGGCAGGCTGGTCGAGGTGCTGCCGCAGGTGGGTGCGGCCCCCATGCCGTTGTCGCTGCTGTATCCGAACCGGCGCCACCTGGCGCGGCGCGCGCAGGTGTTCATGGACTGGCTGGCCGGTTTGCTGAAGGATGACTACGCCGAGCAGGCAGGGTAAGCGGCGCGTTTCGCCGGTATCCTGCACGCTTTTCATTTATATCGTAATATGCCGATATAAATTTTTATTTTTCCCGATATTTATTTCGGATTGTTTCGAACCATGACCGACACTCACATCGACATCGACGCCATCCACAAGGCGCTGGCCAATCCCGTGCGACGCCAGATCCTGGCCTGGCTCAAGGAACCGGAAAAGAATTTCCCGGAGCAGGAGCATCCGCTCGACTTCGGCGTCTGCTGCGGCCAGATCGACAAGCGCAGCGGCCTCTCGCAGTCAACGATTTCGGCGCACCTGGCGACCCTGCAGGCGGCCGGCCTCGTCAATTCGCGCCGGGTCGGGCAGTGGGTTTTCTACAAGCGCAACGAAGCGGCCATCGAAGCCTTCCTCTCTTCCATCCACAGCGATCTCTGATCTCCGTCCACCTTCTGCGGACCATCCCATGCCTTTTGCCTTGCTCGTCCTGGCGCTCAGCGCCTTTGCCATCGGTACCACCGAATTCGTCATCATGGGTTTGCTGCCCGACGTCGCGCGCAGCCTGTCCGTTTCCATTCCGAGCGCCGGCTGGCTGATCAGCGGCTATGCGCTGGGCGTCGCCATCGGCGCACCCATCATGGCGGTGGCGACCGCCTCGCTGCCGCGCAAGCGCGCCTTGCTGATCCTGATGGGCATCTTCATCGTCGGCAACGTGCTGTGCGCGGTGGCCGGCAGCTACGGCTTCCTGATGCTGGCGCGCGTCGTCACCTCGCTGTGCCACGGTGCCTTCTTCGGCATTGGCTCGGTGGTGGCTGCCAGCCTGGTCGCGCCGAACCGCAAGGCGTCGGCGGTGGCGCTGATGTTCACCGGCCTCACGCTGGCCAACGTGCTCGGTGTACCGCTTGGCACCGCGCTCGGCCACCTGGCCGGCTGGCAGACGCCGTTCTGGGCAGTGGCGGTGCTCGGCCTGCTGTCGCTGGTCGGCCTGTGGTTTGCGATGCCGTCGCGCAGCGACGAGGAAAAGACCGACCTGCGGGCCGAGATCGGCCAGCTGCGCAGCGCCGGGCTGTGGGTCGCGCTGTCGATGACGGTGCTGTTCTCGGCCGCGATGTTCGCGTTGTTCACCTACATCGCGCCGCTGCTGGAAGAAGTCACGCACCTGCCGCCGCAGGGCGTCACGTGGTCGCTGTTCCTGATCGGCCTCGGCCTCACGGTCGGCAACTACATTGGTGGCCGGCTTGCCGACTGGCGCCTGGGCGCGGCGCTGACCGGTATCTTCATCGCGCTGGCGGTGGTCGGCTCGCTGGTGCGCTGGAGCAGCCCGCACCTGATCCCGATGGAAATCAACCTGTTCCTGTGGGCGCTCGTGAGTTTCGCCGCGGTACCGGGTTTGCAGATCAACGTGATGACCTTCGGCAAGGACGCGCCCAACCTGGTGGCGACGCTGAACATCGGCGCCTTCAACGTCGGCAATGCGCTTGGCGCATGGGCCGGCGGCAGCGCCATCGATGCCGGTCTCGGCCTGCAGTCGGTGCCGCTGGTGGCCGGCGCGCTCGGCGTGCTGGCGGTGGTGGCCACACGCATCTGCATGCGGCTGGCGGCACGCGCCGAGCGGCGCGCGGCGGCTGTGGTCGCCTGCCACTGATTCTCTTTTTTCGATCAACCCAACAGGAAGGAAACATGAGCAATACTCTTTTCACCCCCATCAAGGTCGGCGATCTGGAACTGCCGAATCGTGTTTTCATGGCGCCGCTGACGCGCCTGCGCAGCAGCCCCGGCCGTGTGCCGAACGCGCTGATGGCCGAATACTATGCGCAGCGCGCCTCGGCCGGCCTGATCCTGAGCGAGGCGACCTCGGTCACGCCGCAGGGCGTCGGCTATCCCGATTCGCCGGGCATCTGGTCGGAAGAGCAGGTCGCGGGCTGGAAACTGGTGACCGAGGCCGTGCACAAGGCCGGCGGCCGCATCTTCCTGCAGCTCTGGCACGTGGGCCGCATTTCCGATCCGGTCTATCTCGATGGCGAGCTGCCGGTGGCGCCGAGCGCGATCGCGGCCGAGGGCCACGTGAGCCTGGTACGTCCGAAGAAAGGCTATGAGACGCCGCGCGCGCTGGACCTGGCCGAGATTCCGGGCGTGGTCGCGGCCTACCGCAAGGGCGCGGAGAACGCCAAGCGCGCCGGCTTCGACGGTGTCGAGGTGCATGGCGCCAACGGCTACCTGCTCGACCAGTTCCTGCAGGACAGCACCAACAAGCGCACCGATGCCTACGGCGGCCCGGTCGAGAACCGCGCGCGCCTGATCCTCGAGGTGGTGGACGCCTGCGTCGATGTCTGGGGTGCGCAACGTGTCGGCGTGCATCTGTCGCCGCGTGGCCAGTCGCATTCGATCAGCGACAGCGATCCGCTGGCGACCTTCGGCTACGTGATGAAGGAACTCGACCGCCGCAACGTCGCCTTCGTTTGCGTGCGCGAAGTACTGGGTGACGACCGCCTCGGCCCGCAACTGCGCAAGCTGTATCGCGGCGTCTATATCGTCAACGACGGCGTCTCGCAGGAACAGGCGGAACGTGCGCTGGCGACGGGAGAGGCCGATGCCGCCGCCTTCGGCCGCGTCTTCATCGCCAACCCGGACCTGCCGGCGCGGCTGCAGAAAGGCTTGCCGCTGAATGCGCAGCATCCGGAAACCTTCTATGGCGGCGGGGCGGAAGGCTATACGGATTATCCGGCTGCCGCCGCGTAACCGTAAGGCTCTTGAAGAAAAGCCCTTCCATCGCGGAAGGGCTTTTTTGTTGGCGGCTGCCGTTAGCCGGCGGTATCGCTCCCGCCGATCGCGAACAGCTTTGCCGTCTCCGCGCTGACCATGTCGTGATGCTGCGGCCGCGTGCGCAGGAAGTGCGCAAAGAAGGCGCAGACCGGCACGATGTGCGCGCCCGTCGCCCGGAAATGCGCGACCGCGCTTTCGGCGACGGCGCTGCCATGTCCCTTGCCTTGCAGCGCGGGATTGGTCTCGGTATGCACGAGGACGATGGTGCTGCCGAAGCGGTAGTAGTCGATGAAGCCGAGCAGCGTCTCGCCGTCGAAAACGCGATGGCGTTCGGCCGGCGGGGAACCGTGGGGCAGGGAATCATTCATACTGGTGATGTTCGCATGTTTGTGGCGCTGCCGCATGCATGCTGCACGCAATCCATCATCACAAGAAAGGAGACCCGGCATGCCCGCCGACAAAAAACCGAACAGCCGTACCGCCATGCAGCCCGACGATGCAAGCCGCATCCTGGTCACCGCGATCGAGGTCGGCGACATCGAGACCATCGTCGCGCTCTACGAGCCGGATGCCATCCTGTTCAGCAAATCGGGACGCGCGATGCAGGGCGCGGAGGCGATTCGCCAGGACAATCTGGGCCTGATCGCGCTCAAGCCGACCTTCACGATCGACTTCATCACGGCCACCGTCAGTGCCGACGGTCAGCTCGCGACCAACCGCATGAAGGCCGATCTGGCCTGGACCGACAAGGAAGGGAAGGAAAAGCGGGGCAGCGTGGATACGCTGGAAGTGCTGCGGCGCCAGGCCGACGGATCGTGGCGATACGTGATCGACGATCCGTACGGCAGCATGCGCGCCAATCTGGAACGGCGCTAGGCCGTCATCGCAGCGATCAGGACTTGGGCGCGCGCACGAAGCGGCTCAGGTCGTGGATGCGCTGGTCGGTATGCACACGCATGCAGGAGAAGTACTCGATGCCGCGCAGCGCCGAGCCGCGGTTGTAGATCGCGATGGCCTTGCAGTCGGCGTCAACGAAGTTTTCCCAGGCGCTTTGCGCCTTGTCCATCTGCCTCTTGACGGCCTTGTACGGAATGCCGTCCTCGTCCTTGGATGGAATCTGCTTGAGCAGCGCGGCGTGCGTCTGCGCCAGCTTTTCTTCCGACTCGCGGTAGCGCGCTTCGGCACAGGCGCTCATTTCCTGCGCATTTTCTTTCGACAGGCAGGGGTCAACCTGCTGGGCGAAAGCGGAAACCGGCAGCAGGGCAAGGGCGAACAGGAGGCTTTTTTTCATTGTGGACTTTCCTGAAAGAGGGGAAGAAACCGATGTCGGCCGCGTATGGCGGCGGCCGTTATCATCATGCGCGGACAGCTTGCGTGAAAATTTGCGCAAGGTCAATAAAACCCGTCTTTTTCCCTCGGCAATCAGTGTTTGAGGCGGTAGCCGGTGCGGAAGATCAGCGCCGTCACGCCAAGGCAGACCGCGAGGAAGAACAGCGTCATGCCGATGCTGACGCCGACGCTGACGTCAGCCACGCCGAAGAAGCTCCAGCGGAAGCCGCTGATCAGATAGACCACCGGGTTGATCAGCGCGATCTTCTGCCAGATGTCCGGCAGCATGGAGATCGAATAGAAGCTGCCGCCGAGGAAGGCGAGCGGCGTGATGACCAGCAGCGGGATGATCTGCAGTTTTTCGAAGCCGGTGGCCCAGATGCCGATGATGAAGCCGAACAGGCTGAAGGTGACCGAGGTCAGCAGCAGGAAGAAGATCATCCACAGCGGATGCAGGATCTCGAAGGTGACGAAGAACTCCGACGTGACCAGGATCAGCAGTCCCAGGATCATCGACTTGGTGGCGGCCGCGCCGACATAGCCCATGACGATCTCCGCATGCGAGATCGGTGCCGACAGGATTTCATAGATGGTGCCCGCGTACTTGGGCATGAAGATGCCGAACGAGGCGTTCGAGATGCTCTGCGTCATCAGCGTCATCATGATCAGGCCGGGCACGATGAAGGCGCCATAGCTGACGCCATCGATCTCGGCCATGCGCGAGCCGATGGCGGCGCCGAACACGACGAAGTAGAGCGAGGTGGAAATGACCGGCGAGGCGATGCTCTGCATCAGCGTGCGCCAGGTGCGCGACATTTCGAAATGGTAAATGGCACGGACAGCATAGAGATTCATGACGGCGCTTTCAGGAGTCGGCGTGGACCAGGTTGACGAAGATTTCCTCGAGCGAACTCTGGCTCGACTGCAGGTCGGTGAAATCGATCCCGTATTCGCCCAGGCGGCGCAGCAGGTCGGCAATCCCGGTCTGCTCGGCCTGCGCGTCGAAGGTATAGACGAGCTCGCTGCCGTCGGCCGACAGTTCGAGCTGCGGCGAGGCGAGCGCGGCCGGAATCGCCGCCAGCGGTTGCCGCAGCTGCAGGCGCAGCTGCTTCTTGCCGAGCTTGGCCATCAGCGCATGCTTTTCCTCGACCAGGATGATCTCGCCCTTGCGGATCACGCCAATGCGGTCGGCCATTTCCTCGGCTTCCTCGATGTAGTGCGTGGTCAGGATGATGGTCACGCCGCTTTCGCGCAGGCCGCGCACCATTTCCCACATGTCGCGCCGCAGTTCGACATCGACGCCGGCGGTCGGCTCGTCGAGAAACAGGATCTGCGGCTCGTGCGACAGCGCCTTGGCGATCATCACGCGCCGCTTCATGCCGCCGGACAGCGCGAAGATCTTGCTGTCCTTCTTGTCCCACAGCGACAGCGCGCGCAGCACTTTTTCCACGTGCGCGTGATCCTTCGGCTTGCCGAAGATGCCGCGGCTGAAGTTGACGGTGGCCCAGACGGTCTCGAAGGCGTCGGTTGACAGCTCCTGCGGCACCAGCCCGATCTTGGCGCGCGCGGCGCGGTAGTCGGCGATGATGTCGTGGCCGTCGGCCAGCACAGTGCCGCTGCTCGGATTGACGATGCCGCAGATGATGTTGATCAGCGTGCTCTTGCCGGCGCCGTTGGGGCCGAGCAGGGCGAAGATTTCGCCGCGCCGGATATCGAGATCGATGTCCTTGAGCGCCCGATAGCCGGACGCATACTGCTTGGTCAGTTGCCGGACCGAGATGATGGATTGCAAGCGAACTCCGGAAATGATTCTGCAATCGGGCATTGTAGCGCCGCCGACGCGCCCGTGCATTTGGGGCTTCATGACGCATGGCATGCGGTCGTTGCCTGATATGCATCGGTGAGGCGAGACAGGTCGAGTCGCGCGTTTTTGATGTAAATCAATCGTCCCGCACATGTGCAACCTACACTGCATGCATGGCGCGGCATTCCGGCGGCGCCGCATGGCGGAGCAGGTGGTATGACAGTTTTCAAGGCGGCAACGGCGGACGGAACGGGCATCGAATTCGACACGGCGCTGATACGGCGTCTGGACCGGCCGGGCCCGCGCTACACCTCCTATCCGACGGCCGATCGTTTCGATCCGGGGTTTTCGTCGCGCGATTATCTGCAGGCGGTCAACGGCGCGGCGGTGCGCGGCAATGTACCGCCGCTGTCGCTCTACATCCATATTCCATTCTGCGAATCGATCTGCTACTACTGCGGCTGCAACAAGATCGTCACGCGCGACCGCAGCAAAGCGGCCACCTATCTCAGTTATCTCAAGCGCGAAATCGACATGCACAGCCGGCTGCTGGCCGATGTCAACCGCGTCGAACAGCTGCATTTCGGCGGCGGTACGCCCACCTATCTGAGCGACGAGCAGATGGGCGACCTGATGGCGCATCTGCATCGTCGTTTTCGCTTTGCGCCGGATGCGGAAGGCGAATACTCGATCGAAGTCGATCCGCGCACGGTCACGCGCGAACGTGTGCTGAACTTGCGGCGACAGGGATTCAATCGCATCAGTCTCGGCGTACAGGATTTCGACCCGCAGGTGCAGAAGGCGGTCAACCGCATCCAGCCCGAGGAGGAAACGCGCGCCATCATCGCCGCCGCGCGCGAGGCACGGTTCCGTTCCGTGAGCGTCGATCTGATCTACGGCCTGCCCAAGCAGAACCTGGCGACCATGCAGACCACGCTGGACAAGGTGATCTCAGCCGACCCCGATCGTATTGCGATCTACAACTACGCCCATCTGCCGCATCTGTTCAAGCCGCAGCGACGGATCGACGAGGCCGATCTGCCGATTGGCGATGTCAAGCTGGCGATGCTGGCGCTGTGCATCCAGCGGCTGACGGCAGCCGGCTATGTTTACATCGGCATGGATCATTTCGCCAAGCCGAGCGACGATCTGGCAATCGCGCAGCGGCAGGGCCGGCTGCACCGCAACTTCCAGGGCTATTCGACGCATGCGGAAGCCGATCTGATCGCCTGCGGTGTATCGGCCATCGGCGCGGTGGGCGCGATCTATACGCAGAATGCCAAGACCCTCGACGATTACTACGAAAGACTGGATCGCAACGAGCTGCCGATCGTGCGCGGCCTGCAGCTTGGCATGGACGATCTGCTGCGGCGCATCGTGATCCAGATGCTGATGTGCCACTTCGAGTTGTCGATCGCCGCGATCGAGCTGGCTTATCCGGTGACGTTCGCCGAGTATTTCGCGACCGAACTCGATGCGCTGCGCGAACTCGAGCAGAACGGCTTGCTGGTGATGGACGACGAATGGATCACCGTCACGCCCAAGGGCAGATTGCTCATCAGGAACATCTGCATGGTGTTTGATCGCTACCTTCGTACATCGGCCAAGACCGACGAGGCAGCGGCGCCACTGCGGCGCTATTCACGCGTGATCTGAATTTCCATACGCACGCAGATTCTTCTTTCGGTTCCCTGAGGCAACGAAGCGCGCAGGACTTCTTGCGCGTGGGCACGTATTTTTGCGCATGCAAAATCCACACGGTGCGTAAATATTTCGGTCAGGGAATTTTGTCATGAAAAATATGTCTGAATCATGACTTTGCGTGAAAGAGATGCCGCTACAATCTGGCGTCGCGTCATTGCCTTTCATGTGCGCGTAGTGCCTGTAGGCGTGTGGAAACATGGTCTTCCATCATCTGCAGAGCGCCGACCTCGTTCAACCTTTCCTCGTTGCCGATGCCGACATTTACGTCTCGTCTTTCCTTTCTTCTGTTCTTCATCGCACTGTCGTATTGCATCGCCATTGACGTGGCGGCCCAGCAGCCGCCTGAAGAAAGAGATGCACTGCAGAGCATGACTCCTTCGGCCAATGCGCCCGTGCGCAAGGCCAGCGTGACGCTGCAGAGTCTGGGACTGGGGCGGCCGATGGAACTGCGTGGTGTGGAGGGCGCGGGAGAGATCGGATTCTCCGTGCGGCTCGACGAGATCGTCACGCGCGCGCGGCTCAACCTGAATTACACACTGTCGCCGGCACTGCTGCCGGGACTGTCGCACATCAAGGTCTTCCTCAACGACGAAGTCGTGCAGATCATTCCGGTCACGCGCGAGAACGTGCTGGCGCCACAGCGCATTGCGCTCGATCTCGATCCGCGCTACATGACCGATTACAACCGCCTGCGCTTTCAGCTCATCGGTCATTACACGATGGAGTGCGAAGCGGCGTTCCACTCGAGCCTGTGGGCCAACATCAGCAATCAGAGTTCGCTCGACATCGACTACCAGTCGCTGCCGCTGCGTGACGATCTTGCCACCTTTCCGGTCCCGTTTTTCGACCCGCGCGACAACAGCCAGTTGAACCTACCTTTCGTGTTCGGCGCACAGCCGGACCTGGCGACGCTGCGTGCGGCCGGCGTGCTGGCCTCGTGGTTCGGCGCGCAGGCCGATTATCGTGGCGCGCGCTTCCCGACCTTCTTGAACAGTCTGCCGACCAAGCACGCGATCGTGTTCCTGACCAATGCCGAGCGGCCGGTATTCCTGGCCGACCTGCCCAAGGTGGATGCGCCGACCATTTCCGTGATTCCGCATCCGAACCGGCCGGGCCAGAAGCTGTTGCTGGTACTCGGGCGCGATGCGGCCGATCTGCAGAAGGCGGCCGACGCGCTGGCCTTCGGCCAGTCGGGCATGACGGGCGACACGATCACGGTCACCGATCTCAAGTATCCGAAGCGCCGCGCTGCCTATGACGCGCCGCGCTGGTTGCCGGTCGGCCGGCCGGTGCGCTTTGGCGAACTGGTCGCCAACCCGTTCGAGTTGCAGAACCGTGGCATCTCGCTGGGCGGCATCAGCGTCAACGCGCGCATGCCGGCCGACCTGTTCGGCTGGGATACCAAAGGCGTGCTGATCAACCTCAAGTACCGGCACACGCCGGTGACCGAAGGGCAGAACGCGCGCCTCAACGTCGAGATCAACGACGAGTACGTGGATTCCTTCGAACTCGGCACCGGACGCCGGGCCGACAGCAGCAGCCGTCTGCAGTTGCCGGTGCTGCGCGACGACCTGACCGTTTCGCGCACCGACATCAACATCCCGGCGTTCCGCATCGGCAGCGACAACCGGCTGTTCTTCAAGTTCGAGATGCCGCCGGCCGAAACCGGCCGCTGCGGCTCGGGCAACATCAGCGAAAGCCGCGCCGAGATCGATCCCGATTCGACCATCGACCTTTCGCGCTTCGACCATTACGCGGCGATGCCCAACCTGGCCTTCTTCGCCAACAGCGGTTTTCCGTTCACCAAGTTCGCCGATCTGGCCGAAACCACGGTGGTGATCCCGGATCAGCAGAACGCGAGCGAGCTGTCCACCATGTTCGGCGTGCTGGGCCGCTTCGGCGCATCGACCGGTGCGCCGGCCACGTATTTCAAGCTAGCCGCGATGCGCGACATCGACAAGACCGGCAACACCGACGTGCTGATGATCGCCGGCAGCGGCAAGGCCGAGGCGCTCGACAAATGGGGCAAGGCGATGCCGGCGCTGATCGATGCCGCCCAGCGCAGCTTCAAGCCGCTCGGCGGCGTGCTGGATCAGGTCTATGACTGGCTGGGCTTCAACCGCAAGCCGCCTGAAATCCACGGCGCGGCATCGACGCTGCGCGGCGACGGTCCGCTGGCGGCCATCCTCGGTTTCGAGTCGCCGCTGTCGAACGGCCGCAGCGTGGTGGCATTGACCGCTACCAGCGCCGATTTGCTGTCGGGCGCGCTCAATGCGATCGAGGATCCGGGCAAGGCGCGCAACGTGCGCGGCGATCTGGCGCTGATCAGCGGCGCCGAGGTGCAGAGTTTCCGTACCAGCGACGATCCGTACTACGTCGGCCGCCTGCCGTGGTGGCGCTGGATCTGGTTCTACTTCACCAGCCATCCGATCCTGGTGGCGCTGATCGGCATCGTGGTCGCCATTCTGGTGTCGCTGCTGGCATTCCGCGCATTGCGACAACTGGCTGCGCGCCGTCTGAAGTGAAGGGCAGCGGATTGAAGCGTCCCGACCTGTCGCGACGCAGCGCCTTGCTTGCGCTGGCCGGCATGCCGCTGCTTGCGCTGGGTGCGCCGCAGCGTGTATTGCAGCATGTACCGCAGACACTGGTCACGCCGGCTGTTTGCGGCGGCGGCTGGCCCGCGTGGGAGAGTTTCAAGCGGCGGCTGCTGAGCAAGGATGGACGCGTCATCGATCCCAGCCTCGACACGCAGGGGACGACCTCGGAAGGACAATCCTATGCACTGTTCTTCGCGCTGGTTGCCAACGACCGCGCCGCGTTTGCGCGCATCCTCGAATGGACCGAGAACAATCTGGCCGACGGCGACCTGACCGCACGACTGCCGGCCTGGCTGTGGGGCAGGAAGCCGGACGGCGGCTGGGGCGTGATCGACGGCAATTCGGCTTCCGATTCCGACCTGTGGATCGCCTACGCGCTGGGCGAGGCCGGCCGGCTCTGGCGCCAGCGTCGTTACATTGCAATGTCCGCCTTGCTGGCGAACCGCATCCTGGAAGCCGAAACCGCCGACCTGCCGGGGCTGGGGCCGACGCTGCTGCCGGGACCGCAGGGCTTTGTGCCCATGCCGGGATTGTGGCGCCTCAATCCGAGCTACCTGCCGCTGCAGCTCATGCAATGGTTCAGCGACAACAACAGCGACCCGCGCTGGGAGCAACTGCTGCACAGCGCGCGCCGCGTGATTTACGAATCATCGCCGCAAGGCTACGTGCCCGACTGGATTCTGTATGCGGCCGACAAGGGCTTCCTGCCCGACGGCGGCGGCACGGAAAAAGGCGAGGGCGCCTATAACGCGATTCGCGTCTATCTGTGGGCAGGCATGCTGGCCGAGGACGGCGCGGACCGCGCGGCGCTGCTGACGCATCTGGCGCCGATGCGCGCCTACATCGAACGCGAAGGCGTGCCGCCCGAATCCATCGACATCGCCACCGGCGTTGCGGCGCGCGCCGGTTCTTCCGGCTTTTCGGCGGCGATGCTGCCATTCCTTGCGGCTTCGGGCGCCGAGCGCGCGGTACGCGAACAGCTGCAACGCGTGCAGGCACAGCCGATCGCTGCCGATGCCTATTACGATCAGGTGCTCGGCCTGTTCGGGCAGGGCTGGATGGAACGTCGCTATCGTTTCGATGCCGGCGGCCGTTTGCTGCCGGCCTGGAGGGAATGCCGATGAAGGCGTCTTCTCTGATGCTGGCTCTGATGTTGCCGCTGCTGGTACCGATCGCGCTGCCGCCGGCGCTGGCCAACGCGCCTGTCTCGCAGGAAGAGAACCTGCGCAACCTGCTGCAGGCGGCGCGCCTGTGGGATGGCAAGGACCGCCCCGACATCGCGCGCGACTTCCTGCAGAAGGCGCTGCTGATCCGGCCCGATTATGCCGATGCCATCCTCATGCTCGGCATGGTCGAACTGCGCACCGGGCGCAACAACGTCGCGCTGCAGCTGCTGCAGCGGCTCGAGCGCGTCGCGCCGGGCAGCCGGCAACTGGCCGAGCTGCGCACCAGCTATCGCGTGGCGACCTACGACAAGGAAAAGCTCGCGCGCATGCGCCTGCTGGCGCGCGCCGGCCAGATCGAGGAGGCCGAAAAACTGCTGCGCCAGCTCTATCCGAACGGGCCGCCGCGCGGCGAGGCGGCGCTCGAGTACTACAGCATCATCGGCAGCGCGCCGCGCAACGCGGCACAGGCACGTGCCGCGCTGGCCAGGCTCTATCACGAGACCGGCGACGTGCGCTACCGGCTCGGCGAACTGAACATCCTCGCCGACGATTACGACACGCGCCACGCCGCCATCCGCGGCTACGAGGAACTGGCGGAGTCGCGCAGCGTCAACACGCGCCGGCTGCAGGAGTCGTGGCGCCACAATCTCTACCGCCTGCCCAACGATGCAGCGACGGTGGACGCAATCCGGCGCTATCTGAAGACCTTCCCGGACGATCAGTCCATGGTCACGCAGATCGCCGCGGTGGAGAAGAACGCGGCGCAGGAGGCGAGCGTGGAAGCCGGCGGCGGTTCGGAAATCGTGCTCGACAGGCAGGCCGCCGATCCCTACATCGTGGCGCGCGCGCAGGCGCTGGATGCGCTCAACCACGGCCGCTTTGATGCCGCCGAGCGCCAGCTGCAGCAGTTGCTGCGCGCGCGTCCTAACGACGACGAAGTGCTGGGCGGGCTGGGCCTGCTGAACCTGCGGCGCGGCCGCCACGCCGAGGCCGAGGACTATTTCGTGCGCGCCGCGCGCGCGGCCGGCGGCAGCAGCCGCTGGAACAGCCTGGCGGGCACCGCACGCTTCTGGCAATACCTGGCCGAGGCCGACGCCTATCTCGAAGCCGAACGCCTGCTCGAGGCCGAGGCCATGGTGCGCAATGCGCTGGCGCTGCAGCCGGGCAGTCCCGACGGTCTGGCGCTGCTAGGCAACGTGCGGCTGGCGGCCGGCGATCCGGCCGATGCCGAACGGCTGTTCCGCGACGCGTTGCGGCGCGAGGGCGACAACGGCCGCGCAATGCGCGGTCTCGTCAGCGTGCTGTCGCGCACCGAACGGCGCGAGGAAGCGTACGCCTTGCTGGCCGATTTCGCGCGCCGCCATCCGAAGGAAGACATGAAGTACGCCGGCGTGCATGCCGACCTGCTGCGCGAGGAGGCCGATGCCGAACTCGCCGCCGGCCGCCCCGGCAGCGCGATCCAGGCGCTGGAGGCGGCCGTCGTGCTGCAGCCGGACAATGCCTGGCACCGCTTCACGCTGGCGCGGCTGTATGCCTCGCTCGACCTGCCGCAGCTGGCGCGGCAGGTGATGGACGATGGTGTGGCGCGCCTGCCGGCCGACCCGGAAATGCGCTATGCGCGCGCGCTCAACTTCATCAGCCTCGGCGAGAATGCGCGCGCGCTGGACGACCTGTCGCGCATCTCCGAGCGCGACCGCAGCGAAGGCATGCGCAGCGCCGAAGTGCGCGCGGCGCTGAACCTGGCGATCGAATCGGCGCGCCAACGGCTGGCCGCCGGCGACGCGGACCAGGCACGCCGCATCATGGGTGACGCCGAATACATCGCCACCCGTGCCGACAGCATGTCCGCCACGCGTCAGGTGGTGGAGGCATGGTTCTCGCTGGACCAGCCCGAGCGCGGCCTGTCGCTGATGCGTGCGCGGCTGGAACCGGACAGTGCGGTTGACGACCAGCTGTATTTCGCCTCGCTGCTGAACCGCGCGCAGCGCGACGCCGAACTGGCGGCCTGGCTGCCGGCACTGACCGACGCCGTGGCGCAGCAACCGCCGGGCGATCTGCTGGCTGGCAATGCGGTGCGCCTGCATGAAATCCGCAGCGCGCTGCAGGACCGCGACCTGGTGCGCCTGGTGGACAGTGGCAGGCTGGAAGAGGCGCGTCGCATGGTGGCGGCGCGTGCCGCCGGCGAGCAGGGCGATCCGTCGCGGCGCACGCTGGCGCGGCAGTGGCTGATCGTGCGCAAGCCGGAGCAGGCGATCCCGCTGTTGCAGGGATTGGTGCGGCGCCAAAGCTCCGATGCCGAAAGCCGCAGCGCGCTGGCAGTTGCCTATCACGAGGCCGGCGACCATGCGGCGGCGCGCCGCGAAACCGCCGAACTGCTCACGATGACGCGCGCCGACGATCTCTCGTCACGCATCGAGATCGCGCGCCTCATGATCCGCATCGAGGATTACAGCGGCGCGCAGCAGATGCTGGCGGCGCTGTCGGCACAGGCGCAGAACAATCCGGACATCCTGTTCCTGCAGGGACGCGCCGCGCGCGGCCTCGGCGATTACCGCCAGGCGATGCAGTATCTGAAGCGCAGCGAGGCGATGTCCTCGACCGCGCACCTGACGACGCAGGTCGCGCCGGAAGTGGCGCGCGACCTGCTGCCGCCGCAGGCGCCGCGGCAGACCGAGGCCGTGTCGTCGGGCCAGGAGCGGCCATGGAATCGTCTGTTGACGCCGATGGCGGGCGCGGCGGTGCCGGCGGCCGGCGACAGCCTGCCGGTGCTGACCGCGAGCGGCAATCCGGAACGCGACCGTGCGCGCGAGGAGATCGCCGCCATCGAGGAACGGCGACAGCCGCGCATCGAGGCTGGTTTCGATTTCCTGTCGAAGTCCTCGTCCGATGGAACGTCCACCTTCCATGGCCGCGAGGTGCCGCTGGTGGCGTGGGTGCCGGTCGGCTACGATGGCCATGCCTTCGTCCATGCCGACCGCGTTGAGCTCGATGCCGGCAACCTGCCGGCGGCGCGTTACGACGCCTCGCTGTTCGGCACCGTGCAGCTCGGTGGCACGGACCTGCCGGGCGACGTGCCGCAGCGCGTATCCGGCACGTCGGTCGGCGTCGGCTACGAGAAGGACCGTTTGCGCTACGACATTGGCGTGATCGGCTTCGGCTTTCCTGTGACGAATGTGGTCGGCGGCGTGCAGAAGGAATGGCGCGTGGGCGACATCGACTACGCGCTGGGCTTCGCGCGGCGGCCGCAGGTGTCGAGCCTGCTGTCGTATGCGGGTGCGGTCGATCCGCTGAGCGGCCGTACCTGGGGCGGCGTGACCGACAACGCTGTGACGGCGCGCGCGTCCACCAAGGTCAACGACAATTATCTGTTCGCGAGCGCCGCCTACGGTCTGCTGCGCGGGCGCAATACCAGGGACAACGACCGGCTGGCGCTGCGCGCGGGCGTCGATCGCGACCTGTACCGGACCGACAGGCTGATCGTCAATGCCGGCCTGACCCTGAGCCATCTGCAGTACGGCAACAACCAGGGCTTCTATACCTACGGCCACGGCGGCTATTACAGCCCGCAGCGCAGCACGGGACTGTCGATTCCGTTGCAGATCAATGGCCGCACCGAACGGCTGTCGTACATGCTGCGCGCCAGCGTCTCGTATTCGGATACGCGCGAGGATGATGCCGATCTCTATCCGAACGATCCGGCGCTGCAGGCGCAGGCGGTGGCGGCCGGCAGCCCGTATCCGGCCTATTACGACAGCGCCCGGCATCCGGGCAGCAAGGGTGGCGGCATGGGGCATGCGCTGCGCGCGGTGGCCGAGTATCGCCTGACGCCGCACTGGACGCTCGGTGGCCGCATCGACATCGACCGTTCCGCCTACTACACGCCGAACGCGGCGCTGGTCTATCTGCGTTATCACTTCAAGCCGCAGACCGGTCCGGTCTCGCTGTGGCCGACCACGGTCACGCCATACTCGCGCTACTGATATCGGCGGTCCGTGTCCGGTTTGCGGCCGGGCACGATTCGGTCGTGGTTCAGCCCTGGTTCAGTCGTTGTACCTGATCCAGGTACCTTCGGCCGAGCGCATGAAGTAGTCGTTCTCGCCCTGCATCACGATGATCTTTTCGTTCTCGCTGACGAAGCGCGTGGCGGGCAGGGTCTTGGCCATGTCGGCCAGCTGCAGGCGGTCGAGCGTCGATGCTTCCTGACCCAGGATGGACGACAGCAGCGTGAACAGCGCGGTGTAGCTGGTCGGATGGTCAACGAACACCGGCGGCGAGGGCTGGCCTTCGTTCTTCATGCCGATCACCTTGACCGCGGCCGGCACCAGCGTCACCCGCGGGTTCGGAATCTCGCGCAGGCCGGCGATCTGCACCTTGTCGCCGCGCAGCGCCGCGCCATGCTCGGGCACCATGATCACCACCACCGGCCGTCCGGCGTCCTCGAGCTGCGTGATGAAGCGGTCGAAATCCTGCAGCATCTTGTCCAGGCGCGGCTTGTAGGTCTGCAGGCTGCCGCGGCCCTTCATGCCTTCGACCACGTTGCCGTCGTGCAGCGAGATGGTGTTGTAGTAGAGCGCGACCGGCTTGGTCGATCCGGTCGGCGTGTTGAGGCGATGCGCGTTCCACCACCTGGACAGCACGGAGAGATCGCCATAGATCGGGCGGCCGTCAAAGCTGCGCATCGCCACTTCGCCCTCGGTGGCGATTTCCGGATGCTGGCCCAGTCCGCTGTAGGTTTCGAGATCGCTGGCGAAATGACCGAACACGCCGTCATGGTTGAGCAGGGCGTGGGCATCGTAGCCGGCCGCCGTGAAGTTCTTGAACAGCGAACATTCGTCGGTGACGGCGCTGTACAGGCTCGCGTGCGCAGTCTGGCCGCAATTGCCGCGCAACACGCGCAGCGCGGCGGGGCCGCTGTAGCTGGCGGCCGAGTTGAAATGGCGGAAGATCACGTCGAAGCGCTTGAGGATTTCCGGATTGCCTTCGCCGACGAAGTCAAGGTCGTCCCACGACAGTGAGCAGACGTGCAGCAGCACCACGTCGAACGGCAGGCGACCGCTCTGGGTGGCGGGGAAGCTGATCGGCACGCGCGCGCGTTCCTCGGTATAGAAGGCGTCGAGCAGCGCCGCCGGGTCCTGTGCGTTGAGCGGGGCCTGGCCGGCGCGTGCGGTCATGACGGCCTGGCGGTCGTCCACGGGCTGGCGGAAATGCGTGACCACCGGCACCATGAAGATCACCAGGAAGGCGAAGCTCGTGAAGCGGATGCGCGAAGCCAGCAGGCGATAGACGAGCAGCATGGCGGCGACGATTGCCAGGTCGCGCCAGTTGACGAAGCGCCCGATCAGCTCCATCAGGTAGCCGGGGCTGAAGCCGGCGAGATCCTTGGCGGCGGCCAGCGCGCGTTCTATCGGGGGCAGGTTGGATTCGCTGTAGAGCAGGGCAATGGCGACCGGAATCGCGATGCATTGCTGCGCGATGCGCCAGCGGCGGTCGCGGAAGCGCAGGCTGACGAAGATCGCCAGCAGCAGGTTGGACAGCCAGCCGAAGCGGATGACCTCGGCCAGGAACAGTCCGAACTTGGCAAAGAAATACAGGCTCCAGTAGTGCATTGCGTCCTTTCGGCAATGTCGATGTTAGCGGCTGGCCTTGCGCGCGAAGCGCGCGCGCATGCCGGCCTTGCGTCGGGTCCAGCCGTCGGCCAGCATGTGCAGCAGCTTGCGATAGCCTGCCACGCCCAGCGTGAAGATTTCGTGCAGACCCTGCATCGGGCGGTCGACGTCCTGGTCGTCCTTCCAGCCGCGCCAGGCTTCGGGGCGCGCGAAGGTGCACTGCACGAGGTCGGCCTGCGCCTGCACGTCGAGCGGCGCGAACTGCAGGCCGACGGTGCCGGTGTTGCGCACCACCACGCGCGCCGGGAAGCGGTGTTCGCGCAGGCCGTTCCACAGCGAGACCTGTACCTCCATGCCGAGCGCCAGCGCATGCTGGTCGGAGATTTCCAGTCCCAGACCGTTCATCGAATAATCCTGCGTGAAGCACGGCACCGTCGTGCTGTCCGGCAGGTGCAGCGCCGCCGGCAGGCGCGAGGCGACGCGATGCGCGCTGCGCACCTGGCGTGTTTCAGTCGCCACGCCGACCGCCACACCCAGCATCAGGAAGTTGTAGAGCGTCCAGACCATGTTGAGCAGGACGGTGCCGGCCTCGTGCGAATTGAAATAGAACAGCCGCAGCAGTCCGGCTGCCAGTCCGGCGAAGTTGAGCACGATCAGCAGCAGATAGGGGCGCGAGATATGCCAGTCGAAATAGGTCTTTTCGATCAGGCCACCCTTGCTGGTGACGTTGAAGCTGCCGGCCGAGGGCTTGAACATGGCGATCGTGGTCGGCAGCGCGATGTACCACGCCAGCACCGTCTCATAGACCTCGGCCCAGAACGAATGGCGGTACTGGCCCTGGATGTGGGCGTTGGCCAGATTGGACATGACGATGTGCGGCAGCACGTAGAGCGCGATCATGCCGGCCGCCGCGTTGATCACGTGCAGCTCGAAGAACAGGTAGGCCAGTGGCGCAGTCAGGAAGATCAGGCGCGGGATGCCGTAAAAGAAGTGCAGCATTGCGTTGCCGTAGCAGATGCGCTGGAAGAAGCTCAGGCCCTTGCCGAGGAAGGGATTGTCGATGCGGAAGATCTGCGCCATGCCGCGCGCCCAGCGGATGCGCTGGCCGATGTGGCTGGAAAGACTCTCGGTCGCGAGTCCGGCCGCCAGCGGCGTGTTGATGTAGGCCGTGGTGTAGCCGAGCCGGTGCAGCTTGAGCGCGGTATGCGCGTCCTCGGTCACGGTCTCGACCGCGATGCCGCCGATCTGTTCGAGCGGCTTGCGCTTGATGATGGCGCAGGAGCCGCAGAAATAGGTGGCGTTCCAGAGGTCGTTGGTGTCCTGGATCAGGCCGTAGAACAGCGCGCCTTCGTTCGGCACGCGGCGGAAAGTGGACAGGTTGCGCTCGAACGGATCGGGCGAGAAGAAATGGTGCGGCGTCTGCAGCATCGCGCACTGGCTGTCGCGCTGGAACCAGCCCATGCATTCGTGCAGGAAGCTGCTGGTCGGCAGGTGATCGCAGTCGAAGATGGCGACGTATTCGCCCGAGGTCACCGCCAGCGCATGATTAAGATTGCCGGCCTTGGCGTGGCGGTTGTCGGGACGTGTCAGGTAGCCGATGCCGGCTTCTGCGGCGAATGCGCGGAAGGCATCGCGGCGGCCGTCGTCGAGCAGGTGGATGCGCAGCTTGTCGGCCGGCCAGTCCATGCTGCGCGCCGCCAGCACGGTCGGCCTGACCACGCTCAATGGCTCGTTGTAGGTCGGGATATAGACATCGACGGTCGGGTAGTCGCTGCGTTCGCCGGCCAGCCGCGTGACCGGACGCTTCAGCGGCCACGCGGTCTGGATGTAGCCGAACAGCAGGATGATCCAGGTGTAAGCCTCGGCCAGCAGGAGCAGCGCGGCGAAGAAGGTTTCCCAGCCGGTCTCGAGGTCCAGCGTCGAGGTCAGGCGCCACCACGCGTAGCGCGCCGAAGCCATCAGCGACAGCGCGATCAAGATCAGCTTGGACATGTTGCCCATCACGCGCCGCACGATCAGCGCGGCCAGCCACATCGCGAGCAGGAACACGAGCTGCGCCTGCAGCGAGAACGGCGTGGTGCAGACGATGGCGAACATGGCCAGCGCCAGTGCCAGCGTGGCCCAGCGCACCGCAGGCAGCGCGAGCAGGTCGCTGGAGGCGAGCCGGTCCAGCCTTCTTTCGAGCTGCAGGAAATCCAGGTCAGGCAGTCGCGCCGAGAGGAAGTCGGTGGCGCGCTGGGTAAAGGCGATGAGCTGGCCGAACAGCGTCAGCACCAGGCGGATCAGCAGGTCGAGCGAGCGGAAGGTGGTATGGACCGCGAAGCGGGCCGGCCGGAAATTCGAGGCGTGCGCAGCGCGCTGCGCCGGCGGCACGAAAAACAGGGCCGACAGCCAGGCCTGCCAGCCGGCACCGGCGGCAATCCCGAAATGCGCGGCGAGCCGGTGCGGCAGCTCGGCAATCTCGTCGGTGGCGATCGTGACAGCTTCGCTCGGGGACGGCCGCAGGAACGCACCGCGCAGCCACGAGCGCAGGCGAGCCGGATGGGCGACCTGCATGCGTGTCGCGAGTCGGGCGACGGCGCGCTGCCAGAGCGGCGGTGTGTGGTCCGACGCCGGTGGCGTCGTGTCTGCGTGCTGATCGGTCGGAATGAATGATTCCACAGGGAAAATTCACTGAGGGTGCGCAGGCCCGCAAAGCAGGCAATCGCCGGAATCCGGTCATCGTTCGCCGTGGCGACGGAAAAAGCCGGGTCTTCGTTGTTCTTTCTCTCAGAGTGGAAACGGTGGCGGCAGGTTCAATCGGCGGCCGACCTTCTTTTGCGCAGGATGGCGAGCGCATCGTCGCCGAGCGGAATGCAGGCCAGCAGCACCAGCAGCGCCGAGAACGGCAGCACGGTGGAAAAGCCGAAGGTCTTGAAGCCGACCGCGCCGATCAGGCAGCCCGAGAAGAACATGCCGAGGATCAGCAGGTGGGTGATCAGCTTTTCGCGGTTGGCGTGCACGTGGCCGTCGCTGTCGGGACGGTGGGTGTGGTTCCAGTAGATCATCTTGCCGAGTTCGATGCCGAGGTCGGTGATGACGCCGGTGACATGCGTGGTGCGGATTTCGGCCTGCGACAGCTTGGTCACCAGCGCGTTCTGCAGTCCCATGATGAAGCACAGCAGCAGCACCGTGGCCGGCAGCGTGATGGCGATGAAGGATTGCAGGTTGGCGCCGAGCAGGCCGAACAGGAGCAGCAGCAGGGCTTCGATCATCAGCGGCAGCGCGTATTCCGAGAACAGGCGCCGGTGCCGCGCCCAGTTGACCATGACCGAGGTGGAGGCCGCGCCGCCGAGGAAGGAAAGGATGGAAGAGACGCCACCAATGACCAGCAGCGTATTGCCGAGCACGAGGTTGTCGGCGATCGCCGAGACGAAACCCGTCATGTGGGAGGTGTACTGCTTGACGGCAAGAAAACCGCCGGCGTTGACCGCGCCGGCGACCAGCGCCAGCATGGCGCCGAGCTGGCGATTGGCACGGCGGGTGCGTTGGTTTCCGGACAGATGACGCAGGTAATTCAGAGGCATTCGACATCCAGGGTGCGAATGAGGCAATCGGTCGTTGCGCTCGCATTGCAGTACGTCAACCATAGCACAAGCATGTCGCGCCTAACGCGGCAAGGCTGGACCCACCCGTTTCGCACGGCAAAAAACAACAGCCGTGTGACCCTCGATCACTTGCTCAGGGACAGACTTCGGTGCCGGCCGCCATGGCCTTCAGGGTCGGCATGTCGAGCAGTTCGATCTCGCGGTTGTTGACCTTCAGCAAGCCTTCCTTCTTGAAGCGCGACAGCAGGCGGCTGATGCTTTCGATGGTCAGGCCCAGGTAGTTGCCGATGTCCTCGCGCGACATGCGCAGCTGGAAGTTGGTCGAGGAATAACCGCGCGTGGTGTAGCGCGACGCCAGGTTGACGAGGAAGGCGGCGAAGCGCTGTTCGGCGCGCATGTTGCCGAGCAGCAGCATCACGCTCTGCTCGCGCGTGATTTCCTGGCTCATCATGCGATGGAAGTGGCGCAGCAGGGTCGGCATGGTGCCGAACAGTTCTTCCAGCCGGTGGAAGGGGATCTCGCAGACTTCGCTGTCTTCCAGCGCGATGGCGTCGCAGTGGTGGCGGTCGGTGCTGATCGCATCCATGCCCAGCAGTTCGCCCGTCATCTGGAAGCCCGTGATCTGCTGCTCGCCGCCGGCGTTGACCTGGCAGGTCTTGAAATGGCCGAGCCGCACCGCGTACAGATTGGTGAACGGATCGTTCATACGGTACAGGTGGGTGTCGCGCGGCACCTTGCGGCGGCGGCCGATGATCTGGTCGAGGCGGTCCATGTCGTTTTCTTCCAGACCCATCGGCAGGCACAACTGGTGCATGCTGCAGGTCGCGCATCGCGCGCGCAGCGCCTGTACTTCGACGGTGTCGGCGGAGGGCGCGGAGCGGGACAGGGCTTTATTCATGAGTTCAGGAATGAATGCGATTGAAAACAGTCAATGAAAGGACGTTTCGCCTGACAGGGTGCTGCCATTGTAAGGGCAGTAGGAGGATGGTGCCAGTCGCACGACCGGCAGAGCAGGAAATCCCGCGCGGACCACACCTTCCGACGACTTGACAGGAAAGCAAGAAATAAATGGTTTCAACCTCGTTGGGCAATGCCTGATAAAGTTGCGGCGCAGATTTTTGGATTTTCAGGGGTTTTGCCTTGCGTTTTTTTTCGACCATCTCTTCCGCCATCGTTGCATGGTCGGAACGTCCGACCGACATCAAGCTTCGCCAGGCGGCCATCGCCGCCGCCATCGGATTCGCCTCGCTGCTGCTCCTGCTGGCAATCTGGGTGTTCGCCTTCATCCTGCCCAACTTGCCGTCCATCGATGCGCTGACCGATTACCGGCCGAAGATTCCGCTGCGCGTCTATACCGCCGACAACGTGCTGATCGGCGAATACGGTGAGGAACGGCGCGACTTCGTGCCGATCGCGCAGGTGCCGGACAGCCTCAAGAACGCCATCATCGCGATCGAGGACAACAACTTCTACGAACACGGCGGCGTCGATTTCCTCGGCATCGTGCGGGCCGGGCTCGCCAATCTGGTGCGCAGCAAGTCGCAGGGGGCCTCGACTATCACCATGCAGGTGGCGCGCACCTTCCTGTTGACGCGGAAGAAAACCTACAGCCGCAAGCTGCAGGAAGTGCTGCTGGCCATGCGTATCGAACGCAACCTGAGCAAGGACCAGATTCTCGAGCTCTACATGAACCAGATCTATCTGGGGCAGCGCGCCTACGGCTTCGGCAGCGCGGCGCGCATCTATTACGGCAAGCCGATCGGACAGCTGACGATCGCCGAATCGGCGATGCTGGCCGGCCTGCCCAAGGCACCGGCCAGCGCCAATCCGGTGGTCAACCCCAAGCGCGCCACCGAACGCCAGCAATACATCCTCAAGCGCATGCACGAGCTCGGCTTCATCACCCAGGCCGAATACGACCAGGCGCGCGCCGAGGAACCGAGCGTGCACAAGGATGGCGGACAGTACCGCACGCACGCAGAGTACGCGGCCGAATCGGTGCGCCGCTTCATGTATGCGCAATATGGCGACGACATCTACACCAGCGGCTTCACCGTCTATACGACGCTGGTCAAGGCCGACCAGGACGCCGCCTATGCGGCGGTGCGGCGCGGCGTGCTCGATTACGACCGCCGCCACGGCTATCGCGGACCGGAAGGCCACGTCGAACTGCCAGCCGATGCAGAAGACCGCCAGGATGCGATCGAGGATGCGCTGGTCAAGCATCCGGACAGCGACGACCTGAAGGCGGCGGTGGTGCTGGAAGCATCGCCCAAGCGCGTGCAGGCGGTGCTGCTGTCGGGCGAAACGGTGGAAGTCGCGGGCGAAGGCCTGCGCTTTGCGGCGTCCGGCCTCGCGGCCAAGGCGGCCGAAGCGAAGAAGATCAAGCCGGGTTCCATCGTGCGCGTCGTCAAGCTCAAGGACAAATGGTCGCTCGTGCAGCTGCCGGAAGTGGCGGCCGCCTTCGTCGCGCTCAACGGCAGCGACGGCTCGATCCGCGCCATGGTCGGCGGCTTCGACTTTGCGCTGAACCAGTTCGACCACGTCACGCAGGCGTGGCGCCAGCCGGGGTCGACCATCAAGCCCTTCATCTATTCGGCTGCGCTGGAAAAGGGCTTCTCGCCGAGCACGCTGATCAATGACGCGCAATTGTCGGACGACGGCGGCCTGCAGCAGGACGGCAAGATCTGGAATCCGGGTAACGACAACGGCCAGTACGACGGCCCGATCACCATGCGCAACGGCCTGAAGCGCTCCAAGAACCTGGTTTCGATCCGCATCCTGCGCAAGATCACGCCGCCTTACGCGATCGACCATCTCGCGCATTTCGGCTTCGATCCGGCGCGTCAGCCATCCAACCTGACGCTGACGCTGGGCACAGGTTCGGTCACGCCGCTGCAGATGGCGGGTGCCTATGCGGTGTTCGCCAACGGCGGCTTCAAGCTGCCGCCGTACCTGATCCAGAAGGTGGTGGACGGGCAGGGCAAGGTAGTGCTGGAAGCCGATCATCCGCAGGCCGGCGATGAAGTCGCGCGCGCGATCTCGCCGCGCAATGCCTTCGTCACCGATTCGATGATGCGCGACGTGGTGCGTTCGGGCACCGGCTATCTGGCCGGCCAGCGCCTGGGTCGCGGCGATCTCGCCGGCAAGACCGGTACCACCAACGATTCCATGGATGGCTGGTTTGCCGGCTACGGGCGCGACATCGTCGGCGTCGCCTGGATGGGCTACGACAAGCCGCGCTCGCTCGGCGGGCGCGAGTTCGGCAGCACGCTGGCACTGCCGATCTGGACCGACTACATGCGCGTGGCGCTGCGTGGCAAGCAGGAATTCTCGCCGGTGGTGCCGACTGGTCTGGTGCGCGTGGACGACGACTGGATGTACACCGAGTATGTTGACGGCGATGCGGTCAAGTCGCTCGATATCGACGAGGAAAAGAGTTTCTGGGAGCGTTTCTTCACGCCTTCCGACCAGCCGGTGCCGGTTCCCGGCGAGCCAGTACCCGGCAGTCCGGAAGAGCAGGAGAGAAAACGGCTGGAAGAGCTGTATCGCGGCTAGCAGTCGCGATGAAGCAAGTGAAAAAGGCGGAAATCCCGCCTTTTTCTTTGTCCGTCGTTCAGTTCGAGTTGTGTGCGGTCGCGACGCGGCGGCGACCGGTTTCCTTGGCGCGATACATGGCGACGTCGGCGCGTTGCAGCAGGATTTCCGCCGTGACCCCCGATTCCGGATAGCTGGCCACGCCGATGCTGGCGGAAATATGCAGTACCAGGTCGTCGATTTCGTAGGGCAGCGACAGGCTGTCGACCAGCTTGCCGGCAACGATCGCGCTGTCGTGCATGGTGGCACCGACCATGATGATGGCAAATTCGTCCCCGCCCAGGCGCGATACCATGTCCGAATGGCGGCTGCCGGCCTTCAGCCGGGAGGCGACGTTGCACAGCAGCTTGTCGCCGACCTCGTGCCCGTGCCGGTCGTTGATGGCCTTGAAGCCGTCGAGGTCGATGTAGAGGATGGAAAGGACCGAGCGATTGCGTTCGCACAGCGACAGGTGCTGGTTCAGCATTTCGTCGAACAGCGCGCGATTGGCAAGGCCGGTCAGGATGTCGTGATTCGCCCGATGCTGGGCGTGATGCAGCATCTCGGAGACCCGCACCAGCGAGGCGCCAACCTCGTCTGCCTCGCGCAGGTTCAACGGCGGCACCGTCACGATCTCGCCGGAACCGAGCGCCAGCGCCGGCCCGGTCAGGCCGTGAATGGATTCGGCGATGCGACCGCCGATCAGCCATGCCGCGCCGAGGCTGCTGCTCAGCAGGGCAATGGTGGCCAGCACCAGCCACATCATGGTGATGCGCAGTTCCTTGTTGATCAGCTCGGTCGGAATGCCGATCGCAAGCGACCAGTCGGAGACATTGGAATGGCTGACCGCCGTATGTACCTTGGTGCCGTCATAAGTGGTCGAAATGAACAGCGGTTCGCCGGCCTGCATGTGCTGCAGCAGCGAGGGCGATCCCTTGCGGCCGACGAAACGCTGCATTTCCGCGCTGCGCGCGATGATGGTGCCCGAGCTGTCGAACACCGCAGCGACCCAGTCCGAAGGCAGGCGCTGCTGCTGTAGCAGCTTCTCGAAGCGTTCCGGATAGATGGCAGCGTGCAGCGTATGGCGTGTGGCTTCGGTTGCCGGCACCGGCACGCCGATCGTCAGCAGGTGGCGATGCGTGATCGGACTGACGAACAGGTTGGAAACGAAGGGCTTGCCGCTTTCGCGAATGGTGCCGAAACCGACCGCCGCCGAATAGTCGGGCAATGCCTCGCGAAAAGGACGGCGTGTATTGAGTATCTGGCGGCCATGAATATCGAGCAGGGCGATATGGGTATTCTCGCCGCTGTTCTGTATCTTCAGGACGGTTTGTGCCTGCGCATAGAAGCTGCGAAAATTGCCGGCCTGCAGTTGCGACGAAGTCGCCAGCGCCACCAGCGACGATTCGATGCTGGCGATGTCGCGGTCGACCACCGACATCATGGTGCGCGCCGTCGTCAGCAGATTGAAGAGCAGGTGTTCGCGGGCGCGCTGGTATTCGTGCGCGATCAATACCACCGCCATCAGCGAAGCCGGCACCACGCACGCCAGGACCAGCATGACGAGCTTGGAGCGGATGGTGGGGGCGCGCTTTGCCTTCATTTTCCGTGCAGGGAATGATGGGGAGGAGATTGACCAGCGGCGATTCTAGCGCAGGCGGCTCGCCGGATTGTTGCAAAGCGGAAAACCAAATGTAGATGATTGTTAAATGTTGCTTTTAACGTTTTTAACGCTAGCGGATATCGACCGGGCGGCGCGGATACGGCGTTTGCGCGCGATTCGCACCAAACACACTAATGATGAGCAGGAAAGATGAAGACCTGGATTGAGATACACGGCTGTTTCCCCGCACTGCGCACGCTCGACGCGCGGCAGTTTTCCGAAGCCATCGCGCAGCGCCTGATCGACATTCGCAACCCGGCGACCGGATTGCAGGTTGATCTGTTCGGCAAGGTCGGTCAGGTGGAAATCAACGAGGAACAGGGCAGGGTGCGCGCCGAACTCGATATCGACGATGCCTTCTTCAGCCGCCACGGCCTGACGCGCGAACAGATCGATCCATTGCTGGCGGCGCGCGTCTCCAAGCTGCGCCATCCGGCTACCGGCGCCATGCATCCGGTATCGGCCAGGCTTTCCTGAAAAGCCTGATAGTCAGCGTGTGCGCCGGCCCGGTGCGCGCGCTTTTGCGTGGCCGCTCGCGCGTTCCTTCTCGAGCCGCGCGCGTTGCGCGGTCGGCAGGTGGTCGGTAAAGACGATGCCCTGCAGATGATCCATCTCGTGCTGGATGCACATCGCTTCCAGGCCGTCGGCGCGTACCTCGAACAGTTCGCCGCGTTCATCGACAGCCTGCACCTGCACCCATTCCGCGCGCCGCACGCGCACCGACACGCCGGGCACCGACAGGCAGCCTTCCTCGTGGCTGGCGCTGCCGCCTGAGCGCACGATCTCGGGATTGATCAATACCAGCAATTGATTTTGTTGATCGGAAACGTCAACCACGATCACGCGCTGGTGCACGTCGATCTGCGTGGCGGCGAGGCCGATGCCCTGCGCGGCGTACATGGTCTGCGCCATGTCGGCAATCAGCGTGCGGATGCCGTCGTCGATGACGGCGACCGGCGCCGCCACCTTGTGCAGGCGCGGATCGGGATAGCGGAGAATCTTGCGGCGCGTCATGGCAGGGCGATGCGTTCAAAAGTCGGCAAGCATACCGTGTTCACGGCGCTGGCGGCATGTTTCAATGGCAGCCGCCCGCGTGCGTGCCGAGGTTGCGCGGTTCCGCGGCCTCTGCATTCTCGAGTTCGTGCAGGATGCCGCAGGCATCCGTGCTCTGCACGGCCTGGCAGCGGCTGCGCAACTCCTGCAGCTGCGCCTGCAATCCCTGCAGTTCCGCAATCCGGTGCGCGACGTGTTCGATGTGATGATCGAGCACCTTGTTGACGCCGCCGCAATCGGCCTCGGGCCGGTCGCGCAGGGCAAGCAGGGTGCGGATCTCGTCGAGCGTCATGTCGAGCGAGCGGCAGTGGCGGATGAACTGCAGGCGCTTGACGTGCAGCTCGCCGTACAGCCGGTAGTTGGCGGCCGAACGTGCCGGCGGCGGCAACAGATCCTGCTGCTCGTAATAGCGGATGGTTTCCACGGTGGAGCCGGTCTGGGCCGCCAGCTCGCCGATCTTCAAGGCCTGGGACGTCATGAGATGCCTTTCGACAATATTTCCAAAAAAGATGCTTGACCCTAAAGTGGCTACAGGGTCTTTAATTGCAAGGGTATATTGAATCCGCAAGGAGAGGGGCCATGAGCTGTTGCGACCACGATCATTCCTGCTGCGCCGGCAACGCTGCCGCTGCTACCGGTGCGTCTGCTGCCGCCGTGCAGCCGACGGTGCCCGGCGCCGCGCAGGCGGTGCTGCTGATCCGCAAGATGGATTGCCCGACCGAGGAAAAGCTGATCCGCGACCGCTTCCAGAAAATGGACGGCATCGTCGGCATGCAGTTCAACCTGATGGCGCGCGAACTGACCGTGCAGCACACGCTGCCGTCCATCGCCGGCATCGTGCAGGCGCTGAAGAAGATCGATCTGGAACCGCTGGTCAAGTTCGATTCGCTGGATGCGGAAGCCGACGCGCACGGCGACATCGGCGCCGACCTGCACATCGCACCGCACAAGCGCTGGCTGATGGCGGTCTCGGGCGTGGCCGCCATCGGCTCCGAGATTCTTGCGTGGGCCACCGGCAGCGACAGTTCGCCGCTGGTGATCGCGCTCGCATTGCTGGCGATTGCGACCGGCGGCCTCGATACGCTGAAGAAGGGCTGGATCGCGCTGCGCCACCTGTCGCTGAACATGAACTTCCTGATGTCGCTGGCGGTGATCGGCGCGATCGCGATCGGCCAGTGGCCGGAAGCGGCAGTCGTGATCTTCCTGTTCGCGCTGGCCGAGATGATCGAGGCCATGTCGCTCGACCGCGCGCGCAACGCGATCCAGAGCCTGATGGCGCTGACGCCCGACATGGCGACCGTGCGCGATGCCGACGGTGCATGGCAACCGCTGCCGGCGGCCGAGGTGCCGCAGGGCGCGATCGTGCGCATCCGTCCCGGCGAACGGCTGCCGCTGGACGGCGTCATCACGCAGGGCAGCAGCACCATCAACCAGGCGCCGGTCACCGGTGAGAGCATCCCGGTCGAACGCAGCGTCGGCGACCAGGTGTTCGCCGGCACCATCAACGAGCACGGCGGTTTCGAATACCGCGTGACGGCGGTGCAGGCCGAATCGACGCTCGCACGCATCATCCGCAGCGTGCAGCAGGTGCAGGGCGAGCGCGCGCCGACGCAGCGCTTCGTCGATGCCTTCGCGCGCTATTACATCCCGGTCGTGGTGCTGCTGGCGCTGCTGGTGGCGGTGCTGCCGCCGCTGCTGTTCGGTCAGCCGTTCCAGCCGTGGCTGTACAAGGCGCTGGTGCTTCTGGTGATCGCCTGTCCGTGCGCGCTCGTGATCTCGACGCCGGTCACCATCGTCAGCGGACTGGCTGCTGCCGCGCGGCACGGCATCCTGATCAAGGGCGGCGTCTATCTGGAGATGGGACGCAAGCTCAAGGCCATCGCGCTCGACAAGACCGGCACCATCACGCTCGGCAAGCCCAAAGTGGCCGAGGTGCTGGCGCTCGACGGCGAGCGAGACCAATTGCTGGCAATCGCCGCCAGCCTCGGCCATCTGTCAGACCATCCGGTGTCGGGCGCAGTGTTCGCGGCATGGCGTGCGGAGACGCAGAACGAGCAGGATGCGCTCCATGCCGTGACGGATTTTGCGGCGCTGCCGGGTCGCGGCGTGCGTGGCACGGTACAGGGCCGCAGCTGGCATCTCGGCAATCATCGCCTGATCCATGAGATGGGCATCTGCAGCGCCGAACTCGAAGCACTGCTCGACAGCCACGAGCGAAAAGGACGGACCGCCGTGGTGCTGGCCGACGACAGCGGCCCGCGGCTGGTGGCGACCGTGGCCGACAGCGTGCGTGAAGGCGGCCGCGAAGCGGTAGCACGGCTGCAGAAACTCGGTGTGCACGTGGTCATGCTGAGCGGCGACAACGCGCACACCGCGCAGGCGATTGCCGGAGAGGTCGGCATCGCGGATGCGCGCGGCGACCTGCTGCCGGACGACAAGCTGGCCGCGATCACCGAACTCGGCGCACGGCACGGCCGCATCGGCATGGTCGGCGACGGCATCAATGACGCGCCGGCGCTGGCCAAGGCCGACATCGGTTTCGCGATGGGCGCGGCCGGCACCGACACCGCGCTGGAAACCGCCGACGTCGCGCTGATGGACGACCGCCTCGGCAAGCTGGCAGACTTCATCGGCCTGAGCCGCGTCACGCATCGCGTGCTGGTGCAGAATATCGCGATCGCGCTCGGCATCAAGGCGGTGTTCCTCGCCATGGCGCTGGCCGGACAGGCCACGCTGTGGATGGCAGTGTTCGCCGACATGGGCGCTAGCCTGATCGTGGTGGCCAACGGCCTGCGGCTGCTGCGTGCGCCGCGCGTGCTATGATCCGCTCCGCCTGATTGCCCGCCATTGCGCATGAAAACCTGCATGAAGCGTATCCTGCTCATCCTCCTGATCGCGATCCTGCCGTACCAGTTCAGCTGGGCGGCGGCGGCCGTCTATTGCGAGCATGGCGGGGCGGCGTCGGCCAATCATTTCGGCCATCACGCGCACAAGGTCGATGCCGACTACCATGCCAAGCACGGCGATGCCGAGCTGGCCAAGGTGCACGGCGACTGCGGCTACTGCCATGCGGCCGCGTCGCAGGCATTCTTCACGGCGCCGGTGCTGCCGGCCGTGGTGCCGCCGCCGCGCGTCTATCTCGATGCGCCGCCCGCGCGCTTCACCTCTCACGTTCCCGAGGGCCCCAGACGGCCCGATCGTCTGCCCGCCGCCTGACGCGGCGGGACCGGCCAGCTTTTCCATCATCAACACCGGCATGCGCCGGTACTGATCGCCGTCCCGTCGAATTCCATCCGTTTTTCAGGAGAATTCGATGTACAGGGTATTGCTTTCGCTGGGCATGGCGTGCGCGCTGTTGCCCTTCATTCCGCGCCACGCGATGGCGCAGGCAGGCGAGCCGCCTGCGCCGCCTGCCTATGATCTCAACCATGTTCTTGAACCTGCGCCGACGCGTCCGTCCGCGCTGCCGCCGGTCGAGACCATCGGCCTGCAGCAGGCCCTCGATCTGGCGCTGGCTGCCAGTCCGGAACTGTCGGCCGCACGGCATGAATCGGACGCGGTCGCCGCGACGATCCGACAAGCTGGCCTGATCCCCAATCCCTCGGTCAGCATGGGCATCGAGGATACGCGGCGCGACACGCGCACCAGCACGCTCGAGATCAGCCAGCCGATCGAACTCGGCGGCAAGCGCGCCGCGCGCGTGACCGCCGCCACACGCGCGCACGAGGCGGCGCAGGCCGAACTGTTGGGCCGCCAGGCCGACGTGCGCGCCGCCGTCATCACCGCCTTCTTCACCGTCCTGCATGCGCAGGAACGCCTGGAGCTGGCCGAGGCCTCGCTCGACATCGCGCGCCGCGGCAGCGAGATCGCGGGCAAGCGCGTCAAGGCCGGCAAGGTGTCGCCGGTGGAAGAGACACGCGCGCGCATCGCCGAGGCCGGTGTGCGGCTGGAGGCCAACCAGGCAGCCGGCGAGCTCGCGGTGGCGCGCCGCAAGCTGGCCGCCACCTGGGGCCGCGGCCAGCCGCATTTCGCGCGGGCCGACGGCCGCATGACGGCGCTGCCGGAACTGCCCGCACTGGCGACGATGGAAGCGCAGCTGGACGCGTCGCCCGCAATGCAGCGTGCCCGCGCCGAGGTGCAGCGCTGGGAAGCCGTCAGCGATCTCGAAAAGCGCAAGCGCACGCCCGATCTCACCGTGAGCTTCGGCGTGCAGCGCGAGGCCGAGCTCGGGCGCAACCAGGGCCTGATCGGCGTATCGATTCCATTACCGCTGTTCGACCGCAACCAGGGCAACCTGCTGGAAGCCCTGCGCCGCACCGACAAGGCGCGCGACGAGCTGCAGGCCGCCAGCCTGCGGCTGGATGGCGACCTGGCGCAGGCGCATGAACGGCTGAACCAGGCGCGCATCCAGGCCGGCACGCTGGAGCGCGAGGTGCTGCCGGCCGCCCAGAGTGCCTACGATGCGGCGGCCAAAGGCTTCGAGTTCGGCAAGTTCGACTTCCTCGACGTGCTCGACGCACAGCGCACCTTGCTGCAGGCGCGCTCCCAGTATCTGCGCGCCCTGGCCGAGGCGCACACGGCCGCGGCCGAAATCGAGCGCCTGCTCGGCAGCGCCGCGCCATCCCCGATTCCCGCATCGCCGCATGGCGATGCCATCCCGCATAGCGCAGGACGATGAACATGAAAAACACACTGAACAAGAAACAGACGCTGGCCATTGCCATCATCCTCGTGGTCGGCCTGCTGCTGGGCGGGCTGATCCTGCTGAGCGATCGACAGTCCGCATCGGAAAACGGCCATGCGCATGAGCATGGCAAACAGGAGCATGCCGATGACGACCATGATCATGGCGAGCATGCGCACGACGATGACGATGACGGTCACGACCACGGTGACGAGAAAGAGGGCAAACCGGCTCCTGCGAAGGAAGAAGGTCACGCCGACGACAAGGTGGCGATGAGCGCTGCGCAGATAAGCGCCGCCGCCATCCGTATCCTGGCGGCCGACCATGCGCTGATCCGCACCGTTTCCACGCTGCCCGGCGAAATCCGCTTCAATGACGATCGCACCGCGCACATCGTGCCGCGCGTGGCCGGCGTCGTGCAGAGCGTGCCGGCCAACCTCGGGCAGCAGGTGAAGAAGGGCGAGGTGATGGCCGTGATGGCGAGCACCGCGGTGTCGGAACAGCGCAGCGAACTGCTGGCGGCGCAGAAGCGGCTGACTCTCGCGCGACTGACCTGGGAGCGCGAAAAGACGCTGTGGGAAGAAAAGATTTCGGCCGAGCAGGATTTCCTGCAGGCGCGCCAGGCGGTTCAGGAAGCCGAGATTGCGGTGCAGAACGCGCGCCAGAAACTGGCGGCCATCGGCGCCGCGACCGATGCGCGGGATGCGCTGAACCGCTATGAAATCCGTGCGCCATTCGACGGCATCGTGGTCGAGAAACACATCTCGCTGGGCGAGGCGCTGAAGGAGGACGCCGCCGTCTTCACGCTGTCCGATCTATCGACCGTGTGGGCCGAGATCGCGGTGCCGGCCGGCGACCTCGATCGCGTGCGCGTGGGCGAGAAGGTCACGGTCAAGGCCGATGCCTTTGATTCCTCCGCCAGCGGCACGGTGGCGCACGTGGGTTCGCTGCTCGGCGCGCAGACGCGTACCGCGACCGCGCGCGTGACGCTCGCCAATCCGAAGGGAAGCTGGCGTCCGGGTCTGTTCGTCACGGTCGAAGTGCTGACCGGCGAAGCCGAAGTGCCGGTCGCCGTCACGCGCGAGGCCGTGCATCGCATGGAAGGGCGCGACACGGTCTTCGTGCGCACCGCCGACGGTTTCGCCGCGCAGACGGTCAGGCTCGGGCGCAGCGACGGCCGCATGATCGAGATCGTCGAGGGCCTGCAGGCCGGCACCGAATACGCGGCCGACAACAGCTTCGTCGTGCGCTCCGAGCTCGGCAAGGCCGGCGCCGAACACGCGCACTGACGGGAGACGCACATGTTCGAACGACTCATACGCTTCGCCATCGAGCAGCGCTGGCTGGTCATGCTGCTGACTTTCGGCATGGCCGCCATCGGCATCTACAACTACCAGCGCCTGTCCATCGACGCGGTGCCGGACATCACCAACGTGCAGGTACAGGTCAACACCGCCGCGCCCGGCTATTCGCCGCTGGAAACCGAGCAGCGCATCACCTGGCCGCTGGAAACGGTGCTGGCCGGGCTGCCGGACCTCGAGCAGACGCGCTCGCTGTCGCGCTACGGACTGTCGCAGATCACGGTGATCTTCAAGGACGGCACCGATATCTATTTCGCGCGGCAGCTCGTCAACGAGCGCATCCAGGAAGCGCGGCAGAGCCTGCCGCCCGAGATCGTGCCGGCGATGGGACCGATCTCCACCGGTCTCGGCGAAATCTACATGTGGACGGTGGAAGCCGACAAGGACGCGCGCAAGCCCGACGGCACGCCCTATACGGCCATGGACCTGCGCGAGATCCAGGACTGGATCATCAAGCCGCAGCTGCGCAACGTGCCGGGCGTGGCCGAGGTCAACACGATCGGCGGCTTCGAGCGCGAATACCAGGTCGCGCCGCTGCCGGAACGGCTCGCCGCCTACGGGCTGACGCTGCAGGACGTGGTGCTGGCGCTCGAGCGCAACAATGCCAATGTCGGCGCCGGCTACATCGAGAAGAACGGCGAGCAACTGCTGATCCGCGCGCCGGGGCAGGTGGCGACGGTGGAAGACATCGGCAACATCATCCTCGGCAACAGCGGCGGCGTGCCGATCCGCATCCGCGAGGTTGCCGAGGTCGGCCTCGGGCGCGAGCTGCGCACCGGGGCGGCCACCGCCAACGGCGAGGAAACCGTGCTTGGCACCGTGTTCATGCTGATCGGGCAGAACAGCCGCGCGGTGTCGCAGGCGGTTGACGCCCGCATGCAGGACATCAACCGCACGCTGCCGGCCGGCGTGAAGGCGGTCACCGCGTACGATCGCACGCATCTGGTCGATAAGGCGATCGCCACGGTCAAGAAGAACCTGCTCGAAGGCGCGGTGCTGGTGATCGTGGTGCTGTTCCTGTTCCTCGGCAACGTGCGCGCGGCGCTGATCACGGCGCTGGTGATCCCGCTGTCCATGCTGTTCACCTTCAGCGGCATGGTCGGCTACAAGGTCAGTGCCAACCTGATGAGCCTGGGCGCGCTGGACTTCGGCATCATCGTTGACGGCGCGGTGGTGATCGTCGAGAACTGCGTGCGGCGTCTCGCCCATGCGCAGGCGCACGCGGGCCGTGTGCTGACGCGCAGCGAGCGTTTCAAGGAAGTGTTCGCGGCGGCGCGCGAGGCGCGGCGGCCATTGATCTACGGCCAGCTCATCATCATGGCCGTCTATCTGCCGATCTTCGCGCTGACCGGCGTCGAAGGGCGCATGTTCCATCCGATGGCGATCACGGTGGTGATGGCGCTGGCCGGCGCCATGATCCTGTCGATCACCTTCGTGCCGGCGGCGGTCGCGCTGTTCATCGGCGAGCGCGTGGCCGAAAAGGAAAACGTGCTGATGCGCAAGGCGCGCGGCTGGTATGCGCCGGCGCTCGACAGTGCCATGCGCAACAAGCCTGTGGTGCTGACGCTGGCGGGGACCATCGTGGTGCTGTCGGCCTTGCTTGCCACACGTATCGGCAGCGAGTTCGCGCCCAGCCTGAACGAGGGAGATGTCGCGATCCAGGTGCTGCGTGTGCCGGGCACCAGCCTCACGCAATCGGTCGCGATGCAGCAGCAACTGGAAAAGGCGCTGCTTGCCGAACATCCGGAGGTCGCCCGCGTGTTCGCGCGCGTCGGCACCGCCGAGGTTGCCTCCGACCCGATGCCGCCCAACATCAGCGACACGGTGGTCATGCTCAAGCCGATGGACCAGTGGCCCAAACCGCGCAAGACGCATGCGGAACTGGTCGCGGCGCTGCAGAAGACGGCCGATGCGATTCCCGGCAGCAACTACGAGTTCTCGCAGCCGATCCAGCTGCGCTTCAACGAACTGATTTCGGGCGTGCGCAGCGACGTCGCGGTCAAGCTGTTCGGCGACGACATGGACGTGCTGAACCGCAGCGCGGCCGAGATCGCCGCCGTGCTGGGCGGTGTGCGCGGCGCCACCGGCGTCAAGGTCGAGCAGACCACCGGCCTGCCGATGCTGACCGTGCAGATCGACCGCGAGAAGACCGCGCGCTACGGCCTGAACGTGGCCGAGGTGCAGGCCGCCATCGCCACCGCCACCGGCGGCACGCCGGCCGGCACCGTGTTCCACGGCGACCGCCGCTTCGACATCGTGGTGCGCCTGCCGGATCGCGTGCGCGAGGACATCGAGGCGATCCGCCGCCTGCCGCTGGCGCTGCCACGCGAGCAGGGCATGGGGATGGGAACAGTGCGCTTCATCCCGCTCGGCGAGGTCGCCAGCATGAACATCGCGCCCGGCCCCAATCAGGTCAGCCGCGAGAACGGCAAGCGCCGCATCGTGATCAGCGCCAATGTGCGCGGGCGCGACCTCGGTTCCTTCGTGACCGAGGCCGAGGAGCAGTTGCGCCAGCGCGTGCAGATTCCGGCCGGCTACTGGACCACGTGGGGCGGCCAGTTCGAGCAGCTGCAGTCGGCCAGCCAGCGCCTGCAGATCGTGGTGCCGGTGGCGCTGCTGATCGTCTTCACGCTGCTGTTCGCGATGTTCGGCAACGTGCGCGACGGCCTGCTGGTGTTCAGCGGGATTCCGTTCGCGTTGACGGGCGGCATCGTCGCGCTGTGGCTGCGCGGGATTCCGCTGTCGATCTCGGCCGCGGTCGGCTTCATTGCCTTGTCGGGCGTGGCGGTGCTGAACGGCCTTGTCATGATTTCCTTCATCCGCAACCTGCGCGAGGAGGGCATGGCGCTGGCCGAGGCGGTGCGCGAGGGCGCATTGACGCGGTTGCGGCCGGTGCTGATGACGGCGCTGGTGGCGTCGCTCGGCTTCCTGCCGATGGCGCTCGCCACCGGTACCGGCGCCGAGGTGCAGCGGCCACTGGCGACGGTGGTGATCGGCGGCATCCTGTCCTCGACCTTCCTGACGCTGCTGGTCTTGCCATTGTTATATCGCATGGTGTGCCGGCGCGAGGAATAGGGGAAAAATCGCGGAGAAATAGCGGGGAAATCGGCCTGTCCATGCGTTTTCGCGCGTTTTCATTTGCGGGCGGCGGCGATTCTCTTTAGAATGGCAACGATAATTGTTCTCATTAAAAACGAGGGCGGCGGGCATCGGCTCGCCGTCTTTCTTTCATCTCCTCCAGAAAAGGATGCTTCCATGAAACGACTCGCTCTGCTGCCCCTGGTTTCCGCACTGCTGTTCGCCGGTTCCGCCCAAGCCCACCAGGTCTGGCTCGAACAGAACGACAAGGGTGCCAACCTGTACTTCGGTGAATTCGGCGACAACCTGCGCGAAGCCTCGCCGGGCCTGCTCGACAAGTTCGTCAAGCCGACCGCCACGCTGGCAGGCGCCAAGGGCGAGCAGCAGCTGTCGCTGAACAAGACGTCCAACGCGTTTGCGCTGTCGGGCCGCGCCGGCAAGAACGAAACCATCTTCGCCGAGGAAGCTTCCTATCCGGTGATCGAGCGCAAGGACGGCGACAAGGTCGTCTCGCGCATGGTGTGGACGCCGGCTGCGCGCCTGGTGACTTCCAATGCCGCCGTCGAACCCAAGCTGACGCTGGACATCGTGCCGACCGGCAAGGAAGGCGAATTCAAGGTCACCTACAAGGGCGAGCCGCTGGCCAAGACCAAGGTCGGCATCATCGTGCAGTCAGGCTGGGGCAAGGAAGGCTGGACCGACGAGCAGGGCATCGTGAGCTTCGACCGTCCGTGGCAGGGCACCTACGTGCTGGAAGTCCACCACACCGACAAGACGCCGGGCGAGCGCAACGGCGAGAAGTATGACGTCGCCAGCTTCGTCACCACGCTGTCGCTGAACCAGCCAAGCGGCCTCAAGGCCGTGCCGGCAGGTCCGGCCGCCACGCCCAACAAGTAAGCAGCGAGCAGCCGGAACAAGATGAAAGCGAACGAAGGATTGCGCTACCGCCTCGGCGTGGCGTCGCGTGCGGTGGCCGCCATCATCGGCGGCTATGCGCTGGCGGCGGCCGCCACGGCGTTCATGGCGCTGACCCTGCCGATGGCGCGGGCGGATGCGGTACTGACCGCCACGCTGCTGTCGTTCACGGTCTATGTCTGCGCGGTGGTCTGGGTATTCGCGGCGCGTGATGCGCTGCGGGCCTGGCTCGGCATCGGCATTCCGGCGCTGCTGCTGGGAATGGGCGTCATGGCTTTGCGGAGTACGGCATGAAGGAAGGTTTCCGCCAGTCGATGGCGTGGCTGCACACGTGGTCGGGACTGCTGGTGTGCTGGATATTGCTGCTGGTGTTCTCGGCCGGTACGGCTGCCTATTACCGCGACGAGGTTTCGCTGTGGATGAAGCCCGAGCTGCACGAGGCGGCCATGACGCCGGTACCGGTTGAGGTCGCGATCGAGAAGGCAGTGCACGTGCTGGAACGCGATGCAGCCGGCGTGCCGCGCTGGTTCATCAGCGCGCCCAGCGAACGCAATCCTTCCGTGTCCGTCGGCTGGTTCACGCCGCCGCCTCCGGGCGAAAAAGGCCGCGGCAAGTTCGAAAGCCGCGAGCTCAATCCCGCCACCGGCGAGGAACTCGGCGAAGCGCGCGACACGCGCGGCGGCGATTTCCTCTATCGCCTGCATTTCGATCTGCACTACATGCCGGCGGTGTGGGCACGCTGGATCGTCGGCTTCTGCGCGATGTTCATGCTGGCTGCCATCATCAGCGGCGTCATCACGCACAAGCGCATCTTCAAGGATTTCTTCACCTTCCGTCCCAAGAAGGGGCAGCGCTCCTGGCTGGACGCGCACAACGCGGTGGCCGTGCTGGCACTGCCGTACCACCTGATGATCACCTATACCGGGCTGATCACGTTGATGTTCCTCTACATGCCGATCGGCGCGCAGGTTGCCTACAACGGTGATGAAAAGACCTTCTTCGCCGAAGTCTTCCCGAATGCCGAGAACAAGAAACCGGCTGGCGTCGCCGTGCCGCTGGCGCCGCTCGGGCCGATGATCGCGCAGGCGCAGAAGCACTGGGGCGGCGGCGAGGTTGACCGCATCACCGTCAACAACGCGGGCGATGCCAACGCGACCGTCAACATCTCGCGCCAGCTCGGGCCCAAGCTGTCCTACCTGCGGCAGGCCGTGCAGTTCGATGGCGCGAGCGGCGCCTTGATCGCCACCACCGGTGATACGCCGAGCGGCGCCGCCGAATCGCGCGGCGTGCTGATGGGCCTGCACATTGCCCACTTTGCCGACAGCTGGCTGCGCTTCCTGTTCTTCCTGTGCGGCCTGGCCGGCTGCGCGATGGTCGCAACCGGCGCCTTGCTGTGGGCGGTCAAGAAGCGCCAGGAATACGCGAAGGTGCTGGCCAAGGGCGGCCGTATCGGCTTCGGCCTGCGCTTGGTCGAGGCGCTCAACATCGGTGCCATTGCCGGCCTGCCGATCGCCTACGCGAGCTATTTCTGGGCCAACCGCCTGCTGCCGGTCGGCATCGACAAGCGGCCGGAAACCGAAATCGCCAGCTTCTTCATCGCCTGGGCCGTCGTCGCGCTGCTGGCGCAGATACGGCCCACGCGCGGCATGTGGCAGATCATGCTCGGCATCGGCGGCGCGATGTTCGTCGGCCTGCCGCTGCTGAACGTCTTCACCACCGATTCGCATCTGGGCATCACGCTGCTGCAGGGCAAAGGACCGTGGCCGGTGGTCGGTTTCGATCTGTTCGCGCTGGTGTTCGGCATCGCGCTGTTCTATGCGGTGCGCCATCTGCAGAAAAAGAAGAGTGCGATGAAGCCGGTCGCCAAGGCGCGCCCGCAGACGGCGGCACCGACCGCCAAGGCAGCGCCTGTCGCCGCTTCGGCCGGATCGAAACCGACGCCGGCCGATGGTGACGATCTGGTGCCGCGGGAGGCGACATGACGGCTTTCGGTTTCGTGACGGGCCTGGCTTTGGCCTACGGCGGCTGGACCGCGCTCAGCATCGGCATGGATCGCCATTACGCCGACATCCACGGCCGCGGCAAGGAGCCCGACCAGAAAACACGCAAGGTCTGTCGCCTGCTCGGCACCGTTGCGCTGCTGCTGACCTTTGCGGTCTGCGTGCGCCTGCAGGGCTGGACCGTCGGTTCCGTTTTGTGCCTGGGCACCATGACGGCCGGCGCCTTGCTGCTGGTGCTGTTGCTGACGTATGCGCCGCAGCGCGCGATCCGCACCGGGCAGCTGGCGGCGGTGGCGGCGGCGATCTTCGGGGTGATCTGGCTGGCCTGGTGAAAGGCTGATACACAAAAAAGCGGGCTGCGGCCCGCTTTTTTTTCGGCATCGAACGATCAGACGGCCAGGTGCCGCTTCACATCCTCGCCATCCATCTGCGCGTGCGTGCCCGATGTCACTACCTCGCCACGCGACAGGACGACGAAATCATCGGCCAGTTCGTGTGCGAAGTCGAAATACTGTTCGCATAGCAGGATGCCGATGTCGCCGCGCTCGCGCAGCAGGCGGATCACGCGGCCGATGTCCTTGATGATGGACGGCTGGATGCCCTCGGTCGGCTCGTCGAGGATGATCAGCTTCGGATCCGCCAGCAGGGCGCGCGCGATCGCGAGTTGCTGCTGCTGGCCGCCGGACAGGTCGCCGCCGCGCCGGTGCAGCATTTCCTTCAGGACCGGAAACAGTTCATAGACTTCGCCGCGTATGGCAGACGCCTTGCGGCCGGACTTGGTTGCCATCCCCATCAGCAGGTTTTCCTCGACCGTCAGGCGCGCGAAGATTTCACGGCCCTGCGGCACGTAGGCGATGCCGAGCGCGGCGCGCTGGTGCGGCTTGAGCTTCGTGATGTCGCGGCCCTCGAGCGTGACGTTGCCGCGCGCGACGGGCAGCACGCCCATCAGGCACTTGAGCAGCGTGGTCTTGCCGACGCCGTTGCGTCCGAGCAGCGCCAGGCAGCGGCCTTTTTCGAGCGTCAGCGAGACGCCGCGCAGCGTGTGCGCCGCGCCGTAGTACTGGTTGAGTTGATCGACTTGCAGCATGGTGGTCAGGTCTCCTTCAGCGTCCCAGATAGACTTCGATCACGCGCTCGTTGGCCTGCACCTGCTGCATCGTGCCTTCGGCCAGCACCGATCCCTCGTGCAGCACGGTGATCTTGCCGCCTTGCGCGATCTCCTCGACGAAGCCCATGTCGTGCTCCACCACCATGATCGAATGCTTGCCGCGCAACTCGTTGAGCAGTTCGGCAGTGCGTTCGGTCTCGGCGTCGGACATGCCGGCCACCGGCTCGTCGAGCAGCAGCAACAGCGGCTCCTGCATCAGCAGCATGCCGATTTCCAGCCACTGCTTCTGACCGTGCGAGAGCAGGCCGGCGGCTCGACGCTCTTGCCCGTCGAGCCGGATCAGCGTGAGGATGTCGGCGATCTTGTCGCGCTGCTCCCGGTTCAGGCGCGCGAACAGCGTGGTGCGCACGCGCTTGTCGGCCTTCATCGCGAGCTCGAGGTTCTCGAACACCGTATGCTGCTCGAACACGGTCGGCCGCTGGAACTTGCGGCCGATGCCCGCATGCGCGATCTCGTATTCGGTCATGCGCGTGAGGTCGATGGTCTGTCCGAAGAACACGGTGCCCGAGGTCGGGCGCGTCTTGCCGGTGATGACGTCCATCATGGTGGTCTTGCCGGCCCCGTTGGGACCGATGATGCAGCGCAGTTCGCCGACCGAGATGTCGAGGTTGAGCTTGTTGATGGCCTTGAAGCCGTCGAAATCGACCGTGATGTCGTCCAGGTAAAGGATCGCGCCGTGCGCGGTATCGAGTCCCTGCGGCTTGACGCGGCCGTAGCTGGTTTCGCCCTGGTCGCCGGCACTGTCGATGCCGGCATCGATCGTGCGGCCCTGGTGGTCGATGGGATGGGTGACCTTCATGCCGTTTCTCCGTCCTTGATGCGTTTCTTCAGTTTCTGCACTACGCCGAGGATGCCCTGCGGCATGAACAGCGTGACGAGGATGAAGATGAGTCCGAGCGCGTACAGCCACAGGTCCGGGAAGGCGGCGGTGAACCAGCTCTTCAGGCCGTTGACGCTGAAGGCGCCGATGATCGGTCCCAGCAGCGAGCCGCGCCCGCCGACCGCAGCCCAGATCACCATCTCGATCGAATTGGCCGGCGACATTTCGGATGGGTTGATGATGCCGACCTGCGGCACGTAGAGCGCGCCGGCGATGCCGCACAGCACGCCCGACAGCGTCCACACGAAGAGCTTGAACCACAGCGGGTTGTAGCCGATGAACATCAGGCGCGATTCCGAATCGCGCACGCCCTGCAGCACGCGGCCCAGGCGCGAGGTCACGATGGCACGGCACAGCAGCAGCGAGCCGAGCAGGGCGGCCAGCGTGACGAGATACAGCACGGCCTTGGTCTCGGGCGTGGTAATGGTGAAGCCGAGGATGCGCTTGAAGTCGGTGAAGCCGTTGTTGCCGCCGAAGCCGGTGTCGTTGCGGAAGAACAGCAGCATGAAGGCGAAGGTCATGGCCTGCGTGATGATCGAGAAATACACGCCCTTGATGCGCGAGCGGAACGCGAAGTAGCCGAACACGAAGGCCAGCAGTCCCGGCACCAGCACCACCAGCAGCATGGCGAACCAGAAGTGTTCGGTCATCCACCAGTACCACGGGTACTCGCTCCAGTTCAGGAACACCATGAAGTCCGGCAGATCGCTCTGATAGACGCCGTCGCGGCCGATTGCGCGCATCAGGTACATGCCGTGCATGTAGCCGCCGAGCGCGAAGAACACGCCGTGGCCGAGCGACAGGATGCCGGTATAGCCCCAGACCAGGTCCAGCGCGAGCGCTGCCATCGCATAGCACATGAACTTGCCGATCAGGCCGACCGTGTAGCTCGACACGTGCAGCGGATGCTCGGGACCGAATGCCAGGTTCAGCAGCGGCAGGGCAGCCAGGATCACGCCGCAGACGACGATGGCGATCCATGCCGGGCGCGAGAACAGGGAAGAGAACGGAGAGGAAAACGAAGGTGCGTTCATGTTCATTCGACGCTCCTGCCTTTCAGCGCGAACAGGCCCTGCGGACGTTTCTGGATGAAGACGATGATGAAGACGAGGATGGCGATCTTCGCCAGTACCGCGCCGGCCACCGGCTCGAGGAACTTGTTGACCTCGCCCAGGCCGAAGGCGGCGATCACGGTGCCGGCCAGCTGGCCGACGCCGCCGAGCACGACCACCATGAAGGAGTCAACGATGTAGGCCTGGCCGAGGTCGGGGCCGACGTTGCCGAGCTGCGACAGCGCCACGCCGCCGAGTCCGGCAATGCCGCAGCCGAGGCCGAAGGTCATCATGTCGATGCGTCCGGTGGAGACGCCCACGCAGTCCGCCATGCGGCGGTTCTGCGTGACGGCGCGCACGAACAGGCCGAGGCGCGTCTTGTTCAGGATCAGCCAGACCGCCAGCACCACCAGCAGCGAGAAGACGATGATGACGATGCGATTCCACGACAGCGAGAGAGAGCCGAGCACGGTGAAGCCGCCGGACATCCAGGCCGGGTTGGAAACTTCCACGTTCTGCGCGCCGAAGATCGAGCGCACGGTCTGCATCAGCATCAGGCTGATGCCCCAGGTGCACAGCAGCGTTTCGAGCGGACGGCCGTAGAGCCAGCGGATCACGAGCCGTTCGATGACGATGCCGACCGCGGCCGTGACGACGAAGGCGGCGGGCAGCGCGACCAGCAGATAGCCGTCGATCGCGTCCGGGAAATACTTGCGGAAGATGAGCTGGCAGACGTAGGTGGTGTAGGCGCCGATCATCAGCATCTCGCCGTGCGCCATGTTGATGATGCCCATCAGGCCGAAGGTGATCGCCAGGCCGAGCGCCGCCAGCAGCAATACGCTGCCGAGCGACAGGCCGTAGAACACCTTGCCCGCGAAGTCGGTCATGCGCAGGTGGTTCTGCAGTGCGGCCATGGTCTTGGCGGCCTCGGCGCGCACGCCGGCATCCGGTTCGGCGTAGCTGCCGTCGGCGTTTTTCTCCGTCATCTGCCGGAAGGTCGCCAGCAGGCTGGCGTCGCTGGTGTCGCGCAGGGCGATCAGCGCTGCCTTGCGCGTCTGGGCGTCCTCGGCGCCGAGATTGGCGATGGCGCGCACCTGGTTCAGCACGGCGGTGACTTCCGCGTCGTCCTCGTGGGCGAGCGCTTTTTCCACCAGTGGCAACTGCGCGGGATCGGCGTTGCGCAGCATGGCGCGTGCCGCCGACAGGCGCTCGTCGCGTTGGTCCGAGAACAGCCGCATGCCGGACAGCGCGCCCTGCAGCACGCCGCGCAGGCGATTGTTGACGCTGACGTCCTCGACGTCGTCGGGCACCGGCGCGGTTTCGCCGGTGGCCGGATTCCAGGCGTCGCCGCCGTCGATGACGAGCACGTCGCCCGCCGGCGTGACGACCAGCGTTTCGTTGTTGAGGGCGTCCAGCACCTTGCGTGCATCGGCATTGGCGAGCGCGGCGATCAGACCGACTGCCTCGATGCGCGCGTCTGGATCGTCGCCGCCGAGCGGTGTCAGCAGCGCACGGTCGATCGCGGCATGCGCGCCGAACGAGGCCAGGCAGAGCAGGCCGGCCAGCCACGCATGCATCAGGATTCTTGAAAGACGTGTCATGGTAGGAATTCATGCGGCGGCGCCGCAGCGCCTGCCGTGTTTGCGGAGAATGCATTCCCGCCGCAAGGGCGGGAGAACATGGCTGCGCCTGCCATGGCCGGCGCAGCCCGTTTGCCGTGGTGGCGAATTACATCTTCTGCTTGCCTTCGTTGCCCTTGATGTAGGGGCTCCACGGTTGCGCGCGGATCGGTTCCTTGGTCTTCCAGACCACGTTGAACTGGCCGTTGGCGCGGATCTCGCCGATCATCACCGGCTTGTGCAGGTGGTGGTTGGTTTCGTCCATCTTCAGCGTGTAACCGGACGGCGCCTTGAAGGTCTGGCCGGCCATGGCGGCGATCACCTTGTCGGTATCGGTCGATTTGGCTTTCTCGACCGCCTGCTTCCACATGTGGATGCCGACGTAGGTCGCTTCCATCGGATCGTTGGTTACGACCGTGCTGGCGTTCGGCAGCTTCTTGGCGACGGCGTAGGCCTTCCATTTCTTGATGAAGTCGGCGTTGACCGGATTCTTCACCGACTGGAAGTAGTTCCACGCAGCGAGGTGACCGACCAGCGGCTTGGTATCGACACCACGCAGTTCTTCCTCGCCGACCGAGAATGCCACCACTGGCACGTCGGTCGCCTTCAGGCCGGCATTGCCGAGTTCCTTGTAGAAGGGCACGTTCGAGTCGCCGTTGATGGTCGAGATGACGGCTGTCTTGCCGCCTGCCGAGAAGCGCTTGATGTTGGCGACGATGGTCTGGTAGTCGGAGTGGCCGAAGGGCGTATAGACCTCGTCGATGTCGCTATCCTTGACGCCCTTGCTGTGCAGGAAGGCGCGCAGGATCTTGTTGGTGGTGCGCGGATAGACGTAATCGGTGCCCAGCAGCACGAAGCGCTTGGCTTCGCCGCCTTCCTTGCTCATCAGGTATTCCACGGCCGGGATCGCCTGCTGGTTGGGTGCGGCGCCGGTATAGAAGACGTTCTTCTCGAGTTCCTCGCCTTCATACTGGACCGGGTAGAACAGCAGGCTGTTCAATTCCTTGAACACCGGCAGCACCGACTTGCGCGAGACCGAGGTCCAGCAGCCGAACACGACCGAGACCTTGTCCTGCGAGATCAGCTGCCGCGCACGCTCGGCGAACAGCGGCCAGTTGGAGGCCGGGTCCACCACCACCGGCTCGAGCTTCTTGCCCATCACGCCGCCATTGGCGTTGATTTCCTCGATCGCCATCAGCGCCACGTCCTTCAGCGAGGTTTCGGAAATCGCCATGGTGCCAGACAGCGAATGCAGGATGCCGACCTTGATGGTGTCGGCGGCGAACGCGGGAGGGAGCCAGGAAGACGCGGCAAGCGTGAATGCACCGAGTGCGGTGGCTTTCAGAATCAGACGACGTGACATGTTGGTGTGCTCCTAAGTGGTTGAACGAGAAAACACGGTGCAAAGAACGGATGGAAACAATGAAACGAACGGGCTGCCAGGTTGGATTTCATCTTGGATACAAGACGGTTCAATAAAAGCAAGTTCCAGACCACGCCCGACAGCGGCATGAGGATCGAATCGCGGCGCATGGAAGTCCAACGTCCGGCCTCGTGTGCGCAATCGCATCACTGGTCGGATACCCGGCTGCGCCGCATCGGTGCATCTGCACGATTCAGGGGCTGCCGACTTGCGGCGTGCCGTATTGCGCGCGCGCGTTGTGCAGCATGAACAGCGTGATGCGCTTGACCTCGTCGCGGCTCTCGGCGATGTGCTCGGACAGCATCTGCTGCGCGCTGTCGGCGTCGCCGGCGAATATTCTTTCGAGGATCGCCGCGTGCTCACGGTAGGTGGCGTCGATGCGCGGCGTCTTGGTGAAGTCGAGGCGGCGGATGATGCGGATGCGCTCGGTCACGTCCTGGTGCATGCGCGCCATCTCGTTGTTGCCGACGGCGGCCACCAGCCGCGCATGGAAGCCTTCGTCGAGCGCCGCCATCTTGCCGAGTTCGTCGAGCTGTTCGCCGGCCGGCACGCACCAGATTTCGCGCAGGGGTTCGAGATGCGCAGTCAGGTCGTGCGCCACGATGCGCGCGACGGCGGCCGTCTCCATCATGATGCGGATCTCGTAGAGGTCCTCGAAGTACTTGAAGTCGAAGCTGCGCACCTGCCAGCCGCTGCGGAAGTGCACATCGACATAGCCTTCGCGCTGCAGCCAGAACAGGGCCTGTCGCACTGGCGTGCGGCTGACCTGCATGCGCTGCGCGATGTCGCCTTCGCTGAACTTGTCGCCGGGCAGCAGGCGGAAGTCGAAGATGTCGGCCTTCAACTGCGTATAAATCTGCGCCGCGAGGTTGTTGGCGCTGCGGGCGGGCAGGGCGGCCGAGGTGTCGTCCATCATGTTGCGCTCCGGTTTCATTGGATGGACACCAGCGGATCGCCGGCATTGATCATCATGCCGGGCTTGCAGAGGAAGTCGCCGACGATGCCGTCGCACGGTGCGGCGATGTGGAACTCCATCTTCATCGCCTCCAGGATCAGCAGCGGGTCGCCCGCCTTGACGGCGGCGCCGGCCTCGGCCACCAGCTTCCAGACGTTGCCGGTGATGTCGGCCGAGACCACGGCGCCCGACAGCTCCGCGGCATCTACCGTTTCATGCCGCATGTCGGCGGCCGCCGCGGCGCTGTCGGCCTCGTTGGCCCAACGCGCCACCTCGAGCTCGAAGGCAGCCTTCTGCCGCACGCGAAAGCCTTCCATTTCGGGTTCGATGCGGGCCAGGAATGCGTTGTACTTGCCGAGATCGAAGATCTCTTCCTCGATGCGCACGCCGCAGCGTCCCTCGCGGAAATCGTTGCGCAGCGAATCGAGTTCCGGCTCGGTCACCGGGTAGAAGCGCACCTGGTCGAAGAAGCGCAGCAGCCATGGCTTGCCGTCGATGAACATGCTGTTCTTCATGAACTTGTTCCAAATCGGCAGCGTGCGGCCGACCAACTGGTAGCCGCCGGGCGAATCCATGCCATAGATGCACATATAGACGCCGCCGATGCCGACCGTGCCTTCGGCGGTGTAGGTGCGCGCCGGGTTGTACTTGGACGTCAGCAGGCGATGGCGCGGATCGACCGGCACCGCGCACGGCGCGCCCAGATAGACGTCGCCCAGGCCAAGCACCATGTAGCTGCTTTCGTAGATGGTGTTGCGCACGTCCTCTTCCGAATCGAGGCCGTTGATGCGGCGAATGAATTCGGTATTGCTCGGCAGCCACGGCGCGGTATCGCGCACCGACTGGCGGTAGCGCGCGACCGCATCGAGCGTGGCCGAATCGTTGTAGGCCATCGGCAGATAGACCACGCGGCTGGCGACCTGCATGGTGGCAATGCCGCTGAGGCCGGCGTCGGCCGCCGCCAGCGCGGCGACCAGCTTGTCCTGCGCGATGATGCGGCTGTCGTAGCGCACCTGCAGTGAACGCACGCCCGGCGACAGTTCGAGCACGCCGGGCACGACGTTGGTCTTCAGCGCTTCCATCAGCGCGTGCACGCGGAAGCGCAGGTTGAGGTCGAGCACGTTCTCGCCGTATTCGATCAGGATGTACTTGTCGCCGGCCTGGCGGAACACGGTTTTCGGCCGTTCGCCGCTGGCCGCCTGCTCGAACAGGATGGGCGAGCCGCGTTCCGGCGACAGCAGGGCCGGGCGCATGCGGCTCGCATCCCAGTCGTCGAGGAAGGCATCCTGGCGCTGCTCGAGCGCGAGCGCCTCGTCGAACGTCATTTCGACGAAGCGTATCCTGTCGCCCGGCTTGACCTGGCCGACCTTCCACAGTTCGCCCTTGACGATGGTGGCGGCGCAGACGAAGCCGCCCAGGCTGGGGCCGTCGCGCGTCAGGATCACCGGCATGTCGCCGGTGAAGTTGATGCTGCCGATCGCGTATTCGCAGTCGTGCACATTGGAAGGATGCAGGCCGGCCTCGCCGCCGTCGGAACGTGTCCACGTCGGTTTGGGGCCGTTGAGGCGAATGCCGAGGCGGTTCGAGTTGTAGTGGACTTCCCATTCGCTGGCGAAGAAGGTATCGATCGCATCGCGCGTGAAAAAGTCGGGCGCGCCGTGCGGGCCGTAGAGCACGCCGATTTCCCAGGTCTTGCCGTAGCTCGGAACCAGTTGCGGCGGCAGCGCGGCCGGCGCATGCAGCGGCGCCAGATCGGCGGTGGCGGGCAGGGCGGGATCGGCCACCGGCAATACGTCGCCGGGGCGCAGCGTGCGGCCGGCATGACCGCCGAACTGGCCGAGCGCGAAGGTGGCGCGGCTGCCCAGATAGACCGGCAGGTCGAGGCCGTTGCGGACCGCCAGGTAGCTGCGGCAGCCGCTGTTTGCCTTGCCGATGCGCAGCACCTGTCCGGCCGCCACCGCGATCGGCGACCAGAACGGCACGGCCTGGCCGTCGAGCGTGGCATCGGTCGGCGCGCCGGTCAGGGCGACCACGGCATCGGTATGGAAGCGCAGCGTCGGACCCAGCACCGTGGTCTCGATGCCGGCCGCATGCGGCGCGTTGCCGACGATGCGGTTGGCGAGCCGGAACGCCCAGTCGTCCATCGGGCCGGATGGCGGCACGCCGATGTCCCAGTAGCCGACGCGGCCCGGATAATCCTGCACCGTGGTGTAGGTGCCACCATCGAGCACTTCGACCACGGCCGGCTGGTAGGCGAAGCTGTCGAGCTTGCGCGTGGAGACGCGGCCGGCGCGGAAGTCGTCGCTGCGCACGATCTTGCGCAGGTAGTCGAGGTTGGTGGCGATGCCCGACAGGCGCGTGGCATCCAGCGCCTGCGCCATGGCATCGATGGCGGCATCGCGATCCCTGCCGTGCACGATCAGCTTGGCGATCATCGGATCGTAATGCGCGGACACCTCGGTGCCGGTCTCGACCCAGGTGTCGATACGGACGTTGTCGGGGAAGTGCACCTCGGTCAGCGTGCCGGGACTCGGCGCGAAGTTGCGCAGCGGATTCTCGGCATAGATGCGCACCTCGATCGAGGCGCCCTGCGGCACGACGTTCTTGTCGAGCGCGGGCGGCTTGCCGGCGGCGGTGCGGATCATCCATTCGACGAGATCGATGCCGGTCACGCTTTCGGTGATCGCATGCTCGACCTGCAGCCGCGTGTTCACTTCCAGGAAGTAGAAGGCCTGGTGTGCCGGATCGTAGATGTATTCGACGGTGCCGGCCGAGCGATAGCCGACCAAGCGTCCCAGGCTTTCGGCCGAAGCCAGCAGCGCACGGCGCAGTTCTTCGGAAAATGCCGGGGCCGGCGTTTCCTCGACCACCTTCTGGTTGCGCCGCTGCAGCGAGCAGTCGCGTTCGCCGAGCGCGATCACGTTGCCGCGGCCATCGCCAAAAATCTGTACCTCGACATGGCGCGCCTGATCGACGAAACGTTCGACGAAGGCGCCGGCATTGGCGAAGAAGGATTTGCCGAGACGCTGCACCGATTCGAAGGCGGCGATCAGTTCTGCTTCGTCGTTGCAGCGCGTCAGACCGATGCCGCCACCACCGGCCGTGCTTTTCAGCATGACCGGATAGCCGATGCGCGCAGCTTCGCGCCGGGCTTCTTCGACGTCGGCCAGCAGGCCCGAACCCGGCGTCAGCGGCACGCCGGCTTTCTCCGCCAGTTCGCGCGCCGCATGCTTGAGGCCGAACTGTTCCATCTGCTGCGGCGTCGGGCCGACGAAGGCGATGCCCTCGGCTTCGCACTGCGCGGCAAAGTCCGCGTTTTCGGACAGGAAGCCGTAGCCGGGAATGATGGCCTGGGCGCCGGTTTGCTTGGCGGCCGCGATGATCAGGTCGCCGCGCAGATAGCTTTCGGCCGCGGTCTGGCCGCCGAGCGCGACGGAGACGTCGGCCGCGGAGACGTGCAGGCTGTTGCGGTCGGCATCCGAATAGACGGCGACCGAACGGATGTTCATCTTCTTGAGCGTGCGGGCGATGCGGCAGGCGATCTCGCCGCGGTTGGCGATCAGGACGGTATGAAACATGCGGTTCCTCGGAATGTCGGCGTGTGGTTTATGGTTGCGCGGCTTGCTGGCTCGCGATGTAGGCGGCCCAGCCGCCGGACGCGGTGATGTCGCGTGCGCCGTCGAGTCCGGCCGGTTCGCAGATGAAGCCCTTGACCGTGCTACCGTCGGCCAGCGTGACGTTGCCGATGCCCAGAGGCGCCGGCACGCCGGCGACGAAGGAGCCGAAGGCGGCGCTGGGCACGTCCCACAGTTCGAGACGGATCGCCGCGCCGCTGTCGGCGCGTACCAGGCCCGGCTTGGGCGGCACGGTGTTCGCCAGTGCGTAGAGGCGGTAGTTGTCGGCGCTGGAGGTCGCCGCGACGAAGCGCGCATCGCGCGAGGTCAGTTCATGGTTGAGCGGCATGCCGCGCAGATGGGCGCCGACCACGGCGACGCGGATGGTGCCGGGTGCCGGTGTGTCTGCGTTATCCGGCGTCGCTGCCGCCAGCGGCAGCCCGGTGGCGCCGCGTGCAAGGCCGGTCGTTTCATGCCAGCGCGCCGCGAACAGGGCCAGCGCGCGCTCCTGCCATGCATCGGCGATGAAGGTGATGCCGAACGGCAGGCCGTCCGGGCGCAGGCTGGCGGGCACGGCAAAGGCGCTCCAGTCGAGCAGGTTGACGAAATTGGTGTACTTGCCGAGGTGGCTGTTGAGGCGCACCGGGTCCGCGAGCACGGCGTCGATCCGGTAATGCGTGGGCGCGGTCGGCACCACCAGGCCGTCGAACTGCGCCATCAGCGCATCGGCGCGACGCTTGAGATCGGCCAGGCGGTACATGCCTTCGAACGCGTCTGCAGCGGAGAACTGTTTCGCCTTGAAGATGATGTCGCGCACCACGGGATGGATGTCGCTTTCCTGCGTGGCGGCAAACGCGCGGATGGCCGCGTAGCGTTCGGCTACCCAGGCGCCGTCATAGAGCAGCTGCGTGACTTCATCGAACAGCGAGAAGTCCGTCGGTACGCATTGCGCGCCTTGGGCCTCAAGCTGGGCGATGGCATCTGTGAAGGCCTGCTCGGCCAGCTTGTCGCCATAGAACTCCGGCTGGGCCGGAATGCCGAAGCGCGGTTGCGTCGGCAGGCGGCGGTCCTGCGCATCGGCCGGCAGGCGACGCGACAAGCCATCGCTTGGATCGAAGGATGCGGCAACGTCATAGACCGCCACCGCATCGGCGCAGGTGGTGGCAAAGACCGAGACGCAATCGAGCGTGCGGCAGGCCGGTACCACGCCGGTATTGCTGAAGGCGCCGCGCGTCGGCTTAAGACCGACGATGTTGTTGAGCCCGGCCGGCACGCGACCGGAACCTGCGGTGTCGGTGCCGAGCGCGAAGGGCACGATGCCGCGCGCTACCAGCGAGGCCGAGCCCGAGCTGGAGCCGCCGGAAACATAGGCCGGATCGAAGGTGTTGGTCGGAATGCCGTAGGGGGAGCGCACGCCGACCAGCCCGGTGGCGAACTGGTCGAGATTGCTCTTGCCGATGACGATGGCGCCTGCGTCCGCGAGCCGCCGCACTACGCTGGCATCGGTCTCCGGCGTAGTGGCGAAGGCAGGGCAGGCGGCGGTGGTGGGCAGGCCGGCGACGTCGATGTTGTCCTTGACCGCGTACGGCACGCCATAGAGAGGCAATCGGGATGGATCGTTGCCGACCTGCTGCAGCCGTTGCGCGAGCCGCGCCAGTTGGGCCTCCAGCATGGATGGTTCGATGACCGATATCCAGGCCGCATCAGGCGCGGGCAGCGAAGCGAGCAGTTCGCCGAGAAGTGTTGCGGGTGTGTGACCCGCGCGGTAGGCGTCCTGCCATTCCGTGATTGTCCATCCGAGCATGTGGTATCCCTTCTTGTGTACAAGACGGGATTTAGCAAGCGCTGTGCCATCGCGTTGCCAAAGTGGCAGGCCGCGTAACCATGCGGGATAGAGCCGGGCAGATCATTTCGGTGCGTTGACATTGCACTTGAGTGATGCGCCGACGCCCGATCTTCGTGCGTCGGCGCGGTGCAATGCGGCACGCTATCCATGTACCGGAGCTGCGGGTAAGACAGCTTGGGAGAGCGTTTGCGTTGACGCGCGAATCTAGGCGGTCGGTATGGTGCCGCCGTCGATGACGTACTCGGTGCCGGTGATGGCGGCGGCGCGCGGAGAAGCCAGGAAGGCAATCAGGTTTGCCACTTCCACCGGTCTGGACGGTCGTCCAAGCGGAATACCGCCCAGCGACTTCATGATGATCTGCTTGCCGCCCTCGTAGTCGGTGCCGGTCTGTTCCGCAAGCCGCTCCGCCAGTGCAACAGCCGCTTCGGTTTCGACCCAGCCGGGAGAAACGCGCACCACGCGCACGCCTTTAGGTGTCACTTCCTTTGACAAACTCTTGCTGTAGGTCGAGAGCGCGGCCTTCGCGGCCGCGTATGCCGTGGTCGATTCCGGCAGCGGAAGTTGGTGCTGGATCGACGTCACATGAATGATCACTCCCGATCCCTGCGCGATCATTCCCGGCAGCAGGGCACGGTCCAGCCGTACCGCGGGAAACAGGTTCAGAGACAGTTCCTTGTGCCACTCGCTCTCGTCCAGCGCGGCAAAGCCGCCGGCGGGCGCGGACGAACCGCCCAGCACGTGGACAATGACATCCACGCCGCCCAGCCTGCGCTTGACGGCATCGACCACGGCGGTGCAGCCGTCGAGGGTGGCAAGGTCTGCGGCGACGAACGATTCTTCCGGCAGAGATTCCGGACGGACGCGCGCGGTTGTGATCACCCTGGCGCCGAGTTGACGAAACAGTTCGACCGTCGCCTGGCCGATGCCCTTGGTTCCTGCCGTGATCAGTACCCGCAGGTCTTGTAATTCGAGATCCATGCTCATCAGTGAATCTCCAGCGCGTTGATTTTGTCGTCGGCAAGTTCGAACAGGTATTCGAGTTGTGCCGGGCTGCCCGGGAAATTGCCGGTCAGGCGGGCAAGGACGGTGACGCTTGTGCCATCCTCGGAGACGTGCAGCGGTTCGGCGATGTATTCATATTTCGCATGGGCATCGAGCAGCCAGGACAGAATGGCCTGCTGTCCCTGATGGGTATGCCCTTCATCGCGAACGACGGCATCGCGTGCGAAGCCTTGGGCGGCGCGCTCGGCGTCCGCGGAGTTGTCCGCCTCGAAAAAGGCGGCGATTGAAGAGGGGAGAGGAATGGACATGGGATTTTCTTCTGAAAGTGATGGACGAGCCATTTTCGGCATACACTTTCTGATTCGCAAGAACGCACGATAAAGTAAGCTACTTACTCAACAACAAATGAGCATCGCCTATACCCCACTTACGGCTGCCGTCGGCGTCGAAGAAGTGCTTCGGCTCCTCGAAGGACGCTGGAAGCTGGTCATCCTGTTCCATTTGTTCGGTGGCCAAGTCCAGAGATACTCGGATCTCGAAAAACTGATTCCCGGCATTTCGCAAAAGATGCTGGCCCAACAGTTGCGACAACTGGAAGCCGACGGCATCGTCCATCGCAAGCTCTACCCTCAGGTACCGCCCAAGGTCGAATACAGCCTGACCGATTGGGGGCAGGCGCTTTGTCCGGCGCTCGATGCATTGCTGCAATGGGCCGAGCGTAAGGATGCGCTGTCGCCATCGCAGAACGCGGATGCGGAATGAGCATCCGTTGTTGCGCGCATCGCGTGCATTTCCCTTTCAGCGGTGTCGTTTCTGCGCGCCGCTTCCCTGAAACATAGAACGCACGGCGTCCTGCGTGGTCCCATGCTGCATGGACGACGCCGACGACATCGTGCAACGCTCTCCGCGCTGGCGCGCGCCGCTGCTGTGGCTCGTGCTGATCGGTGGCGGCTGGCTGGCGTGGCCGTGGGTGCCGTCGGTCGTCAAGATGCCGTTTCACGTGGTGCGGCTGTCGATGATGGATGCGCCGCTTTCCTTGCCGGTGCCTGTCGAGGGTGTTGCGTTGCGCCAGTTGCGCGATACCTGGAATGCCTCGCGCAGCAATGGCCGCGTGCATGAAGGTATCGATATCTTCGCCGCGCGCGGCACCGCCGTTCTCTCGACCACGGAAGGCATCGTCACCAGTGTCGGCACCAACAATCTCGGCGGCAAGGTGGTATGGGTGCTGGGGCCGGGCGGGCAACGCCATTACTACGCTCACCTCGACGATTACGCCGAAATCGCCGCTGGCGACCGCGTAATGCCGGGCGCTGTGCTCGGCACCGTCGGCAATACCGGCAATGCGCGCGGCACGCCGCCGCATCTGCATTACGGCATTTACAAGAACGGCGCCTTGAATCCGTATCCATTGCTGCGCGGCGAGGCAGCGACCGCCCGCACCGAATGAGTTCTTGCCGGCCGGAACCAAATCCGGCTGTGGTAACTCGATGGAAGAGTCCATCCGTTTCCGAAGGAGTCCCCATGCCCGTTTCCCTGTCGCGACTGTTGCTCGCTTCCGTCATCGCCGCCATGCTGCCTGCCGCCGTCTCGGCGCAGGAGACCGTTGCCTATGGTCCCGAGCTGGAAGGCTTCGACTATCCGCACCCGGTCCGCCACTTCGCTTTCACTTCGCAAGGCCAGTCAATGCAGATGGCCTATATGGACGTGGCGCCCGCACGCGCCAACGGACGCACCGTGGTGCTCATGCACGGCAAGAATTTCTGCGCGGCGACCTGGGAAGGCACCATCCAGGCCCTGAGCGATGCCGGTTACCGGGTGATCGCGCCGGACCAGATCGGCTTCTGCAAATCGAGCAAGCCGGCGCACTATCAATTCAGCTTCCATCAACTGGCGGCCAACACCCACGCCTTGCTGCAGAGCCTGGGCGTTGCGCGGGCGACCGTGATCGGACATTCGATGGGCGGCATGCTCGCCACGCGCTATGCGCTGCTGTACCCGCAGCAGACCGAGCAACTGGTGATGGTCAATCCGATCGGGCTCGAGGACTGGAAGACGCTGGGCGTGCCGTACCGGACCGTTGACCAGTGGTACGAAAACGAGCTCAAGACCAATTCCGCCGGCATCCGCAACTATCAGCAGAGCACCTATTACGCCGGCCAGTGGCGCCCGGAGTTCGATCGCTGGGTGAACATGCAGGCCGGCATGTACGCAGGACAAGGCAAGGAGATCGTCGCCTGGAACTCGGCGCTGACCTACGAAATGGTCTATACGCAACCGGTGGTCTATGAATTCCCGCGACTGACGGTACCGACGCTGCTGCTGATCGGCACGCGCGACAACACCGCGATCGGCAAGAACTTCGCAGCACCGGAAGCACGCGCGCGACTCGGCAATTACGCGGTGCTCGGCAAGCAGGCCGCGCAAAGCATTCCGCATGCAACGCTGATCGAATTCGACGATCTCGGCCATTCGCCGCAGATACAGCAGCCCGAGCGCTTCCATGCGGCGTTGCTGCAGGGGCTGAAGAAATAGGAGAGAACGTCAGGCAGGCTATGGCGTGTCGTCAGTCAGCGCCAGTGCCGCCTGCTCGGCCAGTTCCTGCGGTGTGTGAAGGATGTCGAGCACCACGCCTTGTTCGTCCGGTTGCAAGGGTTCGAGATCGGCGAACTGGCTGTCGAGCAGCGCAAGCGGCATGAAATGCCGTTCGCGCATGCGCATGCGCTCGGCGATCAATGCGCGGTCGCCATGCAGATGCACGAAGAACAGTTGCGCATCGGCCTGCCGCAACAGATCCCGATAACGGTGCTTGAGGGCGGAGCAGGTCAGGACCACGCCGCTGCGCTGCGCCGCGTGGTCCTGCAGCGTCTGCTTCAGGCGATGCAGCCAGTCCTCGCGGTCGGCATCGGTCAGCGGAATGCCGGCTGCCATCTTGTCGAGACTGGATGGCGAATGCATATCGTCGCCCTCGACGAAGGCGAAGTCCAGGCGTTGAGCCAGCAGGCGCGCGACGGAACTCTTGCCGCAGCCCGAGACGCCCATGACCACGATGCGGCGGTCAGGCAAGGGCGGCTCCTGCGGCATGACATGAAGGAATGTCCCCCGCCCGCAGTCGCGGAGCAGGGGATGAATGGAAAAAGTCTGGACGGAATGACGCGGACAATCAGTCTCCCTTGAGGCAGCCGCTCATGAAGGTCTTGCGTTCATCGCCTTTCCTGTCGCCGGCCGCGGCATTGCAGGACTTCATCTTTTCACGCTGGGCCTGTTGTGCGTCGCTGACCTTGGGCTTGCTGCTGAGGCAGCTCTTCATGAAGGCCTTGCGTTCGTCTCCCTTCATGGCACCGGCTTCCTTGTTGCAGGCGGTCATCTTGTTCTGCTGGCTGGTGTCCGCATGCGCGGGATGAAAAGCGAGCGGCAGCAGCAGTGCGGCAATACCCATTATTTTTTTCATGGCGCAAGTCCTTTCGGGGTGAGTTATGAGCTGAACGTGACAGTCAGCCCAGGCATTACAGCATGAAATGTCTAGTGTCGCCATCGGATTGCGCGGCGTGTCGGCATGGACCGGCCATGGACCTTCCAGATGCCCTACACCGGCTTGCGAACTTGTCCGATATGCGTGATGGCGGCACCGCATTATCGTAAGTGCAGTTTCACCACCGGGCCGGACATATGGAAAGCGAGACGCTGGAAAAAAGGGAAAATCCCTTCAACAGCCGCGAAGCGATCGAGAAAAGCAATTACGCTGCCTTCATCGACCGCAAGCTGGTGGCGGGCGACGATCTGGATCAAAAACCGCAAGCCTTGCTGGATTTCATTCACGATTCGTTTCGCGCGCTGGTGCTCAATCCGCAGTTTTCCTGCGTCGGCGCCAAATCCGCCATTCAGCAGGGTGGATACCGGATCGGGCACTACGAGATGCTTGGCAGCAAGGAATCGGCTGCCGGGCTGGCACATGACCTGTTTCATTTCCTGCAGGAACAGCCCGTGCTGGATGGGGAATTCTCCACTTTCGTCGCGACGTTTTCGCATCCGGTCATTCAGTCCGAGCAGCAGTTCGAGCAACTGCTGTGGCAACAGCTGCAGCAATTGCACGAGATCGATGCGCCCCTGCATGCATGGGACCCGGCCGTCAGCGACGATCCGGACAATCCGCATTTCGCCTTCAGTTTCGCCACCAGCAGCTTTTTCGTGGTCGGACTTCATCCGGCGGCATCGCGTTACACGCGCCGCTTCGCATGGCCGACGCTGGTATTCAACCTGCACGCACAGTTCGACAAATTGCGCGAAGAGGGCCGATTCGAGCGCATGCAGCAGGTGATTCGTTCGCGCGAGGAGAAACTGCAGGGCTCCATCAATGAAAGTCTGGGCGAATACGGCAGCATGTCTGATGCGCGCCAGTACGCGGGCAGGGCAGTCGGGGCGGACTGGCGTTGTCCGTTCAGCCGCTTGAATGGAAAGAAGGAGTGAGGTTGGAACATGCTATCGAATGCCGTCATATTGAGCGGCAAAGCGGCACCGGGTTCCGCTTGAAGCGCGGCCAGATTCTGCGAGTCATCGATCCGATGGGCGAACAGGTCGCCGACCTGATGGCTTTCAATGCGCACGATCTGGACGAAGTGCTGTCTTCCGGCCGCAGCATCGACTACGCCAATACCATTTATCTGACCACCGGGCATGTCCTGTATTCGAATCGCAGCACGCCGATGTTCACGATTCTCGAAGACCAGGTCGGGCGCCACGATTTTCTGCTGACGCCGTGCAGTCCCGAGACATTCCAGATCATCTATGGTAACTACGCGCCGCATCCCAGCTGTTTCATGAACCTGGTCGAGAATCTGACGCCGTTCGGCATCGCGCCGGACCGGATTCCGACCACCTTCAACATTTTCATGAACGTGCGCATCGCCGAAAGCGGCGAACTGACGATCGGTCCGCCTATCTCGAAGGCGGGGCAGTATATCGAGTTGCAGGCGGAGATGGATCTGATCGTCGGCGTGACGGCCTGTTCGGCGGAGCTGTCCAACAACCATTCGTTCAAGCCGATCGATATAGAGATTCGCGGACAGGGAGCATGAGGCACATGCGCCTGCAGCCGCGACTGGCGCGAGTCGCGAAAGGAGTTACTTCAAAAGAATGAAAACTTGGGATCAATTTATTTCAGGTATGGAACAGGAAAGATAATTGAACCTTGGACACAAGCCTGTTATATTGAAAAAAGCCAAACCCCTCACGGGGGCGAATTTGATGTTTCACATCGTTCGGGATAGCCAATGAATACGTTCCATGCCTTTGCCGGCCTTGCTGCCGCGCTTCTTGTCCTGTCCGCCTGCGACAGCAAATCTCCTGAATCTTCCGCTCCGGCAACGCCGAGCGCCGCCACCACGGTCAATACACCGCCACCTGGCACCATGCCCGAGGCAGTTCCCGGCACAGGTCCGGGTGAGGGCGGAACCGCCATTGGTGGCGTGGTCAGCAATCAGGATGGCAGTGGCGCCTCGACCAGCGATGCGCCGGCCAGTACTGGCGGTGACGGCAGCAGCACGCCGGCGGAAAAATAAGGACCCGCATGCGCACATTCCCTTTATCGCCAGATTCCTCGCGCAGCCACGGTGCCGCGACGGATACCAGTTTGTTTTCAATGTCATGCGTTCGCCAGAAACGCCAAAGGAGGTGATGAGATGGACATGAACCGAAGGCAGTTTTTCCGTGTGACCACGGCCGGCCTGATGGGCTCGAGCCTGGTTGCGCTCGGCTTCTCGCCGACGGAAGCGCTGGCGGAAACCCGGCAGTTCAAGCTGGCGCGCGCCACCGAGACCCGCAATACCTGTCCGTACTGCTCGGTCGGTTGCGGCCTGATCATGTACAGCATCGGTGACAAGGCGAAGAACGTGCAGGCCGACATCATGCACATCGAGGGCGATCCCGATCACCCGGTCAATCGCGGCACGCTGTGCCCGAAAGGCGCCGGCCTGCTCGATTTCGTGCACAGCCCGCAGCGCCTCAAGTATCCGGAAGTGCGCGAGCCCGGCAGCAAGGAATGGAAGCGCATCTCCTGGGATTCGGCGATGGATCGCATCGCCAAGCTCATGAAGGAAGACCGCGACGCCAACTTTGTTGCCCGCAACGACGACGGCAAGCTGGTCAACCGCTGGACTACCACCGGCATGCTGGCGGCGTCCGCATCCCCCAATGAAACCGGCTACATCACGCACAAGGTGATGAGATCGATGGGGATGCTCGTCTTCGACAATCAGGCGAGGGTCTGACACGGTCCTACGGTAGCCAGTCTGGCTCCGACGTTTGGACGAGGCGCGATGACCAACCACTGGGTGGACATCAAGAACGCCGATCTCGTACTCATCATGGGTGGCAATGCCGCCGAAGCGCATCCATGCGGCTTCAAGTGGGTCATCGAGGCAAAGAAACAGAACAAGGCACGGCTGATCGTCGTCGATCCGCGCTATACGCGCTCGGCTGCGATGAGCGATTATTACGCGCCGATTCGCGCCGGCAGCGACATCGCCTTCCTGGGCGGCGTCATCAACTACCTGCTCTCCAACGACAAGATCCAGAAGGAATACGTTCGCCATTACACGAACGCGACCTTCATCGTCGGTGAGGATTACCGTTTCGAGGATGGCATCTTCAGCGGTTACGACGAATCCAAGCGCCGCTACAACAACAAGAGCTGGGGCTACGAGCTCGACGAGCAGGGCTATGCCAAGGTCGATCCGACCATGGAGCATCCGCGCTGCGTGCTGCAGGTCATGAAGCAGCACTATTCGCGCTATACGCCCGAGATGGTCAGCCGCATCACCGGCACGCCGAAGAATAAGTTCCTCAAGGTGTGCGAGATGATCTCGGCCACGGCCGTTCCCGACAAGGCCATGACCATCATGTACGCGCTCGGCTGGACCCAGCACAGCCAGGGTTCGCAGATGATTCGCACCGGCGCCATCATGCAGCTCCTGCTTGGCAACATCGGCATTGCCGGCGGCGGCATGAATGCACTGCGCGGACACAGCAACATCCAGGGACTGACCGATCTGGGCCTGTTGTCGAATTCCTTGCCTGGTTATCTTTCCCTGGCAAACGATGCCGAGCAGGATCTGGAGACCTATTACAAGACCCGTGCGCTCAAGCCCCTGCGTCCAAACCAGATGAGCTACTGGCAGAACTATCCGAAGTTCTTCGTCAGTCTGCAGAAAGCCTGGTGGGGCGATGCCGCGACGGCCGAGAACAACTGGGCATTCGATTATCTGCCGAAGATCGACAAGCTCTACGACGTGCTGCAGGCGTTCGAGCTGATGAATCAGGGCAAGATGAACGGCTACATCTGCCAGGGCTTCAACCCGGTCGGTTCGTTCCCGAACAAGCGCAAGATCATCGACGGCCTGTCCAAGCTCAAGTTCCTGGTTTCCATCGATCCGCTGGAAACCGAGACCGCCGAGTTCTGGCAGAACCACGGCGAGTTCAACGACGTCAAGCCGGAGGAAATTCAGACCACGGTGTTCCGCCTGCCGTGCGTGTGCTTTGCCGAGGAAGACGGTTCGCTGACCAACTCCGGCCGCTGGCTGCAGTGGCATTGGAAGGGCGCCGAACCGCCGGGCGAGGCGCGCGGCGACGCGGAAATCATTGGCGACCTGTTCCATCGGATCAAGAACGCCTACCTCAAGGAAGGCGGCGCCTTCCCCGATCCGATCGTCAACCTGACCTGGCCGTACAAGATTCCGGGCAAGCCCTCGCCGCAGGAACTTGCAATGGAAGCCAATGGCAAGGCGCTCAAGAACGTGGTGGATCCCAAGGATCCCACCAAGATCCTGGCCAAGGCGGGCGAGCAGCTTTCCGGTTTCGGCCTGCTGCGCGACGACGGCAGCACGACGTCCGGCTGCTGGCTCTATACCGGCTCCTGGACCGAGGCGGGCAATCAGATGGCGCGGCGCGACAACTCCGATCCATGGGGTATCGGCCAGACGCTGAACTGGGCATGGGCATGGCCTGCCAACCGGCGCATTCTCTATAACGCTGCATCGAGCGCGCCGGACGGCAAGCCGTGGGACGCCAGACGCAAGCTGGTGCAGTGGAACGGTACCACCTGGGGTGGCGCCGATATTCCGGACATCCGTCCGGATGCCGATCCCGGCGAGGAGAGTCGAGTGCAGCCTTTCATCATGACCTCGGAAGGTGTGGCGCGGATGTTCGCCCCGAGCGGCATGGCGGAAGGACCGCTGCCCGAGCACTATGAACCGTTCGAATCGCCGTTGGCCAACAATCCGATGCATCCGAACAATCCGAAGGCGCGCGCCAATCCGGGGGCGCGCATCTTCAAGAGCGACATGGAGGCCTTGGGCTCGCCGGATAAATTCCCTTACGTGGCAACGACTTATCGCCTGACAGAGCACTTCCACTACTGGACCAAGAACGTGCGGACCTCGGCCATCATTCAGCCGCAGCAATTCGTGGAGATCGGCGAAGAACTGGCCAAGGCCAAGGGCATCGCCAATGGCGACTGGGTCAAGGTTTCGTCGAATCGCGGCTTCATCAAGTGCGTGGCGGTAGTCAGCAAGCGCATTCCGCAGCTCGATGTCGATGGCAGGAAGATCGATACGGTCGGCATGCCCAACCATTGGGGCTTCGTGGGTGTCGCCAAGAAAGGCTATCTGGTCAACACCCTGACGCCATTCGTCGGCGACGCCAACTCGCAAACACCCGAGTTCAAGTCGTTCATCGTCAACATCGAGAAAGGATAAGCTATGTCATCACTCCAATCTCTCGATATTGTGCTGCGCTCGGCGACCACCACACCGCCGCCGCAGGCGCGCAAGACGCCGGCGCTGGCCAAGCTCATCGACGTGCCGAGCTGCATCGGCTGCAAGGCCTGTCAGGTCGCGTGCATGCAATGGAACGATCTGCGCGACGAAGTCGGCGAGAACCACGGCGTCTATGACAATCCGCGCGATCTGACGCCGGAATCGTGGACCGTCATGCGCTATTCCGAAGTGGAAATGCCCGTCAAGGGCGAAGACGAGGAAACGCGCCTCGAATGGCTGATCCGCAAGGACGGCTGCATGCACTGCGAGGACCCGGGCTGCCTCAAGGCCTGCCCGGCGCCTGGCGCCATCATCAAGTACAGCAACGGCATCGTCGATTTCATCAGCGAGCATTGCATCGGTTGCGGCAACTGCGTGATCGGCTGTCCGTTCGACGTGCCGCGCATCAGCAAGAAGGACGACAAGGCCTACAAGTGCTCGCTGTGCTCGGATCGCGTGGCTGTCAACCTCGAGCCGGCCTGCGTCAAGGTCTGCCCGACCGGCGCCATCCGCTTCGGCACCAAGGAAGACATGCACGAATACGCGGCCGAGCGCATCGTCGACCTGAAGGAGCGCGGCTTCGAGAATGCCGGCGTCTATGATCCGCAAGGCGTGGGCGGCACGCACGTCATGTATGTGCTGCAGCATGCCGACCAGCCCAAGCTCTATCACGGCCTGCCGGAGAATCCCTCGATCAGCCCGCTGGTGTCGCTGTGGAAGGGCGCGGCCAAGCCGCTGGCGGTGGCCGCGATGATCGGCGCGGCCTTTGCCGGTTTCTTCCATTACATGAAGGTCGGTCCGCTGGAAACCACCGACAAGGACGAGGAAGAGGCCGAGCGTGAGCGCCTGGCGCGGGAGCGGCAGCCGAACGATGCGGACATCGTCTAGGAGACTGACATGGCAAAACTCATTCAGCGTTACGGCGACCGCACCCGGCTCAATCACTGGTTCGTCGCCATCCTGTTCATTTGTGCGGGACTGACCGGGCTGGCGGTATTCCATCCGTCGATGTATTTCCTGAGCAACCTGTTCGGCGGCGGGCAGTGGACGCGCATCCTGCATCCGTTCTTCGGCCTGCTGATGGTGATCGGCTTCGTCTTCCTGTTCTTTCAGGTGGTGCGCGACAACTTCTGGACCCGCGAAGATACGCAGTGGGTCAAGCACTCGCCCGATCTGCTCAAGGGCGACGAAGAAGCAATGCCGCCGGTCGGCAAGTACAACGCGGGGCAGAAGATCGTGTTCTGGATTTTCGGCATCAGCCTGTTGCTGCTGCTGGTGACCGGCTTCATGTTCTGGCGGCCCTGGTTTGCGGAGCTCTTCCCGATTCCTGTTCGTCGCATCGCGGTGCTGGTGCATGCGATCTCGGCCACGGTGCTGATCATCAGCGTGATCATTCACATCTATGCGGCGATCTGGGTCAAGGGCTCGGTGGGAGCGATGACGCGCGGTACGGTCAGCGAAGGATGGGCGCGCAAGCATCATCCTCTGTGGTACCGGAAAATCACTGGCGGCAAATAATGTTTGAGGGCACAATCGCTGCATGACGATCAGCCAAGCAAGACCGCTATTGAGCCCCGAGGAAATCGCCGTCCGCGCCGGACAGCAGATCGAATTCCTGCGCTTGCCGCCGGACGATCTGTTTGCCGTGCGCGAGGCGCGCCTGCGCCAGCGCGCGCATGAGCATGCGATGCGCGACTTCCTCCTGTTTGCGGCAGACATCGCGCATGCCCAGCATGCCGCGTTCAAGACCTTTCCCGCCGTCACACTGCCAGACGAGGCTGCGCTCGACGCTGCCGCACTGGCGGGCAAGCCGGCCTTGCCCGCCGCGCTGTGGCCACGCGATCCGCAGTGGATCGTGTCGCTGCGCGGCATGCTCGAGCAGATGCTGCCGACGCTGGCCGCCCAGCCCGCCGCGCGCGACGTGGTGGACAAGGTGCTGCACATGCGCGACCAGGAGATCGAGCAGCAGGCCGATCGCCTGCTCAACAACATCATGTTCGGCCTCGACCTGGCGACCGCACCGCTGATCGCGGCCGGCCTGCAGGTCTATTGGACGCATCTGGTCACGGCCGTGCAGAAGACGCATGGCGCCAATCGTGTCGCGCCGTTCGGCCGTACCGACGATGCGACGCGCTGCCCATGCTGCGGCAGCCTGCCGACGGCATCTGTGTCGCGCATCGACGGCGACGGCCACTACCGCTACCTGCATTGCTCGCTGTGCTCGGCGCAATGGCACATGGTGCGCATCAAGTGCACGCATTGCGAAACCACCAAGGGCATCCATTACCAGTCGCTGCAGTCGGCCGAAGACGAAGGTCCTGCAGAAGCGCGCAAGGAAGCGATCGAGGCCGAGACCTGCGACGAATGCGGCCACTACCTGAAGATCGTGCGCATGGAGCGCAATCCGCATGTGGAACCGGTAGCCGACGACCTGGCGTCGCTGACGCTCGACCTGCTGGTTTCCGAAGCAGGCTTCCAGCGCCATGGCATCAACCTGATGCTGCTGTTCGGCGAACCCGACGATCCCGATCCAGACGCGAACCGAAGCAGGGGGCACTGATGTCCTCGACCGGAGAGTCCGTGGTTCACGGCTCGAAGGCCAGGCCCCAGGATCTGCCTTCGATCGATAAACTGCTGCGCCTGCCAGAGGTGCAGCCCCTGTTGCAGGCGCACGGTCATACGCTGGTCGCGACCGAAGCGCGCGGCCTGCTCGATGGTTTGCGTTCCCGCATTCTCGATGAAGGCATGGACAGCGCCACGATCCAGCCGGAAACGCTGGTGCGGCAGCTCGCCACGGCAATCGATGCGCGCCTCAAGCCGCGCATGCAGCGCGTCATTAATCTGACCGGCACCGTCATCCATACCAATCTCGGCCGTTCCGTGCTGTCCGAAGCGGCGATCCGTCATCTGACCGCGATGATGGAAGGACCGAACAACCTTGAATACGACCTGGCCGGAGGCAGCCGCGGCGACCGCGACAGCATCGTCGAAGGCTTGCTGTGCGAGATCACCGGCGCCGAGGCTGCCACCGTCGTCAACAACAATGCCGCCGCCGTGCTGCTGACCATCGCCGCGCTGGCCGGCGGCAGGGAAGTGGTGGTCTCGCGCGGCGAACTGGTCGAGATCGGCGGCGCCTTCCGCATGCCGGACGTGATGGCCAGCGCCGGCGCCATCATGGTCGAGGTCGGCACCACCAACCGCACGCACCTGGCCGACTACCAGCGCGCCATCAATGCGCGCACCGCCTTGCTGATGAAGGTCCATACCAGCAACTACGCGGTCGAAGGCTTCACCTCGTCGGTGCCGGAAGCCGAACTGTCGGTGCTGGCGCGCGAGCATGGCGTGGCGATGGCGACCGATCTCGGTAGCGGTTCGCTGGTTGACATGACGCAATATGGTTTGCCGCATGAACCGACGCCGCAGGAAATGCTGCGCGACGGCTGCGGGGCGGTGACCTTTTCGGGCGACAAGCTGCTGGGCGGACCGCAGGCCGGCCTGATCGTCGGTGAGCGCGACCTGATCACGAAGATCCGCAAGTTTCCGATGAAGCGCGCGCTGCGCCTGTCCAAGCTGCCGCTGGCCGCGCTCGAAGCGACACTGATGCTCTACCTGCAACCGGAACTGCTGACGCGTGAACTGCCGACGCTGCGCTGGCTGACGCGCGACGGCGAAACCGTGCTGCGTACCGCGCAGTCGCTGCTGGAACCCATGCAGACGGCACTGGCGCCGCGTTACGAGGTCCGCGTGCAGACGATGGCGAGCCAGATCGGCTCCGGCTCGCTGCCGGTTGACCGCCTGCCGTCGGCCGGGCTCGCGATCACGCCGGTGCTGTCGGGCAAGCGCGGCACCGGTTCGGCGCTCGATGCGCTGGCGAATGCGCTGCGCGCGCTGCCGACGCCCATCATCGGCCGCATTGCCGACGACAGCCTGCTGCTCGACTGCCGCTGTCTCGACGACGTGGCTCCCGTCCTGGCGCAGCTCGACGCCTTGCGCGCGCAGCTTGCATGAGGCGTCCATGATCGTCGGCACCGCGGGGCATATCGATCACGGCAAGACCGCGCTGGTGCGCGCGCTGACCGGCATCGACGGTGACCGCCTGCCGGAGGAAAAGCGGCGCGGCATCACACTCGAACTCGGCTATGCATGGATGCCCGCGGCCGACGGCAAGCTGATCGGCTTCGTCGATATGCCGGGCCACGAAAAACTCGTGCGCACCATGGTAGCGGGCGCCAGCGGTATCGATTACGGCTTGCTGCTGATCGCGGCTGACGACGGCATCATGCCGCAGACGCTGGAACACCTGACCATCCTGTCGCTGCTCGGCGTGCGGCGCGGCGCCGCCGTCATCACCAAGATCGACAAGGCCGACGATGCCTTGCTGCAGCAGCGCGAGAACGAAGTGCGCGCGCTGCTCGCCGCACATGGACTCGACGATTACGCGATGCTGCAGGTCTCGGCCATGAACGGGCAGGGCATCGATGAATTGCGTGCGCTGCTGCTGGAACAGGCGCGGCAGACGGAAGATACACGCGAAGACAAGGCTGGATTCCGCATGGGCCTGGACCGCGTGTTCACGCTGGATGGCGTGGGCACCGTGGTGGCCGGCAGCATTGCCGCCGGCAGTGTCAAAGTCGGCGACAGTCTGTGCCTCGCACATGCGCCGGAGCGGCAATACCGCGTGCGCAGCCTGCACGTGCACAACCGCGGCGTCGAGCAGGCGCATGCGGGGCAGCGCTGTGCGGTTGGTTTGGCCGGGCTGGATCGTGCCGAGGTCGAACGCGGCCAGATGTTGTGCGAACCTGGCATTGCGCAGAGCACGCAGCGCATCGATGTCTGGCTGCAGCTTGCCGCCAGCGAGGACAAGGTCCTGCGCTCGGGCACGCAGGTGCATCTGCACTTGGCGACGCAGGATTGCCTGGCTTCGGTGGCGATCCTTGGACAGTCATCGATCGCACCGGGCGAAGCCGGGCTGGCACAGCTCGTCTTGCAGCGCGAGATTCACGCCTGGCAGGGCGACCGTTTCATCCTGCGCGATGCCTCGGCCACGCGCACCATGGCCGGCGGCAGCGTGCTCGACGTCCATGGGCCGGTGCGTTACCGGCAGACGCTGGAACGCATCGCATACCTGCACACGCAGCATGCAGACGATGCGGCCGAACGCTTTCAGGGGGCGCTGGCATTCTCGCCGTTCGGCATCCACGGCCGCGACTGGCTGCGCAGCGCCGGGCTGCGCGATTGGCCCTTCGACCCGCTGGCGCTGGAAGACGTGGTGGCGGACGAGGCCGGAAGCTGGGTGGTGTCGCGACAACGCCTGGCGGAAAGCGAACGTGCCGTGACGGCTTCGCTTGAAGCTTTCCATGCGCGCTTCCCGGAAGACATCGGCCCCGACCGCCAGCGCGTGCGGCGCCTCGCGGTGCCGCGCATGCCGGAGTCGCTGTGGAGCAGCCTGGCGGATCGCCTGCGTACGGCGGGCGTCATCGGTGAACGCAACGGCTTCCTGCATCTGCCCGAGCATGGCGTGCAATTATTGGCGGCCGAGAAGATCGTTGCCGAGCGCGTGCTGCCGCTATTGCGTGAAGGCCGCTTCGATCCGCCGTGGGTGCGTGACCTGGCCGCGACCACCAATCTGCCGGAAACGCAGTTGCGCGTGGTGATGGCGCGCATGACGAAAGCGGGAGAAGTATTCCAGATCGTGAAGGACCTTTATTATCATCCTGATGTCGTACAGCAACTGGCCGGTCTGGCGCGGTCGCTGGGACAGGATAAGGGCAGCGTGACCGCTGCCGACTATCGCGACGCCACCGGCCTCGGCCGCAAGCGCGCGATCCAGATACTCGAATTCTTCGACCGCATCGGCTTCCTGCGGCGTGTCGGAGACGAACACCTGCTGCGACCGGGAACCAGTCTGTTTCCGTCAGCGCAGGATTGAAGGATAAGGAAGGAAATCGTCCCTGGTGGGGCGGCCGGGCTTCAAACCCGGTTGGTGGCGCCATGCGTCGCCGGGTGGGTTCGACTCCCGCTTCCTTCCGCCATCTTGATGACCGTCGGCCGCCCTCATTGGCCGTTATTATCGGCCGGCGGTCATTCCACGCGGCAGTAGCAGTAGAGGAACTGCTGGGTGGTGCCGAACGGCGTCTCGTGCAGTTCGATCGCGCTTTCCACCAGACGGAAGCGCTCGCCGAATTCGCCGTGCAGGCCTTCGCTGTCGTAGCGCACGGTTTCCAGCCCGCTGCAGCTCACCGGACCTTCAGGACCGAAGGTCGCCACGATCACATTCCCGCCCGGCTTCATTGCGCGCATTACCTGCCGCACATAGGCTTCGCGCTGCGCGGGCTCGGTCAGGAAATGGAACACGGCGCGGTCGTGCCAGACGTCGTAGCGTTGCGCTGGTAGCTCGACGCCCGTGATGTCGGCCACCAGCCATTCGATGCGCGCGGCATCCTGCCCCAGCCGCGCCTTGCAGGCATCGATGGCGGCCTGCGAAATGTCGAGCATGGACAGATCGCGGTAGCCGCGCCCGAACAGGTCGTCGATCAGCGTCGATTCGCCGCCGCCGACGTCGATGATGGCGGCATCGAACGAACCGGCCGTGCGCGCGATGAGCTCCAGCGACTTGTCCAGGTGCGGCGCATACCAGCTGACAGCGTCCGGTGCCTTCTCGGTATAGACCTTGTCCCAGTGATTGATCTTGTTCATTTCGTTGTCCTTGACTAACGTGTCATGCGACGACGCAGCGCAAAACTCGCGGCGTCCACCACGCAGACCAGCAGCAGCATGGCGATGATGACGGTGGCTGCCTGGTGCATCTGGAACAGCGACAGGTGGTACTTGAGCATCTGCCCCAGGCCGCCGGCACCGACCACGCCGAGGATGGCGGCGGCGCGGATGTTGTTTTCCCAACGATACAGCACATAGGACATCATCTGCGGACTGCAATGCGGCAGCGTGGCGTACAGGAAGGCCGAGGCCGGCGGCACGCCGTTGATGCGCAGCGTGCTTTCGGCCAGCGGCGGGCAGTTTTCGAGCGTGTCGGCGAACAGGCGGCCGAGCACGCCCGTGGTGTGCACGGCGAGCGCCAGCGTGCCGGCAAACGGCCCGAGTCCCGCCGCGATCAGCAGGATCGCCGCCCACACCAGTTCCGGAATCGAGCGCAGCACGTTCAGCGCGCCGCGCGTGATGAGCCGCGCCGTCATGCCGAAACGGCCGCTGGCCGGCAGGCTCAGGAGCAGGCCGAACAGCGCCGCCAGCAGCGTGCCGATGGCGGACATGGCAAGCGTTTCCAGCGTGGCAGTGCCGATGCGCGCCAGGAAGTTCGGCGCCATCTCCGGCGGCGAAAAGCCGCGCAGGAATTCGACGGTGGTGTCGATCGCCTCGCGGCCGAAGAATTCGCGCCACTTGAGCGGCAGCGAGACGAAGCTCGCGATCACCAGCAAGACCAGCGCTGCCAGCAGCAGCCAGGTCGAGAGCCGTACGCGCGGCGCGGGTGGCAGGGCAGCGGGGCGCGTCATTCCAGCCTCCGGCGCAGCATGGCCGATACGCCATCGGCGCAGGCCACGAGCAGGATGAAGACGAGCAGCATGGTCGCCAGTTCGTCGCCGGCCAGCATCTTCATCGATTCGTCCATGCGCTGACCAAGCCCGCCTGCACCGACGAAGCCCATCACGACCGAGCCGCGGATCGCGCATTCCCAGCGATAGACGGTATAGGAAACGAGTTCCGACGCCGAGGCGGGCAGGGCGCCGTAGAGGAAGGCCGACAGGCGGCCGCTGCCGTTGCGCAGCAGGCTGTCGCAGGCCGACGGGTCGGACGACTCGAGGATATCCGCATAGACCTTGCCCAGCATGCCGCAATAGGTCAGTGCGATCGCGATCACGCCGGCGGTCGGCCCCAGGCCGACGATGCGCACCAGCAGCAGCGCCCACACCAGTTCCGGCACGCTGCGCAGCAGAATCAGCAGCCAGCGCACGAGCTGGCGCAGTGCCATCGCCCAGCGCGCGATGCGGCCGGTGCCGAGGCGCGAGATCGACAGCCGTTCGGTCGCGATCAGCGTCATCGGGATCGCGCCGAGCAGCGCGAGCGTCATGCCGGCGGTCGCCATGGCGATGGTTTCCCAGGTCGAGTAGGCGACCATTTCGAGGAATTCCAGCGAATGCGCGGGCGGGAAGAAGCTGGTGAGGAATTGCCAGGTTGCCTGCAGGCTTTGCGCATCGAACAGGATCCACGGCTTGAACTCGGCCATCGTCAGCATCGGCCACAGGATCACGATGGCGACGATGCAGGTGGCGATGCGGCCATTCCAGGCCGGGTCGCGCAGGGAAGCGGGAAGGGACGTCATGACGCTAGCAGCGCGGAATGACGGAGGCCGCATCGGCCGCCGGGACTTCTTCCGGCCTGGGCGCGTCGTCATTGCGGTTGCGGTAGAGCGCAGCGATGTCGGCGTCGCCGATGGCGCTGCTGGCGGCATCGAACACCACGCGGCCGTCGCGCAGGCCGATCACGCGCGCAAAGTTGCTGCGCGCCAGTTCCACCTGGTGCAGGCTGCAGATCAGCGTCGCGTTGCGCTTGCCGGCTTCGCGCTGCAGCACCTGCAGGGTCTGCAGCGAGAGCGTCGGGTCGAGCGCCGACAGCGGTTCGTCAACCAGGAAGGCTTCGGCCCGCGAGATCAATGCGCGCGCCATGCCGCAGCGCTGGCGCTCGCCGCCGGACAGGCGATCGACGCGCGCATACAGCTTGTCCTGCAGGTTGAACGGCGCCAGCGCCTCGTAGGCGCGTGCCGGGTCGATCGGCTTGACCAGCGAGCGCATCGCTTGCCACACGCTCCATTGCGGCAGCGCGCCGGCCAGCACTGCATTGACCACACGCTGGCGCGGCGGCAGCGGCGGCGTCTGAGGCGCAAGGAACAGGCGCGAGCGCAGCGCATGGCGCGCCGTGCCCGGCAATTGCCACGGATCTTCGTCGAACAGCCGGAAGCTGCCGGAATCCGGCTTCAGCGCGCAGGCGAGCGTGTGCAGCAGGCTGGTCTTGCCGGCGCCCGAAGGACCGATCAGAGCAATCTGTTCGCCCTGGCGGATGGAAAGCGTGATCTCGCGCAGCGCCAGCGCCGACAGCGCGGCACCGTCATGGCGCACCGAGACCGATTCGAGTTGGAATGTCATGAGGGAATGCGCCCGACCAGCGGTACAGTACCGGGGCCGGGCGGGGCGCGAGGATTACTTCAGCAGGCCCGCATCGCGTGCGGCCGCCTCGATATCCTTGTAGTTTTCGGCCTTGGTCGGGATGAAGCGCGTGGCACGCTGCAATTCGAGGATCTGCTTGCCTTCCGGCGTATCCGGCGTCAGCGACAGGAAGGCGTCGGTCAGCTTCTTGCGCACGGCAGGGTCGAGGTCGGAACGCACGCTCCAGTTGTAGTCGTAGTAACCGGGCGTGGTGTAGAACACGCGCACCTTGGTCGGATCGACCTTCTTGGACTCGACCAGTTTTTCCCAGACCGAGATGTTGAGCGCACCGGCGTCAACCTTGCCGCCAGCGACTGCCGCCACCGTTGCGTCATGTGCGCCGGAGAAGGAGATGCGCTTCATGTCGGCGTCCGGATTGATCTTGGCCGCCAGCAGGAAGTGGCGCGGCATCAGGTGGCCGGAAGTCGAGGATTCGGAACCGAAGCTGAAGTTCTTGCCCTTCAGGTCTTCCAGCTTGTTGATCGACTTGTTGGTGGTGATGAAGACGGACTGGAATTTCTCGTCTTCCTCGCGCTGCACCAGCGGTACGACCTTGCCGCCGCTGCGCACGTTGGCCTGCACGAAGGTGAAGCCGCCGAACCAGACCATGTCCAGTTTATTGGTGATCAGGCCTTCGACCGAGGCTGCGTAGTCGGTGACCGGCGTGAATTCCACCTTCATGCCGAGCTTCTTCGCCAGGTAGTCGCCGAGCGGCTTGAACTTTCGCTGCAGTTCGGTCGGAGACTCGTCGGGGATGGCCGATACGCGGAATACCTGCTGCGCATGGGCCACGCTGCTGGCGCCAATGGCGACGGTGGTCACCAGGGCAGCAAAAAGGGCGGAGATTTTCGGAACGGACAGGCGAATCATGCTGCACCTCATTGTTGTTGTGGATGGATGGGTAAAACGCTTGGCAAAGCCAAGGTGAAGCGGCGATGCATCGCGGAAGGCGCAGTCACGGCACCTTCCTTGAATCCTGTTTTTCTTCAGGCGAGCGGCTCAGGACACTTTCACCTGCGGTGCACCGGCACTCATCCTGCCGATGACGGCAGCGCCGGCAAAGCCTTCCGCGCGGAATAGCGCAAGCACGTCCTCGAGGGCTTCCGGTGCACACGATACCAGCAAACCGCCGGCCGTCTGCGGGTCGGTCAGTAGTGCGCGCTGCACCGGCGTAATGGATTGCGCCAGATCGACTTCGTTCCCGTAACCGAGCCAGTTGCGCTCGGACGCGCCCGTGATGCAGCCCTTCTCGGCCAGAGCCCGCACCTGAGGCAGGAAAGGAATGGCGTCCATGTCCAGTTGCGCCTGCAGGCCCGAGCCGCGCGCCAGTTCGAGCAGATGGCCAAGCAGGCCGAAACCGGTGACGTCGGTCAGCGCATGCACGCCGGAGAGTTCGGACAGTTTCCTGCCCGGCGTGTTGAGCTTTGTGGTGCTGGCGATCATCGCGGCGTAGCCGGCGTCGTCGAGCACGTTCTTTTTAAGTGCGGCCGACAGCACGCCCACGCCGAGCGGCTTGCCGAGGACCAGCACGTCGCCGGCCTGGGCATCCGCGTTGCGCTTGAGGCGGGAAGGGTGGACCAGGCCAAGCGCGACCAACCCGTAGATCGGTTCGACCGAATCGATGGTGTGGCCGCCGGCGATCGGAATGCCGGCTTCGGCACAGATCGATTCGCCGCCGCGCAGGATCTGGCCGATGACTTCGACCGGCAACTGGTTGACCGGCATGCCGACCAGCGCCAGCGCCATGATTGGCGTGCCGCCCATGGCATAGACATCGGACAGCGCATTGGTCGCGGCGATGCGGCCGAAATCGTAGGGATCGTCAACGATCGGCATGAAGAAGTCGGTGGTGGCGATCAGCGCCTGTTCGTCGTTGAGCTGATAAACCGCTGCATCGTCCGAGGTTTCGATGCCGACCAGAAGCTGCTGCGGCAGCGGGAAGCCGCCGGTGCTCTTCAGGATGTCGCGCAGCACGCCGGGCGCGATCTTGCAGCCGCAGCCGCCGCCGTGCGAAAAGCTCGTGAGTCTGATGCCCGAAGGTGCGGTATCTGCCATTGGAATCCTGTATCTGAAAAATGTCCGAGGACGGTGGCTCTAAGCGACGGTCGTAACCAACTGTCGTGCGGCCGCTTCGAATGCCGGCTCGGAGAAATCGTGAATCTGCAGCGATCCGGCCTCGCCCAGTTGCTGGAAGTTGCGTTTGACCGATTGCGCGTACAAGGCATCGTAATGCGTTGCCAGCAAGGTCTCAACCAGTTTCGGCATCTCGCCGGATGCAACGAGTTGGTGCCACTGCGCGATCTTTTCCTTGCCATGCAGCGGCGTGAGCAGATCGAGCTGCGTACCGAGCTGCGCCGTATCGTCGGTGAAATGCGCATATTCGTCGAGCAGCAGGGCGACGCGATCGGGCAGGGGCAGTGACAGCACGGTGCAGGACGAAGCCCGCATGCGTTCCATCAGCGCATCCGGTACACGCAGACGGCCAACCTTCTTGCTTTCCGCCTCGACAAATACCGGCCGTGCGGAATCGAAGCCGCGCAACAGATGCCAGATGCTGCTTTCAAACCGTTTCTGGGCAGGCTGCGGACTGTCGGGCAGATTGCCGAGGACAGAGCCGCGATGATTGGCCAGTTGCTCGAGATCCAGCACCTGCGCGCCCTGCGCTGCCAGATGACGCAGCAGCCGGCTCTTGCCGCTGCCAGTCGGGCCGCACAGCACATGGAAGCGAAACGAGGCGGGCAGTGCGGCGAGTTCGGTATTCACATGGCTGCGATAGGCCTTGTAGCCGCCGTCTATGCGCGTCACCGGCCAGCCGATGCGCGCCAGGATGTGCGACATCGCGCCGCTGCGGTTGCCGCCGCGCCAGCAATAGACCAGCGGCTTCCAGTTTTGCGGATGATCGCGGAACGGACCTTCGATATGCCTTGCGATGTTCTTCGCCACCAATGCCGCCCCCAATTTCTTGGCCTCGAAGGCGCCGACCTGGCGATACAGCGTGCCGACCTCGACACGCTCCTCGTTGCTCAATACCGGGCAATTGATCGCTCCCGGGATGTGATCCTCGGCGAATTCCAGCGGGCTGCGCACGTCGATGATCGTGTCGTAGCTGTCGAGCGTGGCAATGAGTTCGGAGAACGGCAGAACGGCGGGATATTTCATGCAGTCGCGGCTCAGCCCTCGGCGTCTTTCAGGAACTGCTTGGCCAAGGCAACCGGATCGGGCGTGGTATCGAAGCCTTCGTCGCCGTAAAAGATGTCAAAGGCATCCAGTGCGCTTTCCATATCCACGCCTGCATTGAGCAGCGTCTCGACCCAAAGGGCGCGCCAACGTTGTTCGTCCATGTCCTGTTCCTGTAGCTACCGAATTGAATGATGCAGACGAGCGAGTACCTGTCTGCGGGCAGGAATGATAGCAGAGCGTAAAAAAGACTTCTCTGAAACACGAAAATCCCTTTCGGCGTCCGCTTCATGTATTGGCCGTGCCGGCAATCTAAACAAATGAAAATAACGAGGTCATGGGATTGAAGGTTGCCTGGAAGAAGCTTTACATTGTTGAATTAGTTAATTTAACAATCCCGTCATGGATTACTTGTTCTCGCTCCTGGATCGACCTGCAGTGCTGGCTGGCCTCGTCAGCGCGGGCTGCCTTTGCTACGTGGTGTGGTGGTATTTGATCCTGCGCGAACCCGGCAACGTGCCGCTATCCGTGGCGGAAAAAGCAGTAGAAGCACGCGAAAGACTGATCGTCACGCTGCATGGCGATTGCGCTGCGGCGGATCGCCTCATCGAATATGAGCAAAGGCGAGCGGGTCCATCTGGTTGTGGAAAGCTGGACGCTGCGGAGCGCGCGTTGTCACGCTTGCAGTATGACCGGTCGCGTGGACAATGGCCGTAATGCTTGCGAAGGAGGACGTTGAGATTCGCTGACGTAGGGCGATACGTCGCTTTCGGATTCTCTGTTATTTTACATAATGCAAATTATGCGAATATATTGATGTGTCTGGAACGGTCGGAAAGGCACAGAAAAGGCTCCGTACCGTTTATCATGCTCGATCTCGCCTTCAAGCTCGTCATTTCATACATCGGAGATCAAATTGGGTTGGACTGCTGCCGTATTGCTTGCCGCATTGATTCTTGCCATTCTGGCGGCCAGAGAGTCGATGAAAAGCTCTCCGAAGAAAAAAGAAGATGCTCTTCCAGAAGAACCCGATGCGGGCGAAAAGGAAGCACGAAATGGAAAAGTAAAGAAGCATAAAGGGCGTTGAGTAATCGTCCGGCCTTTTGGATTCTTGGTCATGCAGCATGGTAAAACTCATCCAATTTATTAAATAAAATGGATGAGATATGTTCCACAGAACATTGAATAAAAAGGATTTTCTATTTAATTTCTTGGCGCTGCTTGCTCGGAGGCTAGAAAATCTCCAGTCGAGTGACCGTATAAACGCCCTCGCGTTTCTCGGCAACGAAACGGATGCGGTCTCCCTCCTTGATCCCCTCCATCATCCCGGGTTCGGCCAGCCGGAACACCATGGTCATGCCGGGCATTCTAAGGTTCTCGAGCGGACCGTGCTTGATGGTGATCTTGCCGGTTTCCCGATCGATCTTTCTGATTTCCCCCTCGCTCATGGCGCTGGTTGTCTGTGCATGCGTGTCATGGGCCTGTTCGGTGGCTTCGCTGCCCTGCTCCGCTGCATGTACGGCGGGCAGGAGCGTGAAAAGGGCGGCGGCACACAGGTTGAATAGCTTCATTTTCTGTTCCTTCTGAAAGCGATGTTTGAGTCAATGTCAGGCTTCGCGGGCGACGCTGCCGCTTGGATGGCGATACCAGCCGGGATCGGTGTAGTCGCCGGGTTTCTGGTCCTTGCGTACCTTGACCAGCGTGAACATGCCGCCCATTTCGATGGGCCCGAACGGGCCGTGACCGCTCATCATCGGCAGCGTGTTGTCGGGAATCGGCATTTCCATCTCTCCCATGTCGGCCATGCCGCGTTCGCCCATGACCATGTAGTCGGGAATGATGCGGATGATCTTGTCGGCGATCTTGCGGTGATCAACGCCAATCATGGTCGGCACGTCGTGGCCCATGGCGTTCATGGTGTGATGGCCCTTGTGGCAATGGAAGGCCCAGTCGCCAAGGTCGGTGGCGTCGAACTCGATGGCGCGCATCTGGCCGACCGCCACGTCCGTCGTGACTTCCGGCCAGCGTGCGGTTTTCGGCACCCAGCCACCGTCGGTCCCGGTCACTTCGAATTCGTGGCCATGGATGTGGATCGGGTGGTTAGTCATGCTGAGATTGCCGATGCGGATGCGCACGCGATCACCCTGCCGGCACGGCAACGAGGCGATGCCGGGAAAGACGCGGCTGTTCCAGGTCCACAGGTTGAAATCGGTCATGGTGTTGACCTTGGGCGTGCTGCTGCCGGGTTCGATGTCATAGGCATTGAGCAGGAATACGAAATCGCGGTCGGCACGGTGCAAGGCAGGATCGCGCGGATGCGTGATCCACGATCCCATCATGCCCATCGCCATCTGCGTGACTTCGTCGGCATGCGGGTGGTACATGAAGGTGCCGGCGCGCCTGGCTTCGAACTCATAGACGAAGGTCTTGCCGACCGGGATCTGCGGCTGCGTGACGCCGGCCACACCATCCATGCCGTTGGGCAGGCGCTGGCCGTGCCAGTGGATGGAGGTCGGCTCGGGCAGCTTGTTGGTGACGAAGATGCGTACCTTGTCGCCTTCGACTACCTCGATGGTCGGTCCCGGGCTGGAACCGTTGTAGCCCCACAGCGTGGCCTTCATGCCGGGCGCCAGTTCGCGGATCACGGGCTCGGCGATCAGATGGAATTCCTTCCAGCCGTTCTTCATGCGCCATGGCGCACTCCAGCCGTTGAGCGTAACGACGGGATGGAACGGCCGGCCGTTGGGCGGCAATGGCGGCGGCAAGGTATCGGCGTGCTGCACGATCTGCGCCTCGGGAATGGTGGCGGCGCCAGCCTTGCTGACCAGCCCTGCGCCGATCAGCGAGCCGGCACCGGCCAGAAAATGTCTGCGTGAAAGCATGTAAGTCCTCTTAATGGTCGCTATGGCCGGCGTGATCGGCGGGCATGGTTTGGGGTGCGGAATCCGCTGCTGCAGCGGAATTTCCCGGCAGCGGACCATTGATGGCCGCCTGCAGATCGGTTTCTGCCACCCAGAAATCGCGTTGCGCTTCGATGGCGCTGTTGACGGCAGCGATCTGCAGCCGCGCATCGGCCAGCAGGTCGAACACGCTGGCCAGCATGCCGTTGTAACGCAGCAGCATCTCGTCCGAGACTTTCTTGCGCAGAGGCACTACCTCGTCACGATAGTGGCGCGACAGATCCCAGGCGGTGCGGTAGGCGGACCATGCCTGACGTACTTCCAGACGGGCGCGGACGGCGGTATCCGCAGTGTGGTGCACGGCTTGCATGTAAAGGGATTCGGCCTTGACGGTACGCGCGCTGCCCCAGTCGAACAGCGGCAATTCCAGGCTGATTTCGTAGCCGTTGCTGCGCGGCTGCCCGGTTTCGCTCTTGTTTCGGTAGCCGGCGTCGAGCACGTTGATGAAGCGCGTCGCCTTGCTCAAGCCGAGCGCCCGCGCGGTGGCTTCCGTATCCCGCCTGGCTGTCTGGATGTCGAGCCGTTGCGCGACTGCGCGTTGCTCGAGTCCTGCAAGATCCGCCGGCTTTTCCGGAATGGTCGGCAGGGTCGCCGGCAATTGCAGTTGCACGCCCTCTTCCCATAGCCCCAGCAGGCGCATCAGGTTGCTGCGTGCCTCGGTTTCGGCGTGCCGGCTGCGCGCCAGTTGGGCCACGGTATCCGCATAGAGAAGCTGTTCGCGCGCCGCATCGATACGGTTCCAGTTGCCGACGGCCTGCATGCGTTGCGCAAGTTCGGCGCCGGCTTCGGCGGCTTCGGCTGCACGCGCCATGAATTGCGCGCCCTGCTGGGCGGCAACGGCATTGAAGTAGGCGCGACGGGTATCGCTTGCCAGCGCAACTGCGCGCTCGGCGGCCTGCAGTTGCGCCTGATTGAAACGCCCCTCTTCGATACGAGTGCGCATCGGCATGGTCAGCAGGCCCGCCAGATCGAACATGATGCCGCGCTCGATTTCGGTATCGCCGCCGCCACGCATGTGGCCGAACGACAGGCTGGGATTGCGCAATCGTCCGGCCTGCACCAGATCGGCTTCGGCAATCCCGATTTCCGCCAGTGCCGCCTGCAGTCCGCGATTGTTGAGCAAGGCGATGCGCACCGCGTCGTCTGCACTCAGCGGACGAGCCAGCAGCTCGCTAATCGTCGCCTCGCTTTCATGCGGCTGCCCATCGCTGTCGCGCGCTACCGTCTGGCCGATACTGGCCTGGGTCATGTCGGACACGGCCTGCAGGCCGCCGTCGCCTGAAAAGCCGGCACAGCCGCTCAGCAGTACGACAATTGCCAGCGCAGCGGAAGCCTTGCCGCTGAAAATCCGGTCAGTGAGCATGATGGTGCCCTCCTTCGCGTACCGGCGGCAGCTGTTTTGGCGTGACGTGGTTCGAGTGATCGTGTGCCGAGGCACCGGCCGCATCGATATGGCCGGCATGGCCGCCAAGCCGCCCTACTTCGTCGTTGGCCGCACGCCAGCGTTCCAGTGAAGGCGATGACGGGTCCGTGTGCGGCAGATAATTGTCGAAGGCAGAGCGATAAGGCGGCAGTGCGCCGGCCTGCGAGGCATCGGCAGGATCCGCATGGCGGCTACCTTCTGCGTGAACGACCGCAGTCGCCGCCAGCAAGGCCGGCAGCAGGAAAAAGGAGAATTTCATGATGTTCTCGTCAAGGATGCAGATTCATGCGCAGACGCGCACAAACGGGTGACCGCGCAAGCGGTCAGCGAAGCAACTAGCCGAGAATGTGCCGGGGTGGACGCTTGATGCCGTCCGCAATATGGCCGAGGAAGAGAGAAAGAGGCGCCGCGACGACAGGCGAAGAACCGTGCGCGGGAGCAGAAAGATCGGGCATGGCAGGCAGCAGGGCCATGCCGACATAGCAGGCGGCACAGGCGCTGCATGTCACCTTGCCGTGTTTGCCGGCATAGTGGTTGTCTGTGTCACTAGCGGCATGATCCTGCATCGGACTCGCTGACTCGGCATGATGATGCGCGGCATGGTCGTGATGATGCAGATCGCCCTGCATCGAGGCCGTATGTTCCATCTGAACCGCTGGCGCGTGCATGGACGGCGCACAGGCGGTTTGCACGGCCGCAGCCCAGCCCTGCACCGGCAAGGCCAGTGCGAGCATGTACAACAAGGCAATGTGCAGGAACCGCTTCATGGCGTGCAGTCTAGCACGGAGAAATCGCCGCGTGCAGCGGGGGCATGGTTGTTGCGCGTTTCATTTGAGATAGGAACGCAATACGCCGATGACCTGTTCCAGTTCCTGACGACGTTGCGCTTCGGGAAGTGCGCCGGGGCCCAGATGCTCACGCACGTGGCTTTCCAGAACCTGCCCCATCAGCCCATTGGCGGCGCCTCGTATCGCGGCGATCTGCTGCAGGACGGCAGCGCAGTCGGCGCCTGTCTCGAGCGCATGTTCGACGGCCTGTACCTGCCCTTTCATGCGGCGCACGCGCGCCAGCAGCTTCTTGTCTCCGATGGTGTGGCTCATTTGTTTACTCAGGTTGTTATATACTGGGGTACAGTATATTTCAATCAAGCGTGTTTGGCATGAAAACCATTGACTCTCATTCGGCCGGCCCCCACAACCACGCCTTCAACGAAGGCAATCCGGTTGCCGAGCGCAGGACGGCCTGGGCGCTGGCGCTGACCACCGCCATGATGATTGCCGAGATCATCGGCGGCTATGCCTTCAATTCCATGGCCTTGCTGGCCGACGGTTGGCACATGAGTTCGCATACGCTGGCGCTGGGATTGGCGGTTGGCGCCTATGTGCTGGCGCGACGATTCGCGCAGGATCGGCGTTTTGCCTTTGGCACATGGAAGATCGAGATTCTGGGCGCCTATACCAGCGCCCTGCTGCTGGTACTGGTGGCAATCCTGATGCTGTACCAGTCCATCGAACGCCTGCTGCATCCGGTCGCCGTTCATTACGACCAGGCCATTGCCATCGCGATTGTGGGATTGCTGGTGAATCTCGCCTGCGCGTTTCTCCTGAGAGGCGAACATGACCACCACCATCATGCGCATGCGCATGAAGAACATCATCATCACCATCATCACGATTTGAACCTGCGCTCGGCCTACCTGCATGTGCTGGCGGATGCGGCCACTTCCGTACTGGCGATCGTCGCCCTGTTTGGCGGCAAGTTGTGGGGAGCCGATTGGATGGACCCGCTGATGGGGATAGTCGGCGCCATTCTGGTGTCGGCGTGGGCTGCGGGATTATTGCGCGACAGCGGACGCGTGCTGCTCGATGCCGAAATGACGGCGCCGGTAGTCAATGAAATACGCGAAGCCATCGCCGCCAGCCCGGTCCCGGCCACGATCTATGACCTGCACGTCTGGCGCGTGGGCAAGGAGAAATATGCGTGCATTCTGGGCCTGAGCGTGGCGGCGGAAGTCTCGGCCGATTATTTCCGCCGCCTGCTCGCCATCCATGAGGAGCTTGCGCACGTGACGGTAGAGGTCACGCGCGCATAACGGCCCGGCCAGGCATCAGCCCGCCTGTTGCGCCTCGCCGAGGAAGAAGTCCATCGCGAGTGCAACGATAGGCGGATGAATGATGTGCAGACCGTTGAATTCCACGTACTGCACCTCGTAACCTGCCGCCTTGAGCTGTTCGGCATGCTTGCGGCCGCTGGTTTCGATCGGCAATTGTTCGTCGATCAGGCCGTGCGCGATGAATACCTTGGGCGCGCCCTCCTGCATGAAGACCGACATGAAGCCGCCGGAAAACACGATCACGTGGCTGACGATGTCGCCATTGGTGATGCCGGTTGACAGCGAATAGCTGCCGCCGTCCGAAAAGCCGGCAAAGCCGAAGTGCGACGGATCGATCTCGAACTGCGAGGCCACGGCCGTCAGCGCCAAGCCCAGGCGCTCGAGGTCGGGACCGTTGCCGCCGATGACGATGTCCCAGGTCGGATAGATCGATTGCGGCAGCAGCAACAGAAAGCCAAGCCGTTCGGCATGCTCTTCCAGGAATGGTCGCACCTTCTCGGCGCTGCCGCCGGCGCCGTGGAACATCACCAGCAGCGGCACCGGTCCCTCCTTCTTCAAGGTTGACGGCACGTACAGCATGGCGTCGCGCTCTTCGGCAATGCCCAGCGGATGCAGTCCGGCGGGGAGCGACGGCCTGGTCGGTGCGCTCAGGGTAAAGGAAAGGCGGCCTAACAGCGAGGGATCGAACATTGCGGACCTTCTGGTAATGAACGGGTAAAAACGCGGAAGATGACAGGCGAAGTCGATCGCCCGTCATGCAGCAACGGGCGATTATGACAAACTTTGAGAGGGAAAAGGCATTTGCGCGGCGATCAGGCCAGGCACATGGCCTGCCTGACCGCCGCGTGCATCAGAAGCGTCTGTCTTCCGGCGGCGTCCACTGATAGAGCCAGGTTTCGGTCAGGGCCTGCCCGTCCGAACTCAGGAACAGGCGCAGATCGACCGGGCCCTTGTAGTCGTCGGGCACGCGCACGTCGAAGATCGCGCGGTAGCCCTTGATCTCGTGCAGCGGCCGTGCCGAAGGAATCTCGATGGTGCCGTGGCTGGCCGTGATGACGGGTTCGACCTTGACGTCCTTGCCCAGCAGGCCGAGATCGCCGCCGGCAAAATCCACCGCGAAACGCCACGAGAAATAGCTGCGCTGCTTGCCGACCACGCCGCCGATGCCGGTGCGCGTGGCAACCGCGGTCGCCAGTTGCGGCACGATCGGCATCTTGTCGCCCCAGTGCAGCTTGTAGCCGAACAGCAGTTCCTCGCCGGGCTGCGGCTTGGCTTCCGGATTCCAGAAGGCGACGATGTTGTCGAAGGTTTCATCGACGGTCGGAATTTCGACGAGTTGGATCGAGCCCTTGCCCCACCCTGCCTTGGGCTCCACCCACAGGCTCGGACGGCGTTCGTAGAACACGCCGTCGTCCTGGTAATGGTTGAAGTCGCGGTCGCGCTGCATCAGGCCGAAGCCGCGCGGATTCTCGTCGGCGTAGGCGTTGAAGCGCAGGTGGGCCGGATTGACGAGCGGACGCCAGATCCATTCGCCGCTGCCTGACAGCATCGCCAGGCCATCGGAATCGTGAATCTCGGGACGCCAGTCGTTGTTGATGCGACGGTCGTTCTCGGCCGTCAGGAACATGCTGGTCAGCGGCGCGATGCCGAGGCGTTCGATTTCCTTGCGCGGATAGAGCGCGGCATCGACATCCATCACGGTAGTGGCGCCCGGCGTGATCAGGAAGCGGTAGGCGCCCGTCACGCTCGGCGAATCGAGCAGCGCATAGACCACCAGCGTGCTCGACTGCTTGGCCGGCTGTTCGAGCCAGAATTCGCTGAAGCGCGGGAATTCCTCCGGACGTTCCATGCCGGTATCGATAGCCAGACCACGGGCCGACAGGCCGTATTGCCAGTCGCCGCCGACCGCGCGGAAATAGCTGGCGCCGAGGAAGGCGACGATGTCGCGCACCAGATCGGTGTGGAAGTTGATGCGGAAACCCGCGAAGCCGAGGTCCTTGGGCAGATCGCGTCCGCGCAGGCCGCTCTTGCCGTAGTTGAACATCTCCGGATCGTAGGCCAGCACGCGCGCCTGGCCGTCCACGACCTCGTGGATCGTGACGGACTGCGTGGCATACATGCCGAGATGGAAGAACTTGGCCTGGAAGCGCAGCTTGTCCTTGCCCCACAGCGCGTGGTCGTCGCGGTAGCCGATCGACTGGTACTGGTCCCAGTCGAGCTGCTTGACCTTGGCCGGCACCTTGTCGGGCGGCGCTTCGTACGGCTTGGCGGCGAGCGAACGGGCGTGGCCCTTGAGCCAGGCGTAATCGAATTTCTCCGCCTTGCCGAGCGTCTTGAGATCGGTCTTGGCGGCGGCATGAATCTGCGGTGCGGACAGACCTGCGAGTGTCAGGGCTGCGGTCTTGAGTAAGTCACGGCGTTGCATCTGGCTCCTTTACTGACAAATATGATTCGCACACTTTGGCAAGACTGCAATAATAACGTTCAATCCGGAAATCGGCATTGCTGCGCGTCATGATGAGAATTCACCTTAAGCTTTGAAACTTTGTTTAATGAATTCAATGCGTTAAAATGCGAATCTCATGTTCAAGATGATTTGCATGAAATGCGTGCGGCGAGCCGATGGAACGATCGAAACGCTGCGCTGACAAACCGGATGCAAGGTCATCCATCCACCGCCATTCTGAAAGGCACCACATGAGCGATACACAAACGCCACAGGTCGAGACCCTGAACAAGAACGAGGTTTTTTCCTTCTGCCGCCACCTGGGCCGCGCCCTCAAGAACGCCGACTCCACTGATTCGCTGCTGGCCTCCAAGCTGGCCCGCGAAGCCGAGCATCTGCAAAAGAACGGCTTCGACACCGCATCCGAGATGTTCCTCGTGGTCGCACAGACGCTGGCCCCGACGTCGCCGAACAACTGATTTTCCCTTCGGGCAGCCATCCGTCATCGGGGCTGCCCGTTCTCTTCTTCCCTTCCCGAAAAACGGAACACATGTTCATCCTGCCAACGGTTGTTTGCAGGACGATATCGCCTGCGCGCAGCCATGCGCATTGCGGCGTGAAATTTCGCAACACCCTGTGCGATAACCGTATGCTGCCCTGAGGAAACGTTCTACACTTTCTGCTCGATCTCTCCACGGGCAGGTGTAAAGATGAAGTCCTGGTTCCTCGCTTCCTTCGCGTTCCTCGCGCTTGCCGCTTCATCCGTCATGGCCGCCCCGCTCGGTTCGCGTCATGCGATCGTCATCGACGAGCAGACCGGCGACGTGCTCTACGAAAAGAATGCCGCCGACATCGTTCCCATCGCCTCGATCACCAAGCTGATGACCGCCATGGTCGTGCTCGATGCCCGGCTCGACCTCGACGAACCCATCATGATCAGCGAGGACGACGTCGATAACTTCAAGTTCAGCTCCTCGCGCCTGCCGGTCGGCGCCCTGCTGTCGCGCCATACCCTGCTGGAACTGGCGTTGATGTCTTCCGACAATCGTGCCGCGCATGCGCTGGCCCGCACCTATCCGGGCGGACTCATGCAGTTCCGCATGGCGGTGCGCAACAAGGCCTATGCGCTGGACCTGCGGCGCACCAATATCGAGGAACCGACCGGCCTGTCGCCGCACAACACCTCGACCGCGCGCGACCTGGCACGGCTGGTGACGGCCGCCGCGCAGTATCCGGAAATCGAACGCATCACTACCGTTGCCGGCGATCTGGTCGAGGTCGGCGGCACGCTGCAGCGCTACCACAACACCAATCGCCTGGTCAGCGAACCGGGCTGGACCGTGCTGCTGTCCAAGACCGGATTCACGCGCGAAGCCGGCCGCTGCCTCGTCATGCGGGTGCGTGCCGCCGGACGCGATGCGATCATGGTCCTGCTGAATGCGAAGGAAACGGCCGTGCGCACGGCCGACGCACAAGTCCTGCATCGCATGCTCAACGACATGCAGCGCACGCAGGTGATGGCGGACCTGAAGATCAGATAGAAATTGCTCGGGGAGCGGGGGAAGCGGAACGCCCACCAATTGGTGGGCGTTTTTTTTCTAGAGTTTCTAGGCTTATGGATGGCGGCGGAATTCCAGCGGTTTGGAATCGTCGTTCTTGCCCGTGGTATCGGAACCGGCGGTGTCGCAGCTCGAACAGGTATTGCATCCACTGCCGCACCCGCCGGCACTTTCTCCCGGCCGCAGGAAGCGCCCTGCCGCCCGCAGCGCGTTGCCGCGGCCGGGCCTGTCCAGCCATTGCGCCAGCGCCTGCTGCCGACCGCGCGACCACGCGGGCAACAGACGGCGTATCACCGACAGCAGCGCGGCGAAGACGATGACGCCAATGATGATTTCCTGCAAATAATCCGTCATGTCAGTGCAAGAGTAATGCGATAGGTCAGGAAGGCTGCGATATAGGCCAGCGCAAACAGGTAACCGGCGGAAATGGCGACCATCTTCCACGAATTGGTCTCGCGCTTGATGATGGCCCAGGTTGCCAGGCATTGCGGCGCAAACACGAACCAGGCCAGCATCGAGAACGCCGTTGCCAGCGGCCACTGTGTGGCGATCAGCGAACCCAGTTGCTCGGCCACTGCATCTTCAGACCCCGACATGGCATAGACGGTTCCCAGTGCCGCCACCGCCACCTCGCGCGCGGCCATGCCCGGCACCAGCGCGATGCAGATCTGCCAGTTGAAGCCGATCGGCGCGAACACGTATTCGAGCGCGTGGCCGATGCGGCCGGCGAAGCTGTAGTCGATCGGCGGCAGCGTAGCGCCCTCCGGCGGTCCCGGGAAGGTCGTCAGGAACCACAGCAGCACGGTGAGCGAAAAGATGATGGTCGTCACACGCCGCACGAAGATCATGGCGCGCTCCCAGAGGCCGATCGCCACGCTGCGCACGTTCGGCAGGCGGTAGGATGGCAGTTCCATCAGCAGCGCGTGGTCGCTCTTGTCCTTGCGCAGGTACTTGATGACCCAGGCCACCACCAGTGCGCTGACGATGCCGGCCACGTACAGCACGAACAGCACGATGCCCTGCAGGTTGAATATGCCCCCTACCGTCTGTTCCGGGATGAAGGCTGCGATCAAGAGCGTATAGACAGGCAGGCGCGCCGAGCATGTCATCAGTGGCGCCACCAGGATGGTCGTCAGGCGGTCGCGCGGGTCCTGGATGCTGCGCGTGGCCATGATGCCGGGAATCGCGCAGGCGAAGCTCGACAGCAACGGAATGAAGGCGCGGCCGGTCAGGCCCGCCTTGAACATCACGCGGTCCAGCAGGAAGGCGGCACGTGGCAGATAGCCGGATTCCTCCAGCACCAGGATGAAGAAGAACAGGATCACGATCTGCGGCAGGAACACCAGCACCGCACCCAGGCCGGCGAACAGGCCGTCAACGATCAGGCTGTGCAGCAAGCCTTCGGGAATCGAGGCGGCAAACCATTCGGCGGCGGCGCCGATGCCGCCCTCGATGCCGTCCATGAAGGGTTCCGCCCACGAAAACACGGCCTGGAAGATCAGGAACATGACGGCCGCGAGGATGATCATGCCGAACACCGGATGCAGCACCCAGCGGTCGATGGTGTCGTCCACGAGCGAGGTCGAGCGCGGCATGGTCACCGCGGCGGCCAGGATGCGGCGCACCTGCGCATGCAGGTCCGGTTCGACGGTGGAGGCATCCACCGGCTGCGGCGTGTCGATGCGGTCCAGGTGCGCCACCAGTTCGTCGGCACCGCCGCTGCGGATGGCGACCGTCTCGATGACGTCCATGCCGAGCTGGCGCTGCAGTTCCTCGCGGTCGATGCGGATACCGCGCTTGCGCGCTGCGTCCATCATGTTGAGCGCCAGCACCATCGGGCGTCCGAGGCGCTTGACCTCGAGCACGAAGCGCAGGTGCAGGCGCAGGTTAGTGGCATCGGCCACGCAGACGATCATTTCCGGCAGTTCCTCGCCCGCCACCTTGCCGAGGCAGATGTTGCGCGTGATGACTTCGTCCGGGCTGGTGGCATCCAGGCTGTAGGCACCCGGCAGGTCGAGCACGCGCACGGTGCGGCCGGACGGCGCGGCAAAGCGCCCTTCCTTGCGCTCGACGGTGGCGCCGGCGTAGTTGGCGACCTTCTGGCGGCTGCCGGTCAACTGGTTGAAAAGCGCGGTCTTGCCGCAGTTCGGGTTGCCGACGAGGGCAATGCGGGAAATGGCCATGGAAAATCCAGCGTAGGACGGGAATCAGGAAGCGAGGTGAACCGTGACGCGCTGCGCTTCGGTACGGCGCAGGGCGAAACGGGTGTAACCGATCTGGACCAGCAGCGGATCGGCGCCGATCGGGCCGCGCGCGACGATGCTGACCGGCTCGCCCTCGACAAAGCCGAGTTCGCGCAGACGCTTGGAAATGGGATCGTTGCTGTCGAGTCCGCTGACGGAGTCAACCACGGCCGGAGTGAAGGGAGAGAGTTCGGAAAGGTTCACGGTCGATAAATACAAATAAAAACTATTTCGTTAGTGGGGCGATTGTAAGCGTATTTGCCATTCCCTGCCGAGTCCGGAACCGCAAATATGCGCTGTCGCGATGCAAAATGCGCATTGCCGCCCGTTCTGCCACGCGTTATCCTGCGCATCCCGCCTGTCTCCCGACCACGAATGGACGCCGACGCCCTGCACTCGCTATTGATAACGCCCATGCCATACGGGAAATACAAGGGCCGCATGATCGCCGATCTGCCCGGTCATTATCTTGGATGGTTCGCACGAGAAGGTTTCCCGGCAGGCAGGCTCGGCACCCAACTGGCGCTCATGTATGAGCTGGATCACAACGCCTTGCGGCATCTGCTCGATCCCTTGCGCGGCTAGGCGCGCTGCGCGGGCTTGTCTTACAGTCCGCGTTCGACCATGTCGATCAGGCGCTGCCCGACGATTTCCGCATGCGTATCGTCCATCGCGCGCAAGGGACCGTCGATGAGCAGCATCGCCAGTCCGTGCACCGACGACCACGCCAGGAATTCCGCCGCCATACGCCGCTCCGGCGCCAGCACACCAGCGGCCAGCATTTCGTCGAGCGCCTGGCCCAGCAACTGGAACGGCGTCCTGCCGCTGTTACCCGCCATCTCGGGAATTCCCGCCCTTTCCAGGTCCTGATGCACGGAAAACGCCGTGCGAAACAGGCCCGGTTCACGCCGTGCAAAACGCAGATAACCGGTACCGACCGCGCGCAGGTGATCGCGCGCCACCGCTGCCTTGTTGCGCCTGGGCTTGCATGCATTCCATTCCTGCTCGATCGCAATGGCAAGTTCGGCCTGCGCCGCAGCGCATACCGCCAGCAGCAGCGCATCGCGATCGGCAAAATGGCGATAGGCAGCGTTCGGCACCACGCCGGCCTGTCGCGTCGCCTCGCGCAGCACCACGGCCGAAGGCCCGCCCTCCCTTGCCAGCCGCACGCCGGCTTCAAGCAGGGCACGGCGCAGATCGCCATGGCGGAAGGTGGTACGGGCTCTGGTCGGCATCCCTGTTTCGTTTTTTCTGGTCATGGCAATTATTGTGTACAGCGTCCACAATATGTCCTATATTAAGTGCACACTGTACACAATAATTCTTTACCAAGGAGAAACAACATGACGGAGACAGCAAATCGCGCGCAGGAACAGGAAGTGCGCAACCTGATCGACAGCTGGCTGCGGGCAGTCGCCACCTGCGATACGGACCGCATCATGAGCCACTATGCGCAGGACGTCTGCGCCTTCGACGCGATCGGCCCCTTGCGCTTCGATGGTTCCGAAAGCTATGGCAGGCACTGGGCGCAATGCATGGAGCATTGCCAGCCGCCGATGGAGTTCGTGCTCGACGAACTGCAGTTGACGGTAAGCGGCGACCTTGCCTGCAGCCACTTCCTGAATCACTGCAAGGGCACGGACAAGGAAGGCAACGAACATGCAATGTGGATGCGCGGCACCGCGCACTACCGCAAGCGCGATGGCCAGTGGAAGATCGTCCACGAGCATTTCTCGGCGCCCTTCGATCCGATGAGCGGCAAGACCTGCTTCGATCTGAATCCCTGATCGGCCCCGGCTTCAGACGCTTTCCATGCAGCCTGACAACCGCCCTGCGCTGCACGACGCGGCATTGACGCCGGAGAATCATCGCGCATGGACGGCGCGCTTCGATGCGCTGTGGTCGGCCTCGGCCGGCGATGACGACAGGCGGGAGATGGAAACCATGCTCGTCCTGATGGAACGATACGAGCGGCATGTCAGCGATAACCCAGTAAAGGAGAATTCATGAGCACACCACAGGTAAAGCCCATTCCGGACGGCATGCATGCCGTCACCCCTCATCTCGTGTGTGCCGGCGCAGCCGATGCCATCGCGTTCTATGTGAAGGCATTCCAGGCGGTCGAGCTGGCCCGGCTGCCGGGACCCGACGGTCGCCTCATGCACGCCATGATCGCCATCGGCGGTTCTCCGATCATGCTGGCCGACAGTTTTCCGGAGTACGGCTCGCAGGATCCGAAAGCGCTCAACGGCACGCCGGTGACGCTGCACCTGTATGTGGAAGACGCCGACAAGACCTTTGCGCAGGCCCTGGCGGCCGGCGCAACCGAGAAGATGGCACTGCAGGACATGTTCTGGGGCGACCGCTACGGCATCGTCACCGATCCCTTCGGCCATGCGTGGTCGATCGCGACCCACAAGCAGGATCTCACGCCCGAGCAGATCGCCCGCGCCGCCAAAGAGGCCTTTGCTTCGGGCGAGACGGGCTGCTCGGCGCAGTGAAAGGATGAGCGGCAGGCAGCCGTGTTGCGTCAGCCCGCCTTGCGAAAGGTCAGATTGATGCGATACGGCCCCGTCAGCGGATGTACGTTCGGCTTCAATGGCGCCACCGCGTGATAGGCGAGCCGCGAGCGTCCGCCCCACACCACCACATCGCCGTGCAGCAGCGGCACGCGAACTTTCGCGTCGTTGCGCTGCATGCCGCCGAACTGGAAGACGGCAGGCACCCCGAGCGAAACCGATACGATCGGCTGTGTCATGTCACGTTCGTCGCGGTCCTGGTGCAGCGACAGGCGTGCGCCGGCATCGTAGCGGTTGATCAGACAGGCATCCGGTTCGAAGTGCGTAAAGCCGGCACTGGCTGCAGCCGCGCTGGCGAGTCGTTGCAACACGTCGGGCATGGCCGGCCACGGTGCACCGGTTAGCGGGTCCGCCGCATCGTAGCGATAGCCGCGCCGGTCGCTGACCCAGCCCAGCGGACCGCAGTTGGTCATCGCCACCGACATCGTGAAGCCGCCGGGCGTCACCAGATGACGAAACGGCGCCGCGGCCGCGATCCGCTCCACTGCATCCAGCAAGGCATGCTGATCGGCCAGCGCAAAACCGTGCAGCAGCACCGCATCGTCCGCCAGCCTTTCCTGCCAGACAGTGGCTCCTTCAGTGTCGAACAGATCGCCGGTCATGACTGCGCCTCGTCTTTCGTTTGCATGCCGAACCTTTCCATGCACGCAGTGTAGCAAGCGCAAAAGAAAATGCCCGCCGAAGCGGGCATTGCGCAGGCAATCCGGAGGTGGATTACTTGTTGACCAGCGCGCGCGGCTGCAGCAGTGCCAGCAAGGCGCCGAGCACCAGCGCGCCGGCGACGAAGTACATGCCGGTGTTGGTGCTGCCGGTGACGTCCTTGAGCCAGCCGACGATGAACGGGCTGACGAAACCGGCGAGGTTGCCGACCGAGTTGATCAGGCCGATACCGGCTGCCACCGCTGCGCCACCCAGGATCGCGCTCGGATAGGTCCAGAACACCGGCATGGTCGAGAGCATGCCGGCAGTGCCGAGCGACAGCGCGCACAGTGCGAGGAACACGTTGTCGCCATAGACGGTGCTCAGGAACAGGCCCAGGCCACCGAGCGCGCTGGCGACGGCGAAGTGCCAGCGGCGTTCGCCGGTACGGTCGGCGCTGCGCGCGACCAGCAGCGTGGCAATGATGCCGATGGTGTAAGGCACGGCAGTCAGCAGGCCGACGTCCAGCGCATCCTTGACGCCCGATGCCTTGACCAGGGTCGGCAGATAGAAGCTGATGCCGTACAGGCCCATCATGCAGCAGAAGTAGATCGCGGCCATCAGCCATACCTTGCCGCTGGTGAAGACACTGGAGATCGAATGTGTCTGCTTGGTGCCGGCTTCGACCTTGATGTTGGCTTCGAGGATCGCCTTTTCATCTTCCGACAGCCATTTCGAGCTGCGGATCGTGTTGGGCAGGTAGAACAGGCACATGATGCCCAGCGCCAGCGACGGGATCGCCTCGATCAGGAACAGCCATTGCCAGCCATGCCAGCCGTTCCAGCCAGCAAAGTAGTTCATGATCCAGCCCGACAGCGGACCGCCGACCACGCCGGCGACCGGGATGCCGATCATGAACAGCGCGTTCATGCGGCCGCGGCGCTGCGCCGGGAACCAGTAGGTCAGGTACAGCACGATGCCGGGGAAGAAGCCGGCTTCGGCCACGCCGAGCAGGAAGCGAATGACGTAGAACGCGGTTGGCGTCGTCACGAACATGGTCGCGGCCGACAGGATCGACCACGTGATCATGATGCGTGCGATCCAGACGCGCGCACCGACGCGGTGCATGATGATGTTGCTCGGCACTTCGAACAGGAAGTAGCCGATGAAGAAGATGCCGGCGCCCAGGCCATAGACCGTTTCGCTGAATTGCAGGTCATTGAGCATCGACAGCTTGGCGAAGCCGACGTTGACGCGGTCCAGGTAGGCCGCCACGTAGCAGAGGAAAAGGAAAGGCAGCAGGCGCAGGGTGACCTTTGCGTAAATGCCGTCTTCCAGTTTTTGACGGTCGCCGCTGGCGGCCGTGGAATGGGTAGCGCTCATGTGTTATTTGTCCAGATACGTCCAGGTACGATAAGGCTGTGCGGAGGCTGGTTCTGATTGAACGCATTGCGACGCACGCCGGATGACAGTTTCTTGTGCGAGATCGGATTCGCGATCAAGAGCAAACAGGCCGGATCAGGCCGGACGACGATGATAGCGTGGGCACTTCTGCCGCCAGATGCAAAAAATTCACACGATTGTGAAAAATAATGCGGATGTGGATAACACGTAGTTCCGGCCACACCCGCTTGCTTTTTGCGCAGGACCGCCCGGTATCGCGACCGGCATCGGTCCTGCCGTTGTTCCTGCTGATCAGGCGCCGACCAGCTTCTTGAACGTGGGCAAAACGGCGTCGCCCTTGAACGGCTTGACGATCCAGCCCTTGATGCCGGCAGCCTTGCCGCGTTCCTTCATGATGGGCGAGTTTTCCGTGGTCAGCATGATGATGCTGACGCTGGCATTGCCGAGCTCGCCGCGGATTTTCTCGGCCATCGTCAGGCCATCCATATTGGGCATGTTGACGTCCGACACCACGAGCCTGATGCCGGGATCGCCCTTGAGCTTGGCCAGGCCATCGCGCCCGTCAACCGCCAGCGCCACGTCCAGACCGTTCTTCTTGAGAAAGTCCCCTACTTCGGTACGCACCGTGCTCGAATCGTCAACCACCAGAATTTGCGCCATGTTATTTCCTTGCAATGATTAAAACAGTTCCAGTTCGCCGGTGCTGCTGCCCGCCTCTTCCTCGGACACGCTGAAATCGATCTCCGCGTAATCCGATACGCACAGCGTGACGTGAAAGCGTGGTGCCTGGTCGATCCCGATCTCGAAGTGCTGGACATGCCCGCAATTGAGCATCTGCAGATATTCCGCGCAGCGGCGATCGATCACGTTCGGCGTGGACATGCCGATATGCGGGAAGAACCTGCCGAGATCGCGATTGAGAATGCCGCAGCACAGGTTGCCGCATTCCGCGATGGCGTCGAGAAAGGCCTGCTCGTCCATGTCGGTGCGGGCGACGTGATTGAGGCGCGCGAAATGCGCCTTGGTCTGCTCATCCGGCGTGAAGTAGAACATCACCATCAGGCGGAACAGATAGGACGAGACGGTCAGCACCACCATCCTGCTTTCGTGGATGTCGGTGGAATCGGGAAGTATCGAGATATCGCAGGCGTCGTCGGATGACACCATGCTGTTGCGCAGGGCCTGCATCAGCAGGAAATCGAAGCCTTCTTTGGCGGACTGAGTGATCATGAGGAGTCTTGCTAGTTTCAGGCAGCCAGGGCTTCCCGGGTTTTCTTGTTGATCAGGTCCAGCCCGATGACGGCGCCAACGATCATCTTGCCGCCGGCCTGCAGGTCCTGAAAGGTGGTGGTCGTGATCAGATCGTTCTGATAAAGACTGCTGCGATAGCTCTTGGAAAGCTTCTCCGCGCGCTGCGCAAGGTCGCGCACTTCCGCCGCCACCACGCCGAAGCCGCGTCCGTGTTGGCCGGCGCGCGCCGCCTCGATCGAGGCATTGAGCGCCACGATGATGACCTGATTGACGATCAGCGCGAACTCGTCGTTCTTGCGATGCATGTCGCGGTTGTGCGTGATCAGCACGTTCATGTCGTCGTGCCAGCGCTCGAAGGTGCGCATCAGCCCGAGCAGATTGGCAATGGTTTCCTGCGAGGCGTCGCAGCCTTCGAGCACACGCGCCATGCTTTCGGAGTTCTGCGCCTGCAACTGGGCCAGCATCGCGCCGTTTTCCTCGCGCATCTGCTCCAGAAGCTGCTCGGCATCGCGACGCTCCTCATCCAGTTTCTGCAGATGTTCGTCCAGTTCGCGCTGCTGCTCTTCCATCGCCAGATGCACATTGTGTTTCAGCGCTTCCACCTGCTCCACGTCGATCATGTGCGCAAGGCGCTGCTTCAGCCGACGGACTTTCCAAATCAGCGGCGCGCTGCCCAGCACCAGGCCGAGCGCAAAAAGGAGAATTGAATCCAGAGTCATGAAAATATGTTCCTGTGAAACGCGTTGGGTTGTGCTCGATTGACGACGTTCCGGTTGCTCAAGCCACGCGCGGATCGGTATCGGCCGACGGCAGCGCAGCACTGCCCTGCTCCTGGCCTGCGACCGGATACGGCACGTCGATGCCATCCACTTCGACCACCACGCGCTCCGGCAGTTTCACGATGACCTGGAACGCGCGGAAGTCGGCACCTTCGAGATCGTCGGTGAAGTGGATATCGATCTGGCCGTGTTCACGCGCCACGAAATCCAGCACCGCATCCATGCCTACGCCGCGTCCGGACACTTCCGTTACTTCGCTGCGGGTGGAAAAGCCGGGCTCCATGATCAGCCGTGCCGTCTGCGCATCGGTTGGCGTGGCGTCGGCGGCGATCAATTTCCTTTCCGTCGCGATCTGGCGAATACGCGCCAGTGCCAGGCCGCGTCCGTCGTCGCCGAGCGCCATGTGTGCCATGCCGTCCATCACGCCGAGTTCCAGCTTGATGGTGCCGACCGCCGGCTTGCCGCGGGCGATACGTTCACCCGCCGTTTCCAGCCCGTGGTCCATCGCATTGCGGATCAGGTGCATGAAGACATTCTTGAGCATCGGCGAGGCATGCGTATGCACGACGTAGCCGTTGTCCTCGATGACGAAGGCAGGCGCCGCCTTGCCCAGGTCCTCGGCCAGTGCCGGCAGCGATTCGGTGACGCTGGCAAGGGTTTCCGCAATCGGCTCGGTGCCGAGCAGGCGCAGCGTGCGGCGCACCGCATTGCGCACGGCCACCAGTTCGTGCAGGTTGGCGGTGTTGACGGTTTCCAGACGGTGCAGGCTTTCCTGGATGTGCTTGCGGTCGATCGTCAGCGTGTGGTGCGCATCGGCATCGGCCTGCTCGGCGTTCTGACGGCCCAGCGTTACTTCGCTGATGCGTGCATACCGATCGACGATCTCGCGCACTGCCGCAAGGTCGGCCAGCAGACGGCTCTGATCCCACACCGCACCGGTTTCCGGATGGCGCAGATCGTCGTAGTGCTGTTCGACGGCATGGACGACGTTGGCCAGATGCAGCAGGCCATAGGTGCGGCCGTTGCCCTTGATCGTATGCATGTTGCGGAACAGCTTGGCGATTGCGAAGGCGGTGGCTTCCGGATTCTGATGCACGATCTGTTCGTTTTCCGCGAGGAAGCGGCGCGAGGTCGCGATGAATTCCTGGAACTTGCCTGCGCTGATGGCAAGAATCTCGCCGATCATTTCCAGTTCGCGTTTCTGTTCGTTGGCTTCGGCCGTCAGCTTGCGCAATTCGGTGACGTCGCGCACGCACAGCATCAGGCGAATGACAATGCCTTCCTCGTCGGTGATCGGCGACCAGCTCAGGTCCAGAATCTTGACGCGGCCATCGGCCATCTTCTTCTCGACCTCGCCCACCATCAGGTGTTCGTTGAAGGTGAAGTTCATCACATCCTCGCCGATGCAGGCGCCGCCGATCGCCTCGATCTGGGACAGCGTGTCGGCACCGAGATTGGTGTCGGTAAACACCAGCTCCATCAGGTCGCGGCCGGCGATGTCCCGCGTTTCGAACACGGTTTCGAGGAAGGCCGAATACTCGGGATGAATCCGATTGCCGTCAACCACGGTCAGGATGCCCTGCGGGATGTTCTGCAGCATGGCCTGCATGTCGGCCGTCTTCTGCTTCAGTTGCGCCGACGCCTGCTGGATCTTCTCGATCATGCCGTTGAAGGCGACGATCGAATGGCCGACCTCGTCCATGTGCTGCACCGGCAGGCGACGCGTGAAATCCTGGCTGGCGGCGATCTCGCTCATCATGCCCTGCATGCGGCTGATGGGGCCGGTGATCTGGCGGTAAAGCAGGAAACCGATCAGTGTCAGCAGCGCCACTGCAGCGGCGGAGACGATCGCGATCGCCGTGCTGGTGGTCGCCAGATTGCTGTTCAGGGAGGCGACCGCGACATCCTTGCCGCGATTCTTCTCGACCCGCATGGTGTTGACGATGTCTTCCAGCTCACTCTGGTACTGGACGACGTTGCCGAAGAATGTAGCCTGCGCGATATCGTTCTTGCCGGCCAGCTTGAACTGCGCCACGTTGTCGATCGCGTCAAAGTAGTAGTCCAGGCTTTCCTTGGCCTGTTCCACCAGGCCGCGCTGCGCGGCGCCGTCGGCATGTTTCAACTGGAAGTCGAGCGCCTGCTCGAGCGCCGCCTTCTTGGCGCCGAGCCGCTCGTTCTGCTGCGGCACCAGCTTGTCGTCGGTCTCGCTGACCATGATCATCGCCGCCAGCTGCACATCCTTCAGTTGCCCGACCAGGTCGGAAGAAGCCAGTACGCTGGGCATCATGCCTTCCGTTACCGACCTGACCTCGACCGCGCTGCCGCGCGACTGGAAGACGGCATAGACGCCAATCGCGGAGATCGCGATGAACGTGAGAATGACGAGCAGGCTGATGCGCAAACGGATGGTCATGCTGTTCCCTCAAACCGATGTGCGGGTCCCGATCTCGACGAGATCGGCCGAACCGCGACTATCATTGATTGCGGGAAATTATTGCCTCCAAGTATGACTTCGCCATGACAGGAATATGACCAAAGGTGACATCGCATCGGCAGCGGCGATATCGACGGCGACGACCTGCACCGGGGATGAACGATAATGCGCGTTGTTCAGCTTCCCATGGAGAACCAGCTTGCCGTGCCCTGTGATTCCCTGCCGTCCCGCCGCATATCCGCTGCGGAACACGGCTGTCCTGCAGACGGCGATTCGCGCATGAACGTTGCCGATGGCGCAACACGCCGCGCGCACTGCGCACGCTGCCTGCGGCCGCAGCGCACCTGCATCTGCCGCTGGATCGTGCCGACCGACAACGGCACCGAGGTGCTGTTCCTGCAGCATCCGCTCGAGGTCGGTCACGCCAAGGGCAGCGCGCAGCTACTGCATCAGAGCCTGCGCCGCAGCACGCTGGCGGTCGGCGAACAGTTCGATGAAGCGGTTCTGCATGCGCTTCTTTACGCGCCCGTCCCCGACGCACCCGCCGGCTCCGTGGTGGTGCCCGCCCTGCTTTATCCGGCGGAACAAGATGCAGACGCCGTGCCGCCGGACCTCTCATCGCGCCCCAACCGGCTGGTCGTGCTCGACGGGACCTGGCGCAAGAGCCGCAAGATGCTGCATGTGAATCCCCGGTTGCGCCAATTGCCGCGCATTTCCCTCAACAACCTGCCACCCTCGCGCTACCGCATCCGCAAGGCGCATCGCGCGGACCAACTGTCATCCTATGAGGCGACCTGCCATGCGCTGGCGCAGCTCGAGCAGAATTCCGGCAGGTACGCACCGCTGCTGCAGGCGTTCGACGGCTTCGTGGCGCAGCAGGCATCCTATGGTCCCGCCACCGATGGAGCTGATGGAGAGATATCAACATTCCATTCGGACAAGCAGTGACGCGCTGCCGTTTCGACGGTAACATATGGATATCCATCCAGTAGTTTGAGGCGGATCGTCCGACCGCGACGCCGCCTTTTTTCGTCGCCCTGTCATGTCCGTCTCCTCCGAGCGCTTTTACTATCTGCACAATTTCCAGCAGGTGCTGGACTGGGTGGCGACGCGCTATGACGATCTGCTGGACGATGCGGAGCGCGCCTTCCTGCGGCAATTCCCGCAGTTGCCGCAAGCCTCCCGCGCCCTTCTGGTGCGGATGGTCATGCGCAAGGGCGAGGTCTTCCGCGCCGGTCGCCTTCGTTACGACGAAATCGGCTGTTCCGTCCAGGCCGCCGAACCGCTGATCGCGCAAGGCTGGTTGACGGCCGACCCGCTGCTCGACATCGACGAGCTGTTCTCCCTGTTGCGCAAGAACGAGCTGCTCGCCGCCTTCCGCGTATCCGACAACACCACGTCCAAGACTGCACTGCACGCCGAATTGTGCGAAGTCTTTACGGAACCGCGCACGCTCGCCGGCTGGCAGGTTGAGACCGACGAGGTCGTCTATCGTGTCGCGGTCGGCCCGCTGTGCGAGCGCCTGCGCCTGATGTTCTTCGGCAACCTGAGTCAAGACTGGTCGGAGTTCGTGCTGTCGGACCTCGGCATCTATCGCTACGAAACGGTAGCCTGCTCGCATGATTCGCGCGCCTTTCGCGCGCGGCAGGATATCGACGACTATCTGCATCTGCATGACTGCCGCCAGCGCATTGCCGAGGAAGACGACCCGCAGACAGTCCTGCAGGAGATTCCCGCCATCCCCTTCGAGAATGACTGGCTCGAAATGCGACGCAACAGGCTGCTGTTCCTGATCGGCCGCCAGCACGAACGCCGCATGCAATGGGAGCTGGCGCATGAGGCGTATGCGAACTGCGCCTATCCGGGTGCGCGCCTGCGGCGGCTGCGCGTGCTGGAGCGCGCCGGGCAATGCCAGCAGGCGCTGCCTTTGGCCGAGGCCGCCTTTGCACAGCCCGAAAGCGAAGCCGAACGACAAGCCCTGCTGCGCCTGCTGCCACGCCTGCGCCGCCGTTGCGGCCAAACCGTTGCCAGGCAGCGGCGCTTGCTGCCCGAGCGCATCGATCTGGTTCTGCCCTGTACGGCCCAGCCAATCGCGGTCGAATGCAGGGTGCGCGATCATTTCAGCACCGATGGCGGCACGGTCTGGTATGTCGAGAACACGCTGATCAATTCCCTGTTCGGCCTGCTGTGCTGGCCGGCGGTGTTCGCGCCGGTGCCGGGTGCCTTCTTCCACCCTTTTCATCACGGCCCGGCCGATCTGCACAGTCCGGACTTTCATCGACGCCGCACAGCGTTGTTCGACGCCTGTCTGGCACAGCTGGACGATGGCAGCTATCGACAGGCGATTCTGGCAACGTACGACAGCAAGTTCGGCATCCAGTCACCCTTCGTGTTCTGGAACAGCCTCGATGCCGCTCTGCTCGAGACGGCGCTGGCCTGCGTGCCGCCGGCGCATCTCAAGGTGCTGTTCGTGCGCCTGCTGGCGGATATCCAAGCCAACCGCTTCGGTTTTCCGGACCTGATCCAGTTCTGGCCACAGCAGGCACGCTATCGCATGCTCGAGGTCAAGGGCCCCGGCGACAGGCTGCAGGACAATCAGCTGCGCTGGATGGAATACTGCATGGCGCACGGGATCCCGGTCGCGGTATGCCATGTGCAATGGCAGGAGGCGGCATGAAACATATCGTAGCTGTGCGTGCACTGTGCGCCTTCACTGCGCGTGCCGGCGATCTCGATCTGCGCTTCACGCCGTCGCCCACGGCACTCGAAGGCATGACCGGACACGCCACGGTCGCGGCGCGCCGCCATCGCGATTACGAATCGGAAGTTACCTTGAGCGGCAGCCATGGCGGTCTGCAGGTGCGCGGCCGTGCCGACGGCTACGACCCGCGCCTGCGGCGTGTGGAGGAAGTCAAAACCTTTCGCGGCGATCTCGGCAAGGTGCCGGACAACCACCGCGCCCTGCACTGGGCGCAGGCCAAGATCTATGGCTGGCTGCTGTGCGAATCGCGACAGCTGGATGCGATCGAAGTGGCGCTCGTCTATTTCAATATCGGCAACCAGAAGGAAACCGTGCTGGTCGAATCGCACGACGCCGACTCGCTCAGGCACTTCTTCGAGGCGCAGTGCGAACGTTTTCTGGCATGGGCGCAACAGGAAGACGCGCATCGCGGCGCGCGCGACGATGCGCTGCTGGCATTGTCGTTTCCGCATCCCGCATTCAGGCCCGGTCAGCGCGAACTGGCTGCGGCGGTCTATCAATCCGCCGCCACGCAACGCCGCCTGCTGGCGCAGGCACCTACCGGCATCGGCAAGACAGTCGCCACCCTGTTCCCGCTTCTGAAGGCGATGCCAAGCCAGCAGTTGCACAAGCTGTTCTTCCTCACGGCAAAGACATCGGGACGCCAGCTCGCGCTCGAAGCCGCCTCGTTGATACAAAAGAGCCGACCCGCCATGCCCTTGCGCGTGCTGGAACTGGTGGCGCGCGACAAGGCCTGCGAACATCCGGACAAGGCTTGTCACGGCGAATCCTGTCCGCTGGCGCAAGGTTTTTACGACCGCCTGCCAGCCGCGCGCGAGGCCGCTGTCGGCGCAGCCATGCTGGACCGGCAGTCCCTGCGCGATATCGCGCTGGCGCATGCCGTCTGTCCCTATTACCTGAGCCAGGAACTGGCGCGCTGGGCCGACATCGTGATCGGCGACTACAACTATTATTTCGACGGCAGCGCCATGCTGTATGCGCTGACGATGGAGAACCAGTGGCGCGTCGGCCTGCTGATCGACGAAGCGCACAACATGGTGGAACGCGGGCGCGGCATGTATTCGGCGCAGCTGGACCAGACCGCGTTCCGCTTCGCACGATTGGCTGCACCGAAGAAAATCAAACGCGTGCTCGACCGCGTGCAGCGCGAGTGGAATGCGCTGCACGCGGAACAGGAAGAAGACTACGCCGTGCATGCGGCGATCGGCGAACGCTTCCTGTTCGCTCTGCAGCAGGCTGCCGCCGACATAAGCGACCTGATGGCCGAACAGCCGGATGCCGTCACCCCCGATCTGCAATCCTTCATGTTCGACGCATTGCATTTCGCGCGCCTTGCCGAATCCTTCGGCACACATTCGATGTTCGACATCACGAAAAAACAAGGTGCACGGACCGAATCGCTGCTGGCGCTGCGCAATATCATTCCGGCGCCGTTCCTGCGTCCGCGCTTCGACAGCGCGCATACCGCCACGCTGTTCTCGGCCACCTTGAGTCCCTGGCATTTCCACGCAGACACGCTCGGCCTGCCCGACGATACGGCATGGATCGACGTCGCCTCGCCGTTCGAGGCGTCGCAATTATCGGTGCACATCGCGCGCACGATCTCGACGCGGTTCCGGCATCGCGATCGTTCACTGCAGGCGATTGCCGACCTGATGGCGCGGCAGTATCGCGCCCGTCCGGGCAACTATCTGGCGTTCTTCAGCAGCTTCGATTATCTGGGCAAGGCGCTCTTGCTGTTCAATCAATGTCATCCCGACATCCCGACCTGGCAGCAATCGCGCGGCATGGAAGAATCGGCACGCACCGCATTTCTCGAGCGCTTTTGCCTGCACAGCCAGGGCATCGGTTTTGCCGTGCTCGGCGGCGCATTCGGCGAAGGCATCGATCTGCCGGGAGATAGACTGATCGGTGCCTTCATCGCCACGCTCGGCCTGCCGCAGATCAATGCCGTCAACGAGCAGATGCGCGAGCGCATGGAGCAGGTATTCGGGAACGGTTATTGCTACACCTACCTGTACCCGGGACTGCAGAAAGTGGTGCAGGCCGCGGGCCGCGTCATACGCACGCGCGAGGATCGCGGCGTCGTTCATTTGATCGATGACCGCTTTGCAAGTGCCGAGGTGCGCGCCCTGCTGCCCGCGTGGTGGTCGATCGATTAACGGTTTTTGCGCGCTATCGCATTTACGCAACGGCGCATGCAACAAACCTGAAAGTTCGCACTCCAATTTGTATTGCCGCAAGCAAACCACTTCTATAATGAATCCGGGCAATCAGACTGCGAGGCCATCATGACCGATCGAAAAATGTTCTCTGAAATGGACGCCGAAAGCCGGCTTTTTTATTCCAGGATCGTCAACGTCGCCCTCTTCAATTTGTATGCGGTAGAGAACAAACTGTTCGATTCGCTGATCTGCCAGTCCGACGATCCGCATGTCCTCGAACGTTGGGAAAAGGCCGAACCGCTGATTCTCGACACCCTGCAGAGCCGCGCCGAAGGCGATCCCAACGAAGACAGCATCTGGGGCGATTTCTAAGGCCTGACGATCGCAACATACCCCGCACGTCTTACAGCATGTGCGGGGCGAATCGGGCGCGGCGGTTGAGCGTTCTTTCAGTCGTCCGGAATATGCCGTCGCCGGTGTAATGCACGGTCTTCGGATATTTCGGCGTGGGTGCCGCCTGCGCGGCGATAACCTCGAAAATGAAGAAGTTATAGGCTGCCACCATCTTGCGGTCGTACAGACGGCATTCGAGATTCGCATGGCATTCCGCGATCAGCGGTGCCTTCACCTGCTGCGCCTCCGCCGCTGTCAGCCCGAAGCGCTCGAACTTGTCTGCCTCCGCGCCCGTGCAGCTCCCGATCCCCACCACCTGATCGATCATGTCCATGGTCGGGATATTGATCACGCACTCGCCGCTTCTGCGGATCATCTCGAAACTGTGATTGCCGGCGGCAATGATGCAGCCCACCAATGAAGGCGAAAATTCCATGACCGTATGCCAGCCCATGGTCATGATGTTGTTGCGTCCCTTCCAGCGCGACGAGACCAGCACGATCGGGCCGGGCTCCAGGTAGCGCCGTATCTGCTCGACGGGAAACGGTTTCTTGGTCGGCTTCTTCATCCTTGCACCTTGTCGAATGAGCGTGTCGGTAGGACTGCCGGACATCCGTGCAAGTTGCGCCATTTCGTCAACTTTATAGATGACAATTGACATCTATTGTATTCATGACGACTGTCATGTATATTAATTTCGTTAACAGCGAAGGAGACCGCCATGCCACGCGTATCAAGGGAACAGGCCGACCGTAACCGGGTCGCCATCGAAAAGGCATCCGCGCGCCTGTTTCGCGAAAAGGGATTCAATGGCGTCAGCGTGGCGGACCTGATGGGCGCCGCCGGCCTCACGCACGGCGGTTTCTATGGGCATTTTTCATCCAAGGACGAGCTGGCGGCCGTGGCCTGCACCAATGCCTTCACACAGGCAGCGGAACGCTGGACCACACGCGTCAGGAATCGGCCGCACGATACGTCCGCCCTGCATGCGATCCTCGATCCCTATCTGTCTCCACGCATGGTGAAGAACATGGGCGAAGGCTGCCCCGCCGCGAGCCTGAGCGTCGATGTCGCACGGGAACCGACAGACAAGCCGGTACGGGCTGCCTATCAGGACGGCACGGCTCGCCTGGTCGAACTGCTTGCCGCCCACTCGCCGGGAGATGATCCGGCCCAGCGCCGCAAGCAGGCGCTGGTGCAGTGGAGCACCATGGTCGGCGTCATGATGCTGGCGCGCGCCACGCAAGGCGATCCGATCTCCGAGGAACTGCTGGCGGCGGTGCGCGAGCACATGCTGGGCAACCAGGCCTGACTCTCTTTCATCTTTCCATCCCATGTTTTCCCAACCGTTCTCGGCATGGCTGCATCGCAGAGGCCTGCATTTCTCGTGGATGATCGTTGCGATCACCTTTCTGACCATGCTGACCTCTTCGGCCGCACTCGGGCTGCCGGGAGCGCTGCTGCAACCCCTGAGTCGTGAATTCGGCTGGAATACCGATCAGATATCGTCCGCGCTGGCGATCCGCTTCATGCTGTTCGGCCTGATCGGCCCGTTCGCGGCGATCTTCATGGAGCGCTTCGGGTTGCGCAAGGTGGTCTGCCTTGCGCTGGCCCTGATCGCGGCCTGCCTGATTCTCTCGACGCAGATGAGCCAACTCTGGCATCTGTTCGTGCTGTGGGGACTGGTGCTCGGCGTCGGTTCCGGCATGACGGCGCTGGTACTCGGCGCCGTGGTCGCCAACCGCTGGTTCGACAAGCGGCGTGGCCTGGTGATCGGCGTCCTGACCGCGAGTTCGGCCACCGGCCAGTTGATCTTCCTGCCGTTTGCCGCCTGGCTGATCGAACATTATGGCTGGCGCTTGGCGATGCTGCCGGTGTTCTTTGCCTGTGCGCTGGTCTGCGTGCTGGCTTTCCTGTTCATGCGCGATCGGCCGCATGACGTCGGCCTGGTCCCGTATGGCGGCGCACCGGATGCGCCAGCGCCGGCGCCTGCTACGGCCGCCAGCATGACGATGATGGAACCCTTGCGCGTTCTCGCCAGCGCCTCGCGCAACCGCGCATTCTGGATTCTGGCCGGCACCTTCTTCATCTGCGGTCTCAGCACCAGCGGCTTGATCCAGACCCATTTCATCTCGCTGTGCGGCGACTACGGCATGGCGGCAGTGCCGGCGGCCAGCGTGCTGGCGATGATGGGCGCCTTTGACTTCGTCGGCACCATCCTGTCGGGATGGCTGTCGGACCGCTACGACAACCGCAAGCTGCTGTTCTGGTACTACGGCTTGCGCGGCCTCTCGCTGTTCTGGCTGCCGCATTCCGAATTCACGCTGTACGGCTTGTCACTGTTCGCGATGTTCTACGGGCTGGACTGGATCGCCACCGTGCCGCCCACCGTGAAGCTGGCAGGTGCCACCTTCGGCAAGGAGCGCGCGGGCATGGTGTTCGGCTGGATTTTTGCTGCGCACCAGATCGGCTCGGCAGTGGCCGCCTACGGTGCCGGCCTGACGCGCACCTGGCTGCTCACCTACAACCCGGCGCTGTACGCGGCTGGTGGTGCGTGTCTGCTGGCGGCAGCGGTGATCTTCATGCTGCGCAAGCCGGCGCACGCGACGTGACGAACCGGCGCGGTATCAGCGCCGGTGGATCTTCATGATCTTCTGCTGTTCGCGCTGCCAATCGCGCTCGCGTTCGGCGTTGCGCTTGTCGTATTCGCGCTTGCCCTTGGCCAGTGCGATGTCGCATTTGACGCGGCCTTTCACCCAGTGCAGGTTCAGCGGCACCATGGTGAAGCCGGCCTGCCTGACCTTGCCGACCAGCTTGTCGATCTCGCGTGCGTGCAGCAGCAGCTTGCGCGTGCGGCGCGCTTCCGGATGCGAGAACGATGAGGTGCTGGTCAGGGCGCTCACATGCGCGCCGAACAGAAAGAGCTCGTCATTGCGTGCAACGACATAGGCTTCCTTCAACTGCACCCGCCCCTGGCGGATGGCCTTGACTTCCCAGCCCTGCAGCACGAGGCCTGCTTCGTAGCGGTCTTCGATGGCGTAGTCGTGCAGGGCTTTTCTGTTATCGACGATGGTTTTCATGTTTTCCCGTTCAATGGCGACAGTGTAGCGCCGGCAGAGGTTGCTGGACTGCGTTAAGATGGCTTTCTTCTCGTTCCTCACCGCTTTCGCGCTTTTCGTGGCTCCTGCCCTTCCTCCTCTTCCATGACCGGTTATCTGTTCGTCCTTGTGGTCGGGCTGGCGGCCGGCGTCGTCAGTGGCGTGGTCGGAACCGGCTCGTCCATCATGCTGTTGCCGGTGCTGGTCTATACCTTCGGCCCGATCGAAGCCGTGCCGATCATGGCAATCGCGGCGGTAATGGCGAACCTTGCGCGCGTCATGGCGTGGTGGAAGCTGATCGACTGGCGCGCCTTTGCCGCCTATTCCGCCACCGGCATTCCCGCCGCCGCACTCGGCGCGCGCACTTTGCTGGCCTTGCCCGACAACCTGATCAATACCTGCCTGGGCGGATTCTTCATCATCATGATTCCGGTACGCCACTGGCTCAGGGCGCACGATTTTCGGCTGCGGCTCTGGCAATTGTCGATTGCAGGCGCGATCATCGGTTATCTGACCGGCATCGTGCTGTCAACCGGACCGCTGAGCGTGCCTGCCTTCAGCGCCTACGGGCTAGTCAAGGGCGCCTTCATTTCGACGGAGGCGGCCAGTTCCCTGTTTCTTTACATCAGCAAACTGGCGATCTTTGGTCAGTCCGATGCGTTGCCGTTCGACATCGTTCTCAAGGGACTGCTGGTCGGCGCTTCGATCATGGCGGGCACCTTTGCCGGCAAGGTCGTCATGCTGCGTCTCAGCGAACGCGCCTTCCAGCACCTGCTCGACGCACTGCTGCTGTGCTCGGGCTTGTCGCTGCTGTGGGCCGCACTGGTGCGCTGAAACAACCATCCGACATTATTTCACGCCGTATCCGTCAGGCCTCGCGTACAATGGTCCGCATATCTGATTGCGGCAAACGGCCACGGCGTCACCGCCGATTCAGCCCAATGTCTTCTTTTCCTGCTCCTGTTCGGGAGCGGCCTTTTGCCTTGATTCCAGCTTCATTGGAGATTATTTGATCGAACCAGTTTCCGGCCTGACCAGATTGCGACAAGCCACGCAGGATATCCATGCCGACTTCGAGAACCGTCTGAAGATTGCGCAGCCTGACGCCGGCAAACACGACTACCGCGTGTTCATCGAGGCAATGTGGGGCTGGCTGTCTCCCTTCGAAGATGCATTGTGGTCTGCGCAATGGCCTGCGGAGCTGCAGGCACAGGAACGCAATGGCAAACGCGCCTGGCTGCTCAACGATCTGCGCGGTGCCGGCCTCAGCGAGGAACAAATTGCCGCCCTGCCCCTTGCGCCCTGCACCCTGGACCTCGATTCGCCCGCGAGCCGCTTTGGCATCGCCTATGTACTGGAAGGCGCGCAACTCGGTTCGCAGGTCCTGTTGCGGCGCATCGGCAGCGTGCTCGCGCCATGGCCGACGCGCTGGCTGACCGGCTATGGCGAGGCATGCGGCGCGAACTGGCGCCAGTTCATGCAGAGCGTCAATCGGTACCTTGTCGAGGAAGAGGCGGCGCGCGACGCGGCGAATGCGGCACGCGCGACCTTCCTGTCGCTGCAATCGTGGTTCATGCAACGGGGAGCCGCATGATCACGCCCATTTCCTTTACCGGCAGCAGGCAACCCGTCGATCTGACCAACTGCGATCGCGAACCCATCCACATTCCGGGTTCGATCCAGCCGCACGGCGCGTTGCTGGCATTTTCGCGCGACGGCGCACTGGCCGTCCGCAGCGAGAATGCCGACACCATGCTGGGTTCGTTGCCGGCCATGGGCGAAACGCTGGAAGCGTCCCATCTGACGCCAGCGATGCGCGCGGCGATTGCCGATGCACTGGCGGGCGACGGCATTCCCGATGACATGTTGGGCGCCGAGCTGCGCGATGGCCGCTTCGACGTCATCTTCAGCCGCTCCGAAGAACTGGTCCTGGTCGAGTTCGAGAAACTGCAGGATGGCGGCGCCACGCTGGACACTTTTGCCATGGCATCGCAACGCGCGATCGCGCGCATCCAGTGCCAGGCCAGCATCGATGAGCTGCTGCGGGTCGCGGTCGATGAAATCCGCACACTGACCGGCTTTGACCGCGTGATGGCCTACCGCTTTCTGCCCGACGACAGCGGCGAAGTGGTGGCGGAATGGCGCCGCGACGATCTCGAGCCCTTTGTCGGACAACGCTATCCGGCCGGCGATATTCCGGTACAGGCACGCCGCTTGTACATCCTCAATCCGCTGCGCCTGATTGCGGACATCGGCTACCTGCCTGTGCCGCTGGCCCCGCAGGAAAATCCGCTCACGCAGAAACCGCTCGATCTGAGCCGCAGCGTATTGCGCAGCGTCTCGCCGATTCACGTCGAATATCTGACCAATATGGGCGTATCGGCATCGATGAGCATTTCCATCGTCGTCAACGACCGGCTGTGGGGCATGATCGCCTGCCATCACATGTCACCCTATCTGGTGCCGCGCGCGGTGCGCATGTCCTGTCAGTTGCTGGCGCAGATCGTCAGCGTGCTGGTGGAGCGCACGCTGTCGCAGGATCATGCGCGCGCGATTGAGCGCTCTGCCGCAGTGCGCATCCGCATCACGGAACGCACCACGCAGGCCGGCGATCTTCTGCATGCGCTGTCCGAAGACAAGCCCAGTTTTCTCGATCTGGTCGGTTGCCAGGGCGCGGCGGCTTGCATAGACGGCCGCGTCGTCCTGTTCGGCGAGACGCCGGACGAAGGCGCGGTACTCGACTGGATAGACTGGCTGCAGACGAACGACACCGCGGACATCTTCGCCACCGATTCCATCGAGCGCGACGTGCCCGCTCTGGCATCGTCACGCGCCGCAACCGCCGGCCTGCTGGCGGCGCGCTTCCATCGCGAACGCAACGGCTATCTATTCTGGTTTCGCGGCGAGCAGATCGAAAGCGTGCGCTGGGGCGGCAATCCCGAGAAGACCTACACCACCGGTCCGCTCGGCGACCGCCTCACGCCGCGCGGATCGTTCGCGGAGTGGAAGCAGGATGTCGAGGGCAAGAGCCACGCATGGCTGTCGAGCGAGCTGGAGATCGCCACCCAGTTCCGCGGCGATCTGCAGGATATCGCGCTGGCCAGGAGCACGCTGTCGGAACGCGCGCGCGACATGCTGTTCGCCACGCTGGGGCATGATCTCCGGGATCCGCTCCAGGCCATCATGATGGCGGCGCAAATGCTGGAGCGGCAAGGCGCCGCCGATACGAACCTCGCCAATTCGACATTGGGCAAGCGCATCACCAGTTCCAGCGGACGCATGAAGCGGCTGATTTCCGAAGTGCTCGACGTCAGCCGCATCCAGAACGGTCTGGGCCTGGGCATCACGCGCAGCAGCACCGAGATCGGCCCGCTGCTGCACGATCTGGTTCGCGAGGTCACGACCGCCCATCCCGGCCTGCAGGTGCGGCTTGCATGCGACGGCGTGGGTTCGGCCGACATCGATGCGGACCGGATCAGCCAGGTCGTCTCCAATCTGCTCAGCAATGCGCGCCATCATGGCGACAACGCCATGCCGATCACGGTGAGCGCCAGCGCCGATGCGCAAACGGTACGGCTGATGGTCGTCAACCACGGCGCGGCCATCGATCCCGAGCTGCTGCCTTCCCTGTTCGATCCGTTCAAGCCGGCCTCGACGCGCAATCGCGGAAATCCTGGCGGCCTCGGCCTGGGCTTGTACATCGTCAACGAGATCGTCAAGGGACACGACGGCAGCGTCGATGTGCGCTGCGCGGATGGCCTGGTGACATTCGAGGTTATCCTGCCGAAACGCTGATCCTTCGGCGCCAGCCTCCCTGCCTGTTGCGGGCTCAGCGCTCGCGTGCTGCTTCGACCGCCAGCGCCGCCACCGTGTCGACTGCCAGGATCAGTTCGCGTTCGCCGTTGCACAACTCGGCCAGCGGCACCCATTCCGCCTTCGCGGCATCGTCGGCCGCAACCGGTTCGCCGGAAATCCATCGACATGCGATGGCCGGCAGGATGAAATGGTGCGTCAGCGCGCCATCGTCATCGCGATGAAACGAATCGAGCACCGTCAGAACTCCTTCCGCTTCGGCCGTGATCCCCGTTTCCTCGTGCAGTTCGCGCAGGGCCGCCTGTTCGATGGTTTCGCCGAATTCCATCTTCCCGCCGGGAAATCCCCACATGCCCGCATCGGGCGGCGTCTTGCGACAGACGAGCAGGATATGGTCGCCGCGCAGGACGACGGCAATGACGGCGGGAACGGGAGTGCGCGGATCGGTGCTCATGAGTACGGTGGCAATTGCATGGCCGGCCATTGTAACCGCGCTCGCAGCGCATCGCGGCGGGGCACAGGTTGACGGAATCCTGCCAGAGGCTATACTCAAGGCTTTCGTGTCTTCAAAAACCGTATCCGCAATGTTGTCGCTCCGTTTCCTGCCAGCCTGCGCCGGTCCCCTGATGGGACAGGACGACGCACGCCTGCAGGTTTCGCGCGCGGGCCGCATGCCGGCCGTTGCGCCTTTCGCGCACACCCCTTCCAGCACCAAGAGCCTCGCCTGCCTTTCTTTGGCTCGGTGAGCATCTTCGAGGGAAGCACTCTTCCCGCCTGCTCCCGAGCCTTCTCCCCGCCTTGATCGATCGCCGGCTGCCCTGAGCGCCGTTTTCTGAACTTGTCATTTGGCCGACGCATTGTTGCCCGGCCGGGAGTAATACCGCCATGAAGGACCAACGTTACCTGTCGCAGGATGATGCCGCCATCCTCTATCGTCTTGCCGAACACCTGCTGCGCCTGGACGGCGCCGAAAGCGAAGCCGCCGACGAACTCAGCGACATCGTCGCCGGCGCCAGCCGCGTGCCGCCCGGCTCCAAGCGCAAGGACATCGTGCAGCTCGGCACCGTCGTCACGCTGTCGTTCTTTTCCACCGGACAGGAAAGCAGCGTCACGCTCGTGCATCCGTCGGAAGCCAATGCGGCAGCCGGACGCATTTCCGTGCTGACGCCGATCGGACTGGCGATCATCGGCCGCAAGATCAACGCCTGCGTCGAGGTCGATCTGCCGACCGGACGTCAGGAAAAGATCCGCATTGCCGACGTACGTGCGCCCGAGGCGGAAGCCGTGGCAACCGGCACTTCGTGAAACACGAAGTCCTCAAGCGTTCGCGGCAACATGTACAACGCAACAGACGCCGAAGAAAATGGGTGGGCATTGCCGCGCTCATCGCCGCTACCGCAGCGCAAGCCGTGGTGTTCATTCTGGGAGAAGGATGATGACGGCACCGTCTTCAAGGACGGTGCACTGTCTCGTCCAGTTGCAGGCTGGTGGCCATGGCGGCCGCTGCCGAGCGCGTTTCGACGCCCAGCTTCTGGAACACGTGTTCGAGATGCTTGCTGACGGTACGCGGGCTCAGTTGCAGGATGTCGCCGATATCGCGGTTGGTCTTGCCCTTGGCGAGCCAGCACAGCACCTCGGTTTCGCGCGGCGTGAGCGACAGCCGCGCCAGGCCGTCGATATGCACCGGCGCATCGGGCACGGACACCAGCAGCATGATCTCGCCCCTGGCCGATACGGCGAGATGGCGCAGATCGAGGTCATTGCCCTTGCCCGGAATCCGCACGCTTTGCCCCGCTTCTGCGGGTAGCCATGCCGGCGGCAGTTCCCGCGCCGACAGATCGATACCCGCGTCATTCAGCAGGCGCGCCGCGCAGGAAGACTGCCAGATCAGGCGGCGACCATGCCCGAGCACCAGCAGCCCCGCCCCTTCCGCATCGATGACCTGCTCCACCGCGCGCAACGACTGCATGGTGGCAATATGCGTGCGCAGCCGCGCCAGCACCTCGACGGCCTGCACCGGCTTGACCACGTAATCGACACCGCCGGCGGCGAATCCTTCGAGCACATCGGAAGTCTCGCTGAGCCCCGTCATGAAGATCACCGGAATATGCCGCAAGGCCGGGTCCGCCTTCAGGCGCCGGCATGCCTCGAAACCGGACATGCCCGGCATGACCGCATCCATCAGGATCGCGTCCGGCACCACCTTCTGCAGACGCTGCAGGGCTGTCTGCCCATCGTCGGCAACCAGCACCGTGTAGCCCGCGTTTTCGAGCGTCTCGTGGATCATGCCGAGACTGCCGGGCACGTCATCAACCACCAGCACCACGGGGCCGGTGCGCCATGTGTCATTCGTCAGCGTGGACACGTTGGTTCTCCTCCAGTGCATCTTCCAGCGCCGCCAGTTCGAAACGTTCCAGCAGCGATTCCGCCAGCCGGCACGATGCCAGTGCCGACGGCTCTTCTTCCGCGATGCGGCGCAAGGCGCGCTTGAGCCCGCCGACATGGCCGATGCGGCACAGGTGCAGCAGTTCGTGCACGTCGTCTTCCGCAAAGCGCAGCTCACGCAAGGCCACCTCGACTGGCAGCGCTCTCGCTTCTTCCCCATGGTGCCATTCGAGATTCAGTGCCTGTTTCAGCATCTGCAGCAATTCCGATTCGAGCACCGGCTTGGCGATGAAACCCTGGCAGCCGTAGCGGCGCAGCTTGCCGGCGTCGTTGCCGAACACGTCGGCCGACACCATGATGATGGGCGGCGTCGCGCCATGACACTGTCGCAGCAGTGCCGCGGTTTGCCAGCCATCCATGCCGTCCATGCCGATATCGAGCAGGATCGCATCCGGCATGCTCTCGCCCAGCGCGTCGAGGCATTCCTGCCCGCTGGCCGCCTCGCGCACCTCGAATCCGAGCGGCAGCAGCATGCCGGCCAGCATGTGACGCTGCACCGGCTGGTCGTCCACCACCAGCAGCATGCGGCGCGATCCGCGATAGGCCACCGGTTGCGGCGACGAGGCAGGCATCGAGGCATCCGCGCGTTCGAACGGCAGCGTGACGGTGAACGTGCTTCCCTCGCCCTGCGTGCTGGCGACGTCGATGGTGCCGCCCATCAGCCTGACCAGCTTCTTGGTGATCGCCAGCCCCAGGCCCGCGCCCGGCTCGCCGCGCAGCCGGCCGGTCGCGCCGCGTTCAAAAGGCTGGAAGATGCGTTCCCGATCCTGCGCGGCAATGCCGATGCCGGTGTCGGCCACCGTGAAGCGGATCGCTTCCGAGGCAGCCGCCACCCGCAGCGTGACGACGCCGCGGTCCGTGAAGCGCACGGCATTGGTCAGCAGATTGATCAGCACCTGCCGCATGCGCTTGCCGTCGGCGAGAATGTATTCGGGCAGGACATCGCGGCATTCGTAGCGCAGTTGCAGACGCTTGGCCTCGGCCTGCGGCCGTACCATGCTCAGCAGTTCGTCGATGAAGTCGCGCAGGCAGACCGCGCTCGGCTCCAGCCGCAGGCGGTCGGCTTCTATGCGCGCCAGATCGAGCAGTTCGTCAACGAGCCCGAGCAAGTGTTCACCGCTGCGTTGCATGGTCTGGATCGCCGCGCGCGAACCCGCGTCCCCGTGGTGCTGCTTGAGCAGGATCTGGGTATAGCCGAGGATGCTGTTCAGCGGCGAGCGCAGTTCATGCGACATGCCCGCCACATAACGGCTCTTGGCCTGGTTGGCTGCTTCCGCGGCTTCCTTGGCGCGATGCAGCGCCGCATCGGTACGCTGATGCGCCTCGATCTCGTGCAGCAGCAAGGCATTCTGGCGGTTCAGGTCTTCCTGCGCCAGGTGCCGCCCTTCGTTGCCGAGCACGATCCACCAGCCGGCGATCGCCACCAGCACCAGCAGCACGGCGCCGATGCGCAGGAACAGGCTGTCGATCAATGCCCGCCCTTCCGGCGCCAGCGGCACCGATATCTCGTGCATGTAGAGCATGCCGAGCGCAATGCAGCCGACCGCGCACAGGGCCGCGACCACCACCAGATAATTGCCGACGCGGCGGTTGACGAGGTGCGCGACCGAATCCGGCAGCAGCCGCGACAGGCCTTGCTGCAACTGCTCGGCCACGCGCGAATGCTTCTTGCACATGTCGTGGCAGCGCGATTCGAGCGTGCAGCACAGCGAGCAGATGGCCGCACCATAGGCCGGACAGCGCGCCATGTCTTCCGATTCGAAGGCATTGCTGCAGACGCTGCACGACACCAGTTCGCCCGGTGCCGCGACGGGCGTCGGCGACCGTGCCAGATAGAAGCGCCCGCGCGTGCGCCAGGCCAGCAAGGGCGACACCACGCAGGCGGTGCCGAGGGTCAGAAAAGGCGAAAATGCCACCGCGATGGGGCCGCCCATGCCGGAAAAGGCCGTCATGCCGACGATGGAGGCGATCAGCAGCGTTGCCAGTCCGACCGGATTGACGTCGTACAGATGGGCACGCTTGAACTCGATGCCCTTGGGACTCAGGCCGAGCGGCTTGTTGATGACCAGATCGGCGAACAACGCGCCGACCCAGGCCACCGCCACGTTGCTGTAGAGCGCCAGCACGTTCTCGAGCGCGGCGAATACGCCGAGCTGCATCAGCAGCAGCGCCAGCAAGGCATTGAACACCAGCCACACCACGCGCCCCGGATGGCTATGCGTGAGGCGCGCAAAGAAGTTCGACCACGCCAGCGAACCGGCATAGGCGTTGGTCAGGTTGATCTTGACCTGCGACACCAGCACGAACAGCAGCGTCGCCGCGAGTATCCAGGCCGGGCTGTCGAACAGGTAGGAAAAACCGAGCAGGTACATGCGCGTCGGTTCGATCGCCTGCAGCGCCGGCACGCCATGCTCCATCACCAAGAATGCGAGGAAGGCGCCGCCCAGCATCTTCAGCGCGCCGGGCACGATCCAGCCGGGACCGGCCACCACCACCGCAGTCCACCAGCGCCACTTGTTGGCGGCCGTGCGCTCGGGCAGAAAGCGCAGGAAATCGACCTGCTCGCCGATCTGCGCGATCAGCGAGAACGCAACGGTTGCTGCCATGCCGAACATCAACGGATCGAAGCCGCTGCTGTGCGAAGTTGCACCGACCAGTTCGGTGAAGTCGCGATATGCCTGCGGCTGCTTCCACAGGATTGCCGCATAGGGCGCGATCAGCAGCAGGAGCCACAACGGCTGGCTCCACATCTGCAGGCGCGAGATCAGCGTCACGCCGCGCGCCACCAGCGGCACGATGAACAGCGAACAAATGATGTACCAGACGCCGAGCGGCCACGGTATCCACATCTGCAGCGCCACCGCAAGGATCGCGGCCTCGAGCGCGAAGAAGATAATGGTGAAGGTGGCGTAGATCAGCGAACTCAGCGTCGATCCCATGTAGCCGAAGCCGGCGCCGCGCGTCAGCAGGTCCATGTCGATGCCGTAGCGCGCCGCGTAATAGCTGATCGGCAGTCCGGTAATGAAGGTGATGAGCGCGACGATCGCGATCGCCCATACGGCATTGGAAAAACCGTAGCTGATCGCGATGGCGCCGCCGATCGCTTCCAGCGCAAGAAAGGAGGCGGCGCCGAACGCGGTATTGCCGACGCGCCATTCCGACCATTTGCGAAAGCCGAGCGGCGCGTAGCGCAACGCATAGTCCTCCAGCGATTCGTTGGCGACCCAGCGGTTGTATTCGCGGCGAACGCGAAATATTTTTTGTTGCGCCATGGCTTGTCGAGGAGGAGGAACCGGGCCGGGCCGTCGTGCGGAACGGTGCGCTTCGATGTGCTTGCCTGCGAGGAAAAATTAACCGAATTGCCACTGCTTGGCAAGAAAGCGACGCGCCATATACGTCAATTGACGTATGGAACATCCGCCGCGATCGGCACATGATTGTCGCCGGAGCAATCGATGTCGGACTTTCAGCGCACGGCACAGCGCATCCGGAACGCGGATGCCATGCCGGCTCATCATCCACCCGCAACGCGAGGAGACAAGCATCATGGCCGAAACACTCATCAAGGTCGATCTCGACCAACCCGCCACCAGCAACGAGAACGTCCACAACCGCTGGCATCCCGACATTCCGATGGCGACCTGGGTCAAGCCCGGCGACGACTTCATCCTCGAAACCTACGACTGGACCGGCGGCTACATCCAGAACAACGACAGCGCCGACGACGTGCGCGACGTCGATCTGACCACCGTGCACTACCTGAGCGGTCCGGTCGGCGTGGAAACCGCCGAACCCGGCGACCTGCTGGTGGTCGACCTGCTCGACATCGGCGCCAAGGACGAATCGATGTGGGGCTTCAACGGCTTCTTCTCGAAGAAGAACGGCGGCGGCTTCCTGACCGATCACTTTCCCGAGGCGCAGAAGTCGATCTGGGACTTCAAGGGCATGTTCACCTCGTCGCGCCACGTGCCAGGCGTCGAATACGCGGGCCTGATCCATCCGGGACTGATCGGCTGCCTGCCCGACCACAAGCTGCTGGCCGAATGGAACAAGCGCGAGACCGGCCTGATCGCGACCGAACCGAACCGCGTGCCGCCACTGGCCAATCCGCCCTTCGAAAAAACCGCGCACATGGGCAAGCTGCAAGGCGCCGCGCGCGACAAGGCAGCCGCCGAAGGCGCGCGTACCGTGCCGCCGCGCGAACACGGCGGCAACTGCGACATCAAGGACCTGTCGCGCGGTTCGCGCATCTTCTTCCCGGTGTATGTAAAAGGCGCCGGGCTGTCGGTCGGTGACCTGCACTTCAGCCAGGGCGATGGCGAGATCACCTTCTGCGGCGCCATCGAGATGGCCGGCTGGGTGCACATGCGCGTGTCCGTCATCAAGGGCGGCATGGCGACCTACGGCATCAAGAACCCGATCTTCAAGCCGAGCCCGATCACGCCGCACTACAACGACTACCTGATCTTCGAAGGCATCTCGGTGGACGAGCAAGGCAAACAGCACTATCTGGACGTCAACGTCGCCTATCGCCAGGCCTGCCTGAACGCGATCGAGTACCTGAAGAAGTTCGGTTACAGCGGTGCGCAGGCGTATTCGATTCTCGGCACGGCACCGGTGCAGGGTCACATCAGCGGCGTGGTCGATATTCCGAACTCGTGCGCCACGCTGTGGCTGCCGACGCAGATCTTCGACTTCGACATCAATCCGAGCGCGGCCGGCCCGGTGGTGCAGAAGTTCAAGGGCATCGACATGCCGATCTCGCCGGACCGCTAGGAGAGCCATCATGCCTACCTACGACTATGCCTGCGACCAGTGCGGGCCGTTCGAGTCCTTGCGCAGCATGGCACAGCGCGATGCGCCGGCCGTCTGCCCGCAGTGCGGCACGGCATGCGAGCGCGTGCTGATCGGCGCACCGCGACTGGCGGTGATGTCCGACCGGCAGCGCCTTGCCATGAGCACCAACGAACGCGCCTCGCACGAACCCGTGAGTTCCAAGTCCTACGTGCCCAAGGCGCATCCGAGCGGTTGCAGTTGCTGTTCCGGCGGCGCAAAGGCGAAGGCGACAGCGGTGGCGCCCAACGGCAACAAGTCGTTTCCCGCCAAGCGACCGTGGATGATCAGCCACTGATTCGCTGCGGCAGACAGGCTGCTGACGCATGGGGCGCCGCCGGCCTGTCCCCTTTCGCTTCATGACGCCCGGCCTCGCGAATCATCGGACCGGGCACAAGGAGACATCATGCTGCTGGGACTTTCATTGCTGTATGTGGGCGCCGTTCTTTTTCTCAACGGCCTGTGGCTGCTCGATCGCATCGGCGACCGCGAGATCTGGATCATCAACGTCTTCTCGGGTGGACTTACCCTGCTGATTGCGCTGTACATGGCATTCAACGGCAATGCCGATGCCGCCTCGATCAAGGGCGCCGCCCTCACCCTGCTGTTCACCTTTACCTATTTCTGGGTGGCATTCAATCGCTTCAACGGTGCCGACGGCCGCGGCCTGGGCTGGTTCAGTCTGTTCGTGGCGATTACCGTGGTGCCGGTCGCGTTCGACACCTTGCGGCATGCGGGCAGTACCTGGGACGTCTGGTTCGGCCTGTCGTGGGCGGCATGGGCGGTGCTGTGGTTCATGTTCTTCCTGCTGCTGGCCATGCAGCGCAACATCGCGCGCCTGACCGGCGTGGTCACCGTGGTGATCGGTATCGCCACCGGCTGGCTACCCGGCTATCTACTGCTCGACGGCGTGCTGTAGGCGGATGCGATCGGCTGCAACTCGCCGTCAGGCCAGCCCTGCCTCGAGCAGCAGGTCCAGCACGCCGTGCCACAGGATTTCGATGCCGATGCACAGCAGGATGAAGGCCGACAGGCGCAGCACCACCATCGTGCCGAGCCGGCCCAGCAGACGGATCATGCCGTTGGCATAGCGGTAGCAAAGGAAGATCACGAGCGCCGTCAGTGCCGCGCCGACCGCCGCGCTGCCGAGCGAGATCACCTGGTCGAGCAGACGGTTCGGCGCGTTGGCACCGAGCGTGATGGAAGCGGCGATCGAACCCGGACCGACCGTCAGCGGAAGCTGATCGGATAGAAGCTGCGCACCTTGAATTCCTCGTCCGACCAGACTTCGGTCTGGTTCGTCGCGACCTGCGTGCGGATCGCGTCCTGGCTGTTGTCGTGCAACAGCCGCCAGGCAGTCGCCATGACGAGTATGCCGCCGCCGATACGCACTATGGGCAGCGAGATGCCGAAGAACATCAGCACGTGCGAGCCGATGAACATTGCCCCCAGCAGCATGAAGAAGCAGTTGAGTGCGACCTGCCGCGCCAGTTTCTTTTCCGCATCGCGGCCGAGATTGCCGAGCAGGCTCGCGAACACCGGCGCATTGCCGAAGGGATTGAGGATCGGCAGCAAGGTGATGGGCACCAGAATGGCGGCCTTGAGGAACAGGATCAGCATGAGCCGGAGGACCGATGAAGGAACATGCGCGCCATTATCGGTTGGCGGCATGCGGCACGGCAAGCCGGAAAACGCTTGCGTGAAGGAAAGAGCGAAACGGCAGGAAACGCAGGCCGAATCTTTGCGCCGGCGCCGGGTCCAATCCGCATGTTCATCTTTTCAGGAGCGCCATCATGCCCGACAAACACATGATCCAGGAAGACGATATCGGCAGCGGCGAACGCAGTCCGGGTGCGGCGGATACGGAAAAGGAAATCCGCAAGGTCGGCAAGCGTGCCGACCATCCCGATCGCGAGCAGCAGAAGCAGGAAGAAAAGGACAAGGGGCTGGTCGATGAAGATCATCCCTTCCCCTCCAAGGGCAACTAGCTGGAAGAAGTTGCCGACGGCGACGGCGCCAGATTCGCCATCGCCTCGCCCAGCCGTACCGCGCCGGTCGGCTGCCAGGCCGGTGCGAAGGCCAGCGTGTCCTTGCGGAACAGCATGACGACGGTGGAGCCGAGCAGGAAGCGCCCCATTTCCTCCCCCTTCTTCAGCACCAGATGCTGCTTGTCGTAGCGCCATTCGCGCAGCCGGCCGGTGCGCGGCGGATTGATCACGCCGTGCCAGATCGTCTGCATGCTGCCGACGATGGTGGCGCCGACCAGCACCATCACGAACGGTCCCTGCGCCCCCTCGAACACGCAGACCACGCGCTCGTTGCGCGCAAACAGGTTGGGCACGCCGCGCGCGGTGGTCGGATTGACCGAGAACAGCGCGCCCGGCACGTAAATCATGCGCATCAGGCGACCGTCGCACGGCATGTGCACGCGGTGATAATCGCGCGGACTCAGGTACAGCGTGGCAAAGCTGCCGTGGCGAAACTGCTCCGCCAGCTCACGGTCGCCGCCGACCAGCGCCTCGGTCAGATAATTGTGGCCCTTGGCCTGGAAGATCTGGTCGTCCTCGATGCGTCCGAACTGGCTGATCGCGCCATCGACCGGGCTGACGAAATCCGCCGATGCCAGCGGACGTGCGCCCGGCCGCAGCGCGCGCGTGAAGAATTCGTTGAAGGTCGCATAGCTGCCGATATCGGGATTGGCCGCTTCCGCCATGTTGACCTTGTACTTGCCGATGAACCAGCGGATCAGGCCGGTCGTGATGCGGCCCGCGCGCGCGCCGGCAACCAGGCCGGCAAACGCGGTCAGTGCCTTCTTCGGCAGAAAATACTGGGGAATGACTGGCAATCGGGTGAACACGATAAGGGCCGGCTCCATGAAAGGTGAGAAAAAACAGCGGCAACGCTTACGTCGATACCCTGATGACGGTGATGCGGTCGATAAAGAACTCGCCGTTGACAACCCGGCGATGCGGCACGTCCGCCAGTTCGAAGCCGCGCCCTTCGTCCTCCAGCCAGAGCTTGACCAGCGTGTCGAACTCTTCGACACCTACCCGCAGCATCTGCGCCGTAATCACGAAACGGGCACCGTCCTCGTACTTGCCGACGATGTCTTGCAACCTTGCCATGCACCATCCTTTTGCAAATTCAGCATCATAGCGGGAGTTTGCCGCGAATTCCATCCCGCCTTGCATGCGCGTGCCGCTCATCACGGCCGCGGCTTGTGCGCGAACACCTGCTGGCACGGGTCCGATCCGGGGTTCGCGCCATCCCAGATCGAGGTCGCCACGATGCTGATACCGCCGGTCACGATGGCCGCGCCGATACGCGCCAGCGCTTCCGGCGCGCCCGCCTCGTCCATGTTCATCTGCGGCCGCGTCACCTTGCCGGCAATTCGCACCTCGCTGGCAAAGGTCGAAATGCCGAGGCTGATGCCGGCGCGCGCCCTGACGCGGCCGCGCAGGTCGAGCGTCTGCGTGCGCATGTCGACTGCGCCGCTGGTCAGCAACTGGCTCGCATCGCTGCGCGCGCCGACGATGCCTTCGCCCTTGGCCAAGCCGTTTCTGAACGGCAACCTGGCCGACAGACAGGCCATGTCGATGTATTTGGAATCCCGCGCCGAGAACAGACCGTTGAGCCAGTATTCGGCCTGTCCCGCCGATTCGGAATGAATGCGCGCTTCGGCAATGCGAAGATCGAGCGGACCATCGATGTTGGCCGCCAGCTGCTTCATGCTCTCGCCCTGCGTTTGCACACGCAGGGTCGCCTGCATGCGACCGCCCTCGATGCGCGATTTCTTGCCGGTTTCGGCAAACCACTGGCCGAGCAGCGTCTGGTCGAGCTGCAGGTTCAGCGACACCGCGCGATTGCGCGCCGTGAATATGGCATCGCCCCGCGCGCTTCCGCCCAGCAGTTTGCCGCCGAACGAAGTCACCGTCATGCGATCGTCACGCGTATCGGCCTGCGCCACTGCCTCGCGCACCTCGATGCCGTTGCGCAGGCGCAGCGCGTCGATGCGTGCCGCAATCGTGCCATCCATGCCCTGCAGGGCGCTCAGCAGCGGCCACGGCAAGGGGCGGTCGCGGAACAGTTCGCCCTCGGGCTTGGGCGGCAGCGGTGGCCGGCCGGCGTCGAGGAAGGTCTGCACCATATCGACCCGGTCTGCCTTGAGGTCGGCGCGGAATGAAGGACGCGATGCGCTGCGGTCGAATTGCAGCGCGCCCGCCAGGTTCAACTTGCCCATCTGCAGCTTCAGATCGCTGACATAGAGTTTGCGCCCCGCGCCCTGCACCTGCAGATCGAGCTTGATGGGCACCGGCGGCTTAAGGTCAATGGCGAGAAAGCGATACGCTTCTTCCAGCGAAGGGGCATCGATCGCCGCCGAAAAGGCATAGCTTTGCGGTTCCAGCGAAATCGGCAGCGTGCCCTTGATCAGCGCGGTCGATCGGCCGCTCTTGACGAACACCATGCCGCCGCTGCTGGCACCGGGTCTGCCAAACGCCGCCAGATCCTGCAGCTCGCCCTTGATCAGCAAGGCCTGCTCGTTGCGGCTGAGGGTGGTCTCGAACTCGATGTTGCGCAAACGCCCCGCGCTTTCGGCCTCGAACCTGTCGATATGCAGCGCAAACGGCTCGTCGTGCGGACGGCGTATGGTCAGCAGACCATCCTGCACGCGCAGATCGCTCAGATCGATGTCGGAAGTCTGCAGTGAACGGCCGCGCGGCATATCCCAGCTGCGCCGTCCATCCTCCGCAACCTCCAGATTCGCGCGCAGGCCTTCGAAGTGCAGGCTTTCAAGCACGAAACTGCCGCGCAGCAGCGGCAGCAAGGCGAAGCGCGCCTTGACGCCATCGGCTTCCAGCAAATGCGCATCCTGCGTCCACGCCGGATTGCCGACGCGCACATCGCGCGCTTCAAGATGCGGATAGGGAAACAGGGCCATCGACAGGTCGCCGATCGCCAGTTCGCGGTTCCAGGTCTGTGCCACCTTGTCGCGTGCAAACTGCTTCAGACGGTCACCATCGGCCAGCCGGTACAGGAACAGCGCGGCAAGCGCCAGCAGCATGCACACTGCCGCCGTAACGCCCCATCTCCATGTCCGCCATCCTCGCATCGCTCATCCTCGCCTGTTACCGCCGCTGTGCAGGCGGTTTTCTCGGTGGACAGCGAGGATAGACCAGTTGACGCGCGCCGTCACCCGGTCAATCACGCAACCTGCGGTAGGAATGCGATGACAAGGCGCGGTTCGGAAGGAAGGATGATGGCTCAGGCCGGCTGCATGCCGGCTGCGGACAAGGCCTGCGACGCAGCCGGACGCACGCCGTTGAGCAGATAGTCGATGAGTTCGCGCACCGGGCGGATCGCATTGCCGAACGGCAGCGGTTCGGAGCCGCGGAAGAACAGGCCGCGCCCGACGTCGCCCTGCAGCGCGAACGCCAGCTGCGTGTCGATGCAGAACTGGCCGGCCTTGGCAATGCCGTCGCGCAGGCCGCATTGATGCAGGCAGTCGAAGCCGACCGTGCAGGCCTTGGGACCGGCCTTGTCCTGCAGTTTCTTTTCCTTTTCGAGATAGCGGATCAGCCATGGTGTGCGCACCGCGCGCGCCGGCAGACCGGCGCAGCTCATGAAGGTGACGATATCCTCGGGCTGGGCGCCGGCGAGGATGCGCTTGAAGTTCTCGTGCGCATCGCCTTCGGTCGTCACCGCGAACGAGGTCCCGAGCTGTACCGCACTGGCGCCCAGCGCCAATAGTTCGCGCACCTGTTCATGCGAATGGATGCCGCCGGCCACAATCAGCGGGATGCGGTCGCGCGCGATGCCGAGCTGGTCGAACAACGCCAGCGTGCCCTCGATCACGACAGAGAACGCGAAGTGCGGATCGTTGATGCTGTCCAGGCTGGCCGCGCCCAGATGGCCGGCCGCGAACTGCGGATTCTCGATCACGATGGCGTCCGGCAGGCGGTCGCGCCGCATCCATTTCTTCAGGATCAGGCCGATGCCGCGCACGTCGGACAGGATCGGAATCAGCGCCACGTCCGGATAATCGGCCGCCAGTTCCGGCAGGTCCATCGGCAGTCCGGCGCCGACCACGATGGCGTCGGCGCCGCTTTCGCAGGCCTGCTTCACGTACGGCGCATATTCCGCCACCGCACGCATGATGTTGACCGCGACCATGCCGCTTCCTTCCGACAGCGCACGCGCGGCGCGAATCTCCCGGTCCAGCGCCTCGAGGTTGGCGGCGTTGATGACCGCCTTCATGTCGTCCTTGCGCGCCTTGCCGGTGCGCGCCATCAGGTCCGGATGATGGCGCCGCAGATCGACGCTCGAGATCGTGCCCATCGCGCCCAGCCGCGCCACGTTGCCGGCCAGGCGGTGCGCCGAAACGCCCACGCCCATGCCGCCCTGTACGACGGGCAGCAGCGATTTTCCCTTGATGCGGAGCGGCGGAAAGACGGTGTCGAGCATGATGTTCCTCTGGAATTCTGGATGGCCACACTCTAGCAAGCGGGTGCCGGCGACTATTGACATGGATCAAATCCGCACCGTTTCCCGGCCACGCTTTTCGCCGTTCGTCCCGCCATTCTTTTCATGCCGGCCGGCTTGCCGAAGTGATACATTGCCTGCATGAATCCCCTCATCCCGCACATCACACCCGTCACCGCCCCACCCCATTCCGAATCCCACGTCGGCAACCGCATCGGCTGGCTGCGCGCCGCCGTGCTCGGCGCCAACGACGGCATCATTTCCACCGCCTGCCTGCTGCTCGGCGTGGCCGCATCCGGTGCGAGCGCAACGCAGATGCTGACCGCCGGCATCGCGGCGCTGGCGGCGGGCGCAATGTCGATGGCGGTCGGCGAATACGTCTCCGTCAGTTCGCAGGCCGATGCCGAGCGTGCCGAACTCGACCTCGAGCGCCGCGAGATCGCCGCCCGGCCCGAGGCCGAACACCGCGAGCTGGCCGCCATCTACGTCTCGCGCGGACTGGAACCGGCGCTGGCCGAACAGGTCGCCACGCAGCTGATGGCCAAGGATGCGCTCGACGCCCATGCGCGCGAGGAACTCGGCCTCAATGCCATCACCGCGGCGCGGCCGACGCAGGCGGCGCTGGCTTCCGCGCTGGCGTTTTCGTCGGGTTCGGCACTGCCGCTGCTGATCGCCATCACCAGTCCGGCCGGCGCGACGATCCCGGTGCTGGCGGTGGTGTCGCTGCTGTCGCTGGTACTGCTCGGCGCCCTGGCGGCGCGCGCCGGCAATGCGCCCATGCTGCGTGCCGCCGTGCGCGTCGGCAGCCTCGGCGCGCTCGCCATGGTCATCACCAGCGGCATCGGCTGGCTGGTCGGCGTGTCGGTGTGAACCGCGATCCGAATCGTCGAGTCGAACCTTGAACGACAGCCGGGGCGCCACCATCTGCAAGGAAATATTTCCCCGCGAACAGGGAGCCAAGCAATGAAATTCAAGGATTACTACGAGATACTCGGCGTCAAGCGCGATGCGTCGCAGGACGAGATTCGCAGCGCCTATCGCAAGCTGGCGCGCAAGTACCATCCGGACGTCAGCAAGGAAGCCGATGCCGAGGCGCGCTTCAAGGAAATGGGCGAAGCCTACAAGGTCCTCAAGGACCCGGAATCGCGCGCCTCCTACGACCGGCTCGGCGCCAACTGGCAGAACGGCCAGGACTTCCAGCCGCCGCCGGGCGACGGCGGGTTCGACTTCCGCAGCGCCGGCTTCGGCGGCAATGGTGGGGGTGGCGGATTCGAAGGCATGGACTTCGGCGACTTCTTCGAACAGATGTTCGCGCAGCAGGCCGGGCGCGGCCCGCGCCGCACCATGCAGATGCCGGGCGAGGACATCCACGCCAAGATCCAGATCGATCTGGAGGACGCCTATCGCGGCGCGCAGCGTTCGATCTCGCTGCGCCTGCCGGAAACCGACGAACACGGCCGCACCTTGCACCGCGAACGCACGCTCAGCGTGACGATTCCCAAGGGTATCCGTGCCGGCCAGAACCTGCGCCTGGCCGGCCAGGGCGGCGCCGGCTTCAACGGCGGCAAGGCCGGCGACCTCTATCTCGAGATCGCCTTCAAGCCGCATGCGCACTACCGCATCGACGGCCGCGACGTCTATGCGGACCTGCCGCTGGCGCCGTGGGAAGCGGCGCTCGGCGCGACGGTGGCGGCCGATACACCCGAAGGCAAGGTCGAACTGACGATCCCGCCCAATTCCGTGGCCGGTCGCAAGCTGCGGCTCAAGGGCAAGGGTATTCCGGGCAAGGAAGCCGGCGACCTGTACGTGGTGCTCGGCATCGCGCTGCCGCCGGCCGACAGCGAGGCGTCGCGCCAGGCCTATCAGGCGTTCCGCGAGGCCTTCGATTTCAATCCCCGCACTGATTCCTCGAGGTGACACGATGAACAAGACCGTCATTCGCCATGTACAGGCGCAAGTCATCGACGAAGACATGATGCTGACGCTTGCCGACCTCTGCCAGAGCTGCGGCGCGCCGCGCACCACCATCGAAACCTGGGTCGTGGAAGGCGTGCTGGTGCCGACCGGCAAGCAGCCGCGCGACTGGCGCTTCAGCGGCAACATGCTGCGGCGCGCACGCCTGGCGCGGCAGATGGCCGAGGACATGGAAGTCAATGCCTCCGGCATCGCGCTGGCGCTCGACCTGCTCGAACAGATCGACGCCCTGCGCGCGCAACTGGCGCGCACCGGACGCCACCAGCTCTAATCCTCGCCCTGCTCCAGCAGGCGCGGTCCGCTGCCCTGCAGTCCGAGTTCGTCCTGCGGATTGCGCAGACGGCAGTGGTCGATCGACAGGCAGCCGCAACCGATGCAGTCGTCGAGATGATCGCGCAACAGCGTGAGCCGCGCGATGCGTGCATCCAGTTCCTTCTTCCACCTGGCCGACAGCCGCGTCCAGTCGCGCATGCTCGGCGCACGGCCCTGCGGCAGCGTTGCCAGGGCGGCGCCGATATCGGCCAGCGGAATGCCGATGCGCTGGGCGACCTTGATCAGCGACACGCGCCGCAGCACGTCGCGCGCATAACGCCGCTGGTTACCCGCATTGCGGCGGCTCGCGATCAATCCCTTGGCCTCGTAGAAATGGATTGCCGACACCGCCAGGCCGCTGCGCCTGGCGACCTCGCCCACGGTCAGTTCCTGCCTGGGCTCCTCGTCTTCCTCGTTTGCCATGTCGGCCCTTGACCTCAAGTAAAGTTGAGGTTTTACACTCCTTTGCACCGAACCACAAGGGAGCATGCATGACCGACCTGAACATCGCCCTGATCTACGGCAGCACGCGGGAAGGACGATTCTGCGACACCGTCGCGCGCTGGAGCGCGGCGCAACTTCTGCGGCACCAAGGCATCCGGCTCGACATCGTCGATCCGGCGAAGATCGAACTGCCGATGCGGCTGGAACGGCAATGCAGTCCGGCACTGACCACGCTGAAGACGCGCATAGGTGCGGCCGATGCCTACGTAATCGTCACGCCGGAGTACAACCACGGCTATCCGGCGATCCTCAAGCACCTGATCGATTCCGTCTATGGCGAATGGCAGGCCAAGCCGGTCGGCTTCGTCTCGTATGGCGGCTTGCATGGCGGCACGCATGCGGTCGAACAGTTGCGGCAGGTCTTTGCCGAGGTGCATTCGGTGACCATGCGCAACACGGTCTCGTTCACCGAAGCGTGGAAGCAGTTCGACCGCGACGGCCGCCTGCTCGAACCGAACCTGGCCGAGCAGTCGATGCGCATGATGAGCGCGCAGCTACGATGGTGGGCCGAGGCGCTACGGCAGGCGCGCCGGCAGCAGCCCTATGCCGAAATCGCGACCTGATGGTGTGAGCGGGACGCCAGGAACTGGATGATGCGCCCCGATCCGAAGGATCAGCCGGCGGTGTGCCGCGCACTTCCCTGCAGAACGGTCACGGTACAGGTCGTGCCGGCGATCAGCTTCTGCGCCGCTTCCGGATCGTCGAGCCGCACGCGTACCGGGATGCGCTGCGCGAGGCGCACCCAGTTGAAGGTCGGATTGACGTCGGCCAGCAGTTCCCTGCCGGTTGCCGCATCGCGATCGGTGATCCCGCGCGAGATGCTGTCGATATGGCCGTGCAACACCTGCTCGCCGCTCATCAGGCGAATCTCCACCGCGTCGCCCACGGCCAGGTACGGCAGCTTGGTTTCCTCGAAATAGCCGCTGACATAGAACGAATGACTGTCGATCAGCGCCAGCTGCGGCGTGCCGCCATTGGCGAAATCGCCCGCGTGCACGTGCAGATTGGTCACGTAGCCGTCCACCGGTGCGCGGATCTCGGTACGCGCCAGGTTCAGCTGCGCGGTATCGCGCGTGGCGAGCGCGGCCAGGTAGCGCGCATGCGCGACCGCAGCGGCCGACACGGCTGCTTCGCGGTTTTCGTCGGTGACGATGGCCGCATCCAGTCCCTTGCGGCGCGCCGCTTCCCTGCTGCGCATCGCCTTCTCGGCCTGCTGTGCCGCCAGGCCCGCCTCGGCCTCGGCCAATGCATGCGCATAGCGGTCGCGGTCGATGCTGAACAGCACGTCGCCCTTGTGCACGAACTGGTTGTCATGCACGGCGACCTGCGTCACCACGCCCGAGACGTCGGGTGCGATGTGGATGATGTCGGCCTTGACGCGACCGTCGCGCGTCCACGGCGACGTCATGTTGTCGTCCCACAGGAACTTGCCGAACACGAAGGCGGCGAGCAGCAATACGGCGGTAATCAGATAGCGGATGGAAACGGAAGCACGCATGGCAACCTCGAATCAGTAAAGGAGCAGCGCCATGGCGCCGAAGATGCAGACCAGCAGGCACAGGCGGAACAGCGCGCGATGCCAGACGTGGCGATAGACGCCGAAGTGGCCGCACAGCAGATCGACGCCCAGATGCACGATCAGGCTCAGCACGAACACCGGCAACAGGGACGGCAGCAGGATGCCGAAGACGGCGATTTCACGCGGCATGATCGGCCTCCTTCTGCGCCTCTTCGGGCACCAGCGCCCGGTCGAGCAGGGAACTGTAGATCAGATGCAGATCGGTCAGCGCGCGTTGCAGCATGTCGGCCGTCTCGCCGCCCTGCTCCATCGCCAACTGCGCGCGGATCGCCTGCCCGGCCTGCCGTACCGCGACCAGGGCCTGCGCATGGGCCTGCGGCTGGCGGGAGCGAAAATAGACGGCCAGCGCGGCTATGCAGGCATGCTGCGCGAGCCGGGCTGCATGGCCGGCCGGCAGACGATTGGCCAGTTCGCGCAGGTCGAGAATGGCGTGGCCGATCTCGAGCAGCGTGATCGCCTGGTTCAGGGTCTGCCGCGTGGCGGCGTTCGCCGTGCCGCGCATGCCCATGTTCAACTGGTTCAGCAGGTCGCGCATGCGGCTTTCGAAGCGATGCCGCAGCGAAGGACGATGGCTGATGCACAGCTGCCAGGCTTCGTCCCACAGCGCGGCCGCGATATGGCGCTGCGATCCCTGCCGGTGCGCGGGCAGGATCAGCACGAACATCAGCGCCGCCAGCACCAGCCCGAGCACCTGGGCCATGCTGTCGTTGAGAAAGCTCGTCACGTCGAAGCGCATCATGTTTTCGGGGGCGACCATCTGCGCGAACATCAGGTTGAAGCCGATGCCGATGCCCGCCACCTTGCGCCAGGTGCTCAGATAGCTGCCGGCCAGCAGGAACGGCAGCATCGCCAGCACCAGCATGCCGTAGCCCTCGACGTGGTTGAGCATGAAGAAGGCACAGAGGAAGGCGAACGGCACGGCCAGCGCAAAGCCCAGCGTGGTCTGCCGGATCAGCGCGTCCGGGTCGGCGGAAGACGCGGCCAGCCCGCAGAAGATCACCGTCATGATGACGGCGCCGCCGGCGCTCGGCCAGTTCAGTCCGTACCACGCCAGTGCCAGCAGCAACAGCGCGGCGGCGCTGCGCAGGCCGGCGGCCACCGCGATCATCGGCGGCGTGCTCGGGCTGTAGGACAGGATCTTTCTCTGCGTGCCGGCCGGAACCAGCGTCAGGCGCCCGGCCAGTGCGTGGTAGTCGCCGACCAGTGCCAGCAGCTCGTCATGCAGGCGCCGGAACAATTCCAGCGCAGTATCCATGGCCAGTCGCTGCTCGGCGTTCGCGGCCTGCTCTTTGAATTCGTTCCTGAATCCGGCGCTGAATTCGCTACGTACTGCCGCAAGCCGCTGCGGCAGGCTCAGCGACAAGGCGGCCAGACGCTCACGCGTGACGCCGGCCTCGCGCGCGCTGCGCGCCGGCGCGTCCTCGACCAGCAATGCCTGCGACAAGTCGGCGAACAGTGGCTGGAGGTGTTGCGGCACCAGCGTCTCGTTCTGCGCGCGCAGGCGCTGCATCAGCCGATGCAGCGTGTGGAAAGTGGTCAGCGCCACCATCAGCGAGGCGTTGAACGCATGCAGCTGGCGGCTGCGCATACGGATGTCGCCCGCCTCGAACCACGAGGCGGCGCGGCCGGCTTCGAGCGCGGCCACCTCGGCGGCGAACTGCAAATGCAGGCGTTCCATCGCCGCATCGTCGAGCCGCCCCAGCAAGGCATCGTGAAACAGCTGCGTCGCATTGCGGTACAGACCGCGCACCGACTGCACGAGCTGGTCGCTCTGGTGCTTCGGAAACAGCGCATCGTTGACGAAGGCCGCGCACAGGATGCCGAGCGCGATTTCGGTGAAGCGCGCCACCGCCAGTTCGAACACGTTCAATGGTGCGGCGATCGCCGGCAAGGCGATCATGCACACGGTATAGCCGGCCAGCACGAAGCCGTAGGAGCGCGCATTGCGCATCATCGCCGAACCATAGGTGCACAGGCCGACCCACAGCGCGACCGCGATGAACAACAGCAGCGGCTGCTGCGGAAACAGGCCGACGATCGCGAGCGCCGCACCGCAACCGACCAGCGTGCCGAACAGCCGATAGATGCCCTTCTCGAGCGCCATGCCGCTGCTGGGCAGCGCCACGATGAAGACCGTCATCATCGCGCTGCGCGGCGAATCGAAGCCGAGGCGGAACGCGATCCACAAGGCGAGGAAGGCCGCGGTCAGCGTCTTGAGGATGAAAATCCAGCGCTGCCCTTCGCTGCCGATCCAGTCCTGCAGCGCACGGCGCGCGTGGCGCTGCCACGGTGCACGCGTGCGGGAACGGGACGAAGAAACGGCGCGCATGGCGATCAGTCCCGTTCGATGTTCTGCAACTGCTGGCGCAGCATGGCTTCCTGCTGTTCGAGGTCGCCATCGGGAATGCCGTCGTAGGTGCGATGCAGGATCGCCCAGTATTCGGGCGCGACCTGCTCGACGCGCCTGCGGCCGGCGGCGGTCAGCGAGATGACCACGCTGCGGCGGTCCTCGACGCTGAAACGGCGCTTGATGAAGCCCTGCCTTTCCAGGTCGTCGCAAATGCGCGTGAGGTTGGCGGGCTTTTCGGAACAGGCTTCGCTCAATTCGGAAGCGCGCTGAGTTTCGTTGTCCGAGCCGTAGAGCACCATCAGCGCGGTGTAGCCGACGGTGGTCAGGCCGTGCGCCTTCATCGCCGCATTCAGCAGGTCCTGGGTCCGCTTCTGCAGGTGATAGGAAAGCCGGTTCAGCGTCACGAGCCGGCTTGGATAATCGGGCATGCGTTCGACGCATCGGCTGATGCGGCGATCGGTGCTGTCAAAGGATGTCATGGTGTCTGTACCTTGCCGAGGAGAATGGATTGATCGGAAGAACGCGCCTGCTTATCGAGCGCCGCCACGTCGGCTGACGGCAGGCCGCCGCCCAGCGCCAGCATCAGTTCGGCGTGGCTTTCCAGCCGGTGCGCGAGCAGCCGCGCCTGATCCTGCTGGCGCGACAGCAGGTTGACCTCGCTGTCGATCAGAATCAGGTAGTCGGTCATGCCGGCCTTCACGCCCTGCTGCGCAAGTGCACGGGCACGCGTGGCAGTGGCCAGCGCCCGTTCGTTCAGGTGCAACTGCTGCTCGACCGAACGCGCCACGGCCAGCCGGCTGGCGACGCTTTCGAGCGCATACACCAGCGTGCCGTTGTAGCGCTCGACCGCCGCATCGTAGGCCGCGGTGCGCGCGCCGAGCTTGCTGCGCAAGGCGCCGCCGTCGAAGATCGGCAGCGAGATCGCCGGGCCCAGCCCGCGCACCGACGATTCGCCGCTCAGGAACTTGGTGAATCCGATCGACTGGAAGCCGATGAAGGCCATCAGGTTGATGTCCGGATAGAAGGCGGCGCGCGCGGCGTCGATTTCCTTCGCTGCCGCTTCCACGCTCCAGCGGCTGGCCGTCACATCGGGACGACGCCCGATCAGGTCGGCCGGCAGGCGTGCGGGCAGCGCCAGCGCGTCGGCATCGTCCAGTCGCATTGCCGGCCGCGCGATCGATTCGCCGCTGCCCGGCCCCTTGCCGGCCAGCGCGGCAAGCTGGTTGCGCAGGATCGCAATGCGTTCTTCATGTGCCTCGATTTCCAGTTGCAACGCCGGCAGCGTGGCATCGAGCTGCGTCGCCTCGACCTCGCTGGCAAGGCCGGCTGCAAGGCGCTTCTGCATGATCTGCACCGCCTGTCGGCGATGCGCGAGACGGTCGTTCGCCAGATCCTTGAGTGCATGTTCGAGCGACAGTGCGATGTAGCTGCGCACCACGGCCTGTTCCAGCGTCAGGCGCGCAAGCTGCGCCTCGGCATCGGCCACTTTCTTCTCGGCCAGCATGGCGGCCAGCGTGCTGCGCTGGCGTCCCCACAGGTCGAGGTCGTAGCCGGCCTCGAGCGCGACGCGGTTGTACCACGCATAGTTGCCGGCCTCGGGCGCCGGGATGAAGTCGTGTTCGGAAAACAGTTCGCGCTGCAGCGACATGCCGGCTTCGACGTGCGGCCGGGTGGCCGCCTGCCCCACGCCAGCCATCGCCTCGGCCTGGCGCGCCCGCGCCGCGGCTTCGCGCAACCCCGGATTGTCGCGCAGCGCGGTCTCGATCAGGCGATCGAGCTGCGGATCGCGATAGACCTGCCACCATTGCTCGGACGGCCATGCGCCGTGCGCATCGTCCGCCGCGATCGCGCTGCCGGCTTGCAGGGCGTTGGCGTCGAGCTGCGCCGACTGCGGGCGCGCGCTGCCCATATCGGCACAGCCACTCAGGGCGGCAACGATGCAAACCAGCAAGGGCAGGACGATGGGTTTCATGACGGCAAAATCTGCGGATACGATGCCATTTATTTTACTTAGATATATTTCATTAGTAAAGTAAATGACGAAATTACCGCGCAATTCCGCAACAGAATCTCAAGGCCGGCCAATAAAAAACCGGCGCACGGTTACCCGTACGCCGGCATGGCGATCAGTTCGGCTTATGCGGGAAGCTTGCCGCTTCTGCTCGACAACCTGATGCAGGTATAAATGGCATACAAGCCCGACAGGCCAACCGCCATATAGACAACGCGCGAAGCCACTGTCGCCTCGCCCAGCAGGACTGCCACCAGATCGATATTCATCAATCCGATCAGTCCCCAGTTGATCCCGCCGACGATCAACAAGACCATTGCGATCCAATCCACTGCATTCAAACTGCGTGAAGAACCGCCGGCGCGACGGTCGGCGAGATGACGCCGTTCAACCATGGGAGTATCGATAGCTGCCATGATGTCCCTCCTTCCATTGAAAACAGATTTCAGGAACCACTCTCCTCTGCGCCCACGTCTGAAATTTCATTCGTGAAATCGCATGCCCGCATCTTTTCACAAAGCCGGAAGCGCGATACGTAGGACAAACGCTACAGTTCCGGTCAGAATGCGTGTTAGAGACGTCGCTGAAATGCCCTCTCGAACGGCAAGGAACGAATCGACTTTACCGTGCTCCTATTTACAAGAACGTTTTCTTTGGGGGAATTGCTGATGAATACCTTGATCACCGGACACCATCTCGAACTGACGCCGGCCATTCGTGCCTATGTGGAAAGCAAGCTCGAACGCATCACCCGCCATTTCGACAAGATCGTCGAAATCGAAGTCATCCTGGCGGTCGATACCCTGCCGCAGAAGGAAATGCGGCAACGCGCCGAAGTCAACCTGCGGCTGAAGGGCGACACCCTGCACGCGGAAGAGTCGGCCCAGGACCTGTACGCTGCCATCGACGGCATGATCGAAAAACTCGATCGCCAGGTGCTGAAGGTCAAGGGAAAGATCAAGGACCATCGCCACGAAAGCGGCAAGCGGCTGGAAGAACTGCCGGCCGATGAGGAAACCGCGGACGGAAGCTGACATCCGGCCAGGTGCAAGCATCCGCCTCCACGCGGGTGCTTTTTCATTTGGCCATGGCTTGCCGGCGTGAGGAAATCACGATGCCGCCGACGATCAGCAGGAAGGCGACGGCGTGATACAGATGCGGCGCCTCGCCCAGAAAGGCGGCCGACATCAGCGCCGCAAACAACGGCGTCAGGTTGGCGAAGAAGCCGGCGATGGTCGGCCCCACCCGCTGCACGCCAAGTCCCCAGCAGCGCAAGGCAATGATGGCCGGACCGATCGCGACGAAGGCCAGGGCCGCCGCCAGCGGCCAGCCCCAGTGCACCTCCTGCACATCGAGCGCGTGCTCGACACCGGCGAACAGTCCCGACCACACGGCGCCGAAGGCGACCTGTGCCAGCAGGAAGGCACTCCAGTCGGCCCGCAGCGCAGGCGGGTCCTTCGGCAAGGTCAGCAGCCAACTGTAAAAGGACCAGACGATGGCGGCGGCAATCATCATCAGATCGCCAGGAACCAGTCGCAGCGACAACAGGAAATGCCAGTCGCCGCGACTCAGCACCAGCAGCACGCCGCCGATCGAGAGCACCGCGCCCACCGTCTGCCGCCGCGAGATCGCGGTGCCGAAGAACAAGGCACCGATCAGCATCATCCAGACCGGCATGCTGGCGGCCACCAGCGTCACATTGATCGGTGACGAGGTCTTCAGCGCAAGATACTGCAGCGTGTTGTAGAGCCCCACTCCCAGCAATCCGAGCAGCGCAAAACGCCGCCACGCCGGCCACAGAGGACTGTCGCGACGGAATACGCGATGCGCGAACGGCAGCAGGATCAGCATCGCGAGCGACCAGCGCAGGCAGTTGAGCAGCACTGGCGGCACCAGTTCGTGCACTGCGCGACCGACGATTGCGTTGCCGGCCCACATCACCGGCGCCAGCGTCAGCAGCAGGATGGTCGAGGGCGATAGCTTCTGGTTCATGCATTCATTCCAGTACGGCTGCACGATGCACGTTGAATGCATCGTGCAAAAGGCAAGAGGATACCGGATCGCGGTGCCGCCGGCAGGGTCTTCGCGTCGCGATCATCAATGGTGATAGCGGTACTCCTGGGTCAGTCCACCATAACCGTAGGATGCAGCACGCACATCCTCCACATGGATGTAGCTTTCCTCGTGCAGATTGCCGAGTATGCGTTCAAGGCCGGCGAAGGCTTCGCGGATATAGCGCGCCTTCTCTTCCTTGGTGTTGGTTTCGTCGGTGATCTTGATGTCGAAGTAGAAGCTGTTCTTGCCCTGCTCGCTGAGCAACCGGCCGCCGACCCACCAGCTGTCGCGCGACACATAATCGATCGCGATGGCCGTCACCTCGGGTTTCTTGCCGAGAATCCGGCTGGTCAGGTCCAGCAGCAGTTCCGCCACCTTTCTGCTCGTTTCCGGATTTTTCTCTGCACCAATCTTCACATTCAGAATGGGCATGACATGCTCCTTTTTAGTTTGATATGCAACTATTCAGGCAAAAAAATTTACTCGAGTATCGTGCGCGCCTTTTTTACGCCCGCTACCGTTTCCTCGAACTGCTCGGTACTCATCGCCTTCTTCAGGCGTCGCGTCACTTCGCCGCTGGCGGCGTCGAGCGCAGAATGCAAGGCCCTGCCCTGCGAAGTCGGTTCGATTGCCGACTCACGGCCGTCGTGCTCGGTGCCCTTACGCTCCAGGAGCCCGAGCCGTTGCAGACCGTCCAGCGTGCGCGTGGCCGTCGAGCGGGAAATCGACAGAGCCTGTGCCAGCTCGCTCTGCAGCAGGCCGGGCCGGGTCAGCACCACACGCAACATGAAAGCCTGCGGCGGCGTCAACCCGAACGGCTTGAACGCCCTGGCCCATTCCTTTTCCAGCGCGCGCGCCAGGGCGGTCGTATTGAAATAGAGGCAGCGATCGAACATGCATGCATCCTAGGACAAATTGATTCGCTATGCAACCATATATTACTGCCGGCAGTTTGCCGGCAGCGATTTCATCAATGGTGGTGATGCGTCCAGTTGGCATCTCCCGAGGCCAGCCAGGACTCGACCGCGTCCTTCTGCCCCGTGGCATGGCGGCGTATCTCGCCGCAATCGCAGATACCCATGTAGGGCTGGATGTGGGAACAGGCAGAGACTTTCTGCAGGAAAACCTTGACCGGCTTGGCGCACTGCGTGCACTTGAAGGTCAGGATGCGCGAAGGTTTGTTGCTCATGATGGGGCTTGAATATGAAAGATGTCATTACGCTGCGGCGAGTCGCCACAACGAAGTGATTTCCCGCGCACGCGCCTCATGCAGCGGATCAGTGGCATCGCCGGCACGCGCATGAACCGGGCGCGTGTCCATGCGCGCCACCACCTTGAGTCCGGCGTCGGCGATCATCTGCAGCAGTTCTTCGCGGCTGCGCAGTTCCAGATGCTCGGCCAGGTCGGACAGGATCAGCCAACCCTCTCCCTGCGGCGTCAGGTGATCCTTCAGGCCGGTCAGGAAGCCGCGCAGCATCGCGCTGTCCGGATCATAGATCGCGCGCTCGATGGCCGCGTTGGGGCGTGCCGGAATCCAGGGCGGATTGCAGACCACGAGCGGCGCGCGGCCGGGAGGAAACAGATCGGCCTCGACAATCTGCACGCGGTCGAGCAGATCCAGCCGCCCCAGATTGTCGCGTGCGCAGGACAAGGCGCGTGCATCGCAGTCGGTTGCCACCACCTCGCTCACGCCGCGCCGCGCCAGCAATGCCGCAATCACGCCGGTGCCGGTGCCGATATCGAATGCCAGGGTGCGTGCCGGCAATGGCGCCTCGGCGATCAGCGCCAGATACTCGCCACGTATCGGCGAAAAGACGCCGTACCAGGGATGAATGCGTGCCTCCAGCTCGGCAATCTCGACGCCCTTGCGGCGCCACTCGTGCGCGCCGATCAGCCCCAGGATTTCACGCAGCGGCACCACGAATGCGCCGGACGACGCGCCGTAGGCTTCGTTGCAGGCGAGCCGTATGTCGGGTGCGCGCCGCAAACCGATGCCGTAATCGGCATCGACCTCCACCAGCAGCATGCCCAGCGTGCGTGCGCGTTGCGACTGCGCCTGCCGATGCAGATTGAACGACTCGCGCGGAATGGCCGAGGTCTTGCGCGGCTTGCGTTCGATGCGGCGCGTGAGAGCCTGCAGCAATTGCCGTGCATTCTGGAAATCGCCGCGCCATAGCAGGCCGGTGCCTTCGCTGGCGAGACGGAATGCGCTATCGGCGTTCAGGGTGTCGTCTGCAATGACGACGCGTTTGGGCGGGCGCAGGCCGCTTTCGGATTGCCAGCGAAGGCTGCGAGTAACGTCGCCTTCCTGCCATTCGAGCATGGGATGGGTCATGGATAATGCTGGCCAGGTGAAGATCCGCTGCAGGCAGCGGATGCAAAAGCCTGCATTGTGCGCGAATGCCGTGGCAATGGGAACAGTCGGCTGCCACTTCAGCGCGCATGGCGACGGGCATCCGTTCCCTCACGACATGTTCGAATGCAAATATTGCAACATTGCTTTATCATGGGCACGCCTGCCTAATCGGATAACAGATTCGCAATTCCCCCTTTATTCCATCGATCATGTCGGCGAAATGCATGTCAGAATGGTTTTGCGACATGCTCCGTGCGGAGATCGGGCGTGGCGATCGGCATGTTGCCGCTACCAGAATCTGACAGATGAAATACAAGGATCATTACGCCACTCTCGGTATTCCACGCAATGCAACGCAGGATGCCGTCAAGAAAGCCTACCGCAAGCTTGCGCGCCGCTACCATCCCGACGTCAGTCGCGAACCGCTGGCCGAACTGCGCTTCAAGGAGGTGGGCGAAGCCTATGCAGTGCTGCGCGATCCGGACCGGCGCGCGGCCTATGATCTGATTCCGCCACCACGCAGCGCGCGGGATGAAGCGCCCTCGCCGCGCGCCAGCCGCAGCTACGGCGACGACACCCGCACCGACGACAGCAAATCCGGTTTCTTTCGCCGCCAGGACGAGAGTTTCGGCAACATTCTCGATGAAATGATGGGCCGGCCCGGCATGCACCCGCCGAGAACGCACGGACTGAACGTGCATGGCAGCGACCAGCACGCCAAGGTGCAGATCGATCTGGAAGATGCTTTCCACGGCACCGCGCGCAGCATTTCCATTCCCACCTATGCCACCGATGACCGCGGCATGCCGCTGGTTACCAGACGCACGCTCAAGGTCAACATTCCGCGCGGCATCCGCGCCGGACAGACCCTGCGCCTGGCTGGCCAGGGCCATGCCGGCATGGGCCAGGGCAAGGCTGGCGATCTCTATCTGGAAGTGGTGATCCGCCCCCATCATCGTTACCGTGTGGATGGGCGCGACGTCTATGTCGATGTGCCGCTGTCGCCGGAAGCCGCCAATGCCGGCACCACGGTCGAGGTCGCCACGCCTGAAGGCATTCTCCAGTTGTTCGTGCCGCCGGGCTCCGCTTCCGGCCGCAAGCTGCGCATGCGCGGCAAGGGCATTCCCGGCGATCCCGCCGGCGATCTGTATGCCGTCATCACGAGCGCGCCGGTGCGCCTGCACACCGCCATGGCGCAAAAAGCCTATCGCGCACTGAAGGCCGCCTTCGATTTTTCGCCGCGCGCCGATTCCGATCGCTGAACACGGCCACGCCGCACTCCGCCAGACGGCAACCGCTATACTTGCAGGCTGCAATCGTGCACAGCCCACCACAACCAGAAAAACATCCACACATGACATACGAAGTCATCGACACCCAGCTCTCCCCCGAAGGCCGTCTCGACATTCTTTCCAAAGCCGAAGTGCAACGCCTGCTCGATACGCGCAACGGCGGTCTTTACCAGCTGTTCCGCAACTGTGCGCTGGCCGTGCTCAACACCGGCAATGACACCGACGACGCCAAGGAACTGCTCGATCACTACAAGTCGTTCCAGATCAACATCATCCAGCGCGAGCGTGGTATCAAGCTCGAGCTCAAGGGTGCACCGGCGACCGCCTTCGTTGACGGCGTGATGATCAAGGGCATCCACGAACACCTGTTCTCCGTATTGCGCGACATCCTGTTCGCGCATGACGAAATCCTCGCCAATCCGACTTTCGATCTGCAGTCCTCGGTCGGCATCACGGATTCGGTGTTCCACATCCTGCGCAATGCCAACGTGCTGCATCCGCACCTGAATCCAAAGATGGTGGTGTGCTGGGGCGGCCACTCGATCTCGCGCGACGAGTACGAATACACCAAGCGCGTCGGCTACCAGATCGGCCTGCGCGACATGGACATCTGCACCGGCTGCGGTCCCGGCGCGATGAAAGGCCCGATGAAAGGCGCCACCATCGGCCACGCCAAGCAGCGCATTCCGACCGGCCGCTATCTGGGCATCTCGGAGCCAGGCATCATCGCCGCCGAGGCACCGAACCCGATCGTCAACGACCTGGTCATCATGCCGGACATCGAAAAGCGCCTCGAAGCCTTCGTGCGCACCGGCCATGGCATCGTGGTGTTTCCGGGCGGCGCCGGCACCGCCGAAGAGATTCTGTACATCCTCGGCATCCTGCTGCACCCGGACAATGCCGGCGTTCCGTTCCCGCTGATCTTCACCGGTCCTGCCGGCTCGGCCGACTACTTCAAGCAGATCGACCAGTTCATCGGCGTCACGCTAGGGCCGGAGGCACAAAAGCTCTACAAGATCATCATCGACGATCCGGAACGCGTCGCGCTCGACATGCAGGAAGGCATCGCCCAGGTGCGCGCCTTCCGCAAGAGCACGGGCGACGCCTACTACTTCAGCTGGACGCTGAAGATCGATCATGCCTTCCAGCAGCCGTTCGAACCTTCGCACGAAAACATGCGCAACCTGTCGCTGCACAAGAACCAGGAACGCCATCTGCTGGCGGCCAACCTGCGGCGTGCGTTCTCCGGCGTGGTGGCCGGCAACGTGAAAGAAAGCGGGATTCTGGCGATCGAAAAATACGGCCACTTCGAGATCAGCGGCGACAGCAGCATCATGGAACCGATGGATGAACTGCTGGCGTCCTTCGTGCGCCAGAGCCGCATGAAGCTGCCGGGCAAGACCTACACGCCCTGCTACCGCATCATCAAGTAAGCGGTATCGTGCATCGGATGCCGCCGGCCAAGGCGGCACACCGATGAGACATGCTCAGCGCGGGACGTTCGCCGCCGGGCTTACCGAACCTTCGCGCAGGCCCTTGATCAGGGCAATCGTGGAGTAAAGCAGCAGCGACGGCTGCCCTTGCGGCGCGAGCAGGCGGAACAGATAAAAGGTGCGCTGCTCGTCCGTCGCCAGCAGCATCGCGGGACAGGCACGGCCGGCACGCCAGCATGTCACTGTGATACCCGGATGCAGAACCTCCAGCCATGCCGCATCGGCGTTGTGCAAAAAGGCCGGCTCGTCATCGAACACGAGCGCCGCGTCGGCGCCCTGCTCCTTCAGCAATACGCGCAGACGGCTTTCCGACACGGTCGGCACCCTGATGGCCGGTGCCTCCAGACTTGCCGGTGACAGGCTCAGCGGTGCAAACCGGCGATGCAGTTCGGCCATGGACAGCACCGGCATGGCATTGTCCATTGGAAGCGGACGCAAGGCCCGCGCATGCAGTTCGACCAGCATGTCCATGAGCGCCTTCGTTTCCGGCTCCGGCAGATCGATCAGGCGCAATCCTTCGCGAATGCGCGTGGCCAGTGTCGGCACCAGCCGCATCAATCGGCTGCGCTCCGTCGCCTCCAATGCCTGCACACTCCACAGAAGATCCGGCACCACCGCCAGGAACGGCTGGCTGTCGAGCTCGCGATGCAGCGCAACATACGCCAGCACCCTGCTCCAGATGCGCACGATGAAATCGCGAACGCGCGTGTCCGTAGTCATGCCGGAAAGCCGCTCGCGCAGCGCATTGGCGATATGCGGCAGCACACCATCGGCGTCCTGCTGCACACTTTCGGTGGCAGCGATGACGGCCATGATGCGTTGCGCCTCCTGCTCGTCCTCGGCGAGGACGGCTGTCGCCACGCCGCCATCCACCGTCATCAGACGCGACGGTTCCCCTTGCGCATCGAACACCGCGAGCACCGCCCCAAAGTAATCGGGCAAACGGGTCGCCAGCGCACCGGACAGATGATCGAACAACATGGTGCAGACGTCGGTAGTACGTGTGGTCTCGCACAACACGTCATGCAGCGCGCGCGCCATCAGATAGGGACGGAACGGATTTTCCCGTTCGCGAATATCGGTTTCGCCATGCAGTTGCGCAATCATTGCGTTCAGCCGCTCCAGGCTGTGCTGGTCGGCCTCGCGCAAGCGCAACACGCGTCGCTCGATTTCCATCTGCCGCGTCGCCAGCGCATCGTCCATCAGGGTCGGTGCCTCCATGCTCGCCATGCGCAACGCGCGCAGATCGCGATACATGGTCTGCATGCCGCGATCCAGCCAGGCGCTGTACTTCTGCGTCAGGCGGGCCGGAAACGTGTCGGCCTGTGTCGCCAGATATTCGCGCACGGCAGCAATCGTCTTCGGTTCCGCAATCGCAGGCGCGACGGACACCTGTCGTTCCACGCTGTCGCGCGCGTCCTGCAGGATGCGCACGGCCAGCAGCGAAAAACGAAATCGCGCGCGCTCACTTGCCAGCAGAACGACGGGATGGAAAACGGGCATGGAGAGGTTTCGGGAAGAGTCGGATGAAAACGATCAACATCCGATAGTAGCGCTTCGTCGAGGCAGCGACGACCTGCAGTGCGCAACAAGGAGGCAGACACACGATACGGCGCCTGCCGCCGGCCCGAAGCAATCTTCGGGCCGGCATCCGAGCCGATCAGTCGTTCTTGACGACGATGCTCGGGAACTTGGACGTCATGTCCTTGGCTTTCTCGGCCACCTTGATCGCGATCTTGCGTGCGATCTGCTTATAGACGTCGGCGATCGGGCCGTCCGGCTCGGCCACCACGGTCGGACGGCCGGAATCGGCCTGCTCGCGAATGGACATCGTCAGCGGCAAGGCGCCGAGGAAATCGACGCCGAAATCGGCGCACATCTTCTCACCGCCGCCCTGGCCGAAGATCGCTTCGACATGACCACAGTTGGAGCAGACGTGCGTGCTCATGTTCTCGACGATGCCGAGGATCGGAATGCCGACCTTCTCGAACATCTTCAGACCCTTGCGCGCATCGAGCAGCGCGATGTCCTGCGGCGTGGTGACGATCACGGCGCCGGTCACCGGCACCTTTTGCGACATCGTCAACTGCACGTCGCCGGTACCCGGCGGCATATCGACGATCAGGTAATCGAGGTCGCGCCAGTTGGTCTGATCCAGCAGCTGCGTCAGCGCCTGAGTGACGATTGGACCGCGCCACACCATCGGCTCGTCGGGATCGATCATGAAACCGATGCTCGATACCTGCAGGCCGTGGTTTTCCATCGGTTCCATGGTCTTGCCGTCCAGCGTTTCCGGGCGGCCGGAAATGCCCATCATCATCGGTTGCGACGGGCCGTAGATGTCGGCGTCGAGGATACCCACGTTGGCGCCCTCGGCCGCCAGCGCCAGCGCCAGGTTGACCGAGGTGGTCGATTTGCCGACGCCGCCCTTGCCGGAAGCCACCGCAATGATGTTGCGCACGTTGCTCATCAGCTTGACGCCGCGCTGCACGCTGTGCGCGACGATCTTCATGGTCACGTTGGCCTTGACCTCGCCGACGCCGTCGAGCGCGCGCACGGCGCCTTCGGCCGCATTGCGGATCGGTTCGATCTGGCTTTTTGCCGGATAGCCGAGTTCGACGTCGAAGGCGACATTGCTGCCATCAACCTGAATATTGCGTGCCGAGCGGCTGCTGACCAGATCCTTGCCCGTATTGGGGTCGATCACCCCGGCCAGCGCTGCCTTGACGACATCGATCGTAATGCTCATTGCGACTCCTGAAATGTTTGTGCAAGTCTAAACCAATTGCCCGCGGCCCGCAGTGTACCCTCGCGGCAAAACGCCTGCCGAAAACACCATTTCCCTGCTTGACGAAACGCCGATCCGCCCCCATCTGCAAGAAGAAGCATGCCGATCCGGCATGTTGCAAAAAGCGCCGTCGATTCGACGCCATCGAGCGTAGCCCTTACAATACGGGTCTCACCGAATCCGCCATGACAGAAAAGATCATTCCGCTTGCCGATCACCGGTATCAGAACACGATACCCGTCATTCCCGCGCGCCTCGACACACCGACGGGCCTGCTGGCGGACAGACGCGCCCGTCCGCTGCAGGACCTGCGCATCTCGATCACCGACCGCTGCAATTTCCGTTGCGTTTATTGCATGCCCAAGGAAGTGTTCGACAAGGATTACAGCTATCTGCCGCACAGCTCGCTGCTGACCTTCGAGGAAATCACGCGCATCGCGTCCCTGTTCGTCGCGCACGGCGTGGAGAAGATCCGCCTGACCGGCGGCGAACCGCTGCTGCGCAAGAACGTCGAGCGCCTGATCGAAATGCTGGCCGCGCTGCGCACGCCCGACGGCCGCGAACTCGATCTCACGCTGACCACCAACGGCTCGCTGCTGGCACGCAAGGCGCAGTCGCTCAAGGATGCGGGTCTGAAGCGCGTGACGGTCTCGCTCGACGCGCTCGACGACGCCGTGTTCAAGAAGATGAACGACGTCGATTTCGCGGTTTCCGACGTGCTGCACGGCCTGCAGGTCGCGCACGATGTCGGCCTCGGCCCGATCAAGGTCAACATGGTCGTCAAGGGCGGCATGAACGACCAGGAAATCCTGCCGATGGCGCGTTACTTCAAGGACACGCCCTTCATCCTGCGCTTCATCGAATACATGGACGTCGGCGCCTCCAATGGCTGGAAGATGGACGAAGTCATTCCGTCGGCGGAAGTCGTGCGCCGCATCGGCCAGCAGATGCCGCTGGTGCCGGTCGCCGCCAATTACGCCGGAGAAACCGCCAACCGCTGGCGCTATGCCGACGGCGGCGGCGAGATCGGCGTCATCTCGAGCGTCACGCAAGCCTTCTGCAGCGACTGCACGCGCGCGCGCCTGTCCACTGAAGGCAAACTCTACACCTGCCTGTTCGCCACCGGCGGCCACGATCTGCGCGCCCTGCTGCGCACCGGCCGCAGCGACGCGGAAATCTCCACCGTCATCGGCGGCATCTGGCGCAACCGCGACGACCGCTACTCGGAACTGCGGACCGCCAACACCGATACGCTGCGCCCCGAACGCAAGGTCGAGATGTCCTATATCGGCGGCTGACGCCGTCCAGACCGTCCCGGAACACGCGCATGGACCACAGCCAGATCACCGGACTCATACTCGCAGGCGGCCGCGGCACCCGCATGGGCACAGTCGATAAAGGCCTGCAACTGCTGCGCGGCGAACCGCTGGTGCAACACGTGCTCAATCGCCTGGCACCGCAGGTCGGTCCCCTGCTCATCAACGCCAACCAGAACCTCGACGAATACCGACAGTTCGGCGTACCCGTCATCAGCGACGCCCTGCAGGGCCACGAAGGCCCGCTGGCCGGACTGCAGGCCGGGCTGCAGGTATGCCAAACGGAATTCATGGCGACCGCCCCCTGCGATTCGCCCTTCCTGCCCGAAGACCTCGTCGCACGGCTTGCCACCGCACTGCTCGAACGCGGAGCCGACATTGCCGTGGCCGTCACCGGCGAAGGTGCCCAGCGCCAGCAGCATCCGGTGTTCTGCCTGCTGCGCGCCTCGCTGGCGGCGCACCTGGACCACTACCTGCGCGAAGGCAACCGCAAATTTGCGCTATGGTATGCCTCGCTGCTCGTGGTGGAAGTCCACTTCGAGGACGAACACGCCTTTCTCAACATCAACACGCTGGACGAACTGCACCAGCAGGAAACATGACGATCGAACGGAACCGCCCATGAATCTGCGCGCCGCCTATCTGCTCAACGAGAGCAATCTCGACGCCCTGGACGACGATCTGCCGGTCGCCGCGCACAGCAACGCCACGGCCACGCCCGCCAACCTCGAACAAGTCGTCAGTTGCCTGTCGGACCACGATCCGAACGCCATGCGCGTGGAGGATGCGCAGGAAGTGATCCGCCAGTTCGTCCGGCCGATCGACGCCATCGAAAAGGTCGCCATCCGCAGTGCGCTCGACCGCGTGCTGGCGGCCGACATCATCTCGCCGATCAACGTCCCGGCCTACGACAACTCGGCAATGGACGGCTACGCACTGCGCGGTAGCGACGTGGGCACCGAGGATCGGGTCTTCAGGGTGGTCGGCACCGCCTACGCGGGCCATGCCTACGACGGCGGCGTGAACACCGGCGAATGCGTGCGCATCATGACCGGCGCCGTCATGCCGCAAGGCTGCGATACCGTGGTGCCGCAGGAATTCGTGCGCGATGCGAACGATACACAGATCACGCTGCCGGCGGCTGCCGTCAAGGCCGGCGACAACCGCCGCCTAGCCGGCGAAGACCTCGCCACCGGTTCGATCGCCCTGGCGAAGGGCCGTATCCTGCGTCCGGCCGACCTCGGCCTGCTGGCCTCGCTCGGCGTGGCCGAAGTGCCGGTACAGCGCCGCCTGCGCGTGGCCTTCTTCTCGACCGGCGACGAACTGCGTTCGGTCGGCGAGCCGCTCGACGAGGGCTGCGTCTATGACAGCAACCGCTACACGCTGTACGGCATGCTGACGCGCCTCGGCTGCGACATCATCGACATGGGCGTCATCAAGGACGAGCCGGAAACCATGAAGGCCGCCTTCCGCACCGCCTGCGAAAACGCCGATGCCATCATTACCTCCGGCGGCGTCTCGGTCGGCGCTGCCGATTACACCAAGCAGATGATGGCCGAACTCGGCGACGTGCAATTCTGGAAGCTCGGCATGCGCCCCGGCCGCCCGATGGCCTTCGGCCGCATCGCGTCCAACGGCAAATCCGCCTACCTGTTCGGCCTGCCGGGCAACCCGGTGGCCGTCATGGTCACCTTCTATTTCTTCGCACGGCAGGCGCTGCTGCACATGATGGGCGCATCTGCAGTCGAACCGCTGCCGCCGATGAGGGTGCGTTCCGGCGCCGCCATCCGCAAGCGTCCGGGCCGCACCGAATTCCAGCGCGGCATCCTGTCGGTCGGCGCGGACGGCCAGCAGGAAGTACGCATTACCGGCGCGCAAGGCTCGGGCATTCTGCGCTCGATGGCCGAAGCCAACTGCATCGTCGTGCTCGGCCACGACAGCGCCGAGGTCAAGGCCGGCGACATGGTGGATGTGATCCTGTTCAACGGCTTGATCTGACGCGAATCGCCGCCATCTATTGATCGGGGTGAAAGGAGGACGACATGAGCAAGAAGAAATGCTGCAAAAGCAAGAAACCTTGCAAGGATTGTCCGCGCAACAAGGAAAAGAAGAAGAAGTAGCGGGGTTGCTACAACTGAAGCAATGAAAAATGCCCAGTTTCGGACTGGGCATTTTTATGTTTGTACAAGAAGACCGGTAGCGTTCCGCCGTGGCCTCAGTGCGATCTTTACAGTTTCCCTGCCCGCTTCAACCTGTACGTCAGTCCTTCCACGATATCCGTATGACCGCCCTCCTTCGCGAAGTCGATGGCGGTCATGCCAAGTTCGTTCTTGAGCGTGGCATCGGCACCCGCATCCAGCAGCAGCTTGACCATCATGATATGCCCGCCGCGTGCGGCCATCATGACCGGCGTGGTACCGTTGGGCGAACGCGCATCGAGTTTTGCCTGACGGTCCAGCAGCAGCTTTGCGATGCCGGTATCGCCGCCGGCCGCCGCATAATGCAGCGGTGTCCAGCTATCGCGATTCACGGCAGCACCCTTGGCAAGCAGCAGATCGACGGCTTCGCGATTGGCGCTGAATGCAGCGATCATCAGCGCGTTGTCGCCGTTGCCGGTGCGCGCTTCGAGATTGAGGCGCGGCGATTTCAACAAGGCCTTCACGACCGCCATCGATTTCTCGCGCAGGGCGAGGATCAGGCCGGTATCGCCGCGCTCTTCCTCGATGGTGTTGGGATCGAAACCGCGCCGCAGCAGGTTTTCCACTGCAGATGCATCATCGAGCTTGACCGCCTTGAAATAGTCGTCATACGAACTGGCCTGCGCCGGCAGCAATGCCAGCATGCTCACCAGGGTGCAGGCACCGACGATCGCGCGACGCACGGAAAAGAAACGGGAAGTCATGGCGCTCTCCAATCAGCGGGGAATCTTGAACAGCTTGAAGAAGTTGTCGCTGGTCTGGCGCGCGACCTCTTCCAGCGGCACGTCCTTCAGGGTGGCGATGTATTCGGCAACATGGCGCACCAGTCCCGGCTCGTTCATCTTGCCGCGGAACGGCACCGGCGCCAGGTAAGGCGAATCGGTTTCGATCAGCATCTGCTCGAGCGGCACTTCGCGTGCCACCGCCTGCAAATCCTTGGCGCTCTTGAAAGTCACGATGCCCGAAAACGAAATGTAGAAGCCCATCTCCATCGCCGCGCGCGCGACTTCCAGCGATTCGGTGAAGCAGTGCATGACGCCGGCCGCGCCGCCCGCATCGGTGCCGGCGCCTTCCTCGCGCATGATGCGGATCGTGTCTTCGGATGCGGCGCGCGTATGAATGATCAATGGCTTGCCGGTTGCGCGCGAAGCACGGATATGCGTGCGAAAGCGTTCGCGCTGCCATTCGAGATCGCCTTCGAGCCGGTAATAGTCGAGTCCGGTCTCGCCGATGGCGACGATGCGCGGGTTGTCTGCCAGGCGGATCAGGTCATCGACGCTCGGCTCCGGCGTGTCTTCGTAGTCGGGATGCACGCCGACCGAGGCAAAGATGTTCGGATTGGTTTCCGCGATGCGCAGGATGTCCGGAAAGGTCGGCAGGTCGCATGACACGCAGAGCGCGTGCGTAACCTTGTTTTCCTCCATTTTCCCGAGAATCTCGGGCATGCGTACGGCAAGTTCGGGGAAATTGATGTGGCAATGGGAATCGATGTACATCCCGCCATTGTACGCGCCGCCACGCCGGTCTGCGCGCTGGCGAGGCGCGATTCAGGCGACGCGCCGGCCGACGATCACAAGGTCGCGTTCGATGCCGTCCAGCACCGCGATGCGCGGCATGTCGGCCCAGCGCACGAAGCCGAAGCGCTCGAACAGGCCCAGGCTGCGCGCGTTGTGGCCGAAGATCAGGCCGACCAGCGTGTGCACGTCCAGCGCCGGTGCTACCTCCATTGCTTGTTGCAGCAGGTAGCTGCCCAGGCCATGGCGGCGCATCGATTCATGGACGTAGATCGAAACCTCGGCGGTATGGCGATACGCCGCGCGCGGATGAAAGTTGGAAAACGACAGCCAGCCGACGATGCGCCCGTCCTGCTCCGCTACCCAGATCGGCCGCGTCGCGGGCGCATGCTCATGGAACCAGGTCAGCCGTGCATCGACAGTCACAGGCTCCAGATCGGCCGTGACCTCGCGCGAAGCGATCGTGCTGTTGTAGATATCGACGATGGCAGGCAGGTCGGCCAGCGTGGCGAGACGATGGGAAAAAGATGGCGAACGAGGCATGGAGCGAGGTGATGAACCTGATTGCGGAAAGTCCGGCTGTGGAATCAGGCTGGAAATCGGATGTGATTCAGAGCGTGTGCGTGGCGCGCGACGAGCCGAGCGCCGCACCCAGCAGTTCCTCGATGCGTTGCTTGACGCGCTGCCCGCTGTCGTCGGCCGAGAACTGCACGCCGATGCCTTGCGCCTTGTTGTTGGCACCGGCCGGCGTGATCCAGGCGATCTTGCCGGCGATCGGGTATTTGGTCGGGTCGTCGAGCAGCGTCAGGATCAGATAAATTTCGTCGCCGATCTTGTATTGCTTGGTCGAGGGCACGAAGATGCCGCCATTGGCGAGGAAAGGCATGTAGGCGGCGTAGAGCGCGGATTTTTCCTTGATCGGCAACGACAGGACCGATGGTCGGCCGGCGGGTGCATTCGGTGTGCTTGTCATCAACAACCTTTCAGGAAAAGAGTGCCGTGTAATCCAGCAGCATGTCCTCGATGAACAGCTTGGGCGCCAGCGGATGGTCGGCAATCGCGCGCCGCTCGCCGAGCGCCTTGATGCCGCCCAGCAGCGCGGCCGTCTCGACCCGCGTCGCCAGCCGTTCGATTTCCTTGCGGTAACGCGGATAGTAACGGATTGTGCCGGAAAGTTTGGCCGAAAGCACGTCGTAGAGCCAGCGTTGCTGCCAGCCCACAAGCGCGGCGACGGGCGTCTTCTGCAGTGCATCCGCCGTCTTCAGGGCCGCATCGACGGCCGGTTGCGCCAGCTGCTGCAGCAGCACGGTCATGGCCTCGCGGCTGTCGTTCTGCGAGGCTTCGAGCGCGGCCAGCGGCGCGCCGCCCTGCTCGGCCAGCCAGCCTTCGGCATCCGACAGGTCCTGCGCCTTCAGCCATTGCAGCGCCGCCTCGCGCGCCGGCATGCTCAATGCGAACTTGCGGCAGCGCGACAGGATCGTCGGCAGAAGGCGGTCGAGGCTGTTGCTGACCAGCAGGAAGGTCGTGTTCGGCGGCGGCTCCTCGAGCATCTTGAGCAGCGAGTTGGCGGCCGCCGTATTGAGCGCCTCGGCCGGATGCAGCAGCACCACGCGCATGCCGGAGCGGTGCGTGGAGATGTTCATGAAATCGCCGAGCGCGCGCACCTGGTCGATCTTGATCTCTTTGGATGGCTTGGAAGTCTTGGCCTTCTTGCTTTCGCCCGCCTCACCGTCCTCGCCCTCGCCGGCTTCGTCTTCCAGCGCCTCGGGACGCACGCGGCGATAGTCGGGATGGCTGTACTGCGCGAACCAGCCGCAGGCGTCGCACTGTCCGCAGGCATGGCCATCGGCGGACGGCGTTTCGCACAGCAGCGCGGCGGCGCAGGCTTCGGCAAAGTCGGTCTTGCCGATGCCTTGCGGACCATGGAACAGGATGGCATGCGGCAGGCGCGCGCGCAGTTGGCGCCACTGCGCCCATGCATCGCCCTGCCATGGATAGAGCGTGACGCTCACGCCGCCAATCCTTCCAGCAGGCCACGCAGTTGCGTTTGAATGTCGGCGATGGATTGCGTGGAATCGATCACGCGGAAACGCTGCGGGAATTCGGCGGCGCGGCGCAGGTATTCGGTGCGCGTGGCGGCAAAGAAGTCAGCCTTCTCCTGCTCGAACTTGTCGAGCGTGCGCGTCGCGTCGAGCCGCGCGCGCGCCACTTCGAGCGGCACGTCGAACAGCAGCGTCAGATCGGGTTGCAGCTGCGGGTGCACCCATTGTTCGAGCGCCTCGAGCTTGCTGCGATCCAGCTTGCGGCCGCCGCCCTGATAGGCGAAGGTGGCATCGCTGAAGCGATCGGAGATCACCCAGTCGCCACGTTCCAGGGCCGGTGCGATCACCTGCGCGATGTGTTCGCGGCGCGCCGCGAACATCAGCAACGCCTCGGTTTCCAGATGCATGGCTTGCTGCAGCAGGATGCCGCGCAGGGCTTCGCCGAGCGCGGTGCCGCCGGGTTCGCGCGTGACGACCACCTGTCTACCCTGCGCGCGCAGCAGATCGGCCGCGAAATCCAGATGCGTCGATTTGCCCGCGCCATCGATGCCTTCGAAGGTGATGAATCTGCCCTTGCTCATTGTCTCGATCGCAGCCTAGCGGCCGCGTATGTATTTGTTGACCGCATTGTTGTGCTCGTCGAGCGTCTGCGAGAAATGGCTGCTGCCGTCACCGCGCGAGACGAAGTACAGCGCCTCGGTCGGCGCCGGGTTCAGCGCCGCGAACAGCGACTCGGCTCCCGGCAGCGCGATCGGCGTCGGCGGCAGGCCGACGCGCGTATAGGTGTTGTGTGGAGTGTCGGTCTGCAGGTCGCGCTTGCGGATGCGTCCCTCATAGGCGTCGCCCATGCCGTAGATCACGGTCGGATCGGTCTGCAGCAGCATGCCGTGACGCAGTCGGTTGACGAACACGCCGGCGATCAGCGTGCGTTCCTCGCGGCGGCCGGTCTCCTTCTCGACGATGGAAGCCATCGTCAATGCCTGGTATGGCGTCTTGTACGGCAGATTGGGATCGCGCTTGGCCCATTGCTCGTCGAGCCGCTTCATCATCGCGCGGTGCGCCTGACGATAGACGAGGATATCGCTGGAATTCTTGGCGAACAGGTAGGTGTCCGGATAGAACAGGCCTTCCGGCTGCTTGAAGTCGGGGGAAATCTTCGCCATCAGTTCGGCGTCGGTCAGGCCGGCCGTATCGTGCTTGAGCGCCGGGTGCGCATCGATTTCCTGGCGCATCTGGCGGAAGGTCCAGCCCTCGATGATGGTCACGGCTTCCTGCGCGAACTCGCCGCGCACGATCTGTTCGAGCAGGCGCTTGGGCGTGGTGCCGTGCTTGAGCTCGTAGGTGCCGGCCTTGATGCGAGCCGCTTCGCCCTTGAACTGCGCCAGCGCCATCATCAGTATCGGTGCCACCGGCACGCCGGCTTCCTCGATCTGCCGCATGCTGCTTTTCAGACCGCTGCCGGACTGGATCGTGAATTCGATGGGAGGACCTTCGGTGGTGATCGGCCGATCAGCCCAGAACAGGAAGGATGCGCCAAGAATGATGGCGAACAGGAACAGCCGCCTTAGAGTTGTCTTCATTAAAACCGTGTCTCGTTGAAATCGGGTGCAATCCGACGCGTTTTTGCCACGCCACTATAATCAGCCCTAATGATAATGGCTGAATTCCCTTCCGCCCAATTTATTCACGGAAATCATGACAACCTGGCTGAATTTTCTGGCTGAACACGGCGCGCGCATCACCGATGACAACGGTACGCCCGTCATTGCATTCGAAAGCAACGAGGCCGCGGAAACCGCGCGCACCAACTTCGTCACGCCGCTCGTGCACCTGGGCCTGATCGCCGCCAGCGGCGAGGAAGCCGCGAGCTTTCTGCATAACCAGTTGACCAACGACGTCACGCATCTGCCGGACAATCAGGCGCGGCTGGCCGGCTATTGCTCGCCCAAGGGTCGCCTGCTGGCGAGCCTGCTGATGTGGAAGAGCGGCGAACGCATCCTGCTGCAGATTCCGCGCGAGATACAGGCCGCGGTGCAAAAGCGGCTGTCGATGTTCATCCTGCGCAGCAAGGCCAAACTGAACGACGCCGGCGAGGAACTGGTTGCACTCGGCCTGGCCGGCCCTGCAGCCGCCAGCGCACTGCTGCCCTGGTTCCCATCGCTGCCGCTGGCAATCTATGACAAGGTCGAGACCGAGGACGGCGTCGTGATCCGTCATCCCAACGCTTTCGGCATTCCACGCTACCAGTGGATCACCTCGCCGGAGCGCGCGGTCGCGGCATGGCCGCATCTGACCTCCATCCTGCAGCCATCCGGCGACGATGCCTGGAAACTGGCCGAGATCGAGGCTGGCGTGCCGCACATCACGGCCGCCACGCAGGAACAGTTCGTGCCGCAGATGATCAATTTCGAACTGATCGGCGGCGTCAACTTCAAGAAGGGCTGCTATCCGGGACAGGAGATCGTCGCGCGCAGCCAGTATCTGGGCAAGCTCAAGCGCCGCATGATGCATGCCACGGTGGAGGCCGACAAGGTCGTACCCGGGACCGAGATCTTTTCGGCCGCCGATCCGCAGCAGCCTTGCGGCATGGTCGTCAATGCCGCGCGCATCGATGCCAGCCGCATCGATTGCCTGGTCGAGATCAAGCTCGCGTCTGCCGAACAGGATGTGCACCTGGGCTCGGCCGGCGGCCCTGTGCTCGCCTTCCAGCCGCTGCCCTACGAACTGACCGATCCAGTCTGATGTCTGCGTCCCGTGCCATGGCGAGCGATCTCTATATCTATTACCGCGTAAGTGAAGCCGATGCCACGCACTTTGCGCAGGCGGCGGCACGCATGCAGCGCGAGCTCGCGCAACGGCATGGCGTGGCTGCCGCACTGAAACGCCGGCCGCAGGCGCAGGACGGCATGCATACGTGGATGGAGGTCTATCTGGCGGCCGATGACGGCTTCGAAGCCGCGCTGGCGCAGGCGGTAGCGAACAGCGATCTGCCCGCCTTTATCGCCGGCGAGCGGCATGTCGAACATTTCGTGGACGTGTCGCCATGTGCCTGATCGTCTTTGCCTGGAAAGTCATCCCCGGCCTGCCGCTGCTGGCCGCCGGCAACCGCGACGAATTCCTCGCGCGTCCGGCAACGGCTGCCGAATGGTGGACCAGCCATCCGCAGGTTTTTGCGGGACGCGACCTGCTGGCCGGCGGCACCTGGATGGGCATTACGCGCGACGGACGTTTCGCTGCCATCACCAATATCCGCGCTCCCGCCGAAATGCGCAGCGATGCGCCTTCGCGCGGTGCGCTGGTAGCAGACTACCTGGGCGGCAGCATGTCGCCGGCCGAGTACATTGCCGGCATCGCGCCCGAGGCGGCCAGGTACAACGGCTTCAATCTGCTGATCGGCAATGCGCAGGAACTGCTCTGGTTTTCCAATCGCGGCGATGGCGACGAACGCAACGGCAAGGCGCTGGAACCCGGAATCTACGGCATCTCGAATGCGCTGCTCGATTCGCCCTGGCCCAAGGTGGTGCGCGCCAAGGCGCAGTTCGCGAGCCTGCTGTGCCAGGGCGCGCCGGAAGATACCTTCTTCGACATGCTGTCCGACACCACCTGCGCCTCAGACTGCCGCCTGCCCGATACCGGCGTCGGTCTCGAGCGCGAGCGCATGCTGTCGCCGATCTGCATCGTCTCTCCCGATTACGGCACGCGCGTGTCGACGCTGGTCAAGCTGCATGCGGATGGCCGCGCCGCACTGATGGAAAGAGCGCCGGCGCCAGCCGCGCATGCGCAGCAGCAGGAACGCGCCAAGCCGGGTGTGTGCTGCAAGGGCTTTCGGGCCACCTGATCGGACCGCGCTGCAATCTGGCGCCGTCGTCAGCCCTTCAGCCGAGTGCGCAGCAACTCGCGCACATGCGGCACCGCATCATAAGGATCGCGCGGATTGCGGCCTTCGATCAGGTCTTCCATGCGCCGGCGTGCGTTCTCCAGCGGTTCCTGTTCCGAATACACATAGAAGCGCCCTTCGCGTATCGCATCGAAGGCCTGGGTCGCCACCTGCGCGGCGCTGACCTTGCCTGCCAGCACCGCTTTTTCCGAGAAGGCCTGCGCGGTGCGCTGGCTGACGGTCGGCACCGTGGTCTCGCCATCGGCGCGATTGCGCGCCGAGTCATGAATGCCGGTCGGCACGAAGTACGGACACAGCAGCGATACGCCGATCGGTGCTTCGATCAGTTGCAGGTCCTGGTACAGGGTTTCGGTCAGCGACACGACGGCATGCTTGGAGACGTTGTAAATGCCCATGGTCGGCGCATTCTGCAGACCGGCCACCGAGGCGGTATTGACGATGTGGCCGCGATAGCCGGGATTTTCCCTGGCGGCTGCCAGCATCAGCGGCGTGAAGATGCGCACGCCATGGATCACGCCGAACAGGTTGACGCCGAGCAGCCAGTCCCAGTCGGCTTCCGAGTTTTCCCAGATCAGGCCGCCGGCGCCGACACCGGCGTTGTTGAACAGCAGGTGCACGACGCCAAAGCGCGTCATCGCGGCATCGGCCAGTGCCTGAACCTGCTCGGCACGGCTGACGTCGCAGTGCAGCGCCAGTACTTCCGCGCCGGCCTCGCACAGCTCCGTCTCGATCAGTGCGAGGGCGGCGGGTTCGATATCGGCCAGTACCAGACGCATGCCGAGCCGCGCGCCAAGACGCGCGAACTCCCTGCCGAAACCGCTGGCGGCGCCGGTAATGACGACGACCCGCCCTGCGAACTCGGTCACCGCGATGTCCCCTGTTCGGTCCCGGAGAGTTTCCGGCCCACCTCTGCGCGGCGAATGAACTTGAAGGTGCCGGCGGCCTTCGCCACCAGGCGCTCGCCATTCCACAGTTCACCTTCGCAGAAATAAATGCTGGACGAGGCATGCAGCACCTTGCCCCTGGCACGCAGCACGCTGCCTTCGGTGCCGCCCGGCTGCATGAAGCTGGTTTTCATCTCGATCGTGACGCCGCTGCGTATCTCAGGATCGAGCGAGCGGCCGGCCAGCGACATCACATTGTCCAGCATGGTCATGACCACGCCGCCATGCGCGACATGCCAGCTATTGAGATGACGATGTGCGAGGGTCAGCTCGACCTCGGCCAGACCGTTGCCGGATTCGACAACCGAGATGCCGAGTTCTTCAAGAAAAGGAATGGGGATGGAGGTCGATGCGGCAGTCATGAATAGGAACCGGAAAGCGTATGTACAAGGATCGTCATTCTAAAGCATGACATCGGCGCCGCCCGCGGCGGCATCGCTCCATCCCTTCAATTCCACCGCCGTTGCCGGCCATTGCAGGATGTAAGCGTTACGTAAGACTGGCGCAAGCATTGCGTAAGTTTTTCGTCGCACACTTCCGCCCGTAAACACCGTGTGCAATTTTTTTCAACGCACATACAAGATTAATAAACTTCAGGAGACCCTCATGGCGACATCCACACCCGTCCGGGCAGGCATCACGCCGGAAGAAAGAAAGGTCATCTTCGCTTCATCGCTGGGTACCGTTTTCGAATGGTATGACTTTTACCTCTACGGTTCGCTCGCAGCCATCATCGCCAAGCAGTTCTTTGCCGGCACCGATCCGAACACCGCCTTCATCTTCGCGCTGCTGGCATTTGCCGCCGGCTTCATCGTGCGTCCGTTCGGCGCCATCGTGTTCGGCCGCCTCGGCGATCTGATCGGCCGCAAATACACCTTCCTCGTCACCATCGTCATCATGGGCGCCTCGACCTTCATCGTCGGCCTGCTGCCCAACTACGAATCCATCGGCATCGCCGCTCCGATCATCCTGATCATCCTGCGCATCCTGCAGGGTCTGGCGCTCGGCGGTGAGTACGGCGGCGCAGCCACCTACGTGGCCGAGCATGCCCCGCACGGCAAGCGCGGCGCCTTCACCTCGTGGATCCAGACCACGGCGACCATGGGCCTGTTCATGTCGCTGCTGATCATTCTCGGCACGCGTACCGCCGTCGGCGAAGAAGAATTCGCTGCATGGGGCTGGCGCATTCCGTTCCTGATCTCGATCTTCCTGCTCGGCATCTCGGTCTGGATTCGCATGTCGATGAATGAATCGCCTGCCTTCGTCAAGATGAAGGCCGAGGGCAAGACCTCCAAGGCTCCGCTGACCGAAGCCTTCGCACAGTGGAAGAACCTGAAGATCGTGATCCTGGCGCTGATCGGCCTGACCGCCGGCCAGGCCGTGGTCTGGTACACCGGCCAGTTCTATGCGCTGTTCTTCCTGACGCAGACGCTCAAGGTTGACGGCGCCACCGCCAACATCCTGATCGCCGCCTCGCTGCTGCTGGCCACGCCGTTCTTCGTGATCTTCGGCTCGCTGTCGGACCGTATCGGCCGCAAGCCGATCATCCTCGGCGGCTGCCTGATCGCCGCAGTCACTTACTTCCCGATCTTCAGCGCGCTGACCCACTACGCCAACCCGGCGCTGGAAGCCGCACAGCAAAGCTCGCCAGTGGTGGTGACGGCCGATCCGAACACCTGCCAGTTCCAGTTCAACCCGACCGGCACCAAGAAGTTCACCTCGTCCTGCGACATCGCCAAGGGCAAGCTGGCGGCCGCCTCGGTCAACTACTCGAACGTCGATGCGCCTGCGGGCACCGTTGCCACCGTCAAGATCGGCGATACCGTGCTGAACTCGTATGACGCCAATGGCCTGTCCAAGGAAGAAGCCGCCGAGAAGGACAAGGCCTTCACCAAGGAACTGACCGACGCCATCAAGGCCCACGGCTATCCGACCAAGGCCGATCCCGACCAGATCAACTACGGCATGACGCTGCTGCTGCTGTTCATCCTGGTGCTGTACGTGACCATGGTCTATGGCCCGATCGCCGCCATGCTGGTGGAGATGTTCCCGACCCGCATCCGCTATACCTCCATGTCGCTGCCGTATCACATCGGTAACGGCTGGTTCGGCGGCCTGCTGCCGACCACGGCCTTCGCGCTGGTGGCCTTCAAGGGCGATATCTACTACGGTCTCTGGTATCCGATCATCGTGGCCCTGATCACCTTCGTGGTCGGCCTGCTGTTCGTCAAGGAAACCAAGGACAACGACATTTACGCCAATGATTGAGTTTGTCTTACTGTAATCTCCTCTGATCCGGGAGTTGCAATTGGCTGCCAGGCAATATGCTGGCAGCCTTTTTTATATCCGCGCGCTGCTTTGGCTGTATCGAACCCGGTTTTCCCTGTGCAAATCCCGCGCAATTTGGTATTGTCGGGTCGTCAACGAATCTGTGCCTGAAAAAGGTGCATCCGCCCTCTTCAACATGAATACACGCAACACCAGCCTTTCCCCTCTTCGCATCGGCACGCCACTGTCTCCGCTTGCCACCAAGGTCATGCTGCTCGGCTCGGGAGAGCTCGGCAAGGAAGTCATCATCGCCCTGCAACGGCTGGGTATCGAGGTGATCGCGGTTGACCGCTACCAGAATGCCCCGGGCCACCAGGTCGCGCATCGCAGCTATGTGATCGACATGACCGATGAGGTGCAACTGGCCGCCCTCATCAACCAGGAAAAACCCGACCTCGTGGTGCCGGAGATCGAAGCCATCGCCACGCCGGCCCTGCTCGAACTGGAAAAGGCCGGCAGCGTGCGTGTGGTGCCCACCGCGCGCGCCACCTGGCTGACCATGGACCGCGAAGGCATCCGCCGTCTTGCCGCGGAGGAACTCGGCGTCGCCACCTCGCCCTACCGCTTTGCGGACAGCCTGGAAGAACTGCAGCTTGGCTGCACCGAGGTCGGTTTCCCCTGTATGGTCAAGCCGGTCATGTCGTCGTCGGGTAAGGGACAGAGCAAGGTGCGCTCGCTTGAAGAGGTCGAAACCGCATGGGAGAACGCAGCCGCCGGCGGCCGTGTCGATTCCGGCCGCGTGATCGTCGAGGGCTTCATCGACTTCGACTATGAAATCACGCTGCTGACGGTGCGTGCGCTCGGCAAGGATGGACAGGTACAGACCCATTTCTGCGAACCGATCGGCCACCTGCAGGACAATGGCGATTACGTCGAATCGTGGCAGCCGCAGGCGATGCCGCCGGCCGCACTGCAGGCGGCGCACGACATTGCGCGCAAGGTCACGGAAAACCTCGGCGGGCTCGGCCTGTTCGGGGTCGAGCTGTTCGTCAAGGGCGATCAGGTCTGGTTCTCGGAAGTCAGCCCGCGTCCGCACGATACCGGCATGGTGACCATGGTCACGCAGCGCCAGAACGAATTCGAACTGCATGCTCGCGCGATTCTCGGTCTGCCGGTCAATGCCGCGCTGTCTTCGCCCGGCGCCTCGGCCGTGGTCTATGGCAGGCACGATGGCAAGCCGATCGCTTTCGAGGGTGTAGCGGACGCACTGTGCGTCGAAGGGGCCGATCTGCGCCTGTTCGGCAAGCCGGAGTCCTTTGCGCGACGCCGCATGGGCGTGGCATTGGCCCATGCGCAGGACGTCGATACCGCCAGGGCGCGGGCGCGCGATGCCGCCGCTCGCGTCAAGACCGTTGCCGGGGAACGATGAAGGCAAAGGCACTCCGTCCTCTTGCCGTCTATGCGGGCAGCGACATCTTCCGTGTCGGCTCGCTGTTGCTGCATGCGACGCTGCTGCTGCACATCGCCATGCAGGTCGTCTCGCACCAGGTGCTGCTGTCGCATCTGGGCACAGGCGCCATCGTCGCCGTGGCCTTCACGCTGCTGGCATCCTTCCTTCGTTATTTCTGGCTACGCACCAGCTTCCTGCTGAGCCAGCCGTTCCTGCTGCTGGAATTGGCTGCGGTCACGGCCGCCATCGTCGCCTTCTCGCTGCTCAAGGAGTTCCCGGTCAGCCCGATTCCCTGGCTGATCGCCATCGCCGGCGTCTTCCCGCTGGTGCTCAGGGAGCGCATTGCGGCGGTCGTCATCATCGTGCTGGCCTTCGTCGGCTATCAGTTGAACTTCCACGAATCCGCGACCGTTGGCGAATGGGCGCCGGACCTGTTCGCCACGCTGTCGATCGGCTTCCTGTCGCTGCTGCTGGCGCGGACCCTGCATCTGAACCGCGTGGCGCTCGAGAAGATCCGCACCAACGAACGCCGTTTCGATGCCATCGTGCGCGTCACGCGCCATGTCTTCATCATCACAGACCGCCAGTTTCACCTCAAGTTTGCCAACCCTGCCCTGCAGGAGGTGATCGGCTACAGCTTCGAGGAACTGGCGGAAGGCAACATCCGCCCCGCGGTCCATCCGGACGATCTGGAAGAGCATCGCGAGAAAATGCATCATTTGCGCGACACACCGCACAGCGAGGTGTTCTCGCGGCACCGCATGCAGCATCGCGACGGCCACTGGGTCTGGCTCGAGACGCGCGGCTACAACATGCTGCACGACTCCGCCATCGCCGGCATGATCTTCAGCATCGAGGACGTGACCCTGCGCAAGAATGTCGAACTCAAGCTGCAGGAAGAAACCGCCCTGCTGCGCGCCGTGCTCGATCTCAATCCGTCGATGATCTATGCCAAGGATGCCGAAGGCCGCTTCACGATCAGCAACCAGCGCTTTCAGCAGCGCTTCGGCTATCGCAACGAAGACGAGTTGCGCGGCAAGACCACCTACGATCTGTGCCTGCAGACGGCAAATCAGGGCGACGAAATGAGCGCGCTCGACATCGCCGACGAGATTCGCGAACAGGACGAACAGGTCATGCGCACCGGCCAGCCGCTGCTCGACATCGAGGGCCGTGGCTTCTGGCGCAACGAGATCGACCGCTGGTTCCACACCAGCAAGTATCCGCTGCCAGATGCCGGCGGCCGCATCATCGGCGTGCTCGGCGTCACGCGCGACATCACCAAGCGCAAGAAATACGAGCTGCAGATCGAATATCAGGCGCTGCACGACATACTGACCGAACTGCCGAACCGCCGCTACCTGGTCAACACGCTGGATGCCGCCATGGTCGCCAGTCGCCAGCGCCAGGCCAGCCTGACGCTGCTGTTCCTCGATCTCGATTTCTTCAAGAGCCTCAACGACACCCACGGCCACGATTTCGGCGACAAGTGCCTGATCGAGATCAGCAAGCGCATCATCGCCTCGCTGCCGCAGAAGGACTTCGTGGCGCGCTTCGGCGGCAACGAGTTCGCGATCCTGACCAACGCCACGCTGGCCGAAGCAGCCGTCAAGGCCAACAAGGTCATGCGCGCGGTTTCCGAGCGCCTGATCATCGACGACGTCTCCGTCAAGCTGCAGACCAGCATCGGCATCGCGCAGCTGACCGAAGACCACCTGACGCCGGCCGACCTGATCCGCGACGCCGACGCCGCCATGTACCAGGCCAAGGAGCGTGGCCGCAACCGCGCCGAGATCTACGACGCCGCCATGCAGATCAAGCTGACGCGCCATGCGCGCATGGACGTCGCGCTGCGCTTCGCGCTCGAGCGCAACGAACTGTCGCTGGTCTATCAGCCCAAGGTCTCGCTGACCGACGGCAGCGTCGAGGGCTTCGAGGTGCTGATGCGCTGGGACAGCCCCGAGTACGGCAGCATCTCGCCGAGCGACTTCATCCCGATCGCCGAAGCCTCGGGCATGATGGTGCCGATCGGCATCTGGGCGCTGGAACAGGCGTGCCGCCAGCTGGCGACCTGGCAGCAGCGCTACCCCGGCATCGGCAAGATGTCGCTGGCAGTCAACGTCTCGATGCGGCAACTGCTGCAGACCACCTTCTTCACGCAGGTGCGCGAGATCCTCGACTCCAGCGGCGTACGGCCCGGCACCATGGAGCTCGAACTGACCGAAACCTCGGCCATGGCCAATCCGATGCAGACCATGGAAACGCTGTCGCTGCTCAAGAAACTCGGCCTGCGGCTGGCGCTCGACGATTTCGGCACCGGCTATTCGTCACTGGCCTACCTGCAGCGGCTGCCGATCGATATCCTCAAGATCGACAAGGCTTTCGTGCAGGGCCTGGGCTCCAACCAGAGCGACATGGAAATCATCCGCCTGATGATGGCGCTGGCCAAGACCCTGCACCTGGAAACCGTCGCCGAAGGCGTGGAAACCATGGCACAGATCGAGGAACTGCAGAAGATGGGCTGCACCCTGGGCCAGGGCTATCTGTTCTCGCCTCCGCTGTTGACGGCCGAAGCCGAAGCGCTGATCCGCAGCACCCACGTGTTCTCCCTCAACAGCGAACTCCCCGACTGAATCCTGCCCCCATGCCGACACGTCCCTGCCGCCATGGAGGTTTTACGCCAAGCGCACGCAAATGGAATATAGTCATGAGCTTTGGATTTTTTCTTACCGGCACCTCATATGAAATTTGATGTCGCGATCGTAGGCAGCGGCCTGGCGGGCCTTTCCGTCGCCCTGCACCTGGCAGAGACCCGCAAGGTCGCCGTGATCTCCAAGCGCACCCTGCTCGACGGCGCCAGCAGCTGGGCGCAGGGCGGAATCGCCGCGGTGCTCGATTCGCACGACAGCGTCGATGAACACGTGGCCGACACCTTGGTCGCCGGCGGCGGCCTGTGCGACGAGACCGCGACCCGCTTCATCGTCGAGAACGGCCGTGCCGCCATCGAATGGCTGATCGCGCAGGGCGTCCCCTTCACCCCGGACGCCACCGCCGAACTCGGCTTTCACCTGACGCGCGAAGGCGGCCACAGCCAGCGCCGCATCATCCACGCCGCCGATGCCACCGGCCACGCGGTGCAGGTCACGCTCGAGCAGAAGGTGCGCAACCACCCGAACATCACGCTGCTCGAACATCATTACGCGATCGACGTCATTACCTCCGACGCCGTCGAGAGCAAGACCAAAAAGCCGGGCGTACCGCGCTGCCTTGGTGTCTATGTACAGGACGTCAAGAGCGGCAAGGTCATCACCATCGCCGCCGAACACACGGTGCTGGCCACCGGTGGCGCCGGCAAGGTCTATCTCTACACCACCAATCCCGATACGGCCACCGGCGACGGCATCGCGATGGCCTGGCGCGCCGGCTGCCGCATCGCCAACATGGAATTCATCCAGTTCCATCCGACCTGTCTCTACCACCCTTACGCCAAGTCCTTCCTGATCACGGAAGCCGTGCGCGGCGAAGGCGGCGTGCTAAAGCTGCCGCAGAGTGCCGGCCGCAATGCCGGCAAGCGCTTCATGCCGGCGCACGACGAACGCGCAGAACTGGCGCCGCGCGACATTGTGGCGCGCGCCATCGATGCCGAGATGAAGAAGCGCGGCCTCGACTACGTCGATCTCGACATCAGCGATAAGTCGCCGGAATTCCTGCAGGAGCATTTCCCGACCATCATGGCGCGCTGCCTGCAACTCGGCATCGACATCACCAAGCAGCCGATCCCCGTGGTGCCGGCCGCGCACTACACCTGCGGCGGCATCATCACCGACCTGTCGGGCCGCACCGACCTGCCGGGCCTCTACGCAGTCGGCGAAGCGACCTGCACCGGCCTGCACGGCGCCAACCGCCTCGCCAGCAATTCGCTGCTCGAATGCCTGGTGCTGGGCCGTGCCGCCGCCCACTACATCGCCGAGCAGCCCAAGCTCAAGCTGCCTACCCTGCCCGCCTGGGACGAAAGCCGCGTCACCGATGCCGACGAGGAAGTCATCATCGCCAACAACTGGGAAGAACTGCGCCGCTTCATGTGGAACTACGTCGGCATCGTGCGCACCACCAAGCGCCTGCAACGCGCCCAGCACCGCATCCGCCTGCTGAAGGAAGAGATCGACGAGTACTACGCCAACTTCCGCATCACGCCCGACCTGCTGGAACTGCGCAATCTGGTCGAAGTGGCCTCGCTGATCGTCAACAGCGCGTTGTCGCGCCGCGAAAGCCGTGGCCTGCACTTCAGCCGCGATTATCCGGACACGCTGCCGAAGGCGTTGCCGAGCGTGTTGTCGCCGGACTGAAGCACTCATGGGGAATAAAAAAGCCGTTCAAACGAACGGCTTTTTTGTTGTGTCAGAACGATTTACTCGACGATGCGCAGAGAATAATCCGTCGCCTTCACGTCCTTCGTCAGCGAACCGATCGAAATACGATCGACGCCGGTCTCGGCAATCGCCACGATGCTTTCGTGATTGATGCCGCCCGAGGCTTCGAGCAGCGCGCGGCCGGCGGTCAAGGCGACCGCTTCACGCATCATCTCGAGCGAGAAATTGTCGAGCAGCACCGAGGTCGCACCGGCTTCGAGCGCCTCGGCCAGTTGCGCCAGCGTCTCGACCTCGATCTGGATCGGCACGCCGGCATCCAGCGCATGCGCGGCCAGCATGGCGGCGCGCACGCCGCCAGCCGCGGCGATGTGGTTTTCCTTGATCAGGATGCCGTCGTACAACGCCAGGCGCTGGTTCTTGCCGCCACCGACACGCACTGCGTATTTCTGCGCCAGGCGCAGGCCCGGCAGCGTCTTGCGCGTGTCGAGCACGGCCGCCTTGGTATGCGCGATCAGGTCGGCGTAACGGCGCGTGGCGCTCGCCACGCCCGACAGCAACTGCATGAAGTTCAGCGCGCTGCGCTCGGCTGTCAGCAGCGCGCGCGCCGGTGCCTCGATCGCACAGACTTCGCTGTCGGCGCGCATCAGATCACCCTCGCCGTACTGCCAGGTGATGCAGATGCGCGCGTCGAGCTGCTTCATGACGGCTTCGAACCACGGTGCACCGCACAGCACGGCTTCTTCGCGCACGATCACACGCGCCTTGACGATTTCCTGTTCCGGCACCAGTCGGCCGGTGACGTCGCCGCTGCCGATGTCCTCGGCCAGCGCGGCGGCGATGTTGGCTTCGAATGCCGCCTTGAGTGCGTCGTCGAATGGCGCGAACGGATTGCGCAGCAGGCTCATGCCGGTCCTATTCCCGAAAAGAGTGGTTGTTCCTTCGCCAGGTCCGACGAGGGCCGAACGTTGGCCTTCTGCGCGGCGGCGAAGTCGAGCATGCGGTCAATGCAGACGGTCGCCTTGCGGCCGATTTCCGGATCGACATGGATTTCGTTGCGGCCGGTTTCCAGCACGTCGGCCAGGTTCTGCAGGCCGTTCATCGCCATCCACGGGCAATGCGCGCAACTCTTGCAGGTCGCGGCGTTACCGGCAGTCGGCGCGTCGATGAAAATCTTGCCGGGTGCGGCGGCTTTCATCTTGTGCAGGATGCCGTTGTCGGTGGCGACGATGAATTCCGGCGCGTCCATGGTTTGCGCAGCGTGGATCAGCTGCGAGGTCGAGCCGATCGCATCGGCCAGCGCCACCACGGCGGCCGGCGATTCCGGGTGCACGAGCACCTTGGCCTGCGGGTGTTCCTTCTTCAGCAGTTCGAGTTCGATCGCCTTGAATTCGTCGTGCACCAGGCACGAACCCTGCCACAGCAGCATGTCGGCGCCGGTCTGCTTCTGGATGTAGCTGCCCAGGTGCTTGTCGGGCGCCCACAGGATCTTCTTGCCCTGCGCATGCAGGTGCTCGACGATCTTGAGGCCGATCGACGAGGTCACCATCCAGTCGGCGCGCGCCTTCACGGCGGCGCTGGTGTTGGCATAGACCACCACGGTACGGTCCGGATGCGCATCGCAGAAAGCGTTGAATTCATCCACCGGACAGCCGAGATCGAGCGAACAGGTCGCGTCCAGATCGGGCATCAGAATGGTTTTCTCGGGGCTCAGGATCTTGGCGGTCTCGCCCATGAACTTGACGCCGGCCACCACCAGCGTCTTGGCCGGATGATCGCGGCCGAAACGCGCCATCTCGAGCGAATCGGAAACGCAGCCGCCGGTTTCCTCGGCCAGGTCCTGCAGTTCGGAATCGACGTAGTAATGCGCGACCAGCACCGCCTCGCGCTCCTTGAGCAGGCGCTTGATGCGCTCCTTGAGGGCGACCTTTTCCTCGGGCGATGGCGACAGCGGTATCTTTGCCCAGGCGTGCGCAACACAACTGGTGCCGCTTTCCATCACGGGCAGTTCGAATTCAACGGTCTTGATTGGCTGATTCTGCATGGCTGGTCGTCTGATTGAATACGAAGGAGAAACGATGTTTCCGGTGTTTCATGAAGCGCAACAAATGAGCGTTCGCGTGGGGCAGATTGTAGCGCCAAACACAGTTGGCGGTGACGGGGGAAAATGCAAGTGGAAAGCACCATTGCATCCACGCGGGGAGGAGACACCCCTCCCCGCGCCGACGATGCTTACTCGATGCCCTGGCTGGTCAGGTATTCCTCGTAGCTGCCCTGGAAGTCGATGACCGCGCCATCCTTGACTTCGAGGATGCGCGTTGCCAGGGAGGAAACGAATTCGCGATCATGCGAGACGAAGACCAGCGTGCCCGCGTATTTTTCGAGCGCGATGTTCAGCGATTCGATGGATTCCATATCCATGTGGTTGGTCGGCTCGTCGAGCAGCAGCACGTTGTGGCGGCCCAGCATCAGCTTGCCGTACATCATGCGGCCCTTCTCGCCGCCCGACAGCACCTTGACCGATTTCTTGACGTCGTCGCCCGAGAACAGCAAGCGGCCGAGAATCGAACGTACGGCCTGGTCGTCGTCGCCTTCCTTGGTCCACTGGCCCATCCAGTCGGTCAGCGTCTTGTCGCTGGCGAATTCCTCGGTCGGATCCTGCGGCATGTAGCCGACGTCGGCGTTCTCGGCCCATTTGACGATGCCGCTGTCGGCATCGAGTCCCGTGATGTCCTTGCCGCCGATGCAGCGCAGCAGCGTGGTTTTACCTGCGCCGTTGGCACCGATGATGGCGATGCGCTCGCCGGCCTCGACCATGATGCTGAAGTTGTCGAAGATGGTGCGGTCGTACTTCTTGGTGATGCCCTGCGTTTCAACCGCAAGGCGGTGCAGCTTCTTCTCGCCTTCGAAACGCACGTAGGGGTTCTGGCGGCTCGACGGCTTGACGTCCTCGACCTTGATCTTCTCGATCTGCTTGGCACGCGAGGTAGCCTGGCGTGCCTTGGACTTGTTGGCCGAGAAGCGGCGCACGAAGTCCTGCAGTTCCGCGACCTTTTCCTTGGCCTTGGCATTGTTCGCCAGTTGCTGCGCACGCGCCTGCGACGACGCCAGCATGTAGTCATCGTAGTTGCCCGGATAGACCTTCAGCGTGCCGTAGTCCATGTCGGCCATGTGCGTGCAGACCTGGTTCAGGAAGTGGCGATCGTGGGAAATGATGATCATGGTGGAGCTGCGCTCGTTGAGCACGTTCTCCAGCCAGCGGATGGTGTCGATGTCGAGGTTGTTGGTCGGTTCGTCGAGCAGCAGGATGTCCGGGTTCGAGAACAGCGCCTGCGCCAGCAGCACGCGCAGCTTCCAGCCGGGCGCCACTGCGCTCATCGGTCCCTGGTGCTGCTCGATCGGCACGCCCACGCCCAGCAGCAGTTCGCCGGCGCGCGCTTCGGCCGTGTAGCCGTCATACTCCGCAAACCTGGCTTCGAGGTCGGCCGCCTTCATGTAGTCGTCGTCGGTCGCATCCGGATTGGCATAGATTGCGTCGCGTTCGGACATCGCCGCCCACATTTCGGTGTGGCCCATCATGACCACGTCGAGCACGCGCATTTCCTCGTAGGCGAACTGGTCCTGGCGCAGCTTGCCGAGGCGTTCGTTGACGTCGAGGCTGACGTTACCGGCGCTCGGCTCGAGGTCGCCGCCGAGGATTTTCATGAAGGTCGATTTGCCGCAGCCGTTGGCCCCAATCAGACCGTAGCGGTTGCCTTCGCCGAACTTGACGGAAATGTTTTCGAACAGCGGCTTGGGGCCGAACTGCATCGTGATGTTGGCGGTAGATAACACTTGGTAAAGCCTTTGCACAGAATAAGGATTGACAGCCCGCCATTCTATCATCCGCGGGGGCGTCCTCCCGAGGGAAAGCGCCGCACGCAACCGGAACGAGGACTAGCGGGACAGATACGGATAGGCGGAAACCGTGAGGGAAAAGCGCTCGCCCGAGGAAACGAGACGGCCGGGCGCGCCGACCGGCACGGTCGCCTTGTCCGCACCGTGCCCGACCGGAAAGCCGGCCAGGATGGGCACCGGCACGTGGGCGCGCAGCCAGTCCAGCATCTGCGCGAAGTCGTAACCGTTGTCGTAATCGCTCAGGCGATAACCCGAGAAATCGCCGAGCAGCACCGCGCGCTGGCGCTGCAGCACGCCGGCATGCATCAGTTGCAGCAGCATGCGCTCGACGCGGTACGGGTGTTCGTTGATGTCTTCCACGAACAGGATGCCGCCCTCCACCGCCGGCAGCCAAGGCGAGCCGACCAGGTGCGTGAGCATCGCCAGATTGCCGCCCCACACCGTGCCGTCAACCTCCAGCGCCGGATTGCCGGGCGCGCCGCCATGCACGACGTGCCGCTCTGAAGTCAGGCATTGCCAGAAGTCCGTCAGCGTGAAATCGCTCGGGGGCGTACGCACGAAGTCGTCGCACAGCATCGGCCCCGAGAAGCTGATGCCGCCCTCCTGCGCCAGCAGCGCCATCTGCAGCGCCGTGAAATCGCTGTGGCCGACGAACAGCTTGCCGCTGCGCGCCAGCAGGCCGAGGTCGAGCTCCGGCAGCAGCCGCGTCAGGCCGTAGCCGCCGCGCAGCGCGAGCACGATGTCGATCTCCGGATCGCTGGCCGCTGCCAGCAGTTGCGCGATGCGCTGGTCGTCGCTGGCGCCGAAACGGTGGAAACGCTGCGCCGGATCGGTCAGGTTGCGCACGCGGCAGCCCTGCGCTTCCAGCGTGGCAATGCCGCGCGTGACGGCCGCCGGATCGGGCGCGTAGCCGCTCGGCGAGACGATCGCCACGCGCGGCCCCTGCCCGTCCTGCGCATTCAGGGTTGTCCGCAGGCGCTGGTTCAATTCTGTACTCATGGGCAGGCGAGCTGGGCGTCGGCATCGATGTCGGAATACGCACTCGGCTGCGCTTGCGGATGCAATTCGGCGGCACGGCAATGCGCGGCGATCAGAGCCGTCAGCTGCGGATTCAACTGGTCCGGCAGATCGTGGCCCATGCCGTCGATCTCGTGCATGACCGCGCCGGGCACCAGTTGAGCAACGTCGCGACCGCCCTCGATCGGCACCAGCGGGTCGGCCTTGCCGTGGATGACCAGGGTCGGCACGCGCAGCGCTTCAAGCAGCGCCACACGGTCGCCCGAGGCGCCGATCGCCAGCAGCTGGCGTGTGGTGGCGACCGGGTCCAGGCTGCGCTGCACGGTGCGCGCCACGCGCTCGCGCAGGGCCTCGGGCGGCGTCGGATAGGCCGGGCTGCCGATGACCTGCATGGTGCGCACGAAATGGGCGATCACGCCTTCATGGTTGAGCGGATCGGGCGGCGCCGCGAACAGCACCTTGCGCGCGGCGCGCGTCGGCGGCGGCAGGCCGCGGCGGCCGCTGGTGGACATGATGGAAGTCAGGCTCAAGGTGCGTTCGGGATAACGGCCGGCGACGATCTGCGCAATCATGCCCCCCATCGATGCACCGACCACGTGCGCCTGCCTGATCTGCAGCGCGTCGAGCAGTCCGACCGCGTCGCGCGCCATGTCGTCGAGCAGGTAGCCGGCCGCCAGCTTCATGCGCAGCGCGAGCTTGAGTACCGCCAGCAGCGTGTTCGGCTTGCCCAAGTGATCGAGATGGGTCGAGAGGCCGTTGTCGCGGTTGTCGAAGCGGATCACGTAGAAGCCGCGTTCCACCAGGCACCGGCAGAACGATTCCGGCCACGACACGGCCTGCATGCCGAGACCGACGATCAGCAGAATGGGTGGATGAGAGGGATCTCCCTGGGTGTCGTACCAGATATCGAGTTCGTTGACTTTGGCGATGGGCAAGGATGGACTTTCTCAAACGGTTGACGCCATGCGGCATTGCCACGACACGATACCATCGCCGCAGCTGAAAATCGAGTTGACCGGCATGCATGACGGGCGTGCCGTATTGCGCTTGGAACGCGCGCCCTGCCTGCGGTTCCCGCTGAAAAGCGGAGTCGCTTCAGGAATCGGCTCTGCCGGCCTGACGCAATGCCTGCGCCGCGCGCCGGCGTTCGGCGAAGAAGGCGCGCAGCAGTTCGCCGCACTCGTCGGCCAGCACGCCGCCCGTGACTTCGGTGTGATGATTGAGGCGTTCCTGCGCGAACAGGTCGAGCACCGAGCCGCAGGCGCCGGTCTTGGGATCGGTCGCGCCATAGACCACGCGCGCCAGCCGCGCATGGATCATGGCGCCGGCGCACATCACGCAGGGTTCGAGCGTGACGTAGAGTTCGCAACCCGGCAGACGGTAGTTGCCGAGGATGTCGGCGGCGGCGCGCAGCGCCCTGATCTCGGCATGTGCGGTCGGGTCGTGGGTGCCGATCGGCTGGTTGTAGCCGCTGGCGATGACCTCGCCCTCGCAGACGACGACCGCGCCGACCGGTACTTCGCCGAGCGTCCACGCATGGCGCGCCTGCATCAGCGCCTGCTGCATGAAGAGGATGTCGCGGCTGCGATTCTGCACGGTACCGTCCTGCATGTGCGGTGCCGTCAGTCGCCGGCCGTGATCTCGGCCCAGCAGTTCGGCGTTTCGTGCAGCACCAGCTTGTGCAGGCGCAGGCCGGTGCCGTAGCGATCGACGTAGGCGGCATTCAGGATTTCGAACGCGGTCTGCGCAAGGTTCTCGACCGTCGGGATGCGCTTGATGACGACCGTCTTGTGGCCCGGGATGCTTTCGAGGAATTCGCGCACCTTCTCGTCCTTTTCATAGACCAGGAAGGCGTGGTCCCAGACGTCCACCAGATGCTGCCTGGCGAGCGTCTTGATGTCGGAAAAGTCCATGATCATGCCGTTGTCGGAACTGCCCTCGACGTCGATGACTTCGCCGACCAGCGTGATCTCGAGCGTATAGCGATGACCGTGCAGATTGCGGCACTGGCTCTTGTGATCGGGGATGCGGTGGCCGGCGTCGAATTCCAGCTTGCGGGTGATGGTCAGCATGATTACGGTATCTGTAGGAGTTTATGGGTCTGCAGGCTCAGCTTCCATTTCGGATTGCGCTTGCAGACGTCGATCGCGAGTCTCGTGTTCTGTTCGGCCAGCGGGCCATCCATCGGTTGCACGAAGAAATGCTGGAAATCCAGCCCTTCGTAGGCCGCCAGCGACTGTTCCGCCTGCGGGATCACGACCTTGATCTCGCTGCCCTTCTTCACCACCAGTTCGGAACCCATCTTGGGACTCACGCAGACCCAGTCGATACCTGCCGGCACCGGCAGGGTGCCGTTGGTCTCGATCGCGATCTCGAAGCCGGCCGCGTGCATCGCATCGATCAGCGCGGCATCCAGTTGCAGCAGCGGCTCGCCGCCGGTGAAGACCACGTACTTGCTGGCGGTATAGGTGGTCGGCCACAGCGCATCGACGGTCGCCGCCAGTTGCGCGGCATTGGCGAACTTGCCGCCGCCCTCGCCGTCGGTGCCGACGAAATCGGTATCGCAGAATTGGCAGATCGCCTTCTCGCGGTCGCTCTCGCGGCCGGTCCACAGGTTGCATCCCGCAAAGCGACAGAACACCGCCGGGCGGCCGGCGTGCGCGCCTTCGCCCTGCAGGGTGTAGAACATCTCTTTTACGGTGTAGGTGTAGGTCAAGGTCGTGGCCTGTCGGAATCAAGCGCAAAGCAAGGCCGCGCTGCCCGCTCATCAAAGACGGCGGAAAACATGGCGCAGGCGGGAGATCGCGGGCCGTCATTATAGATCAGGCACCCGCAGAGGGCACGCGCCGCCCCTGCTTGCGGCCGCGGACGTTGGCAGGAAGTCAATGCGCCTGTTCGCGGCTCAGGGCGTTTTCGATCAGGTCGAGTTCGCGCAGCAGACCCTGATGGACCGAGTCGTCGAGCTTGTCGGTCAGCCACATCTGGAACAGTTCGTCGCGCTCGGCGCGGATCGCTTCGAGCCGGAAGGCGCGCTCGGCCTCGGCCAGCTCCAGGATGCGCGCGGCTTCCTCGCCGTCGCTGCCGCCATAATCGAGCCGGCGCTGGTAGAGCTCGATGACGCGCGAGACCGCCTCGGAACGCGCTTCATCCGCAGCCGTGATGCCCTCGCCGATCTGCCGCAATCTCGCCAGCGCCGCTTCGGCCGCTGCCGCGCGCGCCTGGCCTTCACCCGCGCCGATCACCGGTTCCGGCAGCGTTTCGAGATCGCGTGTCAGCAGCGGCAAGGCGATGCTGGCCGTCAGCAGCGACAGCAGGATCACGCCCTTGGCGAGGAAAATCAGCAGATCGCGTGCCGGGAAAGCACCGCCGTCCGGCAGCAGATACGGCAGTGTCAGGATGCCGGCCAGCGTCAGCGCACCGCGCACACCGGCAAAGGCCGTGACCAGCAGCATGATGAAGGACGCCTTGATATCGTCGGCATCATCCTTGTTGCGGTGACGGAACAGCGTCAGGTTCAGCGAACTCCAGACCCACAGGAACCGCAGCGCCGCCAGCACCGCCGTGATCGCCAGCACGTAGAGCGCGAGCCACCATGCGCTGCCCAGGCCCAGTTCCGACGCCACCTGCGGCAATCCCTCGACCGTGCTGCGCAACTGCGCGCCGAGGATCACGAAGATCACGCCGTTCAGCGCCATCTGGATCGTGTCCCACACCGCGCGCCGCTGCATGCGCGTGGCCGCCAGCCGACGTCCGACCAGGTCGGCGTAATGGGTCGTGATACCAGCCGCCGCAGCAGCCAGGATGCCCGATCCGCCGATATGCTCGGCCGCCATGTAGGCCGCGAACGGCACCAGCAGGCTGATCAGGATCTGCGTGCCCGGGTCCTCGCCGGCCACCGCCACCAGCCAGCGGTTGAGGATGCCGGTCAGCCACGCCACCGCGACGCCCGCCACCAGCCCGCCGCCGGCCGCCTGCAGGAAATCCAGCCCGGCGTCAACCAGCGAAAACGCGCCGGTAATGACCGCCAGTACCGCAAAATTGAAGCAGACCAGGCCCGACGCATCGTTGAGCAGCGACTCGCCTTCCAGGATGTGCATCAGGCGCGACGGGATCGGACTCTGCGAAGCGATGGCCGAGACCGCCACCGGATCGGTCGGCGACAGAATGGCCGCCAGTGCGAACGCGGCCGCCAGCGGCACCGCCGGAATCATCCAGTGCACGAAGTAGCCGACGCCGACCACGGTGAACAGCACGAGGCCGATCGCCAGCGTCATGATGGGACGCGCGTCGCGGAAGAAGGCACTCTTGGGAATGCGCCAGCCGTCTAGGAACAGCAGCGGCGGGATGAAGAAGAGGAAGAAGAATTCCGGATCGAGCGGCACGCTGATGCCGAATCCGTAGGACAGACCCGCGCCGGCCGCGATCTGCACCAGGGGCAGCGGCACCTTGAGCGGCAGCATGCGGGAAACGAAACTGCTGGCGACGACCGCCAGCAGCATGATGAGGACGATGGTGACGGTATGCATCGGGGCCGTTTGGGCAAATCGGTCAATCGGCAATTCGGTGCCGCGCGAGCCATGCCTGCCATGGCCCTGCCCGATTCTACGCGCTCCCGATACGGAAGGAAATGAGGGATCGCCTCATTGTCCTTCGGTTACAGACAACACGATGCAACATATAACGATGCAGCACGCCGATCAGGCGCGGTCCATCTTCTCGCGGCGAATCGCCTCGTCGTCCATCAGTTCGTACCACATGGCGTTGAGGACGGCGAAGGCGGCTGCCAGCGGCAGGCCGAGTATCCAGGCGAAATACCACATACGATTTTCCTTTTCTAAAACCGGCCGCCGGCGATGGCGGCCGCGTGAATCGACAGACGGATCAGTAGGCGTGACCGCTTTCCTCGCGGATCGCCTTTTCATCGACCTTGCCCCACAGCACCTTATAGACCCAGCTGGTATAGGCCAGGATCAGCGGCATGAAGATCGCGGTCACCACCAGCATGATGAACAGCGTCAGGTGGCTCGACGACGAATCCCATACCGTTAGGCTGGCGCGCGGATCGAGCGAGGACGGCAGGATGAACGGGAACATCGAGGCGCCCACGCTCAGTACGATGCCGGCGATGCTGACGGTACTGGCCAGCAGCGCCAGGATTTCGCGGCGCGCCAGCAGGCCGATCCAGGCCAGCGCGGCGCCGGCCAGGCCGAGCACCGGCGCCAGCAGCGTCCACGGATGCGCTTGGTAGTTGGCGAACCAGATGCCGGACTGCGTCTCGGCCGTCTTCAGCAGCGGGTTCGACGGGCCCGTTGCATCGACCACGCTGCTGATGCGATAACCGTCAACGTACAGCCACAGCAGCACGCCCGCCAGCGCGTACAGCACCAGCGTCGCCAGCGCCGCGAAGCCGCCGAAACGGCGCGCACGATCGGCCACCGGACCTTCGGTCTTCAGCTGCAGCCAGGTCGCGCCATGCATGACCAGCATCGCCAGCGACACCAGGCCGCACAGCAGCGCGAACGGGTTGAGCAGGCCGAAGAAGCTGCCTTCGTAGAAGATGTGCATCGCGCCGTCGAAACGGAACGGCACGCCCTGCAGCACGTTGCCCATCGCCACGCCGAAGATCAGCGCCGGGATGAAGCCGGACACGAACAGCGCGATGTCCCACGCCTTGCGCCAGCCCGCATCCTCGCGCTTGCTGCGGAACTTGAACGCCACCGGGCGCACGATCAGTGCGAACAGGATCGCGAACATCGCCAGGTAGAAGCCCGAGAACGAGACCGCGTACAGCTGCGGCCAGGCGGCGAAGATGGCGCCGCCGCCGAGGATCAGCCACACCTGGTTGCCTTCCCACACCGGGCCGACCGCGTTGATGACGACACGGCGCTCGACGTCGGTCTTGCCGGCGAACGGCAGCAGGATGTTGGTGCCGAGGTCGAAGCCGTCGGTGACGGCGAAGCCGACCAGCAGGACGCCTAGCAGCAGCCACCAGATCAGGCGCAGGACGTCGTAGTCGATAAGGGTATGCAGAATCATGCTAGCTCCACGGTTTCGGTTGGTGCGGAAGGTTGGTTGGCGCGGACATTGACGCCTTCGTCAGGCGCATGCTCGACCAGCGGCCCCTTGCGGATGGCCTTGAGCATCAGCTTCATCTCCACGATCAGCAGCACGGTGTAGATCAGGATGAAGCCGCCCAGCGAGATCAGGAGCGTCGTGATGCCGAGGTTGGACACTGCTACCGCCGTCGGCAGCACACCCTCGATGACCCACGGCTGACGGCCGAACTCGGCCACGATCCAGCCTGCCTCGGCCGCGATCCACGGCAGCGGGATCGACCACACCGCCACCTTCAGCAGCCAGCGATGGCGATCCAGCGCGCGGCGCGCCGACAGCACGAAGAACACGCCGGTCAGCAGGATCATGAACAGGCCGATGGCGACCATCACGCGGAAGCTCCAGAACAGCGGCCACACCTGCGGCACGGTATCCTGCGCGGCCTGGCGGATCTGTTCGGGCGTAGCCTGGCGCGGATCGTCAACGTAGCGGCGCAGCAGCAAGGCATAGCCAAGATCGCCGCCGTTCTCCTCGAACGCGCTGCGCAGTTCAGGCGTGATGTTCTTCATGCCGCCGTTCTCGCGAATCTTCTGCAGTGCATCGTAGGCTTTCAGGCCGTTCGAGATGCGGCCCTCCGCGCGCTCGACCAGTTCGATGATGCCGGGAATCGAGGTATCCAGCGAACGCGTGCCGATCAGGCCCATGACCCATGGAATGTGGATCGCGAAATGGTTCTCGCGCGCCTCCTGGTCGGGAAAACCGATCAGGGTGAAGTCCGCCGGCGCGTTCTGGGTATCCCACATGCCTTCGATGGCGGCCAGCTTCATCTTCTGGTGTTCGGTGGACAGGTAACCGCTTTCGTCGCCGAGCACTACCACCGACAGCGCAGCGGCCAGGCCGAACGAGGCGGCCACCGTCATCGAGCGCTTGGCGATCGCCAGATGACGGCCCTTCAGCACATACCAGGCCGACACGCCGAGCACGAAGATGGCGGCCGTCACGTAGCCGGCCGATACCGTGTGCACGAACTTGGCCTGCGCCACCGGGTTGGTCAGCACGGCGGCGAAATCGGTGACTTCCATGCGCATGGTGTCCGGGTTCAGCGCGGCGCCGACCGGGTTCTGCATCCAGCCGTTGGCGATCAGGATCCACAGTGCCGACAGGTTGGAACCCAGCGCCACCGCCCAGGTGGTGATCAGGTGGCCGACCTTGGACAGCTTGTCCCAGCCGAAGAAGAACAGGCCGACGAAGGTGGCTTCGAGAAAGAAGGCCATCAGGCCCTCGATCGCCAGCGGCGCGCCGAACACGTCGCCGACGTAGTGGCTGTAGTAGCTCCAGTTCATGCCGAACTGGAATTCCATGACGATGCCGGTCGCCACGCCCATGGCGAAGTTGATGCCGAACAGCGTGCCCCAGAACTTGGTCATGTCGCGCCAGATCACACGGCCCGTCATGACATAGACGGTTTCCATGATCGCCAGCACGATCGACAGGCCGATCGTCAGCGGTACGAACAGAAAGTGATACAGCGCCGTCGCGGCAAACTGTAGTCGTGATAGTGAAACAATATCGAGATCCATGACGTCCTCTTTTTAAAAACCCTTAAAACCCTAGAAACTCTTCACACAGCCATTCAAGATTTCTGCAACTTCATAAAATCATCTGTCCTTCAGTCCGCGCGCAAGGTATCGAGCAAGGCATCGAACAACGCCTCGCCGCGACGCGTATCGGCCACGATCACCCCTTTGCGCATCTGCACGATGCGATCGGCCAGCATCGCCTCGCGCCGCACGTGGGTGGCGATCAGAATGGCCCGTGCCCGGCCTGCGCGCTGCTCCAGATCGAGCGCATGCCGCAGTCGTGCCAGTACATCGCCGGCCGTGACGTGATCGAGTCCCTCGGTCGGTTCGTCGAGCAGCCACAACGGCACTTCGCGCAGGAACGCGCGTGCCAGTGCGAGGCGGCGCGCCTGTCCGCCGGAAAGACCCAATCCACCCTCGCCCAACCGCGTATCGAGTCCGCCAGGCGTCGCCGCGATCGTGTCGGCCAGCCCGGCCTGACGCAGCGCGCCCCACAGCGTGGCGTCATCGGCCTGCGGCGCGGCCAGCAGCAGGTTGTCGCGCACGCTGTCCTGGAACAGTTCGGTGCGTTGCGTGAGCAAGGTATGTGCCGCAACCGCGACCATGCCCTCCTGCACCGGCAGTTCGCCGGCCACGATTGCCATCAGGGTGGATTTGCCGGCGCCGCTATGGCCGATCAGTGCCACCCGCTCGCCATGACGGATGTGCAGCGACAAGTCATGCAGATAAGGGAGTCCGGTCGCGGCCGCACCTGCCGGGTCGCCTGCAATGGCGTCGAGACGGACAGCGAAGGTATTGGACGAGAAGGCACCGGCAGCCACCGCGCACTCGGACTCCTGCACCCGTTCGGCCAGCCGTCTTGCGGCTAGCAGCGTGCGTCCCCATTCCAGCGCGCCGCGCCGCAGGGCAGAAAAAGGTTCGGTTGCCGTCAGTACCAACAGCAGTGCCAGTGCCGCCACCGGCGTGCCGATGACGCCCTGCTCGACCAGCGCCGCGGTCCACAGCAAGGTGCCGCACAGCATGGCGACACCGGCGATTGCATAGGCCATGCCGGACAGCGACTCCAGATGATTGAGCGCATCGTCTGCCTCGGCCATGCGTGCATCGGCCTTTTGCAGTTTGTCGCTCTGCGCGGAAAGGCGGCCATGCATCAACAGTTCGGTCTGGCCCGCAACCAGGTCGATGCTGCGCGCACGCAGCGCTTCCAGCATGTGATAACGGCGCCGTGCGATATCGCGCGCACGCCATGCCACGGCCAGCGCGATGCCGAGTCCGCTACCCAGCAGCCAGAGACCGACGCTCAGCCCCAGCCACGCATCGATGAAGGCCAGCGCAATACCGGTCGCCAGTGCCGCCATGGTGGCGGCGAACATCGGCACCATGACCCGCAGATAGACGGAATCCAGCGCATCGATATCGGCCGTGAGGCGAAACAGCAGTTGCGCCGGCCGCGCCAGCAGGCGGCGCGCAGCCTCGGGTCCGGCCCAGCCGCGGAACAGACGCACGCGCAGATCGGCCAGCACTGCCAGCGTCGTGTCGTGCGTGATCAGGCGTTCCGCATAGCGCAGCCCGGTGCGCCCCATCGCCAGCAGGCGGATGCCGGCCGACGGCATGAAGACGTCGAAGGCAAAGGCCAGCGCGACATTCAGGCCGGCGATCGCGGTCGCCGTGATGAACCAGCCGGACAGTCCGAGCAGCGCCATGCCCGACAGCACGGTCAGGGCCGCCACGCCGGCGCCCAGCCATGCACGCTGACGGTGTTCTGCTGCGAACAGGTGGATCACGGCACGCAATTCGTTGACGGCCGACAGCTTCATGCCTCTCATGCCCGCACCTTTTCACGTTCGCCCAGCACGATCGAGCGGTCGAGGCGTTGCACCAGGGCCATGTCATGCGTGGCGACCGCCATGGTCCGCCCCTGCGCCAGATGCAGCAAGGCCCGCATCACCTCCTCTGCGGTGTCGCGATCGAGATGAGCGGTCGGTTCGTCAACCAACAGGATGTCGGCATGCGGATGCGCAGCCGCGCGTGCCAGTGCCAGCCGCACTGCCTCGCCGCCCGACAGGCCACCGCCCATCTCGGCCAGCATCACGCCCGCCTGTGCCTGCCGCACCTTGTGCAGCGCGGCCAGACGCAAGGCCAGTTCGACATCGCCGCTGTCCATGCCGGCGCGCCCCAGCGTGACGTTGCTGCGCACCGAACCGGCAAATACATGCGGCTTCTGTCCTATCCATGCCATGCGCGCGCGCAATGCAGCTGCGGTGTCGGCCTGCAGACGGCAATCGCCGATCACGATGTCGCCCTGCTGCGGCGACGCCATGCCGGCCATCAGCGACAGCAGGGTCGATTTGCCGGCACCGCTGGGCGCGACGATGGCGACATGCTCGCCGCGCTCGATGTGCAGATTCAGTCCCGCAAAGACGGCATGTCCGCTGTCCGGATAGGAAAAATGGAGATTGCGCACCGCGATGGTCGGTGCGCGCATCGCATCGTGACGCGCAGATGTCTGGCCCACTGCATGCAGGCCGGCTTCCGGCAGCGGCATGCCCTGCCGGGTCAGGCGTTCGATCTGTTCGAGCGCCGCCTCGCCGGCGGCGCGGTCATGCCACACCGCCGACAGTTCGCGCAACGGCTCGAAAAAGGACGGCGCCAGCAGCAGCACGAACAGCCCCTGCCCCAACGACAGCTTGCCGCTCCAGGCGCCGAAGTTTAGTTGTCCGAGCAGATGGAAACCGATATAGACCGCCACCATCGCCACGCCCAGAGCGGCAAACAGCTCGAGCACGGCGGACGACAGAAAAGCGATCCGCAGCACCGCCATCGTGCGGCGACGCAGGGCATGCGCGGCGGACTGCAGGCGATTCGCAGTGAGATCGACCGCCTGCAAGGAGCGGATCGTGGTCAGACCGCGCAGACGATCGAGCAGAAAACCGTTCATGCCGCCGATCTCGCTCATCTGTGCCTCGCTGGCCGCCTTGGCGCGCCAGCCCACCAGCGCCATGAAGATCGGGATCAGCGGTGCGGCCACCAGCAGGATCAGGCCGGCCAGCCACGAAACCGAGAACACCGCCGAAAGGATGAACAAGGGCACCAGCGTGGCGCGCATGCGGGCCGGCTGATAGCGTGCCAGATAAGGCAGGATCGCCTCGGCCTGTTCGGCCATGGCGCTGGCGGCCAGCCCCGAGGCCGGACGCTGCGGATCGAGCGGAGAGCGCATCGCCAGCGAATCGGCCAGCACCGCCCTGATTTTCGACAGGTGGGCGCGTGCGCGCTTGAACGTCAACCGCGTTCCCGCCATCTCGCACACCGCACGCAACACACCGAGCATGAATACCGCCAGCGCAGGCAGCACCACCGACCGCATGCCGCCACCGTCGGTCAGCGACTGCAGGCTCCAGGCCAGCAATGCCGCTTGCGGAATCCACAGCAGCGAGCCTGCCGTCTGCAAAACGCTCCCCGCGCTTCTTCCGTCTGAAAGATGCAGTGGGGATAACCTGGCCGCAGCTTGCTTCATGTGTTGATAGTCGATCAGTCTTGAAAGTCTGTCGATATGGCAAATCACCCAAGGACAATTCGCCCACGGACAAATTGCCTCATGCATCGACAGCAGTTGAGCGTATGGTCCTCCAACCAGCGAAACAACTTTTGAGCTATATCAACTAAACCGTATTCGCCTTGCCGGTTTACAACACAGCCCAACACAACCGCGACATATCCCGCAGCGCAAGACAAAAAACCGCTTGACCATGGTAGAACGATCGTTCTACCATGCATTCATGGACGATGCTTCCGAACTCACAGAAACACAGAAGAAGCTGCTCGCGGCAACCGAGCGGCTGATTTACGCCGGCGGTATTGCCGCCACCGGCATGGACAGGATAGTCAAGGAATCGGGCGTTGCAAGAAAAACCATCTACCGCTACTACCGCGACAAGGACGAACTGGTGGCCGACGCGCTGGCCAAGCGCGACGTGCGCTGGATGGACTGGTTCATTGCCGCCAGCGGCAAGGCCGACACGCCGGCCGGCCGCCTGCTCGCGACTTTTGATGCACTCGAGCAATGGTTTTTCACACCGGACTTCCGCGGCTGCGCCTTCATCAACGCCGCCGGCGAGATCGGCGATCCCGGCGACCCGATCCGCGAAGTCGCCAAGGAACACAAGGTCAAGCTGCACACCTACCTGCGCCAGCTGGCCGAGGAATACGGTGCCGACGATCCCGACGAGCTGGCATCCGAATTCCTGATCCTGATCGACGGCGCCATCACCGTGGCGCTGGTGCTGGAGAAGAAGGAAGCTGCGCGCGAGGCGCAGAAGCTGGCGCGCAAGCTGCTCCGGGAGTGAATGCGTCGCCGCTTCATTCCGAAATTTTTTCTTTGTTGTTCAATCCGTTGTTCTTCCAGGAGATATCGATGTCTGCAAATCCGAACGTCCGCCCGCCGCTGCCGCCCTTCACGCGCGAGACCGCCATCCAGAAAATTCGCCTGGCCGAAGACGGCTGGAACGGCCGCGACGCCTCCAAGGTCGCCCTCGCCTACAGCACCGACACCAGGTGGCGCAACCGTGCCGAGTTCGTCAAGAACCGCGAGGAAGCGCAAGCCTTCCTCGAGCGCAAATGGGCCAAGGAACTCGACTACCGCCTGATCAAGGAACTGTGGGCCTTCACCGACAACCGCATCGCCGTGCGCTACGCCTACGAATGGCACGACGACGCCGGCAACTGGTTCCGCTCCTACGGCAACGAGAACTGGGAATTCGGCGAAGACGGCCTGATGAAGGTGCGCCACGCCAGCATCAACGACCTGCCGATCAAGGAAGGCGACCGCAAGTTCCGCTGGCCGCTGGGCCGCCGTCCCGACGACCATCCGGGCCTGTCCGAACTCGGCCTGTAATTCACACCGCTGCCGCCATCGCGCGGACGGCGTTAAGATGGAGACCTGTCGCCGCCTTTTCATGATGCAGCGGCAGGTTTTTTCCTTTGGATGACAGCCATGCCCGATCCCGCCCTCTGCACCGACGACGAAGTCCGCACCCTGGTTCATGCGTTTTACGCCAAGGTCCGCAAGGACGATCTGCTCGGACCCATCTTCAACAGCCGCGTGCACGACTGGGACGAACACCTTGCGACACTGACCACGTTCTGGTCCTCCATCCTGCGCGGCAGCGGTGCCTACAGCGGCACGCCGATGCAGAAGCATGCCGCGCTGCCCCATCTCGATGAGGATTTGTTCAGACGCTGGCTCGCACTATTCCTCGAAACCACCGGCGAACAACCGAACCAGGCCATGGGTCAGCGCGCCTACACGATGGCACAGCGCATCGCGCAAAGCCTCTGGTACGGCTGGCAGATGAACCGCAAGCCGGACGCATTGCCGGCCGACTTGCGGTTGGACTGAAGCGGCTTTACTGCTCGTTTCACTTCATCAGAAGCGATAGGTAGCGGTCGCCACCGCGGTACGGCGCGTGCCATACCAGCAGTCGCCGCGCGACAGGCAGGTCGAGTTGTAGAGCTTATCGGTCAGGTTGTTGATGTTGAGCGCATAACGCCACGGACCGTTGTCCCACGCCAGCATCATGTCGAGCAGCGTTACCGACGGCGTGCGCGGCGCAGTACCGTCACGGAACGAACTCATGTAGCGGACGCCGGCGCCGAGCGACAGCCCTTCCACATTACCCACACTGAAACGCCACTTGCCCCAGACCGCTGCCTGATGCTGCGGAATGCCCGACAACTGGTCGTCGAGTTCGATGTAGTTGTAATGCGCAAGCGCGTCGAAGCTCGGCGTCAGGCTTGCCTTCCATTCGAGTTCGACGCCGCGGTTCTCGGTCTCGCCCGCCTGAATCTGATTGAGCGGATTACCCGGGTCTTCGGTCAACTGATTCTTTTCCTTGATGCGCCACACGGCAGCCGTGAACTGGCTCTTGCCATCGGCCGGCATGTACTTGACGCCTGCTTCGATCTGTTCGCCTTCTACCGGCTTGTAGCGCTGCCCGTAGAAATCGAGACCGGCCTGCGGCGTGAACGATTCGCTGTAGCTCACGTACGGCGACCAGCCATTGTCGAGCAAGTACATCAGGCCCAGGCGGCCGGTGGTGGCGCTGCTTTTCTCATCGTCGCTGCCGGCCGACGCATTGGTGACGCGATCGTGGCGCAGGCCGGCCACCACGATCCACTTGTCGCCAATCTTCATCTGATCCTGCAGATAGACGCCGGTCTGGCGCTGCTTGTTGCGCGGCTGATCAGCCAGCGTCAGCGGCACCGGATTGCCATAAACCGGATTGAAGACGTCGATCGTGTCACCGCCACCGCCCGAGGCCGAATCGAGCTGGTAATGCGTATAGTCCAGTCCGGCCAGCAACGTATGCTTGACGCCGCCGGTCTGCAGTTTTCCTTGCAGATGCTGGTCCAGCGTCGCGATCCTGGTCTTGGAAATGCTGCCATGTGCGATGCGCCCGATCACGCGCTGATTGATCGGGTCGAGTGTCCAGCCGCCGGGCTGCCCGGTCGTCGGATCGATGCTGAATGAATTGGCATAGTGCGAGAAGTAATCGACATCATTGACCGTGTAACGCACGTTCTGGCGCGCCGTCCATTGATCGTTGAACCTGTGCTCGAGCAGGTAGCCGACCGAGGTGCGGTCCGTGTCGTAACGGTCGGTCGGCTCGCCGATGAAGCGACTGGCAGGAATCTGCCCGTTCACGTTCGGCGTCAGCATGCCAGCCCACGGCAGGAACTGCGAAGTCGAACCCGTGCGATCGCGCTGGTGCGACGCCTGCAACGTCAGCGTGGTGGTGCCGTTCGGCTTCCACGTCAGCGAAGGTGCCAGCAGGTAACGGTCGTCGCTGACGTAATCAACCTGTGTGTCCGAGTCGCGCGCCACCGCCACCACGCGGTACAGCCACTGTCCATCCTCGGTCAGCGGCCCGGTCACGTCGGCCTGCAACTGCTTGCGACCGAAATTGCCGATCTGCACGCCGACCTCGCCCTGAAAGGTATCGAGCGGCCGCTTGGAAACCAGATTGAGCACGCCGGCGGTGCTGCCCTGCCCGTACATCATGGCAGACGGTCCGCGCAGCACTTCGATGCGCTCGAGTGTGTATGGATCAGGCCGCGCCGCACTCGTGTAGTAACCATTGGTCTGGCGCAGGCCGTCGATGAACGTGCTTGGCTCAGACCCGCGCACCAGCACGGAGTCGGTGCGCGAATCCAGACCATAGGCATCGGAGCGTACGCCCGCTGCATAGTTGAGCGCATCCTGCAGATTGGTCGCGCCCTGATCGATGATCTGGTCGCGTGTCACCACGGTGACAGACTGCGGCGTTTCGGCCAGTGGCGTATCGGTCTTGGTGGCAGTGGCCGAACGCGAAGCGCGGTAGCCTGCGACCGGCCCGGTCGCCGTCTCCTGCTCACCAACGACCTGGACCGACGGCAGCACCGCGTCCTGTTCCGATTGCTGGGCCTGTGCCTGCCCCGCCAACAGGACGAGCGTTGCGCCCGCGCCGGCGAAGAATGCCTGGCGCAAGGCCAGTTGCAAGGGTGATCGGGAATGAAATGTATGCAACGACATCATGGCAAATGAACTCCTGAAAATGAACGATGAGGAGCGGAGACATTTGCCGGCGTCCAGGTGGACGGAAAAACAAAAAGGCAGCACAGGCCGGCAGAATGTTCCGCACGGCTGGCTGCCTCGTCTGGTAGCTGGCTGATGCTAAAAAAGTGATCCTCGACAGTCTGCAGGCCCGGCATCTTCACCGCAACGGTTTTGTCCTGCTCCCTTATCGCGTGTGGTTTTTACGCAAACGTCATTGCCGGCCGGCATCGATCCGACCGGCTAAGGACCGTCTCCTTTTCTAGAATTTCAGCGACGCATTGATACTCAGCGAACGCGGGTCGCCGGTCTTCACGTAGTCGGAGTACTGGAACATCCAGTAGCGCTTGTCGGTCACGTTGTTGAGCGCCAGACGGAAGGTGGTTTCGTAACCCTTGATGCGCGTGTCGTAGCTCGCACCGAGGTTGAACAGCGTGTAGCCGGATACCTCCACATCGTTGGCCGGACGCAGCATGGTCGGCCCCGTATATTTGGCATTCGCGTGCAGACGCAAGCCTGGCACCTGCGGCACTTCCCAGGCGAGCTGCGCCGCGACGATGGTTTCCGGCGCGCCGGCCACGCGATTGCCGTTGAAGGCGAAGCCCTGTCTGTACTCGGAATCGAGCAGCATCAGGCTGCCGCCCACCTGCACGCCGTGCCCGAGCTGCACGGTCGAACCGAGTTCGAGGCCCTGATAGACCGACTGTCCATCCTGCACCAGATAGTTGTCGGCATTCGCGTATTCGGCCTTCTTCTCGATGCGGAACAAGGCAGCCGTCGCGCTCCAGTCGGTACGCTCGGTCTTGATGCCGACCTCGTACTGCCGGCTCTTCAGCGGATCGAGCAACTCGCCGTTGTTGCGGTAGGCCACGCCAACCGATGAGCCCGGCTCCAATGATTCGATATAGCTGGCATAGGCCATGGTGCGCGGATCGAAGCGGAACATGAGCGCCACGGTCGGTGTCAGCACGCCGTCCTTCTCGTAGGGCTGGCCCGGCGTGCCGTCAACGCCGTAGCTGACCTGGCGATAATCGGTATAACGCAGGCCGGCCAGCAGCGAGAGTTGTTCGGAGAAGGCGATGGTGTCGCTGGCAAACAGCGCCTTCTGCGTGATGCGGCCGGCGCGATACAGATCCAGGCTGCCCGGACCGTCGTAGCGGTTGACGTTCTGCTCGCGCAGGTTGCCGGTGCCGACCAGACCGAAGAAGCCGTTGGAACTGTAGTCGTTCTTCTGCACCTGCGAAGAAGCGCCGAATACGACCTGATGCTGCACGCTGCCGGTCGCGAACTTTCCTTCCAGCATGGCCTGCACCTGGTTGAACTGGTAGGCCTCGGCATAATCGGAGTGGTAGTCGTCGTAGTTGCCCAAGCTGTCGCTCAGGTAGAGCACGGACTCGTTGCGGCGCGTGCGCGTCGCGCTGTGGCTGTAGCTGGCGCTGAGCTTCCAGTCGGGCGCCAGCGCATATTGCAGGCCGGTCGAGTAAAAGCGGAAGGCATTGTCGGCAAAGGTGCCGCCACCGACCAGCGTGCGGTCGTTGTTGCGCACCACGGACGGCAAGCGGTTGCCCATCAGGCCCGTATAGATGGTCGGCTCCTGCCCTTTCGCGTCGCGGTCCTGCACCAGCGACTGGAAGTCCCAGGTCAGGCGATCGGTAAGGCGCGCATCCAGCGCCAGCGACAGCGAGTTACGCTTGAGCGAACCGTTGTTGAAGGTCTTGCCTTCCTCATGGCTGGCGTTCAGACGGTAACCGAAGCGCCCGCCCTCGCCCAGTCGGCCGCCGAGGTCAACATGCTCGCTGATCAAGCCCTTGGTCGAATAGCCGATATCGACACTGCGCAGGTTCTGTTCGGTCGGCTTCTTCGTCACATAGTTGACCATGCCACCCGGCGAGCCGAAGCCGTACATGAAGCCCGACGATCCTTTGAGCAGATCGACCTGTTCCAGATGCTCGTACGGCAGCGTGATGACGTAACTCAGGAAAGGCTTGCCGTCGATGCGATAGGAATTCTGCCAGTCGAGCGCCAGGCCGCGCACCGTCAGGTAGCTGGTCCACGCGCCGTAGGCACCGCTGTTGTCGGATACCGAGGCATCGGTGGCGAATACGTCGCCGAGCTTGGCGACCTGCCGGTCCTGCAATTCGGCATTGCTGACAACGATGCCCGAGAACGGCGTCTCCAGCATGCTGCGGCTGCCGAGCGCACCGGCATTGACCGGCGCATCGAGCGCGCCTGCCTGCACGGCGCTGACCTTCACCGCCGGCAAGGCGCCCGTCTCGCGCGCGGCGTCGCCATCGTTGCGCCGCACCACGGTCAGGGTGCCGTTCTGCGTGCGCACGAGTTCCAGAGAATGACCTGCCAGCGCGCGCTGCACGGCCTGCTCCACCGTCAGCTCGCCTTCGATGGCCGGCGCCCGCAAGCCCTGTACCAATGCCGGATCGACGGAGATCGCGGTATGGCTGCGGCGCGCGATCTCGACCAGCGTGTCGCCAAGCGGACCGGCCGCAATACGGAAATGCGTGGCGGCAACCGCGCCGGGCGTAACGGTTGCCGGGGTTGCGTTCTGCGCCTGCGCGATGCTCGATACGGCAAGTGCCACCGCCAGCACCAGCGGGCGGCGAGTCAGGGAAACAAGACGATTCATGGATGGGTTCCTGTGGTTCGTTGAACATGCTTTCACAGGACATGTGCAGTGAGGGCGGGAAAAGTGATCATCCCGCGCAGGATTTTTTTCAGGCCGTGTCGATGAATGCCAGCCAGCGGCTGTAGTACGTGATGCGAATCGGCAACGTCTGCACCAGCGATTCCAGCAGGCGGTCGGTATCGTCGAGGGGGAACCCGCCAAGCACGCGCAGACGCGCGGCCTCCGGCGAAATGCGGATGAAGCCGGTGCGGTACGGCCGCACCGCCGCGATGACGTCGGCCAGCGGCAGGTCGTGCGCCACCAGCATGCCGTGCTCCCAGGCGGCGCGGTCGGCCATGTCCTGCTGCAGCGGGCCGAACTGGCGGCGGTCGAACCAGAGCGCTTCGCCGGCCTGCAGGGTGCGCGTTTCGCCGCCTTGCGAAGTAACCTCGACCGATTGCGCCAATGCCAGCACGAAGCTGCGTTCGGCCTCCTGCCGCAGCAGGAAGCGCGCGGCCGGCGCGTGTGTGGCCGATGTGCGCACCGAACCGCAGGCGGTATGGATCACGAACGGCCGTGCGGCATCGGCCACCGTGGTCGCGATGCATTCGCCCTTGCGCAGATACAGCACACGCTGCGTGGCGTCGAACCTCACATCGACGGCCGAACATGCATTGAGCAGCACGCTGCTGCCATCCGGCAGATCGAAGCTGCGGCGCTCGCCGGTGCCCGTATGCAGGTCTGCCGCGGCGGCCACCATGGAACCGTCGCGCAGCGCCACCGCACCGGCGGCGCCAAGCACGCCGAACAGCAGCATGCCGCGCACCATCTTGCGGCGGCCTGCATGCGGTGCGCGCAGGATGGCTTGCGCCGCGGCCGCACCCTGGCGCGGTTCGCGCAGGGGTGCGAACGAACGCTCGAGCGTGCCGGCCACCTGCTGCCAGGCTTGCGCATGGTGCGGATGCGCTTTCTTCCATGCTTCGAACTGTCTTTTGTCGCGCTCGCTCATCTCGCCCGAGCGCCAGGCAACCATCCAGTCGATGGCGGCATCGAGCGCCGCGTAGGAAGGCGATGCGGCATCCTCGCGGGATGGCATATGAGCGGTGGGAGGCGGCATGGATCAGGAATGCGTCAGTCGGAAGAAACCAGGCAGCAGGCGCGGATGGCCTGCTTCATGTAGCGCCGCACGGTAATGACGGGCATGGCCAGCTGCGCCGAAATCTCGCTGTAGGTCAGCTCCTGCAACTGGTTCAGCAGGAACACCTGCTTGACCTTGAACGGCAAGGCGTCGAGCGCGTGGTCGAGCTGTTCGAGTGCTTCCATCACCAGCATGCGCTGCTCGGCCGATGGCGCGTATTCCTCGGGCAGCACGGCCAGCGCATCGAGGTAGGCCTGTTCCAGATCGCGCCGGCGCCAATGGTTGAACAGCACGCGTTTGGCAATCACGGTCAGGTAGGCGCGCGGCTCGTGCATCTGCACGACCTGCTCGGCCGCCATCAGTTGCACGAAAGTGTCCTGCGCCAGATCGGCGGCCTGCTCGCCGCAGCCGAGCTTGCGGCGCAGCCAGCCGAACAGCCACGGCTGGTGTTCGACATAGAGGTCGGCAAGCGGCAGGTCTTTGGATGAAATGGTGGTCAAGGCAATCCGGGTCGATAAACGACGATGCGAATGGCTGGCTGCATCAGGATGACCGGCTTGCCCATGTTGAGAATGGGTCTCATTATTTCATCGCCTCCCCGGCGCGGTCAATTTGACGTGCGCCATCTGTCGCATGGATGCCTCATTGCCGCAGACAAAGAAAAAGGCCGCCAATGTTTGGGCGGCCTTTCGGAAGGTTCAATGCACGCGCATCATGCGGCTCTCGTCCTGCTGCAGACGCCCCACGCCACCTGCCAGGCCACCGCCACCGCACCGACGAGGAACACCACGTCGCCAAAGGTACGTACCCAGCGCAGGGTCTGCAGCAGGTCCTGCTGCATGAACGCTTCGCTGCGCGCATACCAGAGTCCTTCGCTGACGCTGGCATGGAACTGGATCAGACCGATCGGCAACAGGCTGGTGAAGATCATCAGCAGCAGGCCAATGTTGAGTCCCCAGAAACCGACCTTCATCAGCCGGACGTTAAAGCGCAGTTCGGGCCGCACGTAGCGCAGCACCAGCAGCGTGAAGCCCAGCGCGAGGAAGCCATAGACACCGAACAGCGCGGCATGGGCGTGCACGGGCGTCGTGTTCAGGCCCTGGATGTAATAGAGCGAGATCGGCGGATTGATCATGAAGCCGAAGATGCCCGCACCCAGCATGTTCCAGAAGGCGACGGCGACGAAGCACATCAGCGGCCACTTCAGGCGTTCCATCCATTGCGCACGCGAACCGAGGCGCCAGTTTTCCCAGGCGTCGTAGCCGAGCACGATCAGCGGCACCACTTCCAGCGCGCTGAAGCTGGCGCCGACCGCCATCACCGGCGTCGAGGTGCCGGAGAAATACAGATGGTGGAAGGTGCCCGGAATACCGCCCAGCATGAACAGCGAAGCCGACGCCAGGCTGGCGGTGGTCGCCATGCGGCGCGAGACCAGTCCCAGCGTGGAGAAGATGAAGGCCAGTGCCGTGGTGGCAAACACCTCGAAGAAGCCTTCGACCCACAGGTGCACGACCCACCAGCGCCAATATTCCATTACCGACAGGTGCGTGCGTTCGCCATAGAAGAAGCCGGCGCCGTAGAACAGGCCGATGGCCGCGACCGAGGCCGTCAACAACGCCAGCAGGTTCTTGTCGCTGCCCGGCGTGGTCAGCGCTGGCAGAATGCCGCGCAGCATCAGCACCAGCCAGAACGCAATGCCGGCGAACTTGCCGATCTGCCACAGGCGTCCCAGATCGACGTACTCGTAGCCCTGGTGTCCAAGCCAGAAATTCCACTCGGCCGGCATGATCTGCGCGATCGCCAGATACTGGCCGATGAAGGAACCGACCACCACCGCCACCAATGCCCAGAACAGGATATCGACGCCCAGTTTCTGGTAGGCGGGATCCTTGCCGCCATTGATGAGCGGCGCAAGGAACAGGCCGGCGCCGAGGAAGCCGGTCGCGATCCAGAACAGCGCGCTCTGGATGTGCCAGGTCCGCACCAGCGAATACGGGAACCACTGCGAGACGTCGATACCGTAGAACTGCTGGCCTTCGACCGTATAGTGCGCGGTAAAGGCGCCGATGAACACCTGGAACACGAACAGCGCCACCACCAGGAACAGATACTTGCCCAGCGCGTGCTGCGAAGGCGTCAGCGCAAACGTGGTCAATGGATCGACCGACGGTACCACCGGCTGTTCCTCATCGTGCTTGCGCAGGAAGGCCCAGGCCCAGATCAGGAAACCGACGCCGGCCAGCAGGATCACCACGCTGATGATCGACCACATGATGTTCTCCGTGCTCGGATGGTTGCCGACCAGCGGCTCGTGCGGCCAGTTGTTGGTGTAGGTCACCTTCTGGTCCGGCCGTTCGGTCGCAGCGGCCCAGGCGGTCCAGAAGAAGAACTGCGTCATGCGCTCGCGGCGCTCCGCGCTCGGCAACGTGTCCTCCTTCATTGCAAAACTCTCGCGGCTCTTGCGCAGCGCGGGATCGGCCGAGAACAGCCTGTCGTAATAGACGGCCGTGGCCGCCATCGCCTGTGCGCGGCGCGGCGAGACCGTCAGCGTGCCCTTCTCATCGACACGGTTGCCGCGGTACTCGCGCTTCAACTGCTCGCGCAGCACCACCTGCTGCGATATGTCGAGCGTGTCGTATGCGCCACCATGGGCTTCCTGTGCCGCCAGGTCGAGCCAGGCGGTCGCCTCGCGATGCAACCAGTCTGCCGTCCAGTCCGGTGCCTGATAGGCGCCATGGCCCCAGATCGAGCCGAGCTGCATGCCGCCGACCGACTGCCACGCGGTCTGGCCGTCGAGGATGTCGTCCTTGCCGAACAGCGCCTTGCCGTCCGCCGAGACCACCTGCTGCGGAATCGGCGGCGCCTGACGATAGACTTCGCCGCCGTAATAACCGAGCAGCGAAAAGGTCACGATCAATATGCCGATCAACAAAAACCATAGCTTGCGGTACGGTCCCATGCACTCTCCTTCGTGATTTTCAACAAACATGCATTTCAAATGCATGAAAATGCGCGAAGCATGCATTGTATTGGCAACGCAGCATTTGATATGGATCAATAGGACTACATAAAATTACTGCCCTAGCTACCAAGGAGCCCCCTTCGCCACCGCGACGAAGCTCTTAGGCACAGCACCTTAGTGATCAGATTGCGTTTCTAACGGATCTTGTGAATTACGGTACGAATCTCATTGTTCGCGTATTAGGCACAGGAGATGAAGATGTCTCCAAGTTGATTGTCTGCGGCGGGCTGCTCAAGCACATTGTCGGAATGATGGATGCAACTGTGGTGCTATTAGAAAGCGGGCACTCTACTACTGCCTCTTGCAAGCGCGTTCGGCTTTCGAGGCCTCTCTTTACATCCAATTAGTCCTGAAAAAAGACCCGATCCGCCGCGCTCGCATTTATATGGTGGGAGAGTGCCGTCGTCATCGGGCCTTTGCGATAAGCGTGCTTGACGATTCCAAAGTCTCTGGCTCATTCAATGCAAAAGCAGGCGCACGAAGGTGTCCGCGTCAGGTCCGCCGCATCGCAGGCGTCGCCGAGCTTGCGGCGCAACCAGGAAAGAAGCCAGCCGTGATGTTCGCTGTAGAGCGACTGGACGGCGTCATGGCCGGAATGGGCGAGAGGCATGAAGGAAATGAAAAACGAAAATGAGAAGCACCAATCGATAATGCCTCTCATTATCTTCACCCACCCTGTCCGGCGGTCAATGCGTTGTTGTTTTGCGCGCAGATCACCAGCGATAGCTGGCCGTGGCAAGAACCGAGCGTTCGATGCCGTAACGACAATTCAGCATACTGTTGCGGCAGACCACCGTTTCCGTGTCGAACAGGTTGTTGGCGCTCAGGCCCAGCATCCACTTGCCGATTCCATAACGCAGCGAGGCATCGAACAGGGTCGCGCTGTCGTTCTCCAGCGTGTTGGTGACGTTTACATAAGTGGTACCGACGTACCGCACACCGATGCCCAGCCCCAGGCCATCGAGTGCGCCGCCATGCTGCGTGTAGTTGAGCCATGCCGAAGCCATGTTCTTCGGCGTCACGATCGGCATCTTGCCCAAGTTGGCCGTGTTGCTGCGCGTGACTTCGACGTCGTTATAGGTATAGGACGCCGCCACATTGACGCTCTTGCTCAATTCCGTCTTCAGTTCGAGTTCCACACCCTTCGAGTTGATCTCGCCGGTCTGCACGTTGAAAGTCGGGTAAAGCGGATGCGTCGTCAACACATTCTGCTGGGTCAGGTCGAACACGGACAGTGTGGCGAGGCTGTTGCTGCCCTTTGGCTGGTACTTGATGCCGGCCTCTACCTGCTGTCCGGTAGTCGGCTTGAATGCATTGCCATCCGGATCGGTGCCGGCCTGCGGCAGGAACGAAGTCGCATAACTGACGTAGGGTACGAAGCCGGCATCCGATACATAAGCCATTGCCACGCGCCCAGTCCATTTGCTGCTTTTCACGTTGCTCGATTCCGCGCCGGGCAGCCGGTTGTCCAGGCGATTGCGCGCGCTGTCGTGGCGCGCGCCCAGCGTCAGCACCCATTTGTCATCGAACCTGATCTGGTCCTGCAGATAGAAGCCGAGCTGTGTCGTGCGCTCGGCCTGATCGAGCCAGGTGCCGGCAGCCGTGGGCATCGGAATGTCCTGACCATAGACAGGGTTCAGCAAATCGAGCGATGGCGCGAGGCCGTTGCGGTACCACGAGTAGGCATCGAGCATCTTGTAGTCGATGCCGGCCAGCACCTGATGCGTCAGCCGTCCCTGCGACCAGTTTGCCTGCAGCTGGTTATCCATCACGAGGCTGTGCGCATTCTGGTGCGAGGTCATCGCGTAGCGGTTCATTGTATGACCATCGGCCTGCAGTCCGAGTTGATACAGATTGCGCAGATCGATCGCGCCATCCTGGTAACGCACCGACTGGCGGAACGAGAAGGTGTCGTTGAAGCGATGATCGAGGAAATAGGCGAGCGAATAGACGTCGCGCTCGTTACGGTCGAAGCTGTAATCGCCGCTCAGATAACGCGTCGGATAGATCGGCCGCGACTCGCCATCGTTGACATCGTGCTGGTAGCTCGCGAGGACGGTCACCGCGGTATCCGGCGAGATGCGCCACGAGAACGAGGGGGCAAGATAGACCGTGTCGTCCTGGTAGCGATGCCCGGCATCGTAGCGGTCCTGCGTCTTGCTGTCACGCACCAGCGCGGTCAGGCGGTACAACAGCTTACCATCGGCATCGAGCGCATCGCCGATATCGACGCCGACCTGGCGATGATCGAAGCTGCCGAGCTGCACTTCCACTTCGCGCAGCCGTTCGGCCTGCGGACGCTTGGTCACGCGGTTGACGATACCGCCCGGCTCCACCTGGCCGAACAGCACGGACGACGGTCCGCGCACCACTTCCACACGTTCGAGCCCATAAGCCGGCGTGCGTGCGCGCAACTGGTCGTAGGGCATCTGGCTCATGCCATCGCGATAGTCACCGGTCAGCTTGGCATCGAAGCCGCGCAGCACGACCCAGTCGTTGCGGATCTCGTTGCCGCCGAAGTTGTTGACCTGCACGCCCGGCGTATATTGGATCGCCTGCGCCACGCTCTGCGCATTGCGGTCACGCATCTCTTGCGCCGTAATAACGGAGACCGATTGCGGAATCTCTACCAGCGGCGTGTCGGTCTTGGTGCCGGCGCTGCTGCGGCGCGCCACGTAGCCGACCGTCTCCGCCTGCGTGGTCACGCTGACCGCCGGCAGCACGGCATCGCCGGCGGCGGCCGGCGCCTGCCGTACCGTCAACGTGCCGCTGCCGCCGACCGTCATTTCCAGCCCGCTGCCGCGCAGCGCCTGTGCATACGCCTCGCTGCTGGTCAGCTCGCCCTGCACCGCTGGCGCACGCAGGCCGCGTACCAGTTCCGGCGGCACCGAGAGCACCTGTCCGCCCTGGCGCGCAATGCGCGTCAGCGTCGCGTCCAGCGGACCGGCGGGAATGTCGAAGCTCTGGCGCGCGCCGGCCACCGCCTGTGCGTGCGCGGCATGCATGAAGGAGGGATAGGCCGCGGCAATGCACAATGCGGCAACGGTCGGCCGCAGCAGCGGCAGGGTCAGGCGGGACAGGCGTTTCAAGGGAGTTCTCCGGTTTCCGTAACAGATGAATGGGGTGCTTTCATCTGGTATGTGGAACGAGAACGAAAAAGTGTCAGGGCTGGCGCAAAAAATTATCGATAGAAATTTTTTACAGCGCCTCGATCGTGACCCAGTAGTCAGTGCGGCGATAGACCGCGATCGGCAGCGTCTCCATCAGTGCCGCCAGCGTGCGTTCGCTGTCGTCGAGCGGGAAGGTGCCGGTCACGCGCAGCGCGGCGGCCTGTGGCGATACACGCAGGAAGCCGCGCCGATAAGGCCGCAACGCCGCCACCACCTCGCCCAGCGGCCGATCGTGGACTTCGATGAAGCCCTCGGTCCACGCCGCCGATTCGGCCATGCCCTGCTGCACCGGCTCGATGCCAGCCGCATCGAAACGCGCACCCTGCCCGGCGCCGAACACCGCGCTCCGGCCTTGCCGCGTATCGATGCGCACCGAGGAATGCAGCACTGCCAGCATGCTGCTGCCGTCTTCCTGCCGTGCCAGGAAGCGCGTACCGAGCGCCTGCATGGTTCCCTCGCGCGTCTCGACGATAAGCGGCCGCGCAGCGTCTCTTGCCACATCGATCACCAGTTCGCCGCCCTGCAGCACGAGCCGGCGCTGGCGGTCGTCGAAACGCACATCGACCGCGCTGCGCGCATTGAGCCAGAGTGTGCTGCCGTCGGCCAGCATGATGCGGCGCCGCTCGCCGGTAGCCGTGCGCAGATCGGCCAGCACGTTCTGCAACGGCGTCACGCGCTGCGCGACAAAACCGGACCCGACCGCCAGCAGGAGCATGGCGGCACCACCGCGCAAGACCTTGCGGCGCGAGGACGGCGCCAGCAAGACGCGCCGTGCCGAGGCGCGGGCCTGCGTCGAATCCGGCAAGGCGTCGAACCTGCCAAGCCGCTGTTCCAGCCGCGACACCGCTGCCTCGTGTCGCGCATCGGCATGTCGCCATGTCTCGAAGGCGCGCCGTTCGTCGCTGCTGCATTCGCCGCTGCGCAACAGGATGATCCATTCGATGGCGGCCTGGGCCACCGGATCGTCAACCGCCGGCGCCGGCATGGAAGCAGTCTGCATGGGCATCGTCACAGCGCCGCGTAGCAGCACGTCAGGGCCTGCGCCATGTATTGGCGCACGCGGCTGGCGGACACGCCGAGTTCGGTGGCAATCTGCTGGTAGGTCAGGCCGTCGAGCTGGCTCATGAGAAAGGCGGTGCGCGCCTTGTGGGAAAGACCGTCGAGCAGGCTGTCGATCGCCAGCAGCGTCTCGAGCACGATGGCCTTTTCTTCGGGGGATGGCGCGACGTCTTCCGGCAAGGCCGCCAGCTCGGCCAGCCACGCCTGCTCCAGATCGCGGCGGCGCCAGCTCGCAAAGACGAGCCGCCGCGCGATCGTCGTCAGGTAGGCGCGTGGCTCCTGCATCGCGACCGGCTGCGCGGCCGACATCAGTTGCACGAAAGTATCCTGCGCCAGATCGGCTGCGTGGTCGCTGCAGCCGAGCTTCTTCCTCAGCCAGCCGAACAGCCAGCCATGGTGATCGCTGTAGAGCGCATGCATGTCCCGCTGCATGCGGGCGTCGCCTGCCGGCGCGGCATTGCTTACTGATGCTGACATGGCTCCACGAACATAATGAGAATTGTTCGCATTATATTCGCAGCAGCCACGCCCAGGCAATTCACGCGTCGCGGGTGTTGCGCAAACGCTCCACCCGCGATGTCACGCTCAGAACTTGAGATTGGCCGACAGCACGATCACGCGTGCGTCGCCAAGGAAGGAGTTGTTGACCCAGTAGCGCTTGTCGGTCAGGTTGTTGACGTTCAGGCGCAGCGTCAGCGGATAACCGGCAGCCGCCATGACGTAGCGCGCGCCGACATCGAACACCGTGTAGCTGGGCAGGCGGTCGGTATTCATCGTATCGGCCCATGCCGCGCCGACACGGTTGAAACCGCCGCTCAAGGTCAGACCCGGCACGCCCGGCACCTGATACTCGCCATAGAGCTTGAAGAATTGCTTGGCCGTTCCGGTAGGTCGCTTGCCTTCCAGCGCGGGATTCTGTTTTTGCTCCTTGACCTTGGCGTCGAGCAGCGTCAGGCCGCCGACCAGCGTCCAGTCGCGGCTGACCTTGCCGGTGGCGGTCAGCTCGATCCCGCGATGCACCTGACGGCCATCCTGCACATACGTGGGTTGGGTCGGTACGGTGGCATCGTAGTATTGCAATCCCTTGTCGATCTCGAACAGTGCGCCAGCCAGCTGCATGCCGCCGACCGACGCCTTGGCGCCTACTTCCACCTGTTTGCTGACCAGCGGCCCCATCACTTGCCCCGCATTCGTCACCGGTGCGCCGTTATACAGATCGGCCGCCACGCCACCCTGCTCCAGCGATTCCATGTAGGTGGCATAGGTGGTCACGTATGGCACCGGCTTGTAGAGCAGCGAGATGGTTGGCGTGGTCTTGCTTTCCTTGTAGGAAGAGCTCCAGCTGTCCGACGGATTCGAGCGGCTGCTGTTGTCGATCGTTGAACGGTTCAAACCGATCAGCATCGACCATTGCTCGTTGAAGGTAATGTCGTCGCCGATGATCCAGTTGTTCTGCCGGCTGATGGAACTGTTCCAGTTCGGCAGTTGACCATGCGAACCCCAGGCCGGTTCGTCGATATAACTGGGTGCATCGAGCGACAATCCGGTGCGCAGTGGTGCCGTGGACGAACCATCGATGTGGTCGTAGCGCGTCACGCGCGTGGCAAGATGCCCGGCCGTCAGCTTGTGGCTGATCGCGCCGGTATTGAAGCTGAAGTCGGCAAAGGCATTCCATGCCTCGCCCTGCATGTCCTGCGGAGCGGCAATGACATTGCTCTGGTTGTAGCTGCCATCGGGCTGGATGGTATTGGTGGAGAACGAATAGGCGCGCGTATCGCGTCGCTTCAGCCAGGAAGCGCGCAGCGTCACGTTGTCGTTGGCTTCCCACTTGATGTTGGTGCCGAGACGCTTGCTTTCGACGTCGAAGAAGGTCCACTTCTGCGACCACAGCTTGTCCGGATCGAGCCGGTCCGCAGACGGCCTGACGGCGCCGGTGACCAGCGCCCAGTACGCTTGCCGCTGCGAATCGTAATCGCGATACGAACCGTCAACCTGCACCAGCAGCTTGTCGGTCACCTTCCAGTCGAAGGCGCCGGACAGGAAGTTCTTCTTGATGTTGAAATCGTTGATGGTGGTTTCGCCATCCTGCACGACTGCATTGATGCGGTAACCGAAGCGTCCCTCGGCATCGATCGGGCCGCCGAAGTCGCCGTGGATGTAACCGTTACTGCCGCCCGTGTAACCTGTGGTGATCGAGTTGTAACGCTCGGCGGTCGGCCGCTTGGACACATAGTTGATGAGCCCGCCCACGTTGCCGGTACCGTACAGGAAGCCGGACAGACCGGTCAGGATCTCGATGCGTTCGACATCTTCGGTACTCGTGCCATGACCGTACATCGCGCCGGGCAACCCGTTGCGTGCCGGCGTGGTGCTCAAAAAGCCGCGCATATAAACGTACGGCGTATCGTTCTGCGATTGCGGCCAGGTCAGTTGCGTGGTCGGGTTGACGCGATACAACTGGTCGGCGGTCGTGGCCTGCAGGTTCTCGATCAGCTCGGTCGGAATGACGTTGACCGAATATGGCGTGTCCTGCAGGCTGCGGCCCTGCCATGGGCCGACACCGCTGACCTTGTTGGTGCGATACCCGGCCTCGGCCGTACCATCCGTCTCCACCACCGCACCGCTCACCTGCACTGCCGGCAATGTCGCTTCTTCCGGCAATGCCGGCGCCAGCGTATAACCGCCGTTGGGTTGCGCGACCGGCTGCAGGCCGGTGCCGCGGAACAGGCTGCGCAGTGCTTCGCCGGCCGTATAACTGCCGCTCACGCCCGGACTCTGGCGGCCGGCCACGTCGGCCGCGCCGTAGGAAATCATCACGCCGCTTTCCTGCGCGAAACGAACCAGCGCGCTTTCCAGCGAACCGGCGGGGATTGTGTATTGACGGCGCTGTTCGGCCGATGGTTGTGCCTGCGCCGACAGAGGCTGGCCGGCAATGCCGACGGCAGCAATCGCGAGCAAGGCGTGGCTGACGGCAACCGCCATGATGCGGCGGCGGCAGATCATGGAAAACGCGCGCGGAATGGCGCGGGATTGAACATGGTGCATCGGATGTTTCCTTTTCCGGGAGAGGGAGAAAATGGGCTTTCATCTCCTATGCCACTTGAAAAGAAAAAACACCTCAGGTTTTTTTGAGCGATATTTGCAGCCGCTGGCTCGGCATCCGGAATCGATGGCCGATGCGTTGGAATTGCCTGATTACACCGAATCCGACCTTGGTCTCAGCCTGACCCAGTAACGCGTCCAGGACTGCATCTCGATCGGCAAGGTCCGCAGCAGCATGTCGAGCACGCGCTCGGTATCGTCGAGCGGATAGATGCCAGACACCTTCAACTCGGCAATCGCCGGATCGCAGCTCAAATGGCCACGGCGATAGCGCTCCAGTTCCGCCAGGAAATCCGCGAGCGGCATCTCGCGCGCGACGAACATGCCGGTCGCCAGCGGTGAGGCCACATCCGGCAGCACCTCGCTCTCTGCGATGTGGCTGTGCGTGAAATGCGTACGCTCGCCGGCCTGCAGCACGCGAACGCCGGCCGCCGCATTGCGCGGGCTGACCTCGACCGCGCCTTCATAGACGCCGACGCTGGTATCCGCATTCCAGTGACGCACTTCGAAACGCGTGCCGAGCGCACGCAGGCGGCCATCCGGCGTATCGACCAGAAAAGGCCGCGCACCATGGCTTGCGGCCTGCGGATCGGCGGCGGTGGTGATGAGTATGTCGCCTTCGAGCAGCGTGACCAGCCGCTGCTGCGCGTCGAAGCGCAGATCGACCGCAGTAGCGCTGCCCATCACGAGTTGCGTGCCGTCAGCCAGCGTCAACGTGCGCCGCTCGCCGGGCGCGGTGCGGTAGTCGGCCAGCCATGCTTGCGCCGGTGTGCTCCTGCCGGCCATCCAGACACCGCCGCCCGCAACCGCCAGCACGGCCAGCAGCTTGAGCGACTGGCGCCGCTGCCGTGCTGCACTGGCGGAACGCGTCAGCGTGCCATGCACCAGCAGCGGATCGAAAGCCGCCAGTTGCGCGCGGAACGATTCGATATGTTGCCAGGCCTGTTCATGCGCCTCGCTTTCAGCACGCCAGCGCCGGCAGGCGGCGTGCGTGTCCGCCGTGGCGTCCGGCGCCTGCAGCGCGACCAGCCATTGCACGGCCTGCAGGCTGACGGATTCCGCGACGCTGGGTGCGTCTGGCAAGGAAGATGGGGAAACCGGGGCGATACTTGGCATGCTGGTCAGTCGGCCGATACCATCGCCGCGCCATGAAAGAAGCAGCGATGCATGGCCTTGACGATGTAGCGCTGCACGGTCGCCAGCGACAGTCCGAGTTCGGTCGCGATCTGCGGCTGCGTCATGCCGTCGAGCTGCGACAGCAGAAAAGCCTTGCGCACCGGCAGCGGCAGACCGTCCAGGCGGCGGTCGATCTCGACCAGCGCCTCGAGCAGGATGGCGCGCGTTTCCGGGTCCGGTGCAAGCTGCTCGGGCATGGCGGCCAGCGTGTCGAGATAGGCTGCCTCGATCTTGCGACGGCGATGGAAATTGGAAACCACACCCTGCGCAACCGTGGTCAGGTAGGCGCGCGGTTCCTGCAATGCCGGCGTTTCCTCGCGTGCCAGCAGGCGCACGAAGGTATCGTGCGCGAGGTCGGCGGCGTCGAAGGAATTGCCGAGCTTCTTGCGCAGCCAGCCGAGCAGCCAGCCATGATGGTTGGCGTAGAGATCGGCGATCGGCACTGCGGTCTTGTCGGGAGAGGAAACGAGGGTCACAACGGTCCAGTCGGGCGGATGCCACGCGGCTGGCTGGCGATCCGGGAATCGCGTGGCCTGCCTTATTTGAGAATGGTTCTCATTGTTTCATCAGCGCGACGCGAGCGTCAATAGAACCGCCCTGCTCTGTTGCAAAGTCGCCATATCCTGCGCGCAACAAAAAACGGCTGCCATGGTTTCCACCATGAAGCAGCCGTTTGCCGATCATCCTTGACTCAGAACGAGGCGCGCAGTCCCAGCGATATCTTGCGCGGCTCGCCGTAGATCAGGCCGTCGTAAAAACCGTACTGACGATAATAGGTCTTGTCGAACAGGTTGCTGACATTGAGGGTCGCGACCAGGTTGTCGTTGATCTGGTAACGCGCCATGGCGTTGAACAGCGCATAGGCACCGGTCTTGAGCGGCGTGTCATCGAATGCGCCGCCGCCCAGCGGCCGTCCCGGCATGGCGCTCCAGACCGAATGGCTTTGCCACGACACGCCGCCGCCTACCGTCAACTTGTTCCATTCGTCAGGCAAGCGATACGAGGTTTGCATGCGCAAAATCTGACGCGGATCGCGTTCCACCGTATTGACGTTATCGACGCTCAGATAGGTGTAGCCAACCATGGCCGTCCAGTTCTTTGTCAGGTTGCCACTGGCCTCGAACTCGAAGCCCTTGGTTTCCACGCCGCTGCCGCCTGCAATGTATGCCTGACTCGCCGTGCCCGGCACCAGATTGGCGCCGTCCGCCACCGCCACGTTGTTCTGTTTGGCCTGGAACACGGCCGCCGAAACGTTCAGGGCACCATCGAGCAGTTCGCCCTTGATACCGGCCTCGTAGCTCGATCCGGTGACTGGCTTCAGGTATTCACCGTCGCGGTCGCGCTGCGATTGCGGGTTGAAGATATCGGTATAGCTCGCATACAGCGAATAGTTGGCGTTGAGGTCATAAATGATGCCGGCGTACGGCGTGACGACATCGTGCCGCATCACGTTGTTGCGCGACACCGCATTCTGGAGGGTGAAGGTATCGATGTAGGTCTTGTAGTGCGTCAGACGCGCGCCGACGATGGTCTTGAGCGCATCGGTGAGGTTGAAGCGAGCCGCCGTGTAGAGACCGATGCTGTCGGTGGTGGTCTCGCTGCGTGCATTGGTGCGATAGGTGTTGAAGCCGGCATAATTGCCGTCCCAGTTGCGCCAATCCGCAATCGGCAGTTGCAGACGATACTGACAGCTGCCGCCTGCCGATACGCCGCCGATGTTGCAGTTGCCGAGATTGGACGAGAAGGTATAGGAGGTGTCCTCCAGATGGTAGCCATTGATGCCGACCATGGCCTCATGCTCGCGGCCGAACAACTGGAACGGACCATTGGCCGCCAGCGACATGCTGCTGCGCTCGCTTTCCGATTCCGAATGGATGCCGTTGAGCACGGCACCGGTGCCATCCTGATTGTAAAAGCCTCCCCATAGTCCGCCCGCGGTATTGGCCTTGGCGACACCGAAATTGTTGATCGCCTCGCCCTTGCTGTGCGCCAGCGACAGATTGGCCTTCCAGCCGCCGCCCAGCTTTTGTTCGAGGTCGGCGAACAGCGTCGTGGTCTCGCGATCCGTGTAGCTCCAGTTGGCAGCGGGATTGTAGCTGCGCGAGAAATTCGTGCGCGTGCCGTCGGCATACCAGATCGGCACGTTGGCGCCCCACGAGGTGCCGTCGTTGCGCGTCTTCTCGTGCTGGATGCCGACGCTGACACGCGTATCCGCCGTCAGGTCCGCCTCGACGATACCGAGCACGCCGAGATTGCTGACATGCTCGCGATCGCGGAAGGTGCCGCCATCGTCGCTGCTGATGACGAAACGCGAACGCACGCGGCTGTCGTCCGACAACGGCAGGTTGGCATCCACATCGACGTGCTTACTGTTCCAGCTGCCGACGCGCACGCCGCCGCTGATGCCGCGTTCCGTGGTCGGGCGCTTGCGCGACAGATTGATGGTGGCCGAAGGATCGCCCTTGCCGCCAAGCAGGCCGTTGGCCCCGCGCACCACCTCGACGTGATCGTAGAGGTCGAGGTTGATGCTGCTGCCGATACCGCTGAAGTCCGCGCCGCCGCTGATTTCCAGGCCATCGACACGATAGGTCGTGATGTCGAAGCCGCGCGCGCGATAGGTTGAGCGTGCACCAACGTCGGTCTGCGTCGAGCTAATGCCGGACGCGATGTTGAGCAATTGATCCATATTCTGGATGTTCTGATCGTCGAGCTGCTGGCGCGTCACCACGCTGACCGCTTGCGGGGTGTCGCGCGGCGCCAGCGTGAGGCCGGCAGACGAACTGGCTGCGCGTGCGCCATAGGAGCCGGAACCTTCGGTGGCAGTATCGCGCACGGCGGTGGCGATCACGGCCGGCAGCACGGAATCCTCGGCAGCGCCGGGTTCGGCCGCATTAGCGGCACGTGCGGCCTGCGTGGGCAGGATGGAAGCGACCGTCAGGCTCAGCAGTGCGCTGCGCACGGCACGGTGCATGGTGTGGGGACGCGATGGAATCGCGGGAACAGAGGCGTGGCGGGATGCCATGAAGCTTTCCTTTCGTAGAGAAATGCAGGCACGGAAAAAACGGCCTTTCATCTGCATTACCGTACGAAGCGGAAAAAGGTATCAGCGCAATCGCGAATCAGCCGCTGCCCGACTCACCACGCCACATCGCTTCCGCCAGCGGCATCATCACCATCAGCATGCCGAGCATGGACATCCCACGCCGCTGTCCCCGCCCGGCCACCGCGCGCAACGTGGCATGTCCGACTCCCGGCGGGGCCTTTCCGAACAGCCGCATCAGTTCTTCCGCACGCTGCCAGGCCGCACCATGCATGTCGCTCGTGTGCAGCCAGCGATCGAATGCATGGCGTTCCCGCTCACCTGCCTCATCGGACTGAAAACGCATCAGCCAATCCACCGCTTCTGCAAGGATGGCCGCGTCAATAGAAGCATGGGCGGAGGAAGGGGCAGATTGTGGCTGCATTCAGACCACCATCATGCAGGCCATGAATGCCGCGCGCATGTGACGCTTGACCGTGATCAGCGAGGTACCGAGCCGCTCCGCGATCTCGCCGTACTTGAGCCCGTCGAGCTGGGCCAGCAGGAAGATCTGACGCGTCTTCTCGGGCAGGCCGCGCAGCATGGCCTCGATGCGGCACAGCGCATCCAGCACCAATACGCGCGTCTCTTCGCACGGTGCGTGATACTCGGGCAGATGCGCAATGGCTTCCAGATACGCGCGCTCGACTTCCTGGCGCCGCCAGTGGTCAATCATCAGACCTTTCGCGACATGCGTGAGCAAGGCACGCGGCTCACCGCCGAGCGATTCCCCGCGCCGCCGCTTCAGAATGCGCACGAAGGTATCCTGCGCCAGGTCGGCCGCGTCGCAGGCATTGCCGAGCTTGCGCACCAGCCATGCCTGCAGCCAGCCGTGATGATCACGGTACAGGGTCTGCATGTCGTCATGCATTTCATGTTGGGGTTCGTGCTGGAAGATGGCTTGTGCTGCGGACATGGCGGCAAGAATCAAACAATAACGATTCTCATTTTATGAACCGCTGCGCCCCGTCACAACGGACGCATTCCCATAAACAACACTCATAAGGGATATCCCCAGTCACGCGCTAAGGGACAACCGAAACGATTTCGGTTTCAGAATGTTGTGAACACAATTCAAAAAAAACGGACGCATTCTTGCGTCCGTTTTTATCGAGCAAATCGCGCCCGGTTCAGAAGTCCATGCTGGCCGACAGCAGCCATGTCCGGGGCGGCGCTACCGAGATGAAGTTGCGGCCGCCTATCGTCCAGTGCGCATCGTCGAGCAGATTGTCGATGCCTGCGCGCAGCGTCACGAGACGCTCGCCAAGCCGCATCTGATAGCGCGCACCGATATCGACACGGTTCCACGATGGCAGGCGCTGCGTGTTGGCAAGGTCCGCATAGGCAGCGCCGGTATGGATCACGCGTGCGCTCAGTGTCATGCCGGGCACCTGAGCCAGATCGACCTCCGCACCAAGGTTCACGTTCAGTTCCGGCACGCCGATCGGCTTGGCGCCATCGAAAGTGCCGTTCTGCGTGCGCTGCATCTTGCCGTCTATCCATGCCACGCCGCCCAGAAGACGCACGCCCTTCGCCACCTCGCCAAAGGTTTCGAGCTCGATGCCGCGGTGCTGCTGCTCGCCTGCTGCGCGGAACACATTGTCGCTGTCGAGGAAGGCGGTGGTCTTGATGATGTCGAAGTACGCGGCGGTGATGCCGTAGTGTCCCCTGTCCCACTTCAGACCCACTTCGCGTTGCTTGGAGACGTAAGGCGGCAGGTTCTCGCCGATGTTGCTGCCTGCGGTAGCGGTCTGCCCTTTCGCCAGCGACTCCGCATAGTTGCCGTAGATCGAGAGTCCGTTGTCGATCTTGTACAAGGCGGCGACGGTCGGCGTGGTCTTCGAATGATCGGAGGCCCCCTGCTTGATGGTCTGGTTGCGCAGCGCCAGCGTCAGCAACAGACGTTCGTCGAACATCGACAGCGTGTCGGCAATCGCCACGCTGTTCAGATACAGCGCCGGGCTCGTGACGCCGGGAATGTCGGGGGTGCCATCGGCGAACGGATTCGGCACATCGGTATAGCCATACAGATCGGCCACCACCGGCGTTGCCAGCAATCGCGTCTGCTGTTTCATGTCCTGCAGCTGATGACGCTGACGCAGGATGGCCACCGACAGCTGGTGCTTGACGCTGCCGGTATCGAACTGCCCGCGCACGCCGGCGGTACCGACCTCGTTCTCCTGCGTCCACAACAGGCTGGTTGCGCGATCGTAGGTCACACGGCCTGCGCCATCGATGGTGGTGTTGTCGATGTAAAGCCGCTCGGGCGTATTCTCGTGCAGTTTGCCGTAGCGCACATAGGCGGTCCAGTCGTCGGCGACATCCCATTCCGCGCTGACGAGACCGAAAGTCTGGCGCACGTCCAGCGTCTCCCATTTCGGCTTGATGTGCACCGAAGGATCGGGCACGGCCGGCAGCGCCGCGCCCGGCGCCAGTATCCAGTGATTGAACAGCGGAGAAGACTTGCGGCGCGAATATCCGGCGTCTAGCGCCAGACGCACCCCGTCGCCACGGTAGTCGAGCGCAATCTGCGGCGCGACGAGATGACGTTCGGCATCGTCATACAGTTCGCCATCCTCTGCAGTCATGTTGAGACGGAAGCCGAAACGGTTGTCGGTGCCGAAGCGCTGGCCGATATCGATGTGCGTGCCGAACAGCGACTTGTCGTTGGCATAGACGGTCGCACTGCGTACCGGCGCATCGGTGGCGCGCTTGGGTACCAGATTGAAGGTGCCGCCTACCGTGCTGCCGTAACCGGAGGCGCCGACTACGCCACCAGCCGGTCCCTTCAGCACTTCCAGGCGCTCGTAGTGCTGAATCGGCACGTTGCTGTAGGCGATCAGGCCTTCGACGCCATCGAACAGATAACCGTCGCTGTTGGTCATGAAGCCGCGTATCGCACTTTGGTCGAGCGGCGATGTCGCCGACAGGCTGGTACGAATGGAAGGATCGTTGGCGACGACATCGTTGACGTTTCGCGCGCTCTGATTGCGGATCAGCTCGTTGGTATAGGACTTGACGCTGAACGGCGTCTTGAACATGTCGCTGTTGCCCAGCATGCCGATCCGACTGCCGCGCGCAACCTGCCCGCCGGCATACACCTGCGGCAGGTCGTTGCGCCCGGCCTGCGCCGCTACGCGGACTTCCGGCAGGGTTGTCGCGCCGGCCGGCAGGCGGCGCAGTACGTAGCGGCCATCGCCGGTACGACTGGCTTCCAAGCCGGTACCCGACAGCAGACGCGCGAAACCGCCCTGCACCGTGTAGCTGCCCCGCAGGCCGTCGGAATGCGCGGCTCCCAGTTGCGATGCATCAAACGACAGCGTGACGCCTGCCGCACCCGCATAGCGGCCGAGGACCTGCGCCAGCGGACCGCCTGCCACGTCGAAACTGCGTACCTCCGCTTCGCCTGCAGGCGCGATACCGGCCGTTACGGCTTCCTGCGCATTGGCAGTCATACCCGCGCCCAGGGCAAGCGCGAACACGGCGGAATGCACGGCAAGCAGCAAGGGCCGCCGAGGAAAATTTGAAAACGAGGATGTCATGAGAACTCTCTGGTTGAATGAAAAAAGCGTTTCAACCAGGAGGACGCGCAACACATGCTCAAAATGCAAAGAGGAGAAAAATTTCTGCGGCAATGAATCGTCACGCTGCCTTGATGGTGGTCCAGAATCGCGTGAAACGCTCGATCCGCAGCGGGAAACTCTCGGTCAGCGACAGCAGGGTCTGCTCGACGTCATCGAGCGGAAACGCGCCCGATACGCGGATTGCCGCCACCGCATCGTCACATGCCAGATGTCCGGAACGGTAGCGCGCCAGCTCCGCGACGAATTGTCGCAGCGGCATATCGACCACCACCAGCCGTCCGCGCTGCCAGGCAGCGACCGATGCATCGGCCGTGACCGGGGAGCCCATGCGTGTCGATGAAAATGCCAGCTGCTGGCCTGCTTCCAGCCGCAATGCATCGCTGCCCTGCATGACACGCACCTCGACTGCCTTTTCCAATACCGTGACGCGGGTTTCATCGTCTTCCACGCGCACATTGAAACGCGTGCCGAGCGCGGTGATGCGACCATGCCGTGTCTCCACGATGAACGGCCGCGCCATGGCCTGCTGATCCGGATGGGTGGTCACGAGTATCTCGCCTTGCTGCAACCGCACCAGGCGTTGCGTCTCGGAAAACGCCACATCGCCCCTGGTGTGCGTATTGAGCGACAGCATCGACAGGTCCGCCAGCGTGACGTCGCGCCGCTCGCCGGTCGCGGTCGCCAGATCGCTGCCCCATCCGGCCAGCGGCTGCATCCGGTAAGCCACCGCACCGCCGGCGCCCACGGTCACCAGAATCGCAAGGCCGCGCAGCACGCCGCGCCGTGCGCGTGCCTGCTGCATGGAGCGCGTGAGCGTATTGCCTGCCACCTTGCCCGGCACGCGGGCAAACTGCTGGCAGACCTGCTGCACCTTCTCCCATGCCAGGCCGTGCTCGGGATCGGCCGCCAGCCACTGTGCCCACTGGCATTGCAGCGCATCGCTGCCCTGCCCGGCCTGCAGGCGCGCATACCACTGCGCGGCCTCGTTAACGGCGCGAATGTGTTCGGGGGAATGCTGGGAGCCGCCCTTCGCCAGCAAGGTGGCGCGATCGGCGCTCATGGCAGCAGCAGACAGCAGTGCGCCATCGCGCGCGCGACGTAGGTATTGACCGAGCGCAATGAAATGTCGAGCCGCCGCGCGATCTCGGCATAGGACAGGTCCTCGAACTGGCTCAGGATGAACACCTGCTTGACCTTGGGACCGAGGCCATCGAGCATGCCGTCGATCTCGATAAGCGCTTCCTTCATGATCGCCTGTTCTTCCAGCGAGGGCATGTCCTGCACCGGCAATGCCGCCAGCACCTCGAGATAGCTGCGCTCCACGCGCTGCCGGCGGAAATGGTCGAGCACCAGCCGGTTCGCCACCGTCGCCAGATAGGCCCGCGGTTCGCGAATCTGCTGGCTGACCTGCGCCAGCATGACCTTGATGAAGGTGTCCTGCGCCAGATCGGCGGCATCGCCCGCATTGCCGAGCTTGCCGCGCAACCAGCCTTGCAGCCAGCCGTGATGCGCGCGATACAGGGCGTGGACTTCCTGATGGGAGGAATCGAGCGAGGACATGCGAATTTTAAAAATGAGAATTATTCGCAATGCTAAACGTGAATCAGCGGTACGGCAATCGTGCCATGTCGTGCTGTTGCATGCGTGTCATATGCATCGGATTGCATCTCGCCCGCCGATGAGACACGCACGCGTCACGAATCGGGCATCTGCCAGCCGCCGCCGAGCGCACCGACGAGCCGCATGCTGGCCGTCAGCAGTTCGGCCTGCACGTCGAGCGCATTGCGGCGGCTTTGCAGCGCGAGGTTCTGCGCGGTGGCGACTTCGAGGAAGGTGATCTCGCCGGCTTCGTAGCGATAGGTGACGACCTGCTCGTTCTCGCTTGCGAGTCTGACGAGTTCCTGCTGCTGTGCATCCTGTTCGCTCAGCGACTGCAGCGAAGCCAGTGCATCTTCGGTCTCGCGCACGCCCAGCAGCACTGCCGAACGCCATGCGGCGGCGCGCTCGTCGTATTGCGCGCGCGTCTGGTCCAGCACCGAGCGACGTGTACCGCCATCGAACAGCGTGGCGGCCAAGGCCGGCCCGGCCGACCAGACGCGCGTCGGCGCATCCCACAAGGCTTGCCAACCGCCGGCCTGCAGGGTACCGGTGGCACCGAGAGTCAGGTCCGGCAGCCAGGCGCTTTGCGCCACGCCGATGCGCGCATTGGCAGAGGCGACCTGGCGTTCGGCGGCGGCGATGTCCGGGCGCTGGATCAGCAAGGCCGATGGCAACGCGGCGGGTACGGCCGGCGCGTCAGGTAGCGGCAGGTCGTTGGGCGTCAGGCGCCATTGCGCGGGCGTGCTGCCGGCCAGCGTTGCCAGCGCGTGTTCCTCGAGCGTGCGCTGGCGCTGCACGGCCGATACCTGCGTGCGCAACGACTGCAGCTGCGTTTCGGCCTGGATCACGTCGGCACGCGCGACGAAGCCGGCTTCGTACTGCCGGCGCGTCAGTTGCAGCGAACGTTCATAGGCGGTCAGCGCGCGCGCCATCAGCGCGGCATGCTGGTCGAGCGCACGCACGCGCACATAACCTTGCGCGGCTTCCAGTTGCAGTGCGAGCCGCGCGGCATCGAGCAGCGCCTGCGCCGCCTGCGCATCGGCCTGCGCCGCTTCGCGCTGGCGCGCCACCCTGCCCCACAGGTCCGGCACCCACGCGATATCGAGCTCGGCACCATAGACATTGCGCGTGGTGGTCGTGTTGCCGCCGGTGCGTGAGCGCGAAACGCCGGCGCCCACCGTCGGCAGGCCGGCCGCCCTTGCGCTGCCGATCAGCGCGATGGCCTGGCGCCAGCGCGCCTCGGCCTCGGCCAGCGAAGCGTTGTTCTGCTCGACCTCGCGCAGCAGGCGGTCGAGATCGGCGTCGCGATAGATGTCCCACCAGGCGCCGGGCGCAGGTTGTTCGGCCAGCGAGGCCGTCGCCTGCCAGCCATCCTGATGACGGAAGGCGGTCGGCAATTCCATGGACGGCGCCACGTAGTCGGGACCGATGGCGCAGCCGCCGAGCAGCAGCGCCATCAGCAAGGCCGAGGGCAATCTGGAACGTGAAAGAGGAAAGCGAGCAAGTGTCATGGCAGAGTCATCGCAGGATCATGAGGAGACGGCGGGCTGTGCCGTCCGGTGCAGCACGCGCTGGCGCACGCGTTCGAGCAGCAGATAGACCACCGGCGTGGTGTAGAGCGTCAGCATCTGGCTGACCGTCAGGCCGCCGATGATGGCGATGCCGAGCGGCCGCCGCATCTCCGAGCCTTCGCCCATGCCGAGCACCAGCGGCACCGCGCCGAGCAAGGCGGCCAGGTTGGTCATCAGGATAGGACGCAGGCGGCGCTGCGCGGCTTCGCGGATTGCATCGAACGGCGTCGCACCGCGGTCGCGCTGGGCGGCCAGTGCAAAGTCGATCATCAGGATCGCATTCTTCATCACCACGCCGATCAGCAGGAACAGCCCGAGCAAGGCGATCAGGCTGAACTCGATGCCCGACAGCTTCAGCGCCAGCAAGGCGCCGACGCCGGCCGACGGCAGGGTCGAGAGAATCGTCAGCGGATGCAGCGTGCTTTCGTAGAGGATGCCGAGCACCAGATACACGGTGACCAGCACGCCGAGGATCAGCCACGGCTGCTTGCGCAATGTGGCCTGCAGGCTGTTGTCGTCCTCCGCGCTCTGGCCGGTATAGATGCTCGGCGGCAGCGTCAGGCCGGCGACGGCGCGATCGATGGCGGCCTGCGCCTGCTGCAGCGTGACGCCGGGCGCAAGACCATACTCGATCGCCAGCGCCGCGAACTGGCTGTCATGGAACACGCGATCCTGCGTCAGCCCGTAGCGCCAGGTCGCAAAGGCCGACAGCGGCACGCGCGCGCCACTGTCCGAGAACACCTCTACCTGCGCCAGCGAAGCCGGCTCGCCGCCCTGACGCGGATCGACTTCCATCACCACGCGGTACTGGTTCAGCTCGTCGTAGAGCGTCGCCACCTGCCGTTGCGAGAACGAGTTGTTGAGCGCGGCCGCCACCGTTTCCATCTTCACGCCGAGCCGGCGTGCTGCCTCGCGATCGATATCCAGCACGACCTGCTGCGCTTCCTCGCCGCCCGGAATATCGACGTTGACCAGTTCCGGCAACTTCTCCAGCGCCTCGCCGACCGGGCGCGTCCACTTGCGCAGGTCGGACAGCGAATCGGAACGCAGCACGTACAGGTATTCGCCATCCCCGCCCTGATTGGACAGGCGGATATCCTGATCGATGAAAATCATCAGCACCCCGCCCGCAACCTGCGGTGCCTTGGTGCGCAGGCGTGTGACCACCACGGAGGCCGACTCGCCGCGTTCCTTCAGCGGCTTGAGGCGGATGCGGAACCACGAGTTGGTCAGGCCGCCGCTGCCGCCGCTGGTACCGGTGACGTCCGCCACGGCCGGATCGGCCACCAGCAGCTTGCGATACGCCTCGATCTTGGGCTGCATGATCTGGAACGAAAAACCGTCGTCGCCGCGTACCAGCCCGCTCAGCTGGCCGGTATCCTGCTGCGGCAGCATGCCCTTGGGGATCGCGATGTAGAGCCAGGTATTCACCGCGATCGCGGCCAGCAGGATCAGCAGCGTCACCACGCGATGCCGCAGGGCCCACGCCAGCGTGCGCGCATAGAAGGCCTGCAGATCGGCGAACAGTTCCAGCCCGAAGCGGGCGAAGCGCCCCGGCTCGGTCTGCCGTGCCGGCAGCGCATGCGCGCACAGCGCCGGCGTCAACGTGACCGAGACCGCCAGCGAGATCAGCATGGCGGCCGCCAGCGTGATCGAGAACTCCTTGAACAGGCGCTCGACGATGCCGCCCATGAACAGGATGGAGATGAACACCACCACCAGCGCGCTGTTCATCGCCAGCAGCGTGAAGCCGACCTCGCCGGCACCGCGCAGCGCGGCGCGGAAGATCGCGAAACGGCCGTTGCCGTCGCCCTTCCCGCGAGCCTGTTCGACATGGCGCTGCACGTTCTCGAGCACGACGATCGCGTCGTCAACCACCAGGCCGGCCGCCACGATCAGCGCCATCAGCGACAGGTTGTTGAGCGAGAAGCCCTGCCACCACATGATCGCAAAGGTACCGATCAGCGACACCGGCAGCGCCAGCGCCGGAATGATCGCGGTGCGCGCGCTGCCAAGGAAGGCCCACACCACCATCATTACCAGCAGGCACGACAGCAACAGCGTGAATTGCGCCTCCGACAGCGTGGCACGGATGCCGGGCGAACGATCCATCACGACCTTCAGTTCGGCATCGGCCGGCAGCAAGGCGCGTAGCTGCGGCAGTTCCGCGTGGATGGCGTCGATGGTCTCGACGATGTTGGCGTTAGCGCGGCGGTTGATCAGCATGACCACGGCCGGGTCATGGTTGTGATAGCCGCTGGTATAACGATTCTCGACCGAATCGGTGACTGCGGCCACGTCCGCCAGCCGCACGATGGCGCCCTGGCTGCGATAGACGACCAGCTTGGCGAAGTCATCGGCAGTGCGCATCGGCGACGACAGCGCGATCTGCCAGCGCTGCGCGTCGTGCTCGAGCGTGCCCAGCGGCCGCCATGCATTCGCTTCGGCAATCGCGTTGCGCACGTCGTCCAGCGCCAGGCCGCGATGTGCGAGCGCGGCCGGATCGATCTGCACGCGCACCGCCGGCAACGAGGCGCCATCGACCTTCACTTCGCCGACGCCGATGATCTGCGACAGCTTCTGCGCCAGCACGGTGGACGCGTTGTCATAGAGTGCCGATGGCGGCAGGCTGGGCGAACTCAACGCCAGCGCCATGATCGGCGCCTGCGACGGATTGACCTTGACGTAACTCGGGTTCTCCTTCATGCCGGACGGCAGTTGCCCGCGCACGGCATTGATCGCGGCCTGCACCTCGCGCGCGGCTTCGTCGATGTTGCGCGTCAGGTCGAATTCCAGCGTCACGCTGGTGGACCCCTGGTTGCTGCTCGACTGCAGGCGCGTCACGCCGGCAATGCTGCCGAGCGCACGCTCCAGCGGGCCGGCAACGGTGGCCGCCATGCTCTCGGGACTGGCGCCCGGCAGGTTGGCGCGCACCTGGATCACCGGAAAATCCACCGCCGGCAGCGGCGCAACCGGCAGCAGCCGCCACGCCAGCAGACCCGCCAGCACGACCGCAATCGCCAGCATGGCGCTGGCGACCGGACGGCGGATGAAGAAACGGGCGATCGCGTCCATCAGCCTGGCGCCTGCTCCGTCTGCGGCGCATTGCGTTTGCGGCCGAGTCGGTCAAACGCCAGATAGACGACCGGCGTCGTGAACAGCGTCAACACCTGGCTCACGATCAGGCCGCCGACCATGACGATGCCGAGCGGCTGGCGCAGTTCGGCGCCGGAGCCGGTCGCCAGCATCAGCGGAATCGCACCGAACAGCGCCGCCAGCGTGGTCATGAGGATAGGACGGAAACGCAGCAGCGCCGCGCGGCGGATCGCCTCGGTCGGCGACATGCCGAGGTTGCGCTGCGCCTCCAGCGCGAAGTCAACCATCATGATGCCGTTCTTCTTGACCAGGCCGATCAGCAGCACGATGCCGATCACCGCGATCAGATCCAGCGGCCGGCCGCTCAGCAGCAGCGCGAGCAAGGCGCCGACCGTGGCCGACGGCAGCGTCGATAAAATCGTCAACGGATGCTTGGCGCTTTCGTACAGCATGCCGAGCACCAGGTACATGACGACCACCGCCGCCAGGATCAGCCACAGCGTGTTGGTGAGCGACTTGCGGAAGGCTTCCGCCGCACCCTGGAACACCAGTTCCACCGATGCCGGCAAGGCCACTTCCTGTTGCACCTCCTCCACCGCCGCCACCGCATCACCCAGCGAATAGCCGGCGCCGAGATTGAACGACAGCGTCACCGCCGGGAACTGGCCCTGGTGATCGATCGCCAGCGGCGCATGCCGCTCCACCACGCGCGCCACTGCAGACAACGGCACCGGCACCGCCTGTGCACTCTCCGCAATCAGCGTCTGCACGCCGGCGCTGACATTGGTATCCACCGACGTGACGTAAATGCCGTCGAGCGCATTCAGTCCGCTGCCTTCTGCCTCGCTGCTTTCGAGCACGACGCGATACTGGCTCGCATGCGTGAACATGGTGCTGACCTGGCGCTGGCCGAAGGCGCTCTGCAGCGCGGAGGCAATGTCGCCGACGCGCAGGCCCAGGCGCGAGGCTGCGTCGCGGTCGATCTCCACATAGGCCTGCAGGCCTTCGCCCTGCAGGTTGCTGGCGACGTCGGCCAGCTCCGGCCTTTGCTTCAAGGTGTCGAGCAGACGGTTGGTCCATTCGGCGAGTACCGCCCGATCCGGCGAACTCAACGTCATCTGGTATTGCGTGCGGCTGATGCGGTCTTCCATGCCGAGCTCCTGCACCGGCTGGAACCACGCCGAAATGCCGGGCACCGCGTTGGCCTTCTCGCGCAGCGTGGCGATCAATTCCTGTGCCGTGACGCTGCGCTGCGCGTGCGGCGCAAGGTTGATCTGCATGCGGCCGCTGTTGAGCGTGGCATTGCCTCCATCGACACCGATGAAGGACGAGATGCTTTCCACGCCCTCTTCCTGCAGCAGCGCGGACGCCAATGCCTGCTGACGCTCGGCCATGGCGGCGAAGGAAATGCTCTGCGGCGCCTCGGTCACGACCTGGATCGCGCCGCTGTCCTGCACCGGGAAGAAGCCCTTGGGCACGACCAGATACAGCAAGGCCGTCAGCACCAGCGTCGCCACCATCGCCAGCAGCGCCAGCGGCTGGCGCGCCAGCACCCAGTCCAGCGCGCGCGCATAACGGTCGATGGTGCCGCTGAGCCAGTCGCGCGGCGCCTCCTCGGTATCGTGATGCGCACCGGGCGCAGTCTTCAGCATGCGCGCCGCCATCATCGGCGTCAGCGTCAGCGAAACCACCAGCGAGATCGCAATCGCGATCGCCAGCGTGACGGCGAATTCGTGGAACATGCGGCCGACCACGTCGGCCATGAACAGCAGCGGGATCAGCACCGCCACCAGCGACACCGTCAGCGACACCAGCGTGAAGCCGATCTCGCGCGCGCCCTCGAGCGCCGCCTGCATCGGCCCGGCGCCAGCCTCGCGATGGCGTGCGATGTTCTCCAGCATCACGATCGCATCGTCCACCACGAAACCGGCCGCGATGGTCAGCGCCATCAGGCTCAGGTTGTTGAGCGAATAGCCGAGCAGATACATCGCGGCGAAGGTGCCGATCAGCGACAGCGGCACCGCGATACTCGGAATGATGGTGGCCGGCAATGTGCGCAGGAAGACGAAGGTCACGATCACCACCAGGATGATGGCGAACACCAGTTCCTTCTGCACGTCGCGCACCGAGCTGCGGATGCTCTCGGTGCGGTCGGAGATCACCTCGACCTTGACCGCAGCCGGCAATGTCGCCGTCAGTTGCGGCAGCAGTTCGCGCACGCGGTCGGCGACGTTGATGACGTTGGCGCCCGGCTGGCGCTGGATGTTCAGCAGCACGGCGGGCTGCACCTCGCAGTCGGCGGCTGCTTTTCCTTCTTCATCGCGGCAGGCCTGGCCCGACCATGCAGCGAGGAAACGATCCTCCGCACCGTCGGCCACGGTCGCCACGTCGCCCAGGCGCAGGGGCGCGCCATTCTTCCAGCTCACGATCAGGTTGCGGTATTCCTCGATGGAGCGCAGTTGATCGTTGGCATCCAGCATGGTCGAACGCGTGGCGCCGTCAAAGCTGCCCTTGGGCTGGTTGCTGTTGGCGGCGGCAATCGCGGTACGCAGCTGTTCGAGGCTCAGCCCTGCGGCAGCCAATGCACGAATGTTGGCCTGCACGCGGATCGCCGGCCGCTGGCCGCCGGCCAGGCTGACCAGGCCCACGCCCGGCAGGCGCGAGAGCTTCTGCGCCATGCGTGTTTCGACCAGATCGACCACGCGCGGCAGCGGCAAGGTGTCGGAGCTGATGGCCAGCGTCATGATCGGCGTGTCGGCCGGGTTGACCTTGCGATAGATCGGCGGCGTCGGCAGGTCGGACGGCAGCAGGCTGGCCGCGGTCTGGATCGCCGCCTGCACGTCCTGCTCGGCGACACCCATATCGACTTCGAGTTCGAACTTGAGCGTGACGACCGATACGCCCGACGAACTTGTGGAGGTCATCTGCTGCAGGCCCGGGATCTGACCGAGCCGGCGCTCGAGCGGTGCCGTGATGGTACGCGCAGTCACGTCGGAACTCGCGCCCGGCTGGTAGGCGAACACCTGGATCACCGGGTAGTCAACCTGCGGCAAGGCGGAAACGGGCAGCAGCCGCCATGCCATCAGGCCGGCGATCAGCATGGCGAGCATCAGCAGCGAGGTCGCTACCGGCCGCAGGATGAAAGGACGGGAAATCTGCATTGCGCCCGCCTACCGGGCGGCCGGCGCCGCGGTCTCGGCAACAGGCGAAGCGGCGGGTGCGGCGGCCCCCTCGGTCACGATCACCTCACGCCCTTCTCTCAGGCGATCCAGCCCTTCGAGCACCACGGCTTCGTCCTTGTTCAGGCCCTTGGCGACAACCACGCGGCCATTGCTCGACGGGCCCAGTTCCAGCATGCGCACCGTGGCCTTGCCATCGTTGATCGCATAGACGTAGCTGCCGCGCGAACCGTATTGCACCGCATCGAGCGGGATCGTCACCGCATTCGGCAGCTTTTGCAGTGCCAGACGCAGGTTGACGAACTGGTTGGGGAACAGGCTGTCGTCGGCATTCTCGAAACGCGCCTTCAGGCGCAGCGTGCCGGTGGCAACGTCGATCTGGTTGTCCAGCGTTTCCAGCCGGCCCTGGGCGAGCCGCTTGCTCGCGTTGCGATCCCAGGCTTCCGCCACCGGCTTGACGTCGCCGGCATAGGCGGTGCGCACCTGCGCGATCTGCGTTTCCGGTACGTTGAACAGCACCGAAATCGGCTTGGTCTGCAGCAGCGTGAACAGGCCGTTCGCATCGTTGGCCGTAATCAGGTTGCCGGCATCGACACGACGCAGACCGACGCGGCCACTGATCGGCGCCTCGATGCGCGTATAGGACAACTGCAACTTGGCGTTATCGACCTGTGCCTGATCGGACTGCAGCGTGCCGCGCAACTGCTGCACAAGTGCCGCCTGGCGATCGAGCTGCTGGCGCGCCACTGCGTCCTGCTTGAACAACTGCTCGTAGCGCGCCAGTTCGCTCTCCGCATTCTTCAACTGCGCCATGTTCTGCTGTTGCTGGCCCTGTGCCTGCGCCAGCTGCACGCGGAACGGCCGTGCATCGATCTCCGCCAGCAACTGGCCACGCTCCACGTGCTGTCCCTCGCGCACCAGCACGCGCGCCAGCTCGCCGTCAACGCGGCTGCGCACGGTCACCGTGTTGTACGGCGTGACGGTGCCGATCGCCTGCAACTGCACGGTGAAGTCTTCCACGCGCGCTGCCTCCACCTTGACCGCCACCGGCCCCGTCCACGGATTGGGACCGCCCTCTGCCGGTGCCTTGGAGCGCAACAGGAAGAACAGCACCAGGCCGATCAATACGGCCGCCAACACCAGCCAGATCAGGCGTCGGGAAAAACGGGAAGAGGACGATGCGGAGGCAGGATCAGGGTGTGGAGGAAACATGGAAGGCGCGCAAAAAATCGCCGGCGGCCAAAAGCCGCCGGACAGAATGGGGGACACTCAACAAATAAGAACAATTCTCATTTTAAAGAGAATCGTGCATTTGTGCAACGAGCCGCATGTTCCCCGCCACCCGAAGCCGAAATGCTTACTGCATATAGCGCGACTCGAACTCCGCTACCACCGTGCCCTGCCCGTCCAGCAGCCGCAGGCGCTCACCTTCGATCTGCCAACTTGCCACCGTCGGCAGCATGGTGTGGATACGATGTTCCTGATCCATGCCATGCGGACACGCCATCAGCGTTCCCGCCATGCGGCTGAAACTCAGGCGCTGCCCCTCCAGCCGATAGCTGCCGCCCATGCCATTGCATCCGCCCGAGCCGGAAACGCTATGCCGGTCCGGATGAAGCACCAGATGCGGCTCACGCTGATGCTCCGCCACCGTCACCGGCTGACCGTTCAGGCGCACCATCTTCCAATAGGTGTTCTCGAGCGTGGCGCGGCTTGACGGCTCCGCCGGCATTGCCCGTTTCAACAGCATATCGACGTGCCGCACACCATCGGCTCCCAGCACCGGATAAGCGGTATCCGTGACGAACAACAGGCTTCCGCCCGCCTTGATGCTGGCGCGCACCTGGTAGCGATGACCGGATTGCAGGCGCGCCGGATCATAGGGGATTTCGAACCGGATCGGCACCTGCCCGACCGGCTGCACGGTGGTGCCACCGATCTCCACCGCCGGCGCATCGGCACGGGACACGTCTTCGAGTTGCACCTCCAGCACTGCGTCGGGCGGCAAGGCCATGCGCTCGCGGTAGCTGGCGCTGCCGGTGATCGACGAGGTGGGCGGTACCGCCGCGCAGCCGCCCAATGCAACGATTCCCATCCAGGTGGCAAGCAATGTGCAATAACGGAAGATCATGGCGTGTTCTCCTTTTTTGATAGCGATGGCACCAAGGCAATCGGCCGACTGATTCTAACAATAGAGACAATACTGAAACAGAGTTGAATATCTGCAATATGGCGTGGTACTGATACTTCATCACAACGAAGGGAACAATCTGCAGTTGTCCCCGGGATTTCTCATCCGCTAGAATGCAAGGCATTTTCCCGTCAACGATGCCGATCTCCGGTGAGCCGCCGCCACGACCAGATGCCCGCTTCTTGATGCACCTATTCGTTTCCCGGATCAATCGTGGTTGCACGTTACTACCGAGAATTACTGAGCTTCCTGTCGCGCACTGTCAAGGATCGCGATGCTGCGGCCGATCTGGCGCAGGAAAGCTATGCCCGCGTACTGGCTGCGCAGCAGGCAGGCCAGGCCATCCATAATCCGCGCGCCCTCCTCTACCGCACCGCACGCAATCTCGTGATCGACCAGCATCGTCGCGACGCCACGCGTGCGGAAATCGAAGACGCCAACGCTGACGACATCCAGGATATCGAGGCCGGTCCTGCCGCACTCCAGCCAGACGTATTGCTGGCATCGCAACAGGGGGTCGAAGCCATGATTGCCGCGATTGAACAACTGCCACCGCGCTGCCGTGAGACTTTCATCCTGCACAAGTTCGACGGTCTCTCATATGCCGAGATTGCCGAGCGCATGAACATCTCCGCCCGCACGGTGGAAATGCAACTGAAGATCGCCATGGATGTTTGCTGGCGTTGCTTCGACGCACTGCACGGCGACGGCAAGCCACACCGCAGAAAACGGAACAGGAAATGATGCAACGCTACACTCGGCATCACTTGCACATCGACGCATCCGCTGGCTGGCGCACTGCGCCGCCTACCGTATTTTGCGCCGGTCGTGCGTCTGCATAACAAGGAACCAGTCAACGCCATGCGCTTATCCACACCCGCCACGGACAGCACCACCCTGCGCCCTCAGGTGCTCGACTGGTTCGCCCGTCGCCAGCGCCACGACTGGAGCAAACAGGACGAACAAGCATTCAATGCCTGGCTCGACGAAGACCCCAACCATGCCGCGAGTTACCGCGAATGGCTGTCCAACTGGCAAGCCATCGATACTCTACCTGCTGATGCCGTGGCGCGTTTGCGTGCCGGCCTCGCACGAGACAAGGCGCAGGGACAGGCAAAGTCACAAACGCAAGGCAAGACAACGACACAGGCTGCGCCGCTACACCCCACACGCCGACGATTCTTCCGTCCCATCCTGGCACTGGCAACCACCGCCGCGCTGGTCGTCGGTACCACGTGGCTGGTCCGGCCGCAGTGGTACGGCAGTCCCGTCTATACACAAATCTTCGAGACCGCACGCGGTCAACAGGGCCAGGTACAACTGCCGGACGGCAGCGTTCTGCAACTGGACACGTCCACCCGTCTCGAGATTGCCTATTACGAAGACCGCCGCCAAATACGACTCACTGACGGACAAGCTGCCTTTGACGTACAGGCCGATACCGCCCGGCCTTTCCACGTACTGGCCGGTCCCATACGCGCCACCGCACTTGGCACACGCTTCGTAGTCCGCCACACTCCAGAGATTGCCGGCGATGCCGGCGTCCACGTCACGGTGGAAAAAGGCAAGGTACGCGTGGCCAGCCTGACCGACCGCAACGACGCTGACGAAGAAGCCACCGCGCAATACCTGACCGCCGGCCAGCAGATCGGTGCCGATGCCCAAGGCATTCTCGGCCATATCGCCGCGGTCCCGTCCGATGGCATTGCACCCTGGCGTGACGGAAGGCTCAGCTTCATCAATGCCCGCCTCGATCGTGTACTCGACGAATTCCGCCGCTATGGCGATGTCCCCTTGCGAATCCGCGATCCGCAGGTCGCCGCGCTGCGCCTGTCCGGCACCTTCGACCCGCAAGATCCGGCCACCCTGCAACGCATCCTGCCCGCCGCCCTACCGGTTCGCCTTCAGCAATCGGCACAAGGCATCGAAATCCGCTCCCGGGAATAAACGCAAGACATACCCATATCACTTGCAGGGAAATGCGTCGGAAAAATTGTTGGCGATGCTTACCGTATTTCTCAAACCTCGCCCGTCTTCCCAATTAGGAATAATTTTTATTCAATCTTGGGAGATCAAAAACATGAAAGACGCCATCCTCCGTCCCGCACCGCTTGCCCTGCTGATTGCACTGGCATTCGGCAGCGGCGCACTGCACGCGCAGCCAGCGGCCGCACCCGCCAACTCCATACAAATCAGCATCAATGCACAGCCACTGGCGGAAGCCCTCAACGACTGGGCACGGCAGACGCGCATTCAGTTGGTGGTCGAACAGTCGCTGGTGGCGGGCAAAACCGCGCCGGCCGTTAACGGCAACCTGACACCACGCCAGGCACTCGACAGACTGCTTGCAGGAAGCGGGCTTGCTGCCATTGACGATACAGGAGGCGCAATCGTGATCAGGGCGATTCCGTCAGCCGGACAGGAAGCGACGCTTCCTGCCGTGAAGGTCATGGCGGAGACAATGCTCCCGGCTGCTTACGCAGGAGGACAAGTTGCTCGTGGCGGACGGGTCGGCATGCTGGGTAACCGCGATATGCTCGACACGCCTTTCAGCACCACCCAGTACACCGCCCAACTGGCGGAAGATCAGCAGGCGCAGACCATTGGCGACGTACTGGTCAACGATCCCTCGGTGCGTAATACCTATGCGCGCAGCGCGGGCCGCGAGGAATTCAACATCCGTGGCTTTACGCTGTTCAACTATGACGTCTCCTATAACGGCCTCTACGGCCTGTCGCCGCGCAATGCCGCCTCGCTGATCGGCGTGGAGCGCGTGGAAGTGCTGCGCGGCCCCAGTGCACTTCTCAACGGCATGGCGCCCGCCGGCTCTGTGGGCGGCGGCATCAATCTGGTGCCCAAGCGCGCAGGGGCCGATCCGCTCACTCGCTTGACACTGTCATACCTCGATGACGGTCAGTTCGGCGCGCATGCCGATGTATCACGCCGTTTTGGCAACGAACAACAGTGGGGTGTGCGCTTCAATGCCGCCAAGCGCTCGGGTGACACACCTGTCAATGGATCGAGCGAACGGGTAGATGCCCTTGCTCTCGGCCTGGACTATCAGGGCGAACGCGTGCGCCTGGAGGCGGATCTCAACTACCAGGACCGCGTGACACACGGCCGCAGCAGCCTGCTGTTCCCTCCAGCCTCCGGCACGCCCATCGCCGCGGCGCCGGACAACAAGCTCAACTTTCAGCCCAAGTGGAGCTACTGGGAAGCAAAGGAGCGGGCCGCCGTGGTGCGCGGCGAAGTTGACATCGCGCCCGGACTGGTCGCCTACGGCGCGCTGGGCGCCATGCAGTACGACTTCGACAGCCTGCAGACCACCTCGTTGCTGCAGGATGCGCAGGGCAATCTCCTCGTCCGTCCGTACCGGCTCAAGGAGTATGTCGATACCCGCACCATCGAGGCCGGCCTGCGCGGCAGGTTCGAGACCGGCAAGTTGCACCATGAGGTCGTGGTCAGCGCCACCAGCTATGCACAGGACAACGGTTTGCTGAGGCAAAACGACGCCATCTCCCCGTCGAGCATCTACACGCCGGCAGACATCGCATTCCCGAACATCACGCTCGGCGGTTCGATTCCGAGGACCTCTGAAACCCGGATGCGCAGCCTGGCCTTCGCGGACACGATTTCCTCGGCGGACCGCCGCATCCAGTTGACGCTGGGCGCTCGCCACCAGGAAGTACGCACGCGCACGCTGGACCCTGACACGGGCGCGCAATCGGCCCGCTACGACAAATCCGCGGTGACACCGATGGCTTCCCTGCTGTTCAAGGCAACGGAAGGCGTTTCTCTGTACGGCAACTACATCGAAGGTCTGTCCCAGGGTCCCACTGCGCCCAGCGGAACATCCAACATGGGCCAGATGTTCCCGCCGTCCAAATCCAAGCAGGTCGAAATCGGCGCCAAGTACGACACAGGTCGTTTTGCCACCACGGTCAGCCTGTTCCAGATCGAACGTCCCAGCAGCGTGCTGGATGCCGCCACTGCACCGCCCACGTTCCGCATGGATGGCCAACAGCGCAACCGCGGCCTGGAAATCATCAGCCAGGGCGAAGTGACCAGCGGTGTGCGGCTGTTGACAGGCATGGCTTATACCCAGGGCAAGCTGGTCAAGACCGAGGGTGGTGCCAACGATGGACGCACCGCCCCTGCAACACCACGGCTGCAAATCAACCTGGGCGGCGAATGGGACACGTCCTTCCTGCCGGGCCTGACCCTGACCGCACGCGGGCTGCGCACCAGCTCGCAGTACGTCGATATGGCAAACACCCAGCAACTGCCATCGTGGACGCGCTGGGACATCGGTGCACGCTACCGCTTCAACGCGGGCGGCAGGCCAGTGACGCTGCGCGCCTCCATCGAGAACGTGCTGGACAGGGACTTCTGGCAATCCGCCGCTCGCGAAGGCTTGACGATGGGCGCGCCGCGCACGCTACTGGTTTCTGTCTCCACCGATTTCTGAGCGCGCTTGAATGACAGGATCAGGCATTGCCCGCGAGTCGGCAATGCCTGATCCTGAATTGAAGGCACCGCTTCACCTCAAAACGAGCCACGCAACGTCAACATGAAGCTCCTCGGTTCGCCATACATGGTCCCCTGATCCAGCAGGTTGAAGCGCCCGTAGTACGTCTTGTCGAACACGTTGTTCAGCAACGCGGCAACGGTCCAGTTCTGATCAATGCGATATGCCACGCGTGCATTCCACAGCGCATAGCCCGGCTGCTCCATGCGTTGTCCGCTAAGCACTCGATAGAACATGGTCTGCGCATTGACGCCGCCGCCGACGTTCCAGCGGTTCAATTCGCCAGGCAGTTGATACGTGGTCCACAGACGGAAAATGTGCCTGGGCACCCAAGCCGCCAGCGGTTCGCCTTCGTTGATGCTTGGCGCGCCGGTAATCGTGCGGTCCCTGACGTATTTCGTGGTGTTGTACGTGTAGCCAGCGAACAGGTTCCAGTTGGCAGACAGCGCCCCACTCGCTTCCGCTTCGAAGCCCTGGCTGCGCGTTTCGCCACCCTGGACATAACAGGCCGAGTTGTTGCAGGCAGTCGGGTCTGTGTTGACGGGATCGCGCTGCGCGATATTCTTGCGCTCGATATGGAACAGCGCCAGCGAGGTACTGAGACGTCCATCGAACAGCTCGCCCTTGAGGCCGATTTCATAATTGGCGCCGGTGGTGGGGTCCAGTTGCCGGCCATCGAACATGAAGCGATTCTGCACCTCGAACACATCGGCATAACTGGCGTACGCGGACCAGGTCCTGTCCAGATCGACGACGAGCCCTGCAAACGGCGTGATGGCGCGATCGCTGTAATCGCTTGCCACCACGCCGGTTCGCAGATTGTGCTGCTTGAATTCCCAATGACTGTCGCGCGCGCCGAGGATCAGCGTGGTCGCATCGGCGAGCTTCAGACGCAGCGTGCCGTATATCCCGCTCTGGGTCGTATTCTGCTCGTTAGCGCCGTTGGGCGATACCGGCGTCATGGGTTCCGGCACCGAGTACGGATCGTAATTGAAGATATCGACCGGGGTATAAGGCATGGGATACAGACTGATGATGTCGGACCGATAGCGGTGCTCCGAACGGTTGGCGCCCAGCACCACTTCATGCCGCCGTCCCCATGCTTCGAAGCTGCCGCTCAGGAAGGCATCCAGTCCCTGGCGTTCGACTTCCGCATCGACCGCATTGCCGCGCTGGAAGGAACCCGTACCCGTCACCGGATCGATCGCGCCCAGCAGGAAGCCTATCTTGGAATCGGTCCTCGACAAGGTCCGTGTCGCGCCGACCTTGAGCTTCCAGTCGCTAGTGAAGTGGTGCTCCATCTCGCCGAAGAGTTCGGTGTTCTTTGCCTTTTCCCTATTCCATGCAGCACCCGGGAAAGTCGAACGCGGCAGCTTCAGATCCGCTCCGTTGCTGTATCGCGGCAGGTTGGTGCCGTTTATCGGGATGCCGGTCACATCCTGGTGGCTGGCACCGACAGTGAAGCGCGTCTGCGCTGAAAGATCGTATTCAACGACGCCATAGACCAGCGCCCTGTCCTGCTCGGCCACGTCATAGAAGAATTCGCGGTCTTCCTTCACCACCACGCCGCGCGCGCGCAACGAACCATCGGTATTCAATGGCGCACTGCCATCGATCTCTATCCGTTTGTTGTTCCAGGAACCATAGGAAGCGCTGGCCCTGAACTGTCTTTCCTGCGTGGGACGTTTGCGCACCAGCCCGATCACGGCACCGGGCGTGCCAGCACCGTTGAGCAGACCGGCCGCCCCGCGCAGCACTTCGACGTGGTCATAGATGGCGAGATCGGCCGTATCGAAACTGTAGTTATTGGTCGGCATGGCAACCGGCACGCCGTCGATCTGCGCATTGCTGACCAGGAATCCGCGTGCGAACAGGCTCGCCGATCTGTTCAAGGTGTTGTTGACCGTGATACCGGTGGACTGTCCCAGCGCCGCATCCAGGCTGGTCAGATTCTGATCCTGCAGGCGTTGCTGCGTAATCACGCTGACCGACTGCGGCGTCTGCCGAAGCGACTGCGCCGTCTTGCTGCCGATCGTCATGGCGGGAGAGGTATAGGAATCGCGTCCTTCGGTGACGGTTGAAATGCCCGTCACATGAACTGTCGGCAGGCGCTGCTGTGTCGCATGGCGACCACTCGCACTGGCGAGGCCCTTGGAACGGTCGTCTTCGGAAGATCTCTCCGCCTCGAGCAACGGCGACTGTGCTTCATGTGCCGGCGAATGTTGAGCGATCACCGGACTGGTAAAGGCCGACAATGCGGCGAGCGTAACTAACAGACGCGTCAGGCGTCCAACGAAATAAGTGGGTTTCATACATGCATTCGAGAAGCGGCCGTGCCGATGCAAGGCATCGCGGCCGTGTACTGGTAAACGCAGCCTCAATCGGCTGCGTATCGGAAGGATGACGGAGTCGCCCGAATGGGCGGATCAGGCTATCGCTGCAGGCGGATCGAGTCCTGACGGATAGGCATACCAAAGGCTGGGGAGCCGAACGCTGCACGGAAATACGGTCGCGAACACCAGCCTGTCATGCTCTGGCTTTTCCAGCGGCCGGGGAACGAATGTCAGCGAAAGCTGCGCGAAAGCATGACAGGATGCGCATCCATCGTCCTCTGCAAGATCCCGGTGCACAGGCACGTCGCGTTGCGTAATGTCGACTTCGGTATGCTCGTGCTCCAGATGCATCGCTTCGTGCATGGACAAACCGAAGGTCGAATTGAATCCGACCACGATCAGCAGCAACCAGAGCATGAAATGGCGACGCACCATATATGGCGTATGCACGAGGGAAAGAATCGTCGCAGTATATGCAACAAAGTTGCAAATTACAATGCTGGCTCGCTGTTGGTTTTCTCGAGCATCGAAGTTGATCTCGAGACCACTGAAAGGAGAGCATCACCCGAAGAACGACAGGTGCGAATGAGCGCGTCACACACGACGGGAAGTTCGATACCTCCGAAGGCGTGGCGTCCGGCATCGCCCGCCGATTGGCGAAAACGCCGCCGAGATCATCGACAGAGGGGCGCTGCTCGCAGCCGGTATGCCGAGATTCTGATAGGCGCACGTGGTCGTCGTGATGGCGAGGCTGATCGCCAGGATCGTGATCAGCTTCTCGCCCCATACGGCGTCAGCAAGCAGCTCACAACATGTTTCCCTTTGACAACGATTCAATCCAAAACAGGATATTTACCCATTTATCCCATTTTGGGTAAAATACCCTTATCTTTTCATTCTCCGGAGTCCGCCATGACCCAGCCCATTCTCGACACCCTCGACGCCCTGCCCCGCACGCCGGCTTCCGATGTGAAGAAGCATGGCTGGCGCGGCGTGATGCAGTCGGTCACGCATCATGGCAAGGTGCTGGTCACCAACCACAATGCGCCGGAAGCCGTGATTCTTTCCACTGCCGAATACCGCGCCATGGTCGAAGCCGTGCGTGCCGCCCAGGCGCAGGTGCCGGCCACGCTGGAGAATCTGCGCAAGCGTTTCGACGAGCGCCTGTCCGTGCTGAACGAAGCCGATGCCGGCGAGCGCCTGCGTGCGCTGATCGGTCAGGCACCGCGGCTTGAAGGCAAGGTCAAGGCAGGCAGCGGCTTCTGAATTCTCCCTTGGCGCGCCCTTTTCTTTATGTACTGGCCGGCGTCAATGGCGCCGGCAAGAGTTCGATCGGTGGTTACCTGCTGCGCCAGGCCGGCCTCGCCTGGTACAACCCGGACACCTTTGCGCGCGAGCTGGTCGCCGCCACCGGCTGCAGCCAGATCGATGCCAATGCCGCCGCCTGGCAGGAAGGCGTGCGACGGCTCGACGAGGCGATCGCCAATCGCCAGAACTTCGCCTTCGAAACCACGCTCGGCGGCAACTCGATTCCCGCGCGCCTGCGCAATGCCGCCACCACGCACGATGTGATCGTCTGGTTCTGCGGCCTGTCCTCGGCCGAACAGCACATTGCGCGCGTGCGCTCCCGCGTGCAGATGGGCGGCCACGATATCCCGGCTCCCAAGATCCGCGAGCGCTTCACTTCTTCCCTGGCCAACCTGATCGCGCTGATGCCGCATCTGGCGCATCTGCGCGTCTATGACAACAGCCGGGATGCCGCACCCGGCGAAACCGTGCCCGACCCGGTGCCGGTACTGGAAATGGTCGGCGGCCGCCTGTCGTGGCCGACCACCGCGGAAGACCTGCGGCAGACGCCGGACTGGGCCAAGCCGCTGGTGGAAGCGGCGCTGGACGCCTGAACCGCGCTATCAGCCCGCCATCAGGCCGATCACCAGCGCATTCACCAGATCGATGAAGAAGCCGCACACCAGCGGCACCACGATGAAGGCACGCGGCGCGGCGCCGTACTGGCGCGCCACCGCCGTCATGTTGGCGATCGCCGTGGCGGTCGAGCCGAGCGCGATGCCGCCGAAGCCGGCGCAGACCACCACCGCCTCGTAGTCGCGTCCCATGCAGCGGAACACGACGAAGACGATGAACAGCACCACCAGCAGCAGTTGCAGCGCCATGGCGATGCTGATGAAGCCAAGCATGGATTCGAGCTCCCACAGCTGCAAACCCATCAGCGCCATGACCAGGAACAGGCCAAGGCTGATATCCGAGATCAGCGCCACGCCCGGCTGCATGCTTTCCCACTTCCAGAGGCCGCCACGACCGCCGATCAGGTCGCCGATCGCGCGCAGCACGATGCCGGCCAGCAGGCAGCCGACGAAGGACGGCAACCGCAGCCCGGTTAACTCGATCGCGGAACTGATGCCCTGCCCGAACAGGATGGCGACGTTGAGCCACAGCACGGCCAGCAGCACGCCGTAGTAGTCGAGCGTGGTGTGCTGCGCGGTCAGGTGCAGGGTGCCGATGTCGAGCTCGGCATCGCCCGACGGCTGGATGCCGTGGCGGCGCATGAGCCACGCCGCCAATGGCCCGCCGACCAGACAGGCAGCAATCATGCCCAGCGTGTTGGCCGCAAGCCCCAGTTCGCCCGCACCGGCGATGCCGAGCGTATCGATGAAGTGCGGCGTCCATGCCACCGTGGTGCCGACACCGCCGGTCAGCGAGATCGAACCGACCATGAGCCCGGCGCGTGCATCGAGACCGTGCGCGGCGGCGATTGCCATGCCGAGCACGTTCTGCCCGATCATGAAGACCACCGCCAGCGCCAGCAGCACGATCAGGCTGCGCCCGCCCTGCCGCAGCGTGCGCACGTCCGAGTTGAGGCCGATGGCGGTGAAGAAATACAACAGCAGCATGTCGCGCGCATCGAGCGAAAAGCGCAGCTGTGCCTGCATGCCGTAGTAAAGCGCGCAGATCACGCCGGCGCACAGCACGCCGCCGATCACCGCGTCCGGAATGCTGTAGCGGCGCAGCCATTCGACGCGCGCCAGCAGCCCCTTGCCGATGAAGAGCAGCACGATGGCCAGCGTGAAGCTGACGAAGGGATTGATCTGGATGATGTTCAAGCGTCGTTACCTTCTCGTTCAATCATGATGACCTGCCATGTTGCACGCGGCGCGGACCACCGGCGCATCAATCGTCGTCCAGCGCGGCAAACCGGTCCGCCAGAAAATCCACCAGCGCACGCACCGCCGGCAGCAATCCGCGGCGCGAGGCGAACACCGCATGGATGATCTCGCGTCGCGGTTCCCAGCCCGGCAGCACGTGGATCAGACGGCCCTGCGCCAAATCGTCCGCCGCCATCATCGACGGCAGTTGCACCACGCCCACCCCGGCCACGGCGGCGATCCGCAAGGCCGGCATGCTGCGCGTGACCAGCCGCGGATGATGCCGGACCACGGCCCTGGCCCCATCCGGTCCGACCAGTTCCCACACATATTCGTTCTGCGCCAGCCCGAGCGCCATGCTGGGCAGAGACGCGAGATCGGCCGGCACTGTCGGCAATCCGGCCTCCAGCAAACGCGGACTGGCCAGCAGGCATTGACGCCGGTCGGCCAGCACGCGCATGATCAGTCCGCTGTCTTCCAGCGGTGGCGGGCGCACGCGGATGGCGATGTCGATACCTTCGGCCACCACATCGACGCGGCGATTCGTTTCTTCCAGATGCACTTCCACGCGCGGGTGCGCCACCATGAAGGCTGCCACCATGTCGGCCACGCGCGTTTCCAGCAAGGCCACCGGACAGCTCATGCGCACCACGCCGCACGGTTCGGCATGCGTGCGCGCAATCGCCTCCTCGGCCGCCTCCGCCTCCACCAGCATCGCCTTGCAATGGGCAAGATAGGTCTGGCCGATCTCCGTCACGCTGAACTGGCGCGTCGAGCGCTGAATCAGGCGCACGCCCAGCCGCGCCTCCAGTTGCGCGATGTGCCGGCTCAGCTTGGACTTGGGCACGCCGAGCGCACGGCTGGCCGGCGCAAAACCGCCATGCTCGACCACCTGGACGAAATAATAGAGATCGTTGAGATCGTGCATTTATCTTCCTGATCGTTCATCAAATGGAACGCTGTATGCAAATTATGCGTACTACCGGGATATTCGTTCCAATTATATGATGTCTCATACGTTCAACCGGAAGGAGAACCACCATGAAAAAAATCCTCGGCCTGTACAGCGCACCGCCCGCCCACTGGGTCGGCGACGGCTTCCCGGTGCGCTCGCTGTTCGGCTACGACGGCCTGGGCAAACATCTGAGCCCTTTCCTGCTGCTCGACCATGCGGCGCCGACGCCGTTCCCGCCGGCCACGCAGCCGCGCGGCGTGGGCCAGCATCCGCACCGCGGCTTCGAAACCGTGACCATCGTCTATCAGGGCGAGCTCGAGCATCGCGATTCCACCGGTGCCGGCGGCGTCATCGGCCCCGGCGACGTGCAGTGGATGACGGCGGCCGGCGGCATCCTGCACGAGGAATTCCACTCGCGCGCCTTCACCGAGCGCGGCGGCACGATCGAGATGGTGCAGCTGTGGGTCAACCTGCCGGCAAAGGACAAGATGACCGCACCCGGCTACCAGACGCTGCTGAACGCCGACATCCCGGTAGTGAAGCTGCCGGACGGCACGGGCACGGTACGCGTGATCGCCGGCGATTTCGACGGTCATCGCGGTCCGGCGCGCACCTTCACTCCGATCGAGGTGCGCGACATCCGCCTGCAGCAGGGCCGCAGTGCGCGCTTCGAGGCGGTGGAAGGCCATACGCTGGCGCTGGTGGTGCTACACGGCACCGTGCTCGTCAACGGCAGCGAGGTCGCGCGCGAAGGCCAGCTCGTGCATTTAGACCGGCACGGCAGCGCCGTCGAGATCGAGGCCAACAACGACGCGACCGTGCTGTGGCTGTCGGGCGAGCCGATCGACGAACCGGTGGTCGGCTACGGCCCGTTCGTGATGAACAGCCAGGAAGAAATCCTGCAGGCGATGGACGACTTCCGCAGCGGCCGTTTCGGCAGCATGCCAGCCTGATCGCGGCACGGCACAAGAAAGAGACTCCCATTGCCGGGAGCCTCTTTTTATTCCGCGAACGCCCGACTTCCCATACAGGGACCTTGCGTCGAACTGATGGGACATCCTTGCCTTGCCGGATACGTGCTTGCGGTTCTGAAAAAAGTCCTTCCGGAGTCCGAATCAATAAACGAACGGCATGGCGAAATCCGCACCGGACTGCGTGTTCTTGTGCCACCGCTGCATGACGGATTTCTGCCTGGTATAGAAACGCACGCCTTCTTCGCCATAGACATGCATGTCGCCGAACAGGCTGGCTTTCCAGCCGCCAAAGCCATGCCATGCCATCGGCACCGGGATCGGCACGTTGATGCCGACCATACCGACCTGAATGCGACGCGCAAATTCGCGCGCGGTGCCGCCGTCGCTGGTGAAGCAGGCCACGCCGTTGCCGAACTCATGCCTGTTGACAAGATCGATGGCGTCTTCCAGCGACTGCACGCGGGTACAGGACAGCACGGGACCAAAAATCTCTTCCCTGTAGATTGTCATGTCGGGCGTGACGTGATCGAACAGCGTGCCGCCGATGAAATATCCGCCTTCGTTGCCGGGCACCTTGTAGTTGCGGCCGTCGACCAGCAGTTTTGCGCCCTCTTCCACGCCCCTTGCGATGTACCCTTCGATACGGTCGAACGCTTCGCGCGTCACCACCGGCCCCATTTCGGCGTCCAGGCGCATGCCGTCGGAAATCTTCAGCGTTCTGACGCGTTCGATCAGCCGCGGCATGACGCGCTCGGCCGCGTCGCCCACCAGCACCGCGACCGAAATGGCCATGCAACGCTCGCCGGCCGAACCGTAGGCCGCGCCAATCAGCGCATCCACCGCCTGTTCGATATCGGCGTCGGGCATGATGACCAGATGATTCTTGGCGCCGCCCAGTGCCTGGAAGCGCTTGCCGTATTTGACGGCCTGCTCGGAAATGTAACGTGCGATCGGCGTGGAACCCACAAAGCTGACAGCCGAGATATCAGGATGCGCGATCAACGCATCGACCGTGTCCTTGCCGCCCTGCACGACATTGAAGACGCCGGGCGGCAAGCCCGCTTCGGTAAACAATCGTGCCATGAACAGGCTGGCGCTCGGATCGCGTTCGCTCGGTTTCAGGATGAACGTGTTGCCGGTGGCGATCGCAATCGGAAACATCCAGCACGGCACCATGCACGGGAAATTGAACGGCGTGATCCCGGCGACGACGCCCAGGGGCTGACGCATGGTCCAGTTGTCCATGCCGCTGCTGACTTCTTCCGTGTAATCGCCTTTCAGCAATTGCGGAATGCCGCAGGCGAATTCGATGATGTCGATACCGCGGGCGACCTCGCCCAGGGCGTCGGTAAATACCTTGCCATGCTCGGCAGTGATCATCGCCGCCAGTTCTTCCTTGTTCTCGTTCATCAACCGCAGAAACTTGTTGACGATACGCGCGCGGCGGATGGGCGGCACGGCGGCCCATCCTTCGAATGCATTGAGCGACGAAGCGACAGCCGCATCGACATCGGAACGCGTGGCCAATGCCACTTTTCTGGCAACGGAGCCGATGGCCGGATTGAAGACGGCCTGGGTATCCACCGTTTCGGCAAGGACCATCCTGCCGCTGACGTAATGACCGATGGTAGCCGTGGATGTATAGGCAGGGACTTTGCTCATTGAAGACCTTTCAGTTCGGAGAATGAGGCAAGTCTAGTTTCATGCTATGTTAAGAACAATCGCTCAAAATTGAATTCATTGTTCACTATTTAAAACAATACGATGAACCAGAAAAAGCATGAAGCCTTATGGGGACACATCCACTCTCTTGTGGTCCTCGAAGAAGTCGGCAGCTATACCGCGGCCGCGACGCGGCTCGGCATCAGCAAGAGCGCGGTCAGCCAAAGAGTCAGCGAACTCGAGAAGGTCGTGGGAATGTCGCTGGTTCAGCGCACCACCCGCAGCGTGCGCTTGACCGAAGCCGGACAACGCCTGGTCGATTCGAGCCGCGATTATTTCGAAGGCATCGAACGCAACTTCGTTCAGTTGCGGGATTCGTTGCGCGACCCGCGCGGAATCGTGCGCGTCACCGCTCCGGTAGCGCTGGCGCGGCAGCAGATCGTGCCACGCCTGGCGGACTTTCTACGCCGCTATCCCGATATCCGGATCGAGCTGGAACTGTCCGACCAGATCGTGGCGCTGGCCAAGGAAGGTTTCGATCTGGCGATACGCCATAGCGAAACGGTGCCGGACACGCATATCGCCTGGACGCTCTGCAAGACCGATGCCGTACTGGTCGCCACCAAACGATATCTGATCGAGCGCGGCAACCCGCACACTCCCGAAGCGTTGAGCAATCATGATTGCCTCCATTACTTCCGGCGCGGCCAGATACCCGTCTGGTCCTTTCAAAAGGAAGGCCGCAATGCGAATCGCATCAATGTCCCCATCAACGGACCGCTCGCGACCAACAACAGCGAAGCCCTGAGGGAAGCCGCGCTTGGCGACCTCGGCATTGCCTTGGTCCCCGACTTCTCCGCGGAAAAGGATTTACGGGAAGGCAGGCTCGTTCGCGTCCTGCCGAACTGGCGCTCGGTCGGGGCATTTGGCGGCAAACTGCATGCGGTGCGTCCGTACAGCCCTTACATTTCCAAACCCGTGCGCATATTCGTGGACTACCTGAGAGAACAATTGCGCAACGGCTTTGCAAATAAAAGCCCCACGTGAATCGAGGCCGGCATCCGTGGATGCTGCCTCGCCTTTGGTTTTGCGCATCAACGGCATCGCGCATGTGCACTATCCTGAGCGCTGTCGCCTGTGCATGGGCCGGCTCCGGTGCGGTACGCCATTGCCATGGCGCATTGCAATGTTACCCATAATCAAGTAAAATCAAGGACTTGCCAGCTTTTAACAGAAATTGGCCCCTATCTTGCTTATCAGCATGTCATAGCCCTCGAGGCGCCGTTTCGGTGCATCGATGGACCGCACGCCGACCGGCCCTGCCGCCGATCGATTTTTCCGGCACCCGACCACCGCACCATCACCGCGAACGGTCCCGCTGCCCTCATCTGTTGCCACCCTCGCCCGCATCTGCGTCGAACCGGCAACGCCAACCGGACCTTGCTGTCCGGAACAGCCGCTCCCGGAGCGGCACCGCCGCGCTAGCGGCGGGTTCTTGTTTCCGCGCGAAACACAGCCTCCCGGCACGATGCCAGGGGTTCTGCCTTCTTTCGCCTCGCAGGAAACACCATTGATGTACAAGGAAGGAAAAGCAGTCATGATCAACTTCAAAGGGAAAACCATACACGCCGCCATCTTCGATATGGACGGCACCATGTTCGATACGGAATGCCTGCGCTTTCGCACCATCCGGGAAGCGTCGGAAGAACTGACCGGCCGCCCCATCTCCGACGAGATTCTGATGGGCTCGCTGGGACTGAGCGCAAAGAAGGCGGAAGCACTCGCCAAGGAACACAACGGCCAGGATTACCCCTACGCCGAAATCCGCCGCCGCGCCGACGAACTCGAACTTGCCTACGTGCGCACCCACGGCGTACCGATCAAGACCGGCCTGCTCGAAGTGCTGGAACGGCTGCGCAAGAGCGGCCTCGCGATGGCCGTCGCCACTTCCAGCCGCCGCGCCATTGCCGAGGAATACCTGATCAATGCCAACGTCCTCAAATACTTCGACATCACCGTCTGCGGCGACGAAGTCCGCCAGGGCAAGCCGCATCCGGAAATCTTCCTGCGCGCGGCCCACGGCCTGAGCTGCACGCCCGACACCTGCCTGATGTTCGAGGATTCGGAAAACGGCCTGCTCGCCGCCGAACAGTCGGGCGGACAAGCCATCCTGATCAAGGACATCAAATGGCCGCGCCCCGAGATTCGTTCCCGCGCCTTCCAGGGCTATGAACGGATGCAGGATTTTCTTGCCGACCTGATCGAATGCACGCCGCTGATGAGCGCGCCCAAACTGACGGAAAACTTTCCGCTGACGCTCAATCAGGAAACCGTCGGCATTCACGGCTTCGGCGCCATCGGCGGCGGCTATCTGACGCAGATCTTTTCGCACTGGGACGGCTACACGCGCCCGCGCGAAATCATCGGCGTGACCGGCGATCCCATGCTGCTCAAGCTGGTCAATGCCTTCGGCAAGTTCAGCGTGCGTTACTACGCCGCCTCCTTCGACCAGACCATCGAGAACGTGCGCCTGATCGACATGCAGGACCAGGATGCGATCTCGGACATGTACAGCGTCTCCGAGATCGTCGGAATGAGCCTGCCCGAACATGCGATCCGCCAGCAGGCCGATGCCATCGCGCGCGGCCTGATCCGCCGCTTCGAACAGCGCGGCCGTCCGCTGACGATCCTGGTGGTGCTCAACAAGATCGCCGGTGCGCGCTTCGTGCGCCGCCACGTCGAAGCCGCGCTGGCGCGCATGGTGCCGGCCGAGACCGCGCAGCAGATCATGCAGAAGACGCACTTCTCGGAAACCGTGGTCAATCGCATCGTCTCGCGCCTGACCAAGGAGGCGCTGCTGCGCCAGGTGCGCATCAAGTTCAAGATCTTCGAGCAGAACGTCGCGCAGGCGCGCGAGCAGGCCGATGCCGTTGCGCCTGCCGCCTATGTCGCGCCGGCCACCGATATCGACCGCATCGCCGCCAAACTGCGCCAGGCCTCGCAACTTGCCAATGCGCTCGGCCAGCTGAATCTGATCCTCTTCAACAGCGAACCCGACATGCAGCTCTATGCCGAACGCGGCAGTCCGCTGCTCGAACGCCTGCGGCAAATCAGGACGGTGGCCGACATCACGCAGATCCAGACCGTCAAGAACCGCCTGTGGAACGGCACCCATGCGGTGATCGCATGGTATGCCAGCCTGCTCGGCCACCAGACCATCGGCCAGGGCATGAGCGACGACCGCGTCACCGCGCTGGCGGCGCTATTGATCAAGACCGAGATCGAACCGGCCATGCTGAAGGAAGACCCGGAGTTACAGAGCATCCTGCCGTCCTTCATCAAGACCTTCCTCGCGCGCTGCCGCGCTTCGTTCAAGGACCCGTGCGACCGGGTCGGCCGCGACCCGTTGCGCAAGCTGCAGCGCAAGGAACGCATCCTCGGCAGCATCGATCTCGCGCACAAGTTCGGCATGCCCACGCCCATGCTCGAATATGGCGTGGCGCTTGGCATTCTCTATGCACTGCGTTCAACCGACAGCGAAGACCGCGAAATCCGCCTGATCAAGGAACTGTATGCGCGCGCGCACAATGTGAGCGCCGTCCTCGCCTATCGCGGCAATTACAACGGGCGTCCGTACGCGGGACTGGATACGCAGGCCGATGCCGAACTGATCGGTCGCATTGCAGCGCACTTCAACCAACTGCTGCGCGAACCGCAGGGTGAACACTGGAACTGGCCGCTGACGCGTATCGAACAGCATCCGCTGTCCGCCGCCATGCACAAGAGCATGAACGAGCCGGTCGCGCCGCACGCGGTGCAAAGCGAACCGGTGGATGCGGTGCAATAAACACCTTCCACAACGGCAAACGCCTCACTGGCGCTTGTCCAGCGCCATCCGCAATCCGAACAGCCACGCCATGGCGGCAAAAACCATGGCGCCCCAGGCCGGCTCCCGCATGCTGAACGCGACGACGATTGCCCCTCCGGCCATGGCCATGATGAACAGGCCAATGCCGCGTGAGCGCCATGTGCCATAAAAATGGGTGCGCTGCACCGGCGCGCTTCCTGCCGGCTGGCGCTTCTCCCATGCCTCGAGCGCAGCCCGGAATTCGCGCAGCAGTCGTTCGCGGCTGGGCAGATCGACTGCGCTCACCAGCAAGGTGGCGCGGCCGGGCCGTACCAGCTTGAGGTAATCGTCCGTTCCCCAGGTGGACAGTTCGCCGTAGGGCACCGGCGAACGGCGCGAAAAATGCAGCGCCTCGGGCGTCACCGTCACACTGTTGCGGGTCGGGAAGCCGCGAAAGGCCATCAGCGGCGGCAGCACCAGCACCAATACCGCGGCACCCGCCGCCGCCAGGAGATCGACACGGTTGAAGACAGCGAGGGCGAACACGGTCGGCGCCAGCAGGAAAGCCAGCAGCGTGGACAACTGGTGCCAGCGGGTATAGACACGCACCTGGATCGCGTGGTCCGCAGGCGCGGTCGGTGTACTCGGTATGGATTCCGTCATGCTTCCTTCCTGCGTCGCCAGCGGCACCGCATCGATCAAATGGCGATAATGATATTGCAACTTTATCTTGCCAACAATCGATTGGACGCGAGGCTACGCCGCTCGCCTCCGGCACGATGCAATCCCGCCGCCGCCCTGCATTGCCAAACGACCGGTGGCGGCGCATAATCCGTCGCTTAAGCTCAAGAGAGAATGGTTTCTATTTACAAACCCTCTCTTCCATCCACCGGGGCACGGGAAAACAGCATGATGAAGATTGGAGACGGCGCCTGCGCGACTTCGGTCGAAACCTTGTACCACGACAATCACCTCTGGCTGCAAGGCTGGCTGCGCAGAAGGCTGGGCAACGCCGCCGATGCCGCCGATCTGGCGCACGACACCTTCGTCCGTCTCATTTCCGGTTCGTCTCCCGGCCATTTCAACACGTCGGCAGAAGCGCGCGGCTACCTGCGCACCACGGCCAAGAACCTGTGCATCAATCTGTGGCGTCGGCAGGAAATCGAACGTGCCTGGCTGGAAACGCTGGCAAGCTACCCCGATCAGGCCTATCCCTCCGCCGAACGGCAGGCCGTGGTGCTGGAAGCCCTGCACGAAATCGGCACCATGCTGTATGCGCTTCCGCCCAAGGCCTCGCGCGCCTTCCTGCTGGCGGTCGCCTGCCAGGCCACCGACGACCAGGTTGCGGCCGAACTCGGGGTATCGAGCCGCATGGTGCGCAAGTACGTGGCGCAGGCCATGCTCGGCTGTCTCAAGCTGCGCGCACGGCAGACAGTGGCGGAACTGCGCCAGGAGCATGAAATCTGACGCTGCCTCGCAGGCATCTCGATGCCTTGTCGTTCACCGATACACATGAGTCTTTCCTCCACCACCACGCTCGACGAGCTTTCCCACACCACGCTGGAACAGGCGGCGGAATGGTATGCCCTGCTGCGCTCGGGCGATGCCAGCGAACAAGACAGATCGCGCTGGCAGGCATGGCTGCACACAAGCAATGAACACCGTGCCGCATGGCGCCATGTGGAAGACATCAGCCGCAGCTTCGCTCCCCTGCAGGACACACTGGACCCGCGTACAACGGCCGGCAATCTGTTCGCCGCCAATGCCCGCCTGCGCCAGCGCCGCCGCACGCTGTTGAGCGTGGGCGTACTGGCCGGCACCGGCGTGCTGGGCTGGGCGGCGTGGCGGCATGCGCTGCTGCCGGACACCATGCTGGCATGGACCGCGGATCACCGCAGCGCCACCGGCGAACAACGCGAGGTCACGCTGCCCGACGGCACCCAGGTCCGGCTCAACACCGCCAGCGCCTTCAATGTGGATTACAGCGCGACCCTGCGTCGCATCGTCCTGCTGGAAGGAGAAATATTCGTTAGCACCGCGACCGATGCGCAACGCCCTTTCGTGGTCGATACGGATCAGGGGCGGCTGCGCGCGCTCGGCACGCGCTTCAATGCGCACCGCATCGAGGATGAAACCCGGCTGGCCGTCTATCAGGGTGCAGTCGAGGTACGCCCGGCGGAGAGCGGCAACGCCGCCGTCGTCCGCTCCGGCTGGCAAACCCGGTTCACGCGCGATGGCATGGCGGCGCCAAGTGCACACAATATCGAAGAGCCGGCATGGACACGCGGCATCCTGATTGCAGACGACCTGCCGCTACGCGACGTGGTACGCGAACTGCGTCGCTATCGCAGGGGGCATATCGGCCTGGACGACAGCGTTGCCGACCTGAAAGTCTATGGCAACCTGCCGCTGCACGACACCGACCGTGCTCTGCTCATGCTCACCACTGCGCTGCCGGTCCAGTTGCGCGAGACCTTTCCATGGTGGATCAGCCTCGAGGCACGGCGCTAGAGGTTCGGTACCGACCGTGTCCTTCGCTCCCTCGCCGCCATGAGCATCGCTTCCTTCTCTGCCCGTTTTCCTTTCCAATCAAAGACTTATCGGATTTTCTGCAAAAAGATGAAAAAAGCGGTTCCGGGTTTTGTCCTCTCGCTGGTTTTACCCGATGAGAGAAGCATCATCATCGCTCACGTAGCCACCCACGTATGATCCGTACCCGATAGACGGCAGGTCATGTCCAGGCAGCCAGACAGATGGCGTGATGAACATCTTCACGACCCATTGCCCATACTCTGCCGGAGGAACCATTCATGACTTGTCGTACCCTACCCAACCGCCATACGCCGCATGTGCCTGCCAGCCGTCCCACTGCTTCCGTATTCGCCCTGAAACCGCTGGCATTGGCCATTCACCTGATGGCGTTCGGCAGTCTGCTGGCCGCCGCAGGCTGGAGTGCAGATGCACAGGCGCAAATCGCCGCCCCGCCATCGGCAAACACCGCCCAGGCCCGCCACTATGACATTCCGGCCGGTGCGTTGAGCACGGTCCTGACCCGCTTTTCGTCGGAAACCGGCATCCACCTGATCGGCGCCAGCAGCCAGGCGCAGGGCAAGAACAGCCCCGGCCTGCATGGACAACACAGCGTGGAAAGCGGATTCGCCGCCCTGCTTGCCGGCACCGGACTGGAAGCATTCCGCCAGGCCGACGGCAGCTATGGCATTCGTCCCCAGGGCGATGCACAGGTGTCGGCACAACCTGCCGGTGAAGCATTGCCCGCCGTGACGGTGACCGGCAACTGGCTGAACAATCCCAACGAACGACGTGTGCTCGAACATCCGGGTGCGCGTTCGATTCTGGAACGTGAGCGCATCCACGAGAGCGGCGCTGCCAGCGTGCGCGAAGCGTTGCGGCAAGTTGCCGGCGTGCAGGCCCAGGAAAACAACGGCACCAGCGACAGCGACGTCGCACTCAACGTCGGCGTGCGCGGCCTGACGGCGCGCATGTCGCCGCGTTCGCTGATCATGCTCGACGGCGTTCCGGTGTCGTTCGCGCCCTACGGCCAGCCGCAGCTGTCGCTGGCGCCGGTCTCGCTCGGCAACATGGAATCGATCGACGTGGTCCGCGGCGCGGGTTCGGTGCGCTACGGCCCGCAGAACGTAGGCGGCATCATCAACTTCGTCACGCGCGCGATTCCGCAGGATTTTGCCGGCAGCGTCAGCCTCGATACGGAAATCTACGGCCATACCGATCACATCAAGTACAGCCCCAACCTGTTCCTCGGCGGCACCAACGACAAGGGCCTGGGCGGTGCGATCCTGTACTCGGGCACGCACGGCAAGGGTTACCGCGCCGCCAACAGCACGACCGACATCGACGACATCATCCTCAAGGGTAGCTACCGCTTCTCGCCGCAAAGCGATCTGGCCGTCTCGCTGCACCACTTCGACGGCAAGGGCCGCATGCCGGGCGGCCTGACCACGGCCGAATACGCCAACGATCCGTTCCAGTCCACGCGCCCCTACGACCAGTTCATGGGCGACCGTACCGATGCCTCGGCCAAGTACACCTATCACGACGGCATCAACAATTTCGAGGTGCTGGCCTATTACGTCGATTCCTTCCGTGGCAGCTATGTCGAGCAGGAAGGTGCGGATGCCAACGCCGGACGCCGCCGCCTGACTTCGGCGCCGCGCAACTACCACTACTTCGGCATCGAGCCGCGCTATTCGCGCCTGTTCGAGACCGGCTCCGTGATTCAGGAAATCAGCATCGGCTACCGTTACCTGAAGGAATCCAGCGCCGAGGTCGCGGCGCGCACCGCCTACTACGATCCGGCCGGCGGCAACGCCTTCGACCTCGCCATGCTGCCCTACCAGACCAGCAAGGGCGGCACCACCGCCCACGCGTTCTACATCGACGACCGCATCGACTTCGGCAAGTGGACCATCACGCCCGGCGTGCGCTTCGAACGCATCAGCACCTACAACGACGTCGCCACCATCAACACCGCCGGTGCAGTGACCGACTTCATCCAGCCGAGCATCGATGCGCGCGAAACGCTGCCGACGATCTCCGTGCAGTACCGCGCCAACGAGGCATGGTCGCTGTTCGCCAATGCCGGCAAATCCTTCGGCCCGCAGCAATACAACCAACTGACCTCGACCACCAACGGCCTGCACCCGGAATCGGCCAAGACCTACGAGATCGGCACCCACTTCAACAACCAGTCATTGCAGGGCGAACTGACGCTGTTCCACATCGACTTCGACAAGGAACTGCAGCTTGAGCGCACCATCACCGGCGAAGGCCAGTGGACCGACCTTGGCGCGACGCTGCACCGCGGGCTGGAATCGGCGGTGCGCTACGATCTGGGCGACTGGGACAAGGCGCTGCGCGGCCTGTCGCTGTACGCGACCTACACCTATACGCAGGCCATCTCGCGCGCCGGCAACTTCGAAGGACGCGACCTGCCGCTCTATTCGCGCCACGTGGCGCAGTTCGGCACGCGCTACGAGATCGACCGCTGGACCTTCAACGCCGACGTGCACATGCAGTCCAAGCAGCGTTCGCCGGGTTCAGGCGCAACCTACGTCACGCAGGAGAATGCGGCAGGCCGCCTGGGCGACATTCCCGGCTACGCCACGCTTGGCCTGCGTGCCGGCTACGACTTCGGCAAGCAGATGGACAACCTGAAGCTGTCGGTCGGCGTCAAGAACGTATTCGACCGCCGCTACTTCACGCGCTCGACCGACAACAACGGCGGCAAGTTCGTCGGCATGCCGCGCACGATCTATCTGCAGGCATCGGTCGGATTCTGATCGGAACGGTTACCGCTCCATGCAAACATGCCGCCTTGAAGGCGGCATGTTTGTTTTATGCGTGAGCGAAGATACGACTATGCAGCTCAGCGTTCCGACAACCGCTGCAGACGTCGCGCCGCTTCGTGCAAGGTATCTTCGCGCTTGGCAAAGCAAAAACGCACGACCTTTTCGTCGAAGCCATCATGATAAAAAGCCGATAGCGGAATGCATGCCACACCGATCTCGCGCGTCAGCCATTCGGAAAATTCCAGTGACGACATCTCGCCCAGCACTGGCAAATGGGCAAAGCTGGCAGAGACAAAGTAACTCCCTTCGGATGGCAACCAGCGCAGGCCGCAGTTGGCTACAGCATTCACGAACAGATCGCGCTTCTGCTGATAAAAGGCTGCTAGTTGCAGATGCGCGCCGCACGGCAGATACTGCGCCAGCGCATGTTGCGAAGGCGCATGCGTGCAGAACACGATGAACTGGTGCGCCTTCTGGAATTCCGCCATCAGCGCGCGCGGCGCGAGGCAATAGGCAATCTTCCAGCCCGTGATGTGGAACGCCTTGCCGAACGACGACACCACATAGGACCGCTCGGCCAGTTCCGGATAACGCGCCACGCTTTCATGGCGCTTGCCGTCGAACACCATGTGCTCATAGACCTCGTCGCTGATAACGACGACATTGGTATCCCTGAGCACCTCCGCCAGCATCTGCATGTCTTCGGCAGTCCACAGCCGTGCGGTCGGATTGTGCGGTGAATTGATGAGGATGGCACGCGTGCGTGGCGACAGCGCAGCCAGCACCGCATCCCAATCGGGCCGATAGTCGGGCGCGCGCAGGCGGATGGGTACAGGCTTGCCACCATTCAGCAGGATAGCCGGCTCGTAACTGTCGAATGCCGGCTCGAACAGAATGACTTCATCACCCGGCCGTACCAGCGCACTGATAGCCGCATGGATGGCTTGCGTCGCACCGGCCGTGATCGTGATCTCCGTTCCCGGATCGTAGGTACGTCCGTAGAGCGCCTGTATCTGCTGCGCCACCGCCTCGCGCAAGGCCGGCACACCGGCCATCGGCGCGTACTGGTTGTGTCCGCTCTGCAGCGCCTCCTGCATGAGCCGCAACAGCTCCGGATCGCAATCGAAATCCGGAAAACCCTGCCCCAGATTGACGGCATTGGCCTGCTGGGCCAGTACCGTCATATGGGTGAAGATGGTGGTACCGGCATGCGGCAGTTTGGAATCGAACTGGATCATGGAGAAAACGAGCCGTAAATGGAATCAACATGATAACAATGCTGAATATCCAGTATGAACAAGCTGTGGAAGAAGTCCATTGAAGCTCAAGCGATCATTTAAACAAAATGGGGAGGCGTATGCACGCACTCCCCATTCCAATACTCTTCAGCTCGACGAATAGTCGATCATTCCCACTCAATCGTTGCCGGCGGTTTTCCCGAAATGTCATACACCACGCGATTGATCCCGCGCACTTCATTGATGATGCGGTTCGAGACCTTGCCCAGCAGCTCGTGCGGCAGGTGTGCCCAATGCGCCGTCATGAAGTCCAGCGTCTGCACTGCGCGCAAGGCGACCACGTATTCGTAGGTACGGCCGTCGCCCATCACGCCGACGGATTTGACCGGCAGGAAGACCGCGAAGGCCTGGCTGGTGGCGTCGTACCAGTTCTTGTGGAAGGCGCCGTGGCCTTCGCCTGCAGCCAGTTCGGTGGCGAGCGGGATCGGGGTATTGCGCAGTTCCTCGATGAAGATGGCGTCGGCGCGGCGCAGCAGGTCGGCGTATTCCTTCTTGACCTCGCCGAGGATGCGCACGCCCAGGCCCGGACCGGGGAATGGGTGGCGATAGACCATCTCGTGCGGCAGGCCGAGCGCGACGCCCAGCTTGCGCACTTCGTCCTTGAAGAGTTCGCGCAGCGGTTCGAGCAACTTGAGGTTGAGCGTCTCCGGCAGGCCACCGACGTTGTGGTGGCTCTTGATGGTGTGCCCCTTCTTGCCCTTGCCAGCGCTTTCGATCACGTCCGGATAGATGGTGCCCTGCGCCAGCCATTTGGCGTCCTTGAGCTTGCCGGCTTCGGTCTGGAAAACTTCGACGAACTCGGCGCCGATGATCTTGCGCTTGGCTTCGGGATCGGTCACACCGGCCAGCTTGCCCATGAACTGCGCGGTCGCGTCAACGTGAATGACCTTGACGCCGAGGTTCTTGCCGAACATGTCCATGACCATCTTGCCTTCGTCCAGGCGCAGCAGGCCGTGGTCAACGAATACGCAGGTCAGCTGATCGCCGATGGCGCGATGGATCAGCGCGGCCGCCACGCTGCTGTCAACACCGCCGGACAGGCCGAGGATGACGTGGTCGTTGCCGACCTGGGCACGGATTTTCTCGACGGCCTCGCTGATGTAGTCGGGCATGTTCCATTCCGACTTGCAGCCGCAGATTTCGTGCACAAAGCGGCCGAGGATGGCTTCGCCCTGCAGCGTGTGCGTGACTTCCGGGTGGAATTGGAAGGCGTAGAAGCGGCGCTCCTCGTCGGCCATGCCGGCGATCGGGCAGTTCGGCGTCGATGCCATCAGCTTGAAGCCGGGCGGCATGTCATTGACCTTGTCGCCGTGGCTCATCCAGACCTTGAGCATGCCGTAGCCTTCGGGCGTGGTGAAGTCGCTGATTTCGTTGAGCAGGCGCGTATGTCCATGCGCGCGCACCTCGGCGTAGCCGAACTCGCGCACCAGGCCGTTCTCGACCTTGCCGCCGAGCTGTTCGGCCATCGCCTGCATGCCGTAGCAGATGCCCAGCACCGGCACGCCGAGTTCGAACACGGCCTGCGGGACACGCGGCGTATCGCCCTCGATCACGGAATTGGGGCCGCCCGACAGGATCACGCCGGCGGCGCCGTATTCGCGCACGAAGTCGTCGCTGACGTCATAGGGAAACACTTCGGAAAACACGCCTGCGTCGCGCACGCGGCGTGCGATCAATTGCGTAACTTGCGAACCGAAATCGAGGATGAGAATCTTGGAGTGCATGGGATGAGTCGCTTGGCAGGTGGCTATAAGGGTCAGTGACAATAAGGTTCAGCGTGCTACAGAGCCAGCACCGCTGGAAGACGAAGAAAGATGCCATTCGCGTTCGGCCAGCGCCAGCAGGTCCGCCAACAGCTCGCGGTCGCCCGCCGTGAAGGCGCGCGGACGGTCGTGCAACAGGCCCAGCAGTCCGACGACGGTGCCCGATGCATCGCGCAGCGGTTGCCGCAACTGGAAGCGTACCTCGATCTGTCCGACCTGCCCCAGCGCCGGCTGGAACGGCGTCTGCTTTTCCGGCAATATCTGCAAGTCGTCCGGCAAGGCAGGCTGCGCGCAAAAGACATGGGCTGGCGTCTGCTGCCGGCCGTGCTGCGACTCCGGCAGCACCAGTACGCAGGCGGCGACGCCGAACAGATGCTTGCCGATCCGTTCGATGCGCTCGAACTGCGTCGCCGTCTGTCCGGACATGTCGCTTGCCTTCACCGCGTGCGTGAGGCCTTGCCTCAGTCGGCGCGGTAGTTCGGCGCTTCCTTGGTGATCTGCACGTCGTGCACGTGCGATTCGCGCATGCCGGCCGAAGTGATCTCGACAAACTCGGCGCGTTCGCGGAATTCATCGATGCTGGCGCAGCCGCAGTAGCCCATCGACGAACGCACGCCACCGACCAGTTGGTACAGGATCGCGATCGCGCTGCCCTTGTATGGCACGCGGCCTTCGATGCCTTCCGGCACGAACTTGTCGACGTTGCTGGCGGTGTCCTGGAAATAGCGGTCTGCCGAGCCGTCGGCCATTGCGCCCAGGCTGCCCATGCCGCGATACGACTTGTAGCTGCGGCCCTGGAACAGGATGACTTCCCCCGGCGCCTCTTCGGTGCCGGCGAACATGCTGCCCATCATGACACTGGATGCTCCGGCGGCCAGCGCCTTGGCGATATCGCCCGAGAAGCGGATGCCGCCGTCGGCGATGCATGGCACGCCCGATTCCTTCAGCGCCTCGGCCACGCTCGAGATCGCATAGACCTGCGGCACGCCAACACCGGCGACGATACGCGTGGTGCAGATCGAGCCGGGACCGATGCCGACCTTGACGCCGTCCGCGCCGTGATCAACCAGCGCCTTGGCGGCAGCGGCGGTCGCGATGTTACCGCCGATGACATCGACGCCCTTGTAGTTGTCCTTGATCCAGCGCACGCGGTCGAGCACGCCCTTGGAATGGCCGTGCGCGGTGTCAACCACGATCACATCGACGCCGGCCTTGACCAGCAAGTCGATGCGCTCGTCGTTGTCGGCACCAACGCCGACCGCCGCGCCGACGCGCAGCTTGCCGAGGCTGTCCTTGGCTGCCATCGGGTGCTCGGTTGACTTCTGAATGTCCTTGACCGTCATCAGGCCGCGCAGCTCGAACTCGTCGTCAACCACCAGCACGCGCTCGAGGCGGTGCTTGTTCATCAGACGCTTGGCTTCCGACAGATCGGCGCCATCCTTGACATAGACCAGCTTTTCGCGCGGCGTCATCTTGGCGCTGACCGGTGCGTCGAGCTCTTCCTCGAACCGCAGATCGCGGTTGGTGATGATGCCAACGACCTTCTTGCCCTCGACCACCGGGAAGCCGCTGATGCCATGCTGCTGCGACAGCGCGATGACGTCGCGGATCTTCGTGTTGGGAGGAATCGTGATCGGGTCGCGCACCACGCCGGACTCGAAACGCTTGACCTTGGCGACTTCGCGCGCCTGATCGCGCGCCGTCAGATTCTTGTGAATGATGCCAATGCCGCCTTCTTGCGCCATCGTGATCGCCAGGCGCGACTCCGTCACCGTATCCATCGCTGCCGACAGCAGCGGAATGTTCAAGGTGATGTTACGCGTCAAGCGCGTGGTAAGAGAGGTGTCCTTGGGGAGAATGTCGGAGTAAGCCGGGACCAGCAGCACGTCATCGAATGTGAGTGCTTTTTGTAAGAGACGCATAGTGTTTTTCCTATTGGCGCAAAAGCGAATTATACAGAAATCCTTGCCCGCCGTCGCCGGAACATCAAAAACCACGCCATTTTCACCTGCAATTGACTTCCGGCCCGAAGCGTGGCGAAATCGTCATCGATCCGTGCTTTCGCGGCCTTTTTTCTCAAAGGAATCCCATGCCAGGAAACACTCTGCGACATCTTTCCCTCGCCGTTCTTCTCTGTGTATCCGGCGGCGCAGCCGTGGCCCAGTATGTCTGGCAGGACGAAAAAGGCGTGCGCCAGTATTCCGACGTGCCGCCGCCCGCCTCCGTCCCCCAAGAAAGAATATTGAAGTCGCCCGGCACTATGGTCCGTCCGGTGCCGACGGCCGCTCCACCGAGCGCAGCCCCCTCTTCGCTAGCCGAACGCGAGGCCGATTTCCAGAAGCGCCGCGCCGAAGCAGCAGAAAAGCAGCAGAAGGATCAGGAACAGGCCCGGCAGGACGCCGAGCGCAAGAGGAATTGCGAACGCCTTGCCCAGTACGGTCGCGCTCTTGAGTCCGGCGAGCGCATCCGGGGCGTCACGCCCTCCGGCGAGCGCAATTACCTGAGCGACGAAGAACGCGAGCGCGAGCTGCGTGAAAACAGACGGGCGCGAGAACACTGCATCTGACGACAGACTTGATCGCAAAAAGCCGGATCACTGATCCGGCTTTTTTTGTTCCGCCTTGTTCGCCCGTCGCCGTCGCGATTCCTTGGGATCGGCTATCAGCGGCCGGTAGATCTCGATGCGGTCATGCTCGCGCACCACGGTGTCGAGCGGCTTGACCTTGCCGTAAATGCCGACGCGCCAGACCGAAATATCGATCTCCGACGCCTGCGCCACGATGCCGCTGCGTTCGATGGCCTGCTGGATGGTGGTGCCTGGCTCGACCGTGCAATCCAGCACAAGCTGGCGCTCCGGGCAGACATAGCAGACCTGGACCGCCACGCCGGCAGGCTGCTCAGCCATAGACCTGATCCGCGCGCTTGCTGAAGGAATCCACGAAACTCGTCGCGATCATGTTGAAGACCGGACCGATGATGGATTCGATGAGGCGATTGGAGAATTCGTACTGCAGGTCGAAATCGATCTTGCAGGCATCCTCGCGCAAGGGCTTGAAGGTCCAGGTACCGTGCAGATGCTTGAACGGTCCCTCGAGCAGCGTCATCGTCATCGAGCGCGGACGGTCGTTGGTGTTCTCGGTCGTGAAGCTCTGCCGCACACCGTGGTAATTGATCATGAGCGTGGCGATCAGATGATTCTCGCCGCGCTCCTTGACTTCCACGCCACCGCACCAGGGAAGAAACTGGGGATAATCCTCGACCCGGTCAACCAGCTCGAACATCTGTTCGGCGCTGTACCCGAGCAAGACTGATTTATGCACTACCGCCATCGAATGGAACCGTTTGATAGAATCGCGAAGTTGCCATTTTACCTGACCCCTCGCAGAAACTCATGAGCATTGTCGATAACAAAAAAGCCTTCCACGATTACTTCATCGAGGAGCGCTTTGAGGCCGGGGTCGTGCTCGAGGGATGGGAAGTCAAGTCGATCCGGGCCGGACGCGTGCAGCTGAAGGAAGCCTACGTGGTCGTGCGCAAGGGCGAAGTATTCCTGTTCGGCTGCCACATCAGCCCGCTGCCGACCGCTTCCACCCACGTCCATCCCGATCCGGTCCGTACCCGCAAGCTGCTGCTCAAGTCGGAAGAAATCAAGAAACTCATTGGCAAGGTTGACCGCGCCGGCTACACCATGGTGCCGCTGAACCTGCACTACCAGCGCGGCCGCATCAAGTGCGAGATCGGGCTCGCCAAGGGCAAGAAGCAGCACGACAAGCGCGACGCCGAGCGCAAGCGCGATACGCAGCGCGAGATTCAGGCGGCGATGAAGCAGAATCGACGCTGATTGCACCCACATAAAAAGAAACGGCGCCTTCCACAGGCGCCGTTGTCCTTTCCGGCGATACGGTCAGGTCTTCTTCTGCGACTTGACCACCTGCATCGCCGTCGCAATCAGCCCGCTCATGTCGCCCAGGTTGGCCGGCACGATGATCGAGTTGTTGGTCCTGGCCAGTTCGGCAAAGGCATCGACGTACTGCTCCGCCACCTTCAGGTTGACCGCATCCTCGCCGCCCGGCTCCTGGATCGCCGCGCCGGTCTTGCGAATGGCTTCCGCGGTCGCCACGGCAATCGAGAGGATGGCCGAGGCTTCGCCCTGGGCACGGTTGATGGCGGCCTGCTTCTCGCCTTCCGAGCGGGCGATGGCGGCTTCGCGTTCGCCGTTGGCAATGTTGATCTGTTCCTGCTTGCGGCCTTCCGACGCGGCGATCAGCGCGCGCTTCTCGCGCTCCGCCGTGATCTGCGACTGCATCGCATGCAGAATTTCACGCGGCGGCGTGAGGTCCTTGATCTCGTAGCGCAGCACCTTGACGCCCCAGTTGGTGGCCGACTCGTCCACCGCGCTGACGACGGCATGGTTGATCAGGTCGCGTTCCTCGAACGTCTTGTCGAGTTCCATGCGGCCGATCACCGAACGCAAGGTGGTCTGCGCCAGTTGCGAGATCGCCGAGATGTAGTTGGACGATCCGTAGGACGCCCGCATCGGATCGGTCACCTGAAAATACAGGATTCCATCGACCTCGAGCTGCGTGTTGTCCTTGGTGATGCAGACCTGCATCGGCACATCGAGCGGGATCTCCTTCAACGAGTGCTTGTAGGCGATGCGGTCGATGAAGGGCAGCACGATCTTGAGCCCCGGCCCCAGCGTCGCATGGTATTTCCCCAGCCGCTCGACCACCCACGCGTGCTGCTGCGGCACGACGTTGACGGTCTTGACGACGAAGACGATGGCGACGATGAGTAGAAAGATGACTGTGGTGGAAGTGGTACCGAACATGAAGGCTCCTGCTCAAGATTGGCTTGTATGGGCGTTGGTGACGATCAGGCGGTTGCCGCGCGCTTCCCGGATCACGAAGGCGCCTTCAACCGGATTGCCGCCCTCCGCCAGCTCCACGTCCCACAGCGCGCCGCGATAACGGGCGCGCGCGGTGGCCGGCGCGCCCGGCACGACGTGCCAGTTGCCGACTTCCAGCGTCTGGCCGACGTCGAGATTCACATTGGGATCGCGGCTGGCGTCCACCGCATTGGGACGCGCAAAGCGGCTGCGCCGCAGGCCGAAGGTGGCGAGCGCGGCGGTAACGGCCGCCAGCACGGTCTGCGTCATCGCATCGAACCCGAGCAGCGCCGCCACGCCGCCGGCGGCCGCGCCGATGGCGATCATCAGCAGGTAGAACGTGCCGGACGCCATTTCCAGGCCAACCAGCACGCATGCCACGATGAACCAGATCATCCAGTCACTCATGCGCGATTTTCTCCCATCATCCTGCTCCGCTCATCCGTTCAAGGATGTTTTCATGCGGACAACACGAGCAGTGTAGGACAAAACGCCAGCCGGCGGCGCACTAGTTTTGCAGGCGCTCGCTTTACAGCCTTGCAGCCAGTGCCTGCCAGGTCTCCACCACGGAATCCGGATTGAGCGACAGCGAACCGATACCCTCCTGCATCAGCCAGGCGGCAAAGTCCGGATGGTCGGACGGCCCCTGCCCGCAGATGCCGACGTACTTGCCGTGCTTGCGGCAGGCCGCGATCGCGCGCGAGAACATCGCCATCACGGCCGGATCGCGCTCGTCGAAATCGGCGGCAAGGATATCCATGCCCGAGTCGCGGTCGAGTCCCAGCGTCAGTTGCGTCAGATCGTTGGAGCCGATCGAGAAGCCGTCGAAGTAGTCGAGAAACTCCTCGGCCAGGATCGCATTGGACGGCACCTCGCACATCATGACGATGCGCAGGCCGTTCTCGCCGCGCTTGAGTCCGTTTTGCGCCAGCAGCGCGATGACCTTCTCCGCCTGCCCCAGCGTGCGCACGAAGGGCACCATGATCTCGACGTTGGTCAGGCCCATGTCCTCGCGCACGCGCTTGAGCGCAATGCATTCCATCTCGAACGCCTGCGCGAAGTCCGGCGCCAGATAGCGCGCCACGCCGCGAAAACCGAGCATGGGATTTTCCTCGTCGGGCTCGTAACGAGTTCCGCCGATCAGCTTCTTGTACTCGTTCGACTTGAAGTCGGACAGGCGCACGATCACCGGCTTGGGCCAGAACGCGCCGCCGATGGTGGCGATGCCTTCGGCCAGCTTGTCGATGTAGAAGTCGCGCGGCGAAGCGTATCCGCGCGAGACCGACTCGACCGCACGCTTCAGATCGGCATCGATCTTCGGATAGTCGAGGATCGCCTTCGGATGCACGCCGATATTGTTGTTGATGATGAATTCCAGCCGCGCCAGGCCGACACCCGCGTTCGGCACCGCCTGGAACTCGAACGCCAGTTGCGGGTTGCCGACATTGAGCGTGATCTTCAGCGGCAACTCGGGCAAGGCACCGCGCGAGAATTCCGTGACCTCGGTTTCCAGCAGCCCGTCATAGACCTTGCCCTCGTCGCCTTCGGCGCAGGAGACGGTCACCAGTGCATTGTCGCGCAACAGTTCGGTCGCATTGCCGCAGCCGACCACGGCCGGCACGCCCAGCTCGCGCGCGATGATCGCCGCGTGGCAGGTCCGCCCACCGCGATTGGTGACGATGGCCGCGGCGCGCTTCATGACCGGCTCCCAGTTCGGATCTGTCATGTCGGCCACCAGCACGTCGCCGGGCTGCACGCGCTCCATGTCGGCCGGATCGAGGATCACGCGCACCGGGCCGGAACCGATCTTCTGGCCGATCGCGCGGCCGGTCGCGAGCACCACGCCGTTACCCTTCATGCGAAAGCGTTGCTGGATATCCGTCGCGCCCTGCTGCGACTTCACGGTCTCCGGACGCGCCTGCAGAATGTAGAGTTTGCCGTCCTGCCCGTCCCTGCCCCATTCGATGTCCATCGGCCGGCCGTAATGCTGCTCGATGATGACCGCATAGCGCGCCAGTTCGACGATCTCGTCATCGGTGAGCGAATAGCGGTCGCGCAGTTCGTCCGGCACGTCAACCGTGCGCACCGATCTGCCGGCACGCGCTTCCTGCGTGAACTCCATCTTGATCAGCTTGGAGCCGAGATTGCGGCGAATGATCGGCGACTTGCCTGCGGCCAGCATCGGCTTGTGCACATAGAACTCGTCGGGGTTGACCGCGCCCTGCACCACCGTCTCGCCGAGACCGTAGCTCGAGGTAATGAAGACCACATCGCTGAAACCGGACTCGGTATCCAGCGTAAACATCACGCCTGCCGCGCCGAGGTCGGAGCGCACCATGCGCTGCACGCCGGCCGACAGTGCCACATCGGCATGCACATACCCCTTGTGGACGCGATATGAAATCGCGCGGTCGTTGTAGAGCGAGGCGAAGACGTGCTTGATCGCTTCCAGCACATTGTCGATGCCAACCACATTGAGAAAGGTTTCCTGCTGCCCGGCAAAGGAGGCATCCGGCAGATCTTCGGCGGTGGCCGACGAACGCACCGCAAACGAGGCATTGCCCGCATCCTGCGTCAGCGCCGCATAACTTTGCGTGATCTCCTGCTGCAGGCGCGGCGGGAATGGCGTGGCGACGATCCAGTCGCGAATCTGCACGCCGGCTTCGGCCAGCGCGCGCACATCATCGACGTCGAGTCCGTCGAGCCGGTCGGCGATGCGTTGCGCCAGACTCGGGCCGCCCTGCGCATGCGAGAGAAAGTCGCGAAACGCCTGCGCCGTCGTCGCAAAGCCGCCGGGCACGCGCACGCCGGCGCCAGCCAACTGGCTGATCATCTCGCCCAGCGACGCATTCTTGCCGCCGACCGACATCACATCGGTCATGCGCAACTGTTCGAAGGGGATAACATAGGTGTCCGGAGAGGATGCGACAGCGCTACTCTCCGGATGTAATGCCTTTGACATACCAAACCTCTTTCAGGGGTGAGAAGAAATTTTCATGCGTGCATTGCAGCCGGCCATTTTGCTATTCTCCTATGGCAAAACGAACGAGCAGTTGAAAAATATTCTACCGAATCCGGGGCGTCGCGGAAGATCGCGAAACGATCAATTTACTTACGTCAGCCTTACATCTCGCCATGTCCGACACCAGCCAGCAAGCCGCTCTGCGCACGGTCTTCTTCGTCTCGGACGGTACCGGTATCACCGCCGAAACCTTCGGCCATTCGGTACTCACGCAGTTCGACGTGCGCGTGCGCCAGATCCGGCTGCCGTTCATCGATTCGATCGAAAAGGCCGAGGAAGCGCTGCGCACCATCAACGCCACCTGCATTGCCGACGGCCAGCGCGCCATCGTCTTTTCCACGCTGGTAAAGGACGAACTCTCCGATATCCTGCGCCGCTCGCAGGGCATGTACATGGACCTGATCCGGACTTTCATTGCTCCACTGGAACAGGAATTCGGCTTGAAGGCGATGCATACCATCGGGCGCAGCCATACCAGCACCGACTCGGCCGAATACAAGAACCGCATCGAAGCGATCAATTTTTCGCTGGCGCACGATGACGGGCAATCGAGCAAGAATCTGGAAGAAGCCGATGTGATCCTGGTCGGCGTGTCGCGCTCGGGCAAGACGCCGACCACGCTGTTCCTGGCGATGCAATACGGCATCAAGGCCGCCAACTATCCGCTGACGCCGGACGATTTCGAACGCGGCAAGCTGCCCTCCAGCCTGCTGCCCTATCGCGACAAGATGTTCGGCCTGTCGATCGCGCCCGAACGCCTGAGCGAAATCCGCAACGAGCGGCTGCCGGGCAGCAAGTATGCGGCGCTTGCGAATTGCCGTTATGAAGTCAACGAAGCGGAAACAATGATGAAGCGCGAGGGGATACGCTGGATGTCCTCGACCACCAAGTCCATCGAGGAAATCGCCGCGACCATCCTGCAGGAAATCCGCAGCAACGGCCGCTGAAGCAATTGCGATATGGTCAGCGTGCGAGCGTCTGCCTGACCTGTTCGAAGAAGCAGACGGCCGCACTGGCCGCGACGTTGAGCGATTCGACCTCGCCCAGATGCGGAATCGCCACACGATGCGTCGCCGCCGCCAGCAGCGCTTCATCGACACCCTGCCCTTCGTGGCCGAAGAGCCAGGCGACCGGCGCCGAAAGATCGAGCTGGTACAGCGACTGCTCGGTATGTGAACTGGTGGCGATGACGGGAATTGCGGCGCTCGCTACCAGCGGCGCCAGTTCGGCATTCTCGAAAATCTCGAGCACGAAGTGCGCGCCCATGCCGGCGCGCAAGACCCTGGGCGACCACGCCTGCACCGTGCCCGCGCTGCAGAACACCTGCTTCACGCCGGCCGCGGCCGCGCTGCGCAGGATGGAACCGAGATTGCCCGGGTCCTGCACGCGATCCAGCAGCACCGACGATTGCGTCAATGCCGACGGCGCAGCAGGCACCGGCGTTTCCACCACGAACAGCAGATCGACGCCATGCTCGACCTGGCTCAGGGGATGAAACAAGGCGTCGGGCAGAGCGACTACCCTGGCGTCGCCCTGTTCGCAACGCTGCACGATTCCAGACACTTCCGGATTCGCCAGCGCACTTTCACCAACCACGCACAGCAAGGGCATGCCGGTCTGACGCAGCCAGGTGTCGCACAGGTGCACGCCGTCGAGCAGCGATTGCCCGGCCTTGCGGCGCGCCTGCGCATTGTCGGCCAGCCGCCGCAGTTCCTTGTATTGCGGATTGTCGCGCGAAGTGATCGAGCGGATCGTCATGATGCCTCTGCCGGCTGCAGCAGCGCACGCACCGGCGCATACGAGGTGCGATGCACGGGCGATACGCCATGCAGGCGCAGGCGTTCGAGATGCAGCTCGGTCGGATAGCCCTTGTGCTGGTCGAAGCCGTAGAGCGGATACTGTTCGTGCAGCAGACGCAGCGCGTGATCGCGTGCGGTCTTGGCGAGGATGGAAGCGGCGGAGATCGCCCTGACCTTGTCGTCGCCCTGGATCACGGCCTCCGTGCGAACGTTCATCACCGGGCAGCGGTTGCCGTCGATCAGCGCCAGCGTCGGCACGATATGCAGGCCTTCGACCGCGCGCCGCATCGCCAGCATGGTCGCCTGCAGGATGTTGTGGGTATCGATTTCCTTCTCGCAGCACTGCGCGATCGACCACGCCAGCGCACGCTCCTTGATCTGCACGGCCAGTTCGTCGCGGCGCGCCTCGGTCAGCTTCTTGGAGTCGCGCAGGCCTCGGATCGGGCGCCTGGGATCGAGGATCACGGCCGCCGCGAACACCGGCCCGGCGAGCGGCCCGCGGCCTGCTTCATCGACGCCGCAGACGATGTCGTCCTCGCAAACCGAGAACAGGGACATGCTGAGCTGGCGCGTTTTCTTCATGGTTGCCATCCTAGTCCAGGCTGCCCGTGCGGTCGATCAGGTTCATGACCGCCTGCGCGCTCTCGCCCGCCGTGTCGCGCAGCAGGCTGAAGTGCATCTCGACGAAGCGCTGCCGCAGACGCTCGCGATGCGCGGCGTCCTCGAGCTGCAGCCACATCGCGTCGGCCAGCGCCTGCGGCGTAGCGGCATCCTGCAGCAATTCCGGCACCAGAAATTCACGCGCGAGGATGTTCGGCAGGCCGATCCACGGCTGGTATCCCATGTGCCGCAGCACGTGCCACGAAGCGCGCATCATCTTGTAGGCGATCACCATCGGCTTCTTGAACAGTGCCACCTCGAGCGAGGCGGTGCCGGAAGCGACCAGCACCGCGTCGGCCGCTGCCAGCGCGGCATGCGACTTGCCGTCGGCGATCAGCAGCGGCACGTCCTGCAGGCCGGCCTGCGCGATCAGTTCCTGGAAGTAGCGATGCCGCGTCTCGCCCGCCATCGGCGCCACGAAGCGCAGCGACGGATCGCGCTGCAACAGCAGCTTGGCGGCACCGACGAAGGCGGCCGCATTGTATTTGAGTTCGGACATGCGGCTACCCGGCAGGATCGCGACCACGCGCCCTTCCTGTGGCAGACCGAGTTCGGCGCGTGCCGCCGCCTGGTCCGGCTCCATCGGGATCACCTGCGCCAGCGGATGGCCGACGTAGGTGGCCGGAATGCCGGCCTTGCGGTAGATCTCTTCCTCGAACGGAAAGATCACCAGCATGTGCGACACCGAGCGCGCGATCTTCTTGATGCGGCCGCCGCGCCAGGCCCAGATCGAGGGGCCGACGAAATGCACGGTCGGGATGCCGGCATCCTTGAGCTGCGCTTCCAGTCCGAGGTTGAAATCCGGCGCATCGACGCCGATGAAGACGGCCGGCCGCTCCGCGAGCAGCTGGTCGCGCAGTGTGTTCTGGATGCCCTTGATCTCGCGGTAATGCGCGAGCACCTCGAACAGCCCGCGTACCGAGAGTTTTTCCATCGGGAAGTCGCTGACGAAGCCGTACTTCGCCATCGCCGGACCGCCGATGCCGTGCATGTGCGCATCGGGCAGGCGCGGCCGCAGGCCGGACAGCAGGCGCCCGGCCAACAGGTCGCCGGAAGTCTCGCCCGCCACCATGGCGACCGAGAGGCCTGCCTGTTTTTCAGCGAATGATGCCACGGGGCGATGCGTCTATGAATTCGCGCAACTGCTTGAGATAGGCGGCGGCGTCCGGCGATTTCTGCTCTTCCTGCTGCAGCGCGGCCTTGGCCTCGTCGAGCGGCAGGCCCGAACGATAGACGATGCGGTAGCCGCGCTTGATCGCCGCGATCTGCTCGCTGCTGAAGCCGCGGCGCTTTAGGCCTTCGCTGTTGATGCCGGCCGGTGCTGCACGATTGCCCGCCGCCGTCACGAACGGTGGCACGTCCTGGCTGACGGCGGCCGTGAAGGCGGTCATCGCATGCGCGCCGATATGACAGAACTGGTGCACCGAGGTGAAGCCGCCGAGGAACACCCAGTCGCCCAGATGCACGTGGCCAGCCAGCGTCGCATTGTTGGCGAGAATGATGTTGTCGCCGAGCTGGCAGTCGTGCGCGATGTGCACGTAGGCCATGATCCAGTTGTTGCTGCCCAGGCGCGTGATGCCTCCGTCCTGCACAGTACCGAGGTTGATGGTGACGAATTCGCGGATGGTGTTGCCGTCGCCGATGATCAGCTGCGTCGGCTCACCCGCGTACTTCTTGTCCTGCGGCGCAGCGCCGATGGAAGCGAACTGGAAGATATGGTTGTCGCGGCCGATCGTGGTGTGGCCTTCGATCACGACGTGCGGGCCGATACGCGTACCGGCGCCGATCTGCACGTGCGGGCCGACGACCGTATAGGCGCCGATCTCTACCGACGCATCGACCTTGGCGGCAGGATCAACCAGCGCGGTCGGATGGATCGCCATGTTTACTGTCCCGCTGCCGGTGCAGCGTCGCTGATGGTGCGCATGGTGCACATGAGTTCGGCTTCCAGCGCGACCTGCCCGTCAACCGAGCCGACCGCCTGGTATTTCCAGATGCCGCGCGCGTTGCGCAGGATCTCGACGTCCATCTTCAATTGATCGCCCGGCTCGACCGGACGCTTGAAGCGCGCGCCGTCGATGCCGACGAAATAGACGACGCTGTTGTCATCCGGCTTCAGGCCCATGGTCAGGAAGGACAGCAAGGCGGCGGTCTGCGCCAGCGCCTCGATCATCAGCACGCCCGGCATGACCGGCTTGTGCGGGAAATGGCCGTTGAAGAATTCCTCGTTGGCGGTGACGTTCTTGATCGCGGTGATCGATTTGCCCGACTCCCACGTCAACACGCGGTCAACCAGCAGCAGCGGATAACGGTGCGGCAGGTACTGTTTGATCTGGTTGATGTCGAGGGTCTTGCTGACTGGAGTGTTCATTCTGCGATTTTCGGTTTCGTTTGATCGCCAGGCGATTTGATGGTTTTTTCGAGTTCCCGGATTTTCTCACGCATCGCGGCCAGATTGCGCACGATGACGGCGGATTTTTCCCATTCGGCATTCTTTGCCAGCGGATAGAAGCCCGTATATTGCCCCGGCTCGTGGATCGAGCGCGACACCAGGCTGCCGGACGAGATGTGCACCTTGTCGGCGATCGTCAGGTGGCCGAGCACCATGGCCGCACCGCCAAAGGTACAGTACTTGCCGATCACGGCGCTGCCGGCCACGCCGACGCAGCCGGCCATCGCCGTGTGCGCGCCGATATGGCAGTTGTGGCCGATCTGGATCTGGTTGTCGAGCTTGACGCCATCCTCGATCACGGTGTCGGCCAGCGCGCCGCGGTCGATCGAGGTATTGGCGCCGATCTCCACGTCGTCGCCGATGCGCACCGCGCCGGTCTGCGGAATCTTGACCCACGCGCCGCCTTCGTTGGCAAAGCCGAAGCCATCGGCGCCGATCACCGCGCCTGACTGGATGATGCCGCGCGCGCCGATGCGGCATCCATCCAGGAAACTCACGCGCGGATGAAAATGCGTGCCCGGACCCACATATGCGTTGCGCCCAATCACGCAACCGGCTTCGATCACGCAATCGTCTTCCACCACCGCGCCGGCACCGATGGCCACATGCGGACCAACGACAGCCGAAGGCGCGACACTGGCAGTCGGATCGACGAAGGCGGAAGGATGAATACCTGCTTCCCTCGCAGGCGCTGCCAGCGCGACGAAATACTGCGCCGCATGCGCAAAGTAGGCGTACGGGTTGGCGGTAACGATGCGCGCGCCGGCGTAATCGGCACCGATCGCCTCGTTGTCCTTGTCGGAAAGGATCAGGCAGGCTGCACGCGTCTGCGCCGCCTGCGTTCTCAGCTTGGGATTGGAGAGGAAAGTGATGTGCGACGCATCGGCGTCGTTCAATGGTGCGATGCCAACCACGGTCAGGTCGGCATCGCCTATCAGTCGGCCACCCAAGCGTTCGACCAAATCACCCAGTCGAGTGCTCATCGTTGCCTTGTCCGTTTACTTGGCGAGTGCCTTGATGACCTTGTCGGTGATATCGATGCGGTTGCTGACATAAGCCGCTTCCTGCAGGACGATGTCGAACTTCTCTGCTTCGGCAATCTGCTTGATGACCTTGTTGGTACGGTCGATGGCGCCGGCGGTCTCTTCATTGCGGCGCTGGCTCAGGTCTTCCTGGAACTCGCGCTGGCGGCGCTGCAGGTCGCGGTCCATGTCGGACAGCTCACGCTGACGGCGCACGCGATCCGATTCGGACAGCACCGGCGCATCCTTGTCGAACTTGTCGGCAGCGCTCTTCAGGCGGGTCGCCATATCCTGCAATTCCTTCTGGCGACGCGAAAATTCCTGCTCGAGTCGTGCCTGCGCGGCCTTGTAAGGCGCGGCTTCGCGGAACACGCGCTCGGTGCTGATGAAGCCGATCTTTGCCGACTCCTGAGCTTGCGCCGGGGAAATCAGGCAGAAAGCCGACAGCATGACCGCCGCGCCCTTGGTGATGACTGATGAGGTAAAAGTTGCCTTCAAGATTGTTCTCCGCATTTCATGTTGCGATCATCAAACGAATATTATGCCTCAGATGATCAGAAGCCTGTACCCAGTTGGAACTGGAAGGCCTGTGTTTCGTCACGTGTTTCGGGTCTGCCATCCTTGTTCGGATTCAGAGCCTTGCCGAAGCTCAGCTTGAGCGGGCCGATCGGCGACACCCAGCTCAGACCGATACCGACAGAATACTTGAGATCGCTGCCGAAACTCGTTTTCGGACCAGCTTTTTCATCGGTGTTATAGACGTTACCGGCATCGGTAAACACGAACCAGCGCAGAGTACGATCGGTTCCGGAACCCGGGAACGGGAACTGCAGTTCCGCGTTCAGGATCAGACGCGCCGAACCGCCATATGGATCGCCATTTTGGTCTTTCGGACCGAGCGACGCACTTTCATAGCCACGCACCGAACCGATACCACCGGCATAGAAGTTCTTGAAGATCGGGTAACCCTTGTCGCCGATCCCTTTGCCGTAGTTGATTTCACCGTTCAGCGCCAGCGTGCTGGCAGAGAACAGCGGCATGAAATACTGGTGCTGATACGTGGCACGGTAATACTTGGAATCGCCGGCGGGCGAAACCTCGAAGTTGGCGCGTTGATAGCGGCCCTTGGTCGGTACCAGCGCGCTGTCGCGGCTGTCGCGCTGCCATGCCACCGTCAATGGAATGCCCAGGGCCGACGCCTTGTAGGTTCCGTTCGCCGAGGTATCGATGCTCGGGTCCATGCGCTCCACATATCTCTTGAAGCGATCCGGACTGTTGTAATACGGATCCGAACTCGTATAGACCTCCACTTCCGTGCGCTCGACGCCGGCGCCGAAGAAGACGCGATCCACTTCCGAGAATGGCACGCCAAAGCGGATGCTGCCGCCGGTGCTGCGGAAGCGGTAGTCACCGGTGCTGATCGTTGGCGGGCGCGTGGTACGCGTGAACAGTTCGTAGGTGCGGCTGATGCCGTCTTCCGTGAAGTACGGGTTGGTGCTCGACAGCGCGATCGTGCGGTTCAGGCGGCTGGTATTGACGTCGATGCCGATCGTGTTGCCGCTGCCGAAGGCATTGGCCTGGTTGATGGAGCCGCTCAGGGTGAGCTTCTCGCTGCTCGAGAAACCGGCACCCAGCATGATGTTGCCGGTCGGCTTTTCGGTCACGCCAACATTGACGTCGACCTGATCCACGCTGCCCGGCACATCCGGCGTTTCGATCGTCACGTCGTTGAAGTAGTCGAGACGGTCGATGCGATCGCGCGAGAGCTTGATCTTCTCGCCGTCATACCACGAGTGTTCGTACTGGCGCATCTCGCGACGAATCACTTCGTCGCGCGTCTTGGTGTTGCCGCCGATGTTGATGTTGCGCACATAGACGCGCTTGCCCGGATCGATGAGGATGGTGAACGCGACTTCCTTGTTCTCGCGATTGATCTGCGGATTGGCGTTGACGTTGGCGAAGGCGTAACCGAAGTTGCCCATGCGCTCGGAAATCGCCTTGGTGCTGGCGGTCAGCTTCTCGCCCGAATAGACATCGCCCTTCTTCAACTGCACCAGCGAGGCCAGTTCATCCTTGCGGCCCAGGGTTTCGCCTTCGATCTGCACGTCCGATACCGTGTACTTCTCGCCTTCGGTGATGTTGATGGTGATGAAGATGTCTTTCTTGTCGGGCGAGATCGAGACCTGCGTCGAATCGACGCGCATCTCGATGTAGCCGTTGTTCTGGTAGAAGGACTTCAGCTTCTCGATATCGCCCGCCAACTTCTGCTTGGAATACTGGTCGGCCTTGGAATACCAGGTAAACCAGCCCGGCGTGCGCAGGCTCAGGTTGTTGACCAGTTCCTTTTCCTTGTAGGCCTTGGCACCGATCACATTGATGCTCTTGATGCGCGCCACGTCGCCCTCTTCCACCGCGAAGGTGACCGAGACGCGGTTGCGCTCGAGCGGCGTGACGGTGGTCGTGATCGAGACGCCGTACAGGCCGCGCGACAGGTACTGGCGTTTCAGCTCCTGCTCGGCACGGTCAACCAGCGCCTTGTCATAGATGCGCGATTCGCCGACGCCGATTTCCTTGAGGGCCTTGGTCAGTTGTTCCTTGTCGAATTCCTTGGTGCCCGTGAATTCCACGCTGGCGATCGCCGGGCGTTCCTCGAGGAACACCACCAGCACGTCGTTCTCGACCTCGATGCGCACATCCTTGAAGAAGCCGGTCGCGTACAGAGCGCGGATCGCATCGGCGCCCTTCTCGTCGGTAAAGGTATCGCCCACACGCACCGGCAGATAACTGAAGACGGTACCGGCTTCGGTACGCTGGATTCCTTCGACGCGAATGTCCTTGACGGTGAAAGGTTCGGCCGCCTGGGCATAACCGGAGCACAGTGCGAAGGCGGCGATGGCAACGAGACGACGGGGGAAAATCGGCAAGGAAAAACGCTCGGAATGTAATTTCATTGGTGTCGGGATAAGGTTACCTTGTAGGACGATGCTTCAAGCGGCATCGTTCAAGAAACAAGCCGGTTGATGTCGTTGAAGACCGCCACCAGCATCAGGGTCATCAGCACTCCTATGCCCGCGCGCTGCGCAATCGCGCCTACACGCTCGGAGACCGGACGGCCCGTCAAAACTTCCACAGCATAATACAGCAAATGCCCCCCATCCAGCACCGGAATGGGAAGCAGATTCATCACGCCCAGACTGATGCTGACGAAGGCGATGAAGCTCAGATAACTGACCAGGCCGATACGTGCGGTCTGCCCCGCGTAATCGGCGATCGTGATCGGTCCGGTCACGTTCTTCCACGACACTTCGCCCACGATCATCTTGCCGACCATCTTGAGCGTCATGACGCTGGTATCCCAGGTCTTGACCACGCCCTTGACGAGCGCCGCCAGCGGGTTGACGCCTTCGCTGACCATCTCCGGCATCATCGACACCTCGACCTTGACGCGGCCGATTGCCTGACCGTCCTGCTCGACGCGCTCGGGCGTCAGACGCAGCGTCAGCGGCTGTCCGTCGCGCTGCAGATCGACCAGCAGATTGCGTTCGGGTGCGTCGCGGATCGTCTCGACCAGCGCCAGTCCGTCCGGCACCGCTTTGCCGTCGATGGCAAGCACCAGATCGCCCTCCTTCAAACCGGCGCGATCTGCGGCACCGTCCGGCACCACCTTGCCCAGCACCGGCGGCGGACGCGCCACGTCCAGTCCGAGCTTGCCGAGGAAATCGCCTTCGAGCTCCTCGGTCGACACGCCGGCCACCGGCAGCACGACCGTGCGCACCGCCCCATCATCGTTCGACGGCGCCACTTCCAGCAGCGCCGGCTTGCGGTCCACCACTGCCTGTACCAGCGACCAGCGCAATTCATTCCAGACATGGACGGCTTCGCCATCGACCTTGAGCACGCGCTCGCCGCCGCGCAATCCGGCCTGATAGGCGGCCGTCTGCTCGGCCGGCGCCCTCAGCTTGGGCGCGGGTTCCGGAATGCCATGCACGTACAGCGCGGCAAACACCAGGATCGCCAGCAGGAAATTGGCGATCGGACCCGCCGCCACGATCGCAATGCGGCGCCATACGGATTGGCTCGTGAATTCACGTTTGGTGTCTTCCGGAGAAATGACCATGCCATCGCCTTCGCGCGCATCGAGCATTTTCACGTAGCCACCCAGGGGCAGAATGGAAACCGCCCACTCGGTCTGATCGGGGCCGAAGCGACGCGACCAGACGACCTTGCCCATGCCGACCGAGAAGCGCAGCACCTTGACGCCGCACCAGCGCGCCACCAGATAGTGCCCAAGCTCGTGCACGACGATCAGGACGCCGAGGACGACGGCAAAGGCAAGTATGGTTTGCAGCAATGTCATGACTGAATAAGGGTATGGGCCAGTTCGCGCGCGCGTCTGTCGAGTTCGAAGACCGATGCGATGTCGTCAACCGGGCTGGCAGGCAACGCATCCATCACGCGAGCAATGAGATCGCAGACCGCACGGAAACCGATGCGACGATCAAGGAAGGCCTGGACCGCAATCTCGTTCGCGGCATTCAACACGGCCGGCGCGGAACCGCCCGCGTGCAATGCATCATACGCCAGTTTCAGGCACGGAAAACGCCGCATGTCGGGCGCCACGAAGGTCAGTTGCGCGATCTGCACCAGATCGATCGGCGCCACGCCCGAGGCGATGCGTTCGGGATAGGCCAGCGCGTGCGCGATCGGCGTGCGCATGTCCGGGTTGCCGAGCTGCGCCAGCACCGAACCGTCGGCATACGACACCATCGAATGCACCACGCTTTGCGGATGAATCACGACCTCGATGGCGGATGCCGGCATGCCAAACAGATAATGGGCCTCGATGACTTCCAGCCCCTTGTTCATCATGGTGGCGGAATCGACCGAAATCTTGCGCCCCATCACCCATTTCGGATGCGCCACCGCCTCCTCGCAGGTCACGCTGTCGAAGGTATCGAGCGGCCGCGTCAGGAAGGGGCCGCCCGAGGCGGTCAGCATGATCTTCTCTATGCCGTGCGCCGTCGGGGTGCGCGTGTAGTGCTGCGGCAGACACTGGAAAATGGCGTTGTGCTCGCTGTCGATCGGCATCAGCACGGCGCCGCTGGCCGTCACCGCATCCATGAACAGAGGGCCAGACATCACCAGCGCCTCCTTGTTCGCCAGCAAGATCTTCTTGCCGGCGCACGCCGCCGCCAGCGTTGGCGCCAGACCTGCACCGCCCACGATGGCCGCCATCACGGTATCGCAGCCATCGGCCGTCACGGCCGCGCACAGTGCCGACTCGCCAAAGGCGACTGCCGTAGTCACCTTTCGCTCCCGCAGCAGCGCTTCCAGGCGCTGCGCCGCATCGGCCGAACCAACCACGGCCACCTCGGGATGAAAGCGCTCGCATTGCGCCGCCAGTTCCTCGACCCGGTTCTGTGCCGTCAACGCAAAGATGCGGTAACGGTCCGGATGCCGCGCCACGACGTCCAGCGTCGATACGCCGATGGACCCGGTCGAACCGAGAATGGTGATGTGCTGCATGAAAACCTTACATCCAGTGGCTGAACAGAACGGCAAGCGGCACCGTCGGAATCAGCGCATCCAGACGATCGAGCACGCCGCCGTGGCCGGGCAGAAGATTGCTGCTGTCCTTCATGCCGGCACGGCGCTTGAGTTGGGATTCGAACAGGTCGCCGACGATGCTGGCGGCGACCATCAGGATCAGCACCGCCGCCATGCCGGCCACGCCCCAGTGGCGGAACAGCTGCACGGCAAAGGTGTCTTCGAGTGCCGGCACGGCGAGCGAGGCAAAGCCCGCCGCCAGCACCAGCAGCGCGCCGCCGATTGCGCCTTCCCACGACTTGCCGGGCGAGATGGACGGCGCCAGCTTGCGCTTGCCGAAAGCCTTGCCGCTGAAATAGGCGCCGACGTCGGCGATCCAGACCAGCATCATGACCGAGAACATGTAGAGCACCGAATGCGCGAACAGCGCCAGGATGCCGAGGAAGGCGCCGAGCAGCGCAATGCCGTAAATGCCGGTCAGGAAACGCCCGTTCATGCTGTCCTGCGGCGGCAGGCCGATGGCCAGCGAGGGCGTCAGGCGCGCGGCCCAGATCGCCACGCAGATCGCGGGCAGCAGGATGCTCTGGTTGTAGTTGCCGTTATAGACCAGCCAGGCGAAGGCCGCGACCCAGATCGCGGCGCCGAACAAGGGCTGGCGGTTGCCGAACAGGCGCAGGCATTCCCACGAGGCGACGGCAAAGAAGGCTCCGGTCAGCACCGCAAAGGCCAGCCATGAACCGGAAGACAGCACCGCCAGCAGCACGATCAGCAGAACGACTGCCGTGATGATGCGGGTCCTCAGCATTTGGCGACCGCCATTTGCTCGACAACCTGTTGACTGGTACGGCCGAAACGACGTTCGCGTTGCTGGTAGGAGGAGATCGCCAGCCCCAGCGCATCGGCGTCGAAATCGGGCCAGTAGGTATCGGTGAAATACAGCTCGGTATACGCCAGTTGCCAGAGCAGGAAGTTGGAGATGCGCTCCTCGCCGCCGGTGCGGATGAACAGGTCCGGCTCGGGCGCATAAGCCAGCGCCAGATACGGCGCCAGCTCTTCCTCGCCGAAACCGGCAGCGCCCGGATTGTCGGCGATCATGCGATTGACGGCCTGCATGATGTCCCAGCGGCCGCCGTAATTGGCGCACACCGTGACCGTCAGTCCGGTGTTGGCGGCCGTCTTGCGCTCGGCGCTGGCGATCAGCTTCTGCAGCTTGTCGTCGAAACGGCTCAGGTCGCCGACGATCTTCAGACGAATGCCGTTGGCGTGCATCTTCGACACCTCGCGTTCGAGCGCGGTGACGAACAGGCGCATCAGGGTCGAGACCTCGTCGGCCGGACGACGCCAGTTTTCGGAACTGAAGGCAAAGAAAGTGACGTACTCGACACCCTGGCGGGCGCAGGCCTCAACCACGCCGCGCACGGCTTCCACGCCCTTGACGTGGCCCGCCACGCGCGGCATGAAGCGTTTGGTCGCCCAGCGTCCGTTGCCATCCATGATGATGGCGATATGACGCGGCACAGCCGATGTTTCCGGCACGACCTGGGTTGAACTCTTGGACGTCATAGGGTGACAGGCAAATTGGAGAAAACGGAAAAAGAAAACGGGGGCCTGCTCAAACCGTCATGACCTCTTTTTCCTTCTCGACCACCAGTTTATCGACTTCGGCCACGAAACGATCGGTCAGCTTCTGCACGTCGTCCTGTGCGCGGCGCTCATCGTCTTCCGAGCACTCCTTGTCCTTCAGCAGCTTCTTCAGGGTCTCGTTGGCATCGCGGCGAATGTTGCGGATCGCGATCTTCGCGTCTTCCGCTTCGGTCTTGACCAGTTTCACCATTTCGCGGCGGCGCTCTTCGTTGAGCGGCGGCGTTGGCACGCGGATCAGATCGCCCTGCGACGACGGATTGAGGCCGAGATCGGCTTCGCGGATTGCCTTTTCGATAGCAGCGCCCATTTTCTTCTCGAACGGCTGCACGCCGATGGTGCGCGCGTCAACCAGCGTCAGGCTTGCGACCTGGTTGATCGGCGTGGGATTACCGTAGTAGTCGACCGTCACGTGATCGAGAATGCCGACGTGGGCACGGCCGGTGCGCACCTTGGCCAGGTCGGCCTTCAGCGTCTCGATCGATTTCTGCATCTTCTGCTCGGCGGTCTTCTTTGCATCTGCAACAGACATTTACTGCTCTCCTCTTCTTGCTGCGAGTTGAATCCGGATTATTGATTGATGAAGCATTTGCCGTTCGGCAAACCGTACGCTATCACACGTGGACCAGCGTACCCTCGTCTTCGCCCAGCACGACGCGCTTCAACGCGCCCGGCTTGACGATGGAGAATACCTTGATCGGCAGGCGCTGGTCGCGGCACAGCGCAAAGGCGGTGGCGTCCATGACCTGCAGGTGCTTGGAAATGGCTTCGTCGAAGCTGATCGTCGCATAGCGCGTGGCAGACGGATCCTTGTTGGGGTCTGCGCTATAGACGCCATCTACCTTGGTCGCCTTGAGCACGACCTCGGCGCCGATTTCCGAACCGCGCAGCGCGGCGGCGGTATCGGTGGTGAAGAACGGGTTGCCGGTACCGGCCGCGAACACCACGATCTTGCCCTCTTCCAGGTATTGCAGCGCCTTGGGACGCACATAGGGTTCGACCACCTGCTCGATGCCGATGGCCGACATCACACGGGCCGTCATGCCGACTTGCCGCATGGCATCGGCCAGCGCCAGCGAGTTCATGACGGTGGCCAGCATGCCCATGTAATCGGCCGTGGCGCGATCCATGCCCTGCGCACCCGGTGCGACGCCACGGAAAATGTTGCCGCCGCCGATCACAATCGCCAGTTCCACGCCCAGTTTTGCCACTTCCGACACATCGGCGACCATTCTTTCGATGGTGGCCCGATTGATTCCGTATGGATCATCTCCCATCAACGCTTCTCCCGACAGTTTGAGGAGGACACGTTTGTATGCTGGAGTTGTCATTGGCTGCATTCCTTGTCTTGCCCGGCTCTTCCGGGACAGTTCAGTTCTTGTTCGTTGTTATTACAGCCGGCGCATGCACCGGTTTGCCACATGCAGACGAATCTTAATCGTTTGTCACATCAAAGCATACTTGATGATGTGAAAAAAACGGGCCTTCCGGCCCGATTTTTTTACTACGCCTGTTTTGCCGCTGCTACTTGCGCCGCCACTTCGGCAGCAAAGTCATCCTGTTTCTTCTCGATGCCTTCGCCAACCACGTACATCGTGAAGGACTTCACCGTGGTCTTGGCTTCCTTGAGCATCTGCTCGACGGTCTGCTTGTCGTTCTTGACGAACGGCTGGTTCAGCAGCGAAACCTCTTTCAGGTATTTCTGCACGGAACCTTCGACCATCTTGGTGACGATATCGGCCGGCTTGCCCGACTCGGCAGCTTTCTGCTCGGCAACCGAACGCTCCTTGGCGATCAGATCGGCCGGCACGTCGGACGAAGCCAGCGACACCGGCTTCATGGCGGCGATGTGCATGGCCACATCCTTGCCGACCTGGTCTTCGGCACCGTCGAAATCGACGATCACGCCGATGCGCGTACCGTGCAGGTAGGCAGCCAGCTTGCCGGTGGTATCGAAACGCACGAAACGGCGGATCGACATGTTCTCGCCGATACGGCCGATCAGTTCGGTACGGGTTTCCTCGGCGGTCTTGTCGCCCAGCTTGACTGCCGACAGCGCAGCCACGTCAGCCGGATTGGCCTCGGCAACTGCCTTGGCCAGCGCGTTGGCAAAGCCCAGGAAGTCGTCGTTCTTGGTGACGAAATCGGTTTCGCAGTTGACTTCGACCATCGCGCCGACATTGCCGGACACGTAGGTGGCGATCACGCCTTCTGCGGTCACGCGCGAAGCGGCCTTGGATGCCTTGCTGCCGAGCTTGACGCGCAGGATCTCTTCCGCACGTTCCATGTCGCCGTCGGCTTCGGTCAGCGCCTTCTTGCATTCCATCATGGGCGCGTCGGTACGTGCGCGCAGTTCACCAACCAGTGCTGCAGTAATTGCTGCCATTACAAATCTCCTTGCAATCGACGTCTTTCTGACGCCATCGATTCAAACACGTTCAAAAATCCGCGTTCAAAATGTGTATTTCAAAACGCGCCCGAAAAAAAGGGGCGAACGATCGTTGCCCCTTTGGTCCTGACGCGCGAGTCATCAGAGGCAGGGCATTACGCCTGTTCGCTGACCTCGACGAAATCGTCGCCGCCCTTGATCGATTCGACCAGTTCGGTTGCTGCATTGGCACGGCCTTCGAGAATGGCGTCAGCCACGCCGCGAGCGTACAGGGTGATCGCCTTCGACGAGTCGTCGTTGCCCGGGATCACGTAGGTCACGCCTTCCGGCGAGTGGTTGGTATCAACCACGCCGATGACCGGAATGCCGAGCTTGGCGGCTTCGGTGATCGTGCCCTTGTGGTAGCCGACGTCGATCACGAAGATGGCGTCGGGAATGCCGCCCATGTCCTTGATGCCGCCGATGGATTTTTCCAGCTTGACCTTCTCGCGCTCGAACATCAGCGCTTCCTTCTTGCTCAGCTTGGCGACCGAACCGTCTTCGATCGCAGCTTCCATTTCCTTCAGGCGCTTGATCGAGGTCTTGATGGTCTTGAAGTTGGTCAGCATGCCGCCGAGCCAGCGCTGGTCGACGAAAGGCATGCCGGCGCGTTGCGCCTCGGCCGCGATCAGCTCACGCGCCTGACGCTTGGTGCCGACGAACAGCACGGTGCCGCGGTTGGCGGACAGCTGGCGAACATACTTCATCGCCTCCTGGTACATACCCAGGGTTTTTTCCAGGTTGACGATATGGATCTTGTTGCGATGACCGAAAATATAAGGGGCCATCTTGGGGTTCCAGAAGCGCGTTTGGTGACCGAAGTGGACACCGGCTTCCAGCATTTCACGCATGGTGACGGACATGAATTTCTCCAGGGTTAGGGTCTGGAATCCGCTCAGTCACCCGGCAACATGCCAGGCACCCTTTGCGAGCGAATTCGCGATTTACAAACAACCGCCCGAAAACCGATCCGGGCAGCCCGAGATTCTACCCCGGAATGCCATTCCTTTTCAAGTCCTGCAATGCGGGACGCGGCGCCCTGGCGTACGCTCGTCTATAATCTCGCCTGAACATTCTTCTTTTCATTGCTGACATTATTGCTGACATTTCAGCAACTTCCGGATTCCCCATGAGCAACATCACCATCAAAACCGCCGAAGACATTGCCGGCATGCGCGTCGCAGGCCGCCTCGGCTCCGAGGTTCTCGACTACATCACCCCCTTCGTCAAGCCCGGCATCACCACCGGCGAGCTGGACCGCCTGTGCCACGACTACATGGTCAACGTGCAGGGCACGATTCCGGCACCGCTCAACTATTGCCCGCCCGGCTACACGCCCTACCCCAAATCGGTCTGCACCTCGGTCAACGACGTGATCTGCCACGGCATTCCGGGCGACAAGGTGCTGAAGAACGGCGACGTCATCAATATCGACGTCACCGTCATCAAGGATGGCTACCATGGCGACACCAGCCGCATGTTCTTCGTTGGCGAACCATCGATCCTGGCACGCCGCCTGAGCGAAATCACCTATGAATGCATGTGGCTCGGCATCTCGAAGATCAAGCCCGGCGCGCATCTGGGCGACATCGGCCACGTGATCCAGCAGCATGCCGAAAAGGCCGGCTACAGCGTGGTGCGCGAATTCTGCGGCCACGGCATCGGCAAGATCTTCCACGAAGAGCCGCAGGTGCTGCACTACGGCCGCCCCGGCACGCTCGAGAAACTCGTGCCCGGCATGATCTTCACGGTCGAACCCATGATCAACGCCGGCCGCCGCGAAATCCGCGAGATGGGCGACGGCTGGACCATCAAGACCAAGGACCGCAGCCTGTCGGCGCAGTGGGAACACACGGTACTGGTGACCGAAACCGGCTACGAAATCCTGACGCAATCGGCCGGCACCCCGCCGCCGCCAGCCTTCATCGTGCCGACCGCCGCGCCGCAAGCCATCGACGCCTGACCATGTCCGCTCCCGCCCCGGCCCTTGTTCCCACCCTTGCCCTCGCTCTCAAGCAGCAGCTCAAGAGCGGTCGGCAGGCCGTCATCGACAATTTTCTGGCGAACGGCAAGGCTGAAATACTGCTCGGGGCGCTCAAGGACGCGGTCGATGTCGCACTGATCCGTGCCTGGACCGAGTTCGGCCTGCCGCCCAGTGCCGCGCTGGTCGCCGTCGGCGGCTACGGACGTGGCGAACTGTTTCCGCATTCCGACGTCGATGTGCTGATCCTGTTGCAGGAGCAGCCGGATGCCGAACTGCAGGGCAAGCTCGAGGAACTGGTGCAACTGTTCTGGGATATCGGCCTCGAGATCGGCCACAGCATCCGCACCGTCGAGGAATGTCTGCGCGAAGCCAAGGCGGATATCACGGTACAGACCAGCCTGCTCGAGGCGCGCCTGATCGTCGGCAACGCTGCGCTGTTCCAGGAACTCAAGCAGCGCTGCGACGCCGCCATGGATGCGCAGGCCTTCTTCCAGGCCAAGACGCTCGAACTGCGGCAGCGCCACGCCAAGTACGAAGACACACCCTACAGCCTCGAACCCAATTGCAAGGAAAGCCCGGGCGGCCTGCGCGACCTGCAGGTGATCCTGTGGGTCGCCAAGGCAGCCGGCCTCGGCGATTCGTGGCGCAAGCTCGCCGAGCGCGACCTGATCACGCCGACCGAGGCGCGCCAGCTCAAGCAGAACGAACGCGCACTCAAGGAAGTGCGCATCCGCCTGCACATCGTCACCGGCCGCCACGAAGACCGGTTGGTGTTCGACGTACAGACCGCGATCGCCGAATCGATTGGCTTCCACAACAGCGACACGCGACGCGCCAGCGAGTACCTGATGCAGCGCTACTATCGCGCCGCCAAGGCCGTCACCCAGCTCAACGCGATCCTGCTGCAGAACATCGAGGCGCGCCTGTTCCCGGAAATGGTGTCGCCGGTCGCCATCAACCAGCGCTTCAACGAGGTCAACGGCTTCATCGACATCGCCGCCGACGATACCTTCGACACCACGCCATCGGCCATGCTCGAAGTGTTCCTGCTGCTGGCGCTGCATCCGCAGCTCAAGGACATGACAGCGCGCACCCTGCGCGCGCTCTGGCATTCGCGCTTCAAGATCGACAACAAGTTCCGCCGCGACCCGGCCAATCGCGCGCTGTTCCTGCAGATCCTGCAGGCGCCGCAGGGCGTGACCCATGCGCTGCGCCGCATGAACCAGACCAGCATCCTGGGCCGCTACCTGCCGAACTTCCGCGCCATCGTCGGCCAGATGCAGCACGACCTGTTCCACGTCTATACGGTTGACCAGCACATCATGATGGTGGTGCGCAACGTGCGCCGTTTCATGCTCAGCGAACACGCGCACGAATATCCATTCTGCAGCCAACTCGCCGCCAATTTCGAGAAGCCGTGGCTGCTCTACATCGCCGCCCTGTTCCACGATATCGCCAAGGGCCGCGGCGGCGATCACTCGCAGCTCGGCATGCAGGATGCGCACGATTTCTGCACCGACCATGGCTTGAGCAAGGAAGATACCGAACTGGTCGTGTTCCTCGTCGAGAATCACCTGACGATGTCGCAGGTCGCGCAGAAGCAGGACCTTTCCGACCCCGAGGTGATCGCGCATTTTGCGCAGGTGGTCCGGGACGAACGCCACCTGACCGCGCTCTATCTGCTGACCGTGGCCGATATCCGCGGCACCAGCCCCAAGGTCTGGAACGCGTGGAAAGGCAAGCTGCTCGAAGACCTCTACAACATGACGGCGCGCGTGTTCGACGGCCAGGCGCCATCGGCCGAACGCGAACTGAAGAATCGTCAGGAAGAGGCATTGAAGAACTTGCGGCTGTACGGCCTGCCCGACCATGCACACGAAAAGCTCTGGGCCCAGCTCGACGTCGTGTATTTCCTGCGGCACGATGCTTCCGACATCGCCTGGCAGACACGCGTGCTGCACGACCGCATCGACAGCGAGACGCCCGTCGTCAAATGCCGCATCGCTCCCATCGGCGAAGGCCTGCAGGTCACCGTCTATCTGAAGGACCGGTCGGATTTGTTCGCACGCATCTGCAGCTATTTCGACGGCAAGAACTTCAGCATTCTCGATGCCAAGATTCATACGACCCGGCATGGCTACGCGCTCGACACCTTCCTGATCAGCGATCCGACCTTTGCCGACAATTACCGCGACCTGATCAGCCTGATCGAGCACGAGCTCGGCGAGGCGCTGCGCGCACAGGGCGCGCTACCGGCGCCGTGCTGCGGCCGCCTGTCGCGCCTGTCGCGCAACTTTCCCGCCACGCCGCTGGTCGATCTGCGTCCCGACGAACGTGGCCAGCAATACCTGCTGACAGTTTCGGCCAACGACCGCAACGGTCTGCTATATTCGATCGCCAATGTGCTGGCACGCTACAAGGTCAACCTGCACACCGCCAAGATCATGACGCTCGGCGAACGCGTCGAGGATATCTTCCTGATCGACGGCGCGGTGCTCGACAATCCGCGCAGCCAGATCCAGCTCGAAAGCGACCTGCTCGACGTGCTGCGCATCTGACCTACAGCTTCCACCTGAAACACATACGGCGCCGTCTTGGCGCCGCGATTCCAACTGCAACCATGACCGAACCCTACCGCCTCTCCAAACGCATGTCAGAACTGGGCCTGTGCTCGCGCCGCGAAGCCGACGAATGGATCGCGCGCGGCTGGGTGCGTGTCGATGGCAAGGTCGTCTCCGAGCTCGGCACCAAGGTCCTGCCCTCGCAGCGCGTGAGCGTCGAACGCCAGGCAGCCGCCGAACAGAGCAAGCGCGTCACCATTCTCATCAACAAGCCGGTCGGCTACGTCAGCGGCCAGGCCGAGGACGGCTACAAGCCGGCGGTGGCGCTGGTCAATGCCAATACACGCTGGAGTGACGACAAGGCACCCGTGCAATTCCACCCGACGCAACTGCGCAGCCTGGTCCCGGCCGGCCGCCTCGACATCGATTCGGTCGGTCTGCTGGTGCTGACGCAGGATGGCCGCGTCGCCAAAAAACTCATTGGCGAAGATACCGAGATCGAAAAGGAATACCTGGTGCGCGTGCAGTACGGCAAGCCGGGCCGCCTGCCGGACGCCGATCTCAGGCGCCTGAATCACGGCCTCTCGCTCGACGGCAAGAAACTGCTGCCGGCCAAGGTCAGCTGGCAGAACGAGGATCAACTGCGCTTCATCCTGCGCGAAGGCAAGAAGCGGCAGATTCGCCGCATGTGCGAGATGGTCGGACTGAAGGTGCTTGGCCTCAAGCGCGTGCGTATTGGCCGCGTCAAGCTCGGCGATCTGCCGACCGGACAATGGCGCTATCTGCGCGAGGATGAGCAGTTCTAGCAGAGGACTGGAGCAAACGCGTCAATCGTCCTCGTTGGGGTCTAGTTCGGGAAACAGGACTTCCGTGAAGCCGAAACGGCTGAAATCCTCGATGCGCATCGGATAGAGAATGCCGTCGAGGTGGTCGCATTCGTGCTGCACCACGCGCGCATGGAAACCGTCGGCATCGCGGCTGATCGGATTGCCGAACTGGTCGAAACCTTCGTAATGCAGGGTCGAGAAGCGCGGCACCACGCCGCGCATGCCGGGCACCGACAGGCAGCCTTCCCAGCCATCCTCGCGTTCGGCATGCAATGGCCGCAGGACGGGATTGATCAGCACCGTTTCCGGCACCGGTGGTGCTTCCGGGTAACGCACGTTCTGTTTGAAGCCATAGATCACCACGCGCAGGTTGACGCCGATCTGCGGTGCGGCAAGGCCGGCCCCGTTGGCAGCGTGCATGGTGTCGAACATGTCGGCGATCAGCGCATGCAGCTCGGGCGTGTCGAATTGCGTGACCGGCTCGGCGATGCGCAGCAGGCGCGGGTCGCCCATCTTCAGGATGTCGCGTACTGTCATTTTTCCTCCTGTGCTGCGTCTGTGCTGACACCGGCGGCATCTGCGCTTCCGGCTTCGGCCAGCAAGGCGAGCAGCGCGTCTTCGTCGAGGATCGCAATGCCCAGTTCCTCGGCCTTGGCGAGCTTGCTGCCGGCTTCCTCGCCGGCCACCACGTAATGCGTTTTCTTGGAGACCGAACCGGCCACCTTGCCGCCGGCTTCCTCGATGCGGTGCGCAGCTTCGTCGCGCTTGAGCGTCGGCAGCGTACCGGTCAGTACGAAGGTCTTGCCGGCCAGCGGCTTTACCGCACGTTCCACCACGTGCTCCGGCCAGTGTACGCCGGCCGCGCGCAGCTGCTCGATCAGTTCCATGTTCATCGGATCGTCGAGAAAGCTGCGGATGGAAGCTGCCACCACCGGGCCGATGTCGGCCACTTCCAGCAACTGTTCCTCGCTGGCCGTCAGGATCGCGTCGAGATTGCCGAAGTGGCGCGCCAGTTCCTTGGCGGTCGCCTCGCCGACATGACGGATGCCAAGCGCATAGACGAAACGCGCCAGCGTGGTCGCCTTCGATTTTTCCAGCGCCGCCATCACGTTCTGTGCCGACTTGTCGGCCATGCGGTCGAGCTCGGCCAGCGCACGGAAACCAATCTTGTAGAGATCGGCCGCGGTCGTGATGATGCGCTTGTCCACCAGTTGCTCGACGAGCTGGTCGCCCAGCCCTTCGACGTCCATCGCGCGACGCGAGACGAAATGCAGCAGGCCGCCCTTGCGCTGCGCCGCGCACTTGACCCAGCCGCCCGAGCAGCGCGCAATCGCCTCGTCTTCGGGCCGTATCACGGGCGAGCCGCAGACCGGGCAATGCGTCGGCATCACGAATTCGCGCGCGTCGGCCGGACGCAGTTCGGGCACGAAGGACAGCACTTCCGGAATCACGTCGCCGGCGCGGCGCACCGCGACCGTATCGCCGATGCGGATGTCCTTGCGCCGCACCTCGTCCTCGTTGTGCAGCGTGGCGTTGGTCACGGTCACGCCACCGACCAGCACCGGCGCCAGGCGCGCCACCGGCGTGATGGCGCCGGTGCGGCCGACCTGCACCTCGATGTCCTGCACCGTGGTCAGCGCTTCCTGCGCCGGAAACTTGTGCGCGATCGCGTAGCGCGGCGCGCGCGACACGAAGCCGAGCTGGCGCTGCTGGTCGGCGCGGTTGACCTTATAGACCACGCCGTCGATTTCGTACGGCAGGCTGGCGCGCTTGTCGCCGATACCGCGATAGAAATCCAGCAAGCCCTGTGCGCCGTGCACCACCGCGCGCTCGGCGCAGACCGGCACACCCATGTCCGCATACCAGTCGAGCAGCGCCGAATGCGAAGGCGGCATCTCCGCACCTTCCAGCAAGCCGACACCGTACGCGAAGAAGCGCAGCGTGCGCTGCGCCGTGATGCGCGAATCGAGCTGGCGCAGGCTGCCGGCGGCCGCATTGCGCGGATTGGCGAATTCCTTGGCGCCCGCTTCGCGCTGGCGCGTATTGAGCTTGACGAGGTCGTCCTTGTACATCATGACCTCGCCGCGAATGTCGATCACCGTCGGCGGATGGTCGGTATGCAGGCGCAGCGGAATCGCGCGGATGGTGCGGATGTTGGCGGTGACGTTCTCGCCGGTGCTGCCGTCGCCGCGCGTGGCAGCCTCGACCAGCAGGCCGTTTTCATAGCGCAGGTTGATCGCCAGGCCGTCGAACTTGAGTTCAGTCGCGTACTCGACGTCCTGCAGGCTTGCCAGTCCTTCGCTGACGCGGCGGTCGAAATTGACGATGTCCTCGTCCTCGAAGCCGTTGCCCAGCGACAGCATGGGCACCGAATGCGTGACCGGCGGGAATGCCGACAGCGCCAGTGCACCGACGCGCTGCGTGGGCGAATCGTGCACCAGCAGTTCGGGATGGGCGGCCTCGATTTCCTGAAGTTCGCGGAACAGCTTGTCGTACTCGGCGTCCGGAATCGTCGGCGCGTCGAGCACGTGATAGGCGTAGTTGTGACGATTGAGTTCGTGGCGCAGCCAGGCGGCACGCGCCGGCGGATCGCCGGCATCCGGCACTGCCGGCGTGTCCTGCGATCCGGCAGAGAAAAAATCCGATTGCATCTTCTTTAATTGAACAAACGCAGCGCCCGCGTGGAACCGGCTGGAATCTCGGACGATTCCATGTCGGCATAGAAGGCATCGATCTGGCCCGAGATTTCGGCCAGGGCGGCTTCCGACAGCGGCTGACCGCCGTCGTCAACTACCGTGCCGTCGAGGCGCGAGGCCAGCGAACGTGCGCAGGCGACCATCGCCGCAAAGCCTTCGCGCTGCGGGCTGACTGCCGGCACGTCGAGCAGGAGCGTCAGGCGGCTGGTGGTTTCCTCGGCCAGCGTGACGTTGGTCGACAGCGAGAACAGCACACCGCCGTCGCCGTCCGGCATCACCAGCCGGCCTTCCGGGCGCACGTCGAAACCCTGGCGCTCGAGCGCCGACAGCAGCGTGGTCACCGACCATGGCGCGCCGTTGGACTGCACATTGATGCCGAGCTTGGCATCGTGTTCGGCGACAAAATGATGCAGCGAACGCGCGGTCGTCATCACCTCGGTCATGTCGGGCACATCGGGATCGGCATCGAATTCGTCGGCGATCTGGCGCAGGCGCATGACGAATTCCGAATATTCGAGCTCGTTGAGCGCATTGTTGCGGTTGGCAAGCTGCACGCCGGCCATCAGCGAGACATAGACGCTGCCATGGGTGATGGCTTCCCAGCCGCCATCGGCGCGCTGGCCGACGAAATGGATCGGCTTGCCGCCCACCGAACGCAGCGACTGCGTGGCGGCCAGCACCTTCTCGCCGCGCAGCTGCGCGTTCAGCGCCAGCGGCACCGTGCAGTCGATCAGATAATCGACCGGCAGTTCGCGTTCCTCGGCCAGTTGCAGGTTGTCAACCGGCGCCGGTGCTTCCAGCGGCGCGTCGGCGGAAACATCGGCCGGCACATCCTGCGCCGCGCCTTCCTGCTGCACGGCATCGAGATCGGCCTGCGACAGATGCGGCTCCTGACGTTCGCCGACAGGCAGGCTGCCAGCGCCCATCAGCACGTCGTCATGCGAAGACGAAAAGGCGCGTTCCACGCTCTTTTTCGCCTTGTGCTCCTGCCACTTGTTGTAGGCAACGACACCGACGACGATCACGCCGCCGATGACGATCAGGCTCAGTTGAAGATCGGTCATGCGGCACCGCCCGTCGCGCAGAGAAGCGGCGCAGCACTTGCGCCCGTATAAAAAACAGATCGTTTCATGATTGTCCGGTTTCCGCGGAACGGCGCTCTGTCCATGGATGGGACGCCGCGCATTCCGTATTGCATTGGGAGAAAGTATTACAAAGCGGGCCGGCCGACGCAACACCTGCCGTCGTCCGTCCCGCCATCGTTGGTTCCATCTTCACGTGCGCATTCATCGTCAGGCAGTCGCAAAGTCGGCCGCCGACTCCATATCCACGGCCACGATACGCGAAACGCCCTGCTCCTGCATGGTCACGCCGATCAGCTGCTGCGCCATCTCCATCGCGATCTTGTTGTGCGAGATGAAGAGGAACTGCGTGTGCGACGACATGCGCTTGACCATGTTGCAGAAGCGCTCGGTATTGGCATCGTCCAGCGGTGCATCGACCTCGTCGAGCAGACAGAACGGTGCCGGATTCAGCTGGAACATCGAGAACACCAGCGCGGTCGCCGTCAGCGCCTTCTCGCCACCCGACAGCAGGTGGATGGTCGCGTTCTTCTTGCCCGGCGGCTGCGCCATGACCTGCACGCCGGAATCGAGAATCTCTTCGCCGGTCATGATCAACTTGGCCTGGCCGCCGCCGAACAGGATCGGGAACAGTTCGCCGAAATGCTTGTTGACCTTGTCGAAGGTGTCCTGCAGCAGTTCGCGCGTTTCCTTGTCGATCTTGGCGATCGCATCTTCCAGCGTGGTGATCGCCTCGGTCAGGTCGGCATTCTGCGCATCGAGGAAGTTCTTGCGCTCGGAGGCCGCCGCCAGTTCGTCGAGCGCCGCCAGGTTGACCGCGCCCAGTGCCGCGATCGCATTGGTCAGGCGCGTGACCTCGCCCTGCAGATAGGACGGCCGCATGTCCGGGTTCAGCTTCTCGGCCAGCGCGGCTTCGTCGGCCTGCGCCTCGGCCAGCTGTTGCGCGTACTGTTCCTGATTCAGGCGCGCCGCCTGCTCCTTCAGCTGCAGTTCGGTGATGCGGTCGCGGATCGGCTGCAGGCTGCGTTCTGCCTGCATGCGCGCCTCGTCGTGGCCGCGCAGGGTCTGCGTCAGCTGGTCGAGTTCGTGGCGTGCATCGGCCAGCGCGCGTTCCTGCTCGGAACGCTTGTCGAGCAGCGTCTGCAGGCCGGCCTGCGCCGCCTGGTCGTCCAGGCTTTCGAGTTCCAGCGAGCCCTGCTGCATGTTGGCGAACAACTGCGCCGCCTGCTCGAGCGCGGTGGCGATGCTGCGTTTCAATTCCTCGATCTTGTTGCGCTGCGATTTTTCCGAGAACTCGGCTTCCTGCGCCGCGCGTTCGAGTTCGCGCACGCGCTGGCGCGCATCGTTCAACTGCTGTTCCTTGGTCAGGTAATCGGTCTGGCCGTTCTCGTGGGTTTCCTGCAATTCGGCCAGTTCGGCGTCGAGCTGCTCGAACTTGGCTTCCGACTCGGCACGGACCTGCTGCTGCTCGGCTTCCTGCGCGGCGATTTCCTCGAGGTCGGCGGCAATCTGCGAACTGCGCTGGTTGAAGCGTTCCTGCACTTCCGACTGCTTCATGACGTCGATCTGCAAGCCGTGCACGGCCTGCGTCAGCGTACCCACGCGCTGGCGGATTTCCTGCAGGCGCTGCGTGGCCTGCGTCAGTGCGGATTCGGCACGCACCGAGCGCGACCTGGCCTCGTCGGCCAGCATCTGCTGCGCGCGCAATTGCTTGGTGATGTTCTCGATTTCCTGCTGGCGCGCCAGCATGCCGTCCTGCTCGGAATCCGATGCATAGAAGCGCACGCTCGAGCGGCCGATCACGTGGCCCTGCTTCGTCGCGAAGCAGGCGCCTGCCGGCAGCTTGCTGCGGTCAACGAAGGCGGCCGCCGTGTCGTCGGCGACATAGACGTTGTGCAGCCAGTCCTGCATCAATGCGCGCAGGCCCGGATCGTTGAGCTGCAGCAGGCTGAGGAAGGGTTTGAGCCCAGGCGCCGCTTCGGCCGCTGCGCCGACCGCCGCATTCGGCGAGAACAGCGCGAGCTTGGCCGGTGGCGCGTCATTGAAGAAGGCCTTGGCCCAGTCGAGATTCGAGACTTCGAGCGCCGAGGTGCGTTCGCGCAGCACGGCTTCGAGCGCAGTTTCCCAACCCTGGTCGATCTGCAGCTTCTGCCACAGGCGCGGCAGGTCGCCGAGTTCGTGCTTCTGCAGCCACGGCTGCACCTTGCCCTGCGTCTGCACGTTTTCCTGCAACTGCTTGAGTGCAGCAAGGCGCGCCTCGAGCTGGGCGTTGTTGGCGGTTTCGGTGTTGACCTGCTGCTGGGCGGTGCGGCGTTCTTCTTCCAGCTTCGGCAACTGCTCCTGCGCTTCCTCGAGCTGGGCGGTCGCTTCTTCGAGCGTGGCCTGCTTTTCCTCGAGCTGCATCTTCAGGTTGGACAGATGCGTGGAATCCGGCAGGTTCAGGCCCTGCTTTTCCTGCATCAGGCGTTCGCGGCGCGTCGCCAGATTGGCGAGAATGCCCGAGGCGTTGCGCTGGTGCGCCGATTCGAGCTCGATCTGCTGCTGCGCCTGCATGATGCGGCCGCGCGATTCGGTGGTCTTCAGTTGCGCCTCGCGCCATGCCTGCTCGAGTTCCGGAATGCGCTCGCCTTCGCGCTGCGCGACTTCCTGCGCCTGCTCGACGCGCATCGCCTGTTCCTCGAGCTGGATTTCGGCTTCGGCCAGGTCCTCCTGGTATTGCGAACCCTGGCGCTGCCACTGGTCGCGCTGTGCGGTCAGCGAATTCAACTGCGACTGCAGGCGCGTGCGCGATTCGATGACGAACTTGATCTGCGCTTCCAGGCTGCCGATCTCGGAATTGGTCTGGTACAGATGGCCCTGCGCCTGGTGCATGCGGTCGCCGGCCGCATAGTGCGCCTGCCGCATGTGTTCGAGTTCGGCTTCGACGTGGCGCAGCTTGGCGGTCTGTTCCTCGAGTTCGATCTGCGCCTTTTCGATGTCGCGGAAGAATTTTTCCTGCTCGGTCTTGGCTTCGTTCTTGCGCAGCAGCCACAGCAGCTTCTGCTTCTCGTCCTGCTCGGCCTGAAGTTCGTGGAATTTCTGCGCGACGGCAGCCTGGCCCTGCAGCTTTTCGAGATTGGTGTTGAGTTCGCGCAGGATGTCTTCCACGCGCAGCAGGTTTTCGCGCGTGTCGTGCAGCCGGTTTTCCGTCTCGCGGCGGCGTTCCTTGTACTTGGACACGCCGGCGGCTTCCTCGAGGAAGATGCGCAGTTCCTCGGGACGCGCCTCGATGATGCGCGAGATCATGCCCTGGCCGATGATGGCGTAGGCGCGCGGGCCGAGGCCGGTGCCGAGGAAGATGTCCTGGATGTCACGGCGGCGCACCGCCTGGTTGTTGATGTAGTAGGTCGAGGTGCCGTCTCGCGTCAGCGTGCGCTTGACTGCGATCTCGGCGTACTGGCTCCACTGGCCGGCGGCCTTGCCGTCGCTGTTGTCGAACACCAGTTCGACCGAGGAGCGGCCGGCCGGCTTGCGGTTGGTGGTGCCGTTGAAGATGACGTCCTGCATGGACTCGCCGCGCAGTTCGGACGCCTTGGATTCGCCCAGTACCCAGCGCACCGCATCGATGATGTTGGATTTGCCGCAGCCGTTCGGCCCAACCACCCCGACCAGTTGGCCCGGCACCTGAAAATTGGTTGGATCCACGAACGACTTGAATCCGGACAGTTTGATGGAAGTTAAACGCACGTTATCGACCGTTCCCAGGATATACAGCAAGAATTCAATCGCTCCGCCCGAACGAACGGGACGGCTGATGAGCCCGCGTCGCGTCCTTCGGCGGGGCTTGAAAGGGCCTAATCATAGCATTTGATGCAATGAAAAGAGGCTGAAATACAATCGGCGGCGGCAAATGGCACGTCCAGGTCAGGCATGCCTAAATAAGAACGCCGCCAACGGTATAATGTTGCCAATCCGAATCCTGCCCGCCGGGCCTCCACCTTCATTCTGCCGCGATCAGCCGTGAATCCTCTTCTGAACCAGCTCCAGCCCTACCCGTTCGAAAAACTCAAGCAACTCTTCGCCGGCGTCCAGCCCGATCCTACCTACGGTCCGATCAGCCTCGGCATCGGCGAACCGCGTCATCCGACGCCGGCCTTCATCAAGCAGGCGCTGGCCGATCACCTGGACGGCCTGGCGAGCTATCCGACCACCGCCGGCAGCGACGCGCTGCGCCAGACCATCGCCCACTGGCTCGAACGCCGCTACGGTCTGCCGGCACTCGACGCGGCCACCCAGGTGCTGCCGGTCAACGGCTCGCGCGAAGCCCTGTTTGCCCTCGCGCAGACCGTGATCGATCCGAACAGCAAGGCGCTGGTGGTCTGCCCCAACCCGCTGTACCAGATCTATGAAGGCGCGGCCTATCTGGCCGGCGCCGAGCCGTATTTCGTCAACTGCGATCCGCAGCGCAATTTCGCGCCCGACTTTTCGGCCGTCACGCCCGAGGCATGGGCGCGCGTGCAACTGCTCTACGTCTGCTCGCCCGGCAACCCGGCCGGCGCGGTACTGACGCTGGACGACTGGAAGGAACTGTTCGCACTGTCGGACCGTTACGGCTTCGTGATCGCGGCCGACGAATGCTATTCGGAAATCTACTTCAAGGACGAAGCGCCGCTGGGCGCCCTGGAAGCCGCGCACAAGCTGGGCCGCACCGGCTATCCGCGCCTGATCGGATTTTCCAGCCTGTCCAAGCGCTCCAACGTGCCGGGCATGCGCTCGGGCTTCGTCGCCGGCGATGCGGCCATCCTCAAGAAATTCCTGCTCTACCGCACCTACCACGGCAGCGCCATGAGTCCTTCCGTGCAGAGCGCCTCGATCGCGGCCTGGAACGATGAACAGCACGTGATCGACAACCGCCAGAAGTACATCGCCAAGTTCAGGCAGGTCACGCCGCTGCTGCAGGAAGTGCTGGACGTCGAACTGCCGGACGCCGGTTTCTATCTGTGGGCCCGTGTCGACAAGCTGGCGAACATCAGCGACGTCGAGTTCGCGAAGCGCCTGTATGCCGAATATAATGTGACGGTTCTGCCGGGCAGCTATCTGGGCCGCGAGGCGCACGGCATCAATCCCGGCACCAACCGCGTGCGCATGGCGCTGGTGGCCGAGGTTGACGAATGCCTGGAAGCCGCGCAGCGCATCGTCACCTTCTGCAAGAAGCTGGCAGGCTGACGCGCCCGCCGGTTTCACTTACCACTTCACCCTTTTCACTCATCAACGAAGAAGCTAGGACATGACTCAACAACTCGAACAACTGATCGACCAGGCCTGGGAAAACCGTGCCGATTTCTCGCCCAAGAACGCGCCTGCCGACGTGCGCAATGCCGTCGCCGCCGTCATCGAGGAACTTAACAAGGGCACGCTGCGCGTGGCGCAGAAGATCAACGGCGAATGGATCGTCAATCAGTGGATCAAGAAGGCCGTGCTGCTGTCGTTCCGTCTCGAGGACAACGTGGCCCTGCCGGCCGGCGGCAACATGCAGTTCTACGACAAGGTACCGACCAAGTTCGCCAACTACACCGAGGCCGATTTCGCGGCCGGCGGTTTCCGCGTGGTGCCGCCCGCCGTGGCACGCCACGGCAGCTTCATCGGCAAGAACGTGGTGCTGATGCCGTCCTATGTCAACATCGGCGCCTACGTCGATGAAGGCGCCATGGTCGATACCTGGGCCACCGTCGGTTCCTGCGCACAGATCGGCAAGAACGTCCACCTGTCGGGCGGCGTCGGCATCGGCGGCGTGCTGGAACCGATGCAGGCCAACCCGACCATCATCGAGGACAACTGCTTCATCGGCGCGCGCTCCGAGATCGTCGAAGGCGTGATCGTCGAGGAAAACTCGGTGATCTCGATGGGCGTCTACATCGGCAAATCGACCAAGATCTACGACCGCGCCACCGGCGAAGTCAGCTATGGCCGCATCCCGGCCGGCTCGGTCGTGGTGTCGGGCAACCTGCCGTCGGCCGATGGCAAGTACAGCCTGTACTGCGCCGTAATCGTCAAGAAGGTTGACGCGCAGACGCGCTCCAAGACCGCGATCAACGAACTGCTGCGCGACTAAGATCGCGGCGGCGACGCCTCGTCCTGATCTCACCTACCTGAAAAGCGGGAGCAAGCATGGCAATGGATCGGTTGTTTCTCTTGATGAAGGAAAAGGCGGCATCCGACCTTTTCATTGCCGTCAATTCGCCGATCCATATCAAGATCAACGGCCAGTTGATTCCCGTGAATCAGACCAGGCTCGATCAGGCCGGCGTCATGGCCCTGCTCAGGGAAGTGGTGTCGCCTGCCAGGCTGGAAGAACTGGAACGCGACAATGAGCTCAACATCGGTATTCCGGTGTCGGGCGTCGGCAGTTTCCGGCTCTCGGCCTTCCGTCAGCGCGGCAGCATCTCGGCCGTGCTGCGCTACATTCCGGGCGACATTCCTCCTTTGGACAGCCTGCTGCTGCCACCGATTCTTTCCGAACTGATCCTCGAAAAACGCGGCCTGCTGCTGGTCGTCGGTGCCACAGGTTCCGGCAAATCGACCACCATCGCTTCCATGCTCGATCATCGCAATGCACAGCGCACCGGGCATATCCTGACGCTCGAGGACCCGATCGAATTCCTGTTCCGCAACAAGAAATCCATCGTCAACCAGCGCGAGATCGGCAGCGATTCGCGCGACCTGTCGGTGGCGTTGCGCAACGCGCTGCGGCAGGCGCCGGACTGCATCCTGATCGGCGAGATCCGCGACAAGGAAACCATGTCGGCCGCCCTCGCCTATGCGCAGTCCGGCCATCTGGTGGTCGCCACCCTGCACGCGAACAACAGTTATCAGGCGCTGATGCGCATCATCAACTTCTTCGCGCTCGAGCATCGCCAGTCGCTGCTCAGCGATCTGTCCTCGACGCTGCGCGCGATCGTCTCGCAGCGGCTGGTCGGCACCGTTGACGGCACACGGCGTGCGGCGGTGGAAGTCATGATGAACACGCGTCACGTGGCTGAACTGATCGAACAGGGCGAACTGGCGCAGATCAAGGACGCCATCGACAACAGCATGTCGCCGGGTTCGCAAACCTTCGAGCAGGCGCTCATGCAGTTGATCCAGGACGGCATCGTCAGTCAGGAAGAGGCGCTTGCGCATGCCGATTCGGCCAGCAACCTGTTCTGGCTCATCAACAACAACGGCAGGAAGCCGGAAGACGACGCGCCACCGCAGGAAGAAGGCGCCAGCTTCACCGAATTCACCCTCAAGATGTAATCCCATGACCATCACCCTGTACGGCATTCCCAACTGCGACACCGTCAAGAAGGCGCGCACCTGGCTCGAAACCAACGACATCGACTACACCTTCCACGACTTCAAGAAGAACGGCATCACCGCCGCGCTCGTCGCGGGCTGGCTGCAGGACGTGCCACGCGACACGCTGATCAACCGCAAGGGCACGACCTGGCGCAAGATTCCGGACGAACAGAAGGCCGCGATCACCGACGATGCCAGCGCCGTCGCGCTGATGCTCGAAGCGCCCTCCGTCATCAAGCGGCCGGTGCTGACCGGCGCCGGCCAGACCAGCGTCGGCTTCTCGGCCGATGCCTATCAACAGATTTTCAAGAAATGACCATCATGAGCAAGACGCTCGCCCTGACCGAAGAACTGATTTCCCTGTCCTCCGTCACGCCACGCGACGAAGGCTGCCAGACCCGCCTGATCGAACTGCTGGAACCGCTGGGCTTCCAGTGCGAAACCATCGAATCCGGCGGCGTCACCAACCTGTGGGCGCGCCGCGGCACCGCGCAGCCGCTGCTGGTGTTCGCCGGCCACACCGACGTGGTGCCGACCGGCCCGCTCGAGCAGTGGACCTCGCCGCCGTTCGAGCCGACCCAGCGCGACGGCAAGCTCTACGGTCGCGGCGCGGCCGACATGAAGACCTCGATCGCGGCCATGGTGGTCGCCGCCGAGGAATTCGTCGCCGCCCATCCCGATCACAAGGGCTCGATCGGTTTCCTCATCACCAGCGACGAGGAAGGCCCGGCCATCGACGGCACCGTGATCGTCTGCGATGCACTGAAGGCGCGCGGCGAACAGCTCGACTACTGCGTGGTCGGCGAACCGACCTCGTCCAACGTGCTCGGCGACACCATCAAGAACGGCCGCCGCGGCACCATGTCGGGCAGGCTGACCGTCAAAGGCATCCAGGGCCACATCGCCTATCCGCAACTGGCGCGCAACCCGGTGCACGAACTGGCGCCGGCACTGGCGGAGCTGGTCGCCGAGAAATGGGACGACGGCAACGAATACTATCTGCCGACCTCGTGGCAGGTATCCAACATCCATGCCGGCACCGGCGCCTCCAACGTCATTCCGGGCAGCGTGGTGGTGGATTTCAACTTCCGTTTCTGCACCGCCAGCACGGTGGAAAGCCTGCAGCAGCGCGTACACGCGATCCTCGACCGCCACCAGCTCGACTACGACCTGGCATGGACCGTCGGTGGCCATCCGTTCCTGACGCCCAAGGGCACGCTCAGCGAAGCAATGGCAGCCGCCATCCAGAGCGAAACCGGCGTCGCCACCGAACTCTCGACCACCGGCGGCACCTCGGACGGCCGTTTCATCGCGCGCATCTGCCCGCAGGTCATCGAGTTCGGCCCGCCCAACGGCAGCATCCACAAGATCGACGAACACATCGAAGTGCGCTTCATCGATCCGCTGAAGAACATCTATCGGCGCACGATGGAAAACCTGCTGCTGTAAATCCTTTCCACGGCAGGCAGATGCGCTATGCTCGTGCTGCCTGCCGCTTGCGCCCCGATCCATTCTCTACACGCCATCATGCCGATCCATCCCCAGGAATTCACCACCATCCGCGACCTGCTGCGCTACGCCGTCACGCGCTTCAACACCGCCAACCTGTTCTTCGGTCACGGCAGCAGCAACGCGCTGGACGAGGCCGCCTACCTGATCCTGCATACGCTCAAGCTGCCGCTCGACAAGCTCGATCCCTTCTTCGACGCGCGCCTGCTGCAGAACGAGGTTGATGCCGTGCTGCGCGTGATCGACCAGCGCGCCGACGAACGCCTGCCGGCGGCCTACCTCACGAACGAAGCCTGGCTCGGCGGCTACCGCTTTTATGTTGACCAGCGCGTGATCGTGCCGCGCTCCTTCATCGCCGAACTGATCCCCGAGCAGTTCTCGCCCTGGGTCAACAACCCGGACAAGGTCGAGAACATCCTCGAACTGTGCACCGGCTCGGCCTGCCTGCCGATCCTGCTGGCCGACGCCTTCCCGAACGCGCAGATCGACGCCGTCGATATTTCGCCCGATGCGCTGGCGGTGGCCGAACGCAACGTTGCCGAGTACGACCTGCAGGAACGCATCACGCTGATCGAATCCGACCTGTACACCAATGTGCCGGACCGCAAATACGATCTGATCGTCACCAATCCGCCCTACGTCAACGCCGCCTCGATGAGCAAGCTGCCGCCCGAATACCTGGCCGAGCCGCAGATCGCGCTGGCCGGCGGCGAGGACGGCATGGACCTGGTGCGCAACATCGTCGAGGGCGCGCGCTCGCGGCTGACCGCGCACGGCCTGCTGGTGGTCGAAGTCGGCAACGAACGCGCCTATGCCGAAGCCGCCTTCGCCGACCTCGACCTGACTTGGGTCACCACCAGCGCCGGCGACGACATGGTGTTCCTCATCACGGCCGACCAGTTGCAGTAAGCGTCAGGCGTCATATAATTTTTGCAACCTGTGACGGCTTGTGCTGTCATAGCGTTGCATTCGTTTTTGGTTTTCCCCCGTTGATTTGAAAGACCGCGACCGTTATCCGTCGCTCAGTACCGTTCATGATCCGTTTCCAGCAGGTTTCCCTCATGCGCGGCGTCAAGCCGCTTCTCGAATCAGTCGATGTCACCCTCAATCCGGGCGACAAGATCGGCCTGATCGGCGCCAACGGCGCCGGCAAGTCCAGCCTGTTTGCGATGCTGCGCGGCGAACTGCATGCGGACCAGGGCAGCGTCGATTTTCCGGCGCGCTGGCGCGTCGCGCACGTGGCGCAGGAAACGCCGGCGCTCGACCGTAGTGCAATCGACTACGCGATCGATGGCGACACGACGCTGCGCCGGCTGGAAGCCGAACTCGCGCAGCTCGAAAGCCAGCCCGACACACCCGAGAATGGCACGCGCCTCGGCGAACTGCACGGTGCGCTGGCCGACGCCGGCGTCTATACCGTCCGTTCGCGCGCCGAGCAATTGCTGACCGGCCTCGGCTTCTCGCTGGCGCAGATGGAACAGCCGGTCGCCAGTTTCTCCGGCGGCTGGCGCATGCGCCTGAACCTGGCGCAGGCGCTGATGTGCCCTTCCGACCTGCTGCTGCTCGACGAACCGACCAACCACCTCGACCTCGACGCCATCCTCTGGCTCGAGGACTGGCTCAAGCGCTATGAAGGCACGCTGCTCGTCATCTCGCACGATCGCGATTTCCTCGACGGCGTGGTCAACGTGATCGTCCACATCGACGAGCGCAAGCTCAAGCGCTACAGCGGCAACTATTCAGCCTTCGAGCGCCAGCGTGCCGCGCAGCTCGAACTGCAGCAAGGCATGTTCGAGAAGCAGCAGCGGCAGCGTGCGCATCTGCAGTCCTTCATCGACCGCTTCAAGGCAAAGGCCACCAAGGCACGCCAGGCGCAAAGCCGCATGAAGGCGCTGGCGAAGATGGAGGAACTGGCGCCGCTGCGCGCGGCCGCCGAGTTCTCGTTCGAGTTCCGCGAGCCGGCCAGCGCACCCAATCCGCTGCTGGTGATGGAAGACGTAGACGCCGGCTACCGCAGCGAAGATGCCAGGAGCGGCGCGGTAACCGAAAAGAAGATCGTCTCCGGCATCAATTTCTCGCTGCAGAGCGGCCAGCGCATCGGCCTGCTCGGCGTCAACGGCGCCGGCAAATCGACGCTGATCAAGACCATCGCCACCGAGATCGCGCCGCTGAACGGCAGCGCCCATACCGGCAAGGGTCTCGTGATCGGCTACTTCGCGCAGCACCAGGTCGAGATGCTGCGGCATGACGAATCGCCGCTGTGGCATCTGATGCGCATCGCGCCCGATACCCGCGAACAGGAACTGCGCAACTTCCTCGGCAGCTTCAACTTCGACGGCACCATGGCGACCAGTTCGATCGCGCCGTTCTCCGGCGGCGAGAAGGCACGCCTGGCATTGGCGCTGATCGTCTGGCAGCGCCCCAACCTGCTGCTGCTCGACGAACCGACCAACCACCTCGACCTCGAAACGCGCGAAGCGCTGACCATGGCGCTCGCGCAGTTCGAAGGCACGCTGGTGCTCGTCTCGCACGATCGCCACCTGCTGCGCGCCACCACCGACCAGTTCCTGATCGTGGCCGACGGCCGGCTGCAACCGTTCGACGGCGATCTCGACGATTATCGCGACTGGCTGTTCAAGACCAAGCTGGCCGGCAAGGAAGCGGTCGCGCCGCTGCCAGCGGCCAGCGAAGCGTCGAAGGAAAGCAAGCCGGCAGCCCCGGCCATCGACCGCCGCGAGCAGAAGAAGCTCGAAGCCGAGCAGCGCCAGAAACTGGCCGCGCTGCGCAAGCCGATCGACGCGCGCATCAAGCGGCTCGAGGAACAGATGGCGAAGTGCAATGCGCGCAAGAGCGATCTCGAAGCGCAGCTCGCGCAGGAAAGCATCTACGAGGCATCCAACAAGGATGCCCTCAAGCAGCTACTGACAGACCAGGCCTGGTGCACCAGGGAACTGGCGGACCTGGAGACCGAATGGCTGGAACAGCAGGAAACGCTGGAACAGCTCGATTCCTCAACCTGACAGCGGGATTTCAATGAGCGCCATTCCTTCCCTTTCCATCATCGGTTGCGGCAAGCTGGGCCGCTCGCTGGCACGCATGCTGGTCACGCACAACAGCGTGCTGCTGGCCGACATCCTGAATCACGACGTCGCCAGCGGCGGTCGCGCCACCGCCTTCATCCGCGCCGGCCGCGTCGCACGCGGCTATGGCGATCTGCGGCCGGCAGACATCTTCCTGATCGCAGCACCCGACGACCAGATCGAAGGCTGCTGCGCGGCGCTGGCACAGACCGGCGCGCTGTCGGCCCGCAGCGTGGTGTTCCATTGCAGCGGCGCGCTGCCGTCCACCGTGCTGGCGCCGGCACAGGCGCAGGGTGCGGCGGTCGCCAGCATCCATCCGATCCGCACCTTCGCCATGCCGGAGAAGGTCATCGACGACTTCGCCGGCACCTACTGCGGCGTGGAAGGCGACCGGCGCGCGCTCGACGTCCTGACACCGCTGTTCAACGGCATCGGCGCGCGCTTCGTGCCCATCGAGCGCGACGCCAAGGTGTACTACCACGCGGCTGCCGTGTTCGCCTCCAACTACCTGGTGACGCTGCTCGACACCGCGATCCAGACCTATGCGCGCGCCGGTATTCCGCAGGACGTGGCGCAGAAGATGATGTCGGTGCTGGTGCGCGAGACCGTCAACAACGTGTTGCAGACCGGCCCCGAGCAGGCACTGACGGGACCGATCGCTCGCGGCGACATCGATACGGTCAACCGCCAGTATCACGCGATCAATGCGGTGGAACCGGCACACGGCAGGCTCTACAAGCAGCTTGGTCTGGCGACTGCACGGCTGGCGCAGCGGCGCAAGGCGGCCGAAGCGGCGCAAAAGGAATAAGGCCGGCGGCCAGCGCCGAATTACAGCGACTCCATCACCGCGCGCAGGAACGACTGCGTGCGCTCGTGCTGCGGATTGCCGAACACCTGTTCCGGCGTACCCTGCTCGACGATCTTCCCTTCCGAGAAAAAACAGATGCGGTCCGCGAATTCCTTGGCGAAGCCCATCTGGTGCGTGACCATCAGCATGGTCAGGTCGTGCTCGTCGCCCAGATGACGGATCACGTTCAACACCTCGCCGCACAGTTCGGGATCAAGCGCCGAAGTCACCTCGTCGAACAGCATGATCTGCGGCCGCATCGCCAGTGCGCGCGCGATCGCCACGCGCTGCTGCTGACCGCCCGAGAGCTGCGCCGGATAGTGGTCGAGCTTGTCGGCCAGCCCCACGCGCTCCAGCAGTTCGGCGGCGCGCGCCTGCGCTTCCTTCTTCGACAAACCCAGCGCGGCGACCGGCCCTTCGGCCGCATTCTCGAGCGCCGTCATGTGCGGGAACAGGTTGAAGTTCTGGAACACCATGCCGATGCGGCTGCGCCCTTCGCGCTTCCAGCGTTCGCTGGCGCGCACCAGGCTGCCGTTTCCCGGCATGTGCGTGAGCGGACGGCCATCAACCTCGATCAAGCCGTCGTCGATGTCTTCCAGCAGCATCAGCATGCGCAGCAGCGTGGATTTACCGGAGCCGCTGGGACCGATCAGCGCCACCTTTTCGTTGCGTGCGATGTCGAGATCGAGCGCGTCGAGCACGGTCAGCGGACCGTAACGCTTGGTCACGCCCTGGAAACGCACGATGGGAGAGTCAACGGAAGAAGGCAAAGGATTCGTCATGCCGTGGTCCTGGTCTGGGTGGATGGCAATTGCAGGCGAAGTTCCAGTCTGCGCACCAGCAGCGCCACCACGATGCTGATGATGAGAAAGAAGATGCCTGCCAAGGTGATCGGCTCCAGGTAGCGGAAGCTGCGCGAGCCGATGTTCTTGGCCTGCAGCATGAGTTCCACCACCGTGATCGCCGACAGCACCGGCGTGTCCTTGAACATCGCCACAAGGTAGTTGCCGAGCGCCGGCACGATGGGCCGCAGCGCTTGCGGCAGGATCACGCGGCGATAGGCATGCAGGCGCGGCATGCTCAAGGCCTTGCAGGCTTCCCACTGGCCGCGCGGAATGCCGTCGAGCCCGGCGCGATAGACTTCCGCCGCGTAGCACGCGTAGTGCAGCGCGATGCCGGCGATGCCCGCGCTCCATGCCGACAGCGTCAGGCCGAATTCCGGCATCACGTAGAACAGGAAATAGAGCTGGATCAGCAGCGGCGTGCTGCGGATGAATTCGATCACGGTGGCGGCCGGCCACGACAGCACGCGCAGCGGACTGCGGCGCATCAGCGCCAGCAGCAGGCCGAGCACCAGCGCGATGCTGAAGGCGACCAGCGTGATGACCACGGTGTTGACCGCAGCCCGCAGCAGGTCGGGCAGGATGCTCCACGCGAAATCCAGATCGACAAGCTGCTCCATCAATGCTGCTCCCGCACGATGCCGCGCGTGAAGCGGCGCGCCAGCAGGCGCATGCCGAGATTGATGCATTGCGCGAGGATGAAGTACAGCAGCAGCGTGATGCCGAAGATCTCACGGCTCTGGAAGGTCAGCTGCACCAGCTGGTTGGCGCGGAAGGTCAGATCGGCCATCGTGATCAGCGACACCAGCGCCGTGCCCTTCAGCAGTTCGATCAGCAGATTGGTCGCCGGCGGAATCGCGTTGACCAGCGCCTGCGGCAGCACGATGCGCAGGAAGCGCCGCAGCGGCGGAATGTTGAGCGCGATGGCGGCCTCGATCTGTCCGCGCGGCACGCTCTGCAGGGCGCCGCGCATGACTTCCGCGCCATAGGCGCCGATGTGCAGCCCGAGCCCGAGCACGGCGACCGTGAAGGAACCCATCTCGACATTGAACGGCGGCAGCGGCAATACGTAGTACAGCCAGAACAACTGCACCAGCAGCGAGGTGCCGCGGAAAACTTCGATATAGACGTTGGCCAGCCAGCGCAGGCCGCGCCAGCGCGACAGCTTGGCAAGCGCGGCGGCGAAGGCCATGACCACCGCCAGCAGCGATGCGAGCAGCGTGATTTCGAGCGTGACGAGTACGCCCTTGAGCAGCAGCGGCAGCAGTTCCATCATGCGCCTGTCCCATCACCCAATGCCGGTAAAGCCGAGGAATGCGCACGCATCATGGCTGCTCCCAGTCCGCCAGCCTGCGTTCGGTCAGGTTCGAGCGGTCGAAGCCGAACGGCGCGACGGTTTGCATGTGTTCGTCGCTGCCTATCCACTCGCGCAACGCAGCGTTGACCACATCGCGCAGGTCCTGGTCGCTCTTGCGGAAGGCCAGCGCGCCGTAGCCCATGTGCGCGGGATCGTCGTGGAATTCAAGCACGGCTTCCATCTTCCCCTTGCTCTTGGCCGCCATGTCCTTCATGGTCAGGCGCGTGCCGACCGCCGCATGCGCGCGCCGCGTCTTCACGGCCTGGAACTGCGCGATGGTGTTGGGCACCTGCAGGATCTGGCTTTCGCGCACGCCGCCCTTGATCGCGTAATCGTATTCGGCGGTGCCGGCCATGACGGCGAGCTTGAGCGATGGATCGCGCGCGATGTCGGCAAAGCTGTGCAGGCGGCGCGGATTGCCCTTGCGCACCAGCAGCGTGTCGTCGAGCTGGTAATGCGGATCGGCGAACAGCACCTGCTGCATGCGGTCCGGCGTGATGTACATGCCGGCCGCGATGACGTCGAAGCGATTGGCCTGCAGGCCCGGAATCAGCGCGCCCCATTCGGTCAGCACCGCCTTTACGCGCGGGATGCCGAGCCGCGCGAAGACGGCCTTGGCGATCTCGGGCGATTCCCCGGTGACTTCGCCGTCGAGATCGGCATAGGCGAACGGCACTTCGTTGGCGTAACCGATGCGGACCTCGCCGGTGCGCTGGATGCGCTCCCAGGTGGTTTCGGCACGGATGGAGAAGGACGCCGATAGACCGGCAACGACCAGGATCGCCGCCGCAAGCCGTCCGATTGCAAGCTGCATCGCGGCTCCTCGTTGCGGATGAATGGACAGGCAAGCCGGCTGGTGCCGTCTTGCCAGCGTGCCATATTAACGAAGCAATTTATGCGATGTCAAATCGTTCGTATTGAAATTAATCAATATCATCGAGGTTTGGAACCTCCCGGCCGCCCGCCTTCGCCCTGCGTTCTGCAGGAAATTTGATCTACATCCGGTTTCCCGGCTGCGTGCAGGCGCATGCTGTCTCCATTGCAAGCGATGGGAGAATGGGATGCTGGACATAGTCGTCAGAGGTTTGCTGGTGGCCGGCGGCGCCATCACCAGCTGGTTTGTCGCGCACGATGCGCTCAACTACGAGATCGTCCGGATGGCGGCCGCGATCCTGATCTTCGTGCTGATGGTCGCGCTGGCGACCTTCTGGCGCGTCATCTGGAGCGGGATCGCGAGACTGTTCGGCCGGCAGCAGCCGAAGCCGTAGCAGCTCTACAGGAGCCGCAGCGCCTGCTCGAGGTCGGCGATCAGGTCGTCGGACTCTTCGAGTCCGATGTTGAGCCGTACCAGTTGCCCGGCATGCGACCAGTTGGCGCGCATGCCCTGCATGCGGTACGGCACGGCCAGGCTGTGCACGCCGCCCCAGCTGAAGCCGATCCTGAACAGCTTGAGGCCATCGACGAAACGGTCGGTCTGCGCCTCCGCGTATTGCGGATCGAACAGCACCGAGAACAGCCCGCCGGCGCCGCTGAAATCGCGCTGCCAGTGAGCATGGCCGGGGCAATCGGCGAACGCCGGATGCAGCACGGCAGCGATCTCCGGCCGCTCCTTCAGCCAGGCCGCGACCTTGCGCGCCGCGGCGTCGTGCGCCTCGAAGCGCAGCTTCATGGTCGGCAGGCTGCGCAGTACCAGATAGGCATCGTCGGGACCGACACCGAAGCCGAGCCGCATGTGCGCCATCTCCAGCCGCTCGTTGAGCGCGCGATCGCGCGTGATGACGGCGCCCATCAGCACGTCGGAACCGCCGGACTGGTACTTGGTCAACGCCTGCATCACGATATCGACGCCCAGATCGAAGGCGCGCAACGCAAGGCCTGCGGCCCACGTGTTGTCGAGCGCGACCAGCACGCCCTTCTCGTGCGCGGCCTGGCAGATCGCCGGCAGGTCGGGCACCTCCATCGAGACCGAACCCGGCGCCTCGGTCCAGATCAGGCGCGTCTCGGGACGAATCAGTGCGGCAATGCCGGCACCGACCATCGGATCGTAGTAGCGCACTGTGATGCCGAAATCCTGCCGCAGCCAGTTGGCGAGTTCGCGGCTCGGGCTATAGACATTGTCCGGCAGCAGCACGTCGTCGCCGGTCTTGAGAAAGGCGAAATCGACCATCGCGATCGCCGCCAGCCCGCTCGGCGCCAGCACGCAATGACGGCCATCCTCGATCTCGGCCAGCCGCGCTTCCAGCGTGAAGGTGGTCGGCGTGCCGTGCAGGCCGTAGGTGTAGCCGCTCTTGTCCTGCCAGTTGCGCGCACGCATGGCGGCGACGTTCTCGAACAGCACGGTGGAGGCATGATGGATGGCTTGCGGCAAGGCACCGAAGCCGTCGGGCGCACGGTAGTCGCTGTGGATCAATGCAGTCTGCAACGAGCGGCGATCTGTCACGTGCGGTTCCTCCGAAGATGTTTACTGTGGGGTGCGCGTTCCTGCTGAGGCGGCAGCGCCGGTAGCCGGCACGATCTGCAGCGCGAAAGGCTTGGTGACCTCGCCATCGGCCGACATCCATTCGCCGGTGACGCGGTCGCCGGCGATGGTGCCATCCCACTGGCCGGAGATATGCGTGCCGTCCTGCGATTCCTCGAGCAGCAGGATGTCGCCCTCGATCTCGCCGGCCAGCAGGATTTGCAGCGACTGGCCGAAGAAGAAGTATTCGCCCTCCACGCCCTCGTCTGCCGGCACCTTGGGACGAATCGTGACCTGCACGCCGTCGTCGCCGATGGTGCCGCGCAGATGCACGGCCTGACGGAAGGCGGCCGGCACGCCGGTGGTCTGCACCTGCGCCATCGGCGCCACGTCGGCAGCGAAAACCGGGCCGGCCAGCAGGCTGGCCGCCAGCGTGGCCGGCAACAGAATGGCTTTCATCATTGCGCCTCCCCCCACATATCGTGGGCATCGGCCGCGGTGATCGTGACGTCTGCGAATTCGCCGACCTTGAGCTTGCGATGTGGCTCATACGGCGGCTTGACATAGACCACGCCGTCGATCTCCGGCGCATCGGCAGCGGAACGACCGATGCCGCCGCTGCGGTCGAGCTCGTCGATCAGCACGCGCATGGTCTTGCCGACCTTGGCCTGCAGGCGCTGCCTCGAGATTTCTTCCTGCAGCAGCATGACGCGCGCGCGGCGTTCCTCGCGCACCTCTTCCGGCACCGCGCCCGGAATGTCGTTGGCGGTCGCGCCTTCGACCGGTGAATAGGCGAAGCAGCCGAGACGGTCGATCTGCGCTTCCTTCAGGAAGTCGAGCAGGTATTCGAACTCGGCCTCGGTCTCGCCGGGAAAGCCGGCGATGAAGGTCGAGCGGATCGTCAGGTCGGGACACATCGCGCGCCAGGCCTGGATGCGTTCGATGTTCTTCTCGCCGCTGGCCGGGCGCTTCATGCGCTTCAGCACGTCGGGATGCGCGTGCTGCAGCGGCACGTCCAGATACGGCAGCACCTTGCCCTCGGCCATCATCGGAATCACCTGATCGACGTGCGGATACGGATAGACGTAGTGCAGGCGAATCCACGCGCCGTATTGCGCGGCCAGGTTGCCGAGCGCCTCGGCCAGCTGCGTCATGTGGGTCTTGACCGGCTTGCCGTTCCAGAACCCGGTGCGGAACTTGACATCGACGCCGTAGGCGCTGGTGTCCTGCGAGATCACCAGCAATTCCTTGACGCCGGCCTTGAACAGGTTTTCGGCTTCCAGCATGACGTCGGCGATCGGACGCGAGACCAGGTCGCCGCGCATGGATGGAATGATGCAGAAGCTGCAGCGATGGTTGCAGCCTTCGGAAATCTTGAGGTAGGCGAAATGCTTGGGCGTGAGCTTGATGCCCTGCGCCGGCACCAGATCGATGAAGGGCGCATGCGGCTTGGGCATGTGAACGTGCACCGCATCCATCACCTCGCCCAGCGCGTGCGGGCCGGTCACCGCCAGCACCTTGGGATGCACCTTGGTGATGATGTCGTCGCCGTCGGCATCCTTCTTGGCGCCGAGGCAACCGGTCACGATGACCTTGCCGTTCTCGTGCAGTGCCTCGCCAATGGCGTCGAGCGATTCCTGCACGGCGGCATCGATGAAGCCGCAGGTATTGACGATGACCAGGTCGGCGCCGTCGTAGGATTTGGCGGTGTCGTAGCCTTCGGCGCGCAACTGGGTAAGGATTTGCTCCGAATCGACCAGCGCCTTCGGACATCCGAGGGAAACGAAGCCGATCTTGGGCGCAGCTTGGGGAACGTTGATCATGTGGAAACGGCAAAAAAGCGGTGAAAAATCGAATCCGCTATTGTACCTGCACGGCCCGTCCGCCTGTCGGACAATACGCTACCGGGTGTTGTACCGTATCACGAGCGCAATGACTGGCCGTCGCGCTCTGCCAGCGGGGTGAATCCGCCGAACGGGGCAGCCGCGGTCCTGTGCTCCTGGGCGGGCATGAGCAGCGTGCCGACCTCCCTGGTGCCGACCGCCGTGGCCGTGGCATCGCCGGACGGGCGGTCCTGAAATTCGACGAAGGACTGGATGCTGCGTTCCAGATGAGCGCCCATGGCCTGCCCGTAGCAACGAATCATCTGCGCCAGCGCCTGGCAGGTCAGCATCGGCGCCGCCCCCGCCTCTTCCTCGACCATGATCTGCAGCAGGATGCTGCGCGTGATGTCCTCGCCGCTGCGCGCGTCAACCACTGCAAACGAGGCATTGTCGCGCACCAGTTGCCTGACATCGGCCAAGGTAATGTAGGCGCTCGTCTGCGTATCGTACAGACGACGATTCGGATACTTCTTGATCAGGCGCTCGGCAAACTTCTTTGCATTCGTCATCGGAAATCCCTGTAGGCAGTGCAAGGCTTCTGAACAAACCGGCTCCGCAAGGGAGCCGCAAAACGGAGAACCACGTAATCGGACCATTATAGTGCTCAAAAAAGCCGGACCATGCAATCGTTCTGCCGCAAACCGCGCCTGGCGGCAATATTGCCGCCAGGCTGCGCCGCAGTTGCCCGAACGAATGCCTGCCGATGCCATTTCCCGGAGGCTTGCCGTGCATGGAACGCCTTGCTGTAGTATTCGGACGGATCGAAACAGCACACGGGTCTTTCTGCACACCACATGTACATCGTCGTCATCGCCTGGCTCTACGTCGTCTTCATGATGTCCATCACGGAAACCTCGCCGGTGGCCGGCATCATGACGTTCGTGTTCTATGGCCTTTTGCCGACCGGCATCATGGTCTGGCTGGCAGGAACGGGCAAGCGCAGGCAAAAGCGCAAGGCGCGCGATGCCGCAGCGCGGGAAGCAGCCAATACCGCCAAAGAGAGAAGTGAGTGAGGCGACTCAGCAGCGCCAGATCAGCGCCGCCATGCGCCCGGTGACACCGTCACGCCGAAAGGAAAAAAAACGCTCGGGATCGTCCACAGTGCAGCAATCGCCACCGCTGACGAGAACGATGTCGAGTTCGGCCAGGATCGCGCGCGCCAGTCCATAGATGTCGCACAGATACTTGCGGGGCATGTCGTGGCCGGGGATGGGATGAAAGAATGCCGACGTGTGCGGACGGCGCTCGCCAAATGCAGCCTTCACATCCTCGCCGACCTCGAACCGTGTCGGGCCAATGGCCGGCCCCAGCCATGCCTGCAGCGTGCCGGCTCCGACGGACCGCATCCGCGCCACGGTGCTTTCCAGCACGCCTCCGGCCAGGCCACGCCATCCGGCATGCGCAGCGGCGACCACCCGTCCGTCCAGGTCGGTCAGCAGTACGGGCAGGCAATCGGCCGTCATGATTGCGCACACGACGCCGGCCTTGGTGGCAAAGACCGCATCGGCCTCGGGCGCATCGGCCACCTGCGATGCGTCCAGCACACGGTTACCGTGAACCTGCGTCAACCACGCCGGCTCGGCCGGCACGCAGTTTCGCAAGACGGCCCGATTGCGCGCCACATGCGCGGGATCGTCACCCACGTGCATGCCAAGATTCAATCCCCCACTTCCATGGCGATCGCCATGGACGCCTTCGCTCACACCGCCAATACGCGTGGTCATCAGCGCGCCCACGCCAGGCATCGGCACGCGCCACTGCGGCACGATGACGGGGAATGGGGCGGAAAATGCCATCGCGCTCAGGACTGAGGTTGCGCAATGCCGGCGCGCTCGAGCAGATCGGCAAAATCCGCCGGCAAGGCTGCCGACCATTCGCCGGCCTCGCCCGAGACCGGATGAATCAGGCCGAGCCGGCGCGCATGCAGCGCCTGGCGCGGGAAGACCTGCATCAGGTGCTGTTTTCCGTACAGCGCGTCGCCCACCAGCGCGAAGCCCAGCGATTGCATGTGCACGCGAATCTGGTGCGTGCGGCCGGTCTCGAGCCGGCAGCAGACGAGGCTGACTGGCTTGCCGTCCAGCGTGCCGGTCGCGAGCCGCTCGTAATGCGTGACGGCAGGCTTGGCGGAGAAATTGGTCGAGACCGCCATCTTGATGCGGTCGCGCGGATGACGGCCGATGGCGGCATCCACTGTGCCGGACGAATTGGGCGTGCCCCACACCAGCGCCAGGTATTCGCGCTTGACGGTGCGTGCCTGCAACTGGCGCACCAGATCGGTATGCGCGACCAGCGTTTTCGCCACCACCATCAGGCCGCTGGTGTCCTTGTCGAGCCGGTGCACGATGCCGGCACGCGGCACGCCTGCGATCGCAGGAAAGTGATGCAGCAGGCCGTTGAGCAAGGTGCCCGACCAGTTGCCTGCCGCCGGGTGCACGACCAGGCCCACCGGCTTGTCAATGACCAGAATGGCATCGTCCTCATGCACGATGGCGAGGTCCATCGGCTCCGCCTTGAACGCCTGCTCCTCGGGAGCCGGCTGCGGCCGGATGACGAGCTTCTCATCCCCGTAGAGCGTCATTTTGGCTCTAGCAACTTCGCCATCCACGCTGACGTGGCCGGCTTCTATCCACTGCTGCAGGCGGCTGCGCGAATACTGCGGCACCAGCGCGGAAATCGCCTTGTCGAGACGCACACCGCAGGCCTCGGGCGTCAGTTGCAATTCGATCGCGGGCAAGGCGGCACCGTCGTCCGCATCGTCCAGCCCGTCCCACTCGCCGTCGGAAATCGAATTATCGGGAATAGGTATGTCTGTCGGCTTCACTGCGTTCCCATCGGATATAATCAGTCATTGTTCAGCGGTCGATTCGCCCATCATGCAAAAACACATGTCCAAAATCATTCCCATCGTGCTTGCCCTTCTGCTGTCGGCATGCGGTTCCACATCCAAGGATATCGACGAGACCAAGAACTGGTCACCTTCGAAATTATACGCGGAGGCCCGCGATGAAATGAACACGGGCAACTACGAACGCGCGATCCAGCACTTCGAGAAACTCGAATCGCGCTATCCGTTCGGCACCTATGCGCAACAGGCGCAGATGGAAATCGCCTACGCCCACTATCGCCAGGGCGACCAGGCACAGGCACTGGCGGCGGTCGAACGCTTCATCAAACTGCATCCCGACCATCCGAACGTCGACTACATGTACTACCTGCGCGGCCTGATCAACTTCAATGACCGCGTCAGCATTTTCGACGTCTTCTCGCGCCAGGATCCGACCGAGCGCGATCCGAAGGCGGTGCGCGAAGCCTTCGATGCCTTCAAGCTGCTGGTCGAACGCTTTCCCGACAGCAAATACACGCCGGACGCCCGCGATCGCCTCGCCTATCTCGTCAATGCCATGGCCAGCTACGACGTGCACGTGGCAAGCTACTACTATCGCCGCGGCGCCTATGTAGCGGCCGCCGCGCGCGCCCAATCGGCCATCAAGAATTATCCGGGAACGCCTGCCACCGAACAGGCGCTGTACATCATGATGAAATCGTACGAGGCGCTCAACCTGCCCGAACTGCGGGCCGATGCCCAGCGCGTGCTGGATCTGAACTATCCGAACAGCACCTATTACCACGGCGGCCCGGTCAAGAAGGAAAAACCGTGGTGGCAGGTCTGGTAAGACCTTCCCGCTCAACAACAAAAAAGGCCTCGCAATGCGAGGCCTTTTTATTTGAACCACAACTCGTATTTCAACAATTAGCAACAGTTTGAAAAAGCTTAGGATTGAACGTCCTACTTGTGTCATTCTCATGACTACTCGGCTTATCGCATTTTCCTCATGCCCGTACTTCACTCTGATCGCCGCTTTGTCTTGAAGTCACTGCTTGCAGCGAGCGCCGTCTTTTGTCTGCCATCATGCATATCCGGAACACATTTCGACGGTAGCTTTCTGCAACTATGGCCTAGCCATCTGGACTTGCCCCCAAATGCATGGAAAAAACGCTTCGATATATTGCGCCAAGCGCAATGTCAGGATCTTTTTGTACAGTGGGTAGGGATAGAAGATGGAAATAACTCTTGGCGAGCATCCCAAGCCTTCATGGACATGCTCTTTGACTTAGCTGGAGAAAGAAGTATCGGCTTACATCTGGGCCTGCCCTACCATCAGAATTGGTGGGCAATTCTGAAAGCAAAGGACTTTGCCGAATTAGATACCTTCTTCGCTCAAACGCTAAATAGCGCCACCCGTTATATAGAAGAGTCCCCATTAAGCAGTCATGCAAATTTTCGCGGCTGGTACATTCCCTACGAACTGGAACAATACCACTGGGGCACAGCATCTTCCCAAGAAAAATTGATTCCTTGGCTGCAATCACTTTCAAATATCGCCACGACAGACAAAGGTTTGCAACCAGCGATTTCAACTTACTTCAGCCAGCTTCCTACGGACGGATCGTTGGTCTCATTGTGGAGCAACATTCTTGATCACGCCAATCTATATCCCATGATTCAGGACGGTGTTGGAGTGGCAGGGCTGGGCAACTATGAGGCTCTCGTACCGCTTCAGCAGCTATTTAATACGCGTCAGATCCGCTACGACCTGATCGTTGAACTGTTTCATCAACTTTCTGACGATACGAAACAAGAGAAATTTTTGGCCACTTCCGCTTCGCCATCAAGAGTACGGAAACAGATGGAAGTAGCCAGTAGTTTCGGTGCAACCCGCATCGTTGCCTTTGCCATCGATCCATGGCTGACTGACGACACAGCGCCGGCACAGCGCTTAAGACAGGCGCTAATCAAAAATTAAACATACGACCAGAAAGTATCAAAGGCTTCGGCCGATAATTTCACGCATGATTTCACTGGTTCCACCAAAGATGCGCAAGGCCCGTGCATCCGCCCAGGCACGGCCGATATCATATTCCGCCATATAACCGTAGCCACCATGCATCTGCAATAACTCGTCCAGCACCTTGCCTTGCAACTCCGTCGCGTTCAACTTCGCCATGGCTGCAATGGTTGGATCTAGGTCACCCTCCATATGCTGCCGCAGGCAATCGTCAAGAAATATGCGCAGCATGGTACTTTGGGAAAATGCATCGGCAAGCCGAAACCGCGTATTCTGATAATCGATCACACGACGGCCGAAAGCCTTGCGAGTACTGGTGTATTCGACGGTCTTGAGCAGCATACCTTCCAGTGAGGCCGCCGCCCTCAAAGCGATAGCCAAACGCTCCTGCGCAAGTTCCCGCGACATGTATTCAAATGCCGCGTTCTCTTCGCCCAACAGGTTATCGGCCGACACCCTTACATCGTCAAAAAACAGTTCACATGTATCTTGCGCATGCTGCCCGATTTTGTATAAGGGTGAGCCTTTGCTAAATCCGGAAGCATGCGTTTCAACGCAAAACAACGACAATCCTCTTGCTCCAAGGTCAGGATTCGTACTGGCGACGACCAGAACGAGTCCTGCATTGACACCATTTGTAATGAAAGTCTTCTGACCATTGAGTATGTAATGCTGGCCGTCTTTTCGCGCCGTCATGCGGATGGCCTTGAGATCACTGCCTGCTCCGGGTTCTGTCATGGCAATGGCGCCGATCAATTCGCCGCATGCCATGGGAACCAACCATCTGTTTTTCTGCTTTTCCGTCCCGTAGGTATGCAGATAGGGCGCGACCATATCTGAATGGATCGAGAATCCCACTCCCAGACAATTATTGCGGGCAAGTTCCTCAATAACCACCGCGGCATGGCCGAAATCTCCACCGCCGCCATACGGTTCGGGCAGCGCACAATTAAGCAGCCCTTCCGAGCCAGCCCTGCGCCATAGCTCCGGAGGCGTAACACCGGCTTGCTCCCAAGCGGAATAATGCGGCAGAATCTCGCGCTTAACAAAGCGATGCACCTGCTCACGAAAATGTTCGTGGTCATCACGAAAAACGGGACGCTTGCTCATTTCTTGAACGCTTCAGTACGACTGATTTGACCATGCAGAACCGGCTTCTTGTTTGTGCCAAGCATGAAGAAGCTGTAATGATCTCCGGGCCTCAATTCTGGCAGTTCAACGACATTCGACATCGCCTCATCACATCCTGCATTCAACTTTGCAGACACGGGATTGACGTCTCTCTTGATCGCATTCCCTTGTTTCACTTCCTTGAAAAGCGCGGTGGCGGAAGGCACGATTTCCAGACGACCGACAGGACAAGCAGACGCCAGATTATAAAAATGCAGCGTCGCCTTGAGGCCATCCTGCCTATCATGGGTATCATCCAGCACGTCGAAGATCAGCCGCCCTTCCCGTTGCTTGGGTACCAGCGTCACATAGGTACCAGGCTTGACGGGAACATTGGCCGACTGACCATTGAGTGTCACATTGACATCGCCACTTTTGCGAACGATCGCATAGTCGCTAACGATTTGATGCCTTTCCAACTTATTTGGTGCGCCGCTCGCAATTCTGATCTGCAATACGGAAGAATCCATGTTCACCACTCGCACAAAGGAGGAACCCGCGGGTGGCTTGGCTGCATATAGTTGCGCCAGCGCTCCTTCGGCCATAACCCATGGCGTCGCAGTCATGCCTGCCACCACGTACAGCAGTCGCTTCCAAATATGATTCATGCATTCCTCGATTTTTGGGAAAGATAGGTCTGTTTATACAACTGCTCCATCTGCTTTCTATCGACCTTGTCAGTAACGGTAATAGACAATTGCTCGCAGGCGAGCAGTTCGGAAGGCACCATGTATGGCGGTAAACGCATTGCCAGAATCTCCCTCCAATTCGCCAGGCATTCAGGAAGAGCCGTGCCGTTCCCTTCCTCGGTATCACGCAACTCGACGAACCCCACGAGCCTGACTATCGTCCCTTCGGGACGACGCAATGCTACTGCCACACCGGCCCGAACCGATGGCAACGCCGACAAAGCCAGATCAATTTCCGCCAGTTCTATACGATAGCCATGGAACTTGATTTGATCGTCCATCCTGCCGCGGAAGGTCACCAATCCGTGGGAATCCATTTCTCCGATGTCCCCAGTCCGATAGCCGCGTTTACCATCCCGCACAAACATGCGCGTCTGATTCAGATCTGAGCGATTCAGATAACCACGCATTACATGATCGCCGGCGATGCAAATTTCACCTTCATCGATGAAGACGGTGGCATAGGGCTTGGCTCGTCCTATGGGGAAAGGATTCGGCAACGTGTCACGCAAAGTCTTGTCCACCTCCACCCAAGTGGTGGAGCAGGTCGCTTCTGTTGGACCATACGAATTGATGATGCGTGCTGCTGGAAAACGAAGCCAGATTTCATCAACAAGGGCAACCGACAAGGACTCTGCCCCAAACAGAAAGACGCGCAAATCCGGCATTTTCTCTTGGCAGAAATCAGGGTCGATCAGTTGCTGGCGCAGGAAGGACGGCGTGGAAGCCCATACCGTCGCACGGCTGTGAGCAAGATAAGCAAGAAAATGATCCCGGCGCGCAATGATCTCCCGCGAACACAATACACATGCGCCACCCGTAACAAGCGCCCCCACCCAGTTGAACAGCGAGAAATCGAAGCTGAACAGCATTTGATCCATGAAGACCGGCCGCTCTCCCAAGGCCAGGGAATGCAGAATCCAGCCTGCGAACAGACTGACGCTTTCGCGACCGATCTGAACGCCCTTGGGATCGCCCGTGCTACCGGACGTAAACATGATGTACGCAACACCCTCTTCTTCCAGACGTGCATCCTGGTTCACAACGCCTTCGAAACATTCCAGCTGCGCATCGTAACGCAGGGACGTTTTCAACAATGAGGAAATACGCGCAATACGTTCGTGAGGATTGATGACATCGACCGGAACAAACGGCACTTTCATCATGAGGCAACCGAGCATGGCGATCAGAAAAGCAGGCTCCTTGTGCCCCGTAATGAGCAGAGGCGCTCCGGCAAGGACGCCAGCCGCTTCGGCCTGACGCATCCAGTCATCCGTTGCCTGTTGCAACTGTTGCCAATCGAGCGAGCCGGAAGCATGTACCACAGCCTGCTCATCGACCATCGCCTCACCGACAAACTCGAATCGGTCGAAATCAAAATGCATGATCGCCCTTCCCGCTCCAGATCAATTCGACTGGTGCGAAGCGATGAAATCGGCCAGCGTGGAAATCGACTCCAGATGAACATCTATTTCCGTTGGTGGAATCTTGCATCCAAATTCGCGCTCTACCGCCAAGGCAACATCCACCGCCGCAAGGGAATCGATCAGGCCCGACTCGACCAGCAAGGTGTCCGTGTCGACTTTGGAGAGGACGACTCCTTCGATCAGCTCAGCCACTCGGGCCTCTATCTTTTGTTTGCTCATTACTTTTCTCCAAATAGGAAATTCAAAACTAGAATTGAAAATAAAGAAACCTGGCTTCCTTGTGCAGATTGATCAAGCACAGGAATAACAGGAACAACATCACAAGCAGCCACTGCCATGTTGGCTGCCATTGCATGAAGCGCCATTTCGCATTTCCTGTCTTGAACAAAGCTGGAGAGTATTCCCCCATGATCTGATGCGCGTTGGGAAAGAACCATGCAATCGACAGGAAAACAACGATATAGATCAGTTGCTGATGCTGCCCTAGCATCCATCGCCAGGCATCGGCTGCAGGCAGATCCGCGAAATACGCCCAGGTTTCCCAGGATTCGAATCCACGCAGGCCTGCCATTCCCTCCAACAAGCTGCAAGCATCGCCAACGCCGTGCGCACGAAAAAATACCTGCGCCACCAACACCGCAATGAACGTCAGCAAAACGCTGGCGGCATGATTGCGCCAGTTGACCTTGCGCGCGGCAGGTTGACGACCGACGAAGAAAATTCTCCATGCATGATTGATCGACAGATAGGCAGCATGCAGCAAACCAAACACCAGATATTGCAAACCGGCGCCATGCCAGACTCCGGCCAGACCCATGGTAAAAACCGTCGGAAATACGATCGTGCTGACAAATCCTCCGAGGGTGCGAACACCCGCCGTTCCTACCGGCAGGCCACGTGCTGTCCGCCGCCGAGAAACCGCCATGGCGACCGGATAATACAGATAAGCAGTCAGATAGCGTGTCAGCGTCATGTGCCAACGCGCCCAGAAGTCGATAATGCTGGCAGCCTTGTAAGGCGAGTTGAAATTCAAGGGAAAACGGATGCCGAACATCCTGGCCAAGCCCAGCGCCATGTCTGAGTAACCGGAAAAATCGAAATACAACTGCAACGCATAGCAAAGAATCGCTGCCCATGCACTCCAGAATTGCAAATCGCCTGGTGCGGCGAATCCGGTGTCTGCATAGGGAGCAATGCTATCGGCTAACAACACCTTCTTCGCCAGACCGATAACGAACAGCATGCCGCCAGCAGAAAGATTCTCGGCCTTGAATACATAATTCTCACGTTGCGCGAACTGCGGCATCATCTCTTTGTGATGCAGAATAGGACCGGCGATCAGATGCGGGAAGAAGGTGACGAATAGCACGTAGCTCAACAGGCTTCGTTCATTGACGATACCTGCACGGCAATCCAGCAGATATCCGAGCTGCGTAAAGGTAAAGAACGAAATACCCAATGGAAGGATGATGTCTTCAAGCGGTGCATCCGTCACTCCCAGCCCATTCAGAAAAGCCAGAAGGGTAACGAAGTACTTGTAATGGAACAACACCAGAAGGTTGACAAAAACTGCCATTCCAACCGTCCAGTTCTGTAGTGTCGTACGGTTTCGTAACGCCAGAATGGCGAGGCTAATCAAATAGTTGAACAAGATCGAACCGGCCAGCAGCACGACAAACTGCGGATTCCACCAACCATAGAAAACGAAAGACGTCAGGCACAGCCAGACCGCTGCAAAACGCAAATTGATTCTTCCCGCGACGTAATGCACGGTCAGCGTGACCGGCAGAAACACCAGAAGAAAGAGATAGGAGTTGAAAAGCATTTTATTTATTTTTTATTGCCGTGCTGCGAGTGCTGCACGCTCAGCCTCTGTCAAAGGCAGTGAAAGCGCCAATTCGGAAAACTCCCAGATCACCAGTTTCAGAGTGGATGGCCATGAGCTTTTCTGTTTCAAGGCTTCTTGCAACGCTCCGGAGAACTGCCCGCCATCCATGCTGATGTTCCATACCTCGCGCCCCAGAGCCATGCCAAGGTGTTCGGCAAAGTAACTGCGCCGACCATTGGAACTACCCGCCAAGAGAACCTCTGCCGCAGGGCCGTCATCCAGAAGTCCGCCGCCACGTACAACACTTATCGGTTGCTCGGATACCACGTCAAGTTTGGGCCGCCATTTTTCCGGAGCATTCTCCAGACCGGCAAGAACGATCAGATCACCCATGCGAGGACGAAGAGGTTCAGCCTCTTCAAACTTGAACAGCTGATTGCTACGTCCCTTCAGCAGGACAAGTGCCTCTTCTGCCACACTAGCTGCAGCAATCCGTGCGCCAACAGCATTCATGTGCGCATCGGTCCGAAAAAAAAGTGGTTCGTTCGCCTGCAACATGGCTGGACGCAAATCGGCAAAAGGCACCCCGTCCTTTTTCAACTCAGCCTGCCATTCGTCCAGTTTTTGGCGCATGGACTCAGACACAGACAAGCCGCAAAGATGCGCCGACTCGACACGCGATTTATCAGGAACGGCGACGACAAGAATCTGCACGCCCTGCTGTCTGATCTGGCTGATCCAGATACGCATGAGTTGCAACCGCTCGGCCAGCACGCTACCCGCTGCAGGTTGCAGCCCATCCTGGTAAAACAACCATTGCGGGCAACCCAGTCTCACCTTGCTTCCGAGATCTCCCAGAAAGCGATAGCGCCATGCGGCATTCCAAGTATTGATGCTGTCCTGCATTGGCAAGCGCAAAGACGAATTCAATGCCTGAGAAACAGTCACGCCGCCACCTCCGGCTACAGCACTGACTATCAGCCATGTGCTCCAGAGTAGCCCTGCCAACAGCAAGCCAGCTATTGCGCCAGCTATCAAGCGATGCGATTTACCGACCATGATCCAGTTTGACCAATGCATCGTTTACGCGAGCAGCCCATTGCGCAGGAGGCATCAAGGACCCGCTGTCCCAGCTTCCTGTCGCATCCGGGCCTTGGCTGAAAACCGGATCGAAAATCTGCCATAACAGAACTTGGGGTGGTGACTTTCTAAACTCATCGGATTCCAGATATTCCAGCAGTACCATCCATGGGCCGACATTCCCTGGTTTCCAGTTCAATGACACCGGGCGATCAAGCGCTTGGGACAATTTCTGCGGAAAGCCGAAATAAGGCTGCACCATGCTGTGTCCGCTAATATGCACGGGAGATGGGCCACTTTCATCAAGCAACTCTCCGGCTACGCTGCGCCGTGTGGTATACGTCTCGCGTCCTATCTGCTTGCGCTCTTCCGGAGAAAGGAACAACTCCGCAAGATCGCCAAACCGCCTTTCCCTGACCTCTGCTCCCAGTTGCAAACCGGTTCCAGCCTTCCCCTTCAGTACCGGTATCTGCTTCTTGATGAATTCAGCACTCGCTACCGCAGTCGCTTCTGCTGCCGGCAAAGTCCAATGCTGATCCGAACGGTAATAAGCAGGAACACCTTTCTTCTGCTCAGCTTGCAGCAAAGCCTTCACATCCAAAATCGGCATTCCGGCCGCATCCAGCTTTTTCAAGATCGTTTCATACCTACCCAACACCGCGGGGCTGACCTGACGGTTTGCGGGCAATTTGTCCTGTGCGAAATAGACTTTGTCGGGGAGCAGTAATACCTCAAGACGCACTCCCCGCTCAGCAAGTGCATGACGCACAAAAGCCAGGAGCTTGACGGATGCATCGATTCCGTTTTCATCCAATACCGTCAGGCTGCCCCAACCCGGGAATAGCCATCCCTCATTTCCTTTTATTACCAGTTGTGTGGAGTTCTGAGGAGAAACAGGATCTGCCTGCACACCTATTGCAGCCGCACTCAGTACGCAGGCAATCAATGCACGGTATAAAAACATGGGCATGGAAAAAGGAATTGTCACGATATCTCCGCAATGTGCTGTTGCTTAATAAGAAAACGTCATGTTCATGAACAGGCCACGTGCACGGCCTGCATCGCCGCCTCCGATGTTGATGCGATATTGCAAGGTCCAATCGATATACGAGCGTGGTGCGTTATAGCGGTCCTCACGGAACCAATAGCGCACATTGATACCAGGACCTGCTCCCAATGCCCAACTGGAACCATTGCCCTGAAGAGGCACGTCTCCGCTCAGGTTTGACGTATTCAACACTGCGCGATCCCTCTGCCATAACCAGTCGATCCCCCCAACCACGTAGGGAAATACAACCAGCCGCTCGCTGAGATCATCCAGCCGCATACTGCGTCCCACCCTGACTTCCGCGGCAGCGAATGACTGATCCTGTCTCAGTCTTCCGGACGATTCAGACTGCACAACATTCGTTGACGAATTTGTTTCCCGGATACGTATTGACGAATTTCCAGTGATATAACCCGCCTGCATGTAACCTTCCATCGTCCACCAGCTCCTCTCATCCATGCGCAAGCCGGTCCCTTCGTAGAATCCATAGGTCATGTAGGCCATCCAGTTACCACTTGAACTGGAGGCTTGGTAGGGATAAGTGAGATTCACGCTTTGCAGGGCGCACCTTCTATCCACATCGGATGGAATGATCGTTCCACGCCGAGTGGCATGTCCGAGATTAAAGCGGCGCTCCAGTCCGAAGGTGAATCCGGAACTGGTTGACGGAGTCAGCCGCGCCCCCAGCGCGGCTACTGTTGTCGGCCATCCTGCCAAGCCATTCCCTTGTGACTCCGCAATGGCAAGCGATCCATTACCACATGGATTCGAAATGGTTTGTGCATCGGTGCGGCCGCCTTCGTCGTACAACGTGTTCGACAAACGACCATATATTTCAAAGACACGCGTGGAAGTATTGAGAAAGTCGGCAGGACGCCAATAGGCTTCGGCTGTGCCGAAAACGGCGTTTCCCGGCACCGTGACAGCAGCTCCGGCAGCCCCCGAAGAAGCCGGCCTGGCACCGCGATAACCGACGGAATAGGATGCCCCCCATTCGCGCGACAAGCCTGCAATACCAGCTCGAGTGTTGTAGCGTTGTTCTTGCGTCAATGGCAGATGACCATCGTCCGCCTCGTCAATAGCGTGCTTAAGTGCGTCGACCGCCATTTGCTTGTTCCCCACTCCTGCAAAGGCGTAAGCCTCATCGATCACCAGTGTCGGAGGCGCCTTTCCCGTCGCGCGCGCAGCCTTGAAGTCCTGCAGCGCCTGACGCGGCTGTCCTAATCTTTGCGATAAATAAGCGCGTTGAATGAGAAGATTCACGTCGTCGGGCTTTTTCTCCAGTGCCTCGATCAGCATGCCTTCTGCTTCCTTCTGCTGAGTTGCATTTCCTGCGCTCAAGGCAGTCATCAGCAAACGCTGATTGTCCACATTGTCAGGCTGCTCCTTGACAGCCTGACGAGCATATTCAATGGCCTGCTGATACTGTTGACGTCCGTAGGCGATATATGCCATCGCTGCAGATCCACTTCCTTCCACACCATCCCAGGGCTGCATCTCGCAAACGGTACCGTAAGGCGTAGCGCGGCATACCTGGAACGGCGCCATGTAGGCAGCGGCAGACAGATCGACCTTGCCACGCTCCCTCCGAGCCGCCTGGCGGCGGCGCTCAGCTAGCTCATCGTCCTTGGGCAAAAACGACAACAGGCCCAACGCACGTTCTTGCCGGCCGGAAGCGATCGCGGCATCGGAAGCCAGCAGACGTACATTGCGTACCTGTGTTTCATCCAGCCAGTCCAGTGCGAGTACCGCATCGAAATCCTCATCGGCAGCTTGATTGTCATGCTTTCGTTGTCTTACATACGCACGCAATACTTGTACCGCAACGCTTTCATCATCGATATCAAGCGCATCTGTCGCAGCCTGTTCAGCCTCCGCCAGACGGTTCAACTCAACTAGAATGGTTACCTGAACCAGTCTGTAATTGAGAGAATCAGGCGCCAATGCAATAACCTTGTTTATCAAGGAAAGTGCATCTTCCAAGCGCCCATTCATCAATGCGCCATGCGCCTCTTCCGCAGGACGAATTGCCATTGAACGCCTTGCGTTACGCTGCCGTGCTTCCAGGTCCGCCCGATTGGGTGCACCGGCATCAATGGCTTTCTGGGCAGCCGCAGCCGTCTGTTCATACTTTTGTTGAGCATCCAGCGCGTCCAACCATAAAAGCGCCCAGTTTCCTTGAGAAGGATCGGTCAGATAGGCAACTTCCGCATCGCGGCTTGCATCCTCAAACCTTTGCTGATTGAATGCATCGTAAGCACGAGTGGCGATCGGAAACGCCTTGCGATATGCAGGTGTATCCGTGCTTGATCCGCCTCCGGAAGCGGAAAGGTTGTTGCGTGCCTGAAGTAACTGAGAATTACCCAAACCATCCTTGATGGCTTGCTCCACGACTGCATTCGCCTCGACCAGCTTGCCTCGTTTCTGCAGAATGAAAACCAGCAACAAACGCAGTCTCGCAATGTCCGGGCGCAGACGAATTGCCCGTTCGGCTTGTGATTGTGCGGATTGCAGGCGGCCGGCGTCGTAGTTCTTGTATGCCTGGTCTGCCAGACGCCATGCCTCCCCCGTAAGCGGCACTTCCTTGTTTCGTTTTTCCACAACCCGCGTTGACATCAGCGAATCATCGACGACCTCGGCAAGGACAGAGTGCGAAGCGAACAACATACCAAGAACGAGTATGGAGATACCAAGCCAGCAAAAGCGAAATGAAGACATCAGGCAGCCTTTTCCTCAAGCATTGCATTGCTCAGGGAGAACCGCTCCTGCTCCATCACACCTTTCTGAAACGCGATCGCTTCCTCAAGCGTCGATTGATCCAGCCAGTTTTCTCGCATCATGATTTCACCCAGCGGCCGCTTCTCTTTTTCTTGTATTTCGAGCGCTTTGTTCAGGATGTCTTCATCAATGGCCTGCCAGGACAACAGCAGTTCGCCAAGGCGCAGCTTTTGTTGCGCAAGCTGATCTGTCGATGGGAAATCGTGCATGGTCTTGTCCCAGGCCAGCCGCTTGCCTGTAACAAGGTGCACAATAAAAAGACGCCACGCACGAGCTGCAGCCGCGGCGTTAATGAAGTTGCCAACGATCATGCGGGGAACGGAAAGCAAGGCATGCTCCCATCCATACATGGTGCCGACAAAGTAGGCACGTTGTGTGACACGCAAAAACAAGGCAAATGCATTGAGGCCCATCAGCGTAACCAACCAGCCTCCTGGAGGGAAAACAGAGGGGTAATAGACGGTCCAGATACCAAGTTTATCGAGAACGAAGAACGCCAGAAAATTGGCCAGAAGGACATAAGCCAATATAGCCACGAAGGATGTCACCAGCCCTTTGCGATCGCGAAAAAGCAGGTATTTGACCGCTAACGAACCTTCCCATCCGACTTGCTGCCATCCCTGCAGGGCGATTCCCAAGGTCCATCGTGCCTTCTGTCTGTAAGCGGTGAAAAAGGTGTTGGGGAAATACTCGCGCACGCCCAGTGGCATGCGCAAGGTGGACATCTGCTCTTTTCCAAAACCGAACAACGGATTCCGACGAACCAGATACTCGACCGGGAATTTTCCGAAAATCTGTTTCATGCCTCGACGTGCAAGGCGTGCACCAATGTCATAGTCCTCTGTTAGCGTGTCGCTGTTGAAAGGCTGATTATTCGTTTCCGCCGCCAGCTCTTCCATTGCCCTGCGCGAGAAGCAGGTGCCGACACCCGCCGATGGAACCATTCTCGACAGACTTTCACGAACGACCAAATCCTTGCTGTGCCACTCGGCAAATTCGTCCATGTACGTACCGGCCACCAACTCATACCATTCGCGCTCCAACGATGTCACTGGCAATTGGATGAAATCGATGCGGGGAAGCAGGTAGTTGTAATACTTCAGTTCCAGCGGGTGCAGAACATCTTCACTGTCATGCAGAATCATGCCGGCGAAAGGCTCGGATCGCCTGTCCCCCTCGGCAAAGATCGCCTGCACGATCCAGTTAAGGCAATCCGCCTTGCAGGTTGGTCCTGCGTGTGGCACTTCCACACGAATCAATTGCCGATAACGGCGACGCATGCGCTCGACTTCCTTGATGGTCCGCTCATCATTGCAATACGTTCCGACAAAAATCATGTAGTTCTTGTATTCGAGCGTCGACACCATGTTCTCAAGCATGGGAGCGATGACGTCAAATTCCAGCCAGGCCGGAACCATGATGGCAAGTGGCTGCTCCTCACGCGAGCGCAATTGCTCAGTTGTCAGTGCCGCATACCGTTTGCTGACCGTGAATTTTCGATAGACCTGCCGTACCCAGTACCAGACATCGATAAAAATGTCATCAAGACTCGAAAGCAGGATGACTACCCCTACCACGGCGGTAAGCAGCTCGAGGTAGTGGTAGTAATCGGCAATCAGGTAAGGCAAGTAAAGAGAAGACATCTTTTACCCTTGCGACTCTTTACGCTTCCGTGATGCACGCCGGGCCAGAATCGCCAGCAGCAACAAGGCAAGAAGTCCAATGCTGATTGCCGGCACGCTCCACGAGATGTAGCGACGCCATTCAAAGAAGGCGCTTTCGCCTGCACCTGGCGGATGGCTCGCATCCGGATTGGCGCTGTCAATCCAGGCCAGAGGGCCAGCGTCGCCTATGACTGCGATATTTCCGCGATTGAGAACAAACGGCACATCCGACCGCGCATTCTCATTGAGCAGCGCATACCAGTAGAGTCCGGAATCTTTGCCGTCATCGATGACTTCTACCGTGCTCAGCTGTTCCACACCCTTGATGTCAAGAAGAGGGGCTTTTCTACCATCAACACGTAACTCTTTGCCCCCGACAATCTGCACTTTGGGCTTGGCGCCGGAAACCGGCACTTCCATCGACAGGAATGGTCCCTTGGATTTGACGGAAGACTCACCGGACGCGACGACGAATCTGGTGCCGGTAGGAGAAAGTCCGCTCGCCGAACCGATACGCACAATCTGCTTCAGGTGGGTTGGCGCAGACGCCAGATATTTTTCCGGAACAAAAAGCTGCGGGGTATTTGACAGCAAAGGCAGCAAGCCGATAAATGTGCCGTCCGGGTATGGATCTCCCAGCTTGATGTGACTGGAGGGAAGAACCTCCACTGGGTAACCTTGCGGAATCTCGTCACAGTTGGCCGATACAGGTTGACGCTGGAAGGAAACCTTCACCGAGTTTGTCACGCCGAGCACATATCCCGGCACACGCGCCGTCAGCCGTTCCGGACGGCCGTTAGCATTCAACTGTTTCGCGGACAGCAGAATGCCGTTCCAGAATACGGACACGACCGGCTTTGTCGTCGACGCGCTTGGCGCTGCTGCCACGTCGAGTACTAGCGTTTCCGGCATGCGCCCATCCAATGCCACTACACTCAACGGGAAGTTTGCCGTCCAGTCGCCGCGCGCCACGACATCAAAGTTATTGCTGGTGGCATCCAGGCTGGTCAGTCGCACGCTATTGGATTTAGCTTCATTGTCCGCTCTTGCGAGCTTTGCATCGACCTGTTCCGATACAAGTAGATTTCGCCACGTGCTGGAGAACACACCTGAAGCTTGTGCGCCGGCATTGTCGGCGATACCAATAATTTTCTGCTTGCCGAATGTCAGCAAACTGATCTGGCCGCTTTGCAATACGCTTCCAGCGGCAGTGGCACGATGCTTGCGCCACAAAGAAAACTCTTCCAGAGCAGCAGCATCCAACGATAACTGCTGCTGCAACGCATCCAGAGCCGCATTCAGTTTTTTGTGCAGCGCCTCATCGACAATGGCCAATTCGGCCTTGATGGCTGGTGCATTCAACACCAGTAAAGCGCCAAGCTCCGCAGGATTGGCGAGCTTGTGGCGCTCCTTGCCGCTTAACGCGGAAAATGCAGGGAAGCGCGTCAAGCCTGAAGGCACACTGACGCCCTTGAGATCAATCTCGCTGCCAACCGATGGCAATGCGCGGATATCAACCCGTTTGCCGTTTCTTTCAAGAGCTATACCGAGACGCCAAGCACTATCAAAACTCTTGGGTTCCAGTTTTTCATCAGCCACCAGCAACACGGGACGCCCAGGCAAGGTGCTCCATGCTTCCTTAAGGGTGGTAATCGCATCGGAGTTGTAACGGTAGCTGATCACCGTGTCGTTTGACACGGTAAAGGAATTGGCAATCGAATTATTGGGAGAGCAACGATTGAAATGCGTCATTGCCTGCCAATCGACCGACAGCCTGACAAAGCCGTTTCTATGAACACCGCCACTCAAAGCGAATGTCTTCTCCAGCCGCCCTTCTCCATCTGTAATTCTCTGGGCCCAGGTAGGCTGCCCATCCAGAGACAAAACCAGCGTTGCCGGTTCCGGTTCGCCTTTCAGATATCGGCCTGCAAATTGAATGTTGGCGTTCGAAAGCACGACGCCGGCAGGAACAGGCAAGTAGAAATCCTGGTGTGCATTGCCATCCGCCAGCACGATCGGTGCCGTAATGCCCAGATCCTTTAGCGTGATGTCTCTGCTGGCGAGTGTCTCGGTGCGCAATTCACGCAACGATTCACTGGCAGGGCTGGCCATTGTCAGACAAGGAATCAGCAACAGCGCTGCGCCCAACCCACGATATATCTGCCGACTACTCATGAACTGCTCCAATACAAACATACACACTCGATTTTTCAGGAATGAGTGAATGACGAATCAGGTTTAACTACCGGTAAATTCCGATACAGATCGCCCACACAACGCGTCCACGATTCTGGTACTGGCATTGCCGTCGCCGTAGGGATTCATGCGCAAACAGACGCTGTCATAGCGCTTCCGATCGTCCAGCAACGCATTGACTTCGGTGACGATCCTTTCATGAGACGTCCCCACCAATGTCACCGTACCTGCGGCGACTGCCTCCGGCCGCTCCGTTACTTCCCGCATGACCAGAACCGGCTTCCCAAGGTAAGGCGCTTCTTCCTGCACCCCACCGGAATCGGTCAGAATGATGCTGGCTTGCTGCATGAACCAGACAAAGTCGAGGTAATCCAAAGGGGCGATCAAATGCACATTCCCCAAGCCTGACAACTTCTCTCTGACGACATCGTTCACATTTGGATTCAAATGGACCGGATAGACGATCTGTACGTCATCTCGCCGAGACAACTGATGCAAGGCGGTACAGATATTTCGGAAGCCGTCACCGAAACTCTCACGGCGATGCCCAGTGACCAGTAACAGGCGACGGTTACGATCGATCCATGAATACTTTTCTTCGAGGGGACGCAAAAGGCTTTCATCTTCCGAGAGCCTGCGGCAAGTCATGGCAAGGGCATCGATCACTGTGTTGCCTGTGATGAAAACCCGTCCTTGCAAGTTTTCTTTCAGCAGATTGTTTCGCGACGTTGCCGTAGGGGCAAAAAGCCATGTAGCCACGGTATCGATAAAACGTCGGTTCATCTCTTCAGGAAATGGCAATGCCATGTTCCCGGTTCGCAACCCAGCTTCCACATGTGCGATTGCGATATTTCTATGAAAGGCGGCCAAGGCACAGGCGGAAGCTGTCGTTGTATCGCCATGTACCAGCACGACATCCGGTTGCTCCGCCATCAGGACCGCATCGATCTTTTGTAGCAAACTGGCGAATAGGCCATTCAGCGTCTGATTACGCACCATCAGGTTCAAGTCATGGTCGGCCTGCAGACTAAACAGTCGCATTACCTGATCCAGCATTTCTCGGTGCTGTCCGGTTACGCACAACCTGCTTTCCACTCCACCCGCTTCCTTCAACAGGTGAACTAGAGGCGCCATCTTGATTGCCTCTGGACGCGTGCCAACTACCGAAAGTATTTTTATTGCCATAAGCCGCTCAACGAATTTCACTTATGGTCGATATAGCGCACCCGATTAAAGGAGGATAAAAAGCCATATCAACTGCCTTCTTCAACAAACCTGCTTTCCATTTACGCCGCCGCCATTTCCATGTGGAAATGGCGAGCAGGCGCAATTCAAACAAATTAGTTGCAGCAGTTCAATCCGAAAGACGTTGCGTAATGACTCCCAAATTCATGGGAAGGCACTAAAAAGATACTTTTATTTCCACATGGAAATTTAATTAACAATTACCAAAAGATGGCAGGAACTGTTTTTTGTTTAGCCGCTTGGCTATTGAGGAAAATTGGGAATTCTTTCCTCGGCAGGGATTTAACAATTGCCTCGAAATGCAAACAATTGTTTCCTAGCAACAGAACATTTCCGCATGGAAATGTTCTGTTACTAAAAGAGATCACTCGGCGATTTTACGTTTGAATACCCAGGTCGACTCATTGGATCCGCTTTCATCGAAAACATAGCCCTCGGTATCGAATTTCTTCAATTGCTGCGGCCGCACGAACGCCTTGTCGATTGCATAGCGCGCCATCAAACCGCGCGCGCGTTTGGCATGAAACGAGATCACCTTGTACTTGCCGTCCTTCCAGTCGAGAAAGACCGGCGTGACGACCGGAACGTCGAGCAAGGCCGGCCGCACCACCTTGAAGTATTCCTCCGACGCCAGATTCACCAGCGCGGTCGCGCCGGTTTCGGCAATCTGCCTGTTCAAGGCCTGCGTCACCTCGTCGTCCCAGAAGGCATAGAGGTCCTTACCGGCCGGGTTGGCCAATCGCGTGCCCATCTCGAGCCGGTATGGCTGCATCAGGTCCAGCGGCCGCAGCAGGCCGTAAAGACCGGATAGAATGCGAAGGTGCGCCTGTGCGTACTGCAACTGCGCCGCATTCATCGTCGCCGCATTCAATCCCTCATAGACATCGCCGTTGAAGGCCAGCATGGCCTGCTTGGAATTTGCGACGGTAAAGCGCGTGGACCATTCGGCGTAGCGATTGACGTTGAGTGTCGCGAGCTTGTCCGAAATCTTCATCAGGCTGGCGATCTGTGCCGGCGATTGGCGGCGCAGGATATCGATCAGTTCGGCCGAACGCTTGACGAAATCGGGCCTGGTGCTGACATCGGTATGCGCGGGCGTATCGTAATCGAGGGTCTTGGCAGGCGACAGGACTATGAGCATTTCTCTTCCGGACAAAGGTAAAGCTGGCAATGATACCGAAGCGCATCGTTCTCGACACCAACGTGTGTCTCGATCTGTTCGTCTTCCGCGATGCGCGCTGGTCCGTCCTGCTGGCCGCCATGCGCAGCGGCGAGGTCGAAGCCGTGACGCGCACCGATTGCCGCATGGAGTGGCAGATCGTGCTTGGCTACACGCACCTGAAGCTCGATGAACGACGGCGCCAGGAAGTGCATGCCGAATTCGACACCCTGATCCGCTGCCATCCGCTCGCCGACCCGGAGCCCGAAGCGTGCCGCCTGCCGGTCTGCAAGGACAAGGACGATCAGAAATTTCTGGAGCTCGCGCGCGACCTGCGCGCCGACACGCTGATCACCAAGGACAAGGCGCTGCTGAAGCTGGCGCGCAAGACGCGCCGCGACGGCCTGTTCGCGATCGTGACGCCGGAAGCCTGGACCGCGGAATATCGCAGCGCATGCGCGCAGTGAATGTGGTCCGGCCTGCCCTGCCATTTATGCGGGCATCCTGTATATTTCCGTGACGTTCCTCTTTCCCTCTCACTGCCCATGACTGCTGAAATCCAGGCTTCGCGCCGCGACGCCACGCTGATCCTGACCCTCTCCAATCCGGGCGCGCGCAACGCCCTGCATCCGGACATGTTCGCCGCAGCCATCGAAGTGCTGTCGACCGCCGAGCGTGACGATTCGATACGCGCCGTGGTACTGACCGGTGCCGACAATTTTTTCTGTGCCGGCGGCAACCTGAATCGCCTGCTCGAACTGCGCAATCAGGATGCGGGGCGGCAGACGGAAGGCGTCGATCTGCTGCGCGGCTGGATCGAGGCCATCCGCGATTGCCCCAAACCCGTGATCGCTGCCGTCGAGGGTGCCGCGGCCGGCGCCGGATTCTCGCTGGCGCTGGCCTGCGACCTGATCGTGGCGGGCAGCACGACGAAGTTCGCGATGTCCTATGTGCGCGTCGGACTGACACCGGATGGCGGCGGCTCGTGGTTCCTGTCGCAATCGCTGCCGCGGCAACTGGCGACCGAACTCATGATCGAAGGCAAGACCATCGATGCGAAACGGCTGCACGATCTCGGCCTCGTCAATCGCGTGGTTCCGGACGGCAGCGTGCTGGATACCGCGCTCGACTGGGCCGATGAACTGGCGGGACTGTCCGACAACGCTGTCGACCGCATCAAGCAGCTGGCGCGCGAGGCGAGCGATAATTCGCTGGCGCGCCACTTCGAGGTGGAACGCCGTCACTTCGTCGAAAGTCTCAATCACCGGCATGCCGAGGAAGGCATCACCGCATTTCTGGAAAAAAGGACCCCGCACTACAAATGACGCAAGCACAAAGAAGACGCGTCTATCTGATGCGTCACGGCAGCGTGACCTACTTCGACGAGAACGGTCACCCCTACTCCCCCGACGAAGTACCTCTCAACGAGACCGGCCGTAAGCAGACCACCGCCGCCGGCCTCAGCTTCGCCGCGCAGAACATCCGCTTCGACCGCGTGATCACGTCCGACCTGCCGCGCGCGGTCGAATCCGCGACGCGCGTGCTGGCCGAAACCGGCCAGCGGATCGAGATCGAGCAATGGCCCGACTTCACCGAGGTGCGCGGCCATTCGCTCGACGCCATCCTCGACGAGGACCTCGAGGAAGCCTTTACCAGCGCCTTCTCGTGCATGGCCGGCGAGCACTGCCGCTTCCTCGGCGGCGAGAGCGTGGGCGAACTGATGGACCGCATTCATCCGGTGGTCGACCGCCTGCGCGCCGACTCCTCGTGGGATACCGTGCTGCTGGTGCTGCACGGCGGCGTCAACCGCGCGCTGCTGTCGTATGCGATCACGGGACAGCGCCTTTTCCTCGGCAACCTCGAGCAATCGCCTGGCTGCATCAATGTGCTCGACGTCGGCACACGTGCCGACGACTGGGTCGTGCACGCGATCAACCACGCCCCGCTGCTGCCACTGCATACGCATACGCGCCTGACCACCATGGAAGAAGTGCTCAGCCACTACAAGCGCTCGCGCGGCCTGTAAGTACCGGCGTGTCCGAAAGCGAAGCCGTGCGGATTTCTGCATAATGCGGCAACGCCTTTTCGGCATCGTGCCGCATCACGTCAGAAAAATTGTCAGGAGAAACCATGATCGACGTCTATTCCACCGCCACCCCCAACGGCCATAAGGTCCACATCATGCTGGAAGAATGCGGCCTGCCCTGGCAGGCGCACCACATCGATATCGGCGCCGGCGACCAGTTCAAGCCGGACTTCCTGAAGATTTCTCCCAACAACAAGATTCCGGCCATTACCGACAGCGACGGCCCCGACGGCAAGCCGATCTCGCTGTTCGAATCGGGCGCCATCCTGGTCTATCTGGCCAGCAAGGTCGGCAGGTTCCTTGGCGAAACCGATCGCGAAAAATTCGAGACCCTGCAATGGCTGATGTTCCAGATGGGTGGCGTCGGGCCCATGCTGGGCCAGGCGCACCATTTCCGCATGTATGCGCCGGAAAAGATCGAGTACGCAATCAACCGCTACACCAACGAAGCCAAGCGGCTGTACGGCGTGATCGACCGCCGTCTGGCGGAAAGTCAGTACCTGGCCGGCAACAGCTACACGATCGCCGACATCGCCACCTTCCCGTGGCTGCGTTCGTGGGAAAAACAGGGCATCGTGCTGGCGGACTATCCGCATCTGAAACGCTGGTTCGACGAGATCGCCGAGCGTCCTGCCGTCAAGAAAGGCACGCAGATGTTCGTCAAGCAGCGCAATACCGTCATCGACGACAAGGCGCGCGAGGTGCTGTACGGCGCCACGCAGTACGCCAAACGCTGATGCGCTCCTGACGCGCTGCCCTTGAAATGAAGCCAGCCGCCCCGCCACTGGTCCTGTCGATTCAGTCGCACGTCGCCTACGGCCACGTCGGCAATGCCGCCGCCATGCTGCCGCTGCAGCTGCTCGGCGTGCAGCCGGTGGCCGTGCACACGGTGCAGTTCTCCAACCACACCGGCTATGGCGAATTCAAGGGACAGGTATTCAGCGCCGAACACATCCACGACGTGCTCGAAGGTCTGCGCGCGCGTGGCGTGCTGGCCGAATGCCGTGCGGTGCTGTCGGGTTACCTGGGCGACGCCGCCATCGGCGAGGTGATCCTGTCGGCGGTGCAGGAGATTCGCCGCCATCGTCCCGACCTCGTCTATCTGTGCGACCCGGTCATGGGCGACGTCGGACGCGGCCTCTTCGTGCGCCCCGGCATTCCCGAATTCCTGCGCGAACGCGCATTGCAGGAAGCCAGCATCCTCACGCCCAACCAGTTCGAATTCGAACTGCTGCACGGCAGTACCGTCACGCACACCGAAGACGCCGTGCAAGCCGCACGCAAACTCCTCGGCAACGCCCGCCGGCGCGGGCCCGACACGATCGTCATCACCAGCCTGCGCACCGCAGACCTGCCCGCCGATCAGCTGAGCACGCTGGTCGTCACCGCAACCAATGCGTGGACCATCCACACGCCCTTTCTCGACCTGCATCCGCTACCCAACGGCATGGGCGATGTCTTTTCCGCCGTATTGCTCGGCCATCTGCTCAATGGGCACCCCATACAGGATGCCGTGGCACTCGCCGTCGGCAGCCTTTATGCGCTGGTGGCCCGCACCGTTCCCGGGCAACGCGACCTGCCGCTGATCGCCGCACGCAGCGAGTTGATCTCTCCCTCGCAGCATTTCAAACCCGTCGCCTGGCCGCCGCCACAATCGTAAAGACGATGCGCGCCATGGCTCTTGCCGCCTTGTCGGTTTTACGGCGTCGCACGCGAGCGCGACAAACCGCCGAATGAACGAGGGCTGTTGCCAACGAATGGCAATTCGTTCATAATTGCACGTTGTCGGTCGAGTGCAGTAGCGATCGGCACGCAGATGAAATGCCACATTTCATGCTCAGGATTTCCAGAAAGGAAGCTCCCATGCTTCCTTTTTTATTCAGGAGAAAATTTGCATGCGTGTGTCCGGCGGATTGTCATCCGCAGTACAATACGTCCCCATGGCGGGGTAGCAAAGTGGTTATGCAGCGGCCTGCAAAGCCGTCTACGCCGGTTCGATCCCGACCCCCGCCTCCAGTTTTCCAAAAAGCGCCGCAGGCGCTTTTTTTATGCTGTTTTACATTAGTGTGCGATCAGCAGACTAACTGCATGCCCCGATGGTGAAATTGGTAGACACAAGAGACTTAAAATCTCTCGCCTTTGCGGGCGTGCCGGTTCGATTCCGGCTCGGGGCACCACAAGCAAGTCAATAGACGTCCACGGACGTCTATTTTTTTTGCAAAAAACCTATATTCCATGCGGATTACCAAAATTTTCCAGTCTCCCGAGATCAACCGGCATCAACCCACATCAACCGCTTAATGTTGGTACAAATCTTGGTATATGCTGGTTCGATATTCTTTATACCAACATCGACACAGATATGGCATTAAGCGACTTTCAGATTAAAGCAGCCAAACCCTCCTACAAACAATACAAACTGACCGACGCTGAAGGCATGCATCTTCTGGTGCACCCCAACGACTCCAAATACTGGCGATTGAGCTATCGCTTCGACAAAAAGCAAAAGACGCTCGCCCTGGGCGTATATCGGTTCAGCGACACCAGGAGCAATATTCCGGCGCTGTATAGCCGACGGAGTCGGGGGTGGATGGTGGAGATGGTGGACGTGGTGTTTTAAAAACTACAGGATTCCTCACGACACCGATACGATAGGAACTTATTTACTGCATAAGAGTTGGACACCACATGAAAACAAATTCAATTCTTTTCTTATTCTTAACGACATGCTTGATCCCGGCGACCCAAGCAGCAACTGCCAGCGACGTCGACAAGTTGACTACTTATTCGGTAGTACTTGGCCGTAGTGTTGGCGGTGTCGGGCTGCAATTAACGTTCGTCGTGTAAACGGTCATTCCAACCCTTAGCTGAAGAATTACCCTAGACGATCAACCTTCCGTTGTGGTCCGACATGTGTTGACAGTGAAAGTCCGCTTCGACCCTTAGCGGCCGTTCGGGAGACTGTGCTCTTAGCGTTTCGCTACAAGCGTTCCGATGCCTGTTCGAATACTAATTCTGTCAGGACATGTCCAGACCGAGCATCTGAGTGCCAACAAAGGTTATGGAGCCCAATATCAGGAGTGCCAAAATGAAAAATGCGACTGCCTTACCCGTCGCGCCTAGGACCGCTCGTGCTTCGTTCTGCTGTTCTTTCCCCTTCCTCCCTTGGTCATAATGCCACTTGATTGCATAGAACATGCCAATGGCTAGCACTAGAAACTTGAAGGTAACGAAGGTGATAGGGACCCAATCCATGATTTAGCTCCTTTCTTTAAATCCCTTATTACTTCTAAAGTCGAAATTACAAGGGCGTACACCAGAATTATTTTGGGTACAGATGGCCGCGGAGAACTCTTTACCGACTGCCATGCAATTTGTTGTTATTGAAGCGTCAGAAGCAGTGTACGTAAAAGCAACTTCCATACATGAGGACAAAATGTCCCAGCGGGAATACGGAACACGCTATCGTTCTCGGCCATTCAGGAAAGGCCTATGGTGTGCAGAATTCAGTAAAGACTGTGCCGGGTTCCTGGATGCGGTTCTGGGGAATAGCCAGCGACCAAGTAATCAGCGCTTATCGCTTACAGCCACCTAGACTCACTGCCCCGAACAGGAGACGGCAATATTCGCCACGCCAATCCGAAACGAGAACCCCAAAAACTGAGATTTTAAATGACGGCGCTGTCCTAGGCGTCTGGCCGGCGCGCCAACAACTGGGACAGCCGCTTCAGAGCTGCATGCAACCGCTGACGGTCCTTGATGCTGCCCAATGAGATTCTGATTGCGTTATCGAACTCGCCATTCAACGAGAAAGCTTCCGCTGGCATGACCGCCAGTCCCTCCTTTTCCGCTACGCGTGCTAGTTGATGCGACTGCCAATATGCAGGCAATTCGATCCATACATGTAATCCGTCACCGGCTCCTTCATATCGTCCTGACAGAATATCCCGAGCCATCTTGTGGCGTACCCGCGCCTCGTCCCGCACACCAGCCATCAACTTGTCCGCAGAACCATCGAGTATCCATTGGGTAGCCAGCGCAGCCGTCAGGGAAGAAACCATCAATGCGAACGACCTCAAGGCAACCAAGAAGCGCTCACGTTCCAATGGATCACGCACGAGCACGAATGCGACCCGCAAACCTGGAGTGAGGCACTTCGACAGTGTGGAGATGTAATAAACGTGTTCTGGCGCGAATGTGGCTATCGGAGGCGGTGGCGACTCGGCCAGCAGCCAGTAAGGGTCGTCTTCAACGATGCGCAGGCCGCAGCGCTTTGCCACAACGGCTAGCTCTTTGCGCCGTTTGCCCGGCATCGTAACGACCGTCGGGTTCTGTAACGTCGGGTTGAGGTAGACAAGCCGAGGAGCATGCTGTCGAACAGCTTCCTCGAGTGCTTGCGGAAGCATTCCGTGCTTGTCAGTACTGACCGGAACAATGCTGCGGCCGAATTGGGTTGCAGCGGTTCGTAAGCCAGGATACACCGTCGGTTCGGCCAAGATTACGTCTCCAGGCTCTGTCAGCGCAAAGATAAGTGCGGCAATAGCAGCCTGTGCACCCGGGCAGACGACTACATGCTCAGGGGGTACGCTCCCAAACATAGGCTCAATCCACTTTGCGCCGGCCTCGCGGTCGGTGATGCTGCCTCCGCCTAGATGATAGGTCATCAGCAAGCCAGTATCGGCACGCATGAGCACCTGCGCCAGCCCCTGCTTCAACAGGTCATCGAAATCTACATTGTCCGGGTGCGGCGGGATATTCATGCTCAGGTCAAGGACAGCCGACAGTTCCGCCTTCGGCGCCGCCACATACGTGCCGCGCGCTCCGCGCCCTTGCAGCAGATTCCTGCGCCGGGCTTCGTCGTATGCGCGTGTCACCGTCGTAAGGTCGACATCCAACAGCGCTGCGAGCCGGCGTTGTGGTGGAAGTCGGTCACCAGGCTTAAGTACGCCATCTTCCACCGCCTGCTGTAACGCATCCGCTATCTGAAGAAATCGCGGCCCGCCCTGCGATGCCAAACGTGGCAACCAGATTGGAAAAGCCTCATCTTGTTCGGCAGTCAACTGGGGCATTTTGTCTCAATGTATGGATTTTGCTTCTACGTAGTATGCCCAATGTGGGAGGCGACGCCAAATATGCATCAGCCTGCATTCATGCTTTTTCATATCAGTTGTTGGGTACCTCTAATGATTATGACAGCGGGCGCAATGGCTCTAAACCACAAACAAATCTGGAGCAGCTTGTTTTCTTCGCTTATCTACGGGAGTTTGTATGAACACGCAGTCAATCACTTCTTCTCCTTCGCCTCGACGCAGCTTCGGCAGTCTTACAGTTCGCCTAGGATTCTCTCTTCTCTTGGTCATTGGTCCGATTGGTGCGGCCTTGAGCGGTATGGGGCCAGAAAAACTACCTCTGCCCGCAATTGTTGTGCTGTGCGTAGGTTTCTTGCTGGTGCAGCTTGTATGGTCCTTGCACCCAGGGACTCGAAAAAAATAGCACGAGAAGACCGGGAATGACAGAACACATTTCCCTGACTTAGTTTTTTAAATGGCCTGTTGAAATCGGGCCATTTAACTGTCTCGAATCCCTGCATCTTCAGCTTAGAAGCAAAGGCTCATGGATTTTTTATGCTGCGTTCTCGCTGCCGCTCCCGCACCTCGCCAAGCAGTCCCTGCAATGAGCGCAAGCGGTGTGCGAAGCCTGTTTTTCGGTGTTGCATAAAAAGATGGAAATAGTGCTTCCAAAATCATTTTCCACCGTGCTATAATTTTGTCTTTCGCGGCTGTAGCTCAGCTGGATAGAGTACTTGGCTACGAACCAAGGGGTCGTGGGTTCGATTCCTGCCAGCCGCACCAAACAAGCAGCAAGAAAAAGGTCAGCGCCACAAGCGCTGGCCTTTTTTCTTTCCGGCGCCAGAATTCTTCCGGCCTCTCCCCGGCTCCGCTCGGAATATGCCGGCTCGCGTCTTCGACACAGGCAGTTATGCTAGAGTCGCACGCACCGCCGGTGCTTTTGTCGCTTCCTTTCCCCAATTTCGTATCCCGCATGAAGGAAAACCACGCCATCGCCCCCATTCACCCCGACTGGCTGCCCACCATACTGGAAGGTTCGTTCAGCGAAATCTACGTGGTGAACTGCGAGACCCTGCGCTTCGAATACGTCAATCCCGTCGCGGCCCGCAATCTGCAATACAGCCTGGCGGAACTGCAGTCCATGTCGCCGACCTGCATCGCGCCTGCACTGGTCTCGGCCACCTACCGTGAGTGGCTTGCCGCACTTCACGAAGGCAACGAGCCGGTTTCGGTCAAGCTCGTGCATGCCCGCCGCGATGGCTCCTGTTACCCGATCGAAATACGCCTGTTCCATCTGGCGTCGCACAGCGGGCCGGTGGTCATCGCCATCGGCAACGACGTCAGCCTGCGCGACCGTTCGGACCAGGCCTTGCGCGCCAGCGAATCCCGCTTCGGCGCGATGGTGTCCAATACGCCGGGCCTCGTCTATCAGTTCTGTCTGGACAACGACGGCAATCCATCCTTCCCCTACCTGAGCGACGGCTGCGAAGCGCTGCTGGGCCTTCGCGCCGAGGTGCTGCACGCGGAACCGTCGCAGTTCTTCGCGCTGATCGTCGATGAGGATCGCCAGTCCTATCTCGACACCATGCATGCCTCGATGGCGCAGATGAGCAACTGGAACTGGGAGGGACGCATCCGCATCCGGGAATGGAACGATATCAAGTGGATCAACCTGCGCGCCATGCCACGTGCGCTCGAGGGCAATGCCGTCCAGTGGGAAGGCATCATGACCAACATCACGACCGGCAAGCTCGAACAGGAAGAAATCATCCGCTCGCGCGCGCAACTGGCGGAACTTTCGGCGCATATCGATACCGTCAAGGAACAGGAACGCACCCGTATCTCGCGCGAGATCCACGACGATCTGGGCGGCAACCTGACGGCCATCAAGATGGCGCTCGCCCTGCTGACGCGCCGGCTTCCGGCCGACGACGGCAAGCTGAAGGAAAAAGCCGATTATGTCGAGCAACTGGTCGACCGCACGATCGAAACCGTCCACAGGATCGCCGGCGACCTGCGTCCCGGCGTGCTCGATTTCGGGCTGGTCGCGGCCATCGACTGGCAGGCGCGGGAATTCGAGAAGCAATCGGGGCTCCCGTGTCGCTTCGTTTCCAACAAGACCGAGATCGACCTCGATCTCGACCATGCCACCGCCCTGTTCCGGATTTTTCAAGAGGCATTGACCAACATCGCCAAGCATGCGCAGGCCAGCAGGGTCGAGGTCACGCTCTCGCACGACGACCGGCACGTGCGGCTCGAAGTGGTGGACAACGGACGCGGCATCCAGGCCACCGATCAGGAGAAATCCAAGTCCTTCGGCATTCGCGGCATGGTGGAGCGTTCGATCGCGCTCGGCGGCAGCCTGTCGGTCAGCACCTCGCCGCGTGGCGGCACCATCGTCGCCATTCATGTCCCGTTACCGGCCTCCGCGAGGTGACGCCTTGCGCAATCGGACATGCATCCGGTAAGCTAGCTTCACGTTTGACAAGACCTTTTCCGCTGTACCCGGCGCCACGTAGTTTTGTTCCACCTGGTAAATGACTAACAAGAATGCAATCAGGGTCCTGATCGCGGACGATCACGCCATCGTGCGCGAAGGATTGAAACAGATCCTGGCCGACACCCGCGACATCGTCGTTGCCGGACACGCCGAGAATGGCAGCGATGCCATTCATCTGGTACGGGACAAGGCTTGCGACGTGCTGCTGCTCGACATTTCCATGCCGGATCGCAACGGCATCGACGTGCTCAAGCAGTTGCGCAAGGAAATACCCAGGCTTGCCGTCCTGATGCTGTCCATGCACCGCGAGGATCAGTACGCGATCCGCTCGCTCAAGGCCGGCGCCGCCGGTTACCTGAACAAGCAAAGCGCCCCGGCAGAACTCGTCAACGCCATCCGCCAGGTCGCCGGCGGCCGCAAGTACGTCAGCACCGCGCTGGCACAGGAACTTGCCAACCAGATCGGCGACGACCACGAGGCACCGCCGCATGAGGCACTCTCCGACCGCGAATACCAGACCCTGGTCATGATCGCCTCCGGCAAGACCGTCGGCGACATCGCGGCCGAACTGCGGCTGTCGGTAAAAACCATCAGCATGTATCGCTCGCGCCTGTTGCAAAAAATGAAATTGCGGCACAACGCCGAACTCACGCATTACGCCATCAAGAACCGGCTCGTCGACTAAGGCATCGGCGAACGTGCAGCCCTTCCTCGGTGTCAGGATTCATGCGCCAAACTGACATGCAATCCTGTCACTGATTGCCACATCAAGCATCTGCAGAATGGCATATGATGCGCACAAAGCCGTTCATCGGTGCCCCTATGCCAGCGTGCGTGCAAGTCATGCCAGACAAACCAGCCAAACCCGCCATCAATCCCGTCGATATCGCACGCGAAGCGTTCCGCCAACTGGCCATTCGCAAGGTCGCACCAACGCCCGATGCCTATCGCGACACCTACGACGAAATTGCCGGCTATGCCCGCGAAGCCACACCCGAACAGATACTGGGCGAATTTGCCGCCACCCTGCTCAACAGTCCGGAAGGATTGGCGCCGATAGGCAAGGCGCTGCAACAGGCCGCCGCAACCCCTTACTGGCCCGATTACGCCAAGGGATTGATGCAACTCGTCGATCAGTTGCGCCTGCAGCGCGATCGCGCCGCCTCCGGTGGCGGCACCTCCCTGCTCGACGACGATCCACAGTCGGCCATGCTGCGCGACCTGCTCATGCGCACGCTGACGCTTGCCGTCGCCTCGCTGCTGCAAGGAGTTCCCGCGCTCGCGCAGGAAGCCGAAACGCTGGGTCGCGCCATCAAGGACGCGCACAGCCAGCAGGCGCTGGAAGAAGCCTCCGGCAAGCTGCGACAACTGTGCTTCAAGATCGAGCTGAAAAGCGGCGACATGGCCGAACAGCACGACCTGTTGATGCGCCTGTTCAAGCTGCTGCTGGAGAACGTCAGCAACCTGCTCGACGAGGATGCCTGGATACACGGGCAGATCGCCGCCGTTCAGCAATTGCTCGACGGCCCCATCGACGACATCGCCCTGCGCGACGTCATGCGCAGTCTCAAGGACGTCATTTACAAGCAGAGCGTGCTCAAGGGCAGCCTGGTCGAGGCAAGGGACTCGGTCAAGGACATGATGGAAACCTTCCTTGCCAGCCTTGGCGAGATCGCCAGCACTACCGACAACTACCATCGCAAGATTGCCGGCTACTCGGAACAGATCGAACAGACTGCCGACGCGCGGCAGGTCGGCCGCATACTCGACGAGGTCATGAAGGAAACGCGGTATACCCAGCATGAAGCGCTGCGCTCGCGCGACGCCATTCTCGCTGCCCGCAAGACCGTCGCGGACGCCGAGGAACGCATCCGGACCCTCGAGAGCCAGTTGCAGGAAATGAGCGAACTGGTGCGTGAAGACCAGTTGACAGGCAGCCTCAACCGGCGCGGCCTGGAAGACGTGTTCGAACGCGAGATCGACCGGGCGCAACATGACCACGCCCCGCTGTGCATCGCCATGCTCGACCTCGACGATTTCAAGAAGATCAACGACAAGTACGGACACTCCGCTGGCGACGAAGCGCTGATCCACCTGGTGCGCGTGATCAAGGACACGCTGCGAACGATGGACGTCATCGCCCGTTTCGGCGGCGAGGAATTCCTGATCGTGCTACCCGAAACCGGCATCGCGGAAGCCGTGCAGACCGTTACCCGCCTGCAGCGCGAACTAACCAAGCAGATCTTCATGCACAATCACACGCGCCTGCTGATGACTTTCAGTGCCGGCCTCGCGCAGCGCCGCGACGGCGAAGACCGGGAGTCGCTGATCAAGCGTGCCGACATGGCGCTCTACGCCGCCAAGCGGGCCGGCAAGAATCGCGTGGTGACGGCCGACTGACTGATTGCGGGAGCTGCCTGCCCCCGCAGCATGCCATTCTGCAACCTCCCCATTCGCAAACAGACATCGCGCCGTCTCGCCGATCGCACCGCCTGCCGACGCGATGTAACAATCCTTCACATTTCCCACTCTCCTCCTCGGTAACCGGTCGCGCTCGCTGGCGGGCGCCCCAATCGGCAGCTTCCGGCAAAACTTGAGGGTGAAATTAACGATATTTCTCTCTAAAAGCAGCAAAAAAGCCTTAAAGATTTTCCGGAAGGCAACCGTCAAAGGACTTATCTGGCTGCAGCAGTGCCGGGCGGGACCGGAAAATTTAGTTTCCCTGCGACGCTAAACTTTTTCCGGGACCGTCCGATAAAACTTTCAAGGGCAGCCCGAACGCCTCGCAAGACGCAGACGGGCCAGTCGGAAAAATGCAGTCAGACCTCTATCGGCCTACCACAGGAGAAACACCATGGCAGCAGTTATCAACACCAACATCCCGTCGCTGAATGCACAACGCAATCTGACGACGTCGCAATCTTCGCTGGCAACGTCGTTGCAGCGTCTGTCCTCGGGTCTGCGCATCAACAGCGCGAAGGACGATGCTGCCGGCCTCGCCATTTCCGAGCGTTTCAGCACCCAGATCCGCGGCCTGAACCAGGCTGTGCGCAATGCCAACGACGGCATCTCGCTGGCACAGACCGCTGAAGGCGCAATGGCCGAAATCGGCAACAACCTGCAGCGTATCCGCGAACTGTCGGTGCAAGCCGCCAACGCAACCAACTCCACGACCGACCGCGCCGCTCTGGACGCAGAGGTCAAGCAACTGCGCTCGGAAATCGACCGCGTTGCCAACCAGACCAACTTCAACGGCACCAAGCTGCTGGACGGCAGCTTCTCCGGCGCCCTGTTCCAGGTCGGCGCCGACGCTGGCCAGACCATCGGCATCAACAGCATCGTCAATGCTCAATCGTCGTCGATCGGCAACACCGTGTTTGCTGCCAACGTTGAAGGCGGCGGCACCATTTCGGCCAGCGGCCTGACCGTTACCGACGGCAAAATCTCGCTGACCGGCGGCACGATCAACAGCATCGAGATCGACGACGTCGAACTGGATGCCAGCGCCTCCGACGCAGAAGCCGTTTCCGCTCTGCAAAGCGCCATCAACGCCAAGATGGACCAGACCGGCGTATATGCAAAAGTCAATGCCGCCGGTACCGGCCTCGACCTGATCGCGATCAAGGGCGACACGGATATCACCACGACCGGCTTCGACGAAGCTGACTTCGGTGCCGACGTTGAAATCGATCTGGACGATACTACTACCTTCACGCGTGCACATGCCCAGGATCTCGACATCACCACCGTCGAAGGCGCACAGCGCGCACTGTCGATCGTCGACAATGCACTGACCAGCGTCAGCTCCTCGCGTGCAGAGATGGGTGCGATCCAGAACCGCTTCACCTCGGTGGTCGCCAACCTGCAAACCGCGTCGGAAAACCTGAGCGCCTCGCGTAGCCGCATCCTGGATGCCGACTTCGCAGCGGAAACGGCCAACCTGACCCGCGGCCAGATCCTGCAACAAGCCGGTACCGCCATGCTGGCACAGGCGAACTCGCTGCCGAACGGCGTGCTCGCGCTGCTGCAAGGCTGATCGCAGGCAGCTCTGTGATCCAGGCAAATCCCCGGCGGCAGGTTGGCGCCGGGGATTTGTCACGATAGGAGAACATCATGGAAATAAGTCAAATCGGTGCCGCCGGCAACTGGGCAGATACGCAAAGCGTCGCGCACACGGGATCGCACAGAAGCGATGCAAGGCCCGCCACGCCCGTCATCACCTCGACCGCCGTTCGGCAGCCGGCTCAAGCATCGGCGCAGATGCCAACGCAGGAAGCATTGCAAAGCATTAACAAAACCCTGCAATCCATGTCGTCCCGCCTGCAGTTCTCGCTGGACGAGGAAAGCAATCGCACCATCGTGAAAGTCGTCGACCGGGAAACCGACCAGGTTATCCGTCAGATTCCGACCGAAGAAGCCATCGAAATTTCCAAGGCGCTCGACAAGCTGCAGGGTCTGCTGATCCACGCGCAGGCTTGATCATCGAACAAAGCGGTAAATACCCCTCTTACCCTCGGCTTGGCGTTTCCCGCCCTCCTATATATTGTGGGCAATCTTGACAGGAGAAGTTCGTGGCCATCACATCGTCAACAGGCCTTGCATCCGGCATCGACATAGAAACCACCATCAGCAAGCTGATGTCGGTTGAACAGAAGCCGCTGATCGCGCTCGCGCAAAAGGAAGCCGCCTACCAGGCCAAGCTGTCCGCCTACGGCACGCTCAGCAGCGCAGTCAGCACGTTTCAGACCGCCATGGCGAACCTGGGCAAGGCATCGACCTTCGAATCCCTGAAAACCACGGTAGCCGACACCGCCATTTTCGGCGCCAAGGCCAGCGCCAGTGCCATCGCCGGCACCTATCAGGTCAACGTCACCCAGCTGGCGCAGGCGCAAACCCTCTCGACCACCGGCCAGACCAGCAAGACGGCTTCCATCGGTAGCGGCGCGACCACCACCATTTCGTTCCAGTTCGGCACCATCAGCGGCGGCACGCTGACCGACGGCGTCTATTCGGGCGCAACCTTCACGCAGGATGCCGAGCAGGCGACCGGCTCGATCACGATCGACAGCTCCAACAATTCGCTGCAGGGCATTCGCGACGCGATCAATGCCGCCAACATCGGCGTCACTGCAACCCTGGTATCCGACGGCAGCGCCAATCCGGACAAGCTGGTGCTGACCTCGACCAAGACCGGCGAAACCTCGAGCATGAAGATCACGGTCGACGGCGACGCCGCGCTGCAGAACCTGCTCGAATACGATCCGACCGGCACGCAGAACCTGGTGCAGCACAACGCAGCGCAGAATACCCAGTTGACGGTCAATGGCATGGCCATCAGCAGCGCCACCAACACCATTTCGGAAGCGATTCAGGGCGTGACCATCGACGCGCTCAAGATTGGCCAGAGCAGCCTGACGATCGTCAAGGACACCTCCGCCGTCGAAACCGGCGTCAACAACTTCGTCAAGGCCTACAACGAACTCAATACCGCGCTGGCCACGCTGACCGGCTACAACGCCGAAACCAAGACCGGCGGCGCCCTGCTCGGCGACGCGACGGCACGCACCATCCAGGAACAGGTGCGCAAGATGCTGACCGGCTCGCTCGAGGGCCTGAGCAACACCACGATGTCGCTGTCGAAAATCGGCGTCGCCTTCCAGAAGGATGGCTCGCTGGCGGTTGACTCCGCCAAGCTGACCAAGGCCATCAGCGAGAACTACGGCGATATCGCGGGACTCTTTGCGACAGTAGGCAAGGCCACCGACAGCCTGGTCAATTTCACCGGTTCCAGCAACGCGACCAAGGCCGGCAGCTACGACATCGTCGTCACCCGCCTCGCGACCCAGGCATCGCTGACCGGCACGGTCAACCTGAGCGCCGGAAACACCACGATTGCGCCGAACACCGCGATCAGCTTTTCCATCGACGGAGTGACCGCCAAGGTAACGCTGACCGAAGGCACATACACGGGCAAGCAGCTTGCCGCCATGCTCCAGTCTGCGATCAACGGCACGGCTGCCTTCAAGTCGGCCGACGTTGCCGTCACGGCAACCATCGACGGCAACGGCAACCTCAGCCTGGTCTCCGACCGCTATGGTTCGGCCTCCAAAATATCGGTCGGCTCATCGACCGGGACCTCGGCTGCCACCTTCCTCGGTACGGCCAGAACCGGCACCGACGGCGTGGATGTGGCCGGCACCATCGGCGGCAGGACGGCGACGGGTTCCGGCCAGTCCCTGACCGGCGCCACCGGTACCGATGTCGAAGGACTGAAGCTCGAGATCGTCGGCGGCGCCATCGGCGCGCGCGGCCGCATCGATTTTTCACAGGGTTACGCGGACCGTCTCAACAAGCTGGCCGAGAGCTTCACCAGCACTGATGGACTGATCGCCAGCCGCACCACCGGCATCAATGCTTCGATCAAGGATCTGGGCAAGCAGTCGGACGCGATCGAAACGCGCCTAACGAGCATCGAAGCACGCTATCGCGCGCAATTCACGGCGCTGGAAGTCATGATCTCGAACATGAACTCGACCAGCACTTTCCTGTCGCAACAGCTGGCGCAGATATCCAGCCTGTCTTCATCCAAGAAATAACAGATCAATCCGAGGAGAAACGCATGTTTGGAACCCCGCGCAGCGGCGCCAATGCCTACGCCAAGGTCGGCATGGAAACCGGCGTTATCGCCGCCAATCCGCACAAGCTGATCGTGATGCTGTTCGAAGGCGCGCAGGTTGCGCTGAACAACGCGCTGCAATGCATGCAGGCCGGCAAGGTGGCCGAAAAAGGCAAGGCCATTTCCAAGGCCATCTCGATCATCGACAACGGCCTGCGCGCGAGCCTCGACAAGAATGCCGGCGGCGAGATCGCGGCCAATCTGGATTCGCTGTACGAATACATGAGCGCGCGCCTGCTGCAGGCCAATCTGAACAACCAGCCGGAGCTGATCCAGGAAGTGCTCGCGCTGCTGCAGGACATCAAGGGCGCATGGGAAGAGATTTCCCCGCAGGCCGATGCGCAGGCATCGGCTGCCGTACCGCCACAGGCTGCAGCCGCCTCGTCCTACGATGCACTGGCCCCACATATGCCTCGCTTAATGAAAGCCTGACCGATGAACGAACAAGAAGTCATCCACCTGTACGAAAACGTCGCCAGCATCACGCAACAGATGCTCACGGCGGCACGCGAGGGCGACTGGGATCGTCTGGCTGCACTGGAAACACGCTGCTCCGACCAGGTCAACATCCTGAAGAGCGGTGAACCGCCACTGCCGCTGACGGGCGCTTCGCGCGAGCGCAAGGTCGAGATCATCAAGAAAATCCTCGCCGACGATCGCGAGATTCGCAATCTGACCCAGCCGTGGATGGAACAGCTCACGCGCCTGATCAACAGCACGGGCACCGAACGCAGGCTCAACCAGGCCTACGGCGCCCGCTCGATGTAAGCTGAATGCTGACCCGGGCCGACGCCACAGGAACCCGGCCCGTCACGCTGGTCGAAGCCAGCCTGCCGGCAACGGCGGTCGGCCAGCCGAGGCAGGAGTCGCTGGAACGTCTGCTGCAGCTCACGCTCGGCAGGGAATATCAGGCGCAGGTACTGTCGCGCCTGACCGACGGCAGCTTTCTGGTCCGCATCGACAATGCCGCCGCCAGCATGAAGCTGCCGCCCGGCACAAAACCGGGCGATACGCTCGACATGACGTTGCTGGCTACGCAACCGCGCCCCACCTTCCTGCTCGGCCGCGCCGAAGCGGGAGTGACCGCCGCCTCGCTCAGCAATGCCGGCCGGCTGATCGGCAACATGCTGCAACTGGCCGGCCAGGATGGCGCACGTCCGGCCGTCACCGGCACTGTTCCGCTGGTCCCGTCGGCCGCCGCCACGCCAACGCAGATCGCAGGCGCCATGCGCAATGCCGTCAGCATGAGCGGCGTGTTCTACGAATCCCACGTGGCGCAATGGGCCGCCGGCGCGCGCGCGCAGGTCGAATTGCTGCGCGAACCCGCCATCAAGCGGTTGCCGGTTGCAGCGCCGCCGCTGGCCGGCGCACCTGCCGCACAGGGCGAAGACGCCATTCCGGACACACTGCCCAGGTTGCAAAACCCCGCGCAGACCATGCAGCCGCATGCCAACCCGGCCGCACGCACTGCCGCCCTCCCGCAATCCCGGACCGATGCGATCGAGGCGATTGCGCCCAAAGTGCAGGACGCACCCGATGCACCGTTGCTCGACAGCGCAAGATTGCTCAATCAGCAGCTCGATACGCTGGAACAACGGCGCTTGCTGTGGCAGGGAGAACTGTTTCCGGGACAATCCCTTGAATGGGAAATCAACGACGAGACGCCGCGAAACAAGGCGGATCAGGCCGAGCCCGACGCGGAACAGGTCTGGAGCAGCAGCGTGCGATTTTCGATGCCCTCACTGGGAGCGATAGCCGCGACCGTGCGCCTGGTCGGCGAGCATGTGCAGGTGCAGCTGACCACCGGCGATGACGATACCGCCGACCTGCTGCGCCGGCATGGCCCGCTTCTTGCGGACTCCCTCGATGCCGCAGGCGCCACGCTGGACGTACTATCGGTGCGCCGCGAGGAGTGAGCATGGAGCAGCACAAGCCGCCTGCCAGCGCCGTCGCCCTCGCCTATCAGAGCGGCGATTCGGCACCGCGCGTGGTGGCTCAGGGACGCGGCCTGGTTGCAGAAGAGATCATCGCCCGCGCCCGCGAACACGGCGTGGCGATCCATGAATCGAAGGAACTGGTCGCCCTGCTCATGCAGGTCGATCTGGACGACCATATACCGCCCGCCCTGTATCGCGCAGTCGCCGAACTGCTGGCGTGGCTGTATCGCGTCGAAGCTGCCAAACAGAGCGGCGGCAATGTATCATGAGCGATTGCGGGCGTCGGAAAGTCGCCCGAGGGATGGAAATATAACAATGACTGTAGCCGATCACGAAGACGAAGAGCTGAACCCGTTCCGGGTCAGTTCGCGTCGTGAAATTCTCGCACTGCTGCGCAACATCGGCGAGCGCAACCAGCTTGTCCGCATGGTCATCGACCAGGGTGCCGACACCATCGTCACCTCGATTCTCGATGTCGATGACCGCAACGACACCATGCTGCTCGACTGCGCGCCGACACCCGAGATGAATCGCCGTGTCCTCGAAGGCAAGACCCTGTCCTTCGAGACGATGCTCGACAGCATCCGCATCCTGTTTACGTCGTCCGGCGCCGAAAGCTGCATGCACGAAGGCTTGCCCGCCTTTGTCGTGCCGCTGCCGCCGAACCTGATCCGGCTGCAGAGGCGCGAGTTCTATCGCGTGCCGACGCCCGTCACCACCCCGGTCCTGTGCACGGTGCCGGCCAGGACCGACACCATGGAAACCGTGCCGGTGGTCACGACGCTGTACAACATCAGCGGCAGCGGGATTGCCATCATGGATGAGAAAAAATTGCTGGATACGACCTTCGGCCGCATCTACGAGGATTGCCGCGTCGAATTGCCGGGCGGCGCAGTCACGGTGGCCCTGCAGATCCGCAACGCGCTGGAATTGAGCCTGCCCAACGGCAGGAGCACGCATCGCATCGGCTGCCAGTTCGTTGATCCTTCCAATGCGGTGATGGGCGCGATCCAGAAGTACATCACCAAGCTCGAACGAGACCGCAACGCGCGCGCGACCGGTCTCGGTTGACAGCCAAAGACCGACGGCAGCCTTAGCTGCCGCCTTACATGAAGTCGCAACGATTGAGGGCCGAAGCAGCCGCCCTGCCCGCCATCGTCAAACCTGCATGTTCATCATTTCCTGGTAGGCCGAGACGAGCTTGTTGCGTACCTGCACCGTTCCCTGAAACGAGATGCTGGCCTTTTGCATGGAAATCATCACGTCCGACAGATTGACACTGTCGTCGCCGAGGCTGAAGCGCTGACCCAGCTGATCGGCGTGATTCTGGGCGCTTGCCACACTGTCGAGCGAGGCCTTGAGGGCTTGGGAAAAATCGACCTGCGCGGCGCTTTTGGTCGCCGGTGCGGTACCTGCGGCACCGGTTACCGCCGCGGCCGGACGCGCCTGCGCCGCCGCCGACTTCAGCTGGGCGACCATGGCCTGTATGGCAGTGGCATCGATTCCGTTCACTTTCATTGCTCCTCTCCAACACGTTGTGCGGGGCGCACCATCCGGCACGCCCTGGCGGCAGTGGCTGCACCTCTGCTCGCTACCCCGCCACGTTATCATCAGCATACGTTCGAAAGGTTCCGATAAGCCGTAGAAACCCCGCTCTATTCCCCCGATTGAAATCGTCGGGAACCCCGACAATCACGCTACGGAAAAAAGTTTTGTCAGCGAGACCTCCAATGAACATTGCACGCAACATCGAGAATCGCCGCCCGGGAGCGCAAACATGGCTGTAGTCGTCGCAGGTGAAGGCGCATTGACGCCTGGCGCCAAGGAAGGCGCCGCTTCCAGGAACGCCTTCATGGACATGGTCAGGACGCCCAACGGCCGCCGCATCATGCTGATGATCGGCGTGGCTGCCGTGATCGCCGTCATGGCAGGCATCGTGCTGTGGAGCCAGAAGCCGGACTACCGCGTGCTGTTCTCCAATTTCTCGGACCGCGACGGCGGCGCCATCGTCGCCTCGCTGCAGGCCGCCAACATTCCCTACAAGTTCGCCGACGGCGGCGGCGCGATCCTGGTGCCGGCCGACCGCGTCCACGAAGTGCGCCTGAAGCTGGCGGCCGAAGGCCTGCCGAAAGGCGGCAACGTCGGCTTCGAACTGATGGAAAACCAGAAGCTCGGCATCTCGCAATTCCTCGAACAGGTCAACTTTCAGCGCGCGCTCGAAGGCGAACTGGCGCGTTCGATCCAGTCCGTCAGCACCGTGCAGTCGGCGCGCGTGCACCTCGCCATGCCCAAGGCCTCGGTCTTCGTGCGCGACCAGCAGAAGCCGACCGCTTCCGTGCTGCTGAACCTGCATCCGGGCCGCACGCTCGACCAGCAGCAAGTCAGCGCGATCGTGCACCTGGTCGCCAGCAGCGTGCCGGAACTGCCGCCGAAGAACGTCACCATCGTCGACCAGGCCGGCAACCTGCTGTCGGAAAACAACAAGCCGGCCGGCGCCAACACGCTCGATCCGTCGCAGCTCAAGTACGTGCAGGAGCTGCAGCAAAGCATCGCCAAGCGCATCGAATCGATCATCACGCCGATCGTCGGCAACAATAACGTGCGTGCCGAGGCCACCGCCGATGTCGATTTCTCGACCAGCGAGCAGGCAGCCGAAATCTACAAGCCCAATCAGGTTCCCAACAGCGCCACCGTGCGCAGCATGCAGACCAGCGAATCCAATACCGGTGGTGGCGCATCGGGCGTGCCCGGCTCGCTGACCAATCAGCCTGCCCCCAATGCCACCGCGCCGCTGACCGCACCGCAGCTCAATCCGGACGGCACGCCAATGACGCCGGCGCAACAGGCCGCCGCGCAGCAGGCGCAGCAGGCGCAGGGCGCGCAAGGCGCAGCGGGTGCCGCTGGCAGTACCGCCGCTGCCGCCACACCGACCCAGCGCGACGTCACCACCAATTACGAAGTCGACAAGACCGTGCGCTACGTGCAGCAGCCGATGGGCGGCCTGAAGCGCCTGTCGGTGGCAGTGGTGGTCAACTACAAGCGCGTGATCGACAAGGACGGCAAGGTCAGCTACCAGCCCCTGTCCGAAGCCGAACAGACCCAGATCAGCGACCTCGTGAAGGAAGCAATGGGTTACAACAGGGATCGCGGCGATACCCTCAACGTGGTCAACAGCCCGTTCGCCGGCATCAACGATCCGGAACCGGAACCGTTGCCGTTGTGGGAACGTCCCGAGATCATCGACATGGCGATCCAGGCCGCCAAGTATCTGGCACTCGGCATCGTGCTGCTGATCATGTACCGCAAGATCCTGTCGCCCATGGTCAAGAAGCTGCAGCCCGAGCCGGCGCTGGCCCTGCCCAACGAATCCGAACGGATCGGCGAGCCGGTCGAAGCGCTGGAGGAAGAGTCGAAGCCGATGGGGCCGACCAGGCACACCTATCAGCAGAATCTGGAAGCGGCCAAGGAACTGGCACGCAAGGACCCCAAGGTCGTGGCCAATATCGTGAAAGCGTGGGTGGGAAATGAATGACGGCATTCAGAAAGGGGCGGTGCTGATGCTCGCCCTCGGTGCGGACGAAGCAGCCGAAGTCATGCGCTATCTGAGCCCGCGCGAAGTGCAGAAGCTCGGCGCCGCCATGTCCACCATGAAGGCGATCCAGAGCGAGGAACTGGTCAGCGTGCTGGCCGATTTCCGCGCCGAGACCGAAAAGAACACCTCGCTCGGCCTCGACTCCGACGACTACATCCGCGACGTGCTGACCAAGGCGCTCGGCGACGACAAGGCGGCGTCCCTGCTCAACCGCATCCTCGGCGCGCGCGATGCCAGCGGCATCGAGAGCCTCAAGTGGATGGATGCACAATCGGTCGCCGACCTCGTGCGCAACGAGCATCCGCAGATCATTGCCACCATCCTGGTCCACCTCGAACGCGATCAGGCCAGCGAGGTGCTCGACCACTTCACCGAGCGTTTGCGCAACGATGTCGTGCTGCGCATCGCCACGCTCGACGGCGTGCAGCCGACCGCCCTGCGCGAACTCAACGAAGTGCTGACCAAGCTGCTGACCGGCAACGAGAACCTGAAGAAGAAGCCGATGGGCGGCATTCGCGCCGCCGCCGAGATTCTCAACTTCTTCAGCGGCGAGAACGAACTGTCGGTCATGAACAACCTCAAGAGCTACGACGCGGACATGGCGCAGAAGATCATGGACGAGATGTTCGTGTTCGAAAACATCCTCGACATCGAGGACCGCAGCATCCAGCTGCTGCTGCGCGAGGTCCAGTCCGAGACGCTGATCGTCGCCCTCAAGGGCGCGACCCAGGAATTGCGCGAGAAATTCTTCCGCAACATGTCCTCGCGTGCCGGCGAAATGATGCGCGAAGACCTCGAATCGAAAGGTCCGGTGCGCCTGTCCGAGGTCGAGGCAAACCAGAAGGAAATCCTGCAGATCGTCCGTCGCCTGGCCGACGAAGGCCAGCTGACGCTCGGCGGAAAAGCCGAAGACGCCTATGTCTAACCTGATCCCGCGCGAGAAGCAGTCGGCCTACCAGCGGTGGGAGATGGAGTCGTTCGGCGACGACGCCCCCCTGCGCGAAACCGCGGCCATGAGCGCCGCGACCGCCGCCCACGATGCGCAGCAGGCCGCGCTGCAGAAACAGATCGACGACGCGCGTGCGCAGGCACATGCGGAAGGATTCGCAGCGGGCCGGCGCGAAGGCCATGACGCCGGCCTCGCCGAAGGACGCGCCACCGGGCTCGCGGAAGGACGCCAGGCAGCCGAGCAGGAACGCACGCATCTGCTGCAGATCGCCGAGTCCTTCGGTACCGAGGTGGCACAGGCCAACGAGCTGATCGCCGCCGACATGCTGACGCTCTCGCTCGACCTCGCCAAGGCGATGCTGAAGACCGCGCTGCGCGTCAAGCCCGAACTGGTAGTGCCGGTGGTGCGCGAAGCCATCCACTATCTGCCCACGCTGCAGCAGCCCGCCCTGCTCCACCTGCATCCGGAAGACGCCGCCATCGTCGGCGGCCAGATGGGCGACGAACTGACCGCCGCCGGCTGGCGCGTGGTCGAAGACCTGCACATGGAGCGCGGCGGGTGCCGAGTCGAAACCGCCACCAACCAGATCGACGCCACTGCCACCACGCGCTGGCAACGGCTGGCTGCCGCCCTCGGCAAGGATGCCGACTGGCTCGACGACTGATGAACGAATCCCTGCCACCCTCGCCGTCTTCCACGGTCCCCAACAGCGGCCGCTGGCAAGCCTACCTGCGCGACTGCAGCGAACTGCTCGATATTGCGGAGCCGATGCGGGTTTCGGGGCGCATCACGCGCGTGGCCGGCCTTGTGATGGAAGCCGTCGGCCTCAGGCTCGCGGTCGGCAGCGCCTGCACCATTCCGCTACCGAGCGGCTCGCGCATCGAGGCCGAAGTGGTCGGTTTCGAGGACAACAAACTGTTCCTGATGCCGCAGAGCGACGTCGAGGGCATCGTGCCCGGTGCGCGCGTCTATCCGGTCGAGGTGGTGCAGACGCTGCCGCGCCCCGGCGCGGTCGCCCATCCGCGCCGCCGTCCCAGCGACCGCGGCCGCCACCTGCCGGTCGGCATCGAACTGCTGGGCCGCGTGGTCGACGGCGCCGGCCGGCCGCTCGATACGCTCGGCCCGCTCAATGCCATGCATGCCGCACCGCTCAATGCGCGTGCCGCCAATCCGCTCGGGCGCGCGCCGATCAAGGACGTGCTCGATGTCGGCGTGCGCGCCATCAACAGCATGCTGACGGTCGGACGCGGCCAGCGCATGGGCCTGTTCGCCGGCTCCGGCGTCGGCAAGAGCGTGCTGCTCGGCATGATGGCGCGCTACACCACGGCCGACGTGATCGTGGTCGGCCTGATCGGCGAACGCGGCCGCGAGGTCAAGGAATTCATCGAACAGATTCTCGGCGCCGAAGGCCTGGCGCGCTCGGTGGTGGTCGCGGCCCCGGCCGACACGCCGCCGCTGATGCGCCTGCAGGGCGCGGCCTATGCCACCACCATCGCCGAACATTTCCGCGACGAAGGCAAGGACGTGCTGCTGATCATGGATTCGCTGACGCGTTACGCGATGGCGCAGCGCGAGATCGCGCTGGCGATCGGCGAGCCGCCGGCCACCAAGGGCTATCCGCCCTCGGTCTTCGCCAAGCTGCCGGCGCTGGTCGAACGCGCCGGCAACGGCAAGGAAGGCGGCGGTTCGATCACTGCCTTTTACACCGTGCTGACCGAGGGCGACGACCAGCAGGACCCGATCGCCGATTCCGCGCGCGCGATCCTCGACGGCCACATCGTGCTGAACCGCTCGCTGGCCGAGGCCGGCCACTATCCGGCGATCGACATCGAACAGTCGATCAGCCGCGCCATGCACAACATCACGAGCGTCGAGCACCAGAAACTGACGCGCCGGCTCAAGCAGCTGACCTCGCGCTACCAGCGCAACCGCGACCTGATCAGCGTCGGCGCCTACAGCGCCGGCACCGACCCGGTGCTGGACGAGGCGATCAAGCTGAACCCGAAGATCGAAGCCTTCCTGCAGCAGGACATCACCGAGCGCGCCGGCATAAACGAGAGTTTGGGGCAATTGGCGGCTCTGTTCCCGTGATTGACCAGCCGCAGCCGCGGCTATACTCGGACATATGGCTACTTCCTCCGCCCTCGGCACGCTGATCGAACTGGCAACTCGGGATACCGACGACGCCGCCAAACGACTGGGCAAGGCAATGAAAGCGGTCGAGGATGCCGAACAGAAGCTGGCGTTGCTGAACCAGTATCGCGACGACTACATGACGCGCTTTCAGCACAGCCTGGGCACGGGATTGAGCGCCATGGCCTATGCCAACTACCAGCAGTTCATCGGCAAGCTGGATCAGGCCGTGAGCAGCCAGCAGCTCGTGATCCGCGATGCCAAGTTGGCCGTGGAGCGCGCACGGGAGGCGTGGCAGGCCTGCGAACGCAAGCGCATGTCGTACGGCACCCTCGCCGAGCGTGCCGACAAGGCGCAGCAGGCCAGGGACAACAAGCGCGACCAGAAGCAGATGGACGAACACGCGGCAAGACGCTTGCTGCACAAACGATAACCAGACAGGCACACCATGAGCACCTCCGCGATCAGCAATGTCTTCAGCGTTCTTCCGACGCCCGCCAGCGGTGGCAAACAGGATGGCGATACGGCCGATGCTGGCGCATTCAACCAGGTCCTTTCGCGCGAAATGGATCGCGGTGCCAATCGCGGCCCGGCCGACGCCGCCACGAAAAAGGATGCCTCGACAACCGGCGGCGACAAGTCCGGCAAGGACAGCACAGATGCCTCGTCCTCGTCCGCCACCGAAGGTGGCAAGGTGAGCGGTGAGGAAAACGACACGACCGTTGCCGACGCTGCCACCGACGAAGCCGATACCGACCCCGCTGCAGCGGCAGAGCTGGCCGCCTTTCTGGCCGCCATGACGCAGGCCAATCCGGCCCCGGCCACGGCGGCTGCAGCCGACGACGCGCCTGTCGCCCTGCCGACCGATGCCAAAACCGCCGCCGGCCGCCCCGCCATCGATCCGGATGCGGATGCCGTCACCACCGGCCTGGCCGCGACCGGCAAGCAGGAAGCCACCGGCAAGGGCGAGGACTTCGTGGCTGCACTCGAGAAAGCCGCCGCGCCAGCCGCAGGCGGCAAGGCCACGGCATCCGGCATGAAGGCAGAGATCGACAAGGCCGTGACGCAAGTCGTCAAGGCCGTCGAGGCACCGGCACCGACGGCAGCACAGAGTCTCGCCGCCACCGGCACCACCACCCTGCAGCAGCTCGATCAGTTGCAGGCGCAACAGGCCAACCGCCTGATGCCGCAGGTCGGTACCCCAGACTGGAACCAGGCACTGGGCCAGAAGGTCGTCTGGATGGTGCAAGGCGTGCAACAGACCGCCACGCTGACGCTGAATCCGCCGGACCTCGGTCCGATGCAGGTCACGGTCAACGTCCAGCACAACCAGGCCACCGCGAACTTCACCGCGCCCCAGCCCGAGGTCCGCCACGCGCTCGAAGCGGCCATGCCACGTCTGCGCGAGATGCTCAATGAAGCCGGCATCCAGCTCGGCCAGTCCAGCGTCAGCGCCGGCTCGCCCGATCAGCAAGGCAACGGCTTTGCCGATTCGCGCCAGAACGGGCAAGGCGGCAACCGTGCCGCGACAGCAGAAGCCACGCCGACCGTCAGCCATGTGCCGACGCCGGCTGCCGGCACCGGCATGGTCGATACCTTCGCCTGATCCCGCCGCGGACCGTCCGCCCCGGCACGGTCCGCATGCGGCCGGTATCCGCTCGACCCCGAAAAATTCCCCTCGTTTTCGCTGTGCACGGGTGTCTCGCCTGCCGTTAATGATGGTTTAATAGCACCCTGAGGCGTCCCTGCGGCAACAGCTCGCGGCGCCGCAAACGATCGGCCTCGGGATGCCGACCCGCGCATACGCTGAACTGCGCCGTGTTCCCCTTTCTTTTCCGTGCATCCCCTGCGTCGCTTTTTTTTAATAATGGCACCGTGTCGATTGCGGTCGTGCGTACCGTGTCATGTCGTACTTGAGGAAAACAGATGGCAACAGCGGCTAAAGGCGCTTCCAAGAAACCGGAAACCGATTCCGAAAAACCGAAATCGAAACTGCTGCTCATCGTCCTGATCGTGGTGGCGGTGCTGGGCGCAGGCGGTGCCGCGGCCTGGTATTTCCTGATCTTCAAGGCCGATGCGCCGGCGCACGAAGCAGCCCAGGCCAGCGCGCCCAAACCGCCTGTCTTCCTGCCGATGGAAACCTTCACCGTCAATCTGCAGGCCGAGGATGGCGAGCGTTTCCTGCAGACCGGACTGACGCTGCAGGTAGCCAGCCAGGAACAGGTGGATGTCATCAAGCTCTACATGCCGCACGTGCGCAGCCGCCTGTTGCTGCTGCTGTCGAGCAAGAAGGCATCGGACATCCTGAGCATCGAAGGCAAGAACAAGCTGGCGCAGGAGATCATCGACACACTAAAACAGCCGTTCACGCCGGGTGGTCCCAGCGTGAACGTCATGAGCGTCCTGTTTACCTCGTTCGTCGTGCAATAAACGATCATGGCCGATAATTTTCTCTCCCAGGAAGAAGTCGATGCGCTGCTGAAAGGCGTCACCGGCGACCAGGACGACGCCGGCAAGCCGGAGGACGTCTCGGGCGTACGTCCGTACAACCTGGCGACGCAGGAACGCATCGTGCGCGGCCGCATGCCGACGCTGGAGATCATCAACGAGCGTTTCTCGCGCCTGTTCCGCATCGGCCTGTTCAACTTCCTGCATCGCAGCGCCGAGGTCTCGGTCGGTCCGGTGCGCGTCTCCAAGTACAGCGAGTTCATCCGCAACCTGGTGGTGCCGACCAATCTCAACCTGATCCACATGAAGCCGCTGCGCGGCACCGGCCTGTTCGTGCTCGATCCGAACCTGGTGTTCCTGCTGGTTGACAACCTGTTCGGCGGCGACGGCCGCTTCCACACGCGCGTCGAAGGCCGCGACTTCACGCAGACCGAGCAGCGCATCATCCAGCGCATCCTCGACATCATCTTCGAGACCTACGCCAAGTCGTGGGAACCGGTGCATCCGGTGCAGTTCGAGTTCATCCGTTCCGAGATGAACACGCAGTTCGCCAACATCGCCACCCCCAACGAAGTCGTGGTCTCGACCACCTTCACCATCGAGCTGGGCCCGGTCAGCGGCGACATGCACTTCTGCGTCCCCTACTCGATGATCGAACCGATCCGCGACCTGCTGACCAGCAGCATGCAGGGCGAAACGCTGGAAATGGACAAGCGCTGGATACGCCTGATGACGCAGCAGATCCAGACCGCCGAGGTCGAGATCCTCGCCAACATGGGTTCGGCGCAGGTCACGCTGGGCGACATCCTGAACATGAAGGAAGGCGACGTGATCCCGATCACGGTTCCCGATCGCGTGACTGCCGAGGTCGATGGCGTGCCCGTCATGGAATGCTCGTACGGCAAGCTCAACGGACAATATGCATTGCGCGTGGAAAAACTGATCTACAGCGCGAACGAATCAACGCAAGGAGAAGAGAATCATGGCTGACGACAACCAACCGGACACCAGCTCCGCCGACGACGACTGGGGCGCCGCCATGGCCGAACAGGAACAGGCGGAAACGTCTTCCCTGCAGGCCAAGCAGGCTTCCGCCACCGTGTTCAAGGATTTCTCCGGCGGCGACATGAAGACCGGCACCCACAACGACATCGACTTCATCCTCGACATCCCGGTGCAGTTGACGGTCGAACTCGGCCGCACCAAGATCGCGATCAAGAACCTGCTGCAGCTGGCGCAGGGCTCTGTGGTGGAACTCGACGGCCTGGCCGGCGAACCGATGGACGTGCTCGTCAACGGCTGCCTGATCGCGCAGGGCGAAGTGGTGGTCGTCAACGACAAGTTCGGCATCCGCCTGACCGACATCATTTCGCCGTCCGAACGCATCCGCAAGCTGAACCGATAATGCTGGCTCGTCTTTCCCGCACGCTGACTGCCGGCGTGCTGTCCCTCCTGTCGCTGGCAGCATTTGCCAGCCCCGCCGCCCCCGCCAAACCGGTCGCCAGCATTCCGCAGGCATCGCCGGCCGGCAACCTGCTGCAGGTACTGCTCGGCCTGATCGTGGTGCTGGCGCTGATGGCGCTGCTGGCGTGGGCGCTGCGGCGCTTCAATGCCGGCAAGGCGCTCGGCCAGTCGAACGTGCGCGTGGTCGGCGGCGTCAGCGTCGGCACGCGCGAGCGCGTGGTGGTGGTCGAGATTGCCGATCAATGGATCGTGGTCGGCGTCGCACCCGGCCGCGTCAACGCGCTGGCGACCATGCACAAGCAGGAAACCGCGCTGGCCGACGATCCGGTCCCGGCCCGCAACTTCTCCGGCTGGCTGGCGCAGAACCTCGACAAGCGCAAGCGTGACCAGGACGGAGCCACGCCATGAGCAGGCACCTCACGCCGCGCCGCATCCTCGCCGCCGTCCTGCCCGCCTTGCTGCTGGTACCGGGTGTGGTGCTCGCACAGCAGGGCCTGCCGGCGCTGACCAGCACGCCGGCCCCCGGCGGCGGCCAGACCTATTCGCTGAGTCTGCAGACGCTGATCCTGCTGACCAGCCTGTCCTTCCTGCCGGCCGTGCTGCTGATGATGACCAGCTTCACGCGCATCGTGATCGTGCTGTCGCTGCTGCGGCAGGCGCTCGGCACGCAGGGCGCGCCGCCGAACCAGGTACTGATCGGCCTCGCGCTGTTCCTGACGCTGTTCGTCATGAGCCCGGTGCTCGACCGCATCTATACCGAGGCCTACCAGCCGTTCTCCGAAAACCGCATGCAGATGCAGGAAGCGCTCGAGCGCGGCGCGGTGCCGCTCAAGGAATTCATGATCCGCCAGACGCGCGAGACCGACCTGGCGCTCTACGTGAAGCTGTCCAATACCCCCGAACTGCAGGGACCGGAAGACGTGCCATTGCGCGTGCTGGTGCCGGCCTTCATCACCAGCGAACTGAAGACGGCGTTCCAGATATCGTTCGCGATCTTCATCCCGTTCCTGATCATCGACATGGTGGTCGCCAGCGTGCTGATGTCGATGGGCATGATGATGGTGTCGCCGGCCATCGTGGCGCTGCCGTTCAAGCTGATGCTGTTCGTCCTGGTCGACGGCTGGCAGCTGCTGATCGGCTCGCTCGCGCAGAGTTTCTATTAGAGACGCACCATGACACCCGAAAGCGTATTGACCATGGGCCGCCAGGCAATCGAAGTCCTGCTGATGGTGGCCGCACCGATGCTGCTGATCGCGCTGATCATCGGCCTGATCGTCAGCATCTTCCAGGCCGCCACCCAGATCAACGAACAGACCCTGTCGTTCATTCCGAAGCTGGTCGGCATCATGCTGGCGCTGGTTATCGCCGGCCCGTGGATGCTGTCGATCATGCTCGACTACATGCGCCAGATGTTCACCAGCATCCCGACGCTCGTCGGTTGACGGTGTCGCGGCCCGCGCTCCGACGCTCCCCGCCATGATCCACATCGCCAGCGCCGATCTGCAGACCTGGATTTCAGCCTTCCTGTGGCCGCTCACGCGCATCGTCGGCGTGCTGGCGGTGGCGCCGTTGTTCGGCAACGTCAGCGTGCCGGCGCGCGTCAAGATCCTGCTCGGCGTGCTGCTGGCCATGATCATCGCCCCCGGCGTGCCGGAAGTGCCAGCGCTCGATCCGATGTCGCTGCAGGCCTTTCTGATCCTCGTGCAGCAGCTCGTGATCGGCCTGGCGATGGGTTTTGCGATGCGCATCGCACTGGCCGGCGTCGAAATGGCCGGCACCATCGTCGGCATGACGATGGGTCTCGGCTTCGCCAGCTTCTTCGATCCGCAGACGCGTGGACAGACATCCGTCATCAGCCAGTTCTTCGCGCTGCTGACATTGATGGTCTATCTCGCCACCAATCTGCACCTGGTCGTGCTGGCGACACTCGCGCAGAGCTTCGAACTGCTGCCGATCTCGGGCAGCTTCGTTTCCAATGCCGGTTTCTTCCAGGTCGCCAGTTGGGGCGGCCGCATCTTCAGCGCCGGCGTGCAGCTGTCGCTGCCGATCGTGGCGGCGCTGCTGATCACCAACGCCGCGCTCGGCATCCTGACGCGCGCTTCGCCGCAACTGAACATCTTCGGCATCGGCTTTCCGATCACGATCGGCGTCGGCTTCCTGATGATAGGCGCGGTACTCCCCTATCTGACCAATCCTCTCATCAACCTGCTGCAGGAAGGCATCACGACCATGGGCCGCATCACGCTCGCCTTCATGCCGCTCAATTGAAAAAGCCCTGCGCGGCGGAACCGGGCAAGGCTTGAAAGAACATCCGGCGCAAGCCGGATTTCTATTTGAGCAGGTTGAACAGCGACAATCCCGTGATCTTGATGAAGGATTGCTGTGCCGCTTCCAGCGTGTATTGCTGCTGGGTGAACAGCGAGTAGGCTTCGATCGGATCGATCTCGATCAGCGTCTTGAGCGTGTCCGCATACTGGATCGCCAGGTCGCTGCCGACGCTGTCGAGATTGTCGATCTCGTTCAGGCGCGAGCCGATCGAGCTGCGCACCGAGGAAACCGTGTCCAGCGTGCGGTCGATGTGGTTGTTGATCGCGGCCAGCGAGTTGGTCAACCGTGCCTGGTTGGCCTCGCCCGTCATCGGTTCGCCGAGCGCGCCGATCAGGTCGGCAATCGTGGTGAAGATGCTTTGCGCGGTGCTGGGCGCGATGCCGAAGGTATCGCCGTCGGCCGGATTACCGTCGATGACCACCTGCATGCCGTTGATGACGATCGGTTCGCCGCTGACGAAAGGCTGCGGCGTGGCCGGCGTGCCCGGTGCCGGCACTTCCGTCACCAGATAGGTGGTCTCCTCGGTGACGGGATCGATGGAAAAGGTCAGCGTATAGGTGCTGCCGTTCAGTTGCGTGGTGTCGACCACCGAGCCGATGCCGATCACGCCGCCGCCGGTGTTGCCGGCGCCCGCGCTGGTCGTGAAGCGGCCGTTCCCGGTCAGCGTGCTCTCGAATATCCTGGTGCCCGAATCGCTGGTCGCCAACTGGCGATCGCTCGCGACCTGCAGCATGCGTTGTCCCTGGTCGCCGGCATAGGTGGCACCGGTCGCGGTCTTGCTGAATGGCTGGGTCGTGGTGCTGAAACCGGCGAAGATGTATTCGCCATTGGCGTTGCGCGTATTGGCCAGCCCCAGCAATTCGTCATAGTTGCTGTTGAGCTGCGCCAGGTAAAGCCGGCGCTGATCGTCGCTCATCGAGGCATTGCCGGCGCCGACCACCGCATCCTTCACCGACTGCAGCAACAGGGTCATGCTCTGCAGGATGCTTTCTTCCTGCGCCAGCGCGCCCTTGGCGTTCTGGCGGTTGGTGGCGAACTGCTCGTTCATCGAGATCGCCTGGTTGATGCCGATCGCGGAAGCCGCCGCAATCGGATCGTCTGCCGGCGTCAGCACGCGCCGATTGGTAGAAATCTGCTGTTGCGTCTTCAACATGGCGGCCTGCAGATCGGCGATCTTGCCCGACCCCATGTCATAAATCATGCTGGTGCTGATGCGCATGGCTGTTCCTTGTCTTGTTCCGCGTCTTAGCGGCCGAGCGAGATGAGGACGTCGAACATGTCGCTCACCGCCTGCATGACACGCGCCGCCGCCTGATAGGCCTGTTGATACTGCAGAAGATTGGTGGCTTCCTCGTCGAGGTTGACGCCCGATTCGGATTGCTGCGCAGTCTGAATCTGCAGCAGCAATGCCGCATCGGCCTCGCTGTTGACCTGCAGCTCGCGCGTCTTGTTGCCGACCTGGCTGACGATCTGGCTGTAGGCACTGTTGTAGTTGGCGGTTCCGCCCTGCAGCACGTTCTTGGTCTGCAGCTCGCCCAGCAGCAGCATGTTGCGGTTGTCGCCGCTGCCATTGACGTTGGGGCCGACGGTGAAGGTGTCGCCATTGGCAGGCGCACCCGAAATCTGGATTTCGACGCCACCGAACGAGATGGTGGCACCAGCGGTATAGGGCACCGGGTCGCCTGCCGGAATCGTCGTCGTCACGCCGTTGACGGTGACGTCGACGTCCATGTTCGGGAAGCCGCTGAAGGTACTGGTCGCCGAATCGTAGGTCAGCGTCAGTGCCGGCGTCAGCGTGGCCGGCGTATAGGCGGCGTTGGCGGTGCCGGTGCTGATGGTGCCGCTGCCGGCATTGCCGGTGGTGGCGCCGGTCACGACAGGCGCGGCGGCCGCGATCAGCTTGGTGTCCGTGATCAGCACGTTGAAGTTCGATGCGCCATTGGCGGTCGGCCGGATCATGAATTCGTCGCCGGCCGCCATCGGGCCGTCCAGCGTCAGCGTCACGCCGTCGATTATATCGGCCGGGAAATCGTCATCGTTGTAGACCGACACGTTGTCCGGCAAGCGCGTCACGCGGTAGTTGGTACCGTCGAACGAAATGCGATAGTCGTTGGTCGACAGCGCGCCGGCATCGGTGATGGCCGCGCCGATCGCCGAGCCCGGCGAGTTGCCGGCACCGGCCTGTACTGCCGGCGAGGCGACATTGAAGAAATCGGTACCCAGATCGCCGTTCTGGTCGAGGCCAAGCTTGTGCTGTTCGTTGAAGGTGCTCGCCAGACCGATCGCGATGCGGCCCAGCGCATTCTGAATCTGATCCAGCGTCTTGCTGCGATACTCGAACAGACCGCCGAGGTTACCGCCCGTCAGCGAGTTTTCCGGAATCAGGATATTGGTGCCGCTGGCGTTGTAGCCGACCTGCAGACGGCCCGGATCGGTGGTTGACGGCATGACCACCAGTTCCTGCACGTTGGGGCCGACCACCAGCGGCTGACCGTTGCCGATGAAGACGCCGTAGCCCGATTCCTGCTGCACGATGGTGACCTTGGTCTGCTTGGACAGTTCGGCCACCAGCAGGTCGCGCTGGTCGAGCAGGTCGTTGGGCGGCTGGCCGGTACCATTCTGTGCCTTGGCGATCGCCTCGTTGAGCTGCGCGATCTGCTTGGCGTAGGCGTTGATGTTGGTGACCGCCGCGGTAATCTCTTCATTGACGCCCTGCCGCATGCCTTGCAACTGGCTGTCCAGGCTGCGAAAGCGCGCGGCCAGCGCCTCGGCGCCCGACAGCATCGCCTGGCGCGAAGCAGCCGTCCCCGGGTTGGCGACCAGATCCTGCAGACCGGCAAAGAAATCCTGCAGCACCGGCGACAGGCCGACGCTGGAATCGGCAACCAGGTTGTTGATCTTGCTGATCTGCGCGTAATACGTCGAATACTGGCTGGCCGACGATTGCGCCGACATCGCCTGCGTGGCGAGAAAGCTGTTGTAGACGCGCTGCACGGTCTGCACGTCGACACCGTTGCCGATGAAGCCGACACCCTGGTTGGTGGCGCCGGCAGAAGTCTGGATGACCAACTGCCGGCTGTAGCCCGGCGTTTTCTGATTGGCAATATTGTGGCTGGTCGTGGCCATCCCGATCTGGGCGGCGGCGAGTCCACTTTTGGCAATGCTGAGAATATTGGCCATGGTTTTCTTCTAAGTCGTTATTCGTGTGAACGGCATGTCAACGGAAAACTTGAGCTGCCCTTCCCTTGCCGTCCTCAGCTCGAGAAATTGCTCTTGATGATGTTGGTCAACTTGTTTGCGTATTCGGGATCGGTGGCATAGCCGGCGCGCTGCAGGCCGCGTGCGAAGCCCTCGGCGTCGCGCGCATTGGCGATGACTTTTTCGTAGCGCGGATTGTTGCTCAGCAGGTTCGCGTAGTCGCGGAAGGAATCGGCATAGGAATCGTAGGCACGGAATTTCTCGACGCGGCGTTGCGGCACGCCGTCGATGTATTCGGTGGTCACCGCATCGACGGTGCGCCCCTTCCAGTTCGCCGTCGCCTTGATGCCGAACAGGTTGTGGCTGTTGCTGCCGTCGGCGGTGCGGATCATGCGCTTGCCCCAGCCGCTTTCGAGCGCGGCCTGGCCCAGCATGAAGCGCGCCGGAATGCCGGTGCTGCGCTCGGCCGCTTCGGCGTGCGCCTGCAGCTTGTCCTGGAACGCCTGCACATGCGCCGGCTTGGACGATTTCGAGACGACCGCATCGCCGGCCTCCTCCGTGGTTCGCGGCGAGGCGCGCACCGCGCGCGGCGACATCGATTGCAGCAGATCGGTCTTCAACGTTTCGGTCAGGCCGGTCTGCACGCCGCCGCTGCCGTTGGTGCCGTCGTCCAGCGCTGCCGCGTCCTGGTTGACCGAGAGCTGGCGGATCAGCACCTCGGCCAGGCCGATGCCGCGGCTTGCCATGTTCTGGCCGAGCTGCTGGTCCAGCATCGACTGGTACATCTTGGTCTGCTCGCTGTCGAACAGGCCTTCCTTCGGCGTCGCCTCGCGCATGCTCTTCAGCATCATGTTCACGAACAACGCCTCGAACTGCTGCGCGGCCGCCTTCAAGGCCTCCGGCGAGTTCTGCTTCGCCGACTGCTTGAGCGATTCGATGCTGCGCGCATCGATCGCAAGACTGGCGGTGGCGTCGTTGGGCGTGATCATGGCTTACCGAACAATAATCAGATGATTTCCAGTTCCGCGCGCAGCGAACCCGAAGCCTTCATGGCCTGCAGGATCGCCAGCAGGTCCTGCGGCGTGGCGCCGATCGAATTGAGCGCCTTGACCACGTCGGCCAGCGATGCGGAATTCTTCAGTAGCACGACCTTGCCCGGATCTCGGTTGATCTCGATCTGAGACTGCTGCGTGACCACGGTCTGACCGCCCGAGAACGGTGCCGGCTGGCTGATCACGGGCTGCGTGTTGATGACCACCGACAGGTTGCCGTGCGACACCGCGCATGCATCGAGCGTGACCGCCTGGTTCATGACGACCGAGCCGGTACGCGCATTCATGATGACCTTGGCGCGCACCTGGGCCGGCGTGACGTTGATGCTTTCGAGCGCGCCGAGGAAGCTCACGCGCTCGTCGTTGCTCAGCGGCGCGCGCACGCGGATCACGCGGCCGTCCTGCGCGGCGGCGGTCTGCGGACCGAAGCGCGCGTTGACGGCATCAACCACGCGGCTGGCGGTCGAGAAATCGCTTTCCTTCAGTTCCAGGAAGATGGTGTCGCCCTGTCCCAGCGCGGTCGGTACCGCGCGTTCGACGGTGGCGCCGGCCGAGATACGGCCCACGCTCAGATGATTGATCTGCGCCTTGCTGCCATTGGCGGCGGCCCCCGCGCCGCCGACCACCACGTTGCCCTGCGCCATGCCGTAGATCTGGCCGTCGGCACCTTTCAACGGCGTCATCAGCAGCGTGCCGCCGCGCAAGCTCTTGGCATTGCCCATCGACGACACCGTGATGTCAAGCGTCTGGCCAGGCTGCGCAAAGGCCGGCAGCGAGGTCGTCACCATCACGGCGGCGACGTTCTTCAGTTGCATGTTGATGCCGGCCGGCATGTTGATGCCCATCTGCTTGAGCATGCTGACCACGCTCTGCACCGTGAACGGCGTCTGCGTGGTCTGGTCGCCGCTGCCGTCGAGGCCGACCACCAGGCCGTAGCCGATCAACTGGTTTTCACGCACGCCCTGCACGCTGGCGAGGTCCTTCAGGCGCTCCGCATGGGCCGCACCCAGCGGCAGCAGCAGGCAGGCAGCGCACGCCAGCGCGCGCGCGGAGCGGGAAAACAAGGAGGGGGAAAGATTCTTCATGATGTTCCTCGATTCACGATCAGAGCGGTACCACGCTCAGGAAGAAGCGCGACAGCATGTTCATGACGGCAGCGCCGTCGATGCGGCTGTTGGTGCGGTATTCGATGCGTGCATCGGCCACGTTGGTCGACGACACGACGTTGTTGCCCGAGACGGTGCTGGGATCGACCACGCCGGAGAAGCGGATGAATTCGGCGCCCTTGTCGAGCGACACCTGCTTCTCGCCGGCCACCACCAGATTGCCGTTGGACAGCACATCGATGACGGTCACGGTCAGCGTGCTGACGAAATTGTTGCTGGAAGTGATCGCTCCCCTGTCCTCGAATTCCGACGAGGTCGAGGCGCTGGCACCGAGACGGTTGGTCACGCCGCCGAAGATGCCGAACAGATTGGGCGCATCTGCCGCCAGCGAACCGGTCTTGCTGCCCGAACTGCCGGCAGCCTTGCCGGCCGAACTGCGCTCGTTGACGACGATGGTAATGGTGTCACCGATCAGGCGCGCGCGGCGATCCTCGAACACCGGACGATAGGTCGACGACTGGAAGATCGCGCCGTTGGTGGCAGGCGTGGTCGCGTAGGCCGGTTGCGGACGCGCCGTCAGCGGCGTCTGCACCACGGTTTCGGGCAGCGTGCCGCAACCCGTGAGAAGCGCGACCGCGATCGCGAACAATGCCGACAGGGAAAATTTCATGATGCATCCTCTTGCGATCGCCGATCAGATTTGCGTCAGGCGCTGCAGCATCTGGTCGGAGGTGGTGATCGCCTTGCTGTTGATCTCGTAGGCGCGCTGCGTCTGAATCATGTTGACGAGTTCCTCGACGACGTTGACGTTCGAGGTTTCCAGATAATTCTGCTGCAGCAGGCCGGCGCCGTTGGAACCCGGCACATTGGTGACCGGATTGCCGGATGCGGTGGTTTCCACATACAGGTTCTCGCCCTTGCTTTCCAGGCCGCCCGGGTTGATGAAGGTCGCCAGCTGGATGCTGCCGATCTCGACGTTGGCCGCATTGCCCGAGGTCGTCACGCTGACGATGCCGTCGCGCGAGATGGTCAGGCTGGTGGCGTCCTCCGGGATCACGATCACGGGTTCCAGCAGGTAGCCGTTGGAAGTCGTCACCTGGCCCTGGCTGTCGGTCTTGAAGGAGCCGTCGCGCGTATAGGCCAGCGTGCCGTCCGGCATCTGCACCTGGAAAAAGCCGTCGCCGCGGATCGCCACGTTGCGCGCGTCGTCGGTCTTCTGCAGATTGCCCTGGGTATGCATGCGTTCGGTGGCGACCGGCGCCACGCCCGTGCCGAGCTGCAGGCCGGTCGGCAATTCGGTCTGCTGCGACGAAGCCGCGCCGGGCTGGCGGATGGTCTGGTACAGCAGATCCTCGAACACCGCGCGCGAGCGCTTGAAGCCGGTGGTGCTGACGTTCGCCAGGTTGTTGGAGATCACGTCCATCTGCATCTGCTGTGCATCCAGACCTGTCTTGGAAATCCATAGTGAGCGAATCATTTCATTCTCCGTTTCGGCAGCGCGGGCGACGGTTTGCCGCCAGAATCATTCTGCCTGTATGTGCATCAACTCAAAGAGAGGAACTCAGAGGCTTTTGCCGCATTGCTCTCGGCATGTTTGAGCATGTTCATGTGAACCTCGAACTGGCGTGACAGCGCGATCATGTTGACCATCGCATCGACCACGTTGACGTTGCTGCCCTCGAGCGCGCCGCCGATGATGCTGACGTTGGCATCGGCCTCGGCCGGCTCGCCGTCGGCGGTCACGAAAAGGCCGTCGCTGCCGCGCACCAGCGTCGCCTCGTCCGGATTGACGAGCTTCAGGCGCGCGAGCTGGATGGTGGCACCCGGCGTCGAGCCGGCCTGCACCGTGGAAATCGTGCCGTCCCTGGCGATCGTGATATGGGTATCCGGCGGAATCGCGATCGGCCCGCCGTCGCCCAGCACGTTCAGTCCGTTTTCGGTCTGCAATACGCCGTTCTCGTTGATCTTGAGGCTGCCGGCACGCGTATAGCCTTCGCTGCCGTCCTCGCGCTCGACCGCGATCCAGCCCTTGCCCTGCACCGCGATGTCCATGTCGCGCCCGGTGTGCTGGATCGGCCCCGTGCGGAAATCGCTGCCGACCGTGGAGTCGACCACGAAGGCGCGCGTCGGCAGGCCGTTGCTGACCACCGGCACGGCGCGGAAAGTATCGAGCTGCGCGCGAAAGCCGCTGGTCGATACGTTGGCGAGGTTGTGCGACGTCGTGGCCTGCTGCTCCATGATCTGCTTGGCGCCAGTCATCGCGGTATATATCAGACGATCCATTTCATCTCTCCCGGGACATGCATCCACCCTTCAGGCGCGAAGGGCGGAGACGGTCATCGTGGCGATCAGCCATCAACGCAGGTTGACCAGCGTCTGCAGGATCTGGTCCTGCGTCTTGATGGTCTGCGCATTGGCCTGGTAGTAGCGCTGCGCGGTGATCATGTTGACCAGTTCCGCCGTCAGATCGACGTTCGACTCCTCGATGCGGCCCGACTGCACGGCGCCAAGTCCGCTGGAGCCGGGGGTACTGGTCATCGGCACGCCCGATTCGGCGGTCTCGACCCACTGGTTCTCGCCGATGTTCTGCAGGCCGTTCGGGTTGGCGAAGTTGGACAGGATGACCTGGCCCAGCACGTTGACCTGGCCGTTGGTGTAGCGGCCGACGATCTCGCCGTTGTTGGAAACCGAGAAGTCAACCAGCGTGCCGGCTGCATAACCGTTCGGCAACTGGCGGCTGACGCCGAAGTCCTGCGCGAACTGCTGGGTGCCGGCGTGATCGATGACGATGTTGTACGGCGTGTAGGCGCCGGTCGTCACTTCCATCGGCACCGTCATCGTGCTCGGTGTGGTCGTCAGCACGCCGCCTTCGTTGAAGCTCATGGTGCCGATCAGGCCCTGCGGGGTCGAGCCGGTATCGACCGGCACGCCGTCGTTGGTGGCAAACACGCTCCATTCGCCGCCGGCCGTCTTCACATAGAAGGTACGCAACGTATGGACGTTGCCGAGGCTGTCATAGACCGGCGCCGAGGTCGAATCGCTGAAGGTGGTCGGGTCGGTCGGATCGAAGTCGGCCGCGACCAGGTTGCCCTTGCGCGAATCCAGCGTCAGCTTCAGTTCATAGGAACTGGTTGCTTCCGGCATCAGGTCCGCCTTGTTGATGATGATCTCGGTCGGTGCGCCGATCGCGACCACGCCGTTGGCATCCGCCATGTAGCCGGTCAGACGCGCGCCTGCCGCGTTCTCGATGTAGCCTTCCTTGCTCAGCGTGAACTGGCCGTTGCGCGTGTAGCTGATCGCGCCGTTGGTGCTCATGCGGAAGAAGCCGTTGCCACTGATCGCCATGTCGAGCGGGTTGTCCGACTTGCTGACGTTGCCCTGGCTAAACAGTTGCGCCACGCGCGCGACCTGGGTACCGATGCCGATCTGGTTGCCGCCCGAGCCGGTCAGCGTGCCGGCGTAGATATCGGAAAACTGGACCTGCGACTGCTTGAAGCCGACCGTGTTGGCATTGGCAACGTTGTGGCCGATGGCCTCCAGACTTTGCGAAGCGGCGCTCAAGCCGCTCAAACCTTGTTGAAAACTCATTGCATTTCTCCTGGATTGATTGCCGCTGTTTAAAGAATCTGACGAATGTCCGAGACATCGACCGCGCCCAGACCGGGCACGTTGACCTTGGTGCCCGAGCTGCCGGTCGTGACCGAGGTGACAATGCCGAACTGCAGCGACGTCGCGGTTACCGCGGAGCCTGCCACCGTTGCCTTGACCGAGAAGGTGTAATTGCCGTCGGCAGCCTTGCCGCCATCGCTGGTGGTGCCATCCCACAGCAGCGGGATCGGGCCAGCCTTCTGCGGGCCAAGATCGACCGTGTGGATGACCTTGCCGGAAGCATCCTTGACTTCCAGCGTCGCCGCATCGACATCGGCAGCGAACTCGACGCCCATGATCCCCTGCCCTTCGTTCAGCGCGACCGCATTGCCCTCGGTCAGCACGCCGCGCTCGATCAGGTTGGCCGCCTGCAGCGACTGCGCCGACTGGTAGCTGCCGATCAGCGATTCGAGCGTGGCATTGACCTTGTCGATACCGGTCACGGTCGACAGCTGCGCGAGCTGGCTGGTGACCTGCGCGTTGTCGAGCGGGTTGAGCGGATCCTGGTTCTGCATCTGCGTCACCAGCAGTTTGAGAAAGCGGTCCTGCGCCTCCTCGGCGGTGGATTGCGTACTCGTCGTGCTGGTGTTCATTGCATCGAGCACCGACTGCGGCAAGGTACTGGTAATGGCTGCCATTATTTTTCCTCTGTGGTTACTGACCCAGGGTCAGGGTCTTGAGCAGCATCGTCTTGGCCGCGTTCATGGTCTCGACGTTGGTCTGATAGGAACGCGAGGCCGAGATCATGTTGACCATCTCTTCCACCACGTTGACGTTGGGCATGGCGACATGCCCGGTTTCATCCGCATTCGGATGCTTGGGATCGAACACCATCTTGAGCGGCGAAGTGTCCTCGACCACGCGCGTCACGCGCACGCCGGTCGAGGTCGGATCGGTCATCGGCGTGGCGGTGAATTCGACCTGCTTGGCGCGATAGGTCGAACCGTCGGCGCTGGTGGTGCTTTCGGCGTTGGCGATATTGCTGGTCACCGCGTTGAGACGCTGGCTTTGCGCGCTCATGGCCGAACCGGCCACATTGAAGATATTGAATAGCGACATGATCATTGCCCCTGGATGGCGGTCAGCATGCCCTTGATCTTGGACGATGCCAGGGTCAGGCTGACCTCGTAACGCATGGCGTTATCGGTGAACTGGTTGCGCTGCACATCCATATCGACGGTATTGCCGTCGATATTGCCCTGCTGCGTATTTGCATACAGCAGCGGTGCGCCGCCGATGCTGCCCTTGGTATTCGAAGACAGATGCAAGGTGCTGGTCTTGGCCACTTCGTGCGGCGTCACGCTGCCGGTACTGGCCATGGTGACCGCGCTGCCGGTACCGGCCGGGACCGTACCGCCTGCCTTGGCGATGGCGCCCTTGAGCGCCGCATTGAAGTCGATGTCGCGCGCCTTGAAGTTCGGCGTGTCCGCGTTCGCGATGTTCGAGGCCAGCAGTTGCTGGCGCTGCGCGCGCAGGTTGAGCGCGGTCTCGTGGAACCGCATCAAGTCGTCAATTTTTCCCATCGCCACCTCCGCATGAGCAGACCGGCAACCCGGTCATGGATTTTTTCAATTTCCAGATCGATCGTGAACGAGCGCAGACAGTACGGACGTACGGCAAGGCTAGGCGCCCCCACTCAGCCGACAAAGTGCACGGTTGATATGGAAATGGAATTACATAGCGTGGATCATACGGAGCGTGCATGCACGTCCATCGAACGATAAGAAGACGAAAATCCACCCTGTTCACGGCTTTGCGTCGGCCACCAGTCATTACCATGGCAATGGACGATAACCACGGACAATCATGAAAGCCATTTTCGGAACCATGCTGGCCGCCCTCTGCATGGCGGCGCCACCGGTCTGGGCGCAGGCTGCGGAAACACCGCGTCAGGACATCAACGTCATCCAGCAAACCGTCGAACAGTTTCTGGTGACGCAGGCTGCCGGCCTGCCGGGCGAAGTGAAGGTCACGGTCGGCGCCATCGATTCGCGCCTGCGCATGCCGGCCTGCACGGTGCCGCAGGCATTCATGCCGCCCGGCGGCAAGGCCTGGGGCAAGACCACGGTCGGCGTGCGCTGCACCGCGCCATCGCCATGGACCATCTATGTCGCCGCGCAGGTGAAGGTATACGGCGAATACCTGGCGGCCGCGGTACCGCTGGCACAGGGACAGACCATCGGCGAAACCGACCTCGCACGCGTCAAGGGTGACCTGACGGCCCTGCCGCCGGGCATCATCGTCGATGCCTCGCAGGCGGTCGGCCGCACCACCACCTCGTCGGTGCGGCTCGGCGCGCCGTTGCGGCAGGACGCACTGCGCAACCAGCAGGCGATCCAGCAGGGTCAGGCGGTACGCGTCGTATACAATGGCAGCGGCTTTTCCATCAGCAGCGAGGCGCGCGCGCTCAATAACGCCAACGAGGGGCAGATGACGCAGGTACGCACCCAGAACGGGCAGGTTCTGAGCGGCATCGCCCGGCTGGGCGGCGTTGTTGAAATGACATATTGAAGGATGTTTGCGCAATCGTTTTACGTTTGCTTCATTTTTGTCTAAAGTTCCAAGGGAACACGCCGATAGACGATGCATGGATAGGCGTTTTGCCGCACAAAATGGAGCAGGACCGTGAAAATTGATGACGCAAGCAAGAAAATTGCAGGATTGGGCGTTGGAACGACGCCGACCCGCGCCGGCAAAGGGGCTGAAAAGACCGATGCCGCCGGCAAGGCTTCGTCCGACAATGTAACGCTATCGGCACAGGCCAAGGCGCTGACCAGCCAGTCTGGCAGCACCGGCGTGTTCGATGCGAAGAAAGTCGACGAGATCAAGGCGGCGATTGCCGGCGGTCAGTTCAAGGTCAACGCGGAAAGCGTGGCCGACGGATTGATGGACACGGTAAAGGACCTGATCTCCACACGGAGATAAGCATGACAACATTCGGTAGCGGCCCCGCTGCAACCCTGGCTGACGAACACGAAGCCATCCGCGCCTTGACCGCCCTGCTGCAGCAGGAACAGGAATCCCTGATCGCCACCGATGTTGAACGTATCTCCGCCCTGACGGAACCCAAGGCGCAGGCCGCCTACCGCATGGCCGAACTGGCCTCGCGCCGCCACCAGGCACTGGCCGCCGCCGGACACGAAGCCTCCGAGACCGGCATGCAAGCCTGGCTCGCCGCCCCGGCAGCCACCGCCGAAGCCGCCTCCTCCTGGAACGAACTGCTCCAACTGGCCGAAGAAGCCAAGGAAATCAACCGCGTCAACGGCACCCTGATCAACAAGCAGATGGTACGCAACCAGGCCGTGCTCGAAGTGCTGCAGCATGGCAGCGTGCAGGGCAGTCCGGTCTATGGCCCCAACGGCCAGACCGCCAGCAAGTCGGTCGGCCGCCACATCGTCGCGTAAGCACCGACGGTTTTCTCCCGTACAAAACAAAACCGGCAAGGCGCACAGCCTTGCCGGTTTTTTTATTGTTGCAGCCTCGCGTCAGCTTCAGCGGAGCGCCTATCGAAAATCAGCGCCGACGCGGCGCATAGATGTCGCGCCCTGCTTCATCGATCTGCTGACGCAGCGTGCGCCTTTCGTCCGGCGACAGCCGGTCGTTGCGACGCTGCTGTGCACGCTCCGCGTTGCGCTGCTGCTCGTAGCGCTCCGCCTGCTGGCGGCGGCTGTCGTTGCCACGGCGGCTGTCTTCCTGTGCCTGGAAGCCGTATCCCGAAAAGCGCGACTGCGCACCCGCCACCGTCGCACTCCCCATGCAAGCGGCAAACAGCAGAATCCATGCAGTTTTATTCAATGTACTATTCATCATTCTCGTCTTTCCGACGCCCGGCAGCCTGAACGCCACCCATGCCCAAAGTGTAGGACGCTTTGCCTGCTGCCCTAAGCGCTTTTCCGTAAAGGTTGTAACACTTTGTAATGCCTTCCCTGCCGGTATTACCGTCAATGGGTTCTGAAGTTACCATATCGACATGACGACGACAAATGCGACCATGAACGCAACCATGAACGAGACGGCACACATGACCAATTCCCACCAGACCAAGGTGCTGGTGGTTGACGACGACCTGCGCCTGCGCGATCTGCTGCGACGCTATCTGTCGGAACAGGGCTTCAACGTGGTCACCGCCGAGAATGCACAGGCCATGAACAAGCTCTGGCTGCGCGAGCGCTACGACCTGCTGGTGCTGGACTTGATGCTGCCGGGCGAAGACGGGCTGTCGATCTGCCGCCGCCTGCGCGGTGCCGGCGACAAGACGCCGATCATCATGCTGACCGCCAAGGGCGAGGACGTCGACCGCATCGTCGGCCTCGAAATGGGCGCCGACGACTACCTGCCTAAGCCCTTCAACCCGCGCGAGCTGGTGGCGCGCATCAATGCCGTGTTGCGCCGCGTCGGTCCCGACGAGATTCCGGGCGCGCCGTCCGAGACGCCTCAGACTTTCACCTTCGGTGATTTCGAACTCGACCTCGGCACGCGCACGCTGAAGAAGAAAGGCGAAACTGTGCCGCTGACCACCGGCGAATTCTCGGTGCTCAAGGTCTTCGCGCGCCACGCGCGCCAGCCGCTGTCGCGCGAAAAACTGATGGAACTGGCGCGCGGCCGCGAGTACGAAGTCTTCGACCGCAGCCTGGACGTGCAGATTTCGCGCCTGCGCAAGCTGATCGAACCCGATCCCTCGACACCGCTGTACATCCAGACCGTCTGGGGCCTCGGCTACGTCTTCATCCCGGAAGGCAAGCCGCGCTGACCGCCGGCTGCCTGATTCGACATTCCCGCGCCCATTTCCTTGCAGCCGAAAGAATCCCGCATGACCGCATCGTCAAACCGACTGACATGGCTCAGCAGCGGGTTGTTCTGGCGTACCTTCTTTCTGCTGGCATTCACGATCGCCGCCAGCATGGCAGCCTGGGTGGCGAGCTTCCGCATCGTCGAACAGACGCCGCGCGCCAACCAGATCGCGGCCCAGGTCATCTCCATCGTCACCATCACGCGCACCGCCCTCACCCACTCGGCGCCCGACCTGCGGCGCGAACTGCTGTTCGATCTCGCCAGCAACGAAGGCATCCGCATCTATCCGCTCGAAACCACCGACCGCGTCGAACCGCCGCTCAACACGCGCATGATGCAGGCGATCGAGGAAAACATCCGGCTTGGCCTCGGCGAGGACACGCAGTTCGCGCGCAACGTCAACGAAGTGCCAGGGTTCTGGGTCAGCTTCACCATCGCCGACGACGAATACTGGCTGATGCTCGACCGCGAACGCATCGAAAGCACCACCGGCGTGCAATGGGCCGGCTGGGCCGCCGTCACGCTGCTGTTGTCGCTGCTGGGCGCGCTGATCATCTCGGGCCTCATCAACCAGCCACTGGCGCGCCTGGCGGCCGCTGCCAAGGCCGTCGCCAATGGCCGCCACATCACGCCGCTGCCGGAGCGCGGCCCGGCCGAAATCCGCGAAACCAATCGCAGCTTCAACCAGATGGTCGATGATCTCGAACGCGTCGATTCCGACCGCGCGCTGGTGCTGGCCGGCATCTCGCACGACCTGCGCACGCCGCTGGCGCGCATGCAGCTCGAGGTCGAACTGGCCGGCCTGCCGGACGAGGCGCGCAAGGGCATGCAATCGGACCTGGAGCAGATGGATGCCATCATCGGCCAGTTCCTCGACTATGCGAAACCGACCGACGATGCGAGCTTTGCGCGCGTCGATCTGTCTGCACTGCTGCGGCAGGCGGTGGCCGAGGCGCAGCGGCTGAGCGACGTCTCCATCGAGGCCGACATCGCCGAGGATATCGCAGTCAACGGCAATCCGGTCGAGATCAAGCGCATCGTCAGCAACCTGGTCGAGAACGCGCGGCGCTACGGCAAGCGCGCATCCGACGCACCGGTGCAGATCGAACTGCGCGCACATGGCGACCATGACAAGGTGATCGTCGAGTTCGGCGATCATGGCAACGGCGTCCCCGACGAAGAGATCACGCGCCTGCTGCGTCCCTTCACGCGCATGGATCAGGCGCGTGGCCAGGCCAATGGCGCCGGGCTGGGACTCGCCATCGTCGAGCGTATCGTCAAACGCCACGGCGGCCGTCTGCTGCTGTCCAATCGCGACAGCGGGGGACTCGTCATCCGCATCGCGCTGCCGATCGCCAGGAAATAAGCTCCACGCTCATTTCCTGCGTACCAAAAGAAAAACGCACATTCCTTCGAATGTGCGTTTTGCGTGGAAAGCGGCCGAATCGATCGGCAAGCAACGATCAGCGCTGGTCGTCGTCCCTGACTTCCTTCACCACGCCTTCGATGACGTCGCCGCGCGACGCCGTGTGGCCGTAACCCGCATGACCAGGGTAGGCAGGCTGCGCCATGCCGGCAGCACGCATCTTTTCCATCGCGCGATGCTTCTTGTACAACAGGACCGGAATCAGCAGCCAGCTCAGCAGCAGCACGGCCACCACCACCAGCAGACCCACCAGCATCAGCAGGCCGAGCATCAGCCATGCGAAGAGGCGTGAAAAGAATCCGCCGGAACGGCTGCGGCGAAGGACCTGTTGCCAGTTGCTGGCTTGCTGCGTGAAGAAGAATGAAGTCATGGATGGCTTTCGATTACTTGTTTGCGGCTTTGCAGGTGCCGAATCGGCTGTCTGCATCCGTACTATGCGGCAATCCCGCACATGTCGCAATAGATGGGGACTTTTTACGGTAATTCAATGCATGTTCGACATTTTTATCGACACGGAACGACATGACAAAAAACCATGGCTGGTGTCGCCCGTCTTGCATGGGACCACGAAAACCGCAATAAATTTCCGCGTGGCCGCGATTCGGTACTTAGTCGATACGATACAGCAAGGCCACCGCCTCTGCAGCGATGCCCTCCTCGCGCCCCAGATAGCCGAGCTTTTCATTGGTCTTGGCCTTGATGTTGATCTGGTTCGCCACCAGCCCGAGGTCGGCCGCCAGGTTGGCGACCATGGCCGGGATGTGCGGCGCCATCTTCGGTTTCTGCGCGATGATGGTGGCGTCGATATTGCCGACCGCGTAGCCGGCGGCCAGCACGCGCTTGGCGGCTTCGCGCAGCAGCACGCGCGAATCGGCGCCCTTGAATTCGTCCGCCGTGTCGGGAAAATGACGGCCGATATCGCCAAGGCCGGCGGCGCCGAACAGCGCATCGGTAATCGCGTGCAGCAGCACGTCGGCGTCCGAATGGCCGAGCAGGCCGGTCGGATGCGGGATCGTCACGCCGCCGATGATCAGCTTGCGGCCTTCGACCAGCGCGTGGCAGTCGTAGCCCTGGCCGATACGATAGGGAATGGCGGGATGGCTCATGCCTGACCTTTCAGATGAAGTTCGGCCAGCGCCACATCCTGCGGCAGCGTGACCTTGAAATTACGTGTACTGCCTTCGACCAGCTTCGGCACCAGGCCGAGCGCCTCGATGGCGGATGCCTCGTCGGTAACATCGGTCGCCTGCTCGAGCGCGCGCCGCAGCAGGCCGTAACTGAACATCTGCGGCGTCTGCGCCGCCCACAGGCGCTCGCGCGGCACGGTTTCCGCCACGCCCTGCCCGGCATCGGCGCGCTTGAGCGTATCAACCACCGGCAGTGCCAGCAGACCGCCCACCTCGTCACCCTTGAGCGCAGCGATCAAACGTTCGATCAGTTCCCCGTCCAGCCCCGGACGCGCCGCATCATGCACCAGTACCCAGTCGTCATCACCGACCTGTTCGCGCATCGCGCGCAAGCCGTGCAGCACCGAATCCTGACGCGTCGCACCGCCTACGCGCAGCACCGAGAGATCGACGCGGCCGGCCAGGGCGGAGGCAGCCAGCGCGCCATCGACATAACCGTCGTCGGGGCTGACCACCACGAAGGTATGGGCGATCATCGGCGTCTGCGCGAAAGCCGCCAAGGCATGCACCAGCATCGGCTGGCCGGCGATGTTCACATACTGCTTGGGGATTGCGCTGCCCATGCGAGCACCGATGCCCGCGGCGGGGATCAGACCGAAATAGCGTGCCGGCGTCATGCGATGCGAATGGATAGCGATGCGCGGGAAAGCGATACGGAGCCGGGTTGGAAAATCGCGAATGGATGCGCGGAGAAAATCGCGGAAGAAACTTCTAGGGAAGGCATGATGTCCGTCAGGGGATGCGCCCGACTCGAATAGGGGCTTGGTTTATAATCGCACCATAATTTTTCACTGTCAAATCAGGGACAAACGGCATGCGCTGCATGCTGCACCCGACCTTCCATGACATGTGCCCTGTGTGCCATGTTGGCAATTTGATGTCCTTCGATCCTAAAAAGAATCTTCCCAAAGCCGGTACCCGTTTCGTTCTGCCGCCCGTCCACGGTTCGGCCGATGCCTTCGTGCTCGCGCAGGCTGCCATCGAACTGAAATCGCAGCAGCGCATGCTCGCCATCGTGGTCGCCAATCCCGGCGACGCGCAGCGCCTGCTGGCGGAAATCCCGTGGTTCGGCGGCAGCGCCGAACAGCCGCTGCGCTGCCACCTGCTGCCCGACTGGGAAACCCTGCCCTACGATGCCTTCTCGCCGCACGAGGACCTCGTGTCCGAACGTTTGGCGACGCTGTACGAAGTCCTGAACGGCCAGTGCGACGTGCTGATCGTGCCGGCCACCACCGCGCTGCTGCGCATGGCGCCGCCGGCCTTTCTGGCGTCCTACACCTTCTACTTCAAGCAGGGCGAGACACTCGACGAGAATCGCCTGAAGACGCAGTTGCAGCTGGCCGGCTACACGCCCGTCAAGCAGGTCATGTCGCCCGGCGAGTATTCGGTGCGCGGCGGCCTGATCGACCTCTTTCCGATGGGCTCGGTGCTGCCCTACCGCATCGACCTGTTCGGCGACACCATCGACACCATCCGTACCTTCGACGCCGACTCGCAGCGCTCGCTGTACCCGGTCAGGGAAGTACGCCTGCTGCCGGCACGCGAATTCCCGATGGACGAGGAAGCGCGCACTGCCTTCCGCGGCCGCTGGCGCGAAGTGTTCGAGGGCGATCCTTCGCGCTCGGTCATCTACAAGGACATCGGCAACGGCATCGCCTCGGCCGGCATCGAATACTATCTGCCGCTTTTCTTCGAGCAAACCGCCACCCTGTTCGACTACCTGCCCGCCGACACCACCTTCGCCCTGATCGGCGAGATCGACGAGGCGATCCGCCGCTTCTGGAGCGATACGCAGTCGCGCTACCGCTTCCTCAAGTCAGACCGCGAACGACCGGTGCTGGCGCCCGAGCAGATCTTCCTGTCGGACGAACAGTTCTTCACGCAGGCCAAGCCCTTCGGGCGCTGGGTCGTGCATGCGCAGGCGGTCGCGTCCGAAATCGCCGCGCCGCTGCCCAACATCGCCGTCAACCGCCGCGCCGACGATCCGCTCGTCAACCTGCGGTCCTGGCTGCTGCAGACCGACAAGCGCGTGCTGATCTGCGCCGAAAGCGCAGGCCGGCGCGAAACGCTGCAGCAGTACTTCAACGAATACGACCTGCCGCTGACGCTGGCCGAAAACTACGCAGACTTCGCGACCGCCGACGCCCGCCTGATGCTCGGCGTGGCGCCGCTGCATGCCGGCTTCGAACTCGGCGAGGCCTTCGACAAGCTGGCCTTCGTCACCGAAGCCGAACTCTATGCCGGCTCGGGCCGTCGCATCGGCGGCAAGAAGCAGGAAGGCGCGACCCAGGTCGAATCCATGGTGCGCGACCTGTCGGAACTCAAGATCGGCGACCCGGTGGTGCACGTCAACCACGGCATCGGCCGCTACATGGGCCTGATCAGCATGGACCTCGGCGAAGGCGAGACCGAGTTCCTGCATCTCGAATACGCGAAGGAAACCAAGCTCTACGTGCCGGTCTCGCAGCTGCACGTGATCTCGCGCTATTCGGGCGCCTCGCCCGAGGACGCGCCGCTGCATGCGCTGGGGTCCGGCCAGTGGGAAAAGGCCAAGCGCCGCGCCGCCGAGAAGATCCGCGACACCGCCGCCGAACTGCTGAACCTCTACGCGCGCCGCGCGCTGCGCGAAGGCCATGCCTTCCAGTACTCAGCGCACGACTACGACGCCTTTGCCGAAAGCTTCGGCTTCGAGGAAACGCCGGACCAGCGCGAAGCCATCAACAACGTGATCCGCGACATGACCTCCGGCAAGCCGATGGACCGCCTGGTGTGCGGCGACGTCGGCTTCGGCAAGACCGAGGTTGCCCTGCGCGCCGCCTTCATCGCCGTCATGGGCGGCAAGCAGGTCGCGATCCTGGCGCCGACCACGCTGCTGGCCGAGCAGCATGCGCAGACCTTTGCCGACCGCTTTGCCGACTGGCCGGTGCGCATCGCCGAGCTGTCGCGCTTCCGTACCGGCAAGGAAGTCGCGCAGGCGATCAAGGGCATGTCGGACGGCACGGTCGATATCGTGATCGGCACCCACAAGCTGCTCTCGCCCGAGGTGAAATTCACGCGGCTCGGACTCGTCATCATCGACGAGGAACACCGCTTCGGCGTGCGCCAGAAGGAAGCGCTGAAAGCGCTGCGCGCCGAGGTCGATGTGCTGACGCTGACCGCCACGCCGATCCCGCGCACGCTCGGCATGGCGCTCGAAGGCCTGCGCGACTTTTCGATCATCGCCACCGCGCCGCAGAAACGTCTGGCGATCAAGACCTTCGTGCGCGGCGAGAACGATTCCATCATCCGCGAAGCCTGCCTGCGCGAATTGAAGCGCGGCGGCCAGGTCTATTTCCTGCACAACGAGGTCGAGACGATCGCCAACCGCAAGGCGATGCTCGAGGAACTGCTGCCGGAAGCGCGCATCGGCGTGGCTCACGGCCAGATGCACGAACGCGACCTGGAAAAGGTCATGCGCGATTTCGTCGCGCAGCGCTTCAACGTCCTGCTCTGCACCACGATCATCGAAACCGGCATCGACGTGCCGACCGCCAACACCATCATCATGCACCGCGCCGACAAGTTCGGCCTCGCACAACTGCACCAGTTGCGCGGCCGCGTTGGCCGTTCACATCACCAGGCCTATGCCTACCTGCTGGTGCACGACGTGCAGGGCCTGAGCAAGCAGGCGCAGCGCCGGCTCGACGCGATCCAGCAGATGGAGGAACTCGGCAGCGGCTTCTACCTCGCCATGCACGATCTGGAAATCCGTGGCGCCGGCGAGGTGCTCGGCGAGAACCAGTCGGGCGAGATGACCGAGATCGGCTTCCAGCTCTATTCGGACATGCTCAACGAAGCCGTGCGCTCGCTGAAGAACGGCAAGGAGCCGGACCTCGCCGCACCGCTGTCGTCCACCACCGAGATCAACCTGCACGTGCCCGCCCTGCTGCCGGAAACCTATTGCGGCGACGTGCACGAGCGCCTGTCGATCTACAAGCGGCTCGCCAACTGCAGCACGCAGGATGCGGTCAACGACCTGCAGGAAGAACTGATCGACCGTTTCGGCAAGCTGCCGGATGCAGCGCAGGCACTGATCGAAACGCACCGCCTGCGCGTGGCCGCCAAGCCGGTCGGCATCGTCAAGATCGATGCGCACGCGGAATCGGCTACGCTGCAGTTCGAGCCCAATCCGCCGATCGATGCCATGCGCATCATCGAACTGATCCAGAAGAACCGCCACATCAAGCTCAACGGCCAGGACAAGCTGCGCATCACGGCCAGCATGCCCGATCTGGCGGCGCGCGCGACGCAGATCAGGAACACCATACGCGCGCTGCTATCATGAGCGGCATGACTTCCTCATACTCACGCATCACTGCCCATTCATGAATCTGATTCTGCAAGGAAACTCCGCCCCGCGTCATCTCGTCGAACAGGTCGCCGCCCTGGCCCGCCCGCGCGCCATCGTCGCCATCGGCGAGCACGCCTACCGCTGCGAGGAAGTCACTTACAACGACGAAGTCAAGGCGCAGATCGATCTGGCGGCCTGGGCCTCGCAGCTCGACTATGCCTTTCTCGAAGGCCGCCGCGCGCTTGGCGATTTCGGCCTGCTGGCGATGGACATGGATTCGACCCTGATCACCATCGAATGCATCGACGAGATCGCCGACATGCAGGGCCTGAAGCCGCAGGTGGCGGAAATCACCGAAGCCGCCATGCGCGGCAAGATCGAATTCCGAGAAAGCTTGATGCGGCGCGTGGCGCTGCTCGAAGGGCTGGATGCGAGCGCCCTGCAGCGTGTCTATAACGAACGGCTGCAGTTGTCGCCGGGTGCCGAAGCGATGCTGGCGGCAGTCAAGGCCGCCGGGCTGAAGACGCTGCTGGTCTCGGGCGGCTTCACCTTCTTCACCGACCGCGTCAAGGAACGGCTCGGGCTCGACCATGCGCATTCCAACCGGCTCGAAGTCGTGGACGGCAAGCTGACCGGCCGTATCGTCGGCGACATCGTTGACGGCGAAGAAAAGATGCGCACCGTGCAGCGCGTCTGCGACGAACTCGGCATCTCGCCGAAACAGGCCATCGTCATGGGCGACGGTGCCAACGACCTGCGCATGATGGGCATCGCCGGCCTGTCGGTCGCCTTCCGCGCCAAGCCCATCGTGCGCGAGCAGGCGGACGTCAGCCTCAACTTCGTCGGTCTCGACGGCATTCTCAAGCTCTTCACCCGCTGATCGTCGCACGTTGCGGCGCAGGTGACGTTCGCCGCCTGCCGCCTCGGCAATCGCACCGTGTTCCGGCATTCTGCCGGAACATCCGCTGTCGCATCCCCGCCAATAGCCGTGCAAATCAGTCGGAAATCCACCGCTTTGTGCGCCGATTCGTTTGCATTGCTACGTAGTTTTACTTATTCTTTCAGGCAGAACAGGAGAATCACCCCAGACACCCGGCCGGCCACACGGCACGCACCATCGCAGGAACTCCGCCATGAACAACACCTTTGGCCCCCGCCCCGTCGAATCCTCGAGCTGGCAACGCTGGAGCAAGGAAGCGCTCCATCTCTCCGGCAAGCATCTCGCCCTCAACGTCTGCCTCGTGCTCGCCACCGTCGGCCTGCTGTCGCCGTTCTCGCCGATGCTGCTGCTGATCATCTCGCCGGCGCTGGTCGGCATCTTCGTGCTGGTGGCCTACAGCGCCGACTCGTCCGAACCCGTGCTGACGACGCTCAAACGCGCTCCCGCCGGCATTCTGCGCGTCCTGCTGTGCTCGACGCTGGCGGTCACCGTCCTTGCGGTCGCCTTCTTCCTGATCGTCATGATCGTCAAGGGCACCGCCGTCGGCGGTCCCGCGGCGACCTCGACCTACGTGCCGCAGGACTACCAGATCAGCGACTTCCTGGTCGGCTCCAAGGCGCTGTTCTCCATCGGCCTGTGGCTGCTGGTAATCCTGCCGTGGTTCGCCATCCCGCTGATCGTCTGCACCGATCTGCCGCTGCGCCTGTGCCTGGACCATACCTTCAAGGCCTTCAACCAGAACAAGTTCGTCGTCATCGTGGTCTTCCTCAGCGCCCTGCTGATGATGGGCGGCGCCCTGTTTCACGGGCTGACCGTGGTGCCGCTGTTCCCCATCCTTGGCGGCTTGATGTACGCGGCCTATCGCCACATCTTCATGGGCATGCCGCCGCTGGAAACCAGCGAAGCCAAGAGCAAGGCCGGCATCTTCGACCGCTTTCTGCAGCCCAAGTGACCTCTCCCGCCGCGCATCGGTCTTGATGCGCGGAACTTCGCCTCCACATACCCTATCAGACTGACAACTGTCCTCTGGAGGCAAGCATGAACGATCAACTGGTGCTGGACCAGCCGCTGCAATCGGCCAAGAACCTGGCGTGGTGGCTCTACATCGGCCACGGCCTCAGCCTCGTGTTCTCGCTCGGCATGCTGTCCTTCGTGCCGCTGATCATCAACTACGTCAAACGCGGCGACACCGCCGGCACCTTCGTCCACAGCCATCACAGCTGGCAGATTCGCTCGTTCTGGTGGTACGTGGTCTGGGTGGTGGTCGGCGGCGTGCTGTGGATCACCTTCATCGGCATTCCTGCCGCGATGCTGGTGTGGGCGGTGGCGTGGCTGTGGAAGGCCTACCGGCTGATCAAGGGCCTGGTCGATCTGAACGAAAACAGGACCATGCCCTAAAACGACGTGCCGCTGCGCCTTGCAGCGGCACACACAGACCGGCACTGCAGAAATCGACCGCACTGCCAACGGCTGCGCGTAACCGGTACGCAGCGCGTCCCGCATGCTCGGTCCGCGCAGGTATCTCCCCTATAATGTCTGCTGATCAAGTCCACGGGCGGTGCCTGATGGCGCAGGCTCTTCATCGTCATGCGCACATCGATCCAGCCGGCATGCCGCCCGCTCCCCTGTTCTGTTTGAATGACGCCTTTGTTCGAGGAAGGAAACAATGATTCTTGGTATTGACGTGGGTGGAACCCATACCGATTCTGTACTGATGCAGAACGGGAAGATCCTCCGCAAATCGAAGGTCATGACCGACAAGAGCGACCTGCTCAAATCGGTCACGCTCGCCACCCATGCCGTGGCGCAGCCGGAAGACATCAAGCAGCTACGCCGCATCGTGCTCAGCACGACCATGACCACCAATGCCGTCGCCCAGCACCAGCTCGACCCGGTCGGCCTGATCGTCATGAGCGGACCCGGCGTCGCGCACCGCGACCTTCCGCTCAGCGACCGCGCCGCCTTCGTCAAGGGCTACATGAACCATCGCGGACTCGAAGCCGAAAGCGTCGATGAGGACGAGATTGTGGAACTCAAGACCCGTTTTGCCGAACAGGGCGTCAAGCACTTCGGCGTGATCGGCAAGTTCTCCACGCGCAGCCCGGCGCACGAACAGACCGTGCGCGCGCTGCTCGACGATCAGGCCAGTCACGTCACGCTCGGCCATCAACTGTCGGGCGAACTCAGCTTCCCGCGCCGCATCTCGACCGCCTACCTGAACGAAGCGGTCTGGCGTCTGCACAGCACCATGGCCGACCAGTTGCAGACCTACCTGCAGCAACTCGGTGTGGACGTACCGCTGTACATCCTCAAGGCCGACGGCGGCACCATCGACGTTGAACAATCTCGCCACTACCCGGTGCAGACCATCCTGTCCGGCCCGGCCGCCACCATCATGGGCGTGCTGCCCTATGCGCCGACCGACCGTGATTCGCTCTCCATCGACGTCGGCGGCACCACCACCGACATCGCGCTCTTTGCCGACGGCGCGCCGCTGCTCGAACCCAAGGGCGTGCAGATCGAGGAACACAAGACGCTGATCCGCGGCCTGCTCACGCATTCGATCGCCATCGGCGGCGACAGCCACGTGCAGGTGATCGACGGCAAGCTCGTCATCGGTCCCGAGCGCAAAGGCTCGGCCATGGCCTTCGACGGCCCGGTGCCGACGCCGACCGACGCCATGATCGTGCTCGGCCTCGCCGACATCGGCGACAAGGCCAAGGCCACCGCCGCCATCGACAGCATCGCCGCGCAACTCGGGCAGAGCACGCCGCAGGCCGCGCAAGCCATCATGGACCTCGCCTGCGAAACCATCGCCGCCAAGGTGCGCAGCATGATCGCCGAGGTCAACAGCAAGCCGGTCTATACGATCCATGAAATGCTCGAAGGCAAGGTGCTGGCGCCGACCGACGCCATCGTCGTCGGCGGTCCCGCGCCGTACATGGCAAAACAGGTTGGCGAACTGCTGAAGATGACGCCCGTGGTCCCCGGCGATTCGGACGTCATCAACGCCAGCGGCGCCGCCATGGCGCGCACCACAGTCGAACTGACGCTGATGGCCGATACCGAGGAACGCCAGATGTCGATCGCCGAGGAAGGCGTGCAGGCCGACATCCCGCGCAACTTCACGCTGGCCGACCTGATCGCCGTCGGCCGCGAAAAGCTCGAACAGATCGCCCGCGTCGCCGGTGCGCCCGAGGAAGACATCGAGATCGAAGTGGCCGACAGCCAGAGCTTCAACGTGATCCGCGACGGCTCCACCACCGGCAAAAACTTCCGCGTCAGGCTGCAGATCAAGCCGGGCCTGACCAAACATGCCATTCAGTAAGAGAGACACGCCATGACCAAGAAAACCGGACTGGTATTTTTCCCCGCCTACGACTACGCGATCTCGCCCAACCATCCCGAGCGCGAGGAACGCCTGCTCTATACGCAGGATCAGGTCAGAGAAGAAGGCCTGCTCGACTTCGACAACATCATCGAATTCAAGCCCGATCTCGCCACCGCAGAAGACATCAACCGCGTGCACTTCTGCGTGCCCAGCATCGACGAGCTCGTGCACGCCTCGCACCTGATCTCGGTCGGCGGCACGCTGACCGCGGCCGACAAGGTGATGAACAAGGAAGTCGATAACGCCTTCGCGCTCGTGCGCCCCTGCGGACACCACTCGATGCGCGTGGTGCACGGCACGCGCGGCTTCTGCACGCTCAACATGGAAGCCATCATGGTCGAGTACATCCGCGAGAAGTACGGCGACAAGAACGGCATCAAGAAGATCGCCATCGTCGATACCGACTGCCACCACGGCGACGGCTCGCAGGACATCTTCTGGCACGACCCGAACACGCTGTTCATCTCCATGCACCAGGATGGCCGCACGCTGTATCCCGGCTCGGGCTTCCCCGACGAGCTCGGCGGCCCCAATGCCTTCGGCACCACCATCAACCTGCCGATGCCGCCCAACACCTGCGAAGAAGGCTTCCTCTACGTGCTCGACGAGATCGTGATGCCCATCCTGGCCGACTTCAAACCCGACCTCATCATCAACTCGGCCGGCCAGGACAACCACTATTCCGACCCGATCACCAACATGAAATTCACGGCGCAAGGCTACGCGGTACTGAACGACCGCCTCAAGCCCGACATCGCCGTGCTCGAAGGCGGCTACTCGATCGAAAGCGCCCTGCCCTACATCAACACCGGCATCATCCTCGCGATGGCCGGCATGGACTATTCGCAGATCCGCGAACCCGACTACAGCGCCGAAGACCAGAAACAGGACCCGCGCATCAATGACTACCTGAAGAAACTCAAGGAAGTCACGTTCGAACGCTGGAACAATCGCAAGGCATTACGCGATCAGGTATATGGCAACCAGCCCTTCCACACGCGCGACCAGGACATCTACTACGACACGGCCGGCATCCGCGAATCGCAGACCGAGACCGTGCGCACCTGCGACGTTCCGGATTGCGGCGGCGCCGTCACCATCGAATCGCGCAACGAAAGCCGGCCACGGTTACCGGTGTTTGCGGTGCAGATTCCGCGGTTCTGCTGCCCGAAATGCCGGACGTGGGCGGAAGATCAGTACAACAAAGCGGAGAAGCGTTTGTACACGCAAGTGCTGCTGCAGGATAAGCAGAAGGATATGTACACGCAGAAGTAAATATTTTTACCTTTATGGATTTAGCCAATAGCTAGCCAAATACAAAAGTCCCGCGAATTGTGGGACTTTTTTGTAAATCTACCTAACTCTGTAGTTTCATTAAGAAAATCTTGTAAATAGAATTTAGGTACTTCTATATCAATCTGCTGTGGCACTACCCCCCATAGGAAAACAATATGTCGAGTTTGATACTGCAAATCCAATCTGAAGCCATGGATGGCTCAAGCTCTGTCGCTAGTCTTCTCCGAAAGGTGCGTGCAGCGGCCGTAAAATTGGATCTCGCAGACGAGCTGCAATGGATAACTTTGGAACTAAATGGTTATGATGACGTAGCCGAAGAGGATCTCCCCTCCTATCGAAAGCTAGTCGGTGAAATGAAGGTTAAGAATCCTTATCACGGACTTCAAACACTTCAATTTGCAGATGCGAAGCTTGCTGAGATAGTTACAGCTGCTCCATGTCGTCAATCAGTTGCAGAACTAGAGGCGCTACTTGCCTCAGGGAGTGGCAGCCTACATGTTCAGCTATCTCAAGAGCATATAAATTTGCTACTGCAATTGATGAGCGTAAAAATGGAACCAATCTTGAAGATAGAACGTACAGCGGTCATTAGAGTGTTAGACGCCGTACGCAATCTTGTTCTTAACTGGAGCCTTGAGATGGAGAAAGTCGGCGTTCTTGGAGAAAGTATGACGTTCAATACACAAGAAAAAATAAAAGCGCAGCCTGCGGGACAACAATTTTTTATTCAAAATGTCGGCGTGCTAGGCAACGTATCAGATCATGCAATAGTATCCAATACTCAGCATGCTTCCATGGCATTGGACCTCGATCAAGTTCGTGATGTAGTGGCGCAGCTCAATAATCTTATAAGCTCCTTACCAAACGCTACCAATCAGAGTCTCACGCCTATCCTAGCCGAGCTTAACGCTGAACTAGTGAAATCAGCTCCCACGACAAGCCGCATCAAAACACTATTGCAATCGGCAAAATCAATCTGTGAAGGGGCAACAGGCAACATTATTGCAAGCGGAGCGATCGCATTACTCACGCCATTGATTGGTCCCTGAAACCACCGATGGCCACATCGACATGCTCAACTTATGAACAATCAATCCCTAGCCAACTCAATGCAATATTGACAGACGTATTTGCGACAACCAGCTTCAACCTCATGTGCAGCTAGGTTTTAGATGCAATTTCTTGAATAAACAATTTAGATGCCCAAAGAAAAAAAGAAAAGCACCCTATTGGGTGCTTTTCTTTTTTCATAATCTACTTAGGCATAAGCTAAGTTTCGATCCGGCATAACCAACTCTCTCACTGGATGCCAACACGCCAATCTAGCGCCATCTGCTGACAATAATGCTGGCCGATCCTTGGTGCAACGCTCACCCGCATTATCACAACGCGGCGCAAAGCTGCATCCCGGCGGCAGCGCAGACAGGTCAGGCGGCGCACCGCGCACAGCCGGCAGCGGCTGGCCGCGATTCTCGGTACTGACGGTCGAACCGAGCAAACCCGCCGTGTAGGGATGACGCGGCGCGGTGACGATGCCCTTGACCGTGTTCTCTTCCACGATGCGGCCGCCGTACATGACGGCGATACGGTCCGCGACTTCCACTGCCGCGCCGATGTCGTGGGTGACGAAAATGACGGACATGCCGGTTTCCTTCTGCAGCTCGCGCAGCAGCAACAGGATCTGGATCTGCACCGAGGCGTCGAGCGCGGTGGTCGGCTCATCGGCCAGCAGCAGCTTGGGCTTGCACGAGAGCGCCAACGCGATCATCGCGCGCTGCCGCATGCCGCCCGACAGTTCATGCGGATACGCATCGAAGCGGCGCTTGGCTTGTGGAATCTGCACGCGTTCGAGCATTTCCAGCGCGCGTTTGGCGGCGGTCGCCTTGTCCACCTGCTCGTGCGCGCGGATCGTTTCGACGATCTGCTGGCCGATGGTATAGACGGGATCGAAGGCGAGGCCCGGTTCCTGGAAGATCATGGAGACCGTGCCGCCGCGATAGGCGTCGAGTTCCCTGCCCTTCAGCGCCAGCACGTCCTTGCCGTCGATCCGGATGCTGCCGCTGATACGCGTGGTGCGTTGCGGGTGCAGGCGCAGCAGCGTGCGCAGCGTGACGCTCTTGCCGGAGCCGGATTCGCCAAGCAGGCCCAGCACCTGCCCTGCCGGCAGGTCGAAGCCGATATGGTCGAGCGCGTGCGCCTTGCGGTTGCCGTGGAATTCCACGTTCAGGTCGCTGACGCGCACCAGGGGTTGATTCATGTCGTTCATGCTGCCACCTCTTCTTCGATTGCCGGCGCGCCGACCGCGCGGCTGTGGCCGGATGCCGCGCAGTTCATGTGACAGGCGACCACGTGTTCCTTGTTGCCGCCGACCGCGCCCAGGTAGGGAATCTTGTCGGCGCAGACGGCTTCGGCATACGGGCAGCGTTCGCGGAAGCGGCAGCCGCTCGGCGGGTTGATCGGGTTGGGCGGATCGCCCGCCAGCGGCGGCTGCTGGGTGCGGTGATCCGGGTCCATCGACGGCACGGCCGACAGCAGCGCGCGCGTGTAGGGATGGCGCGTGTTCTCGTAGATCGCTTCAACCGGGCCCTTCTCGACCACCTGCCCCATGTACATGACCATCACGTCGTCGCTGATGTAGTGCACCACGTGCAGGTCGTGCGAGATGAACAGATAGGTCAGGTCGTGCTCGGCCTTGAGTTCCTGCAGCAGGTTGAGGACCTGCGCCTGCACCGATTTGTCGAGCGCGGCAACAGCTTCATCGAGGATCACGAGGCGCGGCTCGAAGGCCAGCGCGCGTGCGATGTTGACGCGCTGGCGCTGGCCGCCCGACAGTTCGTGCGGATAACGTGAGGCGAACATGGACGGTTCCAGCCCCACGCGGCGCAGCAGTGCATGCGCGCGCTTGACGGCTTCCGTACGCGGTACGCCGTGCACCTGCGGGCCGTAGGCGACCGTATCGCCGATGGTCAGGCGCGGATTGAGCGAGGCGAAGGAATCCTGGAACACCATCTGCAGGTTGCGGCGGAAGTCCTTGAAGGCGATGCCGCCGAACTCGGCCACGCCCTCGCCGTCGAAGATCATGCTGCCGCTGTCTGGTTCCATCAGGCGTGCCACCAGCCGCGCGGTGCTCGACTTGCCGCAGCCCGATTCGCCGACGATGCCGAGCGTGCGGCCCTTGGCGACCGAGAAGCTCACGCCGTCAACAGCATGCACGAATTTCTTCTCCTTCTGCAGCAGGCCGCCGCGCACCGGAAAGTATTTCCTGAGGTCCTGCACCAGCAGCAATGGCTGGGCCGGTCCGCCCTTGTCCTCGGCGGGAAAGATCGTATCGTCGGTTTTCATTTGCGGATATCCATGGCTGAACGCACGCCGTCTGCCAGCAGGTTGAAGGCGATCGATGTGGCGAAGATGAGAATGCCGGGCAAGGCCGCGATCCACGGGTTGCGGAAAATGGCCGAGCGCAGCGTGTTGAGCATCAGGCCCCATTCCGGCTCGGGCGGACGCACGCCCAGGCCGAGGAAGGACAGGCCAGCCGCCAGGATCATGCTGACGCTCAGCAGGCCCGTCGCATAGACGAACACCGGTCCCAGTACGTTGCCGAGCACGTGGGTGCGGATGATGGAAAACGCATTGGCGCCGCTCATGCGCGCCGCTTCGATGTAGTCGAGCTTGCGCACCTGCGTGGTCACGCTTTCCGCCACACGCACGATCTGCGGCACGAACACCAGCGTCAGGGCGAGAATGCTGTTGCTCATGCCGGGGCCGAGCGCGCCGGAGATCGCAACCGCCAGCAGCACCGAGGGAAATGCGTAGAACACGTCGAGCACGCGCATGATGACCATGTTGAGGCGGCCGCCCACGTAACCGGCCAGCAGGCCGATCGAGGTGCCGATGCCGAAGGCGAACAGCACCGGCATCACGCCCATCAGCAGCGACAGGCGGCCGCCGTACATGAGGCGGCTCAGCATGTCGCGGCCGAGCTCGTCGGAGCCGAGCAGGTAGCCTTCGCTGCCGACGGGCAGCAGGCGCTTGATCATGCTGCCCTTGAACGGATCGGCCGGCGCCAGCCACGGCGCGAAGACGGCGGCGCCGACGATGATCACGATCACCAGCAAGGCACCCATCGCGACCGGGTCGCGCATGAGCTTGCGCAGTACGGTCTGCCAGTAGCCGCGCGACTGCGGCACCAGCGTGACTTCGGGCAGTGCCGGTCGTGAAAGGGATTGAAATACGGAAGCCATGAATGTCCTTTCAGCGACCCATGCGCGGGTCGAGCAGCGGTTGCAGGATATCGACCAGCAGGTTCAGCGTGACGAAGAACATGCAGAGCACGAGGATGGTCCCCTGCAGCAGCGGCATGTCGCGCTGGAAGATCGCGGTGTTCAGCAGGAAGCCGGTGCCGGGCCAGGCGAACACGGTTTCGACCAGGATCGAACCGCCCATCAGGTAACCGATCTGCAGGCCGGTCACGGCCAGCACGGTCGGCGCGGTGTTCTTGGCGATATGACGGAAGATCGCGCCGTTGCCGAGGCCGCGCGCGCGCAGCGCGGTGACGAATTCCTGTTCGAGCATATCGGCCACCAGCGCGCGCACGGTGCGCGTGATGATGCCCATCGGGATCACGGCCATCGTAGCAGCCGGCAGGATCAGGTGCTTGAGATGATCGATGTCCCATTGCCAGCCGCCGCCCGGTCCGGCGCCCATCGCGGGCAGCCAGCCGAGCCAGATCGAGAACACGATGGTCAGTACCAGTCCCAACCAGTAATGCGGAATGCTGACGCCGATCACCGAGAAGAAGGTGGCGATGCGGTCGATGATGCCGCCATGCCAGTAGCCGGCCAGCGCGCCGAGCACGCAGCCTGCGAGCACGCCGATCAGGCCGGCGGCGCCCGCCAGCAGCAGCGTATTGCTGACGGCGCTCATGACTTCGCTGACGACTTCGCGGCCCGACGCGATCGAGGTGCCGAGATCGCCCTGCACGGCGCGCAGCAGCCACAGGCCGTACTGCACCGGCACCGGCTTGTCGAGACCATAGGCGCTCTTGAGCGCGGCGATGACTTCGGCCGGCGCGTCGGCCGGCGCGATCGCATTGAGCGGGTCGCCGGGCGCGAGATAGACGAGCATGAAGGACAGCAGCGTCACGCCGAGCGCAATCGGAATCGCGTACAGCAGGCGCTTGATGATGTAGGTAAACATGGACGGCTTTCGATGATGCACTTGCGGTATTCGGCCGTGACGCGGATACGGCTTGCGCCGCACCGCGTCCGGGAGGACTTCAACTACTAACAACTACGGGTACTGCAGGTACTTCTACTGCGGGTGCTGCTACTTCAACTGCTCTTTCAACTGCGGAACAAATAAACCTGCTCCGGCAAGGTGTTACCGACTACTTCCAACACCACCGTCGCTCCCGCGCAGGCGGGAGCCCAGAGGCGGACTGGATTCCCGCCTGCGCGGGAATGACGGTGCGCTGTATTACACAGGCGAATACAGATCGCCCTTACATCCCGATCGTCGTCAGATCCTGGAACCAGTGCTGCGCCTGCACGAAGCGCTTGACCTTGGGCGAGATCGCGTGCGGGTTGACGTCATGCACGACCCACAGCATCAGCGCGTCATCAACCATGGTTTGGTGCACCTGCGCCAGCAGCGCATCCTGTGCCTTCACGTCGAAGGTGGTGCGTACCTGATCGAGCCAGCCATCGACCTTGGGATTGTTGTAGCCGCCCCAGTTCACGCCATTGGGCGAGACATAGCGGCTGTCGACGAAGCGCGTGATCGCGTAGAACGGATCGGCGGTCACGTAGCCAAGGTTGATCGCGGTGATGCCCTTGCCGGCATTGATGTCGCCCTTGGCACCGCTGCGCCAGTGGAGGTACAGGGTTTCGAGCTCGACCACTTCGAACGAGACCTGAATGCCGATCTCGGCCAGGCTCTGCTGGATGTACTCGTTCATCGGCAGCGACAGCATCTGGCCGGTGCCGCCCTGGGCGATCACGATCTTGGCCTTCAGCGGCTTGTTCGGACCGTAGCCGGCTTCGGCCATCAGCTTCTTGGCAGCCGCGAGGTCGTACTTGAGCTTGAAGGTCGGCTTGCCGAACCAAGGGCTGGTCGCGTCAACCTGACCCACGGCGGGAACCGCGAGGCCGTTCATCAGCGCCACGATGCCATCACGATCAACCGCCAGGTTGGCAGCCTTGCGCACGCGGATGTCGGTCCACGGCGAACCCGGATAGGTGCTGAAGTGGTACGGCCACACGTGCGGCGTGACGTTCTTGACGATCTTCATGCGGCCGGCTTCGAGCTGCGGCACCATGTCCGGCGGTGGCGTCTCGATGATGTCGACCTGACCGTTGAGCAGTGCGTTGGCGCGCGTCACGGCATCAGGAATCGGCAGCAGGACGATGCGGTCAGTCTTGGCCAGACGCGACTTGTCCCAGTAAGCGGTGTTCTTCACTAGTTCGGCACGCTCGCGCGGAACCAGCTTGTCGAGCTTGAACGGACCGGTGCCGGACGGCTGCGAGGCGAACTTGTTCCAGTCCTTGCCCAGCTTTTCCCACTGCGCGGGGCTGGAAACGAGGAACCATGGCAACTGGTACGGGAACAGCGCGTCGACGTCCTTGGTCGTGATCTCGACCGAGTAGTCGCCGAGCTTGCGGTAGGACGCGATCGACGGAATGCGCGGGCGCACCTGCGCGCTCTGCTTGGCGTCGAACTGCGGCGACTTCTCATTGAGGACCTTCTCGAGATTCCAGATCACGGCGTCGGCCTTAAAGTCCGAACCGTCGTGGAACTTCACGCCCTGACGCAGCGTGAACACCCATTTCTTCTGGTCCTTGGGGTCAACCTTCCATTCGGTGGCCAGGCCCGGAATCAGCTTGCCGGGACGCGAATCGATATTGGCTTCCCATGCCACCAGCGGATCGTAGATGGTATGGCCGGTGAACTGGTAGGCGCCGGCGCCGCGGTCGGGCTGGCCGGTGGTCAGCGGAATATCCGCCATAGAAATACCGTAACGGGCGACCGTTTCGGCCTGCGCGCCGGCATGCAGTGTCAGCGCAAGCGGCACGGCAACCAGCAAACGGGAAATCCATTTGTATGAGGGCATGGCAATCTCCAAGATGAGCGACACAAGAAAGATGTGACATGTCAGAGATAAGCACGTCGCATGCCAGCTTTTGCCATCCGGGAAGCACTGTTTAAATGCCGGTTGACGACGGTGCATGCCTGCCCGCGCAGCGCGCACGGATGCTGGTTCAGCGAAAGCGCATCCGCGCTGGCACCGTTTTGGAACAGGACTGACCAAACTGGGGCAATGCGCGGCATGCTGCCGCGTTCAAGCCAGATTCAAGCGAAAAGCGGTCCAGCCGGACCATTGAAGAAAAGGAAACGAAGGGAAGAAAATGCGTGTGCCGACAGCGTCAGGGCTTGATCGGCACTTCTGTGACGGCCTCGGGCAGGCCGGACTGGATCATCAACTGCACGCGACGGTTGCGCAGGCGCCCTTCCGCCGTGTCGTTGGAAGCGACCGGCTGATTGGCGCCATGACCGACCGCCAGCAGACGGCCTTCGGCAATGCCAGCATCGATGAACAGGCGCACCACGCTGCTGGCGCGTACCGCCGACAGCTCCCAGTTGGACGGGAACATCGGATTGCTGATCGGGACGTTGTCGGTATGGCCTTCGACCTGGATCTGGTTGTCGACCTGGGTCAGGACCTCGGCCACCGCGCGCAGCGTCTTCTCGGACTGCGGACTCAGCCTGGCCTCGGCCGGCGCGAACAATACGCTGGCATTGATCTCGACACTGACGCCACGTTCGGTCTGCGTCACGCGCACCTTGCCCTGGTCGACCAGCGGGGCCATCGCCGCCAGCAGGTTGCGCGCGATGCCGGTCATCTGCTCGCGCTCCTTCTTGATGGCGGCATCGTTATTGGGGCGGCGCGGCACCGGCAGCGGCAAAGGCAATGCCGGACGCTGCGATTCGATCGGACTGTCAACCACCGGCGCCTGCGGCCGCAGGCCGCTGAAGGCGATGCCCAGCGAATCGGAAAGAATGCGGTACTTGCCTTCGTTGACCGACGACACCGCATACATGACGACGAAGAAGGCGAACAGCAGCGTGATGAAATCGGCGTAGGAGACCAGCCACCGTTCGTGGTTGTCCTGATCGTCGTCGTATCGGCGTCTGCGTCGCATGAATGCTCCGTCGCCGTTACAACAGGTAGATCGCCATGCGCTCTTCGATCAGGCGCGGATTGTCGCCGGCGGCGATGCCGGCAAATGCCTCGGCCAGCAGTTCGTGACGGAACACGTCGCGGTTGACGAGCGCCTTGAGCTTGTTGGAAATCGGCAGGAAGATCAGGTTGGCGAAGCCGACGCCATAGATGGTGGCGACGAACGCGACCGCGATGCCGCTGCCGAGCCGGCTCGGGTCGGACAGGTTTTCCATCACGTGGATCAAACCCAGCACGGCACCGAGGATGCCGATGGTCGGCGCATAGCCGCCGGCGGCTTCCCAGATCTTGGCGGCCAGCCGCTGGCGAGTTTCATAGACGCCGATTTCCATGTCCAGCACTTCGCGCACACGACGCGGCTCGACACCGTCAACGATCAGCCGCAGGCCGTGCGCGATGAACGGGTCCTGCACACCGGGAATCAGTTTTTCGAGACTCAGCAGGCCTTCGCGGCGCGCCGTCACGCTCCATGCCATGACGTCGCGCATCAGTTCTGGAAAGTCGTCGGTCTGCGGCCGGAACACGCGGCGCGCCATGCGGATGCCGGCGATGAAGTTGCTCCAGCCGCTCTGCAGCAGCACCGCGCCCATGGTGCCGACCACGACGATGACGAAGGCCGCCGGCTGGATCAGCGATCCGAGCGTGCCCCCTTCCAGCGTCTGTCCAATCAGCAGGCCGCCAACGGCCAGTGCGATCCCGATCAGGCTACCCCAGTCCACGCCCTCTCCCGTAAATTGGCACGCATGCGTGCGATGGCCTGGCTGTGCAGCTGCGAGACGCGCGATTCGGTGACGCCCATGATGGCGCCGATTTCCTTCAGGTTCATTTCCTGCTCGTAGTACAGGCCCATGAGGATCTTCTCGCGCTCGGGCAAGGCCTCGATGGCGGCGATCACGGCCGAGCGGAAGCCGCTGTTCATCAGGCTTTGCAGCGGATCGCCTGCATGATCGATGCAGTAGCGGTCGAGGAAGTGCTCGTTGTCCTCGCTGTCGTGGAAATCTTCGTAATAGACGAGCTGGTGGCCGCCGCCGTCGCCGAGCAGGTCCTGGTAATCGGCCAGCGACAGCTTGAGCTGCTTGGCGACTTCGCTCTCGTTGGGCGGGCGGCCGAGCTGCTGCTGCAGCGCATTCATCGCGACCTCGATCTTGCGCATGTTCTGGCGCATGCTGCGCGGCATCCAGTCGCTGCTGCGCAGTTCATCCAGCATGGCGCCGCGGATGCGCTGCACCGCATAGGTCTCGAACTGCGCGCCGTGCGTTTCCTCGTAGCGGTTGACGGCGTCGAGCAGGCCCATCATGCCGGCCTGGATCAGGTCATCCACTTCCACGCTGGGCGGCAGCTTGGCCTTCATCTGATGGGCGAGCTTCTTCACCAGCGGCGCGTGCTCGCTGACGAGATGATCCCTGTCCGATTTTCCGGCCGCGGTGTACATCGCTCTCAAATCCCGACACCCATTGCCGCATCGGGAGTCGCAAAGCGCTCGGCCAGACGGCGGAAAGCCAGCGCCGCTCCCGCACGCGGGAAGGCATCGACCACGGCACGGCCAAGCCGCGCCGCGCGGACGAGTTGTTCGTCATTGGGGATCGAGCCGACCGAGAACAGGCGTACCGCCAGATACCGGCTCGCCACCTGCGCCAGATTGCGATAGACCATGTCGGCTTCCTGTTCGTCGGCGCCGGTGACCAGCACACCGAAAGGCCGGCAGCCGAGCCGCATGTGCAGCCGCTTGATCAGGGCATAGGCCTTCTTGATCGAATCGGCGGCCGGCGTGACCTGGATCACGATATCGCCCTCGCCCATCGCCGCCAGCGGCAGATCGTCGCTGTCGTCGAGTTCGGCATCGGCAATCACCACGTCGGACTGCACCGCCAGCACATTGAAGGTATTGGAAAGTCGGCGCAGCTGATCGGCGTCGCACGACAACGCGCCGCGCGAACCGGCAGCCAGCGACACCAGATGAAAGCCCTGCGGCATGGTGTGCAGCACCTGGTCGAGCGCGCGCTGCTGGCGCGAGACGTCGAGCAGCGTGGCGCGCAGATCGACGCCCATGCGACGCGCGATACCGAATTCCGAGAGACAGGCATCGAGCAACGCAACCTCGCGGCCGCTCTCGGCCAGCGAGGCGCCGAGGTTGACCAGCATCGCGCTCTTCTCGGACGGCAGTGCCGCCGACAGGAACGTGACGATGCGCGGCCGCGGCCCGGCAAGCAGGCGACGCAGACCTTCCGCCTGATCGCATTCAAAACTAGCCAAGCATCACCTCACGCAGACTTTTATCGTTCATGGCACGCGCCGTATTGGCCATCACCAGCGGAATCTCCTCGTCGCTGAACTGGAACGGTGCCGTTTCGCGTTTGAGCTTGAAGGCGCGGTCAACCAGATAGGCCTTGTTGGCCACATGCAGGTCTTCCGGCACGCGTTGTCCGTTCGCCACGTAGTATAAGTTCAATTTCTGACGGATGGCGACATCGACAGCGTTGCCAATGGTTGCAGCTTCGTCCAGTTTGGTCAATATGCAGCCGGCCAGGCCGTCGCCCATGTAGTTGCGCGCGACCTCGTTGAGCGTCTCGCCGTTCGAGGTGGCGTTCAGGCACAGCAGGCGCTTGATTTCGGTACCGGAGCCCGACAGCATCGCGATCTGCTCGGCCACCATCTGGTCGCGCTGGCCTACGCCGACGGTATCGATCAGGATGGTGTGCTTGCCCTTCAGTTCTTCCAGTGCAATGCGCAGGTCTGCCTCGTCCTTGACCGAGTGCACCATCACGCCGAGGATCTTGCCGTAAATGCGCAACTGCTCGTAGCCGCCGATACGGTAGCCGTCTGTGGTGATCAGGGCCAGCTTGCCGGGACCGTGGCGCATCACGCAGCGCGCCGCCAGCTTGGCGGTAGTGGTGGTCTTGCCGACGCCGGTCGGTCCGACCAGCGCATAGACGCCGCCCTTTTCGAGAATCTCGTTTTCGTTGCCGATGGTAGTCAGGTTACGCTCCAGCACCGACTTGACCCAGTCCATGCCGCGCTTGTGCGACAGGCCGCTCGGCATGCGTTCGGTCATGTAGCGCGACAGGCTGGCGCTGAAACCGGCCGCCAGCATTTCGCGCAGTACGCTTGCACGTGCCGGTTCCTTCTTCTGACGGTCGCCCCAGGTCAGTTCAGCCAGCTGCGTTTCCAGCATGCCGCGCATGGAACGGATTTCCTTCATGAGACTGTCGAGCTCCGAACGCTCGGCGCCGGACGCGGCGCTCGGCGCGGTAGCGGCCGGCGCCACCGATGGAGCCGCTGCGGCAGGCTTGGCAGCCGGCTTCGGCGGCGCTGCGGGAGCCGGCGGCGCAAAGGTGATGGCCGGCTTGTCCTGCCTGGGCATCAGGGCCGACAGCGTATGCGGCGACAGCGGCCGCTTTTCGACCACCGGCGCAGCCAGCGAAGCCATGTCGTCGGCCGCCAGCGCCAGAATCTCGGTACGGTTGCCGACGCGTCGGTTGGAGAGGATGACGGCATCCGCGCCCAGCGCCTCGCGCACCATGTGCCACGCCTCGCGCGACGACGAAGCGGTAAATTTTCTGACGTTCATGTTTGTCCTCCGACCAGGCTGGTCACTCGAATGGTTTTGGTGTCCGGCACCTCAGCGTGCGACAGCACCTTCAATTGCGGCAAGGCCCGGCGCAGGAAGCGCGCGAGCAGTGTTCTCAGTTGCGCCGGCACCAGCAGCACCGGCGTCAGGCCCATCTGTTCCTGATGGCGCGTGGCGGCTTCGGCCTGCGCGGCGATGGTGTCGGCCAGACCCGGCTCGATGCCCGCGCCTTCCGGGCCGCTGGCCTGCAGCGCCTGCGTCAGCAGGCGTTCGAGGCGGTTGTCGAGCGTCATGACCGACAGTTCGTTGGTGGACGGGAAAAGCTGCTGCACGATGGCGCGGCCCAGCGCCACGCGCACCTGCGCCGTCAGTTCGTTGACGTCCTGCGTATAGACCGCCGTCTCGGTCAGCGTCTCGATGATGGTATGCATGTCGCGGATGTGCACGCCTTCGATCAGCAGGTTCTGCAGCACCTTCTGCAGCGTCGAGAGCGTGATCAGCTTGGGCACCAGGTCTTCCACCAGCTTGGGCGTCTCGCGCGTCAGGTGGTCGAGCAGCGCCTGCACTTCCTGGCGGCCCAGCAGTTCGGCCGCATGCGTGGTGATCAGGTGGTTCAGGTGGGTAGCGACCACGGTGCCGGCATCAACCACGGTGTAGCCCATGCCCTGCGCCTGCTCGCGCATGCCGGCGTCGATCCAGGTTGCCGGCAGGCCGAAGGCCGGGTCGCTGGTGATCACGCCCGGCAGCTGGCCGGTCACCATGCCGGGATTGATGGCGAGGTACTGGCCGGCATGCGCCTCGCCGCTGCCGACTTCCACGCCCTTCAAGGTGATGCGGTAGGCCGAGGGCTTGAGTTCGAGGTTGTCGCGGATGTGCACCGGCGGCGACAGGAAGCCGACCTCCTGCGCGAATTTCTTGCGGATGCCCTTGATGCGGCGCAGCAGCTCGCCGCTCTGCGCCTTGTCGACCAGCGGTATCAGGCGGTAGCCGACTTCGAGGCCGAGCGTATCGACCTGCACGATGTCCTGCCAGGTCGCCTCCTCGACTTCCGGCGCGGCAGCAGGCGCGGCGATCTCGGCTTCGACTTCCGGCGCATTCTTCATGCGCTGCGTGATCATGTAGGCGGCGCCAGCCAGTACCGCCGCCAGGAACAGGAAGGCCACGTGCGGCATGCCCGGAATCACGCCCATGCCGCCGATGATGGCGGCCGCGATGTAGAGCACCTGCGGCTTGGCAAACAGCTGGCCGACCAGCTGGCCACCGATGTCCTGCTCGCTGGCCACGCGCGAGACCACAATACCGGCCGCGGTCGAGATGATCAGCGACGGGATCTGCGCCACCAGGCCGTCACCGATCGCCAGCAGCGTGTAGTTCTCGATGGCGTTGGAGAACGCCATGTCGTGCTGGATCATGCCGACGATCAGGCCGCCGACGACGTTAATGACGGTGATGATGATGCCGGCGATGGCATCGCCGCGCACGTACTTGCTGGCGCCGTCCATGGCGCCGTAGAACTCGGCTTCCTGCGCGACCTGGGTGCGGCGCAGGCGTGCATCCTGTTCGCCGATCAGGCCGGCGTTGAGGTCGGCGTCGATCGCCATCTGCTTGCCGGGCATGGCATCCAGCGCAAAACGCGCGCCGACTTCGGCGATACGGCCGGCGCCCTTGGTGACGACCGTGAAGTTGATGATGGTCAGGATGATGAAGACCACGATACCGACCGTGTAGTTGCCGCCGATCAGGAAGTGGCCGAAGGCTTCGATCACCTTGCCGGCCGCGTCCGGGCCGTTGTGGCCTTCGGTCAGCACCACGCGCGTGGAAGCGACGTTGAGCGACAGGCGCAGCATGGTGCTGACCAGCAGCACGGTCGGGAACACCATGAAGTCGAGCGGCTTGACCGTGTAGAGCGCGGTCAGCAGCACGATGATCGACAGCGCGATGTTGAATGTGAACAGCATGTCCAGCGCCATCGCCGGCAGCGGCAGCACCATCATCGCCAGCATCATGATGATGAGGATAGGCGCGGCCACCACTTTCGAATTGGAGCCCGACATCCAGGCCGGCAGTTTCAGACTGTTCATCATTTCATGTCACGCGCATCGGCGTCCTGCGCAGCGGGGTTGAGAGGATCCATTTGCGGCGGCACGTCGAGGTCGTGCGGTTCGACCGGGCGCTTGCCACCATGCTTGCCGTAGGCGCGCAGCTGGAACACGTAGGCCAGCACTTCGGCCACGGCAATGTAGAGGCCTTCCGGAATCTCGTCGCCGAGATCGGTGTGGCGGTACAGCGCGCGCGCCAGCGGCGGTGCCTCGAGCAGGACGACATTGTTCTCGGCGGCGATCTCGCGGATCTTGGCCGCCACTTCGTCGGCGCCCTTGGCGACCACCTTCGGCGCGCGCATGCCGTTCTCGGCGTACTTGAGCGCAACCGCATAGTGGGTCGGGTTGGTCACCACCACGTCGGCGGTCGGCACTTCGCTCATCATGCGACGACGTGCGATCTCGCGCTGCTGCTGGCGGATCTTGGCCTTGATCTCGGGGTTGCCGTCGGTTTCCTTGGCTTCCTGCTTGACGTCCTGGCGCGACATCATGAGTTTCTTGGCATGCGCCCACATCTGGTATGGCGCATCGATGGCAGCGATCAGGATCAGGCCGCTGGCGATGAAAAGGAAACTGACCAGCATCAGCTGGCCCAGGTGTTCGGTGCCGCTCTTGAGCGGTTCCACGCTCAGCGCCATGACGGCGTCGAGTTCGAAGCGAATCACCATCCATGCGATCCAGCCGACCAGCACCGCCTTGCCGACCGCCTTCAGCAGTTCGACGCCGGCGCGCTTGGAGACCATGTTGCCCAGGCCCTTGATCGGGTTCATGCGGGAAAACTTGGGTTGCAGCGCCTTGGCGCTCACCAGCCAGCCACCGATCAGCATCGGCGTCGCCAGCGCCACCACCATCAGCACCAGCGCGGCCGGTGCGCAGGCGATCAGCAGATCGACGATGCGTGGCGCGGTGTGGCTGATCAGCAGGTTCATGTCGAACGCCATCTCGCGGTCGAACGCCAGGCCCGACGCCAGCAGCGCGTTGATCTGGCGGATGATGTTGCCGCCCGTGAACCAGAGCGCGGCGCCCGCGCTCAGCAGCAGCGTGCAGGTGGCCAGCTCGCGCGAACGCGGAACGTCGCCCTCTTCCCGCGCTTGCTGCAGCTTGCGCGGTGAGGCCGGTTCTGTCTTTTCGAGATCGCTTTCTTCAGCCAATTCCCTGCTCCTGGACCAACCGCAGCGCGTCGACATGACGCCATGCGGACCAATGGAAGGGATTATTGGTCAGAACAGGGGAAAACCATCGGGGGAATAGGACGGGAAACTACCCGCTATTAATGTTTCTGGCGGGCATGCGGCTGTGCGGGTGGCGCCGGGCGGCATGCCCCTTTGCCACATCCGGCCGCTCAGGCGGGACTCAAAGCCTGATCCGGCGTGCCCAGGCCAGCGCGGCCAGATGCGCCTCGTTGACCTGCCGTGCGCTGACGAACAGGGAGTCGGCCAGCGCCTCCAGCGCGCCATTGCCATGTTCACAGGCCTCGGCCAGCGCCAGAAACGGGCCATACATGCCCTCGCGCGACAGCAAGGCTTGCGATACGGCATCCGACAGATGCACGCGGTCCAGCACTTCGCTCATCGGCATGCCGAGCAGGCGATCCAGTTGGGAAAACATGCCGACCACGAACAGGTTTTCGGCCTCCCCTTTGGGCAGGATGCCGTGTCCCGCCAGTTCTGCGATACGGCCCCGCACGATGGCGGACTGCATCAGCAGCTCACCCGCCGGATCATCGCCAGCGGTTGCCAGCAGCAGCGACAGCCAGCGATACAGTGGCGAATAGCCGAGCATGGTCACCGCATGGCGCAGCGACTGGATTTCGATTCCGAGTCCGAAACTGGCGCTGTTGATGTAGCGGAACAGCTTGTACGACAGTGTGGCATCGCGCTTGAGCACTTCCTCGAGCTGCCGCACGTCGCTGTTGTTGCGCACCATGTCCATCAACTGGACGATGATGACCTGCGATGCATTCAGTCCTTTTTTGCCCGTTGCCGGACGCGGTCTCGCCTGCAGATTGCCGATGAATGCCGCCATGCCGGCCGCGGCACAGGCGTCATACGTTGCCCAGTCGTCAACAGGACGCGCCAGCAGCTGCACCCCGGCACTGCGAAACATTGCCGCGTTACCGGTGGCTTGCCAGAAACGTCCCTCGGCATGCGTCAGCACCGCCGGCAAGGTGCTGGACGCCGGCAATGCGTCGGCATTGCATAGCGAGATACCGTAGCCGCGCTGACGCAAGGTGCGCGCATGTTCGAGCGTGGCGGCATCCTGCAGGTCGGTGGCGCTCACGCGCAGCACGGTACGCGTCGGCGGCAACAGGCCGAGGACGGAAGACACCAGCACTGCCGGCGTGGCCTCGAAGAACAGGAGCAGATCGTCGAGCTGCCATCCGCTGTCCTCCCGCACCAGCTGCGAGGCGGCGAACTCGATCAGGGCAATCAGTTCCTCGTCACTCGCCAGGCCTCCGCCCGCGTCGGCGCTGTACCAAGAGAGCTCGTATCCGAGCAGCTGCTGCGCCGCATTCAACAGAGGAGAACGGACAATGAACTGGTTGTCTGGCATGAATGGAAACGGGAAATGGAGGAAGGCGGATCAGAAGCCGAGACTGTCGAGCAGATCGTCAACCTGCTCCTGGGTGGCGACCACATCGTTACCGGTCGGGTTGATCTGCGGACCATTGAGCAAACCATTATGCAGGCCGCTGTCAACCTCACGCTTCTTCTCGGGCGGCGCGTAATCGACGAGCAGTTGCAGCAACTGCTGCTCCAGCCCGTGCGCAAGTTCGGTCACCTTCCGGATCACCTGCCCGGTCAGGTCCTGAAAATCCTGCGCCATCATGATGTTCATCAGGTGCTGGCGCGTATCGGCGGCCGCGGTCTGCGCCTGCTCCAGTCCGGCCACGGTGCGTGCCGCCAGTTCGCGACAGGCCTGTTCGGAAAACGGCTGCGCCAGCAGTTGCTGCCAGTCGGCCGTCAGGCGCGCGGCATTGTCCTGGATGCCCTGCTGCAGCGGGCTCGCAAGGTCGGTCGCGTTGAGCACGCGCTGCGCGGCCTGTTCGGTCATGCGCGCGACGTAGTCGAGCCGGTCGCGGGCATCTGGAATGTCGTGGGAGGCACGTTCGATCAGCTGATCGAAGCCGAGACCGCGCAGGCTGTCGTGCAGCGCGCGCGTCATGTGGCCGACGCGCGCCAGCATCTCTTCGCTGACCGCTCCGTCTGGCGAACCGGTATCGGCCAGACCCGCCGAAATGGCGCTCAACTCAACCTCCGGCGCTGGCGAGTTTCTCGAAGATCTTGGCCAGCTTTTCATCCAGCGTGGCAGCCGTGAACGGCTTGACCACATAGCCGTTGGCGCCGGCCTGGGCGGCGGCGATGATGTTTTCCTTCTTGGCCTCGGCCGTGACCATCAGTACCGGCAGCTTGGACAGCGCCGGATCGGCACGGATCTGCTGCAGCATGGTCAGACCGTCCATATTGGGCATGTTCCAGTCCGACACCACGAAATCGAATTGCTCGCTGCGCAGCTTGGCCAGCGCCATGGCGCCATCCTCGGCTTCATCGACATTGGTGTAGCCCAGCTCCTTGAGCAGGTTGCGGACGATACGACGCATTGTCGAAAAATCATCGACAACGAGAAATTTGGTATTTGGACCTGCCATGAAATACTCCATTCATTCTTGATTCATTATCGATCCGGCACGCAATCGAACTAAGTCCCGATCAGACGCCAATCATTTGCCATTATGCACTGCCCCGCCAGCCGGACAGTAGCAAAATAGAGTCCACAAATGCCTGCTGTTCGTCAGACACGCAACGCACGGCTGCTGTTTGTTGCCAAATGATTCATGACCATGCCCGGCAATTCTTGCAACGCGCCGACCTCGTGCGCCGCACCGACCGCAATCGCCTCGCGCGGCATGCCGAACACCACGCACGATGCCTCGTCCTGAGCGAAATTGTAGGCGCCGGCCTTTTTCATCTCGAGCATGCCCTGCGCGCCATCCTTGCCCATGCCGGTCAGGATCACGCCGACCGCGTTCTTGCCGGCGTGGATGGCGGCCGAGTTGAACAGCACATCGACCGACGGGCGATGGCGATTGACCGGCGGTCCCTGGTCGAGCTGGGTCATGTAGTTGGCGCCGCTGCGCACCAGTTGCAGATGCGAGTGGCCGGGCGCGAGATAGGCGTGGCCCGGCAGGATGCGCTCGCCGCCTTCGGACTCCTTGACGCCGATCTTGCACAGGTTGTCGAGACGCTGCGCGAACGACTTGGTGAAGCCGGCCGGCATGTGCTGCGTGATCAGGATGCCCGGGCAGTCCGACGGCATCTGCATCAGGAATTCCTTGATCGCCTCGGTACCGCCGGTGGAGGCGCCGATGATGATGAGCTTTTCGCTACTGGTCAACGGGTTGCGCACCTGCGGCAGCACCGCGCCCGGCCCCTTCTGTGCATCGGCCGGCGCGACCTGACGCGCCTTGATGCGCGCACGCGAGGCGGCGCGGATCTTGTCGGTGATGAGCTCGGTGTATTCGAGCATGCCGCTCTGGATCGACATCTTGGGCTTGGTGACGAAATCGACCGCGCCCAGCTCCAGCGCGCGCAGCGTGATCTCCGAACCGCGCTCGGTCAGCGACGACACCATGACGACCGGCATCGGCCGCAGCCGCATCAGCTTTTCGAGGAAGTCGAGGCCATCCATCTTGGGCATCTCGACGTCCAGCGTCAGCACGTCCGGATTGGTCTGCTTGATCAGGTCGCGCGCGATGATCGGATCGGGCGCCTGTCCCACGACTTCCATGTCGGGCTGGCTGTTGATGATTTCCTTCATGACGCTGCGGATCAATGCCGAGTCGTCGACGATGAGCACCTTGGTTTTCATGTTCTTGTCCTCCCTGCCTGTTGTTGTCGTTATGCGAACTCAGGAAAAGAGTTCGATGTCGCCGCTGACATTGCTTGCCTGCAGACGATTGGCGTAATCCTGCTCGCGGTTGACCAGCGTGTTGTTGTTGAGCTGGCGCAGCTTCTTGACTAGCACCTTGCCGCTGCGCGGAAAGTAATAGACCTTGCGCGGATGCACATCGTTGAGATCCTCGGCCACGATGCGGATATTCTCGGTCTTGAGGAAGTTACGCACGAACTGCGCGTTGCGCTCGCCCACGTTCATGTTGACGAAACCCTGCAGCACCTTGCCGCCGCCGAAAACCTTGGCTTCGAGATTCTCGCGCCGCGCTCCGGCCTTGAGCAGGTCGTTGATCAGGATTTCCATGGCATAGGTGCCATAGCGCGCGGAAGCCGAGACCGGACTGTCGGTATCGCCTTCCGGCAGCATGAAGTGGTTCATGCCACCGACGCCCGAGACGCGGTCGCGTATGCAGGCAGACACGCACGAGCCAAGCACGGTCACGATCAGCATGTCCTTGCCGGTGTAGTAATACTCGCCGGGCAGAATCTTGGCTGCATCGCGATCGAAGGTGCGATCGAAATAGACATTGGTCGCGAAATGTTCGTTGAGTACGCCGCTCATGATGTCCTCCTATGCCCGCCGCAACCTGGCGCCGCCGGCATTCCGCGCGGGGTCCAGCTCATAGACGGTCTTGCCGCGCAGCTTGTAGGCATTGCTGGCGTAGAGGAAATTTTCGGAATGGCCGGCAAACAACAGCGCATCCTCCTTCATCATCGGTGCAAAGCGATCGAGAATCTTGCCCTGCGTCGGCTTGTCGAAATAGATCATGACGTTGCGACAGAAGATCGCATCGAACTGTCCCGAGATCGGCCATTGATCGGACAGCAGATTGAGCTGGCGGAAGGTGATCATCTGCCGCAACTCGGGCCGCACGCGCACCATGCCTTCCTGCGCGCCCTTGCCGCGCAGGAAAAATCGGCGCATGCGTTCCATCGGCATTTTCTCGAGACGGTCGATCGCGTAGATGCCGTTCTCGCCGGTACGCAGCACGTTGGTATCGATGTCGGTGGCGATGATGCGCACCGGCGGCGTCAGCGTATTGAACGCTTCGCACGCGGTAATCGCGATCGAATACGGCTCCTCGCCGGTTGACGCCGCGCTGCACCAGATCTCGATCGGCGTCTTCACGCGCTTCAGATGCTCGGCCAGGATCGGGAAGTGATGGGCCTCGCGGAAGAAGGCCGTCAGATTGGTGGTCAGCGCATTGGTGAATGCCTCCCACTCGTCGCCATCGTCACGCTGCTCGAGCGCGTCGAGATACGCGGTAAACGAATGGATGCCGGTGGCGCGCAGACGACGCGCCAGGCGGCTATAGACCATTTCCTGCTTGCTGGCGGCCAGGGCAATGCCTGCCCGCTTGTAGATCAGGCCACGCACACGTTCGAAGTCGCGTGCCGTGAACTCGAATTCCTTGGTGCCTTCCGGCCGGGTTTGCGCATTTGCCTTCATGATGCCGATGATTCCTTCTTGTCCCCTTGCTGCGCGATCTCCCGCCTAGCCTGCCGCATATACTGCCGCACCTTTTCAGGCTGCAGCGTATTCGTCTTCAGGCCGCCATCGCTTCGATCAGTCCCATCTCGGAACTGGACATCAGCTTGTCGATATCGACCAGGATCAGCATGCGCTCGTCGAGCGTGCCCAGTCCGATCAGATAATCGGTATTGAATGCGGTTCCCATTTCCGGCGCCGGCTTGATCTGCTCAGGCGACAGTGTGGTCACGTCGGATACGCTGTCAACCACCATGCCGACCACGCGGCCGCCGATGTTGAGAATGATGACCACGGTGAACTGGTCGTAGGTCGGTTCGCCCAGATTGAACTTGATGCGCATATCGACGATCGGCACGATGATGCCGCGCAGGTTGACCACGCCCTTGACGAAGTCCGGCGCATTGGCGATGCGCGTGACGGCCTCGTAACCGCGGATTTCCTGCACCTTCAGGATATCGATGCCGTATTCTTCCTTGCCCAGCTTGAAGGCCAGGAATTCATTGCCGGCTTCGGTCCCGGTCGCGCTGTTTTTCAGGGGATCGTTCATGTGTCTCTCCTTCTCGGAACTCTCTGTTAGTCAGGAATAAATCAGGAATAAATGGATTCGTCATTCAGTTGCCGGCTCGAACGCAGCAATGCCGCCACGTCGATGATCAGTGCCACGCCGCCGTCGCCGAGGATCGTGGCGCCGGAAATGCCAGCCACCTTGCGATAGTTGGATTCCAGGTTCTTGACCACCACCTGCTGCTGGCCGACCAGATCGTCGACGAACAGCGCCGCCTTGCGTCCTTCCGATTCCAGTATCACTACAATACCGCGAGATGGATCGGTAAAGCGCGGCGTCACGTCAAAAATCCTGTAAAGCGGGATCAGCGGCAGATACTCGCCACGTACCTTGATGACCTGCCCCTGCCCCGCGATTTCCTTGATGTCGTCCGATACTGGTTGCAGCGACTCCACCACGTAGCCAAGCGGCAGAATATAAATCTCTTCGCCCACCTTGATCGACATGCCGTCGAGGATGGCCAGCGTCAGCGGCAGCGAGATCGATATCGTGGTGCCGAAACCGCGGCTCGACGCGATCTCGACCGCGCCGCCCATTGCGGTGATGTTGCGCTTGACCACGTCCATGCCGACGCCACGTCCCGACACATCGGTCACGGCTTCCGCGGTCGAGAAACCGGGGGCGAAGATCAGTTGCCATACCTCGCTGTCCGGCATGTCGTCGGCCACCGGCAGGCCGTTCTGCCGGGCCTTCTCCATGATGCGTTCGCGGTTCAGACCGCCACCGTCGTCGCTGACCTCGATGATGATGTTGCCACCCTGGTGGGCTGCAGACAGCGACAGTTTCCCGGCAGCGACCTTGCCGGCCGCCAGGCGCGCCTCGGGCAGTTCGATGCCATGATCGATGCTGTTGCGCACCAGGTGCGTGAGCGGATCGACGATGCGCTCGATCAGCCCCTTGTCGAGTTCGGTGGCGGCCCCGTAGGTGACGAATTCCACCTTCTTGCCGAGCTTGCCGGCCAGATCGCGCACCATGCGCGGAAAGCGCGAGAACACGTAATCCATCGGCATCATGCGGATCGACATCACGGCTTCCTGCAGGTCGCGCGTATTGCGCGTGAGCTGCGACACGCTGTTGAGCAGCCGTTCGTGCTGCATGGGGTCGAGTGCCAGCGTGCGCTGCTCGATCATGGCCTGCGTAATGACCAGTTCGCCGACCAGATTGATCAGTTGATCGACCTTTTCGATACCGACCCTGATCGACGACGATTCCGCGTTGGCCGACACCGTCTTGTCCTCGCGTCGCACCGCCGGCTTGCGTTCGGCAGCCGCAGCGTCGGCCTGTTCTTGTGCGCCCGCCGCCTCCATCGTCTGTCCGTCGGCGCCTGGCGGCGGCAATTCCTTCGGCACAAAGGGCGGAAAGAAACCGTATCCCTGCGCGTTTTCCTGCTCCCTGGTCGCCTCGGCCTGTGCAATCTCCGAACGCAGCGGCTCGAAGAAACCGTATCCCTTGCCCTCCTCGTCGCCCGCCACCGCGGCAGCCGCTCCCTCATCGGTGATCTGCAGGTCGTCCGGTTCGAGGATGAAGGAACAGATGGCGATGATGTCATCGACACCTTCGGAAGTGGTCAGCCTGAATTCGGTACGCTGGTCCGGCAGGACGGCCCGCGCGATATCGCCCAGCAAGCCCAGTTCCGCCGCCAGCGCATCGACATCGCGCGCCACGGTCTGTGACGGCAACACCACACGAAACACATGCTTGCCTCCGGCCGCGGAAGGCGCGGCCTGCTGCGCTTCCTGTCCCGGCTGGGAGGACTGCGGCGCCACATGCGCGCCCGCTTCCGCCGCCAGCGATTCGAGCATGATGCGCACGTCCGCTACTGCGTCGCGATCGACATCGGTATGCAGGCGATGGCCGTCGAGCTGCATCTTGAGCACGTCCTTGGCCGACAGAAAGGCATCCACATGCTCGCTCGTCAGCGCCACTTCTCCCTGGCGGATCTTGTCGAGCAGCGTCTCGAGCACATGCGTGACTTCGGTCAGATCGGTAATGCCGAAGGTCGCCGCGCCGCCTTTTATGGAATGCGCCGCGCGAAAGATGGCATTGAGATCCTCGGCATCGGGCGCCTCGATATCGACTGCCAGCAACAGCTTTTCCATTTCTGCCAGCAGTTCTTCGGTTTCGTCGAAGAACACCTGGAAAAACTGACTCATGTCGATGGTCATCTTGCTACCCCGTTTTTTTCACATTGGCCGTCACAGTACCTGTGCGTCGCCTCATCGTCTTGACTTCGATCAACCGATCACCTTTTTCACGACTTCGGTCAGACGCTGGGGATCGAACGGCTTGACCAGCCAGCCATTGGCGCCGGCGGCACGGCCCTTTGCCTTCATCTCGTCGCTGGATTCGGTGGTCAGGACCAGGATCGGCACCTTCTGGTAGCTTGCCAGCGCGCGCAGGGAACGGATCAGGGTGAAGCCATCCATGCGCGGCATGTTCTGATCGGTCAGCACCAGGTCGAATACCTGCGATTTCGCCTTCTCGAGACCATCCTGCCCGTCCACCGCCTCGGTCACCTGATAACCGGCCGCGCGCAGGCTGAAGACCACCATCTGTCGCAGCGATCCCGAATCATCGACCGCCAATATCGTCTTTGCCATTTTCACTCCCGCTCAATTCTGTTTTCAGGCAGCACCGCCACCTGCACGAAAAATTCACCTTCAGAACAGCTCGATATCACCGCTTTCCATGTGCGTCTGTCCCACTGCCTTGCGCAGCACCTGATCGAGGCCGACACTTTCCTTCTCGAGCAGCACCTTGATGCGATCGAGGAATGCCGACAGATCGGCATCAGCCGGCACCGCCGCCGTGTCGCCATCGGTGCCGAGTATTTCGAGCACATCGCGGAAACCGACGACGCGCTGCAGCGTGCGCGAGATCAGTTGGTCCGTCATGTCCTGGAACTGCAATCCGGTCACCGCGTCATTGACATGCACGCCGATTTCCGCCGCGTTGTCGCGCAGCGATCGGCTCGCTTCTTCCATGCCCTGCGCCGAGGCCAGCACACGCTCGACGATTTGCTGCTGGGCCTGGATGGCGGAATGGATCGCCATGAAGCTTGCACCCAGCTTGGTGATCGCCTCCTGCAACAGCAGATTGGTCTGCACCAGGTCGGTCTCTACCTCGTTCAGATGCAGCCTGCCATGCTCGGACAGCGACGACAGCACATCCTGCAACCTGGGTGCCAGCGAAGTGGTGGTAGTCATGGAAGCGAACTCATCATTGTTGGGGCTGCAATACGCATATCCGAATCGACATTTCAGCGTGGCGGCGAGACATCGGCCTCGCCTGGTGTCGCCGCGTCCTGCCCGACCGCCTGCTGTACTGCTTCCTCGTTCTGTACATCGACGGTCTGGTTTTCCCGGGTAATCGACTCTTCCGTCTTCTTGTTCATGACAATGATGCTGATGCGACGATTGATCGGATTGTAGGGATTTCCAGTGTCGAACAGCACTGCCGACGACAGGCCGACCACACGCAGTATCTTGTCTTCCTGCAGTCCGCCTGCAATCAGTTCACGCCGCGAAGCATTGGCCCGATCGGACGACAGTTCCCAGTTGCTGTAGCTGCGTTCGCCGCTTGCATAAGGCGTGGCATCGGTATGACCGGACAGGCTGACCTTGTTCGGAATGTCGTTGAGCGTCTTGGCGATCTCGTGCAGGATGACCTTGGTATAAGGCTGCAGCTCGGCACGCGACAATGCGAACATCGGCCGGTTCTGTTCATCGACGATCTGGATGCGCAAGCCTTCCGTCGTGATATCGATCAGCAACTGGTTCTTGTACTGCTGCAGGCTCGGAATGTTGGCGATCGCGGTTTCGATGCGTTCCTTGAGTGCACGCAGGCGGCGTGCTTCGGCACGCGCCAGTTCGGCTTCGGCTTCCTTCAGGTCGAAGCGCTTGCGGGTCTTGGGATCTTCGCCCTGCTGCTGCTGGCCTTCGATACGCGTCAGATCCTTGCCGCCGCCCTGGATCACGCTCGAGGCGTCTCCGCTGCCGGTGCCGCCCGCCATCGCTACCTTCAGCGGCGTGGCGAAATAGTCGGCAATACCCTCGAGGTCGCCCTTGGAGGTCGAGCCGAGCAGCCACATGAGCAGAAAGAAAGCCATCATCGCCGTCACGAAATCGGCATAGGCGATCTTCCACGCGCCGCCGTGATGGCCGCTCGACTTCTTAATGCGCTTGATGATGATGGGGCGCAATCCTTCGTCAGCCATGACGCCCCCCGTTCAGATATGCGGTTCGCATGTGTACATCCTGTCGCATACGAACTTACTTGTTGCGGGACTGCTTGATGTGATCCTCGAGCTCGACGAACGATGGACGTTCGGTCGAGAACAGGACCTTGCGGCCGAATTCGACCGCAAGCGCCGGCGCATAACCGTTCAGGCTCGCCAGCAACGTGACCTTCACGCACTGGAACACCTTCGACGATTCGTGCAGCTTCTGCTCGAGCACGCTCGAGATCGGCGAAACGAAACCATAGGCCAACAGGATGCCGAGGAAGGTACCGACCAGCGCGTTGGCGATCAGGATGCCGAGTTCGGACGGCGGCAGGCCGACCGATGCCATCGTATGCACCACGCCCATCACCGCCGCCACGATGCCGAATGCCGGCAGGCCGTCGCCGACCTTGCCGATGACATGCACCGGAATCTCGCCCTCGGTATGGTGGGTCTCGATCTCGTTGTCCATCAGGTTCTCGATCTGGAATGCATCCATGTTGCCGGACACCATGAGCCGCAGATAGTCGGTCATGAATTCGGTCAGATGATGATCGGCCAGCACGGCCGCGTATTTCGAGAAGATCGGGCTTTCCTCCGGATCCTCGACATCGCCTTCGATCGACATCAAGCCTTCCTTGCGCACCTTGCTCAGAATCTCGAACAGCAGGGTCATCAGCTCCATGTACAACGCCTTGTTGTACTTCGAACCCTTGAGCGCAGTCGGAAGTGCCTTGAGAGTGGCCTTGATGGCCTTGCCGTTATTGCCAACGAAGAAAGCGCCGGTCGCCGCGCCGCCGATCATCAGCAGTTCGACCGGCTGAAACAGCGAATGCAGATGCCCGCCAGCCAATGCGAAACCGCCAAACACGGAACCCAGGACAACGATATAACCGATGATGACTAACAAGCGACGGCTCCGCTAGAGTGAGTTGATTTGCCATTATTGCCGCAATGATTGCCTGCACGCAACTCGAGGAGCCGGTAAAACGGATCAGCGATGGGCAGGCCAAGGGGCGCCATACCCATTCAACGGCCGGGATGAGGGGAACTTGATGCTTGAAAGCAAACCGGCCGGCAATAAATTTCACATTCTCCAGCCGTAGAGGGCTGGACCGCCCTCCGCCGGCCGGATCACGATCTCGGCCGGTGCGTCCGGTACGGGGAATTCGTGGCTGAGCAACAGCGTGCCCGGTGCCATTTCGGCACGCGCCTTTTGCCACAGCGCCGGCATCGCCGCCGGCGACAGATAGGCGAAGATTACATCGTACTGACCAAAGTCCAACCGTTGGTAATCGCCTCGCTCGAAGCGGACGCCCGTGCCCGACAGGCGGCTGCGCACCCTGCTGATGAGCCAGGGCAGCGGCGCAATCTCGATTCCGATGAATGTTCCCTTGCGATTCTGGCGCGCCAGATAAAGCGGCAACCCGCCCAGCCCGCTGCCGATGTCGATGAATCGCACCTCGCCCACTTGCGGCAGCAGTTGCTCGACCGCCTGCCAGGCAGGAAGACCGGATGGATAAAAAGGAACCCGGGTCCGAAAGGTGCTCCAGTAAAGCAGCAGCAGGATCAGAAACGCGCCCAGAAAAAGCGGCGGCGGCAGATGCAAACCCAGCAGCAGGACCAGTGCAATGGGAAAGAAGAACTGAATGGCCTGCCACCACGCCTCCTGCCGGAAACAGCGCGAGGCGATCGTCGCGATTGCGCCCTGCAATGCCGCTGCGGCCATCACATGCAATGCGACGCCGAACAGAGCGTCGAGCGCGACGACCAGGATCAGGGTGACAACGAAGGAAAGGACTTGCAGAACAAGCGCCAGCAATGCTGGCGCTCTATGGAAGGATGGGGCGGAACTTGGTTTTGCGCGGCGGCGCCGTTTTCTTTTCACGCAGCAATCCGAAGGATGAAACCCGGATCAGGCCACCATCAGCGAGTTGTCCTGTTTGGCACGCTTGGTTTTACCGGCACGGGACGGCATGTGGCACAGACCGCAGGTGTAGTTCGCATTCAAGTCGAGACGATGCACGACGAAGTGGCCGCCGCATTCCGCGCAGCAGGCCGTCGCCAGCATTTTACTCTCGAAAAAGCGCACCAGGGTCCAGGCACGGGTCAGCGACAGGACCGGTTCGCCATCTGTACCGGGTTCGACCTGTTCGAGATAGAGGCGGTAAGCCTTCATCACGGCCTGGATGCCGGAAATCTGTGCATGTTCGACAAGATACTTGTGGATGCCGATGAACAGCGAGGAATGGATGTTCGGCTGCCAGGTGATGAACCAGTCGGTCGAGAACGGCAGCATGCCCTTGGGCGGCGAGACGCCACGCAATTCCTTGTACAGCTTCAGCAACCGCTCGCGCGACAGCGACGTCTCCGATTCCAGCAGTTGCAGGCGTGCACCCAGGTTGATCAGTTCGATCGCCAGCTGGATTTCCTGCGATTCCGCCACCACGCTTTTCTTGGCCATGTGTTGCTCCGCCCGATGAAATGAGGAATACGATCAGGCGATCTGCTCGACGGCCTGGCCTGCCATCAGGATGGCGGCATGCGACTGCGCCAGCGAGCGGTCCTTGCTGTAGTTGGTCAGCATGCCGAGGATGGCGCCATCGTCGAAGCGGAAGCGTGCCAGCATCATGTTGGTGCCAGCCAGTTTGAGGATCTGGGCATTGTTCATGCCCGCGATCAGGTCGGCGATTTCATTGCTGATACCGAGTCGGAACACCGCGGTTGCCTTGTCGGCACGAATCATCTGTTGCGCCAGCATCAGGTAACCCAGGTTGGCGTCGCGAATTTCAGCAATGATATCGTTGTTGGTCATGATCGATCCCTCGTCGTGAATGTTCAGCAGCGCAAATGTGTTCGCCGGTGGAATGCATTCTGACGGGGCGTTCGATCAGCAGAAATTGGCTCCCTTCTGTTTTTTCATACAGTAGAGACGACAAAAAGCCGGTAGGCGTTTGTCTTACAAACGTCAACCAGCACTCTGCATGCCCCGATCAAAATCAGGACAAGAACCGCTTGGATAATGGACCTGCGCGTTTTACCGCAGCAGATGTTCATGCGCGAAAACGCATGAAAAAACTGGATTTTGTGTGAGCACCAGCCGCTTTTCTGTTCAAAAAATCGGGGCACTTGCGGAACAAAATGCTTCTTTTCCGCCACATCCAGTTCTTCTAACGGCAGGGTTTTCCGGAACTTTAGGGTTCCACGAAAATATTTTTTCGATTTTTTGGGAAAACCTGACAACCGTATTGAGCTTATCGGCACCAGAAATGCGAACTTTAGGGTGATGCCAAAAAAATTTTCGACACCTCGCTTTTGGCCTAAGATAGACGGGCACGCCGGAGCCTTCCCGGCCTGTACCGGTCGCAGATGGACCGAGCCACATATAAAAATAACAATACAAACCCGATCGCCACCGCTGGTGGCGAGACAATCACCCAAAGGAGACTGCAATGGATCTAGTAGAGAAATTCGATGCGAAGGGGAAAACGGGTACCGGCTACCATGTCGAGGTCTATCAGGACGATGAAAATCCGCCGCTGGCCCGGCACTACAAGCTCAATGACGGCCGGCTGCTGGAGCCGTTGTCCGATGCGAAATTCAGGATCGTGCAAACCGGAGAGAAGATCTACCGCCTGTAGCGACAGTCCAAAAACAAAAGCCCGCGGCATGCGGGCTTTTTTCATGCATTCAGAAATGCTCGGCAAGGATGCGGTTGAATGCCTCTTCGGCGCTGAGGCCGGTCTTCATCAACTGCGTGATTTCCTGCGAATAAGCCTTGATCTCTTCCGGCAATGTCGCGCTGTGCTCCTTGAAATAGGCATATTTGAGCGCGTCGATGTTCTCCTCCATCTTGCGCGCCGCCGTAACCGGCTTTCCGGCAGCACTGCGCACACTGCTCTTGCGCACCGTACGCGCGGCACCCGCTGCATGCGTGCCGGCATGAGCGATCAGGTTCCTGACCTGCTCCAGCGACAAAATCCTGGTCGCATTCACGTCCGAAAACGCCTCTTCTTCCGTACGCAGAAGATGATGCCGGGAATCGAACGCCATCTTCTTTTCAAAGGCGTTGATGACCTGGTACTCCGGCTCCGCACCGGTTCCGTTCAGGGCAAACCGGACGCGGTCGCCGTATGACTCCATCCTGCCTGCCACTTCCTTCAGATACTCCGGCGTCAATGATGCGATCTCGCCGTTCCAACGCTTGCTTCGTTTGATATTCAACTGCTCTGCCTTCAATAAAATGTACCGGATGGGACATCGATCACGCCCATCAATGAAAAAAGCCCTTGATTCTCATCAAGGGCTTTTTGATTCTTTTGGCGGAGACGGAGGGATTCGAACCCTCGATACAGGTTTAAGCCCATATGCTTCCTTAGCAGGGAAGTGCCTTCGACCACTCGGCCACGTCTCCACACCTGCACAGCACGCGCTACCGCTGTTGCAAGGGTCCAGCATGATAACTTTTCACGCCTGCCCGGTCAACCGGAGCAAGCGCGCAAAGATCATTTAATTGCTCTTTTCCAGATCGAAAGTCTTGTGCAGCGCGCGCACCGCGAGCTCCATGTACTTCTCGTCGATCAGGACCGAGATCTTGATTTCGGAAGTCGAGATCATCTGGATGTTGATGCCCTCTTCCGACAGCGTGCGGAACATCTGCGATGCGATGCCAACGTGGCTGCGCATGCCGACGCCAACCACCGAGACCTTGGACACCTTGGTGTCGCCCTGGATGCTGGCGGCGCCGATGTGGTTCTTCACGCTGGCGTCCAGCACGTCGATCGCCTTGGCGTAATCGCCGCGCGGTACGGTGAAGGTGAAGTCCGTCTTGCCGTCGACCGACTGGTTCTGGATGATCATGTCGACTTCGATGTTGGCGTCTGCGACCGGGCCCAGGATCTGATACGCGATGCCCGGACGGTCCGGCACGCCGAGCACGGTGATCTTGGCTTCGTCGCGATTGAATGCGATGCCGGTGATGGCGGCTTGTTCCATGTTGGTATCTTCCTCAAACGAAATCAGGGTGCCGGATTTTGCTTCCTCTTCCAGCGGAATCATGGGATCGGTCAGCGACGACAGCACGCGCGTCGGCATGCGGTAGTTGCCGGCGAACTCAACCGAACGGATCTGCAGGACCTTGGAGCCCAGCGAAGCCATTTCGAGCATTTCCTCGAAGGTCACGGTATTGAGGCGGCGCGCTTCGGTCACGACGCGCGGGTCGGTCGTATAGACGCCATCGACATCGGTGTAGATCAGGCATTCCTGCGCCTTCATGGCGGCGGCCACGGCGACGGCAGAGGTATCGGAACCGCCGCGTCCCAGCGTGGTGACATTACCTTCATCATCCACACCCTGGAAACCGGTGATGATGACGACGCGCCCGGCGTCGAGGTCCTTGCGCACCTTGGCGTCGTCGATCGACTGGATGCGCGCCTTGGTGTGCGCCGAATCGGTCTTGATGGCGACCTGCCAGCCCGCATACGACACCGCCTGCTTGCCGATCGCCTGTAGCGCCATCGACAGCAGTGCCACCGATACCTGCTCACCGGTTGAGGCCAGCATGTCGAGCTCGCGCGGATCGGGTTGCGGCATGACTTCCTTGGCAAGTCCGATCAGGCGATTGGTCTCGCCGGACATGGCGGAAGGCACCACGATGACCTGGTAGCCGGCGTCGTGCCATTTGGCCACGCGGCGCGCGACGTTACGGATGCGCTCGGTGGAGCCCATCGACGTACCGCCGTATTTGTGAACGATTAAAGGCATAGGGGGAATTGGGCCGCTGAAAGGGAAAAGCGTGAAAAATCAACCCTCGACTTTACAGCCTGCGGGCCATAATGACAAGTCCGACAAGGCTTTGCGGCTTGCCGTCACGCTGTCGGGCGCCGGTCTGGCCTTATTGACCAGACAGCGGTGCTGCCTCGAATTCCCAGCGAAAACACAAACGCCTGCCCTCGCCTGGCGCAAGCGCATGGCAATCCATGCCGATCCCCGCCGCATACAATAATTGCCGGCCTGCAAATACCAGCGGCAGACGCGGCCGTTCCCATGCCGGCACGTCGCAATGCTGATAATGCGCCTTCAGATTGCGTGTCGGCCTGTTCCATGCCGGCTTCAGGCGCTCGCCACCGCGCCGCAGCGCAAGCGTCAACTCCTGCGCGCCCAGCCAGTCGGCATCCATCCCTTCGTCCGCCTCTTCCACATGCAGCACGCCACCGAATGTCGGAAACGGCAATTTCGCCTCTCCTTGCCAGCGAAACATCTGCGGCTCGAGCAACAGAGAAGCCGGATCGAGACGGCGTGTCATGAAGACACGTTGACGATGACGATGGATTTCACAGTCGGCATGCGTGACGCACAACTGTGCATCGTCCTTGGCCTCGAACAGTTGCGTGCGCATCTCGTCCAGCCACGCCGTCGAAGGCATGCGCACGCCGCGCGATCCGAACCAGTAGCGCAGCATGTTGTCGATGCGATCACGGCTGAAGCCGGCCAGCCGTCCGATATCGATGCTGTCGCCTTCCAGACAGTTGCCGAGGTCCTGGGAGGCAAGTTCGATCAGCAGCCGCTGCGCCGACTGCGCATGCTGTGCAGTTCGCGCAAAGCGCCGCTGGAACCCGGGAAAATCGTGCGCCAAAGCGGGCATGACATGGTGACGCAAGGCATTGCGCGCATAGCGCGGGTCCGCATTCGATTCGTCCTCCACATGCGCAATTCCTTCCTGTGCCGCCCATGCTGCCAACATGTCGCGCGAGACATCGAGCAGAGGACGGCCCATCCACAGGGAAGAATCTCCAAGCAGATCGGCAGCCTGGTTGGCGCGATCCATGCCGGACAGCCCGGCCACGCCCGAACCGCGCAGCAGTTGCAGCAGCACGGTCTCGGCCTGATCATCCTGGTGATGCGCCGTCAGCAGCATAGACACGCCATGCATGCGGCACATGTCGCCGAGCGCCGCATAGCGCAAGGTGCGCGCCGCCTCCTCGATGCCGTTGCGCGCATCCGCCAGAGAGACCTGTCGCGCATCGAAAACCACACCGAGGCTCGCACACTGTTCACGGCAATGCGCAAGCCATGCATCCGCGTGCGGGCTCAAGCCGTGGTGGACATGGAAGGCATGCAGCGTCAGGCCGTGGCGCTGCGCATGCGCGTGCGCCAGGTGCAGCAGCACGGCGGAGTCGAGTCCGCCGCTGAAGGCGACCGCGATGCGGCGCGTATCGAGATCGGGGGCGGAAAGAGAAACGCGCGTCCGGATTTCTCCCAACGCGCGTTCGTATTCCTCTGGAAGAGAAGAATTCACATCATTCCGCGGCGTTGAGTTCCTTGAACTTGCCATAGGCCATGATCTTCTCGTGGCGTGCCGCCAGCAGGTCCTTGGTCTTGACGCCCTGGAACTGGCGCAGTGTATCGGCCAGCGCGCGCTTGAGCAGCGCCGCCATCTGCTGCGGATCGCGATGCGCGCCGCCGAGCGGCTCGTTGACGATCTTGTCGATCAGGCCCATCGCCTTCAGGCGATGCGCGGTCAGGCCCAGCGCCTCGGCCGCGTCGGACGCCCGCTCGGCGGATTTCCACAGGATCGATGCACAGCCTTCGGGCGAGATCACCGAATAGGTCGAGTATTGCAACATCAGCACCGCGTCGCCGACCGCAATCGCCAGCGCGCCGCCGGAGCCGCCTTCGCCGATGATGGTGGCGATCAGCGGCACCTTTAGTTCCGCCATCACGTACAGATTGTGGCCGATCGCTTCCGACTGGCCGCGCTCTTCGGCATCGATGCCCGGGAACGCGCCCGGCGTATCGACGAAGGTGAAGATCGGCAAACCAAACTTCTCGGCCAGCTTCATCAGGCGCATCGCCTTGCGATAGCCTTCCGGCTTGGGCATGCCGAAGTTGCGCATGCTGCGCTCCTTGGTGTCGCGGCCCTTCTGATGGCCGATCACCATGCAGGGCTGGCCATTGAAGCGCGCAAGACCACCGACAATGGACAGGTCGTCGGCATAGGTGCGGTCGCCGTGCAGTTCGTGGAAATCGGTGAAGATCTCGTTCACGTAATCCATCGTGTAGGGACGCTGCGGATGACGCGCGATCTGCGACACCTGCCACGGCGTGAGCTTGGCGTAGATGTCCTTGGTCAGTTGCTGGCTTTTCTTGGACAGGCGCTCGATCTCTTCCGAGATATCGACGGCGGAATCGTCCTGGACGAAGCGCAGTTCCTCGATCTTGGAATCGAGTTCTGCAATCGGCTGTTCAAAGCCGAGGAAAGTGGTTTTACTCATCGTGCCTCCATCTGATTCGACACGAAGCGGCAGTCATTCGTATCGTGCATGCGTTCAATAGGAAACCGGCACCGGCTCCAGGCTGCGCCAGAGATACCAGGTCGCGACCGTGCGGTAAGGTTCCCAATTGGCGGCCACTTCGCGCGCATCGCTGCGCGAAACCGGCTCGCCTGAAAAATAGTTGCGGCTGATGCCCGCCAGCAGACCCACGTCGTCCAGCGGCAATATATTCGGTCGGAGCAGATTAAATATCAAAAACATCTCCGCTGTCCAGCGCCCGATGCCGCGTATCTGCACCAGCTCGGCGATGACGGCTTCGTCATCCATCTCGGCCCACTTGTCACATTGAACACGTTTTGCCTTGAAATGGTCGGCCAGGTCGAGGATGTATTCGGTCTTGCGCTTGGACAGGCCGCAGCCGGCCAGCTTGTCGCCGGCCCGGATGACCTGCACCGGCGTGCACTTGGGACAGACTTCGAGGAACTTGCGCCAGACGCTGTCGGCCGCCTTGACCGAAATCTGCTGCCCGATGATCGAGCGCGCCAGCGTCGAGAACGGCTCGCCGCGACTGGCCAGGTGCAGATCGCCGAACTGCGGGATCAGCTTGCGCATGATGCGGTCGCGCTTCATGAGCTCGGCCTTGGCCTCTTCCCAGTACGGGGGAAGGATGCGCACTTCGTCAGCGGTCATTGCCTTTGCCATGCAGCTACGCCCTTCGCCATTCGGTCACGCCACCCGGCTTGTCCTCGAGAATGATGCCCTGCTCCAGCAGCTCGGCGCGGATGCGGTCGGCTTGCGCGAAGTCCTTCGCCTGCTTGGCCTGCGTGCGCGCTTCGATGCGGCCCAGCACCATGGCTTCGATGCCGTCGGCTTCCTGGCCCGGAGCGCCGGCATGCAGGAACTGCTGCGGCGTGCGCTGCAGGAGGCCCACTATACCAGCGAGTCCGGCCAGCTGGCGCGCCAGCGCAGGCGACTTGGTCTTGTTGACCTCGTTGGTCAGTTCGAACAGCACGGCGACCGCCAGCGGCGTGTTGAAATCGTCGTTCATCGCCTCGGCAAAGCGCAGCGCATGCGCTTCCTGCATGTCGAGCGCGGCGCCGTCCGGCTGCACGTCCTTGAGCGCGGTGTACATGCGCGTCAGCGCGTTGCGCGCATCGTCGAGATGCGCATCGGAATAGTTGAGCTGGCTGCGGTAGTGCGCGCGCAGGATGAAGAAGCGCACGACCTCCGGGTCGTATTTCTCGAGTACTTCGCGGATCGTGAAGAAGTTGCCGAGCGACTTGGACATCTTTTCGTTATCGACGCGCACGAAGCCGTTGTGCATCCAGTAATTGACGAAGGCGTGGCCGTGCGCGCCTTCGGACTGCGCGATCTCGTTTTCGTGGTGAGGGAACTGCAGGTCGGCACCGCCGCCGTGGATGTCGAACTGCTCGCCGAGCAGATCGCAGGCCATGGCCGAGCATTCGATGTGCCAGCCGGGGCGACCGCTGCCCCACTTCGACTGCCACTTCACTTCGTCGGGCTCTGATTCCTTGGACGCCTTCCACAACACGAAGTCCAGCGGATCGCGCTTGCCGGTATTGACATCGACACGCTCGCCGGCGCGCAGGTCGTCGAGCGACTTGCCCGACAGCTTGCCGTAACCGGCAAAGTCGCGCACCGAATAGTTCACGTCGCCATCGGCCGCCTTGTAGGCCAGCCCGTTCTTCTCAAGCGCTTCGATCAGGCCCAGCATCTGCGGCACGTAGGCAGTCGCGCGCGGCTCATGATCGGGCTTGCAGACGCCGAGCGCGGCCGCATCCTCATCCATCGCATCGATGAAGCGCTGCGTCAGCTGCGAAATCGATTCGCCGTTCTCCGCCGCACGCTTGATGATCTTGTCGTCGATGTCGGTGATGTTGCGCACGTAGGTAACCTCGTAACCCGAGGTGCGCAGCCAGCGCTGCACCAGGTCGAACACCACCATCACGCGCGCATGACCGATATGGCAATAGTCATAGACCGTCATGCCGCAGACGTACATGCGGACCTTGCCCGGCTCAATAGGAACGAACGGCTGCTTCTCGCGTGCCAGCGTATTGAAAATCTTCAGGGAACTCATGAATGATGGTGATCGGTGTCGGCGGCTTGTATGTCACGACGCTGGCGCACATTGCCCCATCGCACAAGGCATATGCATGGCGGCAGACAGACCGGAGACGTGCTCATGCTCTTTTGATAAAATGCCCGTTTTCGCGGCAGTATAGCATTGATGAACGATGCTTCCGCCGCCCTTGATCGGCAGAAACTTGCCGGCCGTCAAAGGGACGCGATGATAAGTCAGCGGGGCGCATCGCGCAAGCTGACTTGGTTCTGCAGTCGTCATCTCGATGAGCCATTCTTCCACCCTCAAAGGAATTCAGCGCATGATCGTTTCTCGCCGCCGCATGTTGTCTCTGCTGTCAGCCCTTTCCGTTTCCACCCTGTTTTCCATCGCGCATGCCGGCGACCTGCCGCAGGTCACGCTCAAAACCAGCATGGGCGACATCGTGCTGGAACTCGATCGCGAGAAAGCTCCCGCGACCGTCGGCAATTTCCTTCAATATGTCAGGGATGGTCAATACAACGGCACCATTTTTCACCGCGTGATTCCCGGCTTCATGATCCAGGGCGGCGGCTTTGATCGCAACATGCAGGAAAAGAAAACGCGCGCCCCCATCCGCAATGAAGCCAACAACGGGCTGCGCAACGACATCTACACCGTCGCCATGGCACGCCGTGCCGATCCGCATTCGGCCACCGCACAGTTCTTCATCAACACCCAGAACAATTCCGCGCTCAACTATCCGGGTTCGGACGGCTGGGGCTATACGGTATTCGGCAAGGTCGTGCAGGGCACGGATGTCGTCGAACGCATCAAGAACGTCAGCACGGGCAATCTCGGTCCGCATCGCGACGTGCCGACCTCGCCCGTCCTCATCGAATCCGCTACCATCACACATGGAAGCGCACGGTAAACGTGCCACGCAGTGAAACCAGTTTCGCCCTCCACCATCATCTAGAACAAGGAATATCATGGCAGTCATCCTCACCACCAACCACGGCAACATCACCATCGAACTCGATGCGGACAAGGCACCGAAGACCGTCGAGAACTTCCTCGCCTACGTCAATGCCGGCCACTACGCCGGCACGATCTTCCACCGCGTGATCGACGGCTTCATGATCCAGGGCGGCGGCTTCGAACCCGGTATGAAGCAGAAAGCCACGCGCGAACCGATCGAGAACGAGGCCAAGAACGGTCTCAAGAACGAGACCTACACCATCGCCATGGCACGTACCGCAGCACCGCACTCGGCGTCGTCGCAATTCTTCATCAACGTCAACGACAACGGCTTCCTCGACTATCCGGGCCAGGACGGCTGGGGCTACTGCGTGTTCGGCAAGGTAACCGAAGGCACCGACGTGGTCGACAAGATCAGGTCCGTCAAGACCTCGCGCAGCGGCATGTTCGCTGACGTGCCGGTGGAAGATGTGATCATCGAAAAGGCCGAAGTGGTCTGATTTCCGCCACGCTTTCCTGACCTGCCTCCATGATCGCCCCCCTTCCCCGCGACCGCGAGCAGCAACAGGCGCAGCCCGAACAGGCTGCGCTTTTTGTTTCGGACCTGCATCTGCAGCCCGAGATGCCGCAGACTGCGCAAGCCTTCTTCGGTTTCCTGCAGGACCATGCCCACCGTGCCGAACAGCTCTATCTGCTCGGCGACATCTTCGAGGCATGGGCCGGCGACGACGACGTGGTCGATGCCTTTCATGCGCGCGTGGTGCAGGCGCTGCGCGCGGTGGCGCAAGGCGGCACGCAGCTCTTCTGGATGGCTGGCAATCGTGACTTCCTGGTCGGAGAAGGATTCGCGCAGGCGGTCGGGCTGACGCTGCTGCCCGACCCGTTCGTCACCACCATCGCCGGTCGCTTGCTGGTGCTCACGCACGGCGATGCCTGGTGCACCGACGACGAAGCCTACATGCAATTCCGCGCGCAGGTACGCTCACCCGAATGGCAGGCCGCCTTCCTGGCCTTGCCACTGGAACGGCGCAAGCAGATCGTCGAGGAATTGCGCGCAGGCAGCCGCGCAGCGCAGAAGAACAAGTCGTACGACATCATGGACGTCAACGACGACGCGATTGCGGCGCTGTTCGCACGCAGCGCCGCGCCTGTCATGATCCACGGCCACACGCACCGGCCCGCGCGCCATGCGCACGAAGTAGCCGGCGTGCAGCGCCAGCGCTACGTGCTTTCGGATTGGGATCTGGAAGGAAGCAGTCCGCGCGGGGACTGGCTGGCGATCACGGCGGATGGCGTCATCCGCCGCTACGGGCTCGATGGCAAGGAAATAGGCAACGGCGGCTGACGCTCGCCCTTCCCGTCTATCTTTCTATTCGAACTGCTCGCGGAACTGGCGAAACTGCTCCTTCAGTTCGGCCACCTCTTCCCGGAGCGTCGTGACTTCCGCTTCCAGCTGCGCGATGCGATCGTTGCGCGACACGCCGGCAGTACCGGCTTCCACAGCCGCTTCCTGCACCTGCTCCACGTCGCCCGACAGCAGATGCGTGTAGCGCGCCTCCTTGGTGCCGGGCGCACGCGGCAGGCGTGCCACCAGCGGCGGATACTTATCCATCAGGAACTGCAGACAGGATTCCACCTCGGTAATGGACGAGAACTCGTGGAGCCGTCCGCTGCGAGTACGAATCTCGCCGGCCGTCTGCGCACCGCGCAGCATCAGCACCGTCAACACCGCCAGCTTGTCCTGCTCGAGCAGCCACTTGATGCGCAGCCGATGCTCGTACTTCGCCACACGCGCGCCGGCCTGGCGCACCTCGGTCACGAATTTTTCCTGCATCAGGCGATCCAGCGTCTGCTGCACCTCGTCCTCGCTCAACGACATGACGGGATCGCGGCTGGAAAGCTGGTTGCAGCCATTGGTCAACGCATTGAGCGACATCGGATAGGCATCGGGCGTCAGCGCTTCCTTTTCGGCCAGCACCGCCAGCACGCGCAGTTCCTGCGCATCGAGCAGGTCCTGCCGATCTTCCTGCGGCTGCACCTGGCTGTTTTCTTCTTCCATCATTCTGCGTCCGGCGTCATTCGACCAGCTTGTTGAGCTGATCGGGATCGAACTTCTCGTTGGTCTTCAGGGTTTCGCAATCGATGCCGGCGCTGCGCAGCGCGGCGAGGATGCATTCGATCTGGTGTTCCTGCGTCGCCGCATTGTCGATCAGGCCGTGCAGCGCCTTGGACAATGGATCGTCGCCATTCGGCGTCACGCCGTAGGCGGCGAACATGCGGGCCGCCGCCTCGTCGCGCGCATTGTTTTGCTTGGCGATGATGCGCGCCGGATTGCCGACCGCGGTGGCGCCGGCCGGCACTTCCTTGACCACCACCGCATTCGAGCCGACCTTGGCGCCCTCGCCCACGGTGAACGCACCCAGCACCTGCGCACCGGCGCCGATGATGACGCCCTTGCCCAGCGTCGGATGCCGTTTGGCGCCCTTGCTCAGCGAGGTGCCGCCCAGCGTCACGCCCTGATAGATCGTGCAATCGTCGCCGACCTCGGCGGTTTCGCCGATCACCACGCCGAAACCGTGATCGATGAAGACGCGGCGGCCGATCTGCGCACCCGGATGAATCTCGATACCGGTCAGCCAGCGGCCGATGTGCGAGGTGAAGCGCCCGAGCCACTTGAAGCCACGCTGCCAGAACCAGTGCGCGCAACGATGCACCACGATCGCATGGAAGCCCGGATAACAGGTGACCACTTCCCATCCGCTGCGGGCGGCAGGGTCGCGCGTCATGATGTTATCGATGTCTTCTTGGATGCGGCTGAACATGGCTGAGGAATGCAAGATGGAACAAAACGCAATGGTAGCGTTTTATGGCCGTCTTTGCCCGCCAGAATCACGTGAATAAGGACTGCTGGCGACGGCAAAAGGCGTCACAGGCGGGCATCAAAGGCGTTGCCGGCGCGCCTCGTAAAGACAGACCCCCGATGCGACGGAGACATTCAGGCTTTCAACCGCACCGAACATCGGAATGCCGACCAGCACATCGCAGGTTTCGCGCGTCAGGCGACGCATGCCCTCGCCTTCCGAACCCATGACCAGCGCAGCAGGGCCACTGAAATCGGCGTCGTACAGACCTTTTTCAGCATCGTCGGTGGTGCCGATCAGCAGAATCTCGCGCTCCTTCAACTCGCGCAAGGTGCGAGCCAGGTTGGTGACCGTGATGTACGGCACGGTGTCCGCCGCACCGCTGGCGACCTTGGCAGCGGTGGCATTGAGGCCGACCGCGCGATCCTTGGGTGCGATCACCGCATGCGCGCCGGCACCGTCGGCCACCCGCAGGCAGGCGCCCAGATTGTGCGGATCGGTAATGCCATCCAGAATCAGCAGCAAAGGCGGACCTTCAATGGCATCGAGCAACTCGTCCAGATTCCGCGCCAGGGATAACTGGCTGGCCTTGGCGACGACGCCCTGATGGCGACGCGTGCCGACAATGCTGTCGAGACGCGCGGCGTCAACCGGAATGATGCGCACCCGGGCCGCTTCCGCCGCACGGATCATTTCTCTCATGCGCTGGTCATGACGGCCTGCATCGACATAGATTTCTTCCACGGACGAGGCCTCATGACGCAGACGCGCCGTCACGGCGTGGAAGCCGAAAATCATCTTGCTTTTCATTTGTTATCGCTTTTTCTTGCTCGAACGCGAGCGTGTGGCCGAAGCCCGTTGCTTGCGCGGCGCCGGCGCGGTGTGCTTGCCCTTTGTCGGAGCAGCCGCCTCGCCCTGCGCGGTCGTTTTTTTCTTGGCAGCCGCTTTCTTGCCGGCTACGCTGGAAGTCTTCTTCGCGGCAGTATCCCGCTTGCCTTCGGCCTTGCGCGCCTCGTTTTTCAGCAAGGTTCGAATGCCAGGTTCGTCAACCAGACGCAGATCGATCTTGCGTGCATCGAGATCGACACGGCTGACCTGCACCATCACGCGGTCGGTCAACTGGTAGCGGATGCCGGTGCGCTCTCCGCGCAGCTCATGGCGCGCGTCGTCGTACTTGAAGTGGTCTGCACCGAGTTCGGTCACATGCACCATGCCCTCGATATACAGCGCATCGAGCTGCACGAAAATACCGAACGGCGCCACGCTTGAAATCGTGCCACTGAACTCTTCACCGAGCTTGTCGCGGATGAAGTAGCACTTGAGCCAGGCCTCGACATCGCGCGAAGCTTCGTCTGCGCGTCGTTCGTTGGCCGAGCAATGCACACCGAGTGCTCCCCAGATCGCCAGTTCGCCTTCGGCCTTTTTCTTGCCTTCGGCCTTGTCCTGCGCATGTTTCTTGCGCGCAGCTGGCGACAGCATCGTATTGAGCGCGCTGGTGTCGATGCCCTTTGGCGTATAACGCTTGCCCTGCAACACGGCCTTGATGGCGCGATGCGTCAGCAGATCGGGATAACGGCGGATCGGGCTCGTGAAGTGTGCGTAGGCCTCGTACGACAAACCAAAGTGACCGATATTCTCCGGGCTATAGACTGCCTGCTGCATCGAGCGCAGCAGCATGGTCTGCAGCAGCGTGGCATCCGGACGATTCTTGATCTTGCCCATGAGTTCGGCATAGTCGGATGCGGCCGGCTTGTCGCCGCCACCCAGATTCAAGCCGACCTGCTTGAGGAAGGTGCGTACCTGGTTGAGCTTTTCTTCGGTCGGCAGCGCATGCACACGGTACAGGCCCGGATGCTTGTGACGCTCGAGCAGATCGGCGGCGCAGACGTTGGCTGCCAGCATGCATTCCTCGATCAGCTTGTGCGCCTCGTTGCGCGTGCGCGGCAGGATCTGCTCGATCTTGCCGACCTCGTTGCAGACGATGTAGGTCTCGGTGGTCTCGAAATCGATCGCACCGCGCGCATGACGCGCCTGCAGCAATGCCTGATAGACGCCGTAGAGGTTCAGTAGATGCGGCACCAGCGTCGGCTTGCGCGTCGCTTCGATGCCCTTGGTGTTGCCAAGGATGGCAGCCACTTCGGTATAAGTCAGGCGCGCTGCCGAATGGATCACGGCCGGATAGAACTGGTAGGCCTTGATCTCGCCCTTGGCGGTGATCACCGCATCGCAGACCAGCGTCAGACGATCGACGCCGGGGTTCAGCGAGCACAGGCCGTTGGACAGCTTTTCCGGCAGCATCGGGATCACGCGGCGCGGGAAATAGACCGAGGTGCTGCGTTCGATCGCATCGGTATCGAGCGGCTCGCCCGGCTTGACGTAATGGCTGACGTCGGCGATTGCGACGATCAGACGGAAGCCGGCGGCACGGCCGATCTTGCACGGTTCGCAATAGACGGCATCGTCGAAGTCGCGCGCATCCTCGCCATCGATGGTGACCAGCGGCACATCGCGCAGATCGACGCGGTCGCCCAGATCGGCGGCGCGCACTTCATTGGGCAGCCTGGCCGAAGCCTTCTTCGCCTCGTCGGAAAATTCGTGCGGCACGCCGTATTTGCGCACCGCGATTTCGATCTCCATGCCGGGATCGTCGATATCGCCAAGCACCTCGGCGATTCGTCCCACCGGCTGGCTGAAGCGCGATGGCTGCTCCGTCAGCTCGACACTGACAACCTGCCCTGCCTTGGCCTTGCCCGGCGAGCCGGCAAGAATGATGTCCTGGCCGATGCGCTTGTCTTCGGGCGCCACCACCCAGACGCCGTTCTCATTAAGAAGGCGACCGATGACATGCGTGTTGGCACGGCTAACGACCTCGACGATGGTACCTTCGGGGCGCCCGCGGCGATCGGTGCCGACGATGCGCACCTGCACGCGATCGCCATGCAGCACTTTCTGCATTTCCTTCTCGGGCAGGAAGATGTCGGAACTGGCATCATCGGGAATCAGGAATCCGTAGCCATCGCGATGACTGCTGACACGGCCTTCGACGAAGCTGGTGGAATGGGCAAGCTGGTAATTGCCGCCACGATCGGGCTTGATCTGCCCGTCACGCTCCATGGCGTTGAGGCGCCGCATGAGTCCGTCCATTTCGTCGGACGTGACGCCCAATGCTGCGGCAAGAGAGGACGCATCGTGCGAACCGGTCGCCGTGCGAAGAAGGCCGAGAATTTCCTCCCGGCTGGGAATTGTGTAGGAGTATTGGCTCAAAAGCTGTTTCTAATCATTGAATTGTTATTGGAACAAAGCGAGTGTAACGGAGCATGCCGATATTTGCAGCAAGACCTGTACCCGGCAAAATGATTGCAAAGAATGTTTGACATCCGCAATTTTTCCGCTATACTGCTCATCTTTCTGAAGCAAGGCCCACGTGGCGGAATTGGTAGACGCGCATGGTTCAGGTCCATGTGCCGCGAGGTGTGGGGGTTCGAGTCCCTCCGTGGGCACCAAACATTAAAAACCCGTTGATTCGTCAACGGGTTTTTTCTTTTCTGCCGTCGCTTTCACTTTCATTCTTCATCTGCGACGACATCATCACCCGCCACGTTTCAAATTCACCTGCGCCACGCAGGATACGTCACACTTGTGACGGCATCACGACAATCCCGTCTGTCCCTGCCCTTTCTTCATCCATGCGGCCAGTTGATGCGAACGGATACCGTCGTACTCTTCGAACGGCTGGTGTATCCATGGATTGCCCGCCAGGTAGTCAACATAGAAGTCGGGCTGGAATACCGAACAGGCCTTGTACCAGATGACGGCGGTCCTGATCTCGGTCACTTCCGGGAAGCGCGCTTCGAGATGCGCCTTCACATGCGCAAACGTGACGCCCGAATCGACCAGATCGTCGATCAGCAGCACACGTCCGGCGAGCGCGCCGGCGGTACTTGTGACGTGCGTGGCGATGTCGAGCTCGCCCTGCTGCGTGCCGGTTCCGGCTCGGTAGGAACTGGTCGAGAGGATCGCCAGCGGCACTTCGAAGATGCGCGAGAAGACGTCGCCCGGCCGCAGGCCGCCGCGCGCCAGGCACAGCACCTGATCGAATTTCCAGCCGGAGTCGTGAACCAGAAGCGCGAGCCGTTCGATCGCGCGGTGATAGTCATCCCATGTGACCCACAGATCACTGTCCGTCGATTCAGGCATGGGATGACTTTGCGGGAAATTACTTGAAGGGATGACGCAGCACGATCGTTTCTTCGCGATCGGGACCGGTCGAGATCATGTCGATCGGCACGCCGACCAGCTGCTCGATGCGATTGATGTAGGCGCGCGCATTGGCCGGCAGCACGTCCAGCGACTTGGCGCCAACCGTGCTGTCCTTCCAGCCCGGCATTTCCTCGTAGATCGGCTCGCAGGCGGCCGCATCCTCGGCACCGACCGGGAAGATGTCGACCTGCCTGCCATGCAGCTTGTAGCCGGTGCAGATGCGCAGCGATTCGAGACCGTCCAGCACGTCGAGCTTGGTGAAGCACATGCCGGTCACGCCGTTGATCTGCACCGAGCGGCGCAGCAGCGCGGCATCGAACCAGCCGCAGCGGCGTGCGCGTCCGGTCACCGTGCCGAACTCGTGGCCGACGGTGGCCAGGTGCTTGCCGATGCCGTCGTCGGTCGGCAGTTCCGACGGGAACGGGCCGGAACCGACGCGCGTCGTGTAAGCCTTGGTGATGCCGAGCACGTAGTGCAGCATGTCGGGACCGACGCCGGCGCCGGTCGCCGCGTTGCCCGCCACGCAGTTGCTCGACGTGACGTAGGGATAGGTACCGTGATCGACGTCGAGCAGGCTACCCTGCGCGCCTTCAAACAGCAGGTTGCCGCCCTGCGCATGCGCGGCGTACAGCGCGCTCGAGACGTCGCCCACCATCGGCTTCAGGCGCGGCACGTCGGCCAGCGCATCGTCGAGCGTCTTCTGGTAGTCGACCGGCTGCACCTTCAGGTAATGCGTCAGCACGAAGTTGTGGTAGTCGAGGTTCTCGAGCAGCTTCTCGGCGAAACGCTTTTCGTTGAGCAGATCGGCCACGCGGATCGCCCGACGCGCGACCTTGTCTTCATAGGCCGGGCCGATGCCCTTGCCGGTAGTGCCGATCTTGTTCTCGCCACGCGCCACTTCGCGCGCCACGTCGAGCGCGACGTGATACGGCAGGATGATCGGGCAGGCTTCGGAAATCTTGAGGCGCGACGGCACTTCGACGCCGATCGCCTGCAGCTTGTCGATCTCGCGCAGCAGGTCGGGCACCGACAGCACGACGCCGTTGCCGATGTAGCAGGCCACGCCTTCGCGCATGATGCCGGACGGGATCAGCTGCAGCGCGGTCTTGTGGCCGCCGATGACCAGCGTGTGGCCGGCATTGTGACCGCCCTGGAAGCGCACCACGCCCTGCGAGTGATCGGTCAGCCAATCGACGATCTTGCCCTTGCCTTCATCGCCCCACTGGGTACCGACCACGACGACGTTCTTTGCCTTGCTTTGTGTTGACATTGCTTAACCTACGTTCTTGATAATCCAGTTGTCACCTTCGAGCACGAGCGCGCGGTCGCACTCGAACTCGTCCTGATCGTTCTCGCTGCCCGGCAGGCTCTGGATCACGACCTCGCCGGCCTTGCGCAGGGCAGCGATTTGTTCCTTCAGTGCGCGGTCCTCGCCCCATGGCGCATGGATCGCGCATTTGCGCTCCGCGGTCGGCAGCAGACGCGCCAGTTCACGCAGATCGAGCGAGAAGCCCGTCGCCGGACGCGCGCGGCCGAAGGCCTCGCCGACGTGATCGTAGCGACCGCCACGCGCCACCGCGTTCGGCAGGCCGGGCACGTAGAGCGCGAACATCACGCCGCTTTCGTACTGGTAGCCGCCAAGATCGGCCAGATCGATCGTCACATCGGCCGTGCCGGCCAGGCCGACCAGCGTTTCGAGTTCGTCGAGCGCCTTGCCGATGCCGGCCAGCGGCGGCAGCACCTGGCGTGCGCGCGCAATGATTTCCACGTTGCCGTACAGCGAAGGCAGCGCCTGCAGCGCAGCGCGCGTCTGCGGTGCATAGTCCGCGGTCAGCGCCTGCAGTGCCGGCACGTCCTTGGCACGCAAGGCAGTATACAGGGCCGCTTCGTCGCGCTGCGCATCAGCGTCGCTGTCGAGCAACGCGCGCAGCACGCCGACGTGGCAAAGATCGATCCGCACCTGCGGGAAACCCGCGAGCGACAGCGATGCCAGCGCCAGCTCCTGGATTTCGGCATCGGCTTCGAGTCCGGCATGGCCGTAGATTTCGGCGCCGATCTGCAGCGGTTCGCGCGTGGCGTGCAGACCGTTGGGCCGCGTATGCAGCACGCTGCCCGCATAGCACAGACGCGTGATCGAGCTGCGATTGAGCAGGTGCGCATCGATGCGGGCGACCTGCGTCGTCATGTCGGCGCGCACACCCAGCGTGCGGCCGGACAGCTGGTCGATCAGCTTGAAGGTGCGCAGGTCCATGTCGTGACCGGCGCCGGCCAGCAGCGATTCGACATACTCGAGCATGGGCGGCATGACGAGCTCGTAGCCGTAGAGATGGAAATTATCGAGAATCGCGCGACGCAATTCCTCGATCTTGCGCGCTTCGGACGGCAGAACGTCGGCAATATTTTCAGGCAGTAGCCAGTTTGGCATGGCGAAAAACGATTGAAGAAAGACGGTTGAATCAGGAAAAACCGGTCGAAAAGGAAGAACGCAGCCGCGCCTCAAAAACAATTGAAGCAATTGCCCTCTTCAGGCAATCGCTTCAATGATTGCAAAACGATGGTGCTTGCCGTCAGCGGCTACCCGTCGCCGGATTCTTGAAATACTTGAAAAATTCGGAATTCGGATCGATCACCAGCATGTCGCTGCGCGTCTTGAAACTTTCGCGATACGCTTCCAGACTGCGATAGAACTTGTAGAACTCCGGGCTCTGGTTGAAGGCCTGTGCGTAGATCTGCGTTGCCTTGGCATCGCCCTCGCCGCGGATACGCTCGGCATCGCGATAGGCTTCGGCCAGGATCACGGTACGCTGGCGATCGGCATCGGCGCGGATCTTTTCCGATTCCGCGGCACCGGTCGAACGCAACTCGTTCGCCACGCGCGCGCGCTCGGACTTCATGCGCTCGAACACCGAGTCGTTGATCTGGTCGACGTAATCGACACGCTTCAGACGCACATCGACGATCTCGACGCCGATCTGCTTGGCTTCCTCGGTCACCTTGCGCTGGATGCCGTCCATCACCTTGCCGCGCTCACCGGAGATCACTTCGCGCACGGTACGCTTGGTGATTTCCTCGTTGAGCGAGGCCTTCACGATCTGCGCCATGCGGTTCTGCGCGCTGCGCTCGTCACCGCCGAAGCTGATGAAGTACAGGCGCGGATCGACGATGCGCCACTTGACGAAGGCATCGACCAGGATGTTCTTCTTTTCGGCCGTGATGAAGCGGTCGGCGTCCGGCGTGTCCAGCGTCAGGATGCGCTTGTCGAGGAACACCACGTTCTGGAACGGCGGCGGCAGCTTGAAATGCAGGCCGGGTTCGCTGATGACCTGCTTGACTTCACCCAGTGCGAAGACGATCGCGAAACGGCGCTGATCGACCACGAACAGCGTCGACGACAGAACCGCCAGCAGAATGCCGAGGGCAATCAGATAGGAAATGGCGCGGTTCATTATCTGACCTCCCGATCGCGTGCGCTGCGTTCGTCACGAACGCGAGACTCTTGCTGCAACTGACTCTCCAAAGAAGAAGTGCCGCTGTTCCTGACTGCCGACGAGGCGGCACCCGGCTGCTGCGTGGCGCTTGCGCCCGTAGTGCCCGGCGCGCCCACGGGCTGTTGCCCGCTCTGCGTGATCAATTTGTCCAGCGGCAGATAGATCAGGTTGTTACCGCTCTTGGTGTCGACCATGACCTTGGTCGTGCTGGCGAAAATGTTCTGCATGGTTTCCAGATACATGCGGTCGCGCGTGACGGCCGGCGCTTTTGCGTATTCGGTATAGACCTGCTTGAAGCGCGCCGCCTCACCTTCGGCGTTGGCGATCACGCTCTCGCGGTAGGCTTCCGATTCCTGCAGCAGACGCGAGGCGGTACCACGTGCACGCGGAATCACGTCGTTGGCATAGGCCTGGCCTTCGTTCTTCTGGCGTTCACGATCCTGTCCGGCCTTGACCGCATCGTCGAAGGAAGCCTGCACTTGCTCGGGCGGCTGCACCGCCTGCATGGTGACGTTGGTGATCTGCACGCCGGAACGATAGCGGTCGACGATCTGCTGCATCAACTGGCTGGTGTCGAAGGCGACCTTCTCGCGGCCTTCATAGAGCACGAAGTCCATCTTGCTGCGGCCGACCACCTCGCGGATCGCGGTTTCGGCGACCTGCTTGACCATCTCGTCCTGCTCGCGGTTGTTGAAGACCCAGTCCGATGCGTTCTTCAGGGTGTACTGCACGGCGAACTGGATGTCGATGATGTTCTCGTCCTCGGTCAGCATCAGCGATTCCTGCTGCTGCTTGTTGCGCACGTTGCCGCGATAACCGATCTCGACGGTACGTACCTGCGAGACGTTGACGATCTCGTGGCTCTGGATCGGGGTCGGCCAGCGCCAGTTGAAACCGGAAGGCGTCATGTGGCTGTATTTGCCGAAGGTCATGACGACGCCGGTCTGCCCTTCCTGCACGATGAAGAAACCGCTGACCAGCCACAGAAAGGCGACGATGCCGGCAATGACCGCCGCGCCGATGCCGGCGCCGCGCATGTCAGGCTTGAAGCCCGTGCCGCCGCCACCGCCGCCATCGTTGTTGTTATTGCCACCGCCATTGTTGCCGTTGCGGCCCTTGCGGTTGCCGAACAGTCCACCCAGGCGCTGGTTGAAGTCGCGCCACAGCTGATCGAGATCAGGCGGTCCATCGTTCGATGGCGGTTTGCGGCCATCCTGGTTTCTGTTGTTATTGTCCTGCGAACCGCGACCCCAGCCGGGATCGTTGAGCGAAAACTTCAAACCAAATCTCTTGAGTAGGGAAACGAGCATTGCGGTCCGGGCTGAAAAATTAAGGTTGGATTGCCAAGTAAATTCGTCAAACGTTCACATCGTCGGATGCGACAAACTTTGTATCTTCAAGGCCAGCGGCATGCTCTTTGGCACGTTCGGCTATCGCTTCTCGCAACAGATCCAATCCGCTTCCAGTCTGGGCACTGATAAAAACCCGTCGGATTTTATCATATTCATCACGCTCCAAAGCAGGTTCCAGACCGGCGGCATCAATCTTGTTCCAGACCAGAATCTGCGGAATATGATCGGCACCGATCTCCTGCAGCACCATGTTGACCTGCTCGATCTGTTCCATGCGCACTGGGCTGGCGCCGTCGACCACATGCAGCAGCAGATCGGCATGAATGGTCTCTTCCAGCGTGGCGCGGAAGGCCGCCACCAGTTGGTGCGGCAGTTCGCGGATGAAACCGACCGTATCCGAGATCACCACGTTGCCTGCCTCGCCCAGATAGATGCGGCGCGAGGTCGTATCCAGCGTGGCGAACAACTGGTCGGCAGCATAGCTGCGCGCCTTGGCCATGGCATTGAACAGCGTCGACTTGCCGGCATTGGTATAGCCGACCAGCGAAACCGAGAACACATGATTGCGGCCGCGTGCGCGACGCTGGGTCGCATGCTGCTTATGGAGTTTTTCCAGCCGTGCGCGCAGCGCCTTGACGCGCTCGCCGAGCAGACGACGATCGGTCTCGAGCTGCGTCTCGCCGGGGCCGCGCAGGCCGATACCGCCCTTCTGCCTTTCCAGGTGGGTCCAGCCGCGGATCAGGCGCGTCGACAGATGCTGCAGCTGCGCCAGTTCGACCTGCACCTTGCCCTCGTGGCTCTTGGCGCGCTGCGCAAAGATGTCGAGGATCAGGCTGGTGCGGTCGATCACGCGCACCTTCAGGTGACGTTCGAGGTTGCGCTGCTGCGCCGGCGACAAGGCATGATTGAAGATCACAAGTTCGATCTGCTGGTCGAAGACCGCATCGGCGATCTCCTCGGCCTTGCCGGAGCCGACGAACAGCGCGGCATCCGGACTTTGCCGCCGGCCGGTGATGGTCACCACCGGATCGGCGCCTGCGGAACGGGACAGAAGGGAAAGCTCTTCGAGACTGGCGGCAAAGTCGCCCTTGCCGAAATCGATACCAACCAGTACTGCACGCATCAGGGCAGTACCGGTGGCGGGTTGAGGCAGGATTTATTCAACGTCGGATTCAACATTCAGATTGACCGCGCGGGCCGGCACCACGGTCGAAATGGCATGTTTGTACACCATTTGGGTGACGGTATTGCGCAGCAGGACGACATATTGATCGAAGGATTCGATATGTCCCTGCAGTTTGATGCCGTTGACCAGATAGATCGAAACAGGAACGTGTTCCTTGCGAAGCGCGTTCAGGAATGGGTCTTGTAACAGTTGCCCTTTGTTGGTCATGACAGCTCCATGGTGTTGTTGTGATGTGGAGGACGAGACAGTTGCTTCTTTTCAAAAGTCCCGAATCGGAAATGTAATCGATTTCTCCCTTTTTCGCCAAACGGCCTTATTTTTCCGAGCGCGTGAAGGGATTCTTACCTGATCGCAATTCAATACGTAGTGGAGTCCCCACCAGGGAAAAAGTTTCGCGGAAATGCTTTTCCAGGAAACGCTTGTAGTTGGCGTCTATGCCTTCGAGCGCGTTGCCGTGGATGACGACCACCGGCGGGTTCATGCCGCCCTGGTGCGCATAGCGCATCTTGGGCCGGATCGAACCCTTGCGGCGCGGCTGCTGGTGCTCGACCGCCTCAATCAGGGCGCGCGTCAGCTTGGGTGTGGACAAATTGGCCATAGCCGCCGCGTAGGCCGCGTTGACCGATTTCATCATCGGACCGATGCCGCTGGCCTGCAGCGCCGAGACGAAATGGAACTTGGCGAACGACAGGAAGTTCAGCTTTCGCTCGATGTCCATCTTGATCGCCTCGCGGCGGTCGCGGTCGAGACCGTCCCACTTGTTGACGCCAACCACCAGCGCCCTGCCCGACTCCAGGATGAAGCCGGCGATGTGCGCATCCTGCTCGGAAATGTCCTGCTGCGCATCGAGCAGCAGCAGCACGACGTTGGCCTCGGAAATCGATTGCAGCGTCTTGACCACCGAGAATTTCTCGATCGCCTCGAACACCTTGCCGCGGCGTCGGATGCCGGCGGTATCGATCAGCGTATAGTGGCGGCCGTCACGCTCGAACGGAATCTCGATCGAGTCGCGCGTGGTGCCCGGCATATCGAAGGCGATCACGCGTTCTTCGCCGAGCAGCGTATTGATCAGCGTCGATTTGCCGACATTGGGGCGACCGACGATGGCGAGCTTGATGTGCTTGCCGGCGACTTCCGGTTCTTCCTCTTCGGACGGGCGCTGCGCGAAGGCGATGTCGAGCGCTTCCTCCACCAGGTCGGCCACGCCGTCGCCGTGGGCGGCCGAGATCACGTAAGGATCGCCCATGCCAAGTTCGTAGAAATCCGCCGTCACCGACGTGTATTTCATGCCCTCGGCCTTGTTGACCACCAGCATCACCTGACGACCAGACTTGCGCAGGAAGTCGGTGATCGTCTTGTCGTGCGGCGTCATGCCCTGCCGGCCATCGACGATGAAGATGACGACATCCGCCTCGGCCACCGCCTGCTTGGTCTGCTTGGCCATCTCGTGCATGATGCCTTCCTTGGCAACAGGCTCGAAACCGCCGGTATCGATGACCAGGAACGGACGTTCGCCGAGTCGGCCTTCGCCGTAGTGCCGGTCGCGGGTCAGGCCCGGCAGATCGGCCACCAACGCGTCACGCGACCGGGTGAGCCGGTTGAACAGCGTGGACTTGCCGACATTCGGTCGACCTACTAATGCAATAACCGGCTTCATGAAATAAATTTACTCGGCCGCGACAGCGACCACTGATCCTGATTGAGTTTGAAAAATGGCAAAACCGTCCGCCATCAGCGGACGCGCCACGATGGCACCGCCATCGGTCTTGATGCGTGCGCGCAGTTTGCCGTCTTCCTTCGAGAAGAAATGCACATAGCCTTCGAAGTCGCCGACCGCCACCGCATTACGGAACGAGACCGGTGTCGACAAACGACGGTTGGTCAATTGCGTGTTGCGCCAGGCGCTGGTGCCGCTCATGCGGGAAAATGCATTGAGGCCGCCGCGCTCGTCGGCGACATAGACATTGCTTTCGTCGACCGCCACGCCACCGTCGCTGGACAGCGCAGCCGCCCAGCGCGGCGAGCCGCTAACGGCATCGAAGCAGGCCACGCGTCCCTGATAGGCAACCGCGCACACTTCGCGGCCGGACACCACCGGCGTGCCGGAAATGTCGGCGATGCGTTCGAGTTCGGTCACGCCGCGCGGATCACCCACCGCAACCTCCCAGCGCGGCGCACCGTTGTTGAGCATCAGCGCCAGCAAGCGACCGCCGGCGAGGCCGACATAAGCCGTGGTATCGGCGATCGCAATGCCGGGCGCAGTACGCAGGCTCAGCGGCGGCGAAGTACGCTGCATGGTCCATTTGCGTTCGCCGGTATCGGCGTCATAGGCAGTCACGCGATTGTCCATGCCGCGGATCAGCACCAGACCGAGGCCGACCGCCGGTGCCGACAGTACTTCGCTGCCAGCCTGTGCCTTCCAGCGTTGCTTGCCTTCGGCGTCGTAGGCCAGAATGGTGCCCTTGTCGCCGACCACCACCACCACGTGACCATCGGTACCAACACCCGCGGTCAACCGCGAACCGGCATCGATGCGCCACACCGAGCGGCCGGTCGCCGCATCCAGCTTGGTGAGATTGCCATTCTCGGACGCCGCATAGACATGCTCGCCTGCCAGGGCCGGCGTAAAGACGTATTTCTCTGCCTTGCCAATCGATGCCGACCACAAGGTGCGAACGCTGGCATCCTGTTTGAGTTCAACCAGCGGCGCCGGCTGAGTGCGCGGATTGGGCTTCTTGGCGAAGGGATTGAGCGACGAACAACCGGTCAGCGCAAGCGCCACGCCGGCACAACACATCATTGACGTAAAACGCATCTTGTTTCCTCTCTGATCAGGCGGCATCGGCCGCCGGTGCGCCGCCGATGGCATCCAGCTTGATCTGGATCAGCTGACGGCCGGTACTGCGTGCGTCGGTTTTCTCGATGGCAGTCTGATAGGCTGCGCGCGCTTCTTCCAGCTTGTTTTGCGCAACCAGAATATCGCCCTTGCGATCGGCCACCACGCCGGCAAACTGTGCCGGGAATTTGCCATCCAATACCTTCAGGCCCTCGTCGTAGGCTTTCTCGTCGAGCAGAATGCCGGCCAGACGCACCTTGGCAATCGCCTGGTACTCATCGTCGCGCGCCTTGTCGGCGACCCATTGCAGATGGGTCTTGGCTACCTGGAAATCACCGGCATCGAAGGCTGCCTTGGCGGCCGCCAGTCCGCTCATCTGCGCATAGGCGGTACCGGAGAAGCGCGACTGCATATCCTCCGCTGCACGCTGAATCTGTTCCTTGTCCTTCGCCTGCACGGCACGCTGCAATTCCTCGTACAGCTGGGCCGCCTGCGCAGTTTGCCTGGTCTGGTAATAGGCCCAGCCCTTCCATGCGGCGAAGGCGCCGAGCGCGATGATCAATACCCAGGTGACGAGATTGCCGTACTGCTCCCACCAGGATTTGAGGCCGGCCAGTTGTTCCTGTTCTGCGTGATCGTATGCCATGTTGATCCAGTATTAATGATGATAGTGTACGTGTTCGTCGTGCGAATGATCGTGGCCGACGATCTGATCCACCAGATAGTCGGCGATCCCTTCGAACGGCACTTCCGCCTGGTTGCCGCCTGCATCGGCGCTGCGCAATTCCTTGACCACCGCCGCGCCCTTGGCGATCTCGTCCTCGGCGATGATGATGGCGTAGGCGGCGCCGCTGCCGTCGGCGCGCTTCATCTGCGACTTGAAGCTGCCGATACCGGCCGCCGAAGCGCAATGCAGGATGACGTCGAGCCCGGCGTCGCGCAGCCGTTCGGCCACCACCGAGGCCTGCAATTGCGCCTCCTCGCCCTGATGCACGAGATAGACGTCGCATTGATTGGGCGACAAAGCATCGCCATTGGCCTTCATCAGTTCCAGCAGACGCTCGACACCCATCGCAAAGCCGCAGGCCGGCGTCGGCTTGCCGCCGAACATCTCGATCAGCGGATCATAGCGGCCGCCGCCGCAGACCGTGCCCTGCGAACCAAGCTGGTCGGTCACCCACTCGAACACGGTGCGGTTGTAGTAATCCATGCCGCGCACCAGGCGCGGATTGATGGTGAACGGAATCGCATTGTGGCGCAGGATCTTCTGCACGCCCTCGAAGTGCGCGCGCGACTCGTCGCCCAGGTAGTCGAGCAGCTTGGGCGCCGCATTGACCAGATCCTGCATCGCCGGATTCTTGGTATCGAGGATGCGCAGCGGATTGCTGTGCAGGCGCTTCTTCGCTTCCGCATCCAGCAGTTCCTCGTTCTTCTCGAAGTAAGCGATCAGGTCGGCGCGATGACGGTTGCGCTCGTCGGCATTGCCGATCGAATTGAGTTCGAGCCGCACGTCCTTCAGGCCCAGATCGTCCCACAGACGCTGGCACATCATGATCAGCTCGGCGTCGATGTCAGGACCGGCAAAGCCGATTGCCTCGGCGCCGATCTGATGGAACTGGCGATAGCGGCCGCGCTGCGGACGCTCGTGGCGGAACATCGGACCCGCGTACCAGAGCCGCTTGGGGCCATCGTAGGTCAGATTGTGTTCGAGCGCGGCGCGCACCACGCCTGCCGTGCACTCGGGGCGCAGGGTCAACTCATCGCCGTTCATGGAATCGGTGAAGGAATACATTTCCTTCTCGACGATGTCGGTCACCTCGCCCAGCCCGCGCGCGAACAACGCGGTCGGCTCGACGATGGGCGTACGGATCTGCTGGAAGCCGTAACTCTTGAGCACCGTGTGCACGGTATTCTCGAACAGCTCCCACAGCGGCGCGTCGGCCGGCAGGATGTCGTTCATCCCTTTGACGCCGACGATCTTTTCGGTTTTCTTGTTCTCTGACATTGTTCTTCTGCTTTCACGAGCCGCACAGGCAGGCTCGGCATCGCCTTACGCGATGCTGTTTTCCCTGCCGTAATGGCTCTTTACATACTCCAGCACGATGGACTGGAAGTCTTCCGCGATGTTCTCGCCGCGCAGCGTGATGGTTTTCTCGCCGTCAACGAAGACCGGTGCCGCCGGCGATTCGCCGGTACCCGGCAGGCTGATGCCGATGTTGGCATGCTTGGATTCGCCAGGGCCGTTAACGATGCAGCCCATCACGGCCACGTTCATTTCCTCCACGCCCGGGTACTGCTTCTTCCAGACCGGCATCTGGTCGCGCAGATAGGTCTGGATGCGATCGGCCAGTTCCTGGAACACGGTCGAGGTGGTGCGGCCACAGCCGGGACATGCAATCACCATCGGCGTGAACTTGCGCAGCCCCATGGTCTGCAGGATTTCCTGCCCGACTACCACTTCCCTGGTGCGGTCGCCGCCGGGTTCGGGCGTCAGCGAGATGCGTATGGTATCGCCGATGCCTTCCTGCAGCAGCACCGACAGCGCGGCGGTCGAAGCGACGATGCCCTTGCTGCCCATGCCGGCCTCGGTCAGGCCCAGGTGCAGCGGATAGTCGCAGCGGCGTGCCAGTTCGCGATAGACGGCGATCAGGTCCTGCACGCCCGATACCTTGCACGACAAGATGATACGGTCGCCGGCCAGACCGACCTCTTCGGCACGCTGCGCGTTCTCGATGGCCGAGGTCACCAGCGCCTCGTACATCACCGCTTGCGCAGTCCACGGCACGGCACGCGCCGCGTTCTCGTCCATGATGCGCGCCAGCAGTTCCTGGTCGAGGCTGCCCCAGTTGACGCCGATGCGCACCGGCTTGTCGTAGCGGCAGGCGATCTCGATCATCTGCGCGAACTGCGAATCGCGCTTGGCGCCCTTGCCGACGTTACCCGGATTGATCCGGTATTTCGCCAGCGCTTGCGCGCAATCCGGATAGTCGGACAGCAGCTTGTGACCGTTGTAGTGGAAGTCGCCGACCAGCGGCACCGCCACGTCCATGCGCTCGAGCTGCTCGCGGATGTAGGGTACGGCGGCCGCCGCCTCCGGCGAATTGACGGTGATGCGCACCAGTTCGGAACCGGCACGCGCCAGTTCCTTGATCTGGATCGCGGTACCGACCGCGTCGGCGGTATCGGTATTGGTCATCGACTGCACGACGACCGGCGCATCGCCGCCGATGCGAACTTCACGGCCGGCGCAGCGAACGACGGCGGTGCGGCTGGCACGCCGCGACAGGGGGCCGGTGGCAATCGGGGAACAGGACATCGTTACTTCACATTCAATCTGGCGACATTGCTGGCGTTGCCGCTGATATCGAGCGGCTGGCCACGCAGGCTCAGGGTGACGCCAACGGCATTACCGATGACCAGCGAAAGCGGTCCCGGCACGTTGAACGACTCTGTCGTCCCCGCCTTGAACACGCGCGAGACGAACACACTATCGTCTGCACGCCGCATTTCGACCCAGGTATCTTCCTTGACCTGAAACACCAGCGGCTTTTCTCCCTCGGCAGCCGCTGTATTTTCCACTTGCGATGCCGGCGTTACCGACTCCACGACAGGCGAGGATGCCGCTACCGCATTCGCATCGGCTCCGGCATCTGCCTGCGCGGCCGCTGGCGAGGCTTCCGACGTCTCGTCAGCAAAAGTCTGCTCTGGCGGAACCGGTTCGGCAGCCGCCGCATCGTTCGGCAACTCCTTCGTCACACTGCCCTCTTCCGCTGTCGGCAGTGCCGGAACGGGAGAGAATGCCGGTACCCAGCCGGCACGTTGCGCGACGAAGAACAGAATGGCCAGCAGTACGACCACGACACCGACGATTACGGGCACGGACGGCCCGTTGCGCTTGCCGAAGGGAACGGCCGTCTCCGAAAAACTGGCTGTCAGCAGCGCACGTTCGGGCAACGCATTTGCCGAGTCGGCCGCCGGCTCAACCGCGGCCAGAATCGGTGCGGCATCGACGCGCAGCAGTTTTGCATACGCGCGGATAAAGCCGCGCACAATCGCCATGCCCGGCAAGGCAGCATGGTTGTCGGCTTCCAGGGCGTGGATCTGCCGTGGGGCCAGATTCAACTGACTGGCAACCAGTTCGATGCTCCAGCCACGCTCTTCGCGCAGGGCGGCAAGTTGCGCACCCGCGGAAACCCGCGGAGACTCGAATTGCTCCGATTGATTCGATGCCGGCTGCTCGTCGGCCTGGTGTTCGGCTGCTACTTCATCATTCATTGAAAGCTCCGCGCTGATAAGCGGCAAATTCTGCGGAATCGGGATAACGGCGCCCCAGTTGCGTGACCAGGCTGACTTCTGCTGCACGATCGCCAAGGCGGCGCTCTATCCTGATCGCAAGCCACAGGGCTTCGGCGCTCACGGCGTCTGAAGCGGTTATACGGCTGATGAAAAAACGGGCGTTGCGGTAATCGCCACGCTGATAATGGAGACGCGCCAGGCCAATTGCGGTAGCCGGATTCGACGGATCGAGACGAAATGCCTCGTTCAGATACTTTTCTGCCGCATCCAGTCGCTGCAACATGATGCTGCATGTACCGGCATTCGTCAGCGCTCTGGCCGGCGACCGATACATGCGATTGCGCAATGCCGTCTCGAAGTGCGCGATCGACTGCTCGGGCCGTCCATGCTGGCACAGGAACCAGCCGTAATTGTTACTCAGATCCGGGTCCTGCGGAGACAGCCGAAGGGCACGACCAAAATGTTCTTCCGCCAGGCGCGCATCGCCAAGATCCATGTAGATCAGCGCCGCCATGCTATGCGCATCGGCGAAACTGGGCGCAATCTGCAAAGCCTGCTTCACTTCATCAAGCGCAATCTGCAATTGCCCTTGCTGGTAATACTCGCCTGCCAGTTGCAGGCGGATGCCGGCACGTCGCTGGGCATCGGCATTGGCGGAATACTCGGTGTCAGGCGTCGGCCCCTGCGTACCGGCACAGGCGGACAACAGAACGGCGCACAGCAATCCGATGGCAAACCGAGGCAAGCGACGACTGTTTTTCATCAAGACGAAATCTCCACGATGCGTCCGAAATTGCTGCCGAACTTCTCCTGATAGTCGGCCATTTTCTTCATGCGTTCCTGTACCCGCGTGCGGTCCTTGACCTCTCCGGCCAATTGGCCGCAGGCTGCATCGATGTCGTCGCCGCGCGTCTTGCGCACGGTGGTGACAATGCCGGCATTCATCAATACCTGCGCGAACGCCTTGATACGCGGGTTCTGTGAACGAATCAACCCCGATTCCGGGAACGGATTGAAGGGGATCAGGTTGAATTTGCACGGCACGGGATTGCTGCCCTGCACCAGCGCCACCAGTTCGCGCGCATGCTGGTCGCTGTCGTTGACGCCGTCGAGCATGCAGTATTCGAAGGTGATGAAGTCGCGCGGCGCAAATTCCAGATAGCGCCGGCAGGCATCCATCAGTTCCACCAACGGATACTTTTTGTTCAGCGGCACCAAGCCGTCGCGCAACGGGTCGTTGGACGCGTGCAGCGAAACGGCCAGCGCCACCGCACAGTCCTGCGACAGGCGGTCGATCATCGGCACCACACCGCTGGTCGAAAGCGTCACGCGGCGGCGCGACAGGCCGTAGGCATTGTCGTCCAGCATCAGCTTGAGCGCGGTGACGGTCGGCTCGTAATTGAGCAGCGGTTCGCCCATGCCCATCATGACGACATTGGTGATCTGGCGCTCGCCCTTGGGACCCGGTTCGATTCCCTTGGTGCGACGCAGCTCGAATTCGGCCATCCACAACTGGCCGATGATCTCGCCCACGGTCAGGTTGCGATTGAAGCCCTGCTTGCCGGTCGAGCAGAAGCGGCAATTGACGGCGCAGCCCGCCTGCGTGGAGATGCATAGCGTGCCGCGGTTTTCTTCTGGGATATAGACGGTTTCGACCGCATTGCCCTGACCGACGTCAACCAGCCATTTGCGGGTGCCGTCGGCGGACGTGTGGTCGGAAATGATGGCCGGCGCCGCAATCACGGCGCGCGTCTTGAGCTTGTCGCGCAAGGACTTGGCCAGATCGGTCATGGCGTCGAAATCGCTGGCGCCGAACTGGTGTATCCAGCGCTGCAACTGCTTGGCACGAAACGGTTTCTCACCCAGCTCGCCGCAATAGGCGACAAGCTGTGCGGGATCGAGATCCAGCAGATTGGTGAGAGTCGTCATTGAAATCGGTTTTCCGTAAATTTGGGCGGACACGGCAACGCGTCCGCCACATGCGCCTTCGAGTTTATCGAAAGCGCGAACGATCAGCGAGAATAAACGTTCAGCGCCGGGAAGAAATAGGCGATTTCGGTCTTCGCGGTTTCTTCCGCATCGGAACCGTGCACGGCGTTGGCATCGATCGAATCGGCGAAATCGGCGCGGATCGTGCCTTTTTCAGCCTTCTTCGGATCGGTGGCGCCCATCAGGTCACGATGCTTGGCAATCGCGTTTTCGCCTTCGAGCACCTGGATGATGACAGGGCCAGAGACCATGAAATCGACGAGGTCCTTGAAGAACGGACGCGCAGCGTGAACGGCGTAGAAGCCTTCTGCTTCGGCACGCGACAGTTGAGCCATGCGGGCAGCCACGATTTTCAGGCCGGCATTCTCGAAACGGGTATAAATCTGGCCAATGACGTTCTTGGCTACGGCATCGGGTTTGATAATCGACAGGGTGCGTTCGATCGCCATCTGAAAAACTCCAATAAAAAGAAAGGGTTAAAACAAGTATCTGATATTTCGACTAACCTTTGATTCTACCACGAAAGCCCCTATACTTACGAGCAGAACGCTTGTGAGGATTTCGTTAAGAACCGTTATACTGGTACATGTGTCGAATATCCACATGGCAACGATTTTAACCTGGAGAAAGCATGAACAACCTACAACAGACCTATCAGCCGTCTGCTGAACTGGCGGTCGCACGCAACCGCGTCCTGCGCAATACCTACTGGCTACTGGCCATCTCCATGATCCCGACCGTTTTGGGTGCATGGCTGGGTGTGCAGTTCAATTTCTCGTTCTTCGCCGGCAGCCCGTTCATGGGCCTGGTGGTGTTCCTCGGCATCGCCTTCGGTTTCTTCTATGCAATCGAGAAGACGAAGAATTCCGGCCTGGGCGTTGCCCTGCTGCTCGGCTTTACCTTCTTCATGGGCCTGATGCTGTCGCGCCTGATCGGCCACGTCCTCGGCTACGCAAACGGCACCTCGCTGATCATGACGGCATTCGGCGGCACCGCGGCCATCCTTGGCATCATGGCTTCCGTCGCCACCGTCACCAAGCGTGACTTCTCGGGCCTCGGCAAGTTCCTGTTCATGGGCGTGGTCGTGATCCTGCTGGCGGCCGTCGCCAACATCTGGCTGCAACTGCCGGCACTGCAGCTGACGATCTCGGTAGCCGCGATCGGCATCTTCTCAGCCTTCATCCTGTACGACGTGCAGCGCATCATCAACGGCGGCGAAACCAACTACATCACCGCCACCCTGAGCCTGTACCTGAGCGTCTACAACATCTTCGCCAACCTGCTCTCGCTGCTGGGCATCTTCGGCGGCGATCGCGAATAACAGTTCTCGCCCAACGCAAAAAAGCCGACCATCTGGTCGGCTTTTTTTATTCGAACATCACGCGTCCCGCAGTTCGAACACCGCCATCGATTCCACGTGCGATGTATGCGGAAACATGTTGACGACTCCCGCGTTGCGCAGCGCATAACGCCCCTGGTTGACCAGGATGGCGGCATCGCGCGCAAGCGTCGATGGGCTGCATGACACATAGACAATCCGCCGTGGCAGCAGCGCCGGCTGCGACTGTCCCAGTTCCGCCAGTGCTTCGCAGACGGCTTGCGCGCCATCGCGCGGCGGATCGATGAGCATGCGGTCGAAGCGGCCCAGCTCGACGAAATCCTGCGCCTTGGCCTCGAACAGGTTACGGCAGTAAAAAGTGGTTCTGCCTTCCACACCGTTGGCACGCGCGTTTTCCAGCGCACGTTCAGTCAGGGTGGTGCTGCCCTCGATGCCGACCACTTCACGCGCCTGCGTGGCGATCGGCAAGGTGAAATTGCCCAGTCCGCAGAACAGGTCGGCGATGCGCTCGCCAGGCTGCGGGTCGAGCAGACGCAAGGCACGCGCCACCAGCACGCGGTTGATCTGGTGATTGACCTGCGTAAAGTCGGTCGGCTTGAACGGCATGCGAATGCCGAACTCCGGCAGCGTATAATGAAGCTCGCCAGTCACGGGGTAATACTGATACGCACTGTCCGGCCCGGCCGGCTGCAGCCACCAGTGAATGCCGTGCTCGTCGGCGAACGCCTTCAGGCGAATCTCGTCCTCGGCGGACAGCGGCGCCATGATGCGCAACACCATGGCCGTGATGCGCGTCTGCACGCCCTGCCCGATCGCCAGTTCGATCTGCGGCAACTGATCGACGATGGAGAGCGAGGCGATCAGTTCGCGCAGCGGCACCAGCATCGCCGAGACATGCGGCGGCAACACTTCGCAGGTTTTCATGTCGGTCACATAAATCGATTTGCGCTCGTGAAAACCGACCAGTACGCCGCCTTTCTTGGGCACGTTGCGCACCGAAATGCGGGCGCGATAACGATAGCCCCAGGTCGGACCGTGCACCGGCCGCAGCATGGTTTCCGCACGTACCTTGCCGATGTGCTTGAGATTGTCCTCGAGGATGCGCTGCTTCATTGCCACCTGCGCGCGCGCGTCGAGATGCTGCATCGAGCAACCGCCGCAGGTGCCGAAGTATTCGCAGCGTGGCTTCACGCGTTCCGACGACTCCCTGTACAGGGCTGTCATCCTGGCCGCTTCCCAATTGCTTTTCTTGCGATAGGAAGAGAAACCTACCCGCTCGCGCGGCAGTGCCCCTTCCACAAAGACGACCTTGCCCGTGCTGCCGTCTTCATTGGACAAGTGGCCGACGCCACGCGCTTCGGTGTCGAGCGATTCGATATCGAGTATGGTCTGCTGCATAAGAAAAGACCGGTCGCGGTATGCGCCGGTTGTCAAAAATCAGGATCGGGAAATCGCGGGAGACAGGATGATAGCAAACCCCATCCGTCTCCGCCGCCGCATTTGCGAATGGCAGCGACCTAGAAAAGCGAGTCCTTGCCGACGCCGGTACGCGTCAGCGAACGCTTGAGTTTGGCGAGCGCTTCCTGCTGGATCTGCCGGATACGTTCGCGCGTGACGCCCATTTCGACCGCCAGTTCTTCCAGCGTCGAAGGATCATCGTTGTCGAGCCCGAAACGGCGCGTGATCACGATGCGCTGCTTGTCAGACAACTGCTCGAGCCAGTCGCGTATCAGCGTCGCCATTTCGTGATGTTCCGCTACCGTGTCGGGATCGCTTGCATGCTCGTCCTGCAGCATGTCGAGCAGGCTCGACTGCGGATCGCCGTCGAGCGGCGCATCGAGCGATGCCGCATGCTCGGATAGTGCAAGAATATCCTGCACATCCTCGACGCTGCGGTCGATCAGGTGCGCGATTTCCTCGGCGGTCGCATCCTTGCCGTCATGGTGCTGCGCTTCCAGATGGAACTTGGCGCGCAAGGTCTGGTTCAGTTCGCGCACCACGTGTACCGGCAGGCGCACCGTGCGCGCCTGGTTCATGATCGCGCGTTCGATGCTCTGGCGTATCCACCACGTCGCATAGGTCGAGAAGCGAAAGCCGCGCTCGGGCTCGAACTTGTCGATCGCGCGCATCAGGCCGAGATTGCCCTCCTCGATCAGGTCGAGCAGCACCACGCCGCGGTTGATGTAATGCTTGGCGATCGACACCACCAGCCGCAGGTTGTGTTCAATCATCTTCTGACGACCGGCAAAGTCACCCTGCTTGGCAAGCGTGGCGTAATGCACTTCCTCGGCCACCGTCAGCAGCGGGCGCGAGCCGATCTGATTCAGATAATGCTGGGTGGCATCCGTCGAGAGTTCGGTCGACAGCACCTTCTTGAGTTCGTCGATGCCTGCCACTTCGACCGGCGCTGCCTGAATCTCGCTTACGGCATCTTCATTCTCCGCAGCGTCGTCATCCTCCGACGAGAACGACAGATCCTGCTCGAGGGAATCGGCATTGTCGTCATCGTCGGCATGGATGTCGCGGTTAGGTGGCATCAGCGTGCGGGCAGGAATTTGGAAGGATCGACAGGCTTGCCCTGTTGCCTGATCTCGAAATGCAGTTTGACGGAATCGGTGTCGGAATCACCCATTTCGGCGATTTTCTGGCCCTTGGTCACGGTCTGACCTTCCTTGACCGTGATGGTCTTGTTGTGCGCATAGGCCGACAGCAGCGTGCTGGTGTGCTTGACGATCACGAGGTTGCCGTAGCCGCGAATGCCGCTGCCGGCATACATGACCTTGCCCGAGCCGGCCGCCAGCACCGGTTGGCCGGACTTGCCGGCGATGTCGATGCCCTTTTTATTGTCGTCGAAACCGCTGACCAGGCGCCCTTCGGCCGGCCACATCCACGAAACGGCTTCCTCACCGCCCGCAGCACCAGCGGTATCGGATTTCTGCATCTCGCCGGCAGCGGCTTCCGAATAAGGACGCTTGTCTCCGTTCGGCGCCGTCTTGCTGCCGGGTGGCGCCGACAATGGACGGGTCTCCACGCCCGAAGGCGCCGCCACGCTGCCGATCTGCGCGCCGCCACGCGTGCCGGCGCCATCCGGCGGTGTCACACGCAATACCTGGCCGACCTTGATGTCGTTCGGATCGGTCAGATTGTTCCAGGTCACCAGCTCGCCATAACTCTGTCCGAAGTCGAGTGCGATGCGATACAGGGTATCGCCACGTTTGACGGTATAAGTGCCGTTGTCGTCGGTCTTCTTCACTACTGTCGGCGTGCCGACCGCGCGATCGCTGACCGGCGCCGGCGAGCGCGGCGCCGTGCTGCAGCCTGCAAGTACGCCGATGCTCAAGGCCAGAAATGCGAGTCTTGGTTTTGTCATTCTCATTGTGTTCAATAAATCCGTTGATGCCCGGCCGCCGGACCGCGTCTAGGAATGCGTTCCTGCACGCAGCGGCACGAAATGGCAGTCTTCCAGTGTCGAGCTGTTCCATTCGAACTTGCCGACACGCTCTATCAGTTGCAACACCTGACGGCGATCGCCCACCGGTGCGATCAGACGGCCTCCAATGGCCATCTGGTCGAGCAGCGCCTGAGGCACTTCCAGTCCGGCCGCGGCCAGAATGATGCCGTCGAAAGGCGCAACCTGCGGCAGACCAAGCATACCATCTCCATAGTGAAGGCGGATATTGGCCACCCGCATCGGCCGCAGATTGGTCTTGGCCAGTTCATGCAAACCCTTGATGCGTTCGATCGAATAGACCTCCTTGGCCACCAGCGACAGCACCGCCGCCTGGTAACCGCAGCCGGTTCCGATTTCCAGCACCCGATTGAGTGCGCCACCATTGTTATTGTTCCGCAGGATCTCGATCATGCGCGCCACGATGTAGGGCTGCGAGATGGTCTGGTGGTAGCCGATCGGCAGCGAGGCATCGATGTAGGCCTGGCTGCGCAATGCCGGTTCCATGAACAGATGGCGCGGCACCGCTTCCATCGCCGCCAGCACCTTGGCGTCCTTGACGCCCTGTTTCGCCACGCGCGCCACCATCGCCTTGCGCACGGCGTCCGACACCATCGGACTCGAACGCTCGCCCTGCACCGGCGCGGATGCCGGCGCGGCCGGCCGGGATGTCGTTTCGTGGCGCGACGGCGTTGCCGGACGCGGCTGCGTGCGAGCGGCATTCAGCGAGGCATTGAGCGTCGCCGTCTGCGGCGTCGCCACGCGCGACGCAGAAGAAGTCGGCGTTGCGCGTTGCGGCTGCTGCACGCCATTGCGCGCCGGCTTGCTCGACAGCGAGGACAGCGGCAGCGGGAAACGCTTGTTCTTGTCGGTCATGAAAGCGCCTTCTTCAGATCGGCCAGTTGCGCATTGTGCGTAAGATCGATCTGCAGCGGCGTGATCGAGACGTGGCCCTGCGCGGTCGCGTGAAAGTCCGTGCCCTCGCCGGCATCCTTTTCGCCGCCGCACGGGCCGATCCAGTAGATCTCGCGGCCGTGCGGGTCCTGCGCGCGGATCACCGCTTCGGACTGGTGGCGCTTGCCGAGCCGCGTGGCGACCGGCGGCTTCAGTTGCGCGTACGGCAGGTTCGGAATGTTCACGTTGACCAGGAAATGTTCGGGAAACAGTTCGAAGCGCCGTTCGACGATGTCGCGCGCCACGCGTGCGGCCGACGCCACTTCGGCCCAGCCCTTCTCCACCTGCGAGAACGCGATCGCCGGCAGGCCGAACAGATAGCCTTCGGTGGCAGCCGCCACGGTTCCCGAATAGAGCGTGTCGTCGCCCATGTTCTGTCCCTGGTTGATGCCGGAGACGATCAGGTCGGGCGCTTCGGTCATGATGCCGGTCAGCGCGATGTGCACGCAGTCGGACGGCGTGCCATTGATGAAATAGAAGCCGTTGGAAGCCTGGAACACCGAAAGCGGACGATCGAGCGTCAGCGAATTAGAACTGCCGGAGCGGTTGCTGTCGGGCGCCACCACGGTGATATCGGCAATCGGCGCCAGCGCATCGGCCAGCGCGATCAGGCCTGGCGCCAGGTAACCGTCGTCATTGCTGATAAGGATTTTCATGCCGAGGATTCTACCCGATGCGTGGTGCCTCGCGGCAAGCCAACGGTCACGCGATGCACGTGATACTAGCCGCTACCCTGCCGCGGCCAGCCGGTCGCGTGCAAGCTCGGCGAAGAATTCGCAGACTACCGCCAGCTCGCGCGTGCGCTTGAACGGCGGCAGGCTTTGCCAGATGCGGCGGCCGTAGGGCTTGGAGATCAGGCGCGGGTCGCAGATCATCAGCACACCGCGGTCGGTCTCGTCACGGATCAGGCGGCCCGCGCCCTGCTTGAGGTTGATGATGGCAGCCGGCAGCTGATGATGCATGAAGCCGTTCATGCCCTTCTTTTCGAGCGCTTCGATGCGCGCAGCCAGCACAGGATCGTCGGGCGGCGAGAACGGCAGCTTGTCGATGATGACCAGCGACAGCGCCTCGCCACGCACGTCGATGCCTTCCCAGAAACTCTGGCTGCCGACCAGCACGCCGTTGCCGGCGGCGCGGAAGCGATCCAACAGTTCGGTACGCCCGGCTTCGCCCTGCACCATCAGCGGGAACGGCAGCTTGTTGCGCTCGAATTCCTCGCGCAGGCGTTCGGCCACGCGGTTGACCGCGCGCAGCGTGGTGCACAGGAAGAAGGTACGACCGCCCGCCGCCTGGATCACCGGCAGCGCGGCATCGATGACGGCATCGGTATATTCGAAGGAATTCGGCTGCGGCAGCTTGTCCGGCACATAGAGAATGCCCTGGTTGCCATAGTCGAAGGGACTGGGCCAGGTTTGCGCCGGCTCGTCCCACAGCCCCATCTGCGCGCTGTAATGGGTGAAGTCGTTCTTCACCGCCAGCGTCGCCGAGGTGAAGATCCACGAGCGCGGCATGCCTTCGCGCTGCTTGTTGAAGATGGGCGCAATCGACAGCGGCGTGCGGTGCAACTGAAGCGAGGACGAGAACGCCTCCACCCACAGCACGCTTTCCTGGCCGATGATGACGTCGCCGGCCGGCTTGTTCCAGGCTTCCAGCCGCGCCGCCAGTTCCAGCGCACGCACGCGGCACTGCTCGATGGTGTCGGCGCGCTCGGCCTGGCGCTCGAGCACGGCGATCATGCCGTCGAGCTTTTCCTTGAGGACGTCCAGCGCCGGGAAGAACGGACTGGACGGTGCGATCTGTGCCACCGCCAGCCGCACCACGTCCTGCGGAAAAGTCAGCCGCAGGTCGCGCGCCGCCTTCTCCACCACCGTCACGGTGGCGGGCCAGTCGGCGCCGTCGCGCGCGTGCGCCAGCCCTTCGGCCAGCACATCGCGGCACAGTTCGAGCACCTGCGAGGTCGAGACCGTCTCGCCGAAGAACAGCGTGGCGGTTTCCGGCAACTGGTGCGCCTCGTCGAAGATCACGGTGTTGGCGGCCGGCAGCAGCTCGGCCACGCCGGTATCCTTCAATGCCACGTCGGCAAAGAACAGGTGGTGGTTGACCACCACCACATCGGCCTGCTGCGCTTCCTTGCGCGCCTTCATGACGAAGCAGTCCTGGTAGTACTGGCATTCGGCGCCCATGCAGGTGTCGCGCGTCGAGGTCACCAGGTTCCAGACCGAGGCGGTCTCCGGCACCAGCGACAGCTCGGCCTTGTCGCCGGTACTGGTGGTCTTCATGAAGCGCGAAATCTCGCGCAGGTAGCCGACGTCCTCGCGCGCGGTCAGGCGACCGTTCTGCTGGGTGCGTTCGAGGTGGAAGTGGCACAGGTAGTTGGCACGCCCTTTCAACAGCGCGACCGACACTGGTGCGCTCAAGGCACGCCGCACCGACGGGATGTCGCGCTGGAAAAGCTGGTCCTGCAGGTTCTTGGTGCCGGTCGAGACGATGACCTTGCCGCCCCACAGCAGCGCTGGCACCAGATAGGCGAAGGTCTTGCCGGTGCCGGTGCCGGCCTCGGCGATCAGGGTTTCGCGGTTGCCGATGGCGCGCGCGATCGCCTTGGCCATCTGGGTCTGCGCATGGCGCGGACGAAAGCCGCCGACGGCCTGCCCGAGCGGGCTGCCGGTGCCGAACAGGCGATCGATTTCCGCATCGTGATCGATCGGTTCGGGAATGGCGGAAGGCTCGGGAATCAAGACAGTCGGGGAAATTCGTTGGCGGTGATAAAAAGGAAAACCGAAGCAGACGTCATACCGCAGCGGGAAATGACGACATGGCGAATGGCGATCAGGCCGGAATGTCCGGCACCAGCTGCATCCTGAGCAGCATGATGTTGTCCTTGAGCTGGAGCTTGCGTTTCTTGAGGCGGCGCAGTTGCAGTTCGTCGTACGGACCGGCCTGGACCAGCGTAGTGATGACCATGTCCAGGTCCCGGTGCTCCACTTCCAGTTCGACGATCCGGCGCTGGATATCCTGTGATGAACTCATTTCATGAACGCATTCGCGAGAAAAACATGTAAGACCGCCTGTCGTAAAGATGCACGACAGTGCATCAATAGCCGGCAATTTCGACGAAAAAACGGAAATTGTTAAATTTCATGATTAAAATGCAACTTCTCGACAAAAACATTCTTACAATTGCTTGCAGCATGCCGCTGGCGCAGAATGCATAATCGCCGATCGACATTCGTGAACGCGTAGTTTAATCCACCAGCACGCATGAGCCAATACAAGATAGAAGCCGGTACCGGCCAGCACATCGGAGACAGGGACGAACAACAGGATCGCACGGCGCTGCTGACCGCGCCCAAGGCGCCCGGCTACCTGCTGGCCGTGGTGGCCGACGGCATGGGCGGCCGCTCGGGCGGCACGCTGGCGGCCGAGCAGGTGATCCATACCGCGCGTCAGGCGTTCGAACGGTTTTCTCCGCTGACCGATACCCCCGAGACCATCCTGCATGCCATCGCCAACGAGGCGGACACGGTCATACGCCTGTCCGCGCTTTCGTCCGAGAAGCAACCCCACAGCACCGTCGTCCTGCTGATCGTCACGCCGCAGGGACAGGCGATCTGGGGACATGCGGGAGATTCGCGGCTTTATCATTTCTCCGGCCCGAACTGCACCACGCGCACCAGGGATCACACGTATCAGGCGCATCTGGCGGCGCAGCATCCCGATGGCAAAGTGCCGGCCGTTGCCCCGGAACAGGCGCACATGCTGGTCAATTTCCTGGGCGGCAAGCCGATCGCGCCCGGCCTGACGATCGATCGGCGCGATGTGCTGCAGGCGGGGGATGCCTTCCTGCTCTGCACCGATGGCCTCTGGCAGTATTTCAAGGAAGCCGAACTGGGCGCGGCAATCGCGGCCCATTCGCCGCGCAAGGCCTGCGAAATGCTGATCGACAAGGCGCGCATGCGGGCAAACGGCAGCAGAGCCGATAACTGCACGCTCGCCATCATCAAGTTCACGCCTCCGGACCCCACGGTGCGGGAATACACGGCAAAGACCATGCGCCGCGCCGTCTGATGCCAGGATGATCATTTTCCATGTCTTGTCCGCATCACGTTATTTCAAGGAAACTCTTTTCGTTGCGAACCGGTCTCATCATCTTGAGCCGCAGCACGGCAGGCATGGCATCCGCTCTCCATATAGATTAAATTGAACCGCGCAGACGATCCGCACTGCGCCACAGACCGGCAAACAAAGTGGCCCTGAAAAATTCCTTTCTCCAGCGTTTCAATTTCGACAGCCTGCGCATCCGGCTGCTCGTGCTCGTGCTGCTGGCCATCATCCCGCCCGTGATTCTTACCGTCTATGGCGCCTGGAAGGAGCGCCAGCAGGCGATCTCGATGGCCGAGGACAATCTTCAGCAACTGACGCAGCTGGCCGCCACCAGCGAGGCGCGCCTGCTCGAAGGATCGCGGCAGCTGCTGAGCGTGCTATCCACCGTGCCGGAACTGCGCGGCAATCCGCGCACCTGCGAACGGTTCCTGGCCGGGGTGCAGAAACGCAACGAGGGCTACGTCAATTTCGGCCTCATCCAGTTGAACGGCGAGGTCACCTGCAGCGCCTACCCGCTGACGGAAAAGGTCAATCTCGCCAATCGGGATTATTTCCAGCGTACCGTGGCCGAAGGTCGTTTCGTTGCAGGCGATTATGTGTTCGGCAACCGTACCCGCAAGCACGTCATCAATCTCGGCTATCCGGTGCTTTCCGCCAAGGGCGAAGTGGCCGCCGTGCTGTTCGCCTCCATCGACCTCAGCTATCTGGACCGTTTCGTCAGCGATATCGCGCTGCCCGCGGGCGCGGTCCTGATCACGGCAGACAGCCGTGGCACCATCATCGCGCGGCGGCCCGAACCGGAAAAATGGATAGGCACGCGTACCGCCCCCTCGCTGTTCGACGTCATGATCAAGGTCGGCTTCGGCACCTCGGAACTGACGGATGCAGACGGCATCACGCGGCTCCACGCTTTCGCCCCGGTCGGCACTTCCGATATTTCCGGCTACAAGGTCAGTATCGGCATTCCGATGAGCGACATCGTGGCGCCCGCCAACCGCCTGCAGATGATGGAACTGGCAACCCTGGCGATCATTGCCCTGCTGGCGCTGGCAGCCGCCTGGTTCGTCGGCGACGTCATCATCCTGCGTCGGGTCAAGGCACTGGTGCGCACCGCCAACCAGATCGCGGCCGGCAACCTGCACGCGCGCACCGGCATCCGCCACGGCAAGGAAGAAATCAGCCAGCTCGCGCGCGCCTTCGACACCATGGTGATCTCGCTGCAGCAGAACGAGGCCGACCGCGCACAGTCGGCGGCGGTGCTGTTCATGGAAAAGGAACGCGCGCAGGTCACGCTGGAATCGATTGCCGACGCCGTCATCACCACCGACCGCCGCGGCCATATCGAATACATGAATCCGGTCGCGGAGCAGCTGACCGGCTGGACCAAGGCAGAAGCCGAAGGCCTGCCTTCGTCGGTGGTATTCCGCATCGTCAACGGCTTCACGCGCGAACCGGTCGCCAACCCGGTGGAAGCAGCGCTGGAGCTGCAGGACAGCGTGGAACTCAGCAAGGACACCGTGCTCTTGAGCCGCGACGGGCTCGAATATGCGGTGGAAGATTCGGCGGCACCGATCCGCGACCGCGACGGCCGTCTGACCGGCGTGGTGCTCGTATTCCACGACGTCACCGATTCGCGCAAGCTGGCGATCCAGTTGTCGCACCAGGCCGCGCACGATCCGCTGACCGGCCTCTTCAACCGCCGCGAATTCGAACGCCGGCTCGGCCTTGCCATCGAGGGACTGGCGCGGCAGTCGCGCCAGCATGCGCTGCTCTATCTCGATCTCGACCAGTTCAAGATCGTCAACGATACCTGCGGCCACAGCGCCGGCGACGAACTGCTGCGCCAGATCACGGCGCTGCTGCAACCGCTGGTGCGCGACAGCGATACGCTGGCGCGTCTCGGCGGCGACGAGTTCGGCGCCTTCCTCGAGAACTGCTCGCCGGAATCGGCCTCGCGCATCGCCGAGAAGCTGCGTCGCACCATCTGCGACTTCCAGTTCGTCTGGCAGGACAAGATCTTCCCGATCGGCGTCTCGATCGGTCTCGTCAACTTCAGCACCAACCAGTTGTCGCTGCCCGATCTGCTGAGCGCGGCCGATACCGCCTGCTACATGGCGAAGGATGCCGGCCGCAACCGCGTCCACATCTATCATCCGGAAGACCACCTGGTTTCGCGCGAGGGCGAGGTCAAGTGGAACGAGCGGATCCAGAAGGCATTCGAAAACGACCGTTTCCGCCTGCTGTCGCAGCGCATCGTCAATCTGCGTCCGGGCGGCGACGAGCATCTGTTCGACGAACTCTGCCTGTACCTCGAAGACGACAACGGCAAGCTGATCCCGCCGTCCGCCTTCATTCCGGCCGCCGAACGCTATCATTTCATGCCGACCATCGACCGCTGGATCGTGCGCAACGCCTTCGAGCGGCATGCAGCCACGCTGCATGCGGCGGGCGGCATCGGCCATCACCTGCTGATGATGCGCATCTCGGGCACCTCGCTGGACGACGAACACTTCCTCGATTTCATCCACACCCAGTTCGACGAATTCGATCTGCCCTACGAATCGATCTGCTTCGCGCTGGCGGAAACCACGGCCATCACCAACCTGACGCGTGCACTGGCGCTGATCGGTGCGCTCAAGCAGCGCGGCTGCCGCTTCGCGCTCGACGACTTCGGCAGCGGCATGTCGTCGTTCGCCTATCTGAAGCATCTGCACGTGGATTTCCTGAAGATCGACGGCAACTACATCAAGGGCATCACGACCGACCCGGTCGACTATGCCAAGGTCGAAGCCATCGAGCGCATTGCCACCGTGATGGGACTGAAGACCATCGCACAGAAGGTCGACGATCCGGAAACGCTGACCCAGTTGCAGCACATCGGCATCAGCTATGCACAGGGTGCAGTGATCGGTGCCGCCACCCTGTTCTATCCGCCTGTGGCAGCTAACAACGTCATCGACATCCCACAAGCAAAAACGGCCTGACGGCCGTTTTTTTTGGAACATCATGGCGCACCGAATGCGCCGCTGGTCATGCTTACTTGCGCGAGAACAGCACGCCGAGCACCAGACCGACACCCGCCGAAATCGCCACCGCGCGCCATGGATTCTGGTGCACGTAATCATCCGTGGTGGCTGCCACTTCCTTGGTGCGTGCCGCAGCCACGGTCGGAACCTCGCGCGCAGCTGCCAGTGCCGACTGGAACAGCTCGGCGCACTTGGTGCTGAGCTCGTTCGCCTTTTCCTCCGCTGCCGCCTGCGCATCGCGTGCGAGTGCCTTGGCATCCTTCTCAAGGTTCTTCACATCGTCCGCCAGGTCTTCGACTTTTGCATTCATCATTGACTCCTTTTCACAATAAATGACCGGACGCCCGCTTCTTTCGGAAGACAGGCGGCCGGTCTCACAAAACAACGATCAAAGCGAAGCGACGCGGCTGCGGTCACGCAGCTTCTTGACCACGTCGTGGTTTTGCAGCACGCCCTGGAACTGGCGTTCCACAACCGCCTTCACATCCAGCGGCAGCGGTTTTTCCAGCGCCTCGCGATAGCTGCGCACGGCCACATCCTCGCCGCGTTCGCATTCATTGAGAATGGCTTCGTCATCCTTGCCCATGATGGCCGACTTGATATCGACCCAGCGGCGATGCAGGGTGCCGCTGAGGCTGCCCTTGGTTTCCGGCGTACCGCCATGGGCGATGACCAGCCCCTTCAGTTCCTGCGCCGCTGCCGCACAACCGGCTGCCAGCGTCAGGAAAGGCTGCTTGAACTGACCGTCGCTGATATCTTCTGCACAAGTCTTGAAGCCCAGCTCGCCATCCTTGCAGGTTTCAATCAGGTCGTTGAGAGTGGAGATCACGTCTTCGTTTTTCATGTCGCTTCCTTTCGAGAGTTTGCCCGGTCCGCCTGCGCGGACTGGCAAAAGGTTCGTGGGGCCCGGCCGGAACAGAAGTACCCTGCCAGCAACGGATTTCTGAAGAAGCATGCGCATCGAAAGACACGCCAACAGTGAAAACCACTATGCTACAAAGCCCCTGCTGCCTCTGTTCGACAACACACATTCGGCCGCGCCAAAGGTTGCCTGCTGGGCACCACAGTTAAGGAAGATTTACATTCGCGCCCCGCGTAATATCATGCGTCACGGTACAATCGCGCAAGCCTCATTCATTTCCCAATGGAAACTTTCATACATCCCGCGTCACTACCGGCCTCGGCGCACCGGTAAGATTGATTTCCCCGTCCACGCCGCTTTTCTCCGACACCGCTTCCATGTTGACCGCGCATCATGATTTGCTTCTCGTGGCAATCTCCATTCTGGTTGCCTTTCTCGCCTCCTATACGGCGCTCGACATGGCTGCGCGCATCCACTCCACCACGCCCAGAGCAGCCATGCTCTGGCTGGCCGGTGGTTCGGTCGCGATGGGAATCGGTATCTGGTCCATGCATTTCGTCGGCATGCTGGCATTTCGCCTGCCGATTTCACTCGGCTACGACATCGGCCTCACCCTGCTGTCGCTGCTGATCGCCATCATTGCCTCCGCCTTTGCCCTGTGGCGTGTCAATCAGCCGCAGCTATCGTGGCGACAATTGGGCGCAAGCGCACTCCTGATGGGTTCCGGCATTGCCGCCATGCATTACACCGGCATGGCGGCAATGCGCATGACACCCGGCATCGAGTACGATCCCTTGCTCTTCGCCCTGTCGGTCCTGATCGCCGTCGCCGCTTCCGGTGCCGCCATCTGGATCGCCTTCAAACTGCGCAGGAATACGCCGCACGTGCTGATCACACGTATCGCCGCAGCGCTGGTCATGGGACTGGCCATCAGCGGCATGCACTACACCGGCATGCAAGCGGCGAGTTTTCCGATCGGCAGCATCTGCGGCGCGGCGACCGCCGGCGTTACGCCTGGCTGGCTGGCGCTGGTGGTGATCATCGTCACGCTCGCGGTGCTGGCGATCGCCCTGCTCACCTCGGTGCTCGATGCGCGGCTCGAGTCACAGACCAGCCTGCTGGCCCGTTCGCTGGCCGTCGCCAATCAGGAACTGGTGCAGCAGGCGCTGCAGGACAACCTGACCAAGCTGCCGAACCGCACCCTGCTCGAGGATCGACTCGACCAGATGCTGCACAAGGCCGTGCGCATGCAGACGCGCTTTGCACTGATGTTCATCGATCTCGACGGCTTCAAGGCCATCAACGACTCGCTCGGCCATCATGTCGGCGATCTGCTGCTGGTCGAGGTCGCGCAACGCATCAAGCACGACATCCGCGGCCAGGACACCGCAGCCCGGCTCGGCGGCGACGAGTTCGTGGTGCTGATCGAGGTACGCGATCCGGAAGACGCGGCAACCGTGGCCGACAAGCTCTGCAATGCCATCGGCGAACCCTTCCACATACAGAATCATCCGCTGACCGTGTCTGCCAGCATCGGCATCTCGATCTATCCCGAGGATGGACGTACCGCGCATGAGCTACTGGTCAATGCCGACGCCGCGATGTATCACACCAAGGGCAGCGGTCGCAATGGCTACCATTTCTTCGAAGCCTCGATGAATACCAATGCGCACAATCAGCTCCAATTGATTCAGGACCTGCGCCATGCGCTCAAGCACGGCGAATTCCGGCTCCATTACCAACCCAAGCATAACGCACCGGACAACAGCATCATCGGCGTCGAGGCGCTGCTGCGCTGGCAGCATCCGACACGCGGCCTGCTGGCCCCGGCCGACTTCATTGCGGTGGCGGAAAAGACCGGATTGATCGTCCCCATCGGCGACTGGGTGCTGGACGAGGCATGCCGGCAGATGCGCGAATGGCGCGACCAGGGCTACACCAACTGGAAGATGTCGGTCAATCTGTCCGCGGTGCAGTTCACCAACGGCCATCTGACCGATCACGTCGCAGCCACATTGAAGAAATACGAACTGCCGCCACAGAGCCTGATGCTGGAAGTGACGGAGTCAACCGCCATGCAGGACGTCGAGGCGAGCATGACGATCCTTACCGAACTGGCCGTGCTGGGTGTCGATATTTCGATCGACGACTTTGGCACCGGCTATTCGAGTCTGCTCTATCTGAAGCGCCTGCCCGCCTGCGAGCTCAAGATCGACCGCGGTTTCATCAAGAACCTCGCACAGAATGCCGACGATGCGTCGATCGTGTCGGCCATCGTGGCGCTTGGCCACTCACTGAACCTGAATATCGTGGCCGAAGGCGTGGAAACCGAAAAGCAGCAGGCGCTGCTCAAGTCCCTGGGTTGCGACACGCTGCAAGGCTATCTGCTGGGACGGCCGATGGAGCCTTCCCAACTCATGCGACAGATGAAGAACGCGGCATGGCTCCCTTCCGGAGCATGAACCTGTCTGGCGGCGCCAGCGCTCAACGCGCGCACACCATGTCATGCCCGGGAGCCGTACCTGCATGCCAGGACTCATGCAAGGCGATATAGATGCCGAAATCCGCGCGCTGCGCCTGGTGCGCAACATCGACCGCCACCGCTTCCGGAACGACCGGCGACCATGCCACGATGACGGCTACCGCAAACATGCACAACAACAGAACAGCCGCCCCTGCCAGATAAGCGGAACGCATTGCCTTCACAGCAACCTCCCTGTCCGGATTGTTCCTGATGAAATCCTACTCCGGCTGTCGGTGTGATCTGTGCGTTACGTCACCTAACTTTCCCGGACGAAAACAAAAAGGGACTTGCATGATGGCAAGTCCCTTCAGCAAACGATAGGCCGCGTCAGTGTTCGTCGGGCGCTTCCGGCTTGGTCTGCACGATGCTGACCGGACGTCCCTTGGCCCAGCGCCAGAAATAGACGCCGTAGCCCGACAGGCCATACAGCACGAACAGGCCGAACAATACCTTGGGCGGATCACTCGAGATCGCGACGAAAGCCAGCACGATCAGGAACACCGCGATGAACGGTACCGACTTGCGGTAGTTGATGTCCTTGAAGCTGTAGAACGGTACGTTGGTCACCATCGTCAACCCCGCGTAGAGCGTGATGATCCATGCCGGCACGCTGAGTTCGGGGCCGGCGTAGCCGAGGTCTTGCATGAGCCAGATGAAGCCCGCCACCAGCGCTGCGGCCGCCGGGCTAGGCAATCCCTGGAAATAGCGCTTGTCGACCACCTGGATGTTGGTGTTGAAGCGCGCAAGCCGCAAGGCGCCACCCGCACAATAGACGAAAGCGGCCAGCCAGCCCAGCTTGCCCAGATCATGCAGCGCCCATTCATAGACCACCAGCGCCGGCGCCGCACCGAACGAGACCATGTCGGCCAGGCTGTCGTACTGCGCGCCGAACTCGCTCTGCGTATTTGTCAGGCGCGCCACACGGCCATCGATCGCATCGAGCAGCATGGCCGCGAAGATCGCGATCGCGGCATTCTCGAACTGCTGGCCCATCGCCATCACGATCGCATAGAAGCCGCAGAACAGGCCGGCAGTGGTGAAGGCATTCGGCAGCAGGTAGATGCCGCGCCGGCGCGCGCGTGGCGGCAGAAGCGTTTCCTCCGCTTTGACCTCACGCACGACATGATTGGTGCGTGCGAGTTTGCCCAGAGGACGCGGCTTGACATGAGGAGAGGGTTTCTTCGCCTTGCGACGATTGAAGCTGGACATGCGAGTTCCGCTGAGAAGGTGGCGCGTTGAGGATGAAAATCAGGATGCGTAGTGTAGCAGACACTCTTCCAATCTCTTGCCTTTCGCAAACTCGCGCAGCACAACGCCAGCAAAAAGGGCACCGCCGTCCCATGACAGGCGATGCCCCTCCATATCCCGATGCCGCCCTGCCAGGACGGCATGTTTTTCTCAGCGGAAGCGCACCTTGCCAACCACGCGCATCGTCAACGTGGTTTCGCCAGGTTCGAAACTTGGCTCCTCGACCTGCGGCGCGCCATCGGCCACCATGGCCGCACGCATCATCTTGGGTGCGGCAGCTTCCTGCGCATAGTTGCCCGAACCTTCGAAGTCGACCGTATCGAGCACGGCATCAGCCGGGTTGCGGCCCATGGCGCGCGCAATGGCGACGATGCGCTCGTTCAGGTTGCGGTAGGTCGCTTCGATGCGCTGTGCATCGAGCTTGCGCGTGGTCTCATCGGTCAGGCCGAACTGCAGGCCGTTCAGCGCCAGCACACCCTGCGCAGCCGCCACCGTTTTCGGCAGGCCAGTCAGATTGGTGGTCTTCACGTCCAGATACTGGCCGACGCGCCAGCCGACGATCTGGCGCTGCTTGCTCGTGCTGCGCGGCTGAGGCTGTTCATCCGCATACACCGCATACGTGTAATAACCACGCGTGCTCAACACGGCATTCGGATCCTGCTTGCGCACGATATCCATGCCCTGCCTCATCTTCTGATTGACGCGGGACGCTGCTGCCGCCTTGTCCTTGTCCTGCTCCTCGATGGTCAGCGTCAGTACCGCCTGATCGTTCGCATGCTTGACTTCGCCATAGGCAGGCACGATCACCAGGGTACCGCTGGTCTGCACCGGTGCCGGCACCTGCGCAATGGCGGCGGCACCTGCGGTGGCGCACAACAGGCCGACGAATAGGGTTTTGAGTCGTGACATCGTGATCTCCGTAAGTATGATGATGATCGAAGGCGGCATCTGCCGCTGCGTGGATGAGACACGAATCGCAAGGGAATAGTTCTTTCCCGAAAGGAAAGACGGCTCCAGTTTAGTGCAAGCAAATGTAAAAACGAAAAGCCACGCAAGTGCGTGGCTTTTCGTCCGAGCGCTGTGTTCGCTTGCAAGCGAACACAGCATGATGCCCTACTGCTTTCGAAATGAATTAGTTCTTCGTTTGATCGACGAGTTTGTTCTTGGCGATCCAAGGCACGTGAGGACGATAAAAAAGCCACGCAAGTGCGTGGCTTTTCGTCCGAGCGCTGTGTTCGCTTGCAAGCGAACACAGCATGATGCCTTACCGTGATAAGGGATCAGTTCTTCGTTTGATCGACGAGTTTGTTCTTGGCGATCCAAGGCATCATCGCACGCAGCTTCGCACCCACTTCTTCGATCTGGTGTTCTGCGGTCAGACGACGGCGCGAGATCAGCGTCGGTGCGCCAGCCTTGTTTTCAAGGATGAAGCTCTTCGCGTATTCGCCGGTCTGGATGTCCTTCAGGCACTGACGCATCGCGTTCTTGGTGTCTTCGGTCACGACGCGCGGGCCGGTCACGTACTCGCCGTATTCGGCGTTGTTCGAGATCGAGTAGTTCATGTTGGCGATACCGCCTTCATAGATCAGGTCGACGATCAGCTTCAGTTCGTGCAGGCATTCGAAGTACGCCATTTCCGGTGCATAGCCGGCTTCCACCAGCGTTTCGAAACCGGCCTTGATCAGTTCGACGGCACCGCCGCACAGCACGGCCTGCTCGCCGAACAGGTCGGTTTCGGTTTCTTCACGGAAGTTGGTTTCGATGATACCGGCACGGCCGCCGCCGTTGGCCATCGCGTACGACAGCGCGATGTCGCGTGCAACACCCGATTTGTCTTGATAAACGGCGATCAGGTGCGGCACGCCGCCGCCTTGCGAGTAGGTACCGCGCACGGTGTGGCCCGGTGCCTTCGGTGCGATCATGATGACGTCGAGGTCGGCACGCGGCACGACCTGGCCGTAGTGGACATTGAAGCCGTGGGCGAAGGCCAGAACGGCGCCTTGCTTGGCGTTCGGCGCGACGTTTTCGTTGTAGACCTGCGCGATGTTTTCGTCCGGCAGCAGGATCATGATGACGTCGGCAGCCTTGACTGCGTCGTTGACTTCGGCAACCTTCAGACCGGCCTTGGCGACCTTGTCCCAGGAAGCGCCGCCCTTGCGCAGACCGACCGTCACGTTGACGCCGGAGTCGCTCAGGTTCTGTGCATGTGCGTGGCCTTGCGAACCGTACCCGATGATGGCAACGTTTTTACCTTTGATCAGCGACAGGTCACAGTCTTTATCGTAGAAAACTTTCATGATGTTCCTAATTGATGTGGATGTTGTTGGGTTGAATAGAACAGCTTAGATCTTGAGGATGCGTTCGCCGCGGCCGATGCCCGAACCGCCGGTACGCACGGTTTCGAGGATCGCGGTGCGGTCGATCGAATCGATGAAGGCATCGAGCTTGGACTTGTTGCCTGTCAGTTCGATGGTGTAGGTCTTGTCGGTGACGTCGACGATACGGCCGCGGAAGATATCGGTGGTGCGCTTGATTTCCTCGCGCTCCTTGCCGACGGCGCGGATCTTGATCAGCATCAGTTCGCGTTCGATGAACGCGCCCTCGGTCAGATCGACGACCTTCACGACCTCGATCAGGCGATTCAAGTGCTTGGTGATCTGTTCGATCACGTCGTCCGAACCGCTGGTGACGATGGTCATGCGCGACAGCGTGGCGTCCTCGGTCGGCGCCACCGTCAGCGTTTCGATGTTGTAGGCGCGTGCCGAGAACAGGCCGACCACGCGCGACAGTGCGCCCGCTTCGTTTTCAAGCAATACAGAAATGATGTGACGCATTACAGTTCCTCCGAGCCCAGCAGCATTTCGGTCAGGCCCTTGCCGGTCTTGACCATGGGCCAGACATTCTCGGTTTGATCCGTAATGATGTTCATGAATACCAGGCGATCCTTCATGTCGAACGCTTCTTTCAGCGCGCCGTCGAGATCGGCCGGCTTGTCGATGGTCATACCGACGTGGCCGTACGATTCGACCAGCTTGTCGAAGTCGGGCAGCGAATCCATGTACGACTCGGAATAGCGCGAACCGTACTCGAGCTGCTGCCACTGGCGCACCATGCCGAGGAAACGGTTGTTCAACAGGATGATCTTGGGCGTCAGGTGATACTGCTTGCAGGTGGCGAGTTCCTGGATGCACATCTGCACCGAGGCTTCGCCGGTGATGCAGGCAACCGTCGCATCCGGGTTGGCCATCTGCACGCCCATCGCGTACGGCAGGCCGACACCCATGGTGCCCAGGCCGCCGGAGTTGATCCAGCGGCGCGGCTTGTCGAACGGATAGTACTGCGCAGCCCACATCTGGTGCTGGCCGACATCGGAGGTGATGAAGGCATCGCCCTTGGTGACCTGCCAGACCTTTTCGATGACCGACTGCGGCTTGATGACCTCGGTCGACGGCGTGTATTTCAGGCACTCGCGCTTGCGCCATTCGTTGATCTGCTTCCACCAGTCGGACAGCGCGGCGCTGTTCGGCTTGGCTTCGGCGGCGTCGAGCTGTGCCAGCAGTTCCTGCAGCACTTCCTTGACGTTGCCGACGATCGGAATATCGACCTTGACGCGCTTGGAGATCGACGACGGATCGATGTCGATGTGGATGATCTTGCGCGGGTTCAGCGCGAAATGCTTGGGATTGCCGATCACACGGTCGTCGAAGCGCGCGCCGATGGCGATCATCACGTCCGAGTGCTGCATCGCCATGTTGGCTTCGTATGTGCCGTGCATGCCGGGCATACCGACGAACTTGTCGCTGGTGGCCTTGTAGGCGCCAAGACCCATCAGGGTATTGGTGCACGGATAGCCGAGCTTGTCGACCAGGCGATTGAGTTCTTCCGATGCGTTGGCGAGAATCACGCCGCCGCCGGTATAGATCATCGGACGCTCGGCCTGCAGCAGCAGTTGCACTGCCTTGCGAATCTGGCCCGAGTGGCCCTTGTCGACCGGCTTGTACGAGCGCATCTCGACTTCCTTCGGATAGGCGAAGGTCGTCTTGTGCATCGTGATGTCCTTCGGGATATCGATCAGCACCGGGCCGGGACGGCCGGTGGTGGCGATATAGAAGGCCTTCTTCATCGTCTCCGCCAGGTCCTTGACGTCCTTGACGAGGAAGTTGTGTTTGACGCATGGGCGCGTGATGCCCACGGTGTCGCACTCCTGGAACGCATCGAGGCCGATCGCGTGCGACGGCACCTGACCCGAGATGATGATCATCGGGATCGAATCCATGTAGGCGGTGGCAAGGCCGGTGATGGCGTTGGTCACGCCGGGACCCGAGGTCACGATGCAGACGCCGACCTTGTTCGAGCTGCGCGAATACGCGTCGGCGGCGTGGACGGCGGCCTGTTCGTGGCGCACCAGGATGTGCTGGAATTTGCTGTGGCTGAAGATGGCGTCGTAGATGTAGAGCACTGCGCCGCCGGGATAGCCGAACACGTGTTCGACACCTTCTTCCGCGAGACAGCGTACGACGATTTCCGCCCCGGTGATTTCTTCACCGATGGCGTTGTTGCTTGTTTCCGAGGTCATGCTTTAACGTCCTTTCAAGGTCCATTGGAAATTGATCGGATGCTCTCTCCTGGTGACACCGCAGCCGGTACCAGTGTTCGGATGTCCCTTTATTGTGCGGTCACGCCGATTCTTCACACATCTGTAGATGTGCTGCAAACCAGCGCTGGACGCGACTCGTTCGACCCGAGGTACTGGAACAGGTATTTGCGGAATCTCGCGCTTGTGGCGCGGGTTAGAGCAAACAGCTTTCAAAGTGAAGCGCATTTCCGACAACATTGCATGATGAGCAACACGCCGAAAACGAAGAGGCCTTCGCGATGGCGAAGGGAACGATACGTTACTGCGTTGCACCATCATGGTCAAGTCAAATCGCCGGAAAGCGGCGCAAATCGGGCGTTTTCGCACAAATCCACGCCACAAACGAGGCTTTTTTGCTAGGATGCGTGGCAACCACAGAACACCCCTATTCAACTCCACTACCCGTCCCCTTCCCACCTTCCCGGCAGCGCTGTTTCCTTGCACTGCACCGCAATGGCAACCGACAAAGAACTTTCCGATTTTCTTGAAGATGTGGAGCGTCGCGCCTTCAAGCAGGCGCTGTATGCGGTACGCAAGGAAGAGTCCGCGCTCGACGTGGTGCAGGACGCGATGATCAAGCTGGCCGAGAAATACGGTGACAAGCCGGCCGCCGAACTGCCGATGCTGTTCCAGCGCATCCTGCAGAACACGATTCGCGACCACTTCCGCCGCGAAAAGGTGCGCAGTTCGTGGATCAGCCTGTTCTCCGCCTTCGGCCGGCAGGACGAGCAGGAACACTTTGACGCCCTTGATATCATAGAAGCGCCGGAAGACAGCTACGGCGGCGAAAACGGACAGAACCGGCTGGAACGCAGCCAGATTCTTGCCATCATTGAAAGCGAAGTCCAGAATCTGCCGCCGCGTCAACGCGAAGCCTTCCTCATGCGTTACTGGCAGGACTTGAGCGTCACCGAGACCGCCGCCGTGATGGGATGTTCGGAAGGCAGCGTCAAGACGCATTGCTCACGTGCCACCCATGCCTTGGCCGCCGCCCTCAAGGTCAGAGGAATCACCCTATGAATGCAGAAAAAGAGCTCCGTACCGCCTATCGCCTGCGTCATGCACTGGATGAACGCAGCAACGACCTGCCGCCTGCCACGCGCGAGCGGCTGGCCGCCGCACGCCGCACCGCGCTGTCGCGCAGGAAGGCCGAAACCGAGGCCACGCAATATGCCATGCAGGCAGCCGGCATGCCACGCCTGCGCCTGCCCTCGATGGGCGACCCGCGCGCCTGGTTCGGCCGCCTCGGACTGGCCCTGCCGCTGGCAGCCCTGGTGTTCGGCCTGATCGGCATTTACCAGCACGAGCAGCGCCAGCAGATCATCGATACCGCCGAGCTCGACGCCGAGGTGCTGACCGACGAATTGCCGATCTCTGCCTGGCTCGATCATGGCTTCGAGGCTTTCGTGAGCCGCGAAGGGCAGGATTGATGACACAAGGCCTTGCCCAGCGCCCGGCCCGGCATCGCGTCGCCATCTGGCTGCGCGCCTGCCTGCTGTCGGCCGTGCTAGGCATGACAGGCATTGCGCCAATACCATCGGCGCTGGCGCAAACCGGCAAGAATGCCAAACCGGCCGCTGCCAGCAGTACCGACTGGAAGAAGCTGACACCTGTCCAGCGCCAGATACTGCAACCGTTGCAAAAGGATTGGCATCGCCTGGACACCTTCCGCCGCGAAAAGTGGCTGGAACTCGCCAACCGCTTTGCGACCATGAGTCCAGCCGACCAGGCCCGCATGCAGGAGCGCATGCGCGACTGGGCCGCACTCTCGCCCGAGCAACGCAAGCTGGCGCGCGAACACTACCAGCGCGTCAAGAAACTCAATGTCGAGAAGAACCGGCGGTGGGAGCAGTACCAGCAGTTGCCGGAAGAAAGAAAAAAGGAACTGGCCGACAGCGCCCCGACGAAGAAGCGCCTGACCAATCCGCCGCGCGCAAAGTCCTCGGCATCCAAGCCCGAGGCCCTGCCCCAGACGCCTGCGACACAGGCCGCGTCCGCCGTACCGCCGGCTGCCGGCGAAACGCCTGCCGTGACACCACCGCCGCAGCCGGATCTGCCGCAAGCCGAATCACTCCCTGTACAATCGTCGTCATCTTCGCCCTGAACCGCGACGCATGCGACCGACAACGACCGATCCTTCCATCCCCACCATCAAGCGCCGCCTGACCGTCATGCTGTACGAGGCGGTCCTGCTGTTCGGCGTGCTCGCGATCGCCGGCCTGCTGTTCTCCATTCTGTTCCAGCAGCGCCATGCGCTCTACCTGCGCCATGCGATGCAGATCTGGCTGCTGATCGTGGTCGGTGTCTATTTCGTCTGGTTCTGGACCCATAGCGGCCAGACGCTGCCGATGAAGACCTGGCGTCTGCGGCTGGTCACGGCCGATGGCCATGCGCTGCCGCTCAGGCAAGCCGTTGCACGTTACCTGCTGGCATGGCTGTGGTTCCTGCCGGGCCTGGCAATCGCGTGGGTGCTCGGCGCCAGAGGCTGGATGGCGGTCGCCATCATCGGTGCCAACATGGCGGCATGGATACTCTCGGCGCACCTGCATCCGAGCCGGCAGTTCCTGCACGACCGCATCGCCGGCACACGACTGATCCAGTTACCCAAAAACCCGCCCGTCGCGCAACCATAGCCGACGGCCACATCCGATTTTGCTCATGAACATCCAATCCATTTGCGTCTATTGCGGCTCCTCTTTCGGTAATCAGACCGTGTATGCAGAAGCGGCGCGCTCACTGGCCGGCGCGCTGGCCGCGCGTAACATCGGCCTCGTCTATGGCGGCGGCAACGTCGGCCTGATGGGCGTGATCGCCAATGAAATGCTGCGTCTCGGCGGCGAAGTCACGGGCGTCATCCCGCAGGCGCTGATGGACAAGGAAGTCGGCCACAAGGGACTCACGCACATTCATGTGGTCAAGGACATGCACGAGCGCAAGGCCATGATGGCGGCGCTGTCGGACGGCTTCATCGCGCTGCCCGGCGGCATCGGCACGCTGGAGGAACTGTTCGAGATGCTGACGTGGTCGCAGCTCGACTTTCACCAGAAGCCGATCGGCGTACTGAACGTGGAAGGGTTTTATGCGGGGTTGATCTGCTTTCTGCAGAACCTCGTCGATACCGGCTTCGTCAAGGCTGAGCAGGCCGCGCTGATGATGCACGAGGACAACGCAGACGCTCTGCTGCAACGCCTGCAGACCTGGGTGCCGCAGAAGAGCACCAAGCTGCGCGACGCCCTCGCCGCGCAGGCGCTGTTTCCCTGATCAGATTTGATGGACTCAGGCGTCCAGCGCCTGACGGAAGTCCTCGACCAGATCCCCGGTATCCTCGATGCCGACCGACACGCGGATCAGCGATTCGGCGATGCCCATGCTGGCGCGGCGCTCGGGTCCCATCTCGTAGAAGATCGTGTGCGCGACCGGGATCACCAGCGTGCGCGTGTCGCCAAGGTTGCTGGCCGATACGCCGAGCTGCAGGCGGTTCAGGTAATCGAAGCAGTCGATGCCCTCCTTCAGCTCGAAACTGAACAGACTGCCGAAGCTGCGGAACAGGCGCTTGCTCAGCGCATGCTGCGGATGCGAAGCCAGGCCCGGATAATGCACGGCCGCCACGCGCTCGTCGGCTTCCAGCATCTGCGAGATTGCCAGCGCGTTCGCGCATTCGCGCTCCATGCGCAACGCCATCGTTTCCGATCCGACCGCCAGATGATGCGCGGCCTCCGGCCCCAGCGAGGCGCCGAAATCGCGCAGCGCCTTGGCACGGATCTGCGCCATGCCCCAATTGGCAGCGGGATTCTTTTTGTACGTATCCAGGATGTTCGGGAAGGTCTTCCAGTCGAACTCGCCGGTATCGGTCAGTGCACCGCCCAGCGCATTGCCGTGGCCGCCGATCGACTTGGTCAGCGAATTGATGACGATGCCGGCGCCGACCGTCTTTGGCTTGAACAGGTAGGGCGAGGTCATCGTGTTGTCAACCACATACAGGATGCCGCGCTCGGCGCACAGCTTGCCGATGCGTTCGAGGTCGGCCACTTGCGTGCGCGGATTGGCGATGGTTTCGACGAACACGATCTTCGTCTGCGGCGTCAGCGCCGCTTCGACGTTGGCGACATCGGTCGCATCCACCATCGCCACATCGACACCCTGCAACGCCACCGTCTGCCACAGGCTGTTGGTATTGCCGAACAAAAAGGCCGACGACACCACATGGTCGCCGGCGCGCAGCAGCGCCTGCGCCAGCGCGCCGATGGCCGCCATGCCGGTGGCAAAGCAGATCGTCATCGTGCCTTCTTCCATGCGCGTGATCTTGTCCTCGAGCGCCGATACCGTCGGGTTGCCCTGGCGGCCGTAGCGGTAGCCGGGCTGGCGGCCCTGGAACACCGTCGCCAGATCGCGCGCGTCGTCGTAGCCGAACGCGACCGAGGTGTGAATCGGCTTGTGCAGCGAGCCGTGCTCGATGCCCTTCTGGCGGTCGCTGTGCAGCGTGGTGGTGGTGAAGCCGTATTTTTTCTTGTCGTTCATGGTGGTCCGTAAAAAAGAAAAAGCCTGATTGCACACAACGCCGTGCGCAATCAGGCCTCGAATCAGCAAGGCGTGATCAGTCGACTTGCGCCAGGTTCAGGTCCAGTTGCGAGCGGATGCTTTCCTCTGTCGACGATTTCGAATTATTACGCGCAAACTCGATACGGTCGAGATAGTCGCGCGTAATGTCGCCAGTCACATAGACGCCGTCGAAGCACGATGCCTCCAGGCTCTTCAGCGCCGGGTTCACGTCCGAGATCGAACGGCGCAGCGCCTCGATGTCCTGGTAGATCAGCGCATCTGCCGTGATCTCGCGGCAGACTTCCTCTTCGGTACGGCCGTAGGCGATCAGTTCGGCGCGCGTCGGCATGTCGATGCCATAGACGTTCGGATACTTGACCGGTGGCGCAGCCGAGGCAAAGATTACTTTCTTGGCGCCCGATTCGCGCGCCATCTGCACGATCTCGCGACTCGTCGTGCCGCGCACGATGGAATCGTCGACCAACAGCACGTTCTTGCCCTTGAACTCGGCGCTGATGGCGTTGAGCTTCTGACGCACCGATTTCTTGCGCGTGCCCTGTCCCGGCATGATGAAGGTACGACCGATGTAGCGGTTCTTGATGAAGCCTTCGCGGTACTCGATACCGAGCTTGTGCGCCAGTTCCATCGCAGCTGGGCGCGAGGAATCGGGGATCGGCATGACGACGTCGATGTCGCCAAGCGGAAACTCGCGCGCGATCTTCTCCGCCAGGTATTCGCCCATTTTCAAACGCGTCGCATAGACCGAGGCGCCGTCGATGACCGAATCCGGACGTGCGAAATAGACGTATTCGAAGGCGCACGGATTGAGCGAAGGATTCTCGGCGCACTGCTGGTTGTAGAGCTTGCCCTCGGTATCGATGAAGATCGCCTCGCCCGGCAGCACGTCGCGCAGGAAGCGGAAGCCCAGGCCCTCGAGCGCCACCGATTCGCTGGCGATCAGGTATTCGGTGCCCTTGTCGGTCTCGCTGAAGCCGATGCACAGCGGACGGATGCCAAACGGATCGCGGAACGCCAACAGGCCATGGCCGGCGATCTGCGCCGTCACCGCATAGGAACCGCGCACGCGCTTGTGCAGCACCGACACTGCCTTGAACAGCGCGGCCGGATCGAGCGAGTAGCCGGTGGTGGCCTGCTGGATTTCGTGCGCCAGCACGTTCAGCAGGACTTCCGAATCGGAGGTCGTATTGATGTGGCGGCGGTCGTTCTTGAACATCTCGATCTTGAGCTGTTCCCAGTTGGTCAGGTTGCCGTTGTGCGCGAGGATGATGCCGAACGGCGCATTGACGTAGAACGGCTGCGCTTCCTCTTCGCTGGACGAACCGGCAGTCGGATAGCGCACCTGGCCCACGCCCGAGGTGCCGGGCAGCGAACGCATGTTGCGAGTACGAAACACATCGCGCACCAGGCCGTTGGCCTTGTGCATGGCGAACGCATGGCCGCTGTCGGTGGCGATGCCGGCGGCATCCTGCCCGCGGTGCTGCAACAGCAGCAATGCATCGTAGATGAGTTGATTAACAGGGTTGTGGGAAACGACGCCGACAATGCCACACATGGTGGACTCCTCAACAAGAACAACAAATGGGTGCAGCCGAAACCGGCCGACTGCCTGAAACCTTACTGACCGAAACGGATGTGCTGCGTGAACTCACCCGGCAGGAACGGCATCACCGTCTGTGCCGCGGTTTCCGCCATCGGACTGAACAATGCATCCTTCCACAATGGCTGTTGCGGAATCTCGGTCATGCCGCACAGCAGCACGGCCGCCATCACGATCACCAGCCCGCGCGCCAGACCGAACAGGCCACCCAGGCCGCGGTCCGCCAGCGTCAGGCCGGCCGCCTTGATCACTGCATCCAGCGTCATCGACAACAATCCCATCAGGATGCGCACGCCGACGAACAGCGCCAGGAACGAAACGATCAGGCGCAAGGTATTGCCTTCGATCATCTGCGGCAGCCACGGCGCCAGCGTCTCGCCGTAGGCATTGGCGACGACGAAGGCGACGATCCAGCTCAGCAACGACAATATTTCCTTCACCAGCCCGCGCAGCGTGCTGATCAGCACCGAGCAGGCGAGCACGAACAGCACCAGATAATCGAAAACCGTCACGATCGATCAGCCGCATCCTGCCACTGCGCGCGCACACCGCATCAGTGCGCCGTCATGGTGCCGCTCAGGCCGATCGCACTCAGCTTGGCGCGCGCCTTTTCCGCTTCGGCTTCGTTGGCAAACGGTCCCACGCGCACGCGGATGCGATCGCCGGCAGCGGTCGATACCTTCTGTGTATACGATTTCAGGCCGGCTGCCTGCAATTTCTTCTGCAATTCATTGACCTTGTCCTGCGACGCAAGTGCCGCAACCTGCAGCGCAACCTTGCCGGAACCGGCCGGGGCGGCAGCCTGCGCCGGCGCGGCGGCGGGCTTGGCCGGCTTGTCGGCGGCCGGCGGCTTGCCTTCCAAGATGGCGCGCGCACGCGCGGCTTCAGCGGAGGTATCGGATTTGTCGATGGCAGGTGGCTGCGGCGGCTTGGGCGGTTCGACCTTGGCGACCGGCGGCGGTGCCGGTGGTGCGGCAGGAACAGGCGCCGGCGCCGGTGTTGCCGTCACGGCAGGGGTCTCGGATGCAGGCTTGGCGGCCGGCTTGGGCGGCTCCACCACTTCCTCGCCGTCGCCCAGCGAGGCGCGCGAATCGTCTGCGGATGCCGCGGGCTTGCTGTCGGCCCTGGCGGTGACCGGCGGCGTATCTTTGGAAGGAATCTGGATGCTGATGTCGTCGGACAGCGGCCTGGGCTCGGAATCGAGGATCATCGGCAGGCCGATCACGGCCGCCAGCACCAGAGCGACTGCGCCAACCAGGCGGCGACGCGCGCGTTTCTTTTCGGGCAGCACCGGATCGACGGGCTGGTCGCGCTTGCCCTTGCGTCTGCTGCGACCGGTTTGTTGTTCTTCATCAGCGCGGGAGTAAAAATCGCTGTCGCGTGCCGACGATTCCTGCCGGTCTTTACGAAAAAACGAGAACAAGCCCATATGATTCAGTGGTCAATTCGTTAATGATGCGCTGAATTGCGGAATTCCATGACACCGGCAACGGTGAGGAAGGATCCGAAAACCGCAATTCTATCATTCTCCCCCGCTCGGCTCAGGGCATTTGCAAAAGCGAGTGCGGGGCTGGCGAAGCTCTGCACGGTGTGTTCGGAGCCGGTTTCGGCCAGTGCGCTGTCGGCCGCCAGCAAGGCCGCCTTGAGTTCCTCGCCGCTGGCGGCGCGCGGCAGCGGCAGATCGGTCACGCACCAGTGGTCGATACGGCCCTTGAGATGCGCGATGACGCCCTCGATATCCTTGTCCTGCATGGCGCCGAACACTGCGTAGGTATAGGGATGAAAGCCCATGTTGTCGAGGTTCTGCGCCAGCGTGGCGGCCGCATGCGGATTGTGCGCGACGTCGAGGATCACGACCGGCCTGCCCGGCAGCACCTGGAAGCGCCCCGCCAGTTCGACCGTCGCCAGTCCGCTGCGCACATCCTGCGCGCTGACCGGCAGACGCAGGCGCAAGGCCTCGAGTGCGGCCAACACCGAGGAGGCATTGAGTAACTGGTTGGCGCCACGCAGCGCCGGATAACCGAGCGCATTGCGACGGTTGCCGCGGCCGCTGAAGTTCCACTGCTGCTTGTCGCCCGCATAGTTGAAGTCGCGTCCGAACAGCCACAGGTCGGCACCGATCTTTTCCGCGTGCTCGACCAGGGTGGCCGGCGGCACCGGGTCGCCGCAGATCGCGGTCCGGCCGGCGCGGAAGATGCCGGCCTTCTCGAAGGCGATCTTCTCGCGCGTGTCGCCCAGGTATTCGGTGTGATCGATATCGACGCTGGTGACGATCGCCACGTCGGCGTCGAGCACGTTGACCGCATCGAGCCGGCCGCCGAGGCCGACTTCGAAGATCACGGCGTCGAGGCCCGCGTCGGCAAACAGCTGCATTGCCGCCAGCGTGGTGAACTCGAAGTAGGACAGCGACACTGCGCCGCGTGCCTGCTCGATCTTGCCGAAGGCGTCGATCAGGCCTGCATCGTCCACCGGCTGGCCGTCGATGCGCATGCGTTCGTTGAACACCAGCAGGTGCGGCGAGGTATAAAGCCCGACACGGTAGCCGGCACGCAGCAGGATGGTTTCCAGCATGGCGCAGGTGGACCCCTTGCCATTGGTGCCGCCGACGATGATGACCGGGCACGAAAACGCCAGTCCCATCGCATCCTTTACCTGCTGCACGCGGGCAAGGCCCATGTCGATGGCCTTGGGATGCATGGCCTCGAGACGGGCCAGCCAGGCATCGAGAGTGACGGGAAGCGTATCCATGGATGAAGTCATGTGCGGGAAGCCGTATATGCGGGCCGGTCGGTCAAATAAAAAGCCCGAACCTGCGTGAGGTTCGGGCTTGTCTTTTCAGCCATGCGCTCAGGCCAGGACGTCTGCCGACTGGTTCTGCAACAAGGCCAGCAGGCGCGCCAGTTCCTCGCGCAGCTTGCGACGGTCGACGATCATGTCGACGGCGCCCTTCTGCACCAGGAATTCGGCGCGCTGGAAGCCTTCCGGCAGTTTTTCGCGCACCGTGTTCTCGATCACGCGCGGACCGGCAAAGCCGACCAGCGCCTTGGGTTCGGCAATGACGACGTCGCCGAGGAAGGCGAACGAGGCCGACACGCCGCCCATGGTCGGGTCGGTCAGCACCGAGATGAACGGGATTTTCTTTTCAGACAACTTGGTCAGCATGGCCGTGGTCTTGGCCATCTGCATCAGCGACAGCAGACCTTCCTGCATGCGCGCGCCGCCGGTGGCGGTAAAGCAGATGAACGGCACCTTCTGCTCAAGCGCGGTCTGGGCTGCGCGCGCAAAGCGTTCGCCGACTACCGAACCCATCGAGCCGCCCATGAATTCGAACTCGAAGCACGCCACCACCACCGGCAGGCTCATGATCGAGCCGCCCATGACGATCAGCGCGTCGGTCTCGCCGGTGGCTTCGAGCGCGGACTTCAGACGGTCCGGGTATTTCTTGCTGTCCTTGAACTTGAGCGTATCGACCGGCAGCACTTCCTGCGCGATGTCGTAGCGGCCGCCGGCGTCCAGCAGCGCGTCGAGACGGTCGCGCGCGCGGATGCGCATGTGGTGCGTGCACTTGGGGCAGACGTGGATGTTGGATTCCAGATCGGTACGGTACAGCACCGATTCGCATGACGGGCACTTGACCCACAGGCCTTCCGGTACCGACTTGCGCGGCGCGCTGTCGGAACGCTGGATGCGTGGGGGAAGGAGTTTTTCTAGCCAGCTCATCGCGACCTCTTTCAAATTTCGAGTTGCCGAATTGTACCGTTTGCACGGTCATTCGCAAAAAATGCGGTTCCTTGCGGAAAGAGCGGTATTTTACTGCTCCGCAAGGACATTGCCACCTTATTCGTCAAGCGCCTGGCGGATGCCGGCGATGAAGCTGCGCACCGCCTCGGTGGCGCGCTCGGGCGGCGTGTTCTCCAGCTCCTGGATGATGCGGCTGCCGATCACCACCGCGTCCGACACCGCCGCCACCGCCTTGGCGGTCGCCGCGTCGCGGATGCCGAAGCCAACGCCGATCGGCAGCTTGACGTGCTGGCGGATGGCGGCGATGCGCGCTGCCACTTCCTGCGTATCGATATGGGCGGCGCCGGTCACGCCCTTCAGCGAGACGTAATAGCTGAAGCCGCTGCCATGGGCCGCCACCTGCCTGATGCGCTCCTCGGTCGAGGTCGGCGCCAGCAGGAAGATCGGATCGATACCGACCGCCTTCAGCATGGCCGAGAATTCCTCGCATTCCTCGGGAGGATAATCGACCACGATGGTGCCATCGACGCCCGCTTCCTTTGCCGCCTGCACGAAGGCGGCCTGCCCCATGCGTTCGATCGGGTTGGCGTAGCCCATCAACACCACCGGCGTGGTCGCATCGGTCTTGCGGAACTCGCGCACGTAGCCGAGCACATCGCGCATGCCGACGTTGAACTTGAGCGCACGCTCGCAGGCGCGCTGGATCACCGGGCCTTCGGCCATCGGGTCGGAAAACGGCACACCCAGTTCGAGAATGTCCGCACCGCCGGCCACCAGCGCGTGCATGAGCGGCACTGTCAGTTCGGGCGACGGATCGCCGGCCGTGATGAAGGGGATGAGACCTTTTCGTTTTTGCGCCGCCAGAGCGGTCAGCGTGGAATGGATTCTGGACATGGGTTCCTGCAAATGATGCGAAATGGTGCTGCGGCAGTGCAAACGGTTCGCCGCTGTGGACAAGGAAATGGCGGCCCGACTGACGGCCGCCATTCTTCAATCGAACTTCAATCCCATGCGCTGGGCGACGGTATGCATATCCTTGTCGCCGCGCCCCGACAGGTTGGCCAGCACGATCTTGTCCTTCGACAGCGTGGCGACCAGCCTGGCCGCATAGGCCAGCGCATGGCTCGATTCCAGCGCCGGAATGATGCCTTCGGTATGGCAGCAGTCGTGGAAGGCCTGCAGCGCTTCCTCGTCGGTGACCGTCACATACTGCGCGCGTGCCGAATCCTTGAGCCATGCATGCTCGGGGCCCACGCCAGGATAGTCGAGGCCGGCGGAAATCGAATGCGTCTCGATGATCTGGCCGTTGGCGTCCTGCAGCAGATAGGTGCGGTTGCCGTGCAGCACGCCCGGCGAACCGGCCGTCAGCGAGGCCGAGTGCTTGCCGGTTTCCAGGCCTTCGCCGGCGGCTTCCACGCCGACCAGTTGCACGCCCTTCTCTTCGATATAGGGATAGAAGATGCCCATCGCGTTCGAACCGCCGCCGATGCAGGCGATCACGTAATCGGGCTGGCGGCCGGTCATTTCCGGCAGCTGTACCTTGCATTCGTCGCCGATCACGGACTGGAAGTCGCGCACCATCATCGGATACGGATGCGGCCCGGCCACCGTGCCGATGATGTAGAACGTATTCTCGACATTGGTGACCCAGTCGCGCATCGCTTCGTTGAGCGCGTCCTTGAGTGTCCTGGAACCGGACTCCACCGGCACCACCGTCGCGCCCAGCAGCTTCATGCGATAGACGTTCTGCGCCTGGCGCTTGACGTCCTCGCTCCCCATATAGACCACGCATTCGAGACCGAAGCGCGCGCAGATCGTCGCCGTCGCCACGCCATGCTGGCCGGCGCCGGTTTCGGCGATGATGCGCTTCTTGCCCATGCGGCGTGCCAGCAGCGCCTGGCCGATGACGTTGTTGATCTTGTGGGCACCCGTGTGATTCAGGTCCTCGCGCTTGAAATAGATCTGCGCGCCGCCCATCTTTTCCGACCAGCGCTTGGCATGATAGACGGGGCTCGGACGACCGACGAAATGCTTGAGGTCGTAGCGGAATTCCTCGAGGAAGGTCGGGTCCTTGCTGTAATGCGCGTAGGCCTTGTTGAGTTCGTCGAGCGCATGGCTCAGGGTCTCGGACACGAAGCTGCCGCCGTACTGGCCGAAATGCCCTTTCGCATCGGGAAAATGGTAAGGCGCCGTCTGCTGCACGGTAGTTTCCGTCACAGCCTGCCGCTCGGCGAAGTTGCCGAGCGCATTGATTTCTTTCATGCGTATTCTCTTTTGAAGTTAGTCCGGCTGCGCGGCGTCGGCCGCGCGCACTGCGCCGATGAAGGCGCGAATCTTTTCCGCATCCTTGATTCCCTTGGCCGCCTCGACGCCACTGCTGACATCGACCGCGTGGGGTCGGATACGGCGTACCGCCTCAGCCGCGTTTTGTGCGTTCAAGCCACCACTCAAAACGACCCGAGGCGCGATGCTTTCCGGAATGAGAGACCAATCGAAGACCTTTCCGCCGCCGCCATAGCCATCGACAAAGGCATCCAGCAACAGGCTGGAAAACAAGGGGCTGGCAGCGCGATATTGAGCCTCGTATTCTAGCAAATCGGCAGCGCTCATTTCCGCTTTTACACGCAGGGCGCGCATGAACGGCCGATTGACTGCCTGCGCGATGGCCGCGCACTCGGCAGCACGCTCGTCGCCATGAAATTGCAACAGGGAAACCGGCGCCTGCGCCAGCACCGCCCGCACCTCTTCCAGGCTTGCATTGACGAACAGGCCGGTGGTGGTGACAAAAGGCGGCAAGGCAGCGATCAGCCTGCCGGCATCCGCAGGCGCAATATAACGCGGGCTCTGTTGATAGAACACCAGGCCGATGGCATCCGCGCCAGCGGACACGGCTGCCTGCACGTCCTGTTCGCGCGTGAGGCCGCAGATCTTGATTCGGGTGCGATGCATTGTGAAGTCTTGTCTTCCGTCCTGAATGTCGTTGATGGTCAAATCGATGGCCACAAGGCATTGAACACCGGTGCCTGCGGCAGATTCCATTTGGGATCGTAATCGATTTTAGCCAGATACAAGCCGTCGGGCATGAAGGTCGGCGCCGCCAGGGCACGGTCCCCGGTTGCCAGCACCTTGCCGATCCAGGCCGGCGGCTGGTTACCCACGCCCACCACGATCAGCGAACCCAGGATGTTCCTGACCATGTGATGCAGAAAGGCATTGGCCTTCAGCGTGAACAGAAACAGGTCACCACGCTGCTCGATGGTGATCGCATGCATGGTCTTGACCGGAGAATTGGCCTGGCATTGCGATGAGCGGAATGCCGAAAAATCATGCTGCCCGATCAGGCAGGCTGCCGCATCCCGCATGCGCGCCAAATCCAGCGGGCGGAACACCCAGCCGGCACGCGCTGCCAACAGGGGCGAACGTACCGGATGGTTATAGAGAACGTATTGATATTGCCGCGCACTGGCGCTGAAACGTGCATGGAAATCCGCGTCGTGCTGCCTTGGCACTTCGGCCGCCCAGCGCACCGCGATCGATGGCGGCAGGAAGGTATTCACGCCGCGCACCCACGAGTTCATGTCGCGCGTCAGTGTCGTGTCGAAATGCACGACCTGCTCCAGCGCATGCACGCCGGTATCGGTACGGCCGGCGCACATGGTATCGACGTTCTGCAGCGTGAAGGACTTGAGCGCGGCTTCCAGCCTGTCCTGCACGGTCAGGCCGTCGGGCTGGGTCTGCCAGCCACGCCATGGCGCACCGTCGTACTGCACACCGAGCACGATGCGTTTCGAGTCATTGGTCATGAAGACGGAACATCCGATTGAAAGAAAACGGGCGCAAGCATAGCATTGCGCCCGTCTCGATGTGGAGGGAAGCGATCAGTCCAGCTTGCCCAGCAACTCGCTTGCCCTGGCCGACTGTTCGCCGTTGCCGCCCTTGAGGACTTCCTCGAGCAGTTCGCGCGCGCCTTCCTTGTCGCCAATCTCCTGGTATGCCAGCGCCAGATCGAGCTTGGTCGACATTTCGGCACTGCCCAGGTCGTCACCCTCGTCGAGTCCATCCAGCACCGGCAACTCACCGGAGGCCTTGGCGCCGTCCTGCGGGTCCAGTTCCAGCGAGATATCGGACAGATCGAAGTCCTGCGGCGAGGGCGTCGCGGCAGGCGCCGCTTGCTCGCCAGCAGATGGAAACTCGAGATCGAAGGATTCCGGCAGCAACACTTCCGGCGCCGCGGCACTTGGCTCGGCCTTGGCTGGCGCAGGAGGTTCGATCGTCGGCTCCGGCGAAGCAGCCGTATCGTCGGTTGCGGAGCCGGCAGATTGCGGCGCTTCAAGGAAATCGAAATTGATGGCGGTCACTTCCGGCGGCAAGCCCGGGTCCGTCACCGGCGCGCGCTGTTCCGGTGCCGGCTGGGTCTGGTCGCCAAAACCGTCGAGATCGAACTCGAGGTCGGCCACTTCCGGTGTCTTGTCCTCCACCCTTTCGGCGACAGGAGGCTCGACCTTCGACGTCGTCTCGGGCAGATCGGTCAGGTCGAAGTCCAGCGGCGCCTCGGCGCGGCTGCCCGTCCCCTCATCGGCGACATTGGTGTCGGCTTCCAGCGGCTGGGTCGGTGCAGTCAGTAATGCTGCCTTTTCCGCCAACTCGTCCGAAACCGCGCCGGATGCATACAACGGATTGGACGGATCCAGGGCCAGCCCCAGCGCCGCCGCCTGCTTCCATTCCTCGCCCTCGCCGCGCGTCATGCTGTAGAGCTCGGTGGCAAGGATTTCGAAGGAGCGTACGTCGTTGCGGCTGGAATAGATTTCCAGCAGCTTGACGCGCACCGCATGGCGATCCGGCTGATTGCGCAAGGCTTCCTTGAGGATTTCCTCGGCCTGCGCATCGCGGCCGTAGGCGATATAGACGTCGGCTTCGGCGATCGGATCGACTTCGTTGGTGTCGAGCTGGCTGGCCGACGGCACGAAATTGGAATTGAAGACGCTGTTGTTGGTGTCCACGCTCTGGCCGCCGGTGGAACCGAACAGCGAGTTTGACTTGAGGCTGGAATCGGTGATGATGCTGTCTTCGAACGATTTGGCCGGCTGCTTGCGGCGACGCGAGCTATAGATACCGAGCGCAGCAAGCAGCGCCAGCAATGCGGCCGCACCCGGCAGGAACATCGGATTGTTGCTGAGGTCCTCGAAGAAACCGGGCGGCTGTGCCACCGGTGCCGGCGGCTTGGGCTTCTTCTTGGCCGGCGGCGGGTTGTCTGTCGCGGCATTCTGCGCTGCCGGTGACTGGGCACCTGCAGCATCTGCCACCGGCGGCGTTCCTGCTGCCGGCGTTGCCGCCTCGGACGACGGCTCGGCCACAGGCGCGTCTGGCTGTGCGTCCGCTGCCGGTACCGCAGGCGCTGCGTTAGCCGGCGTCACTTCGGCCTGCCCCTGACGGGCAGCCAGATCCTGATTCTTGATTTCGAGCAGTTTCTGCAGGTCGTTGACGTTCTTTTCCAGCTCGCGCACGCGCGCATTGGCATCTGCCAGCGCCTTGTCGCGCGCGATCAACTCTTCCTCGCCAACACCTGCCGTCCTGCCGGCCGCGCCACCGGTCTGGCCGGTCGCACCGGAGTTGGAAAGCTGGAGCCGGTCCTGGGGCGCACCTGACGCCGACTCTTCCTGCACACGGGCAGTGATGCTGCCGCTGGCCGCCTGACGCCCGACCTCGGAAGGACGTGCTTCGGACGCCGCAGTGCGGGCCGCCAGCTTGTCGCGATAGGCGTTGAAGTCGGCCGCCTGCGCAACCACCACACCACGCGCTTCGGAGGTTTCGATAGTTTCGGCTTCGGTCGCCAGCGGGATCGACAGAATCTGCCCGGTACGCAGTCGATTCATGTTGCGATCGACGAAGGCGTCTGGATTGGCACGATACAGCGCGACCAGCATCTGGTCGAGCGATACGCCCGGTTCACGATAACGGTTGGCGATCTTGGCCAGCGTATCGCCCTTGCGCACGGCGTGCTCATCTCGCGATTTTGCCGACCCGGACTGCGGCGCCGGTGCCCGCGCCGGCACGGCTGCCGGAGCAGGCGCGGATCGCGGCTCCGCAGCCGGTGCATTGGCTGCCGAAGCAGATGCCGACACCGGTGCGGGGGACGATGCGGCGGCAGGTGGTGGTGGCAGCGAAACCTGGCTGTTGACGACAGGCGCGACCGCCGCCGGACGCGCGGAGCGCATTTCCGGCGGATCGAGCAGGAAGGTGTATTCGCGGACCAGACGGCCGGGCGTGCCGCCCAGTTCCAGCAGCATATCCACGAAGGGTTCATTGACCGGCTGGGTCGAGGTCACGCGTACCACCGGTCCGCCCGGACGCTGCTCGACTGCAAAACGCAACGACAGCAGGGTCGGATTGAGTTCGATATTGGCCTGCCGATAGGCTTCCGCCGGCGCCAGCCGCGGTGCCAGGTTACCCAGCTCATCCGGCGCTACCGAAGTCAGCTCGATCTCCGCGCGCAGCGGCTGTCCCAGCGACGACTGTACCGTCAACCGGCCGAGACCTGCGGCGTGAACGCTCGACAGCACGGCAACCGATAACAGCGCCGCGCTCAGCGTCTTTAACTTGAATGAGGAAGGGGAGCGGAAGTTCGTCCGTGTTTTCGACCGTATTTTGAATGACATGAAGAATATTCCGTTGGTCTGCGTCAAGAAATCGGGAGCCCGGTATCAACGCTCATTTATCGTTTTTGTAAGAACTTTCACCATAGCATTGCGGATTTTCCGGTGCAAGCGCAAGTATCCCGGCAAATAAATGTAAAACCCGCCGCTTACTCTCTGTCACAGAGTAAAACGGCGGGCAAAATGTTGCGCCACGACAACGCGGCGCCTGCACAGACTTATTTGGCCAGAATGATGCGCAGCATGCGACGCAAGGGTTCTGCGGCACCCCACAGCAGCTGGTCTCCGATCACGAAGGCCGAAACGTATTCCGGTCCCTGGTTGAGCTTGCGCACGCGGCCGACGCCGATGTCTAGACCGCCGGTGATGGCGGCCGGCGTCAGTTCCTTGACGGTGACGGCGCGCTCGTTCGGCACCCATTTGACCCACTGGTTGCCGGAACGGATGATGGATTCGACCTCGTCCAGCGGCACGTCCTTCTTCAGCTTGATCGTCAGCGCGAGGCTGTGGCAGCGCATGGCGCCGATGCGCACGCACAGGCCGTCGACCGGAATCGTCTGCGCGGTGCCGAGGATCTTGTTGACCTCGGCCTGACCCTTCCACTCTTCCTTCGACTGGCCGTTGTCGAGCTGCGCGTCGATCCACGGGATCAGGCCACCGGCCAGCGGCGCGCCGAAGAATTCGGTCGGCACGTCCTGACGGATCGCCTGCGCCACCTTGCGGTCGATGTCGAGGATCGCCGACGACGGTGTCGCCAGTTCACTCGCCACCGCGCCATGCACCACGCCCATGCCGGCCAGCAGCTCGCGCATGTGGTTGGCACCGCCGCCGGAGGCAGCCTGGTAGGTCATCGAGCTGACCCAGTCAACCAGGCCTTCGCGGAACAGGCCGCCGACGCCCATCAGCAGGATGGAGTTGGTGCAATTGCCGCCGATGTAGTTCTTGACGCCCTTGCCCAGCGCATCTTCGATGACGTTGAGGTTGACCGGATCGAGCACGATGACGGCATCGTCCTTCATGCGCAGCGTCGAAGCCGCATCGATCCAGTAACCGTCCCAGCCCGCCGCGCGCAGCTTGGGGAAAATCTCGGTGGTGTAGTCGCCGCCCTGGCAGGTGATGATGATCTCGCACTTCTTCAGTGCCTCGATGTCGTTGGCATCCTGCAGCGTGGTTTCGTTCTTCGCCAGTGCCGGGGCCTTGCCGCCCTTGTTCGAGGTCGAGAAGAATACCGGTTCGATATGGTCGAAATCGCCCTCTTCCTGCATGCGCTGCATGAGGACCGAACCGACCATCCCACGCCAACCTACGAGACCAACTAGCTTCATCATCATTTCCCTTGTAACGGACGGCGAACAACGCCGCCCTGTTAATCGAATGCCTGCCGCAGGGTTACCGCGCGAGCTGGATCAGGCCAGTGCCTTGAGAACGGCATCGCCCATCTGCGTGGTACCGACCTTGGTGGTGCCGGCTTCATAGATGTCCGGCGTGCGCAGGCCCTGCTTGAGCACGGCCTTGACGGCCGCTTCCACGCGGTCGGCCTGCTCCGCCTTGTTCAGCGAGTAGCGCAGCATCATCGCCAGCGACAGGATCTGCGCCAGCGGGTTGGCCATGTCCTTGCCGGCGATGTCGGGCGCCGAACCGTGCGACGGTTCGTACAGGCCCTGGTTCTTGGCGTTCAGCGAAGCCGACGGCAGCATGCCGATCGAGCCGGTCAGCATGGCGGCCGCGTCAGACAGGATATCGCCGAACATGTTGCCGGTCACGACCACGTCGAATTTCTTCGGTGCGCGCACCAGCTGCATGGCGGCGTTGTCGACGTACATGTGGTCGAGTTCGACGTCCGGGTATTCCTTGTGCACGTCGGTCACGATGTCGCGCCAGAACTGGAAGGTTTCCAGCACGTTGGCCTTGTCGACGCTGGTCAGGCGCTTGGACCGCTTCTGCGCCGCCTGGAAGGCGACGTGGGCGATGCGGCGGATTTCCGGTTCTGCATAGCGCATGGTGTCGAAGCCTTCGCGCTCGCCCTTGAAGGCGCCGTCCGGGCATTCGCGCACGCCGCGCGGCTGGCCGAAATAAATGTCGCCCGTCAGTTCGCGCACGATCATGATGTCGAGGCCGGAAACGATTTCCGGCTTCAGCGACGAGGCGCCGGCCAGTTCCGGATACAGGATCGCCGGACGGAAGTTGGCGAACAGCGACAGGTGCTTGCGCAGGCCGAGGATCGCCTGTTCCGGACGCAGCGAACGCTCCAGATTGTCGTACTTGAAATCGCCGACCGCGCCGAACAGGATGGCGTCTGCTTCCTTGGCAACCTTCAGCGTGGATTCCGGCAGCGGATGGCCGTGCGCGGCATAGGCGGCGCCGCCGACCGGCACGGTTTCGGTTTCGAATTTTTCGCCAAGGGCGTTCATCACCTTGACTGCCTGGTTCATGATTTCAGGACCGATGCCGTCGCCGGGAAGGATTGCGATTTTCATGTGGATGATTTCAGAAAGTTAAAAATAAGTCGGTGCGCAGGTGCCATCGGGATCAGATCGTGTTCGACAGCCACGGCTGCGTCGCCAGATGGCGTTCCTCGAAAGCACGAATCTTGTCGGCCTTCTGCAGCGTCAGGCCGATGTCGTCGAGGCCGTTGAGCATGCAGTACTTGCGGAAGGCATCGATCTCGAACGGATAGTTGGTGCCGCCGTCGGTGGTGCCGACGAGCTGCTTGTCGAGGTCGATCACGAGGCGGAAGCCCGGGAACGCCTTGACCTCGTCGAACAGGTGATCGATCTGCGATTCGCCGAGCACGATCGGCAGCAGGCCGTTCTTGTAGCAGTTGTTGAAGAAGATGTCGGCGAAGCTCGGCGCGAGGATCGCGCGGAAACCGTACTGGCTCAGTGCCCACGGCGCATGTTCGCGCGACGAACCGCAACCGAAGTTCTTGCGCGTCAGCAGGATGGAGGCACCCTGGTAGCGCGGCTGGTTCAGCACGAAATCCGGGTTCAGCGGCCGGTTTGAATTGTCCTGGCCGGGCTGGCCGACGTCGAGATAGCGCCATTCGTCGAACAGGTTGGGACCGAAGCCCGTGCGCTTGATCGATTTCAGGAACTGCTTGGGAATGATGGCGTCGGTATCGACGTTGGCGCGATCCAGCGGCGCCACCAGGCCATCGAGAAGAGTAAATTTTTCCATGCTATCCAACTCAACTAATATGACGCCGCGACCAACCGCGAACGCCGGTCATGCGCCGGGCATCGGCGCACAGCGGGCAATCTCATTTGCCCTGGATTTTTTCGCCGGCGCGTTCGACGTCCTTGCCGAAACCATTCACCGTATTGCAAGCGGCCAGCAGCCACGCGGAAGCGATCAACAAAACCACGACTTTTTTCATCTTTTTCTCCCCGGTTCGAGATTTACAACTTGCGCACGTCGACGAAATGGCCTTCGATGCCGGCGGCAGCCGCCATCGCCGGGCTCACCAGGTGCGTGCGTCCGCCCGCACCCTGCCGTCCCTCGAAGTTGCGGTTGGAAGTCGAGGCGCAGCGCTCGCCCGGTTCCAGACGGTCGGCGTTCATCGCCAGACACATCGAGCAGCCCGGTTCGCGCCATTCGAAGCCGGCATCCTTGAAGATGCGGTCGAGACCTTCGCGCTCGGCCTGTTCCTTCACGAGGCCCGAGCCCGGCACCACCATCGCCAGCTTGACGTTGGAGGCGCGATGCTTGCCGCGCACCACGGCCGCGGCCGCGCGCAAATCCTCGATGCGCGAGTTGGTGCAGGAACCGATGAACACCTTGTCGATGCGGATATCCTCGATCGGCGTGTTCGGCTTCAGGCCCATGTAGACCAGCGCCTTTTCCATGCCGTCGCGCTTGACCGGGTCCTTTTCCCTGTCCGGATCGGGCACGCGGCCGTCGACCGGCACCACCATTTCCGGCGAAGTGCCCCAGGTGACCTGCGGCTTGATCTCGGCCGCGTCCAGCGTCACCACCATGTCGAACCTGGCGCCCGGATCGGAATGCAGCGTGCGCCAGTAGGCAACCGCGCGATCCCAGTGCGGACCGACCGGCGAGAACGGACGGTTCTTGACGTAGTTGATCGTGGTGTCGTCGACTGCCACCATGCCGGCGCGCGCACCGGCCTCGATCGCCATGTTGCAGATCGTCATGCGGCCTTCCATCGACAACCCGCGGATCGCCGAGCCGGCGAACTCGATTGCGTAGCCGGTACCGCCAGCAGTGCCGATCTTGCCGATCACGGCCAGCACGATGTCCTTGGCGGTCACGCCGGCCGGCAGCACGCCGTCGACCTGCACCAGCATGGCCTTGGATTTCTTCTGCAGCAGCGTCTGCGTCGCCAGCACGTGCTCGACCTCGGAGGTGCCGATGCCGTGCGCCAGCGCGGCGAATGCGCCGTGCGTCGAAGTATGCGAATCGCCGCAGACCACCGTCATGCCCGGCAGCGTGGCGCCCTGCTCGGGGCCGATCACGTGCACGATGCCCTGGCGCTTGTCGCGCATGTTGAAGTAAGTCAGGCCGAAGGTGTTCGCGTTCTGGTCGAGCGTCTCGACCTGCAGGCGCGAGGTCGGGTCGGCGATGCCTTCGGTACGGTCGGTGGTCGGCACGTTGTGGTCGGCCACCATCAGGTTGGCGGACACGCGCCACGGCTGGCGGCCGGCCAGCTTCAGGCCCTCGAATGCCTGCGGACTGGTCACCTCGTGCAGCAGGTGGCGGTCGATATAGAGGACGGTCGTGCCGTCGTCGCCGGTTTCGACGACATGCGACTGCCAGAGTTTGTCGTAGAGCGTTTGAGCCATGATTCGCGTGAAAATGAAGTCTAGTGACGATCTCGGGAAAACCGTCTGGAAAGCTCTCGATTATGCCATATTTGCGATAGGGTTATCTGCGGCAACCCCGACGCGGCAAGTGATTCGACAGGATCAAGATGGGGACGATCCGCCTGTCATCAACGGAAAAGCGGGCCGAAGCCCGCTTTCCTGCGCATGCCAAGCGTTTCAACGCCGGGCCTGTTTATACAACGGCATGACTCTTTCCGAATACACGGTCAGGTCGCGGATACGATCCTGGCTGCTCGGGTGGGTCGACAGCAGCTTGGGCGGTTCGCTGCCGCCGGCCTGCCCCATTTTCTGCCACAGCGTGATGGCGGCGCGCGGATCGTAGCCGGCGCGGGCCGCGAGTTCCACGCCGATGCGGTCGGCTTCGGTTTCATGGCCGCGCGAGTTGGGCAATCCCATCAGCCCCATGTACGCATACTGCGCGCCCTGCTGTCCGAGGTCGCCCACGCCAAAGATGGCCGAGCCGATCGAGATCAGGCTACCCGCAACCGCCTGCTCGGATGCGCGCTCGCGCGCATGCTCGCGCAGTGCATGGGCGATCTCGTGGCCGATCACGGCCGCCAGTTCATCGTCGGTCACCTTCAACTTTTCGATCAGACCGGTATAGACCGCGATCTTGCCGCCCGGCATGCACCAGGCATTGACCTCATTCGAAGTCAGGACATTGACTTCCCATTTCCAGTTGCGCGCGTCCGGACGAAACACACCGGTCTGTGCAATCAGCCGGTCCGAGATGGTGCGCACGCGGCGTACCTGCGCGGCGTTGACGTTCAGTGCATTCTTTTTCTGCTGCTCTGCCAGCAGTTCCGAATACTGCTTGGTGGCAGCCTGGTCGAGTTCCTGTGCCGATACCATCATGCGCTGCTGGCGGTCGATGCCAACGGCGCCACCCTGAGTGGTCTGCACGGTTTCGCAGGCGGTAACGAGCAAGGCGGCTGCCACCACCAGCGGCGGGACAAGGCGTGAACGCAGGGATCGCTTCATTTTTCTCCTCCGAATGAATGACGAATGGGACGCGCCCGCCGCTTCAGGGACGGGCTGCGGGAATGCGCGGCGTGGAGACCGAGACGTCGCCGCATTGCGCGCGATGACGCAGAGCATGATCCATCAGCACCAGCGCCAGCATCGCCTCGGCGATCGGCGTGGCGCGGATGCCGACGCAGGGATCGTGGCGGCCGTGGGTCTCGACCAGGACCGGATCGCCGCTCCTGTCGATCGAATGGCGCGGCGTGCGGATGCTGGAAGTCGGCTTGATCGCGATCGATGCCGTGATGTTCTGTCCGGTCGAGATGCCGCCGAGCACGCCGCCGGCATGGTTGCTGGCAAAACCTTCGGGCGTGAGTTCGTCGCCGTGCTCGGTGCCCTTCTGCGCCACCGAGGCGAAGCCGGCGCCGATCTCGACGCCCTTGACGGCGTTGATGCCCATCAGCGCGTAGGCGATGTCGGCATCGAGCTTGTCGTAGATCGGCTCACCGAGTCCGACCGGCACGTTCTCGGCCACCACCTCGATGCGTGCGCCGCAGGAATCGCCCTGCTTGCGCAGTTCGTCCATGTAGTCCTCGAGCTGCGGGATCATGCTGGCGTTGGCCGCGAAGAACGGATTCTGCGTCACGTGCGCCCAGTCCTCGAACGGCACCACCAGTTCGCCGAGCTGGCTCATGTAGCCGCGGAAGGTAGTGCCGTACTGCTGATGCAGCCATTTCTTGGCAACCGCCGCCGCGCCAACCACCGGCGCCGTCAGGCGGGCCGACGAGCGGCCGCCACCGCGCGGATCGCGGATGCCGTACTTGTGCCAGTAGGTGTAGTCGGCATGGCCGGGACGGAAGGTCTCGACGATGTTGCCGTAATCCTTGCTGCGCTGGTCCTGGTTGCGGATCAGCAACGCAATCGGCGTGCCCGTGGTTTTTCCTTCGTAGACGCCGGACAGGATCTCGACCGTATCGGGCTCCTGGCGCTGCGTCACGTGGCGCGAGGTACCCGGCTTGCGGCGGTCCAGATCGAGCTGGATGTCGGCCTCCGACAACGACATTCCCGGCGGACAGCCATCGATCACGCAGCCGATCGCGGGGCCGTGCGACTCGCCGAAAGTGGTAACGGTAAAGAGGGTGCCAAACGTGTTGCCGGACATGGGAGCGTTTTCGTGAACCAATAAAGCGCACATTCTACCGTGGACGCAAAACCCACAGTTACATAAAAAACGTTGCCTCACGCCAAATCGGTGGGCACACTACCGAATCGAAATCAGATAACCATCCCGGGAGAGTTCGCAACAATGCGCCATTCGCACAGCCTCAATCCACGCGAATCGGTACTTCCTCCCGCAGGCCCCTCTCCTTTCACCGCCGGCAAACCAGTCTGGCAAGTGATGATCGTCGGCAAGGATGCCGGCTTCCATACTGCCGTGAGCTTTGCGCTGGCCCGCCTCGACATGCGGGAACAGCCGCTCGACTTTCTGCACGTGCGCTCCTTCGCGCAGGCACAGGCCATGTGGGCCGACGTGCCGAAGCTCGCCATGCTCGTGCTGGACGACTGCTCGCTGCCACGCCAGGAAAGCATGCAGTTGCTGCACGCATTGCGCAATGCCGCGCATCTGCAGGACACGCGCATCGTCGTGCGCAGCGAGCATGACAAGCACGCGCCGGCCTATCGCACCTTCGGCGCATTCGACATCAGCGCCTGCCTGCCCGGCGAAGAGATCGACCGTCAGGCCTGCATGCATGCCTTTTCCGACGCCCTGCGCGCCTATGGTCAGCTCGACGCCATCCGGGCCGGCAACCGCGGTCTCGACAAGATCCTGCACGCGAACCGCGAGCTGACCGCATTGACCACGATCGAGGAATTCGCGCCGGAAGTGCTGCGCCAGCTGACCGACCTGCTGCAACTGCCCGAGGATGGCCTGATCTGCATCCGAGAAACCCTGCACGACCGCCGAACCGAATCGTTCGTGGTGGCAGCCACCGGCAACTACAAAGCGTTGATCAATCATCCGGTCTCGACGCTGGATACCGGCGTGCAGGCCATCATCGAACAGGCCATGGAGGCACGGCACAGAGTGCAGGCGCACGGTCTTGCCGCCCTCTACTTTGCAGGGGAAGGCGCACGCTGCCTGGTGGTGCTGATCCGCGTCGAACGTGCACTCGACGATGTCGAAACGCGACTGCTGGACGTCTTCGCCAGCATCGTGTCGATCGGCTTGACCAATATCCTGCTGGTGACGCGCCTGCACAATTCGGCCTATTACGATTCGCTGACCAAACTGCCCAACCGTGTACGGCTGAAGGACATTCTCGACGACACACTCGAAGAAACCGCCTCTGCACCGGCAACCCTGGCCCTGATCGATATCGATCACTTCGCCGAAACCAACGATGCGCTCGGCCATCGCTTCGGCGACTACCTGCTGCTTGCCATCGCCACGCGCCTGCAATCGCACCTGGGCCATCACCTGGTCGTCGCACGCATCGGCGGCGACACCTTCGGCGTACTCGGCGACGAGCAGCAGGTCACGCCGGAAGCCATTCTCGCGCAGTTCGAACGGCCGTTCGCCATCGACTCCCATCAGGTGCAGATTTCGGCCACCGTCGGCCTGCTGCGCCTGGCCGAGCATGCGGGCAGCGGTGCCGAAGCGCTCAAGAATGCGCATATCGCGCTCAAGCGCGCCAAATCACGCCAGCGTGCCGGCCATCTGTATTTTTCGCGCAGCATGGACGTCGATATCCGCGAACGCGTCAACATGATGCATGCGTTGCGCCGAACCTTCGAAGAAAACCGGCTGTTCGTCGTCTATCAGCCGCAGATCGACATGGTCACGCGCGAACCGGTCGGCGCCGAAGCCCTGCTGCGCTGGCGCGGCGACGACGGCGCGATGATCTCCCCCGAGCGCTTCATCCCGATTGCTGAATATTCAGGCCTGATCGTCGAACTCGGCGAATGGGTGCTGCGGCAAGCCTGCCTGCAAACGGTACGATTGCGCGAGCATGGCTTCGCCGACTTCATGATTGCGGTCAACGTCTCGCAGGTGCAATTGCGTCACCCGCAGTTTCTCGCCATGCTCAAACGCACGCTGGCCGAATCGCAGGCAGTGGCGCACTGCATCGAACTCGAAATCACCGAATCGATGGCCATGGACGATCCCGAGGCGCTGACGCACCTGCTCGACCAGATCACGGCGACCGGCGTCAGCATCGCCATCGACGATTTCGGCACCGGCTTTTCTTCGCTCAGCCATCTGCAGAAACTCAATGTCGATCGCCTCAAGATCGATCGCGCCTTCGTCGCCGAAATCACGGAATCGGCACGCGGCAGCAGCATTGCCGAAGCCATCATCCAGCTCGGCCGCAACCTCGACCTCGATGTGATTGCAGAAGGAGTGGAAAACGAACGCCAGGCCATGGTCCTGTCGGAACTCGGCTGCAGCTGCGCACAGGGCTATCTGTTCGCGCAGCCGCTGACGTCCGAGAAGCTGGAAGAATGGCTGCGGCTGAACAGCCGGAAAGAAGGCGGACGCCCTCTTTCCTAGGCTTCATTCCGGCGCAACAGCCACTGTCGAAAACGCTGCATGAACTCCGGCATCGCCACGAATATCGCGGCGCCCACCACGGCATTGAGCACGGCTGTCACCATGAACAACTGCGGAATGCTCAATCCCAGATTGAGCAGCAGCATCGCCAGCAGCGCCGCCGCCACCATGAACAATGCATTGAGAATGTTCATGCCGGCGATGGTGCGCGACAGGTGCGTGGGATCGCAGCGCGTCTGCACCAGTGCGAACAGCGGCACGATGTAAATCCCGCCGAACACGCCGATCATCAGGCAATCGAACAGAATGCGCAGACTGCCTGCCTGCCCCAGATAGGCGGCGATATCCACGGTGCCAGTGGCCACATAGCCGCCGCTGGCGAGATAAAGATCGAAGCAGAACACCGTCAGGCCGATCGTTCCCAGCGGCACCAGGCCGATCTCGACACGATGATTGGACAGACGTTCGCACAACAGCGAACCGGTACCCACGCCCAGCGAAAACACCGTCAGCAGCAGCACGAAGATGCTGTGATCTCCTTGCAAGTATTCCTTGGCGTACAGCGGGAATTGCGCAAGCAGGATCGCGCCGTAGAACCAGAACCACGAATTGGCCAGCATGGCAATGAAGACCGGGCGGTTGCGGTACGAGAAGCGCAGGTTGGCGACCGTTTCCGACGCGATGTTCCAGTTGATTTTCAGCTCCGGCGCCGGCGGCGGCGAATCCGGCATCGCGCGTGCGAACAGCCAGCCGGCCACCGCGATCGCGATCGTGCCGACCGCCACGTACTCGATACCCCACGGCCGCTGCGACACCAGCACCGCACCCAGCACTTCGCCGAGCAGGATGCCGACGAAAGTGCCCATCTCGACCAGTCCGTTGCCGCCAACCAGTTCGTGCGGTGCCAGCTTCTGCGGCAGGTAGGCATATTTGACCGGACCGAACAGCGTGGAATGCAGCCCCATGCCGGCCACCGCCGCAATCAGCAGCCACAGGCTATGCGTCATCCAGCCAATCGCGGCCACACCCATGATGGCGATCTCGAGCAGTTTGACGTAGCGCGTCAGGCGCGACTTTTCGAACTTGTCGGCAAGCTGCCCGGACAGTGCCGAGAACAGCACGAAGGGTAGGATGAACAGACCCGGAATCAGGTTGTTCAACAGGCCACGATCCATGGTGGTCCAGCTCAGGGCATCGAAGGTCAGCGCCGTCAGCAGTGCGGTCTTGAAGACGTTGTCGTTGAAGGCACCAAGGAACTGAGCGCAAAAGAAGGGAGCGAAGCGGCGTTGCGCGAGCAGCGCGAATTGACTTGTTTTGCGCATGAGTGGGCTTGTGAAAACGGGCTTGTGAAACGGGGCTTTCGAAAAGGCGCAGCAGGACGCAGGATAGCCCGCCGGTTGATGACAACCGGATTGTAAAGGATGCGGCGATGCGCTTGCCTCGTCTGACAAGACCGCCCGCCGTCATGCGGCGGCGGGCGAACAGAGGTCAGCGTTCCTCTTCCGCTTCGACCGGCGAATCCTGGATGTAGGACTTCAACATGCGGTTCTCGAAACTCTGCGCCTCGAACACCGCCTTCGCCACGTCATAGAACGACATCACGCCCATCAGCGAACCATCGCGCTCGTCGCGTACCGGCACATAACGCGCATGCTGTTCGAGCATCAGGCGCCGCACGTCGTTGAGGTCGGTATCGGGCGAAACCACGATCGGCTTGTCGTTCATGTGGTTGCGCACGCTTTCACCGCCAAGTGCACCGCCGTTTTCATGCAGCGTAGAGATCACTTCGCGGAAGGTCAGCATGCCGATCAGCCTGCCGCCCTCCATCACGACAAGGGAACCGATGTCCTTTTCCGCCATGGTGTTGACAGCATCGAGGATCGGGCTGTCTGGCGTCACGGTGAAGAGAATGTTTCCTTTTACCTTGAGTATTTCGGATACCTTCATGGGACTGTCCTCGCACGTTATGGTTATACTTCGGACACTTGCACTCTAATCCCGCGTTCGCGAAAAAGCCATCTTTCGCTCTCGTCTCCTTTGCATTTCGAAAAACGCCACGCATGGCGGCAGACGAAATGTCTCGCGCAACGGCCGGGATGAAGCTATGACAATTTTTCCCACAAATAAATCCTGAGCCGACAACCGTTGCCGCCACGCAATCCCGCGATCAGTAACTGGCGCTGATCGCGCAGGTTTCGCCCCGCTGCTCGAGTCGTAGGAAATAGCTTTCCAGCGTTTCTCCCAGGCCCTCCTCGACCGCCGTTTCCACCTCGCGCGCCAGCACTTCGTTGCCGGCCGCATTGAAGACGAACAGACGATAGACATCGGCCAGCGTCAGGTAGCGCGGATTGGCCAGCAGGACCCAGCTGTCCAGCCCGTCCGTGATGCGCTTGCCGAACTGCATGCGGCGCGGCGCCTCGGACTTGATGCGGCCGACCCAGCCGGCTTCCAGCATCTGCTGCAGCAGGGTTTCCGACTCGTCGAAGCCGAGACGCGTGCGCTCGCGCATCATGCGCGCATCGACCACCGCCGTATTCGGCGAACGGCGTGCGTCGTGCAACACCTGCAGCAACGCCATCGCGTCCACGAAAGCACTGCCCGGTTGCGGCACGTGCCACCAGCGCTCGTACTTGACGATCGGCAGCGCCGCCGCCACCACCGCGCCACCGAGCGTGATCAGCCAGCCGAGATAGATCCACAGCAGGAAGATCGGAAACGCGGCGACCGCGCCATACACCACGGTATAGGTCGGCACCTTGAGGATGAAGATGGCAAACAGGCGCTTGACGACCTCGAACGCCAGCGCAGCGAGCAGACCGCCGGCCAGCGCATCGCGCCATTCGACCACCTTGTTGGGCACCACGATGTAGAGCGAGGTAAACGCCACCGTGGTCAGCAACACGGAGATGGAGGTAAAGAAGACGGCACCGATGAACGGCACGTTGCGCACCACGCCGTTGGTCATGGTGAACAGATAGGAGGTCAGCGTGATCGAGGCGCCGATCAGCAGCGGCCCGAGCGTGACGATGGCCCAATAGACGACGATGCGCTGCGCGATCGGCCGCTTGGTCTTGACGCGCCAGATCAGGTTGAAGACGCGGTCTATCATCAGCATCATCGCCACCGCGGTGACGATCAATGCCACCGCGCCGAGTGCCGACAGGCGCGTCGCCTTGCTCGAAAACTGCGTGAGGTAGCCGAGGATGGTGTTGGCGATGCCCTTGGGCATCAGGTTCTGCACGAAGTACGCTTCCAGCGAGGCACGGAAGGTATTGAACAGCGGGAAGGTGGTGAAGATCGCGAACGCGATCGTCAGTACCGGCACCAGCGCCAGCACGGTCGTAAAGGTCAGGCTGCCGGCCACCTGCGGCAATTGCTCTTCTGCCAAACGGCGGCCGGCGAAACGGAACAGGTCGCGCACCTGCGGCCAGGTCAGTTCGCGGAAGAAGGTAAAACGGGGAAGCTTCATGCTGCGCATCTCTTGTGCTTGTAAGGTTGTGCATCCGCGCGTCGATGCAGGCGGATCAGGCATCCGGGCCAATGCCGACGGCGCCGTGTCGATGGTCCGATTCGGACCGTCTGATTGTCAATAAAGCACCCTATAATAACAAGCATGAGTGCCTCTACCCTCCCCGTTCTCGTCCTCTACTATTCGCGCCATGGCGCCACCCGCAAGCTGGCCGAACTGATCGGCCAGGGCATCGACAGCGTCGCGGGCTGCGAAGCGCGCCTGCGCACCGTGCCCGCGGTATCGACCGTGGCGGAAGCCGTCGAACCCGAGGTGCCGGCCAGCGGTGCGCCGTACGTCGAACTGCAGGACCTCGAGGAATGCGCGGCGCTCGCACTCGGTTCGCCCACGCGCTTCGGCAACATGGCCGCGCCGATGAAATACTTCTGGGACGGCACCACCTCGCAATGGCTGGCCGGCGCCCTCAACGGCAAACCCGCCTGCGTCTTCACCTCCACCGGCAGCCTGCACGGCGGCCAGGAAACCACGCTGCTGTCGATGATGCTGCCGCTGCTGCATCACGGCATGCTGCTGCTCGGCGTGCCCTACACGCAGGCCGAACTGATGACCACCACCACCGGCGGCACGCCCTACGGCGCCTCGCACTGGTCCGGCGTCGATGGCCGGCAGGCCATCTCCGCCGATACGCGCGCGCTCGCCATCGCACTTGGCCGCCGCCTGGCGGAAACCGCCGTGCGTCTGCAATCACGGACGTGAACCCACGCCGCCAGACCGCCCTGCAGCGCGGCGCGCTTGCCAGCCTGGTGGCGCTGATCGTGCTCGGCATCGCCTGGGAAACCGTGCTGGCGCCGGTGCGGCCCGGCGTATTCTGGCCGGCAGTCAAGGTGCTGCCATTGCTGTTGCCGTTGCGCGGCGTTTGGCGCCGCGACATTTACACCATGCAGTGGTCTTCGATGCTGATCCTGCTGTATTTCATGGAAGGCATCGTGCGCGGCTGGAGCGATAGCGGCCTGTCGGCCTGGCTCGGCTGGCTGGAAGCGGCGCTGGTCACCATCTTCTTCATCTGCATCGTCAGTTATCTGCGCCCATACAAGCAGGCGGCCAGGGCGCGCGCAACCGGGAAATCCGGCCAATGAGCGCCTTTCTCGATGCCTGCAGGCAGGTCGTTGGCGCACAATACTTGCTGACCGATGCCGATGCGCTGGCGCCCTATCTGGTGGAACGGCGCGGCAACCTCAGCGGCAAGGCATGCGCGGTGGCCCGGCCCGGATCAAGCGCCGAAGTCGCGCAACTGGTACGGCTTTGCCACCAATATCGCGTCCCCGTGGTACCGCAAGGCGGCAACACCGGCCTCGTGCTCGGCAGCATTCCGGACGACAGCGGCACCGCGCTGCTGCTCTCACTGCGCCGGCTGAATCGCATTCGCGATATCGATACCGTCAACGACACCATCACCGTGGATGCCGGCTGCATCCTCGAACACGTGCAACAGGCTGCCGCCGATGCCGACCGGCTGTTTCCGCTGTCGCTGGCGGCCGAAGGCAGTTGCACCATCGGCGGCAATCTGTCGTCCAACGCCGGTGGCACCGCGGTCCTGCGCTACGGCAATGCGCGCGAACTGTGCCTGGGACTGGAAGTGGTGACGCCGCAGGGCGAACTCTGGGACGGGCTGCGCGGACTGCGCAAGGACAATACCGGCTACGACTTGCGCGATCTCTACATCGGTGCCGAAGGCACGCTCGGCATCATCACCGGCGCCGTGCTGAAACTCCACCCGCGCCCGCGTGCCGTGCGCACCGCGCTGCTGGCACTGCCCACGCCCGACCATGCATTGCAACTGTTGACGCTGACAAGACGGCATTGCGGCGCCGCCCTGACAGGTTTCGAGCTGATGTCAGCCTTTTGCATGGAACTGGTGCACAGGCATTTCCCCGACATGCAGTCTCCGTTCGCCATGCCCCATGCCCAGTATGCGCTGCTGGAACTGTACGACCACGAATCGGAACAGCATGCGACGGCACTGCTCGAAACACTCATCGGTACCGCACTCGACGAGCAAACCGTTGCCGATGCCGTGGTCGCCACCTCGCTCGCCCAGTCCGCCGCGCTATGGCAATGGCGCGAATGCATACCGCTGGCACAGGCCGCCGAAGGCAGAAACATCAAGCACGATATTTCTCTGCCCATTTCGCGCATCGCCGATTTCATCCGCGTTACCGACGAAGCCCTGCAACAGGCATTTCCGGGAGTGCGCCTGGTGACCTTCGGTCATCTGGGCGACGGCAACCTGCACTACAACGTGGCGCCGCCTGCCGACGCCGGCGCCGATTTCTTCATGCACCAGGCGGCGATCAACCGCATCGTGCACGACAACGTGCATGCTTTCGACGGATCGATTTCGGCCGAGCACGGTATCGGCGCATTGAAGCGCGAGGAATTGCTGCGCTATAAATCGCCGCTCGAACTGCAACTCATGTCCCGCATCAAGCAGGCACTCGATCCGCTCAATCTCATGAATCCGGGCAAGCTGCTGTAAGGCATCGGCCAAACCGGGCAAGTCCGCGCGAAAATTTCATTCGCCTGAATTTGACCCATGTCAAATTGCCGTCACATCAGTTCGCTACCATGCACGCATGCTCTTGCACGAGCCGTTCTGGCACCACGACAAATGCCACTACCGGCGCTGGCGGTCGGGAAACATACCAGCACCAGATACAGCGGCCTTCGGGTCTGCAACGATCCTGCAAAAATGCTATAACAACGGCTGTCCGGCGAACCCGCGGTTCGCCGACCTTCTTTGATCAACGCACTTTTTCATGGAGGCAGTATGAAAATCAGTGAAGAATTCAAAGTCAAAAACGCCAACGGCGAGACCGCCACCCTGCAGAACATCGTGGCTGGCAAAACCTACCTCGATTACGGCTACACCACGCTACCGACCGGCTTCGTCGGCTACCGCATCAAGGACACCAACGGCACCGCCGAAAAACAGGGCGACGGAAGCTTCAAGCTGAACATGAACAGCGCCGAATTCGGACTGCACCCGTTGCGCGCCGAAGGCGACAAGGGTCACCAGGCAGGCGACAACGCAATCTATACCCGCGTCTAACCTGTAAGGCAGGCGCGTACATTGCGGGCGCCTGCCCGTCATCAACCTATCCCGTCCGCACTTCTTCTTTTACACCTCGCGTTCGCGAACCATCTTTCTCGCATCGCTGCGCTGCTTCATTTGCCATTGTTTCCACATGGAAACAAAATCTGACGCAAAACGGATTCGGCGATATTTATTTGCAAAAGTTAACATCGTTTAGATTTGTCCAACCGCTTTCCCAGCCGCATTTCCCCCGCTATCCTTCGATAGATGCGAGAATCGCGCCACCTTCATGCTCTGCAACTCTTTCAGTCCACCAAGGTTCATGCAGTGAAAAGTCTGTCTTTCGGTATCGCACTTTCTCTCGTCTTCTGCTTTCCCGCCATCGCACAACCTGCGGATGGCAATTTGCGTGTGGCGCCGGAGGGCGTCTGGTACACCGTATCGCGCGATGAAACCCTCTCTTCCATTTCGCGCAAGTTCACCGGCGATATCCGGCATTGGCGCACTATCGGCAACACCAACCGGATCGAGAACGAAAAGAAAATTCCGGTCGGGCGCATCGTTCTTATCCCGGCAGCGCTGCTGACACCGGTCTCGGCCTTCGCGCGCATTACCAGCTTCTTTGGCGATATCGCGATTCACGATCGCGAGGGCAAGCCGATCGAAGCCAGGATAGACACCCTGCTCAAGGAGGGCGACACGCTCGCCACCATGGCCAGGAGCTTCATTTCGCTGGTACTGGAAGACGGCAGTCAGATCACGGTGCCGCCCGACAGCATGCTGAACCTGCGCATGCTGCGCGCCACGCAATATCTGAACAGTCCGCGCACCCGCCTGTTCCTTGAAAAAGGACGCGTCGAATCCAGCGTCACGCCTTTCACCAGACCGGACAGCCGCTTTGAAGTGCTGAGCCCGATGGCGGTCTCCGGCGTGCGTGGCACGCGCTTCCGCGTGCAGTACAGGGAACAGCGCACGCTCAACGAGGTCATCGAAGGCAAGGTTGCTGTACAGCCGGGCAAAACCGTACGCAAGGACGGCGCGCAACTGGTTGCCGCCGGCTTCGGCACCATCGTCGAGAACGGACGCACCGCCAAACCGGTTCACCTGCTGCCCGCACCCGCAGCAGGCGACGGTTATGCGCGCCAGGAGCGGCTTCCGATCCGCTTTCAGCTGTCGCAGGCGGAAGCGTCGGCCTTCCATGCGCGCGTCTCGACCGATGCGCAAGGCACGAACAACATTGCCGAAACCGATATCACGGCTACCGAGGGTGCCGCCGTCGCACGCTTCGCCGACCTGCCCGACGGACACTACTTCCTCCACGCGCATGCCATCGACCGCCATGGCCTGGGCGGCATCGTGCAGACCTTGCCGTTCGAAGTCGCGGCACGGCCATTCCCGCCGTTCCTGCTGGCACCCGGCAACCGCTTCCAGGGCAGCGGCAACGCCGACCTGATCGCGGTAACCATGCAATGGTCGCTATCGAGCAACGTCACCCGCTACCGCCTGCAGGTGGCGCAGGACGCCAGCTTCGCACAACCGGAAGTCGATCAGACCGTGGATGCCGGCGAACACGACGGCCGCGCCACCGTGTCGCTGCCCCCGGGCATGCACTACTGGCGCGTGGCCGCCATCGATACGCGAAGCGGCCGCCAGGGCCCCTTCAGCGACGCCCGCGAGGTGAATGTCATGCAGGGCATGGCTGCACCGGCCGCCACGCTCGGCGAAAAGGATATCCACTTCACATGGACCAGCACCGCAGCCGGACAGCGCTTCACGTTCCAGCTCGCAGGCGATGCCGCGTTCTCGCAACCGCTGCATGAAGCGGACACCACCGCACCGGAAGCCACACTGCCGCGTCCCCAGCCCGGCACCTACCATGCCCGCGTTCGCAGCATCGATGCCGACGGCTTCATCGGCCCCTACTCTCCGCCGCAAAGGTTCGTGGTGCCACTGGTCTGGCAGAGCGGATACGGCCTTCCTGTGCAATCGCAGGAGCAGCCGCTCGGCACCGACTTCTGATGACGATGCCGTCCTGCCCATCCACGCATGCCGATCTCCTTCTCGCGCCGTAAGAACTCCTCTCCCCTCAAGTCGGAGTGGCGCATCTTTCTGCTGCTGATGCTGGCATGCGCGGCCGTGCTCGGCTATGTCAACGGCCTCGGCCAGTCGGACCGCTTCATTTACGACACACTGATCAAGAGCATGGAACGGCCGGCCGACGACCGCATCGTGATCGTCGCCATCGACAAGGACAGCATTGCCGGACTCGGCCGCTGGCCATGGAACCGCACGATCCACGCCAGGCTGCTCGACATCCTCACGCAAGGCAAGGCCAGGGCGGTCGGCATCGACATCATCTTTGCCGAACCCGACCTCGTCTCGGGCAGCGACACGCTGCTGGCACAGGCCATCAGCAGGAATCGGCATACCGTGCTGCCGGTCCTGATCGAGCGCACCACCACCGGCCTGCAGCCGACCCTGCCGCTGCCGCAACTCATGGATGCCGCGCATGCCGTCGGCCACACGCACTTCGGGTTCGATGCGGATGGCGTGGTACGCAGCGTGCTGCTGAGCGAAACGCTGGACGACGCTTCCTGGCCGCAATTCGCGCTCGCCGTCTATCAGGCAGGCATGGCGTCGCCCGTCTCCGCAAGCGGCGCAAGAGCGCGGGTCGGCGCGCGCGAACGCATCGCCTTCGCCGGACCGCCGGGCCACTTCCATACGGTGTCCTACATCGACGTGTTGACGGGCAGGATTGCGCCCTCCTTCTTCGAAGGCAAGTACGTACTGGTAGGCGCCAACGCTTCCGGCATTGCCACCATGTTCCCGACGCCAGTGACGACCACCAGCCATGTCATGTCCGGCGCCGAGATCAATGCCAATATCCTGGCCGGAATGCTGGAGGAGCACGGCATCCATGAAGCGCGGCCATGGCTCAACGCCCTGTTCACCGTTCTCTTTACCTGCCTTGCCCTGTTCGCCTGCCTGTATCTGTCGCCGTTCAGCGCGTTGGGCGCGACCTTTCTGCTGCTGGCGGCCGTCGGCGCCTCCACCTATGCCCTGCTGTCGGCCGAGATCTGGTTGCCGCCGGCGGCAGCGGCATTGATGGTAATCGCCGTCTATCCGCTCTGGAACTGGCGGCGGCTGGAGGCCACGATCTTCTATCTGAGTGAGGAACTGGCACGCCTCAACCGCGAAACCACCATCGTGCTGCGTCACGAAGCGCCGGCACCGACCACGCACGACGCCGATTTTCTCGATCGCCAGATCGCCGCCATGCGCGTGGCCGCCGACCGTTCGCGCGACATCCACCAGTTCATCAGCGACAGCCTCAACAACATGCCCGACGCAACGCTGGTGCTGTCACAGTCCGGCGAGCTGCTGATGTGCAACCGCGTGGCAGAAATTTATCTGGCAAGCATCGGCATCGAAGGCAACCGGACGCCATCGCTGGCCGCGATCTTTTCCCGCCTCGAACCGCTGCCGCGCAGTCTCGTGCACGGCGCCGCCTGGCACGAAGCCTTGCTGCACGAGTCGGCGACGCACACGACGGAAATCGAAACCCGCGATGCCGACGGCCGCGAGTTCCTGCTCAAATCCACCGCTTCCCGCACCACCGACGGCGCCATGCTGGGCTGGATCGTGTCGCTGATCGACGTCACCACGCTGCGCGCGGCCGAGCGGCGGCGCGAGGAAAGCCTGAACTTCATCTCGCACGATCTGCGCGTGCCGCAATCGTCCATCCTCGCACTGATCCAGCTGCAGAAGAATCCGGCTACCGCCTTCGGCATGCCTGAATTCCTTGCGCGCATCGAGAAATCGGTGGAGTCCACCCTGCATCTGGCGGAGAGCTTCGTCCACCTCGCCAAGGCCGAGTCTCCGGCCTACCAGTTGCAGGACTCCGACTTCTGCTCGATGCTGGCCGAAGCGGCGGATACCATGTGGGCCTTCGCGCACAGCCGCTCGGTCGAAGTCGTCATCGATGCCCCGACGGAACATCTGTGGCTCACGGCCGACCGTTCCCTGATGATTCGCGCCATCGGCAATCTGCTGTCCAACGCCATCAAGTTCAGCCCCGAAGGCGAACGCGTCCATTGCCGTGTCCAAGCCGATTCCGGCATCAATGGCCCCTGCGTGCGATGCAGCATCCGCGACCATGGTCCCGGTATTCCGGCTGCCAAGCAGACCTTGATCTTCTCGCCGTTCCTGCGCGCCGACGATCAGGGGCAGGACGGCATCGGACTCGGACTCGCATTCGTGAAAATGGTGGTCGAACGACACGGCGGCACGATCGAGGTGGACAGCACGGTCGGCACGGGCAGCACCTTCACCATCGTGCTGCCGTGCGCCATCGAGGAAGAACAGGACAGGTCATTGATAGAAAAACAGGAAGGAAGCAATCCATGAACATCGCCTCGCTGGAAGACGATCCGATCGAGTCCAGGCTGATTCATCAGGTCGTGACCAATGCCGGTCATACCTGCGCCACCTATCACACCGGCGCCGCCTTGCTGGAAGCGTTGCGCCAGCCGCAGCACGCGTGCGACATGCTGATCCTCGACTGGCATCTGCCGGACATGACCGGCAAGGAAGTCATCGAATGGGTGCGCGCCAACCTGGGCGACAGCATCATCGTCATGTTCCTCACCAATCGCGTGCTGGAAGAAAACATCGTGGCCGGGCTGATGGCAGGCGCCGACGACTACATGACCAAGCCGATCCGCGAGGCCGAGCTGTCGGCGCGCATCCACGCCCTGTCCAAGCGCATCCGGCGTCCCCTCAATGGCGGAACCCCGGCGCCGGCAGCCGCTTCCAATGTGCTGGAAGCCGGCGTCTACAGTTTCGATCTGTTCCGCAAGGGCGTGACCGTGCGCGGCGTGCCGGTCGATCTCAAACCCAAGGAATTCGACATCGCGGTGCTGTTCTTCCAGAACATCGGTCAGTTGATCTCGCGCGAACACATCATGGAAAGCATCTGGGGGCGCGAACTGGTCATGACTTCGCGCACGCTCGACACCCACATGTCGCAAGTCCGCACCAAGCTGCAGCTCAAGCCGGACAACAACGTGCGCTTGACCACGCTCTACACGATCGGATACCGGCTCGACATGTTCTGACACGGCACGCGCATACCGCGAACGGCCTGCCATGCGCATGTACCGAAGCGCGCACCGGCCGGCATGCTGAACTTCATGCATGGCAGCCGGTCTGTATGGAACGGTGGCATCCGCCATCCAACCAACGCAGGGAGGCACCATGATTGCGCACCATCCATCATTGCAGGCCGGCACCCATCCGATGTCTTCAGGCAGGACCTGGCAACTGCACAAGGCTCCCGTTCCGCAGCCGGTGGAAGATCCGCTGCCCGACGAACAGCCGGTACCGCAGGACGAACCGGTTCCTTCTCCTCATCCCGAAATTCCGGCCGCCGGATCGCACGCGCGTCCCGACAGGAGGCAATGACATGGACCGACAGCAATCGTGGAGCACCGAGATCTACCGCGACATGGAAGTGCATGTCACCACGCTCGAAAAGCAGGATCATCCCGGCCTGTGGGATTACACGATCCGCATCTGCGAACCCGGCGCCGATGCCGGCAGCGCCAGCGAACTGATCGCGCGCTCGGGCGACGATGCCGACTACGACAAGTCCGATGCAGCGCTGGCCGCCGGTTTCGCCAAGGGCTATGCGATGGTCGATACGTTGCGACAGCAGGATTGAGCAGCACAACAGTCGTTGCCACCGGTTCGATTGAAACAGCGAGGCAAACCCGGCATAATGCAGGGCCTCGCCCGCAAGGCGACACATCATTTCCGTTCTGCCCATAGCTCAGTTGGATAGAGCATCAGCCTTCTAAGCTGAGGGTCGCAGGTTCGACTCCTGCTGGGCAGGCCACCCCTTTTCCGTTCCGCCCCGAGATTACTTGCGCACGTGATGCGACATGCGCATGTCCACCGCCATCGCTCGTCATGAAAAAGGGCCACTGACGTGGCCCTCCCTGACATCCGCTTTCGGCAGCCATGGCGGCCGCCGAGACGCAAGGCATTGCACCTCACGCCATGGCTGGCTCCGCGCCCTCCTTCTCACGTTCTTCGTTCTTGCGACGGCGACGCGCCATGAAACCGAACACGCCAAGACCCGCCAGCATCATGGCGTAGGTTTCCGGTTCCGGAACCGCCGAGATCGAAAGCGTGCCGCTGTAGGCAGCCGCCATCGCCGAACCCACGGCAAGCGCAGGTCCGGCAATACCGAATACCTTGATCACCAGCGGCCCTTCGAGGAACGACACCGTCGTGAAGCCGTACTGGCCGCCGCCCTGATTGCCGAAGCTGAACGGTACGCCATTCAGGGTCGCCGAGGTGAACTCGATATCGTCATAGGCATTGAGACTCGTCGTGATCAGACTGCCCAATGCCCAGCCGCTGACGGCAGGCGTAAACGTGAAGGTGTCTTCAAAAGCACCAGCCACGGACTGCGTGCCTCCGAAGACACCCGAGTACGTTCCGTTCGGGGAAGGCGAACCCAGATCGACATCGTAATTTGCCGCATACGCCCCGACACACGAGACGGCCAGCACGCCAGCCAAAATCATTTCTTTCATTTTCATGTTGAACTCTCTAAAAGTTTGAATAAGAAAGACAGAACTGCCTGCCCTTGTCGCTTTGCAACCCGCGCCAGCTCTTGGTTTGCACATTTTTCAGGTGTGAGAAGCGCAAGCTGGCACGTCATCGATCATAAATAAAAATATTATCTTTTTAATATCAAAATATTAACATTTAACATATTTAACTACAATATTTACAGAAAAAATACAATCTCAAATAATTAATTTTTAGAAATATTTCCTTGCATAATTGATAACTTTTTTATTCTCGATTTTTAACACTTCCACCTCCTTAAAGGCCTGTAAAAACGGCAGACAATGAAAAAACGCCGCACTGCACGAAGGCACTGCGGCGCTGCATGAACTGAAGAAAAAATAAAATCAGGCGCGCTTATAGACATCGTCGAAACGCACGATGTCATCCTCTCCCAGATACGCGCCCGATTGCACCTCGATCAGGTGCAGCGGCACCATGCCCGGGTTCTCGAGACGGTGCGTGACGCCGATCGGAATGTAAATGGACTCGTTCTCGGTCAGCAGCTTCTCGACATCGCCGTTGGTGATGCGGGCAGTGCCGGTCACCACCACCCAGTGCTCGGCGCGATGGTGATGCATCTGCAGCGACAGTTTCTGCCCCGGATTGACGGTGATGCGCTTGACCTGGAAACGGTCGCCGCCATCGATGGATTCATAGCAGCCCCATGGCCGGTAGACGCGCGAATGATTCAGATGTTCGCTGCGCTCGCTGCCCTTCAGATGCTCGACCACGTTCTTGACGCGCTGCACCTGATCCTTGTGCGTGATCAGCACCGCGTCCTTGGTCTCGACCACCACCACATCGTCGAGGCCGAGCACCGCCACGAAACGACTCTCGGCACGGATCAACGAACCGCTGACATCTTCCGCATACACGTCGCCGCGAATCACGTTGCCGTTTTCGTCCGCGTCCTGCACCGCCGCCAGCGCCGACCACGAACCGACATCGCTCCAGCCGATATCGGCCAGCACCACGACTGCATGGTCGGTATGCTCCATCACGGCGTAATCGATCGAGTCCGAAGGGCAGCCTGCGTACGAAAGCTCGTGCAGGCGGCAGAAGGTCATGTCCTTGTAGGCTTCGGCGATCGCCTTTTCGCAGCAGGCGGCGATTTCCGGACGCAGCCTGCGCAACTCTTCCAGATAGGCCGCTGCCGTGAAGACGAAGATGCCGCTGTTCCACGAATACTCGCCGCTATCGACGAATTGCCGCGCCGTCTCCAGATCCGGCTTCTCGACGAAGCGATCGACCTTGAATGCCCGATCCGAATCGGCTGCCACCTTGCCCCTGCGAATGTAACCGTAACCGGTTTCGGGACCGGTAGGCACGATGCCGAAAGTCACCAGCGATCCCTGCGCTGCCGCTTGCGTGGCGATCCGCACAGCCTGCTCGAAGGATGCGCCATCCGCGATCACATGATCGGCCGGCAGCACCAGCATGACGGCATCCGGCGCAATGCCTTGCAGATAGGCCGCAGCCACGCCGACTGCCGGCGCGGTATTGCGTCCCTCTGGTTCGAGCAGGATGGCGGTCGGCGTCACGCCGATCTGCCGCAACTGTTCGGCCACCATGAATCGATGATCGTTGCCGCAGACGATCAGCGGCGGCATGACCTCGCTCCATTCGTTCACGCGCAGCACGGTTTCCTGCAACATGGTATTGGCGCCGACCAGCGGCAGCAGCTGCTTGGGCAAGGCGGAACGCGACAAGGGCCACAGGCGCGTGCCTGAACCGCCGGAAAGAATGACGGGATAGATTTTCATCTGGAACCTGCACTTTCTATAATGTGACATGAATATTCGGTACCGGCCGTCCGCGGCATCGCGCACGCGGTAACGGCGCACACGCCATGTCTGCGCATGGCATGCCGTGGCGCGCTCAAGCGCCCTCTCCCTGCCGATATCGATGGCAGAGCATGAAGAACACGAAGATATCGACGGTGTAGCGTCGCAGCAGCCGACGCGGCTCCAGCGCCAGCCGGTACAGCCACTCCATGCGCAGCCTGCGTACCAGCTTCGGTGCGCGCGGCTTGTTGCCGGCCCAGAAGTCGAACAGCGCACCGACGCCGGCTACCAGTCCCGCCTGCAGGCGGTCGCGGTTGGCGAGTATCCATTGCTCCTGCAAGGGATTGCCGAGCGCGACCAGCACCACGTCGGGCTGCGCCGCATTGATGCGGTCGACCAGCGCCGGATCCTGCATGCCGGCATAGCCGTCGCAGATACCGACCACCTGCTGCCCGAGACGGTTGCGCACATGCTCTTCCGCCCCGACCAGCGCCGTTGGCGTGCCGCCGATCAGGAACACGCGCAACGGATGCGGCGCACGACCGAACAGGTAGGGCGTGAAATCGGTGCCGTTCAGGTTGTCGGGGAAGCGCTGCCCATGCACCAGCCGCGCTGCCAGTTCCAGTCCGATGCCGTCGTTGGCGATGACGACACCCGGATCGTGCATGCGCGCCAGCCAGGGACGGCACTTGACGATGAAGTTGGTGTTGGCGAAGAACAGCGTGCGTGCCTGACCGTTCTGCAGCGCAGCCAGCAGTTCGGCAGCCAGCATGTCCGCCGTCGTCGCCCGTACCGGAAACCCGGCAATCGTCAACGTCTCGTGCATGGTCATGGCAATATCCTCCGTGGCGTCATCCGCGCGTCACCGTCGGCCGATCGCCACATACTCGATACCGCGCTCGCGCATGTGGCTGGTGTTGTAGAGATTGCGGCCGTCGAACACCAGTGGCGTCTTCAGCGACGACTTCATGAGGTTGAAGTTGGGTGTGCGGAATTCCTTCCACTCGGTGACGATCACCAGCGCATCCGCACCTTCGAGCGCGGCGGCCGCGGTCTTGGCATACGTCAGACGCGGGTCGTCACCGAAGATGCGCTGCGCTTCCGCCATCGCGACCGGATCGTAGGCCACCACGCTGGCGCCGGCCTGCCACAGGCCTTCGATCAGGACCCGGCTCGACGCCGCGCGCATGTCGTCGGTATTCGGCTTGAACGCCAGTCCCCACAGTGCGAACTTGCGGCCGCTCAGGTCCTTGCCGAAGCGCGCCGTGATCTTGTCGAGCAGGACCTTCTTCTGCGCCTCGTTGGCCGATTCCACCGCCTGCAGCACCTGCAGTTGCAAACCGCTCTCGTTGGCGGTACGGATCAGCGCCTGCACGTCCTTCGGAAAACACGAGCCACCATAGCCGCAACCGGCATACAGAAAGTCATAGCCGATGCGCGTATCGGAACCGATGCCGCGCCGCACTTCCTCGATGTCGGCACCGACCTTGTCGGCCAGATTCGCAAGTTCGTTCATGAACGAGATGCGCGTGGCGAGCATGGAGTTGGCCGCGTACTTGGTCAGCTCGGCCGAGCGCACATCCATCACCATGATGCGGTCGTGATTGCGCGTGAACTGCGCGTAGAGTTCGCGCAACACCGAAGTCGCGCGCGCATCGTCGGCGCCGATCACGATGCGGTCGGGCCGCATGAAGTCCTCCACCGCCGCGCCTTCCTTCAGGAATTCCGGGTTCGACACCACCGAGAATTCGAGGTCGAGCCCACGGCTGGAAAGCTCGTCGCGTACCGCCGCGCGCACCTTGTCTGCGGTACCGACCGGCACCGTCGACTTGTCGACGATGACCTTGTATTCGTTCATGTGGCGGCCGATGTTGCGCGCCGAAGCCAGCACGTACTGCAGATCGGCCGAGCCGTCCTCGTCGGGCGGCGTGCCGACCGCGATGAACTGCACGACGCCGAATTCCACGCTCTCGGCGACGTCGGTCGTGAAGCGCAGACGATCGGCCGCCACGTTGCGCCTGACCATGTCGAGCAGGCCCGGCTCGTGGATCGGCATGCCGCCGTCCTTCAGGATCGCAATCTTGCGTTCGTCCAGATCGAGACACAGCACTTCATGGCCCATTTCGGCCAGGCAGGTTCCCGTAACGAGGCCGACATAGCCGGTACCGATGACAGTTATCTTCATTGCTTACACTTTCGATAATTATTGAATTGACAACACTTCAGAGGAACACGTTTGAAAATGGTTCCGCACCATGTAAAAAATTTCAGGTGGATTCAGGCAACCTGGCTGTAGGCAAAGGCAGCGGCTTCCGTACGGCGCGCTTCCCCCGGCAATTGCGTATCCGCGTAATCCTGCGGTGCCAGCAGGCGGTCGACCACCTGCGACCATTCGAGCGGCGTGCGGAAAGTCTGGCGCGGCGCGGCCATGGCGGCGCGCATGGCGGCGGCGATCGAGTCGGCATCGTCCGGCGTGTAGCCGAAACGCGAACGGTAGTCACCGACGATGCCGCTCGGGCATACCGCCGGCAGCCCGAAGAAGTCGTACTGCATGAGCTTGAGCGAGGTGTCAGCCAGATAGGTCGGCAGCCCCGCCGCGCGATACGGCGCGAGGCCGATGGTCGCGTGCTTGATGTAGGGCAGCGTGGTCTTGTGCGGCATCTCGTCATGGACGTGCACGTTGTCGCCATAGCCGTCGTGGCGTCCGGTGCCGGAACCGATGATGTGGAAGGTCACTTCCGGGAACAGGCGCGAGGCGATCGCGAAGAAACCGGGATCGAACAGCATGGAGCCGACCGACACCGCGTGGATGCCCTCGCCGTACGGCGACGGATCGGCATGCTCGGCAATCGAGAAGTCGAAACCCTGCGGCACCACGTAGCGGTTGTCCGAACGCGGCATGCCATCGGCCATGAAACGCGACTTCAGGCACAGCGCATCCATCTGCGGTGCGATGCGGTCGAAGGTGCGCTTGACGTAGGAGGCGACGTTGATCGTCTCCAGGTCATCCGAGGCGACGTAAATGGTGCGCGCGGCCGGATTCAGTTCGCGCACCAGCTCGAAGAACACCGGCGCGATGCCGCTTTCGAACACCACCGTGTCGGCTTCGCGTATCCATTCCACCAGCACCGGGCTGGGCCGGCCCACGTAGCGCCGGAACAGGAAGGATTCGAGCGGCTGGAACATCTCCTTGCGCATGTTGAACGGATGGATCAGCGTCTTCCACAGATAGCATTCGACACCCTCGTGCATCTCCTTGCGGTTGGCGAGCGAGCCGATCGACTTGCGCGGGTCCGACTTGAGATCAGACAGCAGGCTGTACTGGCACGAGAAGAAGCGCGTCGGCCCGCGCCTTGCCAGTTCTCCGGCAATGAAGTGCAAGCCGGCCTTGCGGCGACTGCGATAGTCATGCGCCGAAATCACCAGGTAGCTCATGATATTTTCCTTTCCCAACGACTGTCACGGATACGAGCGGCGCAAGATCAGACGTGCGGCGAAGCTTGCTGCCAGTGCGCGATACTCGCGCGCCATCACGAAATACAGCAGCAATGCATAGGACAGCGCGCCGATACCGATCAACAGTGTCAGCCGCAGCACCACCGGCAGGTCCTGCATCAGCGTAGCCGCGAACACCACCACCACCGCCATGAATGCCGACGCCACCAGCGCCGGCAGGATATTGAAGAAGTACTGCCGCCAGCCGACCGAGATCAGCGTGATGGCGCACCAGACCGAGACCGGGAACAGCAACAGCGCACGCAAGGAAAATGCCAGCGCGGTGGCGACCAGGCCGAAGCGCGTGAAGGCGACGAACGCACCGATATTGGTCACCGCGTACAGCAGCGCCAGGCGCGTCTGCCATTGCGGCTTGTTCTTCACCAGCATGATGCTCTGGTTGTAATAGCCGATCGAGGTCAGGAAGCCGATGATGGTGATGATCTGCATCACCGGCACCGACGGCAGCCACTTCTCGCCGAGCAACAGCAGCACCACATCGCGCGACAGGATGGCGAGGCCGACGAACAGCGGCGCCGTCACCATCGCCGTCAACGCGGTCGAGTGCAGGAAGGTCGCGCGCAACTGCTCGTCGTCGTCCTGCAGGCGCGAGAACGCCGGCAACGACACGCGCATCAGCGCGGTCGAGATCACGATGTTGAGCGTGTTGGTGATGCGCTTGCCGGTCGCATAGAAACCGGAAGCCGCCGCCCCCAGGTAATAGGTGACGAAGAAGATGTCGCTGTTCTGGTTGGCGAAGTTGGTGGCGGCGGTGGTTGCCACATACTTGCCATAGCGCACGATCTCGCGGAACGCGGTGCCTGAAAATCGCAGCGACGGCGTCCAGCCGGCCAGCGACCACAACAGGACGAATTCGCACAGCGACGTCACGACCTGCTGCGCGATCAGGCTTTCGACGCCGTAGCCGTTGAACGCCATGCCGATGCCGACCGCGCCGCCGGCCACCACCGAGACGAAGGAGCGGATCGCCAGCGGACGGAAGTTCATCTGGTGCGTCAGGCGCGCCTCGTGGATGCGCGCCAGCCCGCTGCACAGGATCATGAAGCTCACGCCGCGCACCACCTGCGACAGGCCCGGCGCATCCAGCCATTGCTCGAGCCACGGTGCCAGCACGAACAGGATGCCGAAGGCCGGCAGCGACAGGCCGAGGCAGGTCCAGATACCGGTGCTGTAGTCCTCGTCGGTCGGCGCCTTCAGGCGCACGATGGCGGTCGCGATGCTGTCGAAGGCAATCGCCTTGAAACCCTGCACGATCAGGATCGCGGTCGCCAGCAGGCCGAACAGCGACGGCGCAAGCATGCGCGCCAGCACGATGAAGACCACCAGCGTGATCATCTGCCGCGCGAAATTGTCGATCAGCGACCACATGGTGCCGCGGTAGATCGCCTTCCTGACGGTGCCGGCTTCCATCAGCGCAATGCCTCTTCCCACAGATCAAGCGGAAACGCCGCCAGCAGGCGCTGCGCGTCGAACACGGGCGGCGGCATGCCGCCCATCTCAAGCGCTTCCTCGATGCTGGACGCGGCCTCGATCGCGCCGCGTCCGGTACCCATCACGTAGTCGTTGTACTTGAAGATGTTTTCCTCGGGCGACAGGCGCAGGTAGCGCGCCGGAATGCCGTAGGCTTCGGCGATGATCAGGCCGTGCAGCGAACTGGCGATCACCATCTCGCCGCGCAGGATCTCGGCGATGCAACGGTTCCATGCATCGAGCGGCGAGACGATGTGCGCGATGCCCTTCTCACGCGCGATCTCCAGGTCGTGCAGGTTCGGCACGAACACGTAAGGCGATTGCGGATCGCGCGCGAAGCGGTCCGGGAACAGCGTCGGCATCAGCAGCGCCGGATCGCCATAGACCTCGGGCACGACGATGCCGCGCTGCTGCAGAAAGTCGCGCGTCAGCGGGCCGCGCACGGCGCGCACGTCGAGCGTCTCGAAGCGGTGTTCGGTGGCGGCGATCTTGCCATTCACGCCCGAGCCCCACACCACGTCGCCGCTCTGCGCGAAATGCAGGACCGAGCCGATCGCGAACAGCGTGTGCGCAGCGGCCGTCTCTTCTTCGAGCAGGTGCTGGTACGCGGCCAGAATCCTGGTCACGACCACGCGCGACAGGTGATCGCCGAAATTGAGGCGGCCACCCGACGGCGTCCAGTAAAACAGCTCCACGCGCGGAAACGCGCCCTGCCCACGCTCGTCGCCGGCGCCATTGGTCAGCCGATTCAGGATATTCATCAAACCCATGTTCTGATCCGGAACGGGGCATGCCCGTATCCGGCCTGTGCTGTATTACCAAACGAAATCATTGCGTGAGACCAAGCCGCTCGAATGTCATCGCCACATGCGAATGAACGGATTGATCGGAGAAGTGCCCCTGCGTCACCGCCACGTCCGACGCGCTGATGTCGAACCGATGCTGCCGCATATGCATGACAAGGTCATGAAAATCGCCAGCCGCCACCACCATGTTGTCGTTGACGGTCTCGCGGAACCACGCGATGAAAGGCGTTTCGATGGCGAACACCGGCACGCCGAGCGAAATCGAATAGATGATGCTGCCGCTGACGATCATGTCGTCGTCGGCATGGCAGATCACCATGCCGGCCGACCGCACGATGAGTTCGCGCGCGAGCTCGTCGGAAATGAATTCGGCGATCAGCGTCACGTTGGGACCGGCCAGCGACTGCAGACGTTGCAGATAATCGGGATCGGGACAGGAGCCGCAAACCACCACGTGCATGTCGGGCGGCAGGATCTCGAGCAGCCGGTCGATGTTCTTGTACGACAGCAGTCGGCCGAAGATCACGAAATAGCGCGACGGCAACCGCAGTTGCGCCACCGATGCCGCTACCGCGTCGTCGACTTCGTACAGGGGATGCGGCACGTAGAACCGGTTGTCTTCCGCCAGATGGCCCGAATGCACCCAGCACAGGTCGAAGCACTTCTCATAGAGTGCGATGATGCGCCCCGCGAGGTCGCGGCTCTTGCCGACGGCGCTGTGCGGATAGACGTTGTGCCGCACGAAGATCGTGCGGCGCGAGATGACGTTGTAGATCGCGATGCGCACGAACTCCTTGACCACGCCGAACGGACTGATGCGGCCGGTACGCGCATTGACGAAATTGTTGTCCGACCAGTTCAGGATCAGGATGTCGAAGCGACGCTGGACGATGCTGCCCAGAATGCGCTTGAGCGGCGGCGCTTCGGCAATGTCACCGAAACCGGAGAGGATCTTCTTGAAATTGTCTGTATAACGATTACCGTCGTTCTCGAAAGGAAAATACGCAATACGCAGGTTTTTCTTCAGGGGCTGCATCTTCATCACCATCTGGCAGGCTGATTGCCGTGAACTTTATGACAACATTCACGGCAAACTCGTTCACACCACGTCACTGAAAATATTTCTTGAGCACCGCCGCCTGCGGCTTGTCCACGCCGTCGCGCGGCTGAATGCTCATCGGATAATTGGCGGCCCACCACGCGCCTGCCGCCCAGTAGGTCCAGCCGCGCCACACGGTCGTGTCCGCCATTTGGGCCAGCATGGCATCCAGTGCCGCCAGGCAAGATTCGGAGCCCGGCGTGCCGAATTCGCCCAGGAACAGCTTCTGTCCATTCTGCTTCGCCCAGTCGGTCACGTTGGCGAAGATGCGGCCGAGACGATCGGGCTCCACGCATTCGGTGCCGGTTCCCGAATAGCCGGGATCGGCGTACTGGTGTGCCTCCAGCCAGGTACGTCCGAGCGGATCGGTGAGCGCGGCGAACTCCCGGCCGTTGGATGTGCCGCCCTGGTCCTTGGTCCATTCGTGCGCGCCGCTCCAGCGTCCGCCGGCGACCAGGATCACGTTCTGCGCACCGGCTGCGCGCAATGCCTGCACGGTCTGGCGCGCAACAGGCGCCCACTGCGCGATGCTGATCTTGGCCGGCTCGTTCATCAGGCCGAAGATGGCCTGCTGCGGATCGGGAAAGGCCGCCGCCAGCCGCTTCCACAGATCGACGAAGGCCGTTGCCGGCACCTCCGCCGAACCGATGGTCTTGCCGCGATAGGTGCCGTAGTTGTGCACGTCGAGAATCACGCACAGGCCGCGCGCGGCGGCCTGCTTGACCGTCTTGTCGATCTGCGCGAGTTCGGCCGTGCTGAGTTCGCCGTTCAACTCCGGCTGCACGCGCTCCCACAGAAACGGCAAGCGGATCGTGTTGCCTCCAAGCTGCTTCACGTAATCGAGATCGGCGTTGCGCGGATACATGTAATCCTTGTTGAGCGTGCCCGGCAACTTGGAGCTGTTGAATTCGGCGCCCGCCAGATTCACGCCCTTCAACTGCCCGGTCGCCAAGCACTGGGCAGCCGCGCTGCCCGCCAACGCGAACAGCAGCATGCCTGCCATCCATCCGAACAGGGCAACGCCACCTCGCCTGTCACCACTTGCAGCCGGGAACATCTGTTTCATTTCTTCTCCTTGTTAAACGAATTGCACGGCGATCACTTGCGCTAATGACGAACGATGTCGTCCGACAGGCGAATTCGCCGGTACCCGACGATCAGGTTCTTCAAGCCGCGTACGCGCCAGGCAACGATCCGCAAGTGATGCTGCCAGCGCGAACGGTCCGACCCATGTTCGATATCGCTGCCGTACCGCGTCTGCACCGTGCCGCGCACCAGATCGAACTTCGACTGCACGCACAGCGCCGGCACCGACTGGAAGACGCGGTGCCGTCTGGCGGCTGCCGACGAGCGCTTGTCGAACAGGAAGAAATCGACCGGGCTGTGACTCTTCACAGGCTCGACCAGCAACAGCCTGGCTGCGTCGCGCGTGATCGCGTAGGCACCGGCGCCCCAGCTTTCCGAGCGCACGCCGTACAGGCTGATCGGCAACACCGAAAGACTCTCCTTCATGTCCAGCAGGACCCGATGCCGGGTTCCCTCGAAACGCACGATGTCGAAATGGCCGAGGTGCTTGCCAAGATTCGTCAACACCATCGGCAAGCTGCTGCTGATATGCACATCGTCCTCGAACACCACGCCGAATCCGGCACTGTCTTCCGCAATCCGGTTCCAGGCCTGGAAATGGCTGCGAAAGCAACCGATCGCGCCAGGCAGCCAACCATTGGCACGTGCCCGCAGCCGGGCAAACTCCATGCGCTCTTCCACGCTCATCGCCCTGCCGTCAACCGCATCGATGCGTTCGAACGGCAGACCCAGTTCGTCGAGCTTGCTGCGCATCGCCGCCAGCCGGTCGGTTGCACGCGCCAGATTGATCACATAAATCCTGAAATCCATGTCCTTCTCCCCGGCCCATGACCTGTATGGGCAACAGCGCTTCGACCAGATGCCTATCTCACCGCACTACCTTCGCCTGCCAGCTTTCTGTAAATATCCACATAGCGGTCGGCGATATGCCGCCAGCTGTACTGCGCCGCAAAGCACTGCGCCGATTCGCGCCGCTGCGTGAAGGCTGCGGTGCCGCCGTCGTGCAGCGCCAGAATGCCCGCCACCTGTGCCGCGACATCGTCCCGGCCGATCAGCATGCCCAGGCCGGATTTCTCCACCAGGTTGCGAAACGGCGGAATATCGCTGAGCAGCGGCGTCAGTCCCGCGCTCATCGCCTCGATCGGCGCAATGCCGAAACCTTCGTGGCGCGACAGGCAGATGTAATAGCCGGCCTGACCGATCAGACCGGCAAGCTCCTGTTCCGACGGGTTCTCGACGATCGTCACGCGCCCTTCCAGACCGGCGCTACGCACCCGCTCCTGCAGTTCGTCGCGCGTATGGTCGTATTCGCGGCCGGCGACGATGAGCCGCCACTCGGGCCGTGCGTTCGCCAGTTCCCTGAACAGCGCAATCGTTTCCAGCAACCCCTTGTTGACCGACCAGCGGCCGAAATAGATCATGGTCGGCGTCGGCGTGCGCGCGGCGCGATCGGCGTACTTCTCCACGTTCACGCCGTTCTCGATCACCGCCAGCCGCGGCGCATGCATGATGTGCGCGAATATCTCGCCGTCGTTCTCGCTGGTCCCCACCACGCGGTCGTAGGCCAGGGAAGTGCTGCGCGTGACGGTGTTGAAATAGACGCGCTTCAGACGCGAGGCAAAGGCCGTGTGAAAGAAGCCGCCATGGGTGGAAGCCACCAGCGGCTTGCGATGCAGCGGCTTGGTCAGCGCCAGATAGTCGTAGAAGAAATCGACGCCATGCACGTGCACCACGTCGGCATCGCGCACGTGCCGCAACACGCCCGGCGCCAGCGGATAACGCGAGGAACCGCTGTACGGCAGACGCGTCACGCGTATGCCCTGCACCTCGTCCTCGGCCGGCAGGACCTGGTCCGAATTGCGGAACAGCCGGTCGAGCGTGACGATGCGCGGGCGATGTCCATGCTGCAGCAATTGATGGCGCGCGATGTTCTGCACCACATCCTCCATGCCGCCGACCGAAGGATGATACTGACGCACCAGATGAACGACCTTAAGAGACATGACTTGCCTTTCTGTTTGCAGACTGCGGTGCCGGCGTATCGGCAAAGCCGCGCGCAACCGCAGGTTTTTCGCGCAGCGCGCAGCAGCCGATCAGGAACCACAGCACGCCGGCGGTCTTGAGCGCCATCAGCGAGGTGCCGCTGATGGCGAGGATCAGCGACATGTAGAGCGCCGCGTAGGCGCGGAAACGGATGCCCTGCTCGTCCTTCATGCGGATCATCCAGAAACCGATCCACAACGCCACGAAGAAAGGCAGGCCGAAACGCGTGAGCAGCACCGCGTAGCCCATGTCGCCGAAGCCGAGGTTGTAGCCTTTGAGTCCCATCAGCTCGCCGATGCCGAATTCGCTGAGCACCACACCCGTGATGCGCAGCCGGCCCAGCATGTTGTCGCCGTGATAGTCGGGCAGAAAGAGCGCGATGCCGATCAGCATCAGCACACAGACCAGCGGCAGGAACATCAGCAGGTAATGCATGCGCCCGCGAAACGCCAGACGCATCAGGATCAGGCACGAGATCGTCATCAGGCCGTAGCGCGAATCGGCCAGCGTGATCATGAGCATGGCGGCGCCGACGAAGAACAGCATCCAGCGCCATTCGGTCTTCTCCTTGGACAATCCCCATGCCGCCGTGATGACGGCGAAGTTGCCGAGCGAAACCGGTTCCAGAAAGATCGACGATACGCGGTGCGCGCCCAGAAGCCCCGGCAGGATGGTACGGCCTATGCCCTCGGGCCGCATGCTGTTCAATGCGAGCGTGTTGTCCTTGATCCAGTTGGTGCCGCGCAGGCCGCCCTGGCTTACGTAATACGAAAAGACGTTGAAGACGCGCGAATAGTATTCGACGAAGAACATCTCGAAGAAGCCGAACAGCAGCACGACGCCGATCAGGATGCGCAGAAAACGGTCGGCCGTGCGCACGTCGCCGACCGAACGGCCAAGCCAGTAGAACAGCAGCACGATCAGCAGATCGCGAAAACCCTTGGCATCAAGCGAGCCGCGCAGCAAGGCAAGCAAAAGAAGATACGCGGCACACAAACTCAGGATGGCGACCACGTCGAGCTGCAGCCGTCGCGCCAGCACCAGCAGGCAGCCGAGGTACAGCACGAACTCGGCGGCGCCGACCATCGCTGTACGCACTGCGAACACGTGCGTGTGCACCAGGCACAGCGCCATCTGGTACAGCGCCGCGCCGAACAGGATCCACAAGCCGAACAGCCGCCAGCCGTGCTCCTGGCGCGCGGCCTGCTGTGCAGTGGGACGCGGTGTGTAGCCCGGATGCGCCCAGCCATTGGCGGCCGGCGGAAAGAACAGCGAATCGTGACGCGCCATTACGCCTGCCCTCCGGCTTCGGTTCGGCCCGCCAGCCGCACGCGCTGCTCGGGCGTAAGCGCGTCGAACAAGGCATCGACGAAGCCATTCTGCAGGCGATAGGCGCCCTGCACATCGTTCTGTATCGAAGACACGCGGAAGATCAGTCCGTCCGGGATCGTGCCGTTGAGTCCGTAGGCGAGCTGTGCCAGCTTGCGGCGCAAGCCGGGCAGCGTCGCCTTGTCGCCAACCGTGACCCAGTAGGTCAGCGGTTCATGACGCATACCGTTGATGGCGACCAGTCGCCGCACCGGGATCACGCCATGCACGGTCTGCAGTGCATCGACGTGGTTGTCGTGCAGCGAGAAGCCCTGTGCCGCATAGCAGATCTCGGGGCGGTGCGCCTGCGTGGATTCGCCTCCCTGGTCGCTGCCGTAGGCGATCGACAGCATGATGCGTTCGCCATTGCGGTTGACATAGATGCGCGACAGCGTGGTCGCATAGATGCGGCGCAGCGCGGCCTCGGTCTGCGGATTGACCACCGCCGACGCCAGCGCGCGGTCCTCGTGCCAGTCGCCGAAGGAGGTCGGCACCAGTGCATCCAGATCGACCGCCGGCCGCTGTGCGGCCAGCATGTCGGTCGGCGTCACGAAGGGAATCGCACCGGCGGTCGAGACCATGATCGCGCCCAGCGCGAGGCCGAACAGCATGGTGCGACGCGTCTGGTCAGGCAGCGGCATCGGCATGGCGTCGCCCCTCCCGATATCTGACCCACATCTGCAACAGCGCATCGACGCCGACGATCAGGATCAGTGCGCTGAAGAACAGCACCATGCCGGCAAAGCCGTGCAGGAAACCCTGGCCGGCCGCATCGCCGAAATGGTAGGTGATCAGGGTCAGCGTCATTACCCGGATCACGTTGGCGGTGAACGAGATCGGCACGATCAGCAAGGCCAGCGCAATGTTGCGGAAGGCCGAGGCATGCTGCACCACATTCAGATAGAACAGCCCGAGCGATTCCAGCGTCAGCAAGGTCTGCAGACCGGCGCAGGCATCGGCCACCAGCAACTGGTACTGCCCGATCTGCAGTACCACGCCGTCGCGCGCGATCGGGTAGCCGACGGCGAACAGCACGTGCTCGGTGACCCACGATACCGCGGTCTTCATCGGCATCGTCAGTTCGCTGACGATGATGCCGGGCAGCGGCAGCATGAACAGCATGAAGAAGAACGGAAACCACAGCACCTTCAGGCCGGCGAAGCCGCGCTTGAGCAGCACGATGCCGGCCAGCACCCAGATGAAGGAAGCGACCTCGACCACCGGGATCTGCTGCGAGCGGCCCAGCACATGAAACAACAGTCCGATCACGAATACCGGCCAGCCGGTCAGCGCCATGCGCGGCGGTGCCTTCTGCATCATCGCCGGCCATTTACGCCAGATCAGCCACAGCGACAAGGCCAGAATGATGGGGCCGTGCCCCTGCTCCTCGGTTCTCCACAATCCCTCGAACAATCCGATGAACATCGGCACGAACAGTGCGAGCAGACCGATGGCGATCGGCAGCCATTCCTGCACGTGCGGCTTCCACCGCATCGCCGCGTCGGAAGCCGGTCGCATGGTCCAGGCGCTCATCAGTCTTCCAGCAGGATCGAGCCGATCACATCCGCTCCGTAGCGGCCGAGCTGCTCGGCCGCTGCATTGATGTGCGCAATGCGCGTGCGGTTCTTGCGCGCCACCAGCAGCACGCCGCCCGCATGCGTGGCCACTGCCAGCGCATCGGCGCCGGTCGAGAACGCCGGCACTTCATACAGCACGACGTCGTAGCCGTGCTCGATATGCTGGTTGAAGCGCGCGAACGAGGAGCGGCTCAGCAGCTCCTGCGGATTGGGCGGCAGCGTGCCGGCCGACAACACGGACAGGTCGATGAACGGCGCAATCCTGCTGATCGCATCGAGCTCGGCGCGGTCGGCGAGGATGTCGGACAGCCCCTGGCCGGACGGCAGATTGAAAATGCGATGCTGCTGCGGCGAACGCAGGTTGGCGTCAACCAGCAGCGTCTTTTCGCCCAGCTGCGAGAACACCACGGCCAGGTTTGCGGCAAACATGCTGGCACCATCGTCTGGATTGATGCTGGCGATGGCAAGCGTCTTGCGACCGCTGCCGAACCAGCGCAGCATCAGCTGGCTACGCACGCCGCGCAGCATTTCGACCTGTGCATCGAACGGCCGGTAGGCAGCCACCAGTTCCGGCGAAAAGCCGCCCTGCCCGGGCCGCAGATACGGGTAGTCGAACTGGTGCGCAAGGACCTGCTCGATATCGGCTTCCGTGACCAGGCCCAGAGCCTGCGCCGCTTCGCCAAAACGCATGCCCTTCTCTTTCTGCATCAACAGAATGCGCTCGGCATCGGCTGCCGAGATTTTCCCCATGTCGAGCAGAATGCGGCCAATGTTCGAATCGGGCTTGCGTCCCTGGGGATTGTGAATGGCGACGGGATTGAATATCCGGTTCATGTGGACTCCATTTTCGATTCTGTATCAGCGCTGCGGCAGCAGCGGTGGCGTGAAGCCCAGACGCGGACGTTTCGGCCGGTCCTGCCGCAACACGCCGAGCACCGGCACATTGAGCGCTTCCACCAGATCGCGCGCGGAACGCACACGGCGGTCCATGATCTCGGCCACCACCGCCAATCCCAGTCCGAGCATGGCGCCAAAGAAGATTGCCAGCACCATCAGCAACTTGACGTTGGGCGAGCTCGGCGTCAGCGGCGTCACGGCTTCGTTGAGGATGGCGACGTCGGACTGCATGGAACGCGATTCCAGGCTGGTCTGAGTGTAGCGGTTGGATGCAGCCTCGTAGGCGCGCTGCGCAGCCTGCACTTCGTTGACCAGCAGCTTCAACTCGTCACGCGCGAGATTGAGCTCCATGACCTTCTTGCGCTGCTCGGCAAGCGCCGCCTCCAGATCGGCGGCGCGCTTCTTCTGGATGTCGGCATTGCCGCTGACACTGGACGAGGCCAGACCGATCTGCTGGTTCAGGCTCGCGCGCAGCTGATCGACTTCCGCCTTGGCCGACTGGTACTGCGGATGGTTGACGCTCAGACGCTGCCTGATCTCGGCGAACTTGGTTTCGGCCGCCGCCAGATTGCCGCGCAGCCCCTGGATCACGCCGTTGTTCATGATGTCGGGCGAGGCACCGGCATTGCGCTGCGCCTGTCCCTGGCGCGAGGATGCATCGATCAGCAGGCCCTGCACCGCCACCAGCTGGCTCGACAGTTCGTTCATGCGCGCCGTTTCCACATCGAGGCGGTTGTCGGCATCGTCGATATTGTGTTCCTGCTGATAGGCCGTCAGCTTGCGCTGGGCCGCCTCGAAGTTGTCGCGCAATGCCTTGAGCTGGGTATTGAGAAAACTCGACGCCTTTTGCGCCGGCGCCACCTTCAGCTCGACCGCCGCGGTCTGGTAGGCAGCGGCAAAGGCATTCGCCATGGTGGCCGCAAACTGTCCATCCGAAGCACTGAAGGAAATATTGATGACACCGCTGTCACGCGACGGCTCGACCGCCACATTGGACGACAGCAGGCCGGCCAGCCAGTCACGCAGCGAGCCCTGGCCGCCGGTGGCGTCCTGGAACTGCTGGCGCACGGTCGGGCTGTCGGCCATCTTGAGATCGTCGATCACCTTGAGCGCGACCGTCTTGCTCTTGATGATGTCAATCTGCGTGGCCATGTAGCCAGGCATCAGCTGCGACGGCAACGCCACCCCGGTGACCGGATCGGTGCCCTTGTAGTTGAGGACCAGCGAGGTGGTCGCGGTGTAGGTCCTGGGCAGCAGCAGGACGACCACCAGGGTCAGCGCCGTGATCGCCACCAGCGGCAGCAGGATCAGCTTGTAGCGGGCCCGCAGGATGAGCAGGAGCTGGGTCAGGTTCATGTTTGCCTCTCGATACGACTCTGTTTCATGCAGTTTTCCGACGGTGCGCCGTTCAGAAGAAGCTTTCCTTCACATAGATCACGTCGTTGACCTGCACGCGATCGTCCTGCTTGACTTCCATGATCTGCATCACGCCCTGCTCGTCGCGGCGCTTGACGCTGATACCGCGTTCGGTGCCGCGCGGGCTCAGGCCGCCACCGACCGACAGCGCCTGCAGCACATCCATGCCTTCTTCCAGACGATACGAACCCGGACGCTGCACTTCGCCATAGATATAGAAGCGCGGCGCGCGATCGACGTACACCACGTCGCCCGGCCGCAGCTCCGGATTGACGGCACCGTCGCCGCGCATGATGTCGGCGAGGTTGAAGCGTTCGCGCACGGTCTGGCCATCCTTGGTGCGCACCAGTGTCACGCGGTCGTCGGCATCGGGATTGAGGCCGCCGGCCATCGCCAGGATGTCGGTCAAACTGCGCTTGCCGTCAACCGGGATACGGCCTGGCTTGTTGACCTGCCCCAGCACCGACAACTGCTGGCTCTGCATCTGCGTGACGATCAGGTTGACGTGCGGCTGGCGGATGAAGCCGCCGCTCTCGAGCAGACCGGCGATCTTGCGCTCGGCCGCGTTCGGCGTCAGGCCGCCGACCTCGACATCGCCAACCAGCGGATACGAGATCACGCCCGCATCGTTGACACGCGTCTCCACCGCCAGATCGGGATTGCCATAGACCGAAATCTTCAGCACATCTCCAGGTCCGAGCTGCAGGTCATTGGCCGATGCCGGAATACCGGTCGCCAGCATTGCGAACGCATACAGGGTCATGAACAGTTTTTTCATTGCCTTCTTCCTTCCTTGCCAGTCATCATTTTCCGAGCCCGGTCACACCGTGCCCGACATCCTTCGCCTGATCGGCACCTGCCGCCTGCGGCATGGCTGCAGCTTTCTCCTTGCCGTCCTGCACCTGATCCAGCTGTTCCGAGCCGTTCAGGTATTCCACTTTCGACTCCGTGCGCAGGCGCGCAATCTCGGCCTCGCCCGCTTCGCGCGATTTCCGCAATTGCAGGTATTGCTCGATGCGCGGCCGTGCCATCGCCAGCGTCAGCGGACTGCTGCGCACGTCCTGCAGCACGGCGAGCTGACTCTGTTCACCCTGCCGGACCGTGAACGGTTTGCCGGTCGGGATCCTCTCCAGCATCTCCACCAGTTGCGGCGGCAGTTCCGCGCTGTTTCGGATCGCCTGCGCCGGCACATACTTGACGCCATGCGCATCCAGCCAGCGCTCGACCTCGTCCAGCGAACGTGCCGCTTCCATCTTCTGTATCAGCTCGACGCTCAGGTCGCGCGTGGCGATGGTCAGCTCACGCGTATCGAACAGCTTGCGCTGCGCGAACATGACCGGATTGTCTTCATAGAACTTCCCTATCTCCGCCTCGCTCGGTCGCGCCGGCTTGCCGATCTTCGCCTGCAGATAATGCTGCGCCAGAATCTGTTCCTTCGAACGCTCGATCGCCTGCAGTACACGCGGATCGCGATCAGCCTTTTCCTTCTTCGCCTGCTGCAGCAGCAACTGGCGCCCGATCAGTCCGTCCAGCACGTCCTTGCGCGACACGGGCTGCCCCGCTGGAATGCGTTCTAGCTCGGCATTCAACTGATGCACCGTGATGTCCTCGCCGTTGACGCGCGCCATCGATTGGCCGGCCGGCTTGCTGCCCTCCTTGTCGCCACCGCAAGCCACCAGCATCACGCTCATCGTCAGCACGCACATGTGCAGCGCACCGCGGTTTCCGGTCCAACTGTTTCGACTGTTTTTCATATATTTTTCACAACAATCAACACACCATTCATTACAACGGTAGAACTGCCCTCCGCCGCGCCACACCAACAATCGGGAAGAATCCTGGATGACTCCTAGTAAGCGTTGTCACGCTGCAGCGCGACCTTCACGGTGCGCACGATGATCCACAGATCGAGCAGCAGCGACCAGCGCCGCAGATAGTCGAGGTCATAGGCAATGCGCGCTTCCATCTTTTCCAGCGTCTCGGTCTCGCCCCGGAAACCGTTGACCTGCGCCCAGCCGGTGATGCCGGGCCGCACCTTGTGGCGCAGCATGTAGCCCTTGATCTGCTTGCGGTAGAGCTCGTTGTGCGCGACCGCATGCGGACGCGGACCGACGATGCTCATGCGTCCCTGCAGCACATTGATGAACTGCGGCAGCTCGTCGAGCGAACTGCGGCGCAGGAAGGCACCGATGCGCGTGACGCGCTTGTCGTTGCGCGTGGCCTGCGTGACCTGCGCGCCATCTTCCGCCACCGTCATCGAACGGAACTTGTAAACAATGATCTCTTCGCCATAGAGGCCGTAGCGGCGCTGCTTGAAGATCGCCGGCCCCGGCGAACCGAGCTTGACCGCGATCGCGATCGCCAGCATCACCGGCAGCAGCATGATCAGGATCAGCGTGCCGAGCACCACGTCGCTGACGCGCTTGACCATGTTGTTCATGCCGGTGAACGGTGTCTCGCAGATCGCCACCACCGGTACCCCGGCCACGCTGTCGAAGCGCGCCTGGATCAGGTCGAACACATACAGGTCGGGCAGGAAATAGATCGAGGCCGTGGTGTCCTGCAGTTCGTCGAGCAGCTTGCGGATGCGTGGCTGCGCCGACATCGGCTGGCTGATGAAGATGGTGCTGATGTTGTGCGCACGCGCATAGCCCGGCAGGTCGTTCATGCTGCCGAGCAGCGGAATCCTTGTTCCCTCGGGCTGGCGCGACAGGTCGCGGTCGTCGAAGAATCCCTCCACATGCATCAACAGCCCCGGATGCTCCTCGATGCGCTGTGCCAGCTTGAGCGCCACGTCGTTGACGCCGACGATCAGCACCGAACGCACCAATCCGCTCTTGCGCAGGCTGTAGCTGATGCGATGCGCAGCGATCTGACTGCCCACCAGCGCCACCGGCGTCAGTGCGAACCACAGTACCAGCGTTTCCATCGCGAACAGGCTGAAGAAACCCGTCAGGTAACCGAGCAACAATAGAAAGCCGATCACGATCATCCAGTTCAGCAGCGCCGCCTTGGTGAAATCCCAGAAGGTCGCATCGCGCGGCATGTGACGCTGTTCGCCGAAACCGAACAGCGTGGAGCTGATGAAGAAAGTGATGATGGCAAGCACCGCATGATTGCCGGTGATCTCGTCTCCGGTCGCCAGCGCCACCAGGTACAGCATGACGATGGCAACCACCGGTTCGATCAGGCGCATGCCCCATGAGCGGGCATGCATGTCGTTCGGTGTCTGAATATGGCTGAGCTTAGAATTCATAGCGGGTCGCAATCTGGAAGCCCTTGGTCCGGTACGTCGTGGCAGACGTCGCATCGGAATTCAGGCGCTGATCGTAAACAGACAGTCGAATGTTGAGTTGCCTCAACGGCAGATACGTCATCCCCAATGTGCTCTTGCGGTATCGATCCGATCGGTCGATCCGGTTGTAATCCCTGTCCTCCGACTGCAGCATGGCATCGAAGCCCATCTTGGCGGTCGCCTGCCAGTTGGCCTTGATGCTCGCACCGGTGTTGCGCGAGTAATTCGAGCTCAGGTCATCGGGCTCGCCGACGATCGCCTCGCGATCGTAGCGATAGATGCCGGAACCCAGTTCACGCCATGCCGCCAGCGTAAAGCTGGTCTTGCCGGTCGCCGCCCAGTTGGCCGTAAGGCGCGCATCGGGCCCGGTGAAATCGCGGCCCACCTGCGAATCGAAACGCCGTCGTGCCCAGCCGCCAAGGAACTGCAGATCGGTCTTGCCGGTCAGCCGCCACTTGACGTTGGCCTTGACCTCGTCCTGCGTGTAATCGCTGCCCAGGCCCGGCAACTGGTTCGGATAAGTCGCATCGCTGTGCCGCAGCACCAGGCCGATCCGGTTCTGGCTGCGCGCGATGTAATCGATGCCGACCTCGCTCGCGTCGATGCTCAAACGCGCCGAGGGAATATCTTCGTAATTCACGTCGTCGCGGCTCACGCCCGCCGTCACGCGCCACGCCGGATGGAAATGCCAGCCGCCGTTGGCGAACGAGCGGCGCTGCGTGCGCACGCTGCTCGGCAACGGCGTGCCGTCGGCCGCAACGTCGTTGAACGGCGTCAGCGTCTCGATGTAGCTGGTGCCCACGTTGCCGCTGAAGCGATTGCCCATGACCCAGTTCCAGTTCGCCAGCAGGCGACGCCCGTCGTTGTCGAAACGGCTGAAGTCGTCGTACCTGGTGTCGTTGAGCGAAGCATCCACACGCACGCGCTGACGGCTGATTTCCTTGTCGAATCGAATTCCCACTGTCGTCTTCCGCCAGGTATCTCCCGACCGCACGCCATCGTCCGGTTGGCGGGAAATGTTGTCGTCGTGATAGATGCCATAACCTACATACGGGGTGAACGTATCGCCCTCGGCCGCCAGCACCGGCTGCGCCGCGATCAGCAGACACACGCCGAGTTGCACCACACCGATCCGCAAGCGCACCGTTTCACCGCAACCCTTGCCGATCCCGTGCGAATGAAGCGCTGCGGCAATGCCAGCCTGCATAGGCATCACCCCCTCGGATTCGGAACGATTACTGTGACTTTTATGCAAGACAAACCTCTCCCAAAAATTATGTCCATACCTCTCGACTGCACGTCGGCGTATGGCGTTTTAGAAGATACCGGCAGATTTTAGTTCAAAAAAGACAATGAAAAAAAGACAATAATCTTGTCATGGGAATTCGTGGCAAAAAAGCGCCATTGCCTGCATTCATGCGGGTTTCCAGCCGGAACGAAAAATCCGGGATTACCTGATTGACGGAAAGAGAAGCGAGTAACGTGCCAGAACGGCAAGAAAAAACGAAGAGAAAGCAAAAAGGGACGTAAAGGCAAAACCTTTACGTCCCTTCGCATTTATTGGTCGGAGTACTAGGATTCGAACCTAGGACCCTCTGCTCCCAAAGCAGATGCGCTACCGGGCTGCGCTACACTCCGAAAAGAAAAAGATCATACCGCACCGGCGCACTGCGGTCAATATAAAAGAAGACGTTGTCACGTCTTTCAGGCAGCGACCTTGTCGGCGATACGGCGCGCCATCCGCTCGGCCACGGCAGCATCGGCTGCCTCCACCATCACGCGAATCAACGGCTCGGTACCCGAGGCACGCAACAGGACCCGGCCATTGTCGCCAAGCTCCCTTTCCACAGCCTCCTTCTCCGACTGCAAGGCCTGGTTGTTCTTCCAGTCGAAGCCCGGCTGCACGCGCACGTTGACCAGACTCTGCGGATACAGCGCGATATCTTCCGTCAGTTGCGCCAGCGTCGCGCCACTGCGCTTGAGTGCCGACAGTATCTGCAAGGCCGAGATGATACCGTCGCCGGTGGTGTGCTTGTCGAGGCACAGCATGTGGCCCGAGCCTTCGCCGCCGACCAGCCAGCCGCGCTCCTGCAGCGCTTCCAGCACATAGCGATCGCCGACGTTGGCCCGCACGAAACCGATACCCATCTTGCGGAAGGCGACTTCGAGCGCCATGTTGGTCATCAGCGTACCGACCGCGCCTTCCAGCGGACGCGTCTCCATGCGGTCGCGCACCATGATGTAGAGCAGCTCGTCGCCATTGAAGATGCGTCCCTTGGCGTCAACCACGATCAGGCGGTCTGCATCGCCGTCGAGCGCGATGCCGATGTCCGCCTTGTGCTGCTGCACTGCCTCGACCAGCGCCTGCGGCGCGGTGGCGCCGACCTTGTCGTTGATGTTGAAGCCGTTCGGCTTGTCGCCAATGGCGATCACTTCCGCCCCGAGTTCGTGGAACACGTGCGGCGCAATGTGGTAAGCGGCGCCGTGTGCGCAGTCAACGACCATTCTGGTACCGCGCAGATCGAGTTCGTTGGGAAAGGTGCTCTTGCAGAACTCGATGTAGCGTCCGCGCGCGTCGTCGAGACGCGTGGCGCGGCCCAGCCTCCTCGATTCCACGCAAGCCATCGGGACTTCGAGCGCGGCTTCGATCTCGAGCTCCACGGCGTCAGGCAGCTTGTTGCCGGATGCCGAGAAGAACTTGATACCGTTGTCTTCATATGGATTGTGCGAGGCAGAAATCACCACCCCGGCAGCGAGACGCAACGCGCGCGTCAGATAGGCGATCGCCGGCGTCGGCATCGGGCCGGCCAGCATGACATCTACACCAGCGGCTGAAAAACCCGCTTGCAGCGCCGCTTCCAGCATGTAACCCGAAATGCGCGTGTCCTTGCCGATCAGGACGACCGGCCGGCTACCCGGGATCTCCGCCTTCGCCAGCACCGTGCCGGCGGCATAGCCGAGCCGCATCACGAAATCCGGCGTGATCGGCGCTTCCCCTACTCGTCCTCGTACGCCATCGGTACCAAAATATTTACGTGCCATTTTCTGTTTTTTGCTTGTATGAAATGAATTCTTCGTGTGGATTGTCGGCCACTAGGCCAGCGCTTCCCAAACCTTCAGCGCATCGACGGTCGAGGCCACATCGTGCACACGCACGATGTGCGCTCCATGCGCAGCTGCCGCCAGCGCCGCTGCCACGCTGCCCGCCGCGCGCTGCTCGATCGGACGTCCGGTCAGCGTGCCGATCATGGTCTTGCGCGACACGCCTACCAGCAACGGCGTATCGAGCGCCTTCTGCATGTCGCCGATACACCCGAACAATGCCAGGTTATGCTCATGCGTCTTGCCGAAGCCGAAACCCGGATCGATGCACAGACGCTCGTCGGCAATGCCGGCCCGGCATGCCTGCGCAATGCGCCGTGCCAGAAAGGCCGTTACCTCCGCCACCACATCTGCATATACCGGATTCTGCTGCATGCTTTGCGGCTCGCCCTGCATGTGCATGATGCACAGCGCGCAATCGGAACCCGCAACCGCTTCCCACGCGCCCTCGCCGCGAAAGCCGTTGATGTCGTTGATCATGTCGGCACCGGCCGCGATCACCTCGCGCATCACCGCCGGCTTGTAGGTATCGATCGACAGCGGCACGCCAAGCTCGCGCAGTCCGAACACCAGCGGCATCACGCGATCGAGTTCTTCCTGCAGCGACAGCGGCTGCGATCCCGGTCGGCTCGACTCGCCGCCGATATCGATGAGATCCACGCCATCGGCGATCATCGCCTCGGCGTGCGTGAGCGCCGCATCAAGCGAATGATAGCGGCCGCCGTCCGAAAACGAATCCGGCGTCACATTGAGGATACCCATCACCAGCGGCCGCCGCCGCGTGAGCGGAAGACGAAAACGTCCGCATTGCAAATAAGTCTGCATGGATTCCCCTTTTTGGGAGCAGGCGCAAGACTGCGCGCCCCCCAAACAAAAAGGGCAAGGATTTCTCCTCACCCTCGTTACTGCCAGCCCGGTTGATCGGATCAGGCCGGTGCCGTTGCGTTCGGCGCCACGTCGTCGGATGGATTGCCCGGCGGCTGGTTCTTGACCGGCAGACCCGACTTCGGCGGACGCGGCTCGCGGCCTTCCATGATGTCGTTGATCTGATCGGAGTCGATGGTTTCCCAATCCAGCAGCGCCTTGGTCATCATCTCGACCTTGTCGCGGTTTTCCTCGAGCAGGCGGCGCGCCAGCGCGTACTGCGTGTCGAGGATGGTGCGGATTTCCTGGTCCACCTTCTGCTGCGTGGCTTCCGACACGGTCTTGGCGCCCATGCGGCCCATGTAGGTATCCTGATCGGTATCCTCATAGACCATGGTACCCAGCGTTTCCGACATGCCGTAGCGCGTCACCATCGCGCGTGCCAGCTTGGTCGCACGCTCGAAGTCATTGGAAGCGCCGGTCGACATCTGGTGCATGAAGATTTCCTCGGCAATGCGGCCGCCGAACAGGATGGAAATCTCTTCCAGCATCTTGTCCTTGTACATGTTGATGCGGTCATGTTCGGGCAGCTGCCAGGTCAGGCCCAATGCAAAACCGCGCGGCATGATCGTGACCTTGTGCACCGGATCGGCCTTGGGCAGCAGCTTGGCAACCACCGCATGACCCGACTCGTGGTAGGCCGTGTTGCGACGCTCTTCCTCGCGCATGACGGCCGACTTGCGTTCCGGTCCCATGACGATCTTGTCCTTGGCATCCTCGAAGTCCTGCATCTCGACCAGACGCTTGTTGCGGCGTGCCGCAAACAGCGCCGCCTCGTTGACGAGGTTGGCCAGATCGGCGCCCGAGAAGCCCGGGGTGCCGCGTGCCAGGATGTCGGCCTTGACGTCGCTGGAGATCGGGACCTTGCGCATGTGCACGTTCAGGATCTGTTCGCGGCCGCGGATGTCCGGCAGGCCGACAATGACCTGGCGGTCGAAACGGCCCGGGCGCAGCAGCGCCTTGTCGAGCACGTCGGCGCGGTTGGTCGCGGCGATCACGATGACGCCCGAGTTCGGCTCGAAACCGTCCATCTCGACCAGCATCTGGTTCAGGGTCTGTTCGCGCTCGTCGTTGCCACCGCCCATGCCGGCACCGCGATGACGGCCGACCGCATCGATCTCGTCGATGAAGATGATGCAGGGCGAATGCTTCTTGGCGTTTTCGAACATGTCGCGCACGCGCGATGCGCCGACGCCCACGAACATCTCGACGAAGTCGGAACCGGAGATCGTGAAGAACGGCACTTTTGCTTCGCCGGCGATGGCACGTGCCAGCAGGGTCTTACCGGTACCCGGCGGGCCGACCATCAACACGCCGCGCGGAATGCGACCGCCAAGTTTCTGGAAGCGCGTCGGATCGCGCAGGAATTCGACCAGTTCGCCAACTTCTTCCTTGGCTTCGTCGCAACCGGCGACGTCGGCAAAGGTCACGGCATTCTGCGTTTCATCCAGCATGCGCGCCTTGGACTTGCCGAACGAGAACGCCCCGCCCTTGCCACCGCCCTGCATCTGGCGCATGAAGAAGATCCAGACACCGATCAGCAGCAGCATCGGGAACCAGGAAATGAAGATCTGCGACAGGAAGGATTGTTCTTCCGGCTGCTTGACGTCGAACTTGACGCCGTTGTTCACGAGGTCGCCGATCAGGCCGCGATCCAGATAGGTGATCGCGGACTTGATCTTCTTGCCATCGGTGGTGGTCGCGACGATGACGCGGTCCTCGATGGTCGCCTCGCGGATGCGCTTGGCTTTGACTTCGTCCAGGAAATCGGAGTAAGGAATAGGCGTGGCGGAACCGGAAGCGGTGCGGCCGTCGAACTGCTTGAAGACGGTGAAAAGGACCATCCCGATGACCACCCAGATCGCGGCCTTGGAAAACATGTTATTCACTGAGACTCCTTGGACGCCAGCGCGCCTTTTTCTATGGATGTAAGACCGATTCTACCTGCAAAAACCCAGCCGTGCAGTATCCGGTATTGGGGTTAAAGTGCCGGAAACAAGGCCGAAATGGCCATCAAAGCGGATTTTTCAGCGTTTTGCCGAGCAAAAAGACTTCCGACGATTTATCGCGGCTGGCCTTGGGCTTTTTCTGCACCACGGTCTTGAATTCGGCACGAAATTTTTCCACCAGGTACTGGTATCCGGAACCGTTGAAACATTTGACCAATAACGCGCCCGAGGGCTTCATGTGGTGCTGGGCGAAATCCACTGCCAGATCGACAATATCCTGCACGCGCGCCGCGTCGGCCACCGCGATGCCCGACAGATTGGGCGCCATGTCCGACAGCACGATATCCGCCTTGCGTCCTTCCAGCACCGCTTCCAGCTTTTCCAGTACGTCCTGCTCGCGGAAGTCGCCGAGGATGAAATGGACGTCGGCAATCGGCTCCATCGGCAGCATGTCGAGGCCGATGATGGTGCCATTGATGCCGCCGCCTTCGGCCCCGGCCAGCTTGTTGCGCGCATATTGCGACCAGCTTCCCGGTGTGGCGCCCAGATCGACGATCACCTGCCCGGGACGGATCAGTTTTTCCTCCTCGTCGATTTCCTTGAGCTTGTAGACGGCACGCGCCCGGTAACCTTCCTTCTGCGCCTGCTTCACATAGGGATCGTTGATGTGGTCGTGCAACCAGCTTTTGTTCAATTTCTTCTTGGCCATTCGCGTAGAATACTGGTTTTAAATCATGCGGGACAGCACTACCGGCGCCTGCGCCGCTGCTTTCTCTTCCCGCCCATTCGTCATCATCATGTTCAAACTCACCGCGGCCGAACGCAGCACCCTGCGCGCCGAAGCCCACGCCCTCAATCCTGTCGTCATCGTCGGCGAAGCCGGTCTCACCGACGGCGTGCTCAAGGAAATCGATGCCAGCCTCAACGCCCACGGCCTGATCAAGGTACGCGTGTTCGGCGACGAGCGCGAGGAACGCCTCGCCATCTACGAAACGATCTGCGACAAGCTTGGTGCCGCACCCGTACAGCACATCGGCAAGCTGCTGGTGCTCTATCGTCCCAAGAAGGAAGCGGAAAAGACGCGCAGCGAAACGCGCGGCAAGGGCCTGCGCGAAGTCACCATCGTCAAACCCAGCCCCAGCGGCACCAAGCGCCCGACGGTCACCAAGGTCATGGTCAAGGGCAACGAGCGCGTCACCCAGGGCGGTTCGATCAAGCGCGCCAAACCGCGTCAGGGCAGCAAGAAGAAATCGGCGCTTGGACGTTAATGTTCACTCCAACCGTCAGGCACCTCACAGCCTGATGGACTGGAAGGCCAGCCGCAGTCAAAAAAACAAGGCGCGTACCAACGCGCCTTTTTAGTTTCCCGCCTGCGCGGATCGGCAACAGCTCTCGCTGCCGATCACCGCACCTTCACGATCAGCGCCACACCAAGCAGACTCTGCACGACATAGACTACCGTCGATGCGCCATGCAACAGGCCAAACTGCCGACGCAAGTCAGCGATCTGCACCGGATCCTGCAGACCGTGCAAAGCCTCGCGCAGCTCCGCCATGAAGGGTTGCAGACAGAAATAGCCAAGCACCGTGCACGCCATCATGGCAATCACCAGCCAGTGCAGCGGACGGCCATCGTCGGCAGCGAATGTACGCGTGCGCAACCGCTGCGTCAGTAACAGGAACACGCCACAGCCGATCGACAGCCACGCCATCACACGAAACAGGTTGCCGGCGATGCTGCCAGCCAGTTCGCGATCGCCGAGCGTGGAAAACAGCGTGGGCGCGACGATGAAACCGATCGTCCACAGCGCGCCGACCCACAGCGTGGCGACCAGGATGCGGCTGGCGCGCAGCATCAGATGTACTGCACCTTGAGCACTTCGTACTCGCGCAGGCCGGCCGGCGCCTCGACCGCGATCACGTCGCCCTCGTGCTTGCCGATCATGGCGCGTGCGATCGGCGAGGTCACGGACACCTTGTTCTCCTTCAGGTCGGCCTCGTCGATGCCGACGATCTGATAGGTGACCTTGTCGCCCGAATCGAGGTCTTCCAGTTCCACGGTGGAACCGAACACCACGCGGCCGTCCGCATCCAGCGACTTGGGATCGATGATCTGCGACGAACCGAGCTTGCCCTCGATATCGGCGATGCGGCCCTCGATGAAACTCTGACGTTCCTTGGCGGCATCGTACTCGGCGTTTTCAGACAGATCGCCCTGCGCGCGCGCTTCGGCGATCGCATTGATGACGGCCGGCCGGTCCTTGGATTTCAGTCGCTGCAATTCCTCTTTCAGGAGGTTCGCTCCGTGAAGCGTAATGGGTGTGCTCATGTTTTTCCGTCCATACAAGTGGAAAACCACAGAGGCCGCAGATGGCACCGGAAGACCCGATGCCGTCTGTGACCTCTGTGGTTGATTTATTGGGTTGTCGGCTTAGTGTAAGGTTTTATGCAGCCCTTGTAAATCATAGACATGCAACTCGTCGAGGTGCTCCATGCCTTCCACCGCCGCTTCCGCGCCGGCGATCGTGGTGAACGTCGTCACCCGCGCCGCCAGTGCCGAAGTACGGATCGTGCGCGAATCGACGACCGCGCTGCGCTTCTCTTCCACCGTGTTGATGACCAGCGCAATCTCGTTGTTCTTGATCATGTCGACGATGTGCGGACGGCCTTCGGCCACCTTGTTGACCGACTCCACCGCGATGCCGGCCGCCGCGATCGCAGCTGCCGTACCCTTGGTCGCCACCACCGAGAAACCACGCTCCACCAGGTCCTTGGCCACTTCCACCGCGCGTGGCTTGTCGCTGGCCTTCACGCTCAGGAACACCTTGCCCGAACGTGGCAGCTTGACGCTGGCGCCGAGCTGCGATTTGACGAAGGCTTCGCCGAAGGTCTTGCCCACCCCCATGACTTCGCCGGTCGATTTCATCTCCGGTCCGAGGATGGTATCGACGCCCGGGAACTTCACGAACGGGAACACGGCTTCCTTGACGCTGAAGTATTCGGGCACGACTTCGTTGACGATGCCCTGGCTGTCGAGCGACTGGCCGACCATGCAGCGTGCCGCAATCTTGGCCAGTTGCAGGCCGGTCGCCTTCGATACGTAAGGCACCGTGCGCGAGGCGCGCGGGTTCACTTCGAGCACATAGACCACATCCTGCAGCTTGCCGTCGATTTCCTGCTCCTGGATCGCGAACTGCACGTTCATCAAACCGACCACGTTCAGGCCCTTGGCCATCAGCGCGGTCTGGCGCTTGAGTTCGGCAATCGTTTCCGGCGACAGCGAATAGGGTGGCAGCGAGCAGGCCGAATCGCCCGAGTGCACGCCAGCCTGTTCGATGTGTTCCATCACGCCGCCGATGAAGACACGCTCGCCATCAGACAATGCATCGACGTCGCATTCGATCGCGTCATTCAGGAAGCGATCCAGCAGCACCGGCGAATCGTGCGAGACCTTGACTGCCTCGCGCATGTAGCGCTCGAGGTCGCGCTGTTCGTGCACGATTTCCATCGCGCGGCCACCCAGCACGTAGGAAGGACGTACCACCAGCGGATAGCCGATTTCCTGCGCCAGGCGCAGTGCGTCCTCCTCGGTGCGCGCGGTGCGATTCGGCGGCTGGCGCAGTTGCAGGTCGTTGAGCAGCTTCTGGAAACGCTCGCGATCTTCCGCCGCATCGATCATGTCGGGCGAAGTGCCGACGATCGGCACGCCGTTGGCTTCCAGATCGAGCGCCAGTTTCAGCGGCGTCTGGCCGCCGTACTGCACGATCACGCCGTATGGTTTTTCCTTGTCGACGATCTCGAGCACGTCTTCCAGCGTCAGCGGCTCGAAGTACAACCGGTCGGACGTGTCATAGTCAGTCGAGACGGTTTCCGGATTGCAGTTGACCATGATGGTCTCGTAACCGTCGTCGCGCATTGCCAGTGCCGCATGCACGCAGCAATAGTCGAACTCGATGCCCTGGCCGATGCGATTCGGACCGCCGCCGAGCACCATGATCTTCTTGCGGTCGGTCGGATTCGATTCGCACTCTTCCTCGTAGGTCGAGTACATGTAGGCGGTATTGGTCGCGAACTCGCCGGCACAGGTATCGACGCGCTTGTAGACCGGACGGATGTTCAGCGCGCGGCGCTTCTCGCGAACTTCCTTGTCGGTGGTCTTCAGCAATTTGGCCAAGCGACGATCCGCAAAGCCCTTCTGCTTGAGCTTGAACAGCACGTCCTTGTCGATGGCGGCCAGCGACTGCGTTTCCAGCCACAGTTCGATATCGACGATTTCCTTGATCTGCGCGAGGAACCACGGATCGATGTGCGTCAGGTTGTGCACTTCTTCCAGCGAGAAGCCTTGCGCGAAGGCGTCGCCCACGTACCAGATGCGTTCCGGGCCCGGCTCGCCGAGCTCTTCCTCGATGGTTTCGCGGTCGGTGGTCTTTTCGTTCATGCCATCGACGCCGACTTCGAGACCGCGCAGCGCCTTCTGGAAAGATTCCTGGAAGGTGCGGCCGATCGCCATCACCTCACCGACCGATTTCATCTGCGTCGTCAGGTGGCTGTCGGCCTGCGGGAATTTCTCGAAGGCGAAGCGCGGAATCTTGGTGACGACGTAGTCGATCGACGGTTCGAACGAGGCCGGCGTTGCGCCGCCCGTGATCTCGTTGCGCAGTTCGTCGAGCGTGAAGCCGACCGCCAGCTTTGCCGCGATCTTGGCGATCGGGAAGCCGGTCGCCTTCGATGCCAGCGCCGACGAACGCGACACGCGCGGGTTCATCTCGATGACGATCATGCGGCCGTCGGCCGGATTGATCGAGAACTGCACGTTGGAACCGCCGGTATCGACACCGATCTCGCGCAGCACCGCGATCGATGCGTTACGCATGATCTGGTATTCCTTGTCGGTCAGCGTCTGCGCCGGCGCGACGGTGATCGAGTCGCCGGTGTGCACGCCCATCGGATCGAGGTTCTCGATCGAGCAGACGATGATGCAGTTGTCGGCGCGGTCGCGTACGACTTCCATCTCGAATTCCTTCCAGCCGATCAGCGATTCCTCGATCAGCAGTTCGGAGGTCGGCGAGGCTTCCAGGCCGCGCTTGCAGATGGCTTCGAATTCCTCGGCGTTGTAGGCAATGCCGCCGCCGCTGCCGCCCATCGTGAACGACGGACGGATGATGACCGGGAAGCCGATCTCCTTCTGCACCGCCCACGATTCTTCCATCGTGTGCGATACGCCCGAGCGCGCCGAACCGAGACCGATCTTGGTCATCGCTTCCTTGAACTTGGAACGATCCTCGGCCTTGTCGATGGCTTCCGGCGTGGCACCGATCAGCTCGCACTTGTACTTGTCGAGCACGCCGTTGCGCCACAGGTCGAGCGCGCAGTTGAGCGCGGTCTGGCCGCCCATGGTCGGCAGGATCGCATCGGGCCGCTCGCGGTCGATGATGCGTTCCACCGCCTGCCAGGTGATCGGCTCGATGTAGGTCACGTCCGCCATTTCCGGATCGGTCATGATGGTCGCCGGGTTGCTGTTGACGAGGATGACCTTGTAGCCCTCTTCGCGCAGCGCCTTGCAGGCTTGCGCGCCGGAGTAGTCGAATTCGCACGCCTGGCCGATGACGATCGGGCCGGCGCCGATGATCAGGATGCTTTTGATGTCACTGCGTTTAGGCATTTTTGTTTTTCTCCATCATCGCCACGAAGCGATCGAACAAGGGGGCGATGTCATGCGGGCCGGGCGAGGCTTCCGGGTGACCCTGGAAGCAGAAGGCCGGCTTGTCGGTACGCTCGAAGCCCTGCAGCGAGCCGTCGAACAGCGACACGTGCGTGACGCGGCAGTTGGCGGGCAAGGTATCCGCATCGACCGCGAAGCCGTGGTTCTGCGAGGTGATCATCACCTTCTTGCTGTCGAGGTCCTGCACCGGGTGGTTGGCGCCATGGTGGCCGAATTTCATCTTGAGCGTCTTGGCGCCAGAGGCCAGCGCCATGATCTGGTGGCCGAGGCAGATGCCGAAGGTCGGAATGCCGCGCTCGATCAGTTCCTTGGCGGCTGCGATCGCATAGTCGCAGGGTGCCGGATCGCCGGGACCGTTGGCGAGGAAGATGCCGTCCGGATTCAGCGCCAGCGCCTCGGCCGCCGTGGCTTGCGCCGGCAGCACCGTGATCTTGCAGCCGCGCTCGGCGATCATGCGCAGGATGTTGAACTTGACGCCATAGTCGAAGGCGACCACGTGATACTTGGGCGTGATCTGCTTGCCGTAGCCCTTGCCGAGCGTCCATTCGGTTTCCGACCACTGGTACGGCTGCTTGACCGAGACCACCTTGGCCAGGTCCAGGCCGTTGAGGCCGCGGAACGACTTCGCCAGTTCCAGCGCCTTCTCCGGCGTGGCATCGGCGCCGGCCAGGATCGCGCCGTTCTGCGCGCCCTTCTCGCGCAGGATGCGCGTCAGCTTGCGGGTATCGATGCCGGCGATGCCGACCACGTTGCTGTCCTTCAGGTAATCGGACAGGCTCTGGGTCGAGCGGAAATTGGAAACCTGGATCGGCAGATCCTTGATGATCAGGCCGGCGGCATGGATGCGCACGGCTTCGACGTCTTCAGGGTTCACACCGGTGTTGCCGATGTGCGGATAGGTAAGCGTGACGATCTGGCTGTTGTAGCTGGGATCGGTGAGAATTTCCTGGTAACCGGTCATCGCCGTGTTGAACACGACTTCGCCGATCGTGTGGCCTTCGGCACCGATGGAAAATCCCATGAAGACCGACCCGTCTGCCAGCGCCAGGATGGCGGGAACTGTGTGGCCGTAAAAGAATGGCGGCAAGGGGTAACTCCTGAGGTTGTTACCGCCGTTGCGCGTGCCGGAAGCCCCGTCGAACCCCGCGCGCATTCTTGCGCGCCACATGCCCGAACACAAGCTTGATCAGGGTGTCGTACAGGTCTTTTCGAGACGATGGGAAGTGGGTATGCGCTACGGCGGAATAAAATTGGCTAAACCGACGAATTATAGCGCAATTCCCCTCCGACTGGCAACCGCAAACGGCGCCTGCGGAGGGGTTCAGAAGTGTTGATCAGACGCCGAGCGCTGCGATGCCGGCCTTGGCAATCTGTACATCCTCGACCGATTTGACGCCGGAAACGCCGACCGCGCCGACGCACACGCCATTGACCAGAATCGGCACGCCGCCTTCGAGCATGCCTTCCAGCGTGGGAGCCGTCATGAACGAGAAGCGGCCGCCGTTGATCATGTCTTCGTAGATTCTCGACTCGCGACGGCCCAGCGCAGCGGTCTTGGCCTTGGCCGGTGCGATATGCGAGGAAATCGGCGCCGCGCCATCCATGCGCTGCAGCCACAGCAAGTGTCCGCCATCGTCAACGACCGAGATCGTCACGTTCCACTTGTTCAACGTCGCCTCCGTCTCGGCCGCGGCCGCAATCTTCTTGACGTCTTCAAGCGTGAGAATTGGTTTTGTTTGCATGATGCCTCCTGTGAAAGATGCAGGCATTGTACGACAGGCAATCCACGCGGTCATCGTGCCGAGGCTGAATGTCTCCGAGCTTGAATACCTATTTCGCATTCTTCATGACCGCGAGCGCGTCCATATACCCGCACGCGAGACCATTTATTACGCCAGAAGCTTTGACACCAGCCCCATATTCCCTTACATTCGCTCGATCGCGAACGAACAAGAAGCAAAAGCAGATGGCTTTTTTTCAATCCTTTTCCCGCATCCGCCTTCCCGTACGCCCCGCCCTTCTTGCCGCCGTTATCGCAGCCAGCCTGTCCACGGCCGCCCCCGCATGGAGCGTGGATAAAGCCGCGCAAGACCCTCAGAAACACTCCAAACTGCAAACCCTGAGCCACCGCGCCTCCGAACTGGCGCTGTATGCCATGGGCATGCTCGGCATCGACTACAAGTACGGCGGCAACACGCCGGAAGAAGGACTCGACTGCAGCGGCCTGGTCAAGCTGATCTTCAAGGAAGCGTGGGACAAGGAACTGCCGCGCACCGCCAAGGAACTGAGCCGCGAAGGACAACGCATCGACAAATCCGAGCTGCAGCCGGGCGACCTCGTCTTCTTCAATACGCTGCGCCGCAGCTTCTCGCACGTCGGCATCTATCTCGGCGACCACAAGTTCATCCACGCACCTTCTTCCGGTAGCCAGGTTCGCATCGAAAGCATGGACGTCAACTACTGGAAGAAACGCTTTAACGGCGCACGCCGCATCAGCGAACCGTCGATCGACTGATCACGGCGGTCCACAAACACTCTCTTTAATTTCGGAAGCTCAGGCATCTGAGCGTTGAATCAACGCTCACGCATCGCCTTCAGCTTGCGCCGAATCTCCGCCATTTGCGCCGTCGCAGCCTGCTCCCCCGCCAGCACCGCCAGATTACGGCCGGCAAAGTCCGTTCCCTTCATCATCCCCAACGCCGGACGGATCACAATATCTGCGCCCTTCAGCTCATCACGGTTGATGCGCTGGCCCATGATGGCAAAGGTCTGCAGCAGCACATCAACCGAACTCGAGGCAAGCTGGCCTTCCGGCTCCACCGAGATGTTCACGGCGATCACGAAATCCGCCCCCATCTCGCGCGCAAAGCTGACCGGCACCGGCGCCACCAGTCCGCCATCGACATACAGGCGATCACCGATGCGCACCGGCTGGAACACGCCGGGCACCGATGAGGAAGCACGCACGGCCAGCCCGGTATTGCCGCGCCGGAAGACGATAGGCGCACCGCTGTTGAGATCGGTCGCCACCGCCGCAAACGGCATCTTCAAACGCTCGATCGGCTGGTTGCCGACCGCCTTGTTGACGTAGTTCTGCAGGGCATCGCCCTTGAGCACGCCGCTCGAGCGCGCAAAGAATGGCACCGACCAGTCGGAAATCGCCGCCTCGTCCATCGCCAGCGCCATCTTCTGCAGGGCGAAGCCATTATTGCCGGCCGCGTACAGCGCGCCCACCACGCTGCCGGCACTGGTACCAACCACCATGTCCGGCACGATGCCCTGCGCTTCCAGCGCCTTGATCACGCCAATATGCGCAAAGCCGCGCGCAGCACCGCCACCCAGCACCAGCGCCACCTTGACCGGCGCTGCAGCCTTCGGCTGATCTGGAACGGCAACCGGCGCCTCCGGCGCGAATGGGGAGAGAGATGCGCAACCGGCCAGGAACAATGGCAGAACGAGCTTTGCAAGAGATGCGATACGCATGGCAATCATCGGATTTGAAAAGAAAGCCGCAAGGTTACCCTCAACCGCAATCGCGTGCATGGAAAGCATTTTCCAATGTTGAGAACAATTCCCATTTAATGAAATCTCCTCTATACTTTAACGAATTCCTAACAACACACTTCGCCCATCTCAACAACCCAAGGAACGTCCGATGAAACAACGCCTTGTCCCTGCCCTTGTTGCCCTTACGCTCGCTGCGCCGCTCGCCTTTGCACAGGCCGAAGAAAAAGTGCTGAATCTCTACTCGGCACGCCATTACCAGACCGACGAACAACTCTATGGCGAATTCACCCGCCAGACCGGCATCAAGATCAACCGCATCGAAGCCAACGATGCCGCGCTGTTCGAACGACTGAAGAATGAAGGAAAGAACAGCCCGGCCGACGTCATCATCATGGTTGACGCTGCCCGCATCTGGCGCGCCGAGAACGACGGTTTCTTCCAGCCGGTCAAATCAGCGGTCCTCGACCAGCGGATTCCCGCCAACCTGCGCGGCAAGGACGAAGGCCAGGGTTCACCGTGGTACGGCTTTTCCAAACGTGCGCGCGTGATCGTCTATAACAAGGCGACGGTCAAGCCGGAAGACGTCGCCACCTACGAAGCGCTGGCTGATCCCAGGAACAAGGGCAAGGTCTGCACCCGCTCCGGTTCGCATCCCTACAACCTGTCGCTGGTCGGCTCGCTGATCGAGCGCAACGGCGAGAAGGCCGCCGAGGAATGGGCCAAGGGCATGGTCGCCAACTTTGCGCGCCCTCCTCGCGGCGGTGACACCGACCAGATCAAGGGTGTGGCAACCGGTGAATGCGGCGTCGCCATCACCAACTCCTACTACTATGTGCGCCTGCTGCGCTCCACCAAACCGGAAGAAGTCGAGCTGATGAAGAACGTCGGCTTCGTCTGGCCAAACGCCGCCACAACGGGCACGCACTTCAACATCGGTGGCGGTGGCGTGGCTGCCCATGCACCGCATCGCGAGAACGCCATCAAGTTCCTCGAATACCTGGCAAGCGATGAAGCCCAGCACTATTTCGCCGATGGCAACAACGAATGGCCGGTCGTCGCCAGCGTGCCGGCAAAGAATCCGACGCTGGATTCCCTCGGCACATACAAGATCGAGAACGTGTCGGTCGCTGCGATCGGCAAGAACCAGATTGCCGCACAGCGGATTCTGGATCGGGTCGGCTATAAATAATCCGTCCCGGGTTGATATGCAAAGAGCCGGCAGATGCCGGCTCTTTTAGTTTGATGTTACTGACGAATAGTCTTCGACACGCAAGAAACAAAGTCGCAATCCTTCTGCGGAATTTAGCAAAGTCTATTCGAGCTCCGTCAAGCATGACGTCAACGCCTCATCCCACGCCGGCAAAATGCCAAACGTGCGGATGAATTTTTCCGATGACAGGATGGAATTGGCCGGTCGCCTGGCAGGCAGCGGATAGTCTGCTGTTGTGATTGGAGTGACGACCGGCTTACTCGCCGCCATGCTCTTGTCAACGATGGCCTGCGCAAAACCACACCAGCTCGTTCGGCCCTGCGCAGTCAAATGGTAAAGCCCACCCTGCTCATGCCAACGATCCCGAGCCGGCTCGCCCGTCGAAGCCTGCAAAGCCTTGACGGCGGCCACAGTCGCCTGCGCTACCGTGCGCGCCCAGGTCGGTGTGCCAAACTGGTCGGCCACGATACGCAACTCCGTCCGATCATGTGCCAGCCGGCGCACCGTCTGCAGAAAATTCCGGCCATGCAGCCCATAGACCCAACTGGTACGCAAGATCAGATGTGGCACACCGCTGGCACGAATCGTCTCTTCACCCGCCAGTTTGCTGCGACCATAGGTATTGAGCGGATGCGTCTCATCTTCCTCGACATAGCCCCCCTGCTTATCGCCATCGAACACGTAGTCCGTCGAATAATGCACCAGCATCGCTCCGAGTCTGGCCGCCTCCTCCGCCATGATGGCCGGTGCTTCAGCGTTGATGCGCATCGCCAGCGCAACTTCTTTCTCCGCCAGATCGACCGCTGTATAGGCGGCCGGATTGATGATCAAGGCGGGACGAACAGTGCGTATCGTTGCGCGCACCTGATCGAGATCGGATAAGTCCATCCCGACACGCTCAAAGGAAACGACCTCGCCCATCGTTGGCAACAGACGCGCCAGCTCATGGCCGATCTGGCCTGTTTTTCCCGTAAGCAGGATCTTCAAGGGAATACTTCGGCCAGTGCCAACGGCACACCGCGCTGGTCTTTTGCGGAAAGAATGGGCGGGCCATCGAGCGGCCATTGGATGCCGATGGCAGGATCGTTCCAGGCAATGCAGCGCTCATGCTCGGGCGCATAGTAATCAGTGGTCTTGTAGAGCAGTTCGGCTGCAGCGCTGGTCACGACAAAGCCATGCGCAAAACCTTCGGGTATCCACATCTGCTTCTTGTTTCCTGCAGAAAGCACTGCTGCCACCCACTTTCCATAAGTTGGCGAGGAGCGGCGCAAATCCACTGCCACATCGAATACCTCACCGGAAACGACCCGGATCAGCTTGCCCTGCGGCTGCCTGATCTGATAGTGGAGACCGCGCAATACATTGCGTACCGAATGGGAATGATTGTCTTGAACAAACGAGATTTCTTTTTCAATGACTTCAGCAAACTGCGCTGCATTGAAGCTCTCGAAAAAGAATCCGCGTTCGTCACCAAATATCTGTGGCTCCATCAACAGCACGTCCGGAATTTCCATGGCCGTTGCACGCATCAAAACACCCTGTCCTTCAGGATGCGCATCAGGTAGTCGCCATAACCATTCTTCTTCAACGGTTGAGCAAGTCTCTCCAATTGGGCCGCATCGATATAGCCCTTGCGAAATGCCATCTCTTCGGGACACGCGACTTTCAAGCCTTGACGATTTTCTATGGTGGCAATGAACTGACCAGCTTCCAACAGCGATGCGTGCGTACCGGTATCGAGCCAGGCCATCCCACGTCCCATCACCGTCACATTCAACTGCCCGCGCTCCAGGTAATAACGATTGATATCCGTGATCTCCAACTCTCCGCGTGTCGAAGGACGGATCGATCCGGCAATATCGCAAACCTGGTTATCGTAAAAATACAGGCCAGTTACCGCATAGTTCGATTTCGGCTCGATTGGCTTTTCCTCGATGCTGATCGCACGCTGGTTGCCATCGAACTCGATAACGCCATATCGCTGCGGATCCTGCACGTGATAGGCAAATACCGTCGAACCTTGTTCCAGCTCGGAAGCCTGCGCCAGTTGCCGATCGAACGCATGTCCGTAATAGATGTTATCGCCCAATATCAGTGCGGAGGGATGGTCGCCAAGGAAATCGCGGCCAATGATGAACGCCTGCGCCAAGCCATCCGGAGATGGCTGCACCGCATAACGAATCTCGATCCCCCATTGACTGCCATCGCCGAGCAATTCATTGAACCGGGGGACATCCTGTGGCGTAGAAATCAGCAGAATCTCCCTTATACCCGCCATCATCAGCGTGGTCAGCGGATAGTAGATCATCGGCTTGTCATAGACAGGCAGCAATTGCTTGGAAATCGCCAGTGTCACGGGATAAAGCCGCGTGCCGTAACCGCCGGCGAGAATGATGCCTTTGCGAGCCATCGTATGTTCGGAAGAACTGTCCATCATGTCCCGCTCTGAAAAAAGCTTCGGTCACGCCACTTCATGTAGTCGCCAGACTGCACGTCATGTACCCAATCCTGATTGTCCAGGTACCATTGCACAGTCTTTGCGATTCCGCTTTCAAACGTTTCTACCGGCTGCCATCCGAGTTCGCGAGCAATCTTTCCCGCATTGATGGCATACCGACGATCATGTCCGGGACGATCGGTAACAAAGGCGATCTGCTCCCGATAGCTGCCATTCTTCTTTGGCACCAGTTTGTCCAGAATGTCGCAAATGACATGCGCGACCTCCAGGTTGGTTTTCTCGTTCCAGCCCCCAACGTTGTATATGCCCCCGGATGTGCCATTCCTCAGAACACATCGGATCGCCGCGCAATGATCCCTTACATGCAACCAGTCACGAACCTGCAAACCATCACCGTACAAGGGCATCGCCTCATTGCTCAATGCACGACAAATCATCAAGGGAATCAGTTTTTCGGGAAACTGGTACGGCCCATAGTTATTGGAACAGTGAACCGTCACAGTAGGCAAACCATAGGTCTGGTGATAACACCGCACAAGATGATCTGCAGCCGCCTTGGATGCGGAATAAGGGCTATTCGGCGCATAAGGACTTTGCTCGCTGAATGGCGGCGAGAACGGTGCGAGTGCCCCGTACACTTCATCGGTGGATACATGCAGAAAACGGAAGGCTTCCTTCTCCGCTACCGATAACGACAACCAATATTCCCTGGCAGCTTCCAGCAAAGTGAAAGTGCCGTTGATATTCGTTTTGATGAAATCAGCCGGCTCACTGATCGAACGATCAACATGGCTTTCTGCCGCGAAGTGAACGACTGCCAGCGGACGATACATCTCGAACAGGGATCGCATCTTCTGCATGTCACAGATGTCAGCATGCTCGAATACATGCCTTTTGTCCGCCTTCAGAGATGCGAGATTGTGCAGGTTACCGGCATATGTCAGCTTATCGACATTGACGACTGGCCGATCCTCGGCGGAGAGCCAGCTTGTGATGAAATTGGAGCCAATGAAACCGGCGCCCCCGGTAACCAGAATCATCCAACACCCTCAGAAAATGACCTGCACAAGTTTATCAGCAGGAAGCGATAACACTAAAAAGTCGAATCCTAGCGCGAACCAAAACCATTCAACATGATACGAACGGTCATCAATACAATGATCAGGTCCAGCGAGAAGGAACAGTTCTTGATGTAATAGAAATCGTGCTCGATCTTTACCTGCGTTTCATCGCTGCTGGCGGTGTAACCGTGTCTCACCTGCGCCCATCCGGTAATGCCCGGCTTCACAATATGGCGATAGCTATAGAACGGAATTTTCTCATCATATTCGGCAACAAAACTGGGCTGCTCCGGCCTTGGCCCGATCAAACTCATATCGCCTTTGAGAACATTGAGAAACTGCGGAAACTCGTCTATCCGCAGCTTGCGAATGATGCGTCCAACCCGGGTAATACGCAGATCGCTTTCTCCGGCAAACTGCTCAGGCGCGTTGCGATCGAAGCGCATACTGCGGAATTTATAGATCGTGAACGGCCGGTTTCCCTGACCAATCCTCGTCTGCGTATAAATGACAGGGCCGGGACTTTCCAGCTTGATAAGCACAGCGACTACCGCACCGACCACTACCGTAACAGGAAGCGTCAAAAGCACGATCCCGACATCCATGCAGCGCTTGATGACCTCGTAAAGCGGAGATGGGAGCAGTGACCCCATGTTGTTTTCCGACATACGATGAATCTTGACGCGCCCCGTCAACGATTCATAAATCTGTTTTGCGTCATAGACCGCCGTTCTGTTCAACGCGCACTGCGCCAGGAAACGCTGCGTGGGAATGTCGATATCCTCGAAATCGGCAACCACCCCGTCATAACGAATGCCGTTCAGGGAAAGCCCCGTCAAAGCATGGGAATCAACCACAGGTTGCGAAAGGACTTCGGCAGTGTATTTCCCACCGGGTATGACTGCCAGCTTAAGCCGCATGTGCTTGTAGGTAAGCAAATGCTGGCTATACATCCAGATCAAGGCACACGTGCTGCTGCTCAATAACAGATAACGAGAAACTGCCACATGGATCATGAATGTGGTCAGGGCAAACAGGCCATAAACGATCAGTATGGTCGGTGCGATAAATCCGGCCGCGCGCCCTCCCGGGTAGAGCGTCCGTATTTTTATGACCGCCAGGTGCGTGACCAGGTATGCGAGGCTCGTGACGATAAAAGCGGTTTTCTGACCGTCGTCGGGATGCCACAAAGCATTCCACGACCAGAACAAGAGATAAGGCAACACCACCGTGAGCACCCATCCTGCCAGAATCATGAAAAATCGCGACAGGAGTATCTGCTCATGCCAGCGATCGTGACGCCGTGGAAAAGAGAGATTCATTGGAGATAAAAAAATAATTGGCTGGCTTGTAATTAAGTGTTTGAATGTACCAAAGCGAGGGCGTTTCTAGGCCCGTCTCAAAATAAAATCGTGGAGCATATCCCAACAATTCAGCCGCTCCGGTAGTCAACCGCTCCAATTTAAGAACGACGCGCTCGCTATTTTCCAACCATTTCGTGATAAATCCTGCAATAGGAATCCGCCATTTTGTCGGCAGTAAAATGCTGCACATATCGATGGCGCGCAGCACGTCCCATTTCCGATGCCTTGTCCGGATTGTCCCAAAGAAAACGCATCGCATCCGAAAATGCCTTGCTGTCATCGGGAGGCGTCACAAGCCCTGTTTCCCCTTGGAGATTGATAAAAGTCGTGCCGGTACCAATTTCACAGGAAATCATTGGCTTGCCAAACATGGCTCCTTCCAGCAACGAAATACCAAACGCCTCAGAGCGTAGATTGGAAGGAAAGACGACGCCATAGCACAGCGTCAACAGGGCATTCTTGTCCGGATCGGGAAGCTCACCCAGGAAATATATATTCTGTAGATTCCACTGCTGTGCCAAGGCGCGTAGCCGGCTTTCTTCCGGGCCGCCACCGACAATGACAACCGGGCAGTCGTTTTCCCGCATTGCTGCCAATAGGACATCCAGCCCCTTGTAATATCGCAATACCCCGACAAACAGGAAAAATTTGGGAGGAAGCTTTGCTCTCCAGCTTGCCACGACATTTTCATCCGCCGGAATAGACATGGATTCGTCCAGGCCGATCGGAATGACGTCGGTCTTCTGCCTGTAATTTTGCAGGGTAGAACTCGATTCGAGATAATTGGGCGACGTCACGACAATGCGATCCACACTACGCAGAAAAGCCTTCTGCAATGGCGCATACAATTTCAACAGATTGCGCTGCCGGACAATGTCGGAATGATAGGTAACGACAGACGGCTTCTTGCACCCTGTCGCAAAATGAACGAGGTCCATGAATGGCCATGGATAGTGATAATGAATGACATCCACTGTTTCAGCCAAGGACCGGAAGGCTCCGCACACCTGCCATGAGAATCCGTTAGATGCGATCTGCATCCCGAGCTTTGCCTGATATACCTCATGATGCGGAAATGCGATTCGTCCCTTTGGATTGGCACTCAATGTCAGTACCTTTGTCTCCACTCCGAGAAATGAAGATTTTTCCGCAATCTGATAAATGACCTGCTCTATCCCGCCAAAGGTATCCGGGAAATAGGTTCGATAGAAATGTAATATGCGCATCGATCGTCTTGATTCTTGAAATCCGAGCGGAGTATCGAGGACACTCTTGATTACCTGTCACCCAGGTATCGGACAAGCTCTTTCTATATATTTTCTCGATTTCGGTGACGCCAAAGTCCGAGTCCGATACAGCAACCAAGCAGTCCTTCAGTCACGACCGTCATCCAGGCCACGCCTACCAGGCCATGCGAAGGAATCAACAATATATTGCCTGCTATGTTAATCACAGCCACAAATGATGCAGATATGGCCAGCCAACGCTCAATACCCAATGCCAGTGCAGCCTGAGTCAACACACCGTTTGGCAAAATGAAAAGTAATGCAACACCCAGGATAGCCAGAATATGATCAGCTCCCGCATAAGCATGTCCATACACCAGACTAATCAACGGCGTACTGCACACAAGAAGAAAAATCATGACTAACAAACCAACTACCTGTGCCCCGATCAAGGCAGGCAGCATGTTTTGCAACATTTGTTTGGGCGATCCGCTACTAAGACGAAATTTACGAAACAGTATCAAACCGACCGGGGAGGCAAGCAAAATCACCGCTTCGATCAGCCTGTAGGCAACGCCATACTTACCAACTTCAAATTTGGGCACATCCAGCCACTCCAGCAGCAGCATATCCGCCCGAAAGTAAAGAACCGTCGCCAAGTCGAGCCACACGAATGGTAAGGTAGCCGCATAAATGGAAGGAGGAATCTTCCACAAAGGGCGCGTGCGCAGATAGCGCATGATCAATAGCCCGAAAGCGGTCGCACCAATAAACTGGGCAAAGAAAATCTGCCAAGGCTTCTCCGCCCCCATCAAAATGACAGAGACTACGCACAAAGCAGTAAAAGTGCGGTTACCTATCTGCCACGAAGCATCTCGCACCATTCGCCCATCGCCTCTGAGGATCGACAAGCCAAATTGATTGGTCACGGACGCTGCAAAGAACCAGATGACAGCAACAATTGTCAATGCATGCTTGGGTAACACCAGCATGGCGATCAATGAAAATATGCTGGCAGCAATAATTACGTGCCCAAGCGCAGCTTGAGGCAGCAATGGCAGAAATTGGAGCAATGCAGGAGTAGGATGGGCCCGCTCTCTCTGCAACAACCGACAAAAGCCACCATCCAGCAGGATGGCGACAATAGCCCCTCCAGACAATGCAACCGAATAAACCCCGAACGACTCCGGCCCAAGAACCCGAGCGATCAAAATGCTTACCGTCAGGGAGATTATTCCGACAAAACCGACGGCGAGCCATTGTGCGCCCAGAAAACGGATGATCATAAAAGAAAGGAATGCGATATGAAGGTGCGTTGATTACGCAGCCTCTCGCGTCTTTTTATAGACGTCAAGCGTCATTGAGGCTGTTCGATCCCATGAATACGACAATGCGCGCTCTTGACCTTTCCTCTTGTAGCTATCGGCCAATTCTGGCTGCTCCAATATCAATTGCATCGCGGCGGCGATCTCACTAACGTCCAGAGGATTAATCAGCATGGCCGCGTCACCCGCCACCTCGGGAAGAGAAGTGGTATTGGAAGTAATAACGGGTGTTCCCGCCGCAAAAGCTTCTATTACAGGCAAACCGAACCCTTCGTATAGCGAAGGAAAAATCAAGGCCGTAGCGCCCTTCAACACTGCAAGCAAATCGTCATCCGGCAAATGCTTGAGCCACCGTAGAGAATTGCACGAAGACGAGGACGTCAACATTTCAACGACCTCCTCACATCGCCAGCCGGCCCGACCAACAACGACAAGCGGCACCTCATTACGGACCTCTTTGGACAAGGAACGATGTGCTTCAATTACCCGTGCAATATTCTTCCTCGGCTGCAGTGTTCCCACGACCAGAAAATAGTGTTGTGGCAAATCGTACCGCTTCAGCACTCCCCTCATAATCTCATCTTCGAGCGGCCGGAACCATCTCGCATCCACCCCAAGAGGAATTGCACTGATCTTCTGCGTATCAATGCCAAAATGTTGCGCAATCTCCTGTTTCGAATATTCGGAAATGGTAATGATATGAGATGCCCACTGCGCGGAGCGCTTCCATAAGGCATTCTTCATTTTGCGCAACTTGAGGGATACCCATTCCGGATGTGACAAGGGAATTGCATCCATGATGGATGCAATGACAGGAATCTCACCGTAGTTGGGGATAAGATGATCCGGGGCATGAATCAGGTCAACACACTCCTTCAGTTGCGCTGTTCCCGGAAAGGGAAGCCCGGATACAACCGATGCTGCTGCAAACGGGGCATATCGTCCAAATGTAGTCGGAGCACGTGAGCCGATAGGAAACTGCGACGGAGAATACCCGTAAGAGATGGGGAAAAGCTCAACAGCTGAGTCAGCCTCAAGCCTTTTCATCAACTCCCGGGTATAACTACCAATCCCATCGATCCCGCCCAGCGCCAGGCAACGCGCAAGCACGGTGACGCCAAAACCTACCCTCATCATTTTTCTTCTTTTCGCCCGGCTTGTTCCAGCATGTTTCTCAAAGTGACCTGTAACGGAAATGGCTCAAGCATCCCAATAGTGCGAAACAGCTTTTCAGGATCACCACACAATGTCTTGATCTCGTTACTCCGTACAAATTGCGGATTTATCTTGACTTCAAGATCATGCGTCGTCAATTCTCCCAGCATATCGATAACCGTGCGCAAGGTCACGGGCGCACCGCTACATATGTTATACACCGCTCCAGGTACGGCATCACGCAGCAACCTTAGATAGGCTTCACAAACAAATGCCACGTCATTGAATTCACGCTCGACGTCCAGATTCCCAAGTTCGACAATCTCTGCCCTCCTGGCAAAATGTGCAACTAGCTTGGGAATCACAAATGACTCCGCCTGCCCCGGCCCTGTGTAATTGAACGGTCTAACGAAGAACAAGGGCAACCTGTCCAGATAGGTGCGCGCCATGTATTCCATCGCCAGCTTGCTCATTGCATAGTGATTGACGGGCGCCGGAGCTTGGTCCTCGGCAATTGGCGAGTGTTCGGCATTCCCATACACATTCGCACTACTCGCCAGCAAAATGCTATCAGGCTTGTCTGACAAACCTGCCACGGCATCCAGCAAATTCAGCGTCCCAATGACATTCACATCATAAAAGGAGCGGACATCCGCATGACCGACAAAACTGATCGCCGCCAAATGCACTACCGCCTCGGGTCTAGCTGCATCGACTTCACTTTTCAACGCAGCCTTGTCCGTCAAATCTGAGGACAAAGAAATGATCCGATGGCCAGCCGCTTCCGCCGCTGCTATAAAATGACGTCCGGTGAATCCTGCAGCCCCTGTAACCAGAATTCTCAAAATGAGAAACCTTCCTCGTTACGACGCAGATCAGCCTCCACCATCATCTGGCAAAGCTGCTCCAGAGTTGTCTTCGGCTCCCAACCCAACTTGGCTTTTGCCTTGGCTGGATTGCCAATCAGAAGATCAACCTCTGCCGGGCGATAGAATTTCGGGTTGACCCGCATAACAGTCTTGCCCGTTGCAATATCCACAGCCGTCTCTTCTTCGGCCTTGCCTCTGAACTCGACAGCAATCCCCGCACCTTTAAAGGCCATCGTCACGAAATCGCGGACAGTTTCAGTCCGGTTAGTGGCCAGCACAAAAGTATCCGACTCATCCGCCTGCAAGATACGCCACATGCCCTCCACATAATCTTTCGCAAATCCCCAGTCACGCTTTGCATCGATATTGCCCAGTTCCAGACAGTCAAGCTTGCCCAATTTGATCTTGGCAACGGCGTCTGTAATCTTGCGCGTCACAAATTCGCGGCCACGCAATGGACTCTCATGATTGAACAAGATGCCGCTGGAGCCAAAAATGTCATAGCTTTCGCGGTAGTTGACAGTCATCCAATGCGCGTAAAGCTTCGCGACACCATAAGGGCTACGCGGGTAAAACGGCGTATCCTCGGCTTGCGGAATAGCTTGTACCTTTCCGAACATTTCGGATGTAGATGCTTGGTAATAGCGAACCTTGCGATTGACCAAACGAATCGCTTCCAGAAGATTGAGTGCACCAATGCCGGTGATTTGCGCTGTTGCATTAGGCTGTTCAAAGCTCACACCGACAAAACTCTGCGCGGCAAGATTGTAGATTTCGTCCGGCTGTACCTTCTGTACCAAAGCAATGTTTGCCCCCAAATCGGTAAGATCGTACTCCACCAAATGAAGGTCGGGATGATTCTGGATACCCAGCTCTTCGATCCGCCAGAAGTTGACTGAGCTGGTGCGGCGATATGTACCATGCACTACATAGCCTTTATCCAGCAAAAGTTGCGCAAGGTATGCTCCGTCCTGTCCGGAAATCCCCGTGATAATAGCTATCTTTTTCATTGTTTCATTATTTTCAAAAATCCAAATCAAAACGAAATATACCAAATCTTGCTATCAAGATAAAGCACTCCGATTCTTAATTCTCCCGCGATTAATAAGAAGTAGTTTTCCTGACTTTATATTTCAAAAAATCTCATTCAAGAATTATTCTAACTTTTCAAGCTCTGAAAATATTGAAAAACAACCTCAACGAAAGAAATCAAGTATTAATCCATCTGCCAGGTGGATGGAACGGAGCCAAGCCTGTTACTCCGCTTTTGCATCGAAAAGGTTTCCATGGAGTATAGGAAAGCAAAGAACAGCCATCTCTGTCATGAACAGCCATATTTAATCGATACACACCTGAATTCAAGTAAAAGGGGCCGATTTCACAGTGAAAAGGCTGCAAGGCATTTATTCCACCATCGCGATCGCTGCGATATTCAAATAATGCTCTGCCTGCATCATCAGTGATATTGATCGATACTATACATTCAGATGGCAGGGTGTGCGGCTGTACTTTTATTATCAATCCCTCCCCCATACCGATCACAGGAATTCCGTCTATCTCCGAGAAATGATTTGTAGTGATATTGAATGTCAAAGCATCTGCATTAAGTCCTTGCATCTTCTTTGGACCACTACTAACACCGCCTTCTTGATACAAATCTATTGCTTCCTGCACATCACCGTAATGTTTCATTTTACCGCTTTCCAAAACCATCCCCAGATTACAAAATCTTTTAATGTGAGCCAGGGAATGCGAAACAAATATTAATGCAGTATCTTCCAGATAATTAGAAATAAATTCATAACATTTCAAGCGAAAATCAAGATCTCCGACAGCCAGTGCCTCATCGATTATCAAAATATCAGGCTTGTTCATTGTTGAAACTGCAAATCCCAATCTCGCACGCATGCCTGAACTATAGTACTTTACAGGGGTGTGAATTGAGTCTTGCAGCTCTGCAAAATCAACTATTCTCTTTATTTCTCGTTGAAAATCACTTTCGCTAACCCCTTTTATACGGGCTCGTAATCTAGCATTTTGATAACCTGTCATCATCGGATGAAATCCACTGGTGAGCTCGATCATCTGATCCATTTTACCTGCAACGCTAACCCTGCCCTCTGTTGGCAAAGTAATTCCAGAAATGATTTTCATCAAGGTGGATTTGCCGGCTCCGTTTTTTCCCAACACTCCGAGCCGGTCTCCCCTTTTTAACGAAAAAGAAATATTGCGCAATGACCAAAATTCATTTTGCCTGAGTTTTTTTGGCTCACTGTCATTTGAAAAAATACCTCTAATAGAATCAGAAAATCCATACTTAAGAGAAAGAGCCAGATTTCTACAATACTTCTTGGATACGCCATCAACTTCCAAAAGGAGTTTTTCTGAAGACATTCAAAGCCTCTCCATCACCAATGGCATTACGATTCGATACCCTGCCATCATAATGACAGATAATATTAAAAGTACCACGCTCCATATAATGGCTGGAATTAAAAAATTCAGATCCCCTCCAAACATGAAGTCTCTGGCAGTTACCAATGTAGCTGCAAATGGATTACATACTTGAATCCAATATGCTACAGAATCGGGCGAGCTGGAGGCTTGATAAAAAACAGGGCTTCCTATAAGCAACACAAAGGAAATTGAAGAAATAAATTTGGAAATATCACTGTAAAAGCTGGAAGGTAGCGCCAGGACATATCCGATAGCACTTCCCGTGAATATCGCAAGCACCATAAAAAATACAGACAATATCCAAGACAATGTCGGTGGCACACCAAAAATTAAACTGACTCCAACAATCAGTACAATACGAACACCAAGATCCAGAAAAGAAAGAATAATTTGAGAAACAGCAAATATCTCCGGCTGTATTTTCATGTTTTTTAAGAAAGCACTGCCTTTTCTTAAATAATTCAGTTGGTTGGTTAATGCCTCAAACCAGACTTGATAAAGGCATATCCCAAAAAATGCGAAAACAACTGGGTTAACACCGTTTGTACCAATTTCGACACCATGCTGAGTAAGCGCACCTCTTACAAATATAAATGCAACCCCATATAAAGCAGGAGACAACAATACCCAGAAATATCCTGCTTTCGATCCTATATAACGCGCCTGAAAATCCCGCCATGCTAAAACCCAAGCAAGGGAAACTGTATGGGGAAACTCTCTCAAAGATAAAAAAAGTTCAGAACCAAATTTCATATATACTCACCAACTATTCCTTCAGGGCAGTGCTATTCTTCAAACCAACAACAATCGTATTTTTGCCCCCACTCATGGCTGCAAAAGATTTTTCTAAAGAATCGAGATGCTTTGCAAGCTCTCCTATACATTCCATCAATAGCAAATCTACATCTTGATTTCTTAAAGAAATTTTCTTTCTCTCACTTATTGAAATTTCCAAATCATGTATCTTGTTTTGCGAAGAGCCCAGTTCCTTTTTCAGCTCAATTAGATCAACTCGCAACATTTTCATTTCAGAAGAAATTTTGTTTAACTCGTCATTTATTTGACCAAGAGATTTAACCACTGAATTCGGCGTCAAGAAACTTCTGAAAGTTTCAATGAACTTACCTAAATAATTTTTCATATCTAAGCCTCATCTTTGAGCATATCGCGAACTCTTTTTAATTTATTTTCAATCCGCTTGGCTATTCCACCTCCCGTCAAAGATGAATTTTCATCCAGAAAGCGATCAAAATCTTTCGTATATATCGCTTCCAATCCACTCTTACTACAAAGATAAGCAAGTAATTCTTTGGGATACGGACGAATATGTGTCGGGTCTCGGTAGAAGGAACCTAACATCACGCGAAAATCCTTGGCGTTTGGAGTGACAATTATTGCCATTCCTCCTGGAGTCAGAACTTTTGCTATATTTGCCACAAGAAGTTCTGCGATTTCCCCATTCATATGTTCAATCAGATGCAAACAAGAAACCATATCGAATTGAACGTTTCTTTGAATCATTGCATCCAAAACCAATAATGCATCACCATGGAAAACTGAATGGCCTCTAACAGTGCTTTCTTTAGCCAAGCCTGGATCAAGTTCGATTCCATAACATTCAATTTTCTTGCGCTCCAGAACTTCTAGAAACGTTCCCCTTCCACTTGCAATATCTAACCAGGATCCTATGTGTTGTCTGGTTGTAGAAACCCACTGAATTATGTTATCCAATTCAGCCATACGACGAATATAAGTCGCTTCTTCTCCTCGAAAATAATCCTCGTATTGATGATAATCAGCACCTAACGGAGTTATATCTATTCTCCATTCTGACAATAGATCTTTAATCTCCATTTAAAACTCCTCAATAAAATTAGGAGACACTTTCCCAACAATCACTAAGACATTTAACAGAAATTTCTTGACTGTACTTTTGAAGAATATTTTCACGAGCACGAATCCCTAGATTTTCGGCAAAATGCGGATTTTTTATTATTTTTATAATCGCATCAATGAATCCCTCGGTATCCCCAGGTGGAACAAGTAATCCAGTTTGACCATGAGCAATGCTTTCGACAATTCCGCCCACCGCATAAGCTACGACAGGTTTTTTTGATATTCCAGCTTCCAACGGAACCCGGCCGAACGGCTCAGGCCATTTGTTAGGACAAGCAACTACTGTAGCTCTGGCATAAGCTCTATATAGCTCCTCTCTGGAAAGATATCCAGTAAACGCCACCCGGTCAGCATGTCCGGTCATAGCTAACGATCTTCTTAAGGATTTTTCTACATTATCACCACGCCCGGCTAACGTAATCTTAAAATCAGATAATTCTGCGCCCAGTTTTTCAAGCCATTTTATTATTTCCAATTGCCCTTTATTGGCATTAAGCATACCAACAATTAAAATTTCCGGAGGTGAAGCCTGATAAACAACTTGCCTTTCCGCCAAATCGTATTCACCTGCGGGATTTGGAACAAGACACATCTTGTCGGCAGGCACTATTTCTGCGACTTGCTGCTGCAAAAATCGACTGGTTACTATGACCTTATCTGCTTTTCGAAGTGCCGCTTGACGAAATTTTTTATCCTCAAATAACTGTCGTTTTACCAACTTTCTGCAACTATCTGATAATGATTGCGCACATTCAAAATTGCAGGTATTACATATCCTGCCATCTATGTTCATGGACTGCGATCGATCTATGCAGTAAAACCTGTTATCTCGCACTTGTGCGACCACGGGCACACCAAAATCTATTCTAGAAGCCAACAAAATGCTCCTAAAATTATCTGCGTGCACAAGCTGTGGATTAAAGGAGGAAGCTATTTTTTTTATGTTTACCAATGTCTCTTTAACATCAGATATTTCCTCGTCCATTATTGGTAAAAATCCGATTTTCCTCGACCGCTTGAGAGAAAGAGCCAATCTTAATTTGCGCAACCTCTTTAAAATCGAAGCATAATTAAAATCAGAAAATATATATTTTGCTCCATCCATGAGCAAATAAACGTGTCGAGAGGCAAAAAAATTTCGTCGCCTTTTTATACTATTGCTGCGAACAGTTGGCCACCTCGAAGAATATGGAACCTTGAAAACTTCAACTCCCTGATAATTAGTCTTTTCAACTTTTCCAAGTTGTTCATTTAGCGTAATTACCGCCACTTGATTATTTGCATCCACAATTTGCTTCAAGAGAATATGCAAACTTATTTCTGCCCCACCCTCTGCAAAAGGAGGATAGCGATCAGTAATTACCAGAATGCGCTTTCCTGAAATCATCCCCTCACCTTCCTAGCAACATTCTCTGAAATTGAATTCCAATTGAATTTGGAGTCTATTTGTGAGCGTGCTCTTTCTACCAATTCAATACTTAATGCATCGTCGCCAACCAACTTTAACACTTTGTCGGCAAGATCTTTTTCATCATTTGGATCACATAAAAATCCTGTATTTCCATTGGTGACGACATCAGTCATTCCTCCGCTTCTAGCGGCAATTACCGGAGCACCTGCGGCAGTACCTTCCAGAAGCACAATACCGAACCCCTCAACCGCTCCGTTTGGCAATTCTTTTGATGGCAACACTAAAACATCTATTGCCCGTAATACTTGCCATTTCGTTTCTTCGGATACTGCTCCCAGCCACGTTATTCTGGACGATACGCCGATTTCCTCTGACAAGCGCTGTAGCTTGATACGTTCTGGTCCATCGCCAAACACTACCAACTGGACATTAGGTGCATGCTTTAATGCTCGCACTAACAAATCGACATTTTTCGATGGGACTAAACGTCCCGCGAATCCTATTGTCCGGTCTGTTGACAAGCTGAGTTCAAGTCGTCTTTCTTCTCTTTCTTTTCTATCAAATACTGGACTTAATGCACACTCTCTAGAGTAATCATCTACGCTAATTCCACATCCGGAAATAGAAATTTGATCTGTCTTTTTTGGTTGCAGCGCTGTTACCAAATTTTTTGTATACCCACTTATGGCAAAAATATGATCTGATTTTCCAATGACATAGCGTGTTTTCGCAAGCAAAGATCCTCGCTTCCCCATGAAATAATCAAGAATACGCCGCTTCAATGAACGTTCGCCAACAATCAATGATCTTAATTCGTAACCGTAGAAAAAGGACGTCAATAAAATTTTTTTCCTAAAGCAGAAACTTGCAACCGCAGTCCCATAATAAAACGGATGCATCAACATGATGCAATCAAATTGTTTGCTTTTATGAATATCTTCCAGCAATGAAAAAATACGCGCCTCTTCTTCAGATGAATTCCAGCTAGCACGTTTTTTTACATTCGAACCTTGATCCACAATCAAATCGTATTCACAAGGGAAATCTGGTGGAATTGAGCTACCTTGTGGTCCTAATACCGCCACAGTACATCCTTGTCCAACCAGAGCATTTGCCAAATGATGAATCATTGTAGAAATACCACCAACACTCGGCAGAAAATCTACCGAGACAATTAAGATTCTATTATTTTTCACAAAATACCTATCTAATGATACGACCGATACGACTCAAAAAGCGCTACTATTTCCCCAATGAAAACCATTGTTTAAATAAGTTAACAGAAGGCTTTTTATAAACAAATACTGTAGAACCTGAAATCCCCAATACTTGCTCATATGGAATTCCATATTGCTCCAATTCATTCTTTGTCCCTAACATCTGAGGATCAAATTTTTGGCAGTGTTCACCAAAAATGCTATGAAGCAATTGTATAAAATCACATTTCCCAAAAATTCTCATATGATCTGCTTGGCCAAATCGACGAATCCTTTCTTCCAGGGCCAAATTCATATCGAGACATTCATCCGTGGATTCGGCCTCTCTAAAAGGAACACTAAAAATAAAATACCCTTCCGGCCTTAATATCCGCACATGCTCTTTGAGAACGGGCCCTACAGCGCATGGAATATGTTCCAATACGTGGTTATGCACTATCAGATCAAAACTGGCATCAGGAATTTTATACAGATCTGAACATAGATCTATTTTGTGCATTAAACCCAATGTGGCGTATCTTTTATTTTCTGGGTCAATATCACATGGATGATATTTATTAGCGTCCGATTTCGAGAAAAAGTCATACAATGCTTTTTCTGGGGCGACGTGCAATACACTTCCACCGCTTTTGGGGAGACCAAGATATTTCAATACCAAGAATTGAAACCTTGTTCTTTCCAAGCTTCGACACGAAACGCAAATCGCGTTAGGCCTTGAGTTATATTCCTTGAATTTTTTTCCACCACATATTGGACAGGTTGCGATGGAGCTATTTTTATTGAAACCAAACACTTCACCCTCCTTTGATTTTTACATCCTAAAAATATGTGGTGAAGCGTTCCGGCTAAAAATTTAGGGTTTCCCCATGTTTTCAGATTTCTGAACGTCCTATGGCACTCGCCCATAATTGTCTTGAAACCGCACAATGTCATCCTCTCCCAGATATTCGCCGCTCTGTACTTCAATCATGACAAGATCGAGTACGCCGGGATTCTCCAAACGATGCTTGTGCCCTGCGGGGATATAGGTTGATTCATTTTTGTTGACAAGCAGTTCACGCTCGCCATTGACGACCTTGGCCATACCGCTCACCACGATCCAATGCTCACTGCGGTGATGATGCATCTGCAGACTTAGACTCGCGCCTGGCTTCACCTCAATCCTTTTGATTTTGAAGTTATTACCTTCTTCCAAGACAGTATATGTCCCCCAAGGGCGATGTACCTTACGGTGATAATTAGCCGTGGCATGAGATTTAAGCTTAAGCTGCTTGACTACAGCCTTTACATCCTGCGCTCTGGACTGGTGCGCCACTAGTAGCGCATCCGGTGTATCAACAACCAGCAAATTATCGAGACCGATACCAGCGACAATACGAGACTCACTCTGAATATAGCAATTGTCCACATCGACCAGAAGCGTCTCGCCATTGATCCTATTCCCACGTGCATCGGGCTTGACCAGTTCAGCCAGTGCACTCCATGACCCGATGTCGCTCCAGTCAAAATCTGCCCCAATAACAGCCACCTTGGAGGAGCGCTCCATAACGGCATAGTCGATGGAAATATCGGGACTCAATGCAAAAATTTCTTCATTCAGCACGACTGGCGTAATTTCCGGATTACTTCCCTGCAGAGTTTGCTCTACAGACGTCAGCACTTCGGGGGCAAACTCACGCAACGCAGCGATCATGTTCCCTGCGGTAAAACAGAACATGCCTGAATTCCAGGTAAAACGGCCAGACGCGATATATTCCTTCGCCGTTTGCAAGTCGGGCTTTTCGACAAACCTGGCAACCTTATGCGCGTCGGTTTTACCGATTTTTTCGCCGCTCTCTATATAACCGTAGCCTGTTTCCGGTCTTACTGGCTCCACACCAAAAGTTACCAGCCAACCATTCCGTGCAAGTTCGGTAGCTGCTGCCACCGCTTTGGAAAACGTCTCTTGATTACCAATCAAATGGTCTGCTGGCAGAACCAGTAAAACAGTGTCTTCACCATATTTTCCTCCCGCATATCGAGCGGCAGCAGCAACAGCCGGAGCCGTATTTCGGCCAACAGGTTCAAGCAGATAGTCGTGGGCGACAGGAGTACCAGTCACCTGGTATTCATCACGAGTCAGAAAATAGTATTCCTTGTTTGTAACCGTTAGGACCCGTTCCACCCCGTCCAGCGAAGCTGCGCGTTGCAATGTCTTTTGCAACAGGGTGCCACCATCTGGCAGTTCAATAAATGGCTTGGGCAACGTCTCACGTGATACTGGCCATAAACGCGAACCAGCTCCGCCAGACATGATTACAGGAAGAAACATCCTCATTCCTTAAATAAATTGGGCAAACCGGGAATTGTAAATGCTTATGCATGGATACCCTCCCCATAAACATGGGAAATCTCTATGGATTAGTCATTTCCGAACAAATCCCGGGTATATATCTTGTCCTGAATATCCATCAGTTGCGCATCCAGCCGATTGGCCACAATCACATCCGCCTCTCGTTTGAATGCTTCCAGATCATTCACCACCCTGGAACGGAAAAATTCACTCTCCTCCAGGACAGGCTCATAAACGATCACCTCGATGCCTTTGGCCTTGATGCGCTTCATGATTCCCTGGATGCTCGAAGCTCGGAAATTGTCCGAGCCGGCCTTCATGATCAGGCGGTAGATACCAACGACCTTGGGATTTTTCCGCACGATGGATTCGGCAATGAAATCCTTGCGGGTGGTATTGGATTCCACGATGGCGTGCACAAGATTCTGCGGAACATCGCGGTAATTGGCGAGCAATTGCTTGGTGTCCTTGGGAAGGCAGTAGCCGCCATAGCCAAACGATGGATTGTTATAGTGGTTGCCGATTCGCGGATCCAGCGCCACACCCTCAATGATTTGGCGTGTATCGAGGCCATGCGTTGCTGCGTAGGTATCCAGCTCGTTGAAATAAGCCACGCGCATGGCAAGATAGGTATTAGAAAAAAGCTTGACGGCTTCAGCCTCGGTGGCGTCAGTAAACAGCACCTGGGCATCCTTTTTTACCGCGCCTTCGACCAACAAGTCTGCAAATACCCGCGCCCGCTCGGAGCGCTCGCCAATGATGATCCGTGAAGGGTAAAGGTTGTCATACAACGCCTTGCCTTCACGCAGGAATTCCGGCGAGAACATGACGTTCTCACAACCGGTCTTTTCCTTGATTCCGGCCGTGTATCCGACAGGGACCGTGGACTTGATCACCATGACCGCGCGTGGATTGATCTGCCGGACATCGGCGATGACGGATTCGACGGAACGAGTGTTGAAGTAATTGGTATCGGCGTCGTAGTCGGTAGGCGTGGCAATGACGACAAAATCGGCGCCTTCATAGGCTTCCTGCTTGTCCAGAGTCGCCGTCAGATCAAGCGCTCGGTTCTGCAGAAAATCTTCGATCTCGGCATCGATGATTGGTGATTTTCCACCATTGATTGTTGCAACCCGGTCGGGATTGATATCGATTGCAACCACTCGGTGATGCTGCGCCAACAGAACGGCGATGGACATCCCTACATAACCTGTGCCGGCAATGGCAATTTTCAATTTTTTGTCTCCGGCATGACGAGCTGAACTTTAAGCCTCTCCGCAACTGCACTCTTGCGAAAATAATGATTTCCATACGGAAATTATGGGCCATAACCATTTTGCCACACCATCATGCAATTTTGTTATCTATTACATTTTGTCACTTCAACGGTACCCGTCAGCAATCCTTGACAGCGGCCGCCACTACGACGTGGATGCAACAATAGTTTTAGCGCAACAGATGAGTCGAGTTGAAAATGGCAAGGAACGTACTACCCTTCCCCTCCTCCGACTCGATCTCCAGCACCGCCCCATGCCGCAACAGCACATGCTTGACGATGGCCAGGCCGAGGCCGGTGCCCTGGGTTTCGCGGGAGCGGCTTTTATCGACGCGGTAGAAGCGCTCGGTCAGGCGGGCGATGTGTTCGGCGCGGATGCCGATGCCGCTGTCCTTGACCGAGAACTGCGGCCCTTTCGCGGTCTGTTGCCACTGAATGTGGATGTGGCCGCCATCCGGCGTGTAGCGGATGGCGTTGGTGACGAGGTTGCCGAAGGCACTGCGCAACTCGTCGGTGTTGCCATCGATGTCGGGACCATCGATGTCGAGGGAAATCTTGTGGCGACCGCCGGAGAGCGCGTTGGCCTCCTGCAGCAGCTGTCCGAGCAGGTTGCGGATGTTGACCTGCTCGGTGCGCAGCGGATAGTCGATCGATTCCAGCCGCGTCAGGGTCAGCATGTCCTCGATCAGGTTCTGCATGCGCTGGCCCTGCTCGATCATCAGCTTGAGGTGCCCCATGCGCACCGATTGTTCGAGATCCGGCTGGGCTTGGGCGATTTCCAGGAAGCCGTTGATGACGGTCAGCGGCGTGCGCAACTCATGCGAGGCGTTGGCGATGAAATCGCGGCGCATCATGTCGATGCGCTCGGTCTCGGTCACATCGTGAGTGACCAGGATCTGGCGGCGATTCTCGAACGGGATAATCTGGACGATCAGCTTGCGATCCTTGACGTTGAGTGTCAGCGGCTGCTCATAGTGGCCGAGGATGATGTAGTCGATAAAGGCCGGATCGCGGATCAGATTGGTGACGCGCATGCCCTTGTCGCGCGTGTTGCTGAGTCCCAGGTGCTTTTCGGCAGCAGGATTGCACCATTCGAGGAACAGCACGTCGTCCATGATGGCGACGCCGTCCGGCAGCAGGCTCATGGCCTGGCGGAAACGGGTCAGCCATTCACTGAGTTCCTTGCGGTTGCGCTCGTCGTCGCGGCGCAGGCGATACAGGCGCGAGAAGACATCGGTCCATGCGCCCCAGCCATCGGGCAGTTTTTCGCTTTCGGGATGATCGAGCCAGCCGGAGAGCAGATACAGATAATTGAGCTGAACCAGCACCAGCGCCAGCAGGAACAGCAGGCCGGCCGCCAGCCCGGCGGTCAGGCCAAGGAAATAGCCGACCACTGCCGCCGCCGCCAGTACGATGACAAGCCGCAAGGCAGCAGGGATCCAGAACAGCAATTGGGGACTCATCGGCAGACCGGCTTATTTTTCGGAAAGCATATAGCCTACACTGCGCACGGTCTTGATCAGGGATTCCGCCTCTTTCAATGCCTTGCGCAAGCGCAGCACGTGGACGTCCACCGTGCGTTCCTCGATCACCACGTGGTCGCCCCATACCTTGTCGAGCAACTGATTGCGCGAGAACACGCGTTCCGGATGCGCGAGGAAGAACTTGAGCAGCTTGAATTCGGCATGGCCGATGTCGATCTTTTCGTTGTGCAGGCTGACCGTGCAGCTGATCGGATCGAGCGTTACCGCTCCCGCCGTCATCAGCGTCTGCGAATGCTCGGGCGTCTTGCGGCGCAGCAGCGCATTGATGCGCGCGGTCAGTTCGCGCGGCGAGAACGGCTTGGTGACGTAGTCGTCGGCGCCGTTGTCGAGGCCGGCGATCTTGTCTTCTTCCATGCTCTTGGCAGTCAGCATGATGATCGGCAGTTCGTTGAACTGGCGGTCGCCGCGGATGCGCGAAAGCAGGCGCAGACCGCTCTGGTCGGGCAGCATCCAGTCGAGCAGGATCAGTTGCGGCAGCCGCTGCTGCAGGAAATCCCAGGCTTCGCCGGCGGTCTGTGCCGCCACCACGTTCCAGCCAGCACCTTTCAGGGTAAATGTCACCAGTTCGACGATTGGGGCTTCGTCTTCGACGATCAGGATGGTCGGTTTGTCGGCGGTGGCCATGTTGTTGGTTCTATTCCTTCTCTTTACTTGGTTAACGAAGACGATGCTAAACGTAGAATGCATCCGCATTAGTCGCTTCTACTGTGCTGAAACCACCCAACTACGCATTTCCTTCGCCGTCATTCCCGCGTAGGCGGGAATCCAGCACGTATAACATTGCTCCGCTGTCAGTTTATTGCCTTGACATGCGTGATGCCTTAATTCCCTGGATTCCCGCCTACGCGGGAATGACGGAGAAAATAGTGCGGCGTAGTGGCAACAAATATGCTGAATGAAGGCGGGCGGCCGTCGCTTGAAGTGCGGAAAACGATCACACATTCGCCGCTCAGCATACCACCCCGCAGCATCCTACTCCGTCAGCTGCGCTGCCGCATAGTCGGTATGGCGAATATCCTTGCCTTCGACGATATAGATGACGTATTCGGCGATGTTCTTGGCATGGTCGCCGATGCGCTCGATCGCCTTCGCCACCCATAGCGTATCCAGCGCGCAGGAGATGGTGCGTGGATCCTCCATCATGAAGGTGATCAGGCTACGCATGACGGAGCGGAACTCGTGGTCGACCACGGCATCCTCCGCGATCAGGCGGACGGCTTGCTTGTCGTCGAGGCGTGCAAAGGCATCCAGTGCATCGTGCAGCATCTTGCTGGCACTGGCTGCCATCACACGGATGTTCTCGTAGTGGTTGATGGCGGTCAGGCCGCGTTCGCCGATGGCCTTGCCGGCACGCGCGATCTTGGTCGCCTCGTCGCCCACGCGCTCGAGGTCGGTGATGACCTTGATGGTCGCCATCACGGTACGCAGGTCGTTGGCGGCCGGCTGGCGCTTGACGATCAGGTGGCTACAGGCATCGTCGAGCGAGACCTCGAGATTGTTGACGTTCTCGTCGGCCTTGATGATCTGTTCGGCCTGGTTGACGTTGCCGGTACGGAAAGCGGTGATCGCATCCTGGAACTGGCTTTCGACGAGGCCGCCCATCAGCAGCACCTTGGAGCGGATCGTTTCCAGATCCATGTCGTACTGCTTGGAAGAGTGTTCGCCTGGCATGGTGATTCTCCTGAATATGCTGTGGTTGTCGCGATCAGCCGAAGCGGCCGGTGATGTAGTCCTGGGTATCCTTCTTGGCCGGGTTCATGAAGATCTGGTCGGTCTCGCCGAATTCGACGAGCTCGCCCAGGTACATATAGGCCGTGAAGTCCGAGCAGCGTGCCGCCTGCTGCATGTTATGAGTCACGATGGCGATCGTGTAGTCGCCCTTCAGCTCGCTGATCAGTTCCTCGATCTTGGCGGTCGAGATCGGATCGAGCGCCGAGGTCGGCTCGTCGAGCAGCAGCACGTCGGGCTTGACCGCCACGCCGCGCGCGATGCACAGGCGCTGCTGCTGGCCGCCGGACAGCGACAGGCCGCTCTTGTTGAGCTTGTCCTTGACCTCGGTCCACAGCGCGGCCTTGTTCAGCGCCCATTCGACGCGCTCGTCCATCTCGCCCTTGGGCAGGTTTTCATAGAGACGCACGCCGAAGGCGATGTTGTCGTAGACCGACATCGGGAATGGTGTCGGCTTCTGGAACACCATGCCGACCTTGGCGCGCAGCATGTTGACGTCCTGCCCCGGCTCGAGGATGTTGCTGCCGTGGTAAAGAATCTTGCCTTCGGCGCGCTGACCCGGATACAGGTCGTACATGCGGTTGAAGGTGCGCAGCAGCGTCGATTTGCCGCAACCCGACGGTCCGATGAAGGCCGTGACCTTCTTGTCGTGGATGTCGAGGTTGATGTTCTTCAGTCCCTGGAATCCACCGTAGTAGAAATTGAGGTTCTGGATCTGCAGCGTCTTCTTGTTGATCGTATCGATCGTGGATTGAGTGGTCATGGCTTACCCGAATCAGTGTTGGTTCTTTTGGTGGAACATCGCGCGCGACAGGATATTGAGCGCCAGCACGCTGAAGGTGATCAGCAGCGCCCCGCCCCATGCCAGCTCGCGCCAGTTGTCGTAGGGACTCATGGCGAACTGGTAGATCACTACCGGCAGGTTGGCCATCGGCGCGTTCATGTTGGTGCTGAAGAACTGGTTGTTGAGCGCGGTGAACAGCAGCGGCGCGGTTTCGCCCGAGATGCGCGCCACCGCCAGCAGCACGCCGGTGATGACGCCGGCCTTGACCGCGCGCAGGCGGACGAAGGTCGCCACGCGCCAGCGCGGCGCGCCGAGTGCGAACGCCGCCTCGCGCAGGCTGGTCGGCACCAGGCCGAGCATGTTGTCGGTAGTACGCACCACCACCGGAATCGCGATCAGCGAGATCGCGAAGCTGCCGGCCCAGCCCGAAAAATGCTGGACGTTGGCTACGTAGATCGCATAGATGAACAGGCCAATCACGATCGACGGCGCCGACAACATGATGTCGGTGACGAAGCGCGTCACCTTGGCGAACAGGCTGACCTCGCCGTACTCAGCCAGATAGACACCGGCCAGGATGCCGATCGGCGTGCTGATGAAGGTGGCGGCGCCGACCATCAGCAGGCTGCCGACGATGGCATTCATCAGACCACCGCCCTCGCTGCCCGGCGCCGGCGTGGTATGGGTGAAGATATCGAGGCCGATCGCGCCGATGCCCTTGACCACCAGCGTGAACAGAATCCAGCCGAGGAAGAACAGGCCCAGCACCATCGCCAGGAAAGACAGCGCGATACCCGCGCGGTGGATCATCAGACGCTTGCGGTAGACCGGATTGCCGGCCGCCGCCTGCATGACGTCATTGCTCATTTTCCGCCCTCCTTGTGGGCCATGCCAAGCAGCATCAGCTTGGCAGCCGACAGCACGACAAAAGTGATCAGGAACAGGATCAGACCAAGTGCGAACAGCGAGGACACGTGCAGCACGGTTTCGGCCTCGGCGAATTCGTTGGCCAGCGTCGAGGCGATACTGTTGCCGGCCGCGAACAGCGACCACGACAGCTTGTGCGCGTTGCCGATCACGAAGGTGATCGCCATCGTCTCGCCAAGCGCGCGGCCCAGACCCAGCATGACGCCGCCGACCACGCCGATGCGCGTGTAAGGCAGCACGATCTTGCGCACCACTTCCCACTTGGTGCAGCCCATCGCGTAGGCCGACTCCTTGAGGACCGGCGGCACGATCTCGAACACGTCGCGCATCACGGAGGCGATGAACGGGATGATCATGACAGCCAGGATGATGCCGGCCGCCAGGATGCCGATACCCATCTGCGGGCCGCGGAACAGTTCGCCGATCACCGGCAGCTGCCCCAGCGTCGAGGCCAGCGCCGGCTGGATGTAGTCGGAGAACAATGGCGCGAACACGAACAGGCCCCACATGCCGTAGATGATGCTGGGCACGCCGGCCAGCAGTTCGACGGCGGTGCCGAGCGGACGCTTGAGCCAGTTGGGGCAGATTTCGGTGAGGAACAATGCGATGCCGAAGCTGACCGGAAACGCGATCAGCAAGGCGAGAAACGAGGTCACCAGCGTGCCGACGATGGCGATCGCCGCACCGTACTGGTCGTTGACAGGATCCCATTCCACGCTGGTGAGGAAGGGCAACCCGAATTCCTTCAATGCCGGCCATGCGCCTATCATCAGCGAGGCGATGATGCCCAGCAAGACCAGCAGCACGGTCAATGCAAAAAGGAAGGTGACTTTGTGAAACAGGAAATCCTGCACCCGCTGGCGACGCATGGTGGCCATCAACGCCTTGCCGAAGGCGGCTTCTCTCTGGGCGGCGGCGTCATGCGTGATCATGGGTTCGGATAGGGAATTTGGATTGGCGCTCATGTTTTTCTATGCCCGAAGGGGCTGCCACGTTGTCGATGTCTGATTTGGCATCGTCACCGGGGCAACCCTTGCAACTTCATTCAAACAGCGAAGGATTCGCTATACACAAGAACCATTACCAGACGGCCTTGCCGGAAGCGTCCTTGACGTTGGCTTTCCATGCGTCCTGGACCAGCTTGACGACCGGCGCCGGCATTGCCACGTAGTCGAGTTCGGAAGCTGCCTCGCCGCCGTTCTTGTAAGCCCAGTCGAAGAACTTCAGGACTTCCTTGCCGCGCTCAGCCGAAGCCTGCTGCTTGTGAACCAGGATGAACGAAGCACCCGTGATCGGCCAGCTGGCCTTGCCCGGCTGGTTGGTCAGCACCACGCCCATGCCCGGAGCCTTGGCCCATTCGGCGCCGGCTGCGGCTGCCTTGAAGGACGCATCGTCAGGCTGCACGAACTCACCGGCGCTGTTCTTCAGCTGGGTGTGCGACATCTTGTTCTTCTTGGCATAGGCATACTCGACATAGCCGATCGAACCGCGGATACGCTGCACGTTGGCGGCCACGCCTTCGTTACCCTTGCCACCCACGCCGGTCGGCCATTTGACGGCGGTACCGGCACCCACGCCTTCCTTGAACTCAGGCACGGTCTTCGACAGGAAATCGGTCCACAGGAAGGTAGTGCCCGAACCATCCGAACGGTGGACCACGGTGATGTCCGAATCCGGCAGCTTGACGCCCGCGTTCAGCGCGGTGATCTGCGGATCGTTCCATTTGGTGATCTTGCCGAGGTAGATGGCAGCGATCACTTCCGGAGTGAATTTCAGTTGACCAGGCGCCACGCCGTCGAGGTTGACGATCGGCACCACGCCGCCCATGATGGCCGGGAACTGCAGCAGGCCTTCTGCTTCCAGGTCTTCCGCTTTCAGCGGCATGTCGGATGCGCCGAAATCGACGGTCTTGGCCTTGATCTGCTTGATGCCACCGCCCGAGCCGATCGACTGGTAGTTCAGACCGGTACCGGTGGAAGCCTTGTAGGTTTCAGCCCATTTGGAATAGATGGGGTATGGGAAAGTCGCACCGGCGCCGGTGATATCGGCGGCCATTGCGGACGACAGTGCCATGGCTGCGCTGGCGGCAACGAAGGCGGATTTGACAAGATGATTCAATCGCATGACTGCTCCTTAGAGTTGACTTACTGACTTTCGCTAACAAGACAGGGCGAACTCTAAATGTCGAATATGACAGGCATATGACTTGCCAAAAAACATGTCATAAAGTGGCGAATATGCAAAAAATCTGTCATCAAGTTGTCATACTTGCTCTCTAGACTCTGCGGAATCCCCCATGGCCAAAGTCAAGAAAATGCACAAGAAAGCTGTCGCTGCTGCCGTGCCGCAACCGGTCCCGCCGAAAAGCGCCCTGTTCCTGAACCGTGAACTGTCGCAACTTGCATTCAACCGGCGCGTGCTGGCACAGGCCGAAAATCCTGCAGTGCCGCTGCTCGAGCGTCTCAAGTATCTGTGCATCGCCAGCAGCAACATCGACGAACTGTTCGAAGTACGCATCGCCAGCCTGCTGGCCAACAACCATATAGATGGCGAAAAGATCGAGGAAACGCCGGCGCTGTCCGCCGCACTCGAGATCGCCGGCGCCGAATGCCACCAGATCGTTGAGCGTCAGTACCGCGTGCTGAACGAAAGCGTGCTGCCGCAGCTGGCCGCGCAAGGCATTTATCTGCTGCGCGACCAGGACCGCAATGAGGCGCAACGGGCATGGGTCAAGTCCTACTTCGACCGCGAGGTACGGCCGCTGCTGACGCCGATCGGCCTCGATCTTGCGCACCCTTTTCCGCAGGTAGTCAACAAGAGCCTGAACTTCATCGTGGAACTGTCGGGCAAGGATGCCTTCGGCCGCGGCACGGCGATCGCCATCGTCAAGGCGCCACGCGTGCTACCACGCGTGATCCAGCTGCCGCCCGAACTGTCGAAGGACGGCGTAGCCTTCTGCCTGCTGTCGTCGATCATCCACGCACACATCAACGATCTGTTTACCGGACGCGAGGTGCTGGCCTATTCGCAGTTCCGCGTTACGCGCAACAGCGACCTCTGGGTTGACGAGGAAGAGGTCAAGAACCTGCGACAGGCGTTGCAGGGCGAATTGCAGAGCCGCAACTTCGGCGTGGCGGTACGGCTCGAAGTCGCCAAGAACTGCCCGCCGCATCTGTCGCGTTTCCTGCTCGAACAGTTTTCCATCGCGGAGAATCGCCTATATGCGGTGGATGGCCCGGTCAACCTGGTGCGCCTGTCGGAACTGATCGATCTGGTCAACAAACCGGAACTGCGCTTCACTCCCTATGTGCCGGCCTATCCGCCCAAGCTCGTCAACGCCGACTTGTTTGCCACCATCCGCAAGCACGACGTGCTGCTGCACCATCCGTTCCAGTCGTTCCAGCCGGTGCTGGAGTTCGTGCGCGATGCATCGCGCGATCCTGCCGTGGTGGCGATCAAGCAGACCATTTACCGCACCGGCATGAACTCCGACCTGATGGAATCGCTGATCTACGCGGCCCAGCACGGCAAGGAAGTCACCGTCATCGTCGAACTGATGGCGCGCTTCGACGAGGAAGCCAACATCAACTGGGCCGACCGTCTCGAGCGCGCCGGCGCGCAGGTGGTCTATGGCGTAGTCGGGCTCAAGACGCACGCCAAGCTGGCGCTCGTGATCCGACGCGAGGACAGCGGCTTCCGCTACTACGCGCATCTGGGCACCGGCAACTACCATCCGAGCACCACCAAGTTCTATACCGACTTCGGCCTGCTGACCGCCAATCCGGCCATCGCCACCGAAGTCAACGAAGTCTTCATTCACCTGACCAGCCTGACCAAGCCGAAGAAACTCGACCGTCTGTGGCTGGCCCCGTTCTCGCTGCAGAAGGAATTCATCAAGGCGATCGGCAACGAAGCGCGCATCGCGCGCGCCGGCCGCCCGGCGCGCATCATCGCCAAGATGAACGCCCTGCTCGACGAATCGGTGATTCGCGCGCTGTATGCGGCCTCGGCGGACGGCGTCAAGATCGACCTGATCGTGCGCGGTGCCTGCGCGCTGCGTCCCGGCGTGCCTGGGCTGTCGGACAACATTCGCGTGCGCTCCATCGTCGGCCGTTTCCTCGAACACAGCCGCATCTACTATTTCCGCAACGACCTCGCGCACGATGTCTATCTGTCCAGCGCCGACTGGATGAACCGCAACCTGTTCCGCCGCATCGAGGTCGCCTTCCCCATTCTCGACCCGGCGCTCAAGAAGCGCGTCATCAACGAAGGCCTGAATCCCTATCTGAAGGACACCAGCAACGCCTGGGAACTGGACGCCAACGGCAACTACCGCCTGCGTCGTCCTCGCGGCAAGACCGCGCCGTTCAGCGCCCAGTCATGGCTCATGCAACTGCACGGCAACTCGATGGAGTAAACAATGGACCTGATCCTGTGGCGACATGCGGAAGCGGAAATGGGCGAGCCCGACGAAGGCCGTGCGCTGACCTCCAAGGGCCACAAGCAGGCCGCCCGCATGGCGGAATGGCTGGACCGTCACCTGACGCAAAGTTGCCGCATCCTGGTCAGCCCGGCCACGCGCACCGTGCAGACGGCGGAGGCACTGTGCCGCAAGTTCAAGATCGTACCCGACCTCGCCCCCGACTCCACCGCCGAACGCATCATCGCAGCCTCCCACTGGCCCGACAGCCGCGAACCGGTCCTGATCGTCGGTCACCAGCCGACGCTGGGCCAGGTCGCCTCCACCATCCTGACTGGTGTCGAACAGGACTGGACCATTCGCAAGGGCAACATCTGGTGGATCGTGCGCCGAGAACGCGAAGGCGTGACGGATCACTATCTGCGCACGGTGTTGTCGCCGGAGTTGGCGGGGAAATAAGGGCGAGTCGGGATTCGAGATAGAGAAGGCTCTTTCGCACTGCGTCCGCTACTTTTTAGACTGCCATGAGTCGCATCCATCTGGATTCCCGCCTGCCGCGCGCATCGGCACTTGCAGGTGCCGACCGTTGCGCAGGCGACTGGCGTGCCAGTCGAATTCCCTGCTTCATCCTGCGCGGGAATGACGGAGTAGGTTGAAGCGTATGCTCTCTGTGGAGGCGTCGAATCAGTCCGTATGCTTCAAATCAACTTCCGTCATTCCCGCGCAGGCGGGAATCCAGTACTGAGTCTCCTCGAAGAACAACCGTACAGAAAGCAACATCCGCTTCCAACCGCCAGGCAGACAAGACAGCCTTTACCCCACCGTCGCCATCTTCCCCACCACCGCCCGACTGCGCACAGGATGCAGGTGATTGACAAACTGCTGCGTCGCCGTCGCCCATGAATAACCGAGCGCATATTCGCGCACGGCCGAGCGTTTCAGGTTCAGGGCATTGAAGCAGGCAGTGGTCAGGTTGTGGTCGAGCACGCCGCTGCGGCCGTCGGCCACCACGTCGATCGGGCCTTCGACCGGATAAGCGGCAACCGGCACGCCGCAGGCCATGGCCTCGATCATGACGAGGCCGAAGGTATCGGTACGGCTCGGGAAGACGAACACGTCGGCGCAGTTGTAGTAGGCCGGCAGCGCGTCGTGCGGCTTGCTGCCGAGGAAGCGCACCTTCGGATAGCGGCGTTCCAGCTCGTCGCGCAACGGTCCGTCGCCGATCACCCATTTCGAACCCGGCAGGTCGATGTCGAGGAAGGCCTGCACGTTCTTCTCCACCGCCAGGCGGCCGACGTACAGGTACAGCGGCCGGCTCAGCGACGATTCCTCGCGCGGGCCGGGGCGGAAATGATCGGTATCGACACCGCGGCTCCATTGCACCACGTTGCGGAAACCGCTCTTCTCCAACGCCTGCTGCACGCGCGGCGTCGGCACCATGATCGCCTTGGACGGACCATGGAACCACTTGAGCCAGCGATAGGTGACCGCCAGCGGCAGGCGGAAGCGCGCGCGCAGGTATTCGGGGAAGCGCGTGTGATACGCGGTCGTGAAGTTAAGGCCGTGCGACAGGCAGTAGCGGCGCGCCGCCAGTCCCATCGGCCCTTCGGTCGCGATGTGGATGCAGTCCGGCTCGAAAGCATCGAGCACCGACGAAACCTTGCCGTAGGGCTTGTACGCCAGGCGGATCTCGGGATAGGTCGGGCAGGAATAGCTGCGCAGCCCCTCGGGCGTCACCATCATCACGGTGTGGCCCATGCGCCGCAGCTGGCGACGCGTGTTGCGCAGGGTGTTGACGACGCCGTTGACCTGGGGCGCCCAGGCGTCGGTTACGATGGCGATACGCATGGTTCGTCTGCCTCCTCATGATGGTGCGACACGGTGCTGCCGACGATGTCCTGCCAGGTGACCAGGCGCAGCGCGCCAGCCCTGTCCTCGACCAGCGCGCTCAGGCTTTCGACCCAGTCGCCGTCGTTGCAGTAAAGGATGCCGTCGATGTCGCGTATTTCGGGTTTATGGATGTGGCCGCAGATCACGCCATCGAGTCCGCGCCGGCGTGCCTCGTCGGCCAGCGCGGTTTCGAACGAGGTGATGTAGCTGACGGCGTTCTTGACCTTGAGCTTCAGGTATTGCGAGAGCGACCAGTACGGCAGGCCGGCGCGCGCGCGCCAGCTGTTGAGCCACTGGTTCCACTTCAGGATCAGCGTGTAGAGGTTGTCGCCCACGTAGGCCAGCCACTTGGCGCAGGCGATCACGCCGTCGAAGCGGTCGCCGTGCAGCACCAGCATGCGCTTTCCCTGGGCAGTCGTGTGCACAAGCTCGTCGCGCACACGGATGCCCCCGAAATCGAGGTCGATGAACTGGCGTACCGCTTCGTCATGGTTGCCCGGCACGAAGATGACCCTGGTACCCTTCTTGGCCTTCTTCAGCACCGTCTGGATCAGGTTGTTGTGGGCCTGATCCCAATACCAGCGGCGCTTGAGCTGCCAGCCGTCGATGATGTCGCCAACCAGATACAGTGTGTCGGATTCGGTACGGCGCAGGAACTCGAGCAGACGCTGTGCCTGGCAGCCGGTGGTCCCCATGTGCACGTCGGAAATCCAGATCGTGCGAAAGCGCAGCGGTTCGCGCCGCGCCTCGCCCTTGAAGAAATCGCGTGTCAGGAACGAATCGTGTGGTTTCATGCCGCCTCTCCTTCCTTCAGGTAGTGCCGCGCGTAACGGCTGTCGAGTCTGGCCAGCGGCAGCATCATGAACATGTCGGCGCTGTGGAATTCGGCATCCCATGCAGGTTCGCCGCAAATCCAGGCACCGCTGCGCAGGTATCCCTTGATCAGGGGCGGCATCACCGGGCGGTTGTCGCTGCGCGGCGGCGCGATCGGAAAGGCGAGATGCGGCTTGACGCGGTACTCGACGGGCGCCATGTTGGTCTCGGCGAGCGCGTGATAGATGGCTGCGGCATTGTGTCCGCCATCGGCCAGACTGACGCTGGCGCAGCCGATCAGGTATTCGCAACCATGCTTTTGCATGTAGGCGGCAATCCCCGCCCACAGCATCATGATGACGGCGCCGCTGCGATACTTGGGATGAATGCAGGCGCGGCCGGCTTCCGTCATGCGGCCGCGCAGATGATCGAGGCGGGCCAGGTCGAACTCCTGCTCGGAATAGAAGGCACCATGGCGTTGCGCCGCTTCCGGACTCAGCACGCGATAGGTGCCCACCACCTTCAGCGTGGCCGAGTCGCGCACGATCAAATGATCGCAGTAGTCGTCGAACGCATCGCGGTCCAGACGCTCCGGATTGCGCAGGGCATCCAGTCCCATGCCTTCGATGAACACCTTGTAGCGCAAGCGCTGCACTTCGCGCACTTCCTTTGGCGTAGTCGCCATGCTCAGCGTCAGCCGCGATGCGGCGGCGTTCTGATCGTTGGAAGTCGTCAATCCTTGCATATGCTGGTCTCCTTTTCGTTGTGACGGAGCCAGCGTAGCCAGCGATTGCTTCAGCAGAATGACAGTTGCATGTCCGTTCGATGACATGACAACAAGAGCGATGTGGCGGACTTACTCACACCGGCCTGGAAGAATCAGACGCCGCATTCTTGCCGGAATGCATGCATCTGGATGTCACCTCAAACAAAAAAAAGGCCGATGCACAAGCATCGGCCTCGATTTCGCCCCGGCAGCGCAGCCACCGCCACGCTACCGCGCAATCACTTTTCCTTCTTTGGCCGCCCCGCCTTGATCGGCGTCAGCTTCGCAATCACCTCATGCAGCTTGCTGAACTCCAAGCTCTGGATCAACGCCACGCCGGCGCGCAGCAGTTCGCTCTTCTTGATCGATACACCCGCCTTGAGAAAAGCCTTCTTCACGTCGGCCAGCACCTGATACTCGAGTTCAGGCATGGTGAAGCTGTCGCGTACCAAGCGTGGCTTGCGGGTCTTGCTCTTTGTCGCGCCGTGCTTGCTGCCCGACTTGGCCTCGGCGCGTGCCTTGCTCTTGTCTGCCTTGGCCTTGCCGGCGCTGGCGACTTTTGCAGCGCGCTTTCCAGCCGGTGCAGTGACGGGCTTGGCAGCAGACTTGTCAGCTACCGAAGCCGACTGAACCGTGCTCTTTGTTACGGGTGAAGATTTGGCTGCATCCGACGATGTCTTCCTGGCCGTGCCGGAGAGGGCCGATTTTTTTGCAGGCGCCTTCTTCGCAGCGGTCCTGGTGGTTGTCTTGGCAACCGACGCCGACTTCCTGGCCGCCGGCTTTTTCGCTGCAGATGCCGCAACCGGCTCCGCGACGGAACTGCCCGCGCGCTTGGCCGGTGATTTTGCTGCCGTCTTGGCAGTCGTGGTTTTTCTGGAGGTTGCGGCAGTCGTCCTGCCTGCCGGTGCTGCCTTGACTTCGGTTTCCTGCGACACGATCGACTCCTTTTCCATAAATAGTATAAATAATATATACAATTTATTATCCGCACGCAAGAAATCGGCCGGTATTTCATGATGCCGTCATATTCGGCTACCACAATCGTGGTCCGACCTGCTCACGGCCATCATCCATGTTCCTGCGCAACCTGCTGCTCTCGCTTGCCTGCACGGCCTTCATTGCATCGTCGCCGGCTGCTGCCGACAACGACATCGTGATCGGCCAGGTGATCGATCTGTCCAGTCCCAATGCCTCGCTCGGCCGCGACTATGTGGCCGGCATCCGTACCTGCTTCGACATGCTGAATGCGGCCGGCGGCATCAACGGCCGCAAGATCCGCTTCGTGACGCGTGACGACCAGGCCTCGCCGGCGGTAGCCGCCCGCATGGCGACCGAGTTGATCGAGAACGAAGGCGCCGACTACCTGCTCGGCGGCATCGGTGAAGAAGTGACACAAGCCATTCTCGCCGCACCGGCCTTTCGCCGCAGCAGGCTGCAGCTCTATGCACCGCTGCTGAGCAATATCTCCGCCACAAATGGGCATGAACTGGCGCTATGGCGCCCCGATTACCTGCATGAAGTGCGCCACATGCTCTCGCATTTCGGTCCGCTCGGCATGACGCGTGTCGGCATTGCCTTCCAGGACGATGCCGGCAACCGCCAGACCATGAACATGTTGATGGAAGAGCTGAAGCGGCGCGGACTGCAACTTGCCGCGACCGCGCGCATCAGCAGCAACGAAAAACAAACCGCCGAGGAAGCCGCGCGGCTGGCCGCGGCGACACCGGGCGTGGTGATCGTGGTCGGCGACACCATCAATACCGGCCTCTTCCTCAAGGCGTTCCGCCCGCAGGCGCCCAAGGTCTATGTGGCGGGCACCTCCCTCATCAATCTGGATACGCTGCGCGAACTGGCTGGTGCACGTGCGGTGGAATGGACCGTGTTCTCGCAGGTGGTACCGAATCCGGCCAACGGCAAGACCACGCTGCAGCGCGAACACCTGGCGATGATGAAGAAATACCGCGACGAACCACCCTCGACGCTGACGCTCGAAGGCTTCGCAGTAGCCAAGACGCTGGCGCTCGCGATCAAGCGCGGCAAACCCGCCACAACCGGCCGTCAGGAACTGCTGCGCGAGGGCGACGCGCTGGATATCGGCGGCATATCCGTACGCAGCGGTGCCGGACGCCAACTTTCAGACTATGTGGACATTGCGCTGTTCCGCCGCAACGGCCTGGTGTTCTGATCAGGACTGCTGCGGCTTGAAGCGGATGAAGCGGTAGAGATAGATGCCGATGATCAGCAGCATGACCGACTTGGAAATCGGATCGATCCATTCCTCGATCAGCTCGTACTGCGACTCCAGCACATAGCCGGCAAAGGCAAGAAACGCCGTCCACAGCAGCGAGCCGACCGTCGAGAAGAACAGGAACGGCAGCATGCGCATGCGGACGATACCGGCCGGCACCGAGATCAGCGTGCGCACCGCCGGCACCAGACGGCCAAAGAAGACGGCGCTGATGCCGTAGCGCGCAAACCAGTCGGAAGCCTGGTCGATATCGGCCGGCGTCATCGTCAGCCAGCGACCGTGCCGCGCGGCAATTGCCTTCAGGCGATCCTTGCCGAACAGCAGACCGGCGTAATACCAGGGCAAAGCGCCGACCACCGAACCGGCGGTACCGGCCAGAATCACCATGATCATGTCCATGTCGCCGCGCGCGGCGGCAAAGCCGGCCAGCGGCATGATCAGCTCAGACGGGATCGGCGGAAAAATGTTTTCCGCCAGCATCAGCAGGAAGACTCCGAGGTAGCCGGCCTGGGCGGCCATATCGACGATTTCATTGAACAATTGGGTGCTCCATCAGATAGGCAGGCCATTCGCGGCCTGTTGCATGGGTGTCATTATTGCGCCAAACGATCAGAAGCGCGGAGTAGGGAAAGGTTCATTTTGCGAGCAGCGTTGTTTGGGCGACGGATCTTCGAACAAACTCAGCGCTGGATTCCCGCCTGCGCGGGAATGACGGAGCGTATAGAACTTATTCAGGGCTTTGCCAAGTCAGCCGTCGGTAACTTAAAACCCGTCATTCCCGCGCAGGCGGGAATCCAGAGGCATCACCTATCACCGTAGCGTTCAAGACCATCGCCGCAACTAACTCCCCAACCGAATCGAAAAGTCGATTCCGACCTCGCCCCACGCATCCTTTTCCTTCTCGATCCAGTAGGCCACGGTCGGATGATCGCGCACCCAGGCGCGACGCAGTTCGAGTTCGATGCGGTTCTTCATCCTGATGCGCACCGCTCCCGGATCGGCGGCCACATCGATGCGCGCATGCATGAACATGGCCGCCAGCCTCAGCGCCAGCACGGCCTTGGCAAACCCCGGATCGGACAGATTGTCCGTCACCTTGCGCAGATTGCCCTTCTGCGCCAGCACCAGACGGCTCATGGCGCGCTGCTCGCGCGTGGTGAAACCGGGCAGATCCGCATTCTCGATCATGTAGGCCGCATGCTTGTGAAAGCCGCTGTGCGAGACGATCAGGCCGATCTCGTGCAGCAGCGCGCTCCAGTACAGCAACCGGTTGTACTTGTCGTCCGCAGGCTTCAGCAGCGACAGCATGATGCCGGCGATCTGCGCAGTACGGTCGGCCCGCTGTTCATCGACACGGAAACGCCGCTGGAACTCGCGTACCGATTCCTCGCGGCGATCGCGCTGCATGGCACGCAACTGCAGGTCGCGCAGCACGCCCAGACGCAGGCCGGCCTCGACCGGCTTCACCTCGCGGATGCCGAACTCGTGCATGGCGCCGATCAGGATCGCCAGGCCGCCGGCAATGCTGGTGCTGCGATCGGCCTTCATGCCCGCCAGATCGATGCGTTCGGCGTGGCCGAAGGCGATCAGTCTGTGCCGCAGCGCTTCGAGGCTCTTGAGCGTCATGCGGCCGTCGCCGAGCGCATTGCGCGCGATCGCCTCGCCAATCGCACGCGCGGTGCCGGAAGAACCATAAGCCTGCGTCCAGAGACTTCTATCGTATTCGGGCGCGATGTCCTCGAAGCGCGAGCGCGCCGACAGGATCGCCGCCTCGAAGGCCTCGGCCGTGATGCGCCCGTCGCCGAAGAAACCGGCGTTCTGCGGCACGGTGCCGATGCTGAAGGATTCGACCTTGAGGATTTCGAAGCCGCGCCCGAGCACTACCTCGGTGGAACCGCCGCCGATGTCGATCACGAGCCGCCCTTCGTCCGGCGGCAGCACGCTGGCCACGCCCATGTAGATCAGGCGGCCTTCTTCCTCGCCGGAAATGATCTCGATCGGATAGCCGATGGCGGCCTCGGCCGCTGGCAGGAACTGCGCGGCATTTCTCGCGATGCGAATGGTATTGGTGGCGACCACGCGCGCGGCGTTGAGCGGATAGGCGCTCAGGATGGCGTTGAAGCGCGACAGCGAGGCCAGCGCCGCTTCCATCGCGGCCGGTGTCAGGTTGCCCTTGCTGTCGAGGCCGGCGCCGAGCCGGACCGGATCGCGTGCGGTCTTGACGATGCGCATGGCATCGCCCTCCTGGTGACCGATGTGAAGACGAAAACTGTTCGATCCCAAATCCACTGCAGCAAACATCCGGCCCTTTCCTTATCTGCCCGTGCTGCAACCCGAAAGTAGGGGAACACAATGAAAGGGATGCATTCGCGTGCAGGGCAAGACGTACGCCGCAGCCATGCGCGTGAAGGAGCTCTCTCATGTTTCTATACTTCCGGGGACAGCACCAGTTTTCCGCAAACGAAAAGATCGAGAAGATAGACCTGCTCGATGACAGGACGATGACATTCCCGTCCGCGGAAAGGCCGACGCGCGGATGCGCGTCGCAAGGAATTGTTTATACCATTTTTTGCCGGATCAGAGCGGACAATCGGCGGTCGATAATGCCTGTTCGCAGTGGCTCGGCATGACGATGCCCTGTCCCACGTCTTCCACCGCCTCGATCGCGATCAGCGGCGCGCATGACGAGACGCGACCAAACAGCGTGGCAAAGGCGGTATCGCCGGCATCGCGCCCGGTGCCGATACGGATCAGCCCCATGGTCGGTGTCACGCCGCTCGGATCGAACAGGTACCAGCGGCCGCTCAGCATGACTTCGACATAGGCATGAAAATCGGTCGGTCCCAATGCCGGATCGGCGCCGTAGTCGATGCCGGAAGCAAAGCGCGCCGGGATGTTGAGCGCACGGCACAGCGCGATCATCAGGTGCGCATAGTCGCGACACACGCCGGCGCGTTCGACCAGCGTTTCCGCTGCCGAGGTCGTGCCGGTGGAAGCACCCGACTGGAAGCGCACGTGCGACTGCACCCATTTCTGGATCGCCAGCACGCGGCCGTAACCGGGTTCGAGGTGCCCGAACTCGCGCCAGGCCATCTGGCACAGGCGATCGGATTCGCAATACCGGCTCGGATAGATGTAGAGCAAGGCGTCCGACGGCAGATCGGACACCGGCGATTCATACAACTGTTCCGGGCAACTGCTGCGATGCTCGATATCGACCACCGCCTGATAGCGCACCAGCAATGGGCCGCGCACTGCCTGCATGCGCATCATGCGGTTTCCGGTCGCGGTGTCGGTAAAGTGTATGGGGCTGCCTGCCTGGCTGGTCGTCAGGTGTTCCTCGACGACGGTCTGGCACTGGGTTCTCGCGGCCTGAATGTTGAAGATGAAATCGCTGGTTTCATCGTGGATCTCGTACGCGAGCTGGATCGAGAACTGGAGCCTGACCATGGTGCCTTTCCTTCGACCGGATTTTGACAACTCGATCAGACACCACCGCCGCGCCGCAGTCTGTACGCCAGCCAACATTGCCGCATGATGACGCAAGGCAAGCCTGCAGAAGACGGCCGTTCAGCCGAACTTGCGCTCCGCATCCAGCGCCAGCCCGGCACCGATGCTGCCGAACAGATCACCCTCGATGCGGCGTGCGGTCGGCAGCAAGGCGGCGATGCGTTCGCGCAGCAGCAGCACGCCGCTGGAACCGCCGGTGAAGACCACGGTATCCACATCGCCGGCAACGATGCCGGCATCGCGCAGCAAGGCGCCGACGGTGGCTTCGATGTCGCCGACCAGATGATCGATCGCGTCGTCGAAGGTGGCGCGCTGCAGAATCAGCGATTGCGGCGGCGACAGGCGGTCGAGGTCCAGCGTCGTCTGCTCGGCGCCGGACAGCGCGATCTTGCCTTCCTCGGCCCGGATCGCAAGCCAGTGCCCCGCGCGCTGCTCGATCAGGTCCAGCAGCGTATCGAGCTTGACCTTGTCGCAGGCGTCGCGATGGATGTCGCGTATCTGCAGCCACGTCTTCTGCGTATAGGCGAGATTGATGGTGTGCCAGGTCGCGAGGTTGTAGTAGTAGCTCGACGGCACCTCGGCGCCGCTGATCAGGCGCGAACCGAGACCCAGCAGCGGCATGATGCTGCGCAGGCTCAGATACTTGTCGAAATCGGTGCCGCCGATGTGCACGCCGCCCGTCGCCAGGATGTCGTGGCGGCGGTCGGCCTGCCTGGCCCGTTCGGGCGACAGGCGCACCAGCGAAAAGTCCGAAGTGCCGCCGCCGATATCGACGATCAGCACCAGTTCCTCGCGGTCGAGCTGCGACTCGTAATCGAAGGCGGCCGCGATCGGTTCGAACTGAAAGTCGATCTCGCGGAAACCCACCGCCTGCGCGATCTCGTACAGCGTGTCCTCGGCCTGAATGTCAGCCTCCTCGTCGCCGTCGACGAAATGCACGGGCCGGCCGAACACCGCGCTCGAGAATTCGCGCCCGGCCGCTGCCTCGGCGCGGCGCTTGAGTTCGGCGATGTATTGCGTCAGCAGCATGCGGAACGGCAGCGCCTTGCCCATGACCTCGGTCTGGTCGTCGATCAGGCTGGTGCCGAGCAGGCTCTTGAGCGAGCGCATGAGCCGGCCTTCGTAGCCTTCGAGATAGTTCGCCAGCGCGGCGCGGCCGTAATAGACCTGCTCCTCATCGGCATTGAAGAACACCACCGACGGCAGCGTGACACGGCCGTCTTCCAGCGGCAGCAGGGGCGAAACGCCGGGCCGGCTCCAGCCGACGGTCGAGTTGGACGTCCCGAAATCGACGCCGCACGCATTTGCCATGACCAACCTCTGTCTGTAAATGGAAAAGGGCCACGATGATAATCCATTGCGCCGGCCCTGACCGGTTTTCTGACGAAATCGCCACCTCTCCACCGACCGCGCGTCGCCGACAAGGCACCTACAATGAACAAGGTCACCGCCATACGACACTCGATTGTTGAAACGACAAAGGAGGCAACATGGTCACGCTTGGATTGCAAGTCCGCCTGGAAGCCAAACCGGGCAAGGAACAGGAACTCGAGGAATTCCTGCATGCGCAGCTTTCTTACGCGCTGGGTGAAACCGACACCGTGGCCTGGTTTGCGGTCAGGATCGCGCCGGGCGTATTCGGCATCTTCGATGCCTTTGCCGACGAGGACGGCCGCAAGGCCCATCTGGAAGGCGAGATCGCCAGCGCCCTGCAAAGCCGTGCCGGCGAGTTGCTTGCCAAACCGCCGGTCATCGAACAACTCGACATCCTTGCCTTCAAACTGCCGGGCAGCGGCGAAGTGCCCGATTCGCTCGGCTGAGCGCGGCGGCTGGCTGCAACAGGAACCAGCCCGCTAGCCGCCCGCCCACGAAAACCTTACAATGGCGGGCAAGGAGAACACACCATGAATACCAGCTGGGGCAGCGAAGAAGACAGTGAAATCGACGACGAACTCGCGCGTGATCTGCCGTTCCTGATTCCGGACCGTCAGCGCAATTACGGCGACATCGGCACCCGCGACTACTACGACCGTCTCGACCGCCAGGCACGCGAGATCAGCGACCGGCTTAAATAGCGCGCCATTTCCTTGACGCCTCGGGCGGTGCCATCTCCGTGCCGCCCTTTTCCGGAGTTTCGATGTCTCCATCGGTGCAAGCCTTCTTCGATTCGCAGACCGGCACCATCAGCTATGTCGTGCACACCGGGCGCGGTTCGGTCTGCGCCATCATCGATTCTGTCCTCGACTACGATCCCAAGTCCGGCCATACCGGCACCGCCTCTGCCGATCGCGTCATCGACTTCATTCGCCAGCAGGAACTCCAACCGGCATGGATTCTCGAGACGCATGCGCATGCCGACCATCTGTCGGCCGCTCCCTATCTGCAGCAGCACGTGGGCGGACGCATCGCCATCGGCGAGATGATCCGCACGGTGCAGCAGACCTTTCGTTCGATCTTCAATCTGGAAACCTCCTTCCGGCCCGACGGTTCGCAATTCGACCACCTGTTCCACGAGGACGAGACATTCCACATTGGCGACCTGCAGGCACGCGCCCTCCACGTTCCCGGACATACGCCGGCCGACATGGCCTATGCGATCGGCGATGCGATTTTCGTCGGCGATACGCTCTTCATGCCTGACCTCGGCACGGCGCGTTGCGACTTCCCCGGTGGCGACGCCGCCTCGCTGTACCGATCCGCGCGCAAACTGCTGGCATTCCCGCCGCAGACCCGATTGTTCATGTGCCACGACTATCCGCCCGAAGAGCGCACGGCAGAATGGGAAACCACGGTCGCACGGCAGCGTGCGCACAATATCCACGTCAGGGACGGCATCACCCTGGAAGAATTCGTCAGCATGCGCACCGCGCGCGACCGCACACTGGAAATGCCCACCCTGATCCTGCCTTCGATCCAGATCAACATTCGCGCCGGCCACCTGCCGCCGGCCGACGACAATGGCGTGCACTACCTGCGCATTCCGCTGAACGTATTGCGTTGAGCATCGTCAATACGTCTGTTGGCTGAAAGACATACGGAAAGAGTCCCCGAGATACGGCGTACCAATTCGGTGCAGCAGGCAAACGCCTGCGTGGCACTGTAATTGCTTGATGGAAATTCGGGTGACGGGCTGCGCCTTCCTGCAGGAGGAAAACGCAGCCGGTCACGTTTCATTGCTTATTTTCTTGTCATGCTTTTATCGATGCCTTCCACTCCTGCCGATCCCTCCCTGCAAGCGAGCATGCTCGGCACACTGCTGGCCAATCTGGAAGGCATGGTCTATCGCTGCCGTCTCGACGAACACTGGACCATGGAATTCGTCAGCGAGGGCTGTCTCGCGCTGACCGGCTATCGCGAGGAAGAGATTCTCTTCAACAGCCGCGTTTCCTACGACGAGATCACGCATCCCGACGACCGAAATTTCGTGCGCCACACGATTCTCGAGGCGGTACGCAACAATCGCCGCTTCGATCTCGAATACCGCATCGTGCGCGCCGATGGCCAGATACGCTGGGTGTGGGAACGCGGTACGTGCATCTCGCACGACGACCATGATTGCGATGTGCTCGAGGGCTTCATACAGGACGTCACCGAACGCCGGGAAGCCGACGAGGCGCTGCGCGAAGCGGAACGGCGCTATCGCAGCATTTTCGAGAACGCGATCGAAGGCATCTATCAATCGACGCCGGACAACGGCTATCTGGCCGTCAATCCGGCGCTGGCGCGCATGTACGGCTACGATTCGCCGGGCGAACTGATTTCGACGCTGCGCGACATCGAGCATCAGGTCTATGTCGATCCGCAACGCCGCGTCGAATTCATGCGCCTGATGGAGCAGCACGGCGTGGTCACCAACTTCGAATCGCGCATCCATCGCCGCAACGGCGAGATCATCTGGATCTCTGAAAACGCGCGCGCCGTGCACAACAGCGCCGGCAAGCTGCTGTTCTTCGAAGGCACGGTGGAGGCCATCACCGAACGCAAACTGTACGAGGCGGAAATCCAATTCCAGGCCACGCACGATGCATTGACCGGCCTGCCCAACCGCACCCTGCTGCACGACCGCATGCAGCAGGCGATCCTGCATTCGCAGCGCTACGGCAACCTGACGGCCATCGCCTTTCTCGATCTCGACCAGTTCAAGTTCATCAACGACAGCCTTGGTCATCAGGTCGGCGACGAACTGCTGAAGATCACGGCGCAGCGCCTGACTTCATGCCTGCGCGACAGCGACACCGTGGCACGCCAGGGCGGCGACGAGTTCGTGCTGCTGCTGACCAGCCAGCCCAATGAAGAGTCGGTCACGCAAACCATGCAGCGCGTGCTGCACGAGGTGGCGCAGCCGTGGAAGGCCAACGACCTGGACTTCCAGATCACGTGCAGCATCGGCGTCACGCTGTACCCGAACGATGGGCGCGACATCGAAACATTGCTCAAGCATGCGGATTCGGCCATGTACAAGGCCAAGGAACTGGGACGCAACAACTTCCAGTATTTCGCGGCGGAGATGAACACCTCGGTCACCGACCGCCTGGAACTGCTGAACCGGCTGCGGCAGGCGATTCCGAACGACGAGTTCGCGCTGCACTACCAGCCCAAGCTCAACCTGCGCACCGGCAGGATCATCGGCGTCGAGGCGCTGATCCGCTGGCATACGCCGGGCGGCATGGTGTCTCCCGGCAGCTTCATCCCGCTGGCGGAAGAAACCGGCCTCATCATTCCGATCGGCGAATGGGTACTGCGCACCGCCTGCCGTCAGAACCGCGAATGGCAGAAGGCCGGCTACGCGCCGATTCCGATCTCGGTCAACCTGTCGCCGCGGCAACTGGCACGCGGCGACATCGTCGAACTGGTGGCCCGCGTGCTGCAGGAAACCGGCCTCGACGCCCGCTATCTGGAACTGGAAATCACCGAGAGCGTGATGGCGACCGACGTCGATAAATCGTTCGCCATGCTGACGCAGCTGCGCGCGCTCGGCGTGAAGATCTCGCTCGACGATTTCGGCACCGGCTATTCGAGCCTCAGCTACCTGAAGCGCTTCCCGGTCGATACGCTGAAGATCGACCAGTCCTTCGTGCGCGACATCGCCACCAGCCAGGACAGCGCCGCCATCGTCAAGGCCATCATCTCGCTCGGCCACAACCTCAACCTCAACGTGCTGGCCGAAGGCATAGAGACCGCCGCGCAGTCGCAGTTCCTGCAACAGAACGGCTGCGACGAGGGACAGGGTTACCTGATGAGCCGGCCCATTCCCACGCGCGAATTTCTGAATCTGCTGAGCGCGCAGTAATCAAGCACCGTCATTCCGTTTCCGGATCGATCGCCAGGGCGAAGCGCAGACAGTACCGACGTACGGCAAGACAGGTGCCCGCAAGGAGCACCTTTGATATCGGAATGAAATCAGAAGGTCATGCGCTTGACGCCATCGACCGTGCCCAGCAGACCGACGTTGGCACCGCGTCGCGCGAACAGGCCGACCGTCACCACACCGACGATGTCGTTGATCTGCGCTTCGAGTCCGGCCGGATCGGCGATCCGCAGGCCGTGCACATCGATGATGAAACAACCGTTGTCGGTCACCACCGGCTGGCCGTCCTTGACGCGCAGGCGCGGTTCGCCGCCCAGCGTCTGCAAGCGGCGCGCGACGGCGGCCTGCGCCATCGGGATCACCTCGACCGGCAGCGGGAAGGCGCCCAGCGTCTTGACCAGCTTGGAGCCGTCGGCGATGCAAACGAACTGGCGCGCCACCGAGGCCACGATCTTCTCGCGCGTGAGTGCCGCGCCGCCTCCCTTGATCATTTCGCCATGCAGCGTGATCTCGTCGGCGCCGTCGATATAGACCGACAACGACTGCACGTCGTTGAGATCGAATACCTCGATGCCATGGCCGCGCAGGCGCTCGGCAGTGGCTTCCGAAGACGCCACCGCGCCCTTGATGCGATCCTTGATCGCGCCGAGTTCGTCGATGAAGAAATTGGCGGTGGAACCGGTGCCGACGCCGATGATCTCACCGGGCGTCACATATTCGATGGCGGCGCGTGCTACCGCCTGTTTCATTTCGTCTTGGGTCATCGCCTGAAGAGAAGGGAGAAAAGTCTGCTATTTTACCGGAGGATGACTGCACGGCCGCCCTTATACGGAGGCACACAAACCGTGTGTATCGCTGGGTCAACGCAATGTTCGACGATTTAGGTCAAGATTGATTTCCATGCGGAAATACGACGTTATACTGCGACTTCGACTCTTCCGGCAGCCTGTCCTGCCCGTCCGCGCCGTCCGCCCGCTCCAGTCCGAATCGATTCGATGCTTAGTCCGTTCAATCTTCTGCTGATCACCTCCGGGTTCAGCATCGTCATGCTGTTCGTGCTTGCCTCGCTGCTGCGCAGCGGCATCGCCGGCATACGCGAATGGACGACCGCCAACATCCTCGCCGCCGTGGCGCTCATCCTCTATGCCTGCCGCGACGTCATTCCCGACCTGCTGTCGATCGATCTTGCCAATGTGCTATCCGGACTTGCCGCCTGCATCCTGTTTCTGGGTTTTCGCCGATTCTTCGGACTGACCACATCACGGGCGCCGATGGCGATCAGCCTGGCGACGCTGACGCTGCTCATCCTGACGTTCCACTACGGCTACAACTCCATTGCCGCGCGCACCGTCATCATTTCCGCCTTTTTCGGCGTGCTCTGCCTCGCCATCAGCATCACCATCTTCCGCCACGCCTGGCATGCCCCCTCGCCCTACCCCTATCGCTTCACCGCCACCGTGGCGGCCCTGTTCGCGATCGGCCATTGGAGCCGCAGCGTGGTCTATTGGACCGGCGCCGATCATCTGACCTCGACCATGCAGGGCTCGAACTGGAACCTGCTGTTTCTCTCGCTGGGCACGCTGATGCTGCCCATCTTCACGATGGGCGCGATCATGATGGTGCACGACAGGATGATGTCCAAGGCCATCGAAGACGCCAACCATGATTTCCTGACGGGAGCATGGTCGCGTCGCGCCTTCTTCGAATTCGCCACGCGCGAGCTCACGCGCGCGCGGCGCATGCAGCGCTCATTGTCGCTGCTGGTGTTCGACGTCGATCATTTCAAGCGCATCAACGACACGCACGGCCATGCCGCCGGCGATCGCGTGCTGGTCGAGATCGTGGCGCGCGCGGAACTGGAGATACGCAGCATGGATTACATCGCCCGCATGGGCGGCGAGGAATTCGCGGTGCTGCTGCCCGAAGTGGATGCGGCGGCCGCCATCGCGGTGGCCGAACGCCTGCGCATCCGCCTGGGAACGCAGACTGCCGCCGATCCGGCGACAATCGCAGCGGTGCCCTACACCGTCAGCGTCGGCGTCGCCACGCACGACGGCCGCGAAACCATGGCCGAACTCATGCACCGTGCCGACATGGCGCTGTATGCCGCCAAGTCCGGCGGCCGCAATATCGTGGTCAGCGCCGACGTGCCCGAAACGCAGCCCCTGACCGCAGACGTCTAGCGCAGGCCGGCAGCCGCCGTCGCCAGCGCGCGAACACCCTCCCAGTCGTTGGCCGCCAGCAGTTCGCGCGGCGTCAGCCACGAACCACCGACGCAGGCCACGTTCTTGCACGCGAGGAATTGCGGTGCCGTCTCCTGCGAGATGCCGCCGGTCGGACAGAACAGCACGTCGGGCAGCGGTCCGGCGATCGCATTGAGCATGCCGACGCCGCCGGCCGGCACCGCCGGAAACAGCTTCAGCTGGAAGAAACCCGCCTCGCGCGCCGCCAATACCTCGGACGGCGTCATCACGCCCGGCAGCAGCGGCAGCCCGCTGGCGCGCGCCGCCTGCACGAGGTCGCGCGTCAGTCCCGGCGACACGCCGAACACCGCGCCCGCGTCGCGCGCGGCGGCGAAGTCTTCGGGGCGCGTCAGCGTGCCGACGCCGAGGATGGCTTGCGGCACCTGCTCGGCAATCGCGCGGATCGCCGCCAGTCCGTGCCGCGTGCGCAGCGTGACTTCAAGCACGCGGATGCCGCCTTCCACCAGCGCCTGCGCCATCGGCACGGCATGGCGGATGTCGTCGATCGCGATGACCGGGATCACGGGCGAGGCCCGCATGATTTCAAGCAGATTCATTTGCGTACTCATTGACGTCAATCCTTGGGCGTACTCATATCGATTGCTGGACGTGGGTATCCTCGTCGCTGAAGGGTTCGGCATCCTCGTGCGGCTGGTTGATCTCGGGCGAGGACGGCGTTGCCAGGTGCGGCAGGCCGAACGAGGCCGCGCCCTCTTCCGCGATGCTGACCGAGGAACGGAACATCGCGAACAGTTCGCGCCCCATGCCGATCATGTTGGACGAGCGGTCGGCATGCGCAAGCGAACGGCGCTCCCATTCCTCCTGCGCCACCAGCGCCTGCAGCACGCCGGCTTCGGCATCGAGGCGGATCAGGTCGCCGTCGCGCACGCGCCCGAGCGGACCGCCGGCCAGCACCTCGGGCGAAACATGAATCGCCGCCGGCACCTTGCCGGATGCGCCCGACATGCGGCCGTCGGTCACCAGCGCGACATGGAAGCCGGCGTCCTGCAGGTTGCCGAGCGCCGGCGTCAGCGCGTGCAGTTCCGGCATGCCGTTGGCCTTGGGTCCCTGGAAGCGCACCACGGCGACAAAGTCGCGCTCGAGCCTGCCTTCCTGGTAGGCATGCATGAATTCTTCCTGCGAGGCGAACACGATGGCCGGCGCCTCCACCACGCGGTACTGCGGCTTGACGGCCGAAATCTTGATCACCGCGCGCCCCAGGTTGCCGGTCAGCAGGCGCAGGCCACCGTCCGGCGAGAAGGGATTGGATGCCGGCCGCAACACGTTCTCGTCGGCACTGGCAGCCGGCGCGTCCTTCCAGATCGCGCGGCCATCCTCGTCGAGGAAAGGTTCGCTGCAATGGGCGCGCAAGCCCTTGCCAAGCACGGTGGTGACGTCCTCGTGCAGCAGACCCGCATCGAGCAGTTCTCGGATCACGAAGCCGGTGCCGCCGGCGGCGTGGAAATGATTGACGTCAGCCTCGCCGTTCGGATAGATGCGCGTCAGGAGCGGCACCACCGACGACAGCTTGTGGAAATCGTCCCAGTCGGTGACGATGCCGGCCGCGCGCGCGATCGCGATCAGGTGAATGGTGTGATTGGTCGAGCCACCGGTGGTCAGCAGCGCGACGATGGCATTGACGATGCTCTTCTCGTCAACCAGCTCGCCGACCGGCGTGAATCTCTTGCCCTGCGCGCTGATCTCGACCGCGCGCTGTGCCGCGCTGACCGTCAGCGCATCGCGCAGTTGCGTGTTGGGCGTGACGAAGGCGCTGCCCGGCAGATGCAGGCCCATGACCTCCATCATCATCTGGTTACTGTTGGCGGTACCGTAAAAGGTGCAGGTGCCGGGGCCGTGATACGACTTGGCCTCCGCTTCCAGCAGGCCGTCGCGGTCGATCTTGCCCTGCGCATAGAGCTGGCGGATGCGCGCCTTCTCGGAATTGGAGATGCCGGTCGTCATCGGTCCGCTCGGGATGAAGACCGCCGGCAGGTGGCCGAAATGCAAGGCGCCGATCAAGAGGCCCGGCACGATCTTGTCGCAGATGCCCAGATAGACGGCGGCATCGAACATGTTGTGCGACAGCGCAATGGCGGTGGACATCGCAATCGCGTCGCGCGAGAACAGCGACAGCTCCATGCCCGGCTGGCCCTGCGTGATGCCGTCGCACATGGCCGGCACGCCGCCGGCGAACTGCGCCACGCCGCCGGCCTGGCGCACGGCTTCCTTGATGATCTCGGGAAAGCGATGGTAGGGCTGGTGCGCCGACAGCATGTCGTTATAGGACGACACGATGGCGATCGACGGCTGTTGCTGCTGCTTGAGCACCAGCTTGTCGTTGGGGGGAAAGGCGGCAAAGCCGTGCGCCAGATTCGTGCACGACAATGCACTACGCTGCGTGCCTTGGTGAATCGAATCTGCCAGACGGTTCAGATACGCAGCGCGGTACAGCCTGCTGCGCTCGACGATGCGTGCGGTGACGGCAGCGATCACTGGGTGGAGCGACATGAACTCTTCCTTGGAAACAATACTGAAATTTTACTACATCCGACACCAGGTCCGTCCGCGCCGCAGGCAGCCGGCGCGAATGCATGTGACCGCGAAAGACGGGCTGAATTCCCTGCCCGGCTGGCGGGCACAAGGTGCACAGTCAAGGCGCTGCACAGGCACCGCGATGGCGCACGGCATCTTTCGCGGCGAGCCGAATGGAACTTTCGCGCCGCGCAGCCATCCGTAACAGGAGCATTTCGACAACGGCAATGGACGCCATCCCGCCATGTCATGAAGCCGAAACTATTTGTAGTGAAATTACCATAAGCTGTTGTATAGTTGATTCAATCTCAAGAACCCATCGTCATGTCCACCTTTTCCCTGCCTGCATCCTCGAGCTACAAGGCATTGCTGCAACACCATTCCCACGCACGGACATGGCAACTGCGTGAACTCTTCAAGCAGGATCCGGACCGCTTTTCCAGATTTTCAGTGGAAGCCGCCGGCCTCTTCCTCGACTATTCGAAGAACATTATTGATGCCGAGACGCTGTCGCTGCTGTGCGGTCTCGCACGCGAAGCACGCGTCGAGGCGCAGCGCGACGCCATGTTCACCGGCGCGCGCATCAACGTCACCGAGAACCGCGCCGTGCTGCATACCGCGCTGCGCCGCCCGCGCCACGACCGCCTGCCGCTGGACGGCGAGGATGCGGTAGCGCAGGTGCATGACGTGCTCGACCGCATCGCCGGCTTCAGCGAGCGCGTGCGTTCGGGTGAATGGCGCGGCCATGACGGACGCGAGATCACGGACATCGTCAACATCGGCATCGGCGGCTCCTACCTCGGACCGAAAATGGCGTGCCAGGCGCTGCGGCCGTTCGCCCACGCGCGGCTGACGATGCATTTCGTCTCCAACGTCGATGGCCACGATCTCGATGCGCTGCTGCCGCAGCTCGATCCGGCCCGCACGCTTTTCATCGTCGCCTCCAAGACCTTCACCACGTCCGAGACCATGACCAACGCGCAGTCGGCGCGCGCCTGGATGCTGCGCGGCATGGCGGAGGGCGACCTGGCCAGGCACTTCGTCGCGGTTTCCACCAATCTCGAGGCAGTCACCCGGTTCGGCATCGCGCCGGAAAACATGTTCCCGTTCTGGGACTGGGTCGGCGGCCGCTATTCGGTCTGGTCGGCGATCGGCCTGCCGCTGGCCCTGTCCATCGGCATCGAGGGCTTCCATGCCTTTCTGGCCGGCGCGCACGAGATGGATACCCATTTCCGCGAAGCGCCGCTGGAACGCAACCTGCCGGTGCTGCTGGGCCTGATCGGCATCTGGAACCGCAACTTTCTCGGCAGCGATTCGATCTCGATCGCGCCCTATCACCAGGACCTCGCACTGTTCCCGGGCTATCTGCAGCAGCTCGAGATGGAAAGCAACGGCAAGCGCGTGCACATCGACGGCGCACCGCTGGAAAATGCCACCTGCCCGGTCATCTGGGGCGACACCGGCACCAACGGCCAGCATGCGTACTTCCAGCTGCTGCATCAGGGCACCGACATCGTGCCGACCGACTTCATTGCCGTGCTCAAGCCGGCACACGCGCTGCCGCATCATCACGAACGGCTGCTCGCCAACTGCTTCGCGCAGTCCGAAGCCTTCATGCGCGGCAAGACCGCCGACGAGGTGCGCGCCGAGATGCAGGCGCAGAACCTGCCGGCCGACGAGATCGCCAAACTGATCCCGCACCGCACCTTCCCCGGCAACCGCCCGAGCACCACCATCCTGCTCGACGAACTGACGCCGGCCACGCTGGGCGCGCTGATCGCGCTGTACGAACACAAGGTCTTCGTGCAGGGTGCTATCTGGGGCATCAACAGTTTCGACCAGTGGGGCGTGGAACTGGGCAAGGTGCTGGCGAAGAACATCGAGGCCGAACTGACGGGACAGCCCGATCCGGCACGCCACGACAGCTCGACCAACGGATTGATCGCGCGCGCGCGCCGGTGCGCCGGCCACAACGCATAAGCCCGCATTGCCGCGCCGTGAAAGACCGTGCTACCGTTCCAACGACCTTTTCCCTGATTACAAGATACGACCACCATGGCCCTTTCCGATTTTGATCTCGTTCTGTTTGGCGGCGGCGGCGACCTGTCGATGCGCAAGCTCATTCCAGCCCTCTACGCACGTCATCGCGCCGGCGACCTGCCGCCGAGCGCGCAGATCGTCTGCGTCGGCCGTCACCCGTGGTCGGATGCCGAGTTCGTCGAGGAACTGAACCGCAATGCCAAGCCGAACATCGGTGAAAAGGTATTCCAGCAGGAAGCCTGGAATGCCTTCTGCGCCTCGGTGCGCTATGTCTCGCTCGATGCCACCAATGCCGACAGCTACGATCCGCTGGTCGATCTGCTGCGCAACGACGCCGGCCTGACGCGCGTGTTCTATCTCGCCGTTTCGCCCACGCTGTTCGCCAGCATCTGCCACAACCTGCATCGCCGCGGCCTGGCCACCGAGCATTCGCGCGTGGTGCTGGAAAAACCGCTGGGCCGCGATCTGGCCAGCGCCAAGCAGATCAACAAGGAAGTCAGCCAGGTCTTCAAGGAATCGCAGATCTTCCGTATCGACCACTACCTCGGCAAGGAAGCCGTGCAGAACCTGCTGGCGCTGCGCTTCGGCAATGTGCTGTTCGAGCCACTGTGGCGGCGCGAATGGATTTCCGACGTGCAGATCACGATCGCCGAGGAACTCGGCGTCGGCAACCGCATGGGCTACTACGAAACCTCGGGCGCGCTGCGCGACATGCTGCAGAATCACCTGCTGCAGCTGCTGTGCATCACCGCGATGGAACCGCCGCTGTCGGTCGGTGCCGACGCCGTGCGCGACGAGAAGCTCAAGGTGCTGCATTCGCTCAAGCCGTTCACGCCGACCACGCTGTCGCGCAACGTGGTGCGCGGCCAGTACCGCGCCGGCCACGTCGAAGGCAAGCCGGTGCCGGCCTACCGCCAGGAAAAAGGCGCCGATCCCGATTCGAATACCGAGACCTTCGTCGCCGTGCGCGCCGAGATCGATACCTGGCGCTGGGCCGGCGTGCCGTTCTACCTGCGCACCGGCAAGCGCATGGCCGACCAGCTGGCCGAGATCGTGGTGCGCTTCAAGCCGATCCCGCATTCGATCTTCGCGCAGTCCACCAACAGCTTCGTGCCCAACTGCCTGGTGATCCGCCTGCAGCCGGACGACGGCCTGCAGCTGAACCTGATGGCCAAGACGCCGGGCGACGGCATGCGCCTGAAGCCGGTCGAACTCGAACTCGACTTCGCCGAGACCTTCAAGACGCCGCGCATGGATGCCTACGAACGCCTGCTGCTCGACGTGCTACGCGGCCACCTGACGCTGTTCATGCGCGCCGACGAACTAGAGGCTGCATGGGAATGGGTCGAACCCATCCTGCGCTACTGGGAACAGGAAGGCAACGAGCCGATTCCCTACACCTCCGGTAGCTGGGGCCCGGCCGCCGCCAGCGCGCTGATCGGCCGCGACGGCCTGCAGTGGCGCGAAGAAGTGCTGCCCGAATAAGCATGCTGCTGGACGCCATACGCAGCCGCCACGACGCGCTTTCCCGCTCGGAAAGGAAGGTCGCGGCGGCGGTACTGGCCGATCCGGAACAGGCGATCCAGGCCAACCTCGCCGCGCTCGCGAAGAAGGCGCAAGTCTCGGAACCGACCGTGGTGCGCTTCTGCCGCTCGCTCGGCTGCGACGGCTGGCACAGCTTCAAGCTCAAGCTCGCACAGGGACTCGCGCTGGCACCCGGCGCCGACGTGCCGCCGGCGCGCGAAGACCTCGCCGCCGACCTGATCGGCAAGATCTGCGGGCGCTCGATCAACACCCTGCTCGACCTGCGCAACAGCCTGGATGCCGACGCCATCGAACGCGCGCTGCAACTGCTGGCGCGCGCCAGCCGCATCGAGTGCTACGGCCAGGGCACCTCGGGCATCGTCGCCGCCGACGCGCAGCACAAGTTCTTCCGCAGCGGCGTGCCGACCGTGGCTTACGCCGATCCGCACGTCCACGGCATCGCCGCCTCGCTATTGCAGAAGGGCGACGTGGTGCTCGCCGTCTCGCAGCGCGGCAGCAATCCCGCCCTGCTGCGCAGCGTGCAACTGGCGCGCGCCGGCGGTGCCGACGTCATCGCGCTGGCGCCGGGCGGCACGCCGCTGGCAGCGCTGGCCACGGCGCCGATCGCGATCGACCTGCATTTCCATGCCGATCCGCACGACAATCCCTACACGCCGATCTCGACGCGGCTCGCGCACCTGGTCGTGGTCGATATCCTCGCGGTCGGACTCGCGCTGCGCCTGAGTCCCGAACGCCGCAAAAAGATGAAGGCGGCACAGAAAGCGCTGCAGAAGATCGAACTGCCCTTCGATTCCCTGCTGCATTCCACGCACGATTAGCGAACCATCGGGCCGTGCCGACATTTCGTACAATAGAACGTCATTCCGCCTACCGACCTACAAGACAAAGAGACAGCTTCATGACCCAGCTCGCAGAACTCAAGCAGTACACCACCATCGTCGCCGACACCGGCGACTTCCAGTCGATCAAGGCCTTCGCGCCGCAGGATGCCACCACCAACCCGTCGCTGATCCTGAAGGCGGTGCAGAAGGACGAGTACCGCCCGATCATGGAACGCGTTGCGCGCGAACACGCGGGCAAGTCGGTCGATGCCATCGTCGATCACCTGCTGGTCGCCTTCGGCATCGAGATCCTCAAGGTCATTCCGGGCCGCGTCTCGACCGAGACCGATGCGCGCCTGTCGTTCGATACGCAAGGCTCGATCGAGAAAGGCCGCGAACTGATCCGCCTCTACGAAGCCGCCGGCATCCCGCGCGAACGCGTGCTGATCAAGATCGCCTCGACCTGGGAAGGCATACGCGCGGCCGAAGTACTGGAGAAGGAAGGCATCCACTGCAACCTGACGCTGCTGTTCTCGCTGCCGCAGGCGGTGGCCTGTGCCGAGGCGCGCGTCAAGCTGATCTCGCCCTTCGTCGGCCGCATCTACGACTGGTACAAGAAGTCGAGCGGTACCGACTACACGGGTGCCGACGATCCGGGCGTGCAGTCGGTCAAGCGCATCTACACCTACTATCGCAAGTTCGGCTACGACACCGAAGTGATGGGCGCGAGCTTCCGCAACACCTCGCAGATCGTCGAACTGGCCGGCTGCGACCTGCTGACGATCAGTCCCGAACTGCTGCAGAAGCTGGCCGAATCCGATGCGCCGCTGGCGCGCAAGCTGTCGCCCGAGCAGGCGCAGGCTGCGCAGATCGAGCGCCTCGACCTCGATGAAAAACGCTTCCGCTTTCTGCTCAACGAGGACGCGATGGCGACAGAGAAACTGGCCGAAGGCATACGCGCCTTCTGTGCCGACGCCGTCAAGCTCGACGGCCTGATCGCGGCACTCGCGAAGTAAGCAAGCCATCCGCATGCCGCGTCCTGCGCGGCATGCTCCCCTCACACGCGGCTCAGGCCCGCCACGCCGACGGCATGTTCTGTTCGAGATAATCGAGGAACAGCCGCTGCTTTCCCTGCGCTACCTGACGATCCTGGTAGCAAGCGTAAAAATCCAACGGCTCGATATCAGCCTGCGCGGTCTGCGCGCGCTGTGCTCGCCGCAACGACTTCTTTTCCTGCGGCAGGAACAGCGGCTGCAGCAAACCCTGTTCGATGAGCGGATCGGCGATGAAAGCACCGATCCTTGCAACGCCCGCACCGTCCACCGCAAAGCGTGCCAGGCTGTCGATATCGTTGCTGATCATCACCGGATTGAGGCGCGGCTCGAAACGCACGCCCTCGCGCAGGAAACCCCACCCCAGCAGACGCCCGTCCATCGGCGACCGGAACAGCAGGCAGTGATGCCGGTGCAGTTCGTCCGGGTCCTGCGGTACGCCATGCTGCGCCAGATAGGATGGCGCCGCGCAGAAACGCATCGGCACGCGCGCAATGCGCCGTGCCACCAGGCCGGCTTCGAGCTGCTGCGCAAAGCGGATGCTCAGATCGATGTCCTCGGCGATGTGATCGACGTAATGATCGGCCAGCACCAGCTCGATCATCAGGCGCGGATAGCGGCGCGCGAATGCCGGCAGCAGCGGCGCCAGCACGTTGCGGCCGAAGGCGGCGGAACAGGCGATGCGCAGCCGGCCCTGCGGCTCGCCGCCGAGGTCGGCAATGTCGGCCTGCGCCTGTTCGAGTTCACGCACGATCGATTGCACGCGCTGAAAATAGAGCTGGCCGCTCTCGGTCAGTGCGAGTCGCCGCGTGGTGCGTACCAGCAGGCGCGTACCGAGCTGCCGTTCCAGCCGCGCGATGTTCTGGCTTGCCGCTGCAGCGGAAATGCCAAGCCGGCGGCCGGCCGCTGCGATGCTGCCCTCCTCCACCGCCTTGACGAAGCTCTCCACTCCCTTGAGCGTATCCATCGTTCCCCTCGCGACTGTCCTATTGAATCGTAAGTTTATCTTCAAATACTGCTTAGGGATTAGTGGCTACCGCCTTGTGGATGGTATGCGTAGAGTGTGGCCTTTTCCATCCTTCAGGGCTTTCATGAAACCATCTTGCTCGACTCGCTCGCTGGACCTGCGCGTTCCGGCCCGCTTCACACCTGTTTTGTTTGCCTTCTTCATGTCCGGCATCATGGCCATGCTGATGTCCATCGTCATCGTCGGAGCCGGCACCGGCATCGATAGCGACCTGCCACTGCGCGTCTGGCATGCCTACAAGCTCGCCATGCCGGTCGCCTTCTTCTGCGTGCTCATGGTCAGGCCGCTGGTGGCGCGTCTGGTCGCCGTCAGCATACGGAGCTGACCTGCCGAAACATGCCCGCCGACAACATTGCGGGAACACACGCGGCGAATCGGGGTCCGACAAGGGTTGTCACTGTTATCATTGCCCCATGTCAGCTTCGATTTTTGCCTTTTCAGGGTCAACGCCGCGCAATTGCATCCTGCTGTGCGGACTGGCCCTTGCCTCGATCCAGCCGGTTCATGCGAACGAGGTGTCTGTGGAGCCGGAAAGCGCGCCGCACAACGTCTATTTCAGTACCAGCATCGCGACACGCCACTTCCGCCCCGACCCTGCACACAACAACACGCAGCATCTGCTGAACCTGGAATGGAATTACCGCGACAACACGGTGGTCGGCGGTGCCCATTTCAAGAACTCGTACCGGCAGCCGACCACGCTGCTTTACTGGGGCAAGAAATACCATCCTTTCGATGCCTCGCCGAATACCTACGTCAAGGTCGTGGGTGGCGTCATCCATGGCTACAAGGACGAGTACCAGGACAAGATTCCACTCAACAAGTACGGCACCGCGCCTGTCGTGCTGCCGGCCGTCGGCTACTGCTACAAGCAGCTGTGCACGGAAGTCATCGTGTTCGGCACGGCCGGCGCGATGTGGACCGGCGGTGTGCGTTTCTGACCGACAAAAAAAATCGGGCGCCATCGCAATGATGGCGCCCGACCGGGTGAAAACCGGGAAAGGAATTACTTGAGCTCGTCCGGCACCTTGCCGCCATTCTCCGCAAGCTTGTTCATGACCTGCTTGTGCAGCCAGATGTTCATCGAAGCCGAATCGTTGGTGTCGCCGGTGTAACCGAGTTCCTGCGCCAGCGTCTTGCGCGCGGTCAGGCTGCTGTCGAGATCGAGCAGTTTCAACAGATCGACGATGGAAGTCTTCCAGTTCAGTTTTTGCGGATTCTTTGCCGCCAGGCCATTGAGGATGGCACTCACGTCAACCTGCTCGACCGGAGCGGCGGCCGGCGCAGCAGCGGTGGCTGCCGGAGCCGTTTGTGCGGCGGGTGCGGTCTCTGCCTTGGCCGAGGGAAAAATCTTGCTGAAAATCGAGCTCAGAATGCCCATGTGATCCTCCTTTGAATTGAGAAAGTCCCGGAAAGCACGGAAGGCCTATTTAACCAGACTTCCCCGCCTCCGCGTGCAAACTTTTCAAAACCGGCAATGGATGGCAGGCAACGCTAATTGAAGATCAGACCGTTGAAGGTCCAGTAGCCCAGCAGAAACAGGGCCAGCGCAATAAAAAACTGTTTGAAGAACTGCTTGTTCATGCTTGCCTCTCTTTGGTTGGCATCACTCAGATCACGCCGTCTCGTCGCAGGGCGGCAATGGCGTCCGCATCGTGCCCGAGGCTGCGCAAGACCTCGTCGTTGTGTTCGCCCAGCCTGGGGCCGAGCCACTTCGTCTCGCCCGGCGTTTCCGACAGCTTGGGCGTGATCGCCGGCAGCTTGACCGGCGTGCCGTCGGCAAACGCATGCTGCTCGAACATGCGGCGCGCGAGAAATTGCGGGTCCGTCATCATGTCGCGCACCGAATAGATTTTGCCGACCGGCACGTCGGCCTGCTGCAGCGCCGCCAGCGCGCTGTCTATGGTCTGCGTTGCACACCATGCCTGGATTGCGGCGTCGATCTCGGCCGTGCGCGGCACGCGGCCGTCGTTGCGCGCGAGCTGCACATCGTTGGCGAGGTCGTCGCGGCCGATGGCGAGCATCAGGCGCTTGAAGATCGCATCGCCATTGCCGGCGATGACAATGTTCTCGCCTTCGCCAGTGGTATAGGTGTTGGACGGCACAATGCCCGGCAGCGCGCCGCCGGTACGCTCGCGCACCACGCCGGCGACGTCGTACTCGGGCACCAGCGATTCCATCATGTTGAAGACGGCCTCGTACAGCGCCACGTCCACCATCTGTCCCTGCCCGGCCACGCAGTCGCTCCCGCTCTTGCCGTTCCAGCGACCGCCCGTGACGTCGCGGTGGCGCAGCGCCATCATGGCGCCGATCACGCCGTGCAGGGCCGCCAGCGAATCGCCGATCGAGATACCCACGCGCAGCGGCGGCCTGTCCGGAAAACCGGACACATAGCGCAGCCCGCCCATCGATTCGCCGACCGCGCCGAAGCCCGGCTGATCCTTCATCGGCCCGCTCTGGCCGAAGCCGGACAGGCGCACCATGATGGTCGCCGGATTGACGGCCTTCAGCTGTTCGTAGCCGAGTCCCCATTTCTCGAGCACGCCGGGACGGTAGTTCTCGATGACGATGTCGGCATCCAGCGCCAGCCGCCGCGCGATCTCCTGCCCGCGCGCATCCTTGAGGTTCAACGTCACGCTCTTCTTGTTGCGCGACTGCACGCTCCACCACAGCGAAGTGCCGTCCTTCAGTACGCGCCACTGGCGCAGCGGATCGCCGCCGTCGGGCGACTCGATCTTGATGACCTCGGCACCGAACTCGGCCAGCATGCGCGAGCAGAACGGGCCGGCGATCAGCGTGCCGAGTTCGAGGACCTTGATGCCGGCCAGCGGACCGGAAACCTTGGAAGTTGCCGTCATGGGAATCAGGAAGAGGAAAGCGCCTGCAATTCGGCGCGCAGATTGTCACGGGCGCGGGCTTCGTAAGCCTGTTGCAGCGCTTCGGTGAAATACAGCGTGGGCCGTGCGAGAAACGACTGCAGGACCTTGCTGCGTACCGCACGATATTGCGCTTCCTCGACCCAGTCGTATTCGGCGCGAATCGCCGCGCTGTAGCGCGCATAGTCGGCGGGATCACTGCCGAGAATCGCCAGATCGAGATCGAGGAACAGCGGCATGTCCGCCACTTCGTCCGTCGTCACGCGATGACCGGCCGTCGCCGCGATGCACGCGGTGACCGGTGGAATCAGCGTCTCGTCCACCTGCATCGCCAACAGGGCGCAGCGTGCCATGTCGGCACTGCGCTCTTCGTTGTCGCGTCGCTGCGGATCATAGACGGCGTCATGGAACCAGATCGCCAGATGCACGACATGCGCGTCATGCAGGTGTTCGTGCCAGCGCTCCGCCTGCGTCAGCAAGGCCGTCACGTGCGACAGATCGTGATAACGCCGATGCGGTTCGCAAAAACGTTCGCACAGCTGCCACCAGACCTGGGACGCCGCCGCAGGATCCGCCTGCAGCGAGGCGCACAGATTCTGCCAGCGCACGGACAGTCCGTCGATCAAATGATAGGAACCGGACACGGCAAGGTCTCCATGCAGGTGTCGCTTGCGGCGACGGAATGATCAGGTCGTGCGCCGATCCAGCATCGCGCGCGCGATGGTGCCGGCGTCCACATATTCGAGTTCGCCGCCGACCGGCACGCCGCGCGCCAGCCGGCTGACCTTGAGGCCGCGCGCCTTCAGCGTCTCGCTGATGTAGTGCGCGGTGGCTTCGCCTTCGTTGGTGAAGTTGGTCGCCAGCACGACTTCCTTGACCACGCCGTCGGTGGCGCGCGTGATCAGTTTTTCGAGATGGATGTCGCGCGGGCCGATGCCGTCGAGCGGCGACAGGCGTCCCATCAGCACGAAGTACAGACCTTTGTAGGTCAGCGTCTGCTCGATCATCAACTGGTCGCCCGGCGTCTCCACCACGCACAGCAGTTCGGGATTGCGCTCACCGTCGAGACAGACTTCGCAGATCTCGCGCTCGGTGAAGGTATTGCACATCGCGCAGTGGCGCACGCGCTCGGCCGCCTGCGACAGCGCGCGCCCGAGCTGCAGCGCACCTTCACGGTCGTGCTGCATCAGGTGAAAGGCCATGCGCTGCGCCGACTTGGGACCGACGCCCGGCAGGCGGCGCAGCGATTCGGTCAGGAAGTCGAGGCTGGACGGTGTCTTCACTGCGGAAGGGATGCGATCAGAAAGGCATCTTGAAGCCGGGCGGCAGCGGCATGCCGGCGGTCACGCCAGCCATCTTTTCCTGCGAGGTCGCCTCGGCCTTGCGCACGGCGTCGTTGAAGGCGGCCGCCACCAGGTCTTCCAGCATGTCCTTGTCGTCGCCGAGCAGCGAAGGATCGATGGCGACGCGCTTGACGTCGTTCTTGCAGGTCATGACGATCTTGACCAGACCGGCGCCGGACTGGCCTTCGACCTCGATCGTCGCCAGTTGCTCCTGCATCTTCTTCATGTTGTCCTGCATCGCCTGCGCCTGCTTCATCAGGCCTGCCAACTGGTTCTTCATCATGATGGGAAACTCCTCTTTCTGTACCGGTTTCGGAATGAATGGAAATCCTGCGCGCTCAGACCGGCCGCACCGAGCCCGGCACGATGGTCGCGCCGAGCTCGCGCATCAGCTTCTGCACGAAGGGATCGTTCTGGATCGATTGCTCGGCCTCGCGCTGGCGTTCGGCGCGATCCGCGAGCGCGGCCGCATTGGCCGTGTGCTGCGCCGGGCCGAGTTTGGGCTCGACGCGCACCGGCTGGCCGAAATGCTCGGAAAGCGCGGTCGTCAGCTTCTCGACGCTGCCGGCCGCCAGCAGCGTCTCGACCTGGACCTGCAGTTCGAACCTGATCGCGTTGCCGTCGCGGCCCGCTGCCATCAGTTCGCTCTGGTGCGCGAGCTGCTGCGCCACGCCGCGCACCGGCAAGGCGGCGGCGAGCACCGGCCAGTTGCCGTCCCATGCCAAACCCTCGACCGGCAACAGGCGGAACGGACGCGGCGGGTCGGCCGGCGCAGCCTGCTGCACGGGCGCCGACTGCATGGCGGATGCGGAAGCGGCTTGCGTTTTTTCTTGCACGGATGGCGTATCGAAGGCCTGGTCGCGGCCGCCGTAGGCAGGCGCCATGTCGGCACCGTCATCCCACGGCGGCGCCGGCGGCAGATCGGGCAGGTCCATCGGCGGGCCGTCGTCGAAGGATGCAGGCGGACGCGCGCTGGCAGGTGCAGGAGAAACAGGCGCAGCCGGCACGGCTGCGGGAGCCGGCGACGCGGCCTGTGCCGCCATCGGAGCAGGCACCGAAGCCGGTGCACGCGGTGCCGACGCCCCGCCCTTGAGGCCGGCACGCGCTGCTTCGAGCGCGGCCTTGGCCGGGCTCACGCCCGCACGCGGTACCGGCGCGCTGGCAGTGGAAACCTGCGGCGCTGCACTCAGGCGCGCGGCGGCAGGCGGTACCGCCTGGCTGGCTTGCGCCGCGGGCGCCGGACTCGCCGCGGGGCGTGCCGGCGCCGCAGAGGCCGGCGCGGAGACAGCCGGCGGCAGGCCGCGTCCCTCGCCCGGACCGAAGCCGGGACGGAACGCCAGCATGCGCAGCAGCGTCATCGAAAAGCCCGCGTACTCGTCGGGCGCCAGGCCCAGTTCGTTGCGGCCATGTACCGCGATCTGGTAGAACAGTTGAATCTCTTCGGCGTCGAACAGGCCGGCCAGGCGCAGGATGTCCTCGCGCTCCGGCAGGTCCTCGGGCACCGCCGCCGGCACGCTCTGCGCGAGCGCCACGCGATGCAGCAGGGAACCCAGATCCTGCAGCGCTGCGTTGTAGGACAGGCTGCGCGCGGCCATCTCGTCGGCCACTGCCAGCAGGCCGGCGCCGTCCTTGGCCGCCAGCGCGTCGAGGATGCGCACGAGGAAGGACTGGTCGAGTGCGCCCAGCATGCCCTGCACCGCTTCCAGCGTGACCTTGCCGGCCGCGTAGGCGATCGCCTGGTCGGTCAGCGACAGCGCATCGCGCATCGAACCGTGCGCGCCCTGCGCCAGCAGCCGCAGCGCCGGCGTTTCGAATTCGATGCTCTCCTGGCCCAGGATGTTTTCGAGGTGCGAGACGATGTGACCCGGCGGCATCTGCTTGAGATTGAACTGCAGGCAGCGCGACAGCACGGTGACCGGAATCTTCTGCGGATCGGTGGTGGCGAGGATGAACTTGACGTGCTCGGGCGGTTCTTCCAGCGTCTTCAGCATGGAGTTGAAGGCGTGGTTGGTCAGCATGTGCACCTCGTCGATCATATAGACCTTGAAGCGCGCATTGGACGGTGCGTAGATCGCCTGCTCGAGCAGCTGCGCCATTTCATCGACACCGCGATTGGAGGCCGCGTCCATCTCGATGTAATCGACGAAGCGGCCGGCATCGATCGCGGTGCAGGCCTCGCACACGCCGCATGGCGACGCCGTGATGCTGCCGTTGCCGTCGGCGCCGGTACAGTTGAATGACTTGGCGAGGATGCGCGACAGCGTGGTCTTGCCGACGCCGCGCGTACCCGTGAACAGGTAGGCGTGATGCAGGCGGCCGTTGTCCAGCGCATGCGTGAGCGCGCGCACGACGTGTTCCTGCCCGACCAGCGTGTCGAAACTCTTCGGACGATATTTGCGTGCAAGAACCTGATAGGACATGGCGGCCGTTCGCGATTGAAAGCAACCCGCATTTTACCCGACACCCGCACCGGATTTGCAGAGTCGCGCGATTGCGGCGCCGCAGGCCGGCCGTCCGCGCCGAACTGGCAATTCCGCCCGATCTGCGCTACAACACGGAAAGCCGCGCTCGCCGCCTTCCACCGAAAGGATCGCCATGCCCTGGTCCACCCACGAGATCGCCAATCAGGTTCCCGACCTTCCCGACTGCAACCTGTTCGCCACCGATCCCGCGCTGCAGGAAGCCGTGCGGCGCGACGCGGGCTGGCACGAGGCCGACCTGTGCGAAAGCGGCGCCGAACTCGGCAGCCGGGCGCTGCGCGAACTGGCAGCGCTGGCCAATCGTCACCCGCCGCAGCTGCACACGCACGACCGCGTCGGCCGTCGCATCGACAGCGTCGAATTTCACGCGGCCTGGCATCAACTGCTGACGCTGCAGCGCAAGCGCAACCTGCAGGCGCTGCCGTGGGCCGAAGCACGGCCCGGCGTGCATGCGGCGCGCACCGCCGGCTACTACCTGCAGGCGCAGTTGGAATCCGGTTCGCTGTGCCCGATCACCATGACGCATGCGGCGATTCCGCTGCTGCGGCAGGAACCGGCGCTGTTCGCCGGCCTCGCCGACAAGCTGTTCTCGCGCGAACACGATGGGCGCGACCTGCCGATCGCGCAGAAGCGCTCGATCATGATCGGCATGGGCATGACCGAGAAACAGGGCGGCTCCGACGTGCGCGGCAACACCACGCGCGCCGAAGCATTGGGCGACGAGGGGCGCGGCCAACCTTACCTGCTGACCGGCCACAAATGGTTCTTCTCGGTGCCGAGCTGCGATGCGCACCTGGTGCTGGCACAGGCGGCCGGCGGGCTGTCGTGCTTCTTCGTGCCGCGCTGGCGGCCCGACGGCCAGCGCAACGCGATCCGCATCCAGCGCCTGAAGGACAAGCTCGGCAACCGCTCCAACGCCAGCGGCGAGGTCGAGTTCCAGGATGCCTGGGGCGTAATGGTCGGCGACGAGGGACGCGGCGTCGCCACCATCATCGAGATGGCGAACCGCACGCGGCTCGACTGCGTGGTCGGCAGCGCCGGCCTGATGCGACATGCGCTGGTGCAGGCCATCCATCACGCGCGCCACCGCAGCGCCTTCGGCCGCCTGCTGGCCGAGCAGCCGCTGATGCAGAACGTGCTGGCCGATCTGGCACTGGAAAGCGAGGCAGCCATGCTGCTGATGATGCGCCTGGCGCGCGCGGCGGATCAATTGCAGCAGCAGGACGGCGCGCTCGAACGCGCGTGGCAGCGCATCGTCACGCCGGCCGCCAAGTTCTGGGTCTGCAAGCGCGCCATCGAATTCTGCGGCGAATGCATGGAAGTCTGGGGCGGCAACGGCTACGTGGAGGAAGCACCGATGGCGCGCCTGCTGCGCGAGGCGCCGGTCAACTCGATCTGGGAAGGCTCGGGCAACGTGATGTGCCTGGATGTGCTGCGCGCCATCGCGCGCGAACCGGAAGGCCTGATCCTGCTGCTGCAGGATCTCGACCGTATCGCCGCCGCGCATGCGGGCTTGCGCACATTGCTCGACGGCTTGCGCGAAAGCTTGCGCCTGCCGCCGCCGCAGCTCGAATCGCAGGCGCGCCGCATCGCGCAACAACTGGTGCTGGCAGCGCAAGGCTGCCTGATGCTGCAACACGCACCGGCCGCCCATGCTGAAGCCTTCATCGCCAGCCGCATCGATGCCAATGGCGGGCGTGTCTTTGGCACAATGAGCGGCACCTTGAGTGAAACAGTCGGCGGCAAGCTGGCTGCGCATGACGGGCGGCTACACGCGCAAATCCTGCAGCGCGCGTGGCCGGCATGAGGCTGCAACAAATCCGAGACTAGCGCGCTGCCGCTTCCTGCTCGGGCGTGATCTGCAACGGACCGTCGCCGCTGTAGCGGTCGAGCAGCAGATAAATCACCGGCGTGATGAACAGCGTGATGACCTGCGACACCATCAGCCCGCCGACCACGGCCAGACCCAGCGGCTGACGCAGCTCGGCGCCGGCGCCGATGCCAAGCGCGATCGGCATCGCGCCCATCGCCGCCGCCAGCGTGGTCATCATGATCGGACGGAAACGCAGGATACAGGCGGTGCGGATCGCCTCGGCCGGCGACTTGCCCTCCTCGCGCTGCGCCGCCAGCGCAAAGTCGATCATCATGATCGCGTTCTTCTTGACCAGCCCGATCAGCAGCAGGATGCCGATGATGGCGATCATCGTCAGTTCGACGTTGAAGATGCGCAGCGTCAGCAAGGCGCCGACCACGGCCGACGGCAAGCCGGCCAGGATCGTGATCGGATGAATGTAGCTTTCGTACAGCACGCCGAGCAGGATGTAGATCACCACCACCGCCAGCACCAGCAGCGCGATCTGGTTGCCCTGCGAGGCCTGGAACACGGCGGCGTCGCCGGCGTAGTTCGTGATGATGCTTTGCGGCAGATCGATCTCGGCCTTGATGCGATCGACGTTGGCGGTGGCGTCGCCGAGCGGCACGCCGGGCGCGAGGTTGAACGAGATCGTCACCGCCTGCAACTGTCCCTGGTGATTGACCGCGATCGGCCCGGCGGTACGCTTGACGCTCGCCACGCTCAGCAGCGGCACCAGCGCGCCCTGCTTGTTGCGCAGGTAGACCTTGGCCAAGTCGGACTCGTCCTGGCGGCCGACGTTGCTGTCCTGCAGGATCACGTAATAGCTGTTGGCGCTGGTATAGATGGTCGAAATCTGGCGATCGCCGAAGGTGCTGTAGAGCGCGGTGCGGATGTCCTGGATTTCGATGCCGGCCTCGTTGGCGCGGTCGCGGTCGATCTCGATCTCGGCCTGCAGGCCCTTCAGCTGCGAATCGCTGGTGACGTCGATGAAGGAATGATCGGCACGCATGCGCGCCATCATGGTCTCGGCCCATGCGTTGAGTTCGTCCGGGTGCACGCTCTGCATCACGAACTGGAACTGGCTCTTGCTCTGGCGCCCGCCGAGCCGCAGGTTCTGCACAGGCATCATGAACACGTTCAAACCCGGTACCTCGCGCACGCTCTGGCGCAGTTGCCGCAGCACCTCGTGCATCGGTTCGCGCTCGCTGCGCGGCTTGAGGCCGATGAACATGTTGCCGACGTTGCTGTCGCGCGTGCGCACGGTGCCGGTCTCCACGTTCGGGTTGGCGCGGATGATCTCGGACGCCTGCGTCATCAGCTTGACCATGGTCGGGTACGAGGCATCTTCCGGACCTTCGACGGTGACGCTGATCTGGCCGATGTCCTCGCTCGGGAAGAAACCCTTGGGAATCGTGACGAACAGCCAGGCCGTGAGCGCGAAGGTCAGCGCCGCCAGCAGCAGGATGATGGCGCGATGCGCGAGCGCCCAGTCGAGGCCGCGCGTGTAACCATCCAGCACGCGGTCGAAGCCGCGCTCGAACTGGCGACTGATCCAGGGTTCCTTGCGCTCGTGTTCCTCCCTTTCGGGCTTGAGGTAGCGGCTGCACATCATCGGCACCAGCGTCAACGACATCAGCGCCGACACCATCACCGCCAGCGACACCACCGCCGCGAACTCGTAGAACAGCAGGCCGATCACGCCCGGCATGAAGAAGATCGGGATGAACACCGCCACCAGCGAGATCGAGATCGAGATGATGGTGAAGCCGACCTCGCGCGAACCCTTGAGCGCAGCAGCCAGCGGCTCCATGCCGTTCTCGATGTGGCGCACGATGTTCTCCAGCATGACGATCGCATCGTCCACCACCAGGCCGACCGCGATCGTGATGCCGAGCAGCGACACGTTGTCGAGACTGAAGCCGGCCCAGTACATGAGCGCCGCGCTGCCGATCAGCGAGATCGGCAGCGACAGCACCGGAATCAGGGTCGCCGTGAAGCGCTTGAGGAACAGGAAGATCACCATCACCACCAGCGCAATCGTCAGCAGCAGTGTGAAGTGCACGTCGTGAATCGCCTCGCGGATCGAGACCGAGCGGTCGTTGAGGACCTGCACGTCGATCGAGGCCGGCATCTGTTCGCGGAACAGCGGCAATTGCGCCTTGACCTCATCGACCACCGCCACCGTATTGGCGTTCGGCTGGCGCTGCACTGCCAGCACGATGGACGGCTTGCCGTTGGCCCAGCTGCCGCTCTTGGTCGACTCCACGCTGTCGGTCACCTCGGCCACGTCGGACAGGCGCACGGTCTGGCCGTTGTTGCTGGCGACGACGATGTTGGCGAAGGCGGCCGCGTTGCGCAGTTGCCTGTTGGCCTGCAAGGTCAACGTCTGGCGTTCGCCATCGAGCACGCCGACCGGCGAATTGACGTTGGCGGCGCGGATCACCTGCGCCAGTTCGTCCATCGTCATGTTGCGCGCGGCAAGTTCGTCCGGCTTGACCTTGACGCGCACCGCGTAGCGGCGCTGGCCATAGACCTGTACCTGCGCCACGCCGTTGATCGTCGAGAGCGACGGCGAGATCAGGTTTTCGGCATAGTCGTTGAGCTCGGACAGCGGCATCGACGGCGAGGTCAGCGCCAGCAGCAGGATCGCCTGATCGGCCGGGTTGACCTTGCGATAGGCCGGCAGCGCCGTCATCTCGATCGGCAGGCTGCGCTGCGCGCGCAGCAGGGCTGCCTGCACGTCGACCGCGGCGGCATCGATGTCGCGGTCCTGCTCGAATTCCAGCACGATCGAGGTATTGCCGAGCGTGCTGCTGGAACTGATGGTCGACAGGCCGGCGATGGTCGAGAACTGCTTCTCGAGCGGCAGCGCGACCGACGACGCCATCACCTCGGGACTGGCGCCGGGCAATGCGCCGGTCACGTTGATGACCGGCGTGTCATAGCTGGGCAGCGCGGCGATCGGCAACTGCACATAGGAATAGGCGCCGATCACGACGATCGCGATCGACAGCAGCACGGTCATGACCGGCCGGCGTATGCAGAGTTCGGAAATATTCACGGATGGATTCCCGGCACCGCGTCAGGCATCGTCGGCCGGCATGACATTGGCGGCAGGTTCGGATTTGGTGCTGCTTTCCTTGACCTTGCTGCCGGGCCGCAGGTTCTGCGCACCCTCGATCACCACGCGCGTGCCGCCGGCAATGCCGGTGATCACGGCCTGCCCGTTCTCGATCGCCAGCACCTCGATCTTGCGGTCGATGACCGTATCGTCAGGCTGTACGACATAGATGAATTTCTCGACCGGTCCCGTCACCACCGCCTGCGCCGGCACCGTCACCGCGTTGCTGACGTGCCGCGTCACCATGCTGACGTTGACGAAGCCGCCGGGCCACAGCTTGTGATCCTTGTTGTCGAAACGCGCCTTCATGCGGATGGTGCCGCTCTGCGCATCGGTGGTGTTGTCGATGAACATCAGCCGGCCCTGCAGCGGCGGTTGCCCCGGCAGTTGCGCGGTGACCGGCGCATCGGCATTCGGATAGGTGCCGACCACGTTCATCAGTTCACGCTCGGGCAGTGAAAACGTGATGGCAATCGGATCGAGTTGCGTGATGGTCACCATCGGATCGCCGGCCGGCTGCGCCAGGCTGCCCGGAAACACGTTGATGATGCCGAGCCGGCCGTCGATGCTGGCCGTGATGCGGTTGTCGCCGAGCAGGATGGCGCTCGACTGCGCGGCCGCCTGGTTGGCCTTGATCGTGTTGCGCAGCGATTCGACGCGCGTGCGCGAGGTGTCGACCACCGCCTGCGAGACGAAATTCTTCTGCGCCAGATCCTGGTTGCGCTTGAGCGTCAGTTCGGCATCGGCCAGATCGGCCTGGGCCGCCGCCAGTTCGGCGCGGGAACGGGCCAGATTGGACTGGTCGTTGCGTTCGTCCAGCGTGAACAGCAATTGCCCGGCCTTGACGAACTGCCCTTCCTTCACGTGCACGGTACGCACGATGTTCTGCACCTTGGGCCGCACCTCGACCAGCGTGATCGGACTGACGTAGCCGTTGGCCTGCGCGGTCAGGGAAATGTCCTTCTGCTCGGCCAGCGCGGTACGCACGATCTGTGCACTGGCCTGCCGACTCGGCGCCTTGGATGTGTGGAAAAACTGAAAGTACCCGATCGCGCCGACCGCCAGAACACCGATGCCGATCAGGATGTGTTTGCTTGTTCGTTGCATGATGCCGAAAGGATGGAAGCGGCGGAAAAGCCGGCACCATCGACCGGATCGTGATCAACCGCAAGGAAAGCGTCTAGCCGCGAAGCTTAGCACGCACGGTGATGATGGACTGCAACATGCAGCGCAAAAATCCGCAGCAAACGAAAAAAATCCGGGGAGGGGTCTGTCGCGGGAGGAAAAGCGCATATCCATATAAGAAATGCGATCGCGACAGTCAGAGACAAATGAACAACGAATGAGAAGAGGCGAGCCTTGTCTGCGGCACTTGCGGGAAATGGCTGTGGCTGCTTCGTTCCCGACCTGACCAGGTTGACCATGCCACAATGCGCAGGGGCCCGCCGACCGACATTCTACCAGCAATGCCGGTCGCGCGCGCCGGAATTCGGACCGGCCGCATCAAAAGCCCGCCAGAAGCCGGCCGGCCGCACGCGCTTCTCTCGTCAGATTCCCAGGTCTTGCCAGATCGCATCCACGCGCTTGCGCACCTCGTCGCTCATCACGATCGGCGTGCCCCACTCGCGGCTGGTCTCGCCCGGCCACTTGTTGGTGGCGTCTATGCCCATCTTGCTGCCGAGGCCGCTGATCGGCGAGGCGAAATCCAGGTAATCGATCGGCGTGTTATCGACCAGCGTGGTGTCGCGCAGCGGATCGACACGCGTGGTGATGGCCCAGATGACTTCCTTCCAGTCGCGGATGTTGACGTCCTCGTCGACCACCACGATGAACTTCGTATACATGAACTGCCGCAAAAAGCTCCAGACGCCGAACATCACGCGCTTGGCATGGCCGGCATACGACTTCTTCATCTGCACCACCGCCATGCGATAACTGCAACCCTCGGGCGGCAGGTAGAAGTCGGTGATCTCCGAAAACTGCTTCTGCAGCAGCGGGATGAACACTTCGTTGAGCGCCACGCCGAGCACGGCCGGCTCGTCCGGCGGCTTGCCGGTATAGGTGGAGTGATAGATCGGATCGCGCCGCATCGTGATGCGGTCGATGGTGAAAACCGGGAAGCTGTCCTGCTCGTTGTAATAGCCGGTGTGGTCGCCGTAGGGTCCCTCGATCGCATGCTCGTAGCCGGACGGATGCGACTGGTCCGGGTAGATGTGCCCTTCCAGCACGATCTCGGCCGAAGCCGGCACGCGCAGTTCGCTGCCGATCGCCTTGACCAGCTCGGTGCGGCTGCCGCGCAGCAGGCCGGCGAACTGGTATTCGGACAGGCTGTCGGGGACCGGTGTCACCGCGCCCAGTATGGTCGCCGGATCGGCGCCGAGCGCGACCGCCACCGGATACGGCTGTCCCTTGCTCACGATCGCATGCTCGCGGAAATCCAGCGCGCCGCCGCGATGCGCGAGCCAGCGCATGATGACCTTGTTGCGCCCGATGACCTGCTGGCGATAGATGCCGAGGTTCTGGCGCTTCTTGTGCGGCCCCTTGGTGATGACGAGACCCCAGGTGATGAGAGGCGCGATGTCGCCCGGCCAGCAATGCTGGATCGGCAAACGTGCCAGATCGACATCATTGCCCTCCCACACGATCTCCTGGCATGGCGCGCTGCGCGACTCCTTGGGCGCCATGTCCCACAGCGCCTTGACCATGGAGGTCATCCCCAGCACATCCTTGAATCCCTTCGGCGGCTCGGGCTCCTTCAGCGTCGCCAGCACATGGCCGATGCGGCGCAGTTCGCCGACGTCCTCGGCACCCATGCCGAGCGCCACGCGGCGCGGCGTGCCGAACAGATTGCCGAGCACGGGAATCTTTTGCCCGGTCGGCTGCTCGAAGAGCAGCGCCGGGCCCTGCGCGCGCAAGGTACGGTCGCAAATCTCGGTCATTTCCAAATGCGGCGAAACAGGCACGTTTATGCGCTTAAGTTCGCCCATCTGTTGCAATTGAGAAATGAAGTCGCGCAAGTCGGAATATTTCATGTTTTTTTCGCGTTTTTCACCACAGGAACCGATCGATGAACAAAAAATTCCAAGTGATTGATTTCATTGATTTTTGGAAGAAAGCCCCAAAAATATAAGATTCAAAAGTTATAGAAACTTACTTTTATAGTATTGACTCGATATAAACGGACTCCTACAATTCGCGCAACTCGAAGAGCAGGTCCCGTATTTGAACATCAAACAGGACGGAAAAGAAACACTCTTCTCTCACGGAGGATCGGGCCTCCATCATGTTCACCGTTTTGCGAGGTGCGCAGCACCTCCTCCCGACAAGTTGTTTGCAAGGGATGGACCGCAGGAGCGATGTCCCACAGGCAATCGACTCCGACGCCCGTCTTGTGCCGCCGCGCGGCGAAGACAGGCGATTTCTCTGATTCACGGCATGTTCAGGGTTCTACATCCGGAAGCTGGTGGAGCCTTTCACCTGCCGCGTTAATCCAGGAGCAAGTAATGCTAGATCGTATGACCAAGGCGATGCGCAAAGCCGCCACCCAGCCTCCCCAGCGGGTCATTGCGCAATCCGCCACGACGCGTAGCGCTGCCGGCCATGCCGCAGCCACCGCGCGCCACGCAGTCATGATGCTCGGCCTGATCGCCATTGCCATCGTGACCACCATTTTCTTCAAGCCCGAAATGGCCGATAAACTGCAGGCGCTGTCGCCGTTCAGCGAAGCCGTCGCGTCAACCGCACCGGACGCCGAACTCGACATGCCGCCATTGGCCAACCTGATGGGTGAAGCCGTGGCGGCCGCTCAGAAGGAAGCCGCCGCCGAAAGCCTGGCAGCAGTCAACGCCCCTGCTGCTGCCGTCGCTCCCGGCCCCATGATCGGCACCGACCTACAGCAGAAGCGCGTGACCGAATGGATCTCCAAGCGCTACCGCGTGGCCAACGACGCCACCAACATGCTGGTCTCTGCCGCCTACCTGACGGCGCAGGAAATCAACCTCGACCCGTTGCTGATCCTGGCCGTGATGGCGATCGAGTCGCGCTTCAACCCGTTCGCCGAAAGCCCGGTCGGCGCGCAGGGCCTGATGCAGGTCATGTCCAAGGTCCATCACGACAAGTTCGCCGAGATGGGCGGTACGCAGGCGGCACTGAATCCGGTCGCCAACATCCGCGTCGGTTCGCTGATCCTGAAGGAATACGTGACGCGCGGCGGCTCGGTCGAGGCCGGCCTCAAGCGTTACGTGGGCGCAGCCGCCATGGCTGACGATGCCGGCTACGGCGCCAAGGTGCTCGGCGAATACGATCGCCTGAAGGCCGTTGCCAACGGCAAGCGCGTCTCGGTCTATGCCGCCATGGCCAGCCGCGCCGCGCCGAAACCGCAACCGATCCCGAATGCGACCGAGCAGAAGCAGCCGGAAATGGTCAGCACCGGCGGTGCCGTCGAAGACCTGGGCAAGAAGGAAAAACTGTCGGACAATCTGACCGCGCTGTAAAAATACCGCACAGAAAAACAAAAGGAGCCACATGGCTCCTTTTTTTATTGCCCGATCGGCACCACGACAGATCGGCCGGACTGCTCGACGCAAGACCTGCTTCTCATGCCGAAACGGCAAGAAATCGGCGTATGCGCGCCACCGCCTCGCGCAGGTTCTCGATGGAGGTCGCATACGAGATGCGCAGATAGCGCCGTGGCTCCGCCACGCCGAAATCCAGCCCCGGCACCATCACCACGCCCGCCTGCTCCAGCAGATCGCGGCTCAGGCGATCGGCATCATCCGACAGCGCCGAACAATCCGCATATATATAGAAGGCACCATCCGGCATCACCGGCACGCGAAAGCCGAGCGATTCCAGCGCCGGCACGATGTAGTCGCGCCTGCGCCGCATTTCCTGCCGGCGCTCCTCGTAGATCGCCTGCGCCTGCGGCGTGAAGCAGGCCAGCGCCGCATGCTGCGCCAGGCTGGAGGCGCAGATGAAGAGGTTCTGTGCCAGCTTTTCGACCGGCGCCACCAGGGCTTCGGGCACCACCAGCCAGCCCAGGCGCCAGCCGGTCATGTTGAAGTACTTGGAAAAGCTGTTGACGACCAGCACGTCCTCGCCCAGCGCCACCGCCGAGGACGGCGCGCCGTCGTAGCGCAGGCCGTTGTAGATTTCATCGACGATCGCAAATCCGCCCCGCTCGCGCACCGCCGCCACGATGCCGCGCAGCTCGTCGGGTGCGATCGAGGTGCCGGTCGGATTGGACGGCGACGCCAGCAGCACGCCGCGCGTCTGCGGCGACCAGTGTGCGCGCACCATCTCGGCCGACAACTGGAAGCGCTGCGCCGGACCGCAGGGGATCATGGTCGCCCGTCCTTCGAAGGCGGCGATGAAATGGCGGTTGCACGGATAGGACGGGTCGGACATCAGGACTTCGGCATCGCGCTCGATCAGCGCGGCGCACGCCAGCAGCAGCGCGGCCGATGCGCCGGCGGTGACGACGATGCGCGACGGCGCGACCGCGACGCCGTAGGTATCGAGGTAATGCCGGGCGATCGCCTCGCGCAGCGCCGGCAGGCCGGTGGCCGAGGTGTATTGCAGGCGGCCGTCCGCCATCGCACGCGCGGCGGCGTCCAGCACCGGCTGCGGCGCCGTGAAGTCGGGCTCGCCGATGCCCATGTGGATGAGGTGCCGCCCCTGCGCCTCGAGTTCGGCGGCGCGCTTGGCAAGTTCCATTACGTGGAACGGCGCGATGCGCTCGAGACGGGCGGCCAGCGGAATCGCGGACGGGTTCAGAGACGGATGCGGAGACAGATGCGGAGACGGATGCGGCATCGATGGATGTCCTCAATGAAAATCGCCACCGGCACAGCGGTGGCGAACGGTTCCGGATGGCGGCGGTATACCGGCTCGCCGATCAGCTCTTGCGGCCGGCGTTGACCTCGGTTTCGCGCGCGCTCGCCGCATACTTGTCGAGCACGCCGTTGACGTACTTGTGGCCGTCGATGCCGCCGAAGGACTTGGTCAGCTCGACCGCCTCGTTGATGACGACCTTGTACGGAATCTCGAGGTGGTTGCGCAGTTCGTAGGCGCCGATCAGCAAGGCCGCATGCTCGACCGGCGACAGTGCCGAAATGTCACGGTCGATCAGCGGCGCCAGGCCGGTGCGCAACTCGGGGGCCTGCTTGACGGTGCCGTACAGCAGCGCATCGAAATGCTCGGCATCGGCCTTGTCGAAGCCATGCGCCTGACGGATGTGCAGCTCGATCGCGCGTACTTCCTCGTTGTTCAGCAGCCACTGGTAGAGGCCCTGCAGGGCGAACTCGCGTGCGCGATGGCGCGGCGTGCGGTTCTTGTTGGGATTGGCGTGTTCGGATTTTTGGGTCATGGCTTGCATTCGCACGCCGTCATGTGGCGCATCTGTTGGAAATGAATAAACAGCAAGGACGATCAGTCGTCGTCTTCGTCGTCAACCGCGTCGGCCAGGTCTTCGAGCGCGATGGTCAGGTTCGCCATCTCGACCGCCACGCGCGCGGCGTCGGTGCCCTTCTCCGCCATGCGCGCCTCGGCCTGTTCGTCGGTATCGGTGGTCAGCACCGCGTTGGCGATCGGAATGCCGAAGTCGAGGCCGACGCGCGTGATGCCGGCGCCCGATTCGTTCGACACCAGCTCGAAATGATAGGTCTCGCCGCGGATCACGGCGCCGATCGCGATCAGCGCGTCGAACTGGCCGGTCTCGGCCATCTTGCGCAGCGCCAGCGGGATTTCGAGCGCGCCCGGCACGGTCACCAGCAGGATGTCCTCGTCGGCGATACCGAGGTGCTTGAGCTGGGCCAGGCAGGCAGCCAGCAGGCCATGGCAGACGTCCTGGTTGAAACGCGCCTGCACGATGCCGATGCGCAATTCCTCGCCGTTCAGATTGATGTCGTAAGTGCCAACGGTCATGGTGCTTCCTTCATGCGCGACTGCGCTTCACTGATGGTGGAACCGGACCGGCAAACGCCGCTCCGGAGAAAACGAAAACTCAACGGCCCTTCGCAACTGAACGAATGTTCAGTTTTCAGGCGTGGCCTGGTAGCCGGTCACCTCGAGGTTGAAGCCGGTCATGGACGGCATCTTGCGCGGTTTGGCCAGCAGCTTCATGCGGCCGACCGACAGGTCGCGCAGGATCTGCGCGCCGATGCCGTAGGTGCGCAGGTCCATGCGCGCGGCACGCGGTTGCGGACGTGACGCCGGATTCTCGAGTGCCTCGAATTCGGAAAACAGTTCGTCGGCCGATTCCTCGCAGTTCAGCAGCACCATCACGCCGCGCTCGGACTGGCGGATCGCCTGCATCGCCGAAGCCATGTTCCACGAGTGGGTGGTGGCCTTAGTTTCCAGCAGGTCGAGCACCGAGACCGGCTGATGCACGCGCACCAGCGTTTCGTGGTCCGGCGTAATCTCGCCATGTACCAGCGCCAGGTGCGCGCCGCCGCTCGGCTTGTCGCGGTACAGCACGGCCTGGAAGGTGCCGTGTACGGTTTCCATGGCGCGCTCGCCGACGCGCTCGACGAAGCATTCGTTCTGGCTGCGGTAATGGATCAGGTCGGCGATGGTGCCGATCTTGAGGCCGTGCGTTCTGGCGAATTCGATCAGGTCGGGCAGGCGCGCCATGGTGCCGTCGTCCTTCATGATCTCGCAGATCACGGCGGCCGGCGTCAGTCCCGCCAGTTCGGCCAGGTCGCAGCCGGCTTCGGTATGGCCGGCGCGCATCAGCACGCCGCCCTTCTGCGCCTTGAGCGGAAAGATGTGGCCGGGCTGCACGATGTCGGTCGGCCGCGCGTCCTTCCCTACCGCCGCCTGCACCGTGCGTGCGCGGTCGGCGGCAGAGATACCGGTGGTCACGCCTTCGGCCGCCTCGATCGAGACCGTGAAGGCGGTGCCGTAGGACGTGCCGTTGCGCGCCGTCATCATGGTCAGCGCAAGCTGGTCGCAGCGTTCCTCGGTCAGCGTCAGGCAGATCAGGCCGCGGCCGTACCTGGCCATGAAGTTGATCGCTTCCGGCGTGACGAAATCGGCGGCCAGCACCAGATCGCCTTCGTTCTCGCGGTCTTCCTCGTCGACCAGGATCACCATGCGCCCGGCACGGAGTTCCTCGACGATTTCCTGGGTAGTTGAAATGGACATGGGGATATTCTCGGGACAGGCCGCTATTCTAAAGGATTGCATGGCGCCGGGCCAGATGGCGGCGCCACCGCGCGAGATTCTTACGTCCCGCGCGACGCGCGCGTCAGACCTGCGCAACCGGCAGAAAGATGCGGAAAATATTGCCACCGCCCGGCGGACAGATCAGCGTCAGCTCGCCACCATGCTGCTGCACAAACTGGCGCGCCAGCGTCAGGCCCAGGCCGGTGCCCACGCGGTTGGCTCTGGCACGGCCACGGTAATAACGCTCGAATATCCTTTCCCGCTCGTCTTCGCGGATCGCCGGGCCATCGTCGGCAATATCGATGTGCCAGCCGCCCAGCGTTTCGCGCGCCGACAGCACGATGTTGCTGCCGGGCGGACTGTACTTGACGGCATTGTCAACCAGCGTGCGCAAGATCAGCCGCAAGCCGTTCGGGTCGGCGTGCAGCAGCAGTCCGGGATCGACTTCGATATGCGGCACATGGTGATCGGACAATGCCTGCGCCGCATCCACGGCATCCTCGAACAGCGGCAGGATAGGAATCTTCTGTGGCGAAATTCCGTGCGAGAACTGTTCGAAGCGTTCGTCGTTCAGATAATCGTCGAACAGCAGAGAGAGCCGCCGCGTCGCCTGCCGGATTTTCTGCACACGCGCCCTGCCCTTGCTGCTGGCCGCTGCCGCCTCGCGCTCGAGGTTCTGTGCGGTGGCATCGATCACCGCCAGTGGCGTGCGCAATTCGTGCGAGACGGTGGCGATGAACTGGCGCTGCTCGCGCTGCACGGTCTGCGCGTGCGAGAGCGCGCTTTCGACGCTCTGCTTGGCCTTGATCAGCTCGCGCGTGCGCACATCGACGAGTTTCTCGAGCTCCTGCTCGGAGCGGTGCGAAATGCGCAGCATCTTGTGCTGCGCCAGTTCCTTGTCGAGTCGCATGGCATAGTAACGTCGGCTGACCGCATAGAAGACGATCAGGAAGAACGTCATGGAACTGATGTACATCGCGTTCTGGCTGAACCAGGTGCTAGGCAGGAACTGGTAGTTGACCAGCGACACGTAGAAAAAGCTGCCGGTCAGGAATACGCCGCCGACGATGAACGTCAGGCGAATCTCGTTGGCGCTGCGCAAGGCGGGACGCCAGAGCACGATCACCGATGCCGGTATGATCACCAGAACCATGCCAAGCTGGACTAGATGCACCGCGTAACGCCCGTAAGGGGTCAACGAAAACATGAATGCGAGCGCGCAGAAGGTCCACACGCTGTTCAGATAGATGCGTGTGAAGCGTGGCCGGCTGCGCGGCATGTTGACGAAGTGAAAGAAGAACTGGATGCAGCTGCCGAACATGAAGGCCATCGATAGCATGAATAGTGCCGGGAACCACTGCGGATGCGCCGGCATCACGTATTGCTGCCAGAGACCGGTGGTGGTCAATGTGGTGAAAATGCAGCCCGATACATAGAGCGCGAAGCACAGATAGACGCGATCACGCATGACACGCTCGAACCACAGGCTGGCCAGCGTCAGCAGCATATAGATGCCGATATACAGACCGAACAGCAACTGTTCCTTGCCGACCGCAGACAGGAAGGCGGTCGGTTGCCACAGCGTGAGCTTGACGGTGCGCCAGACGCCACTGTCTATGCGCATGTAATAGGTCCGCAACTCGCCGTCCGGAATCTCGAGCTTGAACAATGGATTGCGATAGCCGATCTCGCGCTGCGCAAACGGGATGCTGGTGCCATCTTCGCGCGCGGCATAACCGCCGCGACCATCCGGCGCATACAACACAATGTGCCGCAGAAAGGCGGGATGCACCTCGAGCCACCACTCCTTGTCGGCCGGCTGTCGATTGACCACGGTAAAACGTATCCATACCGCAGCGCCGACCTGGCCACGCTCGAGTCCGCGCGCGACGGGTACGAAACGATTGGCCATGGCGGGATCGGCCACCTGCGCGATCGTCGAGGTACGGTCGGAATCGACCCAGGAGTCCAGGTGTCCCTGCAATGCGACCTTCGGAGCGTCCAGCGATACGGGCGTCTGCGCCATGGCTGGAACACCGGCGAACAGCAACAGCAGAAAGAGAACAAAAGGCGGCAAATGCATGAAATACCGGTCAGCTCATGTCGATGGCAGAAAGGCAAGCATGGCACATGCATGCTGCCTTGCCCGACGAAAGACCTGATTGTACCGGCGCAGGCAATCTTCAGGCATCGCCGTTTGCGCGATCAAAACAGATCGATCTCCGCGCTGAAGATGAAGCCCTTGCCGTGCTCGGTACGGCAAGGCAGCTCCTTGCCGCTGTTGCGCAACCAGCGGCGGCGCAGACGGCTGACGGTCTGGTCGAGCCGACGCTCGTCGAACTGCAGCCAGTCGACACCGGATGCGGCTGCGATCGCCTTGCGGCTGACGATCTCGCCCGCATGCCTGACCAGCAGTTCCATCAGAATCATCTCCTGCTCGTTGAGCAGTTCGGAGTGACCGCTCGGCGAGACCAGCTTGCGCTCCCGCACGTGCAGCTGCCAGCTGGTGCTGACACGGCGCTCGAGCGCCGCCAGGTGCGCTGCCAGTTCCTCGAAACTGACCGGTTTGACCAGGTAGAAGTCCGAGCTCTCACGCAGGCTGGCGATCTTGTTCTTGAGCCCGCCCTGCGCGGTGAACATCACGATGCCGCACTTGGGACGTGCTGCACGCAGTCTGGCGGCGACCTGCATGCCGTCGCCATCGGGCAGGCCGACGTCGATGATGGCGATATCGAACGCATCGATCATCGATTCGAAACCTCCCACGGTACCCGCTTCCAGAACGCGATATCCCTCGCTCATCAGAAAATCAGCAACTTCCTCCCGCAAATCGACTTCGTCTTCCAGCAGCAAGACTGTCGTCATGCTTCCACCACCTTTCCCGACTTCGCCCGCCATTCTACGTGCGGGCAAAATCCATCATCAATGAATATCGGCGACCAATCCTCGCCATCCTTGCTTGCATTACCGGTTGCGTTGTTTACGCAACACTTTCTGCCATCTCCCTGCATTCAGGGCTGCGCATCCTCGTGGACGATCACCTCGACCCGACGATTCGGCTGCAGGCAGTCGATCAGGGCCTTTCTCGGCGACACGCCCTCGCATGCCTTGACCTGCTCGGTCAGACCGCGGCCTTCGGCCGTGATCGGCACGCGCACGCCGCGCTGCTCCAGATAAGCCTTGACCGTGTTGGCGCGCGACTCGCTGAGCTTCTGGTTATAGGCCTTTCCGCCCAGACGGTCGGTGTGTCCGATCACACTCAGACGCTTGACGTTGGGGAAGCCCGTGCGCAGCTTCTCGGCCATCTCGTCGAGTTCCTCGCGGCCCTTGACCAGCAGGTCCTGCTCGGTGGATTTGTCGAAGCGGAACAGCGCATCGGCCGACAGGGTCAGCTTGACCGGGGCCGCAACGGGTGGCGCCGGTGGCGGCGCGCATTTCTCGGCCGCCTGCTCGGCGGCGCCGGTCAGGTCCTCGGCGATCTGCACGTAGGGCTTGGCATGACGCCAGCCGGCATCGTGGATTTCGTTACCGGCATGCACCAGCTCGACTTCGGCGCAGGCGGTCTGCTGGGTCGCGCACTGGAAGCCGGCGTGCTTCTTCAGCGCGTCGTAGCGCTCCCACAGGTCGGGGCGCAGCTTCTCGGCGCCATTGACCAGCGGCGTTTCCCAGCCCGGATCCTTCTTCTCTTCCAGCGACGTCAGGATGCGCTGGCTTTCTTCCAGCGCGGCCTGCGGGAAGCCGCCGCGGTCGTTGCGGCTGTATTCGTGGAAGGACACGTCGAGCCAGCATTGCGCCTTCGACAGGTGATAGTCGGCCACGCGGCGGCCGCCGTCGTTCAGGGTCTTGATGCGCTGCTGCGTGTCGCGATAGATGCCGTGGTCGCGATGGATGGCGCGATCGGTGATGCGGTCTTCCTGCGGCGTCAGCACCGGGTTCGTGTTTTCCTGCGCCACGGCGAAGGCCGATGCCAGCGTCAGGCAGGCCGCAGCGACCACGATCAGGCCGCTGCGGAAAACGAATGGGGAGTGGTTCTTGTTCATGTCATCTTTCCTTGTATGCGTGTGATCAGCGGTCGAGCGCGGTATTGCGAACCTTGTCGTTGCCGGCAAACAGGTTCTCGTCGAACTTGAAGCGGATACGGATGTAGAAGCCCTGGTTCGTGTAGTCGGAACCGGTCAGGTCGCGATCGCGGAAACCGCGCCAGTTGTAGCCGGCCGACAGCCACAGGTTGTCCTGCAGCTGGTAGCCCGCCTCCAGGCCGAGCGCATGCTGACGCGCGTTGCCCTGCGGGCTGTACAGGATCGAGGCCAGGCCGCTGATGTCCCAGCGCTTGGTGATGTCGTAGGTCACGCGGCCGCCGAGCAGGTAGGCGCGGTAGGCATCGCTGCGGCCGTCGAAGTAGTCGCGCTGCGACTTGGCGGCGAAGCGGCCGCCGAACCACCACGGACGCGACGGATGGTATTCGGCATGCACCGAGACGATGTGCTTGTCGAAGCCTTCGTTGTTGCTGCCTGCCGGATCGCCCGGATAGTAGGCCTCGCCGTCGCTGCCGTAGGACGGCAGGTAGCTGTTCAAGCCGCTCTTGTCGCGCTGGGTCCAGTATTCGTAGCGCGCCAGCACGTTGAGGCGGTTGGTGTCGGTATCGCGGTAGGCGACGCCGAGCTGCAGCTTGTCCTCATGCAGGTTGCCGGCATGGCCGCGGTTGTCCGTGTACAGCAGGTAGTTGCGGCCGAGGAAGGTCCAGTCGCGGTTGATCTTGCGCGCCACGCTGACGATGGACAGCCAGGTGTCGTTGCCGGCCAGCGCCGGGGCATTCGCACCCTCGCCTTCGCGGTCCTTCAGGCGACGCCATTCGAGCCGGTTGGACAGCAGCCACAGATCGTTCGGACGCCATTCGATGGCGCCGGTCAATGCGTAGGCATCCTGCGCCTGGCCGCGATAGACGCGCAGGTATTCGGCCGAGGTCGCGACCTTGACGGTCTCGCTCAGGTTCCAGCCGTTGCGCAGGCCGCTGGCCGATTGCAGCTGCTCGCCGCCGATCGAGTCGCGCAGGCGGTATTCGGAGAACACGCGCTGGTTCGGCAGGTACTGCGTATCGGCACCGAACACGAAGGCATTGCTGTCGTAAATCCCGTTGGCCGCCTGCGGCGAAGACAGGCCGCTCATCCATTCGTACTTGCCGTACAGACGCCCCACCTCGCTGAAGCGCCAGGCGGCGCCGAGCGCGGCACGCTGGTAGCTGTCGCCATCGATGCTGTGCTCGTACTCGCCGAACAGGTCGATGCGTTCGGTGGCGCGGTAGTTGGCGCGCACGCGCAGGCCGGTGCTTTGGTAATCAACACCGGCCAGGCCGTAGTTGGTACCGCCGTAGCCATAGCCGGTCTGCGCATTGATTAGGCTGGAACCGTAGCCGAAGCCGACGCTCGGCGACGGATCGACCAGCAGGCCCGAGCCGGAACTGACAAGCGCGTTGGCATAATCACCGGCCTTCTCATCGGTGTGCGTCAGCGCCACGTCGAGGTCGAGGCGCTCGTTGACCGCGTAGGCGGCGCCCAATGCCAGCGCATCGCGCGATGCCTTGGCGGTGCGATGCTTGCTGTGGTTGCCTTCGGCATACAGCGCCCACTGGTCGGTCAGGCGCTTGGTGACCTTGAGCGCGCCCTCTTCACGTCCCTGCGCCAGCGAGGCCGACGGGTTGTTGAAGTAGGGATCGCTGCGGCCATAGTAGAAACGTGCCTGCAGCGTATCGTCGTTGTGCAGCGCTTCCACGCGCCACGCGTTGCCGTCGACTTCCTGCAGCACGCCGCCGGTAGCCGGCGGCTGACCGAACTGCTGCTGCAGGCTGTACGGGTTGCCGAAGAGCGAGTTGCCCAATGTGTTGCCATCACCCAGCACGCTCTGGCTGCGCGCGACTTCGGCCACGATGGTGGTCTTCTCACTCGGGTTGAAGCTGGCGTTGGCGCTCATCAACGTATAGGGCGCATACGGGTTCTTGTCCTTGGCATAGCTGCCTCCGACTTCGACGCGCTCGCCCAGGCGTACCTGCCCGTCGATGCCATAGACCCAGAATTTCTCGCCGTTGGATTCGACCTCGTAGGTCACGCGCAGCGACTTCGGATTGCCGTTGACGTCGACCGACGGCAGCGGCTGGTTGAGCAGGATGCGGCCCGAGAACGGCTCGAAGCTGTAGTCGCCGCCGCGCTGCAAGGTTTCCACTGCGAGGATCACGGCCGGCTGGTAGCGGTCGCGCGTGATGATCTCGACCTTTTCGGTGCCGGCCACGGCATCGCGCTTGGAGACCGCGAACGGTCCCGAGATGCCCTGCCCCGGGAACTCCTCGACCAGCTGCACCAGGCTGTCCTTGGTGACGAAGCCGTTGAGCAGCACGCCGTTTTCGTCGTAGTGGCCGCGCGCGCCGGTCACGCTGCGGCTGTAGTTGCCGAGGTCGCGCTTGCGTACCGAGGCGACGTTGCCGCCGCCGCTGACCTGGCTGAAGCCGTCGCCGGTGTTGAAGTCGCCGAACAGCACGTACGACCGATCCTTGTCGATGCGCACGTAAAGCTTGGATGTCGATTGGGCCTCGAAGCCGCGGATCGAGGAGTCGCCATAGACCGCGTAGTAATCGTCCGGACGGATCGAGCGGAACAGGCGCTCGTAGGTATCCTTGTCGGAATCGTAGGCCATGGTCAGCAAGGCATCGCCCTTGATCTTCCCTTTCAGAAAGAAGGCGGTGCGCATCGCGTTGTAGCGCTTGCCGTCGCTGCTGCTGTGCGAGAAGCTCGTGATCTCGCGCTCGAAACCGTCGTCGCGGCGCGCATCGGTCAATTGCAGCGGCGACTTGCTGTCGAACTTGATGATGCCTTCGATCAGGCCGACCGCCAGCATTTCGCGCAGCTCGGGCACGAAGCTGATCACGCCCTGCGCCTGCGCGCGGCCCGCCGTCATGCGCACCGTCACGTCCTGCGGTTCGAACGGCGCCAGCAGCAGCACTTCCGCCTTGCCGTCCACCACCTTGACCTGCGTGCCGCGCGAGATGCGGTCAACGTCGGTCTTGCCCGGACCGAACTCGTCGGTCGCTGCGCCCGGGATCTGGATACGGCCGGCCGTGGCTTCGACCGTGACGAAAGTCTCGCCCTTGACCGGCTTGCCGTCGTAATCGAGCACGTTGATCGTCATGCGCGCCGGTGTCTGGCCGTCGGCCGGCAGGCTGTTCTGCGCCACCGAGACACGAAGCATGCCGACCTTGGCGTTGTCCATGTAGTTGGCATCGCCGATCTGCGCCGGCAGCACGCGCGACGAAGTCGCCGGCAGGTTGCTGTTGGTGCTGTTGAGCGGCAGCAGGTCGAGGCCGTTGCCCATGATGCCGCTGCTGCCCTCGATCGCGCTCGGCGCCGGTTCCAGATAACCGGGACCGGAATGCGCCACGCTCTGCGCGAAGGCCGGCATGGCGCCGCTTACCGCCAGCGCCAGTGCAGTGCGGCGCATGACGCGCAGCCCGCGTCCCGCCGAACGGCGGAAGATGATGTCAGATGGCATGACAGAACTCTTGGTGACAGGAGACTTAGCGTGCATCGCGGCCTCCCTGGTTGATTTCCAGCTGGCGGACAGGCGTGTCGCGCTCGCTCACGGTTTCCGCCGGCAACGCCTTCTCGATGGCTTCGCGGCTGTCCATGCGCGGCTTGACGATCACCTGGTTGGCGCTGTCGGTGCCCTGCTGCGGATAGTTGGGCGCCTTGCCTTCGAAGGTGAAGCCGACGCCGCCCTTCTTCTCCACGTGCGGCGCCGAGATCTCGCCTTGCGTGCGGCGCGCCTTCACCTGTTCGAGCACGGTGTTGGAGCACGAACCCTCGATGAAGTCGGCGCGTTGCAACTCGCCCTTCTTCAGGTCGAGGAACAGGCTGTTGGCATCGCCGACATTGCGGTTGCTGCTGACCACCAGACGGCTGCCGCGCGGCAACGTGGTCGAGTCGACCTTGAGCACGTGCGTCTTCGGCGAGAAGCCGCAGTAGCTGTACTTGCCTTCGCTGTCGCTGATCAGGAACAGGCCGTTCTCGGCATACAGGCGCACGCCCGGAACGCCCAGTTCTTCGTGATCCTTGATCTGGTTGCCGTTGCAATCGACATAGACCATGCCGACGATGCAGGCGTCGTCCGTGAACACGCCGCCGCTCACCTTGACACGCCAGCGCGCCTCGTTCGAGCACTTGGTGTTCGGATTCAGCGGGCACTCTGCGCTGGCGCGGTTGACACCGTCGCCCTGCATGCCGCCCACGCCGAGACGCACGCGATAGGTGATCGTGACCTTGGCACCCGGCGCGATCTGGTCGAGCGAATAGGTGATCGCCGGACCCGGCGCGCCCTTCATCTCGAGCAGCGTGGCGCCGCGCACACGCGAGGTATCGTCGATCAGGCGGAAGCCCTGCGGCAGACGGTCCACGATGTTCGGCCGGACCACCATCGCCCGCGAGATGTTCGAGATCTCGAGCGTGTAGCTCACCATGTCGCCGAGTTCGGCTTCGCGCTTGTTGGCGGTCTTGACGATGGACAGCAGGCCCGCGCCTTCCACGTTGGCCGGCACGTTGGCGCAGCGCGTGTCGGTGCAGTTGCTGCCCGGCGTCGGCGGATCGCCGCGCGTGTCGCCACCGCCGCCGACCGACGCATAGTTGGTCGAGACACCGATCGGCGTGGTGACATCGACCGTCACCGGCACGCGCACGTCGGCCGTGCCGTTGGCCGGCGCCAGCGGCGTGGTCGGCGCGAAATCGAAGGTCACGATCACGCCATTGGCGATGTCGCCGGTACGGACCACGTTGGAAATCACGCCATCGCTGCTTGCCAGTGGGTTGGCCGGATCGAGATCCAGGCCTGGCGGCAGGTGCTCGATCAGATTCAGCGTGCCGATGGTCGCCGCCTCGCCGCTGTTGGTGATGGTCAGCGTGTATTCGTCGGTATTGCCGAGGATGAGCGTGGCCGGACCGGTCTTGGCCAGCGCCAGCACCGGCGGACCGAACACCTTGACTTCATCCTGGGCGCAATGCTGGTCGGTGCAGCCAGGTCCCGGCGTGCCCGGCGGCACGTACGGATCGCCGCCGCCGGTCACCGTGGCGTAGTTGATCACGGCCTCGCCCTGCGCCAGTGCCGCGACATCGACATGCACCTGCAACACGGCCGTACCGCCGGTAGCGGCAATCGGATTGGTCGGCAGGAAATCGAAGCGTACGGTCTGACCGCTGACCACCATGTTGCTGATCGTACCCATCGCACTGGTGATTGGATCGGTCGCGATCAGGCTCATGCCCGGCGGCAGCGTATCGGCCAGCTGCAGCGCGCCGAAGGTCGGCGAATCGCCCCTGTTGGTGACGGTCAGTTCGTAGGTCGCCTGCTGGCCGACGATGACGTCGCCGATATGTCGCTTGGCCAGCGCCAGCTCGACGCGCGTACCGTTGAGCACGGCAAAGTTGGTCTGCGTGATGATGGAGCCGGATACAACAACGACACCTCCCACGACATTGGCATTGGTACGCGTACCAGGATTCGATCCTGTCACATTGGCGCCCGTTTCACCGCCCGGATAGGAACCCGGATTTTCGTTCTGCACGGGATCGGCAGGACGCGATGGATTGGTTTTGGTCACCACATACCCGGCCGAATTGCTTGGACGCAGTCCTTCGAAACGGTAGCTGCCATCCGAACCCGTAATCGTCGTCATCGTGACCGACTGTCCGAGGTCGTTGGTACCGGTCAGCGTGACGGTCACGCCTGCAAACGGCCAATCCGTACCCGATTGGTAATTGGAACCTGCCGTACCCTTCTCGGTATAGACAATCCCGCCGATGCTGGCCGGCAGCACTTCGCCGAAGTTGTTGTTGATCGACTGCGCAGTACTGTCGCTGATCAGAATGTTGCTGATCGAGCTGGGTGCCGAGGAGCCGGTTTCGCCAATGACCGTGGTCGCCGTGCCCGGTGTTCCGCCGCCGCTGGCGCCGCCGACCAGCTCGACCGTGCCAGGCGTGGTCTTGCCGCGCAACGTGGCGACACCTTCGCTGACCGGTTGCGTTGCCTGGATCACCGTGTAACGGCCCGGCTTGTCGAGCGGGAAGCTGTAGAAGCCGTTGGCATCGGTCTGCACCGTCAGAGTGACGACCACGTCGTCGCCGCTGCAGACGGCAGGCGGCGCAGCGCCGACCGCGGCAGTGTTCACCACGTCGTCAACGCCGGCATGGCAACCGATCAGCGTCATGCTGACGCCGGCCAGCGGCTTTTCGCCCGCATCCTTGCTGCCATCATTATCTGCATCCAGATAGACATAGCCCGAGATTTTCAGGTTCGATGACGAAGCCGTCGTCAGTTCCGGAAAGTCGAACTGCACGCCGTTGCCGCCGCCGTCGACCACGATGCCGCCGATCACGCTGGTCGTATCGGTATTGCTAACCGCATAGGACGAAGCCGCAGGATGCACGTTCGTGCTGCTGCCGTTGCGCACCGTGCGCGCCACGTTCGGCTGCGGATTGCCGTTGCCGAATCCGGTTGGCTGCGTCTGCGTGATGGTGTAACCCGCCGCATCGGACGGCGCCAGGCCGGCAAACAGATAATCGCCGCGCAGCGAACCGGAACCCGGTGCGGCATTGCTGGTGGTGGTGGTGATATCGACCGCATTGCCGTACTTGTCGGTACCCGTCAGGCGCAGGGTCACGCCGCCGATGCCCTGATCCGCGGTCTCGGTCTCGCCGTTCTGGTCGCCGTCGTTGTTCAGGTCGACAAACACGCGCCCGGACAGGCTGGCATCGCGAATCTGCACGACAGAGGTATCGGCATCGTTGGCCGGATTGCGGTCGATCGATACGTCGTTGCCGCTGCTGTCCTTGCCCGGCTCCACGCGCACGTTGTTGATACGGTCGGTCAGGAACGGTGCATTGGTCGATCCGTCGTAGAGACGCGGCTTGGCGCGCGCATACAGCGTCACGGTCGCGGAGTTGCTGCTGGCACTGCCGACACGGAACAGGCCCGCGATGTCGCAGGTGATTTCCTGCCGCTGCGCCAGGGTGGTCACGCTGCCGACGCCATTGGAAACGAAGCAGACGTTGTCCGTGCCGTTGGCCGGTACGCTGCCGACAACGGTCAGATTGCCGCCGGGAGCGGATACCGTGGTGCTGCCGGAACCGACAATGTGCGGCGCGTGCGCACCGGTATTGATCCATTCGAAACCGGTCGGCAGCGTATCGACGATGCGCAGCTTGGTCGTGTCCGAAGTGCCGGCGTTATAGACCTTGATATCGAAGCGGATCGGCTGCGCGATGTCGGCCGGCGAAGGCGTGCCGGTTTCCTTGATCACGCCCAGATCGGTAGCCGGCAGCACGGTCGAGTTGGCGCTCGCCGCGTTGTTGCCCTTGTCCGGCTCGTAGTTGCCGTACTCATCGGGCGTGATCGTGATGGTGTTGCCGAAACTGGTCGGTCCGGTCGGCGGCGTGCCGGACTGGCTGAGTGCAGTGAATTCAACGACGAAGTTGACCTCGCTATTGGCATCGAGATAGTTGTCCGCCGCCACATTGCTCAGGCGACAGACCACGTTGGCATTGGCGGCCGCCTGCATGCAGGTCACCGTTGCGTCCTTGCTCTCGTCCAGTGTGAAATTGGCTTCCGCAGCAGCTGCATTGACGCCGCTGACAGCGACGAACTGCATCGCGAATCCGGGCGCTGCCGTCAGCACGTCGGTCAGCACGATACCCTCGGCACGCGACGGTCCCTTGTTCTGCGCACGGATCAGGTATCTCAGCCGATCGCCGTAGGCAATCAGGTCATCGACGTTGTTCTTCTTGACGAGCGTATCGACCTGCGGTGCCACCACTTCGAATTCCACGGTCCTCGTATTGTTCCTGATCGCCTCGTCGGCCGGCTCGCTGGCGCACGCGATTGCCGACGCATTGGCCATCTCGCAGCTCGAAGTGCTTACCGATGCCGTGTTCGCATCCGTCCGACCATAGGGATTGCCGGTCTTCGGACGAACCGTGATGGCGGACGTGAAGAAACTGTTGGGGGTCAGCGTGGTATTGCCGCACGCGATCTCGTAGGCGGTGGGGGTCTCGTTGACGGTACAGTCCGTGTTGCTCGGTCCCCAGGTGGCGCTGACGAACTCGTACTTGTCCTTGTCGAGCACGTCGCGCATGACCACGTCGTCAGCCGTATTCGGGCCGTAGTTGCGCGTCGAGATGGTGAAGGTCGCCGGCATGTTGGTCATGACCGGATCGGGGTTCACACTCTTGCTGACGAGTGCGACATCGACCACATGCCCGACAGCGAACCGGGTGTCGTCGTTCAGCTTGGAACCGGCCCCGAGAATCGCGTCCGGCGACGTGACGTTGGCTCTATTGGTGATGGAAGCGGCCGCTCCGAATGGACGCTGCAAACGGATGATGATCGTGCGCGTCTGTGCAGCCGCCACGTTCTTGAGCACGCAATTCACGTTCCCCGCACTGATGCTGCAACTTTCTTCCGCGCCCGCACCTCCCGCGATCTCTGCAGTCACCGTGGTAGCCGGACGCGCCGGGCGACCGGTAGCCGGATCGGCCGCTACCGCAGCCTGATAATTGGGAATGCTGTCCCTGACATTCAGGGTTGGCACCGTGTCGCCACCGGTATTTTCGACCTGAATGCGGAAATACATGTCCTTGTCGGTCGCGGCAAGCGTGGTCATGTCGCTCCACGAAGCGTTGTCGCCCGAGCCCTGCTTGTCGATGGTAATTACCGCACGCTTGTTGGTGGCCGAAGCGCTGCCGTCGTCGCAGTCGGCCGCTTCCGTCGTGCCGTCAGCCGGATCGGCTGGCTGCGGTCCGTTCGCCGACGTCAGGCCCAAGCGGCTCAATGCGGTGGAGCCGGTGCAAGCGGTATTGGCCAGCACGGTCAGGTCCGTCAACGTGGCCGAGGCGCGCGTGGTCAGCGTCAGCGTCAACGTCGCATCGACCGCCAGCGTGCCGCCCTCGGTACGTTCGCAGACGACACGCCGCCGCCCTGCTCCAGCCGAATCCGCGCCCTGGTCGACGCAGGTCCAGCCGGCGCTGCCGGAAACGAATTCTTCCGCATTGGCCATGTCGTCAACTACGCGCAACGGTGTACTGCCGCCGGCAGCGCTATAAACCGCGTCGGCAATCCCGTGATTCCTGACCACGATGCTACTGCTCATGTTCTGTCCGGCCTCCACCAGCGCCGGGGTCTTGTTCTTCGTCAGACCCAGATCGGCATACGGCGGCTCGATGTTGACGGCAGTGCTGTCCAGATTGTTCGACTCGATCGGATCAGTGATGCCGGGCGGCGGCGTGGTCTGCGCATACAGCGTGGTATTGCCGGCAACGGTCGGCGTCGTGACCGGAATCGGCCATTGCTGGTTGGAGCCGGAAGTGACCAGTCCGCTGGTACATTCGACGACCGTACCCGGCGTAGTACCGACCGTGCCCGCTCCCAAATTGACGCAACCGGCAGGCAGAGTGCCAAGCGTGAAGCCGGCAGGAATGGTGGTGCGCACCTTGCCGCCGTCGACTGCGGACGGACCATGGTTGCTCATGCGGATGATCAAATCCTGCTCGACGCCGGTCGGAATGTTGCCAGGGAATTCGATGCCTGCTTCCAGATCCGCGCCCGGCGTCACCACTACCTTGATGTTACCGCTGCCGATGGTGCCCGGATCGGAATCCTGGTAGTTCTCGCTGTTGGGCGGCTGCGGCAGGATGTGCGCATTGTTGTCGAAGTCGCCGGTCCCGGCACCGACCACCTTGCCGCGCACCTCGATCGGCGGCAGATCGCCCACAGCGCGTGGACCGTTCAGGTCGCAGGTCAGGACATTGCCGGCACGCGCGCAACTCCAGCCGGGCGCTGTCGTACCGATATACTGGAACAGGCTATCGTCCGGAAGGTTGTCCGTCACACGCAACGTGGCATTTGCAGGCAAGGAATCGCCAGTGGCGATCTCCGGTCGCAGCGTATACGACAGCAGCGAAGCGCCTGCCACGCTGATGGGTGTCGCGTAATCCGTGGGAGCCGGCGTGCCGGTCGGGTGCGCCACCTTGCTCACGCGCAGGTCGCCGCCGGTCACCACGGTCACGGCCATCAACTGCGTGTCGTTGCCGGTATTGTCATCGGCCGGCACGCTGGCGGTGGTCGTGTTGGCACCGGCCAGACGTCCGCGCACCGTCCACGACAGCGTTTCGGGCGTGATGTTTGCAGCCGGATCGACCGTGCAGGTCAGCATTTCGTCGACGCCTGCGGTTCCCGTCTTCGAGCAGTTGCCGGGGACCGCACCTTCGAGCTGCACCACGGTCGGAATCGGTAACGTGACCACCACCGGTCCGCTGCCCGTGAAACGGGCAACCTTGACCGACAAGGTTGCAATGCCATTGTTAGGAATGATGCCGGGATCGCTCTGGAAATCGGTCACGCCAAAGTCGGCCGCCGTTGCCGCCAGCGGCAGCGTTCCCAGGATCGACAATACCGCCCCCATCAGGACGCCTGTCCACTTGTGCCGGAGACTGCCGTTTCCGGCCTCCCGCGTTCTGGCAACAGATTGGCCGCCAGCCTCTGGCTTGAGGCATGACAAAAAGGAAGTGATGACGTTCATGAGTCCAATCCCAGCGGTTGAATCGATACAAAATTCGCCGGGCGCCGAGCGCGCCGACCGTGTCATTTCCCTCCTTCAAGCCAGAACCGAAGCGGAGAACGCAGGCATGCTCAAGGGGAAAATGTTTCTCAGCCGGGATTCTCGGAGGAAAGGAATACGGGTTTCTGACGATTTCTGACAAGAAACTAAACGTCTACGAACCTCATGAACTGACTGAACTGGAGCCAAATGCCGGTAGATCGAGGCAGGATGCGGGATTGGAAGTTGAAGAATAGAGAACCGATGTTTCCGGTTTGCACAATTGCTTCATCCAAACAATTGTTAACGAGGGACATATTTCCGAAAATCAATACATATGTCGCCCGTCAGGTGTTCGGGATGAAGAAAGAAAAGTGCGAGGAAGAGGAGGAAGAGGAGGAAGAGGAGGAAGAGGAGGAAGAGGAGGAAGAGGAGGAAGAGGAGGAAGAGGAAGAGGAAGAGGAAGAGGAAGAGGAAGAGGAAGAGGAAGAGGAAGAGGAAGAGGAAGAGGAAGAGGAAGAGGAAGAGGAAGAGGAAGAGGAAGA
>NZ_BMCG01000003.1 GCF_014635065.1 Oxalicibacterium flavum
GCGGAGAACGAGCCAATCCACCTGACACTGAAGGATCCGACGATCCCGGTGACGGTGAACCTGGCAACCTATGCTGGTCCGGAGGCGCGCTACTGCCCGGCGGCAGTGTATGAGTTCGTGAAGACCGACACCAACGAGGAACGGCTGCAGATCAATGCGCAGAACTGCGTGCATTGCAAGACCTGCGATATCAAGGATCCGCTGCAGAACATCGTGTGGGTCACGCCCGAGGGCGGCAATGGGCCGAATTATCCGAATATGTGAAGCTACAGAACGCCGCTCGCGATCCGTATCTGCAGCTCACACCACCGCCGGCGCCACCAGCGGCGCGCTGCGCAATGCCTGCGCAATCATCTCCAGCCCGTGCCGGATGTCGTCGCGATTGGCGATGCCGCCTATGCACACGCGCACCGCTGACGGCGGCGGGCCGGACACGCAGAAGGCGTCGCTCGGCACCACGCCGACGCCGGATTCGGCCAGGTGCGCGGCGAACGCCTTCTGTTCCCACGAGGGCGGCAGGTTGATCCACAGATGGAAGGCCTCGGGCTTGGTGACGTAGCTGCCCGACGGCAGGATGCGCGCCGCGAGTTTCTGCCGCGCCGACGATTCCTTGCGGATCGCGCCCAGCATCAGGTCGGCGGTGCCGTCGCGTATCCAGCGCGTGGCGAGCGTGGAGGTGACGGGCGACGCCATCACGGTGGTGGCGCGCAGCGCGGATGCCAGGCGCGCTGCCAGTTGCGTATCGGGCGCGACCATGTAGGCCACGCGCAGGCCGGCGCCCACGCATTTCGCCAGTCCCGCCACGTAGAAGGTGATGTCGGGCGCGATGCTGGCGAGCGCGGGCGGGCCGCTGCGCGGCAGGAAGCCGTAGGCGTCGTCCTCGATGATGGCGACGCCGTAATGCCGCGCCACTTCGGCCAGCGCCTGCCGCCGTTCGGCGGAGATGGTGGCGGTGGTCGGGTTCAGCAGCGTCGGATTGCAGTAGAGCGCCTTGGGCCCGTATTGCGCGCAGGCGCCGGCAAAGGCGACGGCGTCGATGCCCTCGGCATCCATCGGCAGCCCGACCAGCTTGATGCCGAGCAGCCCGGCCAGCGCACGCAGGCCCGGATAGGTCAGTTCCTCGCAGCAGATGACGGAGCCGGCTGGCGCCAGCATGGTCAGAATCGCCAGCAGGCCGCACTGCGCACCCGGCACCACCAGCAGCCGTTCCGGTTCGACCACCAGTCCGCGCCGCCGCAGCCACAGCGCGCCGGCCTCGCGATCCTCGTGCGAGCCGCCGAAGTTCTGATAGCGCAGCAGGTCGCGCATGCGCTGGCCGACTTCGCTGTGGCCGCTCTGCATCAGCGCCAGCAGTTCGGGATCGTCGGGCTCGGGCGCCATGTTCATCGACATATCGACATTCGGCCGGCCTTCGAACACGCGCGGGATGCGCGGCCGGCGCTTGCCGCAGACGAAGGTGCCGCGCCCGACCACCGAATCGACGAGGCCGCGCTTGTGCGCTTCCGCATAGGCGCGCGCGACGGTGGTGAAGTCGATGCCGAGCGCATCGGCCAGCTTGCGCTGCGGCGGCAGGCGCTGCTCGGCGGCAAGCTGGCCGATCGCGATGTCCTCGGCAATCGCATTGGCGATCGCCAGATAGAGCGGTCCGCTGCTCTTCTTCAGCTTGGGCGTCCAGATGTGGGCATGTTTGGGCATGGCAGGCATTCCTGAAATGAGTCCTGCGGAATGTATGCATATTCCGTTCCATTCAATTTCATGCCGCCGATGCGGTTTCGTGCCGGCGAATGCACCATCGGAAATCATTCTTCGCTCGCGATTGCACGCTTTTGAGGCGCGTGACGCGTGCCGTCGAAGTGCACGCGTTTCCCGGCGTCATGCGAATTGATTGGAGCGATTGTATGGATGCGCGTTTTCCATCCATTCACCGCGGAAATCGCGCCTCGCCTTTTCCCCTATGAAGCCATGATCGCGATGCATGCCATTGACGCGATTGCATGGATTTTCATGCATTCAATCTTGCGTATGACGACGATTGACTGGCATGCCTGATGCATTCATTGCCGGCGTCCGGACAGCGGGTCCGGGTGCCATGCAGATTGCACGGCCGACTCCATTCAATCCACTTTCAAGGGGCCATCACCATGCCAGCAGTGACCAAAGCAGCGCACGCCAAGGGCGATTTTTTTGTCGATTACGAAGAGAAGGTGTTCGAGGACGTGAAGGCCAGGCCGGGCGAGAAGGCGCTGGTGACTTTCCATACCGTCGCCTTCGAAGGATCGATCGGCTTCGTCAATCTGCTGCAGGCCACGCGCCTGCAGCGCAAGGGCTACGAGACCTCGGTGCTGCTGTACGGCCCCGGCGTCACGCTCGGCGTGCAGCGCGGCTTTCCGACGCTGGGCGACGAAGCCTTCCCCGGCCATCAGAACTTCAACAACCAGATCACCAAGTTCATGAACGAAGGCGGCAAGGTCTATGCATGCCGCTTCGCGCTGCAGGCGCTGTACGGCCACGGCGAACCGTCGCTGATTCCGGGCATCCGTCCGATCAGCCCGCTCGACGTGCTGGACCTGAAGCTGCTGCACCTGCGCGACAACGCCGTGGTCATCGACACCTGGACCGTTTGAACACACGCGTTACACCGACAGCAAGGGGCACATGATGACGACAGCAAACAGAAAGATACGCGCGGCGGCGGTGCAGATCGCGCCGGACCTCGACAGCGCCGACGGCACCGTGGCGAAGGTCTGCGAGGCGATCGAGAACGCCGCGAAGCAGGGCGCGGAACTGGTGGTCTTTCCCGAAACCTTCGTTCCCTACTATCCGTACTTCTCGTTCATTCGTCCACCCTTTGCCGCCGGTCCCGAACACCTGACGCTGTATGAACGCGCCGTCGTCGTGCCGGGACCGGTAACGGATGCGGTCTCGGCCGCGGCACGCGCGCACGGCGTGGTCGTCGTCCTCGGCGTCAACGAGCGCGATCACGGCTCACTCTATAACACGCAGCTGGTATTCGACGCCGACGGCGAGCTGGTATTGAAGCGCCGCAAGATCACGCCGACCTATCACGAACGCATGATCTGGGGCCAGGGCGACGGCAGCGGCCTGAAAGTGGTGGACACCGCCGTCGGCCGTCTCGGCGCGCTGGCCTGCTGGGAACACTACAACCCGCTGGCGCGCTACGCGCTGATGGCGCAGCACGAGGAAATCCACTGCGCGCAGTTCCCCGGCTCGATGGTCGGCCAGATCTTCGCCGACCAGATGGAAGTGACGATCCGCCACCACGCGCTGGAATCCGGCTGCTTCGTCGTCAACGCCACCGGCTGGCTGACCGACGAGCAGATCGACGGTATCACCACCGATCCCAAACTGCAGAAGGTGCTGCGCGGCGGCTGCTGCACGGCCATCGTCTCGCCGGAAGGCAATCTGCTGGCCGAACCGCTGCGCAGCGGCGAGGGCATCCTGATCGCCGATCTCGACATGGCGCTGGTGACCAAGCGCAAGCGCATGATGGATTCGGTCGGCCATTACGCGCGGCCCGAGCTGTTGAGCCTGGTCATCGACGACCGTCCGACGGCGCCGATGAGCGCGCTGTTCCCGCAGAGCGGTACGTCCGCCGCAACGCCCGCGACGCAACACAAGTCGGCACCCGCAGCTTTCCCATCGCCCGTCAACGAATCGCCCGCCAGCACGAGGACCACGCATGCAAACGTTATCGAAGCCTAGTCTGAAGCCTGACCTGAAGACCGATCCGAAGCCGGATCAACAACTGATCACCGAACTGCAATCGGTCGGCCTGCGCCTGATCGACCCGACCGAAGGCGCGGCCAGCCGCCGCGGCGGTGCCGGGCCATCCGATCACAAGGCGGTCACCGTCAACGGCCATACCGTGATGATTCCGGTGCACACCGCGAGCTCGTGGTCGTCGCCGTACGTCGCCGCGCCGCTCGACGACAGCGGCCGCAGCACCGTCACGCGCAACGGCTTCCCGGTCGGCGTGATCTCTTTTCCGAAGCAGCCGCGCTTCTACGGAATGCAGACCATGGACGGCGTGCCGTATTCGCAGATCGCCACGCTGCACGGCGCCGACGTGCTGGCGACCACCATCCTGCAAAGCTGCATCCGTTACGAGAGCCGCCGCAAGTCCTGCCAGTTCTGCGCGATCGGCCAGTCGCTGGCGGCAAAGCGCACCATCCTGCGCAAGACGCCCGAGCAGCTTGCCGAGGTGGCGCGCGCCGCCGTACTGCTGGATGGCGTCAGGCACATGGTGATGACCACCGGCACGCCGAACGCGACCGACCGCGGCGCAGCCATGCTGTGCGAAAGCGCGTTCGCCGTGAAGAGCGCGGTCGATCTGCCGATCCAGGGGCAGTGCGAGCCGCCGAACGACGACGCGTGGTTCCGCCGCATGAAGGAGGCCGGCATCGATGCGCTCGGCATGCACCTGGAAGCCGTCACCCCTTCGGTGCGTGCGCGCATCATGCCGGGCAAGGCCGAGGTGCCGGTCGAGCGCTACTTCGACGCGTTCGAAAAAGCGGTGGACGTCTTCGGCCGCGGCCAGGTCAGCACCTACATCCTCGCCGGCCTCGGCGATACGCCGGAAGCGATTCTGGAAACTAGCCGCAAGCTGATCGACATCGGCGTCTATCCGTTCGTCGTGCCGTTCGTGCCGATCGCCGGCACGCCGCTCGAAGATCATCCGTCGCCCACGCCCGAATTCATGCGCGCGCTGCTGCAGCCGCTGGGCGCCATGCTGGCTGCCGGCGGTCTGCGCTCGGCCGACATCAAGGCCGGCTGCGGCCGCTGCGGCGCGTGCTCGTCGCTGTCCACCTTCGAAAGGAGCGCGGCATGAGCAGCGTCAGCGAACTGACCGATTTCGCTGTGGCCGTGCCGGTCAGGGTACGCCGCAGCGATGCCAGCGTGCGCATCAAGCTGGCGACCGCGCAGCATGAGATCGACGCTACGCGCGCGATCCGTCGCGCCGTGTTCTGCGACGAGCAGGGCATCTTCGACGGCGACGATATCGACGCCACGGACCGTATCGCCACGCCCATCGCCGCGCTGCTGCAATCGCCGGCGGGCGACGAGGTGGTCGGCACCGTGCGCATCCACCAGCCGGAACCGGGCCTGTGGTACGGCTCGCGGCTGGCGGTGGCGCGCCATGCGCGGCGCATCGGCTCGGTCGGCAGCGGCCTTATCAGGCTGGCCGTCTGTACCGCCAACGCGCGCGGCTGCCATACCTTCCTCGCGCAGGTGCAGGCGCAGAACGTGCCACTGTTCGAACGCCTGCACTGGCATTCGCTGCAGCAGATGGATATCCACGGCCGTCCGCATCACCTGATGCAGGCCGACCTCGCGCATTACCCGCCGATCCACGACGGCGAGACCGGCTTCGTCCTGTTCAACCGACGCGAGGCGGAGGCGGCATGAACGCGCAACCGGCAATCGATGCCGCGGTCACGCTGGCAAGCCTGTGCCAACAGGTGCGCGGCGCGCGCGGCGTGGCGCACAAGCGCGACATCGATGCCGTGATGCAGGCGCTCGGCACGCATCCGCTGGCGGCCGGCGGCCAGCCGATCCCGCTCGGCGACGACTGCGCCGCGATTCCCGACGGCGACGGCTGGCTGCTGTTCGCGATCGAGGGCTTCGTCAACGAATTCGTCGAGAAGGAACCGTGGTTTGCCGGCTACTGCGGCGTGATGGTCAACGTCAGCGACATCCATGCGATGGGCGGACGGCCGATCGCGGTGGTCGATGCGCTGTGGAGCCGCGACGGCGACGCCGCAAAGCCGGTGCTGGCCGGCATGGCCGAAGCTTCGCGCGTCTATGGCGTGCCTATCGTCGGCGGCCACAGCAATCGCCGCAACGACCGCGAGCAGCTGTCGGTCGCCATACTCGGCCGCGCCAATAGGCTCCTGACGAGTTTCGACGCCAAGCCCGGCGAGCACCTGGTGGCGGCGATCGACCTGCGCGGCCGTTTCCATGAACCGCATGCGTATTGGGATGCCAGCACCGGTACGCCGGCCGCGCGCCTGCGCGCCGATCTCGAGCTGCTGCCGGCGATCGCCGAAGACGGCCTGGCGCGTGCGGCCAAGGACATCAGCATGGCCGGCGCGCTCGGCACGGCGCTGATGCTGCTCGAATGCTCGGGACTGGGCGCGACCATCTTTCCGGACGCCATCCCGCGCCCGCCGGGCGTGCCGCTGCAATGCTGGCTGCAGGCCTTTCCGAGCTACGGTTACCTGCTGAGCGTGGCGGACGACGATCTCGACGCGGTGCGTGCGCGCTTTGCGGCACGCGAGATTGCCTGCGCCGCGATCGGTCGCTGCGACGATTCGCGCGTCGTGCGGCTCGCGCGCGGCGACGAATGCGCGACGTTGTGGGATTTTCGCGACGAGGCGCTGATCGGCTGCGGTCCCGCCGGAGCCGTGGCACGGCACGCCAGCAACGGCTGCCGCAACGGGCACCGCGAAAAATACGACGAACACGATGACCACGCGCGGCTGCCCGCGTCCGTGCCATCCCCTGCGCAACCCTGACGGAGAACATCATGCCCGCCATGCATTTCCACGTCCGCTGGCCGGACGACAGCACCAGCAAGTGCTATTCGCCATCCTCGACGATCACCGAATTCCTCGAAGCGGGAAAGAGCTATCCGCTGGACGAGTTCGTCGCCGTCAGTCGCACTGCGCTGCACAAGGCCAGCGACCGCGTGCGCATGAAGTACGGCTATATGTGCAGTTCGGCGATGGACCAGCTCGCGCAGATCGAGACAACCGCCGAACGTTTCCGCGGCGTGGCCGATGCGCGCGTCGTCGTCGAATCCATCACATCCTGAACAACCCTGTCTGAATCACCGGAGTCCATCATGCATGCATCCCTTTCCACCAACCCATCGCTCGAGGGTCACTACGGCGTCCTCATCGTCGGCGGCGGCCAGGCCGGCCTGTCGATGAGCTATCTGCTCAAGGAAAAGGGCATCAGCCACCTGATCCTCGAAAAGAACGTGCTCGGCCACGCCTGGCGCAATGAGCGCTGGGACAGCTTCTGCCTCGTCACGCCGAACTGGCAGTGCAACCTGCCCGGCTACCGCTACACCGGCGCCGATCCCTACGGCTTCATGGTCAAGGACGAGATCGTCGAATTCATGGACGGCTACATCGCCAGCTTCAACCCGCCGGCAGCCGAGGGCGTGGCGGTGCTCAAGGTGTGCCGCGACGACGATGGGCGCTTCGTGGTCGAGACCTCGCGCGGCACGCTGACGGCGGACCAGGTCGTCAGCGCGGTCGGTGGCTACCACCTGCCGATCATGCCGCACGCCGCGTCCCGCATGCCGGCCCACGTCACGCAGATCCATTCGGCCGACTACCTGAATCCGCAGTCGCTGCCGGAAGGCGAGGTGCTGGTCGTCGGTACCGGCCAGTCCGGCTGCCAGATCGCGGAAGACCTGCATCTGGTCGGGCGCAAGGTGCACCTGTGCGTCGGCGATGCACCGCGCGTGGCGCGCTGCTACCGCGGCAAGGACGTGGTCGAATGGCTCGATCACATGAAGTACTACGACCTGCCGGTTGACAGGCATCCGCTCGGCACCGGCGTGCGCGAAAAGACCAACCACTACGTGACCGGTCGCGACGGCGGGCGCGACATCGACCTGCGCAAGTTCGCGCTCGAGGGCATGCAGCTCTACGGTCGTTTCAACGATATCCAGGATGGCGTGGCGCAGTTCGGCGACGATCTCAAGGCCAACCTCGACGGTGCCGATGCGACATCGGAAAAGATCAAGGACAGCATCGACAGATACATCGCGGAAAACGGCATCGATGCGCCGGCCGAGGCGCGCTATGTGCCCTTGTGGGAACCGCCGGCCGATATCGCAGCCAGTCTCGACCTGTCGAGAATCGCGGTGGTGATCTGGTGCATCGGTTTCCGCACCGATTTCTCGTGGATCAGGGAAGACATCTTCGACGACCGCGGCTATCCGGGCCACGAGCGTGGCGTCACCGCGGTTCCCGGTCTCTACTTCCTCGGCCTGCCGTGGCAGTACACCTGGGGCTCGGGCCGCTTCTCGGGCGTGGCGCGCGATGCGCAGCACCTGCTCGAACACATCGAAGCCCGTCATGCCGCCCTCATGCGGCAGGCGGCGTGATCCGGCAGGCGATTCGCTGAACGTTGTGACGACAGGAGGGAGTGAATCATGGATGCGCATCGGACCCTGCTTGCACAGGCGCTGCATCAGCCCGAACAGTTCTGGGCCGAGCAGGCGCGCCGCATCGAATGGCGCACGCCGTTCGCGCGCGTGCTCGACCATTCGCATGCGCCGTTTGCGCGCTGGTTCGTCGGCGGCACCACCAACCTTTGCTACAACGCGCTCGACCGCCATCTGACCGAGCGCGGCACGCAGGCCGCGCTGATCAACGTCTGCAGCGAAACCGGCGAGACGCGGCGCTACAGCTATCTGGAACTGCACCGCGAGGTCAATCGCATGGCCGCCGTGCTGCAGTCGCTCGGCGTGCGGCGCGGCGAGCGCGTGCTGATCTACCTGCCGATGATCGCCGAGGCGGCCTGCGCGATGCTGGCCTGCGCGCGTCTGGGCGCGATTCATTCGGTGGTGTTCGGCGGCTTTGCGGCGGCCAGTCTGGCGACGCGCATCGACGACGCGCGGCCGGTGCTCGTGATCGGCGCCGACGCCGGTTTCCAGAACGGCCGCCGCATCGCCTACAAGCCGCTGCTCGACGAAGCGCTGGCGCTGGCGGGTCATCGTCCCGCGCACGTGCTGATGATCGACCGCGGCCTGCAGCCGTTCGCGATGATGCCGCAGCGCGATTGCCTCTATCACGTACTGGCCGCCGAGCATGCCGACGCCAGGGTCGCGTGTGCCTGGCTCGAATCCAGCGAACCGTCCTACATTCTCTACACGTCCGGCACCACCGGCCGGCCCAAGGGCGTGCAGCGCGACGTCGGCGGTCACGCGGTGGCGCTGGCGACCTCGATGGCGCTGATCTTCGGCGCGCGCGCCGGCGACACGATGTTCACGACTTCCGACATCGGCTGGGTGGTCGGCCACAGCTACGGCGTCTATGGTCCGCTCATCATGGGCATGACCACGCTGATGGTGGAGGGCGCGCCGACCCGGCCCGACAGCGGTCACTGGTGGCGGCTGGTGGAGCGGCATCGCGTCGATCTGATGCTGACCGCACCGACCGCGATCCGCCTGCTCAAACGCCATGGCGGCCGCTTTGCGCAACAGGCCGACCTGTCCTCGCTGAAGGCGCTGTTCCTCGCCGGCGAGCCGCTCGACGAACCGACCGCGCGCTGGGCCGAACAGGTGCTCGGCAAGCCGGTCATCGATCATTACTGGCAGACCGAATCGGGTTCGCCGATGCTGGCGCTGCCGCGCGAGGACGTCGCCGGCCTGCCGCGCAAGACCGGCTCGCCCGGACTGCCGGCGTTTGGCTTCGATTTCAAGGTGGTCGATCGGGACGGCGCGCCATGCCGTCCCGGCGAGCGCGGCCTGCTGGTGGCCGACGGCCCGCTGCCGCCGGGCTGCCTGCACACGCTGTGGGAGAACAACGCGGATTTCATGCGCAGCTACTGGAGCGGCCACGAGGGCCGCTGGCGCTATGCGACCTTCGACTACGGCGTGGCCGACGCCGATGGCTACATCCGCGTGCTCGGCCGCAGCGACGACATCATTCTGATCGCCGGCCGCCGTCTCGGCACGCGCGAGATCGAGGAAGTGCTGCTCGCGCATCCGCATGTCGCGGAAGCGGCCGTGATCGGTGTACCCAACGACTTGCGCGGACAGGTGCCGCTGGCCTTCGTGGTGTGCGGCGCATCGGCGGACGATGCTGACGCGCGTGCGGCGCTGGAAGCCGAACTGATCCGCGCCGTGGGGCGGCAGCTCGGCGCGCTGGCCCGTCCCAGAAGTATCGTGTTCGTCGATGCCCTGCCGCGCACTCGGTCGGGCAAGGTGCTGCGCCGCATGATGCAGGGCGCGGTCAACGAGGTGCAGGCGCCGCTGCTGGCAGCGGAGATCAATCGTCTGGCGGCGTGAATCCCGCTATCAGGCCGGCAGCACGATGGTTGCCGTCAGTCCGCCTTGCGCATGATTGGCCAGCGTCAGGCTGCCGCCGTGCGCTTCCACGCAGGAGCGCGCGGTCGTCAGACCGAGACCGGTGCCGCCGTTGTCGCGGTTGCGCGCCGGGTCGAGCCGCACGAAGGGCTCGAACGCATCGGCAATCCGCTCCGGCGGAATGCCGGGACCGTCGTCGCGCAGCGCGATGACGATCTGCCCCTGTTCGTCGCGGCCCAGGTCGATGCGCACGTGCTCGCCGTAGCGCACCGCGTTGTCCACCAGGTTGGTGATGGCGCGCTTGATCGCCAGCGGCCGGCAGCGGTAGGGCAGCGACGCCGGCGCCTGCAGCGCGATGCGATGCTGCAGTACCGCCTGGTCGTCCACCACCTCGCGCAGCAGCGCGGCGAGGTCCGTTTCCTGGGTGTCCTCGTTGACGCTGTCGTCGCGCGAGAAGCGCAGCGTTTCCTCGGCCATCACGCTCATGTCGTCGAGCGAGCGCCGCATCGCCGCGCGCAGTTCCGGATCGTCGATCAGCTCGGTGCGCAGCCGCAGCGAGGTCAGCGGCGTGCGGAAGTCGTGGCTGATGGCGGCCAGCATGTGCGTGCGGTCCTCGATGAAGCGGCGCAGTCGTTCCTGCATGATGTTGAAGGCGGTGGTGACTTCGCGTGCTTCGCGCGGGCCGGTTACCGGCAGCGGTCCGACATGCTCGCCGCGGCTGACGCGTTCGGCCGCATCGGCCAGCGCCTTGATCGGGCGCAGGATGCGCCGCACGAAGATGAAGACGATCACCAGCACCGGCAGCGTGCTGACCGGGATCGAAAACCAGAACGGACGCCACCACGGACTTTTCTCGCCGGTCACTTCGCGCGTGTTGATCCAGTTGCCGTCTGGCAGGGCCATCGAGACGTGCAGTTCCAGTCGTCCCTGATGGCCCGGCTGTTGCGCCTCGTTGATGCGTATCCGGGCCCGGATTTCTGGCGTGGCGCCGATGCGTTGCTGCAAATCCTTCACCAGCCGGCTTTCTTCTTCGTTCATGGCGCGCAAGGGCAGGCGCGATTGCGGTTCCTGCGCAAGCGCGAAGTTGTCGCGTCGCAGTGTCGCCAGCAACGATTCTTCCGAACCGTCTGGCGCGAGGGTGGCTATGCGATAGGCGCTGGCCAGACTGTCGAGCATGAAGCGGCGCCCCAGCGGATGCAGGTTGTCGCCCGCCGGCCGCATGGCGACGCCGATCGCGTGCGCCAGCAGCAGCCCCAGCAGGAGCAGGCAGATCAGCTGTCCCGCCATGCTGCGCGGGAACAGCCTCAAGCCAGCACCTTGACGTCGGACGTGAAGAAGTAGCCGTTGCCCCACGCGGTCTTGAGCAGGTGCGGGCGGCGCGGGTCGCTTTCGAGCTTCTTGCGCAGGCGACTGACCTGGGTGTCGATGCTGCGGTCGAAGGAGTGGGTGAAGCCTTCGGTCGTCATGTCGAGCAGCTGGTCGCGCGTGAAGACCGTGTGCGGATTTTCCACCAGCACGCGCAGCAGCCGGTATTCGCTGGTCTTGAGCGGAATCGATTCGCCGGCGGGCGACAGCAGCTCGCGTTTTTCGAGATCGAGCGTCCAGTTGTCGAAGCCGTAGCGCTTGACCGGCAGCGTCGGCCGCGCGATGCCGACCTCGGCGCGCTGCAGGCGGCGCAGCACGGTGCGGATGCGCGCCACCAGTTCGCTTGGATCGAAAGGCTTGACCACGTAGTCGTCGGCGCCGGTTTCGAGTCCCGCCACGCGGTTGGCGGCCGAGGCCATGGCCGTCAGCAGGATCACCGGCGTGCCGATTTCCTCATAGACGTGCTTGCACAGCGACAGGCCGCTTTCGCCCGGCAGCATGATGTCGAGCACGATCAGGTCGAACGCCTGCTGCAGCAGCAGGGCGCGCGCGACGTCGGCGTCAACCGCGGTGCTGACCCGCGCGCCATGGCGGCGCAGGTAGGCGGCCAGCGGATCGCGGATGTCCTGATGGTCGTCGACCACCAGGAGATGGGTGTTGGTGAACATGGTGATTTCCGGAACGGAGCGGCGTAGCGATACGCCGCTTTTTCATTTTGTTGCGCGGACAAATCCTGACAAATTTGCCGACGGGCCAATGTATACAATTAATTCTCATTATCGTTTCATGGCTTCCGGCAGGCAAGAGATGAACGTCAATAAAAATAATCATCTGTGATTATTTATCAAATAAATACAACATTTTCATCTAAGTTCTGACATGAAGGTTTTTCACGGCTCCGCCATTCTCCTTTGCCTGCTGCTGTCGCTCGGACTTGCTTCGCCGTCGGACGCTTCGGCGGCTGTCACGGTGACCGACGTCTCCGGTCGCGTGGCTGCGGTACCGGTCAAGGTGGAGCGCATCGTGCTCGGCTTTGGCGTATTCCCGCCTTTGTCGCAGTGGAAGGCCCGCAGCCGTGACGGCACCTACTGGATCAGCGGAGCTGCCGCACGCTGATCCGTTACGCATTCCGGCAGCGCAGCGGCCACGCCGCGTCTGCCATCCGACACGCTCGCTCAGCACTCCCCAGCAATCGCCAGGCATGACTGAACAGTCGAGCAGAACCTTTATCGATCGTCATCATGGGAGAACAAAAAATGAATCACACGGGATCACTGCCATTCAAACCGGCCGTCATGGCGGCCGCGGCCTGCGGCGCACTGCTGCTGTCGCCGACGCTGCAGGCGCAGGAGGCGGAAGCCAGATTGTCGGAAGTCGTGGTTACCGCATCCGGTTTCGAACAGGCTGTCGAGGATGCGCCGGCATCCATTACTGTGGTGCCGCGTGAAGAGCTGGAAAAGAAGGCATACCGTGACGTTACCGATGCCCTGCGCGATGTGCCGGGCGTGGTGGTCACCGGTGGCGGCAGCTCCAGCGACATCAGTATTCGCGGCATGGCTGCCAGCTACACCATGCTGCTGATCGACGGCCGGCGCCAGAACTCGCGCGAAACGCGTCCGAACAGCGATGGCCCCGGTATCGAACAGGGGTGGCTGCCGCCGCTCGAGGCCATCGAGCGTATCGAGGTGGTGCGCGGTCCGATGTCGTCGCTGTACGGGTCGGATGCCATGGGCGGTGTGGTCAACATCATTACCCGCAAGGTGCCCAAGAAATGGACGGGGTCGGTGCGTCTCGAAACGACCCAGCAGGAGGACAGCCGCTCCGGCGACATCTACCAGACCAATTTCTTCCTGGGCGGGCCGATCCAGAACGATGTGCTGGGTCTGCAATTGTATGGGCAGAAGTCGCGCCGCAACGAAGACAGCTTCGTCAACGGCTTCAACAAGCAGGACACTACCTCCGGTACCGTCAAGTTGAGTCTGACGCCGAATCAGAATCATGATGTGGTGCTCGAACTCGGGCGCACGATGCAGGATCGCATTTCCAGGCCGGGCAGGAGCATGGCGCTGGAGAGCTGCCGAAATGGCCGCTGCACGCCCAATACCCTCTCCGAGAATGGCTACGACAAGAATCAGTACAGCCTGTCGCATGTAGGCCGTTGGGGTTTCGGCACGTCCAATACCTATGTGCAGCAGGAAGAAATCGACAATCCGGGCCGGGATATCAAACTGAAGAATCTCGAATTCAACAGCCAGATCACCATGCCGCTGGGCGGCAGGCATCTGACGACGCTCGGTGTGTCGTACAAGAATGAAAAACTGGTGGATGGCGGCAACCAACTTGTAACGGCCAATCCCGTCAATACGTTGGAACGTTATCAGTGGGCGCTGTTTGCCGAGAATGAATGGAGCGTGACCGATACCTTTTCCCTGACGGGCGGCTTGCGCATGAACGAGGACGAGAATTACGGCACGCACTGGACGCCGCGTCTGTACGGCGTATGGAAGGCTACCGACATGCTCAGCGTGAAAGGCGGCATTTCCACCGGTTTCAAGGCGCCGTCCCTGCGCTCGGCCGTGGCCGACTGGGGGCAGATCACGGGTGGTGGCGGTGATCCGGCCATCATTGTCGGCAATCCCGCTCTCAAGCCGGAGAAGAGCACCAGTCAGGAAATAGGCCTGATCTGGAACAATCGCCAGAACCTCAATGCCAGCCTGACGTTCTTCAACACCGATTTCAAGGACAAGATCACCGAGCTGCGCCGTTGTTCGGACACGGGCGCCAATCCGCCGGGCTCGGGTATTGTCGATGGCAACTGCGCCATCCAGGGCACGGCGTACAAATTCATCAGCGACCGCGTGAACGTGGACGAAGCCAATATGCGTGGCGTCGAAACCACGATTACCTGGTCGGTCAATGACGATCTGCGCCTGGCAGCCAATTACACCTATACACGTTCCGAACAGAAGAGCGGGCAGTTCAGAGGCCAGCCGCTCAACAAGATGCCCAAGCACATGCTCAATGCCACGGCAGACTGGCAGGCCAACCAGGCGTTGGGCGTATGGGGGCGCATGAACTTCCGCGGCAAGACCTCGGATTACCTGAGTCGTACTTCGATGGTGGAGGGTACGCCTTCCTTTACCTTCGTGGACGCGGGATTGAACTATGCGTTGTCGAAGGATATCAAGCTGGGCTTCGGTATCTATAACTTGTTCGACAAGAGAGTGGACGACCTGACGTACGAATCGGTGTATGACGGTCGCCGTTTCTGGCTGAGCCTGAACGCCGGATTCTGATCTTTTTTCCTGCCTTGCCATGTAAAACGCCGCTGTTTCAGCGGCGTTTTACTTTTTGCTTAAGCTCAGACGAGCAAAATCGAAAGGCCTATCTCGTGCTCCCTCTCTTTTTTGATTTGAACTTCTTCCATCCCGAGAAGGGAGATAAATTGGCAATTATTGATTCCGGGTGGAAATATAAAGTGTTTCAAGAGGTTGATGTGCAATATTTCCCATGTAACCGGCAAGCATCGGATTCTTTATTCATACAAAACTTTTCTACCGTTTTCGATGGCCGTGCATTAAGATTTGCACGACGCGGTTTTCAAAATTTTACGTTTCGAAATCGTCTGTTTACCCTTTGCGTGCCGTTAACGGTCTTGCGCAAGCGTAGATGAGTAGTTGTCAATGCTTGAAAGTCATTTTTGCACCTTTTTTGAACCATTCAAGCATGTTTTCCAAGCCTAACCAATCTCCCGACAATCGACTGCTGAGCCTGATGGAAGTGGCGGGAGAGATCGCATTCCAGGTCAGTCCGCAGGGAATCATTCTCCAGATCAGCAAGCGCGCCACGGAGCTGTTCGGTCCCGATGCGCCGGAACGGGGACAGAGTCTGTTCGAGCTGGTTCGGGCTTCCGACCGTCATGCGATGGAAGCGGCATTCGGCCAAGCCGTGCAGACGCGTCTGATCACGAAATTCAGCGTCCGCCTGGTGGCGCGTCCGGTCTGGTTCGAACTGGAAATGATCGCGGCGGATACTCCCGATGGTGAAGTGCTGGTGACCGGCAGGGATATCTCGCTGCGGCACGAGACCGAGGAGCGTCTGCGCCACATGGCGGTGCATGACGAGCTGACCGGTCTGCCGAACCGGTCTCTGCTGACCGACCGTCTGCACATGGCAATTGCCCACGCACGGCGCAACAAGCTCGGTTTTACCGTGGTCGAGCTGGACCTGGACGGATTCAAGAAAGTCAACGACGCGCTGGGCCATGCGATCGGCGATGCGCTGTTGCGGATTGCCGCCGAACGGTTGCGCGTGCTGTTGCGCGACGGCGATACGCTGGCGCGGGTCGGTGGCGACGAATTCGCGGCGGTACTTCCCGGCATGACCGAAGAATCCGAAATCCAGGCCATCGCGCGCCGCATGATCGCGTGCATGCAACTGCCCTTCGAAATCGAAGGCCACACGCTGTATGTCAGCACTTCGGTCGGCGCTGCCGTCTATCCGCAGCATGGCGATACCGACGTCAAGCTGCTGGCGCATGCCGATACCGCGCTGCACCGCGCCAAGGAAACCGGCAAGGCGCGTTGCGTCATTTATAACCAGATCATCTTCAATCAGGTCGAGCACGACGTTTCCATGGAAGCGGCGATGTTCGAGGCGGTGCGCAATGGCGATTTCCTGCTGCATTACCAGCCGATCGTCGATGCGGGAACGCGGCGCATCGTCGGTTTCGAGGCCTTGATGCGCTGGATGCGGCCCGACATCGGGCTGGTGCCGCCGAACCAGTTCATTCCGATGGCCGAGGACAACGGCCTGATCAACCTGCTCGGCGCCTGGGCGCTCAAGGTGGCGTGCTTCCAGCTCAAGCGTTTTCAGGAAGCGGCCGGGCGGCAGCTGTATGTGTCGGTCAACGTCAGTCCGCGCCAGTTCCGCAGCGACCAGTTCATCGAAATGGTGGACGATGCGCTCAAGCTGTCCGGGCTAAACGGCAACCAGTTGATGCTGGAGATCACCGAAGGCATCCTGATGTCCGACCCCGAGCATGCCGAACAGATTTTGACTAAAATTGCCGCCCGCGGCGTGCGCATCGCGATCGACGATTTCGGGACCGGGTATTCGTCGCTGGTCTACCTGAAGCGTTTTCCGATTGCGGCGCTCAAGATCGACCGGACCTTCATCAAGGATCTGCCGGAATCGGTCAAGGATGCGGCGATCTGCAATGTGGTGTTGAGCCTGGCCAGCCATCTGAGCCTGCTGACGGTTGCCGAAGGCGTGGAGGACGAGCGCCAGCTGGCGTTCCTGGCGGCGCAGGGCTGTACCCTGATCCAGGGGTTCCATACCGGCCGTCCGATGCTGCCCAATGCCGTCATCGAGGTGCTGCAGGCCGACGCACCCGCGTTACACAATTGATCCGCAACACAGATTCATGACGAAGCAAGACCATCCGCCGCTCACGCCAGACAAGACGCTGGACTTGTTGATGAGCCGCATTCGCCAACGCGGCGATCTGCCCGGTTTTTCCCGTGTCGTCAGTGCCATCGTCAGCGCCATGCAGGGCGATGACGATCGCGAATTTAGCATGACGCGCACAGTGCTGTCCGACCCGACCTTGACGCAGCGCGTGCTGCGGCTGGCCAACAGCGCCATGTATTCGGTATTCGGCCAGAGCATCAACACCGTGTCCAAGGCCGTCATCGTGCTGGGTACCGAAACCATCGGCCACCTCGCGCTCGGCCTCAAGCTGATCGATGGCCTGTCGGTCGCCTCGCAGGGCACCGCGACCACGCGCAGTGAAATGGAAAAGGCGGTGCTGGCGGGCCAGATCGCGCGCCAGGTGGCGTCGTCGTCGCCGCGCCGCGATACCGAGGAAGCGGTGGTCTGTTCCATCCTGCATTCGCTGGGACGCCTGATGGTGTCGTTCTATCTTCCCGAATACTGGTCGCAGATCCAACTGATTGCCGCCGAGCGCGGTGTCACGGAGAACGCTGCCGCCGCCGAAATGCTGGGCTTGCCGCTCGACGAGATCGGCCGTCTGGTGGCGCGGCGCTGGGGTTTGCCGGGCGAACTGGTGGCCAGTCTCAAGGAAGTGCAGCCGCATGCCATGGAGGATGACAGCGAGCCGCTCGAACATGCGGACTGGCTGGCGGCGGTTTCCACCATGGCCACCCAGTGCGCCACCGTGCTGTGCGAGGAAAAGAACGCCTCGGTCGCCGATCTGGCGGGCATTGCGGAAAATTATGCCGGCATGCTCGGGCTCGACGCGGCGGTGCTGCTGTCGGCGGTCGAGTCGGCGCACCAGCTGTCGCAGGAAGAAAGAACGGTCGCGCGTGGCAGCCAGCCGGACGGCGAAGCCGATCAGCAACTGGCGCTGCCCCTGGGCAAGCCCGAGGATTCGATCGACATCCTCAAGCGCGGTGTCAGCGATCTGCGCAGTGATCTGATCAGCGCGAGCACCGGCCAGTTGATGACGGTGGCGCTGGAAACCGTATACAAGGGGCTCGGCCTGGGCCGCGCGGTCGCCTTCCTGCGCAATCAGGAGGCCGGCAAATACATGGCGCAGATGTGCTTCGGCGAATGCATGGAGGAGCTGCTGCCGCGCCTGTCGTTCAGCGATGCCTATCAGCCGGACGTGTTCCATGCCGCGCTGGCCAACAACAAGATGGTTTATGTCGAAGATGCGCAGGCGGCCGGTTTTACCAGCAAGCTGCCGCGTTGGTGGCGCGAGGAGCTGGGTGCCTCGCGCAGCTTCGTGATCCTGCCGTTGATGCTGAATTTCCATCCGGTCGGTTTCATTTATGGCGACTGGCAGGCTGCGCCTTCCCAGGCCGGCATCGCGTCCGGCGAAGTGACGCTGCTCGACGATCTGCGCGCGATCGTGGTCAAGGCGATCGAGCACCGCTGCCAGATGGACCCGGCCTGGGGGCGCGCCATGCATTGACATTGCCGGTTGCATCCAGGCCGTGACGCCAAGGCGCACCGGCTGCATGTGACCTCATTGCACGCCAACCCGCCGGCACGCAACACAAGGGAAGCCGGAGTCGTTATCATCGACGACTCCGGCTTCTTTCTTTTTCTTTCCCATGGCCCGGCTTCCCCGACTCGTCGTTCCGCATCAGCCGCATCACGTGATCCAGCGTGGCGTCGACCAGCAGGTGATCTTCCACGAGACGGCCGATCACCTGTTCTTCCTCGACTGCCTGCGCGTTGGTGCGCGCCAGTTCAAGGTGGCGATCCACGCCTACGTGCTGATGCCCAACCATCTGCATCTGCTGGTCACGCCGAGCGACGAGCAGGGGCTGGCACGCATGATGCAATGGGTCGGACGTCATTACGTGCCGTACTTCAACCAGAAATACCATCGCAGTGGCACCTTGTGGCAGGGAAGATACAGGGCAGCGGTGCTGGATGCCGAACGTTACCTGATGTTGTGCAGCCGGTACATCGATCTGAACCCGGTGCGGGCCGGTCTGGTGGCCCATGCGGGCGATTATCCGTGGTCCAGTTATCAGCACCATGTTGGTGCAAAACCGGATCCGCTGGTCACCGATCACACCATGTACTGGGCGCTCGGCAACACGCTGTTTGCGCGCGAGGCCGCCTACAAGAAACTGATCGACGACGGCCTAGACGAGAAGGAAGTCCGCCTGCTCAGCGAAACCACGCTGAAAGGATGGGCATTGGGCTCGGATCAGTTCAAGGACGGCCTCCAAAAGCAGGTCAAACGACGCGTTCAGCCATCCCGCCGCGGACGACCCGCGCGTGAGACGCTCGTGAAATCCCTCTAATAAGAATGGTTATCAAATGGACGATTTTTGCACGCCCGTAGTGCGTTTTACTCTGTCCCCTTAAAAAGATTTAGTAAAACAGTCGGAATTTAATTCGACTCTGACCCCTTTTATTCAGGTTGTAATCGACCTTGCGCTGCACTATTCTTCAGGCTCGTTGAAAGCAGTGGAGAAGTGTTATGCGCGCGCAAGGTTTGTACGATCCGGCCAATGAACATGACGCCTGCGGCGTCGGTTTCGTGGCCCACATCAAGGGGCAGAAAAGCCATTCCATCATCGAGCAGGGTCTGCAGATCCTCAAGAACATCGACCACCGCGGCGCGGTCGGTGCGGACAAGCTCATGGGCGACGGCGCGGGCATCCTGATCCAGATCCCGGACCAGTACTATCGCGAGGAAATGGCCAAGCAGGGCGTCACGCTGCCGCCGGCCGGCGAGTACGGTGTGGGCATGATCTTCCTGCCCAAGGAAAACGCTTCGCGCATCGCGTGTGAACAGGAGCTCGAGCGCGCGGTGCTGGCCGAAGGCCAGGTCGTGCTCGGCTGGCGCGACGTGCTGGTCGACAAGGACATGCCGATGTCGCCGACCGTGCGCGAAAAGGAGCCGGTGATCCGCCAGATCTTCATCGGCCGCGGTCAGAACGTGATCGTCACCGATGCGCTGGAACGCAAGCTGTTCGTGATCCGCAAGGCATCCGGCCACGCGATCCAGGCGCTGAACCTGCTGCACGGCAAGGAATTCTTCGTGCCGTCGATGTCGGCGCGCACCGTCGTCTATAAAGGTCTGCTGCTGGCCGACCAGGTCGGCGAATACTACAAGGACCTGCAGGATCCGCGCTGCGTCTCGGCATTGGCCCTGGTGCACCAGCGCTTCTCGACCAACACCTTCCCGGAATGGCCGCTGGCCCACCCGTACCGCATGCTGGCCCACAACGGCGAGATCAACACCGTCAAGGGCAACTTCAACTGGATGCGCGCGCGCGAAGGCGTGATGAAGTCGGCCGTGCTCGGGGACGACCTCGAAAAGCTGTTCCCGCTGATCTATGAAGGTCAGTCCGATACCGCCTGCTTCGACAACGCGCTCGAACTGCTGGTGATGGCCGGTTACCCGATCCCGCAGGCGATGATGATGATGGTGCCCGAGGCATGGGAAAACCACACGCTGATGGACGACAACCGCCGCGCCTTCTATGAATACCACGCCGCCATGATGGAGCCGTGGGACGGCCCGGCCGCGATGGCCTTCACCGACGGCCGTCACATCGGCGGCACGCTGGACCGTAATGGCCTGCGTCCGGCGCGCTACATCGTGACCGACGACGATCTGGTCGTGATGGCGTCCGAATCGGGCGTGCTGCCGATCCCTGAATCCAAGATCATCCAGAAATGGCGCTTGCAGCCGGGCAAGATGTTCCTGATCGATCTCGACGCCGGCCGCATCATCGGCGACAAGGAACTGAAGGACACCTACGCCAACGCCAAGCCGTACAAGCAGTGGATCGAATCGGTCCGCATCAAGCTCGACGAACTGGCGAAGGAAGAGGCCGAAGCGAAGAATCCGACCAGGCTGCTCGACCTGCAGCAGGCGTTCGGCTATACGCAGGAAGACCTGAAATTCCTGATGTCGCCGATGGCGATCGCGGCCGAAGAGGCGACCGGCTCGATGGGCAACGACTCGCCGCTGGCGGTCATGTCCAACAAGAACAAGACGCTCTACAACTACTTCCGCCAGTTGTTCGCGCAGGTGACCAACCCGCCGATCGATCCGATCCGCGAGGCGATGGTCATGTCGCTGGTGTCTTTCATCGGACCCAAGCCCAACCTGCTCGACACCAACAACATCAACCCGCCGATGCGCCTCGAAGTGTCGCAGCCGGTGCTCGACTACGCCGACATGGCCAAGCTGCGCAACATCAGCGCGCATACCGGCGGCAAGTTCAAGTCCTATGAACTGAACATCTGCTACCCGGTCGCCTGGGGCAAGGAAGGCATCGAGGCGCGCCTGGCCTCGCTGTGCGCGCAGGCGGTCGATGCGGTCAACTCCGGTCACAACATCCTGATCGTGTCCGACCGCAAGGTCGGCGAGGAACAGGTTGCGATCCCGGCGCTGCTGGCGACCTCGGCGATCCACCTGCACCTGGTCAGCAAGGGGCTGCGCACCTCGACCGGTCTGGTGGTCGAAACCGGCTCGGCGCGCGAGACGCACCACTTCGCGCTGCTGGCCGGCTACGGCGCCGAAGCGATCCATCCGTACCTCGCGATGGATACGCTGAGCGAGATGGCTAAGGACCTGCCGGGCGAGCTGTCGCCGGAGAAGGCGATCTACAACTTCCAGAAGGCGGTTGGCAAGGGCCTGATGAAGGTCATGTCCAAGATGGGCATCTCGACCTACATGTCCTACTGCGGCGCGCAGATCTTCGAAGCGATCGGTCTCAATAAGTCGCTGGTGGACAAGTACTTCAAGGGCACCGCGTCCAACGTCGAAGGCATCGGCGTGTTCGAAGTCGCCGAGGAAGCGCTGCGCCTGCACGAACTGGCTTTCAGTGCCGATCCGGTACTGGCCAATGCGCTCGACGCCGGCGGCGAGTACGCCTTCCGCATCCGCGGCGAGGAACACATGTGGACGCCGGACGCGATCGCCAAGCTGCAGCACTCGGCGCGCGCCAACAACTTCAGCACCTACAAGGAATACGCGCAGATCATCAACGACCAGTCCAAGCGCCACATGACGCTGCGCGGCCTGTTCGAATTCAAGATCGATCCGAGCAAGGCGATTCCGCTCGACGAAGTGGAACCGGCCAAGGAGATCGTCAAGCGCTTCGCCACCGGCGCCATGTCGCTCGGCTCGATCTCGACCGAGGCGCATGCCACGCTGGCGATCGCGATGAACCGCATCGGCGGCAAGTCGAACACCGGCGAAGGCGGCGAGGATACGCGCCGCTACCGCAACGAACTGCGCGGCATTCCGATCAAGGAGGCCACCACGCTGGCGGCCGTCATCGGCAGGGACGTGGTCGAGGTCGATACGCCGCTGCTGCCGGGCGATTCGCTGCGCTCCAAGATCAAGCAGGTCGCTTCCGGCCGTTTCGGCGTGACCGCCGAATACCTGACCTCGGCCGAGCAGATCCAGATCAAGATGGCGCAGGGCGCCAAGCCGGGCGAGGGCGGTCAGCTGCCGGGCCACAAGGTGTCCGAGTACATCGCCAAGCTGCGCTTCTCGGTGCCGGGCGTGGGCCTGATCTCGCCGCCGCCGCACCATGACATTTATTCGATCGAGGATCTGGCGCAACTGATCCACGACCTGAAGAACGTCAACCCGAAGGCCGACATCTCGGTCAAGCTGGTGTCGGAAGTCGGCGTCGGCACGGTTGCCACCGGCGTTGCCAAGGCCAAGGCCGATCACGTCGTGATCGCCGGCCATGACGGCGGCACCGGCGCCTCGCCGCTGTCGTCGGTCAAGTTCGCCGGTTCGCCGTGGGAACTGGGCCTGGCCGAAACGCAGCAGACGCTGATCCTGAACGGCCTGCGCACCCGTATCCGCGTGCAGGCCGACGGCCAGATGAAGACCGGCCGCGACGTCGTCATCGCCGGCCTGCTGGGCGCCGACGAAATGGGCTTCTCGACCGCGCCGCTGGTGGTCGAGGGCTGCATCATGATGCGCAAGTGCCACCTGAACACCTGCCCGGTCGGCGTCGCCACGCAGGACCCGGTTCTGCGCGCCAAGTTCGCCGGCAAGCCGGAACACGTGGTCAACTACTTCTTCCACATCGCCGAGGAAGCGCGCCAGATCATGGCGCAGCTGGGCATCCGCAGCTTCGACGAACTGATCGGCCGCTCCGACCTGCTCGACAAGTCGAAGGCGATCTCGCACTGGAAGGCCAAGGGCCTGGATTTCAGCCGTGTCTTCTACCAGCCGGAAACCCGCAACGGCGAAGCGCGCTACCACACCGAGGGCCAGGACCATGCGCTCGAAAAGGCGCTCGACAACAAGCTGATCGCGCAGGCCAAGGCAGCCATCGACCATGGCGAGAAGGTGTCCTTCATCTCGACCATCAAGAACGTCAACCGCACGGTCGGCGCCATGCTGTCGGGCGAGGTCGCCAAGAAGTACGGCCATGAAGGCCTGCCGGACGACACCATCCACATTCAGTTGCAGGGCACCGCGGGCCAGTCGGCCGGCGCCTTCCTCGCGCACGGCATCACGCTGGACCTGGTCGGCGAAGGCAACGACTACGTCGGCAAGGGCCTGTCGGGCGGGCGCATCATCGTGCGCCCGAACACCGAGTTCCGCGGCCGCGCCGTCGAGAACATCATCAGTGGCAACACCGTGCTGTACGGCGCCATCTCGGGCGAAGCCTTCCTCAGCGGCGTGGTCGGCGAGCGTTTCGCGGTGCGCAATTCGGGCGCGATCGCGGTCGTCGAAGGGACCGGCGACCACGGCTGCGAATACATGACGGGCGGCACCGTGGTGGTGCTCGGCGAAACCGGCCGCAACTTCGCAGCCGGCATGTCGGGCGGCATCGCCTACGTCTATGACCCGGACGGCGAATTCCCGGCCAAGTGCAACATGGCGATGGTGGCGCTCGACAAGGTGCTGCCGGCGGCCGAGCAAGAGGCTCAGGGCGATCGCGCCTCGTGGCACAGCGCTGTGCGCGGCGGCGAACGCCAGACCGACGAAGCCATCCTGAAGGGCCTGATCGAACGGCACTTCAAGTACACCGGCAGCACGCGTGCCCGTGTCCTGCTCGACGACTGGGCCAATGCACGCACCAGGTTCGTCAAGGTGTTCCCGTCGGAATACAAGCGCGCGCTGGGCGAGATGCACGCCGCATTGGTCGAGCAGGCGGTCGAGACCGCGGCCGCCATCCAGGCGTAAGGTGCGTTGAAAGCGCACGCTTGAAAGAACAGGGAAATGTCCACCACCTGGCCGATGCGGCCGGGTGAAACAAATGGTTTAGAAGGCGAGAGAAACATGGGAAAGATCACCGGCTTTATGGAATATCAGCGCTTGAAGGAAGCAAGCGAGGAACCCCAGAAGCGGCTCAAGCATTACAAGGAATTCACCGTCCACCTGAGCGACGCCGAAGCCAAGATCCAGGGCGCGCGCTGCATGGATTGCGGCATCCCGTTCTGCAACAACGGCTGCCCGGTCAACAACATCATTCCGGACTGGAACGACCTGGTTTATACGGGCAACTACAAGCAGGCGCTCGATACCCTGCATTCGACCAACAACTTCCCGGAATTCACCGGCCGCATCTGCCCGGCGCCATGCGAGGCCGCCTGCACGCTGGGCATCAATGAAGATCCGGTCGGCATCAAGTCGATCGAGCACTTCATCATCGACAAGGGCTGGGAAAGCGGCTGGGTCGTGCCGCAGCCGCCGGCCGTCAAGACCGGCAAGAAGATCGCCGTGGTCGGCGGTGGTCCTGCCGGCATGGCAGCGGCGCAGCAGCTGGCACGCGTCGGCCACGACGTGACGCTGTTCGAGAAGAACGACCGCATCGGCGGCCTGCTGCGCTACGGCATCCCCGACTTCAAGATGGAGAAGTCGCATATCGACCTGCGCGTCAAGCAGATGGAAGCCGAAGGCGTGACCTTCCGCACCGGCGTGCTGGTCGGCAAGGACTTCCCGGCCAACATCCTGAACTGGTCGAAGGAAACGATTTCGCCGGACCAGTTGAAGAAGGACTTCGATGCTGTCGTCATCACCGGCGGTGCTGAACAGCCGCGCGACCTGCCGGTACCGGGACGCGAGCTGAAAGGCGTGCATTTCGCGATGGAATTCCTGGGCCCGCAAAACAAGGTCAACGCCGGCGACAAGGTCAAGGACCAGATCATGGCGACCGGCAAGCACGTCATCGTGATTGGCGGCGGCGATACGGGCTCCGACTGCGTCGGAACCTCGAACCGCCACGGCGCCGCGTCGGTGACGCAGTTCGAACTGCTGCCGCAGCCGCCGGAAGAAGAGAACAAGCCGCTGGTCTGGCCGTACTGGCCGACCAAGCTGCGCACCTCGACTTCGCACGAAGAAGGTTGCGAGCGCGACTGGGCGGTCGCCACCAAGCGCCTCGAAGGCAAGAACGGCAAGGTCGAGAAGCTGATCGCCGCGCGCGTCGAATGGAAGGACGGCAAGATGGTCGAAGTGCCGGATTCCGAATTCGAGCTCAAGGCCGACCTCGTGCTGCTGGCGATGGGTTTCGTGTCGCCTGTGCAGAGCGTGCTCGATGCCTTCGGCGTCGACAAGGACCAGCGCGGCAACGCCAAGGCGACCACGGACGGCGAAGGCTGCTACCGGACCTCGGTCGACAAGGTGTTCGCGGCCGGCGACATGCGTCGCGGTCAATCCCTGGTCGTGTGGGCAATTCGTGAAGGCCGCCAATGCGCGCGCGAGGTCGATGCCTTCCTGATGGGTGAGTCGCTGCTGCCACGGTAACCGTTAGGACGGCACATTGCCAAAGCGGCATGCATGGCAAAGCCGCTTCCGGTGGCTGCCGGAAGTGCCGGACAATGCGAGAAGCCTCCCCTTGGGAGGCTTTTCTTTTCGCGGAGAATGCGCGACATATCCAGAAATTCGATGGCGAAGCGCGAAATATCGCCATATCGAGGCGGATGCCTGCGTGCTAGTGTGCGACATGACAGGGTTGCCGTCGCCAGCCGTCTTGACAGGCTCGCAAGCGCGCCCCGAAGCAATTCTGTAATCTGCACTACAATAACGAGTTCACCCATTCCACCCAGACCATTTTGTCGTCCGTGCCCACGCCTGTGTCCAACCTCGTAGAAATCCGCGATCTGCACTTCGGTTATGGCGAACGCCAGATTCTGTCGGCGCTCGACATGGCTTTCCCGCGCGGGAAGGTGATCGCCGTCATGGGCGGCTCCGGGTCCGGCAAGACCACCATCCTGCGTCTGATCGGCGGGCAACTGGTGCCGCAGTCGGGTTCCGTCACGGTCGCCGGGCAGCCGGTGGATACGCGCGATACGCGCGCGCTGTATGCGCTGCGCCGCCGAATGGGCATGCTGTTCCAGCATGGCGCGCTGTTTACCGACATGTCGGTGTTCGAGAACGTCGCCTTTCCACTGCGCGAACACACCGACCTGCCGGAAGAGCTGATCCGCGACCTGGTGCTGATGAAGCTGCATGCGGTCGGCCTGCGCAATGCCGCACAGCTGCGGCCGTCCGAGATTTCCGGTGGCATGGCGCGTCGCGTCGCACTGGCGCGCGCGATCGCGCTCGATCCGGAACTGATCATGTACGACGAGCCGTTCGCCGGGCTCGACCCGATCTCGATGGGCATGACCGCCAACCTGATCCGCAAGCTCAACGACGCGCTGGGTTCCACCTCGATCCTGGTCTCGCACGACGTGCACGAATCGTTCGCGATCGCCGACTACGTCTATTTCCTGTCCAAGGGCACCATCGTCGCGCAGGGCACGCCGGCCGAGATGCGCACTTCGGACGATCCCTATGTGAAGCAGTTCGTCCACGCCGAACCCGACGGCCCGGTGCCTTTCCATTACCCGGGCCGCGATCTGGCGGACGACCTTGGCCTCGGAGGGCGCCCATGATCGTGCGCGCCTTGACGTGGCTGGGGCGCAGCGTGCGCGAGACGGTGGCCGACGTCGGCTTCGCCACGCGCACGTTTTTTGCGTTGGTTCTGGCATTCGGCAGCGCCTTCCGCCGTCCGCGCCTGGTCACGAGTCAGGTGCATTTCATCGGCAACTATTCACTGGTGCTGATCGGCGTGTCGGGCCTGTTCGTCGGTTTCGTGCTCGGCCTGCAGGGCTATTACACGCTGAACAAGTACGGTTCGGAACAGGCGCTGGGTCTGCTGGTGGCGCTGTCGCTGACGCGCGAGCTGGGGCCGGTGGTGACGGCGCTGCTGTTCGCCGGTCGCGCCGGCACCTCGCTGACGGCCGAGATCGGTCTGATGAAGGCTGGCGAGCAATTGTCGGCGATGGAGATGATGGCGGTCGATCCGCTGCGTCGCGTGCTGGCGCCGCGCTTCTGGGCCGGCGTGATTGCGATGCCGATCCTGGCTGCGATCTTCAGTGCGGTCGGCATCATCGGCGGTTACTTGGTCGGCGTGCAGATGATCGGTGTCGATGAGGGCGCGTTCTGGTCGCAGATGCAGGGCGGCGTCGATCTGTGGAACGATATTTTCAACGGCGTCATCAAGAGCGTGGTGTTCGGTTTCGCGGTGACGTTCGTGGCGCTGTACCAGGGTTATCAGGCGCAGCCGACGCCGGAAGGCGTGGCGCGCGCCACCACGCGCACGGTGGTGATGGCATCGCTGGCGGTGCTGGGACTGGATTTCCTGTTGACGGCATTGATGTTCAGCTAAAAGAAAGTCGGAGAGGGTGGCCGGACTCCTGTTGTTCAGGTGCAACGAAATGACGGGCCGGGATGCAATTTCCCCAATTTGAGGTATGAGCTTATGCAACGAAAATCATTAGACTTGTGGGTCGGCCTGTTCGTGCTGCTGGGCGCGGCCGCGCTGCTGTTCCTGGCGATGAAGGCGGGCAATACGAGCTCGCTGTCGTTCCAGCCGACCTATTCGGTGGTCACGCGTTTCGACAACATCGGCGGCCTCAAGCCGCGTGCGCCCGTCAAGAGTGCGGGCGTGGTGGTGGGACGCGTGGCCGACATCAGTTTCGACGACCAGACCTTCCAGGCCACGGTCACACTGAATCTCGAAACGCGCTACCAGTTTCCGAAGGACACCTCGGCCAAGATCCTGACCTCGGGTCTGCTGGGTGAGCAGTACATCGGCCTCGAGGCCGGCGGCGACCCGGACAATCTTGCTTCGGGCGACAGAATCACCATGACACAATCGGCGATGGTGCTGGAGAACCTGATCAGTCAGTTCCTCTTCAGCAAGGCAGCCGAAGGGAAAGAAGACGATAAATGAAAAATACCAGCAAAGCACTCCTGTTGACCGGCGCACTTCTCCTTGGCGGCTGCGCCAGCACCGGCGGCAACCAGACGCCGGGCGATCCGCTCGAAGGCTTCAACCGCTCGATGTTCGAGTTCAACGACACCGTCGACCGCGTGGCCCTGAAGCCGGTGGCGACCGCCTATCGCGATCACCTGCCGTCCTTCGTGCAGACTGCCGTCAGCAATTTCTTCGGCAACATCGGCGATGTCTGGATCATGGTCAACAACTTCCTGCAGGGCAAGGCCGAGAACGGCATGAGCGACCTGATGCGTGTGGCGGTCAACACCACCATGGGCTTCGGCGGCATTCTCGACATCGCCTCGGAAGCCGGTCTGCAGAAGCACAACGAAGATTTCGGCCAGACGCTGGGCAAGTGGGGCGTGGCCTCGGGCCCGTACGTGGTGCTGCCGTTCTTCGGTCCGTCCACCGTGCGCGACACGGCCGGCCTGCCGGCAGACATCTACGGCAATCCGTGGACCTACGTGACGCCGGTCGATGTGCGCAACACGGGTGCGGTGATCCGTGTGGTCGATCAGCGCGCAACCCTGCTGGGTGCGACCAACCTGATGGAAGAAGCCGCGCTGGACCGCTATTCCTTCCTGCGTGACGCCTATCTGCAGCGCCGCCAGAGCCTGGTGTATGACGGCAATCCGCCGCCGGCGCCGCTGCCTGACTACGATCTCGACGACGACGACCAGCCCTGATGCCTGCGCGGCCGGAACATCTGGTTACAGTTCCGGCCTGAACCTCGGCGGGACGCGGCAGTCGAATCGCTTGCAGGCAACATGCCGGCGGCGTTCGATGGCGTTCCAGGCGGTTCGCCCGCGGCTGCCGACCGCCACACAGACAGATTGGAGAATCAATGAATCAATTCCTCAAGAAACTCGCCTTTTCGCTGGTCGCTTTTTCGTTCATGGGCGCGGCCGCCGCGCAGGAAGCGCCGGATGCGCTGATCAAGCGTTTGAGCGAGGAAATCCTGGCAACCGCCAAGACCGACAAGCAGATCCAGTCGGGCAACCAGAGCCGTATCCAGCAGGTGGTGGACCAGAAGATCCTGCCGCATGTCGATTTCCAGCGCACCACGGCGCTCGCAGTCGGCCGTGCCTGGCGCCAGGCCACGCCTGAGCAGAAAAGCCAGTTGACGGAAGAGTTCAAGAAGCTGCTGACCTATACCTATACCGGTGCCATCTCGCAGGTGACCGACCAGAAATTCGAATACCTGCCGTTCCGCGCCGCGCCTGACGACAAGGATGTGGTCGTCAACACGCGCGTGGTGCAACCGCGCGGTGAGCCGGTGCAGCTCGGTTATCGGCTGATCAAGTCGGACAGCGGCTGGAAGATCTATGACGTCAACGTGCTCGGCGCGTGGCTGATCGAAACCTACAAGGGCAGCTTCGCCACCGAGATCAACAAATCCGGCATCGACGGCCTGATCGCCTCGCTCAAGGATCGCAACCAGAAGCTGGCAAGCACCGTCGCCCGCACCGGCAAGGCAGTGGAATCGCCGGCCAAGGCCAACGAGGTTGCCAAGTAATCATGTACCAGCCATCGACCTCGCTGACTTTCGCGAACGCGCGCCCGGCGCTTGAAGCCGGCCTGCGTGCCATTGCGCAGGGCGAGCGGGCGTTCGACTTTGGTGCCACCACCACGGTGGATTCGTCCGCCGTGGCAGTGCTCCTGGCCTGGCAGCGTGCCGCGAAAGAGCGCGGCGGTTCGCTGGTGCTGCACAACCTGCCGGCCAACCTGGCCAGCCTGCTGTCGCTCTATGATGTTGCGCCGCTGCTCGAGACCGCGCCTGCGCGTGCCGATCTACCCCATCATTGATCCCGCCTGAAGCATTCCCGACGCGCATTGCCGCGTTATCCGATCCGGGCCGAATTGCCGGAATCTAATATAATCAAGGGTTTTCGTCATACAGTTCGCGCCATCGGCGCCGTTGGCGTTTTCCGCTTAGCTTATCCCGCATAGAGATCCCCTGGCCAACATGGCTGCAATACAAGTCACCAATGTCCAAAAGCGCTACCGCGCGCTGCAGGCGCTCAAGGGCGTCTCGCTGACGATCGAAAAAGGCGAATTCTTCGGCCTGCTCGGTCCCAACGGCGCCGGCAAGACCACGCTGATTTCGATCATGGCCGGCCTCAATTGCGCCGATGCGGGCAGCGTCAGCGTGCACGGCCACGACACCGTGTCCGACTACCGGCAGGCGCGTCGCCTGCTCGGTGTGGTGCCGCAGGAGCTGGTGTTCGATCCCTTCTTCACCGTGCGCGAAACGTTGCGCATGCAGTCGGGTTACTACGGCCTGAAGAACAACGATGCCTGGATCGACGAGGTCATGCATCATCTGGGACTGTCCGACAAGGCCGATGCCAACATGCGCGCGCTGTCCGGCGGCATGAAGCGCCGCGTGCTTGCTGCGCAGGCGCTGGTGCACAAGCCGCCGGTCATCGTGCTCGACGAGCCGACCGCAGGCGTCGATGTCGAACTGCGCCAGACGCTGTGGAAATTCATCGCCCAACTCAATCGCGACGGCCATACGGTGGTGCTGACCACGCACTACCTCGAAGAGGCGCAGGCGCTGTGCAATCGCGTCGCCATGCTGAAGGCGGGCGAGATCGTCGCGCTCGATTCGACCGCGGCGCTGATCCGCCGCATCTCGGGTTCGCAACTGGTGGTACAGCTGGCGGCTGGCAGCACGCTGCCCGAATCGCTGCGTTCGCTGGTCTCGCATCCCGATGAATTGCTGGCGGGCCGCACCTATACCCTGCGCATCAACCACCATGCCGAAGTCGAACCGGTACTGGCGACGCTGCGCCAGTCGGGCGCGGTGGTGGAAGACATGCAGTTGCAGCAGGCCGACCTCGAGGACGTGTTCATCCAGATCATGGGAGAGGGCAAATGACCGGTTTCGGCACCCTGTTCTACAAGGAATTGCTGCGCTTCTGGAAGGTGGCAACGCAGACCGTGGCGGCACCGGTGCTGACGGCGGTGCTCTACCTGCTGATCTTCGGCCACGTGCTGGAAGACCACGTGCAGGTCTATCCGGGCGTGAAATATACGGCCTTCCTGGTGCCGGGCCTGGTGATGATGAGCGTGCTGCAGAACGCCTTCGCCAATTCCTCGTCGTCGCTGATCCAGTCCAAGATCACGGGCAATCTCGTGTTCGTGCTGCTGACGCCGCTGTCGCATTGGGAAATGTTCGGCGCCTACGTGCTGGCGGCCGCGGTGCGCGGGCTGGTGGTCGGCGCTGGCGTATTCCTCGTCACCGCCTGGTTTGCCGACATGTCCTTTGTCGCGCCGTGGTGGATCGTGATCTTTGCTGCGCTGGGCGCCGCGCTGCTCGGTACCATGGGCCTGATCGCCGGCATCTGGGCCGAGAAGTTCGACCAGCTCGCCGCCTTCCAGAACTTCCTGATCATGCCGGCGACCTTCCTGTCCGGCGTATTCTATTCGGTGCATTCGCTGCCGCCGTTCTGGCAGAGCGTGTCGCACCTGAATCCGTTCTTTTACATGATCGACGGTTTTCGTTACGGTTTCTTCGGCCAGTCCGACGTCGATCCGCTCGCGAGCTGTGCGGCGGTGACGTTCTTCCTGCTGTTGCTGGCGGGGATCGCCGTTTCGCTGCTGCGCAGCGGCTACAAGCTCCGGCATTGAGTCGCCGCTTATGAAGTCGTCGCTTTATCATTCACGCATGTTTTTAGAAAAGGCATAGCCATGCTGCCCACACCAGAACTAGTCAAAAGCTATATCGCCGCCGGCCTGAACTGCACGCATCTCGAAGTCGTCGGCGACGGCTCGCACTTCGAGGCCGTGATCGTGTCCGACACGTTTTCCGGCAAGCGCCTGATCCAGCGCCATCAACTGGTCTATGCGGCGCTCGGCGACCGCATGAAGGCGGAAATCCACGCGCTGTCGATGAAGACGCTGACGCCGGAAGAGTTCCAGAAATAATTTTGCAACGGCGGCGAGATTTCGCCGCCAACCACTCCTGCATGGACCAAGGTCATCATGGATAAGCTTTTGATACAGGGCGGTCATCGCCTTTCGGGTGAGATCGAGATCGCCGGCGCGAAGAATGCGGCGCTGCCGATTCTGTGCGCCGGCCTGCTGACCGACGACGCGGTCGAGTTGCACAACGTGCCGCGCCTGCAGGACGTGGCGACCATGCTGCGCCTGCTCGAGCAGATGGGCCTCAAGATTCGCCAGGACGGCGAACGCGTGGTGCTCAACGGCGACGCCATCGACAAGCTCGAAGCGCCATACCAGCTCGTCAAGACCATGCGCGCTTCCATCCTGGTGCTGGGGCCGCTGCTGGCACGCTTCGGCGAAGCGCGCGTATCGCTGCCCGGCGGCTGCGCGATCGGTTCGCGCCCGGTTGACCAGCACATCAAGGGCCTGCAGGCGATGGGGGCCGAGATCACGATCGAGGCCGGCTACATCCACGCGCGCGCCAAGAAGCTCAAGGGCACGCGCATCGTGACCGACATGATCACCGTGACCGGTACCGAGAACCTGCTGATGGCCGCCACGCTGGCCGAAGGCGAAACCATCCTTGAGAACGCTGCGCGCGAACCCGAGGTGACCGACCTCGCCAACCTGCTGGTGGCGATGGGCGCGAAGATCGAAGGCATAGGCACCGACCGCCTGGTGATCCAGGGCGTGGAAAAATTGCATGGCGCCACGCATTCGGTGATCCCCGACCGCATCGAAACCGCGACCTTCCTGTGCGCGGTGGCGACCGTCGGCGGCGACGTCACATTGCGCCGCGCGCGCACCGACACGCTCGACGTTGCGCTCGACAAGCTGCGCGAGGCGGGCGCCGTGATCACCAGTGGCGACGACTGGATCCGCATCCAGATGGCCTCGCGGCCCAAGGCGGTCAGCTTCCGCACCACCGAGTATCCGGGCTTCCCGACCGACATGCAGGCGCAGTTCATGGCGATGAACTGCATTGCCGAAGGCAGCAGCCGCGTGGTCGAGACCATCTTCGAGAACCGTTTCATGCACGTGCAGGAAATGAACCGCCTCGGCGCGTCCATCACGATCGAGGGCCACACCGCCATCATCAACGGCGTCGACAAGCTGGTCGGCGCGCCGGTGATGGCGACCGATCTGCGCGCCTCGGCCTCGCTGGTGATCGCCGCGCTGGCGGCCGAAGGCGAGACCTGCATCGACCGCATCTATCACCTCGATCGCGGTTACGATCGCATGGAAGTCAAACTGTCCGCCGTCGGCGCCCACATCCAACGAGCCAAATCATGACGCACAACCCGCAACAACTGACGCTGGCGCTGTCGAAGGGCCGCATTTTCGAAGAGACGCTGCCGCTGCTCGAAGCCGCCGGCATCCAGGTCACCGAAGATCCGGAAAGCTCGCGCAAGCTGATCCTGCCGACCAACGACGCCAACGTGCGCGTCATCATCGTGCGCGCCTCCGACGTGCCGACCTACGTGCAGTACGGCGCGGCCGACTTCGGGGTGGCCGGCAAGGACGTGCTGCTCGAGCACGGCGGCGAGGGACTCTACCAGCCGATCGACCTGAACATCGCCAAGTGCCGCATGTCTGTCGCGGTGCGCAACGGCTTCGACTACGCGAGCGCGGTCAAGCAGGGCGCGCGGCTGCGCGTGGTGACCAAGTATGTGCAGACCGCGCGCGAGCATTTCGCCGCCAAGGGCGTGCACGTCGATCTGATCAAGCTCTACGGCTCGATGGAGCTGGGTCCGCTGGTCGGCCTGGCCGATGCCATCGTCGATCTGGTCAGCACCGGCAGCACGCTGCGCGCCAACGATCTGGTCGAGGTCGAGCAGATCATGGACATCTCGTCGCGCCTGGTCGTCAACCGCGCCGCGCTCAAGCTCAAGCGCGAGCGGCTGCAGCCCATCCTCGAAGCCTTCGAGCGCGCCTCGGCGCTGCGCGCGTAACCTCATTCCACTATCCGAGCGAGAACATCATGACCATCAACATCAGAAGATTCGATTCCACCGATCCGGACTTCAAGGCGCAGCTGGCGGCCGTGCTGGCGTTCGAGGCGAGCGAGGACGAGGCGATCGACCGCGCCGCGCTGCGCATCCTGGACGACGTAAAGAAGCGCGGCGATGCCGCCGTGCTCGACTACACGAAGCAGTTCGACCAGGTGGAAGCGGGCAGCATGGCAGCGCTCGAGATCGGCCGTGCCGACCTGCAGGCGGCGCTCGACAGCCTGTCGCCGGCACGCCGCGCGGCCCTGCAGACCGCCGCCGACCGCGTGCGCGACTACCACGAGCGCCAGAAGAACGAGATCGGCTCCAGCGGCTTCACCTACACCGAGGCCGACGGCACCGTGCTGGGCCAGAAGGTCACGCCGCTGGATCGCGTCGGCCTTTACGTGCCGGGCGGCAAGGCCGCCTATCCGTCGTCGGTGCTGATGAATGCGATTCCCGCCAAGGTCGCCGGCGTGCCCGAAGTCATCATGGTGGTGCCGACGCCCGGCGGCGTGAAGAACGAACTGGTGCTGGCCGCTGCCGCCATGTCCGGCGTCGATCGCGTGTTCACCATCGGCGGCGCGCAGGCGGTCGGCGCGCTGGCCTACGGCACGGCGACGATCCCGCAGGTCGACAAGATCGTCGGTCCCGGCAACGCCTACGTGGCCGCCGCCAAGCGCCGCGTGTTCGGCACGGTCGGCATCGACATGATTGCCGGCCCGTCGGAAATCCTCGTCGTCTGCGACGGCACCACCGATCCCGACTGGATCGCGATGGACCTGTTCTCGCAGGCAGAGCACGACGAACTCGCGCAGTCGATCCTGGTGTGCCCGGATGCCGCCTACCTCGACAAGGTCGCGGAAAGCGTCAACCGCCAGCTTGAGAGCATGCCGCGCAAGGACACCATCACCACCTCGCTGACCAATCGCGGCGCGCTGGTCAAGGTGCGCGACATGGACGAGGCGTGCGAGATCGCCAATCTGATCGCGGCCGAACACCTGGAAATCTCGGCCGAGAATCCGCAGCAGTGGGCCGACAAGATCCGCCACGCCGGCGCCATGTTCCTCGGTCGCTTCTCGTCCGAATCGCTGGGCGACTACTGTGCCGGCCCCAACCACGTGCTGCCGACCTCGCGCACCGCGCGCTTCTCGTCACCGCTGGGCGTCTATGACTTCCAGAAGCGCTCGAGCATCCTGATGGTCAGCGAAGGCGGCGCGCAGACGCTGGGCAAGGTCGCCGCCGAGCTCGCCTACGGCGAAGGCCTGCAGGCGCACGCGCGCTCGGCCGAGTATCGACTGAAACCCGGTCTCCAGTAATGCCGCGCGCGGGAGCCGCGATGGACGAGTGGCGCAACCGCATCTTCTGCGAGGATGCGCTGGACGGCCTCGCGCGGATTCCCGCCGCCTCGGTCGATCTGATCATTGCCGATCCGCCCTACGGCCTCGGCAAGGATTACGGCAACGATTCCGACAAGCTCGCGGCCGATGCCTATCTGCAGTGGATGGAGCAGTGGATCGACCTCGCGCTGCCCACGCTCAAGCCCAGCGGCAGCCTCTACATCTTCCTGACCTGGCGCTACTCGCCCGAGATCTTCGTCATGCTGAAGAAGCGCATGACCATGATCAACGAGATCGTCTGGGATCGCCGCGTGCCGTCCATGGGCGGCAGCGTGCGGCGCTTTTCTTCGGTGCACGACACCATCGGCCTGTTCGTGAAGGCCAGGGATTACTACTTCGACCTCGACGCCGTGCGCGTGCCCTACGACGCCGAAACCAAGAAGGCACGCTCGCGCTCGATCTTCGTCGGCGCCAAGTGGCTGGAGATGGGATACAACCCGAAGGATGTCTGGAGCGTGTCGCGCCTGCACCGCGAACACCGCGAGCGCGCCGATCATCCGACCCAGAAGCCGCTGGAAATCGTCGAACGCATGATCAAGGCTTCGTGTCCGCCGGGCGGCGTGGTGCTCGACCCGTTCATGGGCAGCGGCACGACGGCGGTGGCAGCGGTGCGTTGCGGCCGGCAATACACCGGGTTCGAACTGAATCCCGATTACTGCGCATTGATCGCCAGCCGCCTGCAGGCGTTGCAATCCGCTGCCGGAGAAGCGGTGCTGCAGGATGGCTGATTGCCCGTAGTCCCTTCTCTTTCGGTGCGTGCGTACTCCCGGTGTGCGCAATCCGATGCAAATTTGCAATGAACTACCGTTTCGGACGCTGGAACGCAAAGTGCTTGCTCAAATTTTGGGTAGAATGCGAAGAGTGCAGGTAAATTAGTGCATTGCAACAGGACACGCGTTCTTTTGTTCTGATTCATCGATCATCGTTTCCATAGTTTTTCACCTCTCATGTCCACGCCACGCACCGCCGAAGTCACGCGCAACACCAACGAAACGCAGATCAGCGTTGCCATCAATCTCGACGGCACCGGCCGCCAGATCCTGGATACCGGCGTGCCCTTCCTCGACCACATGCTGGACCAGATCGCGCGTCACGGCCTGATCGACCTCGAAATCCACGCCAAGGGCGACCTGCATATCGACGCCCACCACACGGTGGAAGACGTCGGCATCACGCTCGGCCAGGCATTTGCCAAGGCGATCGGCGACAAGAAGGGCATCCGCCGCTACGGCCATGCCTACGTGCCGCTGGACGAGGCGCTGTCGCGCGTGGTCATCGATTTCTCGGGTCGTCCGGGCTTGGAATTCCATGTGCCGTTCACGCGCTCCATGATCGGCGCCTTCGACGTCGATCTGACCAGCGAGTTTTTTCACGGCTTCGTCAATCATGCGCTCGTCACATTGCACGTGGATAATCTGCGCGGCGTCAATGCGCACCATCAGTGCGAAACCGTGTTCAAGGCATTCGGCCGCGCGCTGCGCATGGCGATCGAACTCGATCCGCGTGCCGCCGGCACCATTCCTTCGACCAAGGGCAGCCTGTAATTCGATGGCGCGTTCCGTTTCAAACATGGAAGTCTGAAGCACCGGTATGAACAAGATCGTGGTAGTCGATTACGGCATGGGCAACCTGCGCTCGGTGGCGCAGGCGCTGCGCAAGGTCGCACCCGAGGCCGACGTGCGCATCTCCGGCGAGGTAGCCGACATCCGCAGCGCCGACCGCCTGGTATTGCCGGGCCAGGGCGCGATTCCCGACTGCATGCGTTCGCTGCAGGAATCGGGGGTCAAGGAAGAAGTGCTGAAGGCGTCGCAGAGCAGGCCGCTGTTCGGCGTGTGCGTCGGCGAGCAGATGATGTTCGACTGGAGCGAGGAAGGCGATACGCCGGGCCTCGGCCTGTTCCCGGGCAAGGTGGTGCGTTTCCGTCTCGACGATCAGGTGCAGGAAGACGGTTCGCGCTTCAAGGTGCCGCAGATGGGCTGGAACCGCGTGCGCCAGACCATGGCCCATCCGCTGTGGGAAGGCATCGCCGACGACAGCTACTTCTATTTCGTGCACAGTTATTACGCGCAGCCGGCCGAGCGCGCGCACGTTGCGGGCGAGACGCTGTACGGCGCGTCCTTCTGCAGCGCGATCGCACGCGATAATATCTTCGCGACGCAGTTCCATCCGGAGAAGAGTGCCGCGACCGGGCTGCAGCTTTACAGGAATTTCGTTCACTGGAAACCGTAGTCGCCATTTTCGCTGCTTTTTACGTCCCTTTTCCGCCTTCACTCACCACTTTCAACAAATCGATCCCATGCTGCTCATACCTGCCATCGATCTCAAGGACGGTCATTGCGTTCGCCTCAAACAGGGCGATATGGAACAGGCGACCGTTTTCTCCGAAGACCCCGCCGACATGGCGCGCCACTGGCTGGCGCAGGGCGCACGGCGCCTGCATCTGGTCGATCTGAACGGCGCCTTTGCTGGCAAGCCGAAGAACGAGACGGCGGTCAAATCCATCCTGCAGGCGGTGCGCGAGTTCGCCGAGGAGAACGGCATCGAGGAAATCCCGGTGCAGCTCGGCGGCGGCATCCGCGACCTCGATACCATCGAGCGCTACCTGGATGACGGCTTGTCCTACATCATCATCGGCACCGCCGCGGTCAAGAACCCGGGCTTCCTGCACGACGCGTGCAGCGCGTTCCCGGGGCAGATCATCGTTGGCCTCGACGCCAAGGACGGCAAGGTCGCGACCGACGGCTGGAGCAAGCTGTCGGGCCACGAGGTGATCGATCTTGCGAAGAAATTCGAGGACTACGGCTGCGAGGCCATCGTCTATACCGACATCGGTCGCGACGGCATGATGGCCGGCGTCAACATCGACGCTACCGTCAAGCTGGCGCAGAGCATGACGATTCCGGTCATCGCCTCGGGCGGCGTGCACACCATCAAGGATGTCGAAGCGCTGTGCGCGGTGCAGGACGAGGGCATCGAAGGCGTGATCTGCGGCCGCTCGATCTACGAAGGCACGCTGGACCTGCGCTCGGCGCAGGACCGCGCCGACGAACTCAGCGGCGAAGAACTCAGCGGCGAAGAACCGGAAGCCGACGCATGACCCTGGCAAAACGCATCATTCCCTGCCTCGACGTGACCGCCGGTCGCGTTGTCAAGGGCGTGAATTTTCTCGAACTGCGCGACGCCGGCGATCCGGTCGAGATCGCGCGCCGCTACGACGAGCAGGGCGCCGACGAGATCACCTTTCTCGACATCACGGCGACCTCCGACGGACGCGACCTGATTCTCGACATCATCGAGTCGGTCGCCTCGCAGGTCTTCATTCCGCTGACGGTCGGCGGCGGCGTGCGCGCGGTTGACGACGTGCGCCGCCTGCTCAACGCGGGCGCCGACAAGGTCGGCATCAACAGTTCGGCGATCAGCAATCCGCAACTGGTGGCAGATGCGGCACGGAAATATGGTTCGCAGTGCATCGTGGTCGCGATCGACGCCAAGAAGGCGAGCGACGGCCGCTGGGAAGTCTTCACGCACGGCGGCCGCAAGGCGACCGGCCTCGATGCGGTCGAGTGGGCAAAGAAAATGGAAGGTCTGGGCGCCGGCGAAATCCTGCTGACCAGCATGGATCGCGACGGCACGCGCTCCGGTTTCGATCTGGAACTGACGCGCGCGGTGTCGGACTCCGTGCAGGTGCCGGTGATCGCTTCGGGCGGCGTCGGCGGTCTGCAGGATCTGTCGGACGGCGTTAAACTCGGCCGCGCCGACGCGGTGCTGGCCGCCAGCATTTTCCATTACGGACAGCATACGGTCCAGGAAGCCAAGCGCTTCATGGCGGAGCAGGGCATACCGATGAGGTTGGCATGAGCAGCAATGCAAAGTGGTTGAACAAGGTGCGCTGGGACGAGCAGGGTCTGGTCCCCGTCATTACGCAGGAAGTCGGCAGCAACGACGTGCTGATGTTCGCGTGGATGAATCGCGAGGCGCTGGCAAAGACCGTCGAAACCGGCGAGGCCGTCTATTGGAGCCGTTCGCGCCGCAAGCTGTGGCACAAGGGCGAGGAATCCGGCCACACGCAGAAGGTGCACGAGATCCGTCTCGACTGTGACGAGGACGTGGTGCTGCTGAAGGTCGAGCAGGTCGGCAACATTGCCTGCCACACCGGACGCCACGCCTGCTTCTTCCAGAAGTTCGAGGGTGACGCCACCAGCGGCGACTGGCAGACCGTGGAGCCGGTGCTGAAGGAACCCGATTCGATCTACAAGTCGTGAATCGACGCTGAAGGACGACCATGAGTGATATTCTGAACCGCGTGGCGGAAGTGATCGAATCGCGCAAGCCCGGCAACGGTGGCGACGCCGATACTTCCTACGTGGCACGCCTGTTCGCAAAGGGCGACGATGCGATCCTGAAGAAGATCGGCGAGGAAGCGACCGAGACCGTGATGGCGGCCAAGGATGCGCGCGTCAGTGGCGATGGCGCCAAGGTGCTGTACGAGTGCGCCGATCTCTGGTTCCATTCGATGGTGCTGCTGGTGCAGTTCAATCTGTCGCCGCAGGACGTGCTCGACGAACTGGCGCGGCGCGAGGGAATTTCGGGTATCGTCGAAAAAGCGGCACGCAAGAGCGATTGACGCACCGGCATCATCGCGCCGGAACATAGCGGGCAAAAAAGAGGAGCGAGAATTTGGATAACTGTATTTTCTGCAAGATTGCCGCCAAGCAGATTCCGTCGAAGACGGTCTATGAAGATGACGACGTCATCGCCTTCCACGACATCAACCCCGCCGCACCCGTACATATCCTGATCGTGCCGAAGAAGCACCTGCCGACGCTGGCCGAATGCGGCCCAGAAGACCAGGCCCTGCTCGGCAAGATGGCGCTGCTGGCGCCCAGGCTGGCGAGCGAACTTGGCGTCGGCTATGCCGATGGCAAGGGCGGCTTCAAGACCGTCTATAACGTCGGTCCCGACGGCGGGCAGGAGGTGTACCATCTGCACATGCATGTGCTCGGCGGACCGCGTCCGTGGGCACGCTCGCTGGTTTGATCTCATCAGGTTTTTCGCATCTATATTCAGGGCTGTGCCCTTCTAGGAGAAAGCAATGGGTTCGTTGAGTATCTGGCACTGGCTGATCGTGTTGCTGGTGATCGTCCTGATCTTCGGCACCAAGAAACTGGGCAACATCGGTTCCGACGTCGGCAAGGCGGTCAAGGGCTTCAAGGATGGCGTGAAGGGCGCGGAAGAAGAAGCCGATGCCAAGCAGCAAACGCCGTCGCAGGTGGCCGACAAGACCACCGTCGATGTCGAGGCACGGGAAAAATCCAAGAACTGAGTCGTGACTGCGCGCGGTCGCGGCCGGGCGCGGACATCGGTTCATTCCTCATGAAATCATGATCGACATCGCCTTCTCCAAACTCGCGATCATCGGGGTGGCCGCGCTGGTCTTCATCGGACCGGAAAAGCTGCCCAAGGTCGCGCGCATGGCCGGCACGCTGCTGGGCCGCGCACAGCGCTACATCAACGACGTCAAGTCGGAGGTGAGCCGCGAGATGGAGCTGGACGAACTGCGCAAGATGCACCGCGACGTGCAGTCGGCCGCCAGCGATGTCGAAAGCACGATCAAGCGCAATTTCTCGCAGGTCGAGGAAGAGGTGCATTCGGTCTGGAACGAGGCGGCTACAGGGATCGACGACAATCCGCTGCGCGAGCCGCCGACGCTGGACCAGGTATCGGACAAGTCGAAGAACTTTCGCCGCAAGAAGCTCGCGCATACCTCGGCGGTGCCGACTTGGTACAAGCGCCGCACCGGCCAGCGCTCGCGCGTGATCTCGGGCGCGGCGCGGGTCGCGAAATACAGCCCGGACGGCAAGGCGCGCACGCCGCGTTCCTTTTTCCAATGAGCGCACGTTCCGCACCGTTGCGTGCATGAAGAATTGACATGACTGGCAACGAAGAATCGTTCATCTCCCATCTGGTCGAACTGCGCAGCCGGCTCATGAAGGCGGCGCTGGCGGTGCTGATCGTGTTCGCCTGCCTGATGCCGTGGGCCGGCGCCATCTACGACTGGTTGGCATGGCCGATGATGCAGGCGCTGCCGCAGGGCAGCAAGATGATCGCCACCGGCGTCATCACGCCGTTCCTGATCCCGGTCAAGGTGACCATGCTGGTGGCCTTCATCATCGCGCTGCCGTGGGTGCTCTACCAGGTCTGGGCCTTCGTCGCGCCCGGCCTCTATGCGCACGAGAAGAAGCTGATCGCGCCGCTCGTGATCTCGTCGTCGGCGCTGTTCATGGCGGGCGTGGCGTTCTGCTACTTCTTCGTGTTCGGCGTGATCTTCCACTTCATCAACAACTTCGCGCCGCAATCGATTTCGGTGGCACCGGATATCGACAGCTATTTCGGCTTCGTGATGACGATGTTCATCGCCTTCGGCTTGACCTTCGAGGTACCGGTGGTGGTGATCGTGCTGGTGCGCATGGGACTGGTGTCGGTGCAGAAGCTCAAGCAGGTACGGCCCTACGTCATCGTCGGCGCCTTCGTGGTGGCAGCGATCGTGACGCCGCCCGACGTCATGAGCCAGCTGATGCTGGCGATTCCGCTGTGCCTGCTTTATGAGGTCGGCCTGATCCTGGCGCCGATCTTCGCGCGTGCCACGCGCGCGCCGGCCGAATCGGAAGAAACGCTCTAGGTTTCTTCAGGCCCGGTTTTCAGAACCGATGCTCAGACCTGGCGCAGCCAGGCGATCAGCGGCCACGCATCGCGGAAGGCGTCGCGCAGCATCTTCTCGAGTACATCCGGGTCTTTCGGCACCGGGATTTCTATCCAGACGATATAACTCTTGAGCTTCAGGAGGTCGGCCTGCGGATGGTCGGCATCGAAGCCCTTGGGCACGCGCACGAGCTTGCCTTCTTCCTGCAGCGTGCCGAAGGTGCGCTTGAGCTTCCTGTCCTTCAATACTGCCGCCAGACCGTCGGGATCGGCGATCACGCGTTCGCGGATCGCGCGCAGGCGGTCGGTCGGTGGCATCCATTCGCCGCCCGCGACCAGCAGTTTTCCCTGTTCGTCGATGTGAAAGTAATACGAAGGACCGCCGCCCTGGCTTGGCTTCTTGAGTCCGCTCGGATTGAGCGCGGCCGAAAAGTGCGTCTTGTACGGAATCTTCTCGCGCGAGAAGCGCAGGTCGCGGTTGATGCGGAACAGCGCCTTCTTCGGATTGCAGCCGGCGATGGCCGGGTCGAAACGTGCAATGTCGGCGATCAGCCGGATCACGAGCTGCAGGAACTCCGCGCGCAGGATGTCGTAGCGCGGCTTGTTCATGACGAACCACGCGCGGTTGTTGTTCTCCGACAGTTCGGACAGATAGGCAGTCAGATCGCGGACGTGCATGGCGGCTTTCTATTCCTCTTCGAAGGTGCGCGATTGCGCGCGCGGGCGCTGGCCGATCACGATGTCCAGCGTGGCCTCCTGGTTGCGGCGCAGGATCACGGCCTTGGTCTTGGTGCCGGGTTTGAGCTGGGCGATGTGGTTGAGCATGTCCGACATGTCGGCGATCGCCTTGCCGTCGATCGACAGCAGAATGTCGCCAGGCTGGATGCCAGCCTTGTCGGCCGGACCGCCCTTGAGCACGCCGGCGATGATGGCGCCATTGGTTTTCTTGAGGCCGAAGCTCTCCGCCAGTTCCGGCGTGATGTCCTGCGGCTCGACGCCGATGTAGCCGCGCACCACCTGGCCGTCGCGGATGATGGCGTCCATCACCGATTTGACGGTAGTGACCGGGATCGCGAAGCCGATGCCGAGCGAGCCGCCGCTGCGCGAATAGATGGCGGTATTGATGCCGAGCAGGTTGCCGTGCACGTCGATCAGCGCACCGCCGGAGTTGCCGGGATTGATCGCGGCATCGGTCTGGATGAAGTTCTCGAAGGCGTCGAGGATGCCGAGATGATTGCGGCCCAGCGCCGAAATGATGCCCATGGTGACGGTCTGGCCGACGCCGAACGGGTTGCCGATCGCCAGCACCACGTCGCCCACGCGCGCTTCCTCGACATGGCCGAGCGTGATCGCCGGCAGGTCTTTCAGGTCGATCTTGATCACGGCGAGATCGGTTTCCGGATCGGAGCCGACCACCTTGCCCTGCGCCTTGCGGCCGTCGGTCAGCGCGACTTCGATCTCGTCGGCGGCTTCCACCACGTGGTTGTTGGTCAGGATGTAGCCTTCGGGGCTGACGATCACGCCCGAACCGAGGCTGACCTGTTTTTCCTGTTCCTCGTCGAAGCGGTCGCCGAAGAACTTGCGGAAGAACGGGTCGTCCATGAACGGGTGCTGCGCGGGCGCGGCATTCTTGCTGGTGAAGATGTTGACCACGGACGGCATCGCAAGGCGCGCGGCTTCGCGGTACGAGCCCTGCGCCGGCGTGGCCTCGGCCGGCGCCTCGAACATCGGCACCGACGCCGAGCGGACCGGATGGGTGCCGCCGAACAGGCTGCCCGCCCATTCGGGCTTGAGGGTCGTTACAATGAAAAGAATCGCCAAACCGATGGTGACGGTTTGTGCAAACAACAGCCAGAGACGTCGCATAAAGGTAGAAATAAGGGCAGGAAATGAGTCAGAAGACGAGTCACAAGACAATGAGCAGAGCATCGCTTGCTGCACATTTGGCAAGCACGCTCGATATTACCCGCTTTCGGGATTTTTGCCCAAACGGCCTGCAGGTCGAGGGGCGCGAGACGATTGGCACCGTCGTCAGCGGCGTGACCGCCAGTCTGGCGCTGCTGGAGGCGGCCATCGAGCACGGCGCGGATGCGATCCTCGTGCATCACGGCTATTTCTGGCGCGGCGAGGATGCGCGCGTGATCGGCCAGAAGCAGCGCAGGCTGAAAATGCTGCTGGCGAACGACGTCAACCTGTTCGCCTATCATTTGCCGCTCGATGCGCATCCGCAGTTGGGCAACAATGCGCAGCTGGCGCGCGTGCTGGGTTTCCGGGCGGAAGGGCGCTTCGGCGAGGACGATCTGGGCTGGACCGGTGCGGTGGAAGACAGTGCCATTCGCACCGTCGGCGATCTGGCGCGGCAGGTGGAAGCGCGCCTGGGACGCGCGCCGCTCGTGATCGGCGATCCGCAGCAGCCGGTCGGCAAGGTCGCCTGGTGCACGGGTGCCGCGCAGAGCTTTCTGGGCGATGCGATCGCGGCCGGCGCGAACGTCTATCTGAGCGGCGAGATATCCGAGCCGACCGTGCATCTGGCGCGCGAGACCGGCGTCGCCTATCTGGCCTGCGGTCATCATGCGACCGAGCGCTACGGCGTGCAGGCGCTGGGCGAGCATGTGGCGGCCACTTTCGGTGTTTCCCATCGTTTCATCGATATCGACAATCCGGTTTGAGATGCCGAGCGCGCAGGCACGCCGGACTGTCCTGACGCCGATCCCTATGGTATAAATTACGCCATAGCAAGATTTCTACCTGTACTCCGCAGCGCAAGAACACATGAATGGAGACAAGACCATGCTGCAAGCGGTAGCTCAAGCACCCGTGACGGTGCTACTCGTGGAGGACGACGCCGTCACGCGGCGCATGTTTTCCCTGGCGGTGCAAGAGGAGCCGTCGTTCCAGTTGCAGGCTGCGCTGGATTCGATGCAGTCGGCACTGGACTGGCTGGAGGGGCAATCGCCCGATATTCTTCTCGTCGATCTGGGCTTGCCGGACGGTTCAGGCATCGAGGTGATCCGCTACTGCGCATGCCACTCTCCGGCCACGCACATCATGGTCATCACCACGTCCAGCGACGAGGATAGTGTGGTCGCCAGCATCGAGGCTGGTGCTTCCGGCTATCTGCTCAAGGATGTCGGTCGCATGGATATCGTGGCGTCCATCCGCGAGCTGCGGGAAGGCGGCTCGCCGATCAGTCCCACCATCGCCCGCAAGCTGCTGGCCAAGATGCGCGATGCGCGTCCGGCGCAGCAGGAGGTCGATGCGCCGCAAGACGACAAGCCGCAGATTGCGCTGACCAAGCGCGAGAGTTCGATTCTCGAATTGATCGCGCGTGGCGATACCTATGTCGAGGTGGCGCGGCAGTTGTCGCTCTCGGTCGGCACCGTGCAGACCCACATCAAGAACATCTATGACAAGCTGTCCGTGCATTCGCGCGGCGAGGCGGTGTACGAAGCCAATCGACGCGGCCTGCTGCAGATGGACAGGCTCAAGTCCCGGTAAAACAAAAAAGGCGGCACGCAGCCGCCTTTTTGCAATAACGCAGCCGATTACTTGTTCTTCAGCGCATCGCGGATTTCACGCAGCAGGACCACGTCTTCGGGCGTCGGTGCAGGTTCTTCCGCAGCAGGCGCCTCGGCACGCTTGGCCTTGTTGATCAGGCGGACCATCTGGAAGATGATGAAGGCCAGAATCAGGAAATTGAGCAGGATGGTGATGAAGTTGCCGTAGGCGAGAACCGCGCCGGCAGCCTGGGCCTCGGCCAGTGGCAGGCCGGTGGCTTGGCCGTTGAGCGGTATGTAGTAACTGCTGAAATCGAGGCCGCCGAAGATCTTGCCGACGAGCGGCATGATGATGTCCTTGACCATCGAATCGACAATCTTGCCGAAGGCTCCGCCAATGATGACAGCGACCGCGAGATCGACCACGTTGCCCTTGACGGCAAACTCCTTGAATTCCTGCATCATGCCCATGGCAATCCCTTTCCGTGTTATTGATGTTTGTACAAAAATTGCAGTAACGGTATCGTAGTTTCGCGTGGCATGAACGTCAATTCGTAATTCCCAAAACAGCGGGAGAATGCTATTTTGCCCATGCGCCGCGAATGACAAAAGGGGTCGGACGCAATACCCATGAATTGACAAGGGATTATCTATTCACTTCTAATACGGAGTTGCTTGGCCAGAAAAGGGTTGCTGGAAGTTTCGTACGATGCATTTTGACTACTGAATTGGAGTTGATATGAGTAACGAAAAGCAGGTTGACCCCGGTCGTCGCGGTTTGCTCGTCGCCACCTGTGCGGCGGGAGGCGTAGCCGGATTGGCGACCACCGGCATGTTTGTCTCGACTTTTCAGCCCTCCGAGCGCGCCAAGGCGGCCGGTGCTCCGGTCGAAGTCGATCTGACTGGCATGGCTCCCGGCGAAATGCGTACCGTCGAATGGCGCGGCAAGCCGGTCTGGATTCTCAGGCGCTCCGAGGACATGGTCGCCTCGCTCAAGAAGACCGACTCCCAGGTCGCGGATCCCAACTCCGAACGCAATCCGGACGAACTCACGCCCGAATACGCACGCAACGAATACCGTTCCATCAAGCCCGACTTTCTCGTCGCGGTGGGCATCTGCACCCATCTCGGCTGTTCTCCCGTCACCCGCTTCGCCACCGGCGCGCAACCGTCGCTGCCGGCCGACTGGCAGGGCGGCTTTCTCTGTCCATGTCATGGCTCGACCTTCGACCTCGCGGGCCGCGTCTACAAGAACAAGCCGGCGCCGGACAACCTCGAAGTGCCGCGCCACATGTATCTGAGCGATTCGCGTCTGGTCATCGGCCAGGATGAGAAAGGGGAGGCCTGATCATGGCGTTCGAGGAGAAACAACTGCCGCCGGATGCGCGGCTGGCTGACCGGGCGCTGGGCTGGATCGACGCGCGCTTTCCGCTGTCTTCCACCTGGAAGGCGCATCTGTCCGAATATTACGCGCCCAAGAACTTCAATTTCCTCTATGTATTCGGCTCGCTGGCGCTGCTGGTGCTGGTGATCCAGATCGTGACGGGCATCTTCCTCGTCATGCATTACAAGCCGGATGCCAACCTCGCGTTCGCCTCGGTCGAATACATCATGCGCGACGTGCCGTGGGGCTGGCTGGTGCGCTACATGCACTCGACCGGCGCTTCGGCCTTCTTCGTGGTGGTTTATATCCACATGCTGCGCGGGCTGCTGTACGGCTCGTACCGCAAGCCGCGCGAACTGGTCTGGCTGTTCGGCGTCGGCATCTTCCTGTGCCTGATGGCCGAGGCCTTCTTCGGCTATCTGCTGCCATGGGGCCAGATGTCATACTGGGGCGCGCAGGTGATCGTCAACCTGTTCGGCGCGATCCCCTTCATCGGTCCCGACCTCTCGCTGTGGATCCGCGGCGACTACGTGGTGTCCGATGCGACGCTGAACCGCTTCTTCGCCTTCCACGTGATCGCGATTCCCCTGGTGCTGATCGGTCTGGTCGTCGCCCATATCGTGGCGCTGCACGAGGTCGGTTCCAGCAACCCGGACGGCGTCGAAATCAAGGAGAAGGTCGATGAAAACGGCGTGCCGCTCGACGGCATCCCCTTCCACCCGTATTATTCGGTGCACGATCTGTTCGTGGTCACGATCTTCCTGGCAGTGTTTTCGGCAGTCGTGTTCTTCGCGCCGGAAATGGGCGGCTACTTCCTCGAGTACAACAACTTCATCCCGGCCGATCCGCTGAAGACGCCGCCGCACATCGCGCCGGTCTGGTACTTCACGCCGTTCTACTCGATCCTGCGTGCCACGACCTCGGAATTCATGATCTGGCTGGCGCTTGGCGTGGCAGCGTATGTGGCGCTGATCATCGTCAAATCGCGGCTGGCACGGGTATTCAAGATTGCCGCGGCCGTGATCGGCCTGGTGGTGATCGCCGCCATGTTCATCTTCGACGCCAAGTTCTGGGGCGTGGTGTTCATGGGCGTGTCGGTCATGATCATGTTCGGCCTGCCGTGGCTCGACCATTCGCCGGTCAAATCGATCCGCTACCGCCCCGGTTGGCACAAATACATCTATCTCGTGTTCGGCATCGCCTTCCTGATCCTCGGCTATCTCGGGGTGCAGGCGCCAACGCCGATCGGCACGCTGGTTTCCCAGATCTGCACCTTCATCTACTTCGGCTTCTTTCTGCTGATGCCGTGGTGGAGCGTGCTGGGAACCTTCAAACAGGTGCCGGACCGTGTCGTTTTCCATCCGCATTGAGCCGGAAAGGACCCAAGAATCATGAGATTGCTGAAAAAAATCATTGCAGCAGTGGTTCTCCTGCCGGGCCTCGCACTGGCGGCCGAAACCGACTTCCCGCTTGACCGGGCGCCTGACCATACGCGCGACCTGGCCGCGCTGCAGAATGGCGCGCGCCTGTTCGTCAACTACTGCCTCAACTGCCACGCGGCCTCGGCCATGCGCTACAACAAGCTGCAGGAACTGGGGCTGACGCCGGAACAGGTCAAGAACAACCTGATGTTTACGGCCGACAAGATCGGCGACATGATGACGATCGCCATGTCGCCCAAGGATGCCAAGGCCTGGTTTGGCGCAACACCCCCCGATTTGTCGGTAATTGCACGCGCCAAGGCCTCAAGTGCGGGTTCCGGGCCCGATTGGTTGTATACTTACCTCCGGACGTATTACAAGGACGATACCCGGGCCACCGGCTGGAACAACATGGCCTTTCCCAACGTAGGCATGCCGCACGCCTTGTGGGAGCTGCAGGGAATCCGGGCTGCCAAGTTTGTCGACGAGAAGGACCCGCATGATCCGGAACGGACCGTGCACAAGTTCGTCGGCTTCGAGCAGATCACACCTGGTACGATGTCCGCGATCGAATTCGACAAATCGGTCGCCGATCTGGTTTCGTTCATGACATGGATGGCCGAGCCCGCGCAGCATACCCGCAAACGTCTCGGCGTCTGGGTCCTGCTGTTCCTCGGTGTCTTCATCGTGATCACCTGGCGCTTGAATGCTTCCTACTGGAAGCACGTCAAGTAGCTTTTGTGCCCGCATAATGCGGGCATTCGTCATCGGGTGAGGCGTTCGCGTCTCGCCTTTTTGTTTCTAAGGAACTGCAAGAAAATGATGGTTCTCTACTCGGGTACGACCTGCCCTTTTTCTCAGCGTTGCCGTCTGGTCCTGTTCGAAAAGGGCATGGACTTCGAAGTGCGTGACGTCGATCTCTTCAACAAGCCCGAAGACATCTCGACCATGAATCCCTACGGCCAGGTACCTATCCTGGTCGAACGCGATCTGGTGCTGTACGAATCCAACATCATCAACGAGTACATCGACGAACGTTTTCCGCATCCGCAACTGATGCCGGCCGACCCGCTGATGCGTGCGCGCGCGCGCCTGATGCTGTTCAATTTCGAGAAGGAACTGTTCATCCACGTGCACACGCTCGAGAACGACAAGGGCCGCAGCGGCGACAAGGCACAGGAAAAGGCACGCAACGAAATCCGCGACCGTCTGACCACGCTGGCGCCGTTGTTCCTGAAGAACAAGTACATGCTCGGCGATGAATTCTCGATGCTCGACGTCGCCATCGCGCCGCTGCTCTGGCGTCTCGACCATTACGGCATCGAACTGTCGAAGACCGCCGCGCCGCTGATGAAATACGCGGAGCGCATCTTCTCGCGTCCTGCCTACATCGAGGCACTGACGCCGTCCGAAAAGGTCATGCGTCGTTAAGACCTGCCCGGCGCGTCCTCCGTCCGCATGACAGGAGGCGCGCCGACGCGTTACACTTCAGGCAAGTCCATGCCTGCATCGCACCATGTCAGAAACCTCCACCAAGCCCTATCTGCTGCGCGCCATTTACGAATGGTGCACCGACAACGGTTACACGCCCTACATGGCGGCCGTGGTCGATGGCGGCACGCGCGTGCCGATGGAATTCGTGAAGAATGGCGAGATCGTCCTCAACATCAGCTTCACCGCCACCAGCGGCCTGAAGATGGAGAACGATCTGATCCGCTTCAGCGCGCGTTTCGGCGGCATTTCACGCGATATCGAAGTGCCGGTCGATAACGTGGTGGCGATCTATGCGCGCGAGAACGGTCAGGGCATGGCGTTCGAAGTCGGTGGCAAGGTACTGGAAGAAGAGGGCGAGGAAGAGGCGGGCGACGCCGATTTCGACGAGCCATCCGCCTCTTCGGCACCGACGCTGGCATCGGTGCCGACCTTGGCGGCGATCGAAAAAAACGATGAGAATGATGGCGGCGACGACGATCCCGCACCGCCCAGAAAAGGCGGACGGCCTGCTCTGAAGCGAGTGAAATAGCGTAGAATACCGCTCTTCAAAAGCGTGGCCGGCTTAGCTCATCAGGTAGAGCACATGATTTGTAATCATGGGGTGGCGGGTTCGAGTCCTGCAGCCGGCACCAGAAAAATCAAAGGCTTATCAGTTTCTGATAAGCCTTTTCCATTTGCAGCGTAGCGCAGGCATGGTCTCGACAATCGATGAGCCATACCTGTGTTGGTGAAACGATCCGCTTTCGTTAAAACTCTTCCCAGCCGTCGTCCGCGGAACCGGAAGTCGGGCGAGTTTCGTCAGCAATTTTCTTCGGCGCTGCTGTCGTTGGTTGCTTGAGCGGCGGTTTCACGGCGGTAGCTGCAAGGTGCGAGACAGGTTTCGCGCTGCTGGCCACGCCATTCACCTTGAATATGCTCACGGCCTGGGCCAGATCGACCGCCTGCTTGCTCAAGGAATCGGCTGCGGCTGCGGCTTCTTCCACCAGTGCGGCGTTTTGTTGCGTAACCTGATCCATCTGAACGATGGCCTGGTTGACCTGTTCGATTCCAGCGCTCTGTTCCTGGCTCGCCGCCATGATCTCGGACATGATGTCGGTCACGCGCCGGATGCTATCGACCACTTCCACCATGGTTTCGCCCGCTTCGGTCACAAGTTTGCTGCCGGTATCGGCTTTGTTGACCGAGTCGTCGATCAATGACTTGATTTCCTTGGCGGCGGCGGCCGAACGCTGCGCGAGATTGCGCACTTCCGATGCGACCACTGCAAATCCACGGCCTTGTTCGCCGGCCCGTGCCGCTTCCACCGCGGCATTCAGCGCGAGAATATTGGTCTGGAAGGCGATGCCATCGATCACGCCGATGATATCGACGATTTTCCTGGAGGACGCGTTGATGTCGCTCATCGTGTCCACTACCCTGGACACGACCGCGCCGCCTTTCTCCGCCACGGTCGATGCGGTGACGGCCAACTGATTCGCCTGTCTGGCATTGTCGGCATTTTGCCTGACGGTAGATGTCAGTTCTTCCATCGACGACGCGGTTTCTTCCAGGGAGCTTGCCTGTTCTTCCGTGCGCGACGACAGATCGAGGTTGCCGGCGGCGATCTGGTTGGATGCGGTTGCAATGGTATCGACGCCTGACCGCACGCGCGTGATGCTCGTGGTCAGGCTGTCGTTCATCTCCTTCAGTGCCTGCAGCAATTGACCGGTTTCATCCTTCGAGTCCACCTTGATCTGGCCCGTCAGGTCTCCCGATGCAACCACGCCTGCCGCATGGACGGCATAGCTCAGGGGGCGGGTGATGCTGCGGGTCAGAATCCAGGCGAGTATCACGCCGAGTGCCAACGCGCTCAAGCCGAGCACGATCAGCAGATTGCGACCGGCTTCATAGATTCTGTCGGCTTCGTTCTTGGAGTTCTGGAAAATAACTTTCTGGAAATCGACCACCGTTTGTACGGATTGCAGGTACGTTGCTGCCGCAGGCGTCACCTTTGTTTCAATGGCGTTGTTCAGATCGGGACTGCCTTCTTCCTTCAGTTTGAAGGTGGCGTCCCGGATCGCGCTATAGGTTTTGCGTTGCTCGGCGACGGCGGCCAGCAACTTCTTGCCTTCTTCACTAAGGATCAAGGGTTCCAGCTGTTTCTGCACCTTGCTGACCTGGGCGCTGACGGCTGCCATTTCTGCTGCCAGATTCTTTTCTTCTTCAGGGCTGGTGGTTCTCAGGCGCGCAAAGGTGCGCACGGTATTGGTTGCGATGCCGCCTATCCATTCCTGTGCCAGACGTTCCTTGAACGTGGCCTCTTCCATGAGCGTCGTGGCCTGCGCCACTTGCTGCAGTCGCCACACGCCCATTACCGTCATGAAGACCATCAGTATCAGCAGTGCGCCAAAGGCGATTCCCAGCCTTGCTCCTATTTTCAAGTTCTTGATTTGCATTACGTCTCCAGCGGCGGAAAAGGTGATGCGCAAAAGCGCGAGGGGCAAACAATCAGGCAATGGCCTTTCTCTCACCCCGCTGTCCGGCATGCCGAATCTTCTGCAACAGCACAAACGAACCATCAAGGGAGAGGCGCAACGAGATCGGCTTGCAGAAAGACAAGCGATTTCATGACTGTGTCGCTTCTTTTTTAACGGTTTCCGACATGCGAATCTTTAGTGCCTGTACGGAACAATGCGATTGATTGGTATCGGGGAAAGTGTGTTGAAGCAGAAGGGAAGAAGGCGGTTCGCGCCGAATCGATAGAGGACGGACAGACCAGGCCGCCATTCATGGCGCTATTGACTTGCAAGTTGCAAGTGAGCCAATCGCAGCTTGATCGGTTTAATCCTGTGATAAGAAATGACTGTTGAGGCGTGTTGTAAGTGGAACTGGCGGGGCCGATTGGTGCGGTCGGTCAGGCAAGGTTGCTGACTCGGCAATGCCTCATCCGCTCGGCTTGGAAGGCTGGTCTGCGGCGATGGGAGTGGGGGCTGCCGGATGGCAGACCTTGAAGAGTGCGAGAAGTCAGGCAGCACAGCCGCGAGGCGCCGGCTTTGCGGTGTTCATGTTCATTCTCTTCCTGCCGGTCAGCGTTGCAGGTACTGCTTCACCTCCTCCGCGGATGCTCCGGTTACGCGCATCGCGCGCAGCAGGTGGTCGGGCGAACAACCGAACTTCGATGCCAGATACTGGCTGTCCCAGTCATGGTGGTTGCTGACTTGCGTGTCTGTCGGTTCGTAGTAGAAATCATCGTGCAGCATGACGGTCTCCTTGATCGTATGCCGCCACTTTGCCATTCCGGTCACATTCCGACTGTGCGCAAACCCACATTCGCGCGACGTTGCCGCGCCATTCCTTGCGGTAGGCCTCTACCTTTTCCGGCGGGCCTGTGCCACACTGGCGCGTTGCGAAAATAACAAACCGTCCATTGTTACCCATTCCGGACCATGCACACCATCAGCACGACCGAACTGTTCCTGATTGCCATGCTGCTGATCTTCAGCGTGCCTTACCTGATCTGGCGAGTGGCGCGCACGGATTACTATGCGCCGCTGGTGGTGGTGCAGATCATCGCCGGCATCTTGCTGGGGCCGGGCGTGCTGGGCGCGGCCTTTCCCGACTATTACGCCTTCGTCTTCACGCCGGCCGTGATCCAGTCGCTCAATGGCGTCGCGTGGTGGGCGGTCATGCTGTTCGTGATGATCGCCGGCGTCGAGCTCGATCTGAAGAAAGCGTGGGAACACCGGCGCGAGAGCAGCATCACGGCCGGACTCGCGCTCGGCAGCCCTTTGCTGTTCGGCTGCGTTGCCGCGGTCGGCATGCTGGCCTTCGACGGCTGGATCGGCCGCGAGGCGCATACCTGGCAATTCATTCTCGGCGTCGGCATGGCCTGCGCCGTGACGGCCTTGCCGATCCTGATCCTGCTGATGGAAAAACTCGACGTGCTGCGCCAGCCGATCGGCCAGCGCATCCTTCGCTACGCGAGCCTGGACGACATTGCGATCTGGGGCGTGCTGGCCATCATCCTGCTCGACTGGACGCGGGTTGGCCGACAGGCTGCGTTTCTCGTCGTGTTTGCGGTGGCGACCTATCTGTTCCGCAAGCTCATGCGCAGCCTGCAGCAGCGCGATCGCTGGTACGTGAGTCTGATCTGGCTGGCGGCCTGCGGGCTGGCGGCCGACTGGGCGGGGCTGCATTACATGGTCGGCGCCTTCCTCGCGGGCGCGGTGATGGATGCCGACTGGTTCGACCAGGAGAAGATGGACATGCTGCGCCACCACGTGCTGATGGTCATCATGCCGGTGTTCTTCCTGAGTACCGGCCTGCGCACCAACTGGGACATGGGCGGCATCGCGGTGTTCGGGGCGGCGGCCGTGCTGCTGGTAGCGTCGGTGTCGGGCAAGCTGGCCGGCATTCACCTGGCCGGCCGCATCCTGAAGTGGGAGAAGGGCGAGGCATCGATCATCGGCTGGCTGCTGCAGACCAAGGCGCTGATCATGATCATCTTCGTCAACATCCTGCTCGACAAGCATATCATCACCAGCGAGACCTTCACGGCCCTGTTGCTGATGGCGGTCGCCAGCACCATGCTGACGGTGCCGATGGTGTATCCGAAGCTGCAGAAGCTGAAGTCGCTGATTTCGCGCTCGAGTTGAGGTGCGATTCGTAAAAAAGCCTGCGCTCCGGATGGATGCGCAGGCTTTTTCATGCGGATTTGGCAATCACGCTGCGGGCGACTTCATCCCCTGCCAACGTGGCGTCAGCGTATGCGGCAGGGAAAACAGGTCGAGCACGCGCCCCAAGGTGTGGTCAACCATCTCGTCGATGGTGGCGGGGCGGTGATAGAAGCCGGGCAGCGGCGGAAAGACGATGCCGCCCATTTCGGTGACGGCCGTCATGTTGCGCAGATGGGCAAGGTTGAACGGCGTCTCGCGCACCATCAGCACCAGCCGGCGGCGCTCCTTGAGCACCACGTCGGCGGCGCGCGCGATCAGGTTGTCGGACAGGCCGTGGGCCACGGCGGCGAGCGTCTTCATCGAACAGGGCGCGACGATCATGCCGTCGGACTGGAAGGACCCGCTGGCGATCGCGGCGCCGACGTCGCGCACGTTATAGACGACATCGGCCAGCGCTTCGACTTCCTTGCGGCCGAGATCGAGTTCCTGGTGCAGGTTCAGCACGCCGGCTTCGGAAACCAGCAGGTGGGTTTCCACCAGCGGCATCTCGCGCAGCACTTGCAGCAGCCGCACGCCGAAGACCACGCCGGTCGCGCCGGTGATGGCGACGATCAGGCGTGTCGGGCGGGCGGCTGCGGTCACGTCAGCCTTTCAGCAGCGTCTGCAGTTCGCCCGATTCGAACATCTCGGTCATGATGTCCGAACCGCCGATGAACTCGCCCTTGACGTAGAGCTGCGGCACGGTCGGCCAGTTCGAGTAGTCCTTGATGCCCTGGCGCACTTCGGCGTCGTCCAGCACGTTGATGGTGACCAGGTCCTTCACGCCGCTTTCCTTCAGGATGTGAATCGCCCTGCCGGAGAAACCGCATTGCGGGAATTGCGCGGTGCCTTTCATGAACAGCACGACCGGATGTTCGGTCACGGTCTGCTTGATCCAGTTTTGTACGTCGTCGCTCATTTGATACCTCGTGTAGGGTTGGATTACGGCGGGTCATTGCGTCGAGTGATTCCGTCGAATGATTGCCGCCATTATAGGAAAAACCGTGGCGTCCTGCCGGCCGGCATCGGCCGCCGGGTCACCCTTTCAATTTTGCAAAGGCAGCCGCCATCGCGCCCGCCGGTTCCGGCTGGCGTGCGTTCTGATGCTGCTGCAGGCGGCGGTTGTCGTTGCGGTCGCTGCGTTGTTCGGGACGGCTGCCGGGCGTCGGCGCGCTGTCGGACAGGCGCATGGTCAGCGCGATGCGCTTGCGCTTCTCGTCCACCTCCAGCACCTTGACCTTGACCACCTGGCCCGCCTTGACCACCGTGTGCGGGTCCTTGACGAAGGTGTTGGACAGCGCCGAGATATGCACCAGACCATCCTGATGCACACCGATATCGACAAACGCGCCAAACGCCGCGACGTTGGTGACCACGCCTTCGAGGATCATGTCCGGACGCAGATCGCGGATTTCCTCCACGCCTTCCTTGAAGGTCGCGGTGGTGAATTCCGGACGCGGATCGCGGCCCGGCTTTTCCAGTTCCTTCAGGATGTCGGTCACGGTCGGCACGCCGAACTTCTCGTCCGCGTACTTGGCCGGGTTGAGCGACTTCAGCAGCTTGCTGTCGCCGACCACGTTCTTCACGTCGCGGCTGATGTCGGCCAGGATCTTCTCGACCACCGGATACGATTCCGGGTGCACGGCCGAGGCATCGAGCGGATTGTCGCCATTCATCACGCGCAGGAAGCCGGCCGCCTGCTCGAAGGTCTTGTCGCCCAGGCGCGGCACCGCCAGCAGGTCGGCGCGCGAGCCGAACATGCCCTTCATGTCGCGATAACTGACGATGCTCTGCGCCACGCTGTTGTTGAGGCCGGACACGCGCGCCAGCAGCGGTGCGGACGCGGTGTTTACATCGACGCCGACTGCGTTCACGCAATCCTCGACCACCGCATCCAGCGAACGCGCCAGTTGCGACTGGCCAACGTCGTGCTGGTACTGGCCAACGCCGATCGACTTGGGATCGATCTTCACCAGTTCCGCCAGCGGGTCCTGCAGGCGACGTGCGATCGAGACCGCGCCGCGCAGCGAGACATCCAGCTCCGGCAGTTCGCGCGAAGCGAATTCCGATGCCGAATAGACCGAGGCGCCGGCTTCGGACACCACGATCTTGGTCAGCTTGAGTTCCGGCCGCAGCTTGATCAGGTCCTGCGCCAGCTTGTCGGTCTCGCGCGAGGCGGTGCCGTTGCCGATGGAAATCAGCGCCACCTTGTGCTTCTCGGCCAGTTGCGCGAGCGTATGCAGCGCACCGTCCCAGTCGTTGCGCGGCTGGTGCGGGTAAATGGTCGCGGTATCGACCACCTTGCCGGTCGCGTCAACCACCGCGACCTTGACGCCGGTGCGCAGGCCCGGATCGAGGCCCATCGTCGCACGCGGGCCGGCTGGCGCCGCCAGCAGCAGGTCCTTCAGGTTGCGCGCGAAGACGTTGATCGCCTCGACCTCGGCCTTCTCGCGAAGCGCCGTCATCAGTTCGGTTTCCAGGTGCATGAAAATCTTCACGCGCCACGCCCAGCGCACGGTATCGGCCAGCCACTTGTCGGCCGGTCGGCCCTGGTTGCTGACGCCGAAGCGCGCGGCGATGCGGCCTTCGCACGGGTTGTGCGGCGCATCCCACTTGGGTTTTTCTTCCTCGGTATCCAGCCGCAGGTTGACGTTGAGCATTTCCTCGCGGCGGCCGCGGAACAGCGCCAGCGCGCGGTGCGAAGGAATGGTCGAGAGCGTTTCCGAATAATCGAAGTAATCGGCGAACTTGGCGCCGGCGTCCTGCTTGCCGTCCGCCACTTTCGATTCGACGATGCCGTGCTCGTTCAGATATTCGCGCAGTGCCTGCAGCAGCGTCGCATCCTCGGCGAAGCGTTCCATCAGGATCTGGCGCGCGCCGTCGAGCGCGGCCTTGGTGTCCGGCACGCCCGGATTGTCGGTGCCGTCGATCTGGAAGGCGGGTTTGATGAATCTTGCCGCTTCTTCCTCGGGATTGAGCGTGGGGTCGGCCAGCAGCGCGTCGGCCAGCTCGGTCAGGCCGGCTTCGGCCGCGATCTGCGCCTTGGTACGGCGCTTGGGCTTGTAGGGCAGGTACAGGTCTTCGAGGCGCGTCTTGTCCTCGGCGTGGCTGACGGCGTCCAGCAGTTCGGGCGTCATCTTGTTCTGTTCGGTGATGGAGGCGATGATCGCCGCGCGCCGGTCTTCCAGTTCGCGCAGGTAGCGCAGGCGCTCTTCGAGCAGGCGCAGTTGCGTATCGTCGAGGCCGCCGGTGACTTCCTTGCGGTAACGGGCGATGAAGGGCACGGTGGCGCCCTCATCCAGCAGGGCGACGGCAGCGGCGACCTGCGCGGGTTTGGCGGCCAGTTCGACCGCCAGGCGTTGTTCGATGGAAGGCAACATGAGGAATCTTGAAATGTAAAACGGATGAAGCGCTAGATGATACGCAATTGGGGCGGGATGCGTCAGTCTTGACAGGGCGATAAAAAAGCCCCCCTCGGTCAAGCCCTACGGTCTTGACCGGTCCCCCGAGGGGACGCTTTTATCCTGGAACGGCCCGGTGATAAAAAAATCCGGGGGCTGCGCAAGGCAGCCGCCCGGATTTCGTTTTTTGTTGTTCCTCACTATGTATGACGAACGAGAAGGGCAAAACCCCTCATTATTTACAATTCTTTACACAAGCCTGTCCGTCAGAAGCTGCCGCGCGAGGCGTGAGCCTATCATAGGCTGCCTCATGGCAATGTTGATAGCAGCCAGCCGCTCAATGCACTACCCGCCACGACCAGCCACGGCGGCAACCGACCGAACATCAGTGCAATAAAAGCCAGCAGCGCCAACGCGGCATCGCGTGCATCGACAATGCCGGTGGTCCATACCGGCTGATACCACGCGGCGAGCAGCAATCCGACGACGGCTGCGTTGATCCCGGCGAGTGCTGCCTGCGCCTTCGGTTGGCGGCGCAGTGTTTCCCAGAACGGCAGGACGCCGGCGACCAGCAGGAAGGCAGGGGCGAAGATCGCGAGCAGACAAATCATTCCGCCCAGCCACGGCGAGACAAAGCCGGGCATCGCGCTACCGAGAAAGGCAGCGAACGTGAACAGCGGGCCGGGTACCGCTTGAGCAGCAGCATAGCCGGCCATGAATGTATCGGCATCGATCCAGCCGGGATGGGCCACCTCGCTCTGCAGCAGCGGCAGCACGACATGACCGCCGCCGAATACCAGCGCTCCGGTGCGATAAAAGGCATCGACTGCAGCCAGTGTCTGCATTGGAAACATGTGCGACAGGATGGGCAGTCCTGCCAGCAGCGTGGCGAACGCGCACAGCCAGCCCAGCCCCGCGCGACGGCTGATCGTCGTTGGCAGCGGGTCATGCGGTGTGGTTAGCGTTGGTTTCAGCAATAAACCGATCACTCCAGCCACTGCAATGATGGCGATCTGCGCGAGCGGAACGGGAAAGAGCAATGCGGCGCCGGCAGCCGCCAGCATTAATGCGATGCGCGGTATGTCGGTGCAGAGCGTGCGTGCCATGCCCACCACAGCCTGTGCGACGACAGCGACGGCGACCACCTTCAGTCCGTACAGCATGCCGGATGACAGAAGTACCTCATGAGGTGCGATGCCGAGCGCAAACAGGACCATGAGGATGGCCGACGGCAGTGTGAAACCGAGCCATGCTGCCAGCGCGCCGACATAGCCACCACGGAACAATCCCAATGCGATGCCAACCTGGCTGCTGGCCGGTCCCGGCAGGAACTGGCACAGGGCCACCAGGTCGGCATAGGCACGTTCGGTCAACCAGCGTCGGCGCGCGACGAACTCGTCGCGAAAATAGGCGACGTGTGCGACTGGGCCGCCGAAGCAGGTCAGGCCCAGTCGCAGGAAGATCAGGAAGATACGGATCGTGTCTTCGGGTGCACCACATTCCGCGGCAGTTTTAGGATGCGTCACGATGTGGACTCAAAGGGGCAGCATTGCTTTGTTTTGAAAGCGATGGCCAAGGATCATCTATATCAAAAAAATTAAAGTGAAGCCGGCCCCTTTATCGATGCGAGCGGCCTAGTCAATGAAGCCATGATAGCTGCCGACGGCTGCTACTGCCTCTACAAAACGTTTAGCCGTCGCGCGATCCATTATCACGAGTTTGTCATCTACTTTCAGATAGATGCTGTCCTCTGGATAGAAGGAGGAGCGACCAAGTTCAATCTCCATTGAGGTCTTATCACCTTGGTCACGAACGACCTCTTCGAAGTACATTGTTGTTGCCATTGCATATCCCCCCGTGCGTAATACTTTGCTGCAGCCTAACGCCTGAATGATGCCGCACCGCGAAGTGGTGTCGGCTTGAATGAATTGTTAGAGGCCATCCCTGGATGCCTTGAACGCAGCTATCGCCGCCTCCTCAGAAACTTCAGGGATTTCTCCTACGATTGTCCGCAACCGCTCGACAGCGCGGAATAGTTCTTGGTGCTGCTGACGAATTTCGTCAACCTTCAGTGACGCAAAGGATCTTTTGTGTCGCTTATCGTTCGGAGCCGCACCAGAAAAGTTTGTCCCAAACATCTCTTCATCTGAAGCTCGCATCCAACAGAAGTGGGCAAACTTGTTTCTAAGAGAGCGCAAGTGTTCGATCTTTCGGTTGAGCGCAAGAACCTCATCGAGTAAGTCGTCAGCAACGAGCTTACCGCTATAGCGCTCCTTTTGAATTCCTACAGCTTGCCGAATAGAGTCCTGAAGTTGAGCAGCACCTAAGGAGTCTGTGTATGTTCGCGACAGGTACTCTGGTGCAAGCAGCAGCCTGCCCAAGACGAGGCCAAGATAAAACTCTGCGGTGGCCCACTCCGACACAAACATGCCAATGAGCATATGTTGCTCATCTGTGAGCTTTGAGTATGGAGTTGCGTGGGAAAATGGCATGCCTCTAACGCTTAAGTTGAGCGGCGGCGTAGCCGTCCGTCTCGAACGCACTGTTAGGCTCAGTTTTTCTTTAGTGCGAAATTTGAATGCTAACGATCTACTGCGGCAACTTAATCCAATACTTTGCGCTTTGTATTAAGTATGGCAAATAGTCCACACGAAAGGACGAACGCAATTACAAGACTTATTAGCGCAGAGTAATTTAAGCCACTGGCGCTCTGGTTCGCAAAGGCATAGCCCATGGCATGTCCGAGCAGTCCTGAAACAAAGGTAAAAATAGGAAAACATAGAATTCCAATCCAGTCCCTACGTCTATTCTTCATTAGGCTCTTGCCAATCCAGAAGCCAATAATTACAGGGGCCGTGGCTTGGGCATAGACGCTTCCCATTATTATTGAAATGCCATTCGCTACTACCGCACCGGCAATCCATGCGCCGATGTATAGCCCGAGGTAAGCGGCAAAATGCATGGGTTTATTTTTAGTGGTTGTGTTTTCAGTCATGCCAAGGTTCCTATTGCCTAACTATATTTAGACAGCATTGTCTTCATCAATCAATGTGGCCTAAATAAATGATGTTCCCGAGAACCGCATTGCCTCTCACAAAAATGGAAAGCTAAGTAAAGTATTTAGACCACCTAAAATCTATGGAATGACAAATTTTCAACGCGCAATTATAGTCTCGGTTTCTCAGTGGCAATCCCCCATAAACATGGGGTATTCACCGCAACGAGAAATCCACCCGATTCGGCACGTCCTTGCCTTCCCCCTCCTTCGCCTCTCCTCCACCCGTCTTCGTCGCCAGAATAAAAATCCTTTCCTCCGGCACTTTGCCTTTCTCGAGCAGCCATTCCTTGACGTTCTGCGCGCGGCGGTTGCCGAGTGCGGTCAGGTCGTCGTCGCTGATCGTGGTGTTCTGGATCATCAGCGCTTCCATCTCCGCTACCGGAATGTCCTTCTGCAGGCCGATCATGTTGCGTGGCTTCTTGAAGTCCTCGTCCTTATAAACGCGCTTCAACAGGGCAGGGTATTCCTTCTCGCTGACGGTCACGCTTTCCACGTCGCCCGATTCGCCGCGGCGCACCATGTCCTTGAGCTTGAGGGCGCGTACCTTGCGGTCGATGGCGGCGCGTTTCAGGCCTTCGCGGTCGGTGGCGGCGTCGGTGCGGCCGGTAATTTCGAGCTTGAGGGCGGGGCGGTCCTCGAGCATCTTGGCGACCGCGCGCAATTTCTCTTCGCCGGCTTCCGGAATGCGAGCGCGGCCGGCGTCGAAGGCGACGTGCGACATTTCCTCGCCGCCGCCGAACAGCGAGCCGATCAGCGCGAACGGTGCGGTCACGGCCTTGGTGATGACGTTGACGATGACCTTGACGATCAGCCCGCCGACCGAGAATTCCGGATCGTCGAGCGAGCCGCCGATCGGCAGGTTGATGTCGATGACGCCGTTGCGGTCGCGCAGTAGTGCCAGTGCGAAGTGCACGGGCAGGTTGGCGGCTTCGCTGCTTTCGATCTTGTCGCCGAGCGTGAGCTGTTCGAGGATCAGGCGGTTCTGCGCGGTCAGCGTGCGGTCCTCGACCTTGTAGGCGACGTCGAAGGACAGCTTGCCCTTCTCGATGCCGTAGCCGATGTAGCGGCCGGAGTAGGGCGACAGCGGCGCCAGTTCCATGCCGCGTACCTCGGCCTTGATGTCCATCGCCAGATCGCCCTTGAGCGGGTTGATGTTGCCGGCGACCGAGAGCGGCGCGCTGTTGACGAGGCCGTTCAGATCGACGTTGGCGCGGCTCTGCGGATCGGACGACAGGCCGGCGACGGTGCCGCCGAACTTCATGAGGTTGGCGGTGTAGTTGGGTTTGATGAAGTTGTCGGTGAAGCGTACCTGTCCGCCGCGCAGCACGAGCTTGCCGATCTTGATGGGCGGCATGTCGCTGGCGGGTTTGGGTTCGCCGGGCACGGTGGCGGTTGCGGTGTTGACGCCGCCGGCCTTTTTGTCGCGGTCAAGATTGACGTTGGCATCGGCCTCGGTGACGCTGCGCGCGGCTTCTTCCGGACTGCGCGCAACGTCCTGCAGGTTGATGCGGCCGTTCGGGTCGATGATGATGCGCGCGAAGAAGTCGTTGAGGCCGACCTGATCGACGTTGAGTGCGAACGGCGCGAACTTGACGTCCATGCCGCTGAAGGTCAGCGCCTTCCAGCGCAGGAAGTCGTTGCTGCTGAGCTTGTCAATGGTCGCCAGATCGCCGAGCGCGAGATTGCCCTTGAAGCCGCCGACGAAGGCGTCGTTCTTGCCCTGATCGAGTTTGAGCGTGCCCTTGCCCGACAGGTTGGCGCGCGTGAGCAGGATGTTGACGTGCTCGGTGAAGTAGGGCTGCAACTGCATGATATCGACCTGGCTGAAGTCGAGCGCGAGGTCGGCGTGCACCGGCGCCATGCCGACGCTGCCCTTGACGGCGAGCTTGCCGGACTTGTTGACGGCGGCTTGCAGGTCGAGCGCGCTGCGAGAGGAAGCAGCGGTCGAGAATTCCTGCACGTTGAGCGTCAACGGTGCAATGGTGGTCACGGCCGGGCGCGGCAGCGAGCGGTCTTCGAGCTTGGCCGACCAGTTGGCGACGGCGATCTTGCCGATGGTGACGGCCATGCCTTCGTCCTGCTTGCCGCCTTTTTTTGCGGCTGCGGTTGGCGATACGACCGCGCGGCGTTGCTGCTTGCCTTGCTGCAGCATCAGTTCGGCATTGTCGGATGCGATTTCTTCCACCGTGAGTGCATTCTTGCCGGCATCGAACACGGTGTTACGCATGTGGAGGTTGAAGCGCTCGATGCCGGCCTTGAGCGGGCGTTCGTCGCCGGCGTCGTCGTAGCGCAGGGCGGCGTCCTCGATGTCGAGTGCTGCCAGGGCGAGGCTGAAGCCGGATGGCTTGGCCGGCGCTTGCGGTTCGGTGGTTTTCTCGGTGTCGGTTTTTGCGGCAGGCTGCTCGGCGGGAATCAGCAGGTTGTCGAAGTTGAAGCGGCCCCTGGCATCGCGCGCGATGTCGGCCTGCAGGCCCTTGAGCCCGATGCGGACAATGTCGATGCGCTGGTCGAGCACCTTGGCGTCCTGCAGCGTGACCGCCAGTTCCGGCAGACGCGCGATGGATTTGTCGTCCTGGCCGGTCACCTGCAGATCGCGCAGCTTGACGTCGCCGTTGAGCACGAGCGCCGGTGCGGCATCCTTCTTCTGCTGGAAGCGCGCCACCATCTTCACGTCGAGCCGCGCGCTCGGCACCTTGAACTGCTGCTTGCCGGGGATGTAGCCAAGGTAGGCGGTCAGGTCGAGGTCGTTGAAGTCGAGATCGACGGTCGCTTCCAGCGGGTCGGCAAACGGCAGGGTCTGGCCCTTGATCAGTAGCGGCGTGTCGTTGACGCGCGCGCTCAGCAGCGGTTCGACGAAGACCTCGACCTGCGACGGCAGCGAGGAGATGAAGGGAACGCCGATCTTCAGGTCGGCGACGTGGTGCACGGTATGCGCGGGCTTGTCGTCGAACTCGATGCGGCCGTTGTCGATCTCGATGTTGAAAAGCGAGAAGCGCGCGGGTTCGGGCGAGGGCGGCTCATCCTTGCCGAGCGCGAGGATATCGTCGATGTTGTAGCCGTTGTCGTCCTTGCGCACCAGGTGCACATAGGGCGTCTCCAGCTTCAGCTGCTCGACCACGGGCGCGAAGCGGAACAGCGACTGCCAGGAGAGATTGACGGTCAGCGCGTCGAAGGAGGCGAATACCTGTTCGCTCGGCTGCCCGCCGTCGCCGGCAGGTTCCATCATCTTCATGTCGCGCACGGTCAGGCGCATGGCATAGGGATTGATCTCGACCTTGCCGATGCTGGTCTGGCGATGAAGCATCTCGGTCAGGCGCTGCTCGGCCTGCGATTTGACGATCCCCGGCAGTACGAGCCAGCCGAATAGTCCGATCAGGACGATGAAGGCGACCAGCCCGATGAACGTGCGCCGGACGGTCCGTTTTTGCGAGAAGGTGCGAAGGGATTGCGACAGCCGCGAGGTGAGGTTGGGCATGGGAGCATCGCTGGTGATGGGGGTGTAGGAATTCTACCAGCGCGCTGTAGGAGATGTTGCCGTTTGGTTATGGCGTTTTCATTTGTTGAGGCATGAAAAAGACCCCTCGGTCAAGCCCTGCGGTCTTGCCCGGTCCCCCGGGGGGACGCTTTTATCTCGACGGCCCGGCGATAAAAAATCCGGCCGCAGCCGGATTCTTGCAGGGACAAAAGACTTCAGGAGGCAAGCGGTCCGAGCGCGCCGATCACGACGGTCAGCAGACCCAGCACCAGGTTGATTGCGACCAGCTTGCGGATGCTGGCCATGGCCGCGCCGGCCGCCTGCCACTCCTGTGCCGCCACGCCGCGCTTGAGGCGCTTGAAAGGCGCGAAGAAGATGTGGCCGAAGATCAGCATCATGACGATGCCGATCACCGACATCAGCGTTACCGGCAGAGGCGGCTTGCCCATCAGCGACATCATGTAGAGGCCGCTGCCGAGCACCAGCGCGATCGCGATCCAGACCCAGCGGAAGAAGCGCGTGAAGACGCCGACCAGCAGCGTCAGCCGCAGCGGCGGCTCGAGCGTGACGGCGACCGTCGGCCGCAAGGCATTGTGGGCGAAGAACATGCCGCCGACCCAGATGGTGAAACCGAGGATGTGCAGAAATTTGGCATAAAGCATGGCTGTTTTCTCACAGGTTGAGGTGGGGCGGGGAAGGTCGCTATTCGCTCTCTTCCGGGAACTGGTAGATGCCGCCGGCGGCAGCGCCTGCATCCTTCTTGCCGGCGCGCAGGTCGCGATAGACGGCGGCGCGCATGATCATCATGGCGACGATGGGGGCGGTCAGCAGCAGGAACAGCGAGATGATGATCTCGTGGATCACCGGGCGCGACTGCAGCACGGTGAAATAGATCATCGAGGCGATCAGCAGGCAGCCGGCGCCGAGCGTGACGGTGATCGCCGGGCCGTGGATGCGCTGGTAAAAGCTCGGCAGGCGCAACAGACCGAGCGCGCCGATCAGCACGATGCTGCCGCCGACGATCAGCAGCAGCGAGACGGGAATGATGGCCCAGACGGGAATGGCGGCTATGTCGTTCATTCGATGATCTCCCCGCGCATCATGAACTTGGCGAGCGCAATGGTGGAAACGAAACCGAGCAGCGCGATCAGCATCGCTGCCTCGAAATAGATCAGGTTGCCGAAACGGATGCCGAACATGATCGCCAGCAGCATGGCGCACATCCACAGCGTGTCGAGCGCCAGCACGCGGTCGTGCACGGTGGGGCCGATCAGCAGGCGGATCGTGCACAGCAGCATGGCCATCACGACGCAGAAGAAGGCGAAGCCGATCGACACGGCGAGTACGGTCATCATGGTTTCGGGGTCTCCTGTTCAAAGATCTCCATCAGCGGCTGCTCGTAGCGCGTCTTGATGGTATCGACCCACCATTGCGCATCGTGCAGGTCGAACACGTGCAGCGCCAGCTCGTGCTTGCCCGGCAGGATCTCGACCCATACCGTGCCCGGCGTGGAGTTGATCAGGCAAGACAGCAGCGCCAGGCCATACTGATTGCGCATGTCGAGCGGGATCGTGATGAACTGCGAATTGAGGCCGTGGCGGCGGCTGGAAAGAATCAGCCAGCTCACGTTGAGGCAGGAGCGCACGATCTCGACCAGCGCCATGCCGAGCAGACGGAACAGGGCGAACGGCTTGTTCAGTTTGGGATAGCCGTCCGGCACCAGCGGTTTTGCCAGCAGCGGCACGAAGAAGCCGAGCACGGCGCCGATCAGGATGTCGGACGGCGCCACGCTCTCGTTGAGCAGCAGCCAGAACAGCAGTAGCACCACGGACAGCAGCGGGAAGGGCAGCCAGCGTTTCATCATGGCATCGCTCCCGGTTGCACCACGCCCGGCACCGTCGGCGTCGAGCGGATCTGTTCGACGTAATGGTTGGGACGATGGAGGTCGGCGCTGGTGCGCTGCAGGTAGTCGAACATCGGGCCTGCCTTTAGCGTCAGCACGATGCACAACAGCAGCAGCAGCGTGATCGAGGCGACCTCGGTCACGTGCAGCTTGGGTGCGGTGATCGTGCCCGAGGCCCAGAAGGTCCGCACGCCGAAGCGCATCAGCGCGATGATGCCGCACAGGCCGGAGAACACGATCAACGCCATCAGCGCCCAGGTGGTGCCGCTGATCAGGATGTTCGGATCGTCCGGATGCAGCAGCGCGTGGAACATGCCGAACTTGGCGATGAAGCCCGACAGCGGCGGCATGCCGGTGATCACCAGCGCGCAACCGGCGAAGGCCAGGCCGAGGAAGGCCAGCGCGCCGGGAATGCCGACGCCGGCGGTTTCTTCCGGCGTCTCATCGACGGCAAAGGCTTCCATCGTCAGCGCCAGCACCGAGGCGCCGGGTTTGCGGATACGCTCGATCAGTTCGATCAGCAGCATGAAGGCGCCGGCCGCCAGCGTCGAACCGAGCAGGTAATAGAGGCCGGCCGTCACCAGCGACGCCTGGCCGTAGCCGACCACCGCCAGCAATGTACCGGACGAGACGATCGCGGCGTAGCCCGCCATGCGGCCCAGGCCTTCGCTGGCCAGCATGCCGGCCGCGCCGAACAGGATGGTCGCCATGCCGCCCCACAGCAGCGCGTTGTAACCGTACCCCGCCGCTTCGCCGGCATCGTCGGAAAACACCAGCAGCCACACGCGCAGCACCACGTAGGCGCCGACCTTGGTCATCAGCACCAGCATCGCGGCTACCGGCGGCGAGGCGGCCGAGTAAGTGGTCGGCAGCCAGAAGCCGAGCGGCCACATCGCGCTCTTGGTCAGGAAGGCGATCGCCAGCACCGCCACGCCGACCTTGAGCAGGAACATGTCCTCGCCCGTGATGCTGCCGATGCGGCCGGCCAGGTCGGCCATGTTGAGCGTGCCGGCGCTCGCGTAGATCAGCGCCACGCCGATCAGGAACAGCAGCGAGGCCGCGAGGTTGATCGCGATGTACTGCATGCCGGCGCGCAGGCGCGTGGCGTTGTAGCCGTGCAGCAGCAGGCCGTAGGACGCCGCCAGCATGACCTCGAAGAACACGAACAGGTTGAACAGGTCGTGCGTCAGGAAGGCGCCGTTGATGCCCATCAGCAGGAACTGGAACAGCGAGTGGAAGTGCACGCCGATGCGGCTCCAGCGCATGGCCGAGAACAGCAGCGCCGCGCCGGCCAGTACCGATGTCAGCAGCAGCATGAGCGCCGCCAGGCGGTCGGCGGCGAGCGCGATGCCGAACGGCGCCGACCAGTTGGCGGCCAGGTAGATGCCGATGTTGTTGTGCCACAGGCCGGTGTCGGTCAGCTTCATGAGGCTGATGGCTGCGGCGAACTGCACCAGGATCGACGCCAGGTTGATGGCGAACTTCAGCTGGTGGCGGCTTTCGTTGATCATGATCAGCACCGCGCCGCACAGCAGCGGCAGCAGCACGGGCAGGATGATCAGATGCTGATTCCATTGCAGACTCATTGATCGGGCTCCTCGCCGTCAACGTGGTCGGTGCCGGTCAGGCCGCGCGAGCCGATCATCACGACCAGGTAGAGCGCCGTGGTGGCAAAGCCGATCACGATCGCCGTCAGCACCAGTGCCTGCGGCAGCGGATCGCTGTACATGGTCGGATCGGCGGGACCGCCGCCGAGCGTCAAGGGCGCTTTATCGACCCACAGCCGGCCCATGATGAAGATGAACAGGTTGACGGCATACGACATCAGCATCAGTCCGGTCAGCACCTGGAAGCTGCGCGGGCGCAGGATCAGCCAGATGCCCGAACCGAACAGGATGCCGATGGCGAGAGAAATGACAATTTCCATCAGACGGTCCCTCGCTTGGGTAAGACAACGGTATCGGGCGTGCCGCCCTGCGGTTTGCGGCTGCGGACGGTCTGGTGCGCAAGCGCGACCAGGATCAGCATGGTGGAGCCGACCACCACCAGGAACACGCCGAGATCGAACACGAAGGCGCTCGGCACGTGCACTTCGCCGAGTACCGGCAGGTGCAGGTGCGCGGTGTGGCTGGTCAGGAACGGGAAGCCGAAGGCCAGCGCGCCGAGACCGGTCACGCAGGCGGTGACCAGACCCCATGAAATCCAGCGCAGCGGCCGCAGGTGAATGTGCTCCTCGACCCAGGCGGTGCCGGCGATCATGTACTGCACGATGATGGCGACCGCGAAGATCAGGCCGGCGACGAAGCCGCCGCCCGGCAGGTTATGGCCGCGCATGAAGAAATACACGACGATCACGCCCATGAACGGCAGCAGGAAGCGCAGATAGACGCCCGGGATGTGCAGATAGCCGTGCGTGAACTGCTCGGCCGGCGTCTGCGGCGCGGCCGGATCGACGTTGTTGCTCTGCTGCTCGGGAATGGTGATGCTTTCCGGCGCCGGGCGGAAGCGGCGCAGCAGCGCATAGACCGTCAGCGCGACGATCGCCAGCACGGTGATCTCGCCCATGGTGTCGAAGCCGCGGAAATCAACCAGCAGCACGTTGACGACGTTGGTGCCGCCGCCTTCGGGCAGCGCGCGCGCGAGGAAGTAGTTGCCGATGCTGTCGGGTTGCGGATGCATGAGTACCAGGTAGCTGATGCCGGCGATGGCGAGGCCACCGGCCACTGCCAGTACCAAGTCACGCGAACGGCGCAGCCAGACCGAGCGCGGAACCTGCAGGCCCTGCAGCTCCTTGGGCGGCAGGCGGCGCGGCAGCCAGCGCACGCCGAGCAGGATCAGCACGGTGGTGACGGTCTCGACCATCAGTTGCGTGAGCGCCAGATCGGGCGCCGACAGCCACAGGAAGGTCATGCTGACCACCACGCCGACGCCGCCGACCAGGATCAGCGCGGCGAGGCGGTGATACTTGGCCTGCCACGCGGCCGTCACGGCGCAGGCGCAGCCGATCAGCCACATCACGGCGAACAGCGGTTCGAAGTCATTAAAACTGGCGGGCTTGAGCAGCGGCAGCTGGCCGGCCAGCAGGTAGGGCACGGCCAGCATCGCCACCATCATCAGGAACAGCTGCGGCTGCAGGCGGCGCGTGCTCAGCCATTTGAGCAGCAGGCTGGCGCCCGAGGTCAGGCGCAGCATGGCGGTCTCATAGGCCTGCGCGCCCGACAGGCGATGCAGCACCGGCACGTCGGCGCGCTGTTGCAGCGTGAAGAACTTGCGCAGGATGACGTAGAACGCGATGCCGCCGCCGAGCGCGACGAAGCTCATCACCAGCGGCAGGTTGAAGCCATGCCACATGGCGAGGCTGTATTCGGGCGTCTGCGCGCCGAGTACGGCTTCCACCGCCTGATGCAGATAGGGACCGACGCTGATGCCGGGGATGATGCCGACCACCAGGCACAGCAGCACCAGGAACTCGACCGGGAAGCGCATCCAGCGCGGTGGCTCGTGCGGCTCCTTGGGCAGGTCGGTCGGCAGCTTGCCGAAGAACACGCTGATGAAGCGCAGCGAATAGGCGACGCTGAAGATGCCCATGGCGACCGCCGCAATCGACATCCACCAGTTGTCGGCGCCGCCGACCAGCAGCGTCTCGGCAAAGAACATTTCCTTGGACAGGAAGCCGTTGAGCAGCGGCACGCCGGCCATCGAGGCGCTCGCCACCACCGCCAGCGTGGCGGTGATCGGCAGCGCCTTGCGCAGGCCGCGCAGCACGCGCATGTCGCGCGTGCCGGTCTCGTGGTCGATGATGCCGGCCGCCATGAACAGCGAGGCCTTGAAGATCGCGTGGTTCAGCGTGTGGAAGATCGCCGCCACCATGCCCAGCGGCGAGCCGATGCCGAGCAGGGTGGTGATCAGGCCCAGGTGGCTGATGGTCGAATAGGCGAGCAGGCCCTTGAGGTCATGCTGGAAGATCGCGACGAAGGAGCCGATCAGCAGCGTGCAGACGCCGGCGCCGGCGATCAGCCAGGTCCATTCGGGCGTGCCGGACAGCGCCGGCCACAGGCGCATCAGCAGGAAGATGCCGGCCTTGACCATGGTCGCCGAGTGCAGATAGGACGACACCGGCGTAGGCGCCGCCATCGCGTGCGGCAGCCAGAAATGGAAGGGGAACTGGGCGCTCTTGGTCAGCGCGCCAAGGCCGATCAGCACCAGCGCCGCCAGATAGAGTTTGTGTTCGCGGATCGCATCGCCGGCCGCGAGCACGGTATCCAGATCGTAGCTGCCCGCGATGTGGCCGAGGATCAGCACGCCGCACAGCAGGCACAGGCCGCCGGTGGCGGTCACCGTGAACGCCATGCGCGCCCCGCGACGGGCGTCGATACGGTGATGCCAGTAGCCGATCAGCAGGAAGGAGGTGACGCTCGTCAGTTCCCAGAACACCACGAGCTGGATCAGGTTGCCCGACAGCACCACGCCCAGCATGGAGCCCATGAAGGCCAGCAGGAAGGCGAAGAAGCGCGGTACCGGATCCTCGTCGGACATGTAGTAGCGCGCATAGAGCACCACCAGCAGACCCACGCCCAGCACCAGCATCGTGAACAGCCAGGCCAGCCCGTCCATGCGCAGCAGGAATTCGAGGCCGAAGGCCGGCAGCCATTCGGCCGAGTAGCGCACCGCCTCGCCGCTGCCGACATACTGATACAGATAGATGGTGACCAGCAGCCCGTACAGCGCAACGCCCCCGGCCAGCAGCGATTCCCGGTTGCGTGCATCGGCCGGCATGCAGGCGGCGACCACGCTTCCCAGAAAGGGAACCACGATCAGGGAAAGAAGCAGCAGGGATTCGGGAACAAGTGTTTGCATGCGCAGGAAAGCATCCAGGAACGGCCACCGCTCGCACTGTAAAGCGCGGCAACCATGGTTTTACGGGATTCGGATCGTGGGACGGAGTGCGCCGACGGCAACCAGAGGGTCACCGGAGGCAGGCATATCGTCCTGACCGCTGTGTGCAACCGGTTATCTGTTCAGTTCTCCTTCCCTTTCATGACCTCATGCGATGACTTGCAAGCCGTGCGCCGCCGCACCGGGAGCGCAGGAGGCAAGCGAATTGCCTTCTGCCCGATGCGCATCTGCATGGCGATAATTGTGCTGCCGAGCCGACCGGACGCTGCCTGCGGGCGCATCCTGTGCCGGAAAATGTACTGGTATTGTGGGACGCCGGCCGGAACGAATGGAATACGATCGCCCGACATCCGGTGTTGGTGAGGCATGACGCAGACTGCCTCATGCCGGAAGGCCGGCGCGAAACGCAAGTGCTCTGTGCATTTTCGCCGGACAACTAACCTCCGCATCATACCAGACTCGACCTTGTGCCGGCAGGCAATTGATCGGGAATTTCACGTATCGTCATCGATGTGCAGCGATCGTCCCGGTTATGGCCGGCTGTATCTCGCGCCAAAATGGCGCGCGGAAAAGCGCCGATTCCGGGGATATGCAAGAATTTCGCCTTGCCTGAGGTTCGCCATCCGTGCGACCGGGCCGTCCGCTTCTTACCGCGACGCTTCTCGCGGGTTTAGTACGCGCGGAACTGCAAAAATTCCCGCGGCGGATCGATTTGGAGAAATGCATGCTTCGCTGGTTTGAAAATCTGCTGCACCCCTATCAGGACGAAGTGCCGGCCGCGCCGCCTACGGGCTTCGTCGCCTTCGTCTGGGCCTGTACCAAGGGAGCGCGCCGTTACATCGTGGCGATGACGGTGCTGACGGCGCTGACCGGCGCCTTCGAGGCGCTGCTGTTCGCGATGATGGGGCATGTGGTTGACTGGCTCGCCAAGGTCGAGCCGGCACAACTGTGGCAGCAGGAGCGCGGCAGCCTGATCCTGCTGATGGTACTGGTCCTCGGCAGCACGGTGCTGGTGGCGTTGCAGACCTTCTTCAAGCATCAGACGCTGGCCGGCAACTTCCCGATGCAATTGCGCTGGAACTTCCATCGCCTGATGCTCAACCAGAGCATGGGCTTCTATCAGGACGAGTTCGCCGGCCGTGTTGCGGCCAAGGTCATGCAGACCGCGCTGGCGGTGCGCGACGTCTGCATGATCGCCGGCGACATCCTGGTGTTCGTGCTGATCTATTTCTTCACCATGGCGGGTGTGGTCGGCACGTTCGACACCTGGCTGCTGGTGCCTTTCCTGGCCTGGGCCAGTGCCTATGTCTGCGCCCTGCGCTGGTTCGTGCCGCGCCTGAGCGGAGTCTCGCGGCGCCAGGCCGATGCACGCTCGCTGATGACCGGCCGCATCACTGATGCCTACACCAACATCGGCACCGTCAAGCTGTTCTCGCACGCCGGCCGCGAGGCGCAGTACGTGCGCGGTGCGATGCAGGAATTCATGGGCACGGTGCACGGCCAGATGCGTCTGGTCAGCGGCTTCGAGGTTGTCAATCACGCGCTGAGCATGCTGCTCATCCTTGGCACCGCCGGCACGGCCCTGTGGCTGTGGACGAATGGCCAGATCGGTGTCGGCGCGGTGGCGGCGGCGACCGCGATGGCTTTGCGCCTCAATGGCATGTCGCACTGGGTGATGTGGGAGATGGCGACGCTGTTCGAGCAGGTCGGCACCGTGCAGGATGGCATCAACACGCTGTCGCGCGTGCATACCGTGACCGATGCGCCCGATGCAAAACCGCTGCAGGTGACGCGCGGCGAACTGCGCTTCGACGACGTGAATTTTGCCTATGGCGGCGAGCGCAATGTCATCGACCATTTCAATCTGACCATTCGTCCCGGCGAAAAGGTCGGGCTGGTCGGCCGTTCGGGCGCCGGCAAGTCAACCATCGTCAACCTGCTGCTGCGTTTTTATGACGTCGAGCACGGCCGCATCCTGATCGACGGTCAGGACATCGCGCACGTCACACAGAATTCGCTGCGTGCGCAGGTCGGCATGGTCACGCAGGACACCTCGCTGCTGCATCGTTCGGTGCGCGAGAACATACTCTACGGCCGGCCCGATGCCAACGAGGACGACATGCTGTCGGCTGCGCGCCGCGCCGAGGCGCACGACTTCATCCAGACGCTGGGCGACGCCAAGGGCCGCAGCGGCTACGACGCGCACGTCGGCGAACGCGGCGTCAAGCTCTCGGGCGGCCAGCGCCAGCGCATCGCGATCGCGCGCGTGATGCTGAAGGATGCGCCCATCCTGCTGCTGGACGAAGCCACCAGCGCGCTCGACTCCGAAGCCGAGGCCGCGATTCAGGCCAGCCTGTACGATCTGATGGAAGGGAAGACGGTGGTCGCGATTGCACACCGGTTATCGACGATCGCCGCAATGGATCGCCTGATCGTGCTCGACAAGGGCCGCATCGTGGAAGAGGGTACGCACCGTGAATTGCTGGAGCGCGGTGGTTTGTATGCGCGCCTGTGGGCGCACCAGAGCGGCGGTTTCCTTGGTGAAGAAACGGAAGACGCGCCGGTGGCGCAGAATTGATGGCGTGCGCTGCGGCAGGCATGCCGGCAGCGCGTGATTTTTATGCGTAGCGCGCCTTGCCGGTAAGCAGCAGCGCCACCAGCGTCAGCAGCGCGGAGACCGACAGGTAGAGGCCGACATAATGCAGGCCGTGATGCGTCGCCAGCCAGGTGGCCGCGTACGGCGCCAGCGAGGCGCCGAAGATGCCGCCGAGGTTGAAGGTCAGCGACACGCCGGTGTAGCGGATCGCGGCCGGGAACAGTTCCGACAGCAGCGTGCCGAGCGGTCCGTAGGTCATGCCCATCAGTGCCAGGCCGAGCGACAGGAACACGGTCACGCCGAGGATGCTGTCGGCTACGAACAGCGGTTCGATCAGCAGGCCGAACACGGCGATCATGCCGGACACCACGATCATCGTGATCTTGCGGCCGTGGCGGTCGGCGAACAATGCCGAGACCGGAATCATCAGCGCGAAGAACAGCACCGCGAACAGTTGCGCGATCAGGAATTTCTCGCGCGTGTAGCCGAGCGCGGTGGTGCCCCAGCTCAGCGCGAACACCGTCATCAGGTAGAACAGCACGAAGGTCGCCAGCGCGATCAGGGTGCCGATCACCAGCATGCCGGCGTGCTGGCCGAACACGGTCGCCAGCGGCACCTCGACGCGCTCATCCTTGTCGAGCACCTTCTGGAAGGCCGGCGTCTCGGTGATCTTGAGGCGCACGTAGAGCCCGACCAGCACCAGCACCGCGCTCGCGATGAACGGGATGCGCCAGCCCCAGGCGAAGAACTGCTCGTTGTTCAGCGTTTCGGTCAGGAGCAGGAAGATGCCGCCCGACAGGAAGAAGCCGAGCGGCGCGCCCAGTTGCGGAAAGCAGCCGTACCACGCGATCTTGCCCGGCGGCGCGTTCTCGGTCGCCAGCAGCACCGCGCCGCCCCATTCGCCGCCGAGCCCGAGTCCCTGGCCGAAGCGGCACAGTGCCAGCAGCAGCGGCGCCAGCATGCCGATGGTTTCGTAGGTCGGCAGCAGGCCGATGACCACGGTCGAGATGCCCATCGTCAGCAGCGCCGCCACCAGCGTCGCCTTGCGGCCGATGCGGTCGCCGTAGTGGCCGAACACCGCCGAGCCGACCGGGCGCGCGAAGAAGGCGATGGCGAAGGTCGCCAGCGATTGCAGCGTGGCGGCGGTCGGATCGGAAGACGGGAAGAACAGGTGCGGAAAGACCAGTACGGCGGCCGTCGCGTAGATGTAGAAATCGAAGAACTCGATGGTGGTGCCGATCAGGCTGGCAAACAGCACGGTGCCGGGGGAATTTTTTTGTGGGCCGTCAGTGCTCATGGCGGTGGTTTCTATGTGGATGTGTCCGGCGCTGCCGACCGGAAAGCCGCCATTGTAGGGGATTCCGGCCTTGCCGGCCGACGGATTCTCGCCACAAGAAAGGCGACTCTCCGCGTCAGCGGAAGCCGCCTTGTTCGCTGCGACCGATCGGGAAAGGTCGCGCCCCGGAGGCGTCAGACCGGTTCGCCCGGCTTCTTGGCCGCATCCGAACTGCTGATCAGCTTATGCAGGATGCCGACGATCAGCAGGGCTGCGAGCACCAGCCCGTAGTGGGCGATGTTGAAATCGTTGAGGTGCATGTCGGTCGTCGCGACCTGCACCGGCTCGACGATCAACTGGCGCAGCAGCGTGATGATGGCGACCTCGATGAAGACGACGAGGTGGAATACGCCACCCTGCACGTAGTTGATCTCGGCCGAGATCAGGCTCGACAGCGTCCACACGATGAACAGCGTGCCGAGCGCCTGCAGGAAGCCGTGCGCGAGATTGTTCTGGTGGACCGCCTGCACCACGGCGGCCGAGAACTCCCACATCACCATCAGGCTGGCGATGCCAAGCGCGATGGCGAGCAGCACGTGCAGCCCGCGGTTGAATAATTTGAGTGCCTTGACCAGCTTTGTTTCGAAGGTGTCGATCATTTCGGTTCTCCAGACTTAAGTTGCAAATTCGGGTCGGAAGGGCGCCGAGAATGGGCGGAAACCACGCGATTCCGGCGCGCGGCCCGCGCCGATTCCGGGCGGACGCTGCTTCAGGAATGGTAGTGGACGCCGCCGCGGCGCAGGCCGGCATGCAGTGCCGATGCGTGAGCGACGCCATGGAGGCGCAGTGTGGCGGCGGCGCGTGCCGGAACTTCGTCGGCGCGCGCAAGGCGGCTGGCGCGCATCATGGACGATACAGCGGCAGCGGGCAGGCGCGCGGCCTGAACGTTTTCGATCGGAGGGTAAGACTGGCAAGGCATCCCGACGCTGCCCGGCTGTTCTTCAGCGGGTGCACATGCTGCGGCGGCAGGAGCGGATTCGATATTCATTTCTTGTTGTGAGGATTGTCTTCGCACGGGTGCCGGATAAGGCATCGTCGAACATGCCTGGCGCCGAGATTGTCGTTGTCAGGTGCCTCCATCATAAACCAAACGGGTCTCCCGGCCGAGCGTCGGTTGCGGTTTTGCCACGCATCATCTGTCACGGATCGGGGTTTGCGCGCCTGTTGGTGCTTGTGTTACTTATTGCATAATAAATGTTTAACATTTTCGCGCGCATGACGTGGAAAGCGCGTGAAAAGCGGGTTCGAACAATGCAAAGGAGGCGCTACTTGCGTTACACAACAACCGCACATGCCGCGACGATGAAGGTGATGGCCGGTCTGGGTTTGTGCATGCTCATGTCCGTGCCGGCACGCGCCCATGATCTGCCGGACAACCTGCCGGTGCGCAAGCTGGGCCTGTGGGAAATGGTCAAAAGCGGGACCATGGAAGGTGGAGCAGGCTTCAAGGGAAGAGAGCAGTATTGCCTGGACGCCGATGCCGACCGCGCACTGCATGCGCTCTACATCCTGCGCAAGGAGTTGCAGGTCGTGTATTTCGACGTCAGCTGTCCGCCGCCGAAGCTCGAGGTGGCTGGTAACGTTTTTCGCGGCGAGATGCTATGCCGCACCAATGCGCCGAACGACGATGCTGCCGCTGGCAAGGATTTTCACTGGGAATACATCTTTGAAAGCGACAGCCAGGTGAAGCTGGTGGAATACGGTATGGCGCGCGACATCCTGTTCGTCGGCAACAGCGAGTTCGTCGAGCAGCAGCGCCGGATCGGCGACTGCGCGGCGGACCAGAAGCCCGGCGACGGCATCATCGATCGTCCGGGTTCGCGCGAGCAAGGCGAGTACGACAACATCTACGAATCGCTGAAGGTGATGAAGAAACTCTTGAACGAAGGCAGGGAAATCAACCAGCGCCTGGGGCCGATGTGATGCGGCGCGCTCATCTGCTGTCTGTCTGCGCGGCGATGCATGGTGCGCTTTTGTCTCCCATCGCGTTCGGTTTTGATCTGTCATCCGGCTTGCCGTCGCGTGCCAAAGGACTCTGGCATATCGAGCGGACGGAAACCCTGGTTCATGGCAACACCACGATCGAGATGCAAAAGGTCTGGAATGTCTGCCTCGATGCGCGCGCCGACCGTGCGCTGCACGCACTTGACGTGCACGAACAGCGGGCAAGCGTGGCCGGCCTCGGCCAAATCTGCGAAGCGCCGCAGTTCGCGGTTGAAGGGAATGATGTTTCGTGGACGATGCGCTGCCCTGCGCGCCGCGATGAGGCGAGGGTGAGCGATATCCGGCATATCACCACCTTTGTTGCCGCCGACCGGGTGCAGGCCGAAACCGTTATCGTCAATCGCGGCGGCCAGGTTCAGAGCCAGGGCAAGTTCGTCGCGCGTATGGAGCATCTTGGTGCGTGCGAGGGCGGAATGCAGCCTGGCGACATGCTCCTGATGCACTGGCGCATCAACGACGAGGAAACGCTGAAAGCGCGCCAGAAGCGCACTGTTTACAGCGAGATCGAACACTACAACCACAGGGCGCTTGTAATATCCGGGCGCGCCAGATAACTTTCTTCGGTGCGCCGCATGACGCCACGCGTCAGGCGGCGGGCAGGATCGCCTTCGCTACGCCATGCGCCTGCTGGTCGGCGTGGTAGCTCGAACGCACCATCGCGCCGACGGCCGCATGCTTGAATCCCATCTTGTAGGCTTCTTCTTCGTACATGCGGAAGGTATCCGGGTGCACGTAGCGGCGCACCGGCAGGTGATTGCCGCTCGGCATTAGATACTGGCCGATGGTCAGCATGTCGACATCGTGCGCGCGCATGTCGCGCATGACTTGCAGCACTTCGTCGTCGGTCTCGCCGAGGCCGACCATGATGCCGGACTTGGTCGGCACTTCCGGATGCAGCGCCTTGAAGCGCTTGAGCAGGCTCAGCGAATACAGGTAGTCCGAACCGGGGCGCGCTTCCTTGTAGAGGCGCGGCGCGGTTTCGAGGTTGTGGTTCATGACGTCGGGCGGCGCGGCCTTGAGGATTTCGAGCGCGCGGTCCATGCGGCCGCGGAAGTCGGGCACCAGCACTTCGATCTGCGTCTGCGGCGACAGCGCGCGCACGCGCTCGATGCAGGCGGCGAAGTGGCCGGCGCCGCCGTCGCGCAGATCGTCGCGGTCAACCGAGGTGATGACGACGTAATTGAGGCGCAGCGCGGCAATCGTCTTGGCGAGGTTTTCCGGCTCGTCCTGGTCGAGCGGATCGGGGCGGCCGTGGCCGACGTCGCAGAACGGACAGCGGCGCGTGCACTTGTCGCCCATGATCATGAAGGTCGCGGTGCCCTTGCCGAAGCATTCGCCGATGTTGGGGCAACTCGCTTCCTCGCACACGGTATGCAGCTTGTGCTCGCGCAGGATGTCTTTGATCTCGTAGAAGCGCGTTGACGGCGAACCGGCCTTGACGCGTATCCAGTCCGGCTTGGGCAGGCGTTCGGCCTGCACCACCTTGATCGGGATGCGGATGGTCTTGGCCGCGCCTTTCTGCTTCTCGCGCGGATCGTAGGCGGGCGTTGCGCTTGCTTGCGTGTCGATGCTCATTGGGCTGGTCGCTCCGTTATGTCGTCAGGCCGGCGCCGGGTCGCGGTGCCGGATGACGCGCGCGGCGCAGGTGTGTCGCCCTTGCCGCGCATGTTGGTTGTTCTTTGTCTTGCCTTCAAGCCGCGAGAACGCGAGGTGCCGCCGGAAACAGGCATGCCAGCAGGTTGCCGGTCAGGCGCTGCTGCACTTCCTGCAGGCCGGCCGTCACGCCCAGGCTGCGCATGTCGGTGGTTGCCAGTCCCGCGTAGCCGCATGGATTGATCCATGCGAACGGTCCGAGGTCCATCGCCACGTTCAGCGACACGCCGTGATAGGTGCGGCCGTTGCCGCGTATCTTCAGCCCCAGCGCCGCGATCTTGGCGCCGCGCTGCGGTCCGTCGGCCAGATAGATGCCGGGCGCGCCTGCCTTGCGTTCACCGGCCAGATTATACGCCGCCAGCGTGTCGATTGCCGCCTGCTCGATGCCGCGTACCAGTTCCCGCGCAAGCATGCGCGTATCGCGGCGACGCAGGTCGAGCAGCAGATAGATCACGGCCTGGCCCGGACCGTGGTAGGTGACTTCGCCGCCGCGATCGGTCTGCACCACGGGAATGCCGTGCGCGTCCAGCACGTGCGACGGATCGGCGGCCAGTCCCAGCGTATAGACGGGAGGATGCTCGACGATCCAGATTTCGTCCGGGGTGGCGGCGTCGCGCGCATCGGTGAAGGCGCGCATGGCATCGAAAGTGGTCAGGTACGGTTCGAGGCCACGTTGCCGGATCACCGGTGCCGGGTATGCGGAAACGGCGTTCATGGGCGAGCCATGGTCGTCAGAGGACGAATTTCACCATCGGATGACCGGACAGTTCGCGGTACAGATTGTCCAGCTGCTCGCGGCTGGTGGCGCGCACGGTCAGTGTCAGCGACAGATAGGTGCCGGCCGACGACGGCCGCATTTCCACCTTGCCGGCATGAAATTCCGGGTCGTGCACGGTCACCACCTCGACGATGGTCTGGGCGAATTCGTCATGCATGATGCCGACCACCTTGATGGGGAAGTCGCTCGGGTAGTCGATCAGGCTTTCTTTGGGTTCGGTCATGGCGTTCATTGTGTCTGGGTGGCGTTGGCGGATCCATGCCAAAGTCAGCATGATAGCGGCAAAGCGCGTTCAGGCCACCTTGGCGCGCTGGTAGGCGGCATACAGTTTTCTATATATGGGGCCGGGTTTGCCGTTGCCAACCCGTTCGCCGTCGATGGTGACGACCGGCATCACTTCCCTGGAGGCCGAGGTCAGCAGCACCTCGTCTGCATGGAATACCTCGTTGCGGGCGATGCGTCGTGCGGCGAAGGGGATGTTCTGCTCGGCGCACAGCGCTTCCATCAGGCTGTAGCGTATGCCTTCGAGGATCAGGTTGTCGCGCGGCGGACTGATCAGGGCGCCATCCTTGACGATCCAGACGTTCGAGGCCGAGCCTTCGGTCAGATAGCCGTCGCGGAACTGGATGGTTTCGTTGGCATCCTGTTCGGCCGCATTCTGTGCGGCCAGCACGTTGCCGAGCAGGGAGATCGACTTGATCTCGCAGCGCAGCCAGCGCTTGTCTTCCATCGTCACGCAGGCCACCCCATGCTCATGCACCGACGGTGGCGGCGGAAGCAGCGGATTGGACATGAGGAAGACGGTCGGCGCAGGCGTTTGCGCCGGAAACGCATGCGTGCGGCGCGCCACGCCGCGCGTGATCTGCATGTAGAGCAACTGGTCTTCGGTCGGCGCAGCATCCACCACCTGCTGCATCAGGCCCAGCCAGCCGGCCTCGTCATGGGGATTCTGCAGGTCGATGGCGCGCATGCCGCGCATGAAGCGCGCCAGATGCTGCTCGGGACGAAACAGCCTGCGCCGATAGACCGGCGTGACCTCATAGATGCCGTCGCCGAAGATGAAGCCGCGATCGAGCACGGAAATCCTGGCTTCGGAGAGCGGCATCATGGCGCCGTTCAGATAAACGAGAGGGTCGTCCATGGCGTGAATGTTGGCGGGCGGGCTTTTCATTCTGTCACAAACGATGGGGCGGCGTTTGTGCGGAATCGAATGAAAAACGGCAGGCCGCTTGCGCGATGCCTGCCGTTGTACGGGCCGTTGCGGCCGTGATCAGTGCAGCAGCAGACGGATCGAATCGAAGGCACGGCCGAACATGCCGGCCTCGCCAACCTGTTCCAGCGACAGCACCGGCAGCTCGACGATGGTGCGGCCTTCGGCTTCGACCTTCAGCGTGCCGACCTGGCTGTATTTGTCGATCGGTGCGACCAGCGGGTCCTTGCGTTGCAGCACTGGCTTGATCTTGTCGGCCATGCCTTTCGGCACCGTGACCCAGATGTCGCGCGTGAAGCCGATCTTCACGCTGTTTTGCGAACCTTTCCAGACATTCGGCGTGGCGACCGCGTCGTTCTTGCCGTACAGCTTGACGGCGTCGAAGTTGAGGAAGCCCCAGTTCAGCAGCTTCTGGCTTTCCTGCGCGCGTGCCTGATCGGACGACGTGCCGAGCACCACCGAGATCAGGCGGCGTTCGCCATTGCCGCTCGGGCGCTTGGCGGTCGAGATCAGGCAGAAGCCGGCGCCTTCGGTGTAGCCGGTCTTCATGCCGTCGACGGTCGGGTCCAGCCACAGCAGGCGGTTGCGGTTGGGCTGCTTGATGTTGTTGTAGGTGAAATCCTTGGTCGAGTAATACTTGCCGAAGTACTCGGGATGATCGGCGACCAGGCGCGATGCCAGCACCGACAGGTCGCGCGCGGTCGAGTAGTTGGTTTCGCTCGGCAGGCCGTGCGGGTTGGCGAAGCGGGTGGATTTCAGGCCCATGCGTTCGGCTTCGCGGTTCATCAGCGCGACGAACACATCCTCGGTGCCGGCCACCGCCTCGGCCAGTGCCACTGCCGCATCGTTGCCCGATTGCACGATCAGGCCGTACAGCAGGTTATCGACCGAGACCGGCGTGCGCGGTTCGATGAACATCTTGGAGCTGCTCGGATCGACGCGCCACGCGTGAGTCGATACCGTGATCATCTGGTCGAGCTGGAGTTTCTTTTCCTTCAGCGCATTGAAGACCACGTAGGCGGTCATGAGCTTGGTCAGCGAAGCCGGCTCGATACGCATGTCGGGCTCGCTCGATGCCAGGATCTGGTTGCTGGTGGCGTCGAGCAGCAGCCACGATTTGGCATTGATGGTCGGCGACGGGACAGTCTGGGCAAACGCGGTGGAAATGGAGAGCAGGGCGGCGGCAACGAATGCGAGGAGGTTTTTCATCGGTCTTTCTGGTGGCGCGCAACGTGGGCGCGTCGGTTGATCAATGGGGATTCGGAAGATTGTTTTGCGGCAAGATTCAGCGGCGCCACAATTGGACTACATGATTCTTGATATGTTGCAATTTACGGTTGAAAAAATGATCGGCGCCCGGAATCACGATCACCGGCAGGTCCTGCGGACGCGCCCAGTCGAACACGTTCTGCAGCGGAATCGTGTCGTCGAGTTCGCCGTGGATCACGATGGTGTCCTGCGGTACCGTCGGCAGCGGCCACTTGCCGGGCGCCGAGCCGACCAGCGCCAGCCGCTCAGCGGGCGTGCCGGCTTCCTCCAGCCGTTTCTGCAACTGGGTCTGGACGAAGGTGCCGAACGAAAAGCCGGCCAGCGCGAACGGCAGGCCCGGATACTTTTCCTGCGCCCACGCCAGCAGCTGCGCCATGTCGTCGGTCTCGCCGCGGCCTTCGTCGTAGGCGCCGCCCGACTTGCCGACGCCGCGGAAATTCATGCGCAGCGATGCGTAGCCGAGCGTGACGAAGGAACGCGTCAGCGTGTGCACCACCTTGTTGTCCATGGTGCCGCCGAACAGCGGATGCGGATGCGCGACCAGCGCAAAGCCGACCGGTGTCGCGTCGCCCGGCAGGTCGAGCGCGCATTCGAGCGGGCCGGCAGCGCCATCGAGGGAGAAATATTGCGTTTGCGCATTCATGGGCGGGCGGTTCCTGCGATCAGATTTTCAGGCGCTCGACCACGCGGTGGCCGACCAGGTGCTCGTCGATGATCTCGTCGATGTCTTCCTGGTCAACATAGGTGTACCACGTGCCCTGCGGATAGATGACGATGACGGGGCCCAGCTCGCAGCGTCCGAGGCAGCCGGCCTGGTTGACGCGCACCGCGCCGGTGGCACTGAGGCCGAGTTCCTTGACGCGCGCCTTCAGGTGTTGCTGCGCCGCTGCCGCGCCCTTTTCGGCACAGCATTCGCGGCCGTCGTCGCGCTGGTTCATGCAGATGAACAGGTGCTGGCCAAAATGCTGTTTGTCTTCGGTCATTGCGCGGCTCGCTTCAAAGACCGTCATGATACACCGCCGTCAGCTTCGCTTCACGCGATGGCTGCGGTGCAGCAGGAACCAGAAGGCGATCAGCGGCCATACCAGCGAGAGGAACTGCGCGGCGCCGTTGAAGGTGAGGAAGCGGCCTTGTACCCACGTTTCGAGCGTGGCGATGAAATAGGGATTGGCCGGCGCGACGTTGATGGTCACGAACGAGACTGCCAGCAGCACGATGGCGGCGTGGCGCTGCAGACGCGCCGGCAGCCAGATCAGCAGCGCCGTCAGCAGCACGCCGACCAGCAGGCCGAGCTGCGCGCCTTCCGACAGCCAGGCAAAGGCGTTCTGCGGCTTGAACAGCAGCGCCATCGCCAGTGTCTTGACGCCGAGCGCGGCGGCCAGCATCAGGATCGTCAGCACGATGCGCGGCGCGCGCTCGCGCAGCATGTGGAACCAGGCGAGCAGCGCGCCGGCCGAACTGCAACTGGTGACGATGATCTCGACCAGCCAGTAATGGGTGGCCGAAGGCTGCGCGCCGTTGCGCAGCAGTGCGCTGAGGTCGAGCTGCATGTCGAGCGCCAGCGACAGCCAGTCCGACAGCACCGGCAGCAGCTGGCCGTTGCCGAACAGATAGCTTTGCGGATAGATCTGCGCCAGCGGCCACAGCAGCAGTACCACCACGCCGCGGCTGGCTTCCGGCGTGAACAGCCGGTGCCGCAGGCGGCGCAGCCGGCTGCGCTCGAGCACCTGGTGGCAGCTCAGGGTGCCGATCACCGCGCCGATGACGGCGCCCACGCTGTTGGCCAGCAGGTCCATGTTGGATGTCACGCGCGTGGGCAGAAAACTTTGCAGGGTTTCCATCGAGGCCGTGACCAGGATGCCGAACACGGCGGCCAGCAGCAGCGCCGCAATGCCGCGCACCGCCGGATAGAAGGCATAGACCGCCAGCACGCCGAGCGGGATGTAGCCGACGATATTGGTGACGACGTCGAATCCCGTCCAGTAGCGTGGCGGGATCGGTTCGGACAGATAGTTGCCGAGCGGGATGCCGACCTGCTGCCAGCCCGAGAACGGATACAGGCTCGCATAGACGATCAGCGCCAGATAGGCGAGCAGGATGCCGCGCGCGAGAACCGAGGGTTCGCGCGGCGGGGGCGGCGGCAGTTGCGTGATTACGGTTTCGGCGGGAGCGCGGCGAGCCATGTGCGCATGTCCTGGATGACGGCGTCGCTGGCGCTGGACAGTGCGGCGGCGCCGCCCTGGGCGTCGGCGCTGGCGGCCGGCACCTGGCGCACGAAGGTCTTCTGCGCGCGCAGCACGCGGCCGTCGTAGAGCGAGGCGCGGATCGCGACTTCGCCGACGCTGTCATGCGCGCTGTTGAAGTGCTGCGAGAATTCGTCGAGTTCGAGGCGCAGCACCGGCACGTTGATGGCACCGTCCGAGGCGGAGATCACCACGCCGCCGGCGCGCGTCAGGCTGGTCTTCAGGCGCTGCGCGAAGAGCTGCGCGGGCGGCATGGTCCACTGGCTGTTGGCGTAGGCGCGCGGCTGCAACTGGTTGGCGTAGTCGAGACGATAGAACATCAGCTGGCTGTCGAGCCAGGCCGGCGCTTCGATGTTGGCGAGGCTGACGGCCGGCAGCGTGCCGGTTGCCGTATCCTGCGCAGCCGGCTGGCTGCGCGTCGGGCCGAGATCGAACAGCGACAGGCGTGGGCCGTCGCTGGCGCAGCCGCTCAGCAGCGCTGCCGACAGCAGCAGGAGGGCGGCACCGCCGCGACGGGAAAAGGAGGGAAATGGCTTGCTCATCTTGATCCTTTGCGAGGGCGATGCACGTTACGGTGCCTGGAATCCGGGTTCGCCCGGGCCGGGTGGCGGCGCGGCGCTGCCGAACAAAATACTTTGCGGGCGCTGGTTGAAGTTTTCCAGCGAACGGTTCAGCGCACGCACGGTGGTCCGCGTGTCGTTGATCAGCGGTACCGCCTGATATTCAACCACGGAAGCCGCCGAGCCGACGCTGTCGACCGCGCCGCCAATGCTGGCGATCGGCCCGTCCGGCGCATTGAGGCGCGTCGCGACTTCATTGAGATTGCCGGTCAGCAGCGTTGCGTCGTCCGACAGCCGGTTGAGCGAGACCACCATCGAATTGGCATTGCGCGTCAGTTCCGGCAGCTGCGCCAGCGCGGGCTGCAACTGGTCGGGAATGGTGGCGATCTTGTCGGCCGCTTCGCTGACATCGGTGAAGGCGGCCAGCATGCTCTTCTGGTTTTCGTCGGAGAGGAAGGTATTGAGTTTCTCGGCCACTTCCTCGGTCTGTTTCAGAATGGCCAGTCCGCGCAGCTGCAGCATGTCGAGCAGGCCCGGCCGCAGGCCGATGCGCGCCACGTTGTTCTTGGACGACGGCAGTAGCGTCGGGTCCTTGCCGGTATCGTCGAGCTGCACGTAGGCGAGGCCGGTCACGCCCTGATAGCTGAGGGTGGCGAAGGTCGATTTGGTGATCGGCGTGTCCTTGGTGACGCTGAAGCGGATCAGGATCTGCCCCGGCTTCTCGGGATCGAACAGCACTTCATCGACGCGGCCGACGTCGAGGCCGCGATAGCGCACGCCGGCCTGCGGGTTGAGTCCCGGTACCGACAGCGTGGTGGCGATCTCGTAGGGCACGCGTTCGACGCGGTCGCGGTTGAACCACATCGCGATCAATGCCGCCGCGATCAGCAGCACGATCGTGAAGATGCCTGCCATCAGTGCATGAGCTTTATTTTCCATGATGCGCTTCCATGATGCGTTGGTTCGGGATGTTCATCAGGCATCCTCCCTTTTTTCCTGCTGCTCCGGCAGCGCCTCGAAGGCGCGCTGGCCGCGTTCGCCGCGGAAAAACGTTTCGATGAACGGGTGCTTGAATTCGACCACCTTGTCCGGCGCGCAGTAGGCGATGATGTGCTTGTCGGCCAGCACCGCCACGCGCGACGACAGCGCGAACAGCGTATCGAGGTCGTGCGTGACCATCACCACCGTCAGCTTCATCTCGTCGTGCAGTTCGCGGATTAGGTCGACGAAGCTCTCCGAGGCATTCGGATCGAGGCCGGCGGTCGGCTCGTCGAGGAACACCAGGTCGGGGTCGAGCGCCAGCGCGCGCGCCAAAGCCACGCGCTTGATCATGCCGCCCGACAGGTCGGCTGGCATCTTGCGCGCATGCTCGGGGCCGATGCCGGCCATCTGCAGCTTGAGCAGGGCGACGTCGCGCACCACGTCCTTGGGCAGCACGCGCAGTTCGCGCAGCGGCTGCGCGACGTTGTCGAATACGGTCAGCGCCGAGAACAGCGCGCCGTGCTGGAACAGCATGCCCCAGCGCGTGCGCAGGGCCTGCAGGCGCTCGCTGCCGATGCGGTTGATGTCCTCGCCGAACACGCGCACGGTACCGGCGGCGGGCCGGTTCAGGCCCAGCATCTGGCGCAGCAGCACGGTCTTGCCGGAACCCGAGCCGCCGACCAGCGAGACGATCTCGCCGGCGTCGATGCGCAGATCGAGGTTCTCGTGCACCACGGTGTCGCCGAATTGCGTGCGCAATTGCGAGATTTCGATGATGGCGGCGTCATCGTGCTGCGCCGATGTCGGCTGGGAGGGATCGCATTCGCTCAAAATCCGACCCCCGTGAAAACGATCGCGAATACCGCGTCGGCCAGGATGACCACGGTGATGGCGGTCACCACCGAGATCGTGGTGCCGGCGCCCAGGCTTTCGGTGTTGGGCTTGATGCGCAGGCCGAAGTGACAGGCCACCAGTGCGATCAGTCCGCCGAACACCACGCCCTTGCCGAGGCCGATCCAGTAGTTGGCGAGCGGTACCGCGTCCGGCAGTTCGCGCAGGAAATACTTATAGGTCAATCCGAGTTCGATCTTGGCCGCGACCATGCCGCCGATCAGTGCCATCGCATCGGTCCACACCACCAGCAGCGGCATCGAGATCGCCAGCGCGATGACCTTGGGCAGGATCAGGCGGAAGCCGTGCGGCAGGCCCATCACCAGCATGGCGTCAAGTTCCTCGGTCACGCGCATGACGCCGAGCTGCGCCGTGATCGCCGAACCCGAACGGCCGGCCACCAGGATCGCCGCCAGCAGCGGCCCGAGTTCTCGGATCACCGCCATGCCGAGGATGTTGACGAGGAAGATGTCGCCGCCGAACTGGTGCAGCTGCTGCGCCGACAGATAGGACAGCACCACGCCGATCAGGAAACCGACCAGCGCCGTGATGCCGAGCGCCTGATAGCCGGTATGGAAGATGTTGGCCGAGATTTCCTTCCACGGCCCGCGCTGCGGCAACCGCAGGAAGCGGCCTAGGTCGATCACGAGCTGGCCGATCAGCGCGATGAAGCCAAGCAGATGATCGGCCAGTACCATCTTCCGCTGCAGCAACGCATCGAGTGAATACCAATGCTTCCTGGGCGCCTTGCTCATGTCGAGCGTGCCGGTTTCCTCGAAGCGGCGGAAGAAATCCTCGTGCTGCGGCGCCAGCGTCAGTTCGGGCGGGCGCTTCTGGCCCCAGGCATTCCACAGCAGCTGCGCGCCGATGTAGTCCATGCTCTCGACCTGCGACAGGTCCCAGCGTTGCGTGCCGGAAGTGCCGGCCGACTTGAGTGCGAGCCGGATGCCCGCCATCGTCTTTTCCTGTGTCAATGCCCGCACATGCCACGCACCGGTCGCGGTGGCGGTCTTGTGACCGTCCTGGCTGAGCGCAAGGGAAGGAGAGGCGGGGGTTGGCATGCGCACAAGTGTAAGGGAGAAACAAAAAGGCGTCACGTACGCTACCGCACGGCGCGCCGCGTGCCGTCTGGGTCGGTCGTGCTCGGCTACAATGCGCGCATGCATGCTCTTCCTTCTTCTGCGCGCGTGGCTGCGCTGGCCGGTGAGGCGACCCGCGCGGTTGCGTTCGAAATCGTCGCCGAAACCGGCTCGACCAATGCCGACCTGCTGGCGCGCGTCGCCACCCTGACGCAGCCCACGCTGTGCTGGGCGCAGCGGCAGACCGCCGGCCGCGGCCGCGCCGGCCGCCCATGGCTGGCGGCTGACAACGGTGCGCTGACCTTTTCGCTTGCGTGGAAACTCCGGTTGCCGCCGCAGGCGCTGAGCGGATTGTCCCTGGCGGTCGGCGTGGCGCTGGCACGGCAGCTCGCCGCCAGGGGCGTGATGGTCCAGCTCAAATGGCCGAACGATCTGCTGCGCGACGGCGCCAAGCTGGCCGGTATCCTGATCGAGACGGCGGCCGACAAGAACGAGCGCGGTGCGCTGTGGGTCGTGATCGGCGTCGGTCTCAATCTGGCGCAAGGCGATGCGCTCGGCGCACAGCTGGGCCGTGCGGTGGCCGACATCGGCCAGCCGCAGGCCGATCGCGAAGCCTGGATGGCGGCGCTGCTGACGGGCCTATGCGAAATGCTGCCGGTCTTCGAGCGCGAGGGCTTTGCACCGTTTGCGCAGGAATGGAACGGTTTCGACGCCTATGCCGGCTGCGAGGTGAACATCCTCGACCGCGGAGAAGTGCTGCACCACGGTCGCGCTGCCGGTGTCGATGAAACGGGGCGGCTGCTGCTCGATACCGAGGCCGGCCGCATTGCCATCATGGCAGGTGACGTCTCGCTGCGTATGGCGGAGGTCTGAACGATGCTGCTGCTGATCGATGCCGGCAACACGCGCGTCAAGTGGGCGCTGGCCGAAGCTGCCGTGGCTGGGATGGGCGTCTGGCATGCCGCCGGCAGCGTGCCGCATGCCGAGGTGGCGGAACTGGCCGGATTGTGGCGCGGCATGCCGATCGCGCGCGTGGTGATCGCCAACGTCGCCGGGCCGCGTTTGCGCGAAGTGCTGCAGGCTGCGCTCGACGCGGCCGTGGGTGACATCTCGGACAACACGCGGCCACCGGTCGAATGGTTCGTCTCCAGCGCCGAGCGTGCCGGCCTGCGCAATCGTTACCGGCAGCCGGCGCAGCTCGGCTGCGACCGCTTTGCGGCGGCCATCGGCGCGCGCGCGCTGTTTCCGGATCGCGCGCTGATCGTGGCAGGCTGCGGCACCGCGACCACGGTCGATGCGGTGTCGGCCGACGGCGAATTCGTCGGCGGCATGATTCTGCCGGGCCTTTCACTGATGACGGCATCGCTGGCCGGCAATACCGCGCAGCTGCCGCAGGTCAGCCTGCAGGCCGACGCCGCCCATCCGTTCGCCGACCATACCGACGCCGCCATCGTCAGCGGTTGCCTGGCGGCGCAGGCCGGCGCCATCGAGCGCGCGCTGGCGGCGTACCGGACGGCGCAGGGCACCGACGTCGCTTGCATTCTGACCGGCGGCGCGGCAGACTTGATCGCCCCGCAACTGTCGGTCGCGCACGAGCGCATCGACAACCTCGTTCTGATCGGCTTGCAAACGGTAGCGACTTCATCATGCTGAAAATCCTGTTCGGGATCCTGATCGTCATCAACGGTGCCCTGCTGTCCTACCAGCAGGGCTGGCTCGACGTGCTGCTGCCGGTCAGCCACGAACCGTCGCGCCTGGCGGCGCAACTGCATCCGGAGCGCCTGAAACTGATTGCCCCGGAACAGGCTGACGAAACCGGAACCCCAACGACGTCCGAAGCACCGCCACGCGCGGCACCTGCACCTGCGGTGGCGGCCTGTCTGGAACTCGGCAATTTCGAGATGGCCGAAGCGCAGCGTTTCGAGGCACAACTGGCCTCGCTGGGCCTGGGCGAACGCCTGCAACGTCGCATGGTCCAGGAAAACGTGCGGCACATCGTCTATATTCCTCCGCTCGGCAACAAGGAGGCGGCCGACCGCAAGGGGGCCGAACTGGCGGCGCTGGGTGTGCGCGATTATTTCGTGATCCAGGACAGCTCGCCCCTGCAATGGGGGATTTCGCTGGGCATCTTCCGTACCGAGGAGTCGGCGCGCAATCATCTGCAGGCATTGACCGCGCAAGGGGTGCGCAGCGCGCGGGTCGGCACGCATGGCCTGGGAGGCAATCGCGTCGCCTTTCAGCTGCGCGGCATCGATGCCGCGACGCGCGAGTCCATCGACCGCATCAGGGAGGCGTTTCCGCGCCAGCAGTGGCGCGATTGCGCCTGACGCCACTCAGCCGTCGGCACCCTGCCTGCGCCGCGCGCGCAATATGTCCAGGCATTGCGGGCAGAGACAGCGCGTTCCCTTGCTGACTTCCTTGCTGCTTTTCCCTTCGGCGTCACGTGGCCGGCGCATGCACCAGCAGGCTGCCGGGGCGCCGGTGTCGGCCACGCCGCAGTCGAAGCGGGTCTGGCATTGCGGGCAGGTACTCATGCGTAGCGGGAAAGGACGGGATTGGAGGGTATCTCTTTTGCGCAACAACGGTGCGCGATCCATGGGGAATTTCCGCAGCGGCACGGAAAAGAATCGGCATTCCCTGTAAAATCGCGAGCATCGATTTTCAGGACCTGACATGACCGAATCCACCGTTGATCCTACCGGAATTTCCCCGCAAAGCAAGGCGGAAATCCTGGCCGAAGCGCTGCCGTACATCCGCAAGTTCCACGGCAAGACCATCGTCGTCAAATACGGCGGCAATGCGATGACCGAGGAACACCTCAAGCACGGTTTCGCGCGCGACGTGATTCTGTTGAAGCTGGTCGGCATGAACCCGGTCGTGGTGCACGGCGGCGGCCCGCAGATCGACAATGCGCTGAAGAAGATCGGTAAGCAGGGCACCTTCGTGCAGGGCATGCGCATCACCGACGAAGAGACGATGGAAGTCGTCGAATGGGTGCTCGGCGGCGAGGTCCAGCAGGACATCGTGATGCTGATCAACCACTACGGCGGCCAGGCGGTCGGCCTGACCGGCAAGGACGGTGGCCTGATCCGTGCGCGCAAGATGCAGATGCCGGACAAGGAAAAACCGGGCGAATTCCTCGACATCGGCTTCGTCGGCGAGATCGAGGCGATCAACCCGGCGGTGGTCAAGGCGCTGCAGGACGACGCCTTCATCCCGATCATCTCGCCGATCGGCTTCGGCGACGACGGCCAGGCCTACAACATCAACGCCGACCTGGTGGCCGGCAAGATCGCGGAAATCCTCAAGGCCGAAAAGCTGATCATGATGACCAACATCGCCGGCGTGCAGGACAAGAGCGGCCAGCTGCTGACTGACCTGTCGGCACGCGAGATCGACGAGATGTTCGCCGACGGCACCATCTCGGGCGGCATGCTGCCCAAGATCTCGTCGGCGCTCGATGCCGCCAAGTCCGGCGTCAACACGGTCCACATCATCGACGGCCGCATCGAGCATTCGCTGCTGCTCGAAGTGCTGACCGAACAGGCGTTCGGCACCATGATCCGCTCGCACTGATCGTTCATCCACCGTATCAAAAGACCATGAAAAAGCGCATCGGCGAAAGTCGATGCGCTTTTTGTTTGTGTGCCGCTGGCGGAACAGGGGAAACGTGATGTCAGGAAAGCCGCATCAGGCCGACTGCAGCAGGAAGCGCCCTGCATGTTGCGCATGCCACTGCTCGAACGCGTCGGCCGGCATGGGCTTCGCGATCGCGAAGCCCTGCGCGATGTCGCAGCCGACCTTGCCCAGCAGCCGATAGACGGCCTCGCTTTCCACGCCTTCGGCGATGGTCTGCATGCCCATCTTGTGCGCCAGCGTTACTGCCGCCTCGACGATGTGCAGCGCGCCCAGGTCCTCCGGCAGGCGGCGCACGAAGGACTGGTCGATCTTGATCAGCGAGATCGGCAGCTGATGCAGATACTGCAGCGACGAATAGCCGGTGCCGAAATCGTCGATCGAGATCGTGACGCGCGCATCGGCCAGCCGCGTCAGTTCGACGATGGTGCGCGTCATGTCGGTCATCAGCGCGCCTTCCGTGACTTCGAGTTCGAGCGACCGGCCGTCAACGTCATGGTGCCGCAGCAGGTGCAATACGAGGTCGGTGAAGCCGTTCCACAGCAGGTTGCGCGGCGAGATGTTGACGGCGATCGGGATATGGATGCCGCAGGCACGCCACTTGACGATCTGCTCCATCGCTTGTTGCAGCGCGAATTCGGTGATGAGGTTGATCAGCGTGCTCTGCTCGGCGCGCGGGATGAAGACTGCCGGCGGAATGCTGCCGCGCTCGGGATGGTGCCAGCGGATCAGCGCCTCGACGCTGTGGATGTGGCCGGTGGCGATATCGACCTTGGGCTGGTAGTGCATCGACAGCTGGCCCTGCCGCATCGCATCCATCAGGCTGCCGAGCACCGACAGGTTCTCGCACGCCAGCGTGCCAATCTGCGGGCTGTAGGCGAGACTGTCCTGGCTCTTCTCGTGCGCCGCCACCAGCGCGGCCTCGGCCTGCTGCAGATAGAACGCGGGCGCGTGTTCGGTATTCGTGAAGGTGATGTAGCCGAGGCGCGAATCGGCATGGACCGGAATGTCGTTGAAATGGAACGGGCGGCGCGCACTTTCGATCAGGCGCCCCAGCAGCGTGTCGATGCCGTTGCCGCTGCGGTCCTCGACCAGAATGCCGATCTGTTCGGCATCGATCCGATAGACCTGCGTGCGTTGCGGCAGGATGGTCGCATGGCGTTCGGCGGATTGCCGGATGACGTTCTCGATCAGATCGAAGCCGAAGGCCGATTTGAGCTCCGTGGCGTTCTGCAGTCCGATCACGGCCAGCACGAAGGTGCTGCGCGGCCGTTTTTCCTTTGCCAGACCGGCCAGCGCATCGAGCAGCGCGAGGCGGTTGGGTAGAAGGGTGGCGATATCGTGGCGCGTCATCCATTTCAGGTGGCGCAGATAGGCACGCACGCTGTCGCTGACGGTGCCGCTGAACATGCCGACCAGCATGAAGAAGCCGGTGCGGTAGAGCCAGTTGAGCGTGTCCTGCATCTCGCCGGTGGCGGTGTCGATCGGCATCATGGGGCCGATGACGATGCCACCCAGCAGTCCGATCACGAGTCCGCCGCGCAGGCCGAACACGAAACCGGCCAGCAGGATCGGCAGGTACATCGCATGCAGATAGGCAAAGCGCACGCCGCCACTGGCATGGACCAGCACGCCGACGCCCACTACCAGCACGATCAGCAGCGGCAGCATGATCATGCGGATGACGCGCATGCGCGGCACCAGCCATTCAAACAATCGCGTCGTATTCATGGAGGAAACTCCTGCGGAAGAGACGGTTCGCTCGGCGCGGAGCGCGTGTGCGTGCCCTGTCCGGCTGTGCAGGCATGTTGCCATGAAGAAAATGCAAAATGCAAATGAATTAGGTTAATCAGCCACACTTTTTACATTTGCAAATGTGCGCTGGCGGGCATTTCACCGAAGTGGTGCGTGCGTTACCTGTCCAATGCCAATTGCATGACAATGGCGCCGGCATCTTCTTGGGCAATGTCAGCGAAGAAACCGTCGAGCCGCGCGATTTCCGTGTAGCCGCAGGATTGGTAGATGCGCTGCGCGCCTTGCCATTCTGCGCTGAGCAGCAGGACGGAGGCACGCAGGCCAGGCAGGCGTTGACGCAGCAGCGCCAATGCCTGCGTGAAGAAACGGCGTCCCATGCCGTTGCCGCGATGCGCGGGAGCGATCGTCATCGACGAGATGTAGAGGCAGTCGCCGTTAGCGTGATGGGTATCCCTGATGTCGTGGCCGAGCGTGAAATGCGCGGGATCGAACAGCCCGCCATCCGCAGCGTCGCGTGTCCAGCGTTCCGAACACAGATAGCCGATGATCTGCGCGCCGTCTTGTTCAAGGCCGTGCTCGAGTATCAGAAAGCCTTGCGGGAAATGCCGCAGGCGCGTCAGCATGACCTCGCGGCTTTCGCGGATGGCCGGCGCGAAGCCACCGGCCTCGAGTTCCATGATGCGGTCGATGTCATCCTCGCGCGCGACGCGCAGCGGCAGCGCGGACAGGTGCTCCATCGTCAGTACAGGCGCGTGACGCGATAGCCGCGCTGCGCAAGCAGAGCCGGGATGCTGCCTTCGCCGATCAGGTGCAGCGCGCCGACGGCGACGAACAGGCGGTGTTCATCCTGCAGCAGTTTGACGATGCCATCCGTCATCTGCGGATTGCGGCGCTCTAGCAGCGCTTCTTGCGTGAAGCGCGCACCGACCGAATCGTCGGTGAGCATGGCGCGGTAGAGCTGGTCGAGTTGCGCGCCATCGGCATGGCGCCAGGCCTGGATCATGGCAATGCCCTTGGCGACGCCGCTGCCGTCCTGCAGTTCGCGCAGCGTCTCGCGCAGGTAGGCTTGCTGCTGGGCCGGCGGCATGCCGTCGAACAGCGACAGCGCATAGGCGGCATCCTCCAGCTCATGGACTGCCTTGCGTTCGCTGGCGGCGATCTGCAGGAAATGCTGCTCGAGTCCCTGTTCGGGCGGAAAGCCGGCACGCGCCATGGCATGCACAATCAGCAGGTTGGCGACCATCCACGGCTTCATGCGCTGCACGTTGGCGAACGGAATGCCGGCCTGCGCCAATGCCTGTTTCAGTTGTGCGAGGTCGGCGCTCGGCAGATGACGGGCAATGTTGCCATCGCCGCCGGGGTAGAGCGCATGCTGCGCGATTGCCTGTTGCAATGCCGCGAGATCGCGAATGTCGGTCTCGACCACCAGCGCATCGGCCTGATGCAGCGCCTGCATGACCTGCGGTTCAAGTGGGTAGAATGCCGGTTGCCCCACATGAACCGTGCCGAACAGCCAGGCCGTGCGATTTTCGTGATCGACGCGGTACAGCGTGCCGCGCAACGGAATGGCCGCTGCCGCCGCTGTTTCCTTTGATGCGTCGGCCTGTGCAGGCATGGCAGCCAGGCCGAACAGAATGCTGAACAAGACGACAAGCAGGCGCAACATATTTCCCGATCCGATCATGATTGAAAACGATGGCTAGACATAACCGCAGGCTGACCTGGCTGTTCGATCTCGACAATACCCTGCACGATGCGTCGCACGCGATCTTCCCGGCGATCAATCTGAACATGAACGCCTACATCGCGCGCGTGCTGCAAGACTGCGGCCAGGCCTGCGATACGGCTACCGTTGACGCCGCGCGCATCGCCTACTGGCAGCGCTACGGTGCCACGCTGCTCGGCATGATAAAGCATCACCAGGTGAAGCCCGACGATTTCCTGCGCGAGGCGCACCGCTTCGACGATCTGACCGCCATGATCCGTGCCGAGCGGAACCTGGCGCGCATCCTGCACCGCCTGCCGGGCCGCAAGATCCTGCTGACCAATGCGCCGCGCGGCTATGCGCGCGCGGTGCTGCGCCATCTGGGCCTGCATCGCCACTTCGCGCGCCACGTGCCGATCGAGGCGATGCGCGTGCACGGGCAGTTGCGGCCCAAGCCGTCGAAGCCGATGCTGCGCAAGCTGCTGGCGGCCGAGGGGCTGCGCGTGCGCGACTGCATCCTGGTCGAGGACACGGTGGAAAACCTGAAGGGCGCCAAGGCGCTGGGGCTGGGCACCGCCTGGGTCACGCAATACCTGAGCACGGATTCGACGCGGCAGGCGCTGGCGGGCATGCGCACAACGGTCAGACGCACAAAACGCCCTGTTTATGTCGATGTCAAAGTACAATCCGTGGGGCAACTATTCAGACAGTTGCACAGGTTGCGTTAGTTCGATTGACCCTCTTTCAATAACGACCATGCCCAATACCAAAACCGGCGAACGCAAACTCCAGATCCTGCAGATGCTGGCCACCATGCTGGAGCAGCCGAAGGGAGAAAAGATCACGACGGCGGCGCTGGCGGCGCGGCTCGAGGTATCGGAGGCGGCGCTGTACCGACATTTCGCCAGCAAGGCGCAGATGTTCGAGGGCCTGATCGAATTCATCGAATCGACCGTGTTCGGCCTGATCAACACGATTGCCGAACAGGAGGAGCGCGGTCTGGCGCAGGTGCAGCAGATCGTCGTCATGCTGCTCAATTTCGCCGAACGCAATCCGGGCATGACGCGCGTCATGATCGGCGACGCGCTGGTCAACGAGGACGATCGCCTGCAGGCACGCATGAACCAGTTCATCGAACGCATCGAACTGGCGCTGCGCCAGTCGCTGCGGCTGGCGGCGACGCAGGCGCAGGCAACCGAGGAGGATGCGGCGGTGCGCGCCAATCTGATCGTCAGCGCCGTGCTTGGCCACTGGCAGCGCTACGCCAAGACCGGCTTCAGCCAGAAACCTTCGCAGAACGTCGCACCGCAGATCGCGATCCTGCTGTCCTGATTTTCCCGGTCGCCGCGGCGACGTACAATGACGGCTGTCGCGCCCGCGGGTCTGCTCCTCCATGTCTTCCTTCGAATCGTCCCCTTCCTGTTTTGTCCTGCTCGACGACTGCACCGCCGACAGCACGGCGCGGCAGACGCATCTCCGGCAGTCGCGTCTCTATACGCAGCACGTCGGCACGTTGCGCTGCATGCGCAGCGAAGATTTGCCGGCCTTCCTGCATGCATTGCAGGAAGCACTGCGGGCCGGACGGTTCGCAGTCATGGCCGCCGATTACGAACTCGGCGCGGCCATGCACGGGATTGCCGCGCGCGACGCATCTTCCACGCAGGCACTGGCGCAGGTGCTGCTGTTCGCGCGCTGCGAACGCCTGACACGCGATGAAGTTGACGCGTGGCTGCGCGGACAGGAGGAGCAGGAAGCTGCGCAGGCGCGCCCGGCCGGCATCGTCCGCGTCGAAGGCAATATCGACCGCGCCGCCTTCGACGACGCGATGGCGCGCATCCACGCCTACATCGAAGCCGGCGACACCTATCAGGTCAACTACACCTATCGTTTGCGGTTCGACGCCTACGGCAGCCTGCCGGCCCTGTATGCGCGTCTGCGCGCGCGCCAGCCGGTGCCGTATGGCGCGCTGATCGCGCTGCCCGACGGCGGCGCGATCCTGTCGCTGTCGCCCGAACTGTTCATGCGCCACGAACAGGGACGGCTGACGGTGCAGCCGATGAAGGGCACGGCGCCGGCGAGCGGCGACGCCGCGCGCGACACGGACGTCGCGCAGGTGCTTGCTTCCGACGTCAAGAATCGTGCGGAAAACCTGATGATCGTCGATCTGCTGCGCAACGATCTGGGGCGCATTGCCGAGATCGGCTCGGTGCAAGTCGATCGCCTGTTCGAGGTGCAGCGCTTCAGCAGCGTGCTGCAAATGACGTCCACCGTTCATGCACAACTGCGCGGCGGCACCACGCTGGCCGACATCTTCGCCGCGCTCTATCCCTGCGGTTCGATCAGCGGCGCGCCCAAGCGGCGCACCATGCAGATCATCCGCGAGCTCGAGCCGCAGGCGCGCGGCATCTATACCGGCGCGATCGGCTGGTTCGATCCGCCCGCCGATGTTTCCGCTCCCTTCGGCGACTTCTGCCTGTCGGTGCCGATCCGCACGTTGCAGCTGGAGGCTGAAGGCGAGGGCGGACGCAAGGGCGTGCGGCACGGCGAGATGGGCATAGGCGCCGGCATCGTGCACGACAGCGTGGCTGCCGACGAATATGCGGAATGCCTGTTGAAGGCACGTTTCCTGACCGGACTGTCGTGCGACTTCCGGTTGTTCGAAACCATGCGCGCCACGGCCAGACAGGTGCCGCTGCTCGAACGCCACCTGCGGCGGCTGCACGATTCGGCGGTCTTCTTCGGCTTCGTCTTCGACGTCGAGCGGCTGCGTGCCGAACTTGCCACCTGGTGCACCGCGCTGCCGGACGACGGTGAACATCGCGTGCGGCTGGCGCTGGCGCAGGATGGCGCGGTCGAACTGACGGGCGCACCGCTGCTGCCGCTCGCACTGCCGGTCGGGTTGCTGCTGGCGGAGGAAACGACGGCGGCCGACGACATCTTCCTGCGCCACAAGACCACGGCGCGGGCGGTTTACGATCGGGCATGGCGCACGGCGGAAGCGGCCGGCGCTTTCGACCGCCTGTTCTTCAACGAACGCGGCGAACTGACCGAAGGCGGGCGCAGCAGCGTGTTCGTACGGCTGGATGGACGGTGGTTCACACCGCCGCTGCAGGCGGGTTTGCTGCCGGGCGTGATGCGTGCGGCGGTGCTCGACGATCCTGCATGGCAGGCCGCCGAGCGCGTGCTGACGCGCGACGATCTGCGCCGCGCCGAAGAGATCATGGTCTGCAATGCGCTGCGCGGTACGCTGCCGGCAGTGCTGATGGCAGAGGGTGACGCCTGACGATCAGGCCGGCAGCGTCACCTCGAAGCAGCTGCCGCCGCCGGCGCGGCCGGTGCAGACCACTTCGCCGTCATGGCGTTGCGCGATCTGCCGCACCAGGCTGAGGCCGAGACCGACGCCGCCTTCGCGTTCGCTGGCGCCGGTCAGCCGGTAGAAGGGCGCGAAGATGTTTTCGCGTTCGCCGGCCGGCACGCCGGGACCGCCATCGCAAACCTGCAGACAGACCTTGCCGCCGGCGCTGTGCGCGAGCCGCACTTCGATCGGCGTGCCGTTGCCATAGCGCCGCGCATTCTCAAGCAGGTTGCGCACCATGCGGCGCAGCAGGCGCGCATCGCCCTGCAGTTCGACCGCCTCGGTTTCCAGTTCCGCTTCCACGCGCGCGCATTCCTCGGCCACCAGCGCGGTCAGATCGACCGGCGTGAACACCTGTTCGTTGCCGGCAGTGGCGTCGAGCCGGCTTGCCAGCAGGATTTCGTCGATCAGCTGGTCGAGCTCGGCGATGTTGCGCTTGAGCTCGTCGCGTAGCGCCGGCTGCGCATCGCCCGCCATCAGTTCGGCCGCCATGCTGATGCGCGCCAGCGGCGAGCGCAGTTCGTGCGAGGCATTGGCGAGCAGCGCCTTCTGCGCGTCAACCAGTGCCTCGATGCGCGCCGCCGAGCGGTTGAAACTTGCCGCCAGGCTCGCGACCTCGTCGCGGCCTTCGACCGGAATGCGCGTCGAAAGCTGGCCCGCGCCGAGCGCCTCGACGCTGGTCTTCAAGCGTTCGAGGCGACCGGTCAGGCGCCGCACCACCGGATAACAGCCGATGCCGATCACCAGCCCGATCAGGATCAGTGTGGTGCTGAAGCTGAACGGCGGCGCGCGCCGGCGGCCCGGCCGTTCGCCGACCAGCCAGCGGTCGTCCGGCAGCTTGACGGCAAACACCGGCGGGCCGCCATCCATCCAGCCGCTGCTGGTCTGCGATTCGTCGAGCGGTGGCAGCGGCCGGCCGATGGAGGCGATCACCTGCCGGTCGGCCGAATACAGCGTGAGATCGGTGCGCATGCGCGACTGCCAGCGCGACAGCGCACGCTGCTGTTCCTCGTTGCTGGCGTCGGCTGGCGGCAGCACGTCGGCTGCGATGGCGGCGAAGGATTCGAGGCTGGGGCCGATCTGGCGATAGTCGGCATTCCAGCGCCAGGCGGTCGCCACCAGCACGCCGGCGATGGCGAGACTGATGATGACTGCCAAGTAGATGCGCAGGTAAAGATGGTTGGGCCACGCCAGCAGGCCGCGTTTGCGTTCAGACATCCTGTGCCTTCGCGAACACGTAGCCGGCGCCGCGCACCGTGATGATGCGCTTGGGCTGTTTGGGATCGTCCTCGATGGCGGCGCGCAGGCGGCCGATGTGGACGTCGATCGAGCGGTCGAAGGCTTCCAGCGGCTCACCCTTGACCATGTCCATCAACTGTTCGCGCGACAGCACGCGGCCGGCACGTTCGGCCATCGCGGCCAGCAGGTTGAACTGGTAGGCGGTGACGCTGCGTTCCTTGTCGTCGAGCCGGATCATGCGCGCATCGAGATCGATCTCGAGCCGGCCGAAGCGCAGCACGCGCTCGCCGCTGGCCTGTATGCCCTGCTGGCGGCGCAGCACGGCGCGCAGGCGCGCCAGCAGTTCGCGGGGTTCGAAAGGCTTGGGCAGGTAGTCGTCGGCGCCGAGCTCGAGGCCGACCACGCGGTCCATGGGATCGCCCTTGGCGGTCAGCATCACGATGGGCAGCGCATTCTGCGGTGCGGGGAAGGCGCGGATCTGGCGGCACACGTCGAGGCCGTCGGCATCCGGCAGCATGAGGTCGAGCAGCACCACGGCGAATTCGTGCGCTTCGTTGCCGCGCAGGCGTTCGAGTCCGGCGGTGGCCGTATCGCAATGCTGTACGTCGAAGCCGTTCTGGCCCAGGTAGGTGGCGACCATGGCGGCGAGCCGCTGGTCGTCTTCGATCATGAGGAGGCGTTGATTCATGCGCGTAGTGTGTCGATTTGCGGACGAGACTGCAAGCGGGAGCATGCAAGAGGCGGCCGCGCCGGATCGCTCCGGCTGCGGCCGCCCCGGCCTATGCCTGCAGTCGGATCAAGGCTGGGCCGCGGGTTGCTGCGGTGCGGGCTTGCGCTCGCCATGCGGCTTGTGACCATGATGCTTGCCATGGAAACCGAACGGACCGCGATGCTTCTTCAACTGCTCGGCCGCCTTGACGCGTTGTGCCGGCGTCAGCACTTCGGCCGCATCGGCGAAGGCCTTGGTGGTGATGCGCGAGCGCTGGTCGGCCAGTTGCTGCTCGGCGGCACGCGCCTGTTCCAGTGCCTGACGGTCGATCTTGTCGGCCGACAGCAGCTTCAGGCGCTGTTCGCGTGCCTCGCGGCTTTTCTCGTGCAGCGGACGCAACTGCTCGAAGTTTGCCTGCGCAATCGCCTTGAGCTTGCCTTTCTGTTCGGCTGAGGCATCCGGTACCAGACGCGACAGCATGCGTTCGAAGCGTTTTTCGGCCTGTTCCGGACCGCCGCGCTTGTGCTTGCCGTCGGCGTGTTCGTGCTTCTGCTGCACGGTCGGCGCCGGCTGTTGCGGCGTCTGTGCGTGGCTGGTTCCGATCAGGGACATGGTGGCGACGACGGTTGCCGTGGCGCCTGCGATCAGCAGGCGGCGTGCGCGCCCGGATTGCGTGGTCGGCAGGGCGGTGAGGGTCGATTGGCTGTTCATTGAATCTCCTTTCAGTGGTTGCCTGCAAGTCGTGCAGGCATGGTGTCACTGTAGGTGTCCACTGTTGCGCACTCGCGTGCGCCCCGTAAAGTAATGTAAAGGCCGGAGCGGGCCTTGGCAGTGCATGCCGGACAAGGGTTTGCGCCCGTCTGCACCGCTGGCGGGCACGGCAGATGCATGTGCGTGTCGTGCATGCCGTGGCGGCATGGGTATGTTTTTTGCAATACGGCAAGGCAGGGCGTTGCGGATGTCGCCCGCCGGATTTTGCCGCTATGCGAGGAACACACATGGACCGACGCTGTTTCATTCATGCTGCCGCTGCCGCCGGTACCTGCCTGCTGGCGGGGCGGCCGGCACACGCGCAGATCGTGCGCATCCACGATGCGATCAACCAGTCGGGCCGCCAGCGCATGCTGTCGCAGCGCATGGCGAAGAGCTATCTGCAGGTCGGGCAGGACATCGACCGCGCGCGCTCGAACCGGATCTTCGCCGATTCCATCGCGCTGTTCGAACGGCAGCTGAAGAACCTGCAGGGTTTCGCGCCGAATGCCGAGAACCGCGGCACGCTGGCCGAACTGGACACGGTATGGCAGCGCTATCGCCAGACGCTGACGGCCGCCAGTCCCAACGCCGGCGACGCGCGGCAGGTAATGGCGCTCAGCGACGAAGTGCTGGCGCTGGCGCACGCATCGACGCTGCAGCTCGAGGCGCTGTCGGCCACCGAGAGCGGGCATCTCGTCAACATTGCGGGCCGCCAGCGCATGCTGTCGCAACGCATGGCGAAGTTCTATCAGGCAGTCAACTGGGGTGTGGCGCCGGCCGGCGCGCTCGATGCATTGGCGACCGCGCGCCGCGAATTCCTGGCGGCGATGCAGGAGCTGGAAGCGGCGCCCGTCAACACGCGTGCCTTGCTCGCCGAGCTCGAACTGGCGCGCCAGCAGTGGTTCTTCTTCGATCAGGCGCTGCGCACCGCGGCGGCGACGGCCGACAGCCGGCGGCGCTTTGCGACCAATGTCGCCACCACCAGCGAACGCATCCTGGAAACCATGGATCGCATCACCGGCATGTACGAACAGGCGGCATGACGCCGCACGCGGCGATGCGAGGTAAGCGGGAAATGCGGCGTCAGTGCGCCTTGCCGCAGACGTCACACGTCGGGTTGCGCGCGACCTTGATGCTGGTCCATTCCATGGTGCGCGCATCGAGCAGCAGCAGGCGGCCGGCCAGCGACTGGCCGATGCCGGCGACGATCTTCAGCGCCTCGGCTGCCTGCATGCTGCCGACGATGCCGACGATGGGCGCGAACACGCCCATGGTGGCGCAGTTGATCTCGTCGAACTGCTGGTCTTCCGGAAACAGGCAGGCATAGCACGGTGCGTCGCGGCGCGCGTCGAACACGCTGACCTGGCCGTCGAAGCGGATCGCCGCGCCCGACACCAGCGGCACGCGCTGCGCGACGCAGGCGCGGTTGATCGCATGGCGCGTGGCGAAGTTGTCGGTGCAGTCGAGCACCACCGAGGCGCGCGCCACCAGTTCCTCGAGCCGCTCGCCCATCACGCGTTCCTTGAGCGCGACGATCTCGATGGTCGGATTGATCTCGGCCAGCGCCTGCTTGCCGGAATCGACCTTGTTGCGGCCGACGCGCTCGGTGGTGTGCATGATCTGGCGCTGCAGATTGGTCATATCGACCGTATCGTCGTCCACCAGCGTCAGCGTGCCGATGCCGGCCGAGGCCAGATAGAGTGCCGCCGGCGAGCCGAGGCCGCCGGCGCCGATGATCAGGGCGTGGCCGGCCAGCAGTTTTTCCTGACCGGCGATGTCGATCTCGTCGAGCAGGATGTGGCGGGAATAACGGAGTAGCTGTTGATCGTTCATGGAGTCGGACCGGGCAGGGTCTGCAATCAAAAAAGCCGCATTGCTGCGGCTTTTTTATGGCAATCCCGGTTTATTTCTTATCCTCGGGTTTGGCGCCGTTCTTGTCACCACCATTCTTGTCGCCGGCGTTCGGGTCGTTGATGGTCGGCTCCTTCTTGCTTTCGACCTTGGCGGCCTTTGACAGCGTCACCGGCAGGCCCTTCAGATGGTTCAAGGCCTGCGCCAGCTGGAAATCTTCCTTGCTGCCGAACTCGAGCGGCTTGCGCTTCTTCTCGAGCGCGATCAGGCGCTGTTCTTCCTCGAGTTCGTCGATGGTCTCGGCGTGGACTTCGGGTGTCTTGTCCTTGTCGTTGGTCAGATGCTTCTGCAGGTCGGCTTCGCGCAGGCGCAGGCCGTTGAGGCCGTCGCCTTCTGCCGTTTCATCGACCATCAGGTCGGGCACGATGCCGCGCGCCTGGATCGAGCGGCCGTTCGGCGTGTAGTAGCGCGCCGTGGTCAGCTTGACGGCGGTATCGGCCGACAGCTGGCGGATGGTCTGCACCGAACCCTTGCCGAAGGTCTGCGTGCCCATGATGACGGCGCGCTTGTGATCCTGCAGCGCGCCGGCCACGATCTCGGAAGCCGAGGCCGAACCCGAGTTCACCAGCACCACGATCGGAATCTTCTTCAGTGCCGCCGGCAGCTTGGACAGCGGATCGCCGACTGCGCGCGTTGCATAGAATTCGCGGCGTGCATAGAAGGTCTGCTTGGAATCGGGTAGCTGGCCGTTGGTCGAGGTCACCACCACGTCCTTCGGCAGGAAGGCGGCCGATACGCCGATCGCGCCCGGCAGCACGCCGCCCGGATCGTTGCGCAGGTCGAGCACCAGGCCCTTCAAGTTCGGATCCTCGGCGTAGAGCGCGGCGATCTTGCGCGCCATGTCTTCCACGGTCGGCTCCTGGAACTGGGCGATGCGCAGCCAGGCATAGCCGGGTTCGACCATCTTGGACTTGACGCTCTGCACGCGGATTTCCTGGCGCGTGATGGTCACCACCACCGGCTTGTCTTCTTCCTTGCGGGCGATGGTCAGCGTGATCTTGGTATTGGGTTCGCCGCGCATGCGCTTGACGGCCTCGTCCAGCGTCATGCCCTTGACCGGCGTCGAATCGAGACGCGTGATCAGGTCGCCGGCCTTGATGCCCGCCTTGTATGCCGGCGAATCCTCGATCGGCGAGATCACCTTGACGTAGCCGTCTTCCATGCCGACTTCGATGCCGAGGCCGACGAACTTGCCCTGCGTGCCTTCGCGCAGTTCCTTGAAGGCTTTCTTGTCGAGATAGGCCGAGTGCGGATCGAGCGAGGAGACCATGCCGGAAATGGCTTCGGTCAGCAGCTTCTTGTCATCGACCGGTTCCACGTAATCGGACTTGATCAGACCGAACACGTCGGCCAGTTGGCGCAGTTCCTCGAGCGGCAGCGGTGAACCGGTATTTCTTTGCGCGATCGCGTCGAGCTGCGTCCCCATTCCGATGGCGCCGGCCATCATGCCGAGACCGACCAAAGCGATATTCTTGAGTTTCGTTCCCATGTTCACCTGACAGTTACCCACCCGAGCGGGTCAAACGCGCGGCCCTGATGCCGCATTTCGAAGTATAAACCCGATTGATCGTTGCCGCCGCTGCTGCCGGTGCTGGCAATGACATCGCCCGATTTGACCACATCTCCCGGCCGTTTCAGGACCGACTGGTTGTTGCCGTAGATCGTCATGTACTGGCTGCCGTGGTCAACGATGATCAGGTTGCCGAAGCCGCGCAGCCAGTCGGCAAAGACCACGCGGCCGCCGGCGATGGCGCGCACCTCGGTGCCCTCGGCGGCGCGGATGAAGAGTCCCTTCCAGGTCGGACCGTCGCCGCGCCGGCTGCCGAAGCGTGCCGTGATGTCGCCGGCGATCGGCAGGCGCAGCTTGCCGCGCAGGGCGGCGAAGGCGCCGTCGGCCATGCCGGCCTGCGGCGTCAGGCTGTTGCGTGCCACGGCCTGGGCGGGCGGTTCGTCGTCCTCGATCGCGTCGGGCCGCGCGATGCGGCCGCCGGCGTCGCGCGTGGCGGTGCCGGCCTGGCGGTTGGCCTGGGCCGCTGCCGCAGCGCGCCGTTCGCGCTCGGCCTTGGCGCGCGCCAACTGTTCCTGACGGCGTTTTTCGGCAGCGGCGGCTTCCGCCTTGCGCTGTTGTTCGATCAGCACGTTGAGACGGTTGACCAGCGTGCCGAGCCGGCGTTCGTCGCGCTCGATGGTGCCGGCCTGCTTGCGCTGCGCCGACAGCTTGCTCGACAGCTGCGCCACCAGTGTCGCGTGCTGCGCCTTTTCCTTCTGCAGGATGGCGTGCTGTTCGCGCGCCTCGGCCGCGATCTCATCGAGCTCGGTCTTGGCGTTCTGTACCTTTTCCTGGCTTTCCTCGAGCTTGTGCAGGTTCTCGCGCAGCGATTCGATCAGCGATGCCTGGGCGCGCGAGACGTAGCCCATGTACTGCAGCTCGCGGTTGATGCGGTTCGGATTGTCGCCCGACAGCAGCAGCTTGATGCGGTCCTCGTTGCCGGCCACGTACTGCTCGCGCAGCAGCTTGGCGAGCTGCGCCTGCTGCGCATCGACTGTCTTTTGCAATTCGGCCATCTGGCGCGACAGTTCGGCCAGCCTGGCTTCGGTCTCACGCTGCTCGCGTCCGAGGTCGCGCAGGTTGCGCTGCGCGTCCGAGATCGCGGCTTCCGATTCGGCCAGCGCATCGGCTGCCGTGCTGCGTGCGCTTTCGGTACGGTCGATCTCGCGCTTGAGCGTGGTCAGCTGGCGGCGCAGGTCGGCGCGTTCGGTCTCGGCTTCCTTCTTCTGCTTGCTGCGGTCGGTTTCCTTCTGCGCATGCGCCGGCAGACCGAACGCGAGGGCCGCCAGCAGGCCGCAGGAAAGCAGGGCGTGCCGCAGGTCGGCAGGAGAACGGAGACGGAATGGTGAAGCGATGGGCACGAGTTACTTGGCGGTTCCGGTTGCGGCGGTGGCGGCGCCGGTGGTGCTGGCCTCGCCGAGATAGTAGTGGCGGATCGGCTTGAGGTCGGCGTCGAGCTCATAGACGATGGGCCGGCCGTTCGGAATGTTGAGCGAGACGATGTCTTCGTCGCTGATGCCGTCGAGCTCCTTGATCAGGGCGCGCAGGCTGTTGCCGTGCGCCGAGATGATGACGTTCTTGCCGGCGCGGATCTGCGGCGCGATGACTTCTTCCCAGTACGGCACCACGCGCACCACGGTGTCCTTCAGGCATTCGCCGAGCGGGATTTCCTCGCGCTTGAGGTTGGCGTAGCGCGGATCGCCGTAGGAGGTGCGTTCGTCGTCGGCATTCAGCGGGCTCGGCGGGATGTCGAAGCTGCGGCGCCATTGCATCACCTTGTCGGCGCCGTACTTGGTCGCGGTCTCGGCCTTGTTCATGCCCTGCAGGGCGCCGTAGTGCCGCTCGTTGAGGCGCCAGTGGCAGACCACCGGAATCCACATCAGGTCCATTTCGTCGAGCGTGATCCACAGGGTGCGGATGGCGCGCTTGAGCATCGACGAATAGGCGAGGTCGAAGGTGAAGCCGGCCTCGCGCAGCAGGACGCCGGCATGTTTTGCCTCCGCGCAACCCTTCTCCGTCAGATCGACGTCGGCCCAGCCCGTGAAGCGGTTTTCCAGATTCCAGGTCGATTCGCCGTGGCGCATCAATACGATTTTGTACATGAGTCTGATAGGTGATGATGGATTTTTGATGCAAAATGCCGAATCCGGATCGGTCCGGCCTTCTATTTTATAATGCGAACATTCTTTCTACCCACTGGAACACCGTGAATTTCTTTGCTGACATCAACAATCTGGTCCTGCTGGCAATCGTGCTGCTGTCCGGCGGCGCCCTCGTGGCTCATACCCTGCAACGCGCGGGTGCAAAGGTAACACCCTTGCAGGCAACGCAACTGCTCAATCAGGGCAAGGCCCTGATACTTGACGTGCGCAGCGAGGAAGAGTTCGCGGCCGGCCATGTCAAGGATGCAAAAAATATTCCGCTCAAGGTGCTCAAGGAGCGCAGTGGCGAGCTCGAGAAGTTCAAGACCCGGCCCGTGATCACGGTCTGCGCGCGGGGCTTGCAATCCAACAAGGCAGCCTCACTTCTGAAAAAACAGGGTTTCGAACAGGCCTCCAGCCTGCTCGGCGGCCTCGAAGCCTGGCAGGCGCAGGGCCTGCCGGTCAGCAAGAAAAAGGAGTGATCATGACTGCCGCGGTAACGATGTACAGCACGGGCGTATGCCCCTATTGCGTGATGGCCGAACGCCTGCTGAAGGCCAAGGGCATAGCCGACATCCAGAAGATCCGCGTCGATCTCGATCCGCAGCAGCGCGCGCTGATGATGGAAAAGACCGGCCGCCGCACGGTACCGCAGATCTACATCGGCGACACGCACGTCGGCGGTTTCGACGATCTGAACGCGCTCGAGCGCGCCGGCAAGCTCGATTCCCTGCTGCAGGGCGCCTGATCCACAGTTTGTATTGCGGCAACAATCAGGCGGGCAGTTGCCCGCCTTCCTTCATAATCGATCCACCTCTGACTGAAACGAAAGACCTTCATGGCTGACGAAAACCTGCAACCCGTATTCCAGATCCAGCGCGTCTATCTGAAAGACCTCTCGCTCGAACAACCCAACTCGCCCGAGATCTTTCTGGAGCAGGAAGCCCCGGCGATCGAGGTAGCCGTCGATGTCGGCGCGCGTGCACTGGCCGAAGGCATCTATGAATCGACCGTGACGATCACCGTGACTGCCAAGGTCAAGGACAAGACCGCGTTCCTGGTGGAAGGCAAACAGGCCGGCATCTTCGAAATCCGCAACATCCCCGACGAACAGGCTGATCCGCTGCTTGGCATCGGCTGCCCCAACGTCATCTATCCGTACCTGCGCGCCAACATTGCCGACATGATCACGCGCGCCGGCTTCCCGCCTGTGCACCTGAGCGAGATCAACTTCGAACTGTTCTACCAGCAGCGCCTGCAGGCCCTGGCCGAACAGCAGCAGAAGGAAGAAGGTACGGGCCTGGTCATGCCGGACGGTTCGTCCGCCTCGACCAAGCACTAAAGGCAGACGATGCGGATGGCGCGGCATGTCGGACGGATGGTCGGCATGCGCCGCGCCTGTGCCGCGCTCGCGCTGTGCGTGGCCGCCACGGGTGGCTTGGCCCATGCCGCTAGCTACCGTTCGGTCGGCGCGGAGCCGGCCATTCTCTACAATGCGCCGACCGAGCGCGCGCGCAAGGTCTTCATCGCGCCGCAGGGCATGCCGGTCGAAGTCATCCTCGAGCAGGATGGCTGGAGCAAGATCCGCGATGCCAGCACGGATCTGTCGTGGGTCGAAAGCCGGCTGCTGGTCGCCAGACGCATGGTGGTCGTCACCGCCGACCATGCCGTGATGCGCATGGCGCCGTCCGATACTGCACCGGTGGCCGGAACGGCGGAGAAGGGCGTGCTGTTCGAGCTGGCGGCGCCCGCCAACGCTGGCTGGGTCAAGGTGCGGCATGCCGACGGCAGCGGCGGCTACCTGAAGGCTGGCGATGTCTGGGGCGACTGACGTCCCCGTTCTGCACGATGCATGCGGCCCGCTGGCCGCGTTTTCTTTCGTAGGCGCGATCTTTTCATGAACATCACCATACTTGGCGCCGGGGCCTGGGGCACGGCACTCGCGATTTCCCTCGCCGCCTCGCACGCGGTCGTGCTGTGGGGACGCGAACCCGAAGGCATGCGCGAGGCGCAGGAACGCCGCGAGAACCGCGCCTATCTGCCGGGCTTTACCTTGCCGGACGGGCTGGCGCTGACGGCCGACTTCGATGCCGCCGTCGCGCATGCCGGCAGCGACGGACTGCTGCTGGTGGCGACCTCGCTGTCTGGCCTGCGGCCGATCGCGACGCGCCTGAAGGGACGCAATATTCCGCACGTGGTCTGGCTGTGCAAGGGCTTCGAGGAAGAAACCCATCTGCTGCCGCACCAGGTCGTGCGCGACATCCTTGGCGACGGCGTGCCGACCGGCGCGCTGTCCGGCCCCTCGTTTGCGCAGGAAGTGGCCCAAGGGTTGCCGGGCGCGCTGGTGATCGCCTCGGCCGACGCCGCCCTGCGCCAGCGTGTGGTGGAAGCGGTGCACGGCCGCAACCTGCGCGTCTATTCGACCGACGACCTGACCGGGGTCGAGGTCGGCGGCGCGGTCAAGAACATCCTGGCGATCGCCACCGGTGTCACCGACGGCCTGGGACTCGGACTCAATGCGCGTGCGGCGCTGATCACGCGCGGCCTGGCCGAGATCACGCGGCTCGGCGTCGCGCTCGGCGGGCGGGCCGAAACCTTTACCGGCCTGGCCGGCATGGGCGACTTGATCCTGACCTGTACCGGCGACCTGTCGCGCAACCGGCGCGTCGGTCTGGGACTCGCGCAGGGCAAGCCGCTCGAGCAGATCGTGGCGGAACTGGGGCACGTCGCCGAAGGCGTGCGCTGCGCGCAGGCGGTGCGTGCGCTGGCCGCGAAGCTGAAGGTGGAAATGCCGATTGCCGATGCGGTGGCCGCCGTGCTGTTCGACGGCACGCCGCCGCGCGAGATGGTCGCCAACCTGCTGGCGCGCGACCCGCGCGTCGAGAACGGCTGAGGTCAGTTGCCCGCGTGTTCCGTATGCGGGAACAGCAGCGTCAGCAATACCGAGGAATCTTCCAGCGCGTGCAGCGCATGCGGTTCGCCGCCGGCCAGATAGACGAGTTGGCCGGGGCGCATGTTCTGCGTCCTGCCGTGCGCCTCCAGTTCGATTTCGCCTTCTATGCACTGGATCGTGACGGCGCCGGGCACCGTGTGCTCGGGCAGGCCCTTGCCGCGCGGCAGGACCAGCCGCATCAGTTCGAGCTGCGAAGTCTTGAAGAGTGCGTTGGAGTGCGCCTCGTCGAGGCGGGGGCCGAGCGGATTGATGTCGATCAACTGGCCGGATGAGGCATGCGGTAGCGCCATCTTGTTCTCCTCGACGAAAGTGGATGTGTCTGCCGCCAGTGCCGGCAGGTTCTAGTGCACTGTTCCGCAAATACCTGCACATGAAATCGCGCCTTCGCGCCCAGGGCAGCGTTGCAACTCCTCGCGATAGTTGGCTGTCGCTGCGGTTTGCGCCTTGCCCTGAACGCGAATCCATCGATTTCTTTTGCACAGCTACTTGCGGAACAGTGCACTAGCATACACCCGCGATGCGGGCCGTCGTCAAATGACGAGGTACTGCTGTCTGGACAGCCTAATCGTCTTCGGGTTCCTTGAGCTTTGCCTTGAGTAGGCGCTGCTGGGCCTGGCGCTGTGCAGAGTTCGATGCCTTGTGCGGTCCGGCCGCGCGCTGCTTTGCGGCCACCGCATAGGGATTGCGCGGCGCGCGTTGCGAGGGTTCGAGACGGATGACGAGCTTCTGTCGTCTGGCGAGCGCCTTGTTGGCCATGGCAATAAAACGTGCCTCCGGGGAGGCACGTATTCGGTTACAGCACGTAGCGCGACAGGTCTTCATCGACCGACAGCGCACCCAGCCGCTCATCGACATAGGCGGCATCGATCTGCAGTTCGCGCGCGCCGCTGTCGCCGGCCGCGAACGAGATTTCCTCAAGCAGTTTTTCCATCACCGTGTAGAGACGGCGCGCGCCGATGTTCTCGGTCTTTTCGTTGACCGAATAGGCGATCTCGGCCATGCGCTTGATGCCTTCCGGGGTAAAGACCAGCCGCACGTCCTCGGTGCCGAGCAGGGCTTCGTACTGGCGCGTCAGGCAGGCATCGGTGCCGGTCAGGATGCGCTCGAAGTCGGCGATCGACAGCGATTCCAGTTCGACGCGGATCGGGAAGCGCCCCTGCAGTTCGGGAATCAGGTCCGACGGCTTGGACAGGTGGAAGGCGCCGGACGCGATGAACAGAATGTGATCGGTCTTGATCATGCCGTACTTGGTGTTGACGGTGGTGCCCTCGACCAGCGGCAGCAGGTCGCGCTGCACGCCGGCGCGCGAGACGTCGCCGCCGCCGACTTCCGAGCGCGTGGCGATCTTGTCGATCTCGTCGAGGAACACGATGCCGTTCTGCTCGACGTTGGCGATCGCCTTCTGCTTGAGTTCGTCCTCGTTGACGAGCTTGGCGGCTTCCTCGTCGATCAGCAGTTTCATCGCCTCGCGGATCTTGACCTTGCGCGCCTTCTTGCGATTGCCGCCGATGCCGGAAAACATGCCCTTGATCTGCTCGGTCATCTCTTCCATGCCGGGCGGCGCCATGATTTCCATGGTCGGCGCGGCTTCGGCCAGCTCGATCTCGATCTCGGTGTCGTCGAGCGTGCCTTCGCGCAGGCGCTTGCGGAAGGTCTGGCGCGTGCTGTTGCCGGCGTTCTTGTCGCTGTCGGTCGCGCTCGGCTGTCCATTGCCGAAGCCGAAATCGCGTGCCGGCGGCACCAGGATATCGATGATGCGGTCTTCGGCGGCGTCCTCGGCGCGCGCGCGCACCTTGCGCATCTCGGTTTCGCGCGTCTGCTTGATGCCGATCTCGGCGAGGTCGCGGATGATGGTATCGACGTCGCGGCCGACGTAACCGACCTCGGTGAACTTCGTTGCCTCGATCTTGATGAAGGGCGCATCGGCCAGCTTGGCGAGGCGGCGCGCGATCTCGGTCTTGCCGACGCCGGTCGGGCCGATCATCAGGATGTTCTTGGGCGTGATCTCGTGGCGCAGCGGCTCGGCCACCTGCTGGCGGCGCCAGCGGTTGCGTAGCGCGATGGCGACCGCGCGCTTGGCATTGCCCTGGCCGACCACGTGCTTGTCGAGTTCGGAGACGATTTCCTGGGGAGTCATGTTCATGGTGTGATGTTCTGTCAGTCCAGCGTTTCGATGATGTGCGAGAGGTTGGTGTAGATGCACAGTTCGCCGGCGATCGTCAGCGATTTCTTCACGATCTCGGCCGGCGGCAGGTCGGTGTTCTCGAACAGCGCCTTGGCGGCCGACTGCGCATAGCTGCCGCCGGAACCGATGGCGCCGATGCCGTCGTTGGGTTCCAGCACGTCGCCGTTGCCGGTGATGACCAGCGTGCTGTCGCGGTCGGCCACCAGCAGCATGGCTTCCAGGCGGCGCAGCATGCGGTCGGTGCGCCAGTCCTTGGCCAGTTCGACCGAGGCGCGCATCAGATGTCCCTGGTGCTTCTCGAGCTTGGCCTCGAAGCGTTCGAGCAGCGTGAAGGCGTCGGCCGTGCCGCCGGCAAAGCCGACCAGCACCTTGTTGTGATAGACCTTGCGCACCTTGCGCGCGGTGCCCTTCATGACGATGTTGCCGAGCGTGACCTGACCGTCGCCGCCCAGCGCGACGATGTTGCCACGCCGGACAGAGAGGATGGTGGTGCCGTGAAATTGTTCCATGCGTGTCTCTTTGATCAATGATTGGATGCGGCTTGCCACAGTCGCGGCCGCGCGGGTTTCCGGGAGAAGTGGGGGCGGCCCCGCCGATTGCAAGACAAAAAGAGGGCGGCAGGCCCGCAGATCAGGTTCAGGTATTGCGCGGCAGAATGCGCACCAGGTCCTGGAAACCCATCACGTGGCAGAGCGCCGCGATGAAGTGATTGGCATTGTACAGCTCGATGGTGCGGCCACTGTTGATGAGCGGCATCAGGCCGCTGAAGAGCTGGCTGGCAGCGGAGAAATCCATGCGCACCAGATGGGTGCAGTCGAGTACCGCCGGCTGATGCGCTTCGACGAAGGCGACGACCTGCGTCAGCAGGGTGTCGTTGCCGGCACTGACCACGGCCGGCATGGCAAAGCGGACGGCCGCTTCGTCGTCCGGAGTGTCGGCAGCTTCTTCCGTTCCCGCCACCACCGTGTCGTGCGGTGCGACAAAGGCCGGCGGCGATACTTCGAATGTGATGCAGTAGTCGATGCTGGCTTCCTCGAATTCCGTCTCGCGATTGAGCAGGCGCAGCAGTTCGAGCAGCAGCAGCCACGGCGCTTCGGTTTCGTCGCGCCGCCCGACGGCGAGAATGGCGCGGATCTTTGCAGTCAGTTCAACGGCGCCGGCCAGCATCAGATGATGGCCGGATCGTTGCAGGCGCTTGAGGATGTTGAGCAGCAGTCCGCAGCCGACCGGGTCAACCGCGGAGACGCGCGTGAAGTCGAGGCGCAGCGTCTCGCTCATGTCGGACAGATTGCGCAGGCGTTCGAGCTGCTTGACGATGCCGCTGTCGAGCGTGCCGCCGAAGGCGACTCCTGGCGTGGCGCCGCCCCTGGATGCTGCCGGCCGGGTGCGATCGTCATGTCCGGGATCGCGCCAGGCTGGCGGCGAGCGTTCGAAGCGGCTGGCGTAATCGACTGCCAGGTTTTCGAACTGTTCGCGTTGATCCGTGATCTGGTACAGGTCGAACAGCATGCCCCAGACGGAAAGCGGCATGCTGCCTGCCGCATCGTTGTCGATGGCGTGGCGCAGAATCGGTTCGATGGTATTGGTCTGGCCGTTGGCGAACAGGATGGCTGCTTCCTCGATGACGGGCGCGGCCTCCGACAGCGCGACCGGGCCGGGTCTGGTTTCCGCATGCAGGAGCAGGGAGGTGGTCGAGCCCGCATGCGGCAGCGTCTGTTGCGTGAGCGATGCGTTCGGTGCGGGTACGGTAAGCGGCTGCAGGCTGCTTGGCGGTGTCGTCAGCGGAAACGGATCATCGGCCGGAAATGGCAGCGTGTTGCCGCTGAATGGAAGCGGTTGCACGAACTCTGACGACATTTCCGATTCGATGGCATCGATCTTGTCGGCAGTGACGCGCGAGGGTTTGCGCGGCGGAATGCGCTCGCTGTCGTCGCGGGGCGTCGCCTGGCGTCCCTTGCTGCGCGAAGAGGCGCCGCCCGGTTTGCGGCCGGCCGGCGCCTTCTCCTTCTTTCCGAATAAAGAGAAAATTCCCACGTGTTTCCTGTTATGCGGCGGCGTGCCGTGATGCGTGGCGCATGCCGGGTTGCAGGCCGCCTGCAACGATTGGCAGGCCGGCTCCGGAACTGCTAAAAGGTAACACAAAGCAACCGCAAACTTGTGCGGTTGCCGGGATTTGTCACAATTTTTTGATGGACTTGTCTTAAAAACGCGTGCGTACGCCGACGATCAGGTTGCGCTCGGTAAGCGGCGCGACTTCGCGGAGAACGGAGGTCGATAGGCGGATATCGTCGTCGAGCAGATTCTTGATGATCGCGAACCATGTCACCGGATAGGCGCCGATGCGTTGCGTATAGGACAGATTGGCATCCACGCGCGTATAGGATGGAACCGCGAAATCCTCGAAGCCGGCCAGGCGTGTCTGCTTCTTCGCATGCAGCACGCTGAAGCCCGAACGCCAGTCGCCCTGTTTGTAACCGACTTCGCCGCCAACACGGGTTGTCGGTTGCAGGGGCAGGTTGCCGCCACCGTTGGTCAGCTTGCCGCGCGAGGTATCGGCAAAGCCGCGCAACGACAGGCCGTCGCCGTAGAGGTTGTAGCTGACCTCGGCTTCGGCGCCGCGGATGCGCGCATCGCCCTGCGACCAGAAGCGTTCGGTGAATTCGCCATCGGGTTCGACGTGGCCGTGATCGTCGACCGTGTCGCCCATGCGACCATAAACGTAGTTCTTGACCTGGTTGTGGAACAGGTTGGCCTTCCAGCGCACGAGTCCTTCGGTCTTCTGCAGACTGATTTCGAGATTGCGCGAGGTTTCCTTGCGCAGGTTGGCGTCGCCGATGTCGTAGGTCGCGGTCGCTTCGTGCGGTCCGTCCGAATACAGTTCCTCGACCGATGGTGCGCGTTGCGCCACCGAGCCGGTCAGGCCCAGCGCGTAGCCGGGCGTGAAGCTCCAGAGTCCGCCCAGCGAGTATGAACCCAGCGTGAAGTCGCGCGACGGCAGGGCGGATTCCGCCTCCGGCTTGTGCTTGACCGATTCGACGCGGCCGCCGGCGCTCAGGCGCAGCGGGCCGAAATCGCGTTCCTCGAGGATGAAGGCGGCGATCGATTCGGTCTTGGTCAGCGGCACCGTGGCATGGCCGTGGTCGTGATCGTGGTCGTCATCATCATCGTCGTCATGGTCATCGTCGTGCTCGGCAGGCAGTGCAGAGAAGCGCGAATTCTCCGTCTGTAGGCCGAAGGTGCCGCGCCAGCCGGCCAGCTCCCTGTGCGTCAGCTCGAGGCGCGACTCGAGCGCGCGGTTCTTGAAGGTCACGGCCGGTTCGCCGTCCTCGTGATGTTCGGTGTGCTCGTAGTCGGTATGGCCGACCTTGAAGCGCAGCGATTCGAAGTTGGCGAACGGATTGCGCAGCAGGCCGTCGAGGTCGAAGCGCGTCTGCTTGAGCGTGATGAACGAGCGTTCCTCGGTCGGGATGCCGTACTTGTCGTCGTTGCCGCCGACCGACGCGCCGATGTGGCCCCAGTCCTGGATGTAGGCGGCGCCGAAGCCGAGGCTGGAAGCGCGCGCGAACGAGTTGGGCAGCCTGCCGGAAGCCGAGTCCGGATCGCCGAGATCGGCACGGCCCGGGATCTTGTAGTCGTCGGCATCGCGGAAGTTGCCGTCGAGATGCAGACCGATGTTGCCGCTGGCCGCATCAACCGAGGTTGAGACCTGCTTGCCGCGATCGGCCGTGCCGTATCGCACTTCGGCTTCGCCGCTGGGTTTGTCGACCAGTACGGTCGGGATGCGGTCGTTGACGATGTTGACCACGCCGCCGATGGCGCCCGAACCGTAGAGCAGCGAGGCCGGGCCGCGCAGGATTTCGACCTGGCGCGCGGTCGCCGCTTCACCGGCGACCGCATGGTCGTTGGAGAAGGTGGAGGCGTCGAGCACCGACATGCCGTTCTGCAGGATCTTCACGCGCGGACCTTCCATGCCGCGGATGATGGGACGCGAGGCGCCGGCGCCGAAGGCGGAGGCCGATACGCCGGGTTCGAGCGAAAGCGTGTCGCCCAGCGAACCGCCGAGCTTGTTGCGCAGTTCGTCGCCGGACAGCACCTTGGCCGGCGCCAGGATCTGGTTGTCCGGCGTATCGTTGAAGGGCGTCGCCGTGACGGTGACGGAGGGCAGGGTTTGCTGCGGCTGCTGTGTTTGCGATGCGCTTTGCGCGAGCGCGGAAGCGGACATGGTGGCCAGCGCGGACAGGACGGCGCTCGCCAACAGGGTACGTTGGGCAATCATGGATAGTTCCTCGAAAAACGGATGACGGCGCATGCACGGCCGTGGAGCTGCATGCGGGTGAAGCGGGTTTCCGTCAGTTCGAGGGTGGGGCGCGCGGCGAGAAATGGCAGATCGGCGGTGCAACCCAGGACGCATGGGCGGTCCACAGCGCGAGCACGCGCGCGCCCGGCAGCAGCGGCAGTTGCGGCGGCAGCAGTGCGCCGCCGTCGGCCAGGGTCAGGCCATCGACCAGCACGCAGGAATGATGGGCATCCTCGTGGTCCGCCGGTTGGTGATCGAGGTCGGCCACCGCCTGCCATGTGGCCGCAACGGCTGCATGCGGCAGACCGCTGTGCTCGATGCGGTGGTGCAGTCCGCTCCATTGCGCGCACAGCATGGCAGCCACCAGCCAGGCGACGAGCCAGGGGCGGGTGAGCGATGCGAGCAAGGGATGGCGGCGGAGATTCATGGCAGGGTCAGCGGGAATGCGGCGAAGAAGCGGGCGCGCGCCGCGTCGGCATCCGCATGCCGTCTGCGGCGGCGTGTGGTGCAACGAGGAGGGACGAGGTCATGGCCGGTTCTGGAAACGGTTGGCGGAAGAAACGAATGTCAGGCGTGTGAACGGACTGCGATTCTCAATGGCTGTGCCGCATGCCGCAGCGCGAACCCAGCGCCAGTCCCTTGCAGGCCGCGGCGAGCTCGGCATGGCAGGCTTTTTCGCCCTTGCCGTCGCGCAGGCATTGCGCGGCGGCCGTATGCGCATCGGCCATGGCCTGGTGGCGCGCGATGGTCTGCTTTTCATGATCCTTGTCGTGTTCGTGGTCATGCGCGTGCGCGGACAGGGCGACGACGGCGAACAGGGCAAGCAGCGTGTGTTTCATGGGTTTGCTCCGGGCAGGCTGAAGGAGTGCGGCATTGCGGCGGCGCAAGGTGCCGCATCATGCCGGAAGGCGATGCCGGCAACGGTCGCCGTCACGCCACAAGTTTGCAACAATGTTGCATTCTACAAAAAAACAAAGCGCGCGGATAGAGCCGCGCGCCAGTCCGGTTGCCCGGGGTGTCGCCAGACGCCGAATGATCGGCGCCGGAGAATCAGTCGCCGTACAGCTTCTGCTTGAGTTCGCGGCGCTGCTGCGCTTCGAGCGACAAGGTTGCGGTAGGACGCGCCAGCAGGCGTGCCACGCCGATCGGTTCGCCGGTTTCTTCGCACCAGCCGTATTCGCCGGCGTCGATGGCGGCGATCGATTGCTGGACCTTCTTCAGCAGCTTGCGTTCGCGATCGCGCGTGCGCAGTTCGAGTGCGTGTTCTTCCTCGATGGTGGCGCGGTCGGCCGGATCCGGCACCAGCACGGTTTCGCGCAGGTGCTCGGTGGTCTCGTCGGCGTTGCGCAGGATTTCCCTTTCGAGCTGTTGCAGGCGATCCTTGAAGAACGCCAGCTGCGCGTCATTCATGTAGTCCTTCTCGCCCATCTTCAGAATCTGTTCCTCTGTCAACAGCGCGCCATTCTCGGGTGTCGTCTTTGATGTCTTGGTTGCCACTTCGCTTGCCTTTGAAACTACGGATGGATCAATATTATCTGCAATTCGGGAAGTGCTCCTGGTGGCAGCACCGGCCCCGGATCGAGACGCGTTCTTTGTGGCTGCGGATGGCGCCGTCTTGCGCGCCGCTGCCGTGGTTTTCAATGCCGCGCCAGCGGCCGGCTTGCCCGTTTTTCTGACGGGCGCCGCAACCTTGGCGGGTGCAGGTTTTGCCGTCTTGGCCGCGCTGGAACGTGCGGCGGCGGGTGCCTTGGCTTTCGTTGGCGCGGGGGATTTTACCGCACTCTTGGCCGTTGTCTTTTTTGCCGGCGTCGCAGCGGTTTTGGCGGCAGTGCGGACGGTTTTCTTTGGCGTGGCCGCCGATGCCTTCACGGCCGGTTTCGCTGCGGTCTTGCCGGCGGCAGGTTTGGCCTTGCCGGCGGCAATTGTCTTGGGAGCGGATTTTCCTGCGCTTTTCACTGCCTTTGTGACGGTTGCGTTCATAGTCTTTCGTCCTTGATGAACCTTACCACGCTCTAACGGCCGCAGCCCCTGCGATTTGCCTCCCTCGCCTTGCAGGCTGCCCCAGATAATCGGGGCTAGTTTATACCAAACATTGTTTCAATCCGAGAATAAAAGTGTCCTGTGGAAGATTTTGGCCGATGAAGACCATCTTGTTCGATCGGGCCTCGTTTTCGCCCCATTTGGCACCGATGTCGGTGCCCATGATCTGGTGCACGCCCTGGAAGATGACCTTGCGGTCGGCGCCGTCCATCCACAGCACGCCCTTGTAGCGCAGCATGCGCGGACCATAGACCTGGACGATGGTGCCCAGGTATTCGTCGAGCTTCTCGGCCTGGAACGGGCGGTCGGACTGGAACACGAAGGCGGCGATGTTGTCGCTGTGCTGCGCGTGGTGATGGTCGTGATGGTGGTGCTCGTGGTCGCAATGTTCGCCGCAGGCGTGGCCGTCGTGATCGTGATCATGCACATGCTTATGCTCATGCGCGTGTTCCTGCGCGGAAATAAAGTCCGGGTCCAGTTCCAGCTTGTCGTTGAGGTTGAAGCCGCGCAGATCCAGGACTTCCGAGATTGCCACCTTGCCGAAATCGCTGGTGACGATGGGTGCGCGCGGATTGATGCGGCGCAGGCGCGCCATCAGCTGCTGCACGGCCGCCTCGTCAACCAGATCGGTCTTGGACAGCAGCAGCTTGTCGGCAAAGCCGACCTGGCGCTGCGCTTCCTTGTAGGTGTCGAGCTGGTGCATTGCATGGCGCGCATCGACCACCGTCACTACCGCGTCGACCAGATATTCGCTGGCGACTTCCTCGTCGATGAAGAAGGTCTGCGCGACCGGTCCCGGATTGGCGAGGCCCGTGGTTTCGATCACCACGTGGTCGAAGGAGATTTCTCCGGCGGCACGGCGGCGCGCGAGGTCGGTCAGTCCCATGATGAGGTCGCCGCGCACGGTGCAGCAGATGCAGCCGTTGTTCATCTCGATGATCTGCTCGCGGCTTTCCTGCACCAGGATTTCGTTGTCGATGTTTTCCTGGCCGAACTCGTTTTCGATGACGGCGATCTTGAAACCATGCGGTTCGTGCAGGATGCGGTTGAGCAGCGTGGTCTTGCCGGCGCCGAGGAAGCCGGTGAGGATGGTGGCGGGAATCAGTGCCATGCTTGTTCCTTGTTATCTGCTCTGGGCTGCGCAATCGGCGCACAGGCCCTTGATGGTGAGTTCGATGTCGTGGCTCTGGAAGCCCTTGCCCAGCGTGCTGTGCAGAATCTTCTGCAACTGCTGGCGCAGCGTGGCGGCGGAGCCTGCCTTGCGTGCATCCATGTCGGTGGTGAACAGTTTTTCATCGACGTTCTCGATGCAGAACACGCGCGCGCAGCGCGTGCACTTGAAATGGCCGTGCTGGTGCTGATGCGCATGACCGTCGCCGGCTTCGGCTTCCTCGAGGCCGGCGCTGTAGCGGAACACGCGGTCGTCGCCCGAAATCTTGTGCGCGAGGCCGGCATCGGTCAGGCCGTCGAGCGCGCGATACAAGGTGACGCGATCCATGCCGGGCAACATGTCTTGTACATCCTGGTGCGACAGCGCATGGCGCGCGCCCAGCAGTGCGGCCAGTACCTTGATGCGCGCGTCGGTGGTGCGCAGCGCGGAATTGCGCAACTGGCCTTCGGCCAGCGCCGGATAGTCGTGGGCATTCTTTTTCATGACGGGACTCTTTGGAGATACAGACGGATTATGCCTCAATCGTGCAATCGAGTTGCATGATCGGCTGCGGCAGCTTGGTCTGGAAGGAAACAGGGAAGGCCGGGAATCGTTCAGGCACCGGCTTTCTTCTTTGCGCGCGGATGCGCGGCGTCATAGACCTGCGCCAGCCGCTGGAAATCGAGCGAGGTATAAATCTGGGTGGCTGAGATCGAGGCATGGCCGAGCATTTCCTGCACCGCGCGCAGATCGCCCGACGATTGCAGCACGTGCGAGGCGAACGAATGCCGCAGTACGTGCGGATGCACGTCGGTCGGCAGGCCGATCGCCTGGGCATGCGCCTTTAGCCGCAACTGCAACACGCGCGCCGAGACGCGCGCGCCGCGCTCGTTGAGGAACAACGGATGCGGGTCCAGCTTGACCAGCGCGGCGCGCAGCGGCAGCCATTCCTGCAGCGCATCCATCGCCGCCTGTCCGACCGGCACCGTGCGCGCCTTGCTGCCCTTGCCGGTCACCGTGACTTCGTGCGCGTCGAAATCGATCCAGCCGGCCGACACGTAGTGGCCTTCCTTCGCATAGCGTACGTCGAGCCCGACCAGTTCGGACACGCGCAGCCCGCTCGAATAGAGCAGCTCGAACATCGCGCGGTTGCAGGCTTGCAGCGCCGGATTGGCGCTTGCCTGCGCGTTCGGTTCCGACACCACGCGTACCGCGTCGTCGGCCGCCAGCGCCTTGGGCAGCGTCTTGCTGCGCTTGGGCGGCTTGATGCCTTCGACCGGATTGGCGTTGATGACCTTGGTTTGCGCCAGCCAGTCGAAGAAGCCGCGCCAGGCCGACAGCTTGCGTGCGATGGAGTGTGCATTGAGGCCGCGCCCGTGCAGGGTGGCGGCGAATTTGCGGATGCGGAAATGGTCGATGGCGGCCAGCGATGCCTGTGACTCGCCGGCGGTGGCGAGCGCGAGCAGCTCCAGCAGGTCGCGCCGGTAGGCGCTGCGCGTGAGTGCCGCCAGTTGCCGCTGCCCGGCCAGATGATCGAGATAGCCGTCTATCCAGGCGAGATTGGCGGCATCCATGGAAGTCAGTCGAGCAGGCTGGCCAGCGCGGCGCTGGCGGTCTTGCCGATGCTGTCGAGGAAGTCGGTTGCCATGTCGGCGCTGAAGCGGTTGGCGTCGGACGACCCGAGCACCAGCAGGCCGAAGGCCTTGCCTTCGCTGCCGTCGGCGCGCAGCGGGATCAGCGCGACCGAGGCGATTGCCGGCGCGTCTTCGAACCAGGTGGTGGCTTCGAAATCGTTGTTGGGACCGCAGAAGGGAACCGTCATGCCGCCGGCGAACAGGCGCGAGTCGTCCGAAACCGGCGCGGCGAACCACGCGTGCGCGAATTCCTCGGCCACGCCCCACAGGCGCAGCGTCACGTGCGGCACGTTGAAGGTGCTTTGCAGGCCGGCCGTCAGCGTGTGCGGCAGATCGACGTCGTTGCGCGCGCGCAGCAGGTCGCGCGTCCAGAGCTGGAACTTGTGCGTGATGTCGTCGTTTTCCTGGCCGATGCGCATGAGTTCGACCAGCCGCAGTTCCATCGCCTTGAGCTTTTCGCGCATTACATCGACCTGGCGTTCCTGCAGCGACAGCGTGCGACCGCCGAGCACGCTGGACAGGCGCACCTGCGACAGCAGTTCGGCGTGTTCCTCGAAGAATTGCGGATGGGAGAGCAGATAGTCGGCGACGGCGTTGGAGTCCATGGAGCGTTTTTCCTTGCGGGTGAGAAGCGGGCCGCGCCTGTCGGCGCCGGCCGGGAGTTGCGGGCATTCTACCGACAACCCTGCGCCTGCTGCAAACGACATGGCAACAGCGCGGCGGCAGGCGCGGCTGGCTGCGCGATGCATTCGCGCAGCCGGGCTGCGTGATTACAGTTCGATCTCGCCTTCGAATACCGTGACGGCGGGACCGGTCATCTCGACCGGCGACTGGCCGCCGGCCCAGGCGATCGACAGGTCGCCGCCGCGCGTGTGCACGGTGACCGGCGACGTCAGCAGGCCGCGTCGGATGCCGGAGACCACGGCGGCGCAGGCACCGGTACCGCAAGCCAGGGTTTCGCCGGCGCCGCGCTCGAATACGCGCAGCCTGATCTCGTGCGGACCGACGATCTGCATGAAACCGGCGTTGACGCGGCGCGGGAAGCGCGCGTGGCGTTCGATCAGCGCGCCGTGCTGCTGCACCGGCGCATTGTCCACGTCGTCAACCACCTGTACCGCGTGCGGATTGCCCATGGAAACCGCGCCTATCCAGCAGGTGCCGCCGCCGACGTCCAGCGGCCACAGCGTTTCCTCGCCTTCGCGGCGGCCTGCGAGCCCGCTGCTGTCGAACGGCACCTCGGCCGGCGTGAGGATGGGCGCACCCATATCGACCGTGATGCCGTCGTCGTCCTCGAGGCGCGGCTCGATCACGCCGCTCATGGTTTCGACGCGGATCTTGCGCTTGTCGGTCAGTTTCTTTTCGGTCACGAAGCGCACGAAGGCGCGCGCGCCGTTGCCGCATTGTTCTACTTCGCCGCCGTCGGCGTTGTAGATGCGGTAGCGAAAGTCGATGCCGGGCTGCTGCGCCTTCTCGACCACGAGAATCTGGTCGGCGCCGATGCCGAAGCGGCGGTCGGCGATGTGGCGCCACTGCTCGGCGGAGAGTGCGATCTGCTGATGGATGCCGTCGAGCACGACGAAATCGTTGCCGGCGCCGTGCATCTTGGTGAAGGTAAGTTTCATTGCGCGATTATAGCGCCGCGCCATGCTCGCTGCGGACGTCAATAGACGCTGTCCTCGCCGGGCGGGCGCGTCTTGAAGCGCTTGTGGGTCCAGAAGTATTCGGCTGGCGTTTCGCGCGCGCGTTCCTCGATGAAGCGGTTCATGCGGCGCGTGGCCTCGATCAGGTCGTCGCCCGGATAGTCTTCCCACGCCGGATAGAAGCGCACCACCCAGCCCGCGTAGTTGGGCAGATAGGTCGCGATCACCGGGATCACCTTGGCGCCGGTGGCGGCGGCAATGCGCGCCGGCGCTGTCAGCGTGGCGGCGGTGGTGTTGAAGAAGGGTACGAAGGCCGCATCCCTGGCGCCGAAATCCATGTCCGGCAGCATGAAGTAGGGCAGGCCCTCGCGCATCGCGCGCAGGATGGGCTTGACGCCTTCCTCGCGCGAAAACAGCTTGACCGGTCGGAAGCGCGAGCGTCCCCGACGCAGCACCTTGTCGAAGGCATCGTTGAGCTGGCGCGTGTAGATCGAGCACAGCGGCGACTCCAGCATGACGGCCACGCCGGCGACGTCGAGACCGACGAAATGCGGGCACAGCAGGATGGTCGGACTGGCGGCGATCTGTTCGAGCGGCACGCCGGGTTCGATGCGGATCAGGCGGCGCAGGCGCGCTTCCGATGCCCACCACAGGATGCCGCGTTCGAGCACGCTGCGCGCATAGGCCTGGAAGTGCTGCTTCGCCACCGCCTCGCGCTTCTCTTCGCTCCATTCGGGAAAGCACAGCCGCAGATTGGTCAGCGTGATGTGGCGGCGCTTCTTTTTATAGGCATAGAGAAAGCTGCCGACCGCCTCGCCGAGCCGGGCGATGAAGGACAGCGGCAGCCAGTGCAGCAGCCACAGGAAACCGAGCATGATGCGCATCGTCATGACGCGGTTCCTGCATGAACGGCATCCGGCGGCGTCACGCCGGACGGGACCTTGTAATGGTTGTAGCTCCAGAAATACTGGGCCGGGCAGCCGGCGATCAAGCCTTCCATCGCGCTGTTGATGGCGCGCGCCTGCTGTTCCGGCAACAGCTCGGGCGACAGAACGAACGGCGACAGGTGCAGCAGATAACCACGGCCGCGCGGCAGGCGCTCGGCGAAGGCGAGGATGATGGCCGCTTCGGTCATCTGCGCCAGCTTGCCCGGCAGCGTCATGGTGTAGGCCGGCTTGCCGAAGAAATCGGCCCACACGCCTTCGCCGTTCTGCGGCACCTGGTCCGGCAGCAGGCCGATCACGCCATTGCGCTTCAGGACCTTGAACAGACTGCGCACGCCGGCCAGATTGGCCGGCGCCAGCGCCAGGTTGTAGCGCGCGCGTGCATCCTCGATCAGCGGCTTGAGCGCGGCCTGCTTGGGCGGGCGGTAGAGCACCGTCAGCGGCAGGCGCGAGGCAGCAAGCTGCGCCGACACTTCGAAGCAGCCCAGGTGCGGCGTGAGGAATACGATGCCCTTGCCGGCGGCGCGGGCTTGTTCGACGACCTGCCAGTTCTCGACTTGCACCTTGCCCAGCACGCGCGAAGGTTCTGCGCACCACACGAAAGGCAGTTCGAAGACGTTCTTGCCGGCCTCGGCGATGGCCGCGTGCAGATGGCGTTCGAAGCAGGCCTGTCTGATGTTGGCCTGCAGATGCTTGCGGTAGCGCGGCGAACACAGATAGACGATCCAGCCGGCGGCCGTGCCGAGCGCATGCAGGAGCGGCAATGGCAGGTGGGAGAGCAGGCGGAAGAGGGAGACGAGCATGCGGTCAGCGCAAGCCCCGCCGCGCGTGGAACGGGGTTTTGCCTTTTGATTCAAGACGCGTAAAATAGCACAAAGTAATAACCGCCGAGTTAATGACAACTTGCGAGGCGGTATACAAATCTCGCTAAAGCGTCGCAGGCTCGCCAGGTTGGCCGCGACACATGACCAACTATCGAAGGGGAGTCCTGCCACCATGGCAAACGAATACCTGTTTACCTCAGAATCCGTGTCCGAAGGTCATCCGGACAAGGTCGCCGACCAGATCTCCGATTCCATCCTCGACGCCATCCTCGAACAGGATCCGAAGGCGCGCGTCGCTGCCGAAACGCTGTGCAACACCGGCCTCGTGGTGCTGGCCGGCGAGATCACCACCACCGCCAACGTCGATTACATCAAGGTCGCGCGCGACACCATCAAGCGCATCGGCTACGACAATGCCGACTACGGCATCGACCACAAGAGCTGCGCCGTGCTGGTCGCCTACGACAAGCAGTCGCCGGACATCGCGCAGGGCGTCGATGAAGGCGCCGGCATCGATCTCGATCAGGGCGCCGGCGACCAGGGCCTGATGTTCGGCTACGCCTGCGACGAAACGCCGGAACTGATGCCGGCCGCGATCTACTATGCGCACCGCATCGTCGAGCGCCAGTCCGAGCTGCGCAAGGACGGCCGCCTGCCGTGGCTGCGCCCGGACGCCAAGTCGCAGGTCACGCTGCGCTACGTTGATGGCCGTCCGGTGGCGATCGATACCGTGGTGCTCTCGACCCAGCACGCGCCCGAGATGGAACATGCCGCCATCCGTGAAGCCGTGATCGAGGAAATCATCAAGCCGGTAGTGCCGGCCGAGTGGCTGAAGGACCCGAAATACCACATCAACCCGACCGGCCGCTTCGTCATCGGCGGGCCGCAGGGCGACTGCGGCCTGACCGGCCGCAAGATCATCGTCGATACCTACGGCGGCGCGGCGCCGCATGGCGGCGGCGCATTCTCGGGCAAGGACCCGTCCAAGGTTGATCGCTCGGCCGCCTACGCCGGCCGCTACGTCGCCAAGAACATCGTGGCGGCGGGCCTCGCCGAACGCGCGCAGATCCAGATCTCGTACGCGATCGGCGTGGCGCAGCCGACGTCGATCATGGTCACCACCTTCGGCACCGGCAAGATCAGCGACGAAAAGATCGAACAACTGGTGCGCGAGCATTTCGACCTGCGTCCGAAGGGCATCGTGCAGATGCTAGACCTGCTGCGCCCGATCTACAGCAAGACCGCCGCCTACGGCCACTTCGGCCGCGAGGAACCCGAGTTCAGCTGGGAACGCACGGACAGGGCCCAGGCGCTGCGCGCAGCGGCCGGCCTGTAAGGCTGGCGTTCGCGTCAGCGAACCCCGGGCTTTGGGCGAAACTCGTGTCCGCGCAGCGGATGTGAGTGCAGACCACAAAGCTCGGTGTCTGTAGTTCCAGCAGTTATCATTGGCCGGTTCGATCCATCGTGATCGACCGGCCTTTTCGTTTCCAGGATTCCCCTTCCATGCGAATTTCCACCGCGTTCGGCAACTGTCTTGTCCCGCTTGTCCTGGCATGCGGACTGGCATTGCCGTCGTCCGCAGCGGCCGCGCCGCCGCAGGAGCTGGCGCCCGAGCAATGGTGCGAGCGCCTGATCCCGCGCCTGCCGACGGTCACCCAGGCGCTGTGCCTGCAGGGCGGCTTCGCGGCCACCGGGCGGCATTCACTGCAGGGCTTTCCGCTGATCGCCAAGGACGTGCCGGCCGTCAATCGCCGGAAGCGGCCGCTGCGCGTGCTGTTGATGGGCGGCATCCATGGCGACGAGTTGACTTCGGCCGCCATCATCTATCGCTGGGTCGCAGACATGAACGGGCCGCTGGCGCAGAGCATGGACTGGCGCATCATGCCGGTCGTCAATCCGGACGGCCTGCTGGCGAAGAAGGCGAGCCGCATGAATGCCAACGGCGTCGATCTCAACCGCAACTTCCCGACGCCGGGCTGGGAAACCGAGGCGCCGCGCTACTGGCAGGTGCGCACGCGTGCCGATCCGCGCCGTTTCCCGGGCATGGCGCCCTTGTCCGAGCCGGAAAGCCGATGGGTCGAGGACGAGATGCACGGTTTCCGGCCCGACGTGATCATCTCCGTCCATGCGCCGTTCGGCGTGCTCGATTTCGACGGACCGGCGCAGCCGCCGCATCGCTTCGGTCGCCTGATGCTCAACCGCGTCGGCATCTATCCGGGCTCGCTCGGCAATTACGGCGGCGTGCACCGCAAGGTGCCGGTCATCACCATCGAACTGCCAAACGCGCAGCAGATGCCGTCGCAGGCCGAGGTGCGGCGCATCTGGGTGGACATGGTGCGCTGGATCGCCGACAACGTGCGGGCGCGCTCCGAGAAGGACGTGCAGGCCGCAGACGACAGCGCGCCAGCCGTCCGGCGCTAGCGCAATTTCGGTCGGCGCCGGTTTCGGGGCCGGTTTTTCGATTAAAATGACGGTCCGCATCAAGGAGCGTTGCGACAGGATCTTCGACCTGCCAGGCTTGATGCCGTCACCACTCTGCAACCGCGCTCACGTTTTCTTTTTTTCTGACGAAAGGAGGGCGTGATGAACGCCGCTGTACTGAATTCCGATTCCAAAGACTACGTGATTGCCGACCTGTCGCTGGCCGACTGGGGCAACAAGGAAATCAAGATCGCCGAGACCGAAATGCCGGGCCTGATGGCGATCCGCGAAGAATTCGCCGCCTCGCAGCCGCTCAAGGGCGCGCGCATCGCCGGCTCGCTGCACATGACGATCCAGACCGCCGTGCTGATCCAGACGCTCGAAGCGCTGGGCGCCACCGTGCGCTGGGCATCGTGCAACATCTATTCGACGCAGGATCACGCCGCTGCCGCGATTGCCGCCAACGGCACGCCGGTGTTCGCCGTCAAGGGCGAGAACCTCGACGAATACTGGGAATACACGCACCGCATCTTCGACTGGGATGGCGAGCAGGCCAACATGATCCTCGACGACGGCGGCGACGCCACGCTGCTGCTGCACCTGGGTTCGCGCGCCGAGAAGGATGCAAGCGTGCTCAACAACCCGGATTCGGAAGAAGCGGTCTGCCTGTACAACGCGATCAAGCGCTACCTGGCGATCGATCCGGCCTGGTATTCCAAGCGCCTGAAGGAAATCAAGGGCGTGACCGAAGAAACCACGACCGGCGTGCATCGCCTGTACCAGATGCACAAGGAAGGCAAGCTGGCATTCCCGGCGATCAACGTCAACGATTCCGTCACCAAGTCCAAGTTCGACAACCTCTACGGCTGCCGCGAATCGCTGGTGGACGGCATCAAGCGCGCGACCGACGTGATGGTGGCGGGCAAGATCGCCATCGTGGCCGGCTACGGCGACGTCGGCAAGGGTTCGGCGCAGGCCTTGCGCGCATTGTCGGCGCAGGTGTGGGTCACCGAGATCGATCCGATCTGCGCACTGCAGGCCGCGATGGAAGGTTACCGCGTCGTGACCATGGATTACGCGGCCGAGCACGGCGACATCTTCGTCACCTGCACCGGCAACTACCATGTGATCACGCACGAGCACATGAAGAAAATGAAGGACCAGGCGATCGTCTGCAACATCGGCCACTTCGACAACGAGATCGAGGTCGCCGCGCTCAAGCAGTACACCTGGGACAACATCAAGCCGCAGGTTGACCACATCATCTTCCCCGACGGCAAGCGCATCATCCTGCTGGCCGAAGGCCGCCTGGTGAACCTCGGCTGCGGCACCGGCCATCCGTCCTACGTGATGAGCTCGTCGTTCGCCAACCAGACGATTGCGCAGATCGAACTGTTCGTCAACACGAGTGCCTACCCGGTCGGCGTCTATACGTTGCCCAAGCACCTGGACGAGAAGGTCGCGCGCCTGCAGCTGAAGAAACTCAACGCGCAACTGACGACGCTGACCGCCGAACAGGCAGCCTACATCGGCGTGCAGCAGGAAGGTCCGTACAAGCCGGAGCACTATCGCTACTGATCGCTTGTCGGCAGGCGGGCGCTGCTTCGCTCGAGGAGCGGCGCCTTTTCAGGGCCGGCTGTCGGCCATGTTTCCATCATCGAGGGAGAGTCGCATGCGTATCCTGATCATCTGGGCAATCAATGCGGCGGCGCTGTTCGCGCTGCCTTTCCTGATGTCGTCCATCCGTATCGACAGTTTCGTCACTGCGATCGTGGCGGCGCTGGTGCTGGGTTTGATCAATGCATTGATCCGGCCGGTGCTGGTCCTGCTGACGCTGCCGGCCACGCTGCTGACGATGGGCCTGTTCATCTTCGTCATCAACGCCCTGATGTTCTGGGCAGCGGCCGAACTGGTCAGCGGCTTCCACGTCGCCGGCTTCTGGTCCGCCTTCCTCGGCGCGATTCTCTACAGCATCATTTCGTGGGTGCTGTCCTCGCTTCTGCTGCAAGAAAAATGACACAACAAAATTTCAGCATCGAGTTCTTCCCGCCCAAGACGCCGACCGGCGTTGAGAAGCTGCGCGCGACCTGCGCGCGGCTGGGTGAACTCAATCCCCGCTATTTTTCGGTGACCTTCGGCGCCGGCGGCTCGACCCAGCACGGCACGCTCGATACCGTGCTCGACATCCGCCGCGCCGGCCACGACGCGGCACCGCATCTGTCCTGCCTCGGCAGTTCGCGCGACAGCCTGCGCGCGATCCTGAAGGAATACCAGTCGCATGGCATCAAGCGGATCGTCGCGCTGCGCGGCGACCTGCCGAGCGGCTATGGCGCGATGGACATGTCGTCCGGCGAATTCCGCCACGCCAACGAACTGGTGGAATTCATTCGCGCCGAGACCGGCGACTGGTTTCACATCGAGGTCGCCGCCTATCCGGAAATGCATCCGCAGGCCAAATCGCCGCAGGACGATATTGCCAACTTCGTACGCAAGGTCAAGGCCGGCGCGGATTCGGCGATCACGCAGTATTTCTACAATCCGGATGCCTACTTCCGCTTCGTCGATGAAGCGCGCAAGGCCGGCGCCGAGGTGCCGATCACGGCCGGCATCATGCCGATCACCAACTACACGCAGCTGATGCGCTTCTCCGACATGTGCGGCGCCGAAATTCCGCGCTGGATACGCCTGCAACTGGCGTCCTACGGCGACGATGGCGATTCGATCCGTGCCTTCGGACTCGACGTCGTGACGGATCTCTGCGAGCGCCTGCTGGCGGGCGGCGCGCCCGGCCTGCATTTTTATACCTTGAACCAGGCGGCCGCGACGCATGCGATCTGGAGCCGGCTCAATCTGTCGCAGAAATAGACGTCGGAAGCAACGAAAAGCGGCGCAGCCCGGCAGGGCGCGCCGCTTTTTTTTCATGGTGGTGCAACGCGAGCGGTTTATTCAGGCAGTTGGCCTTCTTCGGTAAGCAGGGCGTCGAGCGCGATGTCGTAGGTATCGGGCGCGAACGCGACTTCGCTGAATGCATAGGCAACGCCGACCGTGCGTGGGCGCGGTGTCAGCGCCACGGTGCGGTCGTAGAAGCCGCCGCCGTAGCCGAGGCGGAAGCGATGGCGATTGAATCCCACGCACGGAATCACCAGCAACTGCGGAAACACCTCGCGGTGCGGCGCGGCCGGCGTCATGGCGCCGTAGCGATCGTCCTTCATCGGCTCGCCCGGCGTCCACGCGACGAACTTTAACGGGGCATCCTTACTCACAACCACTGGCAAGGCGAGTTGCATGCCGCTGTCGTGCAGGGCGGAAAACGTGGCGTGCAGATCGGGCTCGCCGCGCATCGGCCAATAGACGCCGACCAGCGTGGCATCCGCAGCCCGCAGCCATGCCAGCAGCCGTTCGCCGATGCGTTCGTCCATCGTTTTTTTCGCATCGGCCGCAAGGGTCTGGCGTCTTGCCAGCAGGGCCGGGCGCAGCTCTGGTTTCTGCATGGTTTTCGTCGTCGGGAGAGTCGGTGCGCGTGCTATTCTAGCCGGGCAGTGCCGGCCTGTAAAAACAGTCTGGATCAGCTAAAGGAATCGAGGATTCATGTTTGCAAAAAAAGTACTGACCGGTTTTCTTTTTGCGGCCGTGTCGACCGCATTTCTGCCGTCCGCCGCCCATGCGCAACGCGTGGCCGGCTTCGCGACCGCCGACGATGCCTTCCTGGCATTACGCGATGCGGCGCGCCGCAACGATGCCGCGAAGGCGGCCGAGATCGCGGCCAGCCTGGGCAATTATCCGATTCCTTCCTACGTCGATTACTACCGCATCCGCGCACGCATCAAGGATGCGTCGGCTTCCGAGGTGCTTGGCTTCATCGACCAGTATCGCGGCAGCGCGATCGCCGACCGCCTGCGCAATGACTGGCTGCTCGAACTCGGCAAGCGCGGCGACTGGGCGACCTTCGATGCGCAGTACCCGATGTTCGTGCTCAACGACGACACCCAGCTCAAGTGCTATGCATTGATTTCCAAGGCGCTCAAGGGCGGCGATGTGGCTGACGAGGCGCGCGCGCTGCTGGCGGTGCCCAAGGACTACGGCGATGCCTGCGTGTCGCTGATCGCGGTGCTGCTGGAAACCAGGCAGTTCGACGAGGACGACCTGTGGACTCAGGTGCGGCTGGCGGCCGGTACCGGTTCCAGCGATTTCGTGCGCCGCCTGGTGCCGCTGACCGGCATCGACGACGGTTCGCTGATGACGGCGATGGACAAGCCGGGCCTGATCCTCGCCAAGGGACCGGGCTTCCGCCGCGTCAAGCACGAGGTCTTCATCGTCGCACTGGGCCGCGCCGCGCGCAACGATCCGCAGCAGGCCGCATCTGTGCTGGCGTCGAGCGACGGTCAGCGACTGAACAACAAGCAGCAGCAACTGGGCTGGGCCGCGATCGCGTTGCAGTCGGCGCGCAAGCTGCAGCCCGAAGCGGCCGAATACTGGCGCCGCGCCGGCAAGGCGCCGCTGTCGATCGAGGCACATGAATGGAAGGTGCGTTCGGCACTGCGCGCCGGCGACTGGAAGCTGGTGCGCGACGGCATCGAGATGATGCCGCACCACCTGCGCAACGATGCGACCTGGACCTACTGGCTGGGCCGCGCGCTGCGCGAGGAAGGACGGCGCGCACGCGCCGAGACGCTGTTCCAGTCGATTGCCTCGCAGCCCGGCTTCTACGGCCAGCTGGCACTCGAAGAACTGGGCCAGCGCACCACGATCCCGCCGCGCCCCGCGCCGGTGACGGCGGCCGAACTGGCGCCGATGGAAGCCAATGCCGGTTTCCGCCGCGCCTTCCGCTTCTTCGAACTCGGCCTGCGCTTCGAGGGTTATCGCGAATGGAACTGGGAACTGCGCGGCATGAACGAGCGGCAATTGCTGGCGGCCGCCGAGTTCGCGCGCCGCAACGACGTGCTGGACCGCATGGTCAATACTTCCGACCGCACCATCGTCGAGGTCGATTACGACCAGCGCTTCCCGACCCCGCACCGTGACGTCATGCAGGCAGCGACGCAGCGCCTGCAGCTCGAAATGGCGTGGGTCTATGGCCTGATCCGCCAGGAGTCGCGCTTTGTGCGCGATGCGCGCTCGCACGTCGGCGCCTCCGGCCTCATGCAATTGATGCCGGCCACGGCGCGCTATGTGGCGAAGAAGATCGGTTATGCCGATTTCCGTCCGGCGCAGGTCAACGAGGTGCAGACCAACGTGTTGCTCGGCACCAGCTACCTGAGCATGGTGCTGGGTGATCTCGAGGGTTCGCAGACCATGGCGACCGCCGCCTACAATGCCGGCCCCGGTCGTCCGCGTGCCTGGCGCTCGACGCTGGCGGCACCGGTCGAAGGCGCGATCTTCGCCGAATCGATTCCCTTCACCGAAACGCGCGACTACGTGAAGAAGGTGCTGTCGAACGCGACCTACTACGCCGCCATGTTCGAGAACCGCCCGCAGTCGCTGAAGGCGCGGCTCGGCACGGTCGGCCCGGCGGCCTTCGTGCCCAGCGCCTTGCCCTGATACGATGAAGAGGCGGTTGCACTCGTCCCTTCAATGCCCTCTCTTCCCATCCGGATTATGCATATCACCGAACTCGATCCGACCCTGTCCCAGACCCTCAGCGATGCGGAGAAGAGCGGGCTGAAGCTGGTCATCGCCAACAAGAACTATTCTTCGTGGTCGATGCGGCCGTGGGTGCTGATGACGGCTTTCAACATCCCGTTCCAGGAGATCGGCGTGCTGCTCGAGCGCGACGATACGGCGGTGCAGATTGCGCAATATTCAGCTTCGGGCCGCGTGCCCATCCTGCTGGCCGGCGAGACTGGAGTCTGGGATTCGCTGGCGATCTGCGAATACCTGGCCGAGCAGTTTCCCGACCAGCGCATGTGGCCTGAAGACGTGGCGGCGCGCGCCACGGCGCGTTCGATCTGCGCCGAGATGCACTCGGGCTTTCGCGGCCTGCGCACGGCGATGTGGATGAACATCCGCGCGCGCTTTCCCGGCAAGGGACGCACCGCCGAGGCACAGGCCGACATCGGCCGCATCAGCGAGATCTGGGAAGACTGCCTGGCGGCGGCCGGACCGCACGATTTCCTGTTCGGCGACTTCACGATCGCCGATGCCTACTTCGCGCCGGTGGCGACGCGCTTCCGCACTTACGAGGTCACGCTGGGGCCGCTGCTCGACGCCTACGTTGACCGGCTGCTCGCGTATCCGCCGGTGGCGCAATGGATCGATGCCGCGCTGCTCGAAAGCGCGCGCATCGAGAAGTACGATGTCTATCCGGACTGATCATCACGCCATGGCCGAGCTGAAAACCTATGTTGTCGGCGGCGCCGTGCGCGATGCCCTGCTCGGCGTGCCGGTCAAGGACCGCGACTACGTGGTCGTCGGCGCCACGCCGGAACAGATGCTGGCGCAGGGGTATGTGCCGGTCGGCAAGGATTTTCCGGTCTTCCTGCATCCGGTCACGCATGCCGAATACGCGCTGGCGCGCACCGAGCGCAAGACCGCGCCCGGCTATCGCGGCTTCGTGTTCCATACCGATCCTGGTGTGACGCTCGAGGAAGACCTGGTGCGACGCGACCTGACCATCAATGCGATGGCGCAGGACGAGCAGGGCGTCATCGTCGATCCGTTCGGCGGGCAGCAGGATCTGGAGCGGCGCCTATTTCGCCATGTCTCGGCCGCCTTTGCCGAAGACCCGGTGCGCATCCTGCGCGTGGCACGCTTCGCGGCGCGCTTCCCGGAATTCTCGGTGGCCGACGAAACCAATGCCCTGATGCGCACCATGGTTGACAACGGCGAAGCAGATGCGCTGGTGCCGGAACGCGTCTGGCAGGAACTGGCGCGCGGCCTGATGGAAATCCGCCCTTCACGCATGTTCGCGGTGCTGCGCGAGTGCGGCGCGCTGCAGCGCATCCTGCCCGAGCTCGACGCGCTGTGGGGCGTGCCGCAACCAGAGAAATACCACCCCGAGATCGATACCGGTGTGCATGTGATGATGGTGGTCGATCATGCCGCCGTACAAGGTTACAGCCTGCCGATACGCTGCGCCGCGCTGCTGCACGACCTTGGCAAGGGCGTCACGCCGCCCGACCAGTGGCCGCGCCACCACGGCCACGAGGCGCACAGCGCGCGATTGGTCGAGGCGGTCTGCAGGCGCCTGAAAATTCCCAACGACTGCCGCGACCTGGCGCTGATGACGGCGCGCGAACACGGCAACGTGGGCCGCGCGCTGGAACTGCGTCCGGCCACCATGGTGACGCTGTTCGAACGCTGCGACGCGTTCCGCAAGCCGCAGCGCTTTCTCGACATGCTGGTGGCTGCGGAATGCGATCATCGCGGCCGTACCGGCTTCGAGGACCGGCCGTTCCCGCAGCGTGCCTGGCTGGCGGGTGCGCTGGAACAGGCGAGCAGGGTGGATGGCGGCGCGGTGGCGGCGTGGGCGCGCGAGCGTTATCCCGATCAGCCGGAACGCATACCGGAAGCGATACGCGCGCGGCGCGTGGAAAACGTCAGGGAATGGCTGGAACGCAATGCCAGCCCGGAGGAGTAAGACGGAAGCTCGGTTTTCGAGGCGCCTGCCTCAGGTCATTGGCACGTGGCGGCGGTTGGTCAGCAGGTAGGCGCGCATTTCCTCTCGGGTAACGACGCCGTCGCCATTGGCATCGATGCGTTCGAAGTTATCGACGATGACCGCGATGCGGGCGGCGCGCGCTTCGGCCTTGGTGATGCTCTGGACCGGATTGGAAACATGCATGACGCGCGCGGGCTGGTGTTTGGCCTGAAGCCGGGCATCCTGTTTCGATGCATGCGTGGCCGTGTGTTTTTGCAGGTCGGCGGTGATGACGGCTCGAGTCGCGAAGGACTGGGCCGCAATGGACTGGGTCGCAATAGACTGGGCCAGTGCCAGATTGGTGAACAGTAGTGCGGCTGCGGTCAGCAGGTATTTGGCGTTCATTTGATACTCCCCTATCAAGACGAATCGCGGATGCGTGGTTGCCTCATTGAAAGCGGAAACGCTTCTCGTCTCCAGATCATTTACGCCTTGTTACACTCCCTGCGCAATTTGTAACGCAGCGGCATGATCCCATCATGCGCAAGCCGGACCCGGGTTTCTGTGCGGAATCCCACTTTCCCGGCGGTTTGCGCAGGTATGCGTCCCGTCAGAACTTGGGGATGTGCAGGGTCTTGCTGATCATCAAGGTGCCGGACAGCGCGAACAGCAGCGCCACCGGATGCAGCAGCCATGGGCCGATGTCCCATGCACCGCCCCACAACTGTTCGCCGATCAGGGCGCGCGAGGCCAGCCACGCGAGGATGCCGGTCAGGATCACGCTGGTCGGGATCGGCGTGCCTTCGAAATACGCGACCTTGTCGCCGCCTTCCGAGAGGCTTTCTGCCGTCACGTTGAAGCGCGCCAGACGGCTGACGCCGCAGCAGACGAAATAGATGAGGATGGCGCAATCCCAGCCGCCGCGCAGGCCGGCGGCAAAGGCCAGCGCCGCCGGCGCGATGCCGAAGGAAATCACGTCCGCCAGCGAATCGAGCTCGCGGCCGAGTGCCGAATGCTGGCGCCGCCAGCGCGCGATGCGGCCGTCGAGCACGTCGAAGATGAAGGCGGCGGGCGCCATCGCTGCTGCCGCATAGAAATGCGTGAGCGACTGGCTGCTCATGTACAGCATGGCAAGGAACACGGCCGCCACGCCGCAGGCGGCATTGCCGAGCGTAAAGAAGTCGGCCAGATGGAATTCGCGCAGCATCGAGAAATGCTTGCGTACGGGTTTGGGTGTCTGCATATGGCGTGTCGTGCCTGTTATTGTGTGGTGACGCGTCGCGATGGACGGCGCTGAAAGCGCATGTCAGAGTATCGCATCGAACCGGCCGGGATGAGAAGAACTTCGCATGCTGCCGGCCGGGCGTAAGCCGGTTACCGCACATACGTGCCGAATGGCACGGCGTTACACTGGGTGCCGAACTTCGAACAAGCACAGGAGGAATCCATGTCATTTTCCTGCAATTTTTCCGCACGTGCCCGCAAGCAACTCGCCGGTTTGGCGCTGTTGGGTACCGGTGCGCTGATGTCGTTTTCCGCCGTGGCCGCCGATGCGCGCAACGATGCCTACCAGAAAGAACGCGAAGCCTGTCTCAGCGGCGCATCGCACCAGGATCGCGCCACCTGCCTGCGCGAAGTGGGCGCTGCCCGCGGCGAAGCCCGGCGCGGCAACCTGACCGAGAGCCAGAGCTACGACGGCAATGCGAGCCAGCGCTGCAACGCGCTGCCGCCCGCTGACCGCGAGGATTGCATCCAGCGCGTGCGTGGCGGAGGCACGGTCTCCGGCAGCGTGGAACAGGGTGGCATCTATCGCGAAACGCGCACGACCGTGATCGCGGAACCGCCGCCGCCAAGCGCGCCGCCGCCGGCCTACGAGCCGGTACCGGTGGTACCGCCTGCCGCGCCGCGTTGATGGATTGACGCGCGCTCCAGCAAAAACGGCAACCTTCGCGGGTTGCCGTTTTTGTTCGTGCTACGCCTGAATCAGCCGTTTTTCCGCCGCCGCGAACTGGCGGTAGCCGCGAGCGCGCAGTGCGCAGGCCGGGCATTCGCCGCAGCCATAGCCCCAGTCGTGCAGCGCGCCGCGCTCGCCGAGGTAGCAGGTATGCGTGTCGCGGCGGATCAGGTCAACCAGCGCGGTGCCGCCGACCTCGCGCGCGAGGCGCCAGGTATCGGCCTTGTCGAGCCACATCAGCGGCGTTTCCAGCGTGAGCCGTGTCGCCATGCCGAGGTTGAGCGCGACCTGCAATGCCTTGATGGTGTCGTCGCGGCAATCGGGATAGCCGGAGAAGTCGGTTTCGCACATGCCGCCGACCAGCACGTCGAGCCCGCGCCGATAGGCCAGCGTGGCGGCGACCGTCAGGAACAGCAGGTTGCGGCCGGGCACGAAGGTGTTGGGCAGGCCGTTTTCCTGCATCGCGATCGCGGTCTGGCTGGTCAGCGCGGTGTCGGAAATCTGCGCGATCAGCGACAGGTCGAGCATGTGGTCGTCGCCGAGCCGCGCATCCCATTCGGCGGAAAAGCCGCGCAGCTGCTGCAGGATGGCGGGCCGCACCGCGAGTTCGATGGCGTGCCGCTGGCCGTAGTCGAAGCCCGCCGTTTCCACGCGCGCATAACGCGACAGCGCCCAGGCGAGGCAGGTGGTGGAATCCTGGCCGCCGCTGAACAGTACCAGTGCGCCTTTTGCAGACATCATGCAACCTCTTGAAGAAGAAAGGGCGGCAACCGGCATGGTTGCCGCCCAGGCAGCGATTATATGTGCTGCGCGCCTACGGCGTCAGCGCGGCGCGATGCTGCTGATGGTCTGCTCGATGGTGTCGCCTTCTGGCTCGGTGAAGCGCACGCGCACCGGGTACCAGTTCTTGCCGGGCGCAAACCAGATCTCGATCTTCTGGTCCTTGTCGTCATCGCCGATCACCTTGCTGACCTTGGTCGCCTTCAGGCTGCCGAGGCCGGTCTGCAGGGTTTCGGATTTGCCGACCTTGAAGCGCCAGACGCTGGCGTTCTTCTGACTGGCGACCACGGTCGAAATCGTCGAGCCGGTCTTGAAGCGTGCAGGCGTGCTGCGCGCGATCGTCGCAAGCTGCCAGACCACGCTGTTGCGATCCTGTTCGCCGCCCTTGATCGGGAAGGTCTCGTCGGAGGCGTCGAAGCGGATGGTGTTGGCAGCACGATCGAAGGTGGTGGTCGTGGCGCCCTTGCGGAAGCGTTTCTCGACGGCAGTCTGCGGTGCCAGGCCGTTGGCGTCGATCGCGCCTTCGCTCTTCGCCTCCAGGATCTTGCCGAGCAGGGAAGCGCGCGTTTCGCTGGCGATCGAATAACGGCCGTCGCCGGCGCGCCATTGCACGTTGGCGGTGCCATTCAGCGTCAGGCCGTGCTGCACGGCCTGGATCGTGTAGCCGAGATCGGCCGAGGGTGGCGGATTGACGGCGGTCTTCGCGGTTTTCTGGGCCAGAACGGGCTGTGCCGCCACGGCTAGGATGCTGCTCAACAGCAGCGCAGGAAGGGAAAAAGCCTTTTGATTCATGGTTTTACCGAATGTGATGTTCATTATTGAGACCCGGAAGGGTTGGAAACGTTCAGGCGCGTCATGTTCATGTCGAGCACGTCGCCGTTGGGCTCGGTATAGCGCAGCCGTACAGGGTACCAGCCCAGTGCCGGCGCCAGCCAGAACTCGAGTTTCTGGTCGTAGGAGCCGGGACGCGGCACGCGCAGCAGGTGCCAGGCTTCGGTGGCTTCGCCGTCGACGTCGATCTGTTCGAGGCCGACCACGTTGATTTCCCATGGTTCGGCGTCGCGCGTGCCGGCGACCACGATGCGGATCGTGGTGCCGGCCTGGAAATGCTCGGCGTCGCCGCGGCCGATGCCGGCCAGTTGCCAGACGATGCTGGCGCGATCCTGTTCGGTGCCAAGGCGCGGGTAGCTGTTGGTGGAGGCCGAAAAGCTGATGGTATTGCGCTCGCGATGGAAGTGGGTATTGGTTTCCGAACGACGCAGGCGCTTCTCCGCGTACAACTCGGGCGCAATCCCGCTCTGCTCGATGGTGCCGCTGCTGCGGAAGCGCAGCGCGGTGATGAACAGCACGCCGAACTCGCCATCGATCGCATAGCGCGTGCCGTCGGTCTGCCAGTCGATGGTGCCGCTACCGTGCATCGGTTCGCCATCGTGCGGCTTCTTTTCGATGGCGTACTTGATGCGCGCCGAGGGTGGCAGGCTGACGCTGTAGCTCGGCAGGTCGGGTTGCGGATCCGGCTGCGGATTCGATGGTGAGGCGGCTTCCGCCACGTCGGCCGTTTGCGCGACGTCGGTGTCGTCCGTCTCCGTCAGCATGGCCGGGTCGTCTTCCATGATCGGCTGTTCTGTCACATCCGTTTCAGGCAGCGGCTCGTCCACCACGGGCGCGGCAGGCGGCGCTGCGGGCCTGGGCTTGACCGATGGCTTGGGTTTCGGCTTGGGCGCCGGCTTGGCCGGCGGAGGAGGAGGCGGGGGCGGCACCAGCAGGCTGGCGGCGACCACCTGTTCCGGAGGCATCGGCTTTTCCTGTGTCGGCAGCGGCAGCATGTCGCCGACTTCGGCGATCAGCAGCAGGTGCAGCAGCGCGGAAACGACCAGGATCGGCAGCCAGCGCAGGCGCGATGCGCGCGCGGGAGGGGAAGGTCGAAGGGCCGCTGCCGGAGTCATTGCGCTAGTGTAGCCGCAAGCGCGCGCGGCTGCGTGGCGTTGCGCATTTTGGCAGCACGTAAAATGGCGTTTTTTGCGAAGTGCCGATCATCATGAAAATGCGATCCTTGCCCCTGCTGTTTGCCGCGCTGTTGGGCGCGTGTTCGTTTGCGCTCGCCGCAGAGCCGGAACGGGCGCCCATTCGTCTGGGCATGATAGACGGCATGTCCGGGCCCTTTGCCAATGCCGGCGAGGCGGTCGCGCGCAACCTGCAACTGGCGGTCGAGAACGTCAACGCGCGCGGCGGCGTGCGGCTGGCGGATGGCATGCATCCGCTGCAGCTGGACATCTTCGACAACAAGCAGGGCGTCGAGGAGTCGCTGATCGAACTGCGGCGGCTCACCGACCGCGGTATTCCATTCGTTTTGCAGGGCAACAGTTCGGCGGTGGCCGCCGCACTGGTCGACGCGGTCGAGCGGCACAACCGGCGCGCCGGTGGCAGGGAGCGCGTGCTGTTCCTCAACTATTCGGCGGTCGATCCGGCGCTGACCAATGCGCAGTGCAGCTTCTGGCATTTCCGTTTCGATGCGAACGCCGACATGCGCATGCATGCGCTGACCGAAGTGATACGCGGCGACGCGCAAGCCAGGCGCGTCTATCTGATCGGCCAGGATTACAGCTTCGGCCGCATGGTGGCGGAGGCGGCGCGTAGCCAGCTTGCGGCCAAGCGGCCCGACATCCGCATTGTCGGCCACGAGCTGCATCCGGTCGGCAAGATCAAGGACTTCGCGCCCTACATCGCCAAGATCAAGGCGTCCGGCGCCGACACCGTGGTCACGGGCAACTGGGGCAATGACCTCACGCTGCTGGTGAAGGCGGCGCGCCAGTTCGGCCTCGACGCCAAGTTCTACACCTTCTACGGCAACAGTCTGGGTGCACCGGCGGCGATCGGCGAGGCCGGCGTCGATCGCGTGCGCGCGGTGGCGGAATGGCATCCGAACGCCGGCGGCGCGCAGCCGGGCACCGCGAGCGCGCGCTTCACCGAAGCCTTCCGTGCCCGCTATCCGCAGCCGCAGGACGACTATCCGATGCTGCGCATGCACGTGATGATCGAGATGCTGGTGCGCGCGATCGAGCAGGCCGGTTCCACCGATGCGGTCGCCGTGGCGCGCGCGCTCGAAGGCGCGCGCTATCGCAGCGACTTGCACGATGCCGTCATGCGCGCCGAAGACCATCAGTTGATCCAGCCGCTGTACGTGTCGGTAATGCAGCGCCTCCGCGACGGCCGCATCCGTTTCGACAACGAGGGCAGCGGCTACGGTTTCCGTACCGAGGCCTATCTGCCGGCGATGCAGACCGCCTTGCCGACTACCTGCCGCATGCAGAGGCCGTCACGCTAGCGGCTTTGCGCATCGTCGGCAATGCCGGGAGTGGCAGTCGGCGTACGCAGCCGGCCGGCGAGCCAGGTGGTGATGATGCCGCAGGCTACCGCCAGGTAGCCGACCGTATCGTAATGCGCGATGTTCCCATCCGCGGTCTGCGTGATGATCAAGCCCGCCAGCAGCGTGGCCGCGCCCGATGAAAGCATCTGTACCGACGCCAGCAAGGTCATGAAGGTGCCGCGCACGGACTGTGCCGGCACGCCCGTCACCATTGCCATGCCGGACACCATGCGGCCCGGCACCAGGATGAAGAAGACGGTGGAATGGAACAGGATCAGCCATAGCGGCGCCGGCCCCAAGTGGGTCACGATCAGGATCGGAATGAAGGACAGCCATGCCACGATGCGGTACATGCGCAGCTTGCCGTGGCGGTCGGCCAGTCTTCCGATCAGTTGCGAGGTGAAGAAGGTGGCGGCACCGCCGCACAGATAGACCAGCGTCAGCAGGTGGTCGGGCAGGCCGACATTGGTGGTCGTGTATAGCGCGAAGTAGGGGATCACCGTGAAGCCTGCGAACATGATCAGCGAGATGAAGGCAAAGGCCTGCAGATGGGCTGGTTCACGGATCACCGCGAACAGTTGCTGCGCGATGCTGCCGCTGCGTGGCTGCTGCAGATGTGCCGTCAGGCTCGGCAGTTTGCGGTAGCCGATCAGCCAGATCAGGCTCGAGATCGCAACGATGAAAAAGAAGGGGGCACGCCAGCCCAGGGACGGAAAGCTGTTGGCGAACAGCAGGCCCAGCGGCACACCGGCCACCGTCGATATCGAAAACGCCGCCATCACCACGCCCATTGCCTTGCCGCGCCGCTCGAACGGAATCACGTCTGCCACCATGGTTTGCACCATGGCGCCGAGGATGCCGCCAAAGGCCCCGGCCAGCGCGCGCGCCACCAGCAGGAAGGCATAGCCGGGCGCCAGCCCGCAGGCCAGCGTGGCAATGATGAAGGCGGCGTACAGCGACAGCAGCAGACGGCGCCGGTCGAAGCGGTCGATGTAGGTTGCCGCCAGCAGGCTGGAAGCAGCCGCGGTGAAGGTGTAGGAAGACAGCAGCAGGCCGAACTGGTGCGCATCGATCTGCAGCGCGCGGATCAGCTGCGGACCCAGCGGCATCATGATCATGAAGTCCAGGATGTGCGTGAACTGGATGCCGGCGACGGTCAGCAGGAAGGTGCGTTCGCGGATGCTGGAAGAGGATGGATTCAAGAGTATGGGCGGCGCGATGAAATGCCGGTCAATTGCCTGTCGGCGGCAAGCCTCAGCTTGACAGAGTTTCGGCCGCGCTGCAGCAGACGCGATCGCGTCCTGCCGCCTTGGCGGCGTACAGCGCTTCGTCGGCGGCTTTCAGCAACTGCGCTGCAGTGTGCGTGCCGGTGGGAATGCAGGCCGCGACGCCGGCGCTGACGGTGACCACACCGCTCGGCACGGCACTGTGCGGAATGCCAAGGCCGCGAATGGCCAGCCGAATTTTCTCCGCGACGGCAAGGGCGCCGGCCAGATCGGTATCCGGCAGCAGTACCACCATTTCCTCGCCGCCATAGCGGGCCGGCAAATCGGCGGCGCGGCCGGCACCCTGTTCAAGCAAGACCCTGCCGATCTGGCGCAGGCAGGCATCGCCTTCCGGATGGCCGTAGAGATCGTTGAACTGCTTGAAGCGGTCGACGTCGATCATGATCAGTGCAATCGAACTCGCATTGCGGGCGGCACGGCTGAATTCGAGTGCCAGCGCGGCGTCGAACTTGCGGCGGTTCGGCAGGCCGGTCAGGCCGTCGATGGAAGCCAGGTTTTCCAGGTCCGCATTCAGTTTTTCGAGTTGCTCCTTGGCCAGCAGCAGCTCGTACTCTGCCGCGTCGCGCGCATTGATCTGGAAGATCAGGCGAAAGCCGATGATCCCGAGCAGCAGCAGGAGAAAGGCGGTGATCGAGGTCAGATGGTAGGTCTGCGCCGTCCAGGTAGAGAGAATGTCTTCCTTGGAAAGGGCGACCGCCACCAGCAGCGGATAGGTGTCGAGATGGCGATAGCTGTACAGGCGTTCGGTATTGTCGAGCCGTGAGGTCAGCATGGCAGTGCCGACCGGCCCGCGATGGCGGTATTCGTTGAAGACGGGGCCGTGCGAAATGTCGGTGCCGACTCCTACTTCCTCCTGCGCGCGGCGCACCAGCAGCGTGCCGTCGTCGGTGGTAAGGAAGATGGTGCCGGCCTGGCCGATGTCAAACTCGGCATAGTAGTCGCCGAAGTAGGCGACGTGCACGCTGGCCAGCACCAGTCCGGCGAATCGTCCCTGCGCATCGGTCAGACGGCGCGTGACCGGTACCACCCATTCGTTGGTGACACGGCTCTGGATCGGCGCACCGACGTGCGGCCCGCGTTCGGCGACTTCGCGATGGTACTGAAAGTAGGGGCGATCGGTGATCGTCACATGTCGTACCGGTGCGGGCCGCGAGGTGGCGACCAGCGTTCCCTGCGCATCGTAGACGCTCAGGCCGGCCAGCATGGCCTGGTTTTCTATCCGCGCGCGCAGGTAGGCGTGCAGGTTCTGCGCGCCGGCATCGTGCAGATGCCGCTGTTCTTCCACCAGTTCCGCCATCCCGACCAGCAGATTGTCGGCCGAGCGGATTGCGTCCTGCGCATGCTGTGCCAGCGCGCGGGCCATGTTGGTTGTGGTGCTTTTGCTTTCTGCGATGGTCTGCACGCGCGTTTGCCAGACGCTCCAGACGACGAGGATGATGAGAGAAACGGCGACCAGATACACGAAGGTCGCGGTGGCGCCCAGCAGGGTGCGCTTCTTGTCGATGAAGGAGTGGATGTCGTCTGGCAATGTCGGCTGGCGAGAATGGCTGTGCTGGGCGCTAGTGTACTTCAGTCGCGCAGGGCAGGAACATGTCTGTCAGGAAAACAGGGCACGCCGTATAATCGCAACACCGCGACCCCCGGGCGCAGTCAGCGTCCAAAGGCGATGAGCATGCAGCGGCATACCCGCGTTTCGGCAAGCCGGTGTCTATTCGAGGAGATTCGTCAATGATGTGGTTTGCGGCCTACGTGGCGGCCGGTGCGTTCGTCGGCGTGCTGGCCGGCCTGCTTGGCATCGGTGGCGGCATGACGCTGGTGCCGGTGATGGCGGCCCTGTTCGCGGCTCAGCAGTTTGCGCCCGACCATGTGGTGCACATGGCGCTGGCGACCTGCATGGCGTCGGTGGTGTTCACGTCCAGTTCCAGCGTGCGCGAACACCTGAAGTTCAAGGGCGTTGATTTCGACATCGTCAAGCGCATGACGCCCGGCATGGTGATCGGCAGCCTGCTGGCAACCTCTTTCTCTGCCTGGATTCCGCAGCGCATGCTGGCGCTCAGTTTTGCCGTCATCGTCTTCTGCGGCGCCACCCAGATCCTGTTGAACAAGAAGCCGGAAGCCGCGCGCAGCCTGCCGTCGGCGGGACCGCTGTTCGCGGTCGGCGTGGTGATCGGCATCATCGCCGGGCTGGTGTCGGCCGGCGGCGCCTTCCTCAGCGTGCCGTTCATGCTGTGGTGCGGCGTACCGATGAAGAAGACCATCGGCACCGGCGCCATGATGGGCATTCCGCTGGCGATCATGGGGACGATCGGTTACGCGATTTCCGGCTGGAATGTGACCGGGCTGCCGCCAGGCACCATCGGCTTCGTCTCGATCACGGCACTGGTAGGCATCGTCTGCGGCAGCGTCTTCACGGCACCGATCGGCGCGCGGCTTGCGCACCGGCTGCCGGTACCGACGCTCAAGCGCATCTTTGCCTGCCTGCTGTACGTGCTGGCGGCCAAGATGCTGTGGACCTACTGGTAGGGAAGACTCAGTTCTTGCGCGAGAACTTGGCGGCCAGCTGATTGAGCTTGTCGGCACGCAGGCGCTCGGTTTCCTCGGCCTTGCGTTGTGCCGCTTCTTCCTGGCGCTGCACCTTGCGCTGTTCGGCATTCTTGCGGAAGCGCTCCTTCAGTGTTGCCGCAGCATGCGCGCGATGTTCGTCGCTGACTTCGTCGGCCTGCGAGCCGTCGAGATTGAAACGCACGGTCGCCTTTTCCATCGCCTTCAGGTAGCGCAGCGAATTGGTGTGGATGCCGAGCGCGGTGCGCAGCATCTTGCGGCTGACGTCGGAGCGTTGGGCGAACAATTGCTTGTCGATGCCGATGGCGAGCGGCTGGCACTCGCCGAAGACGGGAAATTTTTCCTGCAGGTCCTTCAGAAGGGCGCGTGGAGAGTCGAACGGGGCGGTTGTGGCTTCGTTGGTAGTCATGAACAGCAATCGAGCAAGGTGATTCCAGCCGGCAGGATAGCACGGCGTTTGCGCTTGTCTCAATTGCATTTAAATGGAATGAGAAAAGATGGCGCAGGACCCGCACGAATACGAGAACGAAGAGAACCGGCCGCTGCTCGAAAGGCCGTGGATCGTGTTGCGTACCACCTATGATGTCGAAACCTGGATCGATCACCAGAACCGTCATCTGCAGCGGCATGCGGTCGGCAGCCGGTTGGAGCGCTGCGGCCTGTGCTTCCGGCTCGAGCAGGGCGGCAGCCTGTACCTGCACACCACGCAGGAGGGCGATGTGGTGCTGGACGTGCCGCAGGAGGCCGAATGGGTGGCGCCGCTGATCGTGGCCGCCACGCAGATCGCGCAGCCGGCGAAGCAGTGGTGGACGATTCCCGGCGACCGTCTGACGCAACTGGTGCTGGGCCTGAGTCCGCTGATCGCGGCGACCGCGATCGTGACGGATCACGATTTCGGCATTCGCCGTTACTAGTCCGACTGAACAAGTGAAAAAGCCGGCTCGTGCAAACGAGACCGGCTTTTTTCATCGCTCGCGCCGCATGTTGCGGCGCGTCGCTTATGCCGCAGCGGCGGGCTTGTTGTGGCGCTTGGCGAGATAGGTGCCGACCAGGATCACGCCTGCGGCCAGTACCAGGCCCGGCAGGCTTAGATGGCTGCTGCCGAACAGGGCGATCTCATGGTGCGGGATGTGGCTCTCGATCCATGGCTGCACGGCGGTGTCGGAGAACAGCATTTCACCGGCCAGGTAGCCGAGCAGACCGGCGCCGAGGGTGATGATGATCGGGAATTTTTCCATCAGCTTCAGCACCAGCGTGCTGCCGAACACGATCAGCGGTACGCTGATGGCCAGACCGATGACGAGCAGGGCCAGATTGCCGTTGGCGGCTGCTGCCACGCCAAGAACGTTGTCCAGGCTCATGACCAGATCGGCGATCAGGATGGTCTTGATGGCGCCCCACAGGTTCGAATGGCCTTCGACTTCTTCCTCGCCGTCATCCTCGGCCAGCAACTGCACGCCGATGTAGAACAATGCGACGGCGCCGATCAGCTTGAGATACGGCAGCGTCAGCAACTGCAGCGCGAAGATGGTGAGCACGATACGCAGAATGATGGCGGCGGCGCTGCCGTACAGCACGGCCAGCCGTTTCTGTTTGGGTGGCAGGGATTTGGCGGCCAGCGCGATCACCACGGCGTTGTCGCCGGAGAGCACGATGTTGATCAGGATGATGTTGCCCAGGGCGGCCCAGAAGCCTGCGGTAGTCAGTAATTCCATGTCTTCCTCTTGTCTTGCTGCTCCGTAATCCGGAGTCGATATTGAATGAACGCGGTGATCGTCTTTGCGATCGTGGGTGTCGGCCGGACCTGCGACCGGGTACCTTCTGTGCCACGCGACGAACAATGATGAAACCTTTCCGACAGCACCGGACGGCATGCGCCGCAAGTGATGTCAGGCAGGTTCAGGTTAGCGAGGGAGAACTCAAATTAACGTCATGGGCGCGTTAATTTGTCGTTAAATCATGCGGGAAAGTGGATGCGGAAAATACTGCCGCGTGCCGGTTGATCGGCGATTTCGAGTGTGGCGCCCAGATGCTCACAGATGCGCATCACCAGCGCAAGGCCCAGGCCGGAGCCGGCGGAGCCGACCAGCGGCGTGCCGTCGGCGCGGTCGGTCAGCCGCGCACGGATCACGTCGGGTATGCCGGGGCCGGTATCCTCGACCGAAACGGTGCGCGCGTAGGTGTGCACTACTACAGTACCCTCGTCGGTGTACTGACAGGCGTTGCGTACCAGGTTGCCGATGGCCGAGGTCAGCAGTTCCTGTCGCGCGCAGACCGTGAAGTCTTCTTCTTCCTCGTAGTGCAGCGTGACCGGCTTGCCGCGCAGCAGTTGGCGGCTGCGTTCGACTTCGGCATGGATCACGTCGGCTACCGAGGTTTCCGGGCGTTCGAGGCTGTCGGGTTTGCGCGCAAGCAGCAGCAGCGTGCTCACGCATTCGGTGGCGTCCTGCGCCGCGTGAAGAATCCGTTTGGCGGCAGCCTGCAGTGTCGGCCGGTCGGCAGTCTGGTCGATCAGCAGCTCGGCCGCACCGATGATGATGGTCAACGGCGTGCGCAGTTCGTGGCTGACGTCGCCGGTGAAGAAGCGCTCGCGCGCGAGGAACTGCTTGAGTTCGGCGGTGTGGGCGTCGAAGGCGCGCGCCAGCACGCCGAGTTCGTCTTCGTTGTCGAGCAGCGGCAGCACGCTCGACTTGCGGCTCTTGACCGATTCCGCGAGGCGTCCGATCGGGTCAACGAAGCCGCGCGCGATGAAGGTGCCGAGGAAGAAGGAGAATGCGACGAAGCCGAGCAGGCCGATCGTGATGGCGACGTAGATGACGCGTTCGATGCTCTTGAATTCGCTGGCCTTGTCGATCACCACGTAGCGGCCGACATGGTCTTCGCCGACCAGCACGTGCGCGATGTCGCCCTCGAAGCTGGCGCGGCCCACGCCGAGCGGCAGGTGGCGCAGTTCGGCCGGAATGGTGGCGCCATGATAGAAGGCGAGGCCGGACGGCATATCGACCGGCTGGCCGGACGAATAGCGGGGCGAGGCCCATTCGGCGATGCTTTGCAGGTGTTCGTCAACCAGCAGGTCTTCGACGCCGTGCACGGCGAAGGATGCGACCAGGCCGAAGAAGGTGCAGATCGCCAGCGCAAAGTAGAGATAGGCGGTGACGATCCGGCGGCGCAGCGTCCTAGTTTGGGTCATCCGACTCTACCAGCCGGTAACCGATGCCCTGGACGGTGCGCAGCATGGGGAAGGAATAGTTCTTGTCGAGCGCCTGGCGCAGCGCGTGGATGTGGGTGCGCAATGCATCGCTGTCCGGCGGATGGTCGCCCCAGACCTCGAGTTCCAGCGTTTCGCGCGAGACGACCTTGGGCGCTTCCTTCATCAGGCAGGTCAGGATCTTGAAGCCGGTCTTGGTCAGCGTGATCGGCGTGCCGGCGCGGTTGACTTCATAGGTCGAGGTATCGAACACCAGATCGCCGACGCTCAGGAAATTGGTGCCCTGGTTCTTGCCGCGCGCGCGGCGGATCAGAGCCTTGAGGCGCACCTCGACCTCGAGCAGCGAGAACGGCTTGACCAGGTAGTCGTCGGCACCGCTGTCGAAGCCGGCGACCTTGTCGTCGAGCGTGTCGCGCGCGGTCAGCATCAGGACCGGCGTGTCCTTCTTCAGTTCGTCGCGCAGCTTGCGGCAGACCGCGAGGCCGTCGATGCCCGGTACCTTGATGTCGAGGATGATGGCGTCGTACTCGTGCTGGGCCGCCAGCGCAAAGCCCGCATACCCGTTGGCCGCGGAGTCGAGAACGTAGCCGCGCGGCTCCAGGAAGGCGTAGAGGTTGGCGACGATGTCTGCATTGTCTTCAATGATCAGGATGCGCATGGTTTGGGAGCGGTTGGGCACGGACATGTAATTCTGTTTCTCGAAATTCGCGCGGGTCGGGCTGCCGGCGGCAGTCCGGGGATCGGCGAAAGCCGCGCAGGCAGCGCGGCCAGTGGGTGCATATCCTAGCACTTCGCGGGACGGTGTGTCGGCGCGGGGCAGGAGAAGAAGGCAGCGCGGCTCAAGGCTTGGCTGCCAGCGCGCGTTCGATGTCGGCGATCAGCGACTTGTCGTCGGGCTTGACGCGCGACGGGTAGCTTTGCACGACGCGGCCCTGACGATCGAGCAGGATCTTGTGGAAGTTCCACTTGGGCGGCGTGGCGCCGGCTGCCGTCAATGCGCGATAGAAGGAGTTGGCATTCTCGCCGGTGACGCTGCTCTTGGCGAACATCGGGAATTTCACGCCGAAGGTGTTGTGGCAGAACGCCGCGATTTCCTGATTGCTGCCCGGTTCCTGCTGGCCGAAATCGTTGGATGCGAATCCGAGCACGACCAGACCTTTAGACCGATAGTGCGCATACAGTTTTTCGAGTCCCTCGTACTGGCTGGTGAAGCCGCAATAGCTGGCGGTATTGACCGCCAGGATCACCTTGCCCGCGTACTGGCACAGATGCTGCGGCTGTTCGTCCTGCAAACGCGGCAGCGTGTGGTCCAGCACGGCCGGGCACTGGCCGGCCTGTTGCGCATGGACCGGCGCGGCATGCAGGAAGACCAGTACTGCCGCCCACGGCAGCAGTCGCAACGCGGAATGAAAAACGGACATGAGATATCCCGGGAAGATGATGAAGCGCCTCATCTTGCATCAAGACGGGCGGCTTGTCATCGTGTCATTTGACGGCCGCAGGCGTCTTGCGTCAGAAAATAAATGCGTCTTTTTTGCAATAAGCATTCTTGCAAGTTTTCGTGCGTGCGCAGCCTTAACCTGTTCTTAACGCCAGCAGCCATGCGGGTTTGGCCGCGATGGTGTGTCCCAGCGGCGCGTTGTTGCGTCGTCCGGAAAACCTTTTCGGAAGAGAGGTTGGACTGTCTGGAGAGGGAATTTCTTGGTAGAATCAAGCACTTAACTCATTTTGAAGGCGTGTATGCTGTACCCAGAATTGTTCAAATCGCTCGAGCAGGTCCGCTGGAACTTGGAAAAGGATATTCCATGGGATCAGTTCGACGCTTCCCGCTTGACCGACGAGCAGGCACAGACCATTCGCATGAATGCGATCACCGAATGGTCGGCTCTGCCGGCTACGGAGATGTTTCTGCGCGACAATCGCGGCGACAGCGATTTCTGCGCCTTCATGTCGGTCTGGTTCTTCGAGGAGCAAAAACATTCGCTGGTCCTGATGGAATACCTGCGCCGCTTCCGCCCGGAACTGGTGCCGACCGAAGCCGAACTGCACAACGTGCGCTTCGAGTTCGATCCTGCGCCGCCGCTGGAAACGCTGATGCTGCACTTCTGCGGCGAGATCCGTCTGAACCACTGGTATCGCTGCGCAGCCGACTGGCACACCGAACCCGTCATCAGGCAGATCTACCGCACCATCAGCCAGGACGAGGCACGTCACGGCGGCGCCTACCTGCGTTACATGAAGAAGGCATTGGTTGAAATGGGCGACAGCGCGCGTGCCGCCTTCGCCAAGATCGGCGTGCTGATGGCATCGGCGCGTCGCACCGAGAAGCCACTGCATCCGACCAATCTGCACGTCAACCAGGCACTGTTCCCGAACGACACCGTGCAGTCGCGCCTGCCCGATCCGGAATGGCTGGAACGTTGGCTCGACAACCAGATCCACTTTGACGCCGAGTGGGAGAAGAAGGTCGTCGACCGTATCCTGCACAACCTGTCGCTGCTGTTCGAGCGCACCTTCACCACGGTGCAGGAGCTCAACCGCTATCGCAAGGACATCGTCAACCGCATGGCGGTACCGGCGCAGGAACAGCAGCCGGCATGATGAGGTAAACCCTGTACCCAAGCCGCAGATTCTGCGGCTTTTTCTTTGCCGGCGATTTGCCGAATCGGAAGAAGCGAACATGATGATGCAACGACGGATCGTTCTGCGCGCACTGGCGCTGGCGGGTCTGGCTCCAGGGCTGGTGCCGGCAAAACAGCAGGCGCCGCTGATCGAGGTATACAAGAGTGCCACCTGCGGCTGCTGCGGCGAATGGGTACGGCATCTGGAGGCCGGCGGGTTTCGTGTGGAGGCGCGCAATGTGCCGAACACTGCCGCATATCGTGAACGTTACGGTATTCCGTCGGCGCTCGGCAGTTGTCATACCGCCACCATCGGCGGTTATGCGCTGGAAGGGCATGTGCCTGCGACCGACATCAAGCGTTTGCTGAAGGAGCGTCCCGATGCAGTCGGCCTGGCCGTGCCGGGCATGCCACTGGGTTCACCCGGAATGGAAGTGCCGGATCGGAAGGCGGACGCTTATGACGTCCTGCTGCTGCGCAAGGATGGCAGCCACATCGTCTATCGCCATGTGGCAGCGCAATGATGCATGCTTGCCCGATTCGATAAAAAAGGACGCCTCGGCGTCCTTTTTTGCATGAAGCGTATTGTTCTCAGTGATGGTGATGGCCGCTTTCCATGCCGCCTCCCGGATGTCTGGCATCCCGGACTTCGAAGGTAGTATCGATCTTGCCGGCCTTGCGAAAGGTCAGGGTGACCGGAATGCGGTCGCCAGCCTTCAAGGGGGCTTTCAGTCCCATCAGCATCAGATGATAGCCCTTGCCGGGCTCCATGATGACCTTCTGACCGCCGGCAAGTTCGATGCCATCGACTTCGCGCATGCGCATCACGTTGCCTTCCATCGACATGGTATGGATCTCCATCGACGTTGCTGCCGGCGATTGCGCGGCGATCAGGGCATCGGCATGCGCGCCCGTGTTCTCGAGCGAGACATAGGCGCCGCCGCTGGTCTGGCCCGGCATGCTGGCGCGTGCATAGGCCTGGCCGACATGAATGTCGCCGGCGTGCGACGTTTGCGCATGGATGGGCGCGGCCGTCAGCGAAACGGCAAATGCGAAAGCAAGGGAGGCAAGGCGAAGTGTCATGATGTCCTTCCATCAACAAGGGGTACTGCCATCGTATGGCAGCGAAAAAATCGGATGTGAGTGCGCCTATCCTACCATCCGGCTAGCTGCCGCCAAGGTAGCCGTTCTGGCGCCAGGCCTCATAGACGACCACCGCGACCGTATTGGACAGGTTGAGGCTGCGATTGTCGGGGCGCATCGGCAGGCGAATGCGCTGCGAGGGCGGAAAACTGTCGCGCCGTTCAGGCGACAGGCCGCGTGTTTCCGAGCCGAACACGAAGATGTCGCCGGGCGCGAAACGCATGCTGGCAAAGGGCGTCGAGCCATGCGTGGTCAGCGCGAACATGCGTTGCGGATCGAGCGGCATGTCGGCGGTCGAGGACGCGAGAAAGGCCTCCCAGTCGCGATGCACCTTCATCGTCGCGTAATCGTGATAGTCGAGGCCGGCGCGCCGCATCTTGGCATCGTCGAGCGGAAAGCCGAGCGGCTCGATCAGATGCAATTGCGCACCGGTATTGGCGCACAGGCGGATGATGTTGCCGGTGTTGGGCGGAATTTCCGGTTCGACCAGAACGACATGAAACAAGCGATTCTCCTTGCGGTGCGCACGCGTTGCACCGTGCATGAAAGGCGCACATCATAAATGAAAATGGCACGACGCAAGCCGTTGCGCATCATGCCGGCGGCGTTCGCGCAAAAGCGAGGTTGGTGACGCGCGCCGCACCATGGCGTTTGAGCATGGCTGCGATCTCGGCGAGTGTGGCGCCGGTGGTCATCACGTCGTCCAGAACCGCCAGATGCTTTCCCGCGATGCTTTCCTGCATGTCGGCCGTGACGGAGAAGGCATGGCGCACATTGCGCTGGCGTTCCGGCGGCGGCAGGCTGGCCTGCATGCGTGTTTCGCGCGTGCGTTCAAGCAGTTGCGGCAACAGCGCGATGCCGGTCGATCTCGACAGTGGACGGGCGATCTCCAGTGACTGATTGAACCCGCGTTCAGCCAGGCGTTGTCGGCTGAGCGGCACTACCGTCATGAGCTCCGGCATTGGCAGGGTGGGTTGCCGCAACAATGCATCGCGCAGCAGGTCGGCAAACAGCGACGCAATGGCGAGGCGATTGCCGAACTTGAGGGCCAGCACCAGGTGATCGACCGGCGCGACATAGTCGCTGGCCACCACGGTGGCATCGAAGGCGGGCGGCGAGCGCAGGCAGTCGCCGCATTGCGCAAGGTCGCCGATGCCGCTCAGCGGCAGACCGCATTGCCGGCAGCGTGCCGGCGATGCGGTGAAATGACTGTGGCGGCAATCGGCGCATAGTACGCACTCGCCATCGATACCGCATAACGCACAGGATGAGGGAATTGCCGACGGCAGTCGGTGCAGCAGGGTGCCGATACGGGAGAGAAATCGGTATGACATTGCGCAACTCCGTCCTCGTGCGTGTAGACTGCGCACATTATCCCATTGTCGCCGCATGCCCGTGCCTTCCGAATTTTCTTCCGCTGACAGCAGACTGAGCGCTCCCATTGATCTGGGGCGCGTACGCACCCTGTTTCGTGATCCTGCACGCGTTGCAGAATCAGGCTTCCTGCGCCGCGAGGTGGCGGCACGCATGCATGAAAGACTGCAGGTGATCAAGCTGGAGCCGACCGTGGTGCTCGACGCCGGTTGCGGCGAAGGAGCCGATCTGGTCACGCTGCAAAAGCGCTTCGCGCAGGCTACGGTGCTGGGTCTCGATGCCTCGTTCGGCATGTTGTCGGAGGCGCAGGCGGTGCAGAAGGATGGCCTGTCGAGCGTTCATCGCATGCTGCAGCAATGGCTGCCGGCAGGTATGGGAATCGGGCGCGACTCGATGGCCGGCCTGATGTGCGGTGATTTCGCGCGGTTGCCGCTGGCCGGCAACAGCGTCGATATGGTCTGGTCCAATCTGGCGGTGCACTGGCATCCGCAGCCCGATGCGGTATTCGGCGAATGGCGCCGTGTGTTGAGTCAGGATGGCCTGCTGATGTTTTCGTGTTTCGGTCCCGACACCTTCAGGGAATTGCGTACCGCCTTTGCCGAAAGCGGAGCACAGCATGTGCTGCCTTTCGTCGATATGCATGACTTTGGTGACATGCTGGTCAATGCCGGATTTTCGACGCCGGTGATGGACATGGAAACCCTGACGATTACCTACGGCAGTGTCGAGAAACTGATCGCGGACGTACGTGCGATCGGCGGCAATCCGCTCGATACGCGGCCGCGCGGCCTGTTTGGCCGCGATGCCTGGCAACGTGTGGTGGAGCGGCTCGAGAGGCAGCGCCGTGACGTCGACGGCAAGATCCCCCTGACCGTGGAAGTCGCATACGGCCACGCTTTTCGGCCGGCGCCGCGCGCCACGGCCAGCGGCGAGTCCATCATCCGCTTCGACCGGCCGAGAAAATAAGGTTCCGCTTCAGGGCGGAATGTTGTATATATGTGTCGCCTGTTGTTCAAAAGTCGTTCAGAATCTGCCGAGCCGTTGAGAGTTTCATTGCGTAGTCAGTCCGTTTTTTCCGGAGGGTGTGCGCCATGTGTTTATGCTTGATAACGTTTCAGTTTCAGACTTATACTGCGACGGTTTTGCGTGAAGATGGTTGGGCCGGTGCGCGGTGGTCGAGCGTGCGGTAGGGCCCGGCCGCGAATGGTTATTTAAACGTAATTGCTCGATATCTCCGCAGCAACTGATGCAGGTTTATGGGTTATTGTGCGCGGTATCTCTGGCAATTTCCGTCTTTTTCACCATCCGCGGCGCCTGGTATATCCTCGGTTTTTCCATCGTGGAACTCGCGGCAGTCGCATACGCTTTCATTTATTACGCCCGTCACGCGAGGGATCGCGAATACATTGCGCTTGAAGACGACCGGCTTTTCGTCGAGATCGTCCAGGCGGAGAAGGTCAGGCAGTTCAGGCTGATGCGCCGCCAGACGGCGATTCGGCTCGTGGCACGTACTCGATTGATTGGCCTGGAATCTGCAGGTCTGTGTGTTGAGGTAGGGCGATTCCTGACGGAGGCAAAGCGTCGCGAATTCATGCGCGAGCTGCGTCGGGAAGTGAGGATGACAAGTACGCCCGTCAATTAAAACAGATTCTTAATGTGGGCTTTTGGGGAAATCCATGAAAGATGCGAAGCGCCTTCCATTCCTGTTGCCTGGTGCATTCCTCTTGATGGCGGCCGCGCCGTGGGCAGCCGCGAGCGACGCCGGCGGCCCGACGGTGCGCCAGCTCAACCTGCATCCGCCGGTCACGCGGATCGCCGAAGAAATCTATTCGCTGCACAACATGATGCTGATCATCTGTCTGGTGATCTTCATTGCCGTGTTCGCAGTGATGTTCTATTCGATCTTCAAGCATCGCAAATCGGTCGGCCATCAGGCCGCCAAGTTTCATGAAAGCACTTCGGTCGAGATCGCGTGGACCGTGGTTCCCTTCCTGATCGTCATCGGCATGGCGCTGCCGGCCACCAAGACCGTGGTGGCGATGAAGGACACCTCGAATGCCGACATCACCATCAAGGCCACCGGCATGCAATGGAAGTGGGGCTACAACTATCTCGCCGGCGAAGGCGAGGGCATCAACTTCCTGTCCAATCTGGCGACGCCGCGCCAGCAGATCGTCAACGCCGAGGCCAAGGGCGAAAACTACCTGCTCGAGGTCGACAATCCGGTGGTGGTGCCGGTCAACAAGAAGATACGCGTGGTGCTGACCGCCAACGACGTGATCCACTCGTGGATGATCCCCTCGTTCGGCGTCAAGCAGGACGCGATTCCGGGCTTCGTGCGCGACACCTGGTTCAAGGCCGAGAAGATCGGCACCTATCGCGGCCAGTGCGTGGAACTGTGCGGCAAGGATCATGCCTTCATGCCGATCGTGGTCAACGTGGTCAGCGAGGAGGACTATCGTGCCTGGGTAGACGAACGCAAGAAGGAAATGGCCGCCAACGTCGATGATCCCAACAAGGTCTGGACGCTCGACGAACTCGTGCAACGTGGCGAGAAGGTTTATTCGTCCAATTGCATCGCCTGCCATCAGGCCAATGGCAAGGGCATACCCGGCAGCTTCGCCGCGCTCGATGGTTCGCAGATCGTGCTGGGTCCCAAGGCGGCCAACATCAATATCGTCCTGCATGGCAAGGGTGCCATGCCGGCCTGGCAGCCCGTGCTGTCCGAAACTGAGATCGCCGCGGTGATCACCTATACGCGCAATCACTGGTCCAACAAGGCTGCTGAAAACATCGTCCAACCGGCCGAAGTCCTGGCCGCGAAGTAAAACGAATCAGGAGATCGAGATGAGCACAACCGCCGTCGACCACGGGCACGAGCATTCCCACGCGCACGATCACGGGCATGACCATGCCCACGATCATCCGCACGGCTGGCGGCGCTGGATCTATGCCACCAACCACAAGGACATCGGCACCTTGTATCTGTGGTTCTCCTTCATCATGCTGCTGTCGGGCGGTCTGCTGGCGATGCTGATCCGCGCCGAGCTGTTCCAGCCCGGCCTGCAACTGATGCAGCCCGAATTCTTCAATCAGCTGACCACCATGCATGGCCTGATCATGGTGTTCGGCGCGATCATGCCGGCCTTCGTCGGCTTCGCCAACTGGATGATTCCGCTGCAGATCGGCGCCTCCGACATGGCATTCGCGCGCATGAACAACTTTTCGTTCTGGCTGCTGCCGCCGGCCGCGATCCTGCTGATGACGTCCTTCCTGGTGCCGGGCGGCGCCACCGCCGCCGGCTGGACGCTGTATGCGCCGCTGTCGACGCAAATGGGACCAGGCATGGACATGGCGATTTTTGCGATCCACATCATGGGCGCCTCGTCGATCATGGGTTCGATCAACATCATCGTCACCGTGCTCAACATGCGTGCGCCCGGCATGACGCTGATGAAGATGCCGATGTTCTGCTGGACCTGGCTGATCACGGCCTACCTGCTGATCGCCGTGATGCCGGTGCTGGCAGGTGCGATCACGATGACGCTGACCGACCGCCACTTCGGCACCTCGTTCTTCAATGCGGCCGGCGGCGGCGATCCGGTGATGTACCAGCATATCTTCTGGTTCTTCGGGCACCCCGAGGTCTATATCATGATCCTGCCGGCGTTCGGCATCATCTCGCATATCGTGCCGGCCTTCGCGCGCAAGCAGCTGTTCGGCTATGCGTCCATGGTCTATGCGACGGCCTCGATCGCGATCCTGTCGTTCATGGTGTGGGCGCACCACATGTTCACCACCGGCATGCCGGTCACCGCGCAGCTGTTCTTCATGTACGCGACCATGCTGATCGCGGTGCCGACCGGCGTGAAGATCTTCAACTGGGTTGCCACCATGTGGCGCGGCTCGATGACCTTCGAGACACCGATGCTGTTCGCGATCGGCTTCATCTTCGTATTCACCATGGGCGGCTTCACCGGACTGATCCTGGCAGTCACGCCGATCGACATCCAGTTGCAGGATACCTATTACGTGGTGGCGCACTTCCACTACGTGCTGGTGGCCGGTTCGCTGTTCGCGCTGTTTGCCGGTTTCTATTACTGGGGGCCGAAGTGGACCGGCTTCATGTACAGCGAGACGCGCGGCAAGATTCACTTCTGGGGCTCGTTGATCCTGTTCAACATCACCTTCTTCCCGATGCATTTTCTCGGCCTGGCCGGCATGCCGCGCCGCTATGCCGACTATCCGGCACAGTTCACGGATTTCAACGTGATTGCCTCCATCGGCGGGCTGGGTTTCGGCCTGATGCAGGTGTATTTCCTGTTTGCGGTGGTGCTGCCGGCGATTCGTGGCGGCCAGCCAGCAGCCGACAAGCCGTGGGAAGGCGCGGAAGGACTGGAATGGACGGTGCCGAGTCCGGCGCCTTTCCATACCTTCGAGACGCCGCCGACGGTCAAATAAGGCAAACAGCGCATGAGCGAGAAGGAAGAGTTGCAGGCAGAACTCAGAAGGCGCAATTTGCGCACGGGGCTGATCCTGGCCTCGATCGCACTGATGTTCATGCTGGGGCTGGTGGTCAAACGCATATGGTTTGTGTGAGGACGGGATGCAGGAGCAGAACGATTCCGGTGTACGCAGGCTGAACGCGCAGATGTTCGGCAAGCTGATCGTCATCGCGGTGATGATGTTCGGCTTCGGCTATCTGCTGGTGCCGTTGTACAAGCAGATCTGCGAGATCACCGGCATCAACATCCTTGCCTTCCAGGAAGGCGAGGGCATGAAGGTCAAGCCGATCGACAATTCGCAGATCGACCGCAGCCGCACCATCACGGTCGAGTTCGACGCCAATGCGCAGGGACCGTTCCGCTTCCGTCCGACCGTCAACAGCATGACTGTGCATCCGGGCGAGATGGCGCAGGTCCTGTACGAAGTGGTCAACACGCAGCAGCGCAGCGTGGAAGCACAGGCGATCCCGAGTTATGCGCCGCAGCAGGCGGCGGCGCATTTCAAGAAGGTCGAATGCTTCTGCTTCCAGCAGCAGACCATGGAGGCAGGCCAGGCAAGGCAGATGCCGGTGGTGTTCTACCTCGATCCGGCCCTGCCGAAGGATGTGAAGACGATCACGCTGTCCTATACCTTCTTCGATATCGGCGGTTTCGAGAAGAAAGCCGAAAGCAAGGCCGAAGGCGGGAAAAAGCCGGCGCAGGTTGCCGGTTGAGAATGTGGAAAGTGCCGGTGATGATGTGAGTCCGCTGCGTGTGCGCGGCGGAAGTGAAGCCTGAAGAAGTCTGACTGGAGACGGAAATGAGTGCTCGCGAAAAGGAAGCTCCCTATTATTTCGTGCCGGGTCCCTCGCGCTGGCCGGTGACGGCCGGCATTTCACTGCTGTTGCTGATGATCGGCGCTTCGGCCTGGGTCAACGGCGTGGCGTGGGGGCCATATCTGAATGCGCTGGGATTGATCGGCTTTCTGGTCGTGCTCTACTTCTGGTTCGGCGAGGCCATCAGCGAGTCGGAAGGCGGTCTGTACAGCAAGCGCATCGATGCATCCTTCCGCTGGAGCATGAGCTGGTTCATCTTTTCGGAAGTGATGTTCTTTGCCGCCTTCTTCGGTGCGCTGTTCTATGCGCGCAGCATCAGCATGCCGTGGCTGGCCGATCTGGACCACAAGCTGCTGTGGCCCGACTTCGGTGCGCAATGGGGCAATGTCGGTCCGGCCAACACGGTCGAGTCGTTCGCCACCATGGGACCGTTCTGGATTCCGACCATCAACACCGCGCTGCTGCTGACCTCGGGTGTCACGCTGACGATCGCGCACCATGCGATCCGCGAGGGCAAGCGCCAGAAGACCGCGATCTGGCTGGCCGCCACCATCCTGCTCGGTGCGATCTTCATGGGCTTTCAGGCCTATGAATACATCCATGCCTACCAGGACCTGAACCTCAAGCTGACGTCCGGCATCTACGGTTCCACCTTTTTCCTGCTGACGGGCTTCCACGGCTTTCACGTGACGATGGGCGCAATCATGCTGGCGGTCGTGCTGTATCGCGTCATCAAGGGGCATTTCACCGCCGACAATCATTTTGCCTTCGAAGGCGCGGCCTGGTACTGGCACTTCGTCGATGTGGTGTGGCTGGGTTTGTACGTGGTGGTTTACTGGCTGTAATACCACTCATGCATGAAAAAGGCCGCACTCTGCAGTGCGGCTTTTTGTTGCGGGGTAGGACAACTTGTCCGACGCCAAATTCAGCGAATTCCGGTAGGCTGGATATAGCCGAGGCGCCACGCAAGCAGGACCAGCGCGAACAGTGTGATCGACAGTCCGACACGCGTCGCCAGCGCCTTGACGGTACGGTTGCTCTTGCCCTTGTCGCGCATCAGGAAGAACAGCGCGGAAGCCAGGCTGCCGAGGATCAGAATGAAGGCGATGGCGACGAGAATTTTCATGGACGCGCCCGACGGTCGGAGCGGGCAGGGGCGACACAACGGGCTGGATTGAACACGGATCTCATGCATCTCTCCTTTCGCTTCAGGGTCGTGCCGTTCATTGCCGCCGCGATAGTGGCGGCCATCGGCATCTCGCTGGGGCAGTGGCAAACGCGGCGCGGCGATGAAAAGCAGGCCATCGAAAACCTGCTGCTGGCAAGGCAGTCTGCGCCAGTTCTCCAACTTGAGCAAGTGCCGACCGATGCTGCCGAGATTGCCTTCCGGCGCGTGAGATTGCACGGCAGCTTCGAGCGCGAATGGCCGGTCTATCTCGACAACCGCCCTTACGACGGACGTGCTGGGTTCTACCTCGCGATGCCGTTTAGAATGGCGGCCTCCGGCCAGCACGTGCTGGTGCTGCGCGGCTGGTTGCCGCGCGACGTCGCGGACCGTACGCGGTTGCCGGCGGTGGACACGCCTGCGGGCGAGACCGAGATCGAAGGCGTGGTGCGCACCGGTATCGGCCGCGTGATGCAGCTGGGCCAGCCCGAAGCCTTGCGGCCCGGCGCGATCGTGCAGAATCTCGACCCGGCCGAGCTGTCTGCCGCCAGTGATCTTGCGCTGCCGGCATTGGTGATCGAGCAGACGGGCGCGGCGCAGGATGGCCTGGTGCGCGACTGGCCGCGGCCGTCGAGCGGCATCGACAAGCATCGCGGCTACGCCTTTCAGTGGTATGGGCTGGCTGCGCTGGCGTGTGTTTTTTTTGTTGTGACAGGATTTGGACGTGGAAGAAAACAGGAAGCGTAAAGGGCGTTGGAAGCTGCTGGCCATCCTGCTCGTATGCGCATCGCCCATCATTTTTTCGTATCTGGCCTATTACGTCTTCAAGCCGGAAGGCCGCACCAATTATGGCGCGCTGATCGATCCGCGCGCCTATCCGCTGCCGGTGCTCGACACGCGCACGCTGGACGGCCGGCCGGAAACGCTGGATGCCTACAAGGGCAAGTGGATCATGCTGCTGGTAGCCGGCGGCGACTGCCTGTCGTCGTGCGAAAAGAAGCTGCACGACATCCGCCAGCTGCGCCTGTCGCAAGGCAAGGACATGGAGCGCATCGAACGCGTGTGGCTCATCACCGATGCGCAGCCGATCGATACCATCCTGATCCGTGAATTCGACGGCACCCACATGCTGCGCGCCGATGCCGAGCGCATCGCCGCCTGGCTGCCGGTGGAGCAAGACACCACGCCGGCCGACCACATTTTCATGATTGATCCGCTGGGCAACCTGATGATGCGCTTTCCCAAGGATGCCGATCCCAACCGGATCAAGAAGGATCTGAACAAATTGCTCAAGGCGTCTTCCATTGGATAATTCGGGTCTCCTGTTTCAGCTGGCGAGCAAGGGCCTGCTGGTCGGTCTGCTGGCCGGCGTGATCGTCTGGTCGTCCAAGGACCGCAACAAGTTCCGCAAGCTGGTGTGGGTCACGGTGTTCCTGACCTTCGACGTCATCATGTTCGGCGCCTTCACGCGCCTGACCGACTCCGGTCTCGGCTGTCCTGACTGGCCGGGCTGCTACGGCCATTCGAATCCGCTGGCGGCGATGGAACACATCCGCGCCGCCGAGGCCTTGATGCCGGACGGTCCGGTGACCGTGATGAAGGCATGGATCGAAATGATCCACCGCTACCTGGCGATGGGCATCGGCGTGCTCATCATCGCCATCCTCGTGCTGTCGTGGCGGTTCTGGCTGCGCAGCGGCAAGACCGCGCCGCAATTCTCGCCATGGTTTCCGCTGGCGTTGTTTTTCTTCGTCTGCCTGCAGGGTGCGTTCGGTGCCTGGACCGTGACCATGAAGCTGCAGCCGGTGATCGTCACCATTCACCTGCTGCTCGGCATGGTGTTGCTGGCGATGCTGACCTGGGTCGGCGCGCGGCAGAACGAGCATCTGCCCGTTGCGGCATCAGCGCGCCGCCTGCGCTGGCCGGCGGCGATTGCGCTGCTGCTGCTGACGATACAGATCTTGCTCGGCGGCTGGGTCAGCACCAATTACGCGGCACTGGCCTGCATGGACTTCCCGCTGTGCCACGGCGCGCTGGTGCCGGAGATGGACTTCGACAACGGCTTCACGCTGTGGCGCAGCCTCGGCATGACGGCCGATGGCGAATATCTGCCGTATCCGGCGCTGACGGCGATCCACTGGACGCACCGCGTGTTTGCCATCGTGGTGGCCGGACACGTCGGCTGGGTCGCATGGAAGGCGTGGCGCACCGAAGGCCTGCAGAAGACCGGGCTGGCACTGCTGGGCGCGCTGGCGCTGCAGATCGCCATCGGTATTTCGACCATCTCTCTCAAATGGCCGCTGGCACTGGCGGTGGCGCACAATGGCTGCGCCGCGCTGCTGGTCCTGCTGACGGTCATGTTAAACTACAAGGCTGGAATCGCCGGACGATCAGGCGATCCTTTGCAGGCGCGTCAGAACGATTCGCCCATCCGGCCGCATCGAACGACCAACGCATGACAACCTTGACCGCTTCTCCCAATCGCCTCGCCCAGTACTGGGCGCTGACCAAGCCGCGCGTGACGCAGCTTGCCGTATTCTGTGCCGTGATCGGCATGTTTCTCGCTACTCCCGACCTGCCGAACTGGCGTGTTGTCGTCGCGGCAACCATCGGTATCTGGCTGCTGGCCGGCGGCGCCTTCGCCATCAACTGTCTGGTCGAACGCGAGATCGACTCGCGCATGGCGCGCACCGCGCGGCGTCCGATGGCGCGCGGCGAACTGAGCGTGACCGAAACCTTGATCTTCGCTGGCGTGATCGGCGGTGCCGGCATGTGGGTGCTGTACAACTTCGTCAATGCCCTGACCATGTGGCTGACGTTCGCCACCTTCATTGGCTACGCCGTCATCTACACCATGATCCTCAAGCCGGCCACACCGCAGAACATCGTCATCGGTGGCCTGTCGGGTGCGATGCCGCCGGCACTGGGCTGGGCCGCGATCGCCAACCAGGTGCCGATGGAAGCCTGGATCCTGGTCCTGATCATCTTCATCTGGACGCCGCCGCATTTCTGGGCGCTGGCACTCTATCGCCGCGAGGATTACGCCAAGTCCGGCCTGCCGATGCTGCCGATCACGCATGGCATGGCATTCACGCAACTGCAGATTCTGCTGTATTCGATCGCGCTGGTCGCTACTACGCTGCTGCCGTTCGCGGTCGGCATGAGCGGTCTCATCTATCTGGTGGTGGCATTGGTGCTGGATGCGGTCTTCCTCTGGTATGCATGGCAGGTCTATCGCCACTACACCGATGCGATCGCGCGCAAGATGTTTGCCTATTCGATCGTCTATCTGTCGGTGCTGTTCGCCGTGCTGCTGGTTGACCACTACCTGATGTTCTGAACATGATGCGACTGCGCCCCGGTTTCCGTTCCCGTCTTGCCGCCGCCCTGCTGTCGGGCGCGGCCGTGTTCGCGCTGGCCGCATGCGGCGAGAAGTCGCCGCCGGCGCCGACCTTCACCAATACCGACGTCACCGGCCTCGCCTATGGCAAGGGCTTCGAGTTGACCGATCATCAGGGGCAGCGCCGCACGCTGGTCGATTATCGGGGCAAGGCGGTGGTGATGTTCTTCGGCTTCATGCATTGTCCGGACGTCTGCCCGACCACCATGATGGAAATGTCCAATGTCATGAAGCTGCTCGGCCCGGATGCCGACCGCGTGCAGGTACTCTTCGTCACCCTCGATCCCGCGCGCGATTCGCAGGACCTGCTGCGGCAGTACGTGACCGCCTTCGATCCGCGCTTCATCGGCCTGCGCGGCACGCAGGAGGAAATCGACCGCACGGCGAACGAATTCAAGGTCTTCCACGAAAAAGTGCCGGGCAAGGAGCCTGGCAGCTACACCATCGATCATACGGCCGGCAGCTACGTGTTCGACCCGGAAGGGCGGCTGCGCCTGTTCGTGCGGCACGGACAGGGCGAGGAACCGATTGCCCACGATCTGAAGATGCTGCTGGCCGGCCGCTGACCATACCGTGCATCCAAACAAAAAGCGCTCCGAGGAGCGCTTTTTTCATGGAGCGGGATGACTCAGGCGAAAGCCGCCAGCGAACCTTTCATCTTCTTCAGGGCGACCGCCTCGATCTGACGGATGCGCTCTGCAGAGACGCCGAACTCGTCGGCCAACTCGTGCAGCGTGGCACCCGAGCCGTCGTCGTTGGCCAGCCAGCGTGCCTCGACGATGCGGCGCGAACGCGGATCGAGCTTTTCGAGCGCCATGCTCAGGCCTTCGGTCTGCAGGCGATCGTAGTCCTGCGACTCCAGCACGCGCGTCGGTTCCTGCGCTTCGGACGACAGATAGGCGATCGGCGCGAACTTGTCGTCTTCGTCGTCGGTCGGCGCTTCGAGCGCGATGTCGCGGCCCGACAGACGCGTTTCCATCTCGATCACTTCCTCGCGCTTGACGTTGAGCGTCTTCGCCAGTTCGTTGACCTGATCCGGCGTCATCGAGTCGAGGCCGGTCTTGTGGCTGCGCAGGTTGAAGAACAGCTTGCGCTGCGCCTTGGTGGTGGCGACCTTGACAAGACGCCAGTTCTTCAGGATGTACTCGTGCATTTCGGCCTTGATCCAGTGGATCGAGTACGAGACCAGACGCACGCCCTGATCGGGATCGAAGCGCTTGACCGCCTTCATCAGGCCGATGTTGCCTTCCTGGATCAGGTCGGCATGCGGCAGGCCGTAGCCCAGATAACCGCGCGCGATCGACACCACCAGACGCAGGTGCGACATGATGAGCTTCTGGGCGGCACCCAGGTCGTTCTCGTCGCGCAGGCGGCGTGCCAGCGAAACTTCCTCTTCCTGCGTCAGCATGGGCAGCCGATTGACCGCCGAGATGTAAGCGTCAATATTGCCCAGCGCGCCAGAAAACCCGAGCGACATGATGTTGTTGCTCGAGGGAATCATTGCGGTGGATGCAGTTGCTGCTTTCATGTTTTCTCCTTGCTTGCGACTTCAGGAAAAATGGGACTTGTGGTCCCGTCTTTGAACCTAATATTAGCACTCTATGGACATGAGTGCTAATTGCTCTTTGCAAGCGTGGCGATAGCCAAAACACTATTGCAATGAGCGCAACGATTTACGCCGCAGGTGAAGAATTAGAGGGCGTGGCGGGGATGAAGTTGCGTGCTCAAGGGAAAGAAAACGGCAATAAATGCAGAATGTTTGTGAGCAAACGTAAGGGGCCGCCGCGATGGCGGCCCTTTGCATTCCTAGTCCTGCAGACGGCGCAATTGGCGCGATACCGACAGAAGGGCGCCGATGTAGCCGAGCGCCGCGCTGACCGCGAGCAGGCCCAGCAGCGCCAGCGGGTCGAGGTTGACGAGGCGGAATTCCGATGCATACAGTCTTGCAAAATCGGCAATCGCCGCGTTCAGCGGATGCAGGCCGATGGCGACTGCCGCCAGCGCCACCGCACCGGCGATCAGGCCGAGCAGCGCGCCGGTGTAGTAGAACGGGCGGCAGATGAAGGCGTCGGTCGCGCCGACCAGCCTTGACACCTCGATTTCCTCACGCTGCGTCATGACCTGCAGGCGGATCGTGTTGAACACCACCGACACCACCACCACGCCCAGCGTGACGGCCAGGAACAGCAGCACCAGCCGCATCACCTGCAGCAGCGCCGCCAGCCGCTCGACCCAGGCCGAATCGATCTGCACGTACTCGACGCCTTCGATCTTCTTGAGGTTGTCGGCAATTCTCGTAATGGCCTGCGCGTTGCCGTCATCCTGGAAGCCCGTCATGCGCACCACGTAGGCGTCGGGCAGCGGATTGTCGCCGAGCACCGCGATCGCCTCGTCGAGCCCGGTCTTGTCCTTCAGGGTGCTCAATGCCTTTTCGCGCGGTACGAAGTCGAGCTTGACCGCATGCTTGGCATCCTGCGCGATGCGGCGGATTTCGGGGCCGATGGCTTCGGCGCGCTCGCGCGGCGTGTCGATCTGCATGAAGACGCTGATTTCCGGCTCCACCGCGAGCTGTTCGGAAACCGGCCGCACGTTCTCGATCAGCGTCAGGCCGGCAAACGGCAGCGTCAGTGCGATGGCGACCACCAGTACGTTGAGCAGGAAGTTGCCGGGCGTCTTGAACAGGTGGCGGAAGGCGTCGGCGATGGCGAAGCCGTGATGTCGGAACCAGCCGTTCATGCCATCACCTGCGACGGATGCGGGGTGGTGCGGCGCCAGCTTTCGATGATGCGGCCATGGTCGAGATAGATCACGCGCGTGGCGGTATCGAGGAATTGCTCGTCATGGGTCGAGATCAGGCAGGTCACGCCGACCGCGTGGAAGGCCTTGAGCGCGTCGAGCACCTTGTTGGCGGCTTCGCGGTCGAGGTTGGCGGTCGGCTCGTCGGCCAGGATAATCTGCGGCCGGTTGACGATGGCGCGCGCGATCGAGACGCGCTGCTGTTCGCCGCCGGACAGGCTGGCCGGTGCCATCGGCGCCTTGTCGAGCAGGCCGACCTTGTCGAGCGCGGCGCGTGCGCGCCGTTCGGCATCGCCGCGCGTGGCGCCGCAGACGATCAGCGGCAGCATCACGTTGGCCAGCACATCGCGGTCCGACAGCAGGCGCTGCTGCTGGAAGATCAGGCCCAGCTTGCGGCGCAGATAGGGCAGGCCGGAATGGCCGAGACGGCCGATGTCGTAGCCGCTGACGTTGACCGCGCCCTGGCTCGGCCGCTCCATACCGGCGATCAGCTTCAGCAGCGTCGATTTGCCGGCGCCGGACGGACCGGCCAGGAAGACCAGTTCGCCCTTATCGACCTTGAGCGTGATGTCGGACAGCGCCGTGATGTTCGGCGGATACTGCTTGGATACCTGCTGGAATTCAATCATCAATATCGATCAACCCAAAATTGCATCGACGAAGGCCGATGCATCGAACGGCTGCAGATCCTCGATCTGTTCGCCCACGCCGATGAAATAGACGGGCACCGGACGCGTGCGCGCGATCGCCGCCAGCACGCCGCCCTTGGCGGTGCCGTCGAGCTTGGTCACCACCAGGCCGGTCAGGCCGAGCGCCTCGTCGAAGGCCTTGACCTGCGCCAGCGCGTTCTGTCCCGTATTGCCGTCGATGACCAGCAGCACTTCGTGCGGCGCGCCGTCACTGGCCTTGCCAATGACACGCTTGATCTTCTTGAGTTCCTCCATCAGGTGCAATTGCGTCGGCAGGCGGCCGGCGGTATCGACCATCACGACGTCGGTGCCGCGCGCCTGCGCCGAGTGCACGGCGTCGAAGGCAACGGCGGCCGGATCGCCCGATTCCTGGGCGATCACGGTCACGTTGTTGCGCTGGCCCCAGACTGTCAGCTGCTCGCGCGCGGCGGCGCGGAAGGTGTCGCCGGCCGCCAGCAGTACCGACTGATGGTGCGCCTGCAGGTGCTTGGCGAGCTTGCCGATGGTGGTGGTCTTGCCGGCGCCGTTGACGCCGGCGATCATCATGATCAGCGGCTTGTGGCGGCCGAGCACCAGCGGCTTCTGCAGCGGCGTCAGCATCTCGATCAGCAGCGTGCGCAGCGCGGTCTTGACCTGGGCGGCATCGGTCAGCTTCTCGTTCTTGACCTTGCGCTTGAGGCCGTCGAGCAGGAACTGCGTGGCATCGACGCCGGCGTCGGCCATCAGCAGCGCCGATTCCAGCTCCTCGTACAATGCGTCGTCGATGCGCGCGCCGACGAACAGCGTGGTCAGGTTGGAAGACGTCTTGGACAGGCCGGCCTTGAGGCGCGTCATCCATGACTGTTTTTGCGCGGCCGGGGTCTCGACGGCGACGATTTCCGCGTCGCCGGTATCGGCAGCCGGTACGGACGGTTCGGGAGCGGCCGGCGGTGTTTCCGTGACGACGGGCGCCGCAGTTGGCGTCGGAACCGGCGCGCCTTGGGGCGATTCCGCGGGGGCGGGTTCCTGCGGCACCGGAGCCGGCTCGGGTTGCGGCGGTTTTTTCTTGAAGAAACTAAACATCGGGAATGAAGTCAGATCAGCGGTCGGCGTGGCCCGGACCCTGCTGGGCACGGCGCTACAATCGACGTATTCTAACAGAGCGAGAGATGATGAAATTGCGCATCAAGACCCTGCTGGCGGCGACTTCCCTGCTGCTGGCGCCGCTGTTTGCCGCTGCCGCGCAGACCGCTGCGAACATCACCGAATTCACGCTCGGCAACGGCATGAAGATCATCGTCAACGAAGACCATCGCGCGCCGACCGTGGCGCACATGATCTGGTACCGCGTCGGCGCGGTGGACGAACGCAACGGCACCACCGGCCTCGCGCATGCGCTCGAGCACATGATGTTCAAGGGCACCACGCACCTGAAGCCGGGCGAGTTCAGCCGCCGCGTGGCCGCGCTGGGCGGCCGCGAGAACGCCTTCACCAGCCGCGACTACACCGCTTATTTCCAGCAGATCGAGCAGTCGCGGCTGGAAGCCGTGATGGCGCTCGAAGCCGACCGCATGGCGAACCTGGTGTTCGACAAGAACGAATTCGCCAACGAAATCCGCGTCATCATGGAAGAACGCCGCCTGCGCACCGACGACCAGCCGCAGGCGCTGCTGTTCGAGGCGCTTAACGCGACCGCCTTCGCCGTCCATCCCTACCGCAATCCCATCATCGGCTGGATGGACGATCTCGAGCACATGACGGTCGAGGACGTGAAGGCATGGCACGACCAATGGTATGCGCCCAACAACGCGACCATGGTGGTGTCCGGCGACGTGCAGCCGCAGCAGGTGCGGCGCCTGGCCGAGAAATACTTCGGCAAGCTCAAGCCCAAGACGCTGGTGCGCACGCGGCCGCAGAACGAGCCCGAGCAGAAGGGCATCAAGCGCGTGACCGTCAAGGCCCCGGCCGAGAATCCCTATCTGATGCTGGCCTTCAAGGTGCCGGCCCTGCGCGACGTCGAAAAGGATGACGAGGCGCTGGCGCTCGACGTGCTGGCCGCCGTGCTCGACGGTTACGACAATGCGCGTCTCGGTGCGCGGCTGGTGCGCACCGAGCGTGTCGCCAACGAGGCCGGCGCGTCCTATTCCGGTGTCGGGCGCGGTCCGGCGCAGTTCATCCTCGACGGCACGCCGGCCGCCGGCACCACCACCGAACAGCTTGAAGGCCGGCTGCGCGCCGAGGTGACGCGCATCGCGCAGGAAGGCGTGTCGGAGGAGGAACTCAAGCGCGTCAAGACGCAGTTGATCGCCAGCCAGGTCTATAAGCGCGATTCGGTGTTCGGGCAGGCGATGGAGATCGGCGTCATGGAAATGTCGGGCCTGTCCTACCGCGACATCGACCGCATCATCGAACGCCTGCGCGACGTGACGCCGCAGCAGGTGCAGGCAGTGGCGCAGAAATACTTTGGCGACGATGCGCTGACGGTGGCGACGCTGGTGCCGCTGCCCATAAGCGAAAAACCGCCGGTCGCGCCGCCGGCCGGGCTGCGGCATTGAGTGTGGCCGTGCCGATGTTCATCCCTGCGAGATTCATTCCGGAGTACCCAATGCGTAACCTGATCGCCGGCGTCGTGCTGGCCGTTGCCAGCACCGTTTCCCATGCCGCCCTGCAGATCCAGTCGTGGTCGCTCGACAACGGTGCGCGCGTGCTGTTCGTGCAGAACGACACCATTCCCATCCTCGACGTCAGCATCGATTTCGATGCCGGCGCGCGGCGCGATCCCACCGGCAAGGTCGGGACCGCCGCCATGACCAATGCCATGCTGGCGCGCGGCGTGCAGGCCGGCGGCGCCGACGATCCGGCGCTGAACGAGGCGCAGATTTCCGACGCCTTCGCCGACCTTGCCGCGCAGCGCGGCAATCGCATCGACAACGACCGTGGCGGCCTGACGCTGCGCACGCTGAGCACGGAGCGCCAGCCGGCCATCGCCATGTTGTCGCGCCTGCTGGCGCAGCCGGCGTTCCCGGCCGATCTGCTGGCGCGCGACAAGATTCGCACGATTGCCAACCTGCGCGAGAACCTGACCAAGCCCGAGGTGATCGCCGAGCGCGCCTTCAACACCATGCTGTACGGCAGTCACCCCTACGGCGCGCAGCTGACCGAGCAGTCGGTCAATGCCATCGCGCGCGACGACCTGGTCGCCTTCCATGCGCAGCATTACGTCGCCAACCGTGCCGTGATCACGCTGATTGGCGACGTTTCGCGCAGCGAGGCCGATACGATCGCGCGCCAGCTCACGGCACGCCTGCCGCAGGGCGCGCCGCTGCCGGCGCTGCCGTCGGTGCAGCCCGCCAAGGGCGGCGAGCAACGCATCGCGCATCATTCCTCGCAGGCGCACATCCTGATCGGCATGCCGGCATTGCAGCGGCCGGACGACGACTACTTTGCGCTCATGGTCGGCAACTACGTGCTGGGCAGCGGCGGCTTCGTCTCGCGCCTGATGAACGAGGTGCGCGAAAAGCGCGGCCTGACCTATGGTGTGAGCAGTTACTTCGAGCCCATGGCGCAGCCGGGGCCGTTCCAGATCGGCCTGCAAACCAAGGCCGAGCAGGCCGACGCGGCACTGAAGATCGTGCGCGAAACGGTTGACGGTTTCCTGCGCGAAGGCCCGACCGCGGCCGAGCTCAAGGCCGCCAAGGACAATCTGGTCGGCGGCTTTGCGCTGCGCATCGACAGCAACAAGAAGCTGCTGGAAAACATCGCCATGATCGGCTTCTATGGCCTGCCGCTCGATTACCTGGATACCTGGACCGCCAACGTCGAGCGCGTGACGGCCGCGCAGATCCGCGCCGCCTTCCAGCGCAAGTTGCATCCCGAACAATTCTCGACGGTGGTGGTCGGCGCGCGCTGATGCCGCGCCGGCGGACTGGCGCCGGCCTGCCTGGCTGATTACAATCCACGCTCCTTCTTCCTCGCAAACAGCCAGATGGCGATCAGATCCTCCCGCAACAGCAAGACAGCCGGCGCTGCGCCGGCCCGGCCGCAAGGCAAGCCGCGCGGCGCACCGCAGCAGGTGCGCATCATCGGCGGCCAGTGGAAGCGCACGCCGCTGCCGGTGCCCGACGGCGAAGGCCTGCGCCCCACGCCGGACCGCGTGCGCGAAACCGTTTTCAACTGGATCAACCACCTGATCGACGGCGGCTGGACGCGTATCGACTGTCTGGACGCCTTTGCCGGCACCGGCGTGCTGGGTTTCGAGGCCGCCAGCCGCGGCGCGCGGCACGTCGTCATGGTGGATAACCATGCGCCGGCGCTGCGGCAACTGGCCGTCACGCGCGACAAATTGCGTGCCGAACAGATCGAGATCGTGCGCGGCGATGCGCTTGCCGTGCTGCAGGACATGCAGCGGCGCGAGGTACAGTTCGACCTCATCTTCCTCGACCCGCCGTACCACCACGAGTGGCTGGAACGCGCGGTGCCGCTGTGCCGACCGTTGTTGCGGCGCGACGGCCTGCTGTACGTGGAATCCGAGACCGCGTTGGCCCCGGAATCCGCCCCGGCGTGGCTGCAGGGCTGGGAAATCCTGCGCGCCGACAAGGCCGGCATGGTGTTCTACCATCTGCTGCGGTCAAAAACACTGCCGTAATTTCGGGCATAATGCGCATTCTGTTATTTGCGGTGCCCAATGTGTCGCGCCGTAAAGCCGAAGACTCCAGCCCAGTATTGAGCGACGAGCGCTCATCCAGCAGCAGCCCATAGGCGCCTGCGCCGCTGACTTCTCCGCAAGCCGACACTTAGCCACCATACGGGAGCCACCATGGTCACAGCCATCTATCCGGGAACGTTCGATCCGCTCACGCGCGGACACGAAGACCTGGTCCGTCGCGCGTCGGGCCTGTTCGACAAACTCATCGTCGGCGTGGCCGACAGCCGCAACAAGAAGCCGTTCTTCACGCTCGAAGAACGCCTGACGATCTCCAACGAGGTGCTCGGCCACTATCCGAACGTGCACGTCGAGAGCTTCTCCGGCCTGCTCAAGGACTTCGTGCGCCGCCACGACGCGCGCGTGATCGTGCGCGGCCTGCGCGCCGTCTCCGACTTCGAGTACGAATTCCAGATGGCCGGCATGAACCGCTACCTGCTGCCGGACGTCGAAACCCTGTTCCTGACGCCTTCCGACCAGTACCAGTTCATTTCCGGTACGATCGTGCGTGAGATCGCCAATCTGGGCGGCGACGTCTCCAAGTTCGTCTTCCCGTCCGTGGATCGCTGGCTCAAGGAGAAGATCGCGGCGCAGAAGGGGCAGCAGGGGGAATAGGCAGCAATGTTTTTTTGAAGGTCTGAAGTCATGGCACTGATGATCACCGACACGAGGTCTGGGAATTCGCAAAGCATCGCTTTGTGCCAGACTGCGCAGCAAGCGTTTGCTGTATTCGTCCGTTTCGAGCCATGTAATGGCTTTCATGATTACGGACACGCGTCCTCGGGAATTCGCAAAGCACTGCTTTGCGCCGAGGCGCGCACAGATGGCTTGCAAGCCATCGGTGTATTCGTCGGTGCGTATGGAAAGGTGAGCAAGTCATGGCACTGATGATCACTGACACGAAGTCTGGGAATTCGCAAAGCATTGCTTTGTGTCAGACTGCGCAGCAATCGCTTGCAAGCGATTGCTGTATTCGTCCGTTGGGAGCCATGTAATGGCTCTGATGATTACGGACGAATGCATCAATTGCGACGTCTGCGAACCCGAATGCCCCAACGACGCCATCTCCATGGGCGCCGAGTTCTACCAGATCGACCCGCGCAAATGCACCGAATGCGTCGGCCATTTCGACCAGCCTCAATGCCAGGAAGTGTGCCCGGTCAGTTGCATTCCCTTCAACCCCGAGTGGCGGGAATCCAGGGAGGAGCTGCTGATCAAGTGCGAGAAATTGCAGGAAGAAAAGGCAGGCGCGGCTTCCTGACTATTCGCCGTCGTTCCGGTCAAGACGGGAACCCGGAAAGCCGCCTCTGACGCTGAAGTCCATCCCGGCTTCACCGGCAAATCAAAGTTTGTCAGCCCCGCTCGAACGCACTTACCACGCAATCCCGTCCCGCCTTCTTCGCGCGATACAGCGCCGCATCCGCACGTTCCAGCAGCATCTGCCCCAACACGGCAGGATCATCCGCGCGCGGTGCCGTCTCCAGCGTTGCCACGCCGACCGACACCGTCGCCTGCAAGCGGTCGCCGGATTCCAGCACCACCGTGCGCCCGCGAATGCCGCTGACTATGCGCTCCGCCACCGCCAGCGCCGCCGCATGCGGCGTATCGATCAGCAGCACCACGAATTCCTCGCCGCCGAAGCGCCCCAGCGCATCGCTGAGCCGCAACTCGTGCTTGATGCGCGCCGACACCTCGCGCAGCACCTCGTCGCCGCCACGATGTCCGTGCGTGTCATTGACCGCCTTGAAATGATCGAGGTCGATGTACAGGCACGAGAGCGGATAGCCATGCCGCTGCGTGCGCACGATTTCCTCGAGCAGGCGCCGCTCCACGTAACGACGGTTGTGTACGCCGGTCAGCGGATCGGTCAGGCCGATGTGCTGCAGCCGCTCGTTGTTGATCACGTTTTCCACGCAGATGGCGACGACCGAGGCGCGGTGCTGCTGGAAGTCGCTCGCCATGTTCGATGCGAAGCGCGCCGCATCCAGGCTGCCGAGGCTCAGCCAGCCGATCAGCCTGTCGCGCCGCACCAGCGGCAGCACTGCCACGCTGGCGGGTTTGAGCACGGTCTTCGGGAAAAGCGGTGCGTGGGAACGAGCGCTGTATGCACCCAGCAAGGGTTTGCGCAGCGTACGCATCGTCTCGCCCGCGGTATCGTCATCATCGACGAAAATCAGGTTCGGATATTCGTTAACTTCGATGCGCAATTCCGCCAGGATGCGCCGCACTTCCTGTTCCGGATCGATCAGCGTCAGCGTCACCACGTCGAGCTCGGACGCTTCGATCAGCGTCTCGAAAATGCTGTCGAGCAGTTCCTGGAAGGTGCTGGCGCCGATCAGCTTCAGGTCGAATGCCTGGTAGCGCTGCATGATGTCCTGGTTGCGACGCGCCTGTGCCAGCAGTTCGTTCAACTGTTGGTGCAATCGCGCGTTTTCTTCAACCAGCTTGTTGGACATCGAAAGGCCTGTTTGGCACCGCATTCATGCGCAATCGGCGCATCGGGGAAAGCGCATAGTAACCTGCGGGAATTTTTACCGCAGTGTAGTCCCTGACAACGGGATCGGCGCCGGATTTAACCAAAGTTTTGAAATAAAAAGCCCTCGGAAAGAGGGCTTGATGTCGTGCGGGCGTGGCGTACGGATCAGACGTTGAACAGGAAGTTCAGCACGTCCCCATCCTTCACCACGTACTCCTTGCCCTCGGCGCGCATCTTGCCTGCTTCCTTGGCGCCGGTTTCTCCCTTGTAGGTAATGAAATCCTCGTAGGCAATCGTCTGCGCGCGGATGAAGCCGCGTTCGAAGTCGGTGTGGATCACGCCGGCCGCTTGCGGTGCGGTATCGCCCACGTGGATGGTCCAGGCGCGCACTTCCTTGACGCCGGCGGTGAAGTAGCTTTGCAGGCCGAGCAGCTTGAAGGCGGCGCGGATCAGGCGGTCGAGGCCCGGTTCTTCCATGCCCATGTCGGCCAGGAAATCGGCCTTGTCGGCATCGTCGAGGTCGGCGATTTCGGCTTCGATGGCGGCGCAGATGGCAACCACTGGCGCGTTCTGCGCCTTGGCGTATTCGGTCAGCTTGTCGAGCAGCGGGTTGTTGGTGAAGCCCGAGTCCGACACGTTGCCGACGTACATGGCGGGCTTGGCGGTGATCAGGCACAGCGGCTTGATCAGTTCCTGCTCTTCCTTGTCGAGGCCCATGGCACGTACGGGTTTGGCCTCGTCGAGCTGCGGCATGATGCGTTCCAGCAGGGCGACCAGCTTGCCGGCATCCTTGTCGCCGGAGCGGGCTTTCTTGTTTTCGCGGTGAATGGCTTTTTCCACCGTGCCCATGTCGGCCAGTGCGAGTTCGGTCTGGATGACTTCGATGTCGGCGATCGGATCGACGCGGCCGGCAACGTGAATGACATTGTCGTCCTCGAAGCAGCGCACCACGTTGACGATGGCGTCGGTTTCGCGGATGTGCGCGAGGAACTGGTTGCCCAGGCCTTCGCCCTTGGAAGCACCGGCGACGAGGCCGGCGATATCGACGAATTCCACGGTGGACGGCAGGATGCGCTCGGGCTTGACGATCTCGGCCAGTGCCTGCAGGCGCGGATCGGGCACTTCCACCATGCCGACATTGGGCTCGATCGTGCAGAACGGGTAATTCTCGGCGGCGATGCCGGCCTTGGTGAGCGCGTTGAAGAGGGTGGATTTGCCGACGTTAGGCAGGCCGACGATGCCGCATTTGAGACTCATGACTGTGCTTCTCTGAGAGATGGATTAACCCGCTATTCTACCGTAGCAGGGCAGGGGTTTCGCGGTTTGGAGGCGGGATGGCCGCTCGCGGCGGCCTTACTTCGCCACCGTATGCAACTGCATCGCCGCCTTCTCGAACTCGCCCTTGCACAGCAGCGGGACGATGCCCAGGCTTTTTTCGATCGCTTCGTCGATCAGCGGCTGTTCTTCCTTGCGCGGGCGGTGCAGCACGAAATCGACGACCGGCTGGTTGAGATTGAGCGTGCGCGGGTGGCCGATGCCGATGCGCAGGCGCCAGTAATCCTGCGTGCCGAGCGCGGCGGTGATGTCCTTCAGGCCGTTGTGGCCGCCGGACGAGCCGCCTTTTTTCAGCTTGGCGGTACCCGGCGGCAGGTCGAGCTCGTCGTGGACCACCAGCACTTCTTCCGGTGCGATCTTGAAGAAACGCGCGAGCGCGCCGACCGACTGGCCGGAGCGGTTCATGAAGGTCTGCGGTTCGAGCAGCCAGACTTCATTGCCGGCAATGGTGGTTTTGGCAGCCAGCGCGTTGTACTTGGATTCGCGCGCAAGGCTGCAGCGCGGCAGGCTGTTGGCGAGGTTGTCCACCAGCCAGAAGCCGGCGTTGTGGCGGGTTTGTTCGTATTCGGGGCCGGGGTTGCCGAGGCCGACGATCAGGCGGATGGACATGGCGGTCTATTGCAAAAAGGAGTGATTATCGCGGATCGCGGCGCGGCTGGCGATGGGGAGGGCTGCCATTGGCGTCCGAAGTGTCGTAGCGCAGCGCCTCGATCAGCGCGCCGAGCGCCGGTGTGCGGCGCCGATCGGGGAAGTACAGGTGGTAGCCATGGAACACCGGCGACCAGTCTTCCAGCAGGCGCACCAGGCGGCCGGCAGCGATATGTTCGCCAACCTGGTGCTCGAAACAGTAGCCGATGCCGAGCCCGTCCAGCACGGCCGCCAGCGCCAGCGTCCAGTCGTTGATGATGACCGGGCCTTCGACACGCACATCGACCATGCGGCCGCCCTTGGTGAATTCCCAAGCGTACAGCCCGCCGGCGCTGGCGAGGCGATAGTTCAGGCAGCGATGCTGCTTGAGGTCCTGCACGGTGCGCGGCGCCGGATGCGCAGCCAGATAGGCGGGCGAGGCGACGATGGCGACCTTGACGTCCGGGCTGATGCGCACCGAGATCATGTCGCGCTCGACCAGCTCGCCGAGCCGCACGCCGGCGTCGAAGCGGCTGGCGACGATGTCGGTGAAGCCGTCGTTGACGTCGATCTCGACCGCAACGTCCGGATAGCGCTGCAGGAAGGGCGCCAGCGCCGGCTGCAGCAGCCAGCGCGCGGCGATCTGGTCCGAGGTGATGCGCACCAGTCCGCGCGGTTTCTCGCGCAGGTCGCTGAGGTTCGCCAGTTCGGCAGCGATATCGTTCAAGGCCGGGCGCAGCGTGTGCAGCAGGCGTTCGCCGGCTTCGGTGGTCGAGACGCTGCGCGTGGTGCGCGTCAGCAGCGGCAGGCCGATGCGTCGTTCCAGCGCCTTGATCGCGTGGCTCAGCGCCGACTGCGACATGCCGAGCCGCGCCGCCGCGCGCGTGAAGCTGCCTTCGTCGGCCACCGCGGCAAAGGCGGCGAGGTCATTGAGTTCGTCGCGCTTCATTGATGCATGATTTTCATAAGAGCTATCGGAATTGACAGTCTAATCAAATCAAAGCGGTGCTGCTATCTTTGCATTCGTCACCAATTTCTCTCAAAAGGATTCGTCATGACTCAAGCACGTGGATATGCCGCGCATGATGCGCAATCGGCGCTGGTGCCGTTCCAGTTCGAGCGCCGCGAACCGGGGCCGCACGATGTGCGCATCGACATTCTTTATTGCGGCATCTGCCATTCCGACCTGCACCAGGCGCGCAACCACTGGTCGAACTCGCTCTATCCGATGGTGCCGGGGCACGAGATCGTCGGCCGCGTGGCGGCGGTCGGTGCGCACGTCAAGAAATTCAAGGTCGGCGATCTGGCCGGGGTCGGCTGCATGGTTGACTCCTGCCGCCATTGCGCGGCCTGCGACGCGGATCTCGAGCAGTATTGTGCGGAAGGCGCAACCTGGACCTACAACAGTACAGAGCGCGACAGCGCGCAACTGACCTTCGGCGGTTATTCGGACCACATCGTGGTCGAGGAGCGCTTCGTCGTCAGCGTGCCGGAGAACCTCGACCTGAAGGCCGTCGCGCCGCTGCTGTGCGCCGGCATCACGACCTATTCGCCGCTGCGCCATGTGAACGTGCAGTCGGGGCAGAAGGTCGGCGTGATCGGCCTTGGCGGTCTCGGCCACATGGGCGTCAAGTTCGCCAAGGCAATGGGCGCGCATGTGGTCATGATCACGACCTCGCCCGAGAAGGGCAAGGACGCCAAGCGTTTGGGCGCCGACGAGATCCTGGTCTCGCGCGATCCGGTGGCGATGGCGCAGCATGCGGGCAGCTTCGATTTCCTGCTCGATACGATTCCGGTCGGGCACGACGTCAACCCGTATCTCGGCCTGCTGAAGCTCGACGGCAAGATGGGATTGGTCGGCGCGCTGACACCGCTCGAACCTATCGTCGGCGGCAACCTGATCTTTGGCCGCAAGTCGCTGTTCGGCTCGGGTATCGGCGGCATGGTGGAGACGCAGGAGATGCTCGATTTCTGCGGCAAGCACAACATCGTCAGCGATGTCGAGGTGATCGACATGCGCAACGTCAACCAAGCCTACGAGCGCATGGAAAAGAACGACGTGCGCTACCGTTTCGTGATCGACATGGCGACACTGTAGGAAAGAAACGCGCAGACAATAAAAAAACCCGTCGCAAGGACGGGTTTTTTATGAGCGGGAGACAGATTACTTCTTGTCTGCGTCGCCTTCTGCAGCTGCATCGCCTTCTGCGGCTTCTGCCGAGACGGTACCGGCCGGCACGGATGCGGTCGCGATGGTCGGGTTTTCTTCACCGCCATGCTGCACTGCGGACACGCCTTTCGGCAGCTTGATGTCGGCGAGGTGGATCGATTGGCCGACTTCGAGGTTGGCCAGATCGACTTCGATGAACTCGGGCAGGTCAGCCGGCAGGCAGCTGATGTCCAGCTCGGAGGTCACGTGGCCGATCACGCCGCCCGACAGTTTGACTGCCGGCGAGATTTCCGCGTTGACGAAGTGGACAGGCACCTTGGTGTGGATCTTCTGGTTCGCGTCAACGCGCTGGAAATCGGCGTGCAGCACTTGTTGCTTGAATGCATGCATCTGGAAATCGCGCAGGAGAACCTTCTCGACCTTACCATCGACTTCGAGGTCGAGGATGGACGAGTGGAAGGCTTCCTTCTTCAGTGCGTAGTACAGGGCGTTGGCGTCGAGCGAGATGCTGACCGGCGCGGCGGTGCCACCATAGACGATACCTGGGGTGAGGCCTGCATTGCGCTGGCGGCGGCTCGCTCCGGTCCCCAGCTCTTTGCGTGCGAATGCAACTACTTTCATGATAGAGCTCCAATAATGCAGGATGAAAATCATCCTGCGGTTAAATCCCCCGCGACCAGGGGACTTCTAAATGGATGGGAAAATCCCCATCCCTTGCGGCAGGCCGTACGGCTGGCTTGCCTGCCTGCGCCCGAGGACGCAGGACTTGACGTTCTTGTGGCGGGCGGTGCCCGACGCCGTCAGTCGGCGAACAGCGACATGACCGAGTCGCCCTTGGTGATGCGCTTGAAGGTCTCTGCCAGCAGCGGCGCGCACGACAGCACGCGAATCTTCGGGCAGGCACGTGCCGCTTCGTTGAGCGGAATCGTGTCGGTGACGACCAGTTCGTCCAGCGGCGAGGTCGTGATGCGCTCGATCGCCGGGCCCGACAGCACCGGGTGCGTGCAGTAGGCGATGACCTTCTTGGCGCCGCGTTCCTTCAATACTTCGGCAGCCTTGGTCAGCGTGCCGGCGGTATCGACCATGTCGTCCATGATCACGCAGTTGCGGCCTTCGACTTCGCCGATGATGTTCATGACTTCCGACACGTTGGCCTTCGGACGGCGCTTGTCGATGATCGCCAGGTCGCAGTTCAGGCGCTTGGCGAGCGCACGCGCACGCACCACGCCGCCGACGTCGGGCGACACAACCAGCAGGTCCTGGTGATTCTTGGCGACGAGGTCGCTCAGCAGGATCGGCGAGGCGTAGATGTTGTCGACCGGGATGTCGAAGAAGCCCTGGATCTGGTCGGCGTGCAGATCCATGATCAGCACGCGCTCGACGCCGGCTTCCTGCAGCATGTTGGCGACCACCTTGGCCGAGATCGCGACGCGCGCCGAACGCGGACGGCGATCCTGACGCGCATAACCGTAGTAGGGAATCGCTGCCGTGATACGGCCGGCCGAGGCGCGCTTGAGTGCGTCGACCATCAGCATGATTTCCATCAGATTGTCGTTGGTCGGCGCGCAGGTCGACTGCAGGACGAAGACGTCCTTGCCGCGCACGTTCTCGTTGATCTCGACCACGATCTCGCCGTCGGAGAACTTGGAGACGACCGCCTTGCCGAGGGGGATGCCGAGTTCCTGGGCCACTCCCAAGGCCAGATCCGGAATAGCGTTGCCGGTAAAAACCATCAGGTTTTCGAGTGCCATGGAAATTCCCGCGTATCGATTACAGTCGTTGAAAAGATGGAAAGCCGCCAAAACCCGACTTTTGCGAAGTCTTGTGTTGGCGGCTTTTCTGCGTGCTCTCGGCGCTTATTGCGCTGCTTTCTTGTTTAATGGCAGGGGAACAAGGATTCGAACCTTGGAATGCCGGAATCAAAATCCGGTGCCTTGACCAGCTTGGCGATTCCCCTACACAACCTGTTGTCTGCCGAACATGGTGTTCGTCAAACGAATTCTCTTTACGTCTGCAAGCGGGCGAGCGGGTGATGCTCGAGTGCTTCGGCCTTCCAGGCCTTCCAGGGGGCGGGTACTTGTTTGAGTACCGCATCGGCTTGTTGCTCGCTCTCGAAGGAGCAGAACACACAAGCGCCGGATCCTGTCATTCTCGCTTCTCCGAATTGCCGCAGCCATGCGATGGCGCTTGCAACAGGGGGAAACAGCTTTTCAGCCACGACTTGCAGGTCGTTTTTGCCGAAGCTTTCAGGAGCCCCGGAAAAGTCCGATATTCTGACGGGTTTCGTATCCCTTGTCAAACCTGTTTCTGAAAAAATCTGTTGCGTCGGTACCGCCACGCCGGGTTCGAGCACGACGAACCAGCGGTGCGGGGTGGCGACCTCCTGCATCTGCTCGCCGATGCCTTCGACGAAGGCGTTGCTGCCGAAGATGAAGAAGGGCACGTCGGCGCCGAGCCGCACGCCGAGCTGCATGAGTTCGGTGCGCGACAGGCCGCCCTGCCACAGATGGTTGAGCGCCATCAGCGTGGTGGCCGCATCCGACGAGCCGCCGCCAAGACCGCCGCCCATCGGCAGGTTCTTCTCGATCGTGATGTCTGCACCGGGGAGTGTCCTGCCGGTTCTTTCCATGATGGCGGTACGCAGCAGGCGGGCGGCGCGCACCGTCAGATCGCTGTCGGCCGGCACGCCCGGCAGGTCGCTGGTGCGGCAGATCGCATCGTCGTCGCGCAGCGCGAAGTGCAGCACGTCGCCGCGCGAGATCAACTGGAACAGGCTTTGCAGCAGGTGATAGCCGTCGGCGCGGCGGCCGACGACATGCAGGAACAGATTGAGCTTGGCCGGCGCGGCGCAGTTGTCGAGGGTACGGATCATGATGCGAGCAGCGAGCGTGCGTCGTCAGCGTGGCTGCCAGTTGTCGATCACGATGCGTATTTCGACCTTGCCGGCCTGCACGGTATGGCGCGCCAGATCGATGCGTCGTGCATAGGTGTCGCCGCCTTCGCTGCGTTGCCAGTTGGCGTAGCGGATCTGCCAGCCGTCCTGCGTGGTGACCGTGCTGCCATCGCCGTTGGCGACAAAGGCATTGCCGTTGGCATCGGTGGCGAAGCCCTGCAGCCATTGCCGCAGGCCGGCGATCGGCAGCGGCCAGCCCAGGGTTTGCGCGACCAGTGCATCGACGTCGCCGGCGCTGCGCGGCGCCTTGCCGGATTCGGTCAGGGTGGCGCCACCAGGCTCGACGGCGATGGTGGCGATGATCTGGCCGAGCGGCGACAGCAGGGTGACATTGCTGCGCTCGCCGTTTTGCTGCCAGGTGAAGCTGCCGTGCAGGGATTCATCGTTGCCGTTCTGCCGGTATTGCACGGAAAGACGACCGGCGATCTCGATCGTCTGGCGATAGTTGCGTGCGGCACTACTGTCGGCGCCCGGCGTGTCGGCCGGCGGAGCCATGCTTGAGCAGCCGCCCAGCAGCAGCGACGCGGCGAGCAGCACGGCGGACGAAAATCGAAATGGGGTCAGTGCGGGCAGGATTGAAGTCATGGCAGGACGAGATGAACGGATCGGAAGCGAGGCGGCCCGCATCTCGCGAGAGACTTGGGCGCAGAGCCGGCTGCACGGGCAGCCGGCAGTCTTTGATTACAGATCGGCGCGCAGGCGTGCCAGCGTGCTTTTCAGCGTTTCGTTGCCGGGGTCCTTTTGCAGTGCGGCGCGCCAGAAGTCACGGGCATCTTCCTTGTCGCCCTTGACCCACAGCACTTCACCAAGGTGCGCACCGATCTCTGCATCGGGACGAATCGCATAGGCGCGGCGCAGATAATCCTCGGCCTGATCGAGTCGGCCCATGCGGAAATGGACCCAGCCGACGCTATCCATGATGAACGGGTCTTCGGGCGCGAGCTCGGAGGCCTTCTGCAGCAGGGCAAACGCTTCCGGCAGGCGCAGGTTGCGGTCGGCCAGCGAATAGCCGAGCGCATTGTAGGCATGCTGGTTATCCGGCGCGAGTTCGATGATGCGGCGCAGCGACTTTTCCATCAGGTCGAAACGGCCGGCCTTTTCGGCCAGCATCGCATGGTCGTACAGCAGGCCGGTGTCTTCCGGGAACTGCTCGAGTCCCTTGCCGAGCACGGCCAGCGCTTCCGGCAGGCGGTTGGCGTCGCGCAGCAGTTGCGCATCGGCCACCATCACCTGAATCTGTTCGCCCTGGCTTTCGGGCTTGAGATGGCTGAGCAGGTTGTGTGCACCTTCCACGTCGCCGGCCTGCGCCATGATCTGCGCGCTCTTGACCTGGGCTTCGATGTAGGCCGGGCCAGGTTCGACCTGGGCCAGCCAGTTCAGCGCACCCTTGTAATCCTTGCGGTCGGCGGCGATCTGCGCCAGGATCAGTTGCGCCTGCACCGGGTCGCGCGTGAGGTCCGGGTTTTCCTCGAGTTCCTTCAGGTAGGCGGTCAGGTATTTCTCCGCCATCGGCCGGTCGTTCATCTGCGCGCCGAGGATGCCCATCGCGTAGAGGATGGTCAGGTCGTTCGGCTGATCCTTGAGCAGGATTTCGAACTGTTCGCGTGCCTTTTCATGCTCACGGCCGTCGATCAGCACCTTGGCATAGGCGATGCGCACGTCACGCGCCTTCGGGTGCTGCTGCAGATAGCCCGCAAAGAAGGCCAGTGCTTCCTGACGGCTCTGCATCGATTGCGCCACCATCAGTGCGGCGATCTCGAGTTCGGGTTTGATTTCGAGTGCCTTCAGCGCTTCCTGGTGCGAACGCGCGATGTCGCGGTTGGCATAGGCGGCTTGTGCCAGCGCAATGTGGCTTTCCACCAGATCGGAATACGGTGCCACCAGTTCTTCCATCAACGTGAAGGCGCCCTGCTTGTCCTGCACGCCGCTCAGCAGGCGCTGGATTTGCAGGATCAGCAGGCCGCGTGCCTGCGGCCGTACTTCCTGCAGGCGTTCGACGAAGATGGGTTTGGCTTCGGCCAGGTTTTCGCCGAGTACGACCAAGCCCAGGTAGAACTGGTTGGCTTCGTCGGATTCCGGCGCGATCTGGCGCCACAGGCGCACGGCCGACAAGGCTTCGCCGGCCTGCTTGACGCTCAAGGCGATCTCGGCCGCACGGCGCGCCAGGCGCGGATCGCGCGTTTCCTGCGCGCCGGCCAGCATGGTCACATAGGCCAGTTGCCAGTCGCCGCGCTGGTAGGCCATTTCGGCGCGCAGCAGCTTGTAGAGCATGTCCTCGGTCATTTCGACGTTGGGCAGCGCGCCGTCGGCCGACTCGGTTGCTTCCGCGCCGGCCGGCATTGTCGGTGCCGTCAGCGGCATGCCGGGATCGGCGGTGCCGGATGCCGGCGGATGGGCATGCACGCTGCCGCCAAAAGTCGAGAGAAGGGCGGACAGCGTTACAATGGCAAGAGCATTTTTCTTCAATTGAAGTCCAGGCTAATCGAGCGGAATCCTATTTTACGCCGAACCCACATCCAACCGTTTGCCGTCGTGCAAGCCGGGTTCGGCTCCATGATTGCGATCGGTTTGCACCGGCTTTCGTTCCTTTGCCAAGTATCGTTCCATGCCTGAATTGCCAGAAGTCGAGGTGACGCGCCGCGGCGTGGCGCCGCACCTCGAAGGACAGACCGTGTCCGCCGTCGAATTCCGCCATACCGGATTGCGCTGGCCGTTTCCGCTCGCGCTGGCGCAGACGCTGGTCGGCCACACGGTGCGCGCCACCGGGCGGCGCGGCAAGTATCTGCTGATCCATTTCGACCATGGCACGCTAATCATCCATCTCGGCATGTCCGGTCACCTGCGCATCCTGCCGCCGGGCATCGAACCGAAGAAGCATGATCACTTCGACATGGCGATAGGCGGCCAGGTGCTGCGCATGAGCGATCCGCGCCGATTCGGCGCCGTGCTCTGGCATGACGCCGCCGATGGTTCGGTCGAGAATCACCTGCTGCTGCGCACGCTGGGCGTGGAGCCGCTGGAAGGCCGTTTCGACGGACAGTGGTTGTATCGCCACACGCGCGGACGCAGTGCCGCCATCAAGCAGGTGTTGCTGGCGGGCGACATCGTGGTCGGCGTCGGCAATATCTATGCATCGGAAAGTCTGTTCCGCGCACGCATCAATCCGCGCACGCCGGCGCACCGCATCGGCCCCGAGCGCTACGAGCGGCTGGCGCAGGCGATCCGCGAAGTGCTGGCTGCGGCCATCGAGCAGGGCGGCAGCACGCTCAAGGATTTCATCGCGGTCAACGGCCAGTCCGGCTATTTTCAGCAGAGCTATTTCGTCTATGCGCGCACCGGCGAACCATGCCGTATTTGCAACGCGCCGGTGCGTCAGATCGTGCAGGGACAGCGTTCGACCTTCTATTGCGCAAATTGTCAAAAATGACGGGCGGTGCTAGTGTCCGATGTTGGAAGTCCGTTTCATGAAGATGTCCGGCAGATGGCGGGGTGCAACGTCATGCCGTGTTTTCCGATGACGATTTCCACACCTCTGCTTCATCGACGAACCCCGATTCGGGACACCATGTCCGGGAACGCAACATCAGAATGTGAACCGGCGAGGACAGCCAGGGAGGCGATATGAACAATCTGGTCGAGAAATTCAATGCGTACGGCAACTGGCGCGACAACGTGCGCGTCGCGCTCGAGCGCTATCGCGATTGCGCGCAGGAGTTCGGCTTGTCGGACGCCGCCAGCGAGCAGCGCGTGCAGCAGGCGTTGACTCGCCTGAACGAAGACAAGTTGTCGATCGCCTTCGTCGCCGAATTCTCGCGCGGCAAATCGGAACTCATCAATTCCATTTTCTTCGCCGGCTACGGCCAGCGCATCCTGCCGACGTCGGCCGGCCGCACCACGATGTGCCCGACCGAACTGCTGTACGACGAAACCTTTCCGCCGTCGATCCGCCTGCTGCCGATCGAGACGCGCGCCGAGACGCAATCGACTTCCGACCTCAAGGGTCAGCACCAGGTGTGGACCGTGCTGCCGCTCGATATCTCTTCGGGTGACGGCATGTTGGAGGCGTTCCGCCAGGTCAGCCTGGTCAAGCGCGTGCCGGTGGAAGAGGCGATTCGCTACGGCCTGTACGACGAGAGCGATCCCGATCTGAGTCTCAACGTCGATGCCGACGGCACCATCGAAATCTCGCAGTGGCGGCACGCGATCATCAACTTCCCGCATCCGTTGTTGAAGCAAGGCCTGGTGATCGTCGATACGCCGGGCCTGAACGCGATCGGTACCGAACCCGAACTGACGCTGAACCTGATCCCGAACGCGCATGCGGTGCTGTTCATCCTCGCCGCCGATACCGGCGTGACCAAGAGCGACATCGATATCTGGCGCAATCACATCGGCAATTCGGGTTCCGGCCGATTGGTGGTGCTCAACAAGATCGACAGCATGTGGGACGAACTCAGCGCGCCGGCCGAGGTCGAGCGGCAGATCGATGCCCAGGTCGCGTCGGTGGCGCAGACGCTGTTGTTGTCGGAGGGGCAGATATTCCCGATCTCGGCGCAGAAGGGGCTGGTTGCCAAGATCAACGGCGACGCCGAACTGCTGGCGCGCAGCCGCCTGCCCTTGCTCGAGCAGGCCTTGTCGTCGCAACTGATTCCGGCGCGGCAGGACATCATCCGCCATCAGCTGCAGAGCGAAATCAGCGAACTGGCCAGCTCACGGCTGGCGCTGCTGTCGGCGCGCTCGCGCAACGTGGTCGAGCAACTGCTGGAATTGAAGAGCCTGCGGGGCAAGAATCGCAATATTCTCGAACACATGATGAGCCGCATCGATCTCGAGAAGCGCGAGTTCGACGGCAGCCTGTTCAAGCTGCAGGCCACGCGCGCCGTGTTCGCGCGCTTGTCGTCCGAGGTGTTCAGTCATCTCGGCATGGCGGTGCTCAAGCAGAATGTCGCCGCCACGCGCGAGACGATGGAGAAGAGCCGTTTTTCGGCCGGCATGCGGCAGGCGGTGCGCGAATTCTTCGGCAAGACCCGGCACAACATGGCCTTGTCCGCGCAGAAGACCGACGAGATCGGCGAGATGATGTCGGTCATGTACCGCAAGTTCTCGACCGAACATGCACTGGCGCTGTCCACGCCGATGCCGTTCTCGCTCGACAAGTACGTCAAGGAAATCGACTTGATCGAGCAGATCTATCAGAAACAGTTTGGCGCGGCGACCATCATGACCATGCCGCAGGTGACGCTGATGCAGAAGTTCTTCGACTCGATTGCCTCGCGCGTGCGGCAGTGCATGCTGCAGGCCAACCGCGACGTCGAAGCCTGGCTCAAGGTCGTGATGGCGCCGCTGGAGGCGCAGATCGGCGAACATAAGCTGCAATTGCGTCGTCGCCGCAAGTCGATCGAGAAGATCCACGAGGCGACCGACAGCCTCGAGGAAAAGGTATTGTCGTTCGAACAGATGCAGCTCGAACTGGATACCCAGCGCATGGCGCTGACGCGACTGGAGAACGAACTGCGCGCCGCCGTCATGGCGCCGCTTGCCGGATACAGGGCCGCCGCATAGATGAAACGTGTTGTAGAAGCAGATGATGTGAAAGCAGTCGCACGCCGCAAGAGCAGGAAGAGCGGCGCGCAGGAAGCGGCAGTTGGCGATCCGTCTTTTTCACAGGCCGTGATCGCATGGCAGAAGCAGCATGGCCGCCACGCGCTGCCGTGGCAGAACACGCGCGATGCCTATCGTGTCTGGCTGTCCGAGATCATGCTGCAGCAGACCCAGGTCGCGGCAGTCATTCCCTATTACCAGCGTTTTCTCGAAACCTTTCCGACCGTCGAGGCGCTGGCGGCTGCGCCGTCGGAACAGGTGATGGCGCACTGGAGCGGGCTCGGCTACTACTCGCGCGCGCGCAATCTGCATCGCTGCGCGCAGATGGTGGTGGCCGAGCACGGCGGGCGTTTCCCGGCCGATCCAGGCCTGCTGGAAGAATTGCCCGGCATAGGCCGCTCGACGGCGGCGGCGATCTCGGCCTTTTCCTACGGCACGCGCGCCGCCATCCTCGACGGCAACGTCAAGCGCGTGTTCGCGCGCGTGTTCGGCATCGACGGTTTCCCGGGCGAGAAGGCGGTCGAGAACGACATGTGGCAACGCGCGGTGGCGCTGTTGCCGGAGAGCGGCGTCGAATCCTATACGCAGGGTTTGATGGATCTGGGCGCGACGCTGTGCACGCGCAATCGTCCGGCCTGTCCGCGTTGTCCGCTGGCCTCGCGCTGCGTGGCGCACCTGACCGGACGCACGGCGGAGCTGCCGGTACGCAAGCCGAAGAAAAAGGTGCCTGAACGGCATGCGCACATGTTCGTCATCGCGCATGACGGCGCCATCCTGCTCGAGCAGCGCCCGCCATCCGGTATCTGGGGCGGGTTGCTATCGTTGCCGGAACGGGCAAAAGAGAGCGCTGCGGACGAACTGCCGCCGGATATCGATGCCGTGGTCGCGCTGCATGGCGAGGCGGCGGCTGTCACGCGGCTGACCGGCTTCACGCATGTCTTCACGCATTTCCGTCTGCACGTCACGCCGTACCGCATCGATCTGCGCACGCGCCGGCATGGCGTGGCGCAGTCGGCGCAGGTCTGGTATCCGGTGACGGAACTGGCAGGCGCACCGTTGCCGGCGCCGGTCAAGAAGATGCTGCTGGCGTTGTTCGCCGCTCCCGATCTGCTTTCCTGAGCGCTTCTAAAGAATGTGATGCTGCAGCAGATACTCGTGGACGATGGCGAGTCTGGCCGGCACGTCCTGCAGTTCCAGCAGTCGTTGTCGCGCCTTGAGCGGAATCGGCAGGATTTCGCTCCAGCGATTGGCAACCCAGCCCGCATCTTCCAGTTTCAGACGGTCCGGGAACGGGCTTTCGAAATCCTCACCCAGTTCGTCGCGTCCGCGCATGTTGATGTCCTCGATGATGAGGCCGAGCGTGCGAGCGCAGGCGGTGTGCCGATCCATGATGCGCAGCGGTTCGTCGGCAGGCATGAGATCGATTCTGGCTTCCAGCAGCTTGTTGGGACGGGTGCGCGTCTCGATGATGCGAAAACGCCTGCCGCCCTGGGTGCGCAGCAACAGGACGCCGAGCTGTTGCGCATCCCAGTCGATGATGTGGGCCAGGCAGCCGACCGTCTCGGGATCGGCGGCGATGCCGATCTCCTGGCCGGCGCGGATCAGCACGACACCGAACGGAACGCGTTCCTTCATGCAGTCGCGCACCATGTCCAGATAGCGCGGTTCGAAAACCTTGAGCGGCAGGATGCCGTCCGGAAACAGGACGGTATTGAGGGTGAAGAGAGGAATCCAGTCTGATCGATCGTTCATGGCGCGCGGTAGAGGGAAGGGTTGTTACCGATGCGCCGTATGGGTGTCGGCAGGAAAATGGATCTTGATGCGTGGTTCCTGGTGCGGCGGCTCGCGTCAGTCGAGTTCGCGATGCCGCAGCAGCACGTGTTCGGTGGTGCGGAAATGCGCGGCCAGCCGTTCGGCGAAATAGACCGAGCGATGCTGGCCGCCGGTGCAGCCGATGGCGATCGTCAGGTAGCCGCGATTGTCGTTCTTGAAGGAGGGCAGCCAGCGTTCGATGAAGCCGCGGATGTCGGCCAGCAGCGCCACCGCATCGGGTTGCGCCAGCAGGAATTCCTGCACCGGCAGGTCGCGTCCGGTCAGCGGCCGCAGTTTTTCGTCGTAATGCGGATTGGGCAGGGTGCGCACGTCGAACACGAGGTCGGCGTCGAGCGGCACGCCGAACTTGAAGGCGAACGATTCGAACAGGATGGTCAGCGGCGACTGGTCGCTTTCGACCAGGCTCTTGATCCACGCGCGCAGCTTGTTGGCGCGCATGCCCGAGGTATCGATGACGTGGCTGATTTCCTCGATGCCGGCCAGCATCTCGCGTTCGGCCAGGATGCATTCGGTCAGAGTGCGGCGCTCGTCGGCAGAGTCGGTGACGGCGCTGCGATGCGACAGCGGGTGGCTGCGGCGCGTTTCGGAAAAGCGCGCGATCAGGGAATCGGTCTTGGCGGTCAGGAACAGCGATTTGACGTCGTGCCCCTGTGCGCGCAGCCAAGCCAGGTCGGCCGGCAGGCCACCCAGCGAGCGGGCGCTGCGCACGTCCATCGAGACGGCCAGGTTGTCGCCGCCTTCTTCAAGGCGCGCGGCGACCAGCGCGCGCAGCAGCGTGGGCGGCAGGTTGTCGACACAGAAATAGCCGGCGTCTTCCAGGGCCTTGAGGCCGACCGATTTGCCGGAGCCGGAAATGCCGGTGATGAGGATGATGCGCATGACGGCCATGATACCGCACTGCAAGTGCGGCGGCATGCAGACCATGCTGCCTGTGACGTTACTGCGAAAAGACGCGAAGAAGAGTCCGCGTATTCCGGCCTACTCGTCGCTTTCCATCGCCTTCTGCTGGCGGATCATGAAATCCTTGAGAGTGTCGATGCCGCGCATCTGCAGGATGGTGTTGCGCACGGCGGCTTCCAGCAACACGGCGATGTTGCGGCCGGCCTCGACCGGGATGACGACCTTGCGGATCTGCAAGCCGAGGATTTCCTCGGTCTGCGACGGCGCCGGCAGGCGTTCGTAGTTTTCCTCGAGCGTGCTGCGACGTACCAGGTGCACGATCAGCGTCAGGCGCATCTTGCGGCGTACAGCGGTCTCGCCGAAGATGGTCTTGATGTCGAGCAGGCCGAGGCCGCGCACCTCGAGCAGGTTCTGCAGCAGCGTCGGGCAGCGGCCCTCGATGACATTGGGCGCGATGCGCGCGAATTCGACCGCGTCATCGGCCACCAGGCCGTGGCTGCGCGAGATCAGTTCGAGACCGAGTTCGCTCTTGCCGAGGCCCGATTCGCCGGTGATCAGCACGCCCACGCCGAGTACGTCCATGAACACGCCGTGCATGGTGATGCGCTGTGCGAGCTTCTTCGACAGATACACGCGCAGGTAGTCGATCACCTGCGCTGCCGACAGCGGCGTCGAGAACAGCGGGATGTTCTTGTCGTCGCAGATCGTCATGATGTCGGGCGGCGTTTCCAGTCCCTGCGCGATGATCATGGCCGGCGGCTGGCCGGCGATCAGCTCGGCCGTGTGATAGGCGCGCGCGCCCGGCGACAGGCGTTCGTAGTATTCGGTTTCCTGGTGGCCGAAGACCTGGATGCGGCCCGGATGGATCAGGTTCAGGTGGCCGATCTGGTCGGCGGCCGAGGTGGCGTCGCCGAGGATCTGCCGTTCTCCGCCCGGAAAACCGGCAAACCACCCGAGCTGCAGCGATTCGCGATTGTCATCGTAAAGCTGCTGGATCGAGAGCGGCGTGGTCAGTGGCATCTGATCGGAAGGGCGTGGGCGGAGAGGAAGAAGAAAAGACCGTAGGCGCGGGCCGCGTTCAGTCCATGTCCTGCAGGCTGGGTTGCCAGGTGATCAGGCGCGCATGCACGGCGGCCGGATCGTCGAGCGTCATCAGCAGATTGCGGAAGGATTCGTCGGAGAACATCTCGGCGACTTCCGACAGGATTTCCAGATGCTGCTGCGTGACGTGATCCGGAATCAGCAGGAAGATCATCAGCCGCACCGGCTGGCCGTCTGGCGACTCGAACGGAATCGGCTGCGCCAGCCGCACGAAGGCTGCCAGCGGCGACTTCAATCCCTTGATGCGTCCGTGCGGTACCGCCACGCCATGGCCGAGCCCGGTCGACCCCAGGCGCTCGCGCGCGAAGAGATTGTCCGACACATCGGAACGTGCAATGCCGCAATTGTTTTCGAAAATCAGGCCGACTTGCTCGAACGACCGTTTCTTGCTGGAGACATCAAGGTCAAGCACAACATTGGCGGGGGGGAGAATCTGACTGAGATGGTTCATTGTTGCGAAGCACAAAAAAGGATTCTGCGCAGATTATAGGCCTATTTGCAGTTCGCCAGACTTTTCCGCTGCCGCTGCCGGAAAGGTGTGGTTAATGTGCAAACCGACTTGCTCTCGCGTGCGATCCATGCAGACAGGGAGGGAGCGCGCAAAAGACGCGCTGCCGCGTTTGTGCGCGATGCGGCGCTGTCCAGCACCAGGACCTTTCGTTATAATTTTTCTCGGCCTTGGGGGCCGCTGCTTGCATCATCGACACGGCCGGCGGACAATCATCACCCTTTTCAGACACATACCGCCGGCTTACTGTCAGTTTTCTTATGATGCGCTTCATGACTCCATTCAAGCACGCCCGGAATGTTCTGATTCTTTTCCTGAGCCTGTTGGGCCTGACGCTCATGATGCTGTTCGGCTCGCCATGGCTGGCGCTGCGCTCGGCATTCATGCCGCGCTCGGAACGCCAGGCCTACGTGCGTCGTGCCATCACCACCGGCTACCGCCGTTATTTCACGACACTGCATTTCTTCAATGTCTTTCATCTCGACCTGACCGAACTCGACCGCCTGCGCGGCGACGACGGATTGATCCTGACGGCCAATCATCCGTCACTGTTCGACGCGCTGCTGATCATTTCGCGCCTGCCCAACGTGGTCTGCATCATGAAGGCGCAGGTGTTGCGCAACGTCATGTTCGGCCATGGCGCCAAGATGGCCGGCTACATTCCCAACGATTCGATCCGCAACATCGTCAACGAGGCCGCGCGCGAACTCGAGGAAGGCAGCCAGCTGCTGCTGTTTCCCGAAGGCACGCGCAGCCGGCGCGGCCGCATCAATCCGTTCCAGGGAACGGTCGGACTGATCGCGCGCCGCACCGGCTGCCCGGTGCAGACCATCTTCATCGAATCGGATTCGGGTTTCCTCGGCAAGGGCTGGCCGTTCTGGAAGGCGCCGGACTTCCCGGTGCGCATCCGCGTGCGGCTGGGGCAGCGGTTCTCTCCGGGCGACGACAGCAAACAATTCATTGCCGAACTGCAGCACTATTACGAGCAGGAGCTGGCACCGCCTGCTTGTTCCACGCATCGGGCAGACGATGCGCGCACGTCCGCATCGCGTCCATAGGGAACACGGAACAATCGATGCAAGCATCCACCACTCATCTGGTCCTGATCCCCAGCTACAACCCTGGCGCTGTCGTCTATGAGACGGTGGCTTCCGCGCGCGCGCAGTGGGCGCCGGTATGGGTGGTGGTCGACGGCAGCACCGACGGCACCGCCGAGCAGTTGCAGCGCATGGCGGCCGAGGACGACGGCCTGGAAATCATCGTGCTGCCGCACAACGGCGGCAAGGGCGCGGCCGTGTTGCACGGCGTGGAGCGCGCGCTGGCGCGCGGCTTTACCCACGTGCTGACGATGGATTCGGACGGCCAGCACGATGCGGCGATGATCGCGCACTTCATGCAGACGTCCGCCGCCAATCCGGACGGGATGGTGCTCGGCGTGCCCGTGTTCGACGACAGCGCACCGAGCATCCGCGTCAAGGGCCGCAAGATTTCGAACTGGTGGGCCAACTTCGAAACGCTGGGCGGCGGTATCGGCGACTCGCTGTTCGGTTTCCGTGTCTATCCGGCGCGCGTGCTGCGCGATGTCATGCAGGGCAGCGTCTGGATGCGGCGCTTCGATTTCGATCCCGAAGCCGTGGTGCGGCTGGCCTGGCGCGGCGTGCGCCCGGTCAACGTGCCGACCAGGGTGCGCTACCTCAGCGCGGAAGAAGGCGGCGTCTCGCATTTCAATTACTGGCGCGACAACAAGCTGCTCACCTGGATGCACACGCGGCTGTTCCTGGGCTTCGTGCTGCGGCTGCCGTTGCTGATCTGGCGCAGGCTGGCCGGGCGTTGAAAAAAGAACGGTTTGCCATTTGGCTTTGCCTTATACTGCCTCTCTTTTTCGCGTAAGCCATTGATTTTCCTGGGATCAATCCGTCCATGTCCGTCGTCAAGATCGTCCTGACCGTTCTCGCCATCGCGGCCTATGTGGCTCTCAGCCACGCGGCGCTGGTGATCGAGGATGCCTTCAGCATCTGGCGCCAGCTGGCGGTCCTGATGCTGATCGTGCCGATCGTCGGGTTTGCGTGCTGGGGCGTCGTCATGGCGATCCGTTCGGCCGGTTTCGGCCGCGCGCTGCAACTGGCCGGCGGCGGCGCGGTGGCGGCCTTTTCCGTTTGGCTGACTGCCGACTTCTGGGTCACGCTGCTGACGCGGCTCGACTGGATCTACCTGATCCAGCACGTGGCCGCCAATTCCATGCTGTGCTGGTTCTTTCTGCAGACGCTGTACGGCGGACGCACGCCGGCCATCACCACCATCGCGCGTACCATCCACCCCGACATGCCGGACAGCGTGGCGCGCTACACACGCAAGGTCACGGTTGCGTGGTCCGTCTTCTTTGCGCTGCAGGTGCTGGTGTCGCTGGCGATCTTCTACTTTGCCTCGATCGAAACCTGGTCGATGTTCGCCAACGTGCTGAACTGGCCGATGATCATCCTGATGTTTGCCGGCGAGTACGCCTGCCGCAAGCGCTGCAACCCGGATTTCAGGCATGCGACGATACGCGAGAGCGTCTCGGCCTATCTGAACAGCAGAAACAAGATATGACCAACATGCAGCTCGATTCTTCCGACTCCAAGCGGGTCGCGCCGGCCAAGCCTGTCAGCCAGGCGGACGCCGGGCCGCAGGACGCCGCCGCCCAGGACTGGACCGCCAGAAAGGAGCGCGGTTGCCTGGCTGCGCTGCGCGTGATGGCATGGATCGCCCGCACCTTCGGCCGCACGGCGTCGCGCCTGGTGCTGTATCCGGTCACGCTCTATTACGTGTTGACCGCGACCGACGCTTGCCGCGCGTCGCGCGCCTATCTGTCGCGCGTGCATGGCCGCCCGGCGCGCTGGCGCGAGGTGTTCGGCCACGTGCACGCGTTTGCCAGCGTGGTGCTGGACCGTGTCTATTTCCTGCTCGGCCATGGCGAGAAGTTCGACATCCGCGTCGTCAGCGATGCCTACATGGAATCCGATGTCGCCGAGCGCGAGGAGGGCGTGTTCCTGATGGGCGCGCACATGGGCAGCTTCGAAGTGGTGCGCATGATCTCGCGCAAGCACGATTCGCTCAAACTCGTGCTGCTGATGTACGAGGAAAACGCGCGCAAGATCGGCGCGCTGCTGTCGGCCATCAATCCCGATGCGCAGCAGGAGATCGTCCCGCTCGGCAACCTGTCTGCCATGTTGACGGTCAAGGACCGGCTGGCGCAGGGTGCGCTGGTCGGCGTGCTGGCCGACCGTTCGCTCGGCCAGGAAAAGATCAGCATGCTGCCCTTCCTCGGCGTGCCGGCGCCGTTCGCGCAGGGACCGTTCCGCATGGCCGCCATGATGCGGCGCCCGGTCTATCTGATGATGGGCCTGTACCTGGGCGGCAACCGCTACGACATCCACATCGAACGCATCGCCGACTTTACCGATGCGCCGGACGGCACGCGCCGCAACCGCGAGGAGCAGGTCAACGCGGCGATGGCGCATTACGTCTCGCGCCTCGAGCATTTCGCGCGCCTGGCGCCGTTCAACTGGTTCAACTTCTACGACTTCTGGCAGGGGAACGACCGATGAGCGCGCAGCCGTCCGCACGGTATGACGTCGTCATCATGGGCGGAGGGCTGGCCGGCCTGACCCTGGCGTTGCAGTTGCGCCAGCGCTTTGCAGACCTGGCGATTCTCGTCATCGAGCGCCGCGCGCATCCGGTGCCGGCCGCCGCGCACAAGGTCGGCGAATCCTCGGTCGAGATCGCCGCGCATTATTTCGATACCGTGCTCGGGCTGAAGGACCACCTGGAAACCGAGCAGTTGAAGAAGTTCGGCTTCCGCTTCTTCTTTTCCGACGGCCGCCGCGACCTTGATCGCGTGACCGAACTCGGCGGCAGTCACGTGCTGCCGACTTCCTCGTACCAGATCGATCGCGGCATCTTCGAAAATCGCCTGGCGGAGATGGCGGCCGAGCGCGGCGTGCATTTCGTTGATGGTGCGGTGATCCGCAGGTTCGAGATCGGTGACAAGGACGCATCGCATCGCATCGCCTACGAAGCCGATGGCCATGCCGTCGAGGCCGACGCGCGCTGGCTGGTCGATGCCTCGGGACGCGCCGGCCTCGTCAAGCGCAAGCTCGACCTGGCGCAGGACAATGCGCATCGCGCGGGTGCAGTATGGTTCCGCATCGGCAGGCGCATCGACGTGCACGACTGGTCGCAGGATACCGAGTGGCTAAGCGCCTGTCAGCCGCCGGATCGCTGGCGCTCGACCAATCACCTGGTCGGCGAGGGCTACTGGGTGTGGCTGATTCCGTTGTCGTCGGGCTCGCACTCGGTCGGCATCGTGGCCGATGCCGATCTGCATCCGGTCGAGAACATGAACACCTTCGACAAGGCGATGGACTGGCTGAAGATCCATCAGCCGCGTCTGCACGAACACCTCGACGCCGAACGCGCGCAGTTGCAGGACTTCGCCTTCTTCAAGCGTTTTTCCTACGGCTGCAAGCGCATGTACGACGGCGAGCGGCGCTGGGCGCTGACCGGCGAGGCCGGCGTGTTCCTCGATCCCTTCTATTCGCCCGGCAGCGATTTCATCGCCATCGGCAACACCAATATCGTCGAACTGATTGCGCAGGATCGCGCGCGCGGCCCGGTCGTCATGATGGCCGACTACTTCGAGCAGATCTATTTCTCGCTCTACGAATCCATGCTGCCGGTCTATCTCGACCAGTATCCGCTGTTCGGCGATCCGGAAGTATTGCCGCACAAGGTGTCGTGGGATTACGCCTATTACTGGGGCGTGATGTGCCTGCTGTTCTACCAGGACCGGCTGACCGACCTGGTCGTCATGGGCCGTCTGCAGCCGAGGCTGATGCACATGCAGAAGGTGAACGGCGCGATCCAGGCCTTCTTCCGCGCGTGGAGCAGGCACAGCGCGCGCCGCAATCCGTCGCGGATGCTGGACCAGACGCAGCTCGACTGGTTTGCCGAACTCAACCGCGGTCTCAAGGACGAGCTCGACGCCGCGCAGTTCATGCAGCGCATGGACGACAACCTGATGCTGCTGCAGCGGCTGGCGCTGGCGATCATGGAACTGGCCTGCGGCGATCATTCGCAGCTGCGCGATGAAGTCGAATACGCAGCGCTGCATGCGTTGCTCGATCATGCCGCCTTGTCGGCACGGCAGGAGCCGGCCCCCATGCTGTTTTCCAGCCCGATGGCGTGCGCCACATGAAGAACGCCTCCACCATTGCCGCGCGCCGCTGGCAGCCTAGCCCCTTCCTCATGGCATCCGCCGTGCTGCACGTCGGCGCTGCCGCGTCCGCGATTGCCTGGCCGGGCACCCTGGGTTGGAGCGTTGCCAGCGTGATCGCCAACCATGCCGCCATCACGGCGATCGGCCTGTGGCCGCGCAGCGTGCTGCTGGGACCGAACGTGCTGCGCCTGCCGGATGGGCGTGCCGAGATTGCCGTCACCATCGACGACGGCCCCGATCCCGAGGTCACGCCGCGCGTGCTCGATCTGCTCGCCGAGCACGGCGCCACGGCCACCTTCTTCTGCATCGCCGACAAGGTGCGCGCGCAGCCGGCGCTGGCGCGCCGCATCGTCGAGGCCGGCCACACGATCGAGAACCACAGCATGCTGCATCGCCATTATTTCTCGGTGCTCGGCATGCGCGGCATGCGGCGGGAACTCGAACAGGCGCAGCAGGTCCTCACCGAGGTGACCGGGCGCGTGCCGCGGTACTTCCGCGCGCCGGCCGGTCTGCGCAATCCCTTCCTCGATCCGGTGCTGCATGCGCTGGACCTGAAGCTCGTGAGCTGGACGCGGCGTGGTTTCGATACGCGCGTCGGCGATGCGCAGCGCGTCACGCAGCGGCTGCTGAACGGCCTGCGCGGCGGCGACATCCTGCTGCTGCACGACGGCAATGCGGCGCGCACGGCGCAGGGCCGGCCGGTGATTCTCGAAGCGCTGCCGCGTGTGCTAGCAGCGGCGAGCGCGCAGGGATTGCAATGCGTGACGGTGGAGCAGGGCCTGCGCGATCGGCGCGCATCAGAACACGATACGCACGATATACAAGATACATAAGGGGACACGGTCCGACCGTATGCAAACACTCGAACTCCGTCATTACACGCTCTCGACCTGCCTCGGACTCGGGCGGGATGAAAACTGGGCCAGGCTGGCCGCGCGCGAAGGCAATCTGAAGCCCTGCGATTTCGAAACCGTGAACCTGCCGACCTGGATCGGCGAGGTGCGCGGCGTCGATGACGTGGCCCTGCGCGCGGCGCTGGCCGACTTCGACTGCCGCAACAATCGCCTGGCGCAGCTCGCGTTGCAGCAGGACGGGTTTGAGGAAGCGGTGCGCGCGGCGATCGCCGAATTCGGCGCCGACCGCATCGGCTGTTATCTGGGCACCAGCACCTCGGGCATCCTGCAGACCGAACTGGCGTATCGCCGTCGCGAGCCTGACGCCGATGGCAATCCGGGTGTCTTACCGGCCGATTTCCGCTACGCCGAAACGCACAACACCTATTCGGTCGCGGCCTTCGTCGCCGCCTATTTCGGCCTGACCGGACCGGCGCTGACCGTGTCCTCCGCCTGTTCGTCGAGCGCCAAGGTGTTCGGCAATGCGGCGCGCATGATTGAAGCCGGTTTCATCGACGCGGCGGTGGTCGGCGGCGTCGATACACTGTGCCTGACCACGCTCTACGGTTTCAATTCGCTGCAGCTGCTGTCGCCGGAACCGGCGCGTCCCTATGGCGAAGGCCGTCAGGGCATTTCGATCGGCGAGGGCGCGGCCTTTGCGCTGCTGGTCCGGGCGCCGGCGCAAGCCACCAGGGGCAGCGTGCTGTTGTGCGGCGTCGGCGAATCCAGCGATGCGCATCACATGTCGTCACCGCATCCGGAAGGACTGGGCGCGCAGATGGCGATGAAGGATGCGCTGGCTTCGGCCGGTTTGACTCCGGAAAGCATCGGCTACATCAATCTGCATGGCACCGCCACGCCGAGCAATGACGCCGCCGAAGGCAAGGCCGTGCACGCGGTGTTCGGCAGCAGGACGCCCTGCAGTTCGACCAAGGGCGCAACCGGTCACACGCTGGGTGCGGCCGGTGCGGTGGAAGCGGCGATCTGCGCGATGGCGATGACGCACGACGAACTGCCGGCCGGCATCAACACCACGAAGGTCGATGCCGAACTGCAGGTCGATTACCTGCTCGAGAATCGCCCTGCGCAGATCGACTACGCGCTCAACAATTCATTCGGCTTCGGCGGTTCCAACTGCAGCCTGGTACTGGGAGTGGTGCGATGAACGCGCGCGTGCATATACAGGCGGTCGGCGTGATCGGCCCCGGCGCCGGCAACTGGCAGGAATGGGCGGCGCTGCTGCAGGCCGAGGCAAGTTACGTGCGCAACGCGACCGTGGTGCCGGCGTTGAACGCGCTGCCGGCCGCTGAACGCCGCCGCACCGGCGCCGGTGTCAAGCTCGCGCTGGCCTGCGGTATGGAAGCATTGCAGAACGCCGGCGTGGCGCCGGCCGAGGTGACCACCGTGTTCTGTTCGTCCGGCGGCGATGGCGAGAACTGCCACATGATCTGCCAGGCACTGGCTGGCAGCGACCGCCTGATCTCGCCGACGCGCTTTCACAACTCGGTGCATAACGCGCCGTCCGGCTACTGGGGTATCGCCAGCGGCGCCATGCTGCCGTCCACCAGCCTGTGCGCCTACGACGGCGGTTTTGCCGTCGGCCTGCTCGAGGCGGCGGTGCAGGTCGCGGTCGAGCAGCGGCCGGTACTGCTGGTCGTCTATGACACGCCGTATCCCGAACCCTTGCATGCGACGCGACCGCTGGCCGATCAGTTCGCGGTCGCCATGCTGCTGACGCCGCAAGCAGCGGCGAACGGTCTGGGCAGCATTGCACTGGCGCTGGACGACGCGGCGCAGACTGCGATGCAGCATGCGGACCTCGAAACCGTGCGGCGCGGCATTCCGGCGGCGCGCAGCCTGCCGCTGTTGCGCGCGCTGGCGACAAGGCGGCAGGAGGATGTGCAGCTCGAATACGTCAACGGCCGCACGCTGCGGGTGGCATATGCGCCGGCATAGGGGCGACGTGCAGCGGGTTTCGTGAATTTTAAAAAAGCCGTCGTGATGCGACGGCTTTTTTATCGCCGGGCCGTCCCAAGATAAAAAGCGTCCCCTTGGGGGACCAGGCAAGACCGTAGGGCTCGACCGAGAGGTCTTTTTTATGTGCGAAGCGGAATGGTCAGGCGGCCGGCAACTGCGCCGAGCCTTCGATCTCCACCAGCAGGTCGGCGCGACAGATGTCGGCCAGCAGGTAGGACGCACGCACCGTGCTGCCGAGTTCGGCTTTGACGATGGCGCGAACCGTGGGCAGATCGGCTTCACGGCGTACATAGACGATGTAGTCGAGATCGGTCAGCGCGCAGTGCGTCTGCATCTTGCGCGCTGCTTCCCCGATCACCGCGCGGATGTTGACGAGCGTCTCGCGCGTCTGCGCGGCGATGTCGCCGTCGTGCAGGGTTTGGTGTCCGACGATGCTGGCCGTACCCGACAGGAACAGGTGCCGGCCGCTGCCTACATTGGCCACGCTGGCGCGCGAGAACAGCGGGCTGCGCGGGCCGTACTGTTCCGGATAGTCGTAGGCGCTCACCTGGCGCGGATTCTCGATCGGTAGCGACGGCTGGCGTCCGGCAAGAAACGCGACCACCAGCGGACCGTGCGAGGTGCCGAGCGCGCAGGCTGCGGGCACGTTGCCGGAAACCGCCTGGCCGCTTTCGGCGAAGGCTTGCTGGCGGCCGAGGTTGAACTGGCGGTAGCGCTCGAGGCCGTTGGCTTCGCCGTTGATGTCGGCCATGTAGTTCCAGAAGCGCAGCACGTAGGGGAACCCCTGTGCGCGCAGCAACTCGAAGATGCGCAGATAGGCTTGCTCGGCTGCGGTTTCCAGGGCCGAACCTGAGGTCGCCGTCATCGTGCTTTCATCGAGCTGGATGACGCCGAACAGCACATCGTCGTTGAAACGGTAGGCAATGTCCTTGAAGCTGCCGCCGCGGATGGCGGCGCGTCCGCCCAGGGTCTCGCACAGCAGCGGCACGCCGTCCAGGCGCGGCATGGCGACGCGCGCGCACGGAAGATCGGCCACGGCGCCGGTCGACACCGCATCATCGCTGCCGAACAGCAGGCAGCCGAACACCGAGCCGGTCTGCTCGGACGAGGGGAGTGTGCCGTAGGTGAGGTTCAGCATGAAATGATCGGCGTGATGGGTAACGTGATGAAGCGCGGTGATCGTGATGGCGATTCTGATCGATGATCGTGCCGGAGCGGCATGATGCTGCTCTTATAATGGAATGCAGGAAAAATGATGAACATCGGACGATTAAACATCGGACGATTGAACCTTGCCGGCCTGATCCTCGTGTCAGGCTGGTTTCTGACTGCCTGTATGCCCACCGCCACCGTCAAAAGCAAGCTGGATGTTATTGAGGATCGCTGTCCTTGTAAAGCCGCGCCCGATACCCTGATCGTGCTGCTGCCCGGTGCCTATGATACGCCGGGCGATTTCGTGGCGCATGGTTTCGTCGCCGCTGCGCGCGCGCGGCGCATCGCGGCCGACATCGTGATGGCCGACACGCACGTCGGCTACTACACGTCGGCGCTGGTGGTGGAGCGCCTGCAGCAGGATATCGTGGCGCCGGCCAGGGCGCGCGGCTACCGTCACGTATGGCTGGTCGGCATTTCACTGGGCGGCTACGGTTCGCTGCTCTACAGCAAGCAGTACGGCGGGCAGATCGCCGGCATGTTCCTGATGGCGCCGTTTCTCGGCAACCGCAGCCTGGTTGCGGAAATCCGCAAGACCGGACTCGCTGCATGGCAACCCGGCGAGATTGCGGCCACCGATTACGACCGCGAACTGTGGGCGTGGATCAGGGGCTACAGCGATGCGCCGAGGCAACGGCCGCCGCTGTATCTCGGTTACGGATTGGAAGACCGCTTCGCCGGCAGCAATCGCCTGATCGGCGATGTGTTGCCGCCGGGGCACGTCGGCACCGTGCCCGGCGGACACGAATGGCGGCCGTGGCGCGCGCTGTGGGAGGAATTCCTCGATCGCGATGTACTGCCGCGCTGCGACGACGTATGATGTCGAGCACACCCATTTCAGACGGAGCCTGGGCATGACGCAAGCCGCAGAAACAATCACCCGACCCACGCAGCAGGAAGCGGCCACGGCGCCCATGCGTACCCAGGTGCTGATCATCGGCGGCGGCCCGGCCGGCTCCACTGCCGCAGCGTTGTTGGCGCAGGACGGTTTCACGGTGACGCTGCTAGAGAAGGACGTGCATCCGCGCTTCCACATCGGCGAATCGCTGCTGCCGGCCAACATTCCGCTGCTCGAAAAACTCGGCGTCAAGGAACAGGTGGAAGCGATCGGCATGCCGAAATGGGGCGTGGAGTTCAATGCCGTCGAGCAGGACATGAAGACCCACATCGAATTCTGCGAAGCCTTCGACAAGTCCATGCCCTATGCTTTTCAGGTGCGGCGCTCGGAGTTCGACCATATCCTGCTCAGGAATGCGCGCACGCGCGGCGCCAGCGTGATCGAGGACTGCCGCGTGCGCAAGGTCGATTTCCAGCCCGAGCACGTGCTGGTGCAGGCCAAACACGGCGACGGCCGCATGCAGGAATACATCGCTGATTACGTGATCGACGCCTCGGGCCGCGATACCTTTCTCGCCAACCAGTTCAAGAGCAAGCAGAAGAACCGCAAGCACAACAGCTCGGCCATCTTCAGCCACTTCACCGGCGTGGAACGCTACGAAGGCAAGCGCGAAGGCGACATCAGCCTGTTCTGGTTCGAGCACGGCTGGTTCTGGCTGATCCCGCTGTCGGACGGCACCACCAGCGTCGGCGCGGTCTGCTGGCCGCATTACCTGGCCTCGCGCAAGGTCGGACTCGAACAGTTCCTGATGGATACCATCGCGATGGCGCCCAAGCTGGCCGACCGCATGAAGAATGCGGTGCGCGTCGGCGAGGTGCACGCAACCGGCAACTATTCCTACACCAGCAGCAAGTCCCACGGCGACCGTTGCATGCTGCTCGGCGATGCCTATGCCTTCATCGACCCGGTGTTTTCGTCGGGCGTGCTGCTGGCGATGCAGAGCGCCTTCGTCGGCGTCGAGGCGGTTGCCGCCTGCCTGCGCGCGCCGCAGGAGGCGCAGCGCGCGCTGGAGAAGTTCGATCACCACATGCGGCGCGGCCCGACCATCTTTTCGTGGTTCATCTACCGCGTCACCAATCCGGCGATGCGCTTCCTGTTCCTGAACCCGCGCGACTTCCTGCAGACCAAGGCGGCGGTCATGTCGGTGCTGGCCGGCGACATCTTCCACAACAAGGCGATTTGGCCGTCGCTGTATGCATTCAAGGCGATCTATTACCTGTCGTCGCTGTTCAACCCGATGCGCACGCTGGCTGCGTGGCGGCGACGCAAGATCAATATCCGCGATCCGGAAGCCGGCTCGGCAACCTGATCCGCAAAAAAGCGCCCGCAGCAGCGGGCGTTTTGCATTGGATCGGCGCGGATCAGATCATGCCGCCGTTGATCGAAATCACCTGTCCAGAAATATAGGCGGCCTGCTCGGATGCGAGGAAGGCCACCAGGTCGGCCACTTCCTCGGGTTTGCCGACGCGCTTCATCGGTACCATGCTCTGCACCAGCTTGTCGTCGAATGCCTGCTCGATCATGTCGGTGGCGATGATGCCGGGCGCCACCGCGTTGACGGTGATGCCGCGGCTCGCCAGTTCGAGCGACAGCGACTTGGTGGCCGAATGCAGCGCGCCCTTGGCGGCCGAGTAGTTGACCTGGCCGCGGTTGCCCGCCAGTGCGGCGACCGAGGAAATGTTGACGATGCGGCCCCAGCGCGTGCGGATCATCGGCATCGTCAGCGGCTGGGTCACGTTGAAAAAGCCGTGCAGGTTGACGTCGATCACGTCGTGCCATTGCCTTGCCGACATGCCCGGGAACACGGCGTCGTCGTGCATGCCGGCATTGTTGACGAGCACCTGGATGGTGCCGGCCTGCGTCAGCTGTTCGAGTGCCGTTTGCGTCGCTTCGGCATCGGTGATGTCGAATACCGCCACTTCCGCGCTGCCGCCGGCGGCAACGATGTCGTCGCACACCTGCTGTGCCTTGTCACGGTTGCGGTTGGCGTGCACGATCACGTGCAGGCCGTCGGCGGACAGGCGCCTGCAGATGGCGGCGCCGATGCCGCCGCTGCCGCCGGTCACGAGTGCGCGTTTCATGCGTGTCTCCTTATCTGTTGTCGAGCGCCGTGGCGTCGATGATCACGGTGGCGCGGCCGTCGAGCAAATCCCTGCCGCTCGCGCTGCGCACGGCGAACTGGTAGAGGATGCAGTTGGGCTCGCCGTGCATGAGCGTGACCTCGATGGCCAGCGCTTCGCCGATGTCGTCGAGCCGCGCCACGTGCAGGGTCGTGTTGCGCACGCTGGCGAGGAAGCCGGCACGCGGCCGCTCGGCAACGGCGGCATCGGCTTGCGTGGTGCCGAGCAGCGCCGTGTGCACCGCCATCGCCTGCGCCGCATACTCGATGCCGTTGGCGGCACCGAGCCGGCCGTCGGCGCGCAGCGGATTGTCGGGCGACAGGTGGCTGGTCGCCACCGCCTTCATGCCCTGCGCATCCCATTCCGCGACATGATCGAGCAGGCACATGCTGCCCTGGTGCGGGATATGGGCCAGCATCCAGTCGCGATCGACGCTCATGCGGTTTCCTTCATGTAGTTTCTTTCAGCTTCCGACAGACCAGCAGGATGTTGGCGAACGGCGTGCCTTCGTTCATCGGCATTGCCTGCACCGAGAAGCCGATGGCAGCAATCGCGCCTTGCCAGTCGGCGATGCTGCGGCAGAAGGTCGGCAGCGTGCGGTGGCCGCGTATGCTGGTGACCACGTTATCGACCCAGTTGCTGAAGCGGAACGGCAGGCCGCCGGCCGCGTCGCCCACGCGCAGCAACAGCACGCCATCGTCGGAAAGACAGGCATGCACGCGGCGCAGCACGTCGTCCTGTGCCGGGAAATCCACGTAGTGCAGCACGTCGAGGATGACGACGGCGTCCGATGCGGGAAAGGCGGCGGTGCACATGTTGGCGGCTTCGAAGCTGGCGCGGCCGGCAGCAGTTGCCTGATTGTTCAACGCCGCCTGCGCGCGTTCGACGTCACGCGGCATGAGTTCGATGCCGTGGATGTGCGCGATGGCAGGCGGCGCCGGCCAGTCGGACGGCCAGTCGCCGCGCGCATGTTGAGCCTGCGCCGACAACAGCCACGACGACAGCAGACCCTGGCCGCAACCGATGTCGAGCACGCGGATTCCCGCATCGCGCTGGATGTGCGGGCTGCCTTGCAGCAGGCCGCGCGCCAGCATGCCCTTGAAGACCGGGTCGCGGCCGAGCTTGCCCTGCGCGAAATGCCAGGCAAACCTGCCGGCGGCGCGATAGGGCTGGCAGGCGGCGGTCAACAGATTGCGGATCGCGTTGTTACTCATGGAGTTCCTGTGGAGCGGGAAGAGTCATGGGAGGCATTCGCGGCGCGCGGACGCAGGCTGCCGGAGAACACGGCGGCGTACAGCAGCGCCAGGATCACGCCGATGCCGACCGTCTTGCCGATGGCCGACAGGATCGGCACGCTCGAAAAGCCAAGCACGCCGAAGCCGATCACCGTGGTGACGTTGGCGAACACCAGCGAAGCCAGCGTGGTCGGGGCGATGGCGGTCGGGTTGCCGTGTTCATCCTTGGGCGGCTGCGCAAAGAACAGCGCGTAGTTGGAACCGACCGCGACGATCAGCAGCAGGCCGACCAGATGCAGGATGGTCATGCGCTCGCCGGTGGCGGCGAAGAAGGCCGCCACGCTGAGCACGGCGATCACCAGCGGAATCATCACGCGCGCCAGGCCGGCGGCCGAGCGGATCGTGAAGCCGAGCATGATCGTCATCGCCAGCATGCCGTACAGCGCCAGCAGCACGGCTTCGTGCATGTAGCCGTTGTAGAGCTTGTCGGTCTCGGCCTTGAGGTCGATGAAATAGACGCGCTCGACGCCCGAGCGCGCGAGCTCGGCGCGCATGCGCTCGGCATCGATCACATGTTCGGCGTTGGCGGTCAGCGGCAGCAGCGCGGTGGCGACGTCCTTCTGTTCGATCAGCAGTGCATCGGTCGCCATTGCCATCGAGGTGCCGGCCAGATCCTTGCGCGTCAGCAGGCGCTGTTCGCGCGTCTGTTCGTCGGCATTGACGCGCGCCAGTGCATCAACCGAGGAAACGAAGGGTGCCAGCACCGAAGTCTGCACTGGCAGGTCCTGCACCGCCTGGCCCAGGCGTGCCTGCAATTGCTCGGCGGAGGGCAGGCTGGCCAGACGTACGCGTTGCGCGGCGCGGCTGGGCAGGTATCGCGTCGGCGTTTCGTAGGCGGCAAGCTGTCCTTCCTCGACCAGCGTATCGAGGCGCGGCGCGACTTTCTCGGCGGCCTGCAGCACGTCTTCCAGCGACTTGCCCTTGACCACCACCAGATAGCGCACGTCGGGCGCACCGATATCCTTGCGCAGCTTCTCGTCGAGGTCTTTGTCGGCCTGGCTGACGGGGCTCAGTGCACCCAGTTCCGCCTGCCACAGTTGATCGCGCTGCAACCACAGCGTGGCACAGGCGAGGGCGAAGATCAGCAGCAGTATCCAGCGCAGCTTCTGCAGGAAATCGATGGCGCGCTGTACCGTGCGGCCGACATGGCTGAGATCGCGCACCACGAACTCGCGCGGCAGCAGCGACGGCAGCACGTAGCGCGTGACGAAGGCGGCCGAGATCAGCCCGGCGATCGTATACAGGCCGAGTTGCGCGAGCCCGGGGAAGCCCGAGAACAGCAGTGCGCCGAAGCCGGCCATGGAGGTCAGCACGCCGAGCCGAATCGTTGGCCACGACTTGCGCGCCCATTCGGCGCTGTTGCGCGCGCTGCCGGACTGGATGAACAGGTAGATCGCATAGTCGATCGCTTCGCCGATCATGGTGGTGCCGAAACCGAGCGTGATCGCATGCACCGTGCCGAAGCCCAGACTGACCGCGACCGTGCCGGCCAGGATGCCGCTGAGGACAGGAGCCAGGCCGAGCAGTACCGCCATGCCTGAGCGGTAGGTGAAGAACAGCAGGCCCATGATCAGCGTGGCGCTGGCGATGGCGAACAGGCTGGCTTCGGTGGAGATCGTGTTGCGCGCGTTGACGCCGAACACGCCGGGACCGGTCAGGATCAGCGACGCGCTGGATGCGGCTGCATGTTGCTTGCCGACTTCCGCCCTGGCGCGCTCGAACTTCTCGCGGATGTGGTTGATCGCCGCTTCCTGCGCATCGGTGTCGGAACCGAGCGCGCGCGTCTGCGCCAGCAGCAGGGCGCGGCTGCCGTCGCGCGCGACCCAGATGCCATGCTGCTTGCGCGGCTGCTGGCCGCTGTTGAACTGGGCGATCAGCGTCGCCATCTCGCCGGTCGGGTCCTGCGGCAGGATGTCCTTGACCAGCAGGCCGGCCGGCGAGGCCAGCAGGTCGATGGTCTCGCCGATCGCCGTGTGCAGGCCTTCCGTGCCGAAGTGGTCGGGCGTGACGGCCGGGCTCAGCAGATAGCGGTTGTTGAACAGATAGGCGTGGTCGGCTTCCTGGTTGACGGGCTCGCCGTTGTTGACGGAGATGAACTCGTCGTTCTCGCGCATCTGCTTCGCCAGCGAGCGCGACAGCGCGGCGCGCGCCTGCGGATCGGCGCCCTCGATGCCCATCAGGATCATGCGCGACACCATGCCGTCGCGCAGCTGCTCGACCAGCAACTGCTGTTCCTCGGTCGGGTCCTTGGGCAGGAAGGCCGTCAGGTCGGCCGTGAAGGTGGTGCGGAACAGCACGCCGATGCCGAGCAGCGCCACCAGCAGCCAGACGCAGATGGCGGTCCAGGCGCGCGGCGGGGCGCCGTTCTGCATCGCCGGCTTGTTCATGGGTTCAGCTTCTCGATGGTCATGACCGAGCGGTCGCCGTCGGCCTGCAGCACTTCGACTTCACGCACCACGCCTTCGCTGCCGCCAAGGGTGATGTGCTCGACCTTCTGGCGCGCCTCGAAATTGCTGGGCGTCAGTTGCAGCTTCCAGCCGGCGCGCGTGCCGCTGAGCTTGACCACGTAGTTGAGTTCGAGCGAGCGGCGGTCGCCGGCCAGCGTGGCGCGTATGCTTTCGATCAGCGTCGCGAATTCCGGCGAATCGTCGAGATCGATCGCGAACTTGTGCTTGCCGCGTTCGAGCGTCAGCATGTTGCGCTCGAGGCGCATGCTTTCGGGCTTCGGTTTGAGCGTGCGTTTCTCGAGCCGGTCCGGCGGCGAATACGAGAGTTCACCCGAGGATTCGACCGGGCGGTCGAGCGTGGAGATGTATTTCTTCTCGACGAAGCGGGCCTTGGACGGGCCGGTCTGCGCAAGGCTGGCGGTCAGCTGGCCGAGATCCCATTCGGCCGCATGCGTGAAGCCGCTCGTCAGGATCAGGATGGACGCACCGATCGCGTGTCGCAGGCGGGAAAATTTATGCATGAAAGGCTCCGGAAACGGCGACATGGCCGGCGTCGAGGATGTCGAAGCGGATGTTGCCGCTGTCGCTGGTTTCGTATTGCAGGGTCAGTTCGGTATCCGGCATCACCGGACGCAGGAACTTGACGTTGTTGAGGCGGCAGCCGGCAGGTTCGCGTTGCAGATGGCTGGTGATGGCCGTCAGCGCGAGGTCGAGCAGCACCACGCCCGGCGTGATCGGCATGCCCGGAAAGTGGCCGGCAAAGGCAGGATGATCGGCTGCGATGTGCAGCGCAATGGTCTGCATCAGCCGGCCTCCGGCAGGGAACGATGAGTGAGCGACTGTGCGAGTTCGGCCAGTGCCGCCTGCGGCAGCTTGCCGGTGGCATTGCGCGGCAGCGCCGCGACCTTGTGCAGCGGCCGCGGCATGAAGGCGGCATCGATGCGCGTGCGCAGCGCGGCCAGGATGTCCGCCGGCTCCAGCGTGGGCGCAACGACGAAGGCCTGCAGGCGCGTGACCTCGCCCGAGGTCTTTTCGGGCGGCATGTAGAACACGCCGTCCTCGACGCCCGGAATCGCGTTCAGGTGGTGGTTCAGATAGGCCAGCGAACTGCGCTTGCCGGCGATGTTGATCATGTCGGCCATGCGGCCGTGCAGCAGGAAGCGCTGGTCGCCGGTCAGTTCGATCGCATCGTTCATCGGCATCGCGGCTTCGACGTGGCCGCCGCTGATCCACATGCGTTCGTCCTGCGGGTTGTTGGCGTCGCGCTGCATGCACACGCCCGGAAACAGCGTCCACTCCTGCGACTGCGTCGGCCGGCGCGAGGCGATCTGGCCGGTTTCCGTGCTGCCGTAGATTTCGAGCAGCGGCGCGTCGAAGGCCTGCTCGGACTGCAACGCCAGTTGCGGCGACAGCGGCGCGGTGGCCGACACCAGCAGCGCCACCTCAGGCAGCGGTGCCGGCATCGCCAGCAGCTGGCGCAGGTGGACCGGCGTGGTGACCAGCACGCGCGGCGCCGGCACGCGCTGCAGCGCGGCGCAGATGTCGGCTGGATAGAACCACGGCGAGCTGTCGAGCGCAAAGCCGTTCACCAGCGGCATCAGTACCGTCGATTCGAACCCGTACATGTGCTGCGGCGGCACGGTGCCGACGATGGTGCAGGCGCTGCCCGCAGACAGTCCCAGTTGCTGCGCTTCGGCCTGCACGTTGCGCACCAGCGCGCCCCAGGTCTTGCGGTGCGCGACCGGCACGCCGGTGGAGCCGGAGGTGAAGACGTAGGCAACCGTCTGCGCGGGATCGAGCTGCGGGACTTCAAACCGACCGGCGTCATCGCCGCCAGGGACGGCATCCGGAAAATGCATGCGCGGCAGCGCGATCGTGCATTGCGTCTGGTCGGTCAGGCAGCAGGCGTCGGGTGCGAACAGCTGCAGCTGGCGGATCGTCTCCGGCGTGCGTGTCGAGGGCAGCAGGTTGATCTTGCCGGCAACCATGATCGCGCACAGCGTCACCAGGAAACGATAGCGGTCGTGGCAGTCGTTGAGGATATGGGTCGAGGCCGGCAGCAGCGGCACCAGCCGCCGCACGTCGGCCAGGAAAGCCGCCGCCGTGACCGCACCTTCCTCGCGCCAGGCGACGATCTGCGTCGGCACGGCATGCGGGAGGAGTGGAACGGGCCGGTGCGACAAGGTCGGGGGCGCGCATTCCTGTCTGTCGGTGTACGGCATGCGCGACAAGGCTCAGGAGGTCTTGTGGGCGGCGATATGGTCGGACAGCGAACGCAGCGAGGCGAAGATCTTCTGGTTGTCTTCGTGATCCGCACGCAGCTGGACGCCGTAGTTTTTCGACACCACCAGCGCGACCTCGAGGATATCGATGGAGTCCAGTCCCAGACCGTCGCCGTACAGCGGTTCGTCGGGCGCGATGGAAGCCGGATCGGTGTCGAGGTTGAGCGCGTGCACGATGAGGCTGGCTACTTCCAGCATGAAGGCCGGATCGGCGGAAATGTTGTTGTCTGGATTCGTCATAAGAGTCTTGGTGATGATTCTGCGCCGGCGATTATATAGAAAGAGTGGGGCCGGAAAGCTGCCCGTGCGGCGGCGTCATTCCATGTACATCGTCAATGCACGTGGCTGTCTGCCATGTTAGCCAATAAACCGCGTCGTGCGCCGCAAAATAACATTTTGCAAGCATTTTTCCTGTCCGCAATTCGCCCGCGACCTCATTGCCGCGCGTTGCGTGCGTTCGACGGCGGCGTGCCGGTGCTGAAATTGCTGCGCCACGGATTGATGTCGAGTCCGCCGCGCCGCGTGTAGCGCGCATAGACCGCCAGCTTCTGCGGTTTGCACTGGCGCAGCACATCCATGAAGATGCGCTCCACGCACTGCTCGTGGAATTCGTTGTGCTCGCGGAACCCGATCAGGTATTGCAGCAGGCGTTCCTGATCGAGCTGCGGACCGACGTACTTGATCTGCACGCTGGCCCAGTCGGGCTGGCCGGTCACCAGGCAGTTGGACTTGAGCAGGTGCGACACCAGCGTTTCCTCGACCGGCGCCTCGTCGTGCGCGGCGCGCAGCAGCGACGGGTTGGGCGAATAGTCCAGCACCTCGATGTCGAGCCGGTCCAGCAGCAGGCCTTCGAGTTCGCCGACCGGCTGCTGGCCGAACTGTTCGGACAGCGTCAGCGATACCTGCACCTGCGAGCCGAAGGCGGTCGAGAGGTCTTCGCGCAGCAGTTCGAGCAGTGCGTCGGTGCCGCCGAGCCGGGTCTGGTTCAGCGAGTTCAGGTAGAGCTTGAAGGACTTGGATTCGACGATGTTGGGCGAGTCGGCCGGCACCATGATGCGCGCCAGCGCGACCTGCGGCTTGCCGCGCATGTTGAGCCACGAGACTTCGTAGGCGTTCCAGATATCGACGCCGAAGAAGGGCAGCGAGGTGCCGAGTCCGATCTCTTCGCGCTTGTACAGGCGCGGGATCGAGAACAGCAGCGACGGATCGTAATGCGAGCGATAGACCGACGGCTTGCCCAGCGGCGAATCGTCGGGTTTGAGGGGCGAATTCATGCGTGCCTCCTAGAGGAACAGGCGATAGACGGGATTCTCGCTCTCGTCCCAATGGCGATAGCCGAGGCCGGCGAGGAAGGCGCGGAAGTCCTTCATCTCCTTCTTCGGCACCTGCAGGCCGACCAGGATGCGGCCGACGTCGCCGCCCTGGTTGCGGTAGTGGAACAGGCTGATGTTCCAGTTCGGCGCCATGCTGGCGAGGAAGCGCATCAGCGCGCCCGGCCGCTCGGGGAATTCGAAGCGGTACAGCAGTTCGTTCTGTGCCAGTTCGCTCTTGCCGCCGATCAGGTGGCGCAGATGGCCCTTGGCCAGTTCGTCGTGCGTGAGGTCCAGCGTCTGGAAACCGTGCTTCTCGAAACCCCTGGCGATCTTGGACGGTTCCTCGCGCTCGGCAATTTGCACGCCCACGAAGACGTGCGCCTTTTGCGCATCGCTGATGCGGTAGTTGAACTCGGTCACGTTGCGCGGGCCGATCAGTTCGCAGAAGCGGCGGAAGCTGCCGCGCTCCTCGGGGAAGGTCACCGCGAACAGCGCCTCGCGCGCCTCGCCGACGTCGGCGCGTTCGGCGACGAAGCCGAGGCGGTCGAAGTTCATGTTGGCGCCGCAGGCGATGGTGACCAGCGTTTCGTTCTTCAGCGGCTTCTTGTCGGCGCGCGCGCGTTCGACGTAGGCCTTGGCGCCGGCCACGGCCAGCGCGCCGGCCGGCTCGAGGATGCTGCGCGTGTCCTGGAACACGTCCTTGATGGCGGCGCAAACGGCATCGGTGTCAACCAGGATGATGTCGTCGATGACTTCCTTGGCGAGCCGGAAGGTTTCCTCGCCGACCAGCTTGACGGCGGTGCCGTCCGAGAACAGGCCGACATCGTTGAGCGCGACGCGGCGGCCGGCCTTAAGGCTGCGCGCCATGGCGTCGGAGTCCGTGGTCTGCACGCCGATCACCTTGATCTCGGGACGCACCGCCTTGATGTAGGCGCCGACGCCGCCGATCAGCCCGCCGCCGCCGATGGCGACGAACACGGCGTGGATCGGGCCCGGATGCTGGCGCAGGATTTCCATCGCGATCGTGCCCTGGCCGGCGATCACGTCCGGATCATCGAACGGGTGGACGAAGGTCAACTTGTGCTTCTTCTCGAGATCGAGCGCGTGCTGGTAGGCGTCCGAATAGGAGTCGCCGAACAGCACGACCTCGCCGCCGCGCGCCTTGACGGCATTGATCTTGACCGGCGGCGTGGTGGTGGGCATCACGATCATGGCCTTGCAGCCGAGCCGCGTGGCCGACAGCGCGACACCTTGCGCGTGGTTCCCGGCTGAGGCGCAGATCACGCCGCGCTTGAGTTTCTCGGGCGGCAGATTGGCCATCTTGTTGTAGGCGCCGCGCAGCTTGAAGCTGAAGACGCTCTGGATATCCTCGCGCTTGAAGTAAATCCGGTTGCCCAGGCGTTCGGACAGGGTGGGGGCAAGATCCAGCGGCGATTCGACGGCGACGTCATAGACGCGCGCGGTCAGGATTTTCTTCAGGTAGTCGGTCGTCATGATGTTCGTGTGGCGTGGCGCGCGTGCAAGGGAGTAGGGGGATCGCGGCGCAGCCGTTCATTATAATGGACGGCTTGCCCGCGGGGCGGTGTGGCGTAACCGGCGTGTTGCGAAAGGATGCCAAAGCGGCACCGCAGGAGCGCCGGGGCCGCCGAATGGAACGAAAACGCCGCGCGCAGGTTCGAACATCCCTCTTCATTTTTCCGCGAATGCCCGCATTGGAACTGCCGTTGAAGCCTCCCCGTCCTTGTCCCATGAGTGTCCATGATTGAAGCCGGCGTGCAATGGCTGCTGGAAGTGCTGGCCGCGCCGCAGGTCGGCCTGACCTCGGTCTTCATCGTCAGCCTGGTGTCGGCCACGCTGCTGCCGCTGGGTTCGGAGCCGGCCGTGTTCGCCGTGGTCAAGGCCAATGCCGCGCTGTTCTGGCCGGTGATCCTGGTGGCGACCGCCGGCAACACGCTGGGTGGCGCCATCGACTACTGGATGGGGCTCGGCGCGCGCCAGGGTTTCGCGCGCGAACGCCAGACGCGCTGGTTCGGCTGGCTCGAACGCTTCGGCGCAAAGATGCTGCTGCTGTCGTGGCTGCCGGGCATCGGCGACCCGATCTGCGCGCTGGCCGGCTGGCTGCGGCTGCCGTTCTGGCCTTGTGTTTTTTACATGGCCATTGGCAAGTTCCTGCGCTACGTGACCATGACCTGGCTGCTGCTGTATGTGCCGGACGGCTTCTGGCACTGGATAGGCAGTTGGTTCTAAGGCAAGGTTGCCGCCAACCTGCATGCTTTTTTGCCTATTTGCATCGCTTTTGCACGGATCTGTTAGGTTTTTTGTGATGTTTTGCCTATCTTTCATGACTGTCGCGATGCGGTTTTTCCGCCACCCAGCGTGCGCTGGCGCGCCGACGGGAAAACCGGCAATCGGCTAGAATGCGTATTTAGCGTCGAATGCAAGCCATCTCCCGATGAACGCCCCCGTACAAGTGCAGACCCTGATCGCCGACCTTCCGGGCGCGGCGACCACGCGTTTGCGTGAAATTCCCTACAACTACACCTCCTTTTCCGACCGCGAGATCGTGATCCGCCTGCTCGGCGAGGAAGCGTGGCAGTTGCTGTCGGAATTGCGGACCGAGCGCCAGACCGGCCGGTCGGCGCGCATGCTGTACGAGGTGCTCGGCGACATCTGGGTGGTGCGGCGCAATCCGTACCTGCAGGACGACATGCTCGACAACCCGAAGCGTCGCGCCGCCCTGATCGATGCGCTCAACCATCGTCTCGGCGAGGTCGAGAAGCGCCGCCAGCGCGATCTCGAAGCCTCGGGCGACGCCAACGCGCTGCGCCGCGCGCAGGCGGTCGAGACGCTGGTGCAACTGGCCTGCAAGGCGGTCGCCGATTTCGCCGAGGAATTCCGCAATACCTGGGACTTGCGCAAGCGCGCCATGCGCGTGCTGGGCCGCTATACCGACAAGGACAACATCAAGTTCGACGGCCTGTCGCGCGTCTCGCACGTGACGGACGCGACCGACTGGCGCGTCGAATATCCGTTCGTGGTGCTGACTCCCGACAGCGAGGAAGAGATGGCCGGCCTCGTCAAGGGCTGCATCGAGCTCGGCCTGACCATCATCCCGCGCGGCGGCGGTACCGGCTACACCGGCGGCGCGATCCCGCTGACCCCGATGTCGGCCGTCATCAATACCGAAAAACTGATCCAGCTCGGCGAGGTCGAGATGATGCGCCTGCCGGGTGTCGAGCGCGACTACGCGACCATCTATTCGGGTGCGGGCGTGGTCACCAAGCGCGTGGCGGACGCGGCCGAGAAGGCCGGCTTCGTGTTCGCGGTTGACCCGACCTCGGCCGAAGCCTCGTGCATCGGCGGCAACATCGCGATGAACGCCGGCGGCAAGAAGGCCGTGCTGTGGGGCACCGCGCTCGACAACCTCGCGAGCTGGCGCATGGTGGACCCGAACGGCGACTGGCTCGAAGTCACGCGCATCGAGCACAACCTCGGCAAGATTCACGACGCGCCGGTGGCGAAATTCAAGCTCGAATGGACGCACCCGAGCGAGAGGAGCCGCAGGAAGAACCAGCCGTTCAGGACCGAGATGCTGGAGATCGAAGGCCGCACCTTCCGCAAGGAAGGTCTCGGCAAGGACGTCACCGACAAGTTCCTGTCTGGCCTGCCCGGCGTGCAGAAGGAAGGCTGCGACGGCCTGATCACGTCGGCGCGCTGGATCCTGCATCGCATGCCCAAGCACACGCGCACGGTCTGTCTCGAATTCTTCGGCCATTCGCGTGATGCGATCCCATCCATCGTCGAGATCAAGAATTTCCTCGAAGCCGAAACGAAGAAGGGCGGCGCCATCCTGGCCGGCCTCGAACACCTCGACGAACGCTATCTGCGCGCGGTCGGTTACGCGACCAAGTCCAAGCGCGGCATCCTGCCGAAGATGGCGCTGTTCGGCGACATCGTCGGCGACGACGAGAACGCGGTGGCGCAGGCCGCATCCGAAGTCGTGCGCCTCGCCAATACGCGTGTCGGCGAAGGCTTCGTCGCCGTGAGTCCGGAGGCGCGCAAGAAATTCTGGCTCGACCGCGCGCGTACCGCCGCCATCTCCAAGCACACCAACGCCTTCAAGATCAACGAGGACGTGGTGATCCCGCTCGACCGCATGGGCGAGTATTCGGACGGCATCGAGCGCATCAACATCGAACTGTCGATCAAGAACAAGCTGCAGCTGCTGGCCGAACTGCGCAGCTTCTTCGTGCGCGGCAACCTTCCGCTGGGCAAGAGCGACGACGCCGAAGGCGACGACATCCCGGCGGCCGAACTGCTGGAAGATCGCGTGCACCAGGCCGAGGAGCTGATCGACCGCACGCATGCGCGCTGGTCGTATGTGCTCGGCAATCTGGACCAGCCGCTGCGCGAGGCGAAGGCCGAACTGCTGACGCACGGTTTCGAGAAGATGGCAGGCATCTTCGACGAACGACTCGCCAGCCAGCCCGACGCCACGCTGTTCGACATCGTGCAGGACCGCACGGTGCGCGTATCGTGGAAGACCGAGGTGCGCGTGCCGCTGCGCCAGATATTCAGCGGCGCCGCATTCCGCCTGATCCTCGACGAGACCGCCGCGATCCACAAGCGCGTGCTGCGCGGCCGCGTGTTCGTCGCGCTGCACATGCATGCGGGCGACGGCAACGTGCACACCAACATTCCGGTCAACTCCGACCACTACCAGATGCTGCAGGACGCGCACGAAGCGGTGGCGCGCATCATGAAGCTCGCGCGTTCGCTCAACGGCGTGATCTCCGGCGAGCACGGCATCGGCATCACCAAGCTCGAATTCCTGACCGACGCCGAACTGGCCGACTTCCGCTCCTACAAGCGCCGCATCGATCCCGAGGGCCGCTTCAACAAGGGCAAGCTGATGGACATGGCCGAGCTCGGCGCCGATCTGCGCAACGCCTACACGCCGTCGTTCGGCCTGATGGGCCACGAGTCGCTGATCATGCAGCAGAGCGACATCGGCGCGATCGCGTCCAGCGTCAAGGACTGCCTGCGCTGCGGCAAGTGCAAGCCGGTCTGCTCGACTCACGTGCCGCGCGCCAACCTGCTCTATTCGCCGCGCAACAAGATTCTCGCGACCTCGCTGCTGGTCGAAGCCTTCCTCTACGAGGAACAGACGCGGCGCGGCATCTCGATCAAGCACTGGGAAGAATTCGAGGACGTGGCCGACCATTGCACGGTCTGCCACAAGTGCCTGACGCCGTGCCCGGTCGATATCGATTTCGGCGACGTCTCGATGAACATGCGCAACCTGCTGCGCAAGATGGACAAGAAGTCATTCAATCCGGGCACCACGGCGGCGATGTTCTTCCTCAATGCGACCGATCCGACCACCATCAACGCCACGCGCAAGGTCATGATCGACTGGGGCTACAAGGCCCAGCGCCTGGGGCACGATTTCCTGAAGAAGGTAGCGAAGCGCCAGACGCGCGCGCCGCAGCCGACCGTCGGCAAGCCGCCGGTCAAGGAACAGGTGATCCACTTCATCAACAAGAAGATGCCGGGCAACCTGCCGAAGAAGACCGCGCGCGCGCTGCTCGACATCGAGGACGACAAGGTCGTGCCCATCATCCGCGATCCGAAGGCGACCACGGCCGACAGCGAAGCCGTGTTCTACTTCCCGGGCTGCGGTTCCGAGCGCCTGTTCTCGCAGGTTGGCCTGGCGACGCAGGCCATGCTGTGGAACGTCGGCGTGCAGACCGTGCTGCCGCCGGGCTACCTGTGCTGCGGCTATCCGCAGCGCGGCTCGGGCGACTACGACAAGGCCGAGAAGATCATCACCGACAACCGCGTGCTGTTCCATCGCATGGCCAACACGCTCAACTACCTCGACATCAAGACCGTGGTGGTCTCGTGCGGCACCTGCTACGACCAGTTGCAGGGCTACCAGTTCGAGAAGATCTTCCCGGGCTGCCGCATCATCGACATCCACGAATTCCTGATGGAGAAGGGCGTCAAGCTCGAAGGCGTGTCCGGCGTGCGCTACATGTATCACGATCCTTGCCACACGCCGATGAAGCTGCAGGATTCGATCAAGACCGTCAATGCGCTGATCACCACCGCCGACGCGCAGAAGATCGAGAAGAACGACCGCTGCTGCGGCGAGTCCGGCACCTTTGCCGTCACGCGTCCGGACATTTCGACCCAGGTGCGCTTCCGCAAGGAAGAGGAAATGGAAAAGGGTGCCGACAAGCTACGCGCCGACGGCTTCGACGGCCAGGTCAAGGTGCTGACCTCGTGCCCGTCGTGCCTGCAGGGCCTGTCGCGCTACAACGATGACGCCGGCACCACCGCCGACTACATCGTGGTCGAGATGGCGCGCCACCTGCTCGGCCCGAACTGGCTGCCCGAGTACGTGGAACGCGCCAACAACGGTGGCATCGAGCGCGTGCTGGTATGAGCGCCGATATCGGGGCTGCTTGCGAACTGTGTACCGGCGAGGGCGGCGAAGTGCTGTTCCGCAACGAGCAACTGCGCGTGGTGCTGATCGACGATGCCGACTATCCGGGTTTCTGCCGCGTGATCTGGCATGCGCACGTGGCCGAGATGACCGACCTGCCGCCGTCCGATCGTTCGCTGCTGATGCGTGCCGTGTGCCAGGTCGAGGCCGCGTTGCGCGAAGTCATGCAGCCGCAGAAGATCAACCTCGCCAGTCTCGGCAACATGGTGCCGCACCTGCACTGGCACGTGATTCCGCGCTACGCCGACGATGCGCATTTTCCGGCACCGGTGTGGGCGCGCTCGGTGCGCACCGCGGAAGACGCCGCGCTGGCGCAACGCCGCGATCTGCTGCCGGCGCTGCGTGCGGCCATCGCGCGCCAGGTGGGATGCGTCGCTTGACCGGCGCGGCATTGCACCCCATATTCCTTGCGGATTCCCGCAAGACACTTTCCGACGAGAGGACAAGATGACCGATTCCAGCCAGGCCACTGCCCAGCCCCTGCCGACCGATCTGGTCGTGCACACGCAATCGCGCGTGCTCGAAATCGCCTTCGACGATGGCAAGCGCTTCTCGCTGCCGTTCGAATTCCTGCGCGTGTGCTCGCCGTCGGCCGAAGTGCGCGGCCATGCGCCAGGCCAGGAAACCTTGCAGACCGGCAAGCGCAACGTCGGCATCACGGCGGTGGAGCCGGTCGGCAACTACGGTATCAAGCCGGTGTTTTCGGACGGCCACGACAGCGGCATCTACTCGTGGGAATACCTGCATCGTCTCGGCCGCAACCAGCCGCTGATGTGGGAAGATTACCTGCGCCGGCTGGAGGCAGCCGGCTTCACGCGCGAAAGCGGACGCGACGCGCCGATGCCGGAAAACTCGGCCGGCGGTTGCAGCGTGCATTGAGCCGGTACGCAACGCATTTGCAAAGCGGCAAGTAAACTAACGTTTTTTCACGTTTTTCTAACATCTGTATAATTCAATCTCGAACCCGAACGCCATGACAAATTCCACCCATTTCGGTTACCAGACCGTTGCCGAAGAAGAGAAGGTCCACAAGGTTGCCGAAGTGTTCCATTCGGTGGCGGCCAAGTACGACGTGATGAACGACTTCATGTCGGCCGGCCTGCATCGCGTGTGGAAGGCGTTCACGATCGCCGAGGCGGGGATTCGTCCCGGCTTCAAGGTGCTCGACATCGCGGGCGGTACCGGCGACCTTGCCAAGGCGTTCGCGAAGCAGGCGGGACCCGGCGGCGAGGTGTGGCTGACCGACATCAACGAGTCGATGCTGCGTGTGGGGCGCGATCGGCTGTTGAACAAGGGGCTGATCACCCCCACATCCCTGTGTGACGCGGAGAAATTGCCGTTTCCCGACAATTACTTCGATCGCGTCAGCGTGGCCTTCGGCCTGCGCAACATGACGCACAAGGACGTGGCGCTGGCCGAGATGCGGCGCGTGCTCAAGCCCGGCGGCAAGCTGCTGGTGCTGGAATTTTCCAAGGTGTGGGAGCCGTTGAAGAAGCCCTACGACCTTTACTCGTTTTCCGTGTTGCCGTGGCTCGGCAAGCGTGTGGCGGACGATGCCGACAGCTATCGCTATCTGGCCGAGTCGATCCGCATGCACCCCGACCAGGAAACGCTGAAGGCAATGATGCAGGAGGCCGGTCTCGAAAGAGTGCGGTACTTCAATTTGACGGCCGGCGTGGCGGCATTGCACACCGGCATTAAACTCTAGGAGACAGCATGAAAAAATTACTATTGGCAGTGGCGGTCATGGTCAGCTCGATGACCTTCGTCGCTACCGAAGTCGAAGCGCGCCGCATGGGCGGCGGCGGTTCGTTCGGCAAGCAATCGCAAAGCTTCCAGCGTCCGGCGCCGGCGCAGCAGTCGCAGGCGACCAACGCCGCACGTCCGGCCACGCCGGCCAATGCAGGCGCAGCCGGTGCTGCCGGCGCCGCCGCCAAGCCCAGCATGATGCGCAACATCCTTGGCGGCGCCTTGCTCGGCCTCGGCCTGGGCGCGCTGCTGTCGCACCTCGGCATCGGCGGTGCGCTGGCCAGCATGATCAGCACCGTGCTGATGATCGCGCTGCTGGCATTCGCCGCGATGTTCATCTATCGCATGTTCAAGGCCAAAAGCGCAGGCGGCAACAATCGTCAGCCTTCCTTCGCCAACGGCTATTCGGCCAAATCGAATACGCCGGAGATCGGCTCGGGCCTGAATCAGGGTAACAACGGTTCGTCCTTCCAGCCATCCGCATTGCAATCGTCTGCGCCGTTCGGCGGTGCAGCCGCTGTTGAAGCAGATGACCGCGTGCCGGCAGATTTCGACGTGGAATCGTTCATCCGTAACGCCAAGACCTATTTCATCCGCCTGCAGGCGGCATGGGATCGCGCCGATGTGCAGGATATCCGCGAGTTCACCACGCCGGAAATGTTCGCCGAGATCAAGATGCAGCTGACCGAGCGCGGCGCGGCCGAAAACCACACCGACGTGGTGCAGCTCGATGCCGAGTTCTACGGTGTCGAAACCGTGGGCGACGAGTACATCGCCAGCATCAAGTTCAGCGGCCTGATTCGCGAATCGCAGGATACGCCGACCCAGCCGTTCACCGAAGCCTGGAACCTGTCCAAGCCGGTCAACGGCGACGGCGGCTGGGTGCTGGCCGGCATTCAGCAACTGCCTTGATGAGTTGAACGGCGATTCGCGTTTTTCGACGACGGATCGCTGGCAGCTTCGCGCTGCATACTGTTAAACTTGAAGCCGCCCGCGAATGGTCGCCGGCGGCTTCTTTTTTGCCATGACATCACTCTCGCCTGCTGCCGTTCCACCCGCTGCCATCAATCATCTGCTCGCGCAGGAATCGTGGGCGCGCGCGCTGCTCGCGCCGCATGCCGGCAAGGTCGCCGTGTTCGATGCCGGCGTGCTGGCGCTGCGGCTCAAGGTCAAGGCCGACGGCCTGCTCGAAGCGGCAAGCGCCGACGAGACGCCGGCCGTCACGATCCGCGTGCAGTTGGCCGACGTGCCGCGCATACTGCAGGATCGCGCGCGCGCGTTTTCCTACGTGAAGATCGAGGGCGACGCCGATTTCGCCAATACCATTTCGCAATTGAGCCAGTCGCTGCGCTGGGAGGTCGAGGACGACCTCGGCCGCGTGGTCGGCGACATCGCCGCGCAGCGCATCGCCGGCGGTGCGCGCGCCGCCGTGCGCAATGCGCAGGCATTGCATCGCTCGGTCACGGAAAACATCGCCGAATATTTTCTCGAGGAGAATCCCTTGCTGGTACGGCCGCGCGCGGTGCAGGAATTCACGGAAGACGTCACGCGCCTGCGCGACGACGTGGCGCGCCTTGCCAAGCGCATCGACAAGCTCAAGGGCGGCCGTCCATGATGCTCAAATTCATGCGGGTGCTGAAAATCCTGCGCGTCGCATTGCGCTACGGTCTCGACGAGATCGTCATCTCCGGTCTCGCCATTCCGCGCACCGTGCGCGTGATGGATCGCCTGATGTTCTGGCGCGACCTGTCGGCGCCGCGCGGCGAGCGCCTGCGGCTGGCGCTGGAGGAACTGGGGCCGATCTTCGTCAAGTTCGGCCAGGTGCTGTCGACGCGGCGCGACCTGATGCCGATGGATATTGCCGACGAACTGGCGCGCCTGCAGGACCGCGTGCCGCCGTTTTCGTCGGACGTCGCCATCGCGCAGATCGTCAAGTCGCTGGGAGCGCATCCGGACGAGCTGTTCGCGCGCTTCGAGCGCGAACCGGTCGCTTCGGCCTCGATCGCGCAGGTGCACTTTGCGCAGCTGCACAATGGCCGCGAGGTGGCGGTCAAGGTGCTGCGTCCCGGCATCAAGCGCTCGATCGACGACGACGTCGCGCTCATGCATATCGTCGCCAACATGATCGAGCGGCTGTGGGCCGACGGCAAGCGCCTGAAGCCGCGCGAGGTGGTGGCCGAATTCGACAAGTACCTGCACGACGAGCTCGACCTGATGCGCGAGGCGGCCAACGGCAGCCAGTTGCGCCGCAACTTCGTCGATTCCGAACTGCTGGTGGTGCCCGAGATGTTCTGGGATTTCTGCTCGACCTCGGTGATCACGATGGAACGCATGAACGGCATCCCGATCTCGCAGACCGAACGCCTGATCGCGGCTGGCGTCGATCTCAAGAAGCTCTCGCGCGACGGTGTGGAGATTTTCTTCACGCAGGTGTTCCGCGACGGCTTCTTCCATGCCGACATGCATCCGGGGAACATCCTGGTCTCGACCGATCCGGCAACCTTCGGCCGCTACATCGCGCTCGACTTCGGCATCGTCGGTACGCTGACCGATTTCGACAAGGATTACCTCGCGCAGAACTTCCTCGCCTTCTTCCGCCGCGACTACAAGCGCGTGGCCGAGGCGCACATCGAATCGGGCTGGGCGCCCAAGGAAACGCGCGTCGATGAACTCGAATCGGCGGTGCGCGCCTGCTGCGAACCGATCTTCGACCGTCCGCTGTCCGAGATTTCCTTCGGCCAGGTGCTGCTGCGCCTGTTCCAGACCTCGCGCCGTTTCAATGTCGAGGTGCAGCCGCAACTGGTGCTGCTGCAGAAGACGCTGCTGAACGTGGAAGGGCTCGGGCGCCAGCTCGATCCCGAGCTCGACCTCTGGAAGACCGCCAAGCCTTCGCTGGAAAAATGGATGAAGGAGCAGATCGGCTGGCGCGGTTTTCTCGAAAACCTGAAGACCGAGGCGCCGCGCTACAGCAAGCTGCTGCCGCAATTGCCGCGGCTCGCGCATCAGGCCCTGACCCAGGCCGCCGAGCCGCATCCCGACCATGCGGAATTGCTCAGGCGCCTGCTGGAAGAGCAGCGGCGCACCAATCTCCTGCTGGGACTCGCCGTGTATTTCGGTGGCGGACTGATCGCCGGCGGCGTGCTGGTCCTGATCCTGTTTTCCCTGGCGGCCTAGAAAAAGCGGCGCTGGCCGCGAGCGGGCATTGTTTTCGCTTGATTTCCTGGAAAACGCACTTTATTTGCGCGGCGGTTTGGCGGCCTCCGGGCCGCGAGTTTGCTACAATTGCCCGGTTTTTTTAACCCTCCGATCTCCTCGCGGCCCAGGAAATAATGGCGCTTCTCGAAATTCGCAATCTCAGCCGTCGTTTCGGCGATTACATGGCAGTCGATAACATCAGCCTTTCGATCGAGGCGGGCGAGTTCTTCACGCTGCTTGGTCCTTCGGGTTGCGGCAAGACCACGCTGCTGCGCATGATCGCCGGTTTCGATGCGCCGGATGCCGGGCAGATCCTGCTCGACTGCGTCGATCTGACCGGCGTGCCGCCCGAGCGGCGTCCGGTGCGTACCGTGTTCCAGAACTATGCGCTGTTCCCGCACATGACGGTGGCGCAGAACATCGCGTTCCCGCTCGAGATGGCGAATACGCCGAAGTCCGAGATCAAGGGCAAGGTCGATGAGGCGCTGGAAGACGTGCGCCTGATGGGATTCGCGCAGCGTTTCCCGCACGAACTGTCGGGAGGCCAGCGCCAGCGCGTTTCCATCGCGCGCGCGCTGGTCACGCATCCCAAGCTGCTGCTGCTCGACGAACCGCTGTCGGCGCTCGATGCGCAGCTGCGCGAACAGATGCAGATCGAACTGATCAACCTGCAGAAGGAAGTCGGCATCACCTTCATCTACGTCACGCACGACCAGGCAGAGGCGCTGGCGTTGTCGCACCGCATCGCGGTCATGAACCGTGGGCAGGTCGAGCAGCTCGACGAACCGACGCGCATCTACAGCTATCCGACAAGCCGCTTCGTGGCGGATTTCATCGGCACCTGCAATCTGTTCGACGGCACCGTCACGCAGATCGACGGCAACATCATGTGGCTGGACGTGCCGGGCATGGGCGCGGTCAAGGCATCCGCGGTTGCCGGTGCACGCGTCGGCCTGCGCGGCACGATCGCGCTGCGTCCAGAGAAAACGCTGGTCAGCGCCGAGATCGTGCGCGGCGTGCCGGATGAAAACCACTTCGACGGCCACGTCAAGGAACTGCTCTACATGGGCGGCGTGACCGTTTATATCGTCGAGACCGACGGCGGCGCGCGGCTCGAGACCATGCTGGCCAATTCCGCCATCGGCCGCCCGCGCTTCTTCGAGGTCGGCGACGCGGTTGACGTCGCCTGGCGTATCGACGCCGGACATTTCATCGTCGAACCCGATCATGAGTGACGCGGTAGCCAAGCCCGAGGCGAGCGCAGCGGCCGGCGGTTCGGCACGCGCCTCCTCGCTGGCCCGCTGGCTGATCAGCGGACCGCCGCTGCTCTACCTGCTGGTGTTCTTCGCGGTGCCGACGCTGATCATGGCATTCGCCGCCTTCCGCTATCCGGGCGACTACGGCGGACTGGCGCCGATCTTCACCGAGGACGGCCAGCTCGACCTGACGCTGGAAAGCTTCCAGGCCGTGTTCTCGAGCTCGATCTACCTGGCGATCTTCCTCAAGTCGCTGCTGTACGCGCTGATCACCACGCTGGTCTGCATCGCCATGGCCTATCCGGTCGCGCTGCTGATCGCGCGCAGTCCGCGCAAGTGGCGCAACCTGCTGGTGCTGCTGGTGATCCTGCCTTTCTGGAGCAACTTCCTGATCCGCATCTATGCGTGGATGATCATTCTCGGCCCGCAATCGCTGTTCACGCGCGGGCTCAACGCCGTGCTCGGCACCTTCGGCTTCGAGCCGGTCTCGCTGCTCTATAGTGCGTTCGCGGTCATCGTCGGCCTGGTCTATGTGCACCTGCCGTTCATGGTGCTGCCGCTGTACGCCAATCTCGAGAAGCACGACCCGGCACTGCTCGACGCCGCGCAGGACCTCGGCGCCAATGCCTGGCAGCGCTTCTGGCGCATCACCTTCCCGCTCTCGCTGCCCGGGGTGGTGGCCGGCTCGGCGCTGGTGTTCATTCCGGCGCTCGGCATCTTCGCCGTGTCCGATATCCTCGGCGGCACCGACGGCATCATGATCGGCAACGTCATCAAGCAGCAGTTCCTCGAGTCGCGCGACTGGCCGTTCGGCAGCGTGCTGTCGGTCATGCTGACGGTGGCGGCGCTGGCGGCGGCCGGACTCGCCGCGCTGCTGGCGCGCCCGCGCAGGAGGGCGGCATGAGCCGGATGCGTCATTCGCTGCTGCTGACGACCAGCGCGGTGCTGGTCTATGCCTTCCTCTACGTGCCGCTGGCGATCGTGGTGCTGTATTCGTTCAACGATTCGCGCCTGAATGCCGAGTGGGTCGGCTTTACGCTCGACTGGTACCGGCAGCTGTTCAACAACCAGGAAATGCTGCGCGCGGCCGGCAATTCGCTGGTCATCGCGCTGATGTCGAGCGCCGTCTCCACCGTGCTCGGCACCATGGCCGGCTTTGCGCTGCATCGCTACAAGGTCAAGGCGCTGCAGATCCTGGTGCTGACGCCGATCGCGATTCCCGAAATCCTGGTCGGCGTGTCGCTGCTGATCTTCTTCGTGATGCTGAACATGACACTCGGCATGCTGTCGATCACGCTCGCGCACATCGCGTTCAGCCTCGGCTTCGTCGCCATCGTCGTGCAGTCACGCCTGTCCGGCATGGACGAAAGCCTGACCGAAGCCGCGCGCGACTGCGGTGCCACGCCGTGGCAGGCCTTCCGCCGCGTGACGCTGCCGCTGATCATGCCGGGCGTGGTGGCGGGCGCGCTGATGGCCTTCACGCTGTCGATCGACGATTTCGTGATCACCTTCTTCACCGCCGGTGCCAACACGCAGACGCTGCCGCTGCAGATCTATTCGATGATCAAGATCGCGGTCACGCCCGAGGTCAATGCGATCTCGACGCTGCTGATGGCGCTGACGCTGGTGCTGATCGTGATCGCCTCCAAGCTGTCGCCCAACGCCTTCCGTTCATAACCTGTTCCTGATTTCATTTGCCGGGGATTCGCCATGAAAAAACTGTTTGCCGTCCTTTCTCTCCTGCTGCTCGGCGCCTCGGCGCAGGCGCAGGACAAGCTGCATCTCTACAACTGGAACAACTACCTCGGCGAGGAAACCGCCAAGCGCTTCGAGGCATCGTGCAAGTGCCAGCTCGTGCAGAGCTACTACGGCGACAACGAGGAAATGCTGGCCAAGCTGGCAGCCGGCGCCAAGGGTTACGACCTGCTGGTGCCGACCGGTAATGCGCTGCAGTCTCTGATCAAGCAGAACGCCTTGCAGCCACTCGACAAGAAGCAGCTGCCCAACCTGAAGAACCTGAATCCGCAGATGATGGATACCCAGTTCGACAAGGGCAACCAGTACTCGGTGCCGTATGCCTACACGATCACGCTGCTCGGCTACAACGAGCAGAAGATGAAGGAACTCGGCATCACCGTCGATAGCTGGGCCGCGATCTTCGACCCGGCCATCCTCGCCAAGATCAAGGGCAAGGTCACGGTGCTCGATTCGGCCAACGAGCTGATGGCAGCCGCCATGAAATATCTCGGTTACTCGATCAACGACACCGACGAGAAGAAATGGCAGGAAGCTAAAAACGTGATCCTCAAGGCCAAGCCGTACTGGGCCGCTTTCAACGGCACCAGCTACATCAAGGGCCTGACGGTCGGCGACATCTGGCTGGTGCACGGCTATTCGAACGATATCTATCAGGCTGACGAGGACGCCAAGGCGGCCGGCCGCAAGTTCCGCATCCGCCACGCGCTGCCGAAGGAGGGCGCCTCGATGTCGATCGACAGCCTGGTGATCCCCAAGGATGCGCCGCGCCCCGACCTCGCGCACAAGTTCATCAACTTCATCCTCGACGGCAAGAATGGCGCTGAGCTGAGCAACCTGGTCGGCTCGGGCAGCCCGAACAAGGCATCCGTTCCCTTCATCAAGCCCGAGATCGCCAAGAACCCGGCGATCTTCCCGGATGCAGCCACCACCGCCAGGCTGGAAATGCTGAACGACCTCAACAGCCGCCAGCGCCGCACGCTGAACCGCATCTGGACCGAGATTCGCGCACGCTGACGTTTGTTATTGTGGAAATGATATGGCCGGCGTGAGCCGGCCATTGTTTTTGAATTCGTGCAAAGTGCGGAACGTGCCGCGTTAATAAGGGTGCAACGGAAGACGATATGCGTCTTTCTGTCTGTCGCAAACGCCGATTCTGTCGGTCGTAAAACCCGAAAATGTAGTCGAAACCCTTTATAATGCAGGGTTTTGTACGATTTCTGCAGGAAGTGTGCGATGCCGATCTATGCCTACCGCTGTGTTGAATGCGATTTCGCCAAGGACGTGCTGCAAAGGATGTCCGACCCCGTGCTGACCGATTGCCCGACTTGCGGCAAGCCCGGTTTTCGCAAGCAGGTGACGGCGGCCGGTTTCCAGCTCAAGGGCACCGGCTGGTACGCCACGGATTTCAAGAATGCAGGCAGCAAGCCGGCCGCGAAGAGCGATACGGCTCCGGCCTCGGCAGCGCCCGCGGCCACGCCGGCAGCGCCTGCCGCAGACGCTGCCTGACCAATTTTCGACTGAACAAGCCATGCGCAAATATTTCATCACCGGCCTGCTGATCCTGCTGCCCCTGGCGATCACGCTGTGGGTATTGAACCTCATCATCAGCACCATGGACCAGTCGCTGCTGTTGCTGCCGGCACGCTGGCAGCCGGAGGTGCTGTTCGGCTTCCGCATTCCGGGACTGGGCACCATCCTGACGCTGCTGATCATCTTCCTGATCGGACTGGCGACGCGCAACTTCATCGGCAACAAGGTGGTGGAAATCTGGGAAAGCATCCTGCGCCGCATCCCGATCTTCAATGCCATCTATTCGAGCGTCAAGCAGGTCTCGGACACGCTGTTCTCGTCGTCCGGCAATGCCTTCCGCAAGGCGCTGCTGGTGCAGTACCCGCGCCACGGCTCGTGGACCATCGCGTTCCAGACCGGCACGCCGGGCGGCGACGTGCGCAATCACCTGACCGGCGACTACGTCAGCGTCTATGTGCCGACCACGCCTAACCCGACTTCCGGCTTCTTCCTGATGATGCCGGCGGCCGACGTGATCGAGCTCGACATGAGCGTCGACGAGGCGCTCAAGTACATCGTGTCCATGGGCGTGGTCACGCCTGGCCATTTCGAGAAGTCGCGCATTCTCGATCCCAAGAAGAATGCGGCCGGCCCGCTGCCTTAACCCTTGCACGCTGCCGTGATCGGCGGCAGATCAAACACTGAAAACCGGAACCACAATCATGTCTATGCGAACTCAATACTGCGGCCTCACCACCGAAGCGCTGCTCGGCCAAACCGTCAGCCTGTGCGGCTGGGTCCATCGTCGCCGCGATCACGGCGGCGTCATCTTCATCGACCTGCGCGATCGCGAAGGTCTGGTGCAGGTGGTCTGCGATCCCGACCGCGCCGACGTGTTCGGCAAGGCCGAGTCGGTGCGCAACGAGTTCTGCCTGCGCATCACCGGCCTGGTGCGCAACCGTCCGGAAGGCACGACCAACGCCAACCTGAAGTCCGGCAAGATCGAAGTGCTCGCGCAGGAACTGGAAATCCTGAACGCATCGGTCACGCCGCCGTTCCAGCTCGACGACGACAACCTGTCGGAAACCACGCGCCTCACGCACCGCGTGCTGGACCTGCGCCGCCCGCAGATGCAGAACAACCTGCGCCTGCGCTACCGCGTGGCGATGGAAGTGCGCAAGTTCCTCGACGAGAACGGCTTCATCGACATCGAAACGCCGATGCTGACCAAATCGACGCCCGAAGGCGCGCGCGACTACCTGGTGCCGTCGCGCGTCAACGCCGGCAACTTCTTCGCGCTGCCGCAGTCGCCGCAGCTGTTCAAGCAGTTGCTGATGGTCGCCAACTTCGACCGCTACTACCAGATCACCAAGTGCTTCCGCGACGAAGACCTGCGCGCCGACCGCCAGCCCGAGTTCACGCAGATCGACTGCGAAACCTCGTTCATGAGCGAGCAGGAAATCCGCGACCTGTTCGAGGACATGATCCGTCTCGTGTTCAAAAAGGTGCTGGACGTCGAACTGCCGAATCCGTTCCCGGTCATGGACTACGCGACCGCGATGGGCCTCTACGGCTCCGACAAGCCGGACATGCGCGTCAAGCTGCAGTTCACCGAACTGACCGACGTCATGAAGGACGTCGATTTCAAAGTCTTCTCGGGCGCCGCCAACATGGAGAACGGCCGCGTGGTCGCGCTGCGCGTGCCGGGCGGCGGTGTCATGCCGCGTTCCGAGATCGACGCCTACACGCAGTTCGTCGCCATTTATGGTGCCAAGGGTCTGGCCTACATCAAGGTCAACGAGAAGGCGAAAGGCCGTGACGGCCTGCAGTCGCCGATCGTCAAGAACATCCACGATGCCGCATTGACGAAGATTCTCGAGCTGACGGAAGCGGAAGACGGCGATCTGATCTTCTTCGGCGCCGACAAGGCCAAGGTCGTCAACGACGCCATCGGCGCGCTGCGCGTGAAGATCGGTCACAGCGAATTCGGCCGCAAGGGTGGCCTGTTCGACGATGACTGGCGTCCGCTGTGGGTGGTTGACTTCCCGATGTTCGAATTCGACGAAGACAACCAGCGCTGGACCGCAGTTCACCATCCGTTCACCGCGCCGAAGGACGGCCACGAAGACCTGATGGAAGGCAATCCGGGCAAGTGCCTGGCGAAAGCCTACGACATGGTGCTCAACGGCTGGGAGCTCGGCGGCGGCTCGGTGCGTATCCATCGTGCGGACGTGCAGAGCAAGGTGTTCAACGCGCTCAAGATCGGTGCCGAGGAAGCGCAGCTCAAGTTCGGCTTCCTGCTCGACGCGCTGCAGTACGGAGCGCCGCCGCATGGCGGCCTGGCCTTCGGCCTCGACCGCCTGGTGACCATGATGGCCGGCGCCGAATCGATCCGCGACGTGATCGCCTTCCCGAAAACCCAGCGCGCGCAATGCCTGCTGACGCAGGCGCCGTCCGAGGTCGACGAGAAGCAGCTGCGCGAACTGCACATCCGCCTGCGCAACGTCGAGCCGGCGGTCAAGGCGTAACTGCCCGTCGAGGTTTTTGCGGCATAATCGAAAGGCGCGGAATTCCGCGCCTTTTGTTTTTTGTACGTTGCAGCCTGTCCATTCACCATGTCCGACGAAACACAGAAGACCTACAAGATTCCGGAATCGGTACTCGTCGTCATCCACACCGCGCAACTCGAGGTGCTGCTGCTGGAGCGCGCCGACCGCCCGGGATTCTGGCAGTCCGTGACCGGGTCGCGCGATACGCCGGAAGAGTCGCTGAGCGCGACCGCGGTGCGCGAGGTGGAGGAAGAGACGGGCATCCGGATCGGCGCGGCGCAAACGCAAGGGCAGGCGACGGTCCCGCCATCTGCCTTGCGCGACTGGCAACTTTCCAACGTCTATGAAATCTATCCGGTGTGGCGGCATCGCTACGCACCGGGCGTGACGCGCAACACCGAGCATGTATTCGGCCTGCAGGTGCCGCGCGACATTGTGGTGCAACTGGCGCCGCGCGAGCATCTGCAATCGGCCTGGCTGCCGTGGCGCGAGGCGGCCGATCGCTGTTTCTCGGCCTCCAACGCGGAAGCGATCCTGCAATTGCCGACGCGTATCAGCCGGTGAAACAGCGCCCCTGATGTGAGGCAGCGAACGGAAGCGCGGCGTCCCCCTGCGGACAATGCTGAATGTGCATCTTGAATAATGCGCGAGTGGCACTACATGGAAAAACAACGGCTCATGCAACGTGTATGAAACTTCGTATCACGACGTACAACATCCATAAGGGCGTGTCCTCTTTCGGAGCGCGGCCCCGCATTCACGCCCTCAAGCAGGCCATCAACGCAATGCAATCGGACGTCCTGTTCCTGCAGGAAGTGCAGGGACGGCACGACCTGCATGCACTCAAGCACGCAACCGACTGGCCGGAGCTGCCGCAGCAGGATTTCCTGGCCGGCGACTCGCACCAGTGTGCCTACGGCATGAACGCCGTCTATGACCACGGCCACCATGGCAATGCGCTGCTGAGCTGCTTTCCGATCCTGTCGTCCAACAACCGCAACATCTCCGATCACAAGTACGAATCGCGCGGCATCCTGCACTGCGTGGTGCAGGCGCCGGAAGCAGAGGTGCATTGCTACGTGATCCATCTGGGACTGTTTGCCGGCAGCCGCAAGCGCCAGAACGAGGCGCTGATCGATGCCGTCAATTCGACCGCACCGTCAGGCGCGCCCATTATCATCGCCGGCGACTTCAACGACTGGAGCAACCAGTTGAGCGATGAGTTGCGCGAACGCCTCGGCGTCAGCGAGGTATTCGACGAGAACATTTCGCGGCGCGGCTTCGGTACCTACCTGCGGCAGCTGAGCGGACGCGGTACCCGGATTCAGCCGGCACGCACCTTTCCGGCCGCCATGCCGTTCCTGCAACTGGACCGCATCTATGTGCGCGGCTTCAAGGTAGAATCGGCCGAAGTCCTGCACGGCAGGATCTGGGCCAAGCTGTCCGATCACGCGCCCATCATCGCCTCGCTGGCGTTGAAATGATGCTTCGCGGTCGTATGGCCATGCGCTTCCCGGCGCATGGCGCGCGATCTTTCCGATAGTCGTTTGCCGGTTCTCCATCCATGCGCTCGGTCAGCTTCACAGGACACAACGACATCCGCCTGCTGCATTGCGGCGCCGAGTATTTCCCGGCGCTGATCGAGGCCTTCGATGCAGCGCAGATCGAAATTTATTTCGAAACCTATATCTTCGCCGCCGACGAGACCGCCGAATCGATCAAGGCCGCGCTCGGGCGTGCCGCCGCACGCGGCGTCATTGTCAATGTGCTTACCGACTGGGTCGGTACCGGCAATGCGCAGGCGCAGGCGCTGCAGCGCGATTTCGACACGCTGGGCGTGACGCATCGCAGCTTCAATCCCTGGTTCGTGCGCGGCATTGCGCGCATGCATCGCAAGCTGTGCGTGGTTGACAGGCAGGTCGCCTTCCTCGGCGGGCTCAACGTCGTCGATGATCTGCACGACGATGACGACGCCAGCATCGCGCTGCCGGCGCCACGCTGGGATTTCGGCGTGCGCATCACGGGGCCGCTGGTGGCGACCATTCATTGGGAAATGGCGGTGCACTGGGCGCGCCTCGGCAGCATCAGCTGGCGCACGCGCTGGGCCACTTTTCAGGAGCGGCGGCGCGCGCGTATCGAGGAAGCGCACGAACCGGTGGTGGCGGGACTGGTGGTGCGCGACAACCTGCGCAACCGGCGCACGATCCAGAAAGCCTATCTGCAGGCGCTGGGTGGCGCGCGGTATTCGGCGCTGCTCGCCAATCCGTATTTCGCGCCCGGCCGCAAGATGCGCCGCGCGTTGACCATCGCCGCCCGACGCGGCATCGACGTCACCTTGCTGCTCGGCGTCGGGCAATATCGCTTCCAGGACGTGATCGCACGCTCCTACTTTCCGCGCCTGCTGAAGGCCGGCGTGAGGATCGTCGAATACCGCAAGACCCAGCTGCACGGCAAGGTGGCCGTGATCGACGATCGCTGGTCAACCGTCGGTTCCAGCAACTATGACGGCTTCAGCCTCTTCGTCAACCAGGAAGCCAACGTGGTGGTGATCGATGCCGACTTCGCGCGGACGTTGCGCGCGCATATCGAGAAGGGCATTGCGGAGGGGCAGGAAGTGACGCTGGCCGACTTCGAAGGCATACCGTGGCATCGCAAGGCTTTCCATCGCATCGCCTACCTGGTCTATGCCAGCGTGCTGCGTCTGATCACCTGGGGCAAGTCGGTCGAGTAGCGCCCGCCTACGCCGAGAGGCAAATCGATTTACACTATGGAAAGTACGGGTGGTGGTACCGGGGAACGGACCGCCACCTGTGTTTTTGAGGCAACCAGCGAGCAGACATGGGCGGGCAGAGGGCCGACGCGAATCCGAACGAAGTGGTGACCGATGGCGGCCTGCCGCCTGCGGCACGCAACCGCGCGGTACTGGCGGTCGCGATGGGCGTATCGATGTCGTCGCTGGACACCGCCATCGCCAATACCGCCTTGCCCGCGATGGCCGCGCAGCTGATGGCGACGCCGGCCGATTCGGTCTGGATCGTCAATATCTATCAGCTGGCGATGGTGGCGACCCTGCTGCCCTTTGCCGCGCTGGCGGAGATCGTCAGCTACCGCCGCATCTTCATCTTCGGCCTGATCCTGTTCACGGTGGCATCGGCCGCCTGCGCGATGGCGTGGTCGCTGCCGTCGCTGGTGATCGCGCGCTTCTTCCAGGGCGTGGGCGCGGCGGCCGTGATGGGCATCAACACCGCGCTGCTGCGCGAGATCTATCCGCGCCACATGCTGGGGCGCGGACTTGGCACCAATGCACTGGTGGTAGCGGTGTCCTTTGCCGTCGGCCCGACGCTGGCTTCCACCATCCTGACGCTGTGGTCGTGGCCGTGGCTGTTTGCGATCAACCTGCCGTTCGGCGCGCTGGCGATCTACCTGGCCTGCAAGGCGCTGCCGCAAACGGCCAGGGCCGGTCACAAACTCGACGCGCTGACCGCGTTCTACAGTTTCTGCGCCTTCGGCCTGCTGATTCTGACGATCGGCGAGGGCGCGCACCTGAGCAGCGTGCGCACCGTGCTGCTCGAAGCCTGCGGCGCGCTGATCTTCTTCGTGCTGCTGCTGCGCCGGCAGGCCGGGCACCACGCGCCCATGCTGCCGGTCGATCTGTTCCGGCTGCCGCAGTTTTCGCTGTCGGCATTGACGGCGGTCTTCACCTTCGCGGCGCAGGGACTGGCCTTCGTTTCATTGCCGTTCTACTTCGAAGCAGTGCTCGGCCGTTCGGCGGTCGAGACCGGTTTTCTGCTCACACCATGGGCAGTGCTGGTCGGCGTGATGGCGCCGATCGCCGGACGCCTGAGCGACCGCTATCCGGTCGGTATCCTCGGCGGCGTCGGCACTGCCGTGCTGGCGAGCGGGCTGATGCTGATGATCTTCATGCCTGCGCATGCCAGCACCTTCGATATCTGCTGGCGCATGGCGGTCTGCGGCATCGGCTTCGGTTTCTTCCAGGCGCCCAATCTGCGTGCCATCCTGAGCAGCGCGCCGCCCTCGCGCGGCGGCGGTGCCAGCGGCGTCGTCGCGACTTCGCGCCTGATCGGCCAGGCGTCGGGCGCGGCGCTGGTCGCATTCTGCTTCACGATTTCGGCACGGCATGGCGAAACGCTGGCGCTGAGTCTGGGCGTTGCTTTTGCGGCAGCCGCCAGCGTGACCAGCTTTGCGCGCATGTTCGTGCCGGCGAAGGTGGATTGACCATGGCCGACGATTCGGTACGCATCGACAAGTGGCTGTGGGCGGCGCGCTTCTTCAAGACGCGCTCGCAGGCGACCGATGCGGTTGATGCCGGCCGCGTGCGCATCGACGGCGAACGCATGAAGCCGGCGCGCAGCGTCAAGCCGGGCGACCTGCTGCAGATCGACAATGGTTCGACCGAATGGGAAGTCGAGGTGCGCGCGCTGGCCGACAAGCGCGGTTCGGCGGAGATCGCGCAGAAGCTGTACGCAGAGACTGCCGCCAGCGTGCAGAAACGCCAGCAGGAAGCCGACCGGCGCCGCCTGTTTCGCGAGCCGGCGCAGGAAATCAAGGGGCGACCGACCAAGCGCGACCGGCGCCGTCTCGACGGCACGCGCTGAGACTCGCATCGGCAGGATGATGTCACGCGCAGGACATCATCGGCGCGGCATCATGCGGTAGTATTCTGATAAAGACAACCGCAGGAGGAGACGTTTCATGGGTCAATACATTGCGCCGTTGCGCGACATGCAATTCGTGCTGCACGAACTGCTGAACGTGTCGGATGAGTTGAAGCAACTGCCGAAATATGCCGACATCGATGCCGACATCATCAACCAGGTGCTGGAGGAAGGCGCAAGATTCACGTCGGAAATCCTTTTTCCGCTCAACCATGTGGGCGACCGCGAAGGCTGTACGCTCGATACGGCCACGCACGAGGTAACGCCACCGACCGGCTTCAAGGAAGCCTACGAGCAATACGTTGCGGCAGGCTGGCCGGCATTGGCAGCCGATCCCGAGTACGGCGGCCAGGGCCTGCCGACCGTGGTGCAGACGGTTTTCCTCGAAATGCTCAATTCCGCCAATCAGGCATGGACCATGTATCCGGGCCTGTCGCACGGCGCCTACGAATGCCTGCTCAAGCACGGCACCGACGAACAAAAATCGCTGTATCTGCCCAAGCTGGTGTCCGGCGAGTGGACCGGCACCATGTGCCTGACCGAGGCGCATTCGGGCACCGATCTGGGACTGCTGCGCACCAGGGCCGAACCGCAGGGCGACGGCTCCTACAAGATCACCGGCAACAAGATTTTCATCTCGGCCGGCGAGCACAACATGTCGCACAACATCGTGCACCTGGTGCTGGCGCGATTGCCCGATGCGCCGGCCGGCACCCACGGCATCTCGCTGTTTCTGGTGCCCAAGTTCCTGCCCAAGGAAGACGGCACGCCGGGTGAGCGCAATCCGATCTTTTGCGGCGCGCTGGAAGAGAAGATGGGCATCCACGGCAATGCCACCTGCCAGATGAACATCGACGGCGCCCGGGGCTGGCTGATCGGCGAACCCAACAAGGGTTTGAATGCGATGTTCGTGATGATGAACGCCGCGCGCCTCGGCGTCGGCGTGCAGTCGCTGGGCCTGACCGAAGTGGCCTACCAGAACGCGCTGATCTACGCCAAGGACCGCCTGCAGATGCGCAGCCTGAGCGGCCCCAAGGCGACCGACAAGCCGGCCGACCCGATCATCGTGCACCCGGACGTGCGGCGCATGCTGCTGACCGCGCGCGCCTATGCCGAGGGCGGCCGCGCGTTCAGCGCCTACGTCGCCTTGCAGATCGATCGCGAGTTGAACCATCCCGACGAGAAGGTGCGGCAGGAAGCGGCCGACGAGGTGGCGCTGCTGACGCCCATCATCAAGGCCTTCCTGACCGACAACGGCTGGATTTCGACCTCGGAAGCGATGCAGGTCTATGGCGGCCACGGCTTCATCGCCGAATGGGGCATGGAGCAGTACGTGCGCGACTCGCGCATCAACATGATCTACGAAGGCACCAACACCATCCAGTCGCTCGACCTGCTGGGCCGCAAGATCCTGCAGGACAACGGCGTCAAGCTGCGCAAGCTGGGCGAGAAGATCCGCAGCTACGTCGAGGAAAACGGCCTCGATGAATCGCTGTCCGAGTTCATCACGCCGCTGGCCGATCTGGCCGCCAAGGTCGAGAAGCTGACGGTCGAGATCGGCATGAAGGCGATGCGCAATCCGGATGAGGTCGGTGCGGCGGCGGTGCCGTATCTGCGCGTGGTCGGCCACCTGATCTATGCCTATCTGTTCACGCGCATGGCCAAGATCGCGCTCGACAAGCGTGCCGAGGACGAGCGTTTCTATACCGCCAAGCTGGCGACGGCACGTTTCTACTTCGCGCGCCTGCTGCCGGAAACCGCCATGCTGATCCGCCAGGCACGCGCCGGTTCGGACAGCCTGATGGCGCTGGATGCCGAGCTGTTCTAGCCACACATCCGTTGCTTTGATCGTCGATATCGGGCAGGTGCATGCAGCATCGCATGCGCTGCCTTCTGTTCTGAAAGGCCTTGCATGAGCAACTTCATCATCAAGAAAGTCGCGGTCCTTGGCGCCGGCGTGATGGGCGCGCAGATCGCCGCGCATTGCGTCAACGCCAAAGTGCCGGTCATCCTGTTCGATCTGCCGGCGAAGGAAGGGCCGAAGAACGGCATCGTCCTGCGCGCGATCGACAACCTGAAGAAGCTCAGTCCCGCAGCACTGGGCACGCCCGAGCTTGCGGCGCAGATCGAGATCGGCAATTACGAGGACGACCTGGCGTGCCTTGGCGAATGCGACCTCATCATCGAGGCGATCGCAGAGCGCATGGAATGGAAGCACGATCTGTACAAGAAGGTGGCGCCGCACATCGCCGAACATGCGATCTTCGCCACCAATACCTCGGGCCTGTCGATCACCGCGCTGGCCGAAGGATTCGATGAGGCGCTCAAGCAGCGCTTCTGCGGCGTGCATTTCTTCAATCCGCCGCGCTACATGCATCTGCTCGAACTGATCCCGACCGCCGACACGCGGCCGGAGATACTCGACCAGCTCGAAGCCTTTCTGACCACCACGCTCGGCAAGGGCGTGGTGCGTGCCTTCGATACGCCCAACTTCATCGCCAACCGCGTTGGCATCTTCGGCATGCTGGCCACCATCATCGAGGCCGAGAAGTTCGGCCTGACGGTCGATGTGGTTGACGATCTGACCGGCAGCAAACTCGGCCGCGCCAAGTCCGGCACCTTCCGCACCGCCGACGTGGTCGGGCTCGATACGATGTCGCATGTGATCCGCACCATGCAGGACAACCTGCAGGACGATCCCTTCTACGCCGTCTATCGCACGCCGGAACTGGTCGGCAAACTGATCGAAGGCGGTGCGCTGGGGCAGAAGAGCGGGGCCGGCTTCTACAAGAAGGTCGGCAAGGACATTTTGCGTATCGACGCAAAAGCGGAACCTGCCACGATTGATTATGTGCCGAGCGGTGCCAAGGCCGACGACCTGATCGGCCGCATCCTCAAGGAGAAGGACGCGGCCAAGCGCATGAAGGCGCTGCACGATTCGAGCAATCCGCAGGCGCAGTTCCTGTGGGCGATCTTCCGCGACATGTTCCACTACATCGCCGTGCACCTCGAGGACATCGCCGACAATGCGCGCGATATCGATTTCGCCATGCGTTGGGGTTACGGCTGGAATCTCGGCCCGTTCGAGATCTGGCAGGCGGCGGGCTGGGCGCAGATCGCGCAATGGGTCAAGGAAGACATCGATGCCGGCAAGGCATTGAGCCGCGCGCCGCTGCCGGCCTGGGTGTTCGACGGACGGCGCGGCGTGCATGTGGAAGACGGCTCATGGTCGCCTTCGCAGCGCAAGGTGGTGCCGCGCTCGGCGTTGCCGGTGTATGCGCGGCAGGCATTCCGCGCTGGCGTGTTTGGCGACCACGGTGTCGGAGGCGGTGCTGCAGGCAATACCGTGTTCGAGGACGAATCGGTGCGCTTGTGGCATCAGGACGACGACGTGCTGGTGCTGTCCTTCAAGACCAAGATGCACGTGATCGGACCGGGTGTGACCGCCGGCATTCACAAGGCGATCGCGGAAGCCGAGGCCAATTACAAGGGGCTCGTGATCTGGCATGCCGATGCGGCGGAAGGCGGAGCCTTTTCGGCCGGTGCCGATCTGCAATCCATGCTGCCGCTGTTCATGTCGGGCGGCACCAAGGCGATCGAGCCGGAAGTCGTCAAGTTGCAGCAGGCGCATCAGGCACTCAAATACGCCAACGTGCCGGTAGTGGCCGCGGTGGCCGGCCTGGCGCTCGGCGGCGGCTGCGAGTTATTGCTGCATGCAACGCGCCGTGTCGCCGCGCTCGAATCGTACATCGGTCTGGTGGAAGTCGGCGTGGGCCTGATCCCCGCGGGCGGCGGCCTGAAGGAGATCGCCGTGCGCGCTGCGGATGCGGCCAGAGGAAACGACATCCTGCAATTCCTCAAGCACAGCTACATGCATGCCGCCACCGCTGCCGTCTCGCGTTCGGCGCTGGAAGCACAGAGCATGGGCTACCTGAAGAACGACGATGTCATCGTCTTCAATCCCTATGAACTACTGCACGTGGCGAAGAGCCAGGTGCTTGCCCTGCACGAAGCAGGCTATCGTCCGCCACGCAGGACACTGGTGCCGGTGATCGGCCGTTACGGCATCGCCACCATCGGCGCACAGCTGATCAACATGCGCGATGGCGGCTTCATCTCGTCGCACGATTACAAGCTCGGCCTGATGATCGCCGAGATCGTCAGCGGCGGCGATCTGGATGCCGGCAGCCTGGTCGACGAGCAATGGCTGCTCGACCACGAACGCAAGGCATTCATGGAACTGCTCGATCATCCGAAGACGCAGGAGCGCATCATGGGCATGATGCAGACCGGCAAGCCCGTGCGGAATTGAAGGGGCGATAAAGCTACTGCGCGAACCAATCCCGACACTGCGATGCTCGCCGTACATCGGTACGGCTGCGCTTCTCGCGCCGGCCTTGATTCGCTCGCTACGTTTTCTCCCCTTCCGAAGCTGATTAAAGAATCCATTCTCCTTGGAGCACAAGATGAGCAAACAACTTCAGGATGCCTACATCGTCGCCGCCACCCGCACGCCGATCGGCAAGGCACCGCGCGGCATGTTCCGTAACACGCGTCCCGACGACCTGCTGGTGCGCGTGCTGCAGTCGGCGCTGGCGCAGGTGCCGTCGCTCGATCCGGATGTGATCGAAGACGCCATCGTCGGCTGCTCGTTCCCGGAAGCCGAGCAGGGTCTGAACATGGCGCGCATGAGTGTGCTGCTCGCGGGTCTGCCGCAGACGGTCGGCGGCGTCACGGTCAACCGCTATTGCGCGTCGGGCCTGACGGCGCTGGCGATGGCGGCCGATCGCATTCGCGTCGGCGAGGCCGACGTCATCATCGCCGCCGGTGCCGAATCGATGTCCATGGTGCCGATGATGGGTCACCATCCATCGATGAACATGGGCATCTTCAAGGACGAGAACGTCGGCATGGCCTATGGCATGGGCCTGACCGCCGAGAAGGTCGCCGCGCAGTGGAAGGTCTCGCGCGAGGCGCAGGATGAATTCGCGCTGAATTCGCACCTGAAGGCACTGGCTGCGCAGCAGGCCGGCCAGTTCAACGACGAGATGACCGAGGTCGAGATCGTCACGCGCACGCCCAACCTTGCTAACGGCGAGATCGACATCGCCACCCGCATCGTCAACATGGACGAAGGCGCGCGCGCCGACACCAGCCTGGAAGCCCTGGCAAAACTCAAGCCGGTGTTCTCGCCCAAGGGCTCGGTCACCGCCGGCAACAGTTCGCAGACCTCGGACGGTGCCGGCGCACTGATCGTCGTCAGCGAAAAGATCCTCAGGCAGTTCAACCTGACGCCGCTGGCGCGCTTCGTCTCGTTCTCGGTGCGCGGTGTGCCGCCCGAGATCATGGGCATTGGCCCCAAGGAGGCGATTCCTGCCGCCCTGCGCGCGGCCGGCCTCAAGCAGGACCAGATGGACTGGATCGAACTCAACGAAGCCTTCGCCGCCCAGGCGCTGGCCGTGATCCACGACCTCGGCCTCGATCCCGCCAAGGTCAACCCCATGGGCGGCGCCATCGCCCTCGGCCACCCGCTCGGCGCCACCGGCGCCATCCGCTCCGCTACCGTCGTTCATGCCCTGCGCCGCAACAAGCTCAAGTACGGCATGGTGACGATGTGCGTGGGAACGGGGATGGGCGCGGCGGGGATTTTTGAGCGTATGTAATATCTATCAGCTTCAATAAAAACCGCAGCCTCAAAAGGCTGCGGTTTTTATTTGAGAATCGCTTGGGGAAGCCGGTCGTCCGAACGGTATGTTATAGGCCCTCGTTGAAAAGATGGTCATATGGGCAACCTGTCGTATTTCTGGAAATATTTGCCAAGCTGTCGTCTTTGTCGAGCCGCGCGTATACACTCTCTTGCGCTTGAGCGTCGGCCACCGTTCCTGATTCTCCTTACATATCCATGTTCTCCTCATTGTTCATCTCTCTTCTTCGGGGTGCCTCTCGCCTGTTGAGCTACCTGCAGCCGCGCCATCTAGCGCAGTATCCCGGTCATCCGGCTCCGGTGGCATTTCTTGGCGAAGAAGTGGACGCCCGGTCACAAGTATGTGCGCTCCAGCCGATTCCCGAGCACATCTGGACGTATTGGGATTCGGAGAGGCCGGATGCATTGGTGGATCAATGCATTGCGAACTGGCGAGCGCACAATCCGGGTTTCGAAATCCATGTTCTCAACAGTCAGAACATGGGCGTTCATATTCCGCAGGAAGATATTCCGGCGGTGTTTGGCGAGCTGCATCCGACCAAGCGCTCGGACTGGATACGTCTCTATCTTGTCAGTCGTTATGGCGGTTACTGGCTGGATGCTTCGATTCTGCTGACGTGCTCGCTGGGCTGGCTGGAATCGCAGCGGTGCGTGCAGGGAGCTGAAGCTGTCGGCTTCTATCTGGAAGGCTATACGCATGACGTGCGTTTCCCGGTCGTGGAAAGCTGGGCATTCGGTGCGCCGGCGAATTCGCCGTTCATGATCGCCTGGCAGCGGGAGTTTCATCGTGCCTTGATCGAGGTCGGTACCGAATCCTATCTGGATGCGTTGCGCAGCCGTGAAGATGGCACGACCGTGTTGCAGGGGATTGCCGATCCGGCCTATCTGCTGATTCACGTCGCCGCGCAACAGGTACTGCGCCGTTCCAACGGCTACCGCCTTGCCTTGTTCAAGGCGGAAGACACTGCCTATTTCTATCAGAAGGCGCTTGGCTGGAAATGGTATTGGTTGTATGCGCGGCTGTGTCTTGTCAATAGTGAGCCCGTACCTGCACCGCTGGTCAAGTTGCGCGGCGGCGAGCGACGGCACTTTGCTGAACTTTTCACTCAATATGGCGGCCCGGACAATGCCAGTATCTGGCAACTGGCTTGCCAAGACTTGGGCAATGCCGATGCCGATAATTCTCAGATGCTTGTCGATAAACCGCCCTGCCACACATCCTAGATGCGCGTCCCTTTGATCATTTAGCATCGCTTGCATGGAAAGATAAGCCGCAGTGCCAGCAGGCCTGCGGCTTTTTTCATGGCGGCATGCGTAGTGCACTGCCGTGGTGCAAGGCGCACCATGCGAATGCCGCAATCCGTGAACCAGCGATCTTCCTTTCCATTCATGCCTTTTAAACGCGGCTCACGCGCTTTGCTGACATGGCACAGACCTTGCTGAATGGTAGTCGTGCTTGTACACAAGAAGGTATTCCAGTTTTGAGCATCCTTCTTGCGTGCTTGCGGCCGCCATTCACCGACTTCCAAAGGAACAGCCATGCAGACTCGCAGACATTTCATCGCCACCCTCATTGCCGCTTCGCTCGCGGCGGCCGGATCAGGTTCGGTACTGGCAGCGGATCAGGTCATCCGTGTCGGTACTCTGAAGCTGATGCATGGCATCACACCGTATTTCTACGACAAGTTCACGCCGCCCGGCTACAAGATCGAGGTGATTCCCTTCGAGACGCCGACTGACGGCAAGAATGCCGTGGTGACCAAGTCCGTCGATTTCGGCACCTACGGTCTGGCGGCAGCCACGCTGGGTGCCGCCGCGGGCGAGCCGGTAGTGGTTGTGGCGGCGCAGTGCAATCGCGGCATGGCAGTGGTTGCGCGCGCCGATGGCAAGATTTCCTCGATCAAGGATCTGAAAGGCCAACGCGTCGGCATCCTGCCGGGCTCGACGCAGGAAGTCGTGATCCTCGACCGTCTCAAGCAGGAGGGCATGACCGTCAAGGACATCAAGCCGGTGCGCGTGTCGTTCAGCGAGATGGCGTCGGCACTGGAGCGCGGCGATGTGGATGCCTACGTGGGGGCGGAACCTGGTCCATCGATCAGCGTCGGCAAGGGAATCGGCAAGATCGTTGAGTATCCGTATTCGACGCCGACCGGCAGCGTCAACATGGTGATGACGACCCATGCCGATACGGTCAAGAACAAGCCCGAACTGATCAAGGTATTCCTGAAGATTCATCAGCAGGCGACCGATTACGTGATGGCCAATCGTTCGGCATTTGTCGATATGTCGGTGCAGAAGCTGGGTTTGCCGGCAAAGACTGCGGAGCTGGCAGCACCCAACGTGGAGCTGACCTGGAAAGTCGATGACGACTGGACCAAGCGTGCCAAATACTACGGCTCGCAGATGCTGGACAAGAAGCAGATTCGCCGGCTGCCCGACTACAACGCCTTCATCGAAACGGGTTTCGTGAAGCAGATTCAGTAATCATTTTCGGGAAGGAGCTGTCGTGGGACAAGCTGCATTGACGATGCGAACGGGGCGGGCCGGCCATGCGTGGCGGCCGGCGCGATTCGTCACCCCTCTGGTCATGCCATTGCTGTTACTGGTGGCATGGGATATTGCGGTCAGGATGACAGGCACGTTGCTGATTCCGTCGCCGCGCGAAGTCGGTTTGATGCTGTGGGATTTCGCCTTTGGCGGCGTGTATGACGATGCCTTCAGCGAAACCCTGTCGCTGCATCTGTGGAAGTCAGTGACGCGGGTCTATGGCGGCTTTCTTGCTGCGGCACTGGTCGGCATTCCGCTGGGCTTGCTGATCGGCCGCATCCGCGTGATTCGCGAACTGCTGGACCCGACCCTGCAACTGCTGCGTCCGGTGCCGGTCACGGCCTGGTTGCCGCTGTCGATGATCTTCTTCGGCATCGGCCCGAATGCGGCCATCTTCCTGGTCTTCCTGGGGGCTTTCTATCCGATCGTCTTCAATACCATCTTTGGCGTGAAGTCGGTGGACAACCGCTTGTTCGAGGCGGCGCAGATGCTGGGTTGCACGGGTTCGGCGATGTTCCGCCAGGTGGTGCTGCCGGCCGCCACGCCGTCGATCCTCAACGGCTTGCGGCTCGGTCACGGTTTTGCCTGGATCCTGATCGTGGTGGGCGAGATGACCGGCGTGCCGGAAGGCCTGGGTGCTGTGATCATGGATGGCCGCATGTTGTCGCGTACCGATCTGGTCATTGCAGGCATGATCGTCATCGGCATCACCGGCTATACGACCGACCGCCTGCTGGTCATGTTGAACAACCGTCTTCTCAAATGGAGCCCGCAGCATCATGTCTGAAATCTATGCGGAGCGCCGGCCCCTACCGGCGATCGACATCAAGGGTGTCAGCAAGGTCTTCTCGATTGGCGGCAACACCGTGCACGCACTGCGCGACGTCAATCTCACCATCAACAAGGGCGAGTTCGTCTGCCTGATCGGTGCGTCGGGATGCGGAAAATCGACGCTGTTGCGCATCATGGCGGGATTCGAGACGGTTTCGTCGGGCACCGCCAGCATGTACGGCATGCCGATCGACGGCCCGAGTCCGGAACGCGGCATGGTGTTCCAGGATTACGGTCTGTTCCCGTGGCTGACGGTGAAGGAGAACATCGGCTTCGGTCAGCGTCAGCGTAATCTGCCGAAGGCGAAGCTCGACGAGATCGCCATGCATTACACCGACATGGTTGGGCTCGGCAAATTTGCCGATTACTATCCCGGCCAACTCTCGGGTGGCATGAAGCAGCGCGTGGCGATCGCGCGCGTGCTGGCCAACGATTGCGAGGTGTTGCTGATGGACGAGCCGTTCGGTGCACTGGACGCCCTGACCCGTGAGAAACTGCAGCAGGATCTGCTGGAAATATGGGCGCGTACCAAGGTCACCGTGGTGTTCGTCACACATGCGGTGGAGGAGGCCGTGATGCTGTCGGATCGCGTGGTGGTGATGACGGCGGGGCCGGGACGCATCGAGAAGGATATCCGCCTCGAACTGCCGCGTCCGCGCGACATCACGGCCATCGAATTCAACGAAGTGCGCCGCGACATGACGCAGTATCTGACCAGTCACGTTTCGAGCCGGGTTGCGGCATGAAGGGAATCGCATGATGCAGGAGCGGCAGGAGGCGATCTATCGCGGCATGGACAAAGCCGTGCTGGATGCCGCCTACAACAATACGCTGGCGGTACGCGACAGCGCGCTGCTGCTCCAGGGTTTCGACGCGCGCAGTGCCGCCCTGCGCGAAAGGCATCCGGCACATCTGGACCTGCGCTACGGGAACGCGCCGCGCAACCGTATCGACTACTTTGCAGCAGACCGTCCGGGGCCGCTGCTGGTGTTCATCCATGGCGGCTACTGGCAGATGCGCGCCAAGGAAACCTTCAGCTTCATCGCCGAAGGACCGTTGGCGCACGGCTTCCATGTGGCGCTGATCGGCTATACGCTGGCGCCCGAACAAAACCTGACAGGTATTGTGCGCGAAGTGCGCGAGGGGCTGGCCTGGTTGCGCGAGCATGCACCGGCGCTGGGTGGCGATGCGTCTCACATGTTCATATCCGGCTGGTCCGCCGGCGGCCATCTGACCGCGATGTGTCTCGATGAACCGGGTGTGGCGGGTGGTGTGGCGATCAGCGGCATTTACGATCTCGAGCCGATCCGCCTGTGCTATCTGAACGAAAAACTGAGCTTGAGCGACGAGGAAGAGCGGATGCTGAGTCCCTTGCGTCTGCCGCCAAGTGCGCGACCGCTCGTGCTCGCATATGGTTGTGGCGAACTGGATGAATTGCAGCGGCAATCCACATCGTTCGCCTCGTTACGGCAGGCTCTTCCCGGCAGTCTGTTGCCCTTGCCCGAACATAACCACTTCACTATCCTGAACGAACTGGCTTCCGCGCAAGGGGCCATCATGCGGTCGCTGACGGCGTTGCGTGACGAACGGTATTGATCAGATGGTCATGTCTTCCGAATGAAAGCGCTGCCGGTAATCGCCAGGACTGATGCCCAGGCGCTTGCCGAATATGCGGCGGAAGGTTGAGGCATTGCCGAAACCGCAGCGGCGCGCAATTTCCGTCAGCGGCAGGTCGGTCGCTTCGAGCTGATGGCGTGCGGCATCGATGCGCGCGTCGTTGACGAAGTTCATCACGGTCATGCCGCATTCCTGCTTGAAGATGCGCGACAGGTGGCGTGCGCTCATCTGCATTTTTCCGGCGATGGATGGCAGCGTCAGTTCGCTTTCCAGGTTGCCGAGGATATAGCCCTGCACGGCCGCGGTCGGCGTGTCGCTTTCGACCTGCAGGTCGAGCAGCGGACTGAACTGCGACTGGCCGCCGGCACGGCGCAGATAGACGATCAGGTACTTTGCCACATCGACCGCCATCTTCTTGCCGAAATCTTCCTCGATCAGCGCCAGCGACAGGTCGATGCCGGCCGTCACGCCGGCGGTGGTATAGAGCGCACCATCCTTGACGTAAATCCGATCCGGTTCGATCGTGGCCTTGCGGAACATGGCGGCGAGCCGTGCCGCATCCATCCAGTGTGTGGTGACGGTGCGGCCATTGATCATGCCGGCGGCGCCGAGCGCGAACACGCCGTTGCAGATGGCGCCGATGCGGCGACAGTTCTCGCCCTGCGCGGCGAGCCAGTCGGTCAGGGTGGTGTCTTCGAGGATGTCGAACACGCCAAGCCCACCCGGCACGATCAGCGTATCGAAATGCGGACAGGGATCGAAGATGGTGCGGTCGGGCGAAATGGTGAGTCCGCTCGACGACTGGATCGGGCCGCGCGTGGTGCCGACGGTCAGGATTTCGTATTCGCCGACCTCCTTACCGAGCACCTTGACTTCGGCAAAGGCGTCGCTCGGCGCGGCGATGTCGAGCATCTGGAAGCGCGGGAATACCAGGAGTCCGACGGTGATCTTGCGCATGCTGGTGAAAAGTGCGAAAAGGAATGGCGATCATAGCAAACCGTCCGGCGAGGTGGGCGCCGGGCGGTGCTGGTGCGGGACGTGCTCAGACTGCCTGTTGTGCGTGCAGGGCGGCGATCTGCTCGTCGCTGTAGCCGAGCCGTTTCAGCACTTCGTCCGTATGCTCGCCGAGCAGCGGCGATGCCTTGATCTCGGGCGTGAGTTCCGAGAACTTGATCGGGCTGCCGACGGTCAGGTACTTGCCGCGTTCCTTGTGCTCGACTTCGACGATGGAGCCGCTCTTGCGCAGCGACTCGTCCTCGGCGATTTCCTTCATCGACAGCACCGGCGCGCACGGGATGTCGAACTTGCGGAAGATATCGACTGCCTCGAACTTGGTCTTGTCCTTGATGAAGTCCTCAATGAAGGCAAAGATGTCGAAGATCTTGTCCTGTCGCGCGATGGGCGTGTTGTAGGCCGGGTCGTCTATCCATTCTTCCTTGCCCAGCGCCTTGCAGATCTGTCCCCACGCATGGCTCTGGATGGTGAAGTAGATATAGGCATTGGGATCGGTTTCCCAGCCCTTGCACTTCAGCACCCAGCCTGGCTGACCGCCGCCGCCGGCATTGCCGCCGCGCGGCACGACGTCGGTGAACTTGCCGTTCGGGTACTGCGGATACTCTTCGAGGAAGCCGACCTTGTCGAGGCGTTGCTGGTCGCGCAGCTTGACGCGCGTGAGGTTGAGCACGGCGTCCTGCATCGAGGCAGAGACCTTCTGGCCACGTCCGGTTTTCTGGCGGCCCATCAGCGCGGTCAAAATGCCGATGGCAAGGTGCATGCCCGTGTTGGAGTCGCCGAGCGCCGCGCCGCTGACGGTCGGCGGACCGTCCCAGAAGCCGGTGGTGGAGGCTGCGCCGCCTGCGCATTGCGCGACGTTCTCATAGACCTTGAGGTCTTCGTAATGGTGGCCCTCCGAGAAGCCCTTGACCGATGCCAGGATCATGCGCGGATTCAGTTCCTGGATGCGTTCCCACGAAAAGCCCATGCGATCCAGCGCGCCGGGCGCAAAATTCTCGACCAGCACGTCGGATTCGCGGATCAGCTTTTCCAGCACTTCCTTGCCTTCCGGTTTCTTGGTATCCAGCGTCAGCGATTTCTTGTTGCTGTTCAACATGGTGAAGTAGAGCGCATCCACGCCCGGAATGTCGCGCAGCTGCGAGCGCGTGACGTCGCCCGCGCCCGGACGTTCGATCTTGATGACGTCGGCGCCGAACCACGCCAGCATCTGCGTACACGCGGGGCCGGCCTGCACGTGCGTAAAGTCGATGATCTTGATTCCTTCCAGTGGCATGCTCATGTCTGAAGTCCTTTTTTCACGAAATGGTGGACGCACGCATGGCTGTTTCTGATGCATGGGACAAGTCCCTGATCGGCCATGCCGTATGTGCGGATGCCAGCGGCTTGCCGGTTGCCGGCTATGCCTGTATCGCTGGTCCGGACTGATTCTGCGCGGGCTTTTCGGGTGTTTCCACGCCTATTTTTCGCTTGGCTGACGATGCGGAAGTGATGTCGGAAATGGGAAGGATGCATGTCCTTATTCTTATGAAAGGCAAAATAGTGACATGCCTTCCATGGCGGTTTTTTCCGGTTGACGGGACTGAGGAAAGGATGGCGAGGACGGCGAGGTGGCCGTCGCAGCGAAAGAGTGCCGCATGGAGATCGTGCGTAACGCTGTACCGCAGTTGCGCGCCTTCGTGCTCCATATTCGTCGGTCTCGATCGGCTACGCTTGAAAGTGCGGCTGAAATAAATTCATCCCGGCCTGCCGGTGACGCTGCCGCAGGTGCTGCTACGATAGGCATCCGCGCCACGCAAGCGCAACTTCGTCTTCGACCAGACCATGCTCGATACCTTGCTGACGCTTCTCATCTTCCAGACCCTGGGTGAAGGTCTGGTCTATCTTGTCGGGCTGCCGGTGCCCGGGCCGGTGATCGGTATGCTGCTCCTGCTGGGCTACCTGATCCTCCGCAAGGGGCTGGCCGACCGGCTGGCGCCTTCGGCATCGCAATTGCTGGCGCACATGGCGCTGCTGTTCGTGCCGGCGGGTGTCGGCATCAGCGTGCATTTCCATCGCATTGCCGACGAGTGGTTCGCCATCCTGGTCTCGGTGCTGGTCAGCACGCTGGTTTCCATCGTGGTGACGGCGCTGGTGATCCGCTGGCTGTCGCGCATGCGCAGGGAGGGCCGGTAATGATTCCGCACCTGGATACGCTGTGGGTCTATATGGCGGGTTCGCCGCTGCTGTGGCTGACGGCGACGCTGCTGGCCTATCGCATCGCGCTCTTCATCTACGAGCGCAGCGGCCGCAGCGGACTGGCCAATCCGGTTGCGATCTCGGTCGCCTTGCTGGTGCTGGTCCTGTTGATCACCGATACGCCGTATGCCGTGTATTTCAACGGTGCGCAGTTCGTGCACTTCCTGCTGGGGCCGGTCACGGTGGCCCTGGCGATTCCGTTGTATCACCAGCTCGCCAAGCTCAGGCGCAACTGGTTTGCGTTGCTGGCGGGAGCATTGGCTGGCGGCGTGGCGGGAATCGCATCGTCGATGAGCATTGCCTGGGCTCTTGGTGCGTCGCCGTTGACGATGCTGTCGCTTGCGCCCAAATCCGTGACCATGCCGATCGCGATGGGTGTGACCGAGAAGATCGGCGGCCTGCCGACGCTGACGGCAGTGATGGTAATGCTGACCGGCGTGTTCGGTGCCGGCGTCGCGCACTATGTATTCAAGGCATTCAAGATAGAGGACGAGGCCACCTGCGGCTTCGCGCTCGGCGCCACCGCGCACGGCGTGGGCACGGCGCGCGCGTTCCAGGTCAGCGCGGAAATGGGCGCCTTCTCCGGCTTGGCGATGGGCGTGTGCGGTATCCTGACCGCGCTGCTGCTGCCGCTGGCGCTGAAACTGTTCGGCGTGATCTGAGGCTGCGGTTCGATCTTCAGCCGAAGGCGCCGCCCGTCAGGAACAGGTCGATCGCGCGCGAGATGCTGACGAGGAAGGCGGTGATGCCGATGGCGAAGGTCAGCACCAGCAGCACGGCCACCGGCCAGCGCGAGCGCGTGGACTGGCCCGAATGCGGATTGAAGCGCGCATCCCATTTTTCGTCCGGTGTCAGGCCGATCACCAGCGCCTCGACCAGGCCGATGTAGATCGAGATCGGAAACAGCGCGAGCACGCTGATTGCCCACGAATGCGGTCCCTGCGCCACGATCACGGCGCCGATGAACAGCAGTAGCGCCAGCAGATAATTCCATGCGAGGAAATCGCGTTTTCCATACAGATAGAAGCGGTGCGCGCCGGTCCCGCCCAGGAAGATGGCGAGCAGCAGGGCGAGGATCTTGCTCTTGTGCTGACTGATGACGGCGGTGTGCGTGCTTGCGTTCATAACCCTTCCTGAGAGCGATACTGGTTGACGTCGTGGGCGCTGACGGCGCTGGCCTGGTTGCCCCAGGCGTTACGGATGTAGGTCACGACGGCGGCGATTTCCGCATCCGTCATCACCTGTCCGAACGGCGGCATGCCATAGGGGCGCGGATTGCCGCCGGTACTCGGTGCAAAGCCGCCATGCAATACCAGCCGGATCGGATTGGCCGCAATCGCCGCGGTGACCGCACGGTTGCCGGCCAGCGCCGGATACATGGCGGGCACGCCCTTGCCGGATGCCTGGTGGCAGCTTGCACACTGGTTTTCATACAGGCGCGCGCCGCTGGCGATGATCGCCTGTTTTTCATCCGGCCGCAAATTGTCCGTGGAGGCCGGCATGCCCTCACGCGCCGGCAGCGACTTCAGATAGCCAGCCATCGCCTGCACGTCTTCTTGCGTCAGGTGCTGCAGGCTGTTGGCGACGACTTCGGCCATCGGTCCGGTCACCGCGCGCTGTGGCGTGACGCCGTCGCGCAGGAAGGCGGCCACGTGCTGCGCTTCCCATGCGACTAGGCTGTCGGCATCCAGCGCCGGCGCATACCAGTTCAGCGACGGGATCAGGCCGCCGCCGAGCTCGGCCTTCGGTCCGATGCCGCCGAGGCTGTCACGCGTCGAATGACAGGCGCTGCAATGACCGAGGCCCTGCACCAGGTAGGCGCCACGGTTCCATTCCACGCTTTGCGAGCGATCGTCCACGTACTGGCCGGGGCGGAAATAGAGGGCGCGCCATGCCGCCAGCAACGCGCGGTTGTCGTAGGGCGCGCGCAGTTCGGGGGCGCGATTTTCCTGCCGGACGGCCGGCAGTGTCTGCAGCCAGGCGAAGATCGCATCCGAATCGGCACGCGTGACCCTGGTGTAGTTCGTATAGGGAAAGGCCGGGTAGAGCAGGCTGCCGTCCTTGGAACGGCCATCGTGCATGGCACGCCAGAAGTCGTCGCTGTTCCAGCTGCCGAGACCGGTTTCGGGATCGGGCGTCAGGTTGGAGGCATAGATGGTCCCGAAGGGTGTGGGAATCGCGCGTCCACCCGCATAGGCCGCGCCGCCGCGCGCGGTGTGGCAGCTCATGCAGTTGCCGACGCGCGCCAGATATTCGCCCTGTGCGAGTTGCTGCTGGCGGTCGGCGACAGGCACTGACTGCTGGTCGAGATCGGGGTTGCGGTTGGCAAGCGTCAGCCAGAGTGCGATAGCCGCGACCAGCACAAGAACAAAGGCGCCAATGCCGATGAACAGGCGCTTCATGGTCGTGCCTCCAGCGCATGCTGGCCACCGCATTCCAGCGGCAGGCTGGCGCCGGCAGGCAGGACCGCGGGCTGGCTGTCGGCCGGCACGGTCTGCGCGGACAGCCACGATGCGACAGCGCTGATGTCGGCGGCACTCAGTTTCTGCACGATCTGCGCCATGCAGTCGGGTTCGGCCGCCTTGCGCACACCGATCTTCCAGGCGCCGATCTGGCCCAGCAGATAGTCGCGCGGTAGGCCGATCAGGCCCGGCACGGCCGGTGCCAGGCCCGTCATGCGTGCGCCGTGACACGCGATGCAGGCCGGAATGCCGTTGGCAGCGTCGCCCGCATGCACGAGCTGGCGGCCGCGTTCGAGTTCGGCGGCGCTGGCGCGGCTCGGTTGCGGTGCCGGGTAGGGCGGGTGCTGGTCGGCGAAGTATTGCGCGATCTCGCGCAGGTAGGCGTCGGACAGGTTGTCCAGCATCGCCGTCATGATCGGATAGTGGCGCTTGCCGTCGCGAAAATTGACGAGCTGGTTGTACAGGTAGGCGGCCGGCTTGCCGGCGATGCGCGGGTAATAGCCGTCGCTGGCGGCGCGACCTTCCTTGCCGTGGCAGACCGTGCAGGCGGCCACGCGCTGCGCGATGGTATCCGGCACGGCGCTGGTCTGCGCGCGTGCGGGGCTTGCCAGCATCGCGGCAAGCAACAGCAGCAGGGGGAACAGCAGGCGCGCCGGCGGTAGCGGCGCAAGGGCGAAATGCAGGGGAAAGATGTCGCGCATGGTCGTCTCAATCTGTTCCTGGATGCTGCATGGTCCGAGGATCGTCGTCCGGATTGTGCCCTGTTTTTGGGCGCGCTCATAGTCTCAGCGGCAGGCGCACGACGCGCTGTACTGTATTCGCGCGATGGCAGCGGGCTGCATTACAATGACGGGTGAAGCAGTCCAAGACAACCGCTGGCCGTCATTTCGGTGACGACGGGAGGAAGGTCCGGACTCCATAGAGCAGGGTGACGGCTAACGGCCGTCCGCCGTGAGGCGAGGAACAGGGCCACAGAGACGAGTCTTTGGGACCGGGGAGGGCGAAAGCCGCTCCCTGCGTTACAAAGGGTGAAACGCGGTAACCTCCACCTGGAGCAATTTCAAATAGGCACGCGATGATGCTGCTCGCGGAGCGTGCGGGTAGAAAGCTTGAGCCGTGGAGCAATTCACGGCCTAGAGGAATGGTTGTCATAGCGGCCCGGCTTGCCGGTCCGCCGTAACAGAATCCGGCCTACCGGTCTGCTTCACCTATTTTTATTGGCGCTTGCGGGCGCCATTTCTTTGTGTGGCCGAAGAAGTTCGGCCGGCATGCTGTGGCCGGCAAGGCCGTGTGACCGCATGTCGGCGACGTGATATAACGGCGACATGATTCCTGGCCTACGGAGGTCGATCATGTACATCCTGCGTTTCCTGCTGCTGGCGGCATGCGTACTACCGGCCAGCCTGCATTCTTCTCCTGCAGTTGCAGCGGACATCTATCGCTGGGTCGATGAGGATGGCCGTACCCATGTATCGGACACGGTGCCGGCACGCTATCGCAGCGCGGCGACGCGGGTCGATACGAGTGCGGCCGATGTCTCCGAGCAGGACCGGAATGCGGCGCGGCAACGTGCCGAGCGTGAACGCCAGCAGCTCGAGGCGCAGCGCGCGGCGGCGCGCAAGGCGCAGGCCGATGCGGCACCGGCCGTGCCGCAGGGCGCAGGCGAACTGACAGTGCCACAGGAAGATGCCTGCACAGCCAAGTGGCGCGCCTATCGCGAAAGCCAGGAATGTTTCGCGCCCTACATCAACGGCGCGCAGAAGCATGGACATGCGCATCTCAGCGAAGAGGCATTCAAGTATTGCAAGCCGGTGACCGATCCTTCCGCGGAGTGCGGCGCGGCGCCGGATATGCGCTGAGTTTTCCTGAACCGCTCCTGATCTGCATGCCGGCTGCGACCGGTGATTTGTAACGCGGCCGCTTCGACGCTCTGTTTCCTCTCCCGGAAACGCGAGAATTGTCGCTTTCCCTTCCTTTCGACGCCGCGTTCCCGGCGCTGCCCCGCATCCAGCCTTCATCTCCAAACTTTTGTAAGCCAAACACATGTGTTTAGCTGATGCGTCACTTTCACTATGTGCGATAAGTACTTAATTCTTTAAGTAATTTCTACTTAAAGTTGCGCGAACGTAATGCGCTAAGTCCTTGACTTCATTGAAAAAAATCTTGTTTTTACCCCTGAAATTCGCTTGACCGGCCATGAGCCATCCTCTAAAGTGGGCGACAGTGTGAAAAAGTGTCTATTTGTGGGTTTTTGGGCCGCAGCCAGCACACGATTTCACCAGGACAGTGCAGACTACAACAAAGGATTTCAGGGTGTTCCAGGGCGCTTCTTCTCTCAATCTCGATGCCAAGGGCCGGATGACGATTCCGGCGCGGCATCGCGACGCATTGCAATTGCAATGCGAGGGACGCCTCACCCTGACCAAGCATCCGGATGGCTGCCTGCTGCTCTTCCCGCGTCCCGTGTGGGAAGGCCGCCGCGAGGAAATCGCCAAGTGGCCGATTTCCGCTCGCGCCTGGCAGCGCATCTTCCTCGGCAATGCTTCCGACGTCGAATTCGATACCGCAGGCCGCATCCTGATCGCGCCCGAGCTGCGCACGGCGGTGGGCCTGACGCGCGACATCATGCTAATGGGCATGGGCAGCCATTTCGAGATATGGGATGCGGCCAAGCTGGCTGAAAGCGAATCGGATGCGATCGCCGCCGGCGTGCCCGATGTACTCAACAATTTTTCCTTCTGACGCCCGTGACGAATGTAGAAGCGGTGCCGCCTTACCAGCACCGGACAGTCCTGTTGAATGAAGCGGTCGAGGCGTTGGCGCTGGAAGACGATCGCAGGCAGGGCATCTTCGTTGACGGCACCTTCGGGCGTGGCGGTCACAGCCGGTTGATCCTGCAGCGGCTGGGCGAGCGCGGCCGGCTGCTGGCGTTCGACAAGGATACGTATGCGATCGCGAATGCGGCATCGATCGACGATGCGCGTTTCGAGATCGTGCACGACAGTTTCGCGACGCTGGCAGAGGCCTTGTCGGCGCGCGGCATAGCGCAGTTGGATGGGGTGCTGCTGGATCTCGGCATTTCGTCGCCGCAGGTGGACGACGCTGCACGGGGCTTCAGCTTTCGCGCGGATGGACCGCTGGACATGCGCATGGATACCACGCGCGGCATGTCGGCAGCGGAATGGCTGGCAACGGAAACCGAACAGAAAATCGAGAAAGTGATACGGGATTATGGGGAAGAACGGTTTGCTTTTCAGATTGCAAAGGCGATTGTTGCTCGCCGGGCAGTCGAGCCAATTTCAAGCACACGACAGCTTGCCGAGATCGTGGCAAACGCCGTCAAAACTCGCGAGAAAGGCAAAGACCCGGCAACTCGCACCTTTCAGGCTATCCGGATTTTCATCAATCAGGAGCTTGAAGAACTCGAAGTAGCGCTGGCAGCGGCGTTCAGGCATCTGGCGCCGCACGGGAGACTGGTGGTGATCAGCTTTCACTCGCTCGAAGATCGTATCGTCAAGCAGTTCATGGCGGGCAAGGCCAGGGTGGCCCAGCCCGACCGTCGCCTGCCGATCCGCGCCGCCGACCTGCCGCAGCCCGAAATGAAACTGCTCGGACGCATCAGGCCTTCCGACGACGAAGTCCGCGACAATCCGCGCGCGCGTTCCGCCGTGATGCGCATCGCCGAGCGCCTGGCGCCGGCTGGAGTGCTGCAGTGAGCGGCCGCATCGCCTTCGTCCTGACCGCGCTGCTGGTGCTGTGCGCACTGTCGGTGGTCAATGCGCATTACCAGTCGCGCAGCCTGTTCATCGCGCTCGAACGCGAACAGGCCAAGGCGCGCCAGCTCGAGATCGAATGGTCGCAACTGCAGCTCGATCAATCGACGCTGGGCGTGCATGCGCGCATCGAAGCCAACGCGCGGCGCGATCTGCGCATGGTGCCGGTGGCGCCGTCCAGCACGCAATATCTGTCGGTGGGGCAGCCATGAGCCGCATGGGCAAAGGCGTTCCTTACGTATCTAGCCCGGTGCTGGCGGCCAAGCTGCCGGCCTGGCGCTCGCGCGTGGTGCTGTTCCTGATCTTCGCCGCGTTCGCCACGCTGGCCGGCCGCGCGCTGTGGCTGCAGGGCATGTCCACCGATTTCCTACAGAAGCAGGGCGCTTCGCGCTATACGCGCACGCTGGAACTGCCGGCCACGCGCGGCAAGATCACCGACCGCAACGGTCAGGTGCTGGCATCCTCGCTGCCGGTGCGCGCGATCTGGGCGATTCCGGAAGACGTGATGGAAGCGCCCAAGGACAAGCTGCGCCAGCTCGCCAAGCTGCTCGACATGAGCGAGAAGGACCTCTATCGCCGCCTCGATTCGGACCGTACCTTCGTCTATCTGAAGCGCCAGGTCGAGATGGACATCGTCGAGATGGTGCAAAAGCTCGAGATCGCCGGCATCAACACCCGCAAGGAATACAAGCGCTTCTATCCGGAAGGCGAGGCGATGGCGCACATCGTCGGCTTCACCAACGTCGAGGACAAGGGCCTCGAAGGCATGGAGCTGGCCTATCAGCAGACGCTGGCCGGCACGCCGGGCAGCCGCCGCGTGATCCGCGACCGCCTGGGCCGCGTGGTCGAGGATATCGAGGCGATCCGCGAACCGCATGACGGCGCCGACCTCGCGCTGTCAATCGACAGCAAGCTGCAGTACATCGCCTTCTCGAACCTGAAGGCGGCGGTCGAGGCCAACAAGGCCAAGGCCGGTGGCATCGTGATCCTGGACGCCAAGACCGGCGAGATCCTGGCGCTGGCCAACCTGCCGACCTACGATCCCAACGACCGCCGCAAACTGACGGGCGCGCAACTGCGCAACCGCGTGCTGACCGATACCTTCGAGCCGGGCTCCACGCTCAAGCCCTTCACGGTCGCGCTCGGTCTGGAAAAGCGCATCGTCACGCCCAATACCATGATCGATACCGCGCCCGGCCGCATGACGATCGGCACCGCCACCATCGGCGACGCGCACTCGATCGGACTGGCGTCGGTATCGCAGGTGATCGAGAAGTCGTCCAACATCGGCACCGCCAAGATCGCGCTGCAGATGCCGCCGCAGGACATGTGGGACCTGTTCACCTCGGTCGGTTTCGGCCAGCAGCCGAAGATCGGCTTCCCCGGCGCGGTGGCCGGCCGCGTTCGTCCCTACAAGTCGTGGCGTCCGATCGAGCAGGCGACCATGAGCTACGGTCACGGCATTTCACTGTCGCTGCTGCAGATCGCCCATGCTTACATGATCTTTGCGCGTGACGGCGAAATGATTCCGCTGACGCTACAGCGCTCGACCGACCAGCCGATCGCGCAGCGCGTGCTGTCCGAAAAGACCGCGCGCGAAATGCGCAGCATGCTCGAAATGGCAGCCGGTCCGCACGGCACCGCGCCGCAGGCACAGGTACCCGGCTACCGCGTCGGCGGCAAGACCGGCACCGCCTACAAGCTCGAGAACGGCAAGTACGTGAAGAAATACGTGGCGTCTTTCGTCGGCTTCGCGCCGGTGTCCGATCCGCGCATCATCGTCGCCGTCATGATCGACGAGCCGAGCGCCGGCCGCCACTACGGCGGTTCGGTCGCGGGTCCGGTGTTCTCGTCGGTCACGGCCAGCGCGCTGCGCGCCATGAACGTGGCGCCGGATTCCAGCGTGACCAACATCATCATTCCGGCCGAGCCGCTGCAGGAGGTGCTGTGATGACGGCGTCTGTCATGATCGCGCTCGACGACATCCTGGCCTGGCTGCAAACGCAGGCGCCCGACGCGCAGCTGAGCGCCGACTCGCGCCGCATCGCGGCCGGCGACGTGTTTGTCGCCTATGCGGGTGACGAGGCTGACGGCCGCAACTACATCGGCGACGCCGTCGAACGCGGTGCGCGGGCGGTGCTGGTTGACGACGGCGCGGAAGAACTGTTCACGGCGACAGTCGATGTGCCGCATCTGACCGTTGCGCAACTGAAGGAACGCGCCGGCGAGATCGCCGCCGCCTGGTACGGTCATCCGGACCGTGAGATGCTGAGCGTGGCCGTCACCGGCACCAACGGCAAGACCTCGTGCTCGCAATGGCTGGGCAGCGCGCTGTCGCGCCTGGGACGCCCGACCGCCGTCATCGGCACGCTTGGCATCGGCATCTTCCGTGCCGGCCAGGCCGGTCAGTTCAATGCTACCGGTTACACCACGCCGGACGCGGTGCAGCTGCAGCGCGCCCTGGCCGAACTGCGCAAGAACGGCGCGACCGCGCTGGCGATCGAGGCGTCCTCGATCGGCCTGCACCAGAAGCGCATGGCCGGCATGCATGTGGACACCGCGCTGTTCACCAATTTCACGCGCGACCATCTCGATTACCACGGCGACATGGCGGCCTACGAGGAAGCCAAGACGGCACTGTTCGACTGGCCCGGCCTGCGTCACGCCGTCGTTAATCTCGACGATGCGATGGGCCGCCGGTTGGTGGAGCGTCTGCGCCGGACACGCAGCGAGGTGGTCGTGACCGGCTACGGTCTGTCGGGCCAGGCATCCGAGGGCATTGCCGTGCTGCAGGCGAGCGACGTGCGCAGCAGCCAGTCCGGTACCGTGTTCCAGCTGCGCTTCGGCAGCGAACGCAGCCAGGTGCGCACGCAACTGGTCGGCGATTTCAACGTCAGCAATGTGCTCGGTATCGTCGGCGTGCTGCTCTCCAACGGCATTGCCTGGCGCGATGCGATCGATGCGGTCGAGGCACTGCAGGCCGTGCCCGGCCGCATGCAGCAGCTCGGTGGCAACGATGCGCCGCTGGTGGTCATCGATTATGCGCACACACCGGATGCACTGGAAAAAACACTGGCGACGCTGCGGCTGGTAGCCGAGGAACGCGGCGGCGCGCTGTGGTGCGTGTTCGGCTGCGGTGGCGACCGTGATCCGGGCAAGCGCCCGCAGATGGGACGCGCCGCAATGGCGGCCGACCATGTGGTCGTCACCTCTGACAATCCGCGCCACGAAGAACCGGACGCCATCATCGCGCAGATCGTCGCCGGCATCGAAGCGGAAAAGAACGCCATGCAAGGCGACCTGCACATCATCGAGGACCGCGCCACCGCGATCCTGTGGGCATGCCGCAATGCGACGCGGCAGGACGTGATCCTGCTGGCCGGCAAGGGCCACGAAAGCCATCAGGAAATCAAGGGCCGCAAGCTGCCTTTCCTCGATGCCGATCATGCGGCGCTGGCGCTGTCGTCGCGCGCCATGCAGGGAGCGCACGGATGAAATCGACGCTGCGCACATTGCAACCCTGGGTCGCCGGCGCGACGCTGACGGGCGATGCCACCTTCGACGGCATCTCGACCGACAGCCGTGCGGCGGCTGCCGGCAACCTGTTTGTTGCGTTGCGCGGCGAGCGTTTCGATGCACACGACTTCCTGCCGCAATTGGCGGAGCGCGGCATCGCGGCGCTGGTGGTCGAACGCCTGCCGGATGACGTCAAGCTGCCGGCTCTGGTCGTGCCTGACACGCGCCGCGCCCTTGGCGAGATCGCGCATGGCTGGCGTGCGCAGTTCGCGCTGCCGCTGATCGGCGTAACTGGCAGCAATGGCAAGACCACGGTCAAGGAAATGATCGCGGCAATCCTTGAAGCCGCTTTCGGCGCGGATGCGCATCTGGCGACGCGCGGCAACTTCAACAACGACATCGGCGTGCCGCTGACGCTGTTGCGCCTGAACGAAGCCCACAAGGCGGCGGTGGTCGAACTCGGCATGAATCATCCGGGCGAGATCGCGCTACTGTCGGCGATCGCGCGGCCGACGGTCGGTCTCGTCAACAACGCGCAGCGCGAGCATCAGGAATTCATGGCCAGCGTGGAAGCGGTGGCGCAGGAAAACGGCGCGGTGATCCAGTCGCTGCCGGCCGACGGCGTGGCCGTGTTTCCGGCCGACGACGCCTATACATCTCTGTGGCGCGGCTATGCGGCGCATTGCCGCGCGCTGACCTTCGGCCTCGATGAACAAGCCGACGTGCGTTGCACGCATGAGGCGCATGCCTTCGGCAGTACGTTGCAGGTCACCGCAGGCACGCAGCACTTCACGATCGAACTGGCAGCGGCCGGCCTGCACAACGTGCGCAATGCGCTGGCGGCGATCGCCTGTGCGCTGGCGATCGAGGTGCCGGTTGACGCCGTCGTGCGCGGCCTGCAGGCATTCGCGCCGGTTAGCGGCCGCCTGCAACGCAAGACTGCACCGAACGGCGCGCTGGTCATCGACGACACCTACAACGCCAATCCGGATTCGGTACGCGCCGCCATCGATGTGCTGGCGCAGGCGGCATCGCCGCGCATCCTGGTGCTGGGCGACATGGGCGAGGTCGGCAACGACGGCCCGCAGTACCACGAGGAAGTCGGCAGCTACGCGCGCGCGCGGGGCATCGATCGCCTGCTGACGCTGGGCGAACTGACGCCGCATGCGAACAAGGCATTCGGCGCAGGCGCCGCGCACTACGACGACGTCGATCAGCTCAACGGCGCACTGGACGGATTTTTCAACAACGAGACAACAGCGCTGGTCAAGGGATCGCGTTTCATGAAGATGGAACGCGTGGTGCAGCATTTGCTCGGTCAACATACTCAGGAAGGCCACTAACATGCTGCTCTGGCTGGCACAGCTTCTCCAGGATCACATCGGCCCGATGCGGATCTTCAACTTCATCACTTTCCGCGCCGTGTTCGCGACGCTGACGGCGCTGGCGATCGGCCTGTTTGCCGGTCCGGCCGTGATCCGCATGCTGACGCGTCTGAAGGTCGGACAGGCAGTGCGCACCAACGGTCCGCAGACGCACCTGATCAAGAGCGGCACGCCGACCATGGGCGGTGCGCTGATCCTGCTGGCGATCGGCATCGCGACGCTGCTGTGGACCGACCTGTCCAACCGCTTCATCTGGGTGGTGCTGATCGTCACGCTGGGTTTCGGCGCGATCGGCTGGGTCGATGATTACCGCAAGGTGGTCTATAAGGATCCGAAGGGCATGTCGTCCAAGGAGAAGTATTTCTGGCAGTCGGTGATCGGCCTGTTCGCCGCGGTCTATCTGGCGTTCTCGGTCTCGGCACCGAGCAATGCGCAGGTCATCGACCTGTTCGTGGCCTGGGTGCAGTCGGGCTTCAGCATGGACCTGCCGCCCAAGGCCGACCTGATCGTGCCGTTCTTCAAGACCATCAGTTATCCGCTTGGTGTGTGGGGCTTCATCGCGCTGACGTACTTCGTCATCGTTGGGACCAGCAACGCAGTCAACCTGACCGACGGTCTCGACGGCCTGGCGATCATGCCGACCGTGATGGTCGGCACCGCGCTCGGCCTGTTCGCCTACCTGACCGGCAGCGCGATCTATTCGCAATACCTGTTCATACCGCACATCAAGGGCGCGGGCGAACTGCTGATCTTCTGCGGCGCGATGTCCGGCGCGGGCCTTGCCTTCCTGTGGTTCAACGCGCATCCGGCGCAGGTCTTCATGGGCGATGTCGGCGCGCTCGCGCTCGGTGGCGCGCTCGGCACCATCGCCGTCATCGTGCGCCAGGAGATCGTGTTGTTCATCATGGGTGGCATCTTCGTGGTCGAGACGCTGTCGGTGATGCTGCAGGTGAGCTACTTTAAGTACACAAAAATGCGTACCGGCACCGGCAAGCGAATCCTGCTGATGGCGCCGCTGCATCACCATTTCGAACAGAAGGGCTGGAAGGAAACACAGGTGGTGGTCCGCTTCTGGATCATCACGATGATGCTGGTGCTGTTCGGTTTGTCCACGTTGAAACTCCGTTGAAGAAGCAAGAGCGATGAATTACGCAGGCAGGCATTTTCTGGTGATGGGTCTCGGCGAGTCGGGACTGGCGATGGCGCAGTGGCTGAACCGCTGCGGCGCCACGCTGCGCGTCGCCGATACGCGCGCGCAGCCGGAACGCCTGGCGCAGCTGCGCACGCTGGTGCCCGATGCGGAATTCGTCGGCGGCGCCGTGGACGGGAAATTCGATGCCGCGCTGCTCGAAGGCATCGACACCGTTGCCGTCAGTCCAGGCCTGATGCCGGCGCGCGAACTGGCGGACATCGTCCCGGCCGCTGCCGAAAGACAGATTCCGGTCTGGGGCGAGATCGAACTGTTTGCGCAGGCGCTGGAGGCACTGAAGGAAGAGCGTGGCTATGCGCCCAAGGTGATCGCGATCACCGGCACCAACGGCAAGACCACGGTGACGAGCCTGACCGGACTGCTGTGCCGCCGCGCCGGCCTGACGGTCGAGGTCGCCGGCAACATCAGCCCCGCCGCACTGGACCGACTGTGCGCCGCGCTCGACGAAGACCGTCTGCCGCAGGCCTGGGTGCTCGAGCTGTCGAGCTTCCAGTTGCACACCACCGAATCGCTGCAGGCCGACGTTGCCACCGTGCTCAACGTGACGCAGGATCACCTCGACTGGCATGGCGACATGGAAGCCTACGCGGCCGACAAGGCGCGCATCTTCGGCGCGCACACCGTGCGCGTGCTCAACCGCGACGATGCGATGGTGATGCAGATGGCGTCGCCGCTGGCGAGCGTCGTCACTTTCGGCACCGACGAGGCGGACGCGCCCGACTGTTTCGGCCTGGCCGACGAAAACGGCATGCGTTGGCTGTCGGTCGCGGTTGCCGACGAAGATCAACAACCGAGGCGCCGCAAGAAGGAACAGGTCGAGATCGAAGTCATGACTAAGAAGCTGATGCCCGTTGACGCCTTGCACATCCGCGGCCAGCACAACGCGCTCAACGCGCTGGCGGCGCTGGCGCTGTGCCGTGCGATCGGGCTGCCGTTCGCGCAACTGCTGCACGGCCTGCGCGAGTATCGCGGCGAGCCGCACCGCGTCGAACTGGTGGCGACCATTTCCGGCACCGAATACTACGACGACAGCAAGGGTACCAACGTCGGCGCCACCGTGGCCGCGCTCAAGGGCCTGGGTGCGGGACGTGCCGGCGCTGCACCGCACCTGATCCTGATCGCGGGCGGCGACGGCAAGGGCCAGGATTTCTCGCCACTGGCCGACGCGGTCGCCAAATATGCGAAGGCCGTGCTGCTGATCGGCAAGGATGCGCCGGCCCTGCGCGCGGCGCTGGAAAACACGGGCGTGACGGCGACCGACTGCGCCACGCTGGAAGAAGCGACCGCGCAGGCAGCCGATCTGGCGGCGGGCGGGGATGCCGTATTGCTGTCGCCGGCCTGCGCCAGCCTCGACATGTTCCGCAACTACGCGCATCGCGCCGAGGTCTTCATCGACGCCGTGCGCGAGATCGCCTTGGCACGCGGGGAGGTGAGCGCATGAAGCTCGCGCTGCCATCGCTGTTCCGTTCCGCGCCGGACAAGAAGCCGGTGCCCAGCCTCGAGCAGCGCTCGAAGATGATGGCCTACGACCAGCCGCTGGTGTGGGTCGTGATCCTGCTCATGCTGTACGGCATGGTGATGGTCTATTCGGCCTCGATCGCACTGCCGGATTCGCCCAAGTACGCGCGCTACGACAATGCGCATTTCCTCGGCCGCCAGGCGATCTTCATCAGCCTCGCGCTGTTCGCCGGCCTGCTGGCTTTCCGCGTGCGCATCGAAACCTGGCAGAAGCTCGCCCCCTACCTGTTCGTGGCGACGCTGGTGCTGCTGGTGCTGGTGCTGATCCCGGGCGTGGGCAAGGGCGTCAACGGCGCGCGCCGCTGGCTGTCGTTCCATGTCTTCAACCTGCAGCCATCGGAACTGATGAAGCTGTTCGTGGTGCTGTATGCGGCCGATTACACGGTGCGCAAGCAGCAGGTCATGCACAAGCTGACCAAGGGTTTCATGCCGATGACGCTGGCGATCGCTTTCGTCGGCCTGTTGCTTCTGCTCGAACCGGACCTGGGCGCCTTCGGCGTGATCGTCTGCATCGCGATGGGCATCCTGTTCCTCGGCGGCATCAACGGCATCTGGTTCGGCGGCATCGGCGCCTCGCTGGTCGGCATCTTCACGCTCGTCATCATCGCCTCGCCGTGGCGGCGCGAACGCATCTTCGCCTACCTGAATCCGTGGGAGGAAAGCAATGCGCTCGGCAAGGCCTATCAGCTGTCGCACTCGCTGATCGCCTTCGGCCGCGGCGAACTGTTCGGCGTCGGCCTTGGCGGCAGCGTCGAGAAGCTGCACTACCTGCCGGAGGCGCATACCGACTTCCTGCTGGCCGTGATCGGCGAGGAACTCGGTTTCGTCGGCGTGCTGGCGGTGGTGGTCGCGTTCTACTGGATCATCAAGCGCGCCTTCGAGATCGGTCGCCAGGCGATCGCGATGGACCTGACCTTCGCCGGCCTGGTCGCCAAGGGCATCGGCATCTGGATCGGCGTGCAGGCTTTCATCAACATGGGCGTCAACATGGGACTGCTGCCGACCAAGGGTCTGACGCTGCCGCTGATGAGCTATGGCGGATCGGGTGTGCTGATCAACTGCATCGGGCTCGCGATTCTTCTGAGAATCGACTACGAGAATCGGGTACTCATGCGCGGAGGCCGCGTATGAAGAAGCTGATGATCATGGCAGCCGGCACCGGCGGTCACATCTTTCCCGGCCTTGCGATTGCGCAAACCATGCAGGCGCGCGGCTGGCAGGTGTCGTGGCTGGGTACGACGCACGGCATGGAGCGCGACCTGGTGCCGCAGCGCGGCATAGCGATGGACACCATCGCTTTCAGCGGCCTGCGCGGCAAGGGGCTGTCGCACACGATCAAGGGCGGGTTCCGTCTGCTGGCAAGTTTTGGCGCGTGCCGCGGCATCCTGTCGCGTCGCAAGCCGGACGTGGTGCTCGGCATGGGCGGTTACGTGACCGTGCCCGGTGGGTTGATGGCCAAGCTGCGCGGTATTCCGGTCGCGCTGCTGAATGCCGACGCGGCGCTGCTGCTGTCGAACAAGACGCTGGCGCCGATCGCGCAGCGCGTGCTGTTCGGCTTCCCCGCCGACTTCGGTGCGGCGGCGGACAAGGCCGTCGTGACCGGCAATCCGGTACGCCAGGAAATCATCGAGTCGGCACCGCCGGCGCAGCGCTATGCAGGTCGCAGCGGCCCGCTGCGCATCCTGGTGGTCGGCGGCAGCCTCGGCGCGCAGGTGCTGAACGAAACGCTGCCGGCAGCGCTGGCGTTGATCCCGGCAGGGGAGCGTCCATTCGTCACGCACCAGTCGGGCAAGAAGAATATCCATGCCTTGCGCGCCAACTACGCGCAGGCGCAGGTCGAGGCCGAAGTGCTGGATTTCATCGACGACATGCCGCGCCGTTATGCCGAGGCCGACCTCGTGATCTGCCGTGCCGGCGCGATCACGGTATCGGAACTGACGGCGGCCGGCGTGGCGAGCGTGCTGGTGCCGCTGCTGGTGTCAACCACCACGCACCAGCGCAACAACGCGCAGTGGATGGCGCAGCAGGGCGCGGCCATCCATCTGCCGCAAACGGAATTGAAGGCCCGGGCATTGGCCGAGCTGCTGCAAGGCATGACGCGTGCGCGCTGCCTGGACATGGCGGAAGCGGCTTACGCGCAGGGTCGGCGCGACGCCAACGAGGCAATCGCGAACGTGCTGGAACAACTGGTGAAAACCGCATGAAACACAAAGTCAAACACATCCATTTCGTGGGCATTGGGGGCAGCGGCATGAGCGGCATTGCCGAAGTGCTGCTCAATCTCGGCTATACGATTTCCGGCTCCGACCTCGGCAGCAACACGGCCACGCGCCGCCTGGCCGAGCTTGGCGCGACGGTGATGCTGGGCCACGCCGCCGAGAACATCGCCGGCGCCGATGCGATCGTGACCTCGACCGCCGTCAAGGCCGACAATCCGGAAGTGGTGGCCGGCCGCGAGAAGCACATCCCGATCGTGCCGCGTGCACTGATGCTGGCCGAGCTGATGCGCCTGAAGCGCGGCATCGCGATCGCCGGCACGCACGGCAAGACCACCACCACCAGCCTGGTGGCGAGCGTGCTGGCCGAAGGCGGGCTCGATCCGACCTTCGTGATCGGCGGCCTGCTCAATCGCGCCGGCGCCAACGCCAAGCTCGGCGAGGGCGACTACATCGTGGTCGAGGCAGACGAATCGGATGCGTCCTTCCTGAACCTGTCGCCCATGATCGAGGTCATCACCAACATCGATGCCGACCACATGGAAACCTACGATCACAGTTTCGACAAGCTCAAGCAGGCCTTCGTCGATTTCACGCAGCGCCTGCCGTTCTACGGTGTCGCCATGCTGTGCATCGACGATCCGACCGTGCGCGAGATCATCCCGCGCATCTCCAAGCTGGTCGTCACCTATGGCTTCCACGAGGATGCCGACGTGCGCGCCGTCGATGCGCGCGCCGTCAACGGCCACATGCAGTTCACGGTGATGCAGGACGGCTACGCGCCCATGCCGGTCAGCCTCAATCAGCCTGGCATGCACAACGTGCAGAACGCGTGCGCGGCGATCGCGATCGCGCGCGAGCTCGGCATTGCCGACAGCGCCACGCAGAAGGCCCTGAGCGAATTCAACGGCGTCGGCCGCCGCTTCACGCGCTACGGCGAAATAAGCATCAAGGATGTCAACGGAAAGCCGGCTGGCTCGTTTGCTCTGGTCGATGACTACGGTCATCACCCGGTCGAGACGGCGGCGACGTTGGCGGCAGCGCGCGGCGCTTATCCGGGCCGTCGGCTGGTGCTGGCGTTCCAGCCGCATCGCTACACACGCACGCGCGACCTGTTCGAGGATTTCGTCAAGGTATTGTCGAGCACCGATCTGCTGCTGCTGGCCGAAGTCTATGCAGCCGGCGAACAGCCGATCGTCGCCGCCGATGGCCGCACGCTCGCGCATGCGCTGCGCGTGGCGGGCAAGGTGGAGCCGGTATTCGTCGAGGACATCGCCGAGATGCCGGCGACGATCCGCAACGTGATCCGTGACGGCGATGTGCTGATCACGATGGGTGCCGGCTCGATCAGCGGCGTGCCGGGAAAAATCATGCAGGAACAACCATGAGCGCAACGGAACTGAAAAACGAATTCGGCAAGGTCGGCGTCCTGTTCGGCGGGCGCTCGGCCGAGCGCGAAGTCTCGCTGATGTCGGGCAAGGGCGTGCTGGCTGCGCTGCAGGCCAGGGGCATCGATGCGCATGCCTTCGATCCGGCCGAGCGCAGCCTGGCGGAGCTGGCGGCCGAGAGGTTCGATCGCGTCTTCATCGCGCTGCATGGCAGCTATGGCGAGGATGGCACGCTGCAGGGTGCGCTCGAGCAACTGGGCATTCCCTATACCGGCCCCGGCGTGATGGCGTCGGCGATCGCGATGGACAAGATCATGACCAAGCGCATCTGCCTGAGCCATGGCGTGCCGACGCCGGCCTTCGCCTCGCTGGACGTGGCGACGACCACGCCCGAGCGCCTGCACGAAGTGGCAGAGACCTTCGGCTTTCCGCTGATGCTGAAGGCGCCGCACGAAGGGTCAACCATCGGCATCGCGCGCGTGGAATCGGCCGCCGGTCTGAGCGAAGGGTTCGAATTGTGCGCGCAATACGACGCCGTGATCCTGGCCGAGCAGTTCGTCAAGGGACGCGAGTTGACGGTGCCGGTGATCGGCGCCGGCCGTGCCGCGCGTGCGCTGCCGATCGTCGAGATCCGCGCGCCGCAGGGCAACTATGACTACGAGCACAAGTATTTCAGCGACGACACCGAGTATCTGTGCCCGGCACCGCTCGACGAGGCCCTGACTAAACGCATCCAGGCGCTGGCGGTCGATGCCTTCAACGCGATCGGCTGCACCGGCTGGGCGCGCGTGGATTTCATGCTGCGCGAGTCGGACGACGAACCGTTCCTGCTCGAGATCAATACCTCGCCCGGCATGACTAGCCATTCGCTGGTGCCGATGTCGGCGCGCGTGGCGGGTACCGCCTACGAAGAGTTGTGCGTGGAAATCCTGCGTCTGGCGACGCTGGGATTGAAGCCGGCCGTGCCGGTGAAAGGAAAGTGACGAACCATGTGGCATGACGTCCGGATGCTCAATGCGACCGCCAACAGTCTGTTCGGGCTGGTGGTGCTGGCGCTCATGGCGTCCTGCCTGTGGTGGGTCGCGCAGCGTCCGTATTTCACGCTGGAAGTGATTCGCGTCGAAGGGGAAGGCCATGCCGCCCTGCGCCACATCAATCCGCTGACGGTGCGCAGCGCGGTGCTGGCGCGCATCAAGGGCAACTTCTTCACGGCCAACCTGGACGAGGTGCGCAAGACCTTCGAATCGGTGCCTTGGGTGCACAAGGCGACCGTGCGCCGCTCGTGGCCAAACCAGTTGATCGTGACGATCGAGGAGCATGTGCCATTGGGAACTTGGGGCGACGACGGCCGGCTGCTGTCGGTGAAGGGCGATGTGTTTGTCGCCAACCTGGCCGAGGCCGAGGAAGATGCGCAACTGCTGGCGTTCAACGGACCGGACGGCAGCGAGAAGGAAGTGGTGGCGCGGCTGCAGGACCTGAACCGCTGGTTTGCGCCGCTCAAGCTGACGGCCGAGGAACTGAACCTGTCGGACCGCTATGCATGGACGGTGCGGATGAACAATGGCATGACGATCGAGCTGGGCAGGGAAAAGACCGCGACCACGCTCAAGGAGCGCGCCGACCGGCTGGTGGCGATCTATCCGCAACTGGTGGCGCATCTGCAGGACCGGATTGAAAACATCGACATGCGTTATCCCAATGGCCTGGCCCTGCGCGCGCAGGGTCTGAACATCGGAACCAACGGCAACAAAAAGGCAAACGGAAAGACATGACAAAAGACGCGAAAAACCTGATTGTCGGGCTGGACATCGGTACCTCCAAGGTGGTGGCCGTGGTGGCGGAAGTGCTGCCCAACGGGCGCCATGAAGTGATTGGACTCGGCCAGCACGAGTCGCGCGGCCTGAAGAAGGGCGTGGTGGTCAACATCGAGGCCACGGTCGAATCCATCCAGCGCGCGCTCGAGGAAGCCGAGCTGATGGCCGACTGCAAGATCCGTCATGTCTATACGGGCATCGCCGGCAACCATATCCGCAGCTTCAATTCGAGCGGCATGGTGGCGATCAAGGAGAAGGAAGTCACGGCGACCGACGTCGCGCGCGTGATCGAAACCGCCAAGGCCGTCAACATCCCGACCGACCAGCAATTGCTGCATACGGTGCCGCAGGAATTCATCGTCGATAACCAGGAAGATGTGCGTGAACCAATCGGCATGAGCGGTATCCGACTCGAGGTCAAGGTGCACATCGTCACCGGTGCGGTGTCCGCGGTGCAGAACATCGTCAAGTGCATCCGTCGCTGCGGGCTCGAAGTGTCGGACCTGATCCTGCAGCCGATGGCATCGGCCGAAGCCGTGCTGACGCCGGACGAGAAGGAACTCGGCGTGGTGCTGATCGACATCGGCGGCGGCACAACCGACGTGGCGATCTTTACCGAAGGCGCGATCCGCCACACGGCCGTGATCCCGATCGCCGGCGACCAGATCACCAACGACATCGCGATGGCGGTGCGCACGCCGACCGCGGAAGCCGAAGAGATCAAGCTGCGTTTCGGTATGGCCAAGCAGGTGCTGGCCGATCCGGGCGAGACGATCGAAGTGCCGGGACTCGGCGATCGCGGTTCGCGCGCGCTGTCGCGCCAGGCGCTGGCGGCGGTGATCGAGCCGCGCATCGAAGAGCTGTTTTCTCTCGTGCACCAGGTGGTGCGCGAGTCGGGTTACGAGGAAGTGCTGTCGTCGGGCATCGTGCTGACGGGCGGTACCGCGCTGATGCCGGGCATGGCGGAACTCGCGGAAGACATCTTCCTCAAACCGGCGCGTCTCGGCGTGCCGGAGTACAACGGGCAGTTGGCAGATGTGGTGCGCAGTCCCCGGTACGCCACCGTGCTGGGTTTGTTGCTGGAGGCGAAGAAGCAGTACCTGCGTGGCAATCTGGTCACGCGACAGGATGGATCGGCGACGGCATTGTGGCGTCGCATGAAGGAATGGTTTCTCGGTAATTTCTGATTTTTTGTTTTTTGATTTTGTCTTAACCCCGCAGTTAGCAGTTGCTAGCCGTCACACCGCGTGATGTCTATCAACTGGAAACTGCACTATATAAAAGGAACTGTCATGGAAATCGATATGCTCGAAAATGCTTCGCAAGGGACCGTGATCAAGGTCGTCGGCGTCGGCGGCGCCGGCGGCAACGCGGTGCAGCACATGATCAACAAGGGCGTGTCCGGCGTCGAATTCATCGCCGCCAATACCGACGCCCAGGCGCTGGAACAGTCGAAGGCGCACAACGTGATCCAGATCGGCGAGACCGGCCTGGGCGCGGGCATGAAGCCGGCGGTCGGTCGCCAGCTGGCGGAGGAATCGCGTGCGCGCATCGAGGATGCACTGCGCGGTGCGCACATGGTCTTCATCGCGGCCGGCATGGGCGGCGGTACCGGTACCGGCGCCGCACCGATCGTCGCGCAGGTGGCGAAGGAACAGGGCGCGCTGACGGTGGCCGTGGTGTCCAAGCCGTTCTCGTACGAAGGCCAGAAATGCATGGACATCGCCGAGGAAGGCCTGGAAGCGCTGAGCGAACACGTCGATTCGCTGATCATCATCCTCAACGAAAAGCTCGAAGACATCTATGAGGACGACAGCATGATCGAATGGCTGCAACACGCCGATGACGTGCTCAACAATGCCGTCGCCGGTATCGCCGAGATCATCAACGTGCCGGGCCATATCAACGTCGATTTCAACGATGTGAAAACCATCATGGGCGAGCAGGGCAAGGCCATGATGGGTACGGCCACCGCGCACGGCGTCGATCGCGCACGCATTGCCGCCGAACAGGCCGTTGCCTCGCCGCTGCTGGACGGCATCGACCTGTCGGGCGCGCGCGGCGTGCTGGTCAACGTTACCGCCAGCCGCAGCCTCAAGGGCAAGGAAATCAAGGAAGTCATGGCAACCGTGCGCGCGTTTGCGGCACCCGATGCCTCGATCGCGCAAGGCATCGCCTACGACGATACGATGGGCGACGACATCCGCGTGACCGTGGTGGCGACCGGCCTGGGCCGCGCACGCAAGGGTGTGCAACTGGTGCAGACGCCAATGTTGCGCACCGGTACCCACAACGAGCCGATGATGGCCAACACCGGCATGATGCAGGGCAGCGCGCAGTCGTCTTCGTTCGAAGGCCTGAAGGCGCCGGCGGTATGGCGTCGCGAATCGGCCTCGGACACGGTCCGTGCGCTCGAAAAGAATGGCATGGAAACCTACGACATTCCGGCCTTCCTGCGCAAACAGGCCGACTGATCGGCCTGCCGCCCTGCCTGATGGCGCGGACGGTTTGACCTCGTTGTCAAACTGTCTGCAAAAATAATCAGAACAGGGCATACTTGACGTTCCACGCCGCGCCCAGTGCGCGGCGTTTTTTCACCGGCTACGCCCGTTCTTACCAAACCAATCAATCAAAGGAATCAAGATGACTATCAAAGTAGGTGATCAGCTGCCGGAAGCGCGGCTCGCAGAATACGTCAACGTGGCCACCGAAGGCTGCGCAATCGGCCCCAGCAAAGTCATGGTGCACGAGGCCACCAAGGGCAAGAAGATCGCGATCTTCGCCGTTCCAGGCGCCTTCACCCCGACCTGCTCCGAACAGCACGCGCCGGGCTACATCAAGGCTGCCGACCAGTTCAAGGCCAAGGGCGTCGATGAAATCTGGTGCCTGTCGGTCAACGATCCGTTCGTGATGGGCGCATGGGGCCGTGAACAGAAGGCCGACGGCAAGGTGCGTTTCATCGCCGACGGCAGCGGTACCTTCACCAAGGCGCTGGGCCTGGAATTCGATCTGACCAAGGGCGGCCTGGGCGTGCGTTCGCAGCGTTACTCGATGCTGGTTGAGGACGGTGTGGTCAAGGTGCTCAACGTGGAAGACAGTGGCCACCTGGAAACCTCGACCGCAGAAAAACTGCTGTCGCAGATCTAACGAATCGCTGCCTCGGCAGCATGTTACGCAACAAGCCGCGCCACGATGCGCGGCTTGTTCTTTTCTGAATGCAAGAAACGGCCGATGAGTGCCATAGCGAAAGCCAAATGGCGCGCCGCGGTGCTTGCCGGTAAGCTGTTGCAAAGTGTTTCCATCCGCCGCGCGCCCTGGCGCCGGTTGCTATAATCTTCCCATGCTCAAACAACGCACCATCAAACAACAGGTCAGGACGGTTGGCGTCGGTCTGCATTCCGGCACCAAGGTCGAGCTGACGTTGCGCCCGGCGCCGGCGGATGCCGGCATCGTGTTCCGTCGCATCGACCTCGATCCGGTGGTCGAACTGCCGGCGCAGGCGACCATCGTCGGCGACACGCGCATGGCCTCGACGCTGGCCAAGGATGGTGCCAAGGTTTCGACCGTCGAACACCTGATGTCGGCCTGCGCCGGCCTCGGCATCGACAATCTCTACGTCGATCTGACCGCCGAGGAAGTGCCGATCATGGACGGCTCGGCGTCGTCCTTCGTGTTCCTGTTGCAGCAGGCCGGTCTGCAGGAGCAGGAAGCGCCCAAGAAATTCATCCGCATCAAGAAGGCGGTGGAAGTGCGGCAGGGCAGCGGCGAGCGCGAGATCTGGGCGCGGCTCGAACCCTACGACGGCTTCAAGCTGCATTTCTTCATCGAGTTCAAGCATCCGGCGGTGGATGGCACCGGCCAGACCGCGACCATCGACTTCAGCCTGGAATCCTATGTGAAGGACGTGGCGCGCGCGCGCACCTTCGGCTTCATGCAGGACATGGAAACCCTGCGCGGCCTGGGCCTGATCCGCGGCGGTTCGCTCGAAAACGCGATCGTGATGGACGAATACCGGATATTGAATGCCGACGGCCTGCGCTACGACAACGAGTTCGTGCGGCACAAGATTCTCGATGCGATCGGCGATCTGTACCTGGTCGGCCATCCGCTGATCGCCAGCTACCATGCCCACAAGTCGGGCCACATGCTCAACAACCTGCTGGTGCGCGCCCTGCTCGAGCAGCCCGATGCCTACGAGATCGTCTCCTTCGATCGCGTTGATTCGGCGCCTACCGATTATGCGCGCCAGGCCGAGCTGGAGTGGACACTTACCTGAGCGGTGCGCCCGCCGCACGTCGCGGCAGTTCCCCCTGCTGCGTGCGCCTTCGCGCTGTTTAACCTTCTTTTACATTGCGCTGATGACGCAGCAGGCGTTCCAGTGCATCCTTGAGCGTCTGATTGCGCGGCGTATCTTCCAGCCCATGATGCAGTGAGTCGAAGGCGGACAGGGCCTTTTCGGACAGCGGTTTTTTGACCGAAACCCTTGATTTGTCGAGGGGTTGGGCAACTTGCACTTTGAGACGTATTGCATTAACCTGCCAGCCCCGGTGCAGCAATTGGCCTTGCAGTTTTGGCAATTGCTGTTTCAACCTCGCGGCCAGTGCGGTGTTGGGTATTCCCAGCACAAGCTGGCCGGCCTCGAACTGCAGGATGGCGCACTGCGCGAACATCGCAGGCAGCGCCGCCGCACAATCCTTCTGCAGCGCAGCCATTCGGGTGACCGAAGGCAGCAGTGCTGCCAGCCTGTCGTGCGAACGCAGGAATTCCGCAGCGCCCTTTGCCGATTTTTGCGAGGGTGAGCGGTGCTTGAAAGGGGTAAATGAGGGTGGCCACATCGTTATGAAACCTTATCACAGCTCGTCCGACGCAGGCGGGCAACCAGGGAGTCGCGATGCAGATTATTTTGTTGCACCCTCGCTTGACGCACGCGCGGTCGGTCACACTGACGCGCCGGCATCTGATCATCCTGTTGCTCGCCTTCTTGCTGTCCATCGTCGGCGGCGCTGCGCTGCTGTCCTACGTGGCGGTGAGCCGGGCGGCCAGCATGCCGGCACCGGTGCGCGACATGCTGGGCCAATCGGTGGCGACCGACGCTGCCGAGCAGGACAAATACCTGAAGGAAAACCTGGCGCTGATGGCGCGCCGCCTGGGCGAGATGCAGGCGCAGCTGATGCGCCTGGACGCGCTCGGCGAACGCGTGCAGGGCCTGGCCGGCGTCAAGCCGACCGAATTCAATTTCCGCGAAAAGCCGGGCCAGGGCGGGATGGAACCGTCGAGCATGGACGGCACCAGCAGCCGCGACATCACGCTTTCCGAATTCCAGGCGTTATTGGATGGCATGGGACATGACCTCGAACGGCGCGCCGACTATCTGAACGTGGTCGAATCGGCGCTCATGAGCGACAAGATCCAGTCGCGCCTGCTGCCGACCATCCAGCCGGTCAATGTCGCCTACAACGCTTCCACCTTCGGCCGCCGCGTCGATCCGTTTTCCGGCCGCATCTCCATGCATGAAGGCATCGATTTCGCCGCGCCGTCCGGCACGCCCATCCTGGCGGCGGCCGGCGGCGTGGTGACCACCGCCGAATTCCATCCGCAGTACGGCAACATGATCGAGGTCGATCACGGCAACGACATGATCACGCGCTACGCGCATGCCTCGCGCCTGGTGCGCAACGTCGGCGACATCGTGCGGCGCGGCCAGCACATCGCCGATATCGGCACCACCGGCCGCTCGACCGGCCCGCACCTCCACTTCGAGGTGCGCATCAAGGGCGTGGCGCAGGACCCGCACAAATTCCTGCTGGCCGGTGCCAGCCATGCGCGCAAGCTGGCCCTGGTCACACCCTGATCGCAGGGAGCGGTTTTCGGCCGGAGTTCGCCTTCGGATTCATTTCTTTTGTGTCATGCCATTGTTTCCGGACGGGCAAGCCCAATATGCCGGAAACCACATGTTAGAATCAGCCCTTTAGCCACGCCCAGCGCGATGGCATGCGGTTTTCCGCATGTCCGTGAAGTTGTTCCAGGCGCCTTCATTAGAATCCACGCAAGAATCCAAGCATGTCATTACTGACCCAGATCTTTGGCAGCCGCAACCAGCGACTCATCAAGCAGTACCAGAAAACCGTTCGCCAAATCAATGCACTCGAGCCGGCCCTGGAAAAACTCACGGACGACGAGCTGAAAGCCAAGACGCCCAAATTCAAGGAACGCCTCGCCAAGGGAGAAGCCCTCGACGACCTGCTGCCGGAGGCCTTTGCGGTCTGCCGCGAGGCCAGCAAGCGCGTGCTGCGCATGCGTCACTTCGATGTCCAGCTGATCGGCGGCATGACCCTGCATTACGGCAAGATCGCCGAGATGGGCACCGGCGAGGGCAAGACGCTGATGGCGACGCTGCCGGCCTACCTGAACGGCCTGGCGGGCAAGGGCGTACACGTGGTGACGGTCAACGATTACCTCGCACAGCGCGACGCCGAATCGATGGGCGTGCTGTACGGCTGGCTCGGCCTGACGACGGGCGTGAACCTGTCGCAGATGCCGCACGAGGCCAAGCAGGCTGCCTACAACGCCGACATCACCTACGGCACCAACAACGAGTTCGGCTTCGACTACCTGCGTGACAACATGGTCTATGACCTTGCCGATCGCGTGCAGCGCAGCCTGAATTTCGCGATCGTCGATGAGGTGGACTCGATCCTGATCGACGAGGCGCGTACGCCGCTGATCATTTCGGGCCAGGCCGAAAACAATACGGAGCTCTATCACAAGATCAACGCGGTACCGCCGCTGCTGACGCTGCAGATCGGCGAGGAAACGCCGGATGGCAAGGGCAAGGTCGAGGTGCCCGGCGACTACACCAAGGACGAAAAGTCGCATCAGGTGCTGCTGACCGAAGCCGGCCACGAAAAGGCCGAGGAAATCCTGACCCGCATGGGCCTGCTGGCCGAAGGCGCCTCGCTGTACGACGCCGCCAACATCTCGCTGATCCATCACCTGTACGCCGCGCTGCGCGCACACACGCTGTATCACAAGGATCAGCACTACGTGGTGCAGAACAACGAAGTCGTGATCGTCGATGAATTCACCGGTCGCCTGATGACGGGCCGCCGCTGGTCCGAGGGCCTGCACCAGGCGGTCGAGGCGAAGGAAGGCGTGCGCATCCAGAACGAGAACCAGACGCTGGCCTCGATCACCTTCCAGAACTACTTCCGCATGTACGCCAAGCTGGCGGGCATGACCGGCACGGCCGACACCGAAGCCTACGAATTCCAGGAAATCTACAAGCTCGAAACCGTCGTCATCCCGCCGAACCGCCCGAGCCAGCGCAAGGATCGTCAGGATCAGGTCTACAAGACCGCGCAGGAAAAATACCAGGCGATGCTGAAGGACATTCAGGATTGCTACGAGCGTGGCCAGCCGGTGCTGGTCGGCACGACGTCGATCGAGAACTCCGAACTGCTGTCCGGCATCCTGACCCAGGCCAAGCTGCCGCACAACGTGCTCAACGCCAAGCAGCACGCGCGCGAAGCCGAGATCATCGCGCAGGCCGGCCGGCCGCAGGCGATCACGATCGCCACCAACATGGCAGGCCGCGGTACCGATATCGTGTTGGGCGGCAATGTCGAGAAACAGATCCAGTTGCTGGAATCGAATCCCGACCTGAGCGAAGCCGATAAAGTGGCGCAGGCACAGAAGCTGCGCGACGAATGGCAGTCGCTGCACAACCAGGTGGTGGCGGCCGGCGGCCTGCACATCATCGGTACCGAACGCCACGAATCGCGCCGCGTCGACAACCAGTTGCGCGGTCGTTCGGGACGCCAGGGCGATCCGGGTTCCTCGCGTTTCTACCTGTCGCTCGACGATGCGCTGCTGCGCATCTTTGCCGGCGACCGCGTGCGCGCGATCATGGACCGCCTGAAGATGCCGGAAGGCGAGCCGATCGAGGCCGGCATCGTCTCGCGCTCGATCGAATCGGCGCAGCGCAAGGTCGAGGCGCGCAACTTCGACATCCGCAAGCAGCTGCTCGAATACGACGACGTCGCCAACGACCAGCGCAAGGTCATCTACCAGCAGCGCAACGAACTGCTCGAAACCAGGGATGTGTCGGCGCTGATCGCGGCCCTGCGCCACGGCGTGTTTACCGACCTGTTCTATACCCACGTGCCGCCGCAGTCGATGGAAGAGCAATGGGACCTGCCGGGTCTCGACGCCGCGCTGCGCGACGAATGGCAGCTCGACTTCTCGATGGCCGATCTGGTGGAGAAGGACAGCAATGTTTCGGACGAAGAGATGCTGGACCATCTGCTCAAGGCAGCCGATGCCGCCTACGATGCCAAGGTCGCGATCGTCGGCCAGGAATCGTTCGGCGGTTTCGAGCGCAGCGTGATGCTGCAGGCGGTTGACTCGCACTGGCGCGAACACCTTGCCGCGCTCGACCACCTGCGTCAGGGCATCCACCTGCGCGGCTACGCGCAGAAGAATCCCAAGCAGGAATACAAGCGCGAGGCGTTCGAACTGTTCGGCCAGATGCTGAACCTGATCAAGGCCGAGGTGGTGCGCATCGTCATGACCGTGCGCGTGCAATCGCGAGACGAGATCGACGCAGCCGAGCAGCAGCTCGCGCAACCGCAGGTCGAGAACGTGCATTACCAGCACGCCGAGTTCGACGAGAACGCCGCGCCCGAGGAACTGCTGGCGCCGACCGCCGGTCCGGACACGGACGAGCAGCGTACGCAGGCCAATCCCTTCCCCAAGGTCGGTCGCAACGATCCATGCCCGTGCGGCAGCGGCAAGAAGTACAAGCAATGCCACGGCCGTCTGGCTTGATGGACCAGCAGGTCAAGGCGATTACTGCGTTGCTTCGCCTTGCCGTACTTAAGTACTGTCTGCGGCATTGCGCCTTGCCCTCGCCTTGACCTGCTAGTCCATGCACTTTCCACGAAGGGCGGGTTGATTCCCGCCCTTGTCGTTTCCGCTGCTGTTGTCAGCATCCCTTGTCATTACCCTGTCTCGGCTTTGGATTTACAATAGCCGATCGATTTCAACCGTATTCAACTCCCTCTTTCCTGCCATGGCCGTCAATCTTCCTCTCCCGATTCCCGAAAACCTGAAGCCGGTCGCCGGCGTCGCACTCGGCCATGCCGAAGCCGGCATCCGCAAGGCGAATCGCAAGGATGTGCTGGTGGTGAAACTGGCGCCGAGCGCGACGGTGGCCGGCGTGTTCACCAAGAACCGGTTCTGCGCCGCCCCCGTGCAGCTGTGCAAGGAGCATCTGGGCAATCTGCGCGACGGTGCGCCGATTCGCGCACTCGTGATCAATACCGGCAACGCCAATGCCGGCACCGGCGAAAGCGGTCTTGCGCATGCGAAGCAGACCTGCGCCGAGCTGGCGACGCTGCTCGATTGCGCGCCGACGCAGATCCTGCCGTTTTCCACCGGCGTGATCCTGGAGCCGCTGCCGATCGACCGCCTGGTCGCCGGCCTGCCGCAGGCGATTGGTAACCTGAACGAGGACAACTGGCACAATGCCGCGCTGGCCATCATGACCACTGACACCCAGCCCAAGGCGGCGTCGCGTCAGGTGGTCATCGACGGCCACACCGTCACGCTGACCGGCATCAGCAAGGGCGCCGGCATGATCAAGCCCAACATGGCGACCATGCTCGGCTTCCTGGCGACCGATGCGCGCGTGGCGCAGCCGGTACTCGAACAGCTGACGAAGGCGGTGGCCGACCGTTCGTTCAACTGCATCACCATCGATGGCGACACTTCGACCAACGACTCCTTCATCGTGATGGCGACCGGTACTTCGGCGCTGGCGGTCGAGAGCGTTGATTCGCCGGCCTACGCTGCGCTGTACGACGCCGTGCTCGGCCTGTCGCAGGAGCTGGCGCAGATGATCGTGCGCGACGGCGAGGGCGCGACCAAATTCATCACGGTCACGGTCGAGGAGGGCAAGGATGTGGAAGAGTGCCGCAGAATCGCCTATTCGATCGCGCATTCGCCACTGGTCAAAACCGCTTTCTTCGCATCCGATCCGAACCTTGGCCGCATCCTGGCCGCGATCGGCTACGCCGGTGTCGATGATCTGGATGTCGGCAAGATCAACCTGTATCTGGATGACGTCTGGGTTGCCAGGAACGGCGGCCGCCATCCCGACTATCAGGAGGCCGACGGCCAGCGCGTGATGAAGCAGAGCGAGATCACGATCCGCGTGAAACTGGGGCGCGGGCAGGCGGGAGCAACGATCTGGACTTGCGACCTGTCGCACGAATACGTGTCGATCAACGCCGATTACCGTTCCTGATTTTCCTGCGGGTCATGACTGAACCGCTTTTTCCTCCGATCAAAATGACGCAACTCGAACAATTCCTGACACGTGCCGAAGCGCTGCTCGGCCGCCTCGAAGCCTTTCTGCCGCCGGCACTCGCCGAGCCCGACTGGAATGCGGCGGTAGCCTTCCGCTGGCGCAAATCGAACGGTCGCGGTTGGCTGCAGCCGGTCAGGCACATGTCGCCGATCGCGCTCGACGACCTGCACAACATCGGGCCGCAGAAGGCGCAGATCGAGCAGAACACGCGCCAGTTCGTCGAAGGCCTGCCGGCCAACAACGTGCTGCTGACCGGCGCGCGCGGCACCGGCAAGTCGTCCTTGATCAAGGCGTGCCTCAACCAGTTCGCCGATCGCGGCTTGCGCCTGATCGAGGTCGACAAGAGCGATCTCGGCGATCTGGCCGACATCGTCGATCTGGTGTCGGTACGGCCCGAACGCTTCGTGATCTTCTGCGACGACCTGTCGTTCGAGGAAGGCGAGGGCGGCTACAAGGCGCTCAAGGTGGCGCTGGATGGCAGTGTGTCCGCGCAGTCGGACAACGTGCTGATCTATGCGACCTCGAACCGTCGCCATCTGCTGCCCGAGCGCATGTCCGACAATGCCGGTTACCGCCATGGTGACGACGGCGACCTGCATCCGGGCGAGACTGTCGAGGAAAAGATTTCCCTGTCCGAGCGCTTCGGGCTGTGGGTGACCTTCTATCCGTTCAAGCAGGACGACTACCTCGACATCGTCGCGCACTGGCTCGCGCACTTCGGCTGCAATGCCGAACAGATCGAGGAAGCCAAGCCGGAAGCGTTGCGCTGGGCGCTGCAGCGCGGTTCGCGCTCGGGGCGCGTGGCCTGGCAATTCGCCAAGGATCATGCCGGCAAGATGAAGAAGTGAGCGAGGCTGTTTCGATGACCGATCCTGTCCGCAGCCCGGTGCCCATCGACGTTGCCGTCGGCATCCTGATGAAAGCCAACGGTGACGTGCTGCTCGGGCAGCGCCCCGACGGCAAGCCGTATGCGGGTTACTGGGAATTCCCGGGCGGGAAGGTCGAGCCGGACGAGGCGATCCTCGATGCGCTCAAGCGCGAGATGCAGGAAGAGCTTGGGATCGAGGTACTGTCGGCCGAGCCGTGGTGCGGCGTCGAACACGTCTATCCGCACGCGCACGTGCGCCTGCATTTCTACATCAGCCGCGAATGGCGCGGCGAACCGCAGAGTCTGGAGAACCAGGCCTTTGCCTGGCAGGGCAGCGTCGGCGTCGAGCCCTTGCTGCCGGCCACGATCCCGCTGATCGAATGGCTGGATCGGCTGCGCTATCCGGACGCTGGATTGGTTTAAGGTTCGTGCCGCGGCGGGGGCGGCGCGTCTTCGTCGAAATCTTCGAGCGGATTGGCGACCGGGATCACGTACTTCTCTTCGGCCCAGGCGCCCAGGTCGATCTGCTTGCAGCGTTCGGAGCAGAACGGACGAAACTTGTTGGCTTCCACCCATTCCACCTTGGTGCCGCAGGTTGGGCAATTGACGACGGCCATCGCGTGATTCCTAGAAGCTGCAGAGGCTGAGCTCGAACGGCACATCGCCTTCGAAGGACTTGGGCTTCATGTCGCCATCCTGCGTGGTGAAGCGTATCCACAGCATGTACTTGTTGGCGGAGATTTCTGGAATGGCGCGCAACTCGTTGTCGAGCGTCAGGCGCAGCATCTGGTAAGACTTTCCCTGCAGCATCTGCTGGTAGCTGCCGGACTGTGCGATCATCTTGACCGGCCTTCCCGACTCGCGCAGCAGGCGCAGCACCATGCTGATGGCGTCGAACAGCGGCACCAGCGGCATGAACCATTTCTGAATGTCGGCGACGCGCTGTTCGGCCGAATCCTGCTGCCACGCGTAGTAGGACGGCAGGTCGAACTCGCAGGCGCCACCCGGGATGATGGTGCGGCCGCGTATGCTCATCAGCCACTCGTTCTCGCGGATGTGCTGGCCGGTCTTGCCCTGCGAGGCGACCAGTGCAGCGCTGATGCGGTCGATGTCGTAGAGGATGGCATCGAGCATCTCGGGCTCTACGTTGGGATTGGAACGGAAGCCCAGCAGGGTCTGCTTCTGCCGTTCGAGTTCCTGCAGCAGGTCCGACTTCAGGTCGGCGCGACCTGCCACTTCCAGCATTTCGAAGATCGTGGAGAGTGCGACATGATGGTGCTGCGGGTGCTCGTGACCGATGAAGAAAGCGAATTTCTCATACAGGTCTTCCAGCCGCAGCAACGTGCGAATACGCTCGTTGAAAGGGTATTCGTAGACAATCAAAGTGGCATCCCTAAAATGTTGGACCGGTGTGGGTGACGCGCTGTTGTGAATCAATTATGTGATTCTGAACGAAGCCGCAGCAAAATACAAATGCCGTGCGGAATTTGTCGATGCCGGGCGGCGCGTGCTGCAACCTGCCCTGCGCGATGTGGGAATAGACCGCCCGTGCGCGTGATCGTTCACCCTTGCGGTAACTGGGCAGCCAGCGCCAGATAACGCTCATGCAGCGTATCGACGAGTGCCGGCAGACGGCTGGTGTCGCCGTCGTTGAGCAGGATGTCGTCGGCCGCCGCGAGCCGACTTTCTCTCGACGTCTGGGTCGCCATGATCGCCCGTACCTGCTCTTCGCTTAACTGGCTGCGCTGCATCACACGCCGGATTTGCACGTCTTCGGGGCAGTCAACCACCAGCACGCGCGAGACGCGCTGCACCCAGCGGCCGGACTCCACCAGCAGCGGCACCACGAAGATCGGATAGTCGCCGGGCGTGGTACGCGCGGCATGTTCGGTTTCCTGTCGGATCAGAGGATGCAGGATGGATTCGAGCAGCTTCTTGCGCTCGGGATCGGTGAACACGGCTTCGCGCATGCGCGCGCGGTCGAGCGCTCCGTCGGCCCCGATGAAATCGGCGCCGAAGGCCTGGCGGATCGGTTCGATGGCGAGGCCGTCGGCCGCGGTCAACTGGTGTGCGATGCGGTCGGTATCGATGATGGCCGCGCCGCGCGCGCCGAACAGATCGGCGACCGTGCTCTTGCCGCTGCCGATGCCGCCGGTCAGCCCGACCGAGAAGGGCTTCTTGTCCATGGTCTGCATGGACTCAGAGTATATCCAGATAGGCTTGTGTCAGCACGGGACCGAACAGCAGCGCCAGCAGGCCGGCTGCTGCCAGATAGGGGCCGAACGGAATCGGAATGTCGCGCCCGCGTCGCGCCAGCACGATCAGGCCGATGCCGACCACCGCGCCGACCGCCGACGACAGCAGGATGATCACCGGCAGCATCTTCCAGCCGAGCCAGGCACCGAGCGCCGCCAGCAGCTTGAAGTCGCCATGCCCCATGCCTTCCTTGCCGGTGACGAGCTTGAACAGCCAGTAGATGGACCACAGGCTCAGGTAGCCGGCGGCCGCGCCGATCACGGCTTCCTGCAGCGGGACGAAGGTGCCGTCGAGATTGACCAGCAGCCCCAGCCACAGCAGCGGCAGCGTCAGGTCGTCGGGCAGCAACTGGGTATCGATATCGATGAAGCTCATGGCGATCAGCAGCCAGACGAAGACCAGCGTGGCGAGTCCCGCCAGCCCGCTGCCGAAGCGCCATACCAGCAGTGCCGACAACGCACCCGACAGCAGTTCCACCACCGGATAGCGCAGCGAGATCGGCGTTTTGCATTCCTTGCATTTGCCACCGAGCAGCGCATAGCTGACGACCGGGATGTTTTCGAGCGCCGTGATCTGGTGGCCGCACTGCGGGCAGGCCGAGCGCGGCACCATCAGGTTGTAGCGGTCCTGGTGCGGCGGCGGCAGGTTGCTTTCGCTGGCGACGTAGTTGTCGGATTCGCGCTGCATCATCTTCGGCACGCGATGGATCACGACATTGAGGAAGCTGCCGGCCAGCAGGCCGAAGATGCCGGCGACAACGGCGGGGAGCAGGCTGGAAGGCGGTGCAAACAGAATCTGATCGAGCATGGACGTCGGTGGAGACAGGGACAGTGCAATGAGTGGGAAGGTGTGGCAGCCGGAACGTTAGCTTACTTCGTGCCGGCCAACAACCGCAGTGGCGCAGGGCGGCCAGTGAAGGCCGTCCTGCCCCAAAATGTCAGACTACTGAGCCGAGCTTGAAGATAGGCAGATACATGGCGATGACGAGACCGCCGATCAGCACGCCGAGGATGACCATGATCAGGGGTTCCATCAGGCTCGACAGCGAGGCCACGGCTTCATCGACTTCTTCTTCATAGAAGTCGGCCACCTTGCCCAGCATGCTGTCGAGGGAACCCGATTCCTCGCCGATGGAAACCATCTGCGTGACCATGTTGGGAAAGACGTCGGCATTCTGCATGGCGGCGGTCAGGCTGGTACCGGTGCTGACCTCGGTCTGAATCCGGCGCGTCGCGTCGAGATAGACCGCATTGCCGGAGGCGCCGCCGACCGAATCCAGCGACTCCACCAGCGGTACGCCGGCCGCGAACATGGTCGACAGCGTGCGCGTCCAGCGTGCGATGGTCGCCTTGCGGATGACGGGGCCGAAGATGGGCAGCCTGAGCAGCAGGCGATCCATGAACTGCTGCATGCGCAGCGAACGCTTCCAGCTCTGGAAGAACAGGTAGAGGCCGGCGAACAGCAGGCCGAAGATCAGGTACCAGTTGGCGACGAAGAAGTCTGAAATTGCCATCACCATCAAGGTCGGCGCGGGCAGGTCGGCGCCGAAGCTGGTGAAGACGCCCTTGAAGGCGGGTACCACCCAGATCATGATGACGGCGGTCACCACAAAGGCGACGGCCAGGATGGAAATCGGATAGAACATCGCCGACTTGATCTTGCCCTTGATGGCGAGCGTCTTTTCCTTATAGACCGCCAGTCGTGTCAGCAGGTCTTCCAGGATGCCGGCCTGTTCGCCGGCCGCCACCAGATTGCAGAACAGCGGGTCGAAGTAGAGCGGGAACTTGCGGAAGGCCTGGTTCAGGCTGGTACCGGTCTCGACGTCGGCGCGGATGTCCTGCACCAGCTTGGAGACTGCCGGATTGTCGTTGCCCTTGGCGACGATGTCGAACGATTGCAGCAAGGGTACGCCGGCCTTCATCATGGTGGCGAGTTGGCGCGTAAACAGCGTGATGTCCTTGTCCGAGACCTTCTTGCCGCTGCGATAGGTCTTCTTCTTGACCTTGGTGACCAGCACGCCCTGACGGCGCAGGGTGGCATTGACGATGGCTTCGCCACCGGCGCGGATTTCGCCGCGGACGATCTTCCCCGCCTTGTCCTTGCCCTCCCAGGCAAAGACCGATTCCTTGACAAGCGCGGCGCTGCCGGTTCTGCGTGCTGACGTTGCCATCCCCTTTTTCCTTTTCAGTTATTGGTGCAGCCCAGTACTTCCTCCAGGCTGGTGAGCCCTTGCTTGACCTTGATCAGGCCCGACTGGCGCAGCGTGCGTACGCCATCCTGTTTTGCCTGTTCCTCGATCTCGAGCGCGGTACCGTGGTTCAGGATGATGCGTTCGATGTTCTCGGTGATCGGCATCAACTGGTAGATGCCGACGCGGCCCTTGTAGCCGCTACCGTTGCAGCGCTCGCAGCCGACCGGCTTGTACGGCAGCCAGGTGCCGTCGAGATCGGCTTCGTCGAAGCCGGCTTCGAGCAGCGCCTCGTCCGGGATCACGGTGGTCTCCTTGCACGAACACAGGCGGCGCGCCAGGCGCTGCGCCGTAATCAGGATCACCGAGGAGGCAATGTTGAACGGCGCCACGCCCATGTTCATCAGGCGCGTCAGCGTGGCCGGCGCGTCGTTGGTGTGCAGCGTGGAGAACACCATGTGGCCGGTCTGCGCGGCCTTGATCGCGATGTCGGCGGTCTCGAGGTCGCGGATCTCGCCGACCATGATGATGTCCGGATCCTGCCGCAGGAAGGCCTTGAGCGCGACCGGAAAGGTCAGGCCGGCGCGGTCGTTGACATTGACCTGGTTGACGCCGGGCAGGTTGATCTCGGCCGGGTCCTCGGCGGTGGAGATGTTGATGCCGGGCTTGTTCAGGATGTTGAGGCAGGTGTAGAGCGACACCGTCTTGCCGGAACCGGTCGGGCCGGTCACCAGCACCATGCCGTAGGGGCGCTGGATGGCATCGAGCAGGATCGCCTTCTGGTCTTCGTCGTAGCCGAGCGCATCGATGCCCATCTGCGCCTGCGAGCCGTCGAGGATACGCATGACGATCTTTTCGCCGAACAGCGTGGGCAGCGTGCTGACGCGGAAATCGATGGAGCGCGTCTTGGACATGACGAGCTTCATGCGGCCGTCCTGCGGCACGCGTTTTTCGGAAATGTCGAGCTTGGAGATGACCTTGATGCGCGAAGCCAGTTTTTCCTTGATCGCCAGCGGCGGCTGGGCGATGTCGCGCAACACGCCATCGACGCGGAAGCGGATGCGGTAAAACTTCTCGAAGGGTTCGAAGTGCAGGTCGGAGGCGCCCTGGTTGATGGCGTCGATCAGGATCTTCTGCAGGAATTTGACCACCGGCGCATCGTCGATATCGGCGGAAGCGGCATCCAGCGGCGCGGAAGTATTGTCGTCATCGACGAAGTCGATATTCTCGAGGTCTTCGCCGATCAGCTCGTTCAGGCCCTGTTCGGCGCTTTTTCCGAGTTTTTCGATGAGTTTGAGCAGCGCGCCGTGGTCAACGATCACCGGCTCCACTGTCAATTGCGTCTGAAACTTGATCTGATCGAGGGCGGCAGCATTGGTCGGATCGGAGATGGCGATCGCGACCTTGTTGCCACGTTTGGAAAGGGCTACCACGCGATGATTCTGCATCAGCCGATCATCGATGATCTTGTCCGGCAGGATGGCGGTATGGAAGGCGTTCAGGTCCAGCAGCGGATAGCCGAAGGTTTCGGAACAGAAGACCGCCATGTCGGATGCGCTGATGGCGCCGCTTTGCAGCAGTACATCGACAAAGGGGATTTTTTCCGTACCTGCCTGGCGGGAGAGCGCTTCGGCCTGTTGGGGCAACAGTTTTCCTGCCTGCAACAATGCACGGGCAAGTCCGGACATTGAAATGGGAGGAGTGGAGCTGGGGAGTACTGCAGCCATGATCTGTGCCGGAAGACTATCGAAGCGCCAAAGGTGCGTTAGATAATGCCTCCCGGCATCTATTTTGTAAAGGAAACAGGCTGGAGTTGTTACTTCAGTGCTACTTTTGCGGTTTTAGGCCGCTTTGCGTGGCTCGCTCAGTGGTTGCGATTGACGGCAAAGTGGCTCAATTGCCGCAGTGCTTCCTTGAAGGGGGTGGGCGGTAGCGCGGCCACAGCTGCGGTTGCGGCGGCTGCGGCCTGTTCGGCCTTGCGGCGCGTGTAATCGAGCGCACCCGACATGGTGACTGCTGTCAAAACGGCATCGAAATGCTGCTCGTCGCCATTCTCGATGCAACTACGCACCAGTTCGCGCTGTTCCGCGGTGCCGTGTTCCATCAGATAAATGAGCGGCAGCGTCGCCTTGCCTTCGCGCAGGTCGTCGCCGACGTTCTTGCCGATGTCTTCCGCCTGCCCCGAATAGTCGAGTACATCGTCGATGAGCTGGAACGCGGTGCCGATCGAGCGGCCATATTCTGCTGCGGCCTCGGTCTGCACCTCGTCCGCGCCGGCCACCAGTGCACCGAGCTGGGCGGCAGCCTCGAACAACTTGGCAGTCTTGGAGCGAATGACCTGGGTGTAGCGTTCTTCCGTCACATCCGGATCGTGCATGTTGAGCAACTGCAGCACTTCTCCCTCGGCGATCACGTTGGTGGCATCGGCCAGGATTTCCATGATGCGGATGTCGCCCACCGATACCATCATCTGGAAGGCACGCGAATAGAGGAAGTCGCCGACCAGCACCGAAGCGGCGTTGCCAAACAGCGCGTTGGCGGTCTGGCGGCCGCGCCGCATCGACGATTCGTCGACTACGTCATCGTGCAGCAGGGTCGCGGTGTGAATGAATTCGACGACCGCCGCCAGTTGATGATGATGAGTGCCCGTGTAACCGTAGGCGTTTGCCATCAGCAGCACCAGAACGGGGCGGATGCGCTTGCCACCGGCGCTGATGATGTAATCGGCGATCTGGTTGACCAGCGCCACCTCGGAATGCAGTTTTTGCCGGATCACGGCGTCAACTGCCTGCAAATCGGTGGAAATTGGCTGGATAATCTGGGTTTGGGCGGATGGGGCGGATGCGGAAACCAAGGTGAGCCTGATCAAAAGTAAGCGGTCGAAGTTGCCGAATTATACGATGCCGGGGCAAAAATGAGGCGGCGGCCGAACAGCGGGCCGGCCGGCTGCCGTCGGCGTGTGGCGACAGGCATGCAGAATTCGTTTTGACCGCGCATGTAAGTGCATGTATAATTTGGGGTTTTCCCGTTTCCGCGGAGGTTGTGGAGCGGAGGAAAAATAAATTCCTAAATCATTTGATGAGGTTTCACATGTACGCGGTCATAAAAACCGGTGGCAAGCAATACAAGGTTGCTGCTGGCGAAAAACTCAAAGTAGAACAGATACCGGCAGACATTGGATCCGAAATCACCCTTGATCAGGTGCTCGCAGTGGGCGCCGGAGAAGCCATCAAGTTTGGCGCTCCGCTGGTTGAAGGTGCGACGGTCCTTGCCACGGTTGTTTCCCACGGTCGTCACGACAAGGTCAAGATCTTCAAGATGCGTCGCCGCAAGCACTATCAGAAGCGTCAGGGCCATCGTCAGAACTACACCGAATTGCAAATCGTCTCGATCAACGGCTAAGCCGGTCGGGATCAACCAGATACCAAGGAGTCAGAAATGGCACACAAGAAGGGCGGCGGCACTACGCGTAACGGTCGCGACTCGGAATCGAAACGCCTCGGCGTCAAGGTTTACGGCGGCCAGACCATCAATGCAGGCGGCATCATCGTTCGCCAGCGCGGCACCAAGATGCACGCGGGCGAGAACGTCGGCATCGGCAAGGATCACACCCTGTTCGCACTGATCGACGGCAAGGTTGCCTTCGTGACCAAGGGCGCGCTCAAGCGTCACTATGTGACGGTCGTTGCAGCCTGATCGGTTCAACTATATAAAGCGAGGCGCAAGCCTTCAGTCAAAAGGCTCTGCCGCAGGTGGGGCCTTTTTAGTTTCAAGGCCTTTGGGTTCAAGGGCCTTTTCGGTTTCTTACGGACGGTTTCATGAAATTCATCGACGAAGCAAAAATCGAGGTCATTGCCGGCGATGGCGGCAATGGCGTCGCCTCGTTTTGCCGCGAGAAGTTCAGGCCGTTCGGCGGTCCGGACGGTGGTGACGGCGGCAAGGGCGGCAGCATCTGGGCGGTGGCCGACCGCAACATCAACACGCTGGTCGACTTCCGCTATTCCAAGATCCACAAGGCGAAGAACGGCGAGAACGGTCGCGGCTCCGACTGCTACGGCAAGGGCGCGGACGACATCTTCCTGCGCATGCCGGTCGGTACGCTGGTGATCGACCAGAACGACGGCGAGCTGGTGGCCGACCTGACCGAGCACGGCCAGAAGGTTCTGCTCGCGCAGGGCGGCGAGGGCGGCTGGGGCAACATCCACTTCAAGTCCTCGACCAACCGTGCACCGCGTCAGAAGACCGAGGGCAAGGAAGGTCAGCGTCGCGAATTGCGGCTCGAGCTCAAGGTGCTGGCCGACGTCGGTCTGCTTGGCATGCCGAATGCCGGTAAATCGACCTTCATCACGGCGGTTTCCAACGCGCGGCCCAAGATCGCCGATTATCCGTTCACCACGCTGCATCCGAATCTGGGCGTGGTGCGCGTCAGTCATGAGCAGAGCTTCGTGATCGCCGACATTCCGGGCCTGATCGAAGGCGCGTCCGACGGTGCCGGCCTTGGTCATCAGTTCCTGCGTCATCTGCAGCGCACGCGCCTGCTGCTGCACATCGTCGATCTGGCGCCGTTCGACAATGTCGACCCGGTCAAGGAAGCCAAGGCCATCGTCAAGGAACTCAAGAAGTACGACGAATCGCTGTTCGACAAGCCGCGCTGGCTGGTGCTCAACAAGCTGGATGTGGTGCCGGAAGACGAGTGCGCCAAGCGCGTCAAGGATTTCGTCAAGCGCTTCGGCTGGAAGGGGCCGGTGTTCGAGATTTCGGCCCTGACGCGCGACGGCTGCAACGATCTGATCGTCGAGATTTACGATTATCTGGCGCAGCAGCGGCAAATCGAACAGCGCTCGGAGGAAACGCAGCAGATCGCCGAGGAAGTACGGGCGATCGATTCGATCGATGCCGACGATCCGCGCTTCAAGGTCATCGATTAACAAGCCATTCACGCAAGCGGCCGGCATCCATCCATAAAAACAAGCGGACAAGTCATGCATTCCGTGATCCAGCAAGCCAAGCGCATCATCATCAAGGTCGGTTCTTCTCTTGTCACCAACGAGGGCAAGGGGCTCGATGCGCAGGCCATCGAGAAATGGGCCGAGCAGATCGTGCAGTTGCGCGCGCTCGGCAAGGAAGTGGTGCTGGTCAGCTCCGGCGCGATCGCGGAAGGCATGCTGCGGCTCGGCTTCGAGCGCCGCCCGACCGGTATCCACGAGCTGCAGGCCTGTGCCGCGGTCGGCCAGATGGGGCTTGCGCAGATTTACGAAAGCAGCTTCAGCCGGCGCAATGTGCGCACCGCGCAGGTGCTGCTGACGCACGCCGACCTCGCCGACCGCGAGCGTTATCTGAACGCGCGGTCGACGCTGTTCGCGCTGCTGCGACTGGGCGTGGTGCCCATCATCAACGAGAACGACACCGTGGTCACCGACGAAATCAAGTTCGGCGACAACGACACCCTGGGTGCGCTGGTCGCCAACCTGATCGAAGGCGATGCGCTGATCATCCTCACCGACCAGCGCGGCCTGTATACAGCCGATCCGCGCAAGAATCCGGAAGCCGAATTCGTGCATGAAGCGAAGGCCGGCGATGCGGCACTGGAGGCCATGGCCGGTGGCGCCGGCAGCAGCCTCGGACGCGGCGGCATGCTGACCAAGATTCTCGCCGCCAAGCGCGCGGCACTGTCGGGCGCGCATACCGTGATCGCATGGGGCCGCGAGGACAATGTGCTGACGCGCCTCGCACAGGGCGAGGCGATCGGCACCCAGCTGACGGCGCAGACCGCGCAGCTGACCGCACGCAAGCAGTGGATGGCCGATCATCTGCAGACCGCCGGCAGGGTGGTGTTAGACGATGGTGCGGTCAGGAAGCTGACGGCCGAGGGCAAGTCGCTGCTGCCGATCGGTGTGACCGAAGTGGCTGGCAGCTTCGGCCGCGGCGACGTCATCACCTGTGTCGATCAGGCCGGTCGCGCGGTGGCGCGCGGCATCACCAACTATGCGAGTTCAGAGGCGCGGCGCATCCTGCGCAAGCCGTCTTCCGAGATTGCGGGTATTCTCGGCTATGTCGAAGAGCCCGAGCTCATTCATCGCGACAACATGGTTTTGCTCTGAAAACAAAGAAGCCTGCCCGGTATCGACGAGGCAGGCTTTTTTCATGGGGGCGAATGGCCCTATTCGCGCAGCAGGCTGTCGGTCAGCGTGCGTTTGCTGCGCAGGCGCTGCAGCATATCCTTTTCGGTTCCGACGATGGTCAGGTTGCTGCAGAAGTAATCCTGCGCCAGTGCCGCGTGCTGGCGGTTGACATTGCCGCGCACGATACCTTCCCACTGGTCGCGTCGCGAGCGGCCCCAGGAGCCGTCGCTGCGCCCGAAGGCATACAGTTTCTTTTCGAAGGTGGCGCAGCGTATGCCTTCGTAGCTGATGTTCTTGGCGCCGGCCGGGCTGGTGGCGATCAGTGTGTAGCGGATCACGCCGTCGCGGCCGATGGCGAGCGACTTGGCATCGATCGCGAAGGTCTGCGTGGTGGTCGGGCCGACGTAGAACTCGATCAAGTCTTCTTCCTTCGGCGGTGCCGGCAGCTGGATCGCGATTTCTTCCCAGGTCTTGTTCTCGTCATCGAAGTCTTCCTCGAAATTCGCCTGTGCAAAGGCAGTGTGCGCAGCGAGCAGCAGCGCGACAGGGGCGGCCAGGCGAAGCCAGGCACGTGCGAACGGATTGGAATGGCGGTTATTCATGTTCTGGTTTCTTCTCGCGGGGAGTGGAGGATGGATTCTTGCGCGGAGAATGCGTCTGGCGCAGATAGCGCGAGGTATTGCCGTGCTGCGGCTTGTTCAGGAAGCGGGAAAGCTCCTGCAGGGCGCGCTGATAGACGTCGCGCTTGAACTCGATGACGACGTCGAGCGGTACCCAGTACTCGTGCCAGCGCCAGGCGTCGAACTCGGGATGTTCGGTCATGCGCAGGTTGACGTCGCAGTCGCGGCCCACCATGCGCAGCAGGAACCAGATCTGCTTCTGGCCGCGGTAGTGGCCGCGGATCTCGCGCTTGATGAAATGGTCGGGCACTTCGTAACGCAGCCAGTCGCGCGTGCGGCCGATGATCTTGACGTGTTCAGCCTTGAGGCCGACCTCTTCCTCGAGCTCGCGGTACATGGCCTGTTCGGGCGTTTCGCCGAACTTGATGCCGCCCTGCGGGAACTGCCACGAGTGTTCGCGCACACGCTTGCCCCACCACACCTCATTCTGTGCATTGAGCAGAATGATGCCGACGTTAGGGCGGAAGCCTTCACGATCCAGCATGTTGCACCTGTACTTTCTGCGGCTAATCGACCCTCGATCGAAGAACAATGCGGCAATCATCCGGCAATGGCCGCGCGCGCCGACGGGCGCTTGCGGCAGGCAGGGCAATCAATTGTACGAACAGGGGGTGCATCAGCCAGCTAATCCTTTAAAATTGGAACGATTATAACCCGCTCTCTTTTTAACAAGACACATCCTCATGCGCGCCTCCCGTTTTTTCATTTCCACCCTCAAAGAAGCTCCCGCCGACGCCGAAATCGTCAGCCACAAACTGATGATGCGCGCCGGCATGATCAAGCGCCTGGGTTCCGGCATCTATACCTACATGCCGATGGGGCTGCGCGTGATCCGCAAGGTGGAGGCGATTGTCCGCGAGGAAATGAACCGCGCCGGCGCGATCGAACTGCTGATGCCGGTGGTGCAGCCGGCCGAGCTGTGGCAGGAGACCGGACGCTGGGACAAGATGGGGCCGGAGCTGATGCGCGTGAAGGATAGGCACGGCCGCGATTTCGCGATCCAGCCGACCTCGGAAGAAGTCGTCACCGACGTGGTGCGCACCGAGATCCGTTCGTACCGCCAGCTGCCGGTCAACTTTTATCACATCCAGACCAAGTTCCGCGACGAGCGCCGGCCGCGCTTCGGCCTCATGCGCGGCCGTGAATTCACGATGAAGGATGCGTACTCGTTCGACCGCGACACGGCCGGCCTGCAGCGCTCCTACGAGATCATGTTCGACGCCTACACGCGCATCTTCACGCGCTTCGGCCTGCAGTTCCGCGCGGTGGCCGCCGACAACGGCGCCATCGGCGGCTCCGGTTCGCACGAATTCCACGTGATCGCCGAGACCGGCGAGGACGCGCTCGTCTATTGCCCGGATTCCGATTACGCCGCCAACATGGAAGCGGCCGAGGCGCTGGCACCGACCGCAGCGCGCGCGGCGCCGACGCAGGCGCTGACAAAGACCTCGACGCCCGGCAAGCAGCGCTGCGAGGATGTGGCTGCGCTGCTGGGCCTGCCGCTGACGCAGAACGTCAAGTCCATCGTGGTCGTGACCGAAGGCGAAGAGGAAAATGGCGCAGGCAAGCAGGTCTGGCTGCTGCTGGTTCGCGGCGACCACGATCTCAACGAAGTCAAGGCATCCAAGGTGCCGGGCCTGGCCGGTTTCCGTTTTGCCGGTGAATCGGAAATCCTCGAGTGGTTCGGCAGCCCGCCGGGCTACCTGGGGCCGATCGGCACCAAGAAACCGGTGCGTGTGGTGGCCGATCGCACGGTGGCGGCCATGAGCGACTTCGTCTGCGGCGCCAACGAGACGGACTTCCACTTCACCGGCGTCAACTGGGGCCGCGACCTGCCGGAAGCCGAGGTGGCCGACCTGCGCAACGTGGTCGAAGGCGATCCGTCGCCGGACGGCAAGGGCGTGCTGGCGATCCAGCGCGGCATCGAGGTCGGCCACGTGTTCCAGCTCGGCACCCGCTATTCGGAAGACATGAAGGCGACCTTCCTCGACGAGAACGGCAAGCCGCAGCTGCTGCAGATGGGTTGCTACGGCATTGGTGTCACGCGCATCCTGGGTGCGGCGATCGAGCAGAACTTCGACGACAAGGGCATCATCTGGCCGGCCTCGCTGGCGCCGTTCGAAGTGGTGCTGTGCCCGATGGGCTACGACCGCAGCGAGAGCGTGAAGGCGGAAGCCGACCGTCTGTACGAGGCACTGACGGCAGCCGGTATCGACGTCATCCTCGACGACCGCGGCGAGCGTCCGGGCGTCATGTTCGCCGACTGGGAACTGATCGGCGTGCCGCATCGCGTGGTGATCGGCGAACGCGGCCTGAAGGAAGGCAAGCTCGAATACCAGGGTCGCCGCGACACCGAGGCGACGGCGGTGGCGGTCGACGAGATGGCCGCCTTCCTGCAGGCACGCCTGGCCTGATCGCGGGCGATGACCGGCTTCCTCTCCCGCCGGCATCGCCAGTGGGCGGTCGGCCTGGCATGGCTGATGGCGGCCCTGCCGCTGTCGGTCATGGCCGGCAACCAGAAGGAGGAAGCGCTGGCCGACTCGGTCCGCATGGCCCTGTCGCGTGCGATCTCCGATCCGCGTCCACCGACGCCGCAATTCATCGACATCGACGAACGCCTGGCCTATCTGCGCTGGCTGGGCGACATGTCGGACCGCCTCGCGCAGCGCATGCCGGATCGTGACGGCCGCATCGAATTCCTGCAGACCCTATGGTACGAGGCACGCCGTGCCGGACTCGATCCGGCACTGGTGCTGGGCCTGATCCAGGTCGAATCGGCGTTCCGCAAATATGCGGTATCGCCGGTCGGCGCACATGGCTACATGCAGGTCATGCCGTTCTGGACGCGCGTGATCGGCGATGGCGACCGCCGTCGGTTGTTCCACATGCAGACCAATCTGCGTTATGGCTGCTCGATCCTGCGCATGTACATCGATATCGAGAAGGGCGACCTGTTCCTGGCGCTGGGCCGCTACAACGGCAGCCGCGGCCGGCCCGAGTATCCGAACGCGGTGCGCGCGGCGTGGCGCAAATGGGAGCATCGGCCGTGAGGCGGTGAGCGGCGCACAGCAGTGGAAACAGCACAAACAAAAACGCCCGCGCGATGCGGGCGTTTTTGTTTGGCGATGACGAAGATCACTTCAGGTGACCGGAAATGAGCTTGGTCATTTCGAACATCGAGACTTGCTTCTTGCCGCCAAAGACAGCTTTCAGTTTGTCGTCCGCATCGATCAGACGCTTGTTTTCCTGGTTTTGCAGCTTGAACTTCTTGATGTAGTCCCAGACCTTTTTGGTGATCTCGGTACGCGGTGCCGGATTGGCGCCGATCACTGCTGCCAGAACGGCGGAAGGAGTCACGGGCTTCATGAAGGCGGCGTTTGGCTTGCGGGCTGCTGCCGGTTTCTTGGCTGCGACTTTCTTGACGGCTGCTTTCTTTGCTGCGGGTTTTTTCGCTGCTACCTTCTTGGCAGGAGCGGCTTTCTTGGCCGGCGCTGCCTTTTTGGCGGGTGCTGCTTTTTTAGCCGCTACCGGTTTCTTCGCAGCTGGTTTCTTGGCGGCCGTTTTAGTGGCCGCTGGTTTTTTGGCTGTTGCCATCTTAAAGCCTCCTTCACAGAGTGTTGGGAAATTGCGCCAATTCACGCAACGCTAATAGTGGTGCGGTTTTTCCCGGCATGCAAGTGTTTTTTATGCGTATGCGCGGCGCGGTGTCTGCTCGGCGCCACGGCGTTTTGCGCGGTCGAAAAACACGATGCGATGCGTGGATCGCGGGACGTGTAAATCGGCGCTTCATCCGACGACCATGCAGCCTGCCGAATCGGCAGTGTGCAGTGTTTTCGCGCACCTCCGCTTGGATGGTGGATAGGATGACGGGGCTTATCCGGCCTTTGCCGGCGCGGGTTGGCGGCGCATCCATCAAAAAAGCCCGGCTGCGGGCCGGGCTTTTGGGCAGAGAGAGACGGGCTTATCGCATCCCGGGCAGCATGCCTTTCATGCCGCGCATGAGCTTGGCCATGTTGCCGCCCTTGAGCTTCTTCATCATGGTCTGCATCTGCTCGAACTGGTTGAGCATGCGGTTGACTTCCTGCACCTGGACGCCGGCGCCAGCGGCGATGCGGCGCTTGCGCGAAGCCTTGATCAGGTCCGGCTTGGCCCGTTCGGCCGGCGTCATCGAATTGATGATGCCTTCCATGCGCGCAACCTGCTTGTCGGCCATGCCCATGTTGGCGTTGCCGGCCGCCATCTGCAGCTGCGCCGGCAGCTTGTCCATCAAGTTGGCCATGCCGCCCATCTTCTTCATCTGCGCCAGCTGCAGCTGGAAGTCGGTCAGGTCGAACTTGCCGCCGCCCTTGATCTTCTGCGCCAGGCCCTGGGCGGCCTCCATGTCGACGCCCTTGCGGGCTTCCTCGACCAGCGCCAGGATGTCGCCCATGCCGAGGATTCGGTCGGCCATGCGCGCCGGATCGAAGGCTTCGAGGCCGTCCATCTTCTCGGCCACGCCGGCGAACTTGATCGGCTTGCCGGTGATGTGGCGCACCGACAGCGCCGCGCCGCCGCGCGAGTCGCCGTCGAGTTTGGTCAGCACCACGCCGGTCAGCGGCAGCGCGTCGCTGAAGGCCTTGGCGGTGTTGATCGCGTCCTGGCCGAGCATGGCGTCAACCACGAACAGGGTTTCGATCGGATTGACGGCATCGTGCAGGGCGCGGATTTCCTGCATCATCGCCTCGTCGATGCCGAGCCGGCCGGCGGTATCGATGATCAGCACGTCATGGTAGTGGCGCTTGGCGTAATCGAGCGCGGCGCGTGCGATGTCGACCGGCTTGTCGGTCGGCTGCGACGGGAAGAAATCGGCGCCGACCTGTTCCGTCACGGTCTGCAGCTGGCCGATCGCGGCCGGACGATAGACGTCGGCGGAAACGGTCAGCACCTTCTTTTTCTTCTGCTCGCGCAGGTACTTGGCAAGCTTGCCGACGGTGGTGGTCTTGCCCGCGCCCTGCAGGCCGGCCATCAGGATGATCGCCGGTGGCTGGGTCGCGAAATTGAGTTCGGATGCGTCGCGGCCGAGATCGGCGCCCATGATGGCGGCGAGTTCGCGCTGCACCACGCCGACCAGCGCCTGGCCCGGCGTCAGCGAGCCGACGACGTCTTCGCCCATCGCCCTTTCCTTGACGCGGCCGATGAATTCGCGCACGGCGGGCAGGGCGACGTCGGCCTCGAGCAGGGCCAGGCGCACTTCGCGCAGCATGTCGGCGGTGTTAGCTTCGGTCAGGCGCGCTTCGCCGCGCATGGTCTTGACGGCCTTGGCCAGACGTTGGGTGAGATTGTCGAGCATGGTGGTGACGGGGTAAGGAAAACGTGGGTCGCGCAGGGCGAACGGCAATCTCGCATTTTAACCGATGCGCGGCATCCGCACGGCCGCACCGGCTCGGAACAGAGGAGGTGGCGGCGGTGTATCCGTTCACCCTATCGGCAACAGGGATGTCCGTTGATTTTCCTGCCGGATTTTCTTGATCGGGGACAAAAGCACGAGGTCACATGGTGTAAACTCGAAACGATATGTATACCTATTCTCTTGCCCTTGCGGCCTTGTGCTACGCGGTGTGCGCCTTCCTCCCCTCGCGCCGGCGCCTGGCCATTTCACTCGGCGTGCTGGCCGGGTGGCTGCTGCACGGCAGTGCATTGTGGATGGAAATGACGGAGCCGGCTCAATTGCACATGGGGTTTGCCATCATGCTGTCGGCCACCTTGTGGATCTCGGTGGCCGCCTACTGGCTGGAGAACCGCAATTTCACGCTCGACGGCCTGCGCATCCTGGTGCTGCCCTGTGCCGCGGTTTCGGTATGGCTGCCGCTGCTGTTCCCGGGTAGCGTGGTGCCGCTCGAAGGCAGGTCGGCGCTGTTTTCCTGGCATATCGCGATTGCCCTGCTCGCATACAGCACGCTGACGATTGCCGCCTTCCATGCAGTGCTGATGGCGGTGCAGGAATCCAAGCTGCATACGCGCCTGCCGCGCAGCCAGAGCGGTCTGTTCGCGATGGCGATCGATCGCCTGCCGGCATTGCTGACGATGGAGAAACTGCTGTTCCGGCTGATCACCTTCGGCTTCGTGCTGCTGACCCTGACGGTGCTGTCCGGCGTGGTGTTCTCGGAGGAAGTGTTCGGTCAGGCCTTCAAGTGGGAACACAAGACCGTCTTCACCATGCTGTCGTGGGCGCTGTTCGGCATTCTGCTGATCGGACGCTTCTGGCGCGGCTGGCGCGGCAAGACCGCACTGACCTTCACGCTGGCCGGTTTTGCGACGCTGTTCCTGGCTTATGTCGGCAGCCGTTTCGTGCTGGAGGTCGTGCTGCATCGGAGCATTGCATGAAACTGCTGGCATGGGCCATCCTGATTTTTGCCGTGATCTGGGTATTGCGCAGCAAGGCCAAAGCGCAGCAGAAAGCGCGTCAGGAAGCCGCCTCACCTCCGCCTCAACCTTCACAACCGGCCCTGCCCGAGGCCGAAGTCATGATTGCCTGCGCCCATTGCGGCGTACATTTTCCTTCTTCAGAAGCGGTTCGTGATGCGTCCGATGCAGCGTTCTGCTGTGACGAGCATCGCCGCCAGCACACCGGCACCCGAGTATGACGCAATCGCGCCCGATTTCCGGGGATGTGCGCGAGACGTTCTGGCGTACGCTGCAGACGTTTGCCTTTACCCGCACCGTGATCGTGGCGCTGCTGCTCGGCTATTTCGGCTGGGCCGGCGCCAGGGCCGCGCGTGCGGACGAATATTTCTGGGGCGTCTGCATCGTCTATATGGTGCTGGCGCTAGGGTTCGCGCTGCTGGCTGCGTACTGGCGCCATCGTTTTCTGTGGCAGGTCACGGTACAGATTCTGGTCGATCTGGCTGCGGTTTCTCTGCTTTATCTGTCGGTAGGCGGTCTGAAGAGCGGGCTGGCGATCCTGTATCTGTTCCCGCTCGCCGGTGGTGCGATCCTGGCGCCGCTGGTGCTGGCACTGTTCTTCGTGTCGATCGCCACCGTGGTCATGCTGGCTGAAAACGGCTATCAGTTGCTGAATGCCAGTGCCGATATTTCGTCCACGCAGATCGGCCTGTACTGTGCGGCGTTTTTCATCATCATCCTGTCCATCAATCGGCTGGCCGATCGCCTGATCAAGCAGGAGTCGCTGGCGCTGGGACGCGGCAAGGCACTGCAGGTGCAGCAGGCGATCAACCGGCTGGTCATCGAGGACATGGAAGATGGCGTGCTGGTGATCGATCGCAATGGCCGCATCCTGACCGGCAATCCGTCGGCCGCGCGCATGCTTGGCCTGTCGCTCACGGCCGAGGCGGCGCATGGCAGGCTGGCCGATCTGGGCTGGCTGCAGCCGATCGCCGATGCCTATGAGGAGTGGCGCAGGAAAACCGGCGCCGGCCGGACGTCGCCTACCCATGCTCCCATCTTCCTGCGTATTCGCCATCTCGACGACTCGACCCTGCAGGGCGGCAATACCACCATTGTCGGGGTACGGCGCGATCCTTCCATGCATCTGCGTTTGCGGTTCGTGCGGGTGGATACCGGAGGTGTGCAGGAAGGGCGCGTGGTCGTCTTTCTGCAGGATGTGACGGAAATCGAAAACCAGGCACAGCAACTGAAACTGGCATCCATGGGGCGCCTGACCGCCAGCATTGCGCATGAAGTGCGCAATCCGCTTTCTGCCATCGGCCATGCCGCCGCGCTGCTGGCGGAGGACGAGGCGGATACCGCGCGGCAGCGGCTACTGGGCATCATCAATGACAATGTGGCGCGCCTGAACCGGATGATCGAAGACATCCTGAAGCTGTCGCGCAAGGCCGATCGCGACCAGAAGCCGCTCGATCTGGGCGCGCTGGTCGAGGACATCGTGACCGAATTGCGCGAGATGCAGAAGGTCGGCCCCGAGGTGATCGCGATTGCCGGCATGCGCGGCATCCGTGTGCGTTTCGATCCGCTGCATTTGCGCGAGATCATCTTGAACTTGCTCACAAATGCGTTACGCTATGCAAGCGGCGCGCCCGGCAGCATCCGCCTGTACGTGAACGTGATCGCCGGCCATCGCGTCGAGTTGCATGTACGCGACGACGGTCCGCAGATGACGCGCGCGGTACGTGCCCATCTGTTCGAGCCCTTCTACACGACGTCGAGCAAGGGAACAGGCCTTGGCTTGTATCTTGCGAGGGAGCTGTGCATGAACAATGGCGCAAGGCTCAACTATGAATATAGAAACGACGGCCGCGGTGACAGTGAGCCTGGACAGCCCTCGGGACGTTTCGTGATCGCCTTTTCCGTCGATGACGGCATGGATGGACAATGATTTTTGCGAGCCGCACAGCATGAGTTCTCCCCGCATCCTGATCGTCGATGACGAAGCCGACCTGCGCGAACTGCTCGAGATGACGCTGATCCGCATGGGACTGGATGTCGATAGCGCCGAATCGCTGGCGGTTGCGCGCCGCCATCTGCAGGACACGCACTATGCGCTGGTGTTGACCGACATGCGGCTGCCCGACGGTTCCGGCATCGAGCTGGTGCAGGAAATCACTGCCAACCATAAACAGACGCCGGTGGCCGTGATCACCGCCTTCGGCAGCGCCGACAATGCGGTCGCGGCGCTCAAGGCCGGCGCCTTCGATTACCTCTCCAAGCCCGTCGGACTCGAGCAATTGCGCATCATGGTGCGTTCGGCGCTGCGCATCAGCGAGCCGCCTGCCGCGCACAGGCCGGGTGGCGTACAGCAGGCGCAGCCGTTGCGCCTGATGGGACAATCGGACGCCATGCAGGCCTTGCGCGCGCAGATCGCGCGACTTGCGCGCAGCATGGCGCCGGTCGCCATCAGCGGCGAGTCCGGCAGCGGCAAGGAACTGGCGGCGCGTGACATTCATGCCCAGAGCGCGCGCAGCGACAAGCCCTTTGTCGCCGTCAACTGTGGTGCCATTCCCGAAAACCTGATGGAGGCCGAGTTCTTCGGCTACCGCAAGGGCGCGTTCACCGGCGCAGTCGAGGATAGGGACGGCTTTTTCCAGGCGGCCGACGGCGGCACGCTGCTGCTCGACGAGGTGGCCGACCTGCCGCTGCCGATGCAGGTCAAGCTGCTGCGTGCGATCCAGGAGCGCCGCGTGCGCCGCGTCGGCGCCACGCAGGAGGAGGCGGTCGATGTGCGCATCATCAGTGCCACGCACCAGGACCTGCATGCATGCGTGGCGCGCGGCAGCTTTCGTCAGGATCTCTATTACCGGCTCAATGTGATCGAACTGCATTTGCCGCCCTTGCGCGAGCGATTGTCGGATGTCGGCATGCTGGCCGATGCCATCCTGCAGCGGTTGAATGGCGGCCAGCCGGCGACACTGACAGACGAGGCGCTGGCTGCGCTGCAGCGGTATGCATTCCCGGGCAACGTGCGCGAACTCGAGAACATCCTGGAACGCGCACTGGCGTTCTCGGTGGAGGGTCGCATCGAGGCGGCGGACCTGTTGCTGAAAGGGGCTGCGGTGAATCCGGCAGTCCAACTGGACGATGACGGCGACGCACGGCTGCTTCAGGCCGCAGCGGTGACAAAGGTAGAGGAAGAAGCCGTGCCGTACAGGGTAGCCGATGACCATTCCGTACCGGTGTTGGCCGACACGGAACTGCCGGCCTCGCTGCCCGATCATCTCGACAGCGTCGAGCGCGAAGTGATCTGCCGCGCGCTGGCGCGCACGCGCTTCAACCGCACCCAGGCGGCCGAACTGCTGGGCATCAGTTTCCGCCAGCTACGCTATCGCATGCAGCGCCTGAACATCCAGGCGCCGGAGTAGCGCATGCCGGTTTCCGCCATTCGCATCGATGCCGACGGCTGGGCAGACCAGGCGCTGCGCATGCCGTCCCCGAATTTCGACCAGCGTGCCGAGGGGACCGAGATCGCGCTGCTGGTGGTGCACAACATCAGCCTGCCGCCGGGCGAGTTCGGCGGTCCCTACATCGCCGACCTGTTCCTGAACCGTCTGGATTGCGATGCCCATCCGTATTTCGACCAGTTGCGGTCGCTGCGCGTCTCCGCGCATTTCCTGATCCGGCGTGACGGCGCGCTGGTGCAGTTCGTCTCCGCGCATGACCAGGCCTGGCATGCGGGCGTGTCGGCCTTCTGCGGACGCGAGCGCTGCAACGATTTCTCGATCGGCATCGAGCTGGAAGGAACCGACGACCTTCCGTTCGAGCCGGCCCAGTACGATACGCTGGCCGCGTTGACGGCTGCGCTGCGGGCGGCGTATCCGCTGGCCGACGTGATGGGCCACGAGGATATCGCGCCCGGCAGGAAGACCGATCCCGGTCCTTGTTTCGACTGGCAGCGCTACGAGCGCGATTATCTGGCGCTGGAAGAAACGGCGGCGGACGCAGTGGAAAACGCCGGCCAAGACGGCAAATGCAGAGCCGGCTTGCGCTTCCGGCGAGCGTGCGAAGCAGGCTATGAATGATGCAAAGTTCTTATAAAAAAATTATCTGAAAAAACCGGGATAAATCGATTGCGCATCGGGAATCGAGGTACTAGAATTAGTGCAAATCGCGGTTTCCTTACTAGATGTAGTGGGTTATCGGCGCAATACTCCCATGTCCGTCCTTTCGGCTCGCAGCCGCGCCGGATAAGGCCGACAGGCCGGATGGATGCAGCGGGTGGTACAAAAACTGCAGCATATGAACAGGGCATTTTCCTTGTCGAGGCCCTGTTTCCATGACGTTTCGCGAAACCGGCCATGCTCCGGTTTTCTCTTTTTTTAAATCACGCAAGGCAAGCGCCTGCAATCTGCCAGAAGGAGTCTTCATGCACTCTGCACAAGAAATTTCGGCCAAGTCGCCTTCGGATATCGCCAACGCCGGTTCGCTGGCCGTCGCTCCCTCGACCGCCAGCACCAACCAGGTCGGCCTGAACAACTACCGCATTATCCGCCGCAACGGCGCCGTCGTCGGCTTCGAGCCGTCGAAGATCTCGATCGCCGTCACCAAGGCCTTCCTCGCCGTCAACGGCGGGCAGGGCGCGGCATCCGCGCGCGTGCGCGAACTGGTCGAGCAACTGACGTCCAACGTCGTCAATGCGCTGGTGCGCCGCCAGCCGGCCGGCGGCACCTTCCATATTGAAGACATCCAGGATCAGGTCGAACTGTCGCTGATGCGTTCGGGCGAGCATGACGTGGCCCGCGCCTACGTGCTCTACCGCGCCAAGCGCATGGAAGAGCGCGCGCAGCAGCAGGCTGCGCAGCCTGCCTCGCAGGAACACCAGTTGCACGTGATCGAGAACGGCCAGCGCCGTCCGCTCGATCTGGACGAGGTGCGCCGCCTGATCAACGCCGCCTGCGAAGGTCTGGAGCAGCACGTCGATGCCGCCGCCATCATCAACGAAACGATCAAGAACCTGTACGACGGCGTGCCGGTCGAGGAACTGCACAAGTCCGCCATCCTGGCTGCCCGCGCGCTGATGGAAAAGGACCCGGCCTACAGCACCGTGACCGCGCGCCTGCTGATGCACACCATCCGCAAGGAAGTGTTCGGCAAGGAAGTCGCGCAGGCCGACGCGCCGGCGGAGTATCTCGAATACTTCCCGAAATTCATCAAGAAGGGCATCGACGCCGATCTGCTGGACGCCAAGCTCGGCCAGTTCGACCTGAAGAAGCTGGCCGATGCGCTCAAGCCGGAACGCGACCTGCAGTTCGGCTACCTCGGCCTGCAGACGCTGTACGACCGCTACTTCCTGCACATCCGCGAAACCCGCATCGAAATGCCGCAGGCGTTCTACATGCGCGTCGCGATGGGCCTGGCGCTCAACGAAATCGACCGTGAAGCGCGCGCCATCGAGTTCTACAACCTGCTGTCGTCCTTCGACTTCATGAGCTCGACGCCGACGCTGTTCAATTCCGGCACGCAACGTTCGCAGCTGTCGTCGTGCTACCTGACGACGGTGGCCGACGATCTGGACGGCATCTACGAGGCGATCAAGGAAAACGCGCTGCTGGCCAAATACGCAGGCGGCCTCGGCAACGACTGGACCCCGGTGCGCGCGCTCGGTTCGCACATCAAGGGCACCAACGGCAAGTCGCAGGGCGTGGTGCCGTTCCTGAAGGTGGTCAACGACACCGCCGTCGCCGTCAACCAGGGCGGCAAGCGCAAGGGCGCGGTCTGCGCCTACCTGGAAACCTGGCACATGGACATCGAGGAATTCCTCGACCTGCGCAAGAACACCGGCGACGACCGCCGCCGCACGCACGACATGAACACCGCGAACTGGATTCCCGACCTGTTCATGAAGCGCGTGATGGAGAAGGGCGAGTGGACGCTGTTCTCGCCGGCCGACTGCCCGGACCTGCACGACAAGGTCGGCAAGGCCTTCGAGGAAGCCTATACCGGCTACGAAGCCAAGGCCGCGCGCGGCGAACTCAAGCTGTTCAAGAAGGTGCAGGCGCTCGACCTGTGGCGCAAGATGCTGTCGATGCTGTTCGAAACCGGCCATCCGTGGATCACGTTCAAGGATCCGTGCAACATCCGCTCGCCGCAGCAGCACGTCGGCGTCGTTCACAGCTCCAACCTGTGCACCGAGATCACGCTGAACACCAACGATTCCGAAATCGCGGTCTGCAACCTGGGTTCGGTCAACATGCCGGCTCACATGAAGGACGGCAAGCTCGATCTGGACAAGCTGCAGAAGACCATCCGTACCGCGATGCGCATGCTCGACAACGTGATCGACATCAACTACTACGCGGTCAAGAAAGCACGTGATTCCAACCTGCGCCACCGTCCGGTCGGCCTCGGCATCATGGGTTTCCAGGATTGCCTGCACATGATGCGCGTGCCGTACGCATCGGCCGACGCCGTCGAATTCGCCGACCGCTCGATGGAAGCCGTCTGCTACTACGCCTACTGGGCGTCAACCGAGCTGGCCGAGGAACGCGGCCGCTACAGCTCCTACCGCGGCTCGCTGTGGGATCGCGGCATTCTGCCGCAGGATTCGCTCAAGCTGCTGGCCGAGGAACGCGGCGGCTACCTGGAAGCCGACAGCAGCGAAACGCTGGACTGGACCTCGCTGCGCGACCGCATCAAGCAGTACGGCATGCGCAACTCGAACTGCGTGGCGATCGCGCCGACGGCGACGATTTCCAACATCATCGGCGTGTCGGCCTGCATCGAGCCGACCTACCAGAACCTGTACGTGAAATCGAACCTGTCGGGCGAGTTTACGGAGATCAACGAATACCTGGTGCGCGACCTCAAGGCACGCGGCCTGTGGGACGAAGTCATGATTTCCGACCTCAAGTACTTCGATGGCAGCCTGGCCAAGATCGACCGCATCCCGCAGGACCTGCGCGACATCTATGCGACCGCCTTCGAAGTCGAACCGAAATGGCTGGTGGAAGCCGCCTCGCGTCGCCAGAAGTGGATCGATCAGGCACAGTCGCTGAACATCTACATGGCCGGCGCCTCGGGCAAGAAGCTCGACGAAACCTACAAGCTGGCATGGCTGCGCGGCCTGAAGACCACCTACTACCTGCGCACCATCGGCGCCACGCACACCGAGAAATCGACCTCCAAGGCCGGTGCGCTGAACGCGGTGGATTCGGGTGCCGGTCTCGGCGGTTCGCAAGCGGCGCCGGAAGCCGACGGCCCGGCCTGCATGCTGCGTCCAGGCGATCCGGGTTTCGAGGAATGCGAAGCCTGCCAGTAAGGAAATCTGCCCGGTTTCATGGATCGAACGTGAAGCGAATCGTGAACCGGGCCTCATATAGACAACGTGCCGAATGAACTTGCACCACGCAATGCGGACAAAGCCCTGACAGGGCCTTTGTTCGCAACAAGGTGCGGCATCGGCAGCAAACAGATAAGGAAATGAGTCATGCTTAGTTGGGATGATGAAGTCAAGCCGACGCCCGCGCAGCCCCAGCCAGGATTGCAGCCGGCCGTCCAGCCGCGTGCCGCGGCGCAGCAGGACGTCGCCCTGGATCCTGCGCTGATGGCCAAGCCGGTTGCTGCAGCCGATACGGCACGCCGCATGGATGCCGCCGACAAGCGCGTGATCAACGGCCAGACGGACGTCAATCAACTGGTGCCATTCAAGTACAAATGGGCCTGGGACAAATACCTGGCCGGCTGCGCCAACCACTGGATGCCGCAGGAAATCAACATGCAGCGCGACATCGAGCTGTGGAAGAACCCGAACGGCCTGACCGAGGACGAGCGCCGCATCGTCAAGCGCAATCTCGGCTTCTTCGTCACTGCCGATTCGCTGGCCGCCAACAATATCGTGCTCGGCACCTATCGCCACATCACGGCGCCGGAGTGCCGCCAGTACCTGCTGCGCCAGGCTTTCGAGGAAGCGATTCACACCCACGCCTATCAGTACATCGTCGAATCGCTGGGTCTGGATGAAGGCGAGATCTTCAATGCCTACAACGAGATCAAATCGATTCACGACAAGGATCAGTTCCTGATCCCGTTCATCGATGTGCTGACCGATCCCGAATTCAAGACCGGTACGCTGGAATCCGACCAGACGCTGCTGCGTTCGCTGATCGTGTTTGCCTGCCTGATGGAAGGCCTGTTCTTCTATGTCGGCTTCGCGCAGATTCTCGCGCTCGGTCGCCAGAACAAGATGATGGGCGCAGCCGAACAGTACCAATACATCCTGCGCGACGAGTCCATGCACTGCAACTTCGGCATCGACTTGATCAACACGATCAAGCTCGAGAATCCGCATCTGTGGACGCCGCAGTTCAAGGACGAAATCAAATCGTTGTTTTTACGCGCGGTGGAGTTGGAATATCGTTACGCAGAGGATACAATGCCGCGTGGAGTGCTTGGCTTGAATGCTCCGATGTTCAAGGGCTATCTGCGGTTCATCGCAAATCGTCGCGCGCAGCAGATTGGTCTGGAACCGATGTTCGAGCAGGAGGAAAATCCTTTCCCCTGGATGAGCGAAATGATCGATCTGAAAAAAGAGCGCAACTTTTTCGAAACGCGCGTCATCGAATATCAGACCGGCGGTGCACTCAACTGGGAATGACCGGAGCACAGAAGTTGACCATCTTGTAGCTGCCTGAAAAACAGGCAGCACAAAAAACAGGCAGATGTCGAAGCCGACTCTGCGTAAAACAGGAAAGGCAACAACCGACTTTAATGAACAGTAGAAGACCGATACGATCTCATCTGCTGAGCAAGCCGCTTCACCTGATTCAATCAGGTGTGGCGGCTTTTTCGTTTAAAAAAGGCTTGTCCTTCGGGAAACAGAATTCCAATGCCGGCGCGTGCGCTGGCGTTTTTTTTGACTATTGCCAGTCGTCGTAACAGTCGATGGCATGGTCAGCATGGCTGAAGTGCTGCATAAGTGAGGAGATGCAGCAGTTCAGCTGGAGCCGAATTCATTAGCGCAAGCATGAACACGCTTGTGCCGATGAATAATCCGCCAATTCCATCGCGATGGTGTGGGCGGGTTTCAACCTTAGAAACTTGATTTTTTCCATCACGTGAAGGAGAAACAATATGGCAACAGCAAAAAAACCGGCGGCCAAGAAGCCCGCCGCCAAGAAAACCGCTGCTAAGAAACCTGTCGCAGCCAAGAAGGCAGCAGCCAAGAAGCCGGTAGCCAAGAAAGCAGTCGCCAAAAAGCCAGTGGCTAAAAAAGCGGTTGCCAAGAAGCCGGTAGCGAAGAAGGCAGCAGCCAAGAAGCCAGTTGCCAAAAAGGCAGTGGCCAAGAAAGCAGTCGCCAAGAAGCCGGTAGCCAAAAAAGCGGCAGCCAAGAAAGTCGTCGCTAAAAAGGCAGTCGCCAAGAAGCCGGTAGCCAAAAAGGCAGCGGCCAAGAAGCCGGTAGCGAAGAAAGCCGTTGCCAAGAAGTCGGTCGCCAAGAAGCCGGCAGCCAAGAAGCCGGCAGCCAAAAAGGCAGCAGCCAAGAAACCGGTAGCTAAAAAGGCTGCGGCTAAGAAGCCGGTTGCCAAGAAGCCGGTAGCTAAAAAGGCAGCCGCCAAGAAGCCGGTAGCGAAGAAAGCTGCAGCGAAGCCTGCGGCAGCCAAGAAACCGGCAGCTCCGAAGAAGCCGCCAGCGCCTAAAAAGCCTGCAGCCAAACCGGCAGCCGTGGCAGCTCCTGCGGTGAAAACGGTGTTGAACCCGGCAGCGGCATGGCCATTCCCGACGGGTACCAACCGCCCGTAATTCCGGCGATGTCCGGATGCGCCTGATTGATTTCGGGCACAATTCCGCTGTGCGGCTTGCGTCGCACAGCGGTTTTTCATTTCAAGGAGTCTGCCTTGCTCGATAGCATATTCATGCTGATTGTCGATACGGTCGCCATCATCCTCGCGGGTGCGTTGCTGCTGCGTTTCTGGATGCAGGCCGTGCGCGTGCGCCCACCGATCCAGATCGCACAATTCGTTTATCAATTGACCGACTGGCTGGTCAGGCCTTTGCGGCGGGTATTGCCGGGAGCCGGCGGCTATGACTGGGCGAGTCTGCTGGGAGCATTTGTCGTGGCACTGATTGCCACGGCGATCGAAATCTGGTTGCGCGGTGTATTCGCGGTCCCGTTCCTGTTCCTGCTGGCCCTGATGAACGTCATCCACTGGGCACTGTACGGTCTGATCGGGTTGATTCTGATCGAAGTGATCTTCAGCTGGGTCAATCCGCAGGCACCGCTGGCGCCATTCGTGCGCGCGCTCAATGAACCCGTCATGCGCCCCTTGCGCCGTGTCGTGCCCCTGATCGGCTCCATCGATCTGTCGCCGCTGGTAGCGCTGATCCTGCTGCGCATCGCGATCCAGCTGGTCGCGATCGCCATCACCTCGTTCATGTAAGCGTCGCGGCCGGTATTGCACCGGCCATGACGCTTACCGATACTCCCGCTCAGAAACGATAGCCGAAGGCCTGTTCGAAGCGGTTTTCGATTTCCGCACGCGACAGCACGTGGTTCTGCGGGCCCTGGTGCGCGATCTTGATCGATCCCATCAGGCTCGCCAGGCGGCCGGTGGTGGCCCAGTCCAGTCCATTGGTCAGGCCGTACAGCATGCCGGCACGGAAGGCATCGCCGCAGCCGGTCGGGTCAACTTCCTTTTCCACCTTCACGCACGGAATGGCGAGATGCTCGCCGGCCGCGAATATCTCCGCGCCGTTCTCGCCGCGCGTGACGACCAGCGCCGACACGCGTTCGGCGATCTGGTTCAGGCTGAGTCCGGTGCGGCTGGTCAGCAGCTCGGCTTCGTAGTCGTTGACGGCGACGTAGGTCGCCTGCTCGATGAAGTTCTTGAGCTCGTCGCCATTGAACATCGGCAGGCCCTGGCCCGGATCGAAGATGAACGGAATCTTCAGTTCGGCGCAGTGCTGTGCATGCTGCAGCATGCCGTCGCGGCCGTCAGGCGCGACGATGGCGATCGCGACCGCGCCGGCGTCAGCCACCTTGTTCTGGTGCGAGAAGCTCATCGCGCCCGGATGGAAGGCGGTGATCTGGTTGCCGCCGGCATCGGTGGTGATGAAGGCCTGGCCGGTGAAGGTGTCGTCAACGGTGCGCACGCTTTGCTGCGACAGGCCGAGGCGGGTCAGATGTTCGCGATACGGCGCGCCGTCCTGGCCGAGGGTCGCCATGATCACGGGTTCGCCACCCAGCAGCTTCAGGTTGTAGGCGATGTTGCCGGCGCAGCCGCCGAACTCGCGGCGCATGTGCGGGACGAGGAAGGAGACGTTGATCTTGTGGAGCTGGTCGGCCAGCAGCGCCTCGGAAAACAGGCCCTGGAAGGACATGATGTTATCGAAGGCAAGCGAACCGCAGATGAGTGATTTCATGGCAAGGAAAAAGTGGAAGGAAGAAGGAAAGAGAGCGGGCGCGGCGGCAGGCGCAGCACCTGTCAACGGTCACGGATAAAAGAGATAGACGCGGTAGCCTGAAGCGCGGGTCTCCTCGAGTTCGAAGGCAAGGCGCGCGCTGCGTTCGCTGTTGGCGGCGAAACCGGTGCGCAGCAGGCCGGCTTCGTGCAGGTATTCGGATGGCGCGAACACGCGGCGCAGCAGCGGACGTTCGGCGGCATCGTTCAGCGTCAGTTCGAGCGACGGCCATTCCTGCGAAAGGCTGCTGTCATTGCGCAGCAGAACGTTCAGCAGAAAGCGGCTGCGTTCACTGTCCTGCGCCTGCAGTTCGCTGGATTCGATGGAGACCGCGCTGATGTTGGCCGGCAGGTCGATGCGGCAGCCGAAGGCCTGGCACAGCGCCGACAGCGCCGGCTTGGCCTGCGGGAACACACCGGCCAACTGGTTGCGGAAGACATAGCCAGCCTGCAGCAAGGCGGTCAATGCGAGCAGGCAGCAGCCGACGATCAGCGTGGTGCGCAAGGTGGCGCTGGTTTCCCGCTGCGCGCGATGCTGGCGCACGAAGCCCGGTTCTTCATCCGGCAGTTCGTCGTCGGCCAGGCTGTCGTCCGTGGCGTGCTTCCTGCCGGCGCTGCGGCGCCATGGTTTGCGCTGCAGGTCGTCGATCGCCTTGTCAAGATCGTCGGGTTCGTCACTCGATGTCGTGGTTTGCGCAGCGGCGTCGAGGTCGTCGAAGCTGTCCGGCAGATCGCGGTCGATGTCCACCAGCGTCATGCGCTGCAGCGGATCCTCGGGTTTGGGATCGCCTTCGTGATAGATGGGCGCGGTATGTTCGCGCTCGAAGTGCGAGGGGATCGCAAACGACAGGCGGCTGGTCGGCATGACCGATGCCGGCGACGGCGAGGCTGCCGCGGTGAAGGTCGAGGGCTCGTCTTCCTCGGGGACGGCGGGCGCTGCCGGCGCGGCGGCGGGGGCGACCGCCTGTACGGCGTTATCGTTGAATGACGGTGCAGCCGGCGTTGCCTGGTTGGCGACCGTCGCGGGTGCCGCCGTTGCCGTCGGTGCGCTGCCCGAGGGCACGACACGCGGCGGCGCAGCGCCGTCAGACGGCAGCAGGTGTTCGATGCCGTTGAAGATCTGCTTGCAGCGGCCGCAGCGCACCAGGCCGGCGCGCAGCTTCAATTGATCGTGGACGACGCGGAACGTCGTTTGGCAGTGGGGACATTGCGTTGCAAGTGCCATTGCCGTTTTTCCTCAGGCGGGCAGCCGGCCGGCCAGCGCAACCCAGCCTTCATGCTCGCGCCACACGGACAGTTCGATGAAGGGGCGATAGATGGCGGTAACGTCCTCGACCTGGGTGGCCAGCACGCCGGACAGCACCAGCTGCCCGCCGGGCCTGACGCGGCCGGCCAGCATCGGCGCCATCAGCTTGAGCGGATTGGCGAGGATGTTGGCGACCACCACGTCGAAGGCATGTTCGTGACCGGAGGCGGCAAAGTCGTCCGGCACGTAATAGGCGACCTCGCAGTCGTTGCGCGCGGTATTCTCGCGCGCGGCTTCGATCGCCTGCGGATCGATGTCGATGCCGATCACTTCGCGCGCGCCGAGCTTCTTCGCGACCATGGCGAGAATACCGGAGCCGCAACCGTAGTCGAGTACGCGCAGACCGACGGGCGGATGCGCTTCCAGCCATTCCATGCACAGGCGCGTGGTTGGATGACTGCCGGTGCCGAAAGCGAGGCCCGGATCGAGTTCGAGCACCAGCGCCGACGGATCGGGTGCGTCATGCCAGCTCGGCACGACCCAGATGTTCGTACCGATATGGATGGGTTCGAATTGCGACTGCGTCAGGCGTACCCAATCCTGTTCGGCGACTTCGCGCAGCGTGTAGTTGGGTATGGCGTTGCCCAATCCGGACGAGGCGGCGGCTTCGGCTACCAGCGCTGCATGATCGGCGTCGGCAGGTGTCAGCGCCACCACGCGGCTGTGCTCCCAGGCGGCCTGCGTCGGCTCCATGCCGGGTTCGCCGAACAGCGGTTGTTCCGCTTCGGTGCCGACGTCCGCATCTTCCACCGAGACCGACAGCGCACCGATTTCCATGAGGGCATCGGACAGGGCTTCTGCCTGGGTGCGTTCGACTTCGATGACGATTTCTGTCCAGCTCATGATTCCTCGGTGGTTGCGTGCGATAGCCAGGGCAAAGTATGGCTGATTTGTGCGGGTCAGGGAAGGGAAAGGCCGCATCGTCCGCGGGGCGGAAGGGATGCGGCCTTTCTTGTGCGCGGCGAGGGCCGCGCGGCAGAAGAAGGATCAGCCCTTGGGGCGTTCCGACAGTTTCTGCTCGAGATAGTGGATGTTGGTGCCGCCTTCGATGAAGCGCGCGTCAACCATCAGCTCGCGGTGCAGCGGGATGTTGGTCGAAATGCCTTCGACCACCATTTCCGACAGCGCGATCTGCATGCGGCGAATCGCCTGCTCGCGCGTGGCGCCGTAGGCGATGACCTTGCCGACCATCGAGTCGTAGTTCGGCGGTACGTAGTAGCCGGCATAGGCATGCGAATCGACGCGGATGCCGGGGCCGCCCGGTGCATGCCACGACACGATCTTGCCCGGCGACGGCGTGAACTTGAACGGGTCCTCGGCATTGATGCGGCACTCGATCGAATGGCCGCTCAGGATCACGTCGCGCTGGCGATAGCGCAGCTTTTCGCCGGCGGCGATGCGGATCTGTTCCTGCACGATGTCGATGCCGGTGATCATCTCGGTCACCGGATGCTCGACCTGCACGCGCGTGTTCATCTCGATGAAGTAGAACTCGCCGTTTTCATAGAGGAATTCGAAGGTGCCGGCGCCGCGATAGCCCATCTTGCGGCAGGCTTCGGCGCAGCGGTCGCCGATGCGTTCGATGGTCTTGCGCGGAATGCCGGGCGCCGGCGCTTCTTCCAGCACCTTCTGGTGGCGACGCTGCATCGAGCAGTCGCGTTCGCCGAGCCAGATGGCGTTCTTGTGCTCGTCGGCGAGGATCTGGATTTCCACGTGGCGCGGATTTTCCAGGAACTTCTCCATATAGACTTCCGGGTTGCCGAAGGCGGCGCCGGCTTCGGTCTTGGTCATGGTGACCGCATTGAGCAGGGCTGCCTCGGTATGCACCACGCGCATGCCGCGACCGCCGCCGCCGCCGGCTGCCTTGATGATGACCGGATAGCCGACGCGGCGCGCAACCTGGATGATTTCCTTCGGATCTTCGGGCAGGGCGCCGTCGGAGCCCGGCACGCAGGGCACGCCGGCGGCGATCATCGCCTGCTTGGCCGAGACCTTGTCGCCCATCATGCGGATCGAGTCCGAGCGCGGGCCGATGAAAACGAAACCCGACTTCTCGACGCGCTCGGCGAAGTCCGCGTTTTCGGACAGGAAGCCGTAGCCCGGATGGATCGCCTCGGCATCGGTCACTTCGGCCGCGCTGATGATGGCCGGCATGTTCAGGTAGCTGAGCGGGGAAGGCGCGGGGCCGATGCAGACCGACTCGTCGGCCAGCTTGACGTACTTGGCGTCGCGATCCGCTTCCGAGTGGACGACCACGGTCTTGATGCCCATCTCGCGGCAGGCGCGCTGAATGCGAAGCGCGATCTCTCCACGATTGGCAATGAGGATTTTTTCAAACATGAGAACTGGACTCGTCTAGAGAATGAAGCCGATGGCCGGCGGCGCGGCATGCGTGCCGCGCATCACGTGATTCAACCGATGATGAACAGTGGTTGGCCGAATTCGACCGGCTGGCCGTTCTCGACCAGGATTTCCTTGACGACGCCGGACACCTCGGCATCGATCTCGTTGAGCAGCTTCATGGCTTCGATGATGCAGAGCGTGTCGCCTTCCTTGACCGTGCTGCCGACTTCGACGAAGGCCGGTGCGCCCGGTGCGGAGGCGCGGTAGAAGCTGCCGACCATGGGCGATTTGACAACGTGGCCCTTGGTTTCGGGAGCGGCAGGTGCCGCCGGCGCGGCTGCCGGCGCTGCAGCGGGTGCGGCGGTCGGTGCCACGAACTGCTGCGGCGCGCTCTGCGGCTGCATCATCACGACCTGACCTTGCGTACCGCCCGATTTGACGATACGGACCTTGCTTTCGCCTTCGGTGACTTCGAGTTCAGCGATATCGGATTCGGCGACGAGGTCGATCAGCGTCTTGAGCTTGCGTAGATCCATGAAAGAATTCCTTGGGTATTAGGTAGAAAAATGTAAATTGGCGGAAATTATAAGGTATTTGCCGTCAAATAGTGAATTTTAAAGATTTTTGAGCGCAAAGGAGATGGCGGCTGCATAGCCGTCCGTGCCCAGCCCGCAGATCACGCCGGCCGCCACGGCCGACAGATACGAGTGATGGCGAAACGCTTCGCGCTGATGGATGTTCGAGATATGAATTTCCACGAACGGGATGGCAACGCCGGTGAGGGCATCGCGCAGGGCGACGCTGGTATGCGTGAGTCCGCCCGGATTGATGACAATGGCATCTACTCCCTCCTTTTTCGCCGCCTGAATACGATCGATCAGCGCGCCTTCATGATTGCTCTGGAAGGTGTGCAAGGTCGCTCCGGCCTGCGTTGCCTGCGCGGTCGCAGCCTGTTCCACGTCGGCCAGGGTCGTGCTGCCATAGACTTCAGGCTCGCGCGTGCCGAGCAGATTCAGGTTCGGACCGTTCAGTAAAAGGATGTTTCTTGCCATGGAGATAAAACTCCGTTTGACGACGATGGCGGCATTTTGCCGCTAAATGAAAAGCCTTGGCAAGGAGAAATCGTGCCGCGGACGCTCAGATGGCGAGCAGGTCGGCTCGCAGTTCTTCCATTTTCAGACGGCCCAGATAGGTCTTTTTCACGGCGCCGGAAGGCGTGACCAGCACCGTGAAAGGCAGGCCGCCGGTCTGGTTGCCGAATTGCCGGGCCAGATCGGTGCCGGTCATGCCGGCCAGCAGCAGCGGATAGCTGATGTTGTATTTCTCGGCAAATGCGCGGACGTTGTCGGGGGTATCGATGCTGATGCCGAGCACCTGCACGTCGCGTTCGGCGAAATCCTTCTGCAATTGCACGAGCTCCGGCATTTCGTCCACGCACGGCGCGCACCAGGTGGCCCAGAAGTTCAGCACCAGGGTTTTGCCCTGATAGGCCGACAGCGACTGCGCGCGCTGGTTGACGACGTCCGGCATCTTGTTGGCGAGCAGCTTGGCCACGACGGGCGACTCGGGCGTGGCCGGCATGTAGCGCCAGGCGCTGTAGAGGCTGCCGAGGATGCCGAAGACGAGGGCAACCATGGCGAACAGCAGGATTTTCTTGGTCATGGGATAAGCGGGCTGGAGTTGTCGGGAGCGAGCAAGGCTTCCACGGTAGCGGTGGAAGCGCGTTCGGAGCGGTTGCCGGTTTTGCGGCCGCCGCGCAGGTCATCGGTGTCGTACAGGGCCAGATGCACGCCTTCATTGTGCCAGAGGAAGCTCAGGGTCTCCACGTCGCCATGGCCGCCGAAGTGCGGCGATTCGGACACTTCGAAGTCGATACCCTTGTTGAGCAGGTAGATTTCGACATCCTTGGGACTGTCCGCAAACAGTTGCAGATGGATGTCCGAATGTTCGCCGGCGGTGCCATTGAGCACGGCACCCGTCAGGAAGGGCTGAAAGGGTTCAAGTTCGCGCATCAGGCGGATCGCCAGTTCGCGCAGGTGGCGCAGTCGCGCGGGCTGCGTGTCGGCGAAGAACAGTGCGTTGTAGGCACGTACCTCGTCTTCCACCGCGGCATTGTCCGGCAGCACATCGCCGCGTACCTTGTTGTTACCCAGTATCTGTTTCGCCGCCTTGCGCTTGGCTGTGCCGTAATCCACGCCGTCTTCGGCGATCAGGCGTGCGGCGGCCGCTGCGATCTCGGCGCGCAGCTGTTCGGTATCGTTGGGGAAATGGGAGGGCATGCGTGGCGGGGAAGCCGACGAACCTGGGCGGTCGCCACATGAGCGGACCGTGAAGCGATCAGGTCGGGTCGGGTAGAATCCTGTTTATTCCAATCCGAAATTCTACAATGCATATCCACATCCTTGGCGTCTGTGGCACTTTCATGGGCGGCCTGGCGGTTCTGGCCAAGGCGGCCGGCCATAAAGTGACCGGTTGCGACGCCAACGTTTATCCGCCGATGAGCACCCAGCTCGAAGCGCAGGGCATCGAATTGATCGAAGGTTTCGGCACCGAACAGATCGCACTGAACCCGGACCTGTACGTGATCGGCAACGTCGTCTCGCGCGGCAATCCGCTGATGGAGGAAATCCTCAACCGCGGCCTGCCCTACGTGTCGGGACCGCAGTGGATAGGCGAACACATCCTGCAAGGCAAGTGGGTGCTGGCGGTGGCCGGTACGCACGGCAAGACCACCACTTCGTCGATGCTGGCCTGGATACTGGAAGATGCCGGCTACGATCCGGGCTTCCTGATCGGCGGCGTGCCGATGAACTTCGGCATCTCGGCGCGGTTGTCGGGCGGCGGCGAGGCGTCGTCCTTCTTCGTGATCGAGGCGGACGAATACGACACCGCCTTCTTCGACAAGCGCAGCAAGTTCGTCCATTACCGCGCCAGGACCGCGATCCTCAACAATCTCGAGTACGACCACGCCGACATCTTCCCCGATCTGCAGGCGATCGAAACCCAGTTCCATCATCTGGTGCGCACCGTGCCCGGCATCGGCCGCGTGATCGCCAATGCGCGCGAAGCGTCACTGCAGCGCGTGCTGCAGCGCGGCTGCTGGAGCGGCGTCGAATGGTTTGGCGGCGAACAGGGCTGGGCGCTGACGACGCACGCCGACGGCAGCTTCGACGTGCTGTTCGACGGCGAAATGCAGGGCACCGTGCAATGGGCGCTGACCGGCGAACACAACCGTCTGAACGCGCTGGCCGCGATTGCCGCCGCGCGCCATGTCGGCGTGCCGCCGGCACAGGCGATCGCGGCGCTGGCGCGTTTCGAGAACGTCAAGCGCCGCATGGAGCTGCGCGGCACCGTCAACGGCGTCGCCGTCTATGACGACTTTGCGCATCACCCGACCGCAATTGCGACAACCGTCGAGGGCCTGCGCAGGAAAGTGGGCGACGCGCGCATCCTCGCCGTGCTCGAGCCGCGTTCCAACACCATGAAGCTCGGTACCATGAAGGATGCGCTGCCGGCCAGCCTGACCGATGCCGATCTGGTATTCGGCTACGGCGCGACGGGTGGCGGCAAGGATGCGCTGGGCTGGGACCTGTCGGCCGCGCTGTCGCCGCTCGGCGACAAGGCGCGCGCCTTCGACGAATTGCCTGCGCTGGTGCAGGCGATCGTCGCGGCCGCGCGTCCCGGCGACCACGTGCTCGTCATGAGCAATGGCGGCTTCGGCGGCGTGCACCGGAAAATCCTCGACGCGCTGCCGACATGATCCTGTATCTCCACGGTTTCCGTTCTTCGCCGCAGTCGTTCAAGACCAGTCTGCTGGCGGCGCGCATGCAGGCGCTCGGACACGGCGACGATTACGTCTGCCCGCAATTGCCGGCATCGCCGCGCGCGGCGGTCGAACTCGCGATGCAGATCGCGCAGCGTGCCGATCCGCAACGCCTGACCCTGATCGGCTCGTCGCTGGGCGGCTACTACGCGACCTGGATGGCCGAGCAACTCGGTTGCCGCGCCGTGCTGCTGAATCCGGCCGTGCACGCGGCGCGCGACCTGGCCTCGCAGGTCGGCGTCAAGACGCAATACCACACGAATGAACCCTTCGAGTTCAAGGCCGAATACCTGGCGGAACTCGAGGCATTGGCGGTGCCGCGCATCACGCGGCCCGAGCGCTACTTCCTGATCGCGGCGACCGGCGACGAACTGCTCGACTGGCGCGAGATGGTCGCGCAGTTCGAAGGCGCACGCCAGCATGTGATCGAAGGTAGCGACCACGGTATGTCGGATTTCGCCGCCTATGCGGATCAGGTGCTCGCGTTCTGCGGCATCGATGCGGCAGGAGCGCGCGCGTGACGCAAGGTGAAGCAGAAGCGAAAGCGGAAGGCAAGACGGCTGCAACCATTGCGGGCTGGCATGCGCATGTCAACCACGTCGCCGCCTCGCCCTTCATGCGCGGCTGGCTGACCGACCAGATGTCGCTGACCGTCAAGCTGATGCAGCGTTGCCGCCAGTTCCGCGTGCAGCGCCTGGTACAGGAGCGCGCGCCGGCACTGCATGACGAGTTCGCGCAGATCGCCTTGCCGCGGCGTCTGCAAGTACAGCAGCGCGAAGTGCTGCTGCGCTGCGACGAGCGCCCGGTGGTCTATGCGCATACCGTGGTGCCGCTGTCGGCGACGGCTGCGGACTGGCCGTTCTTCGGCCGGCTCGGCGAACGTTCGCTGGGTACCACGCTGTTCGGCGATCCGCGCGTGCGGCGCGGCGAACTCGAGTACGCGCGCCTGTCGCGCCGGCATCCGCTGCTGCGCCGGGCTGCTGCGGTGCTGAACACGGAATTGCCGCCTTTCCTGTATGCGCGGCGCTGCCTGTACCGGCGCCGGCGCGGCCTGCTGCTGGTGACGGAGGTCTTTCTGCCGGGACTGGAGAATTTGCACACACCCGGCAGATGAGCGCCGAATGAGAAAATAGCGGCACCTATAACTATTGAGCAGTACCAACCAGACACCACGCCGCGCGGATAGGATGCGCCGGCCCAATCCAGACAAAGTTTCAGATGAATTTATTTTTTGACGAATCCGGCGAGTTCAAGGCCGGTGCCGTGCTGTCGCAGCAGGGCGAGGCCTACCAGGTCGAGATGCCATCCGGCAAACGGGCCAAGGTGCGCGCCAAGGATGTATTGCTGCAGTTCGCCGCGCCGTCGGCTGCGCAGTTGATGGAAGAAGCGCAGGCCATCGCCGGCGAGATCGACCTCGATTTCCTGTGGGAAGTGGCGGGACAGGAGGAATTCGGCTTTGCCGAACTCGGCACCGAATACTTCGGCCACGAGCCGAAGCCGCACGAAGCGGCCGGTCTCATCATGCGCATGCATGCCGCGCCCATCTATTTCCAGAAGAAGGGCAAGGGACGCTACAAGGCCGCGCCCGAAACCGCGCTGAAGGCGGCGCTGGCCGGCATCGAGAAGAAGCGCCAGCAGGGACTGGTGCAGGCGCAGTACGTGGAGGAACTGAAGGCGGGCCGCCTGCCGGAAGCGATGCGCGGCAACGTGCTGCAACTGTTGTTCAAGCCGGACAAGAACAGCATCGAGTACAAGGCGCTGGAGACGGCCAGCAACGAACTGCAGACGCAGCCGCAACGCCTGATGCTGACGGTCGGCGGCATTGCGTCGGCGCACCAGCTGCATTTTTCGAAATTCCTGTTCGACGCCTTCCCGAAGGGAATCGGCTTTCCGCCAGTGGAACTGCCGAACCTGCCCGAGCTGCCGCTGGCCGAGGTGCAGGCGTTTTCGATCGACGACGTGACCACCACCGAGATCGACGATGCGATGTCGGTCACGCGCCTGCCGGACGGCAAGGTGCGCGTCGGCATCCACATCGCCGCGCCCGGTCTCGGCATCAAGCGCGGCGATGCGCTCGATGCGATCGCACGCCAGCGCCTGTCCACGGTCTATATGCCGGGCGACAAGATCACCATGCTGCCGGACGAACTGGTCGAGATCTTCACGCTCGGCGAGGGCCGCGCGTGTCCGGCGCTGTCTCTGTATGCGACGCTCGATCCGAGCGACTGGTCGCTGATCTCGACCGAGACGCGCGCCGAGCGCGTGCCGATTGCCGCCAACCTGCGCCACAACGATCTCGACGCGCTGGTCACCGAGGAAAGCCTGGAAGCCGGCACCGGCGACTATCCGTACAAGGATGATCTGGTGCTGCTGTGGCAATGGGTGCAGCTGCTGGAAAAGGGCCGCATGGCCAAGCGCGAAGCCTTCGGCCTGCGTCCCGAGCAGAACAACCGCGTCGATTTCAACTTCTATGTCGAGGACGAGGTCGTCACCATCCTGCGCCGCAAGCGCGGTGCGCCGCTTGACAAGATCGTCGCCGAGCTTGCGATCTTCGCCAACAGCACCTGGGGCAAGCTGCTGCACGACCACGGCGTGCCCGGCATCTATCGCAGCCAGGGCGCGGGCAACGGCTGGGCCGCCAAGATGCAGGTGCGCATGGTCACGCACGCGGCACCGCACCAGGGACTCGGCGTTGACCAGTACGCATGGAGCACCTCGCCGCTGCGCCGCTATACCGACCTCGTCAACCAGTGGCAGATACTGGCCTGCGCCGAACACGGCGTGACCGCGCCGCTGGTGGCGCCGTTCAAGCAGCGCGACGCCGACCTGTTCGCGATCGTCTCGGCCTTCGACGCGGCCTACAGTTCCTATGCCGCGTTCCAGAGCGACATGGAGCGTTACTGGTGCCTGCGCTGGCTGGCGCAGGAAAAGGGCGATGCGTCGGGCATGCAGGTTGAGGCCGTCGTGCTCAAGGACGAGATCGTGCGCCTGACCGACATCCCGCTGGTGATTCGCATGCCGGGCATGCCGCAGGCGGCGCGCGGCGCGCAGGTCAGGCTCGACCTGCTGCGCTGGGACGAGGTCGATCTGTCGGTCGAGGCGCGCGTTCTCGACATCCAGCAGGCAGACAGCGAGGCGGTGGCCGAAGAGCTCGACGAGGAAATGTCGGACGACCTGCTGGAAGCTGATGCCGAGCCGGTGCCTGACGATGCGGCGGCCGATGATGCGGCCGACAGCGCTGCGGCTGGCGACGCCGCAGCCGACCCGGAAGCAGCCGCCAAAGACTGAAGCGGATGCCATCGCCATCATGCAAAAAGCCTCGGCCGATGCCGGTTTGACTTAAAATCGGCCGATTCCTTCTTCTTCCGAACCCGGTCGCGTGAATCTGCTTCTCAAAAACCGTACGCTGTCGATTGCCATCGCGGTTTCCGTGGCGGTGCATGCGGCACTACTGGCCGTGCGCTTCGTCGCGCCGGAAGCGTTCAAGTTCAAGCCGACCGATCCGGGGCTCGAGGTGATCCTCGTCAATGCCAAGCACGATCGCGCGCCGCTCAAGGCCGATGCCTTGGCGCAGGCCAATCTCGATGGCGGCGGCAATGCGGCCGAAGGGCGTGCCAAGTCGCCGCTGCCGGACCTGCGGCAGAGTGCCGACGGCGACAGCGCAAAGGCCTCGCGCCGCAAGGTCGAGGAACTCGAGCGTCAGCAGCAGCAAATGCTGGCGCAGATGCAGAAGCAACAGGCGCAGCGCACGCAGGCGTCAACCGAGACCGAGCCGGTCAGGAACACGCCGCAGCCGCGTGCGGCCGACATGCTCGACAGTGCGCGCGCGCTGCTGCGGCGCGAAGCCGAGATCGCGCGCAGCATCGAGGACTACAACAAGCGGCCGAAGAAGACGCAGGTCACGCCGAGTACGCGCGAGGTCGGCTATGCCGCCTATTACAAGGCGCTGCAGGATCGCATCGAGCGCATCGGCACCGTCAATTTCCCGCAGAAGGATGGCAAGAAGCTCTACGGGCAGATGGTGGTCTATATCCCGATCTATCAGGACGGCACGCTCTACATGAAGGAGGGCGGGCCGCGCATCGAACGTACGTCCGGCAATCCGGCGCTCGATCAGGCGGCGCTCGCCATCGTGCGCCGCGCGGCGCCGTTCGGCCGCTTTCCAGACAACATGCGCTCCACCGGCCGTGACGACGTGTGGGAAATCATCACGCGCTTCAACTTCACGCGCGAGGATGCCCTGCAGACAGAAACGAGAGGCAACTGAGTGAACAAGACGAATGCACAGCCCGACCGCTACGCGGTGATCGGCAACCCGATCGCGCACAGCAAGTCGCCCGAAATCCATGCGCAGTTCGCGCGTCAGACGCGGCAGGCATTGAAGTATGAGCGCCTGCTGGCACCGCTCGATGGATTCGCCGCCACGGTCGCGGACTTCGTGCGCGAAGGCGGTCGCGGCATGAACGTGACGGTGCCGTTCAAGCTCGAAGCGGCGGCACTGGCAACGCGCCTGACCGAGCGGGCGCAGGCGGCGGGCGCAGTCAATACGCTGCTGTTCGAAGGCGGGGAGATCGTCGGCGACAATACCGATGGCGTCGGCCTGGTGCGCGACATCGTGCAGAACGCGGGCGTTGCGCTCGCCGGCAAGTCGGTGCTGCTGCTGGGCGCCGGCGGTGCCGCGCGCGGGGTGATCCTGCCGCTGCTGGATCAGCAGCCGGCACGCCTGGTGCTCGCCAACCGCACGCCGGCGCGCGCGCAGGAACTGGCGGCGCAGTTCGCCGGCAGCGGCGCCATCGAGGTCGCCACCTTCGACGGCATCGCCGGCGCCTTCGACGTCGTCATCAATGCCACCGCCGCCAGCCTGTCGGCCGAGGTGCCGCAAATTCCGCCATCGGTCTTTGTGCCGCATACGCTGGCCTACGACATGATGTACGGTGCGGCGCCGACCGCCTTCATGGCTTTTGCCGCCGCGCATGGCGCGCAGGTGCGCGACGGACTCGGCATGCTGGTTGAGCAGGCGGCCGAATCGTTCTGCCGCTGGCGCGGCGTGCGGCCGGAAACGACAGAAGTCTTTGCGCAGTTGCGCGCGCAACTCGAGAACAAGGAATGAAGAAGAAACTGCGTTCCATATTGTGCTGGCTGATCGCGCTGCCATTCCTGGTGGTGCTGGTGCTGCAGTTCTATTTCTTCATGCAGATCGGCTGGTGGACGCGCTTCGATCCGGAGTCAACCAGCTTCATGCGCCATCAGCTGTCGGTCATGCGCGAAAAGAATCCGAAGGCGCAGCTCAAGCACCAGTGGGTGCCGTACAACCGTATTTCCAATCACCTCAAGCGCGCCATCATCGCTTCCGAGGATGCCAATTTCTCGGGCCATGAAGGTGTTGACTGGCAGGCGCTGCAGAAGGCATACGAAAAGAACCAGAAGAAGGGGCGCGTGGTGGCCGGCGGTTCGACGATTACCCAGCAGCTCGCCAAGAACCTGTTCCTGTCGGGCGAGCGCAGCTACCTGCGCAAGGGACAGGAAGTGGTCATCACCTACATGCTCGAGTTCTGGATGGACAAGGAACGCATCTTCGAGATTTATCTGAATTCGGTCGAGTGGGGTGTCGGCGTGTTCGGCGCCGAGGCGGCGGCGCGCCATTACTACGGCGTCTCGGCAGCCGGTCTCAGTCCGTACCAGGCGGCGCGGCTGGCCGTCATGCTGCCCAACCCGCGCTACTACGACGTCAATCGCGGCTCCGGCTATCTGGCGCGACGTACCGACCTGATCCTGCGTCGCATGAATTCCGCGACGCTGCCCTAGAGCGACTAACAAAACCCTAGCTACGTCGTTGCTTCACCTTGTCGTACTTTTGTACTGCCTGCGGTTTCGCGTCTCGTCTCGACCGCGAACCTGCGGTTCGCTGGGTTTTGTTAGCCGCTCTTGGTACGCCGGTTTCATTGCGGCGTCACATTCGGTCCGCATACTGCGGCGTTGAACGTCATCCCCAAAGACGCGGTCTTATCCTTCAATCGGCTTGCGAGCCCATGGACTTATCAGTACACTTGCGCTGTTTTCGTTTCCGGAGTTCCCGTTTTGGGTAGTCCTAGTCTATGTTGCCGACCGCAAAATGGCGGTCGATCCGCGAGATAGTGCTTTAACGCTCACGCCTTCAAGCGCCTCTCGCCGGATATGGTGGGAGGTCGTGCCCGGTCGCATCGAGTCGTGTACCGGCCGTATCCCCTTGTATGTGTATTGCCCGCAGACGTCGGCGCGTTGCGGGCGTTGCGCCGTTTGTCGCGAGGAAGACGGCGCAGGGAGAGCTTATGATCAATGTGTTTGTACTGCAGAATGGCCGCCTGAACCAGGTCAACATCGAGACTCGCGCCGATCTCGCCAACACGACGCCGGTCTGGGTCGATCTGCGCGATCCGAACGAGGAAGAGCGCAGCTGGGTCAAGAGCATCTATGGCGTGACCCTGCCCGATGAGGACGAGGTCAAGGACATCGAGGCGTCCGCCCGCTATTACGAAGAAGACAATGGCGACCTGCACCTGCGCACCGACTTCCTGATCGAGGAAGACGACGGTCCTTCGCGCATCACCACGGTTGCCTTCATCCTTGCAAAAAACATCCTGTTCTCTGTGCACTCGGAAGACTTGCCGATCTTCCGCCTGGTGCGCATGCGCGCGCGGTCGCGTCCGGGTTCGATCTCGGATTATCGCGACGTGCTGCTGGATCTCTATGCGACCGACGCCGAGTATTCGGCCGACATTCTGGAAGGCGTCTATCTGACGCTGGAGGAAGTCAGCCGCCGCGTGCTGCAGGAAGCGCTGAGCGACGAGGACGCGGCACTGGTGCTGAACTCGATTGCGCACGAGGAGGATTTGAACGGACGCATCCGGCGCAACATGATGGATACGCGCCGCGCGGTCAGCTTCCTGATGCGCGGCCGCCTGCTGAGCTCGGAGCAGTTCGAGGAAGCGCGCCAGATCATGCGCGATATCGAATCGCTGGACGGTCATACCGCCTTCCTGTTCGACAAGATCAACTTCCTGATGGATGCCACCGTCGGTTTCATCAACATCAACCAGAACAAGATCATCAAGATCTTCTCGGTGGCCTCGGTCGCCTTCCTGCCGCCGACGCTGATCGCCAGCATCTATGGCATGAACTTCAAGGTGCTGCCGGAGCTGGACTGGACCTTCGGCTATCCGATGTCCATCCTGCTGATGCTGGCCTCGGCGATCACGCCTTTCCTCTACTTCCGCCGGCGCGGCTGGCTCAAATGAACAACGCCTGCCGTTTGTGAAAACGGCAGGCGTTTCGGCAGGACTCCCTGATCTATTTTCCGGCGACGACCGCGAACGCCTTGCGTGCGGCGGTCAGCGTGTCGGCAATCACCGCATCGTCGTGCTGCGCCGAGACGAAGCCGGCCTCGAAGGCCGACGGCGCCAGATAGACGCCGGCATCCAGTATCGCGTGGAAGAAGCGGTTGAAGGCTTCCTTGTCGCATTCCATCATGGTCGCGTGCGATACCGGCAGTTGCGGCGCGAAATACAGGCCGAACATGCCGCCGACCGCATCGGCGCAGAAGGGCACGCCGCTGTCCTGTGCCGCCGTGCTCAAGCCCTGTACCAGTTTTGTGGTCTGTGCTGCCAGGCGGTCGTAAAAGCCGGGCGCCTGGATCAAGGCCAGCGTCGCGAGACCGGCCGCCACCGTGACCGGATTGCCGGACAGCGTGCCGGCCTGATAGACGCCGCCGAGCGGCGCCAGGTGCTTCATCAGGTTGGCGCGGCCGCCGAAGGCTGCGACCGGCAGGCCGCCGCCGATGACCTTGCCCAGCACGGTCAGGTCGGGCTGAATGCCGTACAGCGATTGCGCGCCGCCGAGCGCGACGCGGAAGCCCGACATCACCTCGTCGAAGATCAGTACCGCGCCGTGCTGCGTGCACAGGCGGCGCATGGTCTGCAGGAATTCCGGCGTGGCGCGCAGCAGGTTCATGTTGCCGGCGACCGGTTCGACGATCACGCAGGCGATGCGCTCACCCATGTCGCGGAAGGTGTCCTCCAGTTGCTGCGCATCGTTGTAGTCGAGCACCAGCGTGTGCTTGGCGAAATCTTCCGGCACGCCGGCCGAAGTCGGATTGCCGAAGGTCAGCAGGCCGCTGCCGGCCTTGACCAGCAGGGCATCGGCATGGCCGTGATAGCAGCCTTCGAACTTGACGATCAGGTCGCGTCCGGTCGCGCCGCGCGCCAGGCGCAGCGCGCTCATCGCGGCTTCGGTGCCGCTCGAGACCAGGCGTACCTGCTCGATCGACGGCACCAACCTGCAGATCAGTTCGGCCATCTCGATCTCGGCCTCGGTCGGCGCACCAAAGGACAGGCCGCGCACGGCGGCGTCCTGCACTGCACGCACCACGTCCGGATGCGCATGGCCGACGATGGCCGGGCCCCAGGAACCGATGTAGTCGATGTAGCGCTTGTCGTCGGCATCCCAGAAATAGGGGCCTTCCGCGCGGGTGATGAAGCGCGGCGTGCCGCCGACCGAGCGGAAGGCGCGTACCGGCGAGTTCACGCCGCCCGGCGTGCTTTGTTGCGCGCGGGCGAAGAGTGTTTCGTTGTTGGAAGTCATGCGGATGAAAAGATGATTACTGTATGGGAGGCGGCGCGCTGCCGAGTTCGTCCGATTCGCGCGCCCAGAAATAGCGGTCCGGCACCAGCCGGCCCATGCCGAGGCGCTGCGCGTTGGCGATCGAGGCGATCGTGAATTCCTGCGCCTCGAACACGGCTTCCGGTACGTCGAGGCCGTTGGCGAGCAGCGCAGCGATGGTTGACGACAGCGTGGCACCGGCGCCGCTGCACGAGCCGGATACGCGCTGCCAGTTGTCGTGACGCACCACGCCGCTGTCGTCGAACAGGGTGTTGGCAACGTCCGACAGGTCGGACGGCGTGCCGGTGACGAACACGTATTCGCAGCCCATGTCGATCAGGCGCATGACATCGACCGCGATCATGTCCTCGTCCGACGGTTCGCGCCAGGTTTCGGCCAGGCGCGCCAGTTCCACCGTCGACAGGGTCAGCACCGTGGTCTGCGGAATCAGCAGTTCGCGCACGGCCATCAGCATGTCTTCGCTGTCGGTGCCTTGCTCGGGCTGGGAAGACAGGAACGGATCGAAGATCAGCGGCACGTCGGGATAGTCGGACACGATCTCGGCAATCGCCGCGGCGTTTTCCACACTGCCGACGCCGCCGATCTTGAAGGCGGCCACCGGCATGTCTTCGAGCAGGACGCGCGCCTGGTCGGTAACCCAGTCGGCGTCGATCACCTGCAGGTCCTCGATGCGCGCGGTGTCGCCGATGAACAGACCGGTCACCACCGACAGGCCGTGGCAACCCATGGCGGCAAACGAGGCCAGATCCGCCTGGATGCCGACTGCACCGACCGGATCGGCCGGACCGAAGGTCAAAATGAGCGGGGAAGTTTGGTTTTGCACGACGGGTATATTAAGATAGCTGACTGTGCATTTTAACTTGAAGGGCTGTCTGCCGTGAGCAATAACGAAACATCGACCGAACCATTTCAAACCTGGATGTGCCTGATCTGCGGCTGGATCTACGACGAAGCCACGGGTTTGCCGGAAGAAGGTATCGCCCCCGGCACGCGCTGGGCCGATGTGCCGATGAACTGGACATGTCCGGAATGCGGCGCGCGCAAGGAAGACTTCGAGATGGTCGCCGTCTGACAAGGTTTTCCGGGCGCCGATAATCGGCGCCTTGCTCATGGCCTCTGCCTTGCCTGCTTAACAATTTGTGTCGAAAAACCACGGCATGCAGGCGAGGGGCATCCCGGAATGTTTCAAGAATCTTGCTTTGTGTCACTATTGGGCCGTATATTGTGTCCCACAGTTCAACGAGACGGATCATGACAACGTTACCGGATAGCGCTGAGATGAAAATCATGGTGATCGACGACAGCAGCACGATCCGTCGGTCGGCCGAGATCTTTCTGGGGCAGGCAGGCTACAAGGTGGTGCTGGCGGATGACGGTTTCGACGCCCTGGCCAAGATGAACGATCACCGGCCTGCACTCATCTTCTGCGACATCCTGATGCCGCGTCTCGACGGCTACCAAACCTGCGCCCTCATCAAGAAGAGCGCAAAATTCCACGCTACACCGGTTGTCATGCTGTCATCCAAGGACGGTCTGTTCGATCGCGCGCGCGGCGCCATGGTCGGCTCCAACGCCTACCTCACCAAACCATTCACCAAAGACAGCCTGCTCAAGACCGTGCGCGAATACACGGCGGCGGCGGTCGCACCATAATCCAGATCCAAGGGTTTCAGATGGCCATACAAAAAGTTCTCATCGTCGATGATTCTCCCACCGAGCGCTACTTCCTGACCGACATCCTGGTCAAGAAGGGCTATTCGGTTTCCACTGCGGAGAGCGGCGAGGAAGCATTGCAGAAAATCAAGGCAGACAAGCCGCAATTGATCCTGATGGACATCGTGATGCCGGGCCAGAACGGCTTCCAGGTCACGCGCTCGATCACGCGCGATCCCGAGACGCAGGATGTGCCCATCATCATCTGCACCAGCAAGGGCCAGGAAACCGACCGTATCTGGGGATTGCGCCAGGGTGCGCGCGACTACATCGTCAAGCCCGTCGATCCGGCCGAACTGCTGTCCAAGATCGCCGCGCTCGGCTGACGCGCTCACATGAGTCAGTCTGCGTCCGATCTCGAGGCACGGCAGCCTGACGGTACTGCCCGCCGCATGCGGCTGCGCGAATTCCAGGCGCAGTTGGTCGAGCGCATGCACCATGCACACGACAGCGAAGCGGTACAGGCCAGCCAGCTCGGATTGCTGATGGGAGGCCGCCGCTGGCTGCTCGATCTGCAGACGGCCGGCGAAATCGTTTCGGCGCACGAACTCACCCCGGTACCCCTGACCCGTTCCTGGTACCGCGGTCTGATCAACATTCGCGGCAATCTGGTCGGTGTCATCGACCTCGCCTGTTTCGATGGCGGACCGCAAAGCACGTTCGACAAGGATTCCAGGATCGTCGCCTTTGGCGCGGCGCTTGGCATCAATTGCGGCCTGCTGGTATCCGGTGTGCTTGGCCTGCGTCATGCGGCCGGCATGCAGGAGCAGCCGGCAACGGAAGAGGGATGTCCTTGGGAGGGACGTCGTTTCATGGATGAGGAAGCCAATCTCTGGATCGAACTCGATCTCGAGGGCCTGGTTCGGCATCCGGATTTTCTGCAGGTGGGACGATAAGGCGTTTCCGGGAAAGGAACGCGACGCACGATAAACAGGGTCAGGAGAATTAAAAATGGCGTTCACATTACCGCTCTTTTCCAGAAACAAGAATGCGGCGGAGACAACGGCTGACGGCACGCACGAAGACATCGATACCGTGCTGCACATCGATACGGCCGAGACGACGAAGGCACAGGCCGGCACAGGCAACGGCCAGGGCGAATTCAATCCCAACGCCACCTACATTGGCGACGTGCTGCAGAAGAGCGGCGACATTCGTCTGCCGCTGATCGGCAAGCTGCCGCTGCAGAAGCAGGTCCGTATCCTGCTGACCGCGCTGGGTGCTTCGCTGGTACTGGGCGCGATCTTCGTCTGGATGAATGCCGATTATTCCGCCCTGACCTCGACCCAGACCCAGATTGCGGGCGACGCGCTGATGCACTCGCAGCGCGTCGGCAAGGCGACGCCGAACGCGATCCAGGGTAACAAGGAAGCGTTCCGCCAACTGGCCGACAGCCGTAAGGAGCTCAACAATGATCTGACGGTGCTGTCGCAGGGCGGCGTCTATCAGGGACGCAGTATCGGCGCGCCGGATGCTGAAATGGCGAACATGCTCAAGGAAGCCAGGGCATTGTGGGCCGGCTCGGACAAGGCCGCGGCAAGCATCCTGAAGATGGAAGGCGTGCTGACCGGCTTTGGCGCCACGCTGCAGACCATGAACGAACTGTCGCCAACGCTGCTGGAACTGTCGGAGCAGATATCCAACCTGAAGGCGCAGAGCGGCGCCTCGCCGCGCGAGATTTCGGCTGCCGGCCAGCTCGTGATGCTGACCCAGCGCCTGGCGCGAAGCGCCAACGAATTCCTGAGTTCCGAAGGTGTGAACCCGGAGACCGCCTTCCTGCTGGGCAAGGACACCAACACCTTCCGCGACATCACGGAGGGATTTCTCAATGGCAGCGAATCCCTGCGGCTGGCGCGTGTGACTGAACCGGAAACGCGCGAGAAGCTGCTCGAGCTGCAGGCTGCCTTTGGCGAATACCAGAAGTCGATCGCGCAGATTCTCGGCAACCTGCAGAACTTCATCGCCGCCAAGCAGGCCGAAGAACTGATCTTCAAGGAAAACGAGGCGATCAAGCAACGCCTGACCGATGTGCAGCAAAGCTATCGCGCGGAGCAGGATTCGCTGACACTGCCGTTCTGGCTGATGCTGCTGGCGGTCTTTACCGCGCTGTTGTCGGCGGCCGGCATTGCGCTGGTGCTGCTGCAGGACAGCCGCAACCGTACCAAGGAGGCAGAAGCACGTCGTCTGGAAGCGGAGAACCAGCGCCTCGAAGCTCTGAAGCAGGAAGAGGAAGCCAAACAGGCCAATGACCAGAACCAAGCGGCAATTCTGCGTCTGATGAACGAGCTGCAGGAAGTGGCCGACGGCGATCTGACGATCCAGGCCACGGTGTCGGAAGATATTACCGGCGCGATTGCCGACTCGGTCAACTACACGGTGGAAGAGCTGCGCGGCCTGGTCGGCCGCGTCACCAGCACCGCGGAACAGGTGACCTCGGCGTCGGATCAGGCGCAGAACATTTCGACCGAACTGCTCGAGGCATCGCAGAAGCAGTCGCGCAACATTCAGGAAACCGGTCAGGCGGTGCTCGAAATGGCCGTGCAGATTACCGACGTATCCAGGTCCGCCAACGAATCGGCGGAGGTGGCGCGGCAATCGGTGTCGGCAGCGGACCAGGGCGCGCGCGCGGTGGAAAACGCGATCAAGGGCATGAACGAGATTCGCGAGCAGATCCAGGAAACCTCGAAGCGAATCAAGCGCCTTGGCGAATCCTCGCAGGAGATCGGCGAGATCACCGAGCTGATTTCCGACATTACCGAGCAGACCAACGTGCTGGCGCTGAACGCGGCGATCCAGGCCGCGTCGGCCGGCGAAGCGGGACGCGGCTTCTCGGTGGTGGCCGAAGAGGTGCAGCGGCTGGCCGAACGGTCGGGCGAGGCAACCAAGCAGATCGGCGCGCTGGTCCGCACGATTCAGACCGATACCCACGACGCGGTCGCCGCCATGGAAAAATCGACGCAGGGCGTGGTCGAGGGCGCGCGTCTGTCGGATGCGGCGGGCGCCGCGCTGGCCGACATCCGCCGCGTGTCGAACCGGCTGGCGGAGCTGATCCAGAGCATTTCCTCGGCGACCGAGCAGCAGGCGACTTCGGCCAACGGCGTGGCGCAGAACATCCAGGGCATTCTGACGATTACCGAGCAGACCCAGGAAGGCACGCAGCAAACCGCCCATTCGATTCGCGAACTTTCCAAACTGGCCGAGGAGCTGAAGAACTCGGTATCGCGTTTCCGCGTCACGGCTTGATCGATCCGGCTGCGGCCCTGATGGCCTGGCCGTACAGAAACTGCGGTAACCGTCAGCTGACCGGTTGCCGCTGCATCGCGAGGCAGTCATGAATACCCCTTCTTCCTTCCCGCCGCACGCTGGCGCGGACGATTTCGATGCCGGGCCGCTGTCCTGGGTGATCGGTGAAATCGCCGACGCGCTGGCGCATTCGCGCGCCGCACTGACCGAAGCACTGACGCAGGACGCCGACCTGCGTTCGACTGCCCTGCGGCAGGCCAGGACATGGCTGCACCAGGTGCATGGCGCGCTGCAGATTGTCGATGTCGATGGCGTCGTCATCCTGACCGAGACCGTGGAAGATCTGCTGGAGCGTTTCGAATCCGGCCAGGTTGAACTGACCCCGGAGGCGGCAGACACGATCGCGCTGGCATGCCGGGCGCTGGTCGAATATCTGGAAGAACTGCTGGCCGGATTGCCGCATCAGCCGGTGCGACTGTTTCCCTACTATCGGGCGCTGCTCGAGGTGCGCGGTGCCGAACGCATTCATCCGGCCGATCTGTTCTTCCCCAACCTGACCGCGCGTCCGCAGCTGCCGCCTGCTTCGCATGCATTGACGCGCGACGACTATGTCGTTCTGCGCAAGCGCTTCGAGCGCGCGTTGCTGCTGTATCTGAAAGGCGGTGGCGGACGCTCCGGGCAGGCTGGTGCGATTGCCATGCGCGATCTCCTGCAAAAGGTCGAAGCGGCGCAGACGAGTCCGCAGACGCGTGCCTTCTGGTGGGTCATGGCAGGGTTTGCCGATGCCGTCGCCGACGACCAGATCGGCGGCGAGCTGTACGTCAGGCAACTGTTTGCGCGCATCAATCTGCAACTGCGGCGTCTGGCAGAAGGATCGGCCAGCATTGCCGAACGTCTGTTGCGCGACGCGCTGTTCTTTCTGGCGCGCATCGATGCTCCGTCACCGCAGGCCAGTCTGATCCGCAGCACCTATCGGCTCGACGGCGCGGTGCCCGCCGATTACGAAGCGCGCCGTTACGGGCAGGTGGATGCGCAATCGCTGACCGATGCGCGTGCACGTCTGTCGCAGGCCAAGATTCTGTGGAACCGCATTGCCGGCGGCGATACGGGCGTGGCCTCGGCATTTCAGCAGGAGATGGCAGGGCTGGCCGAGGCCGGTGATGGTCTGAACGCGCCGGCTCTTGGAAAACTTCTGCGTGAATTGAGCGGGATTGCGCGTCATGCCGCGCACACCGTGCCGGGCGATGCGGTGAGTCTGGAAATTGCCACCAGCCTGCTGTTCGTCGAGCAGGCATTGCAGCAGATCGGGCATCTGCCCGACGATTTTGCCGAGCGCGCCGAGGCCGTGACCGCGCGTCTGTTGTCGGCGGTGGCCGGTGAACCGCTGGCGCCGTCCGCGCAATGGCTCGACGAGATGTCGCGCCAGGCACAGCAGCGGCAGAGCATGACCGTGCTGGCGAGTGAACTGCAGTCGAGTCTGCGGCAGGTGGAAAAGCAGCTCGATGCCTATTTCCGCGATCCGCAGCAGAAAGCCGGATTGAGCGAGGTCGAAGGGATTCTGTACCAGATTCACGGCGCCCTCGCGATACTCGACCATGAGGAAGCGATGCGCGCGGTCCGCCACGTGCAGGAGACGGTGCGCGGTTTCGTCGCCACGGAAGAGGTGGCCGATGCGGCACTGCTGGAACAGGTGGCGCAGAATGTCGGTGCCCTGAGTTTCTTCATCGAGACGTTGCCTCTGCATGGCGAGGGCAGTCATCGCTTCAGCTTCGATGATGAAAGCGGCACCTTTCGCGCCAACCTGATCGACGATCGTCGCCGTCATGCAGAGGCTGACGGTGCGGACATGACGGACGACGGGCAGACTGCCGCGGCGTTGCCCGAAACCGCAATGGATAGCGAAGAGCAGGTCCTGGCAGCGCCGACGGTGGAGGACGAACTGGCCGCGCACCAGCGGCAGTCGCAGCAGCTGGCGCATTCGCTGGCGGCAGAGCCGGACAATCTGCAGTTGCAGGAACAATTGAAGGAATCGCTGGAACAGGTGCGCCTGGATGCGCGCCTGGTTGACAACCCGGATGCCGGCGATCGCGCGCGTGCCGTGATCGACATGCTGGAATCGCCGGATTTCATCGCTTCTTCCGCCGCGCTCGACGAAATCGCGCTGGCGGAACCGGAGCAGCCCGCCACCGATGCGATCGCATCACCGGCAACGCCCGAGACCGAGGCGGAGGCGGACGCCGAACTGCTCGATATTTTTCTCGGCGAGGCGGTCGAGGTGCTGGCCTGCATCGCAGAGACCTTGCCGCTGTCGCGCAACGCGCCACACAACCAGGAATACCTGACGACCTTGCGGCGCTCCTTTCATACGCTCAAGGGCAGCAGCCGGATGGTGGGACTGGTTGCCTTCGGCGAAGCTGCCTGGAGCATCGAGCAGGTGCTCAATCTGCGCCTTGCGGATACGCAGGGTGGCGATCCCGAGCTGCATGCATTGATCGATTGCGCGGCGCAGCAGCTTGGTGCGTGGGTGAGCGAACTGCGGCAGACCGGCGGTTCGCAACGCGATGGTCGTGCGCTGATCGACGCAGCGGAACGCGTTCGGCATGGCCAGCCGTTTTCGCTCGAGTCAACGCCGGAGACGGTGGAAGCCGAAGAGTTGCAGTTGAGCGATGAGGAACTCGTGCAGTTCGGACGGTTCACGTCGGCAACGGAAGAAATGGCAGCCGAGCAGCATGACGCCGCGCAGGAGTCGCCTGCACAGGATATGGAGTCGGCTGCGGAGAATGTCGTTGATTTTCCCGGCAATCCAGTCGGCGGGCCTGCTGCCGACGATCACATCAAGCGCATCGGCGATCTCGAGATCGGCATGCCGCTTTACAGCATCTATCTGACCGAGACAGACGAACTGGTGCGCAGGCTCGCGCATGACTTCAGCGAATGGCGGCACGAACCGGATCGTCATGTCAGCGTGCAGGCGGTGCATGCCGCGCATTCACTGGCGGGCAGTTCGGCCACGGTCGGTTTCCTCTCCCTGCACCAGTTGGCCTATGCGCTGGAGATGGTGTTGCAATACCTGGCGCGCAAGCCCGTCAAGCTGCTGTGGAGCGAATACGATGTGCTCGACCAGTCGGTGGAGTGCATACGCGCCATGCTTCTGAAGTTCGCATTGGGCGAGATGCCGGAAGATGAAGCGGAACAGGTCGCGCAGCTCACGGCCATGCCCGAGGATTTCGAGGGAAGGTCGCTGGAGCCTATCGTTGCCGGTACGGCCGCCAGTGCTTCATTCCTTTCCGATGACGACGGCGTATCGGAGGTGCCGGATTTGCCCGCATCACATCTTGCTGCTGCGGCACATGGACAGGATGCGATCGAGACGAGCGATGCCGCACTGTTCATGCAGGACGAGATCGACGCGGACTTGTTGCCCGTCTTCATCGAAGAGGGTCGCGACATGTTGCCGCAGATCGGCGAGGCATTGCGCGGCTGGCAGTTGCAGCCTGACGATGCCGTCATGCCGCAGACCCTGTTGCGCCTGTTGCACACGGTGAAGGGAAGCGCGCGCATGGCCGGTGCCATGGCCCTGGGACAGCATCTGCACGAGATGGAGACCCGCATCGAGACCATCTCGCATGCCGGTCACCCGGCGGCGCCGATGTTCGACGATCTGCTGGCGCGGCATGATCTTGCTTCGCAGTTGTTCGAGCAATTGCAGGATGGCGACACTTCCGCTTCCTCAGGAGCCGAATCTGCGTCTGAACAGGCCGCCTCGGAATCCGCTGGCGAAGTAACGGCACCCGTACAGGACGCAACGACAGGCGGCAGCGATGTTGTGCAGGAACGGCGCCTGCAGACCGCCGAGGCGCCGCGCGCGGTGACGACGCAGGCAGCTGCGCCGTTGGTGAGGGTGCGCGCCGATATTCTCGATCGTGTGGTCAATCAGGCCGGTGAAGTGTCGATTTCCCGGTCGCGGCTGGAAAACGAAGTCGGCACATTGCGACAGTCGCTGGGCGAGTTGTCGGACAACGTTTCGCGGCTGCGCGACCAGCTGCGCGAAATCGAAATGCAGGCAGAGTCGCAAATCACGTCGAGCATGGGAAGTTCGCCCGAGCGCGAATTCGATCCGCTCGAGTTCGACCGCTTCACGCGTCTGCAGGAACTCACGCGCATGATGGCCGAAAGTGTCAGTGACGTCGGCACCGTGCAGCAGACGCTGAATCGCACCATCGAAAGTGCCAGCGCCGGCCTGTCGGTACAGGCCCGCCTGACGCGCGATCTGCAGCAGGATCTGATGCGCGTGCGCATGGTGAAGTTCGCCAGCATTGCCGACCGCCTCTACCGTGTCACGCGCCAGGCAGCCAAGGAGATGGACAAGCGCGTCAATCTCGACATTCGTGGCGCGGCAGTGGAACTCGACCGCAGCGTGCTCGAGAAGATGACCGGTCCGTTCGAACATCTGCTGCGCAATGCCATCGTGCATGGCATCGAGTCGCGCGAGCGGCGCCGCGCGGCGGGCAAGAGCGAAACCGGCGAACTGCGCATCGAGGTGCGGCAGGAAGGCAACGAGGTCGTCATCCAGTTCTCGGACGACGGTCGCGGGCTCGATATCGATGGCATTCGCAACAAGGCGACTGCTATCGGATTGCTGGGCAGCGATGCGCAACTGTCCGATGCAGAAACGAGCGAACTGATCTTCCATCCCGGATTCTCGACCGCCGAGGAGGTGACGGAACTGGCGGGGCGCGGCATCGGCATGGACGTGGTGCGTTCGGAAGCGGTTTCCCTGGGCGGTCGTATTGCCATCGTTTCGGAACCCGGCGCGGGTGCGCAATTCACCATCCATCTGCCATTGACGCTGGCGGTGACGCAGGTGGTCCTGCTCTCGACGGGCGGACGGATTTACGCAGTGCCGTCGGTGCTGGTGGAACAGGTGCAGCAGTTGAAGGTCGGTCCGCTGTCACTGGCCTATAACGAAGGCGCACTTCTCTGGCAGTCGCAGCGCGTGCCGCTGCATTATCTGTCGGCCCTGCTTGGCGATGCGGAAGCGACGCCGGTGACGCAGCAGTATTCGCCGCTGCTGATCCTGAAGAGCGGCAGCGACCGCGTGGCGATTCATGTCGATGAAGTCATCGGCAACCGCGAGGTGGTGGTCAAGAACATCGGTCCGCAGCTGTCGCGCATGATCGGCATTGCCGGTGCGACGGTGCTCGGTTCCGGCGAGATCGTGCTGATCCTCAACCCGGTGCCGTTGGCGCAGCGCGCCGCGCAGGAGAATATTCGTGCACCGCGTCTGACGCCGTCCGATGCGCCGGACAACATGGGTGCGGTGGTCGAACTGACATCCGACGATCATGCAGGGCAACCCGCGGCGCCGGTGCAGGGGCTGCGTGCGCAACCGATCGTGATGGTGGTTGACGATTCGCTGACGGTGCGCCGCGTCACGCAGCGCCTGCTGACGCGCGAAGGCTATCAGGTGGTGCTGGCCAAGGATGGCGTGGATGCGCTCGAACATCTGCAGTCGGTGACGCCCGATGTGATGCTGGTCGACATCGAGATGCCGCGCATGGACGGTTTCGACCTGACGCGCAACATTCGCGACGATGAACGCACGCGCGGCATCCCGATCATCATGATCACGTCGCGCACGGCCGCCAAGCATCGCAACTTTGCGATGGAGCTTGGCGTCAATGAGTACCTGGGCAAGCCGTATCAGGAAGATGTGTTGCTGGAACTGATTGCCGGCTTCGTCGGCAGGTATTCGGCATTGCACTGATGCCAAGGCTCATTGCCGGTACAAAAGAATCCCGCCTGCCGGCGGGATTTTTCATGGGGCCGCGTCATCCTCTGCTTCACGATCAGCCGCTTCGGCGACCGTCTTGACCACCGCATAGCGTTGCAGGGTCCTCGCCCGGGCTTCTTCGTGCGAGACGATGGGGTGCGGATAGTTCTTGCCCAGTTCAATGTCGAAGGCCCGTAAATCCTCGGCGGACAGCTTCCAGGGCGCATGCACCTGTTTGGCCGGCAGTGCGGTAAGCTGCGGCAGATAGCGCCGGATGAACTTGCCCTCGGCATCGCATTTCTCGGATTGCGTGACTGGATTGAAGATGCGAAACCAGGGTTGCGCATCGCAGCCGGAGGAGGCCGCCCATTGCCAGCCGCCGTTGTTGGCAGCGAGATCGAAATCGTTGAGCTTTTCCGCGAAATAATGTTCGCCGCGCCGCCAGTCGATGCCGAGATCCTTGACCAGAAAGGAAGCCGCGACCATGCGCAGGCGATTGTGCATGTAGCCGGTCCGGTTGAGTTGCGCCATGGCCGCATCGACCAGCGGGTAGCCCGTGCGTCCCTCGCACCAGACCTCGAACAGGCGGTCGGCATGTTCGCCTTGTTCCCAGGCGATGGCATCGTAGGCGGGTTTGAAGGCCCGCTGTGCGACATGCGGATGATGATGCAGGATCATGAAATAGAATTCGCGCCAGATCAGTTCCGACAGCCAGGTGGCCGCGCCATCCGCAGCCGGGCCTCGTATGATCTCCAGCGCGCGCCGTACCAGCGCACGGATGGAGATGGTGCCGAAACGCAGATGGACCGACAGATAGGACGGTCCCTTGCTTGCGGGAAAGTCGCGTCGTCGGCCGTACTCGGACATGCGCTCGACAAAATCGTCGAACAGCGCCTGCGCACCGCTCATGCCGATGAGGATGCCCAGTTCCTCCAGATCGGTTTTCTCGAAACCAATCTCTGCGAGTGACGGCATCTCGTGCATGCCGGGCGGTGGTGTAGCCAGACGGGAACGCTGCGCATCGATATCGAAGGCCCCATGTCGCCGCCGGCATGCAGTTGCCGCAGCCAGGCATTCTTGTAGGGCGTGAAAACGGAAAATGGCGTACCGCTCTTCGTCAATATCTCGCTGCACTCGAAGATCACCTGATCCTTGAAGGTGTGGAAGGTCCGGCCGTCTCTTTCCAATGCGGTGGCGACGGCGCGGTCGCGCCGTACGGCCTGCGGCTCGTAGTCGCGATTGACGAAGACCGCTTCCACATCCAGTTCGGCTGCCAGGCGCGGAATGGCGGGTTCCGCATGGTCGTGCAGCACGATCAGCCCGCCGCCCATCGCCTTGAGTTCGCCGTCGAGTTCGCGCAGGCTGGCATGGATGAACTCGACACGTTTGTCGCGCCGAGGCAGCAGGTCGAGAATCGTGCGGTCGAACACGAAGACGCAATACACCTGGCGGCTTTGCGCCAGCGCATGATGCAGCGCGGCATGGTCGAAGCTGCGCAGGTCGCGGCGCAGCCAGACGAGAGAACGGTCGAAGTCGGGCATGGGGTGGCAGGTAATGGGCAGTCTTGCACTATGCCGCAAAAGGGATGGCGCCGTATGAAGCCAGGCGCGCTGGCCGGGAAAAACCGCCTGGAATGGCCGGACAAAACTGCTAAAATAGGGGTCATGTCGAAGCAACGCAAGACCAGCCACCTTCCCTCTGATCCGGGTGATGTCCCGGAATCCCCCGATTTTTCTTCCGATACCGATGTGCCGCCCGTGGCGGAACTCCACCTTGCCGATCATTTTCTGATTGCGATGCCGTCCATGCTGGATCCGGTCTTTGGCGGTTCGGTGGTCTATCTGTGCGAGCACAATGCAAGCGGCGCGCTCGGCGTGATCATCAACAAGCCGACCGACATGACGGTCGAGAATCTGCTGGCGCGCATCGATCTCAAGCTGGAGATCGCGCCGGGAATCCCGGCGCAGCAGGCGACCGTGCTGTATGGCGGGCCGGTGCAGGATGACCGCGGTTTCGTGCTGCATGCGCCGGCCGGCGACTTTTCCTCGACCATGCCGGTCACCTCGGAAGTGGCATTGACGACCTCCAGGGACATTCTGGAAGCGGTGGCACGCGGAGACGGGCCGCAGCGTCTGCTGGTCAGCCTTGGCTGCTCTGGCTGGGGCGCAGGGCAGCTGGAAGACGAGATTTCGCGCAATGGCTGGCTGACGGTGCGTGCCGACCCCGGCATTCTGTTCGATCTGCCGCTGGAACAGCGCTTTTCGGCGGCGCTGCGACTGCTCGGTATCGATATGACCATGCTGAGCGGCGAGGTCGGGCATGCATGATGCCGGCCTGGAGCGCGGCCGCTAGTGGATACGGTGCTCGCCTTCGATTTCGGTCTCAAGCGCATCGGCGTGGCGGTCGGCAATACCGTGATCCGGCAGGCGCAGCCGCTGGCCGTCATCCGCGCCGCCACCAACGATGGCAAGTTTGCCGAGATCGGCGAACTGATCCGGCAATGGCAGCCGGCGGTGTGCGTGGTCGGACTGCCGCGTCATCCGGACGGCGTCGAACACGAAATGAGCGTGCGCTGCCGACGCTTTGCCAACCAGTTGCATGGACGTTTCGATGTGGCAACCGTACTGGTGGACGAGCGGTATTCGTCTGCCGTGATTTCTCACCAACGCGGCGAGGCGATCGACGATCGCGCGGCTGCAATCATTCTTCAACAATATTTCGATGACGAATCCCACTCCTGAACTCGATGCCGAGGCGATGTATTCGACCTTGCTGCAGCAGGTGAAAGCCGGGCTTGCACAAGTGGAGAATGTCGCCCTCGTCGGCATCCATTCCGGCGGCGCCTGGCTGGCCGAACGCCTGGCCGCCGATCTGCAACTGACCGAGCGGCTCGGCTTCGTCGATGTGTCCTTTCATCGCGACGACTATGCGGAGAAGGGACTGAAGGCCGATGTCAAATCGACCCAGATTCCGTTCGATGTCGAGGGCGCGACCATCGTGCTGGTTGACGACGTGCTCTACACCGGCCGCACCACGCGCGCCGCGATCAACGAACTGTTCGACTACGGCCGTCCGGCGCGCGTGCTGCTGGCGGCGCTGGCCGATCGCGGCGGGCGCGAGCTGCCGATCGCAGCCGATTTCCTGGCCGAAACCGTTTCTCTTCCGGACCAGCGCCTGCTGGTCCTTCAACGTGCCGAAGACGGCCGCTTCTTCCTGACGGTGGATCATGCTTAATCCGCAATTGAACAAGAACGGCGAGCTGCAGCACCTGCTCACCATCGAAGGCCTGCCGAAGGCGAACATCCTGCACATCCTCGATACCGCGTCGTCGTTCGTCAGCATTGGCGACCGCGAGGTCAAGAAGGTACCGCTGATGCGCGGCAAGGGCGTCTTCAACCTGTTCTTCGAGAATTCGACGCGCACCCGTACCACCTTCGAGATCGCCGCCAAGCGGCTGTCGGCCGACGTCATCAACCTCAACATCGCCGCCTCGAGTTCGAGCAAGGGCGAATCGCTGCTCGATACCATCGACAACCTGTCGGCCATGCATGCCGACATGTTCGTGGTGCGCCATTCGCAGTCGGGCGCGCCCTATCTGATCGCCAAGCATCTCAACGATACCAGGCAGCCGCACGTGCATGTGGTCAATGCCGGCGACGGGCGCCATGCGCACCCGACGCAGGGCCTGCTCGACATGTACACGATCCGCCACTACAAGAAGGATTTCACCAATCTGACGGTGGCCATCGTCGGCGACATCCTGCACAGCCGCGTGGCGCGCTCGGACATCCATGCGCTGACCACCCTGGGCGTGCCGGAAGTGCGCGCGATCGGTCCACGCACGCTGCTGCCCAGCGGGCTCGAGCAGATGGGCGTGCGCGTCTTCACCGACATCAACAAGGGATTGAAGGGCGTCGATGTCATCATCATGTTGCGCCTGCAAAACGAGCGCATGAGCGGCGCGCTGCTGCCGTCGGCGCAGGAGTTCTTCAAGAGCTACGGCCTGACGACCGAGCGCCTGGCACTGGCCAAGCCCGACGCGATCGTCATGCATCCGGGACCGATGAACCGCGGCGTCGAGATCGAGTCGGCAGTGGCCGACGGCACGCAGGCGGTGATCCTGCCGCAGGTCACGTTCGGCATCGCGGTACGCATGGCAGTCATGGGCATTTTGGCGGGAAATTAAAAGATGAAGATCCATATCAAGAATGGTCGCCTGATCGATCCGGCAAACGGCATCGATGCCCGGCAGGACATCTATATTGCGGCAGGTCGGATCGTCGGCATCGGCCACGCGCCCGACGGTTTTTCGGCGAGCAAGGTGATCGACGCCAGCAGCCTGGTGGTGGCACCCGGTCTGGTCGATCTTTCTGCGCGCCTGCGCGAACCGGGGTACGAACACAAGGCCACACTGGAGTCGGAAATGCAGGCGGCGGTGCAGGGCGGCGTGACCTCGCTGGTGTGCCCTCCCGATACCGATCCGGTGCTCGACGAACCGGGACTGGTCGAGATGCTCAAGCATCGCGCACGCTTGCTGAACCAGGCGCATGTCTATCCGCTCGGCGCGCTGACCATGAAGCTGCAGGGCGAGGCCTTGACAGAGATGGCGGAGCTGACCGATGCCGGTTGCGTCGGCTTCTCGCAGGCCGACCAGCCGATCCTCGATACCACGGTCCTGTTGCGCGCCCTGCAATATGCGAAGACCTTCGACTTCACGGTCTGGCTGCGTCCGCAGGATCCGCATATCGGGCGCAGCGGCGTCGCGCACAGTGGCCCGGTGGCATCGCGCCTCGGATTGGCCGGGGTGCCGGTGATGGCCGAGACCATTGCACTGCATACCATTCTGGAGCTGGTGCGTGTGACCGGTGCGCGCGTGCACCTGTGCCGCATGTCGTCGGCTGCCGGTCTGGAACTGGTGCGCGCGGCGAAGAAGGAGGGCTTGCCGATCACCTGTGACGTCGGTGCGCATCACGTGCACATGACGGAATTCGACATCGGCTTCTTCGATGCCAACGCGCGCCTGGCGCCGCCCTTGCGCGGTCAGCGCGATCGCGATGCGATTCGTGCCGGCCTGCTGGATGGCACCATCGATGCCATCTGTTCCGACCACACGCCGGTGGACGACGACGAAAAACTGCTGCCGTTCGGCGAAGCGTCGTCCGGCGCCACCGGCCTCGAACTGCTGTTGTCGCTGGCCCTGAAGTGGGGTGAGGAATGCGCGGAGTCGAAGAAGGGCATGGCGCAGGCGATTGCCAAGGTCACCAGCGATGCCGCGCGCATCGTCGGTCTGCAGGCCGGGCAGTTGGCCGTCGGCAGCGTGGCCGATCTGTGCCTGTTCGATCCGGCCGTGCGCTGGAAGGTGAGTGCCGCCGAGCTGGCCAGCCAGGGCAAACATACGCCTTTTCTCGGCTATGAGCTGACCGGGCAGGTCAGGACCACGATTGTGGCGGGTCATATCGCCTTCCAGCGCTGAGCACGATGCCGGTCATTTCGCAGCAGGGTGTCGCGTGACTGTCTTTTCCTTCCTGCGTGTCCTCCTGCATTTGCTGCAGGGACTGGCGACCAGTGCCTTCGTGTTTCCGTTTGCCAATCCGGCCCGGCGCGAAGTGCTGGTCCGGAACTGGTCCGCTGCGCTGTTGCGCATCCTGCGCGTGCAACTCGATGCACGCTTCGTCGACGGCGCGCCATCACAGCGCAACGCGCTGGTGGTTGCCAATCATGTGTCCTGGCTGGACATCTTTGTCGTCAATGCGGTGCAGCCCTGTCACTTCGTTGCCAAGGCCGACATCCGCAACTGGCCGGTGCTGGGCTGGCTATGCGAAAAGGCCGGTACCATCTTCATCGCACGCGGCCGACAGCGTGAAGTGCGGCGTGTGCAGGAGGGACTGGTGGTCGGCATTCTGCGCGGCCAGCGTATTGCCTTTTTCCCGGAAGGCACGACGTCGGCCCAGGGCGAGCTGCTGCCGTTCCATTCCAACCTGTTCGAAGCCGCGATCACGGCCGGCGTGCCGGTCAAGCCGTATGCGCTGCGCTATCTCGATGCCCAGGGCGCGCTGCATCCTGCGGCGAATTTTGTCGGTGAGACGACTTTCGTCGATAGCCTGATGATGATCCTGAAAGCGCGCGGCATGCGTGCGCAGCTGATCGAGCTGCCGCTCATCGACGGGACAGGCTTGCAGCGAAGGGAGCTGGCGCAACATGCGCGGCTGGCAATTGCCGACGCGTTGCAGACAGGGTAATCAGCGTTTCCCGGGTTTCTGATGTTGCGGGCAGTCAACCTGCACCAGCGAGCGATCCTGCAGGTTCACGGCAGTCAGCTTGCCGCCCCACACGCAACCGGTATCGAGCCCGACCAGTCGCGGCCGCATCAGCAATCCCAGTGTGGACCAATGCCCGAATACCACGGTGGTATCGGCCGTGCGGCGATCCGGCAGTTCGAACCAGGGCATCAGGCCTTCCGGTATGCGGTCGATGCCTTCGGCCGTCTTGAAATCCATCACGCCGTCGCTGCTGCACAGGCGCATGCGGGTCAGCGCGTTGACGATGACGCGCAGGCGCTCGATGCCGCGCAGATCATCGCTCCAGGCCGCAGGCGTATTGCCATACATGGCACCCAGAAAATCCGCCCAGTATGTTCCCTGCAGTTCCTGTTCGACCTCGCGTGACAAGGCGACTGTCTGCGCGGCACTCCATTGCGGCAGTACGCCCGCATGCACGAACAGATGATCGCCGTCGGCAAAGGCCAGCGGTTGTCGTCGCAGCCAGCCGACCAGTTCGTCGCGGTCTTCGGCCTGCAGGATGTCGTCCAGCGTGTCGGATGCATGGGGTTGCCGCAGTCCGCAGGCGACTGCCAGCAGATTCAGGTCGTGATTGCCGAGTACGATGCGGGCGCGCTCGCCCAGCGCCTGTACCTGGCGCAAGGTTGCCAGCGAACGGGGGCCGCGGTTGACGATGTCGCCGACAAAAACAAACTTCGCGCCGGGAGTGCGTGTTTCAATCCTTTCAAGAAGAAGGGACAATTGATCGTGGCAGCCCTGCAGGTCGCCAATGGCATAGGTGGTCATAAAACTCGAATAAGAAGGGAATATGTTTTGAGCGGAAAACAGATGGATATTTTGCCGCGTATCCGGTTTTAATGCATGAAGAACTAATTACAGCCACTAATTACAGCCGCATTTCTCACCAAGGTAATGAATAGAACATTATTCGCGGTTCGATGTTTTAATTGTCGTCGCCCTTTACATACAAAAAAATTTCAACAAGGAAATGCACTGCACTTCATGCGATTCTGCGGTAGCCCTTATCCATATTGAGGTTTGAAGTCATTTTGTTTTGCGTGCCGATAAAAAAGTTAATATAAATGAAACTATTTTTAACGGCGCCAGTCTGAATCTCCTGATTCACCCGGCGAGGCGGAATTAGATATTCCGACTTTGCCGATTGAATTCTTCGATATTCAGGTATTTAATGCAAAGCCAATTGCAGACTGGTAAAGTATTCGCTGTTTTTATTTGAATATCGTCGAAAGGAAACTCTCATGGATTTATCCGCATTGTCGCTGACCGAATTGTCGGATTTGCAGGAACAGATCAAGCAGGAATTCAAGAAACGCCAGAAACAGGAAGTCGTGCGTGCGCGTGAACAGATCATCGCCATTGCACAAAGCGTCGGCGTGCCGCTCGACGAGCTGCTCGGTGCCGGTGGCGGCAAGGTCAAGACCAAGACCCGCAAGCCGGTCGCAGTGCGCTATCGTCATCCTGACAATTCCTCTCTGCAATGGACCGGTCGCGGTCGCCAGCCTCAATGGGTCAAGGATTGGCTGGCAAGCGGCAAATCGCTGGATGCCCTGGGAGTCTGAGACAACATTTGACAGGATAGCGATCAGACATGGCAACACTTACCCAGGGAATTTTCAAGGCGTATGACATTCGCGGCATCATCGGCAAGACGCTGGATGCCGGCATTGCGCGCGACATCGGACGTGCCTTCGGCAGCGCGGTGCGTGCCAAGGGAGAGAAGGCGGTCGTCATCGGACGTGATGGACGCCTTTCCGGCCCCGAACTGGCCAAGGCACTGGCAGAAGGCCTGCAGTCGGCGGGCGTGGATGTCATCGATCTGGGCGTGGTAGCCACGCCGGTGCTGTATCTGGCGACGCATGTGCTGGATACGCAATCCGGCATCATGGTCACCGGCAGTCACAATCCGCCGGACTACAACGGCTTCAAGATGGTATTGGCCGGTGAAGCCATTTACGGCGAAACCATCCAGGCGCTGCACCAGGCGATCGCCGAAGGGCGCTTTACGGAAGGCGCGGGTTCGTACCGGACCCACGATATCGCTGCGGCCTACCAGAAGCGCATTGTCGACGACGTCAAGCTGGCGCGCCCGATGAAGATCGCGATCGACTGCGGCAACGGTGTCGCCGGCGCCTTTGCCGGCGATCTGTATCGCGCGCTGGGATGCGAAGTCATCGAGCTGTTCTGCGATGTGGATGGCAATTTCCCCAATCATCATCCCGATCCGGCCCATCCGGAAAACCTGCAGGACCTGATCAAGTGCCTGCGCGAAACCGATGCCGAGATCGGCCTGGCCTTCGACGGCGATGGCGATCGGCTCGGAGTGGTGACCAAGGACGGCCAGATCATCTATCCGGATCGTCAGTTGATGCTGTTTGCCAAGGACGTGCTGACGCGTCATCCGGGCGAGCAGATTCTCTATGACGTCAAGTGCACGCGTTACCTGGCACCGTGGATCACGCAGAGCGGCGGCCAGCCGCTGATGTGGAAGACCGGTCACTCGCTGGTCAAGGCCAAGATGCGCGAGACCGGCGCGCCGCTGGGCGGCGAGATGAGCGGCCACGTGTTCTTCAAGGATCGCTGGTACGGTTTCGACGACGGCATGTATGCGGGTGCGCGCATGCTCGAATTGCTGAGCCGCGAGAAGGACCCGTCGGCCCTGCTCAACGCGTTGCCGCAATCGGTCAGCACGCCGGAACTGCAGTTGAAGCTCGAGGATGGAGAAAGCTTCCCGCTGATCGCCAAGTTGCAGGCAGAAGCGAAGTTTCCGGGTTCGGACCAGACCATTTCGATCGACGGCCTGCGCGTCGAATATCCGGACGGTTTCGGGCTGGCGCGTTCTTCCAACACCACGCCGGTCATCGTCATGCGCTTCGAGGCCGAATCGCAGCAGGCGCTGGAACGTATCCAGGGCGAGTTCAAGCGCGTGATCCTGGACGCCAAACCGGATGCCGTGATGCCGTATTGAACGCATCGATCCCTTTGGAAAAAGCCGGCGAAAGCCGGCTTTTTTGCTTGTACGGTACCGCGCAATTTCTTTTTCACGGTACCGCTACGGCATAATACGGCTGATGCGATTTCCCCTCATTTTCTCCGTGCAGTTTGCGACGGATATCCGTCACTCGCCATGCGCCTGATCTATTCGATTGCATGGTGGCTCGCCTTGCCGCTGGTGCTGCTGCGGTTGTTCATTCGCGGCCGCAAGGAGTCCGGTTACCGTCGCCATGTGGCGGAGCGTCTCGGTTTCTATGGCGACGTCCGGCTCGCACGCGAATTGCCCGTTCTATGGGTGCATGCGGTCTCGGTTGGCGAGACGCGCGCCGCACAGCCATTGGTCGAAGCGTTGCTGGACGCATATCCCGACCATGTCGTCCTGCTGACGCACATGACCCCGACCGGCCGCGCCACCGGCCGTTCGCTGTTCGACAAGGAGTCGCGCGTGGTGCAGAGCTATCTGCCATATGACACCGGCTGGATGGTCGGACGGTTCCTGCGCCGTTTCCGGCCGCGTCTGTGCGTACTGATGGAAACGGAGGTCTGGCCCAACGTCATGCGGCAATGCCGCCGCCATCAGGTACCGGTGGCGCTGGTCAATGCGCGTCTTTCCGAGAAGTCGCTCAACAAGGCACTGCGCCTGCCCTCGCTGTTCGTCGAGGCCGCCAGGGCGATGACGGTCGTGGCCGCGCAAACCGACAGCGATGCGGCGCGCGTGCGGCAACTTGGCGCGCCCGAGGTACATGTCACCGGCAGCATCAAGTTCGATATCGTGCCGCCGCCTGCCATGCTGGAACGCGGCGCTGCGTTGCGCACACGCTTTGGCAAACGTCCCGTGCTGGTCTGTGCCAATACGCGCGACGGCGAGGAATCACTGATTCTGGATGCATTGCCGACGCTGAATGTGGAGGATGTGCTGCTGATCATCGTGCCGCGTCATCCGCAGCGGTTTGACGATGTGGCGCAGCAGATCCGCTCGCGCGGTTTGTCATTGGCGCGCCGCTCGGAGTCCGGTGATGCGGTCATCGGGCGCGAGATCCGGGTCATGCTCGGCGACTCCATGGGCGAGATGTTTGCCTACTATGCGGCTGCCGATCTGGCCTGCGTCTGCGGCAGCCTGCTGCCATTGGGCGGGCATAACCTGATCGAGGCTTGTGCGGTCGGCAAGCCGGTTCTGGTGGGGCCTTATACCTTCAATTTCGCGGAGGCGGCAGAGAACGCGATTGCCGCCGGAGCGGCGCTGCGTGTCGAAGATGCCGAACAGATGATGCAGCAGGCCACGACGATTCTGCGAGATGCGCCGCTGCGCGCGGAGATGGGGGCGAACGCGCTGATATTTGCGCGCCAGCATGGCGGAGCGACGGCGCGTACGATGGCGCTGTTGAGACCACTGATAGAAGGCCGGGGATGATGAACGATTCGGAAAAGCAGACTGAAGACACGCTGCGGCAAGTGGCCGGGATAAATGCCGACAGCAAGTCCGGCACGCCGGCAGATAGCAAAGCGGAGCAGGCCGAACAGGGTGCCGAGCCGCCTATCGATTATCGACGGGTTGAACATGGTCATGGCCCGTGCAGCTGCTGCGGGCCGTACAGCGAATGATCGGAGCCGTCAGCGATAAGGGGCAACGATAAACGTCAACGATAAGCGTTGGCGCGATCGAGCAGGCGGTTCACTTCCCATTCAAGCGCGTCGAGATCGCGCTGCAGGCGTTCCTGTTCTACCCCGTTGAACCGGCCATTGGCACGCAGCTGTGCCTCGCGTCGGCTGATGTCGCGCTGACGCCGTTGCAGCCAGTGCGCCTCGTTCTGGGCAATCAGTCCATCGGCGATGCCATGATCGACGAGATTGTTGATATACGCCTGCCGCTGCGCCAGGCCAGGGGTACCACGCCGGCCGTCATGACGATTCAGGCGGCGCTCCACATCGACGCGCATGGCCTCCAGATCACGCCATAGTGCATCGCGCTCCCGCGGGGAGGCATGCGGATTGCGGCGATAGCGCATTTCCCGGAACTGGATATCGCGCTCGCGCTGATACAGTGCCTGCGCCTCCTGCGGCGTGATCAATCCTTGCGCCAGCCCATACTGGATCCGGGAGCGGATGTCCTGCTGCATCTGCTCCATCGTGACCGTGCTGAGCCGATCCGCGCGGGCTGGCAATGCGTGCATCCCTGCCAGCGTGGCAGCGAGCAGCAGTGTCAGTGTCAATCCTCTGGCGTTTTTCATGCGAGTCGTCCGAGCTTGTTCGTCCGGCTGATTGCCTTGCCGTTATCGATGATGATGGCCATGGCCGCGATAATCGTGGCGATGATGGCGGTGCTTGTAATACTTGTGATGATAACGGTCGCCACGATAATAGGACGGATGCACATAAACCGGACGGGGTTGCACATACACCGGTCGCGGGTGCACATAGACGGGATGCGGCGAGACGTATACCGGAGCGGGCACGCCCACATGTACATCGACATTGACGCGCGCCATGGCGGGGGCCGCTGACAGGAGCAGGGCTGCGCCTGCAAGAACGGCTGCGAAAAGGCCTGAGAGTTTTTTCATGATCCATCTCCTGGTGACGATGAATCCATTACATAACAGGGCGCCGACGATAACCAGCGTGAATTGGTAAGGAGTGTTACGACATGTTTCCCGCGCATGTCGTCCCGAGCTCGACGATCAGGGGCGTGATGCTGCCGTGCAATCCGCAGCCAGCCAGCGGCCGCTGGTGTTGGCCTGCTCGTCAACGGTGACGCCATGCACCAGTCCCTTGAAGGCGGTCTTGCCGGTAAAGTGCTCGGCGTCGGCCAGTGTGGCCTCCGTCCAGCCGGTGCCATTCACCTGTTCGCCATCGCAGAACAGGTCGGCGGTAAAGCGATTGTCGCTCTGTCTTGCATTGCGCGCTTCGCAGCCCGACTGCCGATGATAGGAAGTCGGGGGAATATTGTGTGCTGCCATTTCAGGCGTCACGCATACCTGAGAACTGGCTGCGCCATCCTTGATGTCTGGCATGACGAAGCCATACTGTTTGGCAAGGTTGCCAAGGTGGCGTCGCTGGTCTGGCGGCACCTGCTCCACCAGCGACAGCAGATTGGAACTGGCCGAGATTTCCCACAGGCCGGGGCGGATCTGCGGTTCGGCGGCATGGGCGGACAGCGCGGTGCCGCACAACAGCGATAAAAGAACGGTTTGCTTCAACGTGCGCATGAGAGAGCTCCATCGGATTGGCGATACCCGGCTTTGAGGTCAAAGCGGCAAGAGAGGTTCCTTTGCCCGAATAGTAGGGTATGCTTGTTGCCGGTTTTCATGTCACCATTGAAATCGCAACAAGATATCCCATATAAAGGGGATACGAAAAACACCGAGATAAGCCGAAAATACGGCAACAAAAGGAGAAACTGCAGTATGGCAATTGAATTACCCCCGAACGTCACCGCACAACGCAAACCGATTTCCCCCACCTCCTACGAATATATTTTCAGGCATAGCGAACTGGGCCAGCTTGGCCGCCTTTTGCTCAATGTCTGTGCCTCCGGCACTTCCAGAATCATCTGTCTGGTTCATGGACAGCCTGGCGACACGCTCACCGAGCAGCGTCGCGCCGTGTTCGAACCGCTGGCGCACAAGCTTGCGGAGCAGATGCGTTCGAAGCTGACATTCGCAAAGGGACCGACCGATCCGCAGTTGCCTGCCATGGCCTGATATCGCCATCCGCATCCCATAAAAAAAGAGGCCCGCAAGGGCCTCTTTTTCGTTCGGCAGGGTTTTCCTCCCGGATACCTTACTGCGCCGGCGTTGCTACCGGAGCTGCAGGCACCGCCGCAGCGGTGGCCGTGTTCTCGAGAATGCCGCCGCCCAGCGAGCGGTACAGATCGACCGCATTGGTCAGGCGCAGCAGTCGTGCCTGCACCAGCTCCTGCTCGGCGGAGAACAGTTCGCGCTGCGCGTCGAGCACGTCGAGCGAACTCGCGATGCCGTTCTCGAAGCGCTGGTCCGCCAGTTTCAGGCGTTGTGCCTGCGCATCCTGCACCTGCTGCTGTGCATCGATCTGCTCTTCCAGCAGGCCGCGCGCGACCAGCGCATCGGCCACTTCGCGGAAGGCGGTCTGGATGCTCTTCTCGTAGTTGGCGACGGCGATGTTCTTGCGCACTTCGGTCAGGTTGAGGTTGGCGACATTGGCGCCGGCATGGAAGATCGGCAGCACCAGTTGCGGCGTGAACGACCAGGCGCGCGAACCGCTTTCGAACAGACCGTCGAGCGTGTTGCTGGCGGTGCCCACGCCCGCGGTCAGCGAGATGCGCGGGAAGAACGCTGCGCGTGCGGCGCCGATGTTGGCATTGGCTGCCAGCAGGGTCTGCTCGGCGCTGCGGATGTCGGGGCGCTGCGTCAGCAGGTCCGAAGGCAGGCCGGCCGGCAGTTCGGTCACGATGTTCTGCGACGACAGCGGTTGCGGATCGGGCAGGCCGTCGAGCGGCTGGCCGACCAGCAGCGTCAGCGCATTCCATGCCTGCGCGCGCTGGCGCGCCATTGCAAGCTGCTGCACACGCGCGGTCTGCATCAAAGCCTGGTTCTGCTGCAGGTCGAGTGCCGACGAGGCGCCAACTTCGAAACGCTGCTTGGCCAGATCGTAGGCCTTGCTGCGGCTTTCCAGCGTGCGCTGCGCGAGTTCCTGCTGCTCGGTGTAGGCGCGCTCGGCCAGATAGGCCTTGGCGACTTCCGCCACCAGACTGATCTGCGCTGCCTGGCGCGCTTCCTCGGTCGCCAGATAGCTGGCCAGGGCGGCATCGCTGAGGCTCTTCACACGACCGAAGAAATCGAGCTCGAACGAAGCCAGGCTCAATCCGACCTGGTAGTTGCTGCCGACCACGCTGGTGCCGGTCTGCGACAGCGAAGCCGGCGTACGGCCGCGGTTGCCGGTGGCGGTCGCATCGAAATGCGGCAGGCGGTCGGCGGCCTGGATGTTGTACAGCGCGCGCGCTTCCTCGATGCGCAGGGCCGCGACCCGCAGGTCGCGGTTGTTTTCCAGCGCACGGCCGATCAGTGCCTGCAGGCGCTGGTCGGGAAAGAAGTTGCGCCAGCCCAGTTCGGAAACCAGCTGCTGCTGATCGGCGGCGGTGGCCGCATGCTGCGGATAGTCAGCCGCGACCGGCGCGTCGGGACGCACGTACTTGGGCGCCATCGAACAGCCGCTCAGTACGCCGGCCGCGATCAGCGTCAGTGTGAGTTGCTTCATCATAATTCTTCATCCTCATTGCGTGGCTTGTTGGCCGCATACATGCGGCGTTGGCGTTCGCTGCCCTTGAATATGTTGCGGACCACCACGAAGAACACCGGCACCAGGAACACCGCCAGCACGGTCGCCGTGATCATGCCGCCCATCACGCCGGTACCGATGGCGCGCTGGCTGGCCGAGCCTGCGCCGGAGGCGATCACCAGCGGCAGCACGCCGAGGATGAAGGCCAGCGAGGTCATGATGATCGGGCGGAAACGCAGGTGAACCGCTTCCAGCGTCGCCTCGATCAGACCCTTGCCCTGCGCCTGCAGGTCCTTGGCGAACTCGATGATCAGGATCGCGTTCTTCGCTGACAGCCCCACCACCGTGATCATGCCGACCTTGAAGTACACGTCGTTCGGCATGCCGCGCAGCGTCACGCCGAGCAGTGCGCCGAGGATGCCGAGCGGCACCACCAGCATCACCGCGAACGGGATCGAGGTGCTTTCATACAAGGCCGCCAGCACCAGGAACACCGCGATCAGCGACAGCGCGTAGAGCGCCGGTGCCTGGTCGCCCGAGGTCTTCTCTTCCAGCGACTGGCCGGTCCACTCGAAGCCGAAGCCCGGCGGCAGCTTGGTCATCAGGTTTTCCATTTCCGTCATCGCGTCGCCCGTGCTGTAGCCCGGCTTGGTGGCGCCGGAAATCTTCATCGCCGGGTAGCCGTTGTAGCGGATCAGTTGCACCGGACCGGTGATCCATTTCGACGTCACGAAGGACGAGAACGGAACCATGCCGCCCTGCGTATTGCGCGCGTACAGGTTCTTCAGATCTTCCGGTTGCAGACGGCGCGGGGAATCGGCCTGCACGATCACGCGCTGCTGACGGCCCTGGTTGGGGAAGTCGTTGACGTACGACGAACCGAGCAGGGTCGACAGCGTGGCGTTGATGGTGTCGAACGAGACGCCCAGCGAATTGGCCTTGTCGCGATCGATGTCCAGTTGCAGCTGCGGCGCATCTTCCAGACCTTCCGGACGCACGCCGGCCAGGATCGGGCTTTGCGCGGCCAGGCCCAGCAACTGGTTGCGTGCGGCGACCAGCGCTTCGTGGCCCTGACCAGAACGGTCCTGCAAGCGGAAGGTGAAGCCGGTGGCGTTACCCAGTTCGCGGATCGGCGGCGGATTCAGCGGATACACGATGGCGTCCTTGATCTGCGAGAAGGCGCCGAAGGCCTTGGCCGCGATCTCGTCGGCCGACTGACCCTTGCCGCGCTCCTTCCAGTCCTTGAACGGCGTGAACACGATACCCGCGTTCTGGCCGTTGCCCGAGAAGCTGAAGCCGGTGATGGCGACCACGTGCTGCACCGCCGGTTCGTTCATGTAGTAGTTCTCGATCTGCTTGATGACTTCCAGCGTACGACCGGTGCTGGCGCCTGCAGGCAGTTCGACGTTGGTGACGATGTAGCCCTGGTCCTCGTTCGGCAGGAACGAGGCCGGCAGACGCGCGTAGAGCAGCGCCACGCAGCCGATGATCAGGCCGTAGACGAGCATCCAGCGTCCGGTCTTGGTCAGCATGCGTGCCACGAAGCCCTGGTAGCCGGTCGTGGTGCTGTTGAAGCGGCGATTGAACCAGCCGAAGAAGCCGCGTTTCTCGTGATGTTCGCCTTTCGGAATCGGCTTCAGGATGGTGGCGCACAGGGCCGGCGTCAACGTGAACGCCATCAGCACCGAGAACACCATAGAGGCCGCGATCGACAGCGAGAACTGGCGATAGATGGCGCCCACCGCGCCGCCGAAGAAGGCCATCGGGATGAACACCGCGATCAGCACCAGTGTGATGCCGATCAGCGCACCCGAGATCTGGCCCATCGCCTTGCGTGTCGCATCGCGCGGCGACAGTCCTTCTTCCGCCATGATGCGTTCGACGTTCTCCACCACCACGATCGCATCGTCGACCAGAATACCGATCGCCAGCACCATGCCGAACATCGTCAGCACGTTGATCGAGAAACCGAACAGCATCATGGTCGCAAACGTGCCCGCCAGCGCCACCGGCACCACGATGGTCGGGATGATGGTGTAGCGCAGGTTCTGCAGGAACAGATACATCACCAGGAACACCAGGATGATGGCTTCGATCAGGGTCTTCACGACTTCCTCGATCGAGATCTGCACGAACTTGGAGGTGTCGTACGGAATGTCGTAGCGCACGCCGGCCGGGAAATACTTCGACAGCTCGTCCATCTTGGCGTGGACGAAGTTGGCGGTTTCCAGCGCGTTGGCGGTCGGCGACAGCTGCACGCCGATAAAGGACGTCGGCTTGCCGTTCAGGCGGCCGGAGGTTGCGTACTGCTGGCCGCCGACCTCGACGCGCGCGACGTCGCGCAGGCGCACGCTCGAGCCGTCACGATTGGCGCGCAGCACGATGCTGCCGAATTCCTCGGGACTGGTCATCTGGCCGTTGACCACCACGGTCGCCGCGTACTGCTGATCGGTCGGGCTCGGCAGCTCGCCCAGCGTACCGCCGGCCACCAGCGCGTTCTGCGCGCGGATCGCGGCGGTGACGTCGGCCGGAGTGAGGTTCAGGCCGACCAGCTTGTTGGGATCGACCCAGATGCGCATCGCGCGTTCGGTACCGAACAGCTGCGCCTGGCCGACACCCGGCACGCGGCGGATCTCGTTGAGCACGTTGCGCGACAGATAGTCGCCGAGAGCGATTGGATCGAGCGAGTTGTCGGTCGAGGACAGGCCGATGAACAGCAGGAAGTTGCTGCGCGACTTGGTGACCTGCACGCCCTGTTGCGTGACCACCGACGGCAGACGCGCTTCCACGCGCTTGAGGCGGTTCTGCACGTCGACCGCGGCCAGATCGGGATTGGTTTCCGGCGTGAAGGTGACGGTGATCTGCACCTGGCCATTGGCCTGGCTTTGCGACTCGACGTACATCAGGCCGTCGGCGCCGTTCATTTCCTGCTCGATCAGGCTGGTGACGCTGTCGTCCAGCGTCTGCGCCGTTGCGCCCGGATAGTTGGCCGTGACCACGATGGCTGGCGGTGCAATGTTCGGATATTGCGCCACGGGCAGGAACTTGATCGACAGCGCCCCCGCCAGCAGGATGAAGATCGCCAGTACCCACGCGAATACCGGGCGATCGATGAAAAATTTACCCATTACGGTACTCCCTTACTTCGTTGCGGGTTGGTCTGCCTTGTCTGCGGGTGCAGCTTTCTCGGCGGGGGCTGCCTCGCTGGCGGGTGCATTGCCGGCAGCCGGGTCTTTCCAGGGAACCGGCGTGACGACGGCGCCCGGCTGCACCTTCTGCAGGCCTTCGACGATCACGCGGTCGCCGGCCTTGAGGCCGCTTTCCACGATCCAGCTGTTGTCATGCGAGGAGCCGGTCTTGATCGGGCGGCTGGTGACCTTGTTCTCGGCATCGACCACCAGCACGGCGGAGCCGGCCGGAGTCTGCATCACGGCGCGTTGCGGCACGGCCAGTGCATTCTCGTTGACGGCCTGTTCGACACGCGCACGCACGTACATGCCAGGCAGCAGGGTGCGGTCAGGGTTCGGGAACTCGGCGCGCAGCGCGACCGCGCCCGAGGTTTCATCCACGGTCAGGTCGGAGAACAGCAGCTTGCCGGCACGCGGATATTCGGTACCGTCTTCCGTCACCAGCGTGATCTTGATCTGGCCCTTGCCGGCGCTCTTCAGCTGGCCATCGGCCATCGCGCGCTGCAGTTTCAGGATGTCGGTGCTCGACTGCGTCATGTTCAGGTAGATCGGATCGATCTGTTGCACCACGGCCAGCGGCGTGGCTTCGTTCTGGCCGACCAGCGCGCCTTCGGTCACCAGCGCGCGGCCGATGCGGCCCGAGATCGGCGAGGTCACGTTGGCGTAGCCGAGCGACAGGCGCGCGTTTTCACGTGCCGCCTTGGCAGAGGCCAGATCGGCGATGGCCTGCTTCTCGGCGGCGACCACGTCATCGTATTCCTGCTTGCTGATGGCGTTGGTTTCGACCAGCGGCTTGTAGCGCTTGGCTTTCAGCTGGTTCTGCAGCAGCGTCGCTTCGGCGCGTTCCACCGCGGCGTTGGCGCTGTTGTAGTTGGCCTGGAATTGCGCGGGATCGATCTGATAGAGCAATTCGCCAGCCTTGACGTCGCTGCCTTCACGGAAGTTGCGTTTGAGTACGATGCCCGCCACGCGCGCGCGCACTTCGGCGATGCGGCTCGACTCGAGACGACCCGGAAGTTCGTTGGTGACGGCCAGCGGGGCGGGGGTGACGGTGACGATCGAGACTTCAGGCGGGGGCGGCGCAGCGGGTGCTTCGGATTTTCCGCCGCAGGCGGCGAGGGCAAAAATCAGGGCAAGGCTTGCGCTGATGCGCGTCAAACGGGGAAGTGAATTCATATACGTCTCGCACGATAGATAAAGTCGCTGCCGGAAATCGACAGATCCAGAAAACGGGTAAGGCAGAAAAGAGACTCGGCACGGGCTGTTGCGGCTGTGCTTTTTGCTGAACGGCTGCAAGTCGAGTATTATACATACATTCGCGAATGTATGTATTCATGGCAACCCTGGCGCAAAAAACGCTTCAGCATAGCGAAAATACAAAAAGCATGTGAGAGGAGATTAAATCCAGATGGCACGAGCAACAAAGGAAGAAGCGCTTGAAACACGCAACCGCATCATCGATGCGGCGGAAGAGGTTTTTTATGCGCGCGGCCTTGCCCAGACTTCGCTGGCTGATGTTGCCGTGGCTGCCGATGTGACGCGCGGCGCGATCTATTGGCATTTCAAGAACAAGGCCGACCTGTTCGAGGCGATGGCCGATCGTGTCTGCCTGCCGATGGAATCGCTGATGAACACGCCGCTCGAGCAGTATGCGAACGATCCGCTCGGCCATCTGCGCAGCACCTGGATTCATCTGCTGCACGACGCCGCGCAGAACGAGCGCACGCGTCGCGTGCTCGACATTCTCTTCCTCAAGTGCGAACTGGTGGATCGCAACGATCCGATCTGGATACGCCAGCAGGCCTGCTACCTGAGCGGACTCGACAACATGGAGCGCATCCTCAAGGATGCGATCGTGCTCAAGCAGCTGCCGGCCGACCTGAACACGCGGCTGGCGGTGCTGACCCTGCATGGGCAGGTGATCGGCCTGCTGATGAACTGGCTGTTCTGCCCGGATGCCTTCGACCTGGCGGAGGTGGCCGAACAGGTCATCGACACCTGCATCGACAGCCTGCGCTATGCGCCGTCGCAGCGTTTGAAGCAGGCATGATGGAGAAGGGCGGCGCGATGCGGGAGGTTCGATCCCGCGTTCAGCGGGCAGCGGGGGCTTGCAGCAGCGTGTTGATGCGCACCAGATCGTCTTCCTGCAGCACGCCGGCCGCAGACTTCAGACGCAGTGCATTGACCAGCGTGTCGTAGCGCGCCACCGCCAGGTCGCGCTGGGTCGCGTACAGCTGGCGTTGCGCATCGAGCACGTCGAGGTTGATGCGGATGCCGACCTCGTATCCCACGCGATTCGATTCCAGTGCCGAGGCGCTCGAGCGCTCGGCCGCTTCCAGCGCCTTGACCTGCGCCAGTCCGCTGGTGACTCCCGACCATGCCTGCCGCGCGCTCTGCGCGGCGATCCGGCGCGACGATTCGAGATCGGCGCGCGCCTTGTCTTCCAGCGCGATCGCCTGCCGCACGCGGCTGGTGACGGCAAAGCCGCTGTAGAGCGGGATCGACCATTGCACGCCGACCGAGGTGGTCGGCCCGGTACCGTTCTGGTCCAGGATGTTGTTGCGTTGCCGCGTGTCGCTGCGGCTCGCCACCAGGTCCACGGTCGGGTAATGGCCGGCACGGTTGCGCGTGATGTCGCGCTGCGCGATCTGCAGCGCCAGCTGGCGGCTGATCACGTCCAGATTGCCTTCTTCCGCCTGCGCGACCCAGGGCGCCATCTGCATCGGCTGCGGCGGCTGCAGCTCGGCGTCGGCACGCAGCGTCGCCAGCGCGCCGGCAGGATTGCCCGTCAATTGCTCGAGCGCGGCGCGCTTGATCTCGAGATCGCTCCGCGCTGCCAGTTCCTGCGCCGAAGCCAGGTCGTGGCGCGCCTGCGCCTCATGCGTATCGGTGATGGTCGCGGTGCCGACCTCGAAGTTGCGCTTGGCCGATGCCAGCTGTTCCTCGATCGCGGTCATCTGCGCGCGCAGCGAGGCCAGCGTGTCCTGCGCTGCGAGCACGTCGAAATAGGCCTGCGCCACGCGCAGGATCAGGTCCTGGCCGGCGAAGGTGAACGCGGTCTCGCTGACGGCTGTCTGTAGTTTTCCCTGTTCGTAGTTCTGCCATGCTGCCGGATCGATGAGCGGCTGGGACAGCGACAGCGAATAGCCGCGCGAACTGTACTCGGGCACGCCATCGCGCCGCACGCGCTCGTTGGCGCCGGAAATGCCGATCAGCGGCAGCAGGCCGGCGCGGCCCTGCACGGTCGCTTCCTGGCCGGCGGCGAGTTGCGCACGTGCGCTGGCATAGACGGCATCGTTGACGAGCGCATCGCGATAGGCCTGCAGCAGATCGGTGGCGGAAGCCGCCATGGACAGGGAGAAGCCGGCGCACAGGGAGAAAAGCTTCAGCAGACGCATCGCGTGGTCCCGGCGCGGCGGGTTCAGTAGGTGGGCATGGCAGGATCGACCTGCTGCGCCCACGCATGAATGCCGCCGCTGAGATTGATGACCTGGGTAAAGCCGTTGGCTTCGAGGAAGTGCGCGACCCGCAGGCTGCGCATGCCGTGATGGCAGATGCAGACGACGGGCGTCTCGCGATCGAGCCGGTCGATTTCACCGGGAATGGTGTTCATGGGAATCGAGACCGAACCATCGATGCGGCAGGTCTGGAATTCCCAGGGTTCGCGCACGTCCAGCAACAGAGGACTGTTGGCGGAAGATTCGGCGATGAGCGCGGCGACTTCCGGTGCAGTCAACTGTTGCATGTGCGTGCCTTTTTCCGGTTCAGAATTTGAAGGGCGATGGTGCCGGCACGTTGCGCAGCGGCTTGACGATGGTCTCGAACTTGCCGACCGTGTCGAAATTGACTTCCGAGGTGCGCGTGATGATCTGCGCCGTCATCGCCGGCAGCGTGCCGACCACGACGAACATGCGGCCGCCGACCTTCAACTGCGCCAGCAGGCCTTCCGGCACCACCGGCACCGAACCGGACACCACGATCACGTCGTACGGCGCGTTCGGCTGCACCAGGCCCTTGTAGCCCTGGGCGGCATCGCCTTCGGCAACTTCGACGTTGGTCACGCCATAGTCGGCCAGGTTCTTCTCGGCCATGGCCTTCAGTTCGGGATTGATCTCGACCGTCGTCACGTGGCGCGCCTTGTGCGCCAGCAGTGCCGCCATGTAGCCGGAGCCGGCACCGATCTCGAGCACGTTCTCGTGTTTCTGCACCGCCAGTTCCTGCATGATGCGCGCCTCGAGCTTGGGCGTCAGCATGTTCTCGCCGCCCGGCAGCGGGATTTCGCTGTCGGCAAAGGCAAGCGCGCGGTAGGCGGCCGGCACGAAGGCCTCGCGCTTGACGACGACGAGGAGATCCAGCACGTCCGTATCCAGCACGTCCCACGGACGGATCTGCTGTTCGATCATGTTGAAACGGGCTTGTTCGATATTCATGGCGATGGCTTGGTAACGAAAAGAAGGAAAGACGGCATTTTAGCAAAGGATACGTGCCGGATCGCAACAGCTTCGCCTTTTCCGGCCCGGTGCGGCGGACAAAAACGGCGATGCCGGCAAAACGATGCGGCGCCCGGTGCCGACGGCACGTTAAAATGCGGTCTGTCCGTACTTTTTCCCGTTCCGGTTTATTGCATGATGGTCAATGAGGCGCCGGCCTGCCGCCCCGACTGCGGTGCCTGCTGCACCGCACCGTCGATTTCCTCCGCGATTCCCGGCATGCCGCTGGGCAAGCCGGCCGGCATGCGCTGCGTGCAGCTCGACGAGGTCAACCGCTGCCGCATCTTCGGCCGCCCCGAGCGGCCGGCGGTATGCGCGAGCCTGCAGCCGGAACCGGAGATGTGCGGCGCCACGCGGGCGCATGCGATGCGCTTCCTGACGCGGCTCGAGCAATTGACGGCAGCATGAACGCCAACACCGTATCCAGCAACACCAACGACAAGAACCGAACCGCCGATGAACACACGTGACGATCTGGGTGCCCGCGCCCTGCACATCCTGGAAACGGTGTTCGGCTATCCGTCCTTCCGCGGCGAGCAGGCGGCCATCGTCGATGCGGTGGCGCGCGGCGGCGATGCGCTGGTGCTGATGCCGACCGGCGGCGGCAAGTCGCTGTGCTACCAGATTCCGGCGCTGCTGCGCGACGGCGTGGGCGTGGTGATCTCGCCGCTGATCGCGCTGATGCAGGACCAGGTTGATGCGTTGGCCGAGGTCGGCGTGCGCGCGGCCTTTCTCAATTCCACCCAGAATTTCGACGAGACGCTGCGCGTCGAGCGCGCGCTGCGCGCCGGCGAGCTCGACCTGCTGTACGTGGCGCCCGAGCGCCTGATGACGCCGCGCTGCCTCGACATGCTGGAAACCGTGCGCATCGCGCTGTTCGCGATCGACGAGGCGCACTGCGTCTCGCAATGGGGCCACGACTTCCGTCCCGAGTACATCAGGCTGTCGGTGCTGCACGAGCGCTTCCCGCAGGTGCCGCGCATCGCACTGACCGCCACCGCCGATCACCAGACGCGCGCCGAGATCGCGCATCGCCTGCAGCTCGAGGACGCGCACATGTTCGTGTCGTCCTTCGACCGTCCGAACATCCGCTACCAGATCGTCGAGAAGGCCAACGGCCGCAAGCAGGTGCTCGACTTCATCGAGAGCGAACATGCGGGCGATGCCGGCATCGTCTATTGCCTGTCGCGCAAGAAGGTCGAGGAGACCGCCGAATTCCTCAACGAGAACGGCCTGACCGCCTTGCCGTACCACGCCGGCATGGAATTCGCCACACGCAGCGTCAACCAGTCGCGCTTCCTGCGCGAGGATGGCATCGTGATGGTGGCGACGATCGCCTTCGGCATGGGCATCGACAAGCCGGACGTGCGCTTCGTCGCGCACCTCGACCTGCCCAAGAGCATCGAGGGCTATTACCAGGAAACCGGGCGCGCCGGCCGCGACGGCCTGCCGGCCAGCGCATGGATGGCCTACGGCCTGCAGGACGTGGTGCAGCAGCGCCGCATGATCGACGAATCGGACGCCGACGAAACCTTCAAGCGCGTGCAGGCCGCCAAGCTCGACGCCATGCTCGGCCTGTGCGAAACCCTGCATTGCCGCCGCGTGCGCCTGCTCGATTACTTCGGCCAGCCGTCGCAGCCCTGCGGCAATTGCGATACCTGCCTCAATCCGCCACGTTCGTTCGACGCCACGGTCGCGGTGCAGAAACTGCTCTCGACGATCTATCGTGTCGATCAGCGCTTCGGCGCGATGCACGTGCTTGACGTGCTGCGCGGTGCCGATTCGGAAAAGATCAAGCAGTGGGGCCACGACAAAGTCTCGACTTTCGGCATCGGCGCCGACCGCAGCGAGGCCGAGTGGCGCGCCATCCTGCGGCAGTCGATCGCGCTCGGGCTGATCGCGGTGGATCATGAGTCCTACGGCGCGCTCAAGCTGACCGAGGCGGCGCGTCCCATCCTGAAGGGACAGGAAACGGTGCAGCTGCGCGAATACCAGAAGCCGGTCAAGGCACGTCGCACCAGCAAGCCGAAGGGCTATGTCGAAACCGATCTCACGCCGGAAGAGCAGGCCGTCTTCGAAAGGCTGCGCTGGTGGCGCATGGAAACCGCGCGCAAGCACAATGTGCCGGCCTACGTGGTGTTCCAGGATGCCACCATGCGCGAGATCGCCAAGGTACAGCCGACCACGCTCGACGCGCTGCGCGGCGTTAGCGGCGTGGGCGAGAAGAAGCTCGAGAGCTACGGCGCCGAGATCGTCGCGCTGATCGCGGAAGGCTGATCGTCATTTCTCGACGCCTTGCGTGACGCATCGCATCTGGTCATCTGTGGCGCGCACGCGACCATCTGCACGGTGCGAATTGCGCCGCCCGGCGCGCTTGGCTACAATCGATCGATAATGATTCTTATCTGCATTTGGGGCATGCCGTCCCTGCAGTCAGGTCGATCGGTATATCCAGCATGTCAGCCCCGGAAAATTCCCTGCAACACGAACTGAGCGCGCTCTACAGCGACCATCACGGCTGGCTGCTCGGCTGGCTGCGGCGCAAGCTCGGCAATGCCTTCGATGCGGCCGACCTGGCGCAGGACACCTTCGTGCGTGTGCTGGGCCGGCCGCACGAGGTGCAGGGGTTGCGCGAGCCGCGCGCGTGGCTGACTTCCATCGCGCATGGCCTGGTGGTTGACCACGTGCGGCGGCAGGACGTCGAGCGCGCCTATCTCGAAGTGATCGCGCAGCTGCCGGAGCCGCAGGCGTTCTCGCCCGAGGCGCGGCTGGCACTGATGGAAACCCTGCTCGCGCTCGATGCGCTGCTCGACGGCCTCAATCCGAAGGCGCGCGGTGCCTTCCTGATGTCGCGCCTCGAAGACATGAGCTACCCCGAGATTGCGGCGCGTCTCGGGGTGTCGCTGAGCTCGGTCGAGAAATACATGGCGGCCGCGATTCGGCATTGCCTGGCCTTCCGGCGCGCACATCTGCAGGCGGCCTGAATGTTCCATCCGCCAGCCAGTTTCCTGCCCGCATGAGTTCCGCTTCTTCCTCCGCCAGCCGCGACGTCTCTTCCGATGCGCTCGATCAGGCCATCGCCTGGATCGTGCGGCTGCGCTCGGGGATGCTGGACGATGCCGCACAGCGCCGCCTGCAGCAGGAAGTGCAGGCATGGCGGCAGGCCGCGCCCGCGCACGAAGCCGCGTGGCAGGAACTGCAGGCGGTGGAGCAGGGCTTCGCGGCGGTGCAGGCGACGCAGCGCGCGCATGCGGCGCGCACGCTGCAAACGGTCGTGCATCATCGCGGCACGCGCCAGTCGCGGCGCAAGGCGCTGCGCGTGCTGGGCTGGGGCGGTGTCGGCGTTGCCGTCGGCGCGCTGTCGCTGTCTCAATCGGGATGGCAACCCGGTTGGCGCACGTGGAGCGCCAGTCTGGCGGCCGATCATGCGACGGCTGTCGGCGAGCGCCGCAGTATCACGCTGCCGGACGGCACGCGTGTCGCGCTCAATACCGACACCGCGATCGACGTGCGCTATACCGAGACGCAGCGCACCATCGTCCTGCATCGCGGCGAAATCTTCATCCAGACCGGAAGCGATGGCGATCATGCCGGTGGACGTCGCCGCTTCTTCGTGCGCACCGCACAGACGCGGCTGGAAGCCATCGGTACCGGCTTCCTGGTGCAGCAGGAAGCGCAACACACGCGCCTGCAGGTGGCGCAGGGCAGCGTCGCGATCCGTGCCGGCGAGGGCGATGGCAACAGCAGCGATCTGATCGCCGCCGCAGGCGAGGCCTGGCGCATCGATGCGCAGGGCCGCGCACGCGCGCTGGAAGAAATCGCCTTCGATGCCACCGCATGGCTGGACGGTGCGCTGGTGGCACGGCAGATGCGGCTCGGCGATCTGGTCGCGCAGCTTGCGCGTCACCGCAGAGGCTGGTTGCGTTGCGATCCGGCGATTGCCGATCTGCGCGTGTCCGGCGTGTTCCAGCTCGACGACACCGACCGCGCGCTCGCATCGCTGGTGCAGACGCTGCCGATCGCGATGGTCAGCCATACGCGCTACTGGGTCACGCTGCAGCCGATGTAATTGGCAAAAGATTTTCAAAGGACATTACGGGTTTTGCGTGGTTCGTCCGGCATACAGGCATCACTACCTGAAACTGGAGACCTTTTCATGAAGCCTGAACCGAGCATTTTCCGTCGTCCATTCCGCCTGCGTGCCAAGCCGCTGGCTCTACTGATCCACGCTGCGTTGTCCGGAATGGTCTTGTTGACGATCTCTGGAATCCCGACCCCAGCCTGGTCACAGAGCATTGTCGAACGCAAGACCTACGATCTACCTGCCGACGCGCTGGAAGATGCCTTGAATCGCTTCTCGCGGCAGGCAGGCATCACGTTGTCATTCGATCCGGCGCTGGTGCAAGGACGCAGCGCTCCTGCGTTGAAGGGAACGTATTCGTTGCAAGAAGGGCTGGATGCGTTGTTGAGGAACAGCCAGTTGCAGGCGACGCAGGCGGAGAACGGCAGCTTTGGACTACGTGTGCTTCCGGCCGCCACCAATTCTGAAACCACATTGCCAGCCGTCAGCGTCATGGCCGGTTCACATGCCGATGATTTGCCCCCTGCCTATACCGGTGGGCAAGTGGCGCGCGGCGCCAGGCTGGGAATGTTGGGTAACGTCGACGTGATGAACATGCCGTTCAGTGTGACCGCCTATACCTCGGAACTGATCCGGAATCAGCAGGCCCATAGCCTGACTGACGTGCTGGACAACACGCCGGGTGTGAGCAGCGGTGGTCCGTGGTTCTTCGATAATTTTATTATCCGCGGGTTTGAATACCAGCGCTCCGAAATCGGCTTCAATGGCCTGTATGGCATCGCCAGCGTCGAAGGCGTGCAGTTGGAGGGTATCGAGCGGGTTGAGGTACTCAAGGGACCGAGCACGCTGCTCAATGGCAGTTCGCCTCGCGGTACGGCCGGCGGCTCGATCAACCTGGTGCCCAAGCGCGCCGACGATGCTCCGCTCAACCGCGTCACGGCCAATTATCTGAGCGACGGCAACCTGGGCGCGCATGTCGACATCGGGCGCCGCTTCGGCCGGGACAATGCCTTTGGCATCCGCCTGAACGCGGCTCATCGTGATGGCGACTCGGCGGTTGATCACGAGAAGCAGCGCATCTCCAACGCGACGCTGGGCTTGGATTATCGCGGCGAGCGTTTGCGCGCGAGCGCCGACGTGGGCGCGAGCACCCAGAAGATCAGCGGTGCCAGGAACAACTACTTTGTGTGGACCCCCACGGTTCCAGAAGCGCCACGCGGCGATATCAATCCCTATCCGGATTGGTCGTATCAAGACAAGAATTACGTGTTCGGCATGGCTCGTGCCGAGTTCGATCTGACCAGTTCCTGGAGTATTGGCGGTGCGGTTGGCATGGCCGAGACCAGGCGCAAGGCTAATTCACCATGGGGCGAAATCATCAATGACGCCGGAGACATTGCTTTCAGCGCCTTTGGGATCAGGGAAAGGAACAAGACTCATAGCGGCGAACTCAACACGCGATTCAATCTCGAGACCGGTCCCGTCAAGCATACCGTCGTGCTGGCGGCTACCGAGTACAACTCCAAGGTCAGCGCCTACAATCCGACATCGGCATGGGGCGATAACAGCAATATCTACCATCCAGCCCGCCTGAGCGAACCCGGCGACATGAGCTTTGACGGATCGCTTCTTCCTCAGAATGATGTGAACCTGCGCAGCTACGCGATCACCAACACGCTGTCGATGCTGGACGAGCGCCTATTGCTGACGCTGGGCCTGCGTCACCAGAAGATCGATGTAACTTCCTACGTCTGGAACACTGGCGCCTGGCAGTCCAACTACAATCGCAGTGCGAACACGCCCGCGCTGGGTCTGGTCGTTAAGCCCGTCGACAAGCTCTCGATCTACGTCAACTATGTCGAGGCCCTATCGCAAGGCGCGGTGGCGCCATCCACCGCAAACAATCCCGGCGAAGTCTTTGCTCCCTTTGTTTCCAAGCAATGGGAGGTGGGAGCCAAGGTGGACTGGGGAACCTTCACCACCACTCTCAGTGCATTCGAAATCAAACGTCCGAGCGGCTTTCTGGATACGGATAACTTCTATCGCCTGGCCGGAGAACAGCGCAACCGTGGGGTAGAACTATCCATGTTTGGCGAGGCGGCGCGCGGTCTGCGCCTGCTGGGTGGCGCGGCATGGACCCGAGCAATCCTGACCGACACCCCGGGCGGGCGGTTCAACGGTGCGAGGGCTTTTGGCATACCGACCTGGTCGGTCAAGCTGGGTTCCGAGTACGATATCAGGCAGGTGCCCGGCCTGACGTCCATTGCGCGTGTGATCTACTCGTCTTCCATGCCATACGACGCAGCCAACACCGAAACGATTCCTTCATGGACGCGTTTTGATTTGGGGGCACGCTATGCCGCCAGGATCGCCAGTCATCCCGTTCTGTTCCGCGCTACTGTCGAGAATGTGTTCAACCGCCGCTATTGGGATTCGTCTCCGGCCTACCAGATGGTCACGTCGGCTGCGCCACGTACCTATATGCTGTCGGCCAGCATCGATTTCTGACGATACTCGCAGGGCGGCGATGCGGTCTGGGATGCGCGCGTCGGCTATCGGCTGACCGAGCAGTGGGATCTCGCGCTCAACGTCAACAATCTGTTCGACAAGCACTACTACGCGCGCCTGGGTTCCACCAGCTACGGCAACATCTATGGCGAGCCGCGCAGCTGGATGCTGACGCTGCGCGGGCAGTTCTAGGGTTTATTTCTTCCTGAACACCAGATCCCACACGCCGTGCCCGAGCTTGAGACCGCGGTTCTCGAACTTGGTCACGGGACGGTAGTCGGGACGCGGCGCGTAGCCGTCGGCAGTGTTCTGCAGCGTGGGCTCGGCGCCCAGCACTTCCAGCATCTGTTCCGCGTATTCCTGCCAGTCGGTCGCGCAGTGCAGGTAGCCGCCGCTCTTCAGGCGCGACGACAGCAGCGCCACCATCGGCGGCTGGATCAGGCGGCGCTTGTTGTGGCGCGCCTTGTGCCACGGATCGGGAAAGAAGACGTGCACGCCGTCGAGCGATTCCGGCGCGATCATGTGCGTCAGCACTTCATACGCATCGTGCTGGATGATGCGCACGTTGGCGAGGTTGCCTTCGCCGGCGAGCTTGAGCAGGCTGCCGACGCCCGGCGTGTGCACTTCGACGCCGATGAAATCCTTGTCCGGCATGCCGGTGGCGATGGTCGCCGTGGTTTCGCCCATGCCGAAGCCGATCTCGAAAATCACGGGCGCCTTGCGGCCGAACGTTTCCTCGACATTCAGCACCGCCTTTTGATAAGGCAGCGTGAAGCGCGGACCGAACTCGTCGAACGCGCGCGCCTGAGCATTGGACACGCGGCCCGCACGCGTGACGAAGCTGCGGATGCGGTGTTCGGTCGGATCGTAGAAAAGCGGCTTCTTGCCGTCGTTGTCGGTCTGGTCGGTCATGCTGGAAAGGGGTGAAAATGGTGGTTCGAATCTGAGGCCGCGTATTGTACCGTGGTAGCGCGCCTGCCATGCCGCAGGCGAACCGGAACCAAGCGGGCTGCCTTGCTTTCAAACCTGTCCATCTTTCAAGGAGAGTCACCATGGCAATCATCGACAAAGTCCTCTACCGCGCCCAGGCAACCGCAACCGGCGGCCGTGACGGCCGCGCCGTGTCGTCCGACGGCGTGCTCGACGTTGCACTCGGCACGCCCAAGGAACTCGGCGGCGCCGGCGGCGCCGTCACCAATCCCGAGCAATTGTTCGCAGCCGGCTATTCGGCCTGCTTTCTCGGCGCGCTGAAGTTCGTTGCCTCCAAGGAAAAGATCGCGATTCCCAAGGAGGCATCGGTGCAGGGCAATGTCGGTATCGGCCAGGTACCGACCGGCTTTGCGATCGAAGTCGAACTGAAAATCTCGCTGCCGGGGCTGGAGCGCGATCAGGCCCAGGCCCTGATCGACAAGGCGCACATCGTCTGCCCGTATTCCAATGCCACGCGCGGCAACATCGACGTGACGCTGACCCTGGTGTAAGGACGCGAGCCGCAGCTGCTATTGCAGTGCAGCGGCAGCGTTCGGGAAACACAACCGAAGAGCCGGTGCCGGTTTCCGGCAGTATGAGGATGATTCCTCGCTGCCGGAGCACCGTGAAGGAGTCGCGCGAGCGCGAATCGCGTTTTGCTTCCTATTTTTCCTGCAGGATGCAAAATCCGTTGACCCCGAGCGTGACGCTGTGCTGATCCAGCGTGACGCGCCGGCCCAGCAGCATGCCCGAGTAGGGTGCGCATTGCACCACGTGTTCGATGACATCCATGTTGAAGAGGCAGACGAGCTGCTGTTCGTCGCAGCTGCGGCGGAAGGCCAGCACCGCGTGCGGCGCTTCGAGCAGTTCGATATGGCCTTTTTCCAGCGCCGGGCTGGCGCGGCGCACGGCGATCACCTGACGGTAGAAGTTGAGCACGGAATCTGGATCGGCTTCCTGGTCGCTCACATTGAGCGCGCGGTGCTCGTCGGTGACTGGCAGCCACGGTTCGGACACGCTGAAGCCGCCGTGCGAGCCGCCGGTCCACGGCATCGGCGTGCGGCAGCCGTCGCGGCCCTTGAACTTGGGCCAGAACGATTTGCCGAACGGGTCCTGGATGCGGTCGAAGGGCACGTCGGCCTGCGGCAGGCCGAGTTCCTCTCCCTGATACATGCAGACGTCGCCGCGCATGGCGAACAGCAGCGCCAGCATTTCCTTGGCGGTGTCGGCACGGTCGCGGCCGTTGGCCCAGCGTGTCGCCACGCGCGGCTTGTCGTGGTTGCTCAAGGCATAGCACGGCGCGTTGGGATAGGGGATGTTGGCTTCGAGTTCGGTGATGACGTCGCGCACGCGCTGCGCGCTGCTGTCGGGCTGCATCAGCGAAAAGCTGTAGGCAGAATGCAGGCGGCCCGGCTCGGTGTACTGGCCCATGAGCTTGATCGCGTCGTGGCCGCCGACCTCGGCCAGGCTGAAGGCGCCGTATTCGTCGAGCAGCACGCGGATCTTTTCGAGGAAGGGCAGCATCTCGGGCTGCGCCTGATCATAGACATGCACCTGGAAGCCGTAGGGATGCAGTGCGTTGCTGACGTCCTCGCGCGGCGGATTGCTGCGCAGCTGCAGGTCCTGGAAGACGTGGTTGCAGGCGTCGAAGCGAAAGCCGGAGACGCCCATGTCGAGCCAGAAGCGCATGTCGGACAGCACCTGATTCTGCACTTCGGGATTGTGCATGTTGAGGTCGGGCTGGCTCGAGAAGAACGAGTGGAAATAATACTGGCGGCGCTCCGCATCCCAGCGCCAGGCCGGGCCGCCGAACACCGAGACCCAGTTGTTGGGCGGGCTGCCGTCCGGTTGCGGGCTGGCCCACAGGTACCAGTTCGACTTGCCGTTGCGGCCGAGGCGGCTGTCCTTGAACCATGGATGCTCCTCGGAGGTGTGCGAGATCACCATATCGACGATGACGCCGATCTCATGCGTCTTCGCCGCCGCCAGCAGGCTTTTGAAGTCGTCCATGTTGCCGAAGATCGGATCGACGTCGCGATAGTCGGACACGTCGTAGCCGAAGTCAACCATCGGCGACTTGAAGAAGGGGCTGATCCAGATCGCATCGACATTCAGGCTCTTGATGTAATCGAGCTTCATCTCGATGCCGGCCAGATCGCCGATGCCATCGTTGTTCGAATCCTGGAAACTGCGGGGATAGACCTGATAAATAATCATGCATCAAACCTTGTCTTGAAGCGGACCGCCCTGTGTCTTCTGGCGCATGGCAGGGCCAGCCGGGCTGGCTTGAAACGAAGCAATTTTTGATCCTGCCGCAGAAGGAAAGTCACGAGAAGCGCATCGCGGCACCTCGCCGGACCGTTCGCGTGCGGTACCTGCGGCGATACATTTCGTTGCTGCAACAGGCGGCGCCCTGCGTATCCGCGCGAAGGCCGCTACGCCGAAAATTAGCTTGGCATTTTAACATCGGGCCGGGCACGGGTTTGATGCACCGGGCGTGCCGCCCTCCTGTGCTGCGATTGCCGGATGCCGACCGGCAACGCACCGCCTTCGCGCAGATGGTGCCGGTGCTGCGGCAGGCGGCCGAACCGGCAGCGCGTATCGCCTTGCCTGCGCAGGAATGAAGCATCGCCGACGGAATCTGTGTCGGCAAAGGCGCATGGCTGTGGCGCATCGATATAATCGCGGCATTTCCGTTTGTCTTGCGTCCGGACCAGAACATGAATTCCTCCCTGCGGCTTTGCCGCGCGCTGTGCGCCTGCGTGGCGGCCATCCTCACCGCCGGCTGCAGTCTCGTCCACTATCACGTCAACGATCCGCTGCCGGTTTATCAGCCCGATCACGGCTACAGCATTTCCTCGGCCAATCTCGGCCCCGGCGACGGCAGGATCTTCATGGTGCTGATGTTCTCGGGCGGCGGTGCGCGTTCGGCGGCGCTCGGCTACGGCGTGCTGGAAGAACTTGCGCGCAACCGCTTCGTGGCCAACGGCAGGCCGATGCGGCTGTTCGACGAAGTCGATCTGGTCTATGGCGTGTCCGGCGGATCGATCCTGGCCGCCTATTACGGCCTGCACGGTGAGCGCGTATTGCAGGATTTCGACAAGCGCTTTCTGAGCCTGGATTTCCAGGACAAGATCGTCAGCCGTGTGATCTCGCTGTCCAACCAGTGGCGCCTGACCTCGCCGCGCTTCGGCCGCTCCGATCTGTTCGAGGAGCAGCTCGACGAGGTGCTGTTCGGCAAGGCGACCTTCGGCGACATGGCGCAGGGGCGCAAGGGGCCGTTCGTCATCATCAGCGCGACCGACATGTCGAGCGGCAGCCGCTTCGACTTCACGCAGGAAACCTTCGACCTGATCTGCTCGGACCTGAGCAGCTTCCCGATCTCGCGCGCGGTGGCGGCATCGAGCGCGGTGCCGCTGCTGTTCTCGCCGGTCACACTGTGGAACTACGCCGGCAGTTGCGACTACCAGGTGCCGGACGCGATGCGGCTGGCGGCGGAAGGCACGGCCCGCAGCCGTCTGGCGGCCGCCTCGCGCACGCGCAGCCGCGAACTGCTGAGCTACCTCGAACGCGACAAGCGGCCCTACATCCATCTGCTCGACGGCGGCCTGGCCGACAACCTGAGCATACGCGGCCTGCTCGACCTCGAAGCCGTGATGGACAGCGAGGAAGTGCGGCGCGACTTCCGTCTGCAGGAGATGACGAAGTTCGTGATGGTGGTGGTCAACGCGCAGAACGACCCGGCGCACACCATTGACCACAATGCGGACGTGCCCGGCTTCAAGGACGTGATCCGCGCCGTCGGCGACATTCCGATCGCGCGCTACACGCAGGAATCCGAGCGCGTGATCCAGACCGCCTTCGACCGCTGGCGCGAGTCGGCAAAGCAGGAGGCGGCAAAGGAAGGCCGCAAGCCGCCGCAGATGTACTACATCAACATCGCGCTCAAGAACATGCCGGACGAGACGCAGCGCGACGCCTTGCTCAATGTGCCGACCTCGCTGTATCTTCCGAAGCAGACCGTGCGCGACCTGCGGGGCGCGGCGACCACGCTGCTGCAGGCGTCGCCCGACTTCCGCCAGTTGCTGCAGGACCTTGCCGCCGAGCGCCGCGACTGACGCTGCGCCGGCAGGAACAAGGGAGGATGCATGCGCAACGATGAACAACCGCAGAAGGCGATCCTCGACAACATTCCGGATCAGGCGTGGCTCAAGGATGCCGATTCGCGCTACATCCTCGTCAACGAAGCCTCGCTTGGCCGCACGTCTTCCACACTGGCGACACCGGCATCCTGTACGGCACGCAAGGCGCGGACGGCCAGCTGCAGATGCTGACCGCGATCCTGACGCGCACGATCGATTACGGGCTCGGTCCCTACACGGCCCTGTCGCGGCCGCGCTTCCTGCTCGGGAAAACCTTTTCCGACACGCGCGACACGCTCAAGCTCGAACAGGACGTCGGACAGGAGGTGCTGACGGAACTCGCGCGGCGCGGTCACGAGTTGAGCCCGCTGCCGGCGCAGAGCCTTCTGTCGGGCCATCCGGGCGCGATCGTCATCGAGGCGGATGCGGTGGGGCCGCGCTTCTCGGGCGCGCACGATCCGCGCAGCGACGGGCGGGCGCTCGGTGCGTAACGGCGACCTTGAAACTACGCATATGAAAAAGACAGGCCGCGGCCTGTCTTTTTCATTTCAGCGACTGCTTTACTTCACTGCGTCCGGCGCAGGCGCTGCGGCCTGATGGGCGGCAGGCTTGTGCGCTTTCTTTTTCTTCTTGGCGACTTTCTTTTTCTTGTGCTTGGCAGCAGGCGCCTTGCCTTCGGCATGCGCGGCCGTCGGAGCGGTCGGTTCCGGCGTGGCGGCCGGTTGGGCGAAAGCGGCCGAGGCGAACAGGGCGGCAACCAGGGTGGCGATCAGTTTTTTCATGTGCGTGCTCTCTCTCTTTTTTGAGTGTCATTCGTCGCGAATCGAAAGGCCGATTCGTCTGTCTCTAACGCCGCATGCATGGCGGCGTTGACGCCTTTCTTGAAAATAGACGTGTCGTTTTCATTCACATGGGTGGCGCGTGAGAACCACGTGAGAAAGGTGTTGGCGCGGTGTTGGCATGACGTTCGCGCCAGGAGAAGTGTGTCGATTTGTTTCGAGTGACGAGGCGGAAGTGTGGAGGCGCGTGCTTCCTATATAGACAAGCATGGCGATATCGCAGCCCGTGCTGCTGCCTGTTATCGCGATCTCTGCGCAGGCGTGCCGGTTGTCATATCGGCAGTCTTGCCTGCCGCCGCGGTCCATTTCCTTGCATCGATTCCGTTCGCATGTGCGCATGCAGTGCAGCCGCACGCTTCAAGTGCGCCAGGCGTCCGGCAAGCTTGCCTGCCATGCCGCCGGATGACGCTTTTTTGTGCAGAACCGCCGTCTTTGAGGCTGGTACGGATGATGCTTAATGCATTATGCATTGTATGCAATCTGATGAGAGCGAGGTTTCATGCGCCCTGCATGCTGCCTTGCCTTCGCCGCCAGTCTTCAAAAACGGGAGAAAAGAAGTTGGAAAACCGTCTGGAAGTGACCAATCTCAGTCATGCGTTCATCACGCCGGGCAACGAGGAAATCCGCATATTCCGCAACCTCTGCTTCCACGTGGGGCCGGCCGAGATCGTGGCGGTGGTCGGCCGGAGCGGCTCCGGCAAGAGCACGCTGTTCAACCTGATCTCGGGCCTGCTGAAACCGACGGCGGGCACCATCACGCTCGGCAAGCGCGCCAACGGCGAAGCCGGCAGCCTCGCCTACATGCTGCAGAAGGACCTGCTGCTGCCATGGCGCACCATCCTCGACAACGCGGTGCTCGGCATCGAACTGCACCGGCCCGTGACCGAGGCCGACCGCACGCGGGCGCGCGCCATGCTTGCGCGCTACGGACTGGAATCGGTTGCCAACGCCTATCCGCACTCGCTGTCTGGCGGCATGAAGCAGCGCGTCGCGCTGACGCGCACGCTGCTGACCAATCCGACCGTGGTGCTGCTCGACGAACCGTTCTCCGCGCTCGATTACGAAACGCGCCTGATGCTCGAGAACGACGTCATCACGCTGACCAGGACCGAGGGCACCAGCGTCATCCTCGTCACTCACGACATCGACGAGGCGATCGCGATGAGCAACCGCATCGTGGTGCTTGGCGGGCGCCCGGCCAAGATCAGCCTGCAGGAAGACATCGTGCTGACCGTGCCCGGCGAGCGCGATGCGATCACGGCGCGCGGCGCGCCCGAGTTCCACCAGTACCACACGCGCGTCTGGGATGCGCTGCGCGCGAGCGACGTCACCCATGCCTCCATCTGAACGGGAAAACGACATGAACAAGACAGGCAATTCCGCATTCATCGTCACCACGATCCTGATCGCGCTCGTGATCTTCTGGCAGGTAGCGGCGCAGGCCGGCTGGATCAACGGCCAGCTGCTGGGTTCGCCGCTCGGCATCTTCCAGGCCGGACTGATCGGGCTGACCAAGGGCGATCTGCTGCACGACACCTGGGTCACGCTGGCGGAAACCGTGCTCGGCCTTGTGATCGGCAGCGGACTCGGCATCGCGCTCGGCCTGATGCTCTGGTTCTGGCCGCGCGTGTCGGAAGTCGCGGAGCAGTTCTCCATCCTGCTCAACAGCGTACCGAAGATCGCGCTGGGTCCGCTCATCATCATCTGGTTCGGCTCCGGCATGGTGTCCAAGGTCTGGCTCGCGGTGATCTCCACGTTCGCGGTGGCGATGATCTCGGCCTGCGCGGCGGCCAAGGAAGTCGATCCCGATCTGCTCAACCTGTTCCGCTCCTTCAAGGCCAGGCGCGCCATGATCTTCCGCAAGCTGATCGTGCCGGCTTCGATCCCGTGGATCTTCTCGATCTTCCGCATCAACATCGGCTTCGCCCTGATCGGCGCGGTGGTCGGTGAATTCATCGCGTCCGAACATGGCCTCGGCCATTCGGTGTTCGTCGCGGGCTCGCTGTTCGACCTGAACAGCGTGTGGCTGGGTGTCATCGTGCTGACCTTGATGGCGGCGCTTCTTACGTGGTTTGTTCAACTGATAGAGGAAAGGGTGGTTTCATGGAAATCCGAACGATGAAGTACATGCGCGGCCTGCTCGCCGCAGCATTGACGGCGGCCAGCTTTGCGGCGCCGGCGCAGGCGGCCGAGAAGGCGGTGGTGTATCAGGCCTTCCAGTCGATCCAGTATCTGCCGCTCTACGTGGCGCTCAACGAGGGCCTGTTCGCCAAGCATGGCCTCGACGTGCAGAAGGTCACGGCGGGTGGCGGTGCGCAGGGCGTGGCTGCGGTCATCGGCGGCCATGCCGATTTCTCGCTGCAGGATCCGATCACGGCGGTGCTGGCCAACCTGAAAGGCGCCGACCTGCGCAACGTGGCGATGGTGGTGGCCGGCGTGCCGGTATGGATGGTTGCGCCCGGCAATTCGACTATCAATTCGCTGGCGGACCTCAAGGACCAGACCATTTCGGTCGCGCTGCCGCCGTCAACCAGCACCTACATGCTGCAGAAGCTGCTGAAGGAAAAAGGGTTGTCGAACGTGAAGGTCAACACGGTGCAGATCGGCACCGAGCTGTCGCCGGTCAGTGCCGGCCGCGCGGCGGCGGCCGTGCTGTACCAGCCGCAGGTTGACCAGGCGCTGGCCAACGGCTACAAGATCGTGCACGAGTTCGGCAAGCAATACGATGCCGAATATGCGTTCTCGACCATGACCACGCAGAAGGCAACGATCGAGAAGCGGCCGCAGCTGGTGCAGAACTTCGTGGCGGCGATCGGCGATGCCGAGGCGCTGATGCGCACCTCGCCGGAGACCGCGATCCGCGTCGCGCAGAAGGAGTTCCCGACGCTCGATCCGGTGGTGGTCAGCAACGCGGTCAAGCGCATGCTGGCGCAGAACGTCTATCCGCCCAATCCCTCGATCTCGCGCCAGTCGTTCCAGAACAATGTCGATATGAATCTCTACATCGGCAACGTCAAGCCGGGCGAGGTCACGTATGAAGGCGCGATCGACAACAGCTTTGCGGAAAAGCTCAAACGCTGATACGCATCGAAGGACGGCGCGGATGCGATCGATCGTCACTATCCATCCGCCGCCGCTTGCAACGACAACACGGCTAGGCCGCAGCATGATCAAATGAGCGTTCACGCTGCCGCACCCATGCCCACTCTCATCATGCATACACATCAAGACAACGAAAACAGTTCCACCCCGGCGACACGCCTGGAGACAGCCATCGCCGCCGCCGACCGTCTGGACGGCGATCTCAAGGCCTTCAACTTCCGTCCGGACAGCTACCCCGACGGCGCAGCGACGCAGACCGCGCTCGCCGGCGTGCCGGTCGCCGTCAAGGACCTCGTCGACACGGCGGACATGCCGACCACCTACGGTTCGGCGATCTATGCCGGGCACCGTCCCGCGCGCGACGCCTGGATCGTGCAGCGCCTGCGCGACGCCGGCGCCGTCATCTTCGGCAAGACCGTCACCACCGAATTCGCATGGCGCGATCCGGGCGCGACCGTCAATCCATGGAATCCGGCCTACAGTCCCGGCGGCTCATCGAGCGGCTCCGCGGCGGCGGTCGGCGCCGGCATCGTCGATGTTGCGATTGGCACCCAGACCGTGGGCTCCATCATCCGGCCCGCATCCTATTGCGGTGTGGTCGGCTACAAGCCCACCTATGGCACGATTCCGCACGACGGCACGCGCTACCTGTCGCCCACGCTTGATCACCTCGGCTTCATCACGTCCGATGTGCACTGGACCGCGGTGGCGCACGACCTGGTCTGCGCACACGGCAAGGATGCCGCGCAGGCCGGCGATGCGGCGCGCAAGCCGACCAAACTCGGGCTCTATCGCTCCTCGCAGTGGAGCCAGGTCGATGGCGACGTGAAGGACAACTTCGATGCCGTGGTGCGGCGGCTCGAAGCCTGCGGCGTGCAGTGCGTGGAAGTCGGACTCGGGCTCGACATCCGCGAGATCGTCGATGCCGGCAACCGCATCATGGCCTACGAAACCACGCAGCATCTGTACCGCGACATCAAGGACAGGCTGGAGCAGGCCGGACCGTGGACGCAGGACCTGATCAAACTGGGGCTGACCATTTCGTCCGACGAATACGACAGCCTGCGCGCGCTGGTGGCGAACATGCGCATGGAGCGCGACCGGCCGCTGGACGGCATCGACGCGATCCTCTCGATCACCTCGCCGACCGCCGCGCCGTTCGGCCTGGCGCGCACCGGCGATGCCTCGTTCTGCGCGCCGTGGACCTTCCTCGGCCTGCCGGCGCTGGGCGTGCCGTCCGGCATCTCGGACACGCTGCTGCCGCTGGGCGTGCAACTGGTGGGACGCGGCGGCGACGATGCGCAGCTGATCCGCATCGGACGCTGGTTGGAGGGCATGCTGCCGCGGCTCGCGCGTCCGCTGCACGCGGGCGCCTGACGGCTTGCGGGGCGAGAAGGGAGGCCGTTCCCGTCGGCTCGCGGCGGCTTTGTGGAAAGAGGCCTCATATATAATCGAGCCATGCCGAAAGACTACAAAACCGTCGAACAGTACGTGCTCAACCAGTTGCGCAGGGACATACTCGGCGGCAGATATCAGCCCGGCGACAGGCTCAGGCAGGACGAGGTCGCGCGGCGCTTCGAAGTCAGCACCACGCCGGTGCGGGAGGCGTTTCGCGACCTGCGCTCCGAAGGTCTGGTCTGGATAGATACCAACAAGGGCGTGATCGTCAAGGGATTGACGGTCAAGGACGTGGCCGAAATCTACGAGCTGCGCATCGCGCTCGAACCGCTGCTCGCGCGCAAGTCGGTCGCCACCATCGCGCCGGATGCGCTGGAAGCGGCACGGCTGATCCATCACGAGATGTCGGCCTCGTCGGACCCGCATCGCTGGGCCGCGCTGAACAAGGAATTCCACGTCACGCTGATGGCGAGCGAGAAGGACACGCGGCTCTACGACATGGTGAGGAACCTGCTGGTGATCGCCGAACCGTACGTGTCGCTGTCGATCTTCATCCATCCGCAGATTCTTGCGACCGACAACATCGAGCACGAACAGATACTCGAAGGCTACGAGAAGAAGAATGCGCGCAGCGTCGAGCGCATCGTCAAGCAGCACCTCGAGCAGACGCTGCTCGCCATCCAGAATTCCGTTGACGAAAACAGCCTGCGCCTGATGAGCAAGGCGTTCGCTTAGCTACTCCCGCCTTTCAGCGCTCCCGTTCCGCCGCCCACGTCTCCTGCGCATCGCCTGTCGCGTGCGCGCGCCGCCATGCCGCGCCGCCGTGCCAGAGCATGAAGGCGATCAACGTGCAGCCGAGCTGGCCCAGCGCCAGCGATACCGGCGAGTGCGACAGGATCGGCGCCATCACGCCGGCGATGACGGCGCCCAGCAGTGTCTGCGTGAACGACTGGCACGAGGCGACAATGCCGCGAATCGCCGGGAACAGGTCCAGCACCATCAGTGTTGCGACCGGCGCCACCATCGACATGCCGAAGGTATAGAAGAACAGCGGCGCGACCGACCACGGCAGCGCCGGCGGCAGCAGCAGGTGATAGACGAGATTGATGCCGGCCGCGCCCAGCAGCAGCGTGAAGCCGATCGCGATCTGCCGCGCCAGCGCAATGCGGCCGGCCAGCCGGTTGGCGGTCAGCGCGCCGCAGAAGATGCCGGCCACGGTCGGCACGAACTGCCAGCCGAACTGGTCCGGTCCCAATCCCAGATGTTCGACCAGGAATACCGGCGCGGCCGCCACGTAGAGGAACATGCCGGCAAAGTTGAAGGCGACCGTGCCGCCCTTCAGGTGGAACAGCGGCGACAGGAATACCTGCTTGTAGCTGCGGTAGAGAGCGCTCGGGCGGAACGGCTGGCGACGCGAGGGCGGCAGTGTTTCCGGCAGGCGGCGGTAGCAGTAGATCAGCAGCAGCACCGCATAGGCGACCAACATGAAGAAGATCGCGCGCCAGTCGAGATGCTTGACGATCCAGCCGCCCATGATGGGCGCGATGGCTGGCGCGATCGAGAAGATCATGGTCACCAGCGACAGCAGGCGCGCCGCCGCCGCGCCCGCGTAGAGATCGCGGATGATGGCGCGGCCGATGACGACGCCGGCACCGGCCGAGATACCCTGCAGCATGCGGAACAGCCACAGCGCTTCGATGCTCGGTGCAAGCGCGCAGCCGACCGAGGCCAGCGCGAACACGCCGAGCGAGACGAGGATGATGTTGCGGCGACCGAAGGCGTCGGACAGCGCGCCATGCCAGAGGATCATGACGGCGAACGAGAACATGTAGGCCGTCAGCGTCTGCTGGATTTCGAGCGGACTGGCCTGCAGCGAGGCGCGGATGGCGGGGAAGGCCGGCAGGTAGGTGTCGATCGAGAATGGCCCGAGCATGGCGAGCAGCGCCAGCATGATGGCGAGTGCCGTGCTGCCGACCAGCAGCGCTAGCGGCGGTTCGGCCGGCGGTGTCGAGGAGGGCGTGTGCGCGGGATCAGACATGTGTGTTGAGGTCGGGCATCAGCGGGCGGTCACGAATCGATGCCGCCCATGCACAGGTACTTGATGTCCAGGTATTCGTCCATGCCGTACTTCGATCCTTCGCGTCCGAGTCCCGATTGCTTGACGCCGCCGAAGGGCGCCACCTCGTTGGAGATCGATCCCGTGTTGATGCCGACCATGCCGTACTGCAGCCGTTCGGCGACGCGCCAGACGCGGCCGATGCCGCGCGAGTAGAAGTAGCTCGCAAGGCCGAATTCGCTGTCGTTGGCAGCGGCGATGACTTCCTCGTCGCTCGAAAAGCGCGTCACGGCCGATACCGGACCGAAAGTTTCCTCGCGCATGATGGTCATGTCCTGCTTCGCATCGGCCAGCACGGTCGGCTCGTAGAAGCGTCCGCCGAGCTGCGGATGCAGGCGGCCGCCCGTCAGCAGGCGCGCACCCTTGGCTACCGCATCCTCGACGTGCTGCGCGACTTTCTGCACGGCCGCGTCGTCGATCAACGGGCCCTGCATCACGCCGTCGTCGAAACCGTTGCCGAGGCGGATGCGCGCCGAGCCGTCGGCCAGCCGGCGCACGAATTCGTCATACACGGCGGTGTGCACATAGAAGCGATTGGTGCAGACGCAGGTCTGACCCGCATTGCGGTACTTGGAGGCGAGCGCGCCCTTGACCGCCGCGTCGAGGTCGGCATCCTCGAACACGATGAAGGGCGCGTGGCCGCCGAGTTCGAGGCTGAGCCGCTTGACGGTCGGCGCGCATTGTTCCATCAGGATGCGGCCGACCGGCGTCGAGCCGGTAAAGGACAGGTGGCGCACCACGGGGCTGGCGCACAGCACCTTGCCAACCGTCGCCGAATTGTCGGCGTCGGCCGTGACCACGTTGATGACGCCGCGCGGAATGCCGGCACGGTGCGCAAGTTCGGCCAGCGCCAGCGCCGACAGCGGCGTCTGCTCGGCCGGCTTGATGACGATGGTGCAGCCGGCAGCCAGCGCCGGCGCGATCTTGCGCGTGATCATCGAGATCGGGAAATTCCAGGGCGTGATGGCCGCGCAGACGCCGACCGGCTGCTTGATGACGACCGTGCGCCGGTTCGTCCAGGTGCTCGCCAGCACGTCGCCGCAGACGCGCTTGGCTTCTTCCGCGAACCATTCGATGAAACTCGCGCCGTAGGCGATCTCGCCGCGCGATTCGATCAGCGGCTTGCCCTGTTCGGCCGTCATCAGCCGCGCCAGGTCCTCGGCGCTGGCCATCATCAGGTCGAACCACTTGCGCATCAGATTGGCGCGTTCCTTGCCGGTCCTGGCCGACCATGCGGGAAAGGCCGCGCCGGCGGCCGCGATCGCCTGTTCCGTTTCGGCGCGCGCCAGGTTCGGCACGCTGCCGACCACGCGGTTGTCGGCCGGATTGATGACGTCGAAACGTGCGCCGCCATCCACCCACGCGCCATCGATGTAGGCCTGTGAGCGTAGCAGGGCGGGATCGTCGAGAGGAGGGAGATGCGTCATGGTCTTTCTCCTGCGGGAAGTGAAGGGAACAACCTAGCGCGAAACCGCCGCCGCCACGGTTCGCTGGCCCACGTACCGGACGGCAGGCCGGGTTGTGCGACGGCAAGCCTGCGCGGCGTCAGGCCTGGCCGTCCTGCGCATCCTTCGGCTTGGCCTGCTCGCGGCGGTTGAAGCCGGCCACCATGTCGAAGCGGAACAGCCGGCATTCGATGGCGCCGTTGAAGAACGGCGTCTTGCGCGCTTCCTTCAGGCGCAGCATCTTCGGCACGGTCAGGTCGGCCGTGAACAGGAACACCGACCAGCCGGCGAAGCGCTGTTTGAGCGTGGTGCCGAACGCGCTGAAGAATTCCTTCGCCAGTTCGTCCTCGGCCAGCGTCTTGTCGCCGCGCACGCCGATGCGCTCGCCGTATGGCGGGTTGGTCAGCAGGATGCCGGGCGTGGCGGTCGGCGCCTTCACTTCCTGCGCCTCGATCTGCTTCAGCGGTACGTCGAAGCGGATGCCGGCGCGGTTCAGGTTGGCGCGCGCCATCACGACCATGTCGCCCGAGATGTCGCTGCCGAACACGCTCGGTTCGGCCGGCAGCGCATTGAGCCTGACGCTGCCCTTGATGGCCTGCCAGGCATCCTGGTCGAAGTCGTTGAATTTCTCGAACGCGAATTCGCGGTGCAGGCCGGGCGGAATGCCGGCCACCATCTGCGCGGCTTCGGCGAGGATGGTGCCGGAGCCGCACATCGGATCGAACAGCGGAATGCCGGGCTTCCAGCCGGCCACGCGCAGCAGGCCGGCGGCGAGGTTCTCGCGCAGCGGGGCGTCGCCGGTGTCGAGCCGCCAGCCGCGCTTGAACAGCGCCTCGCCCGAGGTGTCGAGATAGACGGTGAAGTTGTTGGCGTCGAGGAAGCCGACGATGCGCATGTCGGGCATGCGCGTATCGACCGAGGGCCGCTTGCCGCACAGATCGCGGAAGCGGTCGCAGATGCCGTCCTTGATCTTGAGTGTGGTGAATTCGAGGCTGCGCAGCGGCGACTTGATGGCGGTGACGTCGATGCGGATCGTATGATGGATGCCGAACCAGTCTTCCCACGGCTGCGCCAGCGTCAGGTCGTAGATGTCGTTCTCGTTGACGTAGCCCGCATGCGCCATGCGCATCAGCACGCGCGAGGCGATGCGCGAATGCAGGTTCATGCGCATCGCGTCGGCCAGCGTGCCCGAGCAGTGCACGCCGCCCGGTACCTGGTTGTGTACCTTGAGCTTGCCGCCGTCGGCCTTGCCGAGCTGGGCGATCTCGTCGAGTTCCTCGGCGAGGGCGGCTTCCATGCCGCGCGGGCAGGGACAGAAGAAGGAATGGAATGTCGTCATGGCGGGGAACCCTTTATCCGTTTGAAAGAAGCGCCGCTTCCTGGCGAGGCGGCGCGATGGTTTTGTTGGGTGATGCGGTATTACGTTCTTGCGAATGCGGCCTCGACGAAATCGAGGCGGTCCTGGCCCCAGAACGGTTCGCCGTCCACCACGTACCACGGCGCGCCGAACACGTTGGCGGCAATCGCCTCGTCGGTGAAGCGCTGGTATTCGGCTTCCACGCTGGCGGTTTCCGAGGCCTTGAGCAGCGCCTTGCCGTCGTGGCCGGCTTCGTTGGCGAGCGCGGTCAGCGTATCGGCATCCATGATGTTGCGGTCGGCCGCCCAGAAGGCATGCATGATGGCGCCGGTCAGCGCCAGCGCCGCATCGGTGCCGTGTGCGAAGCGCGCGGCGATGATGAGCCTGGCGGCGGCGTCGCCCGAGACCGGCGCGAAGCGCGGCTGCGGATTCAGCGGCAGGTTCAGCTTCTCGCTCCAGCGCCTGAGTTCGATCAGGCGATATGCCTGGCGTTGCGGCGGACGCTGCGCCAAGGGCAGGCCGCCGGATACGCTGAATACGTGCGGCAGGCTGATCGGCTTGAGTTCGAGCGTCACGTCGTATTGCCGTGCCAGTGCCACCAGCCGCGCATGGCCGAAGTAGGACCAGGGCGACTGCGGCGCGAAATAGTATTCACAGACACGGGGCATGGATGACTCCGCTCAGAAGGGTTTGACGACGACCAGGATCACGATGGCGAACATGAGCACGGTCGGCACTTCGTTGAACCAGCGATACCAGCGATGGCTGCGCACGTTGCGGCCATCCTCGAACTTGCGCAGCAACCGGCCGCAGGCATGGTGATAGCCGACCAGCAGCACCACCAGCGCGAGCTTGGCGTGCAGCCAGCCATTGCCCGGCCCCTGGCCGAAGCCGAAGCTCAGCAGCCAGATGCCGAACAGCAGCGCCGGCACCGCCAGTATCGTCATGAAGCGATAGAGCTTGCGCGCCATCATCAGCAAGCGCGTGGTGGCGTTGGCATCGGTCTCCATCGCCAGGTTCACGAAGATGCGCGGCAGATAGAACAGGCCGGCGAACCACGAGATGACGAAGATCAGGTGCAGCGATTTGATCCAGAACATGGCCATGAGCGGTCCGATACCCTTAGGTTCGGACTTCTCCGTGACCGAACACGACATACTTGAGCGAGGTCAGCCCTTCGAGTCCGACCGGACCGCGTGCGTGCAGCTTGTCGTTCGAAATGCCGATCTCGGCGCCCAGGCCGTATTCGAAACCGTCGGCGAAGCGCGTCGAGGCATTGACCATCACCGAGGCGGAATCGACCTCGCGCAGGAACTGCAAGGCGCGCGAGTAATCCTCGGTGATGATGGCGTCGGTGTGCTTGGACGAATAGCGGTTGATGTGCGCGATCGCTTCATCGACGCCGCCCACGGTCTTGATCGAGAGGATGGGCGCCAGGTATTCGGTGGACCAGTCTTCCTCGGTGGCCGAAGCCAGGTGCGCGTAGCCGGCAAGGATCTTCTTCGCCTCGTCGTCGCAGCGCAGTTCGACTTCCTTCTCGGCGTACAGCTTTGCCAGCTGCGGCAGGATGGACGGCGCGATGTCGCGCGCGACCAGCAGCGTTTCCATCGTGTTGCAGGTGCCGTAGCGGTGGCACTTGGCGTTGAAGGCGACATCCAGCGCCTTCTTCGGATCGGCCTTGTCGTCGATATAGACGTGGCAGATGCCGTCGAGGTGCTTGATCATGGGCACCGTGGCCTCGGCCATCAGGCGTGCGATCAGGCCCTTGCCGCCGCGCGGCACGATGACATCGACGTACTGCGGCATGGTGATCAGTTCGCCGACCGCGGCGCGGTCGGTGGTTTCGACGACCTGCACCGCGTCCTGCGGCAGGCCGGCGCCTGCCAGTCCTTCCTTGACGAGCTTGGCCAGCGCCTGGTTGCAATGGATGGCTTCCGAGCCGCCGCGCAGGATGGTGGCGTTGCCGCTCTTGATGCAGAGGCCGGCGGCATCCACCGTCACGTTGGGGCGCGCTTCGTAAATGATGCCGATCACGCCCAGCGGTACGCGCATCTGGCCGATCTGGATGCCGGTCGGGCGCACTTTCATGTTGGAGATCTCGCCGATCGGATCGGGCAGGGCGACGATCTGTTCCAGGCCTTCGGCCATGGTGGCGATCGCCTTGTCGGACAGCGTCAGGCGGTCGAGCAGCGCCGGCTCCAGTCCGTTGGCGAGCGCGGCGTCGAGGTCGAGCTTGTTGGCGGCGCGCAGCGCGTCGGCGTCGCGGCGGATGGCGGCGGCGATCAGCGTCAGCGCGCGGTTCTTGGCGGCGCTGTCGGCTTTCGCCATGGCGTGCGACGCTTGCCGCGCGCGCTCGCCGATCTGCTTCATGTATTGCTTGATGTCCATGATCGTGACTATGGTTGGTGTGACAATTCTTCGGGTGCTGCGGGATGCGGGTTCGGCCAGCGCCATCAACCCTGCGCCGCTAGCCGTGCGCGACTTTCAACCCGAGCTGCAGCATGGCGTCCCAGGCGTCGCCGCTGTGCGACTTGGCGCGCAAACCTTTCACCATCTTATCGATTTGCGCGGCTTCCTGCAGGGCTTCTTCCAGCGTGGCAAGACGCAGGCGGCGCAGCGCCGGGGCGATCAGCCGTTCGCGCGGTCCCCAGATGCGCGCTTCCTTCATCAACTGCGGCAGCGGCCGGCCCTGTTCGACGCCGGCCTTGAGCTTGAGCAGGGTGCGGATTTCCTCGGCCACCGCCCACAGCACCAGCGGCAACGCCTCGCCTTCGCCCTTCAGGCCTTCGAGCATGCGCACCAGCCGCGTGGCGTCGCCGCCGAGCATGGCTTCGTTGAGCTTGAAGACGTCGTAGCGGGCGACATTGAGCACGGCGTCGTGCACCTGCTCGAAGCTCAGTTGGCCTTCGGGATAGAGCAGGGCGAGCTTGCGGATTTCCTGGTGCGCGGCCAGCAGGTTGCCTTCCACGCGGTCGGCGATGAAGTCCAGGCATTCGCGGCTGGCGCTCTGTTTCTGCGCTGTCAGGCGCGTGCCGAGCCAGGCCGGCAGCTGCGCGCGCTCGACCAGCGGAATGTCGATCCAGACGCCGGCCGCCTGCAGGCTCGCGACCCAGGCCGCTTTCTGCGTCTGCCAGTCGAGCTTGGGCAGCGTGATCAGGGTGACGTTGTCGGGACTTGGCGAGGCCGCGTAATCCTGCAGCGCCTTGCCGCCGTCCTTGCCGGGCTTTCCGGTCGGGATGCGCAGTTCGATCAGCTTGCGGTCGCCGAACAGCGATTGCGACTGGTTTGCCGCCAGCAGCTCACCCCACTTGAAGCTGCGTTCGACTACCAACACCTCACGCTCGGTCAGGCCCTGGGTGCGCGCCGCCTTGCGGATCTTGTCGGCAGCCTCGAGCGCGAGCAGGTGCTCGTCGCTCGTGATCACGTACAGACCGGCGAGCGGTTTCGCGAGGTGAGTATCGAGCGCGTCGGCGCGCAGTTGCATGGCCGCTTATTCCGTTCCGGCGGGAGCGATGCTGGTGGGAGGCTGGATCGACGCGACGCGGCGCAGGATCTGCTGCACGATGTCCGACTGCATGTCGCGGTAGAGCATGACTTCCTCGCCTTCCTTCGCCAGCACCTGGTTCTCGTTGTAGGTCATGTCGCGCTTGAGCGAAATTTGCGTTGGCGGCAGCAGTTCGACGTTGTGCTGGTCGCGCACGCGCACCGTGACGTGGTAATAGAGCGCGAATTCGCGCACGCGGCCCTGGCTGTTGAGGGACAGGATGGACTTCTGGCGCCGTTCGCTCGGGATGTCGAGGATCGCCTCGGCTTCTTCGCGGGTATCGACGATTTTCAGTTCGCCGCTGCCGCGAATGTTGCGACGCAGTTCGGCGCCCAGCGTCGAATTCTGCGGAATGTCGAGATAGATGCTCTTGAACGGCAGGTCGTCACCGAGCAGCGAGCCGCGCAGCTTGAAGCCGCAGGCCGACAGCAGAACGGTGGAACCCAGCGCGAGACAGAGAAGACGGCGGTTTTTCAGCATGACGGAATCCTGCGGTTGAATGAGCGGCTCATGTAAGGGTTCAGGCGACGATGTTGACCAGCTTGCCCGGCACCACGATGATCTTCTTCGGCGTGCCTTCGATGAACTTCTGCACGCTTTCGTTGGCAAGGGCAGCGGCCTCGATGGTTGCCTTGTCGGCATCCTTGGCGACCACCACGCTGCCGCGCAGCTTGCCGTTGACCTGCACCATCAGTTCGATCTCGGCCTGCTCGAGCGCGGCGGCATCGACCTGCGGCCATTCGGCGTCGAGGATGTCGCCGAAGCTTGCCGCATAGCCGAGTTCCTGCCACAGCACGTGCGTGATGTGCGGCGCGACCGGATTGAGCACGCGCAGGAAGATGGACAGGCCTTCGGCGATCACCGCGCTGGAGGCGGCGGAATCGTCGAGCTTGGCGCCTTCCAGCGTGTTGAGCATCTTCATGCTGGCCGAGACCACGGTGTTGTACTGGATGCGCTGATAGTCGTGATCGGCCTGCTGCAGGATCTTGTGCACTTCGCGGCGCAGCGTCTTGTGAGGTTCGGACAGCGCGGCTGCATCGAGCCTGCCGGCAGCGGCCACGCGCGCGGCCTGGCTGGCGGCGAACGCCCACACGCGGCGCAGGAAGCGGTTGGCGCCCTCGACGCCGGTGCCCGACCATTCGAGCGTCTGCTCCGGCGGCGAGGCGAACATGGTGAACAGGCGCGCGGTGTCGGCGCCGTACTGCTCGATCTGCGCCTGCGGGTCGATGCCGTTGTTCTTGGACTTGGACATCTTCTCGGTGCCGCCGATCTCGACCGGCTGGCCGTCGGCCTTGAGCACCGCCGATTGCGGACGGCCCTTGTCGTCGAAGGTCAGTTCGACGTCGGCCGGGTTATACCAGGTCTTCTTGCCGCTGGCGTCCTCGCGGTAATAGGTTTCGTTGAGCACCATGCCCTGCGTCAGCAGCTTGGTGAACGGCTCGTCGAACTTGACGAGGCCGAAGTCGCGCATGACCTTGGTCCAGAAGCGCGCGTACAGCAGGTGCAGCACGGCGTGCTCGATGCCGCCGATGTACTGGTCCATCGGCATCCAGTAGTCGTTGCGGGCATCAACCATCGCATCGTTCGAACCGGGCGAGCAGTAGCGCATGAAGTACCACGACGAATCGACGAAGGTATCCATGGTGTCGGTCTCGCGGCGTGCCGGCTTGCCGCACTGCGGGCAGTCGCACTTGAGGAAGGCTTCGTGCTTGTTGAGCGGATTGCCGCTGCCGTCGGGCACGCAGTCCTCGGGCAGCACCACCGGCAGGTCCTTCTCGGGCACCGGCACCGGGCCGCAGTCCGGGCAGTTGATCATCGGGATCGGCGTGCCCCAGTAGCGCTGGCGCGAGATGCCCCAGTCGCGCAGGCGCCAGGTGATCTTCTTCTCGCCGAGGCCGAGCTCTTCCAGATCGGCGGCGATCGCATCAACCGCCTGCTGGTGGTTCAGGCCGTCGTACTTGCCGGAATTGATGCAGCGGCCGTTTTCCTTGTCGGCATACCAGTCCTGCCATTTCTCTTCGGAGAAGGTCTTGCCTTCGACAGCGATGACTTGGTGGATCGGCAGCACGTATTTCCTGGCGAAGGCGAAGTCGCGCTCGTCGTGCGCCGGCACGCCCATCACGGCGCCGTCGCCGTAGGTGATCAGCACGTAGTTGCCGACCCAGACCTCGACCAGCGCGCCGGTCAGCGGATGCTTGACGAACAGGCCGGTCGGCATGCCTTTCTTTTCCATCGTCGCCATGTCGGCCTCGATGACGCTGCCTTTCTTGCATTCGGCGATGAATTCGGCGAGTTCCGGATTGCTCCTGGCGGCAAAGGTCGCCAGCGCATGCTCGGGCGCCACGGCGCAGAAGGTCACGCCCTTGATGGTGTCGGCGCGCGTGGTGAAGACCCACAGCTTGCCGTCGTTGATGAGCTGGCCGTCGTCCTCGATCTCGTGTGTGAAGGCGAAGCGCACGCCGGTCGACTTGCCGATCCAGTTCGACTGCATGATGCGCACGCGCTCGGGCCAGCCCGGCAGCTTGTGATCGACGTGGTCGAGCAGTTCCTCGGCATAGTCGGTGATGCGCGCGTAGTACATCGGGATCTCGCGCTTCTCGATCAGCGCGCCCGAGCGCCAGCCGCGGCCGTCGATGACCTGCTCGTTGGCGAGCACGGTCTGGTCGATCGGGTCCCAGTTCACGGTGCCGGTCTTGCGATAGATGATGCCTTTCTCGAGCATCTTTAGGAACATCCACTGGTTCCACTTGTAGTATTCGGGCTTGCAGGCCGTCATCTCGCGCGACCAGTCGATCGCCAGGCCCATGGACGCCATCTGCGTCTTCATGTAGTCGATGTTGGCGTAGGTCCATTGCGCGGGCGGCACGTTGTTGGCCATCGCCGCGTTCTCGGCCGGCATGCCGAACGCGTCCCAGCCCATCGGCATCAGCACGTTGTAGCCGTTCATGCGCAGGTAGCGGTACATCACGTCGTTGATCGTGTAGTTGCGCACGTGGCCCATGTGCAGCTTGCCGGACGGATACGGCAGCATCGAGCATGCATAGAACTTCTTCTTTTCCTTGCCGTTCCGGTCCGTGGCGTGCTCCACCGTCTTGTAGGCGTTGATGGATTGCCAGTGGTCTTGCGCCGATTTTTCCACATCGGCGGGGCTGTATTTATCTTGCATGACGGATGAAGCCAAAAGAAAGGGATGAAAGAAAATGACTGCGCGGCCGCGCGGGCACGGCCAAAGGGGTGATTATAGCGGTTCGCCCCTGCCGATGGCAGGCTTGCGCGCTGCCACGGCACTATCGGATTCAGACGGATTTGCCTTCAAGCGTAGAACAAGGCGGGGTGCCGCAGGCAGTGCTGACGCACGGCAAGGTGCCCCAACGCAGTTATGCGCTTGAAGGCGAATCCGTATCAGGCCAGTTCGAGTGCGAGCGCCGGTTTCTCGCCGTAGTCGGCGTAGCGGTCGTTGATGGCGGCTATGCAGAACTGCAGGTCGTCGAGGATCTCGGGCGCCGTGGCGCGCAGCGCGGCGGCGTTGGCGACGACGATGCGCAGCACCTCGTTCTGCTTGAGCCGGAAGCGCGTCATGCCGTCGTCATCGCGCAGGTAGCTGAGGCAGTCAACCCAGGCATTCATGTTGTTGCCGTAGAACTCCGGGAAGCCGAACGCATCGCGGCAGGCGGCGTGGAAGGCCGGCCAGTCGCCGATCGCCGCGCCGTCGAGTCGGACCTCGGTCATCGTCATTGACCTGCCTGTGCCGACGCTTCCGCCGGCACCTCGGTGACGAAGCCCAGGCGCGTCAGCCCCTGCGATTGCGCGGCGGCCATCACCTGCGCGATGGTTTCGTAGCGCGTGTTGCGGTCGGCGCGCAATTGCACCTGCGGCTGCGGTTGCTGGGTGGCGGCCTTTTCGAGTTTCTGGCGCAGCTGGTCGAAGCTGACGGCATCGAGATTCCAGAAGATCCGGCCTTCGCCGTCGATGGACAGCGAAACGGTCGTCGGTTCGGCCGGTACCGGTTCCGATTGCGCGGCCGGCAGGTCGAGCTTGATCGCGTGCGTGAACAGCGGCGCGGCCAGGATGAAGATCACCAGCAGCACCAGCATCACATCGACCATCGGCGTGACGTTGATCTCGGCCATCGGCGCCGGTTGCTTGTTGTCGTTGAAACCGCCGAAGCTCATGGCCGGCTCACGCGCGCTGGCCGACGCGCGCGCCGGTGGTCAGGTAGGCATGCAGGTCGTGCGCGAAGGCGTCGAGCTCGGCCAGCGTGATGCGGTTGACGCGCACGAAGGCGTTGTAGGCGAGCACTGCCGGGATCGCGACCACCAGTCCGAGCGCCGTCATGATCAGCGCCTCGCCGACCGGGCCGGCGACCTTGTCGATCTGCACCGTGCCGGTTGCCGACACCGCGATCAGCGCATGATAGATGCCCCACACGGTGCCGAACAGGCCGACGAAGGGGGCGGTGGCGCCGACCGAGGCGAGCAGGGTGAGTCCGCTTTCGAGCCGCGCCGAGACGCGGTTGATTTCCTGCCGCAGCGTGCGCGTGATGAGTTCGCCGGGATCGGTGTTGGCATTGAGCGAGCCGGTCTGCGGCTTGAGGTTGGCGGCTTCCACGCTCTGCGCGGCCAGCGGCGTATAGACGTGTTCGCGATCCGCGCCGCGCAGGCCGGCGATCGCGTCCGGCAGCGACGGCGCCTGCCAGAAACGCTCGAGCGCCGAGGCGCTGCGGCGGATGCGCCACGAGCTCCAGGTCTTGGACAGGATGTAGAACCAGCTCAATATCGACATCGCCAGCAGCACGTAGGCTGCCGCGTGCGAGACCGCATCGCCCTGGGCCCAGTAGTGGGCGAGCCCCAAACCCTGATTCGCTGCAGTACCCATGTCGTTGAATCCGGTTGGCTGGTAATGAAAAAGGGGATCAGCGCAGGCCGAGCACGTCCTGCATGTCGTACAGGCCGGTCTGCTTGTCGGCCAGGAAGCGTGCCGCGCGCAGGCTGCCGGTCGCGTACGATACGCGGCTCGACGACTTGTGCGAAATCTCGATGCGCTCGCCGATGCCGGCGAACAGCACGGTGTGGTCGCCGATGATGTCGCCGCCGCGCACGGTCGCAAAGCCGATGGACGACGGATCGCGCGGGCCGGTCACGCCTTCGCGCGCCCATACCGCGACATCGTTGAGGTCCTTGCCGAGCGCGCCGGCGATCACCTCGCCCATCTTGATCGCGGTGCCGGACGGTGCATCGACCTTGTGGCGGTGGTGCGCTTCGATGATCTCGATGTCGTAGCCTTCGGAGAAATTCTTCGCCGCCATTTCGAGCAGCTTCATCGTCACGTTGACGCCCACGCTCATGTTGGGCGCGAACACGATGGCGGTCTTTTCGGCAGCCCTGGCGATGGCAGCCTTGCCGTCGGCGTCGAAGCCGGTGGTGCCGATGATCATCCTGATGCCGTGCGCCGCGCAGTATTCGAGATGCGCGAGCGTGCCTTCGGGGCGCGTGAAGTCGATCAGGAAGCCGGCTTTCGCCAGGCCCTTGGACCGGTCGGATTCGATCGCCACGCCGGCCGGTTTGCCGAGGAAGGCGCCGGCATCCTGGCCGATGGCGGGGGAAGAGGGGATGTCGAGCGCGCCGGCCAGCGTGGCGTCCGGTGCGTTGGCAATGGCTTCGACCAGCATCTGGCCCATGCGGCCGGAAGCGCCGGCCACCGCGATGTTGAGTTGAGTCATGAGGTGGATGGGATTATTTCTTCTTGGCCTTGTCGGCGATGCGGTCGAGGTAATCCTGTTCGGTCGGCAGGTCGTCGCCACCCTCGAAGCTCGATACCACGCCATCCTTGAAATGCACGGTCACGTGGCTGGTCGTGACCTCGCCGTTGCCCTTCTGCAGACGGAACGCATAATCCCAGCGATCGGCGTGGAATACATCGGTCAGCAGCGGCGTGCCGAGCAGGAACACCACCTGGTCCTGCGTCATGCCAGGCTTGAGCTGGGCCACCATTTCCTGCGAGACAAAGTTGCCTTGCTGGATGTCGGGACGATAGGGGCGCAGGAAGCCGAGGAAGCGCTTTTCCTTGACCGTCTGCACGCCGCCTGCCGTGGCTGCCTTGGCATCGCTCTTTGCCTTGTCGCCGTCTGCCGCCGCAGCCGGCTGGCTGGCGGCCACCGGAGTTGGCTCCTCCATCAGCGGATTCTTCTTGGTCGCGCAGCCTGCGACAAGTACGGCCAGCGCCGCGCACAGAACGCTGGCGGCTGCCGGGAAGCGGCCGGATTGGAAAGGCAGGTGGGGCATAGGGAATCTCGGTGGTTGAGCAATACTATGAAAACGCTATATGATAAGGCAGATATTCATTACGTGAGCAAGAACATGCCCAACAATCCATCCGAACTCAAAGCCAGCGGCCTCAAGGCGACGCTGCCCCGTCTGAAGATCCTCGATATCTTTCAGAACGCCAAGGTGCGCCACCTGAGCGCCGAAGACGTCTACAAGATGTTGCTGGCCGATAATCTCGATGTCGGTCTGGCGACCGTCTATCGCGTGCTGACGCAGTTCGAGCAAGCCGGCATCCTGCAGCGCAATCACTTCGAAACCGGCAAGGCCGTGTTCGAACTGAACGAAGGTTCGCACCACGACCACCTGGTCTGTCTCGATTGCGGCAAGGTCGAAGAGTTCTACGACGAGGAAATCGAAAAACGCCAGGTGCGCATCGCCCAGCAGTACGGCTTCGAGATCGCCGACCATGCACTGGCGCTGTACGGCCACTGCAAGGATTGCCAGAAGAAAAAGAAATAAAAGAAACGCGCTTCATGCAAAAGCCGCTCTCCGCAGGGACGAGCGGCTTTTTTGTTGGCAGGTCAGCCGGACGAGTGGCTGAGCGCGTTCGACAGCAGCTTGGCCGTGATGTCGACGATCGGGATCACGCGTTCGTAGGCCATGCGCGTCGGTCCGATCACGCCCAGCGTGCCGACCACCTTGCCGTTGACGCTGTAGGGCGAGGTCACCACGCTCATCTGGTCCATCGGCACCAGGTTCGATTCGCCGCCGATGAAGATCTGCACGCCGCTGGCCTTGTTGGAGCTGTCGAGCAGCTGCATCAGGCTGGTCTTCTGCTCGAACAGTTCGAACAACCGGCGCAGCGAGGCCATGTTGGACGACAGGTCGGTCACGCTCAGCAGATTGCGTTCGCCCGAGATCACGACGTCCTCGCTGCTGTCGTTCATGGCGTCGCTGCCGGCTTCGACCGCGATCTGCATCAGGCGCGTCATGTCGTCGCGCAACTGCTGCAGTTCGCCTTGCAGACGCAGCTTGACCTCGTCGAAGCTGAGGCCGCCGTAATGCTGGTTGATGAAGTTGGCGGCCTGCACCAACTGCGAGGGCGTGTAGTCGGTTTCGGTCAGCAGCAGGCGGTTCTGCACGTCGCCGGTGGGGCCGACGATCACCAGCAGGATGCGCTTTTCGGACAGGCGCAGGAAATCGATCTGCTGGAACACCGATTCGCGGCGCGGTGTCATCACGATGCCGGCGAACTCGGACAGCGACGACAGGATCTGCGCCGCATTGGAAATCACCTTCTGCGACGAACCCGTGTGCAGCGACGACTGCAGTTTCGATTCGACGCTGCTGTGATCGATGGTCTGCACCGTCAGCAGGGTATCGACGAACACGCGGTAGCCGCGCGGCGTCGGCACGCGGCCGGCCGAGGTGTGCGGGCTGGCGACGAACCCCATTTCCTCCAGGTCCGCCATCACGTTGCGGATGGTGGCCGGCGACAGCTCCAGTCCGGAAATGCGTGACAGTTCGCGCGAACCGACCGGCTGGCCGTCCGCGATATAGCGTTCGATCAGAGCCTTGAGCAGGGTTTGGGCGCGATTGTCGAGTTGCATGGTGAGCATATTGTAAAGAGTCGCAATGCCGTCCGGCAAGCAGTCGGACGACGCTTGCACCGTATCACACTCAACATGCCGGCATGGCCGGAAATCTCAAGAGCGGAACCGCCGCGCGCCAGGCATCAGGCCGGCTGCCGCAGCCAACGGTCGATATCGTGCAGCGTGGTGAACTGCGCGGCCGGCACGATGTGATCGGGCAAGGTTCGGCCGAAGCGGTTCATCCAGCCTGCCTGCAGGCCGGCATTCCGCGCACCGGCCACATCGAGCAGCGGATCGTCGCCCACGTAGAGCGTCTCGCCGGGTGCCACGCCGAGTGCTTCGCAGGCGGCGAGGAAAATGGCGGGATCGGGTTTGGCGCTGCCGAACTGGCGCGCGGCGAAGGAGGCCCTGAAGTGATGCGCGAGGCCGATGGCCTGCAGATCGGCAAAGCCGTTCGACACCGAGCCCAGCAGGTGGCGGTGGCCGAGGCTGGCGAGGCCCGAAGCGACGTCGTCGAACGGCGTGACGGCATTGCGTGCCTCCGAAAAGACGGCCATGGCCTGCAGCATGCGCGCGGTGTCCTCGCCGCATTCCTCGCAGGCACGGGTCAGCGTGGCATGGCGCAATGCCCACAGGTCGTAGCGGTAGCGCGGATCGGTCGGCAGCAGGTCGGCGCGCAGCGCACGCAGACCGTCCTGCGTAAAACGCTGCGTCACGCCCGGCGCATGGATGGCCAGCCATTCGTACAGCGTGTTTTCGGCGCGCTTGATGACCGCATCGAGCGGCCACAGGGTGTCGTCGAGGTCGAACAGGACTGCCTTGATCGGAGGAGTTGTCATGCGTCGCGAGGGCCATGCGCGCGCCGTGTCTTTTGCGCGAATGGGCCGGTGTCCGGGTGCAATGGAATAACAAATTATGGTCTAATCTGCTGCATCATGTTTCCCACCCCTCATTCCACTCCCTTGCCGCGTTTCCAGACCATTGCCATCGTCGGCAAATACATGGCCGGCGGTACCGCGCAGTCGCTGATGCAGATTGCGGATTGTCTCGATGCGACCGGCCGTCGCGTGCTGTTCGAAGCCGAGACCGTGCAGAATTTCTCGCTGGTCGGCTACGAGTCGAAATCGCTGCGCGAGATCGGCGAATCGGCGGATGCCGTCATCATCGTCGGCGGCGACGGCACCATGCTCGGCATCGCACGCCAGCTGGCGCCGTTCGACGTGCCGCTGATCGGCGTCAACCAGGGCCGGCTCGGCTTCATGACCGACGTTTCGCTCGACCGCATGATGCCGATGCTGCAGGAAATGCTGAACGGCTCCGTCGTCTCCGAAAAACGTACCCTGCTCGAAGGCGTGATCATGCGCGACGATGTGGTCACGCATCACAACTTGGCGCTCAACGACGTGGTGCTGTCGCGCGGTTCCGGCTCCGGCATGATCGAACTGCACGTCGAGGTCGACGGCAACTTCATGTACAACCAGCGTTCCGACGGCCTGATCGTGGCGACGCCGACCGGTTCCACCGCCTATGCGCTGTCGGCCGGCGGGCCGATTCTGCACCCGAGCGTGCATGGCATCGCGATGGTGCCGATCGCGCCGCATGCGCTGTCGAACCGGCCGATCGTGGTGCCCGATTCGAGCGAGATCGTGATCCAGGTGCTCGGCGGTCGCGAGGCCAACATCAATTTCGACATGCAGTCGGTGGCTCGCCTGCAGGACTATGACCGCATCGTCGTCAAGCGCTCCGAGCACGCGGCGACCTTCCTGCATCCTTACGGCTGGAATTACTACGATACCTTGCGCGAGAAGCTGCACTGGAACGAGTATCTGTCTGTCGAGGGACGGTTAAAATAATCGCCGCCGCGCGGCTTTCACACGCCGCGCAGGCGGACGAACAACGACACAGGGCCGATTCCATTCCATGCTGCGCACGCTTTCCATTCGCGATTTCGTCATTGTCGATGCCATCGATCTCGAGTTTTCCGCGGGATTTTCGGTGTTCACGGGCGAGACCGGCGCCGGCAAATCCATTCTGATCGATGCACTGGCCCTGGCGCTCGGCGGGCGCGGCGATGCCAGCGTGGTGCGCGAGGGCGCGGCCAAGGCCGACATCACGGCGGAATTCGCCGCTGGTCCCGAGCTCGACGCCTGGCTGGCCGACAACGCCTTTGCCAACGAGGACGGTGGCGCGCTGCTGCGGCGCGTGATCGACAGCGCCGGCCGTTCGCGCGCATTCATCAACGGCATCGCCGCCACCGCCACCCAGCTGCGCGAACTCGGCGAGAAATTGGTCGACATCCACGGCCAGCACGCACACCAGTCGCTGCTGAAGGCCGACGCGCAGCGTGTGCTGCTCGACAATCAGGCCGGCCTGCAGGAGGAGGCGAAAGCCGTGGCCGCCGCCTACAAGGCGTGGCGCGCGCTGGCGAAACAGCGCGAGGAATTCGAAACCAATGCGAAGAACGTGTTGCTCGAGCGCGAACGCCTCGAATGGCAGGTCGGCGAGCTCGAGAAGCTAGCGCCCAGGGCCGGCGAATGGAGCGAGATCAGCGCCGAGCACAGCCGCCTGTCGCATGCGGCCTCGCTGATCGAGGGCGCGCAGGAAGCCCTGCAGGCGATTTCCGAATCCGATGCCGCGCCCATCCTGTCGCAGCTGTCGGCCATCAATTCCCGCCTCGGCAAGCTGGTTGATCTCGATGCCGGCCTGCAGCCGGTGCTCGACGTGCTGGAGCCCGCGCGCATCCAGTTGCAGGAAGCGGTCTATGCGCTCAACGATTACCTGTCCCGCATCGAGCTCGACCCGGCACGGCTGCGCCAGGTCGAAACCCGGCTCGAAGACCTGCACGCGGCCTCGCGCAAGTTCCACATCGACGCCGACGCGCTGCCTCAGGAGCTCGACAATTTGTCGGCGCAACTCCAGCAGCTGGCCGACGCCAGCGACCTCGATGCCTTGCGCGCGCAGGAGGACAAACTGAAGGCGGCCTACATGGCGGCAGCGCAAAAACTGTCCAAGGCGCGTGCCAAGGCGGCCAAGGCGCTGGGCGCGGCGGTCACCACGGCGATGCAGGAACTGAGCATGGCCGGCGGCCGTTTCGAGATTGCGCTGCAATCGTGCGAGCCGGCGTCCTTCGGCCTGGAACAGGTCGAATTCCTGGTGGCCGGCCATGCCGGCACCACGCCGCGTCCGCTCGCCAAGGTCGCTTCGGGCGGCGAACTGGCGCGCATCTCGCTAGCGATCTCGGTCATCGCATCGAGCGCGACGGCGACGCCGACCCTGATCTTCGACGAGGTCGACAGCGGCATCGGCGGCGGCGTGGCCGAAGTCGTCGGCCGCCTGCTGCGCAGGCTCGGGCAGGAGCGCCAGGTACTGTGCGTGACGCACCTGCCGCAGGTCGCCAGCCAGGCCAACCGGCATTTCGAGGTCAGCAAGCGCAACAGCGACGGCAAGACGGTCTCGACCATCGCCGCGCTTGATGCCGAGGCGCGCGTGGAGGAAATCGCGCGCATGCTGGGCGGGCTCGAAATCACTGCCACCACGCGCTCGCATGCGCGCGAACTGCTGGCCGGTTGAACCGGTTTTGAACCAAACCGCGGCGCCGCCATCCATCCCTGCATCGCCCTTGCTCCGAGGAGTCCAGAACACCGCCATGCGCTTCCTTCCCGAACCTCCGCCCGCCCATGGCAAGCCGACCGGCACCGCCATCGTGCTGGTCAATCTCGGCACGCCCGATGCGCCGACCAGTTCCGCGGTGCGCCGCTACCTCAAGCAGTTCCTGTCGGACCCGCGCGTGGTCGAGATTCCGCGCCTCGTCTGGTCGCCCATCCTGCATCTGGCGATCCTGCCGTTTCGCTCCGGGCAGTCGGCCGCCAAGTACGATGCGATCTGGGAAGAGGAAGGTTCGCCGCTGCGCATCCATACCGAACGGCAGGCGCGCCTGCTGGCGCTTGCGCTGAACCGGCGCGGCCACCGCGTGCGCGTGGTGCATGCGATGCGCTACGGCAATCCCGGCGTGCCGGCGGTGCTGCGCAAGCTCAAGGAAGAAGGCTGCGAACGCATCCTCGTGCTGCCGGCCTACCCGCAGTATTCGGGTACCACCACCGCTTCCATCTTCGACGCCGTGTTCGCGCATTACCGCCAGGTGCGCGATGTGCCGGAACTGCGCTTCGTCAAGCATTACCACGACCATGAAGGCTATGTGCGCGCGCTGCGGCAGTCGGTGTTGGCGCACTGGGAAATGGCCGGCCAGCCCGAAAAGCTGGTCATGAGTTTCCACGGCGTGCCCAAGCGCACGCTGGAGCAGGGCGACCCGTATTTCCACGAATGCCAGCAGACCGCAAGGCTGCTGGCGCAGTCGCTGGGGTTGTCGCCGGAGCAGTATCTGGTGACCTTCCAGTCGCGTTTCGGCAAGGCCGAATGGCTGCAGCCCTACACCGCGCCGACTTTGCAGCAGCTCGCGCGCGACGGCGTGCGGCGCGTCGATGTGATCTGTCCCGGCTTCACCAGCGATTGCCTGGAAACGCTGGAAGAGATCGCGATGGAAGTGCGGCAGGACTTCCTGCGGGCCGGCGGCAGCGATTTTCATTACATTCCGTGCCTGAACGAGCACGAGGCCTGGATCGCGGCGCTGGCCGAGATCGCCGAGCAGCACATGATCGGCTGGCCGACGCTGGCGAATGCTGCGCAGCGCGAGGAACTCGACCGGCAACTGCGTCTGGCCGACGAGGAGCAGGCGTCACAGGACTTTCAGCCGTAGCGGCTGCAAACCAACCGCGCGCCAGCCGAAAAAATTACAACATCAAGGCGCCTGCTCGCCTTATCATCGCGGGTTGCTCCGGCACGGACGCGGCCGGAAAGTTGGCGGAGCGTCAATTTTCCCGCTGCCACTCTCTTGAAAACATGGGGGATAGCCCCATGTGGGCATTCGTATTCATTCCCGCATTCAGCCATGTTGCTGTAACCCATTGATTGTTGGAGATTTTTTCATGCAAGACCAGGACAAGTACGCCGAGCAGGCGGCATCGATGGAAGAGCCGGTAAAGGCTGGCGACGCCGAGGCGCCCGCCGCAGCGGCGCCGACGCTGGAAGAACAGCTGGCCACCGCGCAGCAGCAGATCCAGGAACTGCAGGACGCCTTCCTGCGCGCCAAGGCCGAGGCCGAGAATGCCCGACGCCGCGCCCAGGACGATATCGCACGTGCCCACAAATTCGCGATCGAGGGCTTTGCCGAGGCGCTGGTGCCGGTCAAGGACAGCCTCGAAATGGCGCTGCAGGTCGAGACGCCGTCGGTCGAGTCGCTGCGCGAAGGCGTCGAGGTGACGCTCAAGCAGCTCAATACCGCCTTCGACAAGGGCCGCCTGGTGGAAGTCCTGCCGCAGCAGGGCGACAAGCTCGATCCGATGAAGCATCAGGCGATCTCCATGGTGCCGGCTCAACAGGAGGCCAACACCATCGTCGCCGTGCTGCAGAAGGGCTACATGATCTCGGATCGCCTGCTGCGCCCCGCGCTGGTGACGGTAGCGCAGTAAAAAACGGCAAAAACGGCTTGAAAGCGGGCCGTTTCACCGCATATTGAGCGGTATCCAGCCATTTTTCATATTCAACAGTTTCGTTTTAAAGATATTTAAGGGAAGACCATCATGGGCAAAATCATCGGTATCGATCTGGGCACGACCAACTCCTGTGTCGCCGTCATGGAAGGCGGCAAGTCCAAGGTCATCGAGAATTCCGAAGGCGCGCGCACCACGCCGTCCGTCATCGCCTATCAGGAAGACGGCGAGATCCTCGTTGGCGCGCCGGCCAAGCGCCAGGCTGTCACCAATCCCAAGAACACGCTGTACGCCGTCAAGCGCCTGATCGGCCGCAAGTTCGAGGAAAAGGAAGTGCAGAAGGACATCGGCCTGATGCCTTACCAGATCAGCAAGGCCGACAACGGCGACGCCTGGGTCTCCGTGCGCGACAAGAAGCTCGCGCCGCCGCAGATCTCGGCCGAGGTGCTGCGCAAGATGAAGAAAACCGCCGAGGATTACCTGGGCGAGGAAGTGACCGAAGCCGTCATCACGGTGCCGGCCTACTTCAACGATTCGCAGCGCCAGGCGACCAAGGACGCCGGCCGCATCGCCGGCCTCGACGTCAAGCGCATCATCAACGAGCCGACCGCGGCGGCGCTGGCCTTCGGCCTCGACAAGGCAGAGAAGGGCGACCGCAAGATCGCCGTCTATGACCTCGGCGGCGGTACCTTCGACGTCTCGATCATCGAGATCGCCGACGTTGACGGCGAAAAGCAGTTCGAAGTGCTCTCGACCAACGGCGACACCTTCCTCGGCGGCGAAGACTTCGACCAGCGCCTGATCGACTACATCATCGAGGAATTCAAGAAGATCAACGGCCTCGACCTGTCGAAGGACGCGATCGCGCTGCAACGCATCAAGGCTTCGGCGGAACGCGCGAAGATCGAACTGTCGTCGTCGCAGCAGACCGAGATCAACGAACCGTACATCGCCATGGCCAACGGCGCACCGGTCCACCTGACGCTGAAGATCACGCGCGCCAAGCTGGAATCGCTGGTCGAGGACCTGATCGCCAAGTCGATCGAGCCGTGCCGCACCGCGATCAAGGATGCCGGCATCAAGGTCTCCGACATCGACGACATCATCCTGGTCGGCGGTCAGACCCGCATGCCGAAAGTGCAGGAAGCGGTGAAGGACTTCTTCGGCAAGGAGCCGCGCAAGGACGTCAACCCTGACGAAGCCGTGGCCGTCGGCGCCGCGATCCAGGGTTCGGTGCTGTCGGGCGACCGCAAGGATCTGCTGCTGCTGGACGTGACGCCGCTGTCGCTGGGCATCGAAACGCTGGGCGGCGTGATGACCAAGATGATCCAGAAGAACACCACGATCCCGACCAAGTTCAGCCAGGTGTTCTCGACCGCCGACGACAACCAGCCGGCCGTGACCATCAAGGTGTTCCAGGGCGAACGCGAAATGGCGTCCGGCAACAAGGCGCTCGGCGAATTCAACCTGGAAGGCATCCCGCCGGCCGCGCGCGGCACGCCGCAGATCGAAGTCACCTTCGACATCGATGCCAACGGCATCCTGCACGTGAGCGCCAAGGACAAGGCCACCGGCAAGGAAAACAAGATCACCATCAAGGCCAACTCGGGTCTGACCGAGGAGGAAATCCAGAAGATGGTGCAGGACGCCGAGGCCAATGCCGAAGAGGACAAGCGCGCCAAGGAAGTCGCGGAAGCGCGCAACCAGGGCGATGCGCTGGTGCACTCGACCCGCAAGTCGCTGACCGAATACGGCGACAAGCTGGAAGACGGCGAAAAGGAAAAGATCGAGGCTGCCATCAAGGAGCTCGAGGATGCCCTGAAGGATGGCGACAAGGCCGCCATCGACGAGAAGTCTGCTGCCCTGACGGCAGCGGCGCAGAAGCTCGGCGAGAAGATGTACGCCGACATGCAGGCGCAGCAGGCGGCAGCCGGCGGTGCGGCAGGTGCCGACTTCGGCGGCGCGCAGGAAGAAACCAAGCCGCAGCAAGACGATGTGGTTGACGCAGACTTCAAGGAAGTGAAGGACAACAAGTAATGCGGTAACGGCGGCGGCCAGCGATGGCCGCCGTCGCGCATGTGGTCCGCGGGCGCCGGGTCGGCGGTTGAAAAACCTCGACTCGGCGTTTGCATGAATGGCAGTTCGGAAACAGCAGAGAAAAGACAGGGCAGGTACAGATGGCGAAGCGTGATTTTTACGAGATTCTTGGTGTCGGCAAGAATGCCTCGGAAGACGAGCTCAAGAAGGCGTATCGCAAACTTGCGATGAAGCATCATCCGGATCGCAATCCGGGCAGCAAGGAAGCGGAAGAGAAATTCAAGGAAGCCAAGGAGGCTTACGAGATGCTCTCCGATCCGCAGAAGCGCGACGCCTACGACCGTTACGGCCATGCCGGTGTGGATCCCAACAACGGCATGGGCGGAGGCGCCGGCGGCTTTGCCGATGCCTTCGGCGACATCTTCGGCGACATCTTCGGTCAGGCTGCAGGACGCGGCCGTGGCGGTCCGCAGGTCTATCGCGGCGCCGACCTGCGCTACAACCTCGAGATCACGCTGGAACAGGCGGCGCATGGCTACGACACCACGATCCGCGTGCCGTCGTGGGACGAGTGCGATACCTGCCACGGCAGCGGCGCCAAGCCCGGCACCTCGCCCACCACCTGCACCACCTGCGGTGGCCACGGCCAGGTACGCATGCAGCAGGGCTTCTTCAGCGTGCTGCAGACCTGCCCGAAATGCCACGGCTCGGGCAAGATGAATCCGTCGCCGTGCACGGCCTGCAGCGGTGCCGGCAAGATCAAGCGCAACAAGACGCTCGAAGTGCAGATTCCGGCCGGCATCGACGACGGCATGCGCATCCGCTCGTCCGGCAACGGCGAACCCGGCATGAACGGCGGTCCGCCGGGCGACCTCTACGTGGAAATCCGCATCAAGCCGCATCCGGTGTTCCAGCGCGAAGGCGACGACCTGCATTGCGAGATTCCGATCTCGTTTGCCAAGGCCGCGCTCGGCGGCGAGGTCGAGGTGCCCACGCTCAATGGCAAGGCCTCCTTCACGCTGCCCGAAGGCACGCAGACCGGCAAGACCTTCCGCCTGCGCAGCAAGGGCATCAAGGGCGTGCGCTCGGGCTACGCCGGCGACCTGTTCTGCCACGTCGTGATCGAAACGCCGGTCACGCTGACCGAGCGTCAGAAGGATTTGCTGCGCGAGTTCGAGCAGCTGACGATCGAGGGCGGTTCCAAGCACAGTCCGCAGACCAAGACCTGGAAGGACAAGGTCAAGGAATTCTTCGAGTAAGCGTCATCAAGGCCGGTTTCACCGGCGCAGGAATGTGACCGCCGGGCAATTTTTGCCCGGCGGTTTGCTTTATGATGGGCGGACTGCCTGTATCTGTCTTTCTTCCGTTTCCCGTTTTGCCCCGTTCATCAATGCCCGAGTCCGTCCTTCGCAAGCCCGACTTTTCCCTTTCCCTGTTCTGCGACGATGCGGTACTGCGTGCCGCGCTGATCCTGCTCGCGCAGCGCGTCGACCCCGCCATGGTCATCGATGCCGTTCCCATGGAATCCGCATCTGCCGCATCCATGCAGGCCGATCTCGCCATCGTCGCGCACGGCGGCAGCATCGATGCGGCGGCCGTGCTGCACGAACTGCGCGCCTGCGAGTGGGAGCTTCCCGTACTTCTGCTGCTGCCGGACGACACCGCGTGTCCGGCCTACACCATCGATGGCGACATGACCGAATGCATGACGCTGCCGCTCGACGAAGCCGAGGTCGCAGCGCGCCTGCGCTACCTGATCGACATGCTGCACGCGCGCCGCGCGCAGCAGGAGCGGCTGGATATGTTGCTTGACGGCATGCGCGGCATCGGCGAGGAGCGCGGTATCGGTACCGAGGAAATGCTGGCAGGCTTCGACCGGCTCGTGCATTTCCACGACGAGGCGACGGCCGCGCACGGTCGGCGCGTGGGGCGCTATGTGCGCATCATCGCCGGCGCGGCGGGCCTGTCGCACGACGAAGTCGATCTGCTCGAGCAGGCGGCGTCGCTGCACGATATCGGCAAGATCGGCATCGCGCCGGCGCTGCTCAACAAGCACGGCCGGCTCGATCCGCAGGAGATGAGCGCGATGCGCGAGCATGCACAGATGGGCTACGACATCCTTGCCAACGGCGCCTCGTCCTTCCTGCGCACCGCTGCCGCCGTCGCGCGCTCGCACCACGAACGTTTCGACGGCGCCGGCTATCCGCAGGGGTTGCGCGGCGAGCGGATTCCGGTGGAAGCGCGCATCGTGGCGCTGGCCGACGTCTATGACGCGCTGACCTCGGCGCGCCCCTACAAGCCGGCGTGGAGTCCGGAGCAGGCCTGCGCCTTCATCACCGAAAACCGTGCCGCCTTCGATCCGGAACTGGTTGACGCGTTCATGCGCCACGGCGACGAGATCAGGACGTTGCAAACCGAACAGAGTGCCGCAGATAATTGATGCGCGGACCGCCGTTCGGCAGCAGAATGGCGGGGCGACAACACGATGTCGGTCATGAGCAAAAACAACAACCGGACGAGGTAGGCGATGAAATGGGAAGGCAACCGCGAAAGCGGCAATGTGGAAGACAGGCGCGGCAGCGGCGCGCGATTGGGCGGCCGCTCGATCGGCATCGGCACCATCGTCATCGCGCTGCTCGGCTCGTATTTCCTCGGCATCAATCCGATGACCATCATCGGCCTGTTGAGCGGTGGTCAGGTGCAGACGCAGCAGGCGCCGATCCAGGAAACGCCGGCCGACGACCAGATGGCGCGCTTCGTGCGCACCGTGCTGGCCGATACCGAGGACACCTGGGGTACCATCTTCCGCGAGAACGGCGGCACCTACCAGCAGCCGCGCCTGGTGCTGTTCACCGGCCGCACGCCGACCGCCTGCGGTACCGGCGACACCGCGGCCGGTCCGTTCTACTGTCCCGGCGACCAGAAGATCTACATCGACCTCGCGTTCTACCAGACCATGCGCGAGCGCTTCCAGGTCGCCAGCGATTTCGCCCAGGCCTATGTGATCGCGCATGAGGTCGGCCATCACGTGCAGCACATCACCGGCATCATGGACAAGGTTGACCAGGTCCGCCGCAGCGGCACCGAGAAGCAGGCCAATGCGATGTCGGTGCGTGTCGAACTGCAGGCCGACTGCTTTGCCGGCGTGTGGGCGCATCATGCCGACCGCGCGCGCGGCATCCTCGAACAGGGCGATGTGGAAAGCGCGCTGAAGGCCGCCAGCGCGATCGGCGACGATGCCTTGCAGAAGCAGTCGCAGGGCTACGTGGTGCCGGATTCGTTCACGCACGGCACCTCGGAACAGCGCGTGCGTTGGTTCAAACAGGGGATCGAAAGCGGCGACCTGAATACCTGCAACACGTTTGCGGCGCGCACGCTGTAGGCTGCCGGTCTCCAAAAAGAAAAAGCGCCCGAGGGCGCTTTTTCATGGCTGCTTCCCGAAGACTAGAAGCAATGCTCGGGCGCCGGAAAGGTACCGTCCTTCACCTCGCGGATGTAGGCGCGCACCGCGCCTTCGATGCTGTCCTGGCCCTGCATGAAGTTCTTCACGAAGCGCGCCTTCTTGCCCGGAAAGACGTCGATGAAGTCGTGCATGACGAGCACCTGGCCCGAGCAGTCGGGACCGGCACCGATGCCGATGGTGGGAATGGAGACCGCTTCGGTGACCGCCTTGCCCAGTGACGCCGGAATGGCTTCGAGCAGCAGTTGCGCGGCACCGGCTTCCTGCAGCGCGCGCGCATCCTTGATCATCTGTTCGGCCGCCTCGGTGCTTTTTCCCTGCACCTTGTAGCCGCCGAACTGATGCACGAACTGCGGCGTCAGGCCGAGATGGGCCATCACCGGGATCGCGCGCTCGCTCAGGAAACGCACCGTATCGACGAGCCAGGCGCCGCCTTCGATCTTGACCATCTTGGCGCCGGCCTGCACGAGCTTGACGGCGTTGCGATAGGCATCTTCCCTGGTCGCGTAGGAGCCGAACGGCATGTCGGACATGACGAAGGCGGTCCTGGCGCCGCGCGCGACGCTGGCCGTGTGGTAGGCGACGTCCTCGATCGTGACCGGCAGCGTGGAATCGTGTCCCTGGCAGACCATGCCGAGCGAGTCGCCGATCAGCAGCATCTCGACGCCGCACATGTCCATCAGCGAGGCGAAGCTCGCATCGTAGGCGGTCAGCATGGTGATCTTCTCGCCGCGGTCGCGCATGGCCTGCAGCGACGTGATCGTGACCGGCTTGGTGCGTTGTGCGTTTTCCTGCAGATAACTGGCCATTATTCCCCCCGGCTGAAAAACTCGCGCTTGCCGCGCATGTTGGCGATGCGCTGCAGCAGCAGCGCGAAATCCTCGTCGTTGTCGATGGGATTCAGGTGTTCGGTGTTGACGATCAGCAGCGGCGACGCCTCGTAGTCGTAGAAGATGCGGCTGTAGGCTTCGCACAGCTTCTCGATGTAGTTTTCGGAGATCGCCGCTTCCATCGGAATGCCGCGCTTGCGGATGCGGTCGATCAGCGTGGCCGGCTCGGCCTGCAGATAGATGACGAGGTCCGGCAGCGGCGCCTGCGGGCGCAGGTGTTCGTAGAGTTGCTGGTACAGCGCCAGTTCGTCGTCGCCGAGCGTCAGCCGCGCGAAGATCGGGTCCTTGTCGAGCAGGAAGTCGGAGACGATGCGCGCGTCGAACAGATCGGGCTGCGCCAGGTCGCGCAACTGGTTCAGGCGCTGGAACAGGAAGAACATCTGCGTCGGCAGCGCGTAGCGCGCGGCGTCGCGGTAGAACTTTTCGAGGAAGGGATTTTCCTCCGGCAGTTCGAGCAGGGTTTGCGCCTCGAGCTGCGCGGCCAGCTTGCGCGACAGGCTGGTCTTGCCGGCGCCGATGGCGCCTTCGACCACGATGTATTTGTAGTTGTCCAGATTCATTGCGTTATTGGTGCTGTATCGGTGCCTTCCCGGTCTTCAGGAACGGAAGATGAAATATACCGCGCCGACCAGGCACAGTGCCGCCCATACGTAATCGAGCTTGAACGGCTGACCCATGAAGAACAGCGCGAACGGCACGAAAACCGTGAGTGTAATCGCTTCCTGCAGGATTTTCAGTTGAGCCAGGCTCATCTCGGTGTAGCCGATGCGGTTGGCCGGCACCTGCAGCAGGTATTCGAACAGCGCGATGCCCCAGCTGATCAGCGCGGCGATCCACCACGGCTTGGAGGCGAGGCCCTTCAGATGACCGTACCAGGCGAAGGTCATGAAGACGTTGGACAGCGTCAGCAGGACGGTGGTCTGCACGATGACGGGAATCTGCATGAGGGCCTCGAAATCGGAAGGTGAGGAAAGTCAGGGAATCCGCGCGATCGCCTGATCGGCAACGCCGGCCACGAAACCGTGCGCAGAGCCCTGGCCCGGAATCTCGATGAAGGGATCGATCTGCAGCAGCGGGATCAGCACGAAGGCGCGCACGGTCAGGCGCGGATGCGGTACGGTCAGCTCGGGTGTGGCGATGCGCTCGTCGCCGTACAGCAGCAGGTCGAGATCGAGGGTACGTGGCGCGTTGAGGTAGGAGCGCTGGCGGCCGAACTGTGTTTCGAGCGCGAGCAATTGCTGCAGCAAGGTGTGGGCATCGAGCGTGGTGTCGAGCTGCGCGACCGCGTTGACGTAGTCGTCGCCGTCGGCGTCGATCGGCGCGGTGCGGAACAGTGCCGACTGTGCGCTCAGGCGCGTGCCGGGCAGGGTATCGAGCGCGAGAATGGCTTGCGCCACCGTCTCGCGCGCAGCGCCGAGATTGGCGCCGATGCCGACGTAGGCGCGCGTCATTCGCTCTGGTCCGCTCCGGTGCTGCCTTGCTCTTGGCCTTGGCCCTTGCGGCTGCGCCCGCCGCGACGGCGGCGCTTCTTGGCCGGCGCTGCCGCTTCTTCGCCGCCGGCCGTATTGCGTGCAGCGGGTTTCTTCGCCAGCAGTCGTTCGCGTTCGGGGCCGTCGGCGGCGACGAAGTCGGTCCACCAGTCGCCGATCTCGCGCTCGATCTCGCCCGAGGCGCAGCGCAGCAGCAGGAAGTCGTAGCCGGCGCGGAAGCGCTGATGTTCGATCAGCTTGTACGGCGTCTTGCCGACGCGGCGGTCGAAGCGCGGCTGCATGGCCCAGATGTCGCGCATGTCGGAGGCGATCTTGCGCTGCAGCGCGAGCTTGTCGGTCTGCGTGTTGAGCACGTCGTCGGCGGCCAGGTGCAGCGCCGGAATCGGATATTCGCCGGCGGCCTGGTAGGCCTTCCATTTTTCCAGCACCTGATGCCAGAGCAGGGCCGCGAACAGGAAGCCCGGCGACACCGGTTTGCCCTGTCGCACCCGCTCGTCGGTGGCGTCGAGCGCGAGGCGCACGAACTTCTCGCCGAGCGGCTGTTCGAGCACGACGTCGAGCAGCGGCAGCAGGCCGTGGTGCAGGCCTTCCTTGCGCAACTGCTGCAGGCAGGCCAGCGCATGACCGCTCAGCAGCAGCTTCAGCATCTCGTCGAACACGCGCGCGGCCGGCACGTTGTTGACCAGCGGCGCCATGACCGAGATCGGCGCGCGCGTATCCTCGGCGATCGTGAAGTTGAGCTTGGCGGCGAAGCGCACCACGCGCAGCAGGCGCACCGGGTCTTCGCGGTAGCGCGCCTCGGGCACGCCGATGATGCGCAGCGTCTTGTTGCGGATGTCGGCCATGCCGCCGTGGTAGTCGAGCACGCGCTGCGTGGCCGGGTCGTAGTACATGGCGTTGATGGTGAAGTCGCGCCGCAGCGCATCCTCGTGCTGTTCGCCGAAGGTGTTGTCGCGCAGCACGCGGCCGTGTTCGTCCTTGGGCGCGTCTTCGGCGGAGGCGCCGCGGAAGGTCGTCACCTCGAGCAGGTCCTGACCGAACATGACATGCACGATCTGGAAGCGGCGGCCGATGATGAAGGCGCGCCGGAACAGTTTCTTGACCTGTTCGGGCGTGGCGTCGGTGGCGATGTCGAAATCCTTGGGCTTGACGCCGAGCAGCAGGTCGCGCACCGCGCCGCCGACGAGGAAGGCCTTGAAGCCGGCCTGCTGCAGCGTGCTGGTGACGCGGATCGCGTTGTTGGAGACCAGCTTGGGATCGATGCCGTGTTCCTGCGCCGTCAGGATGTCGGGCTGGGTGGCGTCGCCACGCTTCTTCTTGGGGCCGAGGATGCGGCGGATGAGCTTCTTGATCATTGTTGTTCGAACAGGCGGATGATCGGCCAGCCGTGCGCCTGCGCGTGGGCGGCCAGCAGGGCATTAGGGTTGGTGGCGACGGGATGAGTGACGAGGGACATCAGCGGAATATCGTTCTGCGAATCGCTGTAGAAATAACTGCGCTCGAAATCCTGCAGGGTCTGGCCGCGCGCGGCCAGCCAGGCGTTGGTATGCGCAATTTTACCCGCGCCCGAGCTCGGTATGCCGATCAGTTTGCCGGTCGGGCAACCCTGGTCGTCGTATTCGGGTTCGGCTGCCAGCAGGTGCTCGACCTCGAGCGCGCGCGCGATCGGCGCCGTCACGAAGCGGTTGGTGGCGGTGACGATGGCGACCAGGTCGCCGGCATCCTGGTGCTGCTTCACGAGGTCGCGTGCGGCCGGCAGGATCTTCGGTTCGATGACCTCGCGCATGTAGGCGAGCTGCCAGTCGTCGAGTTGCTGCTTGGAGAATCTGGCCAGCGTGCCGAGCGCGAATTCCAGGTATTCGACCGGATCGAGCGTGCCGGCTTCGTATTGCGCATAGAAGGCGTCGTTCTGCCTGGCGAAGCCGACCGGATCGACGGCGCCGGTGCGCACCAGGAATTCGCCCCACTCGTGGTCGGAGTCTAGAGGCAGCAGCGTGTGGTCGAGGTCGAACAGGGCAAGATTCATGCGGAAATCGGCAAAGGGTCAGAAAAATAAGGTCAGGGGAGCGTCAGTCGTTGCGCTGCAGCAGTTCGCGCAGCAGGGGCAGGGTGATCGGCCGCTTGGTTTCCAGCGAATACTGATCGAGCGCATCGAGCATGGCCGACAGCGAACGCATGTCGCGCGCAAAATGCGTGAGCAGATAGGGTAGCACGCCGGCCGACAGCACGATGCCGCGCGCCTGCGCCGCATGCGTGAGGGCGGCGATCTTGTCGTCGTCGCTCAGGCCATGCACCTGGTAGATCAGGCCCCAGCCGAGCCGCGTGCGCAAATCCTCGCGCACTGCCAGCCCGGCCGGCGCCGCGTTGCCGGCCGCCACCAGGTTGCCGCCGCGTTCGCGCACCTGGTTGAAGAGGGCGAAGGCGGCGATCTGGGCTTCGGCCGACAGCTGCTGGGTGTCGTCGATCAGGTACAGCGCGGTATCGGGATCGTAATCGAAGTCGGCCAGCGCCGAAGCCGGCGTCAGCAGGCGCGCGCGCGGCGTGGCGGCCAGCGCCTGCAGCAGGTGCGACTTGCCGGCGCCGGCTTCGCCCCACAGATAGACGAAGCGCTCGTCGAGGCTGGTGGCCTGTGCGTGCGCCACGCGCTGCAGCAGCGCCGCCAGTTCGGCATTGGCACCGGTGACGAAGGATTCCAGCGTCTGCGGCTTGTCAGCGGGGAGGTCGAGTAGCAACTGCCTCATGCGGGGGGATTCAATTCTAGGAACGGCGAGTGGCGGACTGAATGCGTGGGCGAGGGCATGGGGCGATGCCGGATTTCAACGGGAGTCAAAGAAAGTGGTCCGAAAGTCGCGGAAGACGGGGTGCGATTTGCTAGAATACCGGTTTGCCGAAGCCTGCCCGCAAGCAAAAGCTGGATTATAGAGCGACTCGCCCGATTCGGCACGAAAAGGCGTCGATCCGGCATTCATCCAGGCAACAGCCCGCATGCAATCCGGGCCAAAGCCGCGATGTGGCGTGGATCAGGCTTCATTTCGGTGTCAACCGTCAGCATCAACCGTCAATTTACTGCCCTCGTCAAATCATGAGCTCCACTTCTTCCTCCTCCCTTTCCTATCGCGACGCTGGCGTCGATATCGATGCCGGCGATGCGCTGGTCGAAGCGATCAAGCCTTTTGCCAAGCGCACCCTGCGCGAAGGCGTGCTGGGCGGCCTCGGCGGTTTCGGCGCCATGTTCGAAATCAGCAAGAAGTACAAGGAGCCGGTGCTGGTCTCGGGCACCGACGGCGTCGGCACCAAGCTCAAGCTGGCCTTCATGCTGAACCGCCACGACACGGTCGGCATCGACCTCGTCGCCATGAGCGTCAACGACATCCTGGTGCAGGGCGCCGAGCCGCTGTTCTTCCTCGACTACTTTGCCTGCGGCAAGCTCGACGTGCCGAGCGCGACCGACGTCATCAAGGGCATCGCGCAGGGCTGCGAACAGGCCGGCTGCGCGCTGATCGGCGGCGAGACGGCCGAGATGCCGAGCATGTACCCGGACGGCGAATACGACCTGGCCGGCTTTGCGGTCGGCGCGGTCGAGAAATCGAAGATCATCGACGGCACGAAAATCAAGCCGGGCGACGTGGTGCTGGGCCTGGCCTCGTCGGGCATCCACTCCAACGGCTACTCGCTGGTGCGCAAGATCATCGAGCGCGCCCAGCCCGACCTGAACGCCGATTTCCACGGTCGTCCGCTGGCCGACGTGCTGATGCAGCCGACGCGCATCTACGTCAAGCCGCTGCTGGCGCTGATGGAAAAGCTGGACGTCAAGGGCATGGTGCACATCACCGGCGGCGGCCTGCTCGAAAACATCCCGCGCGTGCTGCAGGACAACCTGACTGCCGTGCTGGACAAGAATGCATGGACCATGCCGCCGCTGTTCAAGTGGCTGCAGGAACACGGCAACGTGGCCGACGACGAAATGCACCGCGTCTTCAACTGCGGCATCGGCATGACCGTGATCGTGGCGCAGGAAGATGCGGACGCGGCCATCGCGCAATTGACGGCGGCCGGCGAGAACGTGACGCGCATCGGCGAGATCCGCGCGCGCGAGCAGGGTCAGGCGCAGACCGTCGTCGTCTGATTCCGCGGAAGTACGAGGAAAGGGCCGCAGCGTGTCGCGTTGCGGCCCTTTTCGTTTCAGACCTTCACCGAATGAAAGTGGGAAGAATCGATCATGAAAACCGTCATCGCCTTGCGCCATGTGCATTTCGAGGACCTCGGCATCTTCGAGCCGCTGCTGAAGGAGCGCGGCTATACCATCCGCTACATCGATGCCACCATCGACGATCTGACGGCGGTCGATGCCGTGGCGCCGGACCTGATGGTGGTGCTGGGCGGGCCGATCGGCGCCTTCGACGACGGCTTTCATCCGTTTCTGAAGCAGGAGCTGGCGCTGGTCAGGCAGCGGCTCGACAGCGGCCGTCCGCTGCTTGGCATCTGTCTCGGTGCGCAGTTGATGGCGCGTGCGTTGGGCGCCAAGGTCTATCCGCTGGGCGTCAAGGAAATCTGCTTTTCGCCGCTGGACCTGAGCGAGCACGGCCGCCATTCGCCGCTGGCGCTGCTGGGAGACGTGCCGGTGCTGCACTGGCATGGCGACCAGTTCGATATCCCGGCCGGCGCGGCGCATCTGGCGTCAACCGCGGTCGGCCCCAACCAGGCATTCAGCATCGGCGATGCGGTGCTGGGCCTGCAGTTCCACCTCGAGGCCGATACCACGCGCATCGAGCAGTGGCTGGTCGGTCATGCCTGCGAGCTGGCGCGCGCCGGCGTGAGCCGGAACATGCTGCGCCAGCAGGCGCGCGAGATCGGACCGCGGCTCGAGGCGGTGGCGCGGCAGATTCTTGAAGCCTGGCTGGACAAGGCGATCCCCGCCTGAAGACGGATGCAATGAAAAACGGCTGCGACGCATTGAACGTCGCAGCCGTTTTTTATTGTCCGATGATTGGTGAGGCCGTCAGTGATGTTGCCGGGAACCGCCTTCTTCATCCTGTGCCAGCGTCTGCAGCGGGGCAGGTTCGGCGGTGTGGATGCCGAACTGCGGCGGCGGTGCGATGCGCAGCGGCTGGCTTTTCTGGCCGATGGTGGACATGGCCTGGATCGCCTCGTCGGGCGCGGTCTTCCAGACCGGGTCGTCGATGCTTTCGAATACGGTGCGCAATTGCTTGGCCCAGGTCGCGCGGATCGTCTGGAAATACTGGTTGTGTTCGTCGATGGTGGCAAAGCGCGTGACGGCCAGGCGATCGGCTTCATAGATCAGCAGGTCCAGCGGCAGGCCGACCGAGATGTTGGAGCGCAGCGTGGAGTCCATGGAAATCAGCGCGCACTTGGCGGCCTCGTCGAGCGGCGTGTCGGGCGTGACGACGCGATCGATGATGGGTTTGCCGTACTTGGATTCGCCGATCTGGAAATAGGTGTTCTCGTCGTGCGACTCGATGAAGTTGCCGGCCGAATACATCTGGAACAGGCGACAGCGCTCGCCCTTGATCTGGCCGCCGAAGATCATGCTGACGTTGAAATCGATGCCGAACTGTTCGAGCGTGCCGGCATCGCGATCGTGCACCAGGCGGATGGCTTCGCCGACGATCTGCGCGGCCTCGTACATCGAATCCGCATTCCAGATCGTCTTGCCGGCGGCGGTCTTGTGTTCGGCGATGATCTGACGCACCGACTGCGAGATCGACAGATTGCCGGCGGTCATCAGGACCATCACGCGCTCGCCGGGCGTCTCGAACACGTTCATCTTGCGGAACGTGCCGATGTGATCGACGCCGGCATTCGTGCGCGAATCGGACAGGAAAACCAGTCCCGCATTCAGGCGCATCGCAACACAGTAAGTCATGGTGAAGAGTGGAGAAGCAAAACGGCGATTTTACAGGAATCGCCGTAGCGGCGGCGGCCGACACAATGTTTGACCATCGTCTGTTGCGCGAAAGGAGACAGGCGGATTTTCATGCGTGCACTTTTGTCTTTTCGATCATGCAACATTGCGCGGTGTCCCCTTATTGCGCATCGAGCGGCACCACGCGCACGCTGACGTTCATCGATTCTTCCCCGCCGCCGCGCCGCACGCCGCTGATGGGCGCGGCCGAGTCGTAGTCGCGCGCCACGGCCAGCCTGCAGTGCATGTCGCTGGCAAAACCTGCATGCGTCACATCGATGCTGACCCAGCCGGAAAAATCGTCTTCGTCAACCCACACGTCGGCCCAGGCATGGCTTTCGGCGTGGCCGGAGCTGCCGGAATCGATGTAGCCGGATACATAACGCGCCGGGATGTTGTGGGTATGGCAGCAGGCGATGAACAGATGCGCATGATCCTGGCAGACGCCGCGTTGCAGCTGCAACGCCTCGTTGGCGGTGCTGGTGACGGCGGTCGCACCGCTTTGGTACGTGACCGCACCGCAAATGGCTTCGGCGAGCTGCAGCAGGGCGGCCGAATCGCGCCCGCGCAGATGCTGTCCGGCAAAGGCATGGATGGCTTCGGTCTGTTCGATCAGGCGCGTCGGCATGGTGAACACCAGCGGCGACAGCGCGCCTTTCTCGACGAGGCGACCGCGTTCCAGCGGTGCAAGTTCGACTTCGCCGGTGACCGCGATCCTGACGGTATCGTGATTGCCGGTGATGGTCAGCATGTGGCACTGGTTGCCATAGGCGTCGGTGAAGGCATTGCGCTGGCCGGCGGTGTCGATCTGCCAGGACAGGGTCTTCTGATGCGCCTCGAGGCGCGGCGTCAGGCGCAATTGCTGGATCGTGTAATTGAGCGGCGCCGTATAGCGATACAGCGTTTCGTGACTGATGGCGAATCTCATCCGGATTTCTTTCTTCACGCGGCCAGCGGCACGAGGAAGTCGTGGCTGACGCGGTTGCCCAGGGTATTGATGCGTTCGAGGAAGCTGGTCAGGTAATCGTGCAGGCCTTCCTCGAGAATGTCCTCGATGCGCGCGAACTGCAGTTCGGCATGCAGCTTGCCGGCAAAGCGCAGGGTGTCGCTGTACGGGCTGTCGCTGACGCGCTGCAGATTGCGCACCACTTCGTCGAGGCAGGCCAGCAGCGAGCGCGGCATGTCGGCACGCAGCATCAGCAGGCTGGCCACGCGCGCCGGCGTGATGGCATCGCGATAGACGGTGCGATAGATTTCGAAGGCCGACACCGAGCGCAGGATCGCGGCCCAGTAGTAATAGTCGTGGTGATGCTCGTGGCCGAGGCGTGCGGCCGAATCCAGCTTGCCGGCGCCGTGGAACTTGACGTCCAGGATACGCGCGGTATTGTCGGCGCGTTCGAGGAAGGTACCGAGCCGGATGAAGTGCAGCGCCTCGTCCTGCAGCATGGTGCCGAAGGTCACGCCGCGCGACAGGTGCGAGCGGTACTTGACCCATTCGAAGAACTGGCTCGGGTCCTGTTCCAGGATGTTGTCGCCGAGCTGGTTCTGCATCTCGAGCCAGGTGATGTTCTGGGTTTCCCAGACCTCGGTGGTCAGTGCGCCGCGCACGGCACGCGCATTCTCGCGCGCGAAGCGCAGGCAGGAAGCGATCGACGATGGATTGGAGGTGTCGGCCACCATGAAGTGCAGCATGTCGCGCGGCGTGAATTTCGGATACTTCTGGTCGAACTCGGCCTGCAGCTCGGAAATGCTGAGCGTGGCGCGCCAGCCATCCTCGGCCGCGCGCGGCGACTGCGGCAGCAGTGCGGTCTGCACGTTGACGTCGAGCATGCGCGCGGTGTTTTCGGCGCGCTCGGTATAGCGTGCCATCCAGAACAGGTGATCGGCGGTGCGGCTCAGCATCTCAGTTCTCCAGTATCCAGGTGTCCTTGGTGCCGCCGCCCTGCGACGAGTTCACCACCAGCGAGCCTTCCTGCAGCGCCACGCGCGTCAGGCCGCCCGGCACCATCGAGATCGTCTTGCCCGACAGGACGAAGGGCCGCAGGTCGATGTGACGCGGCGCGATGCCGGCATCGACGAAGGTCGGACAGGCCGACAGCGCCAGCGTCGGCTGTGCGATGTAGCCGTCGGGCCGCGCGAGGATGCGGGCGCGGAAGGCCTCGATCTCGGCCTTGGTGGAGGCAGGGCCGACCAGCATGCCGTAGCCGCCGGCGCCATGCACTTCCTTGACCACCAGTTGCGGCAGGTTGGCGAGCACGTATGACAGCTCGTCTGGCTTGCGGCACTGAAAGGTCGGCACGTTGTTGAGAATGGGTTCTTCCGACAGATAGAAGCGGATCATGTCGGGCACGAACGGATAGATCGACTTGTCGTCGGCCACGCCGGTGCCGATCGCGTTGGCGAGCGTGACGCGGCCGGCGCGATAGACCGACAGCAGGCCGGGCACGCCGAGCGTGGAGTCGGAACGAAAGGCCAGCGGGTCGAGATAGTCGTCGTCGATGCGGCGATAGATGACATCGACGCGGCGCGGACCGCGCGTGGTGCGCATATAGACGGCGTTATCGTTGACGAACAGATCCTGCCCCTCGACCAGTTCCACGCCCATTTGCTGCGCCAGGAAGGCATGCTCGAAGTAGGCCGAGTTGTACATGCCGGGCGTCATGACCACCACGGTCGGATCATCGACGCCGACCGGCGCCACCGAGCGCAGGTTGTCGAGCAGCATGTCCGGGTAGTGCGCGACCGGCGCCACCGGATAGCGCGCGAACAGATCGGGAAACAGCCGCATCATCATCTTGCGGTCTTCCAGCATGTACGACACGCCGGACGGCACGCGCAGATTGTCTTCCAGCACGTAGAACTCGCCCTCGCCAGCGCGCACGATATCGACGCCGGCGATGTGCGCATAGATATCGGAGGCGACCGAGATGTCCTGCATTTCGGGCCGGTATTGCGCGTTGCGGAAGATCTGCTCGGGCGGCACGATGCCGGCCTTGACGATGTGCTGCTCGTGATAGATGTCGTGGATGAACATGTTGAGCGTGCGCACGCGCTGCTCGATGCCGGCGCGCATATGCGCCCACTCCTTGGCGGTGATCATGCGCGGGATGATGTCGAACGGGATCACGCGTTCGGTGCCGGCCTCGTTGCCATAGACGGCGAAGGTGATGCCGACGCGGCGGAAGATCAGGTCGGCTTCGGCACGCTTGCGGGCGACGGTCTTGCTCGACTGCGTGGACATCCATCGTTCGAACTCACGGTAATGGTCGCGCACCTCGCCCGTGTCGTTGCAGTACATCTCGTTGAAGAATTTTGGCATGGGTCGTCTGTCTTGTTGTTATGCGGAGATGATGCATGGCCTTAATCAAGAAACATGCCAGATGCTGCTTTCCTTCACGGGGTGCGTATGTGCGTCAGCATGTCGTCGGTCCGGCGGTCCGGTGGCGGCGTCAGCAGGCTGACCACGACAATCGCCAGCGCCCCGGCCGGTACGCCGAAGATGCCGGCCGAGATCGGCGCGATGTGAAACCACTGGCCCGCCGCCGAACCGCCGAGCGCCGGATGCGTGAGCAGCATGTAATACGCACACACTGCAAATCCGACCAGCATGCCGGCGATCGCTCCCTGCTGATTGGCGCGCTTCCAGAATGCGCCAAGCGCCAGCGCCGGGAACAGCGCCGAAGCCGCCAGCGAAAATGCGGCACCCACGAGAGAGAGGATATCACCAGGTTTGAGCGAAGCGACATAGGCGGCTACCAGCGCCACCATCAGCAACAGCAACTTGGAAACCGTCACGCGTTTCTGCGTGGTTGCATGCGGGTCCAGCGTCTTGTAATAGACGTCGTGCGAGAGGGCATTGGAGATCGTCAGCAGCAGGCCGTCGGCGGTCGACAGCGCGGCCGCCAATCCGCCGGCGGCGATCAGGCCGGAGATCACATAGGGCAGGCCGGCGATCTCGGGCGTGGCGAGCACCACCATATCGACGTCCATCGCGATCTCCGCCAGCTGTACGATGCCGTCGCGGTTGATGTCCTCGATATTGACCAGCGGATGCAGCTTGTCGATGCCGGCCCAGTACGAGACCCATTCCGGCAGCTTGGAGAAGTCGGTGCCGACCAGCGCGGTATAGATGTCGTACTTGACCAGTACCGCCAGCGCCGGGATCGTGATGTAGAGCGCCATGATGAAGAACAGCGTCCAGAATACCGAGGTGCGCGCCTCGCCTACGCTGGGCGTGGTGTGAAAGCGCACCAGTACGTGCGGCAGGGCGGCGGTGCCCAGCATCAGGCAGAACACCAGCGCGAGGAAATTGTTGCGCTTGATGTTCGACTGTTCGGCATCGCCGGGGAACGGTTCGGTATGTCTTTGCGGCGGCTTGGCCTTTTCCAGATAGCTGGCGCGCTTGGCGATCCACTGCCGTTCGGCGTCGTCCGGGTCCTTCGGATAGGCGGCCAGCTCGCGGCTGGTCTGGCGGATTTCCTGCAGGTCGGCATTGCCGGCCTTGAGCGCGTCGAGGTTGTGCTGAATCTCGGCGCGGCCGAATTCCCATGAGTCGGGGAGCGTCGCCAGCCGTTCCTCGAGATCGGCGGCACGCTGCGTGTAAATGGCGCGTACTTCCTTTTCTTTGTCGTCGTCGATCAGCACTTTTTCGCGCTCGCCGAGTTTTTCCACGGCCGAGCCGTAGGCCAGTGGCGGTACCGGAATGTTGGTGTGCTTGATCGACAGCCACACCACCGGAATCATGAAGGCGATGATCAGGATGATGTATTGCGCGACCTGGGTCCAGGTCACCGCACGCATGCCCCCCAGGAAGGAGCAGACCAGGATGGATGCCAGTCCGAGAAAGATGCCGACCGAGAAATCGACGCCCGTGAAGCGCGAGGTGATCAGGCCGACGCCATAGATCTGCGCGACCACGTAGGTGAACGAGACGATGATGGTGGCGACCACGGCGACGATGCGCACCACGTTGTCGCTGTACGGCCCGGTGTAGCGCGAAGCCAGATAGTCGGGGATCGTGTATTGCCCGAACTTGCGCAAATAGGGCGCGATCAGCAGCGCCACCAGCACGAAGCCGCCGGTCCAGCCCATGATGTAGGCCAGTCCGTCGAATCCCCACAGATAGAGGCCGCCGGCCAGGCTGATGAAGCTGGCCGCCGAAATCCAGTCGGCGGCGGTCGCCATGCCATTGAAGAAGGATGGCACGCGGCGGCCCGCCACATAATATTCCTGCATGTTGGAAGTGCGGCTGATGATGCCGATGGCGGCATACACCACGATGGTCGAGAACATGAAGACGTAGCCGATCCAGTTGCGCGGGAAACCCTCGTGTTCGAGCACCGTGACCGCAAACAGGAACACGATGAAGCCGATCGTGTAAAGCGTGTAGTACCGCAGCAGGCGCCGGAAGAAGCTGCGGCCCGTCATGCGTCGTCTTCCCGATGCGCGCGGTCGAGCCGGCGCATGCGCCATGCATAGAAGGCGACGATGGCGACGTACAGCAGCGTGCTGCCCTGCGCCGCCATGAAGAACGAGACCGGCCAGCCGAACAGCGTGTAGTCGGCCAGCGGGCGCGCAAAGAAGATCGACAGGAAGGTCACCACGAACCACACCAGCAGCAGTCCCACGGTCATGCGTCGCGTGCGCCGCCAGTAGCGCTGCGTGCGTGTTGCGGTCTCGATGTTTTCCGGCGTCATGCCTCGTCCTGTTCTGTCTCGTGGTTGTCGTTCGCCAGGGAGAGGCTGATGCGCATCAGGCAGCCCGGCAGTTTGTGGCCGACGCAATGCGGATTGTCGAGAATCTCGATCTCGGCCGCATGCTGTTGCGCGATCTCGCGCACGATCGCCAGCCCGAGCCCGCTGCCTTCGACATTCGAGCCCAGGATGCGATAGAAGCGATCGAAGATATGCACATGCTCGTTGGCCGCGATGCCGGGGCCGGTGTCCTCCACCTCGAGCATGGCGCGCTGCCGGATGGCATCCATGCACACGCGCACAGTGGCATGGCCGCCGGCCGGCGTGTAGTTGAGCGCATTGTCGATCAGGTTGTTGAGCAGTTCGCGCAGCATGACGCGATCGCCCTGCACGAAGACCGCCTGCTCGGGCGATTCGAAGCCGAGGTCGATGCGGTGATTGAACGACATCGGAATCCAGTCCTGCACGGTTTCACGCGCCAGCTCGCCGAGATCGATGCGCTGCATGGTGACGGTTTCCTGCTGCGGGTTTTCGGCGCGCGCCAGTGCCAGCAGCTGGTTGACCAGCCGCGTGGCCGAACTCGAACTCTTGGCCAGTTGTTCGAGCGACTTGTGGATTTCTTCCTGCTCCTGCTGGCGCAACGCAAGTTCGGACTGCATGCGCATGCCGGCCAGCGGCGTCTTCATCTGGTGCGCGGCATCGGCAATGAAGCGTTTCTGCGTGCGGATATTGTGCGACAGCCGGTCCAGCATGTCGTTGAGCGAGCCGACCAGCGGCAGGATTTCCTCGGGGACGTGGCCCGAATCGATGGGGCTCAGATCGTCCGAGCGCCGTTCGTTGATGCGCTGCTGCAGTTCCGCCAGCGGCTGCAGGCCGCGCGAGAGCGCGAACCAGACCAGGATCAGCGCGATCGGCAAGATGATGAACTGCGGCACGATCACGCCCTTGATGATCTGGTTGGCGAGCTGAGAACGCTTGTCCAGCGTTTCGCCCAGCTGCACCAGCGCCAGCTTGGTGTCGCTGTTGAACTGGGTTTCCGGCCGGGTCTTGAACAGGTCGATATAGACATAGGCGATGCGCACTTCCACGTTGCGCACGAAGTCGTAGCGGAACTGCACGGCCCACGGCGCCGGCGTGTCGTCGCCTTTCGGCGCGGGCAGTTCGGCTTCACCCTCGACCAGCGCGCCGTTCGCATCGAGGATCTGGTAGTACAGGTTGTCGATGTTGTCGGCATGCAGGATGTCGCGCGCCGGTCCGTTGAGACGTGTGGTCACGCGGTCGTCCTGCTGCTTGACCTGTTGCGCGATGACGTTGAGCTTGTCTTCGAGCGCGCGATCGAACGGTTCGTTGGCGATCGATTTCGCCACCACGTAGGTGACGGCAATGCTGAGCGGCCACAGCAGCAGCAGCGGCACCAGCATCCAGTCGAGAATGCCGCCGAACAGCGAGCGATGCGTTTCGCCGGGTTCGGCGGCGCTGCCTGCTGCGGAGGAGGCAGGGCGGACCATCATGGGTTTCCGATGCGTGTCCGGCATGCGGCGGCGTCAGGCGGCCGTCGAGGTGGGTGGGGCGGATTCGGGAAATTTTTCGAGGCAGTAGCCGAGACCGCGCACGGTCGCGATGCGCAGGCCGCCGACCTCGATCTTCTTGCGCAGGCGATGCACATAGACCTCGATGGCGTTGTTGCTGACTTCCTCGCTCCATTCGCACAGGTGGTCAACCAGCTGTTCCTTGGAGACCAGGCGGCCGCTGCGCTGCAGCAGCACTTCGAGCAGTCCGAGTTCGCGTGCCGACAGGTCCAGCATCTGATCGTTGATGTAGGCGATGCGGCCGACCTGGTCGTAGGACAGCGGGCCGTGCTTGATGACGGTCGGTCCGCCGCCGGCACCGCGCCGCGTCAGGGCGCGCACGCGCGCCTCGAGTTCGGACAGGGCAAACGGCTTGGCCATGAAATCGTCGGCGCCGAGATCGAGTCCCCGGACGCGCTGCTCGACCGAATCGGCGGCGGTCAGGATCAGTACCGGCAGGTGCGAGTTGCGCGCGCGCAGGCGTTGCAGCACCTCGAGCCCCGACATCTTGGGCAAGCCGAGATCGAGGATCAGCAGGTCGAAATCCTGGGTGGACAGCACCGAGTCGGCTTCCAGGCCGTTCTTGACGCAATCGGTCGCATAGCCGGACTGGCGCAGGGAGCGAGTCAGGCCATCGGCCAGAACGCTGTCGTCTTCGGCAAGCAGAATACGCATAGAGAGAGGGAAAGCTGAGAATCGGCTTGTAGTCTATTGGGTTTCGCCGGGTCCAGCAAGGCGGCATGTCATGGCAGGCGTGGCGCGGATTGCGTGCCGGAATGTCTGCTCGCGTGCTGCGACAGCCGGTCTGCCGCTACATTGCGATGACGAGGTATCCAGGTCAGCGTCACCGATCCGATGCGCGCCATCAACTGCAACGCATGCTGGCGACTGGCAGACAGCGCGGCCGCGGTACGGCCGTTGGCTGCCAGCACATCGTCGATCACGACCCGGCTGTCGCCATGCACGACCAGACGCGACACGCCGTGCTGCACGGCCGCATCCAGTACCGCATGCAGTGCCAGGTATTCGGCCTGGCTACTGTCGCCATGACCGCCGGTCACGCCGAGTTGGATGGTTCTTCCGTCCGGCGCCTGCAATATTGCGCCCATGCCCATGCGCCCCGGATTGGGACGCGCAGAGCCGTCGAACCATGCGAGCCAGGCATCGGCCGGTGCTGTCGTGGCCCGGCGTGCGGCAAGCCTGGCGGCCTGTGCCTGACGCCGCATTGCAATGCGTTCGTGCTGTCGCCGGTTCTCCTGCCTTCTTGTCTCCAGCAATGCGGCCAGCGGCCGGTCGCCGGCACTCTGCATCAGTACTTCCAAGAGTGCTTGTTCTTCCGACAAGTCATTGCCTGCCATGCGTTTGCGCGCCATGGCACGTTCCTTCTTATAGGCAAGGGCAAACAGATCGGGCAAGGCGGGCATGGGCAGGTGGATGGGGCATCGAGCGTCGATCTTAACGGAAGGCTCCGGAAATCCGCTTGTCCGCGCGCAGCTTTCCGTGCGATTTCCGCCGATTTTCGCGATAATTCCGCACAATCGTCGCGCAAACGAAAAACGCCACTTGCACAATACACTGTTTTTTTATACAGTACCGTTTCCGGTCCGGCATGTCCGGTTTCCCCTGGTCTCTTTACCTCTCGCCGAAAGAATTTCATGGACGACAAGAAAAACGTAGCAGCCTCAGACAAGAGCAAGGCGCTGGCCGCCGCCCTGGCCCAGATCGAAAAGCAGTTCGGCAAGGGCTCGATCATGCGCATGGAAGACGGCGCCGTGGTGGAAGAAGTCCAGGTCGTCTCGACCGGCTCGCTGGGTCTGGACATCGCGCTTGGCGTCGGCGGCCTGCCGCGTGGCCGCGTAGTCGAAATCTACGGACCGGAGTCCTCGGGCAAGACCACGCTGACGCTGCAGACCATCGCCGAAATGCAGAAGCTCGGCGGCACCTGCGCCTTCATCGACGCCGAGCACGCGCTCGATGCCGTCTATGCGCAAAAGCTCGGCATCGACATGTCGCAACTGCTGGTCTCGCAGCCGGATACCGGCGAGCAGGCGCTCGAAATCTGCGACGCGCTGGTGCGCTCTGGCGGCGTCGATCTGATCGTCATCGACTCGGTGGCGGCACTGACGCCCAAGGCCGAGATCGAAGGCGACATGGGCGATTCGCTGCCCGGCCTGCAGGCGCGCCTGATGTCGCAGGCGCTGCGCAAGCTGACCGGCAGCATCAACCGCACCAACACGCTGGTCATCTTCATCAACCAGATCCGCATGAAGATCGGCGTCATGTTCGGCAACCCGGAAACCACCACCGGCGGCAACGCGCTCAAGTTCTATTCGTCGGTGCGTCTGGACATCCGCCGCACCGGCTCCATCAAGTCGGGCGACGAAGTCATCGGCAACGAAACCCGCATCAAGGTCGTCAAGAACAAGATCGCGCCGCCGTTCAAGGAAGCCCACTTCGACATCCTGTATGGAGAAGGCACCTCGCGCGAAGGCGAAATCCTCGACCTTGGCGCCGACAACAAGGTCATCGAGAAATCCGGCGCCTGGTACAGCTACAACGGCGAACGCATCGGCCAGGGCAAGGACAATGCGCGCAACTACCTGAAGGAACGTCCGGAACTGGCGCACGAGATCGAGAACAAGGTGCGTGCTGCCCTCGGCGTGCCGGCATTGCCGCCGTTCAAGTCGGATGATCCGGCCGCCGGCAAGAAGGCTGCCAAGGAAGCGAAGGAAGTGAAAGAAGCCTGACCGGCTTTTTCCACATCCGCTTGAATTCGAATTCTCCCTGCAAGCGCCCGCGCTGACCGGCCCATGGCAAAACCACACATGAGCCTGAAGGCGCGGGCGCTTCGCTATTTATCGATGCGCGAACACAGCCGCCAGGAACTGGCGCGCAAGCTCGCCCGCCACGCACAGGAAGGCGACGATGTCGATGCCCTGCTCGATACGCTCGAAGCAGGGCGCTTCCTCTCCGAAGAACGCTTTTCCGAATCCCTGATCCGGCGCCGCGCCGCGCGCTTCGGTAATAGCCGTATCCTGTCGGAACTCAAGAGCCACGGCATCGACACTTCGTCCCTTGGCGAGGCGAATGGCGACCTCGCAGACGAAGTCGCGCGCGCAACGGAGGTCTGGCAACGAAAATTCGGCCGCCCGCCAGCCGACGCGGCGGAACGTGCCAGGCAGATGCGCTTTCTGCTGCAGCGCGGGTTTGCGCAGGGGACGATCAGGAAGGTGCTGAAGACGGCGGAACGGGGAAGCGACGAATCGGACGATTGAGTGCCCCCGTGTATTTCATAGGGCGAGTACTTGTACTCCAGAGACCACTCGTTTGCATTCTGCCTGGTGTCGGCATGGCCTACGTCATTCGCCTTTCTGACAGAAAGTGGTGGGGGCGACACTAATCGCTTGAGCGTCGATTTTCCGTCGAATCAGATTCAATAACGTGCAATGCAGGCCCAATGGCTTTGGAGCTTGTCGAAATTGTGATTCGCAGCAATCCGCCGGCGATATCCGGCTTACCTGGGGCCGCTGGAAGCCAGGTGTGGCCAAAGAATGATCAACCAGGTTAGTCCTGCCATTAGCAGTGTAAGGAGAACGGCGGCACTGCCAAAATCCTTGGCATTTTTTGATAATGGATTGCGCTCCAGAGAGATCCGGTCAACGACAGCTTCGATCGCCGAATTGATTAGCTCAACAACAAGTACGGCAAAGAAAACACCGATCATCAACACTTTCTCGAGCGGTGTGACGGGCAGCATGCATGCGGCAATGCTGGCGATGGAAACCACGAACAGTTCTTGCCGAAAGGCGTGTTCGCCACGCCAGGCGCTCATAAAACCATCAAGGGAATAGCGAAGTGCCTTGAAGATGCGCTGTATGCCGCCTTTGCTTTTGAATTCGCTGATCGGTTGCTTGCCGGTTTCCATCATGACTATCCAATGCTTATCTTGATGCCATGAGATTGCCCAATGTCGCGTTAACGTGGCGTCAACCCGGGCGCAGGTATTGATCAGAACCAAGGGCACGGATTGAGGTGTCGATCGCGCTTGCTGCGTGGTATTCCGTTTCGCCGATGAGGCAGGGCTGTAAATCAATCCTGAAAAATGGACCCAGCCTTTCTCGTTCTTGTTACGGGATTATTTTTGAATAAGGCGAGATTTTTAATTTCCGGAGATGCGGCATACCGCTCGTGTCGGACAGAGCGGTATTGTCCTTGGCACGCCGCTTGTCGATATGGTGCCCACGTGGGACGAGTTGCGCTGGCTGCGTGCACAAACGCGTCTGCCATTGTTGGTCAAGGGGATTCTTTCTGCTTCGCAAGCGCGCGAGGCGCTCAGCTGTGGTGCCGATGGATTGATCGTCTCCAACCATGGCGGAAGGGTGCAGGATTGCGCACCTTCTCCCATGGAAATGCTGCCGGCGATACGCAGTATGGTGGATCAGATCAAGCCGGGTACCCCGGTGTGGCTCGACAGCGGGGTGCGTTGGGGAACGGACATCGCCAAGGCGTTAGCGCTTGGCGCTCAAGCCGTCCTCATCGGTCGTCGCAGATTCATGCCCTGGCTGTCGGCGGCATATCGGGCGTAGCTCATCTGCTTCATCTATTACGGACCGAGTTGGAGTTGGTGATGGCACAGCTCGGTTGTTCACGCGTGGAGCACTTCGTTCCCGATTTGATCTGGTGTCCATCGGTAACGACTCCGTAATGGCGGTCACCGCCTATCGGTGGGGAGGGCGCGAGCAGATCAAACTGGCGGAATGCGCTGTAGTCTTGCTTCTGGCAGATAAAAGCATTGCGCCGATTCGGTAAAGAAGATCCAATGCGAAGCACGTTGACCACACGAGCCATAATGTCCAGAGATTGTGGGTGAGGAAGTGAGCGCCGCGCATCATTTGAATGAGGCCCATCAACGATCCTAGGATCAGCCCGCCGGCCAGCGCTCCTCTTGCAAGCACCGTGTATCGATCTCGTGCGGCAAACCATGCAGCGATCAAGACATACCCTGCAGATGCGTGACCGCCGGGCCAGCAGTTGCCTGACTCGTCAACGGCGGTTGTATCGAAGAGCGGGAACCATGTCGCATCGCCCCCGAACTGGACAAGCGACCATGGACATGCATGTGCGCTATGCGCCTTGAGTTGCTGGATCAGGAGGGCGGCGCTACCAGCAAAGAGAACGAATCGCCAAAGAGGCGCTCGCCAGGCCTGGAGCTTGACATTGCGCAGACTCGCCATGGCCAGTCCGATGCTGGCAAGCCAGATGGCATTGACCATATTCTTGAGCCAAGTGTGACCATAGATGGAAAGCAAAGGCGTGTCTCGCAAAGGAAAGCTTGCTGTCGATGAATCAAAAAACAGTCGCGCAAGAAAAAAATCCAGCCGCCCATCGCGCGATAACCACACCAGGAATAATCCAGATATGGCGAGAGAGAGGATCTGGAAGGTGACGGAGCGGGAGAAAATCCTCATGCACGACAGCCTTTAAATGCATCCCATGCGGGGTCGTACTGCTTTGATTCAATGCGAAGCAATCCCAGCAAGGAATGAAAAAGATGGTCTTGCGAGATCGGTTGGTTTGCCCGGCGGGAAATACAGTCTCTGTTGATGCCAAAGCTGGAAGAGAAACCCGAAGACATCCACATCACCATGGGTATCTGGGTTTGCTCTTTGGGAGCAATGGAGTAGGGCAGACCATGCAGAAAGATGCCGTGCTCACCCAGGGATTCTCCATGATCAGATAAGTACAACATGGCAGTGTCGTAATGCGTCTGTGTCTTCAGATAGGCGATCGTGCTGGCGAGCATGCGGTCTGTACCAAGTACGCCATTGTCGTATGCATTGACGATCTGCTCCTTCGTGCATTTTCCTAGGTCTGCCGTATCGCAGGTGGGAACAAATCTGCGAAGCTCTGGCGGATAGCGTTTGTAATAAGCAGGTCCATGGTTGCCGAGTTGATGGAGGACGACAAAGACGTTCCCGTTCGGTGCGCGCTGAATGTCGGTATCCATTCCTTCAGTCAGAATATCGTCCAGACATCTTTCGCCGTCGCACAGTGGAGATTTCTGGCTCGTGTCGATGTGGGTCATTGGGAGACCGTCGCAGACGCCTTTGCATCCCGACTGGTTGTCTCGCCAGACTGTCGAGATGCCAGTGCGATGGATGAGATGAAGCAGGGATTCGTGCGAACGAATCTTTTCCTCGTCATAGTCGTGACGTCCGAATGGCGAAAACATGCATGGGACCGATACTTCGGTGTTTGTTCCGCATGACGTCGCATACGGAAAGTTGATGATGCCCTCCAGGCTGGCGAGTCGGGGCGTCGTCTGACGCGCATATCCGTTCAATCCCCAGTTCGCTGCACGTGTCGTTTCTCCTACGACAAGAACGAAAAGCATCGGCTTGCTACGATGCGCCCAGAGTGCGCCCAGCCTGGCATCTTCACTAATGGAGATGCGTCCGGTTGCCGCCTGCTTGCCGTCAGATGCGAGGACGCGGGTAAAGGACGTCAGGTAGGCACCGGGCATGATCAAGAAACGCATTTCCTTTTGATTACGCATCATTGCCGAGAAATCCTGGAACACAGGCAGAACTGCCGCGACGGTTACGACAGCAGCCGCAATGACACAGAGCGGTCGAATCCACAAGGTTCGCGTCCAGCGACGCTTGGCTATATGCATGCGCGATAGAAGCGCAATCGGAACGCCAGCGTACAGAAGGATATGTAAAAGCATATCCAGAGAGAGCAATTCTGATGCTTCCTTGAAATCAGTTCGAAGAATGTTCCGAATCATTTCACCATTAAAGAATACGGTGTAGCGATTCATGTAGTACGAAGCTGCTGCCGTAATGACAAGGAGAGTGATCAGTAATGGCTTCGCGGTGCGGCGTGAAAACAGGATCAGGAAAAGCGCGGTATGGATGCCGGTAATGGCGAGCAAGAGTGCGATCGCTAGCAGCCATGTTTTATGGTCACCCCAATCTCTGCCTTGCAGCGCGGAATTCAGGAATAGATGATTGGCAGTCAGTGTGAAGTAGAGACTCGCGATCAAGGCCAGGAGTTCTGCCGAAACAACGAGATGCCATGAAGGCAAGGTACTGCGTGACCAGTACCGTGAGAATACGGCTCTGGGAACTGAAAGAGATTTCATATCGCACGACTCGCTCTGAAAGGAGCCCGTACGCTATCGATGTCGCCGTTAACGTGACGTTAATGAAAACGGATGTTGGAAACGACGCAGTCCCGCTTTGTTCGGCGTTTGGAATTATTTCGTAGTTCGAAAATCGAGAAGAAAACGGCTGCCGCCAAGTGTTGAGTTCTCGTAACGAATTTGCCAGCCTAGATGGTCTGTCACCCGTTTGACGATCGCCAGGCCAAGGCCGGAACCGACATGTTGGTTGTCGCCACGGACAAAGCGCTCGAAGAGGCGGTTGCGTACGGCATGGGGAATGCCGGGGCCGCTGTCTTCAATGACCAATTGCCAAGCGGTTAACAGAATTTCAATGCGACCTTGATCGGTATATTGGCATGCGTTGCGGATCAGATTGCCGATGGCAATGCCGGCCAGTTCGGCTCGCGCCGGGATATACGCATCCTGTTTGCAGGTAAGACAGATCGTTACATTCTTGTGTTCTATCAGTGGACGATAGCGATCGATTTCGCGCTCGACCACATGCAGCATGGACAAGGGCTGGGTTGAGATGGATTGCGGCGATTGAGACAGCAATAACAAGGCACTGACGCGTTCAGTTGCCTCATTGGCGGTGCGTCGAATCCGGGCCGCGGCTTCCTTGTCCTGTTCACTCGCCAATCTGGCCTCGAGCAATTCTGCTGCACCGAGAATAATGGTCAGCGGAGTCCGCAGTTCATGGCTGACATCTCCTGTGAATAACTTTTCATCGGCCAGGAATTCTTGCAGCCGCTTCGTGCGCGCTGCGAAAGCCCGTGACAGCATGCCGATTTCATCTTGTTTCTCCTGCGAAGGGAGGGCGGATGGCTCTTCATCCTTGGAGACTGCATCGGCAAGTTCTGTAACGGGGGCCATGATTCGACGGGAAAAGGTCGCACCCAGAATAACGGCGAGCAGAACGCTAGCGATAAAGCCAGCGGCAAGCGACATGAAAATCAGAATCTCGGTGATCTCGAAGTCGCTGGTGTCGTCTGTAACCGCATAGCGATTGCCATCGACTTCGCGGATAACAACGGTGATTTCTTTGCCGTTCGTAATTACCTCGTGCAACCCTTCCCTGAGGTCCCGGAAAGGCTCCGGTATCTGTTCATTGACGAAAAAGTTGCGTTCTTCAGGGGCAGGCGTGATGTGGTAACGATGCTGATCGATCAAGCGGCTGGCCTCTTTGGCAAGCCGATGATCGATCAATTGCGCTTCCGATATTTCAACGGCTATGTACGCTGCGAACGAAAAGAAGCCGCACAGTACAATCGCCATCAAGACGAAAGCCGTGGTGATGCGTCGTCGCAAGGTCTGGTTACGCATGATCGACAAGTTTGTAACCATTGCCCGGCAGAGTCACGAGCATGGGGTGAACGAAAGGTTTGTCCATGGCGGCACGCAGCGCATGAATATGCGTGCGTATGGCATCGCTATCCGGAGGTTCGTCGCCCCAGATTTCGCGGATCATGACTTCGCGGGAAACGATGGCAGGTGCATGTCGCATCAAGGTTTCAAGTATGCGAAATCCGATCGGTGTCAGGTTCAATGTGCGCCCGGCACGACTGGCTACACCGCAGCTCAGGTCAAAACGCAAATCGCCGAACTCCAGGATATGGTCCACTGTTTCATTGCGTGCCCGTCGAATCAATGCGCGCAGCCTTGCTTCGAGTTCGATCAGCGAGAAGGGTTTGACCAGGTAGTCGTCGGCACCGACTTCGAATCCGACCAACTTGTCCATGACGGTATCGCGTGCGGTCAGCATGAGCACCGGGGTTGCCTTGCGCGCTTCTTTGCGCAACTGGCGGCAGACCTCCACGCCGTCCAGGCCCGGCAATTCCAGATCCAGAATAATGGCATCGTAATGAGCGATACTCGCGCGCTCCAGGCCCGCTATGCCGCTATACGCAACGTCAAGCACAAATCCCTGCGTTTCCAGGAAGCTGTAAAGATTGGCGACAATATCGGGATTGTCTTCAATGATGAGCAAGTACATGTAAGAGAGATTGGTGAGACTGGGAAAGAATCCTGATTGACTGGATGCCCCGTGAGCGAATTCAAAAGCCGCTTCAATATCGCATCATCTCAATTTTTTCTGCCATGTGCTGCTTTACGAGCTTTTTGCGCGCTATGCTCGTTATGCCATATCCCAAGGCACGTGGAGTTTTTTGACCACGTTGCTTAATGGACGGGAGCGTAAAGGCCGGTCGATCTCGGGAGACCGAAGTCGCGAAACGCCCAGGTTTGGACAAAAAAATAGACGTCCGTGGACGTCTATTGATTTTTTCGTGGTGCCCGGGGCCGGAATCGAACCGGCACGCCTTGCGGCGGCGGATTTTGAGTCCGCTGCGTCTACCAATTTCACCACCCGGGCAAGCCGCACATTATGCGGGAAACGCTGTGTTTGAGCAAGCTGTGCGCCAGACCGTGCGAACCAGCGCGTCCTGCGAGGCTTATTTCTGCGGCGCCCGCGTCACGCGTTCGTAGAGGCGGAAGCGCTCGGTGCGGTCGGCCGGGCGGCGTCCCTGCCACAGCAGCTTCCATTGGCTGCCGTTGCGGGTCATGGTCGGCTCCGTGTCGTTGCCGCGATGATTGTCCTGCAGCAGGTAGTAGGCGCAACCGCGTTCGCCCTCGTGCGCGAACTGCAGCTTGCCGAAGTAGGCGAACGATGCACGTTGCGCGGCACCGACATTGGTCGCCACGCAATGATTGTCCTCCGGCAGGATCTTGTCGGCCTGACGTGCCACGATCGCGTAGCTCTTGATGTAGTTACCCCAAGGCAGCCACAGCGTCATCAGCAGCAGCCAGCACAGGATGATGCCGCCCGAGGACAGCACCACGGCGCGCCACAGTACGGTCGGACGGCGCGAGATGCGCCAGTGCACGATCCAGACCCAGCCGGCGGTGGCGGCAACGGCAAACAGGAAAGTCAGCAGCCCGAACTCGGGTTTGAAGCCGGGTGCGATCTTGAAGGCGTTCTTGGCGATCTGCGCCGGCCAGCCGGTCTGCTTGGCGATCCAGCCGAGCCAGATCAGCACCGCGCAGGTCGAGAGCATCATGACCGAGAACCAGTCGACGGCATTGATCGCGCCGCGCTTCATGGTCGGCAGGCCGAAGGCGGCGAGGATCGCGAGCATCGGCAGCAGCGGCAGCAGGATCGCTTCCTCGCCCGACGGGTTGAGCAGGGCGATGATGAACAGGGCGCCAAAGAAACTCAGCGGCAGCGTGATGTGCAGCGTTTCGCGCTGACGCCGCCACGCATAGACGGCCCAGATCGCGAACGGCCAGGCCGGCCATGCGAACCAGATCGCATTCTTGAAGAAATACTGCGCGGTCGGCAGCGAGGGCCAGCCGAACTGTTCATAGTTCCACGCCATCCATGCATGGCCCGGAGAACCGCCGAAGGGCTGCACCGCGTTGCAGGCGAACAGCCACAGTGCCGGCAATGCCGCAGCCACCGGCAGCGACACCAGGAACAGGCGCACCAGCAGCACGCGTTCGCGCACCGACGCCAGTCCCATGACGCCGATCAGCAGCGCCAGCGGCACGACCCAGCCGCGCGTGAGCGCCAGCAGGCCGAGCACGAGGCCGAAGACGATGGTGCTGCGTATCGAACGCGATTCGAACAGGCGCGTGGCGCTGTAGAGCGCGCAGGCGATCAGGGAGATCTGCAGCGCTTCGGCCGTGGTGGCATGCGCATGCACAAGCAGGCCGAGGGAGCCGAGATAGATGAGGAGCGCGCCGTCGGCCAGCATGCGGCCGAAGTCGCGTGGTTCGGGCTGGCCGCCAAAGGCGAGCTTCAGCGGCTGCGCCTCCTGCCGCCGGCCGAGCAGGTAGGTGGTGTACCAGACCGCGGCGGAACCAAGCAGGAAGAAGCCGATCGGCGCGATGCGCGCCGCCATCGGATCGCCGAACAGCCAGCCGAACAGCACGATGCAGAGTGCGCCGATCCAGTAGGCCAGCGGTCCTTCGCCCGGCATCGGCAGGCCGACGATGTGCGGCGCGAGCCAGTCGGACAGTCCGCCGTGCGCCATGGTCCACATGATGCCGAAGCCCGAGGCATCGTCCGGCTTCCATGGGTCACGCCCGACTAGACCCGGCAGGATGTACAGCAGGCATAGCGCGAACAATCCCCAGCGCGGCAGAGCTTTGGTGGCGGAGGCGGGAAGTCGGACTGGCTTCATGAAGGGAGGCTGCTGTTGTTATTGTTCGGCGCTATTGTGCCGCAAAAGTTCGGTATCGCGCAGTGGCGGGGACCGGCGCATCTGTAATAAAAGGTAAATGCATCGGCAGGAAAAGCCGGCGCAGATAGCAGAAAAGGCAGCCAAGGCTGCCTTTTCTGTGGGCGAAGCGCCGAATTACTCGACCACTTATTACTCGGCCACTTGCGTCTTGGAACCGACCGAACCGAACTTCTTGCGGAACTTGTCGACGCGACCGGCGGTATCGACGATCTTGTGCTTGCCGGTGTAGAACGGATGCGACTCCGAGGTCACCTCGAGCTTGATCAGCGGATACTGCTTGCCTTCGAATTCGATGGTTTCACGCGTTTGAATGGTCGAACGGGTGATGAATTTGAAGTCGTTGGACATGTCCTGGAACACGACTTCGCGATAATCTGGGTGAATGCCTTCTTTCATGCTTGCCTCTGATATGAATGAGTAGCCAATCGCCACTTCGTCGGTCGCACTGCTTCTTGACCCGATTGTCGATCACTTGCCCGGTTGGAAATAGCCGTAGATTATACAATGAAATCAGCAGCTTGCGCCATGCATCTGCAGATTTCGGCCACGGTTTTCGGCCGTTTCGGGGGCCGTGGCACTGGCGGAACGTTGTATCCGCGTCATGCCCGCATGAAAAAAGCCCGGTCGAACCGGGCTTTTTGCTGTCTTGCGAAGCGGATCACGAACTGCCGCGGCGCATCATGTCGAAGAATTCGGCGTTGTTCTTGGTCGCCTTCATCTTGTCGAGGATGAATTCCATTGCCTCGATCTCGTCCATGTCGTACATGAGCTTGCGCAGCACCCAGATCTTCTGCAACTGGTCCGGCTTGATCAGCAGTTCCTCGCGGCGCGTGCCGGACTTGGACAGATTGATGGCCGGATAGACGCGTTTCTCGGCCAGGCGACGCTCCAAGTGCACTTCCATGTTGCCTGTGCCCTTGAATTCTTCGTAGATCACGTCGTCCATGCGGCTGCCGGTTTCGATCAGCGCGGTGGCGATGATGGTCAGCGAGCCGCCTTCTTCCACGTTACGCGCGGCGCCGAAGAAGCGCTTCGGACGCTGCAGTGCATTCGCATCGACACCGCCGGTCAGCACCTTGCCCGATGCCGGGATCACGGTGTTGTATGCACGTGCCAGACGCGTGATCGAATCGAGCAGGATCACGACGTCCTTCTTCATCTCGACCAGGCGCTTGGCTTTTTCCAGCACCATTTCGGCGACCTGCACGTGGCGCGTCGCCGGTTCGTCGAAGGTCGAGGCGACCACTTCACCGCGCACCGAGCGCTGCATTTCCGTCACTTCTTCCGGACGTTCGTCGATCAGCAGCACGATCAGTGCAGAGTCGGGGTGGTTCGTTGTGATCGCATGCGCGATGTGCTGCAGCATGACCGTTTTACCGGATTTCGGCGGTGCCACCAGCAGGCCGCGCTGGCCCTTGCCGATCGGTGCGATCAGGTCGATGATGCGGCCGGTGATGTTCTCCTCGCCGCGCATCTCGCGTTCGAGGTGCAGCAGCTTGTTCGGGTGCAGCGGGGTCAGGTTTTCGAACAGGATGCGGTGCTTGGACGCTTCCGGCGGTTCGCCGTTGACCTTGTCGACCTTGACCAGCGCAAAGTAGCGCTCGCCGTCCTTGGGGGTACGCACTTCGCCTTCGATCGAATCGCCCGTGTGCAGATTGAAGCGACGGATCTGCGACGGCGAGATGTAGATATCGTCGGTCGAGGCCATGTAGCTCGCATCGGGCGAGCGCAGGAAGCCGAAGCCGTCCGGCAGCACCTCGAGCGCGCCGTCGCCGAAAATCTGTTCGCCGGCCTTGGCGCGTTTTTTGAGAATCGCGAACATCAGCTCCTGCTTGCGCAGGCGGGCAGCGTTGTCGATGTCGAGGCTGATGGCCATGTCCAGCAGGGCGGAGACGTGAAGGGCCTTTAATTCGGATAAATGCATAGTCGTGCGTGTGTCCCGGACGGGAAAGTAAAAGGTGGGGGAGGGAACTGCGGTGAGTGAGTACTGCTTGTCTCTGAATCGGTATTGTCGTTACGGGCGGCGATGCGGGCGCACCGCCGCCATTGTGTATCAGATATTGCTGTCGATGAACGCGACCAGCTGGCCCTTGGCCAGTGCGCCGACTTTCTGCGCGGCAGGTGCGCCGTTCTTGAACAGGATCAGCGTCGGGATGCCGCGAATGCCGAACTTGGCAGGAATGGCCTGGTTGGCATCCACATCCATCTTGGCAATCTGGATCTTGCCGGCGTAGTCCTTCGACACTTCTTCCAGGATCGGTGCAATCATTTTGCACGGACCGCACCATTCGGCCCAGAAGTCCACCAGGACGGGCAGATCGGATTTCAGAACGTCGGTTTCAAAGGACGAATCGCTGATGTGTTTGATGTTTTCGCTCATGTTTGCCTCGGTGTGAGGAGAAAGGGAATAAATGGCGCCTTGAATGATCTGTCGTGTCAGATCGATCTTGTCTGCACGCCTCCTGTTACCAGGCACAGATGGAGACAATGCAATTTAGTTCAAGTATTTTGGGAGATAACAAGAAGAGTCAGGCGGGGTCTGCGCAAATCATAACCCAATTTCCGGCAAAGTGTGGTGTTGCCTATAAAATTTCGGCAGCCGTGTGCGGCACATCACATAGAATGCCCGGATCGCCTGCGCCGCCACGTGCCGGCGATCGTCGGCGACACTGCCGAATGCATTGATTTTGTTCCGTTTTTTCCGCCGCACAGCGCCGAGTGAGTCCTTTCATCCCGATGCCCGACACCATCCGCCTTTCGCCTTCCGCCGCCTTCTGGGACGAAGCGGCGCGCCACCTGCTTGCGCGCGCGCTGCCCGGCTGGCGCGACGCGGCCACGGTGGCCGACCTGTCCGGCGTGCGCGCGATGGTCTCCACCTTCGAGCATCTGCAGCTGCTGCGGCAGGCGCTGGCGCGTGCGGTCGGCCGCGCCTTCGTGCCGCCGACCATCATGACGCTGTCGGCCAGCATCGGCATGCTGCCGCCGCGCAGCGGCCAGTCCGCTACCGCATCGAGCGAACGGCTGATGACGCTGTACGCATCGCTGCGCCAGCACGGCTGGCTCAAGAAACTGTTTACCGCGCGTCGCAATACCGATCTGCTGCCCCTGGCCGAAACGCTGCTGACGCTGGCCGACGAATTGACGCAGGCCTTCCTGCCGCTGCTTGGAGCGGACAATGAGGGCGCCGCCGATGCTGCCGATGCGCGTTGGCAGGCCGCGCTCGAACGCCTGTCGCCGGCCGCGCGCCACCTGCTGTCGGACGAGACGCAGCTGGTATGGACCATCTGGAAAAGCCAGCTCGACGGCAACGATGCGCTGGCGCTGCGCTTTGCGCGCATGCAGGAACTCGCGCGCGAGGCGCAGCAGCCGCTGTTCTGGATCAGCCCGGTCGCGCCCGACGCGATGGAACAGGTGTTCCTCGACACATGGTCGCAGCGGCAGCCGGTCACGGTGATGACGCTCGACTGGCGCGCCGACGCCATCGCGCCCATCTATCGCCACGCATGGCAGGAAGTGGCGGATGTTGGCGACGAACAGGATCGCAACGAGGCGACACCGTTGCAGACGCCGCCCGGCCTCATGCTGTTCGGCGCCGACAACCTCGAAGCCGAGGCGCAGGGCGGCGCACAATCCATACTCGACTGGTTGCAGGCCGGCATGCAGAGCATCGCCATCGTCGCGCAGGATCGCGTGGTGGCACGGCGTATCCGCGCGCTGCTCGAACGCGCGCAGATTCATGTGGCCGACGAGACCGGCTGGAAGCTCTCGACCACGCGTGCCGCTGCCGCGGTAGCCGCCTGGACCGAGCTGGTGGCGGCGCAGGCGGAGACGGTCGGTCTGCTCGACTTCCTCAAATCGCCCTTTGTCTTCGCCGGCGAAGCCGACAAGGCCGACCACCTGATGCGCATCGAAACCGCGCTGCGGCGCGGCAACGTGCCGGGCGGTTGGGATGCGGCTGTCGCCGCCTGCGAACGCGTGCCGGATGCGCAGCAATTGTTGCTGCGTCTCAGGGAACAGGCACAGCAGCATGTCGGACGCCGCCGCCTGTGCGAATGGCTGGCGGCAACGCGCCGGACCTTCGATGCGCTCGACATGGACGCGGCCCTGCAGAACGACGAAGCCGGCGGCCAGATTCTGGAACTGTTCGACGCCATCGAACGCGATTGCGCGCATATCGATCAGGAATTCTCGTTCGCCGAATGGCGCGCCTTCCTCAATCTGCAGATCGAAGCCACCGCCTTCGTGCAGCCGTGGCGCGACCGGCGCGTGGTCATGCTGCCGCTCAACGGCGCGCGCCTGCGCAGCTTCGACGCCGTGCTGGTGGTCGGTGCCGATGCCGAACATCTGCCGTCGCGCCCGGTCGAGACATTGTTCTTCGCCAACGTGGTGCGCGCGGAGCTCGGACTGGCGACGCGCGAGAGCCGGCAGCGCCAGCAACTGCGCGACGTGGTCGAACTGCTGTCGTCGAACGCACGCGTGGTCATGTCGTGGCAGACGCATAAGAATGGCGAACCCAATCTGCCGAGTCCGTGGCTGCAGCGGCTGGAACTGGCGCTGGCGCAGGCCGGCCTGCCGCCGCTGGCGAAGGCGTCCTTCGACTTGCCGTGCCGCCGCCTGACGGCGATGCCCGCTTTTATGCCGGCACCGTCGGCCGCGCCGCTGCGGCCGCAGAAACTCTCGGCCAGCGGCTACAACAGCCTGGTCGCCTGTCCCTATCAATTCTTCGCCACCCGCATGCTCGGCCTGTCCGGCCTCGACGAATTGTCGGAGCTGCCGGAGAAGCGCGACTACGGCGACTGGCTGCATCGCATCCTTGCGCTGTTCCATGAAACGCTGCGCGAACATCCGGTGACAGGCGACGAGCGCGCCGCGCTGCTGCAGGAAATTTCCGATCGCGTGTTCGGCGAGGAGCTCAGGCGCAGCGCCGCCGCGCTTGGTTTCCAGGCGCGCTGGCAGAAGAACATGCCGGCCTATCTGGAATGGGTGGCCGAGCGCGAGGCGCAGGGCTGGCAGTTCATGCTCGGCGAAGAGCAGGCGCAGAAAGTATTGCACTGGGACGATGGTGAGATCGTGCTGCACGGCCGTATCGACCGCATCGATGCCGATGCAAACGGCGCGCAGGTGGTGCTCGACTACAAGAGCACTTCTGCCGAGACATTGAAGAAACGGCTCGACAAGGGCGAAGATCAACAGTTGCCGTTCTACGGACTGTTGTCGCCGATGCCACTGGCAGGTGCCGCCTACGTGCCGCTGGAGCAGAGCAAGAACCGCATCGCCGAAGTCGCGGCGCAGGACTTCGACGACTGGCAGCGCGCGCTAGAACAGCGCATCGCGGCCGGCATGCAGGCCATAGACCGTGGCGCACCGCTGCCGGCCAGCGGGCCGGAATCGGTCTGCCAGTATTGCGATGTGCGCGGCCTGTGCCGCAAGGGAGCGTGGTGATGGCGGCGCATCCTGACATGCAGCAAGCACCGCGCGCCTACGAAATCAACGACGCGCCGGCGGACGCCGCGCGCTTCGTCGCCGCCGCCTGCGACCCGACGCGCTCGGTGGTGGTGGAAGCCTGCGCCGGCAGCGGCAAGACCTGGCTGCTGGTGGCGCGCATCCTGCGCCTGCTGCTGGCCGGCACCGAGCCGCCACAGGTACTGGCGATCACCTTCACGCGCAAGGCGGCGCAGGAAATGCACGAACGCCTGCTGCAACTGCTGGAAGAACTCGCGCTCGGTTCTGATGAACAGGTGGCGACGCTGCTGCGCGAACGCGGCATTGCCGAACATGAACTGCCGGCCATGCTGCCGCAGGCGCGTGCGCTTTACGACCGCGTGCTGCGCAGCCCGCAGGGCCTGTCGATCGACACCTTCCACAGCTGGTTCCTGCGCCTGATCCAGATCGCGCCACTGGCATCCGGCGTGCCGCACGGCTACGGCCTGGCTGAATCGACCGGCGAACTCGCGGCCGATGCCTACGGACGTTTCATGCAATCGTTGAACGCCAAGGAAAACGCGCAGGTGCGCGAGGCGCTGCTGACGCTTTACCAGCAGGTCGGCGACGGCCGCGTGCGTGAACTGCTCGCGAGTTTCGTCGATAAGCGTGCCGAGTGGTGGGCTGCCGCTGAATCCGGCATCGCACCGCTCGATGCATTGCGCGAACTGTGCGGCGACGATGCGCAGTGCGATGCGCGCCTGACGGTGTGGGAAAACGATGGATTGAAGCAGCGCCTGCTGCGCGTGGCGTCCCTGCTTGGTCAGGGCAGCAGCGAAAACCAGAAGCGTGCGACGGCGATCGAGAAGCCGTTGTCAGATGGCGCCAGCATCGACAACTTCAACCTGCTCGCCAACGAATTCTTCGATGCGGCCGGCAAGCCGCGCAAGAACCGCACGACCAAGGACCTGACCAGGGCCGCCGTCGATGCCCTCGGCGAAGACGGCGTGCAAGCCTTGCAGACCGAGTTCGAGGCATTGGGCGCGGAACTCCGAACGCTCGCGCAGCGCAGCTGCGAAGGATTGGTGCTGGCCTTTAACGAAGCGCTGTTCACGGTCGGTACCGCCTATCTCGACATCTACCAAGCCGTGAAGGCCGAGCAGCGCGTGTTCGACTTCGCCGATCTCGAATGGCATGCATGGCGGCTGCTCGCCAACACCGAACATGCGGCCTATCTGCAAAGCCGGCTCGATGCGCGCTACCGCCATGTGCTGCTCGACGAATTCCAGGACACCAATCCGCTGCAATGGAACATCGTGCAATCGTGGCTGGCCGCCTACGGCGACGATGCGCAGCGGCCCAGCATGTTCGTGGTCGGCGATCCCAAGCAGTCGATCTATCGCTTCCGCCGTGCCGAGCCGCGCGTGTTCAAGGCGGCGCTGGAACTGCTGACGGCGCAGGGTGCTGCTTCGCTGCGAACCAACCAGACGCGACGCAATGCGCGCGGCATCGTCGCGGCGATGAACCTTGCCTTCATCGACAACCCGCTGTACCAGCCGCAGACCACGCTGTCGCAGGACGAAGGCGAGGTGTGGCGGCTGCCGCTGGTGGAACAGGCAGAGACGGAAAAGGCCGCGTGGTCGCCGGACAGTTTGCGCGATCCGCTGAGCACCGCGCGCGAAGACGAGGAAGACGCGCGCCGGCTGGAAGAAGGGCGGCAGGTCGCGCGCGCGCTGCATCAGGCACGCGCCGCACGCGGCGTGCGCTGGTCGGACGTCATGCTGCTGGTCAAGAAGCGCACGCATCTGGCGGCCTACGAAAGCGCGCTGCGCGAAGCCGGCATTCCGTTCGCATCCGACCGCAGAGGCGGCCTGCTCGATTCGCTCGAGATCGCCGATCTGATCGCCTTGCTGACCTTCCTCATCACGCCGCACGACGACCTGGCGCTGGCGCACGTGCTGAAGTCGCCCATCGTCGGTGCCGAGGACGAGGACCTGATCGCACTCGCGCAGGAACGCGAGCGCAGCTGGTGGGAACGCCTGTGCGCGATGACCGCCGGCCTGGCTTCGCCAGCGCTGCAACGCGGCCATGCGCTGCTGCAGCGCTGGCTCGCACTCGCTCCGCAGCTGCCGGTACACGATCTGCTGGACCGCATCCTGCACGAAGGACAGATCGTCGTGCGCTACGTGCAGGCGGCCTCGCCGCTGGTGCGCAGCCAGGTCTGCGGCAACATCCAGGCCTTCACCGAACTCGCGCTGAACATGGATGCGGGCCGCTACCCGAGTCTGCCGCGCTTCATCGATGCGCTGCGCCGCCTGCGCAAGTCCGCCGAGAGCGACGCGCCCGATGAAGCCGATATCGATGCCGCCGCCGATGCCGTGCGCATCCTGACCATCCACGGCTCCAAGGGGCTGGAAGCATCCATCGTCGTCATACTCGACGCCAACCACAGCAGCGACGCGGCCGACAACATCGGCATCCTGTGCGACTGGCCGCAGGACAGCGCATACCCCGTGCATTTCTCGGCCTACCACCGCAAGGCCGAACGCGGCGCGGCGCGCGACAGCCTGTTCGCACAGGAAGAAGCGCTCGGCGAACAGGAAAACCGCAACCTGCTCTACGTGGCCGCTACCCGCGCGCGCCATCTGCTGATCGTCAGTGGCGTTGCCAACGGCAGCAAGGGCGTGAAGGACGACAGCTGGTATGCGCGCTTCGCGGCGGTGGAAGCGCACGCGCCAGATACGACGGCCGCAATCAACACGATGAGTGCCGGCGCCGTGGAATTCGACTGGCCGCTGTTCGAGCCGCCGTCGTTGCCGGCACCGGCTTCCGACCGGCCGCCGGCCTTCACCTCGGAAGAAATCGAGGAAGGCATTGCGCTGCATGCGCTGATGGAAAAGCTTACGCATCGTCCGCAGTGGCCGATCCCTGCCGTGGATGCGGAGCTGGTCGCCGGCTGGCTGTCCTGCAAGCCGGTGCTGGCGCGGACGGTAAGCGGGCAGGCGCAGGTGATTCTGGCGTGCGCCGACCTGGTGCGGTTTTTCGATCCGGCGCAGCATCGCTTCGCGCGCAACGAGATGGATGTGATCACCGGCGACGGCTCGGTGCGCTTCGACCGCATCGTGATGTTCGACGACGAACTGTGGATACTCGACTACAAGCGCAATCTGCTCGACAGCGAGCGCGCCGCCTACACGCAGCAACTCGCACGGTATCGCGTCGCCGCTGCTGCGGTCTTTCCCGACGTTGCGATCCGTGCCGCGCTGATCACGGTGGATGGCCGCATGACCGAGATCGTCTGATGTAATTTCAGCCATCAGCCTTGGCGTGTGGGCCGATATGTGTACCGATTGGCGTCGCCAATCCGCAAAAGGAGCGGCTGCGCGTGCAATCTATTGACGCTGCTTTGCAAGCCCCTCTATAGTGGCGGCATGATTTCCGACTTCCATACCCTATCCGACAAGATCGGCCAGCTCGCCGCCTTGACCCAGTCCCTGCGCAGCGAAAACGCCGAACTGCGCCTGCGTGCGACCGCGCTCACGGCCGAGAACGCCGAACTGGCGCGCCGCATGCAGGAAGCGCACGACCGCGTGGCCGCGCTGATCGAACAGATTCCCGCTCCCGAAGAACAGAAGGAAGAAGCCGTATGATCCAGCTCGATGTATCCATCATGGGGCAGTCGTACAAGCTTGCCTGCAAGGAAGACGAGGAACAGGCGCTGCGCGAAGCCGTCGCCTATCTCGACGAAAAGATGTGCGCGATCCGCGATGCCGGCAAGATCAAGGGCACCGATCGCATCGCCGTCACCGCCGCACTTGGCATCACGGCCGAATTCCTCTCCACGCGTTCGCCGGACGGTCCTTTGTCCGACATGTCAATGGCCGAAGTGCATCAAAAGATTTCGGCGATGCACAACGTGTTGGATAACGCACTCGCACCGCAGGAAAAATTGTTCTAAATCGATCTGCGCGCTTTTTTTCGCGGGCCGATTGCGTTAAACTTCAATCCCCTGCGGTGTTCGCCATTGCCATATATTCCTTGAACCATTTACGCGCAGCGGTCGCGGAATTTTGTTTGACGGGCGTGAGCGTCGCTAGTCCGATGAACCCGAAGTTGAACTTACTGCGGCCACCTTGAACCTTTTGGTTCGGGATGCCGGCAAAGCGGCACAGGCGGGGACTTATTCATGAACGGCTGCATATGCATATATGCAGCCGTTTTTTATCGCCGGGCCGTCTCAAGATAAAAAGCGTCCCCTCGGGGGACCGGGCAAGACCGCAGAGCTTGACCGAGGGGGTTTTTTTATTTGGCGCGCCATTTCCCGTCGGCTGTCGTGGCTTGTTATGCTTGCGGTTTTCATCCTCGCGAAGATCGCCATGCGCTATTGGCTCATGAAATCCGAACCCGACGAAGTCAGCATCGACGACGCGCTCGCCGCGCCTGACCAGACCGTTGCCTGGACCGGCGTGCGCAACTACCAGGCGCGCAACTTCATGCGCGACGTCATGCAGATCGGCGACGGCGTGCTGTTCTATCATTCGAGCTGTCCGCAACCCGGCATCGCCGGCCTGGCCGAAGTCGCCAGCACACCCTATCCGGACGAGACCCAGTTCGATCCCCACAGTCCCTATTACGATCCCAAGGCCACGCGCGAATCGCCGCGCTGGATGCTGGTCGACGTGCGTGCCGTGCGCAAGACGCGGCTGGTGCCGCTGGCCGAGATGCGGGCGGCGCCGGCGCTGGAAGGCATGCAGGTGCTGCAGAAGGGCAGCCGCCTGTCGATTACGCCCGTGACGAAATGCGAGTGGAATTACATCCTGAAGAGAATGCTTTGATGCCGTGCGGCATGGAAAGGGCGTGCCGTTGTGCAACCTGGGAGAAATGCATTCCTGCGGGAAATCCCGGGGCGGAGCGGAAGTCATGCATTTGTCACACAATAAACAAAATGAACTTTGCAAAGGTTTGTTAATCTTTAGGAAGTAACGATAATGCGGTTGATTAGGTAATGATCATGGAAATTCCGGTAGCCGGTAAAGGCAAGGACGACAAGGCGCGCGACGATGGCGCCATGGATCCTTTATCCGGGTTTTTCCGATTTTTCCTTCCCGCAGTTGCACCCCGCATCGTGCGTCATGCACATTCCACTTCCATCCGACTTCGTGCGCAGACGGCCTGGTGGCCGTTGGTGCGCGGCGCGGTCGTTCGGTATTACTGAATCCATTTTTGAAAAAGCGCAGAGGGAGAACATGAAAGCAATGATTCTTGCAGCGGGCAAAGGCACACGCGTTCAGCCTTTGACCTATGAGCTGCCCAAACCGATGATTCCGATTCTCGGCAAGCCGGTGATGGAATATCTGGTCGAGCATCTGGTCAAGTTCGGCATCCGCGACATCATGGTCAATGTCAGCTATCTGCATCACAAGATCGAGGAATACTTCGGTGAAGGCCAGCGCTTCGGCGCCCAGATCGGCTATTCGTTCGAGGGTTTCATGGACGAGAACGGCGAGGTCATGCCCAAGCCGATCGGTTCGGCAGGCGGCATGAAGAAGATTCAGGAGTTCGGCCACTTTTTCGATGAGACCACGCTGGTGATCTGCGGCGATGCGCTGATCGATCTGGATATCAAGTCGGCCTTGTTCGAACACAGACGCAAGGGCGCGATGGTCAGCATCATCACCAAGGAAGTCGAACGCGAGAAGGCGGCCGACTACGGCATGGTGGTGATGGACGAGGAAGGCCGCGTCCAGTCGTTCCAGGAAAAACCGAAGCCGGAAGAAGCCAAATCGCTGTTCGCCAGCACCGGCATCTACATCATGGAACCACAGGTGCTGGACCTGATTCCGGCCGATACCGAGTTCGACATCGGCTCGCAGCTGTTCCCGCTGCTGGTGGAGAAGGGTTTGCCGTTCTATGCGCAAAAGCGTTTCTTCAACTGGATCGATATCGGCAACATCCGCGACTACTGGGCGGTCTCGCAAAGCGTGCTGCAAGGTGAGCTGGCGCACATGAGCATGCCCGGCACGCAGATTCTCGAAGGTCTGTGGGTCGGCCTCAATACCAACATCAACTGGGAAGGCACGACCATCGAAGGGCCGGTCTATATCGGTTCCGGCACGCAGATCGAACCGGGCGCGACCATCATCGGCCCGACCTGGATCGGTCATGGCAGCCAGATTTGCAGCGGTGCGCATGTCGAACGCAGCGTGCTGTTCGAATACACGCGCGTGTCGCCCGGATCGAAGATGACCGAGCTGGTCGTGCATCGCAACTATTCGGTCACGCGCGAGGGCAAGATGCAGCACATTTCCGAAAGCGAGACCGAAGCATGGCGCGATGCGCGCGACCGTCGCGGCGCTTCGCGCAAGAGCAAGCCGCACAGCAAGCAGGCGGCGGAAGTGGCCTGACCGATTCTATGCACGCACAAAAAAGCCCGCATCGCTGCGGGCTTTTTTTCATCGCCGGGCCGCCCCAAGATGAAAAAGCGCCCCCTCGGGGGGCAGCGGAGCCGAAGGCACAGCGTGGGGGGCATTTTTCATGCGGATAAGTATCAGCCGGATGTATTCACTTGCGGTTCGCGGCGATCGTCAGGCTTGCGGCCCATGCGCTTGCGTATCTCGTCGATCTTTTCCTCGCCCGCCAGCCGCACCGCGACCTGCTCTATCCATCCCTGTGTGGGTGCCGGCCTTGTGGTTAGCACCGGCAGCAGCAGGACGGTACAGAACACCAGCGTAAAGCGGTCGAGATAGATCATGGGCGCCTGCCGCGCAATGCGGATGAAGCACCATGCCGTGGCAAATCCGAGCGCAAGTCCGGCGATGACCTCCGATATCGAATGCACGGCCAGCGCCAGTCGCGAGATCGCGATGCCGACGGCGAACAGCACGCCGGCGCCGATCGCCGCCTGACGCAACAAGCCTGCCCTGCGCTGCGCCAGCAGGAACGCCAACACCGGCGCGATCGCCGCCGCGCGCATCGCATGTCCGCTGAAACCGCGGAAGTCGATGGCCGCAATGCCGATGCCCCAGCCCGCATAGGCGACCTTGGTCGCCGTGACGATAAACAGTGCACCGCCGAACAGCAGGCACCACCACACCGCCAGCCGCCACGCGCGTGCCGCGCACAGCCACAGCGTCAGCAGCGCGGCGAGCGACAGAGCGAAATTGGTTTCGGCAAGGCGGGTGAAGGACGACCAGAAATCCATGCAATCCTGAAAGCGGAAAAAATGAGAGGAAGAGTGTGGGACAGCGATGCGAACGGTCAAAAGGCCGGTCGCCATGATACGGCCGGCTAGGTGCGGCCGGCTAGGCGCCCCCGGCTAGGCGCGGTTGGCAGTGCGTGCCGGCGAGCGGTAGGCCATCACCAGCATGGCGATGCCGAGCACGATCAGCGGCACCGACAGCATCTGCCCGGCCGAGATCGTGATCGAGCCGAACTGCACCTCGTAATCCGGCGTGCGGAAGTATTCGGTGAAGAAGCGCGCGCAGCCGTACAGCAGCGAGAACATGCCGCCGACCGCCATGCGCGGGCGTTCCTTGCGCGCGAACAGCCACAGCACGATGAACAGCAGCACGCCGTCCACCGATGCCTGATACAGCGGCGACGGATGGCGCGGCAGGTCATCGACGTTGGGCCAGATCATGGCCCACGGCAGCGACGGATCGGCCACGCGGCCCGGCAGTTCGGCATTGATGAAGTTGCCGAGGCGGCCGAAGGCATAGCCGAGCGGCACCATCGGCGCGATGAAGTCCAGCACGTCGAGCACGTTGCGATTCTTCTTGCGCGCCCACACGCCCATCATGATCAGCACGCCGAGGAAGCCGCCATGGAAAGACATGCCGCCCTTCCAGACCTTGAAGATCTCGAGCGGATTGGAGAAGTAATAGACGGGCGCATAGAACAGCACTTCGCCAAGCCGACCGCCGACAATCACGCCGACCACGCCGTAGAACAGCATGTCCTCGATATCTTCCTTGACCCAGCCGGCGCGCGCGATGTGCGGCTGCCTGATGCGGATGCGCGCGAGCCAGACGAACTGCAGGAAGGCGGCCAGGTACATCAGGCCGTACCAGTGGATCGCGAGGGGACCGATCGAGATCGCGATCGGGTCGGGCATCGGGTGAATCAGCATGTTCTTATTTCTTTCGCAGTAGTTCCAGGAAGGCGTGCAGCACCGGCGAGGCATTGTCGCGCCGCCATGCCAGTCCCGTTTCCACCATGGGCGTCCTGTTGGTCAGCGGCCGGTAATCGACGCCGGGACGCTTCAGGTTGGATACGGATTGTGGCACAAGCGCGATCCCCATGCCGGCCGAGACCAGGCCGATGATGGTCTGCATCTGGATCGCCTCCTGCCCGATGCGCGGCGTCAGTCCCGCCTCGTGATAGCAGGCGAGGATGGCGTCGTGCAGGGCAGGCGCGATCCGGCGCGGGAAGACGATCAGCGGCAGTTCGGTTAGCAACGCGAGGTCGGCCCTGGCCTTTCCGCGCAGGGCCTGCAATCCTTTGGGTGCGGCGAGGATCAAAGGTTCAGACAGCACCGGCAGATAATCGATCTCGAGCCGCGCTTTCTCGGGCAGCGGTGGGATCAGCAGGCCGACGTCGATGCGGCCCTGCGTCAGCTCCTCGATCTGCACGTCGGTGGTCGCCTCGCGCAGGTCGATCTCCACCGCTGGATAGGTTTCGCGGAATTCGCGCAGGAAGGATGGCAGCACGCTGTAGTCGGCGGTGGAGACGAAGGCCAGCGATAGGCTGCCCGAGGCGCCGGATGCCGCGCGTCGCAGCAGGTCCGGCAAGGCGGCGGTCTGTTGCAGGATGCGCTGCGCCTCCGGCAAAAGCGCGGCGCCGGCCGGCGTCAGCGCCACGCTACGGCTGTTGCGGCGGAACAGCGCCGTGCCCAGCGCGTTTTCCAGCGAACGGATCGCCAGCGACAGCGGCGGTTGCGTCATGTGCAGGCGTTGCGCCGCACGGCCGAAGTGCATTTCCTCGGCCACGGTAACGAAGTAGCGCAGTTGTCGAAGTTCGATGTTCATGGGTTTCCCGCAGCCAGGAAGGCATGCCTGATTGATACATGGATTATATCAATCGAAGTCAAATCATATATTTGACAGGCTGCTAGGAGCAAGGCATTCTGGCGGCTCAAATAACCATGGAGGCATCATGGCATTCAACCGCCGCTCAAAAAACATCACCCAGGGCGTTTCGCGCAGCCCCAACCGCTCGATGTACTATGCACTGGGCTACGAGAAGGAAGACTTCGACAAGCCGATGGTCGGCATCGCCAACGGTCACTCGACCATCACGCCATGCAACGCCGGCCTGCAGAAGCTGGCCGACATCGCCATCTCGTCCACCAAGGAAGCCGGTGCCAACCCGCAGGTGTTCGGCACGCCGACCATTTCCGACGGCATGTCGATGGGCACCGAAGGCATGAAGTATTCGCTGATTTCACGCGAAGTCATCGCTGACTGTATCGAAACCGCCGTCAACGGCCAGTGGATGGACGGCGTGCTCGTCATCGGCGGCTGCGACAAGAACATGCCGGGCGGCATGATCGCCATGCTGCGCACCAACGTGCCCAGCATTTATGTCTATGGCGGCACCATCAAGCCGGGCAACTGGAAGGGCAAGGACCTGACCATCGTCTCCGCCTTCGAAGCCGTGGGCGAATTCACCGCCGGCCGCATGTCGCAGGAAGATTTCGACGGCATCGAACGCAACGCCTGCCCGTCGCTCGGTTCCTGCGGCGGCATGTACACCGCCAACACCATGGCTTCCTCGTTCGAGGCGCTCGGCATGGCGCTGCCGTACTCGTCAACCATGGCCAACCCGGACGACGAGAAGGTCGGCTCCGCCGCCGAATCGGCCCGCGTTCTGGTCGAAGCGATCAAGAAGGACCTCAAGCCGCGCGACATCGTCACCCGCAAGGCCGTCGAGAACGCGATCGCCGTCATCATGGCGACCGGCGGCTCGACCAACGCCGTGCTGCACTACCTGGCGATCACGCACGCCGCCGACGTCGAATGGACCATCGATGACTTCGAACGCATGCGCAAGAAGATTCCGGTCATCTGTGACCTCAAGCCGTCCGGTAAATATGTCGCGACCGACCTGCACAAGGCAGGCGGCATCCCGCAAGTGATGAAAATCCTGCTCGACGCCGGCCTGCTGCACGGCGACTGCATGACCATCACCGGCAAGACCATCGCCGAAACGTTGGCCGACATTCCATCCGAACCGGCAGCCGACCAGGATGTGATTCGCCCGATCGGCAAGGCGCTCTACGAGCAGGGCCACCTCGCCATCCTCAAGGGCAACCTCGCGCCGGAAGGCTGCGTTGCCAAGATCACCGGCCTCAAGAACCCGGCCATCACCGGCCCGGCGCGCGTGTTCGACGACGAATACTCCGCCATGGACGCCATCATGGCCAAGAAGATCAACGCAGGCGACATCGTCGTGCTGCGCTACCTCGGTCCCAAGGGCGGCCCCGGCATGCCGGAAATGCTGGCCCCGACCGGCGCACTGGTCGGCCAGGGCCTGGGCGAATCGGTCGGTCTGCTGACCGATGGCCGCTTCTCCGGCGGCACCTGGGGCATGGTGGTCGGCCACGTCGCACCGGAAGCTTTCGTCGGCGGCACCATCGCGCTGGTGGAAGAGGGCGACTCGATCACCATCGACGCGCACAAGCTGCTGATCCAGCTCAACGTACCCGACGAGGAAATTGCACGCCGCCGCGCCAACTGGAAGCAGCCTGCGCCCAAGTACACACGCGGTGTGCTGGCGAAGTATGCCGCGCTGGCCTCGACGGCGAGCAAGGGCGCGACGACGGGTTGATCGGAACGTGCTTCAATAAAAAAGCCGGGCTGTTGCCCGGCTTTTTGTTTGTCCAAACTTTCTACATGGCCTAGATATTTTGTACTTTAAGTACTAGAAGTGGGCCGTTCATCAGTAATTGAAAGTGAGGCTTGCCTATCGAGCATAATAGAATCAATCTCTATTCTTAGTTTGTCGCGCTGAAGCCTCGCTATTTCGTCCTGTATTGGCTGAATCTCTCGATGCCACTTCAGAAATCCGTAGAACATGAGCCAGCCTGATATAGCGCTTATAAGCATTAAACCCTGTATGAAGAACTTTTTATTTTTAGTGGCAATTTCGATTTTTCGTTCAAGCATCTTGCGTTGAGCATTGATTGCGGGTGTAGTTTGTTCAATCGATTTGGCAGTCTCAAGTTCTACATAAGCTTCGAATAGTAAAGTGTTTGTGGAGTTACTGACGTAGAGCGTAGAGCCGATGGTGAAAATAAAAAGCAATAGTCCAAAGAGAGCGTAGAACTTAAAAATATTATCGGTAGGGAGAAGTATTTGATGTTGCATATTTTAAATGTGCGGGCGGAGCTAAGAAGATTAAAAAAAGTATCACTATTTTCATATGGAGCGAGTCCATGCCCAATATATAGGACTATTCAATAAGCTACTTGTTGAGTTGCCAAAAAATTTATAAAGGTTGTATGTATTAATCTATCTTCTTATCTAACTTCTTATCTAACTTCTTATCTAACTTCGCGAATACCTCATGACAAAAGATTCCCCAAATCTGTTTGATTCTTGTAAGGCGGTTGCTCGTCAGGTGCTTCTAAAAAATGGGAAAACATCAAATGATGTTATTGAAACCCTAGCAGAAAAATTTCTTGCCATTGCAGAAACACATCAAGATTTCATTCGCCGGCAACGTGAGTCGGATGACGTTATTGCCTATGCTGTCCAATACATAGCGGATGTACATGCTATTCTACCTATGGGTACAGATACGGCATGGTTTACTACAACTTTGGCGACTTTATTAGAACTAGCAGTTCCTAACTCTGCTGTAACGGATGAGGCTGCGCCCTTACTTCCTTGCATTCAACAGGGAATTCGCGAAGCTTTATCGAGTATTCCAATTTCTCGCGGTGTATTAAGACTCTATGATGAGGATGCTGAGTCGATTCGACGGCTGCAAGATGCCGGGGTAGAGCACGGCATAGCATGCAATATGCAAGAGCTCTTGGAAAAGCTTTTTCACGGTGATCCCTTAACCCATGATGATGAGCATTTCTTTTATCTGGTGGCGATTGGAGCGCCTTTTACGCGGCAAAAACGATCGACTCAAGGTTTGGATAGTGATTGATCTAACTTAGCGGCATACATAAATTAGTAACTTTATAGTTATTCGCGCGCAAATAGCTATACCCTAAGTTCTTAGCCGTAGTGGCCAACCCTCAATCGAACCTCGACGACACCGCGCATCATGTTCACTCAAGTAGGCGCCCTGGTCCTGTTGGCCGCGCTGCTGCATGCAGGCTGGAACGCCATGCTGCATGGCAGTCGGGACCGGTATCTGTCGATGACGTGGATGTGCTTCGGCATGAGCGGGGCGGCCTTGCTGGCGTTGCCGTGGCTGCCGTTACCGGCTGCGGCGGCGTGGCCGTACATCGTGGCGTCGGGACTCGTGCATGTGGCGTACAACCTGTTTCTGGTGCGCGCCTACGAGACCGGCGATCTGGGCGTTGCTTATCCGATTGCGCGCGGTTCATCCCCCTTGCTGGTGACGCTGGGCGCGGCGCTGTTCGCGTCCGAACGACTGACGACGTTGCATGTGTTGGGCGTCGTGCTGGTGTCGGCCGGCATCATCCTGCTGGCCTTGCAGCGCGGGCAGGTGACGCGCAGGGGAATGACGGCGGCCTTCCTGACCGGTGCCACGATTGCGCTCTATACGATCATCGACGGCATCGGCGTGCGGCTCGCCGGCGGGACGACTGCGACGGCGGCGTCCTATACGGCGTGGATGTTCCTGTTCTTTGCGTTCACGCCGCTGATCTTCGTCATGAGGCGCGGTGTGGCGGCCTTGCGTGCGCCGGTGAAGGAAGTCGCCAGTTTCGTCAATGGTGGTCTGGTGTCGGTCGCCGCATATGGCATCGTCATCTGGGCCATGCAGTATGGCGCGATGGGTGCGGTGTCGGCCCTGCGGGAAACCAGCGTGCTGTTCGCGGTCCTGCTTGGAAGGATCTTTCTGAAGGAAGAACTTGGCATTGGCAAGATGACAGCGTGCGTCGTCATCGTACTGGGTGTGGTTGCAATCGGTACTTGAGCGCGATTGGCAAGTTCGAGAGAGACGTATTCCCGATGCGTTTCAAGCAGGGCGGCAGACTCTCATTTTTACTTCCTTTCCCCGTGTCGAAAATGGCGTTTGACAAGTTACCTACTAAAAGGTAGGCTTCTGCCATGGCTCAATCTTCCAGCACTTCCGAAAAAATCCTGCACTGTGCACGATCGCTGATCGTCGCGGGTGGCTATAACGGCTTCAGTTATGCCGACATCGCAAAGGTGATCGGTATTCGCAACGCCAGCATCCACCATCACTTTCCGAGCAAGGAAATCCTGGTGCGCACGCTGGTAGCGCAGTACAGGGAGGAGGCGAAGGCCGGCATCGCTGCACTGGAGAGAAACATCCCTGATCCGATCGATCAGCTTCGTGCCTACACGCGTTATTGGGAAGTCTGTTTTGCGGACGAGAATTCCTCGTTTTGTGTCTGTGCCTTGCTTGCCAGCGAGATTCCGATTCTTCCCGAGGAAGTCGCGCTGGAGGTGCGAGCGCATTTCCGCACGTTGTCGGCATGGCTTGCTTCGGTGCTTGAACGTGGTGCGCAGCATGGTCGCTTGCATCTGAACGCGCCAGCCAGGACGGAAGCGGAAATGTTCATGGCGGCAGTGCATGGCGCGATGCTGTCGGCGCGCGCCTATGACGACGGCAAGATGTTTGGCGCGATCGTCAATCCGGTCCTGGAGCGTTTGATCCGGAACTGATGCCGGAATGATGCGCCAAAAAATTTTATCGCAATATCTACCAATTAGTAGGTAGTTTTATTTGTTCTTGAATCATTTCTCTCTCGAAAAAGGATGACTTATGTTTGGAATTTCACCTCTCGGCTGGGTCCATACCCTTGGCAGCTTGCCGGCCATTCCGATTGCCGTTTACATGTTTGTGCGCTATGGGCGGATCGTGCCGCAATCGAAGGCAGGTCTGTTCTATTTCCTGGCGATGCTGATCGGCGCCGTTACCGCGTTCGGGGTTGCCAGTCAGCCGGTCAGCAATATCGTTGCTGCCGCAACGCTGGTCTTTCTTTTCGCGGGTTATGGCGTCGGTAGGTTTCAGGTATTGGGACGCGCGACGAAATACGTGGAAACGATCTGTCTGACCATGACGGTGTTCCTGTTGATGGTGCCGACAGTCACGGAAACGCTGCGCCGCGTACCGGATGGGCATCCATTCGTCACCGATATGAAATCGCCCATTCTGCTTGGTGCGCAGGGAAGTCTTCTGGTTGCGCTGATTGTCGGATTGACGGCGCAGATCATCTATCTGCGGCGAAGGGGTGCAGCCGCTTACCGCTAGAGCGAAGTGACTTCCTTGGCACGCTGACGGGCGGCTGTGTTAATATTCGTTACGCATATATTTCATATACGTTTCGTATAAAGACTGGCAGGCCATGGGAATCGTCAAAATCACTGAGCAGATGCACACCAATCTGCGTCTCACCAGCGGCGCAATGAGCCGCTCGATCAATTCGCAGGCCGAGCACTGGCTGCGCGTCGGCATGATGGCGGAGCTGAATCCCGATCTTTGCTACAAGGAGATCTGCCAGAAGCTGCTGGAGGCGGAGCAGAGGGCTGGCGATTCTGCGCAGGACATCACGCTTTCGCTCGAGAGGGCATGATGGGCGGCCAGGTCATCATCAAGTCGCCATCCGACATTGCGATGCTGCGCACCTCCGGCGCATTGGCGGCCGACGTGCTGCGCATGATCGGCGAGCACGTCCGGCCCGGCGTCACCACCAACGAGCTGGACAAGCTGTGCCACGATTACATCGTCGATGTGCTCGATTCAGTGCCGATCAACATCGGCTACCACGGTTTTCCCAAGACGATCTGCACTTCGGTCAATCACGTCATCTGCCACGGCATTCCTTCCGACAAGGTGTTGAAGGGCGGCGACATCATCAACATCGACGTCGCGCTGACCAAGGACGGATGGCATGGCGATACGAGTCGCATGTACTTCGTGGGCCAGCCGAGCATTCTCGCGAAACGTCTGGTGACCGCCACCTACGAAGCGATGCGCGCGGGGATTCTCGCGGTCAGGCCGGGCGCAACCCTCGGCGATATCGGCTATGCGATTCAAACGGTGGCGCACAGGGACGGCTTCAGCGTGGTGCGAGAATATTGCGGCCACGGCATCGGCCAAATCTATCACGAAGACCTGCAGATCCTGCACTACGGCCAGCCGGGGCAGGGGCTCAAGCTGCAGCCGGGCATGGTGTTCACGATCGAGCCGATGATCAACGCCGGCAGGCGGCATTCCAAGGAACTGTCTGATGGCTGGACCGTCGTGACCAAGGATCATTCGCTGTCCGCGCAATGGGAGCATATGGTGGCGGTGACGGAAACGGGCTTCGAAGTGCTGACCCGGTGGCCGGATGGATTTGGAGAGTATTTGCCGATCCCGTCCTGATTCCGGTCGGATTTGCCGGCTTGATTTCCGGCTTAACTCTCGCGCAGATCGTGCGCGATGCATCAGGTGTGCGGTGTAGAATCGATCACCCCGTCCCTGCGCATGCAATGGATGGCGGACCTTTCCAAATATCTTGAGAATGCGTTGACGCTATCTTGAACTCTCCCGCCGCTCCCGCCCTGTTTTCCGTCATCTTCATCATCGCCATCGGTTTCGGCCTGGCCAAGATGAAGTGGGTTCGGCAGGAAGCGATCCGGGATCTGTCCAATCTGGTTTTCTATGTGCTGACGCCGGCGCTGCTGTTCCGCACCATGATGGGCGTGAAGCTGACGGAGCTGGACTATGCGCCGATCGCCGTCTATTTTCTTGCCGTCGTCATCGTGTTCGCCGTCACCCTGCTGATGCAGGGATTGACCACGCTGTCTTCAGCGCGTGCGCTGGCGCATACCTTCAGCAACACGGTGATGATCGGCATTCCGTTGGTCGGGCTGGTCTATGGGCAGGAAGGTCTGATCGCGCTCTTCACGCTGATCTCGATTCATGCGCTGGTGCTCATGACCGGCGGCACCATCGTGTTCGAACTCGCAGCCGCGCGCCAGGCAGGGCGCGAAGGCGTTTCGCACAGCATGGGACGCACGTTGGCGGTGGCCGTAAAGAACAGCATTCTGCATCCGGTGCCGATCCCCATCATTGCAGGCGTGATCTATGCGCAGACCGGACTGCCGCTGCCGAACATGGTGGACCAGCCCCTGCAGCTGATGGGCCAGGCATTGGGGCCGATGGCGCTGCTGCTGGTCGGCGTGACGCTGGCGTACAGCAAGCTCAGCGGCAACATGCTGGCGGCCTTGCGCATCGCCATCGTCAAGACGGTCATTCATCCGGCCGTGTTCATTGCGTGCGCATGGCTGCTTGGCCTGCGCGGCATACCCATGGCTGCGATGGCGATGGCGGCCGCTCTGCCGGTCGGTGCCAATGTGTTCCTGTTCACGCAGCGCTATCAGGTGGCCGAGGATGAGGTGTCGGCCAGTATCGCGCTGTCCACGATGCTGGCCTTCGTCAGCCTGCCCGTCATATTGATCCTGCTGCAGCGCCTGATGTAATAAAAAAGCCGGACACGTGTCCGGCTTTTTTGTTTGGCTAAGACGCGATCAAGCGATCTTGTCCAGCGCCTTGGTCAGATTTTCGACCGTGCGGTCGATGTTGTGCAGCTTGTCCAGTCCGAACAGGCCGATGCGGAAGGTCTTGAATTCTGCGCCTTCATCGCATTGCAGCGGTACGCCGGCAGCGGTCTGCAGGCCGGCTTCGACGAATTTCTTCGAGGACTGGATGCCGTCGTCGGTGGTGTAGGCAACGACCACGCCCGGCGCTTCGTAACCCTTGGCTGCCACGCTCTTGAAGCCGCGTTCGGCCAGCAGGGCGCGCACGCGGTCGCCGAGCTGCTGCTGTTCGTCGCGCACCTTGTCGAAGCCGTAGTCTTCGGTTTCCTTCATGGTGTCGCGCAGGATGGTCAGCGCGTCGGTCGGCATGGTGGTGTGATAGGCGACGTTGCCCTGCTCGTAGGCTTCCATGATCTGCAGCCACTTGCGCAGGTCGCAGGCGAAGCTGGTGCTTTGCGTGGAATCGATGCGTTCGCGCGCGAGCTTGCTGAGCATGATGAAGGCACAGCCGGCCGAACCGCTCCAGCCTTTTTGCGGGGCGCTGATCAGGATGTCGGTGCCGGATGCTTCCATATCGACCCAGATGGTGCCGGAGGCGATGCAGTCGAGCACGAACAGGCCGCCGACTTCATGCACGGCGTCCGATACCTTGCGCATGTAATCGGTCGGCAGCATGATGCCGGAAGCGGTTTCGACGTGCGGCGCGAAGACCACGGCGGGCTTCTTCTCGCGGATGGTGGCGACGACTTCCTCGATCGGCGCCGGTGCGAAAGCGGCCTGGATGCCGGTTTCGACCGCGCGTGCTTTCACGACGGTGGTGTCGGACGGGATGTTTCCGGTTTCGAGGATTTGCGTCCAGCGGAAGCTGAACCAGCCGTTGCGCAACACCAGGCATGGCTTGTCGGTGGCGAACTGACGTGCCACGGCTTCCATGCCGAAGGTGCCCGAACCCGGCATGACGATGGCCGAGTGTGCGTTATAGACCTGTTTGAGGGTACGCGAGATGTCGCGCATGACGCCCTGGAAGCGCTGCGACATGTGGTTGATGGCGCGATCCGTATAGACCACGGAGTATTCGAGAAGGCCGTCTGGATCGACGTTGGGTAATAGACCTGGCACGTTTGTTCCGGCAAGAAGGGATTGAACTTGACCCGGCCGGTTGTCCTGACCGGGCGCTATGGAGGCGGGGAATGCCGCAAAAGGAGAGATTCTACTCCTTAAACGGCGGCAAGTCCCCTGACAGTCGGAAGGGCACAGAGCAGTACAGTTGCGCACCGTTGGCCGCAGAAGCGCCATCTGGCGGGCATTTGCGCCGGTTTCGCCTGCCGGATGAAGAGAGCGGCATTGGTTTTCTGCTAATGCAAATGCAGGGCGAACTGTTAACTTGGCACCACACGCACCGAGAACGCCTCACTCACGAAGAAGCCGTTGTCCGGAAAACCGCTTTCGTCCTTGAATCCGAACCAGCTGAAATTGCGCTTGGGGTCGATGCTCAGCATGAGTTGGCGTACCGTTTCGGTCTGGTCCAGCGTGTCGGCCTTTGCCCAGTCCTTGAGCAGTTGCTCGATCGTGAGCAGTTGTTTGACCCATGCCTTGTTGATGCGCAGGAAGCGATCGTAGAGGTTCTGGAACTCTTCCAGCGTCAGCATGCCACCCGGCGCCAGCAGCATCAGAAAGGGCGGCACGATGCGCGCCAGGCTATCGGGTTCGGTCTGCAGTACCTGGTTCAGATAGGGAAAGGCATCCTTGTCGGTGTCGCGATAGAACTGATCGGGCGTGAAACCGAGCGCGAGGAAGCGCTCGTGAATCTTGTGGCGCTGCAGCTCATGATCGAGCACGCTGATGAAGCCCGGCATGGCATCCTGATCGAACACCGACGAGATGCCAAGCCGGATGCGGCGGTAGCCGGACAGCTGCAGGTCGAGCAGCAGCAGTTCCTGCGCCAGCGCGGCGCTCGGATGACGGCAACCCGCGTATTCGATGACGGCGCGTTCGCCTTCGATGCTGGACAGCCATTCGCTGCCGGCAGACTTCTCGAACCGGAGTTTGACCTTCTGCTGCACACTCTTGAGCAGCGGGACGATGCGGGGATCGGAACGGGCCTTGTCGATGACGCTCATGTAAATCGCGGGAAGAAAGTAAAAGCCGCATTATGGGCCATATTGATGCGCCGTATTAATGCGCGATATCGCGGTTGCCGGCAGGCCGCGATGGATGACCGATGTCCTTCAGCGATGCGGGGTTGGCGCTGCCTGCTTGCGTGTCTGCTTCTGCTCGTACATGGCGGCATCGGCGTGATCGAGCAGGCTTTGTTCATTCTCGCCATGCTGCGGATAATGCGCGACGCCGATGCTGGGCACGATGTGCAGCCGATGCGATTCCAGCTGCACCGGCTGATGGAAGGCGGCATGAATCTTGTCCGCAATAACGGCTGCGTATTCCGCCTGTTGCATGCTTTCGATGAGGATCACGAACTCGTCGCCGCCGACACGCGCCACGGTATCGGATTCGCGCACGCATTGCTGCAGGCGCTGCGCAACCTCCTTCAACAGTTGATCGCCGGCGGTATGGCCGTAGGTATCGTTGACTTCCTTGAATCGATCCAGATCGAGGTAAAGCACGGCCATCATTTCCTGCTGCCGCCGCGCGCGTGCCAGAGCGGTCCTCAGGCGGTCGAACAGCAGGCCGCGATTGGGCAGGTCGGTGAGCGGATCGTACTGCGAGGCGTGCTGCAGGCGCGCAAAGAGCTGCTTGCGCTCGACGGCGGTGGCGATCTGGGTGGAGACGAAGCGCACCAGTTCCTTGTCGTGTTCGGTGTAATGGACGCCATCGGCATAGCTGCGCAGGAAGAGCGCGCCGATGACGCCGCTTTGCGTGGTCAGCGGCGCAGCCAGCCAGCATAGCGAGAGCCGGTTGCCGACCGCCTGCAATTCCGGCGGCAGCGGCGCGTTCTCTTCGGTGCAGGCCAGCAGAGGCTGGCGGGAACTGACGATGTCGGCGTACAGCCGCTCGGCCGAGGTTCGCAGCAGTTCGGCAGGTTGTCCGTACTGGTCGATGTGATAGGCAAAGTCCAGCGTCTGCCTTTCCGTATCGTGCAGGGCGATGGAAACGTTCTCGGCCGGCAGCAGGGTGCCGATGACGCCGTGCATGCGCTCGAACAGATCGGGCAATCCGCTGGCGACGTGGGCGGCTTCGGAAATGGCGTACAGCGCCGAGCGCAGGGTTTCGGCCTTCTTGCGGGCGGTAATGTCGCGTGCCACCGCGATGCGCACCTGCTCATCGACCGACCAGCGCGCCGACCACATGATGTGCACCACCTCGCCGTCCTTGCGAAGATAACGGTTTTCCACGTTGATTCTGGCGTTGCCGGCCATGATGTCATCGGCGATTGCAAGCGTTTCGGCGCGATCATCCGGATGAACCAGATCGATCATCGGCTTTCCGATGACCTCGTTCGGCGCATAGCCGAAGATGCGCTCAAAGGCGGTGCTGACATAAACGAAGCGGCCGTCGATATCGACGACGCAGATGGCATCTGGAAGAAGGTCCAGAAAACCGGAGGCCGGGATGGTGAATTTGTTTTCCATGGGACATGGATACTATTCGATTGCGGCCGTGTCTGTCGGGGAGTGAATTCTTCTCTCCCGGCAGGCTGTTTCTATTTGAAGGTCTTCTTCACGCGTTCGTTGCGCGTTTTTTCAAGCTGCTCGTGTGCCTTGCGCTTGTCGCGGCCGAGCATGCGTTCAATGTATTCGAACCAGAGGAAGGCAAGCACGAACAGGGCAACGATCCACCACCACGACATGGCGGCAAACGGGCCGACCTCAAAGTACTTCAATCCTGACAGCAGGACGATGGCGATGATCAGCGGCACGATGGCTTCTCCCTTTGGCGTAATGCCTTTTTTGATCAGAATAGGAGAAAAGGGAAGGGTGGTCAATGCGATCGAGAAAGAGAAAACGGGCCGGAAATACCGGCCCGTTTTCTGTGTGGCTGACACTGTCCCTACGTGATTCGTTAGTGTCGCAGTCGCAGGAGGACCGGCCGGCACTCCTGGACGTTGAAGGCGGATGAATCAGAAATCGACCGTGGCTGAAAGAAGGAAGGTGCGAGGTGTACCCAGGTCGGCGTTGCCGCTTGTATTGATGGCCCAGTAGGCCTTGTCGAATGCGTTTTCCAGCGTGGCACGGAAGACGGCGGTTTTGCCTCCCAGGCGCGTGTGATAGCGCAGCCCGAGATCGGTACGCGTCCAGCCAGGCGCGCGAATCTTGTTGGCGATATCGACAAATGAAGAACTGGTGTGGACTGCTCCTGCGGTCAGGGTCAGTCCCGGAAGACTAGGGAAATCCCATTCCGCGCCCAAGTTGGCGGATACCTTGGATGTGCCGATGGCCCGGTTTCCCTCGTTGGCTCCAGTCGGTGTTTCGGTCAGCTCGGCATTCAGAAGCGTGACCCCGCCGAGAAGGCGTGTACCGCGGGTTACTTCGCCAAAGGCAGAAATTTCCAGACCGCGATTACGTTGTTCGCCATTGATGGCAAAGATGTTATCCGCTCCCAGGGCGGCGCTTGGACGGTTGATCTGGAACAGGCTCACGGTGGTCGCAAAATTGCCCAGATCGTATTTGACGCCGACTTCATACTGTTTTGCCTTGTAGGGCGGGAAGACCTCGCCGGCGTTGGATGCCGTATCGGGAGCCGCCTGCCCCTGGCTCAGTCCCTCGACGTAGTTGGCGTAAAGGGAGACGTCTTTCCAAGGTTTGACGACCACACCGGCGAACGGCGTGGTGGCCGATTCGTCGTAGCTGGAAGTCTGTGCGCCGGTCGTGGAGTTGTAGTTTCGCGTCTTGACGCTTTGCCGGCGAACGCCCAGGGTCAGCAGTACGCGGTCGTCCGCGAAGGACAGCGTGTCTGCGAGCGCGATGCTGGGAAGTTCGACGTCGGACGTCTTGCCGGGTGCCGGTGCGGGCGAGACGGTTGGAACCGGATAATGAATCGGGTGGTAGATGTTTGAAACCATGCCGCCTACGGCGCTGCCGAAGCCCCATCCGGTGTCACGTTTCAGACTGCTGGCATTCAACGACCAATTGTGCCCGATGCGACCGGTCTGAAACTGACCACGCAGGCCGGCATCCGCCGCGACAGTCTCCAGGAAAAATTCGGCCCTGCCCACACGGTCAAGCCTGGTGTCGCCATCGGCATTCAAGAGACTCACGTTGCCGCCTATGGCGTCTTTCCCGCTATAAATGCCCTTGGCGCGTCCAATGCTGAACCATGCTGTCAGATCGTGAGAAAAATCGTATTCGGCCCGGGCCATGATCGTCTTATCGGAATTTCGCAATACTGCCCAGGGTTGGTCGAGATTGTGTTTGCCGTTTGGCGCGGCGGGCAGGGCTCCCGCCGCCGCAATGTTGTTTAGGCCACCCCGCGCGCCATGCTGGCGGGTATGTTGATCGATGGCGTCCAGCGAGACACGCAACCTGTCGGAGCGATAGTCCAGCCCCAGCGATGCTAGCCAGCGGTGCTCGTCCTGACCATTGCGGGCCGTATCGCCCTTGCGCCAGGCGCCGTTGAATCGGATACCCCACTCTTTGTCTGCGCCGAATCGGCGACCGATATCCGCGTGCAGGCCCAGTCGGGAATCGGCCAGGTAACTGGTAGTCAGGCGTGTCAACGGTTCGTCATGCGCATGCTTGGTCTGAAGGTTGATGGCGCCGCCGGTGCTACCGCTGGGCATCATGCCGCTCAGCATGGCGCTTGGCCCTTTAAGGACTTCTGCCCGTTCGACAAATTCCGTGGAGCTGCGGTACTGTGCGACCAGCCCGGGCAGGCCGTTGAGAACGTAATCACTGCCCGAAGTCAGGCTGAACCCGCGTATCTGCGTACTTTCCGTGGAGCTTGTGTCGCCGCCGCCGATCCGGACCGACGGGTCGTTTCGTGCCAGAAATTCGCCTACCGTGCGTGGTTGCTGATCTTCGATGGTTTGAGCCGTATAACTGGCGATGCTCAGTGGCGTATCCATGAAATCCTGATTGCCGAGCAGCCCCACTCTTCCGCCGCGCGCCACCTGTCCGCCGGCGTAGGCTGGCGGCAGATCGTTTGCCGTCGCAGGCGCGGTTACATCGACCTGCGGCAGCACGTTCTCGCCACTTGCATCGCCGTCACGGACGACGGAAAACGAACGCTCGTCGATGGCGCGCACCTTTAGCGACGAGCCTTGCAGCAGTTGTGCCAGCGCCTCGCGCACGGTCATGCTGCCCTTGACGGCGGGCGCGCTCTTGCCGGTCGTGATGTCGCTGACGAACAGGATCTGGGCGCCGGTCTGGCGCGCCAGCGCATTGAGCGCCTGGTGCAGCGGTTGCGGCGCAATATCGACCGCGACCGGCCCGGTCTGCGCCAGTGCGGCGGCCGACAGCGCGATGCCGGCGGCGAGGATGGTCAAACGGGTTTTCAGCTTCTTCATGCAATGTCTCCGGGAAAAGATATCAACAGTGAAGAAGCCGAGTCAGCAGGGGGAGATGTACACCTTGCCCTGAAAATTTTTTATGGTGAGTGATTATTTAAGGTCGTCCGCCTTCGGCACGATCTGCGTGCGGCCGTCGGCATGGTGCTGGATGGCGACCGGCGCCAGTGTCGGCAGTTGGTCGAGCAGCCGTTCGATGTTGTCGATGTCGAACTGGCCGCTGATGCGCAGGCTTTCCAGGGAAGGGGCGACCTCGATGGGCTGAGCGCGGTAGCGGCGCAGTTCGGCAGCCATGTCGCGCAGCGGCGTGCGGTCGAAATAGAGTTTGCCGTGACGCCAGCCGGTCGCCAGTTCCGCATCGACGGTGTGCGGCAAGCCGGCACCGGCAAGGCCGGTTTCCAGCGTTTGGCCGGCATGGAGCACCTGTTTGTGTGCGCCGTCCGTATCCGCCGAGACTTCCACGCTGCCCTCCAGCACCGTGACGGCAGCTCCCTGCTGCGTATTGCGCACGTTGAAGATGGTGCCGATATCGACCACGCGCGTGCGATTGGCATGCACGACGAAGTTGCGCAGGCGTGGATGAGATGCGGTGAACGATGCTTCGCCCTGTTCCAGGTAGAAATGGCGAGAACGAAGATGATGCGCGACGCGCAGCGACGAATCCGTATTGAGCGCGATCTCGCTGCCGTCGTGCAGCGTCAGCGTGTGGCGCTCGCCGACGGCGGAGACGATGTGTTCGTTGTAATAGACGGGGTCCAGCCACAGCAGGCCGCATATGGCCAGCATCGCTACCGAGGACGCCGCGATCTTTCTGTTGCGCTTGCGGGTGTTGGCGCGTGCGGTGATTTCTTCCACGCCGGGCAGACGCGCCCGCAGACCATCCTCGAACATCATGAGCAGTTCGTCGTCCAGTGTGGTGGCCTGGGTCAGCTTGCCGTCGGACGAGGCGACCGGCCGGGTGTTGCGCGGCGGTTTGGGCGGCATCGCCAGCCTGCGTGCATGACGGGCGCGAGACCGGCTGCGGCACGCGCCATGTGCCGGGCGACCATGCCGCGCGAGATGCCAAGACGGCTTGCGACTTCGGCCTGCGGCAGGTGATAGAGCTTGTGCAGGATGAAGACGTCGCGGCAGCATTCGGGCAGCGCACGCACGGCTTCCAGCAAGGCTTGCTGTTTCTGCTGGAAGGCGACGGCAAGCTCCGCCTGCGACAGCGGTGAATGGATTGCGGAACTTTCCGGCAGTTCGGGCAGATGCTGTACGATGCCGCTGCGCGTTTTTTCAACGCGGTAGCGGTCGATTGCCAGCTGTGTCGAGACATGGCGCAGGAAGGCGGTGGGTGTGCGCACGTCCTGTGGCGGCTTTTCGAGCAGTTGCACGCAGACGTCCTGCATGACTTCGGTCGCGAATCCCTTGTCGCCAAAGCGGCGGCGCACATGATCGACCAGATCGTCGTAATGACGGACGAATTCGTCGATGAGAGAGACGTCGGATGGTTTGCTGAACACTGCGCGGACTCGAGAAGAAGGCTTGGAACCAGGCGGCAGGTGAACGACCATTGCGCTTGGCATCAAATGATAATGCGTATCATTTTATAAGCAGGGAATGAAGGGTAGCAAGCAAAGGTGAAAGATGTGTTGCCGTAATCGCACATTGCATCTGTATTGCCCATGCGGTTTTTGTGAGCAAAGGTAACGCCGGCTTGTGACGAACGGAGACGATGGCATATTGTCCTAGCCAAGGTTCGGCAGTCGGTTTGCCGAATCAAACACGGTAGAATACCCGTGGTCAACTGCATGGAGAGAAGTATGAAGCGTTCGTTGTTGCTCTGTCTGCTGATCGGTGCCGGTGTGTCGAACATCGCGCTGGCGGACGCCAATCTTGCGCGCTCCAAGAATTGCATGGCCTGCCACGCCGTTGGTAACAAGGTGCTGGGTCCGTCGTTCAAGGATATCGCGACGCGCTACAAGGGTCAGAAGGGCGCGGAAGACAAGCTCGCGCAGAAGATCACCAAGGGCGGTAGCGGCACCTGGGGTGCGGTTCCCATGCCCGCCAATACGCAGGTCAGCGACGCCGAGGCGCGCCGGCTTGTGCAATGGATCATGACGTTGAACTGATTTCTGCCGGTGTGCCTGTTCGGCATCCAATAAAAAAAGCGCTTCGATCGAAGCGCTTTTTTATTTTTCCGATTCCGGTTTTTACTTGGTCACCGTCAGCAGTTCGCGTTTGCCGTTGCGGTAGGTGTAGAGCGTCAGCAGGCCATCCTTGATGTCGCCGTGTTCATCGAAGGCGATGGTGCCGGTCACGCCCGGGTAATTGCTCTTCGTCAGTTCCGGCAGGTATTTGGCCGGATCGGTGGAATTGGCACGTTTCATCGCGTCAACCACGGTAAAGGTGGCGTCGTAGGCATAGGCGGCGGTATAGACCACGTCGATGCCGAAGCGCTTCTTGTACTTGGCGCGGAAATCGTCAACGGCCTTGCGGCGTTCTTCCGGTACGCCGCCGGCTTCGGCGCAGACCACCTGATCGTCGCCGAGCGCGGTGCCTGCCAGGCCGGGCAGCGAGCCGGTGCAGATGCCGTCACCGCCCATGAACTTGGCATTGATGCCGAGCTGGCGCATCTGGCGGATCATCGGCCCGCCGACTGCATCCATGCCGCCAAAGAAGATGATGTCGGGCTTGCGCGACTTGATGGAGGTCAGGATGGCGTTGAAGTCGGTCGCCTTGTTGTTGGTGTACTGGGTGGCGACGATCTGGCCGCCGGCTGCCTTGACGGCCTTGGCGAACTGGTCGGCCACACCCTGGCCGTAGGCGGTGCGGTCGTCGATGATGGCGAAGGTCTTGCCGCCCATGGTCTTGACGGCGTACTGGCCGAGCGTGCCGCCGAGCTGGGCATCATTGGCAACCAGGCGGAAGGTGGTCTTGAACTTCTGCTGCGTATATTTGGGATTGGTGGCCGAAGGCGAGAGTTGTGGAATGCCGGCGTTGGCATAGATGCGCGAGGCCGGGATGGTGGTGCCGGAGTTCAGATGGCCGATCACGGCGGACACGCGCGCATCCACCAGCTTGGTGGCGGCGTTGGTGGCCTGGCGCGGGTCGGCCGCATCGTCCTCGGCCAGCAGTTGCAGCTTGATCTTCTTGCCGTCGATGACGAGGCCCTTGGCATTGATGTCCTCGACCGCGAGGCGCGTGCCGTTTTCATTGTCCTTGCCCATGTGCGAATCGGAGCCCGTGGTCGGGGCGACGCTGCCGATGCGCACGATCTGTTCCTGCGCCGATGCGGTTCCTGCAAGCGCAAGAGCCAGCGCACCTGCCAGCGAAATCATCTTGAACTGCATATATTTCTCTCCTGAGGATTGTCAAAAACGGGCGTAACTGCAACACTCCAGCATTCAGCCTACGCAGCAAGCAACAATTGGTCCATAAGCTGGACCTTACAGCATTCAAAAAGCGACGCAAAGCATTTTGCACTGTTTTTACAGCCCGGGACGCCATGCCAAAATTCCATACGCTCGACAAGGTCGATCGCCGCCTTTTGAACCTGTTGCAGAAGAATAACCAGATTTCCACGCGTGAACTCGCCGAGGCGGTGCACATCTCGCAGCCGACCTGTCTGCGCCGTATCCGCGACATGCGCGAGGCCGGCATCATTAGCGCCGATGTCGCCATGGTTGACCCGTTCGCGCTCGGCTACGGCATGCTGGCCTTTCTCGAAGTCTCGCTCGAAAACCAGTCCGACGAACGCATGCAGGAGTTCGAGGAACGCATGCAGCAGGAGGCCGAGGTCATGCAATGCTATTTCGTCTCGGGCGACTTCGATTATTTCCTGGTGGTGCACGTGGTTGACATGGATGCCTATTACCAGTTCGTGCGGCGCGCGATTTCCGGTTCGGGCAACGTGCGGCATTTCCAGTCGCGCTTTCCGATGAAGCGGGCCAAGTTCGACACGCGCATCGCCTTCGACGAAAAGGTGATGGCGGTCGATGTGCGCGTATCGAAACGACGCTAGAAAGCGACGCACAAACAAAAACGGATGCCATGTCGGCATCCGTTCTTCATTCCAGAAAGCATTCAGCTTGTGGCCGAACAGATCTGCGGAAATCGTGCGGCTGGCCGGTAGGGCATGCCGGTGAAGCGGAAGTCGAGTTCGGGCTCGCGGCCGGAAACGATATCAGCGATCGCGCGGCCCGAGCCGCAGCCCATGGTCCAGCCCAGCGTGCCGTGGCCGGTATTGAGGAACAGATTGCCGAACTTCGTCTTGCCGATGTAGGGCACGTTGGACGGCGTCAGCGGCCGCAGGCCGGTCCAGTAGGCGACGTTGTCGTAATCGCAGGCGCCCGGGAACAGTTCCTGCACGCGACGCGTGATGGCGGCGCAGCGCGTCGGGTTGAGTTCGCGCGTGTAGCCATTGAGTTCGCAGGTGCCGGCCACGCGCAGACGATCGCCCAGGCGCGAGAAGACGAGTTTGTAGCCGTCGTCGGTCAGCGACACGCTCGGCGCGGCCGCGCTGTCGATGACCTGGTAGGTCGCCGAATAGCCCTTGCCCGGATAGATCATGAGGTCGATGCCCAGGGGTTTGAGCAGCGGTTGCGAGAAGCTGCCGGCGGCGACCACGAACGCGTCCGCATGCAGGGTGCGATGGCGGCCGTCTTCGTCGATGACTTCGACGCCGGTGATTTTGGCATGCTTGCCGCTGCCTTCCGCGATCAGGCGCGTGACGCTGGTGTTGAAGCGGAATGCCACGCCGGCTTCCGCAGCGTTGGCGGCGAGGCCGGTCGTGAATTTATAGACGTCGCCCGATTCGTCGGATTCGGTGAAGTCGCCGCCGACGATCTTGTCGCGGATGCCGGCCAGTGCAGGCTCGATGCTCACGACTTCGTCGGCGCTGATCGAATCGCGCCGGCAGCCGAGTTCGCACATCAGCCTTGCCGCGGCCAGCGAATCGTCGAACTCTTTCTGATCGGTATAGAAGTGCAGGATGCCGCGCGTCAGGTGGTCGTAATCGATGCCGGTCTCTGCGCGCACCTGCTGCAGCGTCTGGCGACTGTATTCGGCGATGGAAACGATCTGGCGGATGTTGCCGGCCGTGCGGGCCGGCGTGCATTCGCGCAGGAAGTTGAGGCCCCATTTCCATTGCAGCCATTCGGGGCGGAAGCGGTAGAGCAGCGGCGCGTCTTCCTTGCCCAGCCATTTGAGAATCTTGCCGGGCGCGGACGGGTTGGCCCATGGTTCGGCGTGCGAGACGGAAATCTGGCAACCGTTGGCGAAGCTGGTTTCCTGCGCCGCGCCCGGCTGCCGTTCGATGACGGTGACGTCATGCCCGGATTTGTTCAGGAACCATGCGGACGCGGTGCCGATGATGCCTGCTCCCAGAACGATTACTTTCATGCCGTTTCCTCCAACTGGAATCCTTGCTCACAAGGTGACATTGTAAAAAGTTATCTCTTTTCTGGGGAATCAACTTGACGTGATTTATTTTTTGATGAACTTCTATATAAGGAATTTTTGTTTTATATGGTAATAAATTCTTATATTTTTTTGTTTTTTGAAAAATTGAGATGGCGAATCTCCTGTGCGACCGATTCGCGCACCAGTTGTTCGATGCTCAATTGCAGATTGGTGCGGATGGTATCCATCGCTTCGTCGAGGCTGGCGTTGATGCTTTCGCGAATCTGCTGTTCGAGCAGCGGGTCGAGGCGGTCGAGCAGCGTGTTCAGGGTGCGTTCGCTGATTTTCTGTTCCAGATGCGTCCATTCGCCATCCATCCAGTCGTCGATGGGTGTTGCGCGCACGGGAGGTGCAGCCGGTGGTGGCGTGACTGCCGGCAGAGGCGGCGAGGGCGATGGCAGCACCGACGACAAGGGCAGTTCCGGGATGTCTTCCGCCGCCGCCATATCTTCCCGAACCTCGGTTTCCGGCGCGGGAATGATTTCTGTCAGCATCGGAATGCCGGCGTCCTGATCGGGATTGCTCATGTGTTGTCCGCCACGAAGTGGGTCAGCGGGTAGCCGCGCTGTTTGTAGTAAGTGTAGCGCTGGCGGCCGGCATCGCGATCGGTGCCGTCCATCGAGATGATCTCGAACATGCGGGTAAAGCGCGCAAATTGGGCAGGCGGCGTGTCCGACAGATTGATCAGAATGTCGTGATGCGGCACTTCCGCCGCCGGATCGGCGGTCAGCAGGATCGGCGTCTGGCTGGCCAGTGCGTCGTCGAGCGCCACATGCGGCAGGAAGTCATGCTCGGAGAAGGTCCACATCATTTCATCGAGTCGCGTCATTTGGGCACGATCCTGCGTCAGGATCACGATGCGGAAGTCAGCCTTGCGCGCCTTGCGTGCGAGGCGGCAGGCGTAGGCGATCTTGTCTGGAACGTTGCTGTGAAAATCGATGCGCGTCATGAATGCTGAGTCGGGACGAAGGTCGGTCGGCGGGAATGTCATCGATTATACGAAAGAAGCCGCGACCTACACGCGGCTTTGTTCACACCAGCTTCCCGCGCGACCGGTATTGCCCGGCCGGTGCGATCCCTAGAACCGGAAACCGGGCGGCGCGTTGCCCGCGGCTGCCGGAGGGCTGTCGGGGGGGGCTGCTTCCTTGCCGGCTGGTGTGTCAGCTGCAGGCTTGGCGGCAACGGGAGCCGGTTGGGGTGCCGCCGGCTGCGGGGCGGGATTGCGGTAATTGCGTGGCAAATGGCTGTTGGACGGATAGCCGGCCGCCGACAGCGCGTGGTTCCAGCGGTCGTGTTCATAGCCGCTTTCCTTGTTGGCGCCTATCGTGAGAAAGGGCAATTCCTGTGAGCCACCGACCTGCTTGAGGCGGGCGATGTCTTCATTGGTCTGCACCGTTCTTTCGGCGAACGGGATGCCGCGTATGTTGAGCGTATTGCGTCCGTCATCGCAGGCCGGGCAGTTCGCCGTGGTGTAGAGCGTGACCGGATGCTTGCGTGCGGCTTCAGCGAGTTCGTAGGGGAAAGGCGTCGCAGCGGTGGTGCCGATGGTCTTTTCGACCTTGGTGCCCTTTGTCGGGGGCGGGGTGTCGCTGTAGGTGATCTTGCCGTCGGGACCGACGGATTTGTAAAGCTGGGCGTGGGCAGTGGCGGAAAACAGCAGGGACAACAACAGCAATGAGGATCTGTGGTGCATTCCAGGTCTCCTTTGCGCCGAGGAGGCGCCGATTGATGTTGATTTTATTATTTGATGCCGGGATGACATCAATCGGCCGAGTATGCGCCGCCACCGCCTTTTTGTGAAGCGGTGGCGCGCAGTACTAGGCTGCCATGCCGCTGTGGCGCAACAGTGCATCGATCGACGGTTCGCGGCCGCGGAAGGCCTTGAACGATTCGATCGCCGGGCGCGAGCCGCCCATGGCGAGGATTTCCTGCAGAAAGCGCGCACCGGTATTGCGTGACAGCACGTTGCCTTCGGCCTTGCCGGCTTCCTCGAAGGCGCCGTATGCGTCGGCCGACAGCACCTCGGCCCACTTGTAGCTGTAGTAGCCGGCTGCATAGCCGCCCGCGAAGATGTGCGAGAACGAATGCTGGAAGCGGTTGAAGGCCGGCGGCGGCATCACCGAGACTTGCGCGCGCACCTGGTCGAGCACGTCCTGCACGCTTTGCGTGCCGGCCGGATCGACGTCGTGGTGGATGTGCATGTCGAACAGCGCGAACTCGACCTGGCGCAGCGTCTGCAGGCCGGACTGGAAGTTCTTGGCGGCGATCATCTTGTCGTAGAGCGCACGCGGCAGCGGCTGACCGGTTTCGGCATGCGCGGTCATGTTCTGCAGCACGTCCCATTCCCAGCAAAAGTTCTCGAGGAATTGCGACGGCAGTTCGACCGCATCCCATTCGACGCCCGAGATACCGGACACGCCGAGCTCATCGACTTGCGTGAGCATGTGGTGCAGGCCGTGGCCGAATTCATGGAACAGCGTGATGACTTCGTCGTGCGTGAAATAGGCAGGCTTGAGCTTACCGTTGACCGTCATCGGTTCGGTGAAGTTGCAGGTCAGGTAGGCGACCGGCGTCTGGATGCCGTCCTTGCCGCTGGTGGTGGCAATGCGGCGGCGGCCGCGTGCGTCGTCCATCCAGGCGCCGCCGCGTTTGCCGTTGCGCGCATACAGATCGAGATAGAACTGGCCGATCAGCTTGCCGTCCTTTTCGATGCGGAAGAACTTGACGTCCTTGTGCCAGACCGGCGCTCTGTCGGGCTTGATGGCGACCGAGAACAGGGTTTCGATGGTGCGGAACAGGCCGGCGACCACCTTGTCTTCGGGGAAGTACTGTTTGACTTCCTGCTCGGAGAACGCATAGCGCTGTTCGCGCAGTTTTTCCGAAACGTAGGTGGCGTCCCACGCCTGCAGATCGGCGATGCCGAGTTCCCCGGCGGCGAAGTCGCGCAGTTCCTGCAGATCCTTCTCCGCATACGGACGCGCGCGTTTGGCGAGGTCTTCGAGGAAGGCGATGACTTCGGCCGGCGATTGCGCCATCTTGGGCACCAGCGAGACTTCGGCGTAGTTGGCGTAGCCCAGCAGTTTTGCTTCCTCGTCGCGCAGCTTGAGAATCTCTACGATGTTCTGCGTGTTGTCCCATTCCGGATGATCGCTTGCCTGATCCGACGCCTTGGTGGCGTTGGCGCGATAGATCGTTTCGCGCAGCTTGCGGCTGTCCGCGTATTGCAGCACCGGGAAATAGGACGGGAAATGCAGCGTGAACTTGTAGCCGGGCTTGCCATCCTTTTCGGTAGCGGCGCGCGCGGCCTGCTTGGCGTCGTCGGGCAGGCCGGCGAGTTCGGCTTCGTCCTCGACGAACAGCGCGTAGTCGTTGGTGGCGTCGAGGATGTTTTCGGAGAACTTGGTCTGCAGCGCCGCCAGTTTTTCCTGGATCTCGGCGAAGCGCGGCTTCTGCTCGTCGCTCAGTTCGGCGCCGCCGAGGCGGAAGTCGCGCACTGCGTTCTCGATGATCTTCTTGCGCGCGGGCGAATAGCCGGCGTAGTCGGGGCCGAGCTGCAGCGCCTTGTACTTGGTGAACAGCGTCAGGTTTTGCGACAGCTCGGTCCAGAACTCGGTGATCTTGGGCTGGTTCTCGTTATAGGCGGCGCGCAGTTCTGGCGTATCCACTACCGCGTTCAGATGGCCGACGATGCCCCAGGCGCGACCCAGCTTTTCGGTCACGTCTTCCAGCGGCTCGACGAAATTTTCCCACGTGACCTGTGCGCTGCGCACTTCGAGCTCCTTGACCACATTGCGGCACTCGTCGAGCAGGCCGTCGATGGCGGGGCCGATGTATTCGGGCTTGATCGCCTCGAAGCGCGGCAGGTCGGAAAAGTCGAGCAGGGGATTCAGGGCAATATTCATCAAAGTTCTCTTTCCGCCGCCTCGATCGTATTGACGAGCAGCATGGTGATGGTCATGGGGCCGACGCCGCCGGGGACCGGCGTGATGTGGCCGGCGACTTCCTTGATCGCGTGGAAATCCACGTCGCCGCAGAGCTTGCCGTTGTCGTCGCGGTTGATGCCGACGTCGATCACGACCGCGCCCGGCTTGACCATGTCGGCCGTCAGCGTGTTGCGGCGACCGGTGGCGGCCACCACCACGTCGGCCTGACGCGTGTGATAGCCGAGATCCGGCGTTCCGCTATGACAGATGGTGACGGTCGCGTTGGCTTGCAAGAGCAGCAGCGCCATCGGCTTGCCGACCGTGTTGCTGCGGCCGATCACGACCGCGTGCTTGCCTTTCAGGCTGACGCCGGTGCTTTCGATGAGCTTCATGCAGCCGTAGGGCGTGCACGGACGGAAGCCGCCGAGGCCGGTCAGCAGTTCGCCGGCGCTCAATACCGAATAGCCATCGACGTCCTTGCGCGGCGAGATGGCTTCGATCACCTTGGTCGGATCGATGTGCTTCGGCAGCGGCATTTGCACCAGGATGCCGTGGATCTTCGAATCGTTGTTCAGATCGGCAATGCGGGTCAACAGGTCGGCTTCGCTGAGTTCGGCATCGTATTTCTCCAGCAGGGAATACAGGCCGTTGTCCTCGCAGGCCTTGACCTTGTTGCGCACATATACCTGGGATGCCGGGTCCTCGCCGACCAGGATCACCGCCAGGCCGGGCTGCTTGCCCTTGGCGGTCAGAGCGGCGGCGCGTTTGGCGACGTCGGCGCGGAGTTGTTGGGAAAGCTGATTGCCGTCAATGATTTGTGCGGTCATGAATGAAATGATGGAAGTTGGAACAGAGGGAAGAAATGCAAACAGGAGACTGATTATATAGGCGTGCTGTCGCAGGCCTGTTTTTGCGGTCCCTGCATGCTGTTTTGCGGCGCATTGACGTGCAGGCGATTTCTTCCGGAAAGAGGCGATTAGGTACGTAAATTTCGCATTGTGGAAAATGATATCGCCATTTGGAAATCATAAAAACTGCTGTTAAACTCCGAGCCGTTCGCATGACAATGCGCTATCGGTTCTAACATTCGCCCGTTTTTACAAAAGACGGCATCAAAAATCAGGAGACTCATTATGTCAGCCCAGATCGACCAGGTATTGGCACAAGCCGCCAATGATCCCGACGTCATGGAAACCCAGGAGTGGCTCGATGCCCTCGAATCCGTCATCGAGCACGAGGGACCGGACCGTGCCCACTATCTGGTGGAGCGCCTGATCGATCTGGCTCGCCGCCGCGGCGCGCAGATTCCGTTTTCGCCGACGACCGCCTACGTCAATACCATCCCGGCCGATCTGGGCGTCAATTCGCCGGGCAATCTCGAATACGAAGAACGCCTGCGCTCGTGGATGCGCTGGAACGCGATGGCGATGGTGGTCAAGGCCAACCGTGCCGATGGCGACCTCGGCGGCCATATCTCCAGCTTCGCCTCGCTGGCCAACATGCTGGGCACCGGCTTCAACCATTTCTGGCACGCCCCGACCGAAGACCACGGCGGCGACCTGATCTATATCCAGGGCCACTCGTCGCCCGGCGTCTATGCGCGCGCCTTCCTCGAAGGCCGCCTGTCGGAAGAGCAGCTGCTGAATTTCCGCCGCGAAGTTGACGGCAACGGCCTGTCGTCCTACCCGCATCCGAAACTGATGCCGGACTTCTGGCAGTTCCCGACGGTCTCCATGGGCCTGGGCCCGCTGATGGCGATCTATCAGGCACGTTTCCTCAAATATCTGCACGCACGTGAAGTCGCCAAGACCGACAACCGCAAGGTCTGGGTCTTCTGCGGCGACGGCGAGATGGACGAAGTCGAGTCGATGGGCGCGATCGGCGTGGCTGGCCGCGAGAAGCTCGACAACCTCGTGATGGTCGTCAACTGCAACCTGCAACGTCTCGACGGCCCGGTGCGCGGCAACGGCAAGATCATCCAGGAACTCGAAGGCGAATTCCGCGGCGCCGGCTGGAACGTGGTCAAGGTCATCTGGGGTTCCAACTGGGATCCGCTGCTGGCCAAGGACAAGGAAGGCATCCTGCAGCGCGTGATGATGGAAACGCTGGACGGCGAATACCAGAACTACAAGGCCAAGGACGGCGCCTACGTGCGCAAGCACTTCTTCGGCAAGCATCCGAAGCTGCTGGAAATGGTTTCGCGCATGTCCGACGACGACATCTGGCACCTGCTGCGCGGCGGTCACGATCCGCACAAGATCTACGCCGGCTTCAAGGCCGCGCAGGAACACAAGGGTCAGCCGACCGTGCTGCTGGTCAAGACCGTCAAGGGTTACGGCATGGGCAAGTCGGGCGAGGCACGCAACACCGCGCACCAGACCAAGAAGCTCGACGACGAAGCCGTGCGCGAAATGCGCGACCGCTTCGCACTGCCGATCGCGGATGAACATTTGCCCGACGTGCCGTTCTACAAGCCGGCCGACGATGCGCCCGAAATCAAATACCTGCACGAACGCCGCAAGGCGCTCGGCGGCTACCTGCCGCAGCGCCGCACGCAAGCCGACGAAAAGCTGCCCGTGCCGGAACTGGCGACCTTCAAGGCGATCCTCGATCCGACCGCCGAAGGCCGCGAGATTTCGACCACGCAAGCCTATGTACGCTTCCTGACCATCCTGCTGCGCGACGCCAACCTCGGCAAGCGCGTGGTGCCGATCTTGGTCGATGAGTCGCGCACCTTCGGCATGGAAGGCCTGTTCCGCCAGATCGGCATCTACAACCCGGACGGCCAGCTCTACGAGCCGGTCGATAAGGATCAGGTCAGCTACTACCGCGAAGACAAGGCCGGCCAGATCCTGCAAGAGGGCATCAACGAAGCCGGCGCCATGGCATCGTGGATCGCTGCCGCGACCTCGTACTCGACCAACAACCGCGTGATGGTGCCGTTCTACACCTTCTACTCGATGTTCGGCCTGCAGCGCATTGGCGACCTGGCCTGGGCGGCGGGCGACATGCGCGCGCGCGGCTTCCTGCTCGGCGGCACCGCCGGTCGCACCACGCTGAACGGCGAAGGCCTGCAGCACGAGGACGGTCACAGCCACATCATGGCTTCGACGATTCCGAACTGCGTCCCCTACGACCCGACCTTCGCGCACGAAATCGCCGTGATCCTGCAGGATGGTCTGAGGCGCATGGTGCAGAACCAGGAAGACGTGTTCTATTACATCACCGTGATGAACGAGAACTACGCGCAGCCGGGCCTGAAGGAAGGCCAGGAAGCGAACATCCTCAAGGGTCTTTACCTGTTGCAGGAAGGTCCGAAGAAAGCCAAGCAGCGCGTGCAACTCATGGGCTCCGGCACCATCCTGCGCGAAGTCATCGCCGCTGCCGACCTGCTGCGCGACGACTGGGGCATCACGGCCGATATCTGGTCGGCACCGTCGTTCACGCTGCTGGCGCGCGACGGCCAGGACGTCGAACGTTGGAACATGCTGAACCCGACCGCCAAGACGCCGCGCGTGGCGCACGTTACCGAATCGCTGCAGGGCACCACCGGCCCGATCGTGGTGGCGACCGACTACATGCGCACGTACGCCGAACAGGTGCGCGCCTTCATCCCGAAAGGCCGCTCGTACAAGGTGCTGGGTACCGACGGTTTCGGCCGTTCCGACAGCCGTGCCAAGCTGCGCGAGTTCTTCGAGGTCAACCGCTACTTCGTGACCATCGCAGCGTTGAAGACGCTGGCCGACGAAGGTGCGATCGAGAAGAGCGTGGTCGCCGATGCCATCAAGAAGTACGGCATCGATCCGAACAAGGCCAACCCGGTCACGCAGTAACTCCAGAAAAACATTTTCCGTCGCCGGATGCATGACGACGGGCAGGGTGCATGCAGCACCCGCCCGTCGAGCCCAGGCGCACAACATGTAAACGAGCGGCAAACGAGCGGAGATAAAAGATGAGCATGGTGGAAATCAAGGTTCCGGACATCGGCGATTTCAAGGATGTGGAAATCATCGAGGTGCTGGTGCAACCCGGCGACAAGGTAACGGTCGATCAGTCGCTGATCACGGTCGAATCCGACAAGGCCAGCATGGAGATTCCATCCAGCCATGCCGGCGTGGTCAAGGAACTCAAGGTCAAGCTCGGCGACAAGATCAGCGAAGGTTCGCTGGTGCTGACGCTGGAAGCCGAGGAAGCGGCACCGAAGGCAGAAGAAGCCAAGCAGGCCGTGAAGGAAGAGCCGGCACCGGCCGCACCTGAGCCGGCCGCACCCAAGGCCGAAGCACCCAAACAGGAAGAAGCACCCAAGCCGGCACCGCAGCCTGAAGCGCCGAAGGCCGCCGCTGCTGCACCTGCGGCAGCTGCATCCGCCAGCCACGCGCCGGCCACGCGCGCCGACAGCAAGGCACACGCCTCGCCGTCGATCCGCAAGTTCGCGCGCGAACTCGGCGTCGATCTCGGCAAGGTGAACGGCACCGGTCCCAAGGGCCGCATCACGCAGGAAGACGTGCAATCCTTCGTCAAGTCGGCACTGTCGGCCGCGCCGGTTGCCGCACCTGCGGCGGCGCCTGCCGCCAAGGCGGACGGCGGCGGTCTCGGCCTGCTGCCATGGCCGTCGCTGGATTTCTCCAAGTTCGGTCCGACCACCATCGAGCCGCTGTCGCGCATCAAGAAGATCAGCGGCCCCAACCTGCACCGCAACTGGGTCATGATCCCGCACGTCACGCAGTACGACGAAACCGACGTGACCGAACTCGAAGCGCTGCGCAAGGAAAGCAACGAGAAGCTCGGCAAAACCGGCGTCAAGCTGACGCTGCTGGCCTTCGTCATCAAGGCCTGCGTGGCTGCGCTGAAGAAGCATCCGGAATTCAATTCCTCGCTCGACGAGAACGGCGAAAACCTGATCCTCAAGCAGTACTACAACATCGGCTTTGCGGCCGACACGCCGCACGGCCTCGTGGTACCGGTGGTCAAGGATGCCGACAAGAAGAGCGTCACCGAGATCGCGAAGGAAATGGGCGAGCTGTCGGCGCAGGCGCGCGAAGGCAAGCTCAAGGGCGCCGACATGCAGGGCGCGACCTTCACCATCTCGTCGCTGGGCGGCATTGGCGGCACCTACTTCACGCCGCTGATCAACGCGCCGGAAGTGGCGATCGTCGGCCTGTCCAAGACGCAGATGAAGCCGATCTGGAACGGCAAGGAATTCGTGCCGCGCCTGATCATGCCGCTGTCGCTGTCCTACGATCACCGCGTGATCGACGGTGCGCAGGGTGCACGCTTCGTCACCTACCTGAGCGAAGTGCTGGCAGATTTGCGCAAGTCGCTGATCTGAGGAACGGCGCATGACTACCTGCGTCGTCGTCAAGAAGAACAATGAGATCGCGATCGCCAGCGATTCGCTCGTCACCTTCGGCGACACCCGCCTGTCGCATGCCTACGAAGCCAACAACAAGATGTTCGAGGTTGGCGATTCGTGGGTCACGCTGGCCGGCACCGCCGCGCATTTCCCCGTCATGCGCAAGTTGCTGACGGGCATGGCCGAAGACTGCAAGCTCAACACGCGCGACGAGGTGTTCGACACCTTTTCCAAGGTGCACCAGATCCTGAAGGAACAGTTCTTCCTGAACACAAAGGAAGAGGACGACGACCCGTACGAGTCATCGCAGATCGCAGCGCTGGTCGCCAATCCCTACGGCATCTTCGGTGTCTATTCCTACCGCGAAGTGTTCAGCTTTGACCGCTTCTGGGGCATCGGCAGCGGCCGCAACTTTGCGCTGGGCGCGATGTATGCTGCCTACGACAAGTGCGAGACGGCGCGCGAGATCGCCGAGATCGGCGTCAACGCCGGCGCCGAGTTCGACAAGAGCTCGGCAGGGCCTTTCCGCATCGTGAGCTTCCCGATGCAGCCGCTGCCCGAAGCGTAACCATTACAGATACGAACCGTCACGCGTGACGACACAATAAATACGGAGCGAAAGCGATGAGCACGATTGAAGTGAAAGTCCCGGACATCGGCGATTTCAAGGATGTGGAAATCATCGAAGTGCTGGTAAGCGTGGGCGATACCGTCAAGGCAGAACAATCGCTGATCACCGTCGAATCCGACAAGGCCAGCCTGGAAATCCCGTCCAGCCATGCCGGCGTGATCAAGGAAATGAAGGTCAAGCTCGGCGACAAGGTCAGCGAAGGTTCGCTGCTGCTGGTGCTCGAAGCCGAAGGTGCAGCAGAAGCGCCGGCCGCCAAGTCTGCCGATAAACTGGCTGAAAAGCCGGCCGAGCCGAAGAAGGAAGAGAAGGCCGCCGCTCCTGCGGCTGCTCCCGCTGTTGCGCCGGCGCCTGCCGCAGCCAAGCCTGCTGCCGGTGGCGGCACGATCGACGTCAACGTGCCGGACATCGGCGACTTCAAGGAAGTCGAGATCATCGAAGTGCTGGTCAGCGTCGGCGACACGGTCAAGGCCGACCAGTCGCTGATCACGGTCGAGTCCGACAAGGCCAGCATGGAGATTCCGTCGAGCCATGCCGGCGTCGTCAAGGAACTCAAAATCAAGCTCGGCGACAAGGTCAGCGAAGGCTCGCCGCTGCTGGTACTGGAAACCGCAGGCGAGGAAGCACCTGCTGCTGCGCCCGAAGAAAAGCCCGCGCCGTCGGCCAGCAAGCCGGTCGCCCCGGCCACGCCTGCGCCCGCGCAAGAGAGCAAGCCTGCGCAGGCACCGGCAGCTGCCAGCTTCGGTGGCAAGGCCGATATCGAATGCGACATCATGGTGCTCGGCGGCGGTCCCGGCGGCTACTCGGCTGCGTTCCGCGCCGCCGACCTCGGCCTCTCGACCGTGCTGGTCGAACGCTATGCCACGCTCGGCGGCGTCTGCCTCAACGTCGGCTGTATTCCATCCAAGGCACTGCTGCATGTGGCGGCCGTGATCGACGAAGCGGCGGCCATGGCCTCGCACGGCGTCACCTTCGGCAAGCCCGAGATCGATATCGACAAGCTGCGCGGCCACAAGGAAAAAGTCATCGGCAAGATGACCACCGGTCTGGCCGGCATGGCGCGTGCGCGCAAGGTCAACGTGGTGCAGGGTGTCGGCCAGTTCGTCGGCGCCAACCACATCGAAGTGACGACGGCGGAAGGCAAGAAGGTCGTGCAGTTCAAGCAGGCCATCATCGCCGCCGGCTCCTCGGTCGTGAACCTGCCGTTCGTGCCCGAAGATCCGCGCATCGTTGACTCCACCGGTGCGCTCGAACTGCGCAGCGTGCCCAAGCGCATGCTCGTCATCGGCGGCGGCATCATCGGCCTCGAGATGGCGACCGTCTATTCCACGCTCGGTGCACGCATCGACGTGGTCGAGATGATGGACGGCCTGATGCAGGGCGCCGACCGCGACCTCGTCAAGGTCTGGCAGAAGTTCAACGAGAAGCGCTTCGACAAGATCATGCTGAAGACCAAGACAGTCGCCGTCGAAGCGCTCAAGGAAGGCATCAAGGTTTCTTTCGAGGCTGCCGATTCTTCCGTCGCCGCACCGGAACCGCAGGTCTATGACCTGGTGCTGGTGGCCGTCGGCCGCAGTCCCAACGGCAAGAAGATCGGCGCCGAGAACGCGGGCGTGGCGGTCACCGAGCGCGGCTTCATCGAAGTCGATGCGCAGATGCGCACCAACATCCACCACATCTACGCGATTGGCGACATCGTCGGCCAGCCCATGCTCGCGCACAAGGCGGTGCACGAAGGCCACGTCGCCGCCGAAGCAGCCGCCGGCGAGAAATCCTACTTCGACGCGCGCGTGATCCCGTCGGTCGCCTACACCGATCCCGAAGTGGCATGGGTCGGCATCACCGAGGAAGAAGCCAAGGTCAAGGGCATCAGGCTCGAAAAAGGCCTGTTTCCGTGGGCCGCTTCCGGTCGTGCCGTCGCCAACGGCCGCGACGAGGGTTTCACCAAGCTGCTGTTCGACGCCGAAACGCACCGCATCGTCGGCGGCGGCATCGTCGGGACGCATGCCGGCGACATGATCGGCGAGATCGCGTTGGCGATCGAGATGGGCGCCGACGCGGTCGATATCGGCAAGACGATCCATCCGCACCCGACGCTGGGTGAGTCGATCGGGATGGCGGCGGAAGTGTATGAAGGCGTATGCACTGATTTACCTCCGGTACGGAAGAAATAAGCTAGAAAACAAGCGGCGCAATGCGCCGCTTTCTTTTTGGGTTGCCTTATCTGGATTGACCTGCGGGAGATCAAAATCTTATGATGATGCGGCCCTTAATGTGCATCGTTAGATTAAGGGTTTAGTGAATCTAAAAAACTGACGCGCATTTTTAGCGGACATTCATTGTGAATCCTTATTACATCTATGCACTGAAAGACCCTCGTGCGACGCCGGCAACGCCGTTCTATATTGGTAAGGGGACGGGAGTACGGGCATGGGAACATACTTTAAATATTGATTCAACGCGAAAAGGGCACCGCATAGCGGAGATAGTTTCATCAGGTTATGAGGTGTTGACCACAGTATTGGCTGACGATTTAACAGAGCATCAGGCATTAAAGCTCGAGTCTGAACTAATTTCTGCTTTTGGCACAGAGGCTACTGGTGGTTCACTTACGAACTCGGTTGTCCCGGCTGGATCTTCTAAGAAGATACGGAAGGGTCTAGTTGTTCCTTCTGGTGTGGTGGAGAAAGCACAAATTGGTCTGGAATTACTTAAGTCGTCCATTCTTGAGCTTGCGCAGGCTAATTCAGATGGAATACTAAATTCGGATGCGTCAAAGGTACTTGGACTCCAAAGCGACTATTTGGGGGGCTCAAAAGATTATCTGGCATGGAGTGTTCTAGGAATACTGATGCGAGAAGGGAAGATGGTTAGAGTAGAACCACGTAAACACAAAGCAACAGTCAAATGATTGTTAGATGTAGCCTAATAAATATTAGGATGCTAAAGGAAGGTAATAGGACATCTTTATGCGAGATGAAGAAATCAAAGCCATCTTCGACCAACAGGCTTCCAGCTATGACGAACGATGGGCAAAGACCGCACCCATCCGCGATGCATTGCACTTCTTGCTGGAAGCGGTATTCGCCAAGTTGCCGGAGGATGCGCGCATTCTCTGTGTCGGTGCGGGTACCGGCGAAGAAATCGACTACCTTGCCCGGCACCATCCGCAATGGACATTCACGGCCGTGGAGCCTTCCGGCGCCATGCTCGACGTTTGCCGCAGGAAGGCCGAGAAGGGCGGTTTCGTATCGCGCTGCCAGTTTCACGAGGGATATCTGGAATCGTTGCCCGTGCAGGGTGGATTCGACGCGGCGACATGTTTTCTGGTGTCGCAATTTATCCTGGAGTGGGAAGCGCGCACCGGTTTCTTTCAATCGATTGCGGCAAGGCTCAAGCCGGAAGGAATACTGGTGAGTTCCGATCTGGCGGCGGACGTGAATTCGCATGAGTACGATGCGCTTCTCGAGACCTGGCTGGACATGATGCTGGCGGCAGGTGTTCCGGCAGCGGGACTGGAGCAGATGCGTGCGGCCTACGCAAAGGATGTTGCCATACTGCCGCCTGCAGAGGTAGCGTCCATCATTCAGGCGGCCGGCTTTGCCGGACCGGTGGCGTTCTATCAGGCAGGGCTGATCCATGCCTGGTTTTCGAAACGTGCATCGGGTCATCGGGAATCAATCAGTTCCTGGTCTGGTACGGAGTGAAGTATCACGCTTCTGACCTGTATCTTGGCAAACTCAAGATGCGCCAGAACATACCGGTTGCTTAAACCGTCAGATTGGATAATCGACATGTGTGGATGGAGAGTTCATGCGCTTGGGGAGGCAGAATAGGTCGGTGACGCGTTCTGCCCTGGTTTTGTGCCTGGGAATGGTCGCGAGTATGTCGGCGCTGGCGCAGGTCGAGAACAATCCGGGATACGATCGCCCTGGTCTGGGATTTACTCCTGCCGTGCTTCAACGTGGTGATTTCATGCTGGAGCAGGGGTTGCCTGACTGGAGCCGTGCAGATGGCATTTCGCTGTACAACGCTAATACTCTTTTGCGATTGGGCATCGGCCATTCACTGGAGTTGCAACTCGGCACGGGCTGGAATCGACTCAAGGGATCAGGCCAGGCCGCTGACGGGCGTGCCGATACCTCGCTCGCGGTGAAATTTTCCCCATCCAGTGCGGGCGATGTCAGTTGGGGGGTGCTCGGCAGTGTTGAATTTGCCGACGGAGCGCGGGCGTTTCGTGCCGAAAGAGATCAATATCTGTTGGGGGCCAGCGTCAATTGGCAGCGCAACGCGGATCATGCCCTCGGTCTTTACCTGGAAGCGGTGCATGGCGACAACGACAATCAGATGTTGGCCGTCAATAGCAGCTGGGAACTGGATCCGGCGCTGGGCATGTACATCGAACTGGCGGCGCAGCACCAAGACGGTCTTGGTCATGGCAGCATGGGCGGCGCTGGTCTGACCTGGCAGATCACGCCGCGTGTGCAACTGGACTTTGGCGTTCGTCATCGTCTTGGCGGTTATGCCGATACCTGGCAAGGCGGTGTCGGTTTTGCCGTTTATTTTGGCGATTGAAACCTTGTGCGAGATTGCTTCCGATAACCGATTCGGGCCTTTGCTGCCATGTCGCAGGAGTTGAAACAGGCGTTGTCATGCTGCATTCCATTACACGCACACTGATCGTGTATTCCACCGTCGATGGACATACGCTGAAGATTTGTCAGCGTATCCGGCAATCGCTGAAAGACCATGGACATCAGCTCACCTTGATCTCCGTCGAGGAGGGGCTTGAACTGGATTGCAGCGAGTTCGACAGCATCGTGATCGGCGCGAGCATCCGCTACGGCAAGCACAGGCCATTCCTGTACGAATTCATTGCACGGCACCACGCGGTTCTCACACGCATGCCAAGTGCCTTCTTCTCCGTCAGTGCCGTCGCACGCAAGGCGGGCAAGGATACGCCGGCCGGGAATGCCTACTTCAGGAAGTTCGTTCATAAGGCCAACTGGTCTCCCCGTCTGGCGGCGATTTTCGCGGGGAAGATCGACTATTCAAGATACCGCTTCATCGACAAGCAGATGATCCGGTTCATCATGTGGATGACGAACGGGCCGACTGCGCCTGACGCCGTGGTCGAGTTCACCGACTGGAATGCGGTGGATGCGTTTGCGTTGCAGATCAGTCGTTTGCGCTGAAACGGAATACGCGGGTCGTCGGTTCAGCAAGACCTGAATATCGTTGGGATCGCGGCCGGGCGATTTGCCAGATGACATGGCCGGCGGGAACAAAAAGGTCTGGCTGCCATTCCATGGATCATGGCTACCGACTCTTTACCTGCACCGGAGCCGCGCATCGGCTGCGCGGGCTGGAGCCTGCCACGTGTCGAATGGCCGCACTTTTCTGCCGAGGGCACGCACCTGACGCGCTACGCGGCGGTCTTCAATGCAGTCGAAATCAATTCGTCCTTCTATCGGCCGCATCAGCCGCAAACCTATGTGCGTTGGGCACAGAGCGTGCCTGCGGGTTTTCGCTTCTCGGTCAAGCTGCCCAGAACCATCACGCATGAACTGCGGCTACGGCAGGCGGACCAGCCATTGTTCCGTTTCCTGGATGAAGTGGCCGGCCTGGGAGAAAAGCTGGGTTGCATTCTGGTCCAGCTGCCACCCAGCCTCGTGTTCGATATGGAAACGGCTGCCGCCTTTCTCGATCTACTGCGTCATCGTCACGCAGGACCGCTGGCCTTGGAACCGCGTCATGCGACCTGGTTTACATCTGCCGCCGAGGTGTTGCTGAAGGAGCGCTGGATTGCGCGCGTGCTGGCCGATCCGGTATTGCATGCTGGTGGAGAAGTGCCGGGCGGCTGGGCCGGGTTGCAGTACGTGCGTCTGCACGGCTCGCCGCGCGTTTACTACTCGGCCTATGCGTCGGCGCTGCTGCAGGCGTTGTCGGTTCGGTTGCGATTGGCGCAGGAGCAGGGCGCGCAGACCTGGTGCGTCTTCGATAATACGGCGGTTGGTGCGGCGGTGGCCGATGCGCGCGCACTGAATGCCCTGCTGACGACGGCTACCGCATGACGAACTGCGATTTTGCCGTATGAAGTCCAGCTTGTCATGGCGTGCAGCCGAGAGCCGGCTTGCAAGTTTGGCGTAAGTCAGGCTTCCCAACCGGATCGATGCGAATATGCCGCATGGCGCGTCACGGCGCGGATATTGCTTGATTTTTTTCGGCGTTTGCAGTTTCCTTGAAATTAATGAAGAGAAATGTGTTCCAAGCAAAAGGAACAGATTCTTCTCGTGCAGCTTGGCATAAGGCTTGGCCCATCATGACTGAACATATCCCGTACGGCAGTAACGTTCTGCCCTTCAAGCGTCCTGTACGGCGCACTTTCCCCGATACGACGCCCGCAGCCGAGCTCGGCAAGCTGCTGATCGTCTATGACCAGCTGATTTCGCTGCTGCGAGAAACCTACGACGAAGGGCTGGAGAATTTTACGGACGGCCTGCTGCAGATGGTGGTGCGTTGCCGGCAGAGTTTGTCGGACGGCATGGATGAGGAAACCGCGGAGCGCACCTTGCGGGAAATGCGAGAAGAACTGCGGCAGTTCCCGCGCAACCTGCGCTCGCTGTTGCCGGGAATCGGACCGCGCCTCGGTGAAAGTCTCGAATACAAGCTGGGTATCCAGTTCGCCTCCTACGCGCAGGACCGCGCGTCGTGACTCTGCTTGCCGATCTGGTCGTGGCGCTGATTGCGCTCGTACACATTTACATACTCGTGCTGGAGATGTTCCTGTGGACCAGACCGGCCGGCCGCAAGGCCTTCGGCATGACGCCGGAGCAGGCCGAAGCCACGCGCGTCATGGCGGCCAATCAGGGTCTGTACAACGGTTTCCTCGCGGCCGGGTTGATCTGGGGCTTGCTTGCCGGAGCTGATGGCTTCTGCATCAAGCTGTTCTTCCTCGGCTGTATATTGGTCGCGGGCATTTACGGTGCATGCACCGCCAGCCGGAAAATCCTGTTCGTGCAGGCATTGCCTGCCGCGGTTGGCATCTTGCTGGTCTGGATTGCCTGACGGTTATGCGAACGGCCGTGCCGATCTATTTCTTGAACCACCACTTGTCCCACTCCTCCACCAGCGCCGCCAGCCTGTCATAGCCGCGCCTGCCCGGATGCGCGCCATCGTCGGCGCGTGCTTCGTCCAGCCAGTGTGCATCGTCGCGCAGCGCCTGCCATACCGATAGATAGGGAATCCCACATTCCGCGGCATGGAGGGCGAATTGCCGGTCCAGTTGCGCGATGCGTTGCAGGTGCGCGTCGTCGGGCATTGGCGGTGGCCCGACCGCGAGGACCGCATAACGCGACGCGGCTTCCTGCAAGATGATGCGGAAGTTGGCGATGCTTTCCGCTTCCTCGATGCGGCGCGTGCCGTTCTCCATCATGGTGTCGTTGACGCCGAAGGAAAACACGGCGTGAGGCACGCACCCGGCAGGCAGGCGCGCCGTGCATTCGGCCAGCCAGCGCGTGGCGATGTCGCGGCTGGTGTTGCGGCGAATGCCGAGGTTGTAGTGGGTGAGCCTGAATCCGTTCGCGACGGCGCGTTGCGCCAGCCGTCCGGCCCAGCCGAGGCAGAGCGGGTCGCCGGTGCCCTGCACGAAGGAGTCGCCGATGAAGCAGATGCGGTGGTCGTCAGGCTTTTGCGACATGCGGCGGCCTTCCGTAAATTCAGTCGAAATAGGTGCGCGCCATTTCGAAGCGCGGCGCGAAATAGACGTTGTCCATGCGTTCGATGCGCACGCGGCCGCGACTCGACGGCGCATGGATGAAACGGCCGTCGCCGATATAGACACCCACGTGCGAGAACGGCCGGTTCAGCGTGTTGAAGAAGACCAGGTCGCCGGGGCGCAGCGTGCGCGGATCGATCTCGCGGCCGCGGCGCGCGATGTCGGCGGCGCTGCCGGTGATCCGGATGCCGACCGCCTTGCCGTAGATGTACGACACCATGCCGCTGCAGTCGAGGCCGGCTTCCGGGTTCTTGCCGCCGAACTGGTAGCCGATGTCGATCAGGCCCATCGCGTAGAGCGCGACCTCGTTGCCTTTCTCGCTGACGGGTTGCGGTTCGTAGAGGATGGGCTTGACCTTGGCGCGCCGGGTCGGTGCCGGCGTACCGCAGGCGGCGAGCAGGGCGACGGAAGCCAGCGCGAGGACGAGTCCGCGCCGGCCGTTCATGATCGGCTCCGGCCCCTGCATCGTCAGTGGCCCAGCGAGGTCAGCACGTCGGACAGCAGCGCCAGCATCTGGTCGAGTTCTTCCTTGCTGACGTTGAGCGACGGCATGAAGCGCAGCAGGTCCGGGCGGGGCGAGTTGAGCAGCAGGCCGAAGGGCTCGAGGTCGCGTGCGCGATCGACGATCTGCGGGCCGATGTCCTTGCCGAGCTGCAGTGCACGCAGCAGGCCTTCGCCACGTTCGCCGGCCAGGCCGTGCTTGTCCGACAGCTTGAGCAGTTCCTGGCTCAGGTAGGCGCCCTTGTCCTTGACCGATTGCAGGAAACCCGGCGCCAGCAGTTCGCGCGCGATGGCGACGCCGACCGCGGTCATGACCGGGTTGCCGTTGTAGGTGCCGCCCTGTTCGCCGGCTTCGAAGACGGCGACTTCCTCGCGCGCCAGCAGCGCTGCCAGCGGCACGCCGCCGCCGATGCCCTTGCCGAGCGTCATGATGTCGGGCTCGATGCCGGACAACTGGTAGGCGAACAGGTCGCCGCAGCGGCCCATTCCGGTCTGTACTTCATCGACGATCAGCAGCAGGTTGCGCTCCTTCGTCAGCGTGCGCAGTGCCTGCATGAATTCGCGCGTGGCGGGGATCACGCCGGCTTCGCCCTGCACCGGTTCCAGCATGACGGCCACGGTCTTGTCGGTGATGAGCTTCTCGACGCTGGCGATGTCGTTGAGCACGGCCTTGTGGAAGCCCGGCACCTGCGGCGCGAAGATGGTGTCCCAGCCGGCCTTGCCGCTGGCCGACATGGCGGCGATGGTGCGGCCGTGGAAGCTGTGGTCGAAGGTGATGATCTCGTAGCGGTTCTCGCCGGCGGCGTTCTTGTTGACCTTGCCCCATTTGCGCGCAAGTTTGAAGGCACCTTCGTTGGCTTCTGCGCCGCTGTTGGCGAAGAACACGCGGTCGAAGCAGGAGTTGTCGGTCAGCAGCCTGGCCAGTTCAATCGACGGTTCGTTATAGAAAGCCGGCGACGGATTGATCAGCTTCTTCGATTGCGCTGCCAGCGCATCGTGGATGCATTGCGGCGAGTGGCCGAGGCAGTTGACGGCCCAGCCCTGCAGGTAGTCGAGGTAGCGCTTGCCGTTATTGTCGGTCAGCCACATGCCGTCGCCCTCCACGAAAACGAGCGGCGGACGGTTGGTGATGACCATCAGTTTATCGACGGCATACTGGCTGAATTCCATTGCGGGTGCTCCTGAGCGAAAGATGACGATTGGATGACAAAGCGCCGTGATTGTTCGCGACGCGTGAAACAAAAACAGACAAACAGTAAACGAAAAAAAAGCCACAGGATGCTCCTGTGGCTCGATGATCGGCAAAAGCCTAGGCGCAGGGCATCCGGTGTGGCGGGATGGCGCGGCGTCGCAAGGCTTGGGCGGTCGATTTCATGCGGAAATAGTAAGGCGTTTTGCCGCGAGCGTCAAAACCTTTCGTGGACGCGGGCCTTGGCGTTAGCCGATCATGCCCTTGTGCAGATCCGCTTCCGAGGTGAAGGCGTCGGCATAGAATTCGTCGCGCGGCAGGCCGCAGACCTTGCTGAAATCGTCCTGGGCTGCTTCCACCATGGCTGGCGTGCCGCAGGCATAGACCTGGTGGCCGGACAGGTCGGGCAGGTCTTCCATCACGGCACGGTGCACGAAGCCGGTACGGCCCTGCCAGCCGTCTTCCGGCAGCGCGTGCGAGATCACCGGCACGTAGCGGAAGTGCGGCAACGTGCGCGCCCACTCCTCGCACAGCGCGTGCATGTAGAGGTCGCGCGGGCGGCGGCCACCCCAGTACAGCAGCATCGGTCGTTCGCTGCGTTCGTAGATGGCTTGCTCGACGATGGCCTTGATCGGCGCGAAGCCGGTGCCGGACGCCAGCAGCACCATCGGCTTGCGCGAATCCTCGCGCAGGAAGAAGGTACCCTGCGGTCCCTCGAAGCGCAGGATCTCGCGTTCCTTCATGACGTTGAATACGTGATCGGTGAACAGTCCGCCGGGCATGTGGCGGATGTGCAGCGTCAGGTGTTCGTCGGAATGTGGTGCGTTGGCCAGGCTGTAGCTGCGGCGCTTGCCATCCTTCAGCAGGAATTCGATGTACTGGCCGGCGCGGTACTGCAGGCGTTCGTTGGCCGGCAGCTGCAGCGACAGTACCATCACGTCCTCGCCGATCCGTTCCATCTTCACCACGCGCGACGGCAGCTTCTTGGTCGGGAATTCACCTACGCCGAGCACCTCGCGCGATTCAATGACGAGATCGGTATAGGGTTTGGCGCAGCAGAACAGGGCGAAGCCCTTGGCTTCGTCGGCGGCCGACAGCGCGCGCTCCTGATGTGGGCCGTGATGCACGTCGCCTTCGAGGACGCTGCCGCGGCAGGTGCTGCAGGCGCCGTTCTTGCAGCCGTAGGGCAGGCCGATGCCGGCGCGGATCGCGGCATTCAAAATGGTTTCGTCGGCTTCGCAGGGAAACTGCCGGCCGCTGGGCTTAACGGTAACTTGGAACGTCATACAATCCTGAACATGCAAACTCATTACAACCATGCGGGACACGCGCTCGGCAAGCCGCGCCTGCTGATAATCGGCTGCGGCGACGTCGGCCTGCGCATCGTGGCGCTGCTGCGCGGTCGCTACCGCATCTTTGCCGTGACCACGCAGCGCGAACGCATGCAGACGCTGCGCGATGCCGGGGCGATTCCGCTGCTGGCCGATCTGGACCGGCCGGCCACGCTGGCGCGCCTGGCGCAGCTGGCACCGACGGTCCTGCATCTGGCGCCGCCGCAGCCGGAAGGCGCGATCGATCGCCGCACCCGCCACGTGACCGCCATTCTACCCGAGCGCACCACGCTGGTTTATGTCAGCACCTCGGGCGTCTATGGCGATTGCGGCGGCGCGCTGGTGGACGAGACGCGTCCCGTTCAGCCGCGCAATGCGCGCGCGGTGCGCCGTGTTGACGCTGAACGCTCCCTGCGTGCCTGGGCGCGCCGCTCCGGTTCGCGGCTGGCGATCGTGCGCGTGCCCGGCATCTATGCCGGCGACCGCCTGCCGCTGGAACGCCTGCAGAAGGGGATTCCGGCGCTGGCTGAAGCGGACGACGTGCATACTAACCACATCCACGCCGACGATCTGGCGCGCACTGTGGTGGCCGCCATGCGGCGCCTGCAGCCACAGCGCATCTATCACGCCGTTGACGATTCGGACATGAAGATGGCCGACTACTTCGATGCAGTGGCCGATGCCCACCGTCTGCCGCGCCCGCCGCGCCTGCCGCGCGACCAGTTGCAGGCGCAGGTCACGCCGGCCATGTGGTCCTTCCTGACGGAGTCCCGCCGTCTTTCCAATCGCCGCCTCAAGACCGAGCTTGGGGTGCGCCTTCAATATCCTACCGTGGCAGACGGTTTGGCCTGATTTTCTTTTCTTATCGTTAAATAGGTGTTAAATGCACGCCGTCTTTTGGTGCAAAATTCTCGATATATTGCAATTTGGTAATTCATCGCGAAAATCTGTGTTTTATTCAAAAAGATTGTGCGATGACGTACTTCCAGCAGTATTTTTTGATCGTAAAGTCATTGTTTCTAAATGATTTTTTAAAGAATGAGCAGGTGCGGCGATCTGCTCTTAAAAAGTAGCCTGTATCGGTTTTTCCTGCATCCGATCGAGTGATAATTCGGTTTTTACGTATGAAAATGACGCTAAATTCGATTTTGCACGTGGTTAAGATTCCGTTAGAGTGTGCTCCACCTACCCATCAGAGGAGCACAACAAAAAGGACAGCGATGTAGAACAGGAGCCATTACCCGGATCGCATGAAAACGCCGGTTGCCGTTCACCTCCGGGCAATCGTCAGATAAACGTGCTGGCAGGCAAGTCCCTCCAGTTGCCGGATGTGCACAGGTGCGCATTCAACTCACTTCGAGAGAATTATGGAATTTTTACAAGTCTTTACTACGCCGGAGGCATGGATCGCACTGGCAACCCTGACGATGCTGGAGATTGTGCTCGGCGTCGATAACATCATCTTCATTTCCGTGCTGGTTGACCGTCTGCCCAAGCACCAGCAGCAACGCGGCCGCATCATCGGTCTGGGCCTGGCGATGGGTACCCGTATCCTGCTGCTGCTGAGCTTGTCCTGGATGATGGGACTGGTGGAGCCGATCTTCACGCTTGGCAGCATGGGCTTCTCGGGGCGCGACCTGATCCTGTTCTTCGGTGGCTTGTTCCTGCTCTACAAGGCGCTGGTCGAGATCAAGGAATTGATGTCCGGCAGTCACGAAGAAGAGGAAGAAAAAGGCGGCGCTGCAGTCAAGAAAGCCACCTTCGGTATGGTTCTCCTGCAGATCGCCATCATCGACATCGTGTTCTCGCTCGATTCGGTCATCACGGCAGTGGGCATGGTCAAGGAAGTCGAGATCATGATCGTCGCCATCATGATCGCCGTCGGTATCATGATGTTCTCGGCCAAGGCCATCGGCGAGTTCGTCAACAAGTACCCGAGCATCAAGATGCTGGCGTTGTGCTTCCTGGTCATCGTCGGTGCGGTGCTGATCGCCGAAAGCCTCGAGTTCCATATCCCGAAAGGCTACATCTACGGTGCAATGGGCTTCTCGCTGATCGTCGAACTGTGCAACATCCGCATGCGTCGCAAACATGAGCTGTCGATTTGCGATGTCCGCGAAGAGGACTTGCCGGCAGGCGCCAAGCCTGGCCAAGAGCCGGTCAATGTCTGATCGAGTGGGAGACTGTTTCGACAGTCTCTCCGGAGTGGGCGGTGAAACCGCATCGCGCTGAAATCAAAAAAGGAACCTTCGGGTTCCTTTTTTGTTTGGGGTGCGACGCGGCCAGGTGCGGCGGATGGTGTCAGGTCAACACATGTCAGGTCAAGGCAGACGTCACCTTCAGCACTTCTTCCACGGTGGTGGTGCCTTCCACGATCTTCAGCGCGCCGGCCAGGCGCAGCGGCTTCATGCCGTCGGCAATGCTTTGTTTGCGCAGGGCATGGATGTCGGTTTCGGCCTGGATCATTTTCGAGAAAGGCTGGCTGACCGTCAGCAGTTCGTACAGGCCGGTGCGGCCGCGATAGCCGGTCTGGCGGCATTCGGGGCAGCCGACCGGACGATAGATGGTGGCCGGTTTGGGAATGTCCCAGTCTTCCACCAGGCTGTGCCAGACCTCGTTGCTGATTTCGCCATCGGGCGACTTGCAATGCACGCACAGGGTGCGCGTCAGGCGTTGCGCCATGATGCCGATCAGCGTGGATTCCAGCAGGTAGTAGGGCACGCCGAGTTCGAGCAGTCGCATCACGGCGGACGGCGCGTCGTTGGTGTGCAGCGTCGATAGCACGAGGTGGCCGGTCAATGCGGCCTGGATCGCCATCTCGGCGGTTTCCAGATCGCGGATCTCGCCGACCATGATGATGTCCGGGTCCTGCCGCATCAGTGCGCGCACGCCATCGGCGAACGAAAGGTCGATGCCGTGCTGTACCTGCATCTGGTTGAACGAGCCTTCGACCATTTCGATCGGGTCCTCGACCGTGCAGACGTTGACTTCGCTGGTCGCCAGCGCCTTGAGCGTGGTGTAGAGCGTGGTGGTCTTGCCCGAGCCGGTCGGGCCGGTGACGAGGATGATGCCGTGCGGCCGCGTGGTGAGCTGGTCCCAGCGCGCCGCGTCGTCGGGTGGAAAGCCGAGTTCCGGCAGCGACTTGACCACCACGTCCGGATCGAAGATGCGCATCACGAGCTTTTCGCCGAAGGCGGTCGGCAGGGTGGACAGGCGCAGTTCGATTTCCTCGCCGCTGTTGGTGCGGGTCTTGATGCGGCCGTCCTGCGGACGGCGTTTTTCGATCACGTCCATGCGGCCCAGCAGCTTGATGCGCGCGGTCATCGCGATCATCACGGTCGGCGGCACCTGATAGACCTGATGCAGCACGCCGTCGATGCGGAAGCGGATCGCGCAGAGTTCTCGCTTGGGTTCGAGGTGGATGTCGGAGGCGCGTTGCTCGAACGCATACTGCCAGAGCCAGTCGACGATGTTGATGATGTGCTGGTCGTTGGCGTCGACCTGCTTGTGGTTGCCGAGCTCGACCAGTTGTTCGAAGTTGCTGCGCAGCGCGGCATCCTGGCCGTTCTGCTGTTTGGCGCCCTTGATCGATTTGGCGAGCGCAAAGAACTGCGTCGTGTATTGCGCGATGTCGAGCGGGTTGGCGATCACCAGCTTCACCGAGCGGCGGCTGATCTTGGCGATCTCGGCTTCCCATTCGGTGGCGAAGGGTTCGCAGGTGGCGACCACCAGTTCGTTGGTCGTCATCTCGACCGGCAGGATATGGAAGCGCGTCGCATAGGACGACGACATGACGTCGGCCACGCGCGTGAAATCGATCTTGAGCGGGTCGATGCGGAAGAAGGGCAGCTTGACCTTGCCGGCCAGCCATTCGGTCAGCCAGTCGAGCGTCAGCGGACGATGCGGCGGCGCGGCGGACTTGAGCTTGCACTGCGCGACCGCCACCAGCGGATGCATGGCGACGCTCGCATTCTTGTGCAGCACCTGTGCCTGCGTATAGAGCGACTTGACCTCGTCCTTGGCGACGATGCCATCCGCCAGCAGCCAGCTGAAGATGGTCTGAAGGTCCAGCCGCTGCGGGCCGGAGCGCGCCTTGGGCTGCAGGGCAGGTTTGTCGGCGGCGGTGGGTTGTGAAGCTGCGGAGGCGGCGGGCATGTCAGGAACCGGAAGTCGACAATGCCGTCGATGCTATCACAGCCTTTCGCGCGTTCCGGCGCAGTGTTGCGCTATTGCTGCGTCTGCCAGGACTTGATGCCGTTGACCCAGGATTTGGCCGGCAGCCGGGTGGCCTCCTTGATCTGCGCGGCGCGTTCGTAGAGCGCGGGGAAGTCGAGTGTCGGCGTTCGATTGAAGGCGATCGCGATGACGTTGCCATCGTGGACCTCGGGCAGCGAGATCACGGTGTCGAAGGCATAGTGCATCGCGCTCAGGTTCTTTGCATAGCTCGGATGGTCACCGAACAGGTTGACGGTCATGATGCCGTCCGGCGTCAGGCAGGCGGCGCACGCCTTGTAGAACTCTGGCGTGTCGAGCACCGGGCCGCGCGCGGTGGCGTCGTAGAGGTCAACCTGCAGCGCATCGATGGTGCCGTGGTGTTCCGCGTCGTTGACGTAGTCCAGCGCATCCATCTCGATCACGTTGAGCCGCTCGTCGTTGGGTGGCAGCTTGAACATGGAGGCGCAGATCGCCAGCACGGCGGGATTCAGTTCGACCGCCGTTACGCGTGTCTCGGGAAAGCGGCGATAGGCGAACTTGGTCAGTGCGCCGGTGCCCAGCCCAAGCTGCACGATGTGGCGCGGCTGGTCGTTGAACAGCATCCACGCCATCATCTGCTGCGCGTATTCGAGCTCGATCCAGTCCGGTTTGCTGATGCGCATCGCGCCCTGTACCCACTCGGTGCCGAAATGCAGGTAGCGCACGCCGAACTGTTCGGACAGCGTGACCGGCGCATAGCGCGGCTTGCGCGGCTGCGGCGTCGCCAGTTGCTTGAGGCTGGACAGCGTGGCGGTCTTCTTGCGGGCGGGGCCGGCCTTGGAGTTGGCGTCGGCTTCGATGGATTTGCGTTTGATCAGCATGAATCGTTTCAGGAATGTCAGGGTTGCGCGATGATACCGCGCCAGTGGACGAGCTTCTGCTCGAAGCGCATCACGGCGTAGGCAGGCGAGGACGAGGGCAGCACCAGCGTGTCGAACCCGGCTTTGGCGAACAGCGGCGCCTGTTTGCCCGAGGTCTTGCCGTTGAAACAGACGCGGCGCAGCGCCGGGCATTGCCTGCGCAGGGGCGCGAAATCGTTGTGCTGCGCGTGGCGGATCGCACTGTCCAGGCTGCCTTCGCGCGCGCAGGCGGCGATCACGTCCCACAGGCCGATGCGGTGCGCCTTCAGACGAAGCAGCCGCTCGGCATACGGCAGCGCGACGAGGTCTTTGTCGAACACGGCCGACAGCAGGCGCCAGAACTGGTTTTGCGGGTGTGCGTAGTATTGTTGCGCAGCCAGCGAGGCTTCGCCGGGGAAGCTGCCGAGGATCAGGATTTCGGTATGGCGGTCGACGACCGGCGCAAAGCAGGTCAGCAGCGCGGATGACGCAGTGGAAGACATGCGCCCATTTTAATGGGTAAATGCGTGGCGAATGCGCGGCCGGCAGACGGCGAGAAAACGGCGAAGCACATGATGTCGGTTCGGCCGGCCTGGATGGCGGCCTTACGCCATGTTCACCGGCCAGATTCCCGTCGCTTCCGTGGTCGGAGCAAATTCCGTCAATCGCCAACGCAGCGGGACCGCATGTCGTGCATGCCAGCCGCGTTCGACGTGAAAACGCCATAGGCGTTGCGCGCCGGCGAGCTGCGCCGTTTCGTCCGCGTCCCACAGCACTTCCGATCTGCCCTGCAGGTGCAGGACGTCCCCATTGGTAAAGTCGACGATCAGGAGCGCCGTGCGCGGATCGAGCAGCATGTTGCCCAGCGTATTGAAATAGCGATTGCCGACGAAATCCGGAATCGTCAGCGTGTTGCCGTCGATGCGAATGAAGCCGGGTCGGCCGCCCTTGTGCGAGATGTCGATGCCACCGTTCTCCATCGCATGCGCGCCGCTGCCGGTTGCGACAAAAAAAGTGTCGGCATGCGCGATCATCGCGCGCGCACGATTGTCGAGCTCGAGAAACGATTGCGCGGCCCCGGCAGGCATGTCTGGCGTTCCGGTGTCTTCAAGCTCGCGAACCTGTATGTATTTCGGACAATTGCCGAAGGATTGCGTGACGTCCAGCCGCATGCTGCCGCCATCGGACTGGCGGATCACGCCGTTGACGCGATTGCGCCGCCGCGTGTTCAGGTCGATGCCCAGCATGCCGATGGGCTGACCTGCGTGCAGCAGCGACTTGAAGCTGTCGAGCCAGACCGCGTTGCGATCGATGTGCAGGCTGTTTGCCGCATCAGACGCAATGAAGCCGGGTCGGCCGGTCACGATGGAGGCCACCGGCCAGCCATCGCCGTCGATGGTGGCAACCAGCAGGTAACGCAGCATTGCGAAGAAGCTGCGATGCTGCTCCGGCATCGCAGCGCGAATCGCGAAGCCGGGCGGCCCGCCGCCGGCCAGCCGCTGCGCGCGCAGCTCTCCCGCATGGAAGGGCGCGTCCCTGATCGGGATGATCATGCGGCCTCCGGAATCCGCGAAGCGGGCATCGGGACGAATCGCGGCAATGCTTCGACGCGTGCGAGCCATGCTTCGATGGCAGGATAGGGTGCCAGCGAAATGCGTCCTTCCGCTGCGTGTGCAATGTAGGAGTAGCAGGCCAAGTCGGCAATCGTCGGCTGGCTGGTGGCGAGATAGGTCCGGTTGGCGAGATGGATTTCCATCATCTGCAGCAGTCTCGACGAGATGGCGTGCGCCAGCGGCAGCGGGACTTCGCCCTGCATGTTCCACAGCACGGTCATGCGCGCACTTGCGGGGCCGTGTCGCAGTTCGCCGGCCGAGATGGACAGCCAGCGCTGTGCCTCGGCGGCCTGCAGCGCATCGTCGGGCAGCCAGCCGCTGTCCGGCGCGTAGCGCTTGACGAGGTAAACCAGGATCGCGTTGCTGTCCGGGATGACGTGCTCGCCATCCACCAGCACCGGGATCTTTCCGAGCGGGTTCAAGGCCAGGAACTCGGCACTGGCGCGGACGGCAGCGCCGGCTTCGATGTATTCGAACGGCAGGTCCAGCATCCGCAGCATGAGTTCGACGCGGTGGCAGTGGCCGGAAAGCCGGGTGCCATGAAGTGCAAGGGCGGAGGTGGTCATGGAAGATTCCTTTGGGTTGACGAAGAGTGAATTCATCATAGGTATTCCACTTGGTGATGTAAATTATTGAAAATTGCAATTCAATATTTTGAAAATTGGAATAATCCCATGGATCGTCTGGATGAATTCGAGGTGTTTCTCGCCATACTGGATACCGGCAGCATGGTCGGCGCGAGCCGCAAGCTCGGGCGTTCCGCGCCGGCCGTCACGCGTTTGCTGGCGTCGCTGGAAGAGCGCGTCGGCATGCGCCTGCTGGAGCGCACGACGCGCAATCTGGCGGCGACCGAGGCCGGGCTGCGGCTTGCGGCGCAGGCGCGCCAGGTCCTCGCCCTGTACGACGCCGCGGTGGTCGACGATGCGACCTCTCCCATGCGCGGCAAGCTGCGCGTGACGGCGCCGATGGTGTTCGGCCGGCGGCACGTCGCACCCGTGGTCAACAGCTATCTCGACATGTATCCGGAGATGCAGGTGGAGATGGTCATGAGCGACCGCAATCTCGATCTGATCGAGGAAGGACTGGATTTTGCGGTGCGTATCGGACACCTGGCCGATGCCAGCCTGGTGGCGCGTCAGGTCGGCATGGTCGGCAGGCTGCTGGTCGCGAGTCCCGAATATCTGGCACGGCGCGGCACACCGCAGACGCCGCACGAATTGCCCCAGCACGATGTCATCTTCACCTCGGAACGTCTGAAGGCCATCGAATGGCGCTTCCGGCAGGAAGGACGCGAACGCACCGTGCAACTGACGCCACGCCTGACCGTCAATGAAATCGATGCGGCCCTGCTGGCGGCAAAGGCGGGGCGCGGCATCACGCGCGCATTGTCGTACCAGGTTGCCGACGATCTGGCTGCCGGCGTGCTGGTGCGGCTGTTGCCGGATTACGAGGCGGCGCCGCTGCCGGTGCAGCTCGTCGTCAATGGCACGCGCCACATGGCGCCCAAGGTGCGCGCCTTCCTGGATCACGCGGTGGCGCAACTCGGCGCGCTGAGCGTGATCCAGCAGCCGCAGTTTGCCGGGCCCTCGACACGCGCAAGGCCGTCGCGGAAGCGGAATGCGAAAGGCGGCGCATCCGCGTGAACGACGAGCCGGTGCGCGGCGATCGGATAGAATCGATCGCATCACAACAGTTTGTCCAGGGCGGCCCGGCATTGTCCGGCTTCGCCCTGGCAACACGGCAGGAGGGGACATGGAAGCGAAGATCATGCTGATCACCGGCGGCAGCCGCGGCATCGGTTCGGCGATTGCGGAACTGGCTGCGGCAGAAGGCTATGCCGTCTGCTTCAGCTACAAGAGCAACCGGGAGGCTGCGGATGCGGTGGTCGAGCGCATTGTCGGCAATGGCGGGCAGGCGCTGGCGGTGCAGGCGGACGTTGCCGTGGAAGACGACATCCTGCGCCTGTTCGAGGCAAGCGACCGTCGTTTCGGTCCATTGACGGTACTGGTCAACAACGCCGGCATTCTCGAAAAACAGATGCGCGTCGAGCAGATGGATGCGGCGCGCATGCAGCGCATCTTCACCACCAACGTCGTCGGCAGTTTTCTTTGCGCGCGCGAGGCGGTGCGGCGCATGTCCACCGCGCATGGCGGCAAGGGCGGGGCTATCGTCAATATCTCGTCGATCGCGGCGCGCGCCGGCGGTCCGGGCGAGTACGTCGATTACGCAGCTTCCAAGGGCGCGATCGATACGCTGACCGTCGGCCTGGCGAAGGAAGTCGCGACCGAGGGCATACGCGTCAACGGCGTGCGGCCCGGCGTGATCTATACCGATATCCACGCCAGCGGCGGCGAGCCGGGGCGTGTCGATCGCGTCAAGGTCAATGTGCCGATGCAGCGCGGCGGCCAGCCGCAGGAAATCGCCGAAGCCGTGCTGTGGCTGGCGTCCGGCAAGGCATCCTACGTGACCGGCACCCTGATCGACGTCACGGGCGGGCGCTAGGCTATGCGCGCTGGCGCACAGTAGGCTTGGCGCCGAGCCGGTAATCTGCTGTCGGACTGCGCCCGGCGACTTTTCCTGGTCGCATATTGTGTGATGCCCATGCCGGCCAGCGAAAAGGTGAGCCATGAAAACCGTTCTGAAAGTCTTTCAATGGGTGCACGGCCTGATGGCATTGCTGTTCGCCAGCGCCGCCTTGCTGCTGATCGCCATCTCCGCGCGCATGGGATGGCAGGCGGCACTCGGCGGTTTCGATGCCGGTGCGGCGCAGATCATCATCGAAGCGGTCGGTCTGCTGGCGGCAGCCGTGGTCGCCTTGCAGATTGCCGAAACCATCGTCGAGGAAGAAGTCGTGCGCGATGCCGATATCAGCGCGCCGACGCGGGTGAGGCGTTTCCTCTCGCGGTTCTTCGTGGTGGTCATCGTTGCGCTGGCCATCGAAGGCCTGGTCGCCACATTCAAGGCCCTGCATGATGATCCGTCTCAGCTTCCCTATGCGGCCAGCATTCTGCTTGCCACGGCATTTCTGCTCGCAGCGTGGGGCGTCTTCGTCTATTTCAACCGCAAGGTGGAAGAGCTCGAACCAGAGGCGATGGAAGAAGCCAAGAGCGAGGATCACAAGCTGAAGTGAGGCCGCCGCAGCGTGCCCATTACCTTGTTGCCGGTGCGGCATATCGGGTTGCGCAGCCTTTCCGTGGGTAAAATGCCTTTCTTTTCCTTGCCATGGAGTCATGCCATGAAATACCTGATCGCCATTCTTGCCGCGCTTTCCCTGTCCCATTCGGCATGGGCGCAGGCCCCGTCTCCGGCCTCGATCGAAAAGCTGCTGAACGTTACCCAGTCCGACAAGATCGTGGATCAGGTGCTGGCGAACCTGGATGGCTTCATGCAGAACATGGTCAATCAGACGGTCCAGCAGAACAAGATGGATGAAGAAGGGCGCCAGATCATGGAGAACTTCATGAAGCGCATGGCCGGCATCATGAAGGACGAATTGAGCTGGGAGAAGACCAAGCCCATCTACGTACAGGTCTATCGCGAGAACTTCACCCAGAAGGAAGTCGATGATCTGCTGGTCTTCTATGCGACACCGACCGGACAGGCCTTGATCGAGAAGATGCCGGTGGTCATGCACAAGTCGATGGAACTGACGCAGGCACGCATCGGCCCGATGATGCAGCGCATGCAAACGGAACTGCGTGACGCCGTGGCCGAGGTCAAGGCGGCGCAGAAGAAGGACGGCGCGCAACAATGACGGTTCGCACAGATTCCATCGGCGCGACATCATCGCGCCGTTTGCTGCTGAAGGCACTCACGGTCTTTTCCCTGCTGCCTGCCGGCATGGCAAGAGCGCAGATGCCGGGTGACGATGCGTGGACCGTGCGTTTTGCGCAGCTGGAGAAGGATTTCGACGGTCGTCTCGGCCTGTGCGCAATCGACACGCGCGACGGTGCGCAATTCGGTTATCGCATGGACGAACGCTTTCCCCTGTGCAGCACCTTCAAGGCCGTGCTCGCGGCTGCGATCCTGCAACACAGCGAGCGGGTGCCGGGATTGATGGAACGGTTGGTCCGGTATGAGCAGCAGGACCTGATCGCCCATTCGCCGATCACCGGCAGGCATCTCGCCGGCGGCATGCGCGTGGCAGACCTGTGCGCCGCCACCATCCAGTACAGCGACAATGCGGCAGCCAACCTGTTGATGAAAATCCTCGGCGGGCCGGCTGCCGTGACCGCGTTCGCGCGCGACATCGGCGACGATGCGTTCCGCCTCGACCGTTGGGAAACCGAACTGAATACCGCGATCCCCGGTGACCTGCGCGATACCACCACGCCGGCAGCCATGGCGCAGAGCCTGCGCAAGCTGGTGCTGGGCGACGCGCTACCGGCGCCGCAGCGCGCCCGGCTTGCGGGCTGGTTGCGCGGCAATACCACGGGTGCCAAGCGCATCCAGGCCGGCGTGCCAGCCGATTGGCAGGTCGGCGACAAGACCGGAACCGGCGACTATGGCACTGCCAACGACGTCGCTGTGATCTGGCCGCCTGGCCGTGCGCCGATCGTGCTGACGATCTATACGACCTATGCCGGTAAAGAGGCGCAACCACGCGACGAGCTGCTGGCGGCGGCAACACGCCTTGCGGTCGAGCGGTTGTCGCCACGCAGTTGATGGCTGGCGCATGAAAAAAGCCGTGCTGTTCAGCACGGCTTTTTTTGTTGAATCAAAGGCTTACTACTTGCTTGCCAGTCCCAGCAGCATTTCGTTCAGGCGCTTGACGAAGCCGGCCGGGTCGGCGAGCGTGCCGCCTTCGGCCAGCAGGGCCTGGTCGAACAGGATGTTGGACCAGTCGTCGAAGCGCGCCTCCTCGTACTTCAGGCGTTGCACCAGCGGATGGTCGGGATTGATCTCGAGGATGGGCTTGCTGTCGGGCGCGTTCTGTCCGGCTGCCTTCAGCATGCGCAGCAGGTTGGCCGACAGTTCATGTTCCTCGGACACCAGGCAGGCCGGCGAATCGGTCAGGCGGAAGGTGATGCGGACTTCCTTGGCCTTGTCGCCGAGCGCCGTCTGCATCTTGGCGACCAGATCCTTGTACTGCTCCTCGGTTTCCTCGTGCTGCTTCTTCTCGGCCTCGTCTTCCAGCTTGCCGAGGTCGAGATCGCCCTTGGCGACCGACGACAGCTGCTTGCCGTCGAATTCCTCGAGGAAGGACAGCATCCATTCATCGACGCGGTCGGTCAGCAGCAGGACCTCGATGCCTTTCTTGCGGAAGATTTCGAGGTGCGGGCTGTTCTTCGCGGCGGCGTAGGTTTCGCCGGTGACGTAGTAAATCTTGTCCTGGCCTTCCTTCATGCGAGCGACGTAGTCGGCGAACGAGACGTTCTGCTCGTCACCGTCGTTGTGCGTAGAGGCAAAGCGCAGCAGCTTGGCGATGCGCTCCTTGTTCGTATGGTCTTCGCCGATGCCTTCCTTCAGCACCTGGCCGAACTCGGTCCAGAAGGTGCCGTACTTGTCTTTCTGTTCCTGCTCGTCGCTGTTGGCGAGTTCTTCCAGCATGCCAAGCACACGCTTGGTCGAGCCTTCACGGATGACTTTCACGTCGCGCGACTCCTGCAGGATCTCGCGCGAGACGTTCAGCGGCAGGTCGGCCGAATCGATCACGCCTTTCACGAAGCGCAGATAGACTGGCATCAGTTGCTCGGCATCGTCCATGATGAAGACGCGCTTGACGTACAGCTTGATGCCGCCGCGCTTGTTGCGGTCCCACAGGTCGAACGGCGCCTTAGCCGGAATGTAGAGCAGCTGCGTGTATTCGCTACGGCCTTCGACGCGGTTGTGGGTCCAGGTCAGTGGGTCGCCGAAGTCGTGCGAGACGTGCTTGTAGAACTCGGTATATTGCTCGGGCGTGATCTCGTTCTTGCTGCGCGCCCACAGTGCGCTGGCCTGGTTGACGGTTTCGAGCTCGTCCCTGACGACCGTTTCCTTCTTCTCCTCGTCCCACTCTTCCTTCTGCATCACGATCGGCAGCGAGATGTGGTCGGAATACTTGCGGATGACGGACTTGATCTTCCACGATGACAGGAACTCGTCCTCGCCTTCGCGCAGGTGCAGGATGATGTCGGTGCCGCGGTTCGGCTTGTCGATCGCCTCGACCGTGAAGTCGCCGGCGCCGGTGGATTCCCAGCGCACGCCTTCGTTGGCCGGCAGGCCGGCGCGGCGCGTCTCGACCGTGATGCGGTCGGCGACGATGAAGCCCGAGTAGAAGCCGACGCCGAACTGGCCGATCAGGGCCGCGTCCTTCTGCTGGTCGCCCGACAACCTGGAGAAGAATTCCTTGGTGCCCGACTTGGCGATGGTGCCCAGGTGTTCGATGGCGTCGTCGCGCGACATGCCGATGCCGTTGTCGGAAATCGTGATCGTGCGTTTTTCCTTGTCGAACGCGACCTTGATCTTCAGGTCGGGATCGTCCTCGAACAGCGCGCCGTTGTTGATCGCCTCGAAGCGCAGCTTGTCGGCGGCGTCGGAGGCATTGGAGATCAGTTCGCGCAGGAAGATTTCCTTGTTCGAGTACAAGGAGTGGATCATCAGTTGCAGCAGTTGTTTTACTTCCGCCTGGAAGCCAAGGGTTTGCTTTTCGGATGCGGCCATTTTTTCCTCAGAAATTGAATGTTGAATCGTGACATGTAGCAACGGCGGCCATGCCGTCAGGAAGTGCGCATTGTACGCATTGTATAAAACGCGCGGCGGCGGCCGGCGCCATCGGGCGCGCTTGCCATGGGCAGCTAGTTGGCGACGCGGCGACGGTTTTTCAAGACCGGCCGATTTCCCGTTCGAGAAAGCGCAGGATGCCGGGATCGGCCATGGCCGCGATGTTGAAGCGCATATGGGTTGACGGCAGCTGGCTGGGAGAAAACAGGCTGCCCGGCGCCAGCAGGAATCCTTCTTCCATGGCGCGTGCCGTCAGCGTATTGGCGTCGCAGCCGAGATCGGTCCACAGGAACATGCCGGCCGGAGGATGACTGCTCACGCGCAGGCCGATGCGTTCCAGTTGCCGCACCGTCCTGTCGCGCACGGCATCGAGTCTGCCGCGCAGGCGGTCAACGTGCTTGCGGTAATGGCCTTCCGACAGGATGCGGTAGGCCACGCGCTCGGTCATTTCGGTCGTGGTCAGGGTAGTGAGCATCTTGCGGTCGGCCAGATGGCGCGCCGTCTCCGGTGCGGCGGCGATGAAGCCGACGCGCAGGCTGGCCGCCAGCGTCTTGGAAAAGCCGCCCAGATAGATCACGCGCTGCAACTGGTCGAGCGTGGCGATGCGCGTCGCCGGCTGGACGGCGGGACCCGGATGCATGTCGCAATAGATATCGTCCTCGACGATGGTGAAGTCGTACTGTTCTGCCAGCTTGAGAACCTGGAATGCCTTGGCGGCCGACAGCGAGGTCGAGGTCGGATTGTGCAGCAGCGAGTTGATGACGAACAGCTTGGGGCGATGCAGCGCGGCCATTTCCGCCAGGCGCGCGATGTCGGGGCCGTCCGGCAGGCGCGGGATGCCGATCACGTTGGCACCGAGCATGGCGAACGAGCCGAACATCAGGAACCAGGCCGGATCGTCAACGAAGACGGTATCGCCCGGCCGGACAAGGTGGCGCGCCACCAGGTCCAGCGCCTGCGTCACGCCGGATGTGGTCACGATCTGGTCCGGCGTGGCGGCGATTTCCAGTTCGTCGAGCTTCAACTGCAGTTGCTGGCGCAGCGGCAGAAAGCCCTGCGGCTCGCCATATTGCAGCAGGTTGTGGTTCTGGCGCGCGACCGCGCGCAGGGCGTTGGCGACCAGGTCGCTGTCCAGCCATTCGTTGGGGAGCGAGCCGGCGCCCGGCATCTTCTGCGCCGGCATCTGGCGGAACATGTTGCGGACCAGCCAGACGACGTCGAGCTGCCGCGGCGCGGGCGCATGCGTGCTGGCGCTCGGCGGCACGATGGGCGTGCGCTCGCGTACGTAAAACCCCGAGCCGCGCCGCGATTCCAGCAGGCCGCTGGCGACGAGGCGATCGTAGGCTTCCACCACCGTGAAGCGGGAGACCTTGTACTGTTCCGAAAAGCGGCGGATCGATGGCATGCGCGTGCCGCTGCGCCATACCTTGTCTTCGATGCGCGCCGTCACCATGCGCACGATCTGCTCGATGAGCGACTCGCCGCTGTTGCGCGACAGGCTGGTGAGCGAGGTGCTGGCGGCCTGGTTGCCGAGTGCGGAGGATGAATCTGTATTGGTCATATCGCCATAACAGTCTGTAATCAATTTTTAAAGTGTATCGGTACTGTACTGGTTTTGTCCATTACGATGCCTGCCATGCCATCCATTTGCGGTGGCCTTTTCCGATCACGCCATGCAATCGCTGCTGCCCTTCATCCTTTTTGCCTTTGTCTCGTCGGTCACGCCGGGGCCGAACAACATCATGCTGACTTCGTCCGGCATCCGCTTCGGCTTCCGACGGACTTTCCCGCACATGCTGGGCATCTCGTTCGGATTCGCGACCTTGATTGCGATCTGTGCGATCGGCGTCGGCAGCGTGATCATTGCGCTGCCGGCGGCGCATACGACGTTGAAGGTTGTCGGCTCTGGCTATCTGGTCTGGCTGGCGTGGCAGTTGCGCGGCATGGCATTCGATCGCGAGGCCGAGGCGCAAGCGCGTCCAATGTCGTTTTTCGGCGCAGCCTTGTTCCAGTTCGCCAATCCAAAGGCATGGGTGATGGGCATTACAGGTGCTTCCGCCTTCCTGCCGCCGGTGCAACCGGTCGCGCTGGCAATCCTGCTGTTTTGCGGCATCTTTGTTCTGGTCGGCTTTCCTTGCTTGATGCTGTGGGCGGGAGCAGGCGCCGTGCTGCGCCGATATCTGACGCAACGCAAATGGCAATTGCTGTTCTGCGGCGTGATGATCGTGCTGACGCTGTATTCGGCGTTGGCAATCTGGCTGTAACAGGGGGGAGTGGCGGAAGGCTCTTGAAGGAGTTGAATATTCTTCTCCATTTTGTTTCAACATTTGTCCTTTTCAGCCGATATATAAGATATCCATCAATATGGATTCAATCGGCGATGATCGAATTTTGTAAGAAAATTTCAACGCGATTCGTCATTACGCACGATAGAAACTTTCTTCAACATATTGAATAGAAGAGGGCAGCATTGGAAAATTCGACTAAGTCTACAAAGCTTCCAGCACTTCAGGATACTGATTTTGCATACCGGTCCAATGTCGGAGAGAACGGCAATGCATACGTTTCTGAAACGTCGCGCTCTATGTCTTGCGGCGTCATGCAGCGCGAAGGAAAGCCCTTCCGCTATCGTCGTTCTCTGCTGCTCTCGACTGCGGTTGCTGCACTTGTCTGTGCGGCAGACGGTATGCAAACAGCAGGCGCGCAATCAGTGACTGCCACCGGCAACTTGAATTACATCCCTCCCGGAGGGACGCAGAACTGGATGGTTGGTGACGGCCTGGTCGTTGGAGATACGGCGGCGGGCACCCTGCTTATCGACGCAGGCGGCACGGTAGATAACAACTCGGGCTACGTCGGTTATCAGGCCGGTGGCGTGGGAACGGTTACCGTCCAGGGGAGCGATGGCAATGGAAATGCTTCGACCTGGACCAATGACGGTCAGCTTGTCATCGGTGTTGAGTCCGGCAGCACTGGCACGCTCAATGTTCTCAATGGCGGCCGGGTGACGAACACCACAGATGTTGTCATCGGTTGGGACAGCGGCAGTACCGGGAATGTCACCGTCTCCGGGCCGGGATCGACGTGGGAACACTCTTCCGGGTTCGGATTTCGAATCGGCGCTGGCGGCACCGGCACGCTCGACATCAACAATGGCGGCGTGGTGCACAGCGGTCAGGGTTTGATCGGTGGCTCCAGCGGTAGCGATGGACACGTTACGGTCTCGGGACCTGGATCGATCTGGGATCCTTTCGACAACATCTATGTAGGTTTCGAAGGCACGGGCGAACTCGATGTACTGGATGGCGCCACGGTGAGTACCGAGCAGACCGGTGGTGGTGCGGCAACTATCTATATCGGCTTTTACAACGGTGGTCAGGGCACGGTGACTGTATCGAGCAGCACTGGCGATACTTCGACATTGAGTGTTACCGATGATCTGCGTGTCGGCGTCGACGGCGCAGCCGTGATGAACATCGCAAAAGGCGGCTTGGTACGGGTTGGAGACAATGTGCATATTGCCGATACGGGTACAAGCAGCGGTACGCTTCATCTCAACGGTGATGCCACCGGGCGCGGCGTTCTTGAAACCGGCTCCGTGGTCAGCGGAATCGGCACTGTCGATCTCGACCTCAATGGCGGCATTCTGCGTGCCAACCGCAATGAAGCCAACTTTCTGAACGGTTTCACGGCACTGACCGTCGGAACCGAAGGCGCGTGGATCGATACCAACACACACGATATCGGCATCAGTACGGCGTTTACCGGTACTTCCGCCTTCAACAAGCTGGGCGCGGGTACGCTGACATTGACCGGGAACAGTTCGACCTTTACCGGCAATACCGAGGTGCAGGCCGGGACGTTGCAAGTTGACGGCATTCTGGGCGGCCCGACCGACGTGCTGGCAGGTGCTCGACTGACCGGTATCGGCCAAGTCGGCGTGACGACCAACCGTGGCGTGATCGCACCGGGTCACGTCGGCAGCCTTGGTACGCTTACCATCGCCGGCAATTACACGCCTGCAGGTGGCAGCATCGCGATCAGAACCCAATTGGGCGACGACAGTTCGCCGACGGATCGTCTCGTCATCACGGGATCGACCTCCGGTACGACGCCTGTCACGGTGACCAACTTTGGCGGTACTGGTGCACAGACGACGGAGGGTATCAAGGTTATCGATGTCGCCGGCGCGTCCAGTGGCACATTCACGCTGCTGGGTACGACGACCTATGAAGGCGATCAGGCAGTGGTGGCAGGTGCGTATGCGTATCGGCTTTATCAGGGCGGAGCCTCCACACCGGCAGATGGCGATTGGTATCTGCGCTCGGTGTTGCGGAGCGTATCCGCGCCACCGGACACGCCACTTTATCAACCCGGTGTTCCCAGCTACGAAGCCTATTCGCAGATTCTGCTGGGGCTGAATGGCGTTCCGACGCTGCAACAGCGTGTCGGCAATCGTTTCTGGGGCGGTGCAAATGCATCGTCTTCAACGGGCAACGGCAATGGTGCCAGCGGTGCGTTTACGGAAACAAACGGCATGTGGGTACGCGTGGAAGGCGGACATAGCCGGATCGATCCGAAATATTCGACATCCGGCAGCGACTATGAATACGATATGGTCAAAACGCAGGTCGGTCTCGACGCATTGCTCTCGCAGGATGACAGCGGCAAACTCGTTGGCGGCCTTTCGGTTCACTATGTACATGGCAGTGCCGAGTCCAGTTGGCGATACGGTGTCGGCAACTATGGCGCCGGCGATATCTCCACCGATGGCTACGGTCTTGGCGGCACGCTGACCTGGTACGGAAACAATGGCTTCTATGTGGATGGTACCGCACAGGCGACCTGGTACAGCAGCGACCTGTCTGCCCATCCGGTGGGCAGCCTTGCAAACAGCAACGATGCCTTCGGGTACGCGTTATCGATCGAAGGCGGCAAGCGTATTGCGATGAACCAAGGCTGGTCCTTCACTCCGCAGGCGCAGCTGATCTATTCCAAGGCACGCTTCGACAATTTCAGCGACGTATTTGGCGCTTCCGTGCGTCCGGGGCGCGACGACAGCCTGCAAGGGCGGCTCGGCATCAGCCTCGAACGTCAGATCAACCGCACGCATCTCTACGGCATTGCCAACGTGTATAACGAGTTCTTCGATGGCACATCGGTCACTGTCGGTAATCAGTCTTTCAGTAGCCGAAAGGACCGCCTTTGGGCCGGAATCGGAGTCGGCGGTTCGCATAACTGGGATAACGACAAGTATTCCATTTACGGAGAAGGCATTTTCAATACGAGTTTGGCTGGCGGTGATTCGCATGGATACGGCGCGACCATCGGCTTTCGTATGAGGTGGTGACGGTAAGGCTGTTTGTTGTGTTCTCCGCTGCTTTGGCAGCGTCGATTTTCAGCATTGTGAGGAAGGTGGGGATTGTATGAGGCATCAGCTCATGTATTTCGAAGGCGATGTCATCAATCCTGAGAGCCTGTAATGACGCAGGAAACAAAAGGCATGTGGCTGGGCGCGATCGGCATTGCCATGTTCAGCCTGACGCTGCCGTTCACGCGCATGGCCGTCGCCGAACTGCATCCGGTGCTGCTGGCGCTGGGACGAGCGGTGGTGGCTGCCGGCTGCGGTGCCGCGCTGTTGTGGTCGGTGCGCGCGCCGCGCCCGAACCGTGCGCAACTCAAGTCGCTGTGCATCGTGGCGCTCGGCGTGGTGATCGGTTTCCCGGTGTTCAGCTCGATCGCCATGAGCCGGATTCCGGCTGCGCACGGTGCCATCGTGCTGGGAATTCTGCCGCTGGTCACGGCGCTGTTCGGCGCGCTGCGCTTCGGCGAACGGCCGTCGCCGGGTTTCTGGATCGCGGCGGTGATCGGCAGCATGCTGGTGGCTGTCTTCGCGTTCGAGGAGGGCGGCGGCAGTCTGCAATGGGGCGACCTTGCGATGCTGGCCGCCGTGGTGGCAGCCGCCATGGGATATGCGGAAGGCGGCCGCCTGTCGGAAACCATGGGCGGACAGCAGGTGATTTCGTGGGCGCTGCTGCTGTCGATGCCGCTGGTGCTGCCGGTCGTCGTCTGGCTGGCGCTGCAACATGGTTTGCAGGCATCGGCGCGGGCCTGGATCGGTTTCGGCTATGTATCGCTGTTCTCGATGTTCATCGGTTTCTTCTTCTGGTACAAGGGCCTGGCGTTGGGCGGCATTGCGCGCGTCGGCCAGGTGCAGTTGATCCAGCCTTTCCTGACCTTGCTGGGGGTGGCGCTCATTCTGGGCGAGCTGCTGACGTGGAAGACCGTGCTGTTCGCCGCCGCCATCGTCGCCATCGTGGCGCTGGGCAGGCGGATGCCGGTGCGGCGTCGCGCTTGAGGCGGGCACGGAAGAAATTGTTCAAAGATCGCGGGGAAATCGGTGGCGGGGGCGCGGATTTGAGATAATCACGGCAGTCGCGATTTTTTCGCTCCTTGCATCCTTGTTCAATTGCCATTGCGCTGTGCGCATGGCATCGATTTTTCCGGAGTCCGCATGTCCTTTTACGACAAACTGAAAGCGCTGAATATCGAACTGCCCGCCGTTTCCACACCCGCTGCGGCCTATGTGATGTTTGCGCAGACCGGCAACACGATCTTTCTGTCCGGTCACATTGCCAAAAAGGACGGCAAGCCATGGGTCGGCCAGCTTGGCAAGAACCTGACGACCGAGGAAGGCAAGCAGGCCGCGCGCGGCGTGGCGATCGACCTGATCGCGACCCTGCAGGAAGCCTGCGGCGGCGATCTGAACCGCGTCAAGCGCATCGTTAAGGTCATGAGCCTGGTCAATTCCACGCCCGACTACACCGAGCAGCACCTGGTGACCAACGGCGCGTCCGACCTGTTCGGCGAAGTCTTCGGCGAGCAGGGCAAGCATGCGCGCTCGGCCTTCGGCGTGGCGCAGATTCCGCTCGGCGCCTGCGTCGAGATCGAACTGATCGCCGAGGTTGCCTGATCCTTCCAGCCGCGCTGCCCGCCCGGCATGCGCTCCCGTTCCGGCGGTGCCGGAACGTTTCCTGTCCTGAATCATGAAAATCGAACATCCCACCCCGATCAAATGGCAGTTCGCACAGCGTGCCGAACAGCTGCAAAGCTCGGCCATCCGCGAAATCCTCAAGGTGACCCAGCGGCCGGACATCATCTCCTTCGCGGGCGGCCTGCCGTCACCGCTGACCTTTCCGGTCGAGCACATGCAGGCGGCCTTCGACAAGGTGCTGTCGCAGCAGGGCAAGATCGCGCTGCAGTACGGCCCGACCGACGGTTACGGACCGCTGCGCGAATGGGTGGCGCAGTCGCTGTCGATCGAAGGCGCGACCATCGCGCCCGAGCAGGTGCTGATGGTGTCGGGTTCGCAGCAGGCGCTGGACCTGCTGGGCAAGGTGCTGATCGAGGATGGCAGCAAGGTGCTGGTGGAGACGCCGAGCTACCTGGGCGCGCTGCAGGCGTTCTCGGTCTATCGTCCGCAGTTCGTCTCGGTGCCCACCGACGAATCGGGTCTGCTGCCGGAAACGGTGGAAGGCATCGCCGATGGCGCGCGGCTGCTGTATTCGCTGCCCAACTTCCACAACCCGACCGGGCGCACCATGTCGCTCGAACGCCGCTTCGCGCTGGTCGAGACCTGCGCGCGGCTCGGCCTGCCGCTGATCGAGGACGATCCGTACGGCGCGCTCAGCTACAGCGGCGAACCGCTGCCGCGCATGCTGAACATGAATCCGGACGGCGTGATTTATCTGGGTTCGTTCTCCAAGGTGCTCACGCCCGGCATCCGCCTCGGTTACGTGGTGGCGCCGGCGATCCTGATCCGCAAGCTCGAGCAGGCCAAGCAGGCGGCCGACCTGCACACCTCGCAATTGACGCAGATGGTGGTCTATCAGGCGATCAAGGACGGTTTCCTGTCGCAGCACATTCCATCGATCCGCACGCTGTACGCCAACCAGTGCCAGGCCATGCTCGATGCGCTGGAAGAGTTCTTCCCGGTCGGCGTCAAGTGGAACAAGCCGGCCGGCGGCATGTTCATCTGGGTCACGCTGCCCGGTCACATCGACGGCATGCAACTGCTCGACGAGGCGATCGCGAAGAACGTGGCCTTCGTGCCGGGCGCGCCGTTCTATGCCAACAAGCCGGAGATCAACACCTTGCGGTTGAGCTTCGTCACGGTGCCGCCGGAAAAGATTCGGCAGGGCGTGGAGATTCTGGCGGGGTTGATCAAGGACAAGCTGCGCTGATTTTATCCGGCGAGTAGAACAAACGGCGTCCTGCGGGACGCCGTTTTCATTTGCCGCTCGCCGATGATGGAGAGGACGACAGATGCAGCGTTTCGCCGTGTTGAAGTGCGGCGAAGTCCTGCTCCGTCAGCCCCGCCTTCTTGCGCTCTTCGGCCAGCAGGCGCGGCGGCTCGTCCAGCGATTCGTCGGCCATCTCGAAGCTGCCCCAGTGGATGCCGATCGACCGTTTAGCGCGGATGGTCTGATGGATCCTGATGGCGTCGGCCGGATCGGCGTGCTGCGCCTGCATGAACCAGCGCGGCGCATAGGCGCCGATCGGGATCAGCGCGAGGTCGAAACTGCCGAAGCGCTCGGCGATGTCGGCAAAGTCCTTGGAGAAGCCGGTGTCGCCGGCGAAGAACATCGAGAACGGTGCCGCATCGTCGGGCGGCGTATGCACGGTCCAGCCGCCCCACAGCGTTTCGAGGCGGTCGGTCAGGCTGCGCGCCGACCAGTGCTGCACCGGCACCAGATGGAAGTCGAGACCGCCCTGCGAGGTCTTGTCCCACCAGTCGAGCTCGCGCACGTTGGTGATGCCGAGTTCGGCCAGCCACGGCTTGATACCGAGCGGCACCAGGAACAGCGGCGGCCCGCCGGGCTGCGCGTTGAGCTTTTCGACGGTGGCGCGGTCGAGGTGATCGTAGTGGTTGTGCGAGATCAGCACCACGTCGATGTGCGGCAGCTCGTCCATCGTCATCGGCAGCGGCACGCGCCGCTTGGGACCGGCGAACGAGAACGGCGAGGCGCGCTCCGACCAGATCGGATCGGTCAGCACGTTCACGCCGCGCAGCTGCAGCAGCACGGTGGCATGGCCGATCCAGGTGGCGGTGGTGTCACTGCGGTTGGCGCGCAGCGCGGCGACGTCGGGCCGCAATACCGGGAACGCGTAATTGTTGGCGGGCACCTTGGGCAGGCCCTGGGTGATGCGGTCCCACTGCCACTTGAGCAGGCCGCTCGGCTTGGTGGCGAGATAGTTGTTGCGGAATCCGTCCGGCGTGTGGTGCGGCTTGGCCGGATCGTAATAGGGATTGCGATGGCCGCAGCCGGCCATGGTCAGGCCGGCCGCCAGCAGCAGCAAAAGGGTGGCCTGTCGAAGCCGCCGTTTTCCTGCACCGATCTGCATCATCGTTATTTCTGCGGCGCCAGGGTCTGGGCCTTGATCTTCGATTCCAGCAGCTTGCCCTTGCGTGCGCGCTTGCCGATGTGAACCGCGAGGCCGGATGCCGACAGCGCCACTTCCTGCGCCTTGCCGCCGCGACCGCTGCCGCTGACGAGCACGCCGCGCTGGCTGATTGGCTGTGCCGCGATCAGTTTTTCATTGTTCTCGAGGTCCATCAGGATCACGCCGCGGCCGCCGGCGGTCAGCGTCTTGATCTCGTCGAGGCCGAACACCAGCAGGCGGCCTTTTTCGGACAGGCAGGCAATCGCGCTGGCATCGGCAGCGACCGCGCGCGGTGCCAGCGGTTCGTCGCCGTCATCGAGCGTGATGAAGGACTTGCCGCCGCGATTGCGCGCCGTCATGTCGCCGGCCTTGGCGACGAAGCCGTAGCCGGCGGTGGTGGCCAGCAGCAGCGCGGTGTCGGCAGGACCGGCGAAGTAATGCTGCACGCGCGTGCCGCTGGCCAGTTCGATCAGCGTGGTGATCGGCACGCCGTCGCCGCGCGCGCCGGGCAGGGCGGCGACCGATACCGAATAGACGCGGCCGTTGGAGCCGAATACCAGCAGGTTGTCGATGGTGCGGCATTCGAAGGCGTCGTACAGCGCGTCGCCGGCCTTGAAGCCGAACTGCGTGGCGTCGTGCCCGTGACCGTTGCGCGCGCGTACCCAGCCTTTCTGCGAGATGATGACCGTGACCGGCTCGTCGATCACCTTTTGCTCGACCACGGCGCGTTCGGCTTCCTCGATCAGCGTGCGGCGCGCATCGCCGTACTGTTTGGCGTCGCTCTCGATTTCCTTGATGACGAGTTTCTTCATCGACGACGGATTGTCGAGCAGGTCCTGCAGCGTGGATTTCTCGTTGCGCAGTTCGGCCAGCTCCTGCTGGATCTTGATGGTTTCCAGCCGCGCCAGTTGGCGCAGGCGGATTTCCAGGATGTCGTCGGCCTGGCGTTCGGACAGGCGGAAGGCTTCGATCAGAGCTGGCTTCGGTTCGTCCGATTCGCGGATGATGCGGATCACCTCGTCGATGTTGAGCAGGATCGCTTCGCGGCCTTCGAGAATGTGGATGCGGTCGTCCACCTTCTGCAGGCGGAACTGCGTGCGGCGCGTGATGGTGCTGAAGCGGAAGGCGATCCACTCCTGCAGAATCTCGCCCAGCGATTTCTGGCGCGGGCGGCCGTCGCCACCGATCATCACGAGGTTGACCGAGACGCTGGTCTCGAGCGAGGTCTGGGCCAGCAGCAGGTTGGTGAATTCGGTCGGGTCCTGGTTCTTCGATTTCGGTTCGAACACCAGGCGCACCGGCGCATCGCGTCCCGATTCGTCGCGTACCGCATCGAGCATGGCGAGCATGGTCTGCTTCATCGCCAGCTGTTCGGGCGACAGCGATTTCTTGCCGAGCTTGACCTTGGGATTGGTCAGTTCCTCGATTTCCTCGAGCACGCGCTGCGACGACACGCCGTGCGGCAGTTCGGTGACCACCACCTGCCACTGGCCGCGCGCGAGGTCTTCGATCTTCCAGCGCGCGCGCACCTTGATGCTGCCGCGGCCGCTTGCATAGATGTCGCTCAGCGCGGTCGGCGAGGTAATGATCTGGCCGCCACCCGGGAAGTCCGGGCCCGGCACGATCTGCATCAGTTCTGAATGCGAGAGTTTGGGATTGCGGATCAGCGCGACCGCCGCCCTGGCGATCTCGTTGAGGTTGTGCGACGGGATTTCGGTCGCCATGCCGACCGCGATGCCGGAGGCGCCGTTGAGCAGCGCGAAGGGCAGGCGGCTCGGCAGCAGCTTGGGTTCGTCGGTAGAGCCGTCGTAGTTGGGCTGGAAATCCACCGTGCCCATGTCGATCTCGTCGAGCAGCAGTTTGCTGATCGGCGTCAGACGCGCCTCGGTGTAGCGCATGGCCGCCGCGCCGTCGCCGTCGCGCGAGCCGAAGTTGCCGTGACCGTCGATCAGCGGATAGCGCAGCGAGAAATCCTGCGCCATGCGCACCAGCGCGTCATAGACCGACTGGTCGCCGTGCGGATGCAGCTTGCCGAGCACATCGCCGACCACCGCGGCAGACTTGCGCGGCTTGGCGGCGGAATCGAGTCCGAGTTCGCTCATCGCATACAGGATGCGGCGCTGCACCGGCTTCTGGCCGTCGCTGACGTCGGGCAGGGCACGGCCCTTGACGACGGAAATCGCATAGTCGAGATAGGCGCGCTCGGCAAAGGTGGCGAGCGTGAGCGCCTCGCCGTCTTCGGCGGGCGCGGTTTCGTCAAACAGGTTGGCTTGGTCGGTCATCGTGGTCTTGCAAGGTTATGTGTGGCATTCGTGACGCTACGGTTTCAATATCGCGGTGAGGACAAGGCGCGAGGCACGTAGACAGTGCCGATGGCACGGCAAGGCCTCGCAACGCAGTCATCGCTGCGAGATTGGAACCGTCAGATGTCGGCTTCGGCTTCGTTGCCATGCTCCTCGATCCAGTTCCGGCGGGCCGCCGCTTCGCCCTTGCCCATCAGCATGTTGAAGCGCGATGCCGACAGTTCGGCACCGAACTCGCCGAGCGCGACCGGCAGCAGGCGGCGCGTGTCCGGGTTCATGGTGGTTTCCCACAGCTGTTCGGCATTCATCTCGCCCAGGCCCTTGAAGCGCGAGATCGACCATGCCTTTTCGCGCACGCCGTCCTTGCGCAGCTTGTCCTCGATCGCCTCGAGTTCGCCGTCGTCGAGTGCGTACAGTTTCTGGATCGGCTTCTTGCCGCGTGCCGGCGCATCGACGCGGTACAGCGGCGGGCGCGCGATGCAGATGTGGCCGCGCTCGATCAGCTTGGGGAAGTGGCGGAAGAACAGCGTCAGCAGCAGTACCTGGATGTGCGAACCGTCAACGTCGGCATCGGACAGGATGCAGATCTTGCCGTAACGCAGACCCGACAGGTCAGGTTCGTCATTGACGCCGTGCGGATCGACGCCGATGGCGACCGCGATGTCGTGGATCTCGTTGTTGGCGAACAGGCGGTCCTTCTCGGTTTCCCACGAGTTGAGCACCTTGCCGCGCAGCGGCAGGATGGCCTGGAATTCCTTGTCGCGGCCCATCTTGGCCGAGCCGCCGGCGGAGTCGCCCTCGACCAGGAACAGTTCGTTGCGCGCGGTGTCGTTGGATTCGCAGTCGGTCAGCTTGCCCGGCAGCACGGCGACGCCCGAGGATTTCTTCTTCTCGACCTTCTGCGCCGAGCGCAGCCGCGACTGCGCCTGCTTGATGACGAGCTCGGCCAGCTTGCGGCCGTAGTCAACGTGCTGGTTCAGCCAGAGTTCGAGCGCCGGGCGCGTGAAGCTGGCGACCAGGCGCACCGCGTCGCGCGAATTCAGGCGTTCCTTGATCTGGCCCTGGAACTGCGGATCGAGCACCTTGGCCGACAGCACGAAGGAGACGCGCGCGAACACGTCTTCCGGCAGCAGCTTGACGCCCTTGGGCAGCAGCGAATGCAGTTCGACGAAGCTCTTGACGGCGCCGAACAGGCCTTCGCGCAGGCCCGATTCGTGGGTGCCGCCGTTGGAGGTCGGGATCAGGTTGACGTAGGACTCGCGTACCACCGCGCCATCCTCGGTCCAGGCCACCACCCAGGCCGCGCCTTCGCCCTCGGCAAAGCCGTCGGCATCGGGACCGGCGTACTGCTCGCCTTCGAACAGCGGGATCAGCGTGTCCGCGCCCGAGGTCTGCGCCAGCGATTCGGTCAGGTAGCCGCGCAGGCCCTGGTCGTATTGCCAGGTCTGGGTTTCGCCGGTCTTGGCCTGCGTCAGCGTGACCTTCACGCCCGGCAGCAGCACCGCCTTGGAACGCAGCAGGCGCTGCAGTTCGCCGAGCGGGATCGCGGCGGAATCGAAGTATTTGGGATCGGGCCAGACCGTCACGCGCGTGCCGTTGCGCTTGTCGTCGCGGCCGTAGGCGCGCGACTTGAGCGGCTCGACCACGTCGCCGCCGGCGAACGCCAGCGTGTGCACGCCGTTGCTGCCGTCCTTGCGCCAGACCGTGATTTCCAGCCGTTTCGCCAGCGCGTTGGTGACCGAGACGCCGACGCCGTGCAGGCCGCCCGAGAAGGCGTAGGCGCCGCCCGAGCCCTTGTCGAACTTGCCGCCGGCATGCAGGCGCGTGAAGACGATCTCGACCGTCGGCACGCCTTCGTCCGGGTGCAGGCCGACCGGGATGCCGCGGCCGTCGTCCTCGACGCTGACGCTGCCGTCGGTGTTGAGCGTGACGGCGATGTTGCGGCCGTAGCCGCCAAGCGCTTCGTCGGAGGCATTGTCGATGACTTCCTGGATGATGTGCAGCGGGTTCTCGGTGCGGGTGTACATGCCCGGACGCTGCTTGACCGGTTCCAGGCCTTTCAATACGCGGATGGATGCTTCGCTGTAGTCTGCGGGTGATTTTTTAGTGGCCATTCAATCGTGCTGGGAGATGCGGATAGGGGCAAAAGCGCGTTGCGTGCCTGCCAACGGGAATTGCAATGTGTCTGCATTCTAATAAAAAAACCGGTGGGACACTGTTTTCCGCGGGTTTTCCCGGATCGGCGCGGCGGCGCTCGGAGAAAATATTTGCATGTCCCTATGGCGCTTTTTCGGCGAAAGGGTTCAAATATCCGGCAATCCATCCTGTCTTTCCGATCCACACCCAGATCGATTTCCACAGATGCAGATACTTGCCACCCCTTTCCCCTTTGCGGTACGGCTGCTCGGCTTCAGCCCGCAGGAAACGGAAGTCTTCGACGCCACCTTTGCGATCCGGCAGAACGGCTGCGGCTATCTGAAACTGGATGACGACAATCTGCAGGACCCCGATCTGTATATCGTCAATGCCGACAACATCAAGGCTCTGGTGGCGCTCGACCAGCTGCGGCCGAGCGATCTGCGGCCGGCGTTGCTGGTCGGCGATCCGCTGGTGCCGCTGCCGTATGCGCGCATCGAGCGGCCCTTGCGCTGGCATCGGCTGTACGACGAACTGAAGCGCCTGATCGAAAGACGCGCCGACGCCTTGTCGCGGCTGGAGGCGTCGGACGTGGTGGCTGTTTCCGAGCGCCGGCGCGGCAATCGTGTCGATATTGATCTGACCGATCCCGCCGATTACGCGCGCAGGCGAACCGAACCCATGCATGGCGGCGCGGTGCTGGTGATCGACAGTGCATCGGCCTTTGGCGATGTTGCCGCCGAAACGCTGGCGCGCTTGCAGACCAGGGTGATCCGCGCCGCCAGCGAAGCCGAGGTCGAAGCCGCCTGTGCGCGGCAGCGGATCGCGGTGACGATCATCAATACGGCAATGGAGATCGATCCGTATCGGCTCTGCCAGACGGTACGGAAGGTCTGGCCGTCGGACCGCATGGCGGTGATCTTTCTGGCCACGCGTGCCGGCAGCTTCGATGTCGCGCGTGCGCGCGAGGCCGGCTACGACGGTTTTCTCACGATGCCGGTTTCGGCTTCCAACCTGATCAGCGCGCTGCGGCGCTTCATGACCTTGCCGCGTTGATCGGCCAGTCTTTTCCTGTCACCTGCTCAGCAGCCGCATGCCGCGCTCGAGTCCTTCGAGCGTCAGCGGCACCATGCGGTTGTTCATCTGCTGGCGAATGATGGCGATCGACTGCCGGTAGTCCCACAGGTGTTCGGGTTCCGGATTGAGCCAGACGTGGCTCGGGAAGGCATGCGTGAAGCGCTGCAGCCATTCGGCACCGGCTTCCTCGTTGTAATGATCGATGGCACCGCCTTGCGACAGGATTTCGTACGGACTCATGGTGGCGTCGCCGACGAAGATCAGCCGGGTATCGGGCGGATAGGTGCGCAGCACGTCCCAGGTGTCGAAGCGCTCGCTCTGCCGGCGCTGGTTGTTGCGCCACAGATGGTCATAGACGCAGTTGTGGAAGTAATAGAACGACAGGTTCTTGAACTCGGCGCGTGCCGCCGAGAACAGTTCCTCGGTCAGCTGGATGTGATCGTCCATCGAGCCGCCGACGTCGAGCAGCATCAGCACCTTGGTGTTGTTGCGCCGTTCCGGACGCATCTTCAGGTCGAGCCAGCCGGCATTGCTGGCGGTGGCGCGGATGGTGTCGTCGAGCGCCAGTTCCTCGGCGGCGCCTTCGCGCGCAAAACGGCGCAGGCGGCGCAAGGCGACCTTGATGTTGCGCGTGCCGATCTCGCGCGAGGCGTCGTAGTCCCGGTAGCTGCGCTGTTCCCAGACCTTGACCGCGCGCCGGTGCGTGCCGGCGCCGCCGATGCGTATGCCTTCCGGGTTGTAGCCGCCGTTGCCGAACGGCGAGGTGCCGCCGGTGCCTATCCACTTGCTGCCGCCTTCGTGTCTTTCCTTCTGCTCTTCCAGCAATTGCCTGAGGCGATCCATCAGCTTGTCGTAGCCGAATTTTTCCAGGCGTGCCTTGTCCTCGAGCGAGAGTTCGCGCATGGCGCGCTTGACCAGCCAGTCCAGCGGTATCTGTGCCTGGTCGTCGAAACCTGCCTCGATACCCTTGAAGTATTGCGCAAATGCACGATCGAACTTGTCGAAGTGCGCCTCGTCCTTGATCAGCGTCAGCCGCGCCAGGTAATAGAAGTCGTCGAACGAGCAATCGATGATGTTCTTTTCCAGCGCTTCGAGCAGCAAGAGGAATTCCCTGATCGAAACCGGAATGCCCGCCGCGCGCAGCGTGGTGAAGAAATCGATGAGCATGGTTCTGCCTTGTCGATCCGCACGTCAGCGATTGTTGCGCGCCATGAAGACCAGCCGCTCGAACAATGCGATGTCCTGTTCGTTCTTCAGCAGGGCGCCATGCAGCGGCGGTACCGCGATCCTGTTGTCGCGGCTCTGCAATGCCTCGGGCGGAATGTCTTCCGCCAGCAGCAGCTTGAGCCAGTCGATCAACTCGGAGGTGGAGGGCTTTTTCTTCAGGCCGCCGACTTCGCGCAACTGATAGAAGACCTCGAGCGCGCGTGCCAGCAGGTCTTTCTTTAGGTTCGGGAAGTGGACGGCGACGATCTGCTCCATCGTCTCATGGTCGGGAAAGCGGATGTAGTGGAAGAAGCAGCGGCGCAGGAAGGCATCCGGCAATTCCTTCTCGTTGTTGGAGGTGATGATGACCAGCGGACGGTGTTTTGCGCGTACCATCTCGCGCGTCTCATAGACATGGAATTCCATGCGGTCGAGTTCGCGCAGCAGGTCGTTGGGAAACTCGATGTCGGCCTTGTCGATCTCGTCGATCAGCAGTACCACCTGCTGCTCGGCCGCGAAAGCCTGCCACAGCACGCCCTTTACGATGTAGTTCTCGATGTTCTTCACGCGCTCGTCGCCGAGCTGGGAATCGCGCAGGCGCGACACGGCGTCGTATTCGTAGAGGCTCTGCTGTGCCTTGGTGGTCGATTTGATATGCCATTGCAACAATGGCATGCCAAGTGCGGCGGCCACTTCTTCCGCCAGCATGGTCTTGCCGGTGCCGGGTTCGCCCTTGATCAGCAGCGGCCGCTGCAGCGTCAGCGCGGCATTGACGGCGAGCTTGAGATCGTCGGTCGTCACATAATTGCGGGAACCTTCGAAGCGTGTATCTTGTCGCATGCGTGTCGTAAAGAATAAGAAAAAGCAGAAGAAGGAAGTCGGAGTATAAGCGAGACAGGGAAAGGTTTTCCTGCGCGACTAACGCGCGCCGTTACCGGTTCCCGTCATCCCCTCATTACAATAAATAAAATGAAAATTTCGTTTCTCAGAATCTGCGCCGTGTGGCGCAGGTTCCGTCGTGGTGCGTTGCGGCATCATGCCGATCACGCACAGTATGTGCCGCAGATCGAATCGCTGATGCGTCGCGCCGACCCCAATGACTCGTGGCACGTGCGCGCCAACTGGATGCTCGATCTGGCCGACTGGCTGCGGCATGAGCCCAAGGTCTCGCTGCTGGCGCGCGACGAATGGCGCCGTCTCAAGCATCAGCGCCTGCGTTTTCTGCTGGACTGGCTCGATGCGCATCGCGACGTCAGGCAGGGTGTGCAGAACACGCTGCGCAAGACCCTGCGCGAGGCGACCGGGCACGAGCTGTTTTCCTCGACCGGCATGCCGCGCGAATCTGCCTTCTTTTCCGAACTGTCGGAGCGTCTGGTCAAGCTGGTATTGCCGCGCCCGCTGGGCCAGCACGATCTCTCGACACTGTTCACGATGATGTTTCCCGATGTGTCGGACGCCGAATGGCTGCTCGAACTCGACGACCGTACCATGATGCGCCTGTGGAAGCTGTGCGGCGACGACGGCATTGCGCACGGCTATCGCCAGCAGATCGACGAGGCGATGCTGTATCTCGTGCAGATGGTGGTGGCGGTCGGCATCAGTCCGGCGTTCCGGCAGCGGCTCGAACCGCGCATGCAGTTGCTGGCAACGCCCTTCATGTCGCTGCGGCGCGAGCTCGAGCACTACCTGATCAGCAATACGCGCGACCAGGGCGCGCTGCGCAGCGTGCGCATGCTGCTGGCGGTGTGCCAGGCGCAGACCGACCGCATTTATGCGCACCTCGACGAGCACGGCACCTCGCTGGGACTGGTCTATCACCTCGAACGCATGCGCGCGCAGATCAACCGCATCGGCCGTCTGCTCGATCTGCGCAACGCACCGGGTTCCGAAGAAGGGGCAGGGCAGATTCAGGCGGTGCTGGTCGACTTGATCGTTGCGCATCACCATCGCTCGTCGGTGCGCGATCTGATCCGGCGCAGCTTTTCCTTGCTGGCACGCAAGATGGTCGAACGCACGGCCTATCACGGCGAGTACTACATCGCGCGCGACCGCAAGGAATACAAGGCCATCGCCAAGGCCGCCATGGTGGGCGGTCTGGTAGTGGGATTCACCGGGCTGGCACGGGCGGCTATCAACCGCGCCGGTCTGGCCGAGTTTTTCGAGGGATTCTTCCACTCGATCAATTTTGCCTTCGGCTTCTTGCTGATCGCCTTGCTGGGCGGCTTGTTCGCGGCCAGGCAGCCGGCCGTGCTGGCCCCCGCGCTGGCCGAGAAGATGGGGGCGCTCGACACCATAGACGGTTTGCGCGCGCTGCTGGACCGGGTGGCGGCCTTGCTGCGCGCGCAGGCGGCGGGCATCTTCGGCAACCTGCTGGTGGTGGTGCCGGTGGTGGCGGCGCTTGGTTTCGGGCTGGTGCAGGTGTGGGATCGACCGTTGATGGATCCACCCGAGGCCGCGCGTACCTTGCAATCGCTGTCCATCGTCGGTGTCACGCCGCTGTTCGCGATTCTGACCGGCGTCTTGCTGTGGCTGTCCAGCCTGATCGCCGGTGTTGCCGACAACTGGTTCGCGCTGCGCCGGCTGAAGGAAGCGATCGCCAATCATCGCCGCGTCGTGCATGCCATGGGCGCGGGACGCGCCGAACGCTTTGCCGGTTGGCTCGAGCGCAACGTGGCCGGTGTTGCCGGCGGCGTCTCGCTGGCGCTCCTGCTGGGCATGACGCCGGCCATCGCCCATTTCTTCGGTGTGCCGTTTGATGTGCGCCATGTGGCGTTGTCGGCGGCGACGCTGACGGCCACTGTCGGCAGCATGGGATGGGAGGTGTTGCTGACACCGGCATTCTGGCTGGCGTTTGCCGGTATCGTCGCCATCGGCGTGCTCAACGTGAGTGTCGCCTTTGCCGGGGCATTGATGCTGGCCCTGCGTGCGCGCGACGTGCCGCGCCGTATCCGGCATATCGTCTATCGTTCGATTCTGCGCCGTGCAACGCTGGCGCCCCTGGCATTCTTCTGGCCGATGGCGGCCCCGCCACGGCAGGCGCCGGCTGTCGAAAACGAAGAGGAACCGGTGGCGGGCGCGCATGAGCCGCATCGGCTGTCATCGGACCGTACAGAAGACAATGTCTGAAGTGCAACACTTGGCGTGCCGGATAGTTGGACTGAAATTTTTCTTCATGTAGAATCAATTCGCCTTTCCGTGCGGCACAGCAATATCTTCATCCGGCCGCACAACGCTTCATGCAGCAGTTCCGACTAACTTGTCCACGGCTAACATGAAAAAACTATTTGCACTTCTCGCGCTCGCGAGCTTCGCCAATATCGTTGTTTCAGCTGAAGTGGTGGGTGATGCCAAGGCGGCGGTCAACAAGATTGCCATGTGCATCGGATGTCATGCCATTCCCGGCTACAAGGCAACTTTCCCCGAGGTCTATCAGGTCCCGATGATCGGCGGCCAGAACGAAAAGTACATCGTGAATGCGCTCAATGCCTACAAGAAGGGCGAGCGCTCCCATCCCACCATGCGAGGCATTGCCGAAAGCATGTCCGACCAGGACATCGCGGACGTCGCGGCCTATTACTCGCAGCAAAAGAAATAAGGGAGCGCATTCATGAAAACCATCCTTACCCTGACCGCGTTCTCGCTGGCAGCGCTTTCCTTGCCGGCGCATGCAGACAAGCGCATCGAGGCCGGCAAGGCCGCCGTGACCAAGTTCAACTGCGCGCAGTGCCATGGCGCCGACTTCAAGACGCCGATCGATCCCGCCTATCCCAACCTGGCCGGGCAGCATCGCGATTACCTCAAGCATGCGCTGACGGCCTACAAGCGCGGCGGCGAGGGCACCAACGGACGCGCCAATGCGATCATGGTGCCGGAGGCGAGGAAGCTGTCGAACCAGGATATCGAGAATATTTCGGCCTATCTGGCGAGTCTGCCGGGGAGCTTGGTGCTGAAGAAGTAGTACGCCTGCGCTCGATCGAGATCGAGAAAAATGCCGCCTGATGTTGAACAGGCGGCATTTTTTTGATCGCTGGAAAGGAAAGGGTATCTTTGCCTACTTTCTTTGGCGAAGCAAAGAGAGTAAGTGGCTACCGGATTACCCCCGGCACCGGCGTCTCTTCAAGGAAGGAACGGATTCAGTATCCACTGCGTGGACGAGACAGCAATCAACTCGCCGCGCGATTGATGCACTCGATATACGCCGCCCCATCCGGCGGCACGCCGTTGCGCTGCGAATTCCAGATCATCTGCCCCAGGCATTCCATGATTTGGTGATGTGCCTCGTGTTCGGAATCGAGCCGGCGCGCCAGGTTCTGGAAGGCGGCGCGGATGCCCGGTGGCTGGTCGATGGAAATCTGTTCGGCGATCGACAGGTGCATCGACAGGTGCAGGAAGGGATTGATGCGGCCGGCTTCCACCGAGTAATCCTGCGCCAGCGCATCCTCGACGTTCTCGAAATCGGGCGCGTATTCGGGATGCTGCACGATCCAGTCGCGGGCGATGGCCTCCAAGGGCGTGAGAATGGCGTTATCGACGCTCTTGCGATAGGTCTCGCAGAAGAAGCGGCGCACGTCGTGTTGGGATGGTGTAAACATGATCCTGCCGGGCGGAAAGGGCGCAATGATGGGTTGAAGCCGCCATTGTACGTTGCCTGCAGTCTGCCCGCAGGTCTGCTTTCGGCTACCATAGCGGGCGACAAGCGTTGCCGCTCCGGGCAGCGCGCCCAGCGACTACAACACGGAATCCACCATGGTTAACCAGGAAGCACTCGACACCCTCTTTACCCACGCCCACACCAATCACGGCTGGCTCGACAAGCCGGTGACCACCGGCCAGTTGCGCGACATCTACGAACTGATGAAATGGTGCCCGACCGCCTTCAACTGCGCGCCGGCGCGCATTGCCTTCATCAAGTCGCCGCAGGCCAAGGAAAAACTCGCCGCCTGCGTATCGGCCGGCAACGTGGAAAAGGTGAAATCGGCGCCGATCACCGCCATCATCGGCATGGACATGGCGTTCTCGCGCAAGATGCCGCAACTGTTCCCGCACATGGACGTGCAGTCGCTGATGGACGGCAATCCGGCGCTGGCGGAGGAAACTGCGTTCCGTAACAGCTCGCTGCAGGGCGGCTATTTCATCCTCGCGGCGCGCGCTATCGGCCTGGACGTGGGACCGATGTCGGGTTTCGATGCAGAGAAGGTCAACGAGGCATTCTTCGTCGGCACCAAGGTCAAGGCCAACTTCCTGTGCAGCATCGGCTACGGCGACCACAGCAAGATCAAGCCGCGCCTGCCGAGGCTGACCTTCGATGCGGCGTGCGCGGTGGTGCTGTAAGCATCGTTGAAAAAGCCAGTTCCTTGCAAAAGAACTGGCTTGTATCTTCCTAGAATTTCAGATTGGCACGAATGCCGATGCTTCTTCCCAGCCCCATTTGTGCAAAGACCGGATTGGCATCGCGGTCGATCCCTGTGTAATAACGTTCATCCAGCAGGTTCTCGACAAAGGCATTGACCGACCAGTTGCCTCTCCTGATGCCGGTCTGCGCATTGACGATGATGCGCGAATCGATCGAGTCCTGCGGTGCAATGCCGAAGACCGCCTGATAGCCAGACGTGTATTTGGCATCGCCACCGACGTAGAAACCGTTCCCGAACTGATAATGCCCGCCCAGGCCGACCGTCCATTTCGGTGCTTCGGGCAGGGGTTGTCCGGAAAGATCGCCGTAGCTGAAGTGATCGAACTCGAGGAATTTCGTATCGAGGTAACCAATCGAGGCAAATGTGGAAAGGCGGTTGTTTACCTTCCATGTCGGTTCGATTTCGAAGCCCCATGTGCGTGAAGAGGCGGCATTCTGGGTTTCGCGATAAAACGCGTCATTGGGATCCGGACGGATTTCAATTTGCTGGTTGATGTACTTGGTATGGAACAGGTTGGCATTCAGCAGCAGGCGGTTGTCGAGGAAGCTGCCTTTGTAGAACAGTTCGTAGCTGTGCGCTTTTTCCGGGTTGTAGTAGTGCGCGGTCAGGGTGCGCTGGTTGATGTAGTAACCGCCGGTGCGGAAGCCTTGCGTATAGGACACGCCGGCCATCTGGGTTTCGGACAGTTTTTTGGACAGGGCGACCTTGGGCACGAAATTGGTTTCGTCCAGATCGGCCTGATTGCTGCGGGAGATCATTGTGCCGTTCAGATTGCGTTGCGACGCGAACTGGTATTCCTTGTTGCGCAGGTAGTCGAGGCGGCCGCCCAGCGTGGCGTGCCATGTCGGGACGAACTCATAGGTGGCTTCTCCGAACAACGCCACATTGTCGGTTTTGCCTCCGGTTACCTGGCGCTGTATGACGCCGTTCGGAAGGGTGATATCCAGGTCCGTATTGGTGTTCTGGTAGCTGCCGTAAAGACCGCCGACCCACTTCCACTTTTCTCCCTGATAGTTGAAACGGAATTCCTGCGTGATCAGCGAATCGTCAATCGAGCCGTCGATGCCGCTGGCTATTCCAGGCGTCCCGAGTTCTACGGAGATGCGGCGGCTGGCACCATCGTTCCAGCCGGTTGACGAGGTGAATTTGAGTCTGTCCGACAACGCATGCGTGATCTCCAGTGCGGCATTCTGCGTTCTCAGCGGTCGGTATTCGGCATAGGTCGGCCATTGATAGAAATCGCCGCGCTCGGCATCGAGTCCGAAATTGGCATTGGCGCCGATGAAGCGATCGGCAGGATTTTCCTTGCCGACGGCATAGGTGAAGAGGGCGGTGGTATTCGGCAGCGCCTTGGGAGCGAAAAGGATTTTTCCGCGCAGGTTGTAGCTCAGGTCGGTCCGGTACTCGTCATAGTTCGAAAATTGGGTGTAGGTGGGAAATGACACGGGAGACGTGGAGCGTTCGTACGAACCCGTAATGCGCATTGCCACTTCATCTGCGACAAGCGGCGTATTCACCATGAATGCGGTGCCGGCCAAGCGATCGCTTCCCACGGTTCCGGAAATCTCCGCTTCCTGCCGAAAGACCGGGTCCTTCGATTTGAGATAAATGGCGCCGGTCATGGCCGCCCGGCCGCTCAAGGTGGACTGCGGCCCGCGATACACCTCCACCTGTTCCGCATCCCACAGGGAACGCGGTGCGCGGCGTGCGTTCACGCGTGTTTGCAAGACGCCGTCGATATAGAGCGATCCGACAGGTGTTCCGCCGGGAACGAATCCCTCCGAACTCATGCCCCGGATGACGAAACCCGAACTGACGTAGGCGCTGTCCATGACATTGCCCAGACGCCTGAAGCCTTCGCGGAAGGTGCGAATCTGGCCGTCTTCGATGTCGTCCGCCGTCACGATTCCGACGGATGCCGTGGAATCGTTGAGCACACTGGTTTCTCGCGAACCGTACAGTGTCGTCGTGACAGTGACGGGCGCCAGTGTGGATTCGGCCTGCATGCCGGTGGCAGGGAGCTTGCGCAGCGTGTAGCTGCCGTCACCGTGCGCGTCGGCAGCAAGTCCGCTGCCTTGCAAGATCTTTCGCAATCCCTGGTCGCCGGTATAACTGCCGCTCAGGCCGGCACTGTGCAGGCCGGCGACGAGTGCCGGATCGAACGAAAGCGCAATGCCGGCGCTGGCGGTGAAGCGCGTAAGCACGTCTTCCAGCGGACCGGCGGCAATGCTGTAGCTGCGTGCCGATTGCGGCGGCGCGGTCTGTGCTTGGGAGGGAAGGATCGGCAAGGCAAAGGCAAGCAGGACGGCAAGCGTCATGGCCCTGGGCTGAAAGCGTGAAGAGAGGAGCGGCACGGTGGGTTTCCTTTCGTTGCATGTTTTGTGACTTACAAAGAACACGACGAACGAAACGGAAAAAGGTATCAGGCGGGCTCCACCGTGACCCAGTAACGGGTGCGATAACGCACCTGCAGCGGGAAGCTGGCAGCCAGCAGATGCAGGCTGCGCTCGGGTTCCAGCGCGGGGAAGGTACCGGATACGCGCAGATCGGCCACCTCCGGATGGCAGCGCAGCAGGCCGGGACGGTAACGGTCGAGCTCGGCAAGCAGATCGGCCAGCCGCATGCGGCGCGCGACGATCATGCCGTTGGTCCAGGCTTCGTCGGCGGCGTTGTCGCTCTTTTCCGGCATGGCAGGGCCGTCGGGGCCGAAGACGATGCTGTAACCGTGCTCGACCTGGCGGCGCTGGCCGGCGGATTCGACTTCCACCATCCCTTCGAAGACAGCGACGCGGCTGGTCTGTTCGCCGGCGGCCCGACGCACCGCGAAGCGGGTACCGATGGGACGCGCGGTGCCATCCGCGGTGGCGATGACGAGCGGACGCGGCGTAGGCGCCGGATCGGGCGCACTGGTGACGAGGATTTCTCCGGCGAGCAGGCGGATCAGGCGGGTTTCTGCATTGAACTGCACGGCAATCTCGGTGCCGGTATTGAGCAGCAGTTGTGTGCCATCTGCCAGCGTCATGCTGCGCTGTTCGCCGGTGGCGGTCTGCCAGCGCTCGCCATCGATGCTGACATGCCTCCAGGCGAGCCAGCCAGCCGGCAGAGCGGGCAGCCAGAGCAGGCGCAGCAACTGGCGGCGGCGTGCATTCGGTTGTTCGAGCGCAGTGCGAACCGGTCCTTGAGGAAGTGCTCGCAGGTCGCCGAGCAGCCCCTCGGCGCGTTGCCATGCACGGCTGTGGGCCGCGCTGGTGCTGCGCCAGCGGTCAACCGCTTCCCAGTCCGCAGGACCTGCATCGCCCGCATGCAGGCGCATCAGCCAGTCGGCTGCCTCGCGCAGGATGACGGGATCGATGTCGGCGGTGGGATTGGTTGTCGTCATGCCATGCTCAGGCAGGCGAGAAAGGCCGCGCTCATGTGGCGTTTGACGGTGGCGAGCGAGATCTCCATTTCCTGCGCGATGTCTGCATAGACCAGGCCGTCGAGCTGCGAGCGCAGAAAGATGCGGCGCGTCAGTGGCGGCAGCGCGGATAGGCACTGATCGATGCGAAGCAGCGTTTCCATGATCAGCATGCGTGTTTCGGGAGAAGGTGCTTGCGCTTCAGGCTGCATGGCCAGCGCTTCGAGATAGGCGCGTTCGAGTTCCTGCCGGCGCCAGTGATCGTTGACCAGATTGCGCGCGATGGTAGTCAGGTAGGCACGCGGTTCGCGCCAGCTTGCCATTTCCGCGCGTTCGCTGCTCATGACGCGGACAAAGGTCTCCTGCGCCAGATCGGCGGCCTGATCCAGGCAACCCAGCTTGCGGCGCAGCCAGCCATGCAGCCACGCATGGTGTTCGGTATAGAGTTCTGCAATCGGAGAGGATTTGGGCACGGGACGCTCAAGTAAGAAACAGAAGTGGCTGGCGTTCCGGACTGGAGTGCTGGCTAATGAGAATGTTTCTTATTCTCTACGGCGGGGTGCCTGGAGTCAATCAGGATGCCCACCGAATCGCCTGTTGTGGTGAACTTGCTACTGATGGGCATGGTTGAAATACATGTCGCAGTTTGTGGCCGACAGCATTTATCGCGCAAAAAAAAAGCGGCATCGAATGCCGCTTTTGCAAGAGATGAGGTTGCCAGCGTGCCTACCAGCGGTAGGTCAGGGTAGCGATGGCAGAGCGGGGCGTACCATAGAAGCAGGCATACGAGCAGGTGACATAGCGCTTGTCGAGGATGTTGGTCAGATTGAGCGACAACAGCCATTCCGGCGTAAAGCGATAGCTGGCTACCGCATCCATCACGGTATAGCTCGATACGTCCACGGTATTGGTAAAGTTTTTCGAGCTGCCGAAGTAGCGGACGCCGCCACCGAAGGACAGGGCATCGTTCATCCGGTAGTCCAGCCAGAGTGCCGCCATGTTGCGCGGTACGCCGCCTTCGCGGTTGCCCTCCGTGCCGGAGTTGCTTTTGGTGACAGCATTGTCGATATAGGCATAGGAGGCGATCAGGTTAAGACCATTGTCGAATTGCGCGTGTGCTTCCAGTTCGAGACCACGTGAGCGGATTTCTCCTTCCTGGATGGAGTAACCGGGATTGGCAAGATCTGTGGTGGTGACGTTCTGCTGGGTCAGTTCATACACCGAGGCGGTAAAGGAGTGGTTGGCGCCGGGCGGACGATAGCGTATGCCGATTTCGTATTGCTCTCCCTCGGTAGGTTTGAACGCGTTGCCGGAGAAGGAACGGCCGGACGAGGGTTCGAAGGATTGCGAATAGCTGACGTAAGGCGCCCAGCCATTTTCGAACAGACGTACCAGGCCGATGCGGCCGGTGAAGGCATTGTCATCGAATACGGTTTCCGAGGCACCGCTGATGCGGTCGTCGTACGATGCATCGACCTTGTCGTAGCGACCGCCCAGCGTCAGTACCCATCGATCATCGAACTTCATGTGCTGTTGGGCGTACAGACCCAGTTGGCGCGATTTGTCGAGGCCATCCGTTTGCGGCGTGGCGTTCAACGTGACCGGCGAGCCATAGATCGGGCTATACACATCCAGCATCGCGACGCTACCGCCGTATTGCACACGGTCGAAGCGTTGGCGGCTGTAGTCCACGCCAATCAATGTGGTGTTTTCGATGTTGCCGCTGCGCCATTTGGCTTCGAGCTGATTGTCGATGGAAAAAGAGCGATCCTTGTCGTCACGGGTATAGGCGCCGCGCAGGATATTACGCTGGTCTGCAGTACTGAAGCCGTCCATCCAGATGTCCGCGTGATTGGTCCTGCCGTGGAAGTAGAGCAGGTTCTGGCGGAACGTCAGCGTTTCGTTCAGCTTGTGGCTCAGAAGATAGCCGAGCGTCTGGTTCTCGGAGTCGAAGCGGTTGAAGCCGGGTTCGCCGATGAAGCGGTCGTGCGCAATACGGCCGTTCGGATTGGCGACGGCCGTGCCCTCGAATGGCAGGCCATAGACCGAGACAGTGTCGTTGTCCTGCAGATTGGCGAACAGCGTCAGGGAGGTATCGTCCGTCGGCTGCCAGCGGATCGAGGCAGCGCCGAAGTTGCGGTCGTCGTTGGCATAGTCCGTTGCGGTATCGCTGCGACGGACGAGACCGGTGAAGCGGTAACTCAACGAGCCGTCTTCGGTGATCTTGCCGGAGAAGTCGCCGGCAATCTGCTTGCGATCGAAGCTGCCGAGCTGGAGCTTGAGTTCGCGCAGGGTTTCAAGCTGCGGCTGCTTGGTCACCATGTTGATGATGCCGCCGGGAGCCGCATTGCCGTACAGGACGGACGCTGGTCCTTTCAGCAACTCGATGCGTTCCATGGCATACGGTTCGGATACGCCGCTGAACGTGTTGCGCGTCAGTTTCGTGCCGTTCAGATACATCGGTGCAGAGCCGGTGACGTTGAAGCCGCGGATGACCATGCCGTCACTGGTCGTGTTTTCGCCACCGAGGGCATGTACGCCCGCCGTGTATTGCAATGCCTGGCTCAGCGATTCTGCATTCTGGATTTCGATCTGGTCTGCGGTCACGATGTTGACGGTCTGTGCCGTTTCCATCAGCGGAATATCGGATTTTGTTGCCGTGATGCTGCGGCTGGCGACATATCCCTTCACCGGTCCGAGCGCATGTTCTTCAGACCCAGTTCCATGTACAGTCACCGCCGGCAGAACGGATGGCTGCTCTGTCGTGCCTGCTCGCAGGGCGTAGCTGCCGTTGGCATTGCGTTCTGCCTGCAGCCCCGTGCCCGTCAGCAAGTTATTCAGTGCCTGCAATACGGTGTGGCGGCCCTGCAGTCCTGCGGTTTTCTTGCCTTGGGTCTGTTCCGGCGTGAAGCTCAGGATCACGCCAGCCTGGCTGGCTACCTGTCGCAATGCTGTCGCGAGATCGCCGGCGGCGATATCGAAATCGAGGATCGCCGCCCGGGCTTCGGATGCGGTGCCTTGCGCAAGCGACGGGGCTGGCTGGTTGAGGACGCAGAGGACGCCGACGAAGATCAGATGGACGGCAAAGGCGATGGGTTTGCGTTTGAGCGGCTGGCCGCGCATTGTTTTGCGGCGACGGAGTGGAGCATGTGTCATGGTTGACCTGTATCGAAAGGAAGTGAATCGGGTTTTCAATACACAGGTCGTACGAGAAGAAAAAACGGGTACTACTTTTTTCGGATTTATTTTTCAGCGACTTTTCAACTGGCAGGCAAGGACTCGACATTGACCCAGTAGCGGTTGATGAAGCGTACCTGCAGCGGCAGGGAATGGCCGAGCGAACGCAGGACTTCGTCGGTATCGTCCACCGGGAATACGCCCGAGATGCGCAGATCGGCAACGCTGTCGTCGCAACCGACGAAGCCGTGGCGATAGCGGCTGAGTTCGTTGAGAAAATCCTGCAGGCGCATGCCATCGGCCAGGATCTGGCCGCGGCGCCAGCCCCAGGTCTGCTCGGAAGCAGTCTGGGCAGGCTCCACTCCGTCGGCATGCATGCGTGCAGTCTGGCCGGCCTGCAGCACGAGCGGCTGTCCGCGGCGCGGCACCAGTCTTACCGCGCCTTCTTCCACCGCGACCACTGTGGCGTCGCCGTCCAGCCTGACCGCGTAACGCGTGCCGAGCGCCCAGGCTTCGCCATGCTCGGTATCGACCAGGAACGGACGGTAGGCGCTGCCTTGTTCGGCAGCCGTGGCGACGAACAGTTCGCCCTTGACCAGTTGCAACAGGCGCTGCGTGCTGGTGTAGCGGATGTTGACGGCGCTATTGCTGTTGAGCTGCAGCAGGCTGCCGTCGGCGAGCGTGGTCTCGCGGCGTGCGCCCACGCCGATCGAGAGATCGGCCAGCACGGCACGCACGGACGTGGTCTTCAGACCGGTCCAGCCGGTTGCGCCGATGACGAGCAGCCATGCCAGTGTCTTGAGGCCGGTGCGGCGGGTGACGCGTTTGCGGCCGAGTGCGCTTCTTCCCGCCTGTGCGTCCAGATTGCGGAAGTTGCCGCTGACGCGTTCGATGTGCTGCCATGCGCGTTCGTGGTCGCCGTGTGCCTGCCGCCACGCCAGCCACTCACGCTTTTCTTCGGCCGACACATCCTCCTGCATCAGCACGGTCAGCCACTCGGCGGCCTGTTGCGCGACCTCGATCGACAGCGGGCGTCCATCGGCATAGAGCACACCGGCACTGGAAGAGGAGGGAATGGCGGACATACGGGAAGGGTCAGAGGGCGGCGAAGTCGGGAGCGGCAAAGAAGCACAGCATGTTGGCCTGCGTCAGGTATTTCTTCACCGAATGCGTGCTGACGTTCAGTTCGGTGGCGATCTCTGCATAGGTCATGCCATCGAGATGCGCGAACAGGAAGGCGCTGCGTGCCTTGTCGGACAGCCTGGCAAGCGCGCGATCCACCAGCGACAGCGATTCCATCAGGATGGATAGTGTTTCCGGCGAAGGCCAGCTGGGCTCCGGCAAATGCTGGAGCGCATCGAGATAGGCTTTCTCGAGTTCTTCACGGCGCCAGTGATTGGTCAGCAGGCGCTGGGCGATGGTCGCCAGGAAGGGGCGCGGTTCGCGAATGTCCGTGGTGTTGCCCGCAACGAACACTTTCAGAAACGTATCCTGAGCCAGATCGCTGGCGTGGCCTGCATCGCGCATGCGGCGTCTGAGCCAGCCGAGCAGCCAGGAATGGTGATCGATATAGAGCGACTGGATGTCGTCGCGAAGGGCATCGGAGGCCATGAGGCACGCATTTAAATGGGAATTATTCGCATTTTAGGTTTTGCGTGCGTGCGCGGCAACTGCCTTGCTGCAAGATGCCGGGTATTCCATGCAATCCGCGCCGTTTGTGTGGGGGAATGCATACAAAAGACGGTTTGCTGCGAGCGGCTTGCCGGTTCGCGGTCAGACGCCTTTTTCCGGCAACGGCGTCTTGGCCTTGTATTCGCACAGGTCGGCGATGATGCAGTTCCAGCACTTGGGCTTGCGCGCGATGCAGGTGTAGCGACCGTGCAGGATCAACCAGTGGTGGGCGTCGAGCTTGAATTCGTCCGGCACGAACTTGAGCAGTTTCTGTTCGACGATCTCGACGTTCTTGCCGGGCGCGAGGCCGGTGCGGTTGGAGACGCGGAAGATGTGGGTGTCGACCGCGATCGTCGGTTCGCCGAAGGCAGTGTTGAGCACCACGTTGGCGGTCTTGCGGCCCACGCCCGGCAGGGCTTCGAGTTCTTCGCGCGTGCGCGGCACTTCGCCGCCGTGCTGTTCGAGCAGGATCTGGCAGGTGGCGATGACGTTCTTGGCCTTGGTGCGGTACAGGCCGATGGTCTGGATGTAGGGCGTCAGGCCTTCGACGCCGAGCGCGAGGATCTTGGCCGGCGTGTTGGCAACCGGATAGAGCTTGCGCGTGGCCTTGTTGACGCCGACGTCGGTCGCCTGCGCCGACAGCAGCACGGCGATCAGCAGTTCGAAGGGCGTCGTGTATTCGAGCTCGGTGGTCGGCTTGTCGTTGGCGGCGCGCAGCCGCATGAAGATGGCGCGTCGTTTTTCGGCGTTCATTGCTTGTCTTTCTCGGCCTGTTCCTTCTTCAGGCGCGCGCGTTCGATGGCGGCCTGGATGATGGCTTTCTTGCGTGCCTGCTCGGCCTTCTGTTCTTCCGAGATTTCCTCGCTTTCGAGTTCCTTCAGCTTGGCCGCGGCCTTGGCGGCCAGGCGCGCGTCGTTCTCTTCCTTCTCGCGTTTCAGGCGTTCGGTACGAAAGTCGTGGCGCGCGCGCGCCTCGTCGGCCTGTTCCTGCGTCCATGCATCCCAGCCGGTCCTGCCGGGCGTGACCTCGACCATGGTGATGCAGTCAACCGGGCAGGGCGCCACGCACAGGTCGCAGCCGGTGCACAGCGCGTGCACCACGGTGTGCATCTGCTTGGCGGCGCCGACGATGGCGTCGACCGGGCAGGCCTGGATACAAAGCGTGCAGCCGATGCAGAGTTGTTCGTCGATCAGCGCGACCGGGCGCGCGCGTTCGAAGCCGTTGACGGGATTGATCGGGATCACCGGCTTGCCGAGCACGCTCGCCAGCCGCGCCACGCCTTCGGCGCCACCGGGCGGGCACTGGTTGTAGCTGGCGCTGCCGTCGGCCATCGCTTCCGCATACGGGCGGCAGGCCGGATAGCCGCACTTCGTGCACTGGGTCTGCGGCAGCAGATCCTCGAGGCGGTCGGCGAGCGGGCGGTTGTCGGAAGAGGACAAGATGGTTGCGGGGCTGATGTGGCGTAAATCGAATTATCGTCTCAACAAGCATGCAGAGCCAAGGAAGGGCTGTCTGCGTGTACGGATATTCGTAATGAGAGGCATTTCAATTTACGCGCGAATGAAAAACGCCCCGGGGAATCCACGGGGCGTTCATGCAGGGCAGCGGCGAATCAGCGTTCCAGGTACTGGAGCTTGTTCGGCACGTCCTTCCATTCGTCCGCATCGGGCAGCGGCGACTTGGTCTTGGTGATGGACGGCCAGACCTGTGCGAGTTCGGCATTAATCTGGATATATTCCTGCTGATCGGCTGGCAGGTCTTCTTCCGCGAAGATCGCGGCTGCCGGACATTCGGCCACGCACACGGCGCAGTCGATGCATTCATCGGGGTCGATGACGAGGAAATTCGGGCCTTCGCGGAAGCAATCCACCGGACATACGTCAACGCAGTCCGTGTAGCGGCACCGGACGCATGAATCGGCAACTACGTGGGTCATACCAGGTCCTAACTGTTGATATTCGGAAAACTGCCGGCTGCAGACCAGGAGGCGGGATGTCGGAAAAAGATCGCGCCGGGCAACCGTAGAACCCGTCATTCTAAGGCAAATCGCTGTTCGCGACAAATCGCTCTTATATGGATTCGGCATAAGCAAATAGGGTTTTTGCGCGATGCAGGCCATGCGCGGCGTAAAGATTGCGCAAGCTTGTTGCGCTAGAATTTGGCACCGGCATCGGGGTATTACCTATACGCATAACATCCGCCGGCCCCATCCACCTGCCCGAGGAGACATGAATGAAAGCCAAGGTCCTGGTTGCACGCGCCACCTTTCCGGATGTGCTGGAACGTCTGCAGCAGCAGTTCGATGTCGATTCCAATCAGGAAGACCATATCTTTTCTCCCGAGGAACTGCAGCGCCGCATGCAGGGCAAGGACGCGGTGGTCGTCACCGCCAGCGAAAAGCTGACGGCCGAGGTGATCGCCGCCCATCCGCAGCTGAAGGCGATCTGCAACGTCGCGGTCGGCTACAACAACATCGACGTCGCCGCCGCCACGCAGGCCGGCGTGATGGTCACCAACACGCCCGACGTGCTCAACGAAACCACCGCCGATTACGCGTGGACGCTGCTGATGGCCAACGCGCGCCGCGTGAGCGAGTCGGAACACTATCTGCGTGCCGGCAAGTGGAAACACTGGCGCTTCGACCAGTTTCTCGGTGCCGATGTGCACGGCACCACGCTCGGCATCCTCGGCATGGGACGCATCGGGCAGGCGGTGGCGCGGCGCTCGATGGGCTTTGACATGCAGGTCATCTATCACAACCGCAGCCACCTCGCGCCCGAGCTCGAGGCGCGCGCCAACAATGCGCGTCACGTCAGCAAGGAAGAACTGTTGCGCAATGCCGATCACCTGGTGCTGGTGCTGCCGTATTCGGCCGAAACGCATCACATCATCGGTGCCGCCGAACTGGCGCTGATGAAGCCGACGGCGACGCTGGTCAACATCGCGCGCGGCGGCATCGTTGACGATGAGGCCTTGGTTGACGCCCTGCGCGAAGGCCGTATCGCCTCGGCCGGGCTCGACGTGTTCGAGAATGAACCGGCGCTGCATCCGGGCTTCCTGACGCTGCCCAACGTGGTGCTGACGCCGCACATCGGCAGCGGCTCGGAAAAGACGCGCCGCGCCATGGCCGACTGCGCTTCCGCCAACCTGGTCGCAGCCCTCTCGGGCCAGCGTCCACCCAATCTCGTCAACCCGACCGTCAAGGAAAGAAATCACGCATGACCGACATCCGCATCACCCGCTCTCATGGCCTGCCGCCGGAACAGGCGCGCAGCGCCGCCCAGAAGATGGCCGATCGCATGGTCAGCGAGTTCGACATGAAGACGCAATGGAACGGTGACGTGCTGGCTTTCGAACGCAGCGGCGTGTCCGGCACGCTGGCGCTGCGCGAGAACGAGGCGCAGGTCGAGGTGAAGCTCGATTTCCTGTTCAAGGCGTTTGCCTCGACGTTGGAAGAGAAGATTGCGCGCAACATGGACAAGGCGTTCGGCATCCCGGCCTGAGGGCGTCTTCAAATCAAAATCCCCGTACAGGCGCAGACCGGTACGGGGATTTTTACAAGGATCGATCGCCAACGATGCGTGTCGTCAGCCCTTGAGGTCGGTGATCAGATCGATGTACTGCTGCCTGGCGTCGTCGGCCGGCAGATCCTTGAGGTTCTGCCATGCATCCCACTTGGCGCGCGCGACGAAATCGGTGATGGCCGGCTGCTCGCCTTCGACATTGCCGCTGGTGGCCTGCTTGAAGAGGGCATAGATCTTCAGCAGCGTGAGGTTGTCGGGACGCTCGGGCAGCGTCTTGGAATCGGCGACTGCCTGGTCGAACTGTTCCTGCAGACTCATGGTTTCTCCTGCGATGAAAAGCGGATGAAGACAGCCGCCGAAGCGCTTTACACGCCCAGCAGTTCGACCTCGAAGATCAGCGTGGCGTTCGGCGGGATCACGCCGCCGGCGCCGCGTGCGCCATAGCCCAGCGATGCCGGAATGATCAGGGTACGGGTGCCACCGATCTTCATGCCCTGCACGCCTTCGTCCCAGCCCTTGATGACGTGGCCTGCGCCGAGCGGAAAGCGGAACGGATCGTTGCGGTCCTTGCTCGAGTCGAACTTGGCGCCGGCGCTGCCGTCCGGGTTCTGCAGCCAGCCTGTGTAATGCACCGTAACGTGTGCGCCCGCGGTGGCTTCTGCGCCGTCGCCGACGACCTTGTCTTCGTATTGCAGGCCGGAGGATGTGGTGGTGGTTGCCATGTTTTTCCCTTGATGAATGATTGCCGATGATTGTTGTCGGAGGTGAAACCGATTGTAGCAGGTGGATGCATCCGCCTGTATCGGATGACAACGTGCTGTCGCCATGGTTCAGCCCCGGCGTGCATGGAGGCCGCACGGTAGAATGAGACCCCGCGATGACCGTCCGCACGGCATCGCTTCCCTGCACGAGGAGAAACAGATGCAAGCCGTATTGACCGCCTTCGGCCGCGCCATCGTGAGCCAGTTGCATGTGCGCATGCTGCTGCTGACGGTGCTGCCTTTCGTGCTGTCGATCGCGATCTGGGGCGTGGTGCTATGGCTGTGCCTGAATGCGATGATGGACTGGACCCAGGCCTTCTTCATCGAGAACGACGGCTTTTCCACCGCCAGCGAGGTGCTGACCTGGCTTGGTCTGGCGACGCTGAAGGCGGTGGTGGTGCCATTGATCTCGATGTGGATCCTGCTGCCGCTGATGATTTTCACGGCGCTGGTGTTCGTGGCGGCGATGGCGATGCCCTTCATTTCGCGTCACGTCGGTGGGCGCCACTACAAGGGGTTGGAGCGGCGCAAGGGTGGCAGCTTCCTCGGCAGCCTGTGGATGTCGGTTTCGTCCTTTGCGGTCTTCATCGTGCTGTGGCTGGTTTCGCTGCCGCTCTCCTTCGTACTGCCGTTCATGTTCGTCGCGCAGGCAGCGCTGTGGGGCTGGGTCACGTATCGCGTGATGGCCTACGACGCACTGGCCGATTTTGCCGATGCCGAGGAACGCAAGGCGATTCTGCGCAAGCATCGCTGGCCGCTGCTGTGTATCGGCACGTTGTCGGGCCTGCTCGGTGCCGCGCCCATGCTGCTGTGGCTGGGCGGCGCGGTATTCCTGTTCTTCCTGCCGGTGTTTGCGACCGGCGCGATCTGGCTCTACGTGCTGGTGTTTGTCTTCACCGGGCTCTGGTTCCAGCATTACTGCCTGCAGGCGCTGGCCAGCTATCGCGTCGAGCATGGCGCGGGCGGACCGGAGTCGGCGCTGCCGCTGCTCGATATGGATGAAGCGGCAGACGCTCCGGCTGCATCCGGCACGCCGCCCGCGGCACTTCACTGAACGAAAAGAAACCACGATCCATGGCAATCGGACTCATCATCATCGGCGACGAGATTCTCTCCGGCAAACGCGCCGACAAGCATTTCCCCAAGACCGTCGAACTGCTGGCCGCGCGCGGCCTGGCGCTGGACTGGGCCGAATACCTGGGCGACGACCGCGCGCGCATCACGGCCACGCTGAAGCGCACCTTCGCCAGCGACGACATCGTCTTCAGCTGCGGCGGCATCGGCGCCACGCCGGACGACCATACGCGTCAGTGCGCAGCCGCCGCGCTCGAACGGCCGCTGGTGCTGCATCCGCAGGCAAAGGAAAAGATCCAGGAGCGCATGCTCGACATGGCGCGCGAGGCCGGCGTGCCGTTCGACCTCAACCAGCCGGAAAACCTGCATCGCCTGAAGATGGGGGAGTTCCCGCAAGGCGCCGACATCCTGCCCAATCCCTACAACAAGATTCCGGGCTTCTCAATTCGCCACGGCAACGGCGGCGTGCATTACTTCATGCCGGGCTTTCCGGTGATGGCGTGGCCGATGATGGAATGGGCGCTCGATACCCACCACGCGCATCTGTTCCATCGCCAGCCGAAGAGCGAGAAATCGGTGCTGGTGTTCGAGGCGATGGAGTCGGCGCTGACGCCGATGATGGAAGCGATCGAACGCGAGTACGACACGGTACGGGTCTTCAGCCTGCCGCATGTCGGCGATGCGCAGACGCGCCGCCACATCGAACTCGGTGTCAAAGGCGATCCGCAGCAGGTCGAGCTGGCCTTCGCACGCATGACGGCGGAACTGGCGCGGCGCGGCGAGGACTTCCGCCCGGCCTGACTATCTCCGAGCACCATGCCGGCCGCGTTGCGGCATGCACGAAAACGCCTCAGTCTAGGCGCGGAAAACTCACCACATGTTCGGCGTCGAGCCGGATGCCTATCCATTCGCCCACGGCGTGATCGTGGTGCGAGGGTACCAGTGCCAGCAATTGCTGGCCGCTCGCGAGACGCAACGTATAAAGAAATTCCGCACCGCGAAACGCCTTGCGCGTGACTTCGGCATGCACTGTCGCCGTATCGTCATGCACGACGTCGTCGGCGCGCAGCAGCACATCGACGCGCGCGCCGGCCGGCCGGAAGGTTTGCCGGTCGAGCCGCAGGTTGCCGAGTTCGATGCCGACCTGTTCGCCGCCCTGGGCGATCACGCCCGGCACGAATACACCGAGACCGATGAAGTCGGCCACGAAGCGGCTGGCAGGGCGGTGATAGAGATCGTAGGCGCTGTCCCACTGCACGATGGCGCCGTCGTGCATGACGCCGATGCGGTCGGCAATCGCGAAGGCTTCGTGCTGGTCGTGCGTGACGAGCACGGCGGTGGTGCCGACTTCCTTGAGGATGTCGCGCACCTCGGTTGCCAGCCGTTCGCGCAGATCGACGTCGAGATTGGAAAACGGTTCGTCGAGCAGCAGCAGGTCCGGCGCCGGCGCCAGCGCGCGCGCCAGCGCCACCCGCTGCTGCTGGCCGCCTGAAAGCTCGTGCGGAAACTTGTCCGCATGCGTGGCAAGGCCGACCAGTTGCAGCAGGCTGGCGATGCGCGCCTGGCGTTCGCTGCCCTTCATGCGGCGCAGGCCGAAGCCGACGTTGTCGGCGACCGACAGGTGCGGAAACAGCGCGTAATCCTGGAACACCACGCCGACCTGCCGCGTCTCGGGCGCGGCCGTCGCCTGCGCCGTGCTGAGTTCGCGCCCGCCGAGCGCGATGCGGCCGGCGCTCAATCCTTCGAAGCCGGCGATCGCGCGCAGCACGGTGGTCTTGCCGCAGCCGGACTGACCGAGCAGGCAGCCGATTTCGCCGCGCTGCAGCGCGAACGATAGGCCGTGCACGACTTCATGCAGTTTGCCGTGCAGGCGGTAGCCGACGCGGATGGCATCGACATGCAGATGGGCGGCGTTCGGGTCGGCAGACATGCATGCTCCGGATAAGGTTGGGATAAAACGACATTGATTATAATTTTCATTTGGCGCCGAGGCGCAATCGACCGACTCCGACGATCCCGCAAAGACGATTCCCTTGATGCCTGCTTCCTTCTCCGCTCGTTTTTCCACGCCTTCAATAGCCGCCATGCCATGTCGTGCTCTGCAACGGCAGCGCGGCGCGCTGCATCCGCTGCTGCTGGCATCGCTGGCCATCGCCATGCTGGTGGCGCTGCCGATCGCGGGTGTGCTGTCGAACCTGTTTGCGGTCGTGGAGGCCGAGGCGCAGACTTTCGCGCACCTGTGGCAGACCGTGCTGCCCGGGTACATCGTCAACAGCGTCGTCATCGCGTTGATGGTCGTGCTGCTGACCGCCGTGATCGGCATCGGCTGCGCATGGCTGGTGGCGGTCTGCGAATTTCCCGGGCGGCGCGTCTTCGAATGGGCGCTGATCCTGCCGCTGGCGATGCCGGCCTACGTGGTGGCATACGCCTATACCGATTTCCTGCAGTTCAGCGGGCCGGTGCAAGGCGCGTTGCGCGCATGGTTCGGCTGGCAGGGCGGCAGCTACTGGTTCCCGGAGATCCGTTCGGTCGGTGGCGCCGGCCTGCTGTTCGGCTTCATTCTCTATCCCTACGTCTATCTGATCGTACGCAATGCCTTCCTCGAGCGCAGTTCGCGCATGTGGGATGCGGCGCGTACGCTGGGCGCGGGACCGTGGCGCGCCTTCTTCGCCGTCAGCCTGCCGCTGGCGCGTCCGGCGGCGGCGGCCGGCATCGCGCTGGCACTGATGGAAACGCTGGCCGATTACGGTGCGGTTGACTACTTCGGCGTGCAGACGCTGACGACCGGTATCTACAAGTCCTGGTACACCTTTTCCGATCGCACGGCCGCGGCGCAGATCGCCGGCGTATTGCTGCTGACCGTGATGCTGCTGATGTTCGTCGAACAGAAGAGCCGGGGCAGGGCGCGCTATTACGCAGTCGGCGCACGTGGCTCCGTGCAGCAGAGGCCTGTTCTGCGCGGCTGGCAGGCATGGGGCGCGATGGCGTTCTGCGGCCTGCCGATCCTGCTCGGCTTCGTCGCGCCGTTCGCGATCCTGCTGCATCTGCTGCTCGATGCCGAGAGCGTGGTGGTGAGCACGCGCTATCTGGACTGGCTCGGCAACACGGTGCTGCTGGGTGGCATCACGGCCGTCATCGCGATCGTCGTCTGCGTCGTGATCGCGTATGCGGCGCGTACCTCGGGCGGGCTGCTGCAGCGTGTCTGCAACCGCATCATCGGCATGGGCTACGCGATTCCGGGCGCGGTGATCGCGGTCGGCATCCTGATTCCGATCGCACGCCTCGACCAATGGAGCGCCGAGCAGGGCATCGCGCTCGTGCTGAGCGGCAGCGTGGTGGCGCTGGTCTATGCGTATCTGGTGCGCTTCCTCGCGATTGCGCTGCAGAGCGTGCAGGCGGGTTTGCTCAAGATCACGCCGGCCATGGATGCGAGCGCACGCAGCCTCGGTCACGGCATCGGTTCCATGCTGGCGCGCGTGCATGCGCCGCTGCTGTGGCGCAGCGTGCTGACGGCCGGACTGCTGGTGTTCGTCGATGTGGTCAAGGAACTGCCGGCGACCTATACGATTCGCCCCTTCAACTTCGACACACTGGCGGTGGTTGCGCACCAGCTGGCATCCGACGAGCGGCTTGGCGAAGCAGCCTTGCCGTCCTTTTCCATCGTGCTGATCGCAATGGTGCCGGTGATCGTGCTGGCACGCGCGATGGCGCGGCGATGAACAATATTCATCGCGCCCGCCGACGATACGAAAATAATCACGGACAGGACTGTCGCGAGAGCGCACACTGCCGGATTCGCCTGCGCCCGGTGCAGGCGATGAAAGACAAGACAGCCGATTCATGACCGATCCCGCAACACATCGCCCCTCTTCTTCGTCCACGTCGGCGTGGCTGGCGCTCATGCCGATGCTGTTCGTCGTGCTGTGGAGCACCGGCTTCATCGCCGCCAAGTACGGCCTGCCGTATGCACCGCCGCTGACCTTCCTGATCCTGCGCTTCCTGGTCGTCTCGATTCTGCTGGTACCCCTGGTGCTGCTGGTGCGTGCGCCATGGCCGGCGGACAAGGCATGGCACATCGCGGTCTCCGGCGTGCTGCTGCATGCGGGCTACCTGGCCGGCGTGTGGTGCGCGATCAAGCTCGGCATGCCGGCCGGACTGTCGGCGCTGATCGTGGGATTGCAGCCGGTGCTGACGGCGTTTGCCGCACCGCTGGTCGGCGAGCGCGTGCGCGGCCGTCAGTGGCTGGGGCTGGTGCTCGGACTGTCTGGTGTGGGGCTGGTGGTCGCCAACAAGATTTCGCTGGTGGGCCTGACGCTGGAGAGCATCGTCTGCTGCGTGATCGCGCTGTTCTCGATCACCATCGGCACGCTGTACCAGAAGCGCCATTGCCCGCACTTCGATCTGCGCTCGGGTACGCTGATCCAGTACGTCGCTTCGCTGCTGGCGATACTGCCGCTGGCGATCTGGTTCGAGGACTGGACGCCGGCCTTCGCCGCGGTGGAATGGACGCCGGAATTCATCGGCGCCTTGCTGTGGTCGGTGCTGGCACTGTCGATCGGCGCGATCTTCGTGCTGTTCGCGCTGATCCGCCGTAGCGCCGCGACCAGCGTCACCAGCCTGCTGTACCTGACGCCGCCGACCACGGCGGTGATGGCGTGGCTGGCATTTGGCGAAGTGTTCAGCATGGTCGGCTTGCTGGGAATGGTATTGGCGGTGCTGGGCGTGGCCTTCGTGGTGAGCAAGTCGGCGCGGTCGGACTGATGTTTCTTTTTGGAAATAAAATAGGCCGCTGCCCGGATAAATGTTTTTCCCCGCCGAAACAACGCACCTTTCTGGTGAAAAATGAATATTAATAGTTAGAAAATAGTTTAATGACTAACGCTAACTGATTCATTTGCTTGCGTATTTTCTTCATTTTGCTAAACTGCAAGCAATTTTTGTTTCGCTTTGGGGAGCCGCAGATGATCAAGTCCGCGCTAGGCATCTTTTTTTCGCTATTGATCGTCGCCACGCCACTCGCCCACGCCAAGGAAGCCAAGACTTCTCCCAAGAAGCAGACCGCCAGCAAGACGGTAAAGAAAGCGCCTGCCAAGGCGACTGCCGCCAAGTCCACCGCCAGGAAAACCAAGACCGCAAAGAAGGCAAGCGCCAAGGCGCCTGCGCGCAAGAACGCATCGCTCAACAGCAAGGAACGGCTGGTCAAGAAGACCGTGGTGGTCAATGGCAAGCGCAAGACGGTCTATCAGCGCGTTGCAGCCCGTCCTTCGCTGCCGGTGGTGCCGCCCGTCATGACGGCTGGCGACCTGGCCGGCCTGAACCTCACGCGCGATCCGCTGGCGCTGGCGTCGAACGTCGCGCTGGTCATGGACCAGTCCGATTCCACCGTGCTGTTCGAGAAGAACGCCAACGTCACGCTGCCGATCGCTTCCATCACCAAGCTGATGACGGCGCTGGTGGTGGTCGAGTCGCATCAGGACATGGATGAAATCCTCGAAGTCACGAGCGAGGACATCGACCGCGAGAAGAACAGTTCGTCGCGCCTGCGCGTCGGCTCGCGCCTGTCGCGCGCCAACATGCTGCACATCGCATTGATGAGTTCCGAGAACCGCGCGGCGTCGGCATTGGGCCGTCATTATCCGGGCGGCATCCATGCCTTCGTTTCCGCCATGAACGCCAAGGCGCGCGAGCTCGGCATGAGCGGCACGCGCTATGTGGATTCGACCGGCCTGTCTAGCCTCAACGTCGCCACCGCACGCGATCTGGCGCGGCTGGTCGCGCACGCCTCGCGCCATCCTATCCTGTGCCAGTATTCGACCGACACCAAGTACGTGGTCGATCCGGGCGGCCATTCGCTGCAGTATGCGAACTCCAATCGTCTCGTCAACAACCCGGACTGGGAAATCGGCCTGCAGAAGACCGGCTACATTTCCGAAGCCGGCCGTTGCCTCGTCATGCAGACCAACATCAACGGCCGTCCGATCGTGATGATCTTCCTCGATTCCAAGGGCAAGTACTCGCGTCTCGGCGATGCGCAGCGCATCCGCAAGTGGATAGAGGAAACCCAGCCGCAGAATGCCTCGCGCACGGTGCGCAAGATCGAGAGCTGATTCTGTCGGAAGAACCAACAAAAAAGCGAACCCTGCGGTTCGCTTTTTTGTTGGATGCGTGAAGTTTCAGCGCGCCGTCTGTCCATTGGCAACGGCCGGGTTGTAGCCGAGTGCGGCAGATATCTGGCGTGCGGTCGCCATCAAGTCTTCCAGCCATGCTTCCTGCAGGCGGTCGGCCGGCGCCGAGATCGACAACCCGGCAATCAGCTTGCCGCTGTCGTCGTGAATGCCGGCTGCCATGCAGCGCACGCCGAGTTCCAGTTCCTCGTTGTCGCGCGCATAGCCGTGGGCACGCACGCGTTCGAGTTCGGCTTCGAGCTTGTCGAGTTCGGTGATCGAGTTGCGGTTGTGGCCGGCGAGGCCGGTGCGTTGCGCATACTCGCGCACCGATTTCGGTTCATCGACCGACAGGAACAGCTTGCCGGTCGAGGTCAGGTGCAGCGGCGCATGTCCGCCGACGGCGCGCACCACCTGCATGCCCGAGCGTTCGGAATAGGCACGGTCGATGTAGATGATCTCGTCGTTCTGGCGTACCGACAGATTGACCGCCTGGTCGGTCTTGCGATGCAGGTTGCGCATCAGGTCGAGCGCGGCGTCGCGGATGTCGAGGCGGCTCTTGACCACGTTGCCGAGTTCCAGCAGCCGCATGCCGAGCCGGTAGGTTCCGGGTTCGGAACGGTCGACGAAGCGCTTGAGCACCAGGTCGTTGAGGATGCGGTGCGCGGTTGACGGATGCAGGCCGGTGGCGGCCGCGAGTTCCTTGAGGCTGACGGGGTCGGGGTGGGTGGCAAGCGCATCCAGCAGGGAGACCATGCGCTCGATGACCTGTATGGATGTCTTTTCCTGATCTGCAGTGATGGGTGTGCTCATGTTTCGCGGTGACAGTGCAGAGCCACCGTTATATCACATTGTGAAAGATCGAAACAGCAGGATAGTGCCATCTGTCTGCTTGTCTGCCGTCGGGCCTGCATCGATAATGGCCGCACCATCTTCCGACAATTGTTATCCCACCTCATGTCCACCACCCCCGATCCTTCTTCCCCGCAGCCGGTCAGCGAATTCAAGAGCAAGAGCGGCCTGCGCCGCATCGTCTCCGCCTTCCGCTATTCGATGGCGGGTCTGTGCACGGCATGGCGCATCGAACATGCGTTCCGGCAGGAGGCGGTGCTGTTCGTGGTGGCTGCGGTATTGGCCTGCATGCTGCCGGTGACGCCATGGGAACGACTGGCGCTGATCGGCGTGTTCGTGCTGGTGCTGGTAGTGGAATTGCTCAATTCCGCGATCGAGGCGGCGGTGGATCGCGTCTCGCTCGAGCGCAATCCGTTGTCGCGCAATGCCAAGGATTTCGGCAGCGCGGCCGTGCTGCTGACGCTGCTGCTGGCCGGCGCGACGTGGCTGGTGATCCTCTGGCCTTATTTTCTTGGTTGAATCTGTCGCTGCATGAAAAAAGCCGAAGCGATCGCTTCGGCTTTTTTGTTGGGCGTGTCGCTCAGGTCTGCGCGTTGCGGTCTATCCATTGCGCGAAGGCGGCGAGGAACTTGCCGAGGAATTTCTCGCTGCGTTCATCGAGCTTGCCGGCGTCGTCGATCAGCTTGTCGACGCCGCCGAGATAGACCTCGGGCTGTGGCAGGATCGCCAGGCCGACCGCCGCCGCGACCTGACGCAGGTGATGCGCGGCGCCGAAGCCGCCGGTCGGTCCCGGCGAGGCGCTGATGATGGCGCCCGGCTTGCCGAGCCACACGCCTTCGCCATACGGACGCGAGGCGATGTCGATCGCGTTCTTCAGCACGCCCGGCACCGAGCGGTTGTATTCGGGCGTGACGAACAGTACGGCGTCGGCCGGCTTGATCCGCGCACGGAAGTCGATCACGTTCTGCGGCGGATCGGCTTCCCAGTCCTGGCTGAAATGCGGCAGGTCGGCGATATCGATGATCGTCAGCTTGAGATTGGTCGGGGCGATGCCGATCAGTGCCTGTGCCACCTTGCGGTTCAGCGATTCCTTGCGCGGGCTGCCGACGATGACTGCGACGTTGCGGGTTGTGCTCATGATGCTCCTTTCGGAAAAATGAGGGGTGCTGTCCTGACTTGCTTGCCGTGCCTAGGGCGCGGGATTCGGATGGCGCGCGTGGATTTCCTCGATGCCGGCAACGACGTCGTCCGACAGCGCGAGATCGATGCTCGCCAGATTGCTCTGCAATTGTGCCAGCGTGGTGGCGCCGATGATGTTGCTGGTCACGAAGGGACGGGTGTTGACCCAGGCCAATGCCATCTGCGCCGGATCGAGACCGTGCTTGTTCGCCAGCGCCACATAGGCGGCCACGGCTTCGGTTGCATAGGGCGACTTGTAGCGCACGAAACGGCTGAACAGTGTCAGGCGGCCGTCGGCCGGTTGCGCATTCAGATACTTGCCCGACAGCGTGCCGAAGGCCAGCGGCGAATAGGCGAGCAGGCCGACCTGTTCGCGATGTGCGAATTCCGACAGGCCGAGTTCGAAGCTGCGGTTGAGCAGGTTGTACGGATTCTGGATGCTGACGATGCGCGGCAGGCCGAGCCGCTCGGCGGCGCGCAGGAACTGCGAGACGCCCCACGGCGTTTCGTTGGATACGCCGATGTGGCGAATCTTGCCGGCCTGGACGAACTCCGCCAGCACGCCCAGTGTTTCCTCGATCGGTGTGGTGTCTTCGTCGGCGTGATGCACGTATTCGCGGCTGCCGAAGATGTTGACGCTGCGGTCCGGCCAGTGCAGCTGATAGAGATCGATGTAGTCGGTCTGCAGGCGCTCGAGATTGCCGTGCAGCGCCTCGGTCAAACCGCGCCGGTCGAGGCGCGAATAGCCGTTGCGGATGTGCTGCGGATTGTGCGCCATGCGCGCCGGTCCGGTGGCCTTGGTCGCCAGCACGATGCGCTTGCGCTTGCCGCTCTTCTTGAGCCAGCTTCCCAGATAGCGTTCGGTCAGTCCCTGCGTTTCCGGCTTGGGCGGCACCGGGTACATCTCTGCTGCGTCAACCAGATTGACGCCGGCCTCGAGCGCCATGTCGAGTTGCGCGTGGGCATCCGCTTCCGAATTCTGTTCGCCCCAGGTCATGGTGCCCAGCGCGATCGCGCTGACGCGGATGTCTGTATTGCCGAGTAAATGGTATTTCATCGAATCCCCTTTCTTGCGAGGCATTCGAGTCTATCAACAATCGTCGAGGCTTACCGGACGTGGTCCCGATAGATATCTGCGCTATATCGATATGCGCAAATCAAGTAGTTCGCAATTTGAGCCAATCCCGTCCTTCTTTATGCGCAAAACAGATAAGCAACCGCGAAACAATTCGTTCGTTTTTTTTTGGCGCAACCGTACTCTTCATGCTCTGGAAACAGATTGGTTTGTTTTCGAAAACACTGCTCAGGGGAAAATATGCTGCTCAAGAAACTGGTAGGAAGTGCACTGGCACTCGCATTGATTGCGCCGGCCGTCCACGCAAAGGAAGTGTCGCTGTTGAACGTCTCGTACGATCCGACCCGCGAACTGTATCAGGAATTCAACAAGGCCTTCACCAAGGAGTGGAAAGCCAAAAGCGGTGACGATCTGAAGATTCGCACTTCGCACGGCGGTTCGGGCAAGCAGGGCCGCTCGGTCATCGATGGCCTGGAAGCCGATGTGGTGACGCTGGCACTGGCCTATGACATTGACGCCATCGCCGACAGGGGCCTGATCGCCAAGGACTGGCAGAAACGCCTGCCGCACAACAGCTCCCCCTATACCTCGACCATTGTGTTCCTGGTGCGCAAGGGCAATCCAAAAGGCATCAAGGATTGGGACGACCTGGTCAAGCCGGGTGTCGCCGTGATCACGCCGAATCCGAAGACCTCGGGCGGCGCACGCTGGAACCACCTCGCCGCATGGCTGTATGCGCTGAAGCAACCGGGCGGCACCGAAGCCAAGGCTACCGACTTCATCAGCAAGCTCTACAAGAACGTGCCGGTGCTGGATTCCGGCGCGCGCGGTTCGACCACCACCTTCGTTGAACGCGGCATCGGTGACGTCCTGCTGGCCTGGGAAAACGAAGCCATCCTGGCAATCAAGGAACTCGGCCCGGACAAGGTAGAGATCGTGGCGCCGAGCGTGTCCATCCTGGCAGAACCGCCGGTGACCGTGGTCGACAAGAACGTTGATCGTCGCGGTACGCGTGAAGTGGCGGAAGCCTACCTGAAGTATCTGTACACGACCGAAGGTCAGGAGCTCGCGGCACAGAACTACTACCGTCCGATCGACACCAAGATCGCTGCCAAGTATGCCTCGCAGTTCCCGAAACTGAAGCTCTACACGATCGAGGACGTCGGCGGCTGGACCAAGGCGCAAAAGGATCACTTCTCCGATGGCGGCGTGTTCGACAAGATCTACCAGCCGGGCAGCAAGTAATCCGAATATCCCCGGGTCTCCCCGGGGTTCCTTCAACAAAGCTTCGAACGCAGAAAAATGAACATATTGTTGCTTGCGGGTAGTCCATCGACGCCGTCCCGTTCCACCCGCCTGCTGCATCATGTTGGAGAAAGACTGGCGCTGCTTGGCCACCGTTACGTGAAGCTGCATGTCCGCGACCTGCCTGCGCAGGCGCTGATCCAGGCGGACTTCAACGATCCCGTGCTGAAGACGGCGCGGGAGCAGGTGGACCAGGCGGACGCCGTCGTGATTGCCACCCCCGTTTACAAGGCGGCATACAGCGGCATCCTCAAGGCCTTTCTCGACCTGTTGCCGCAGGACGGTCTGAAGGGAAAGCTGGTGCTGCCCATCGCTACCGGCGGCAGCCAGTCGCACATGCTGGCGCTCGACTACGGCCTGCGGCCGGTGCTGTCGGCGCTCGATGCGCGCCATGTGCTGCCCAGCATTTATGCCACCGACCAGCAGATCGCATGGTCGGCGGAAACAGGATTGACGATCGATCCGGCCATCGCCAAGCGCGTCTCGGACGGCATCGAAAACCTGTCGTCGAGCCTGTCCGCCATCAGCGACGTGGCAGCGAACGATTTCGATCCGATCCCGTTCTCCGCCGTGCGCTGCAGCGTCTAGGCAGGGCACTCCGGCGTCGCCGGAAACATGCCCGTTCAATCGTGTCGATCTTCCCGCGCGCAGCCATGCCAGGAAGATCGCTTTTCTGAAACCTGAATCGAGGAAACAGGATGTCCACGCAAGAAGACAAACGCAATGCAAGACGCCGTACCCTGGGTTACCTGTCGGCTGCCGCGATCGGCGCGGCGACGGCGGGCCTGCCGCAGATCGCCGGCGCGCAAAGCCGTCCGGTGCTGCGCATCGGCTATCAGAAGTACGGCACGCTGGTGATCCTGAAAGGGAAGGGCACGCTGGAGAAGCGCTTCGCGGCGGAAGGCGTGGATGTCAAATGGACCGAGTTCACGGCCGGCCCGGCGCTGCTGGAAGGCCTGAACGTCGGCAGCATCGACTTCGGCACCACCGGCGAAGCACCGCCGATCTTTGCGCAGGCGGCCGGCGCGGATCTCATCTATGTCGGCAACGAACCGCCGTCGCCGACCAGCGAAGCCATCATCGTGCCAAGGAATTCGCCGATCAAGAGCGTGGCCGAACTCAAGGGCAAGCGCGTCGCGCTGAACCGCGGTTCCAACGTCCACTACCTGTGGGTCAAGGCGCTCGAACGTGCCGGCCTGGCCTACACGGACGTGCAGACGCTGTTCCTGGCACCGGCCGACGCGCGTGCCGCCTTCGAGCGCGGCAGCCTCGACGCCTGGGTCATCTGGGACCCGTTCCTGGCCGCGGCCGAAAAGCAGATCGGCGCGCGTGTGCTGGAAGACGGCACCGGCCTCGTCGCCAATCACCAGTTCTTCCTGGCCTCGCGCGCGTATGCGCAGAAGAATCCGAAGGCGCTTGCGATCCTGATCGAGGAGCTCGACAAGATCGACCAGTGGGGCGCCAGGAACCAGAAGGAAGTGGCGGCCATCCTGGCGCAGCAGACCGGCCTCGACTATCCGACCGTGGAACTGGCGGCGCAGCGCTATTCGTATGGCGTCAAGCCCGTCACGCCGCAGGTGATCGCCGAGCAGCAGAAGATCGCCGACGTCTTCGCCGAACTGAAACTGATCCCCAAAACCATCAAGGTCAAGGACGCGGTGCTCGCCGTCCAGCCTTGAGCATGAAGTTGCCCGCATGAAACGGGCAGCCCCGAAGGAAGAGAAATGAGTCTGAACGTATTCTGGTTTATCCCCACCCACGGCGACAGCCGCTATCTTGGTACCTCCAAGGGCGCGCGCCAGGTCGATTTCGATTACATGAAGCAGGTCGCGGTGGCGGCCGATACGCTCGGCTACGACGGCGTGCTGCTGCCGACCGGGCGCTCGTGCGAGGACGCGTGGGTGGCGGCATCGAGCCTGATCGGCGAGACGAAAAAGCTCAAGTTCCTGGTGGCGGTGCGTCCCGGCCTGAGCACGCCGGGCCAGGCCGTGCGCATGGCGGCGACCTTCGACCGCCTGTCCAAGGGCCGGTTGCTGATCAATGTCGTCACCGGCGGCGACCAGGCAGAACTCGAGGCCGACGGCCTGTGGGCATCGCATGCCGATCGTTACGAAATCTCTTCCGAATTTCTCAGGATCTGGCGCGCTTCGCTGGCCGGCGAGGGCGGCGATGCCGGCTTCGATTTCGACGGCAAGCACCTGCAGGTGAAAGGTGCCAAGACGCTCTATCCGCCGGTGCAGAAGCCGTATCCGCCGCTGTACTTCGGCGGCTCGTCGGAAGCGGCGCACGATCTGGCGGCCGAACAGGTCGACGTCTATCTGACCTGGGGCGAGCCGCCGGCCGCGGTGGCGGAAAAGATCGCCGACATCCGCGCGCGCGCCGCCAAACATGGCCGTACTGTCAAGTTCGGCATCCGCCTGCACGTGATCGTGCGCGAGACCAATGAACAGGCATGGCGCGATGCAGACGAACTGATCAGGTACGTCGACGACGACCTGATCGCGCGCGCCCAGGCGTCCTTCAGCAAGATGGATTCGGAAGGCCAGCGCCGCATGGCCGCGCTGCACGGCGGCCGCAAGGACAAGCTCGAAGTCTCGCCCAACCTGTGGGCCGGCGTCGGTCTGGTGCGTGGCGGTGCAGGTACCGCGCTGGTCGGCGACGCCGAAACGGTGGCGGCGCGCATGCAGGAATACGCCGACCTCGGCATCGAGACCTTCATCCTGTCCGGCTATCCGCACTTGGAGGAATCGTATCGCTTTGCCGAACTGGTGTTCCCGTTGCTGGGCAAGGGGCGCACGCGCGCCGACGACGAACCGACCCTGACGGGCCCCTTCGGCGAGGTGATCTCCAACGACATCCTGCCCAAGGTCTCGCAGAGCTGAGGAGAGGATGCGATGAGTGCAGTGGTTTCAGGAACGGCGCAGGGGGCGGCAGCGGCCGACCAGGCCGAAGCACAGCCGGTCCGGCAGACAGGCAGGTGGACCTCGTCGTGGTCGCGGCTGGCGCCGTGGATCGTGCCGGTGCTGCTGATCGCGGTCTGGCAGTTCGCGTCGCAGGTCGGCTGGCTGTCGAGCCGCATCCTGCCCGAACCGTGGGCGGTGGCGAAGGCGGCGTGGGGACTCGCGGTCTCCGGCGAACTGTGGACCCACGTGCAGGTCAGCCTCGGCCGCGCGGTGATGGCATTCGCGGTCGGCGGCGGCCTCGGTCTGCTGCTCGGTCTGTTGACGGGCACCTTCAGGACCGCCGAGACGCTGCTCGACACCACGCTGCAGATGATCCGCAACATCCCGGCGCTGGCGCTGATTCCGCTCGTGATTCTGTGGTTCGGCATCGAGGAAACCTCCAAGATTTTCCTGGTGGCGGTCGGCGTGTTCTTTCCCGTCTATCTGAATACCTTTCACGGCATCCGCTCGGTCGACAAGGGCCTCATCGAAATGGCCAAGAGCTACGGCCTGTCGGGCTGGTCGCTGTATCGCGACGTGATCCTGCCGGGCGCGCTGCCGTCGATCCTGGTCGGTGTGCGCTTTTCGCTGGGACTGGTGTGGGTGCTGCTGATCGTGGCGGAAACCATTTCGGCGCAGTCCGGCATCGGCTACATGACGATGAACGCGCGCGAGTTCCTGCAGACCGACGTGGTGCTGGTCGGCATCCTGCTGTACGCCTTGCTCGGCAAGCTGGCCGACGTGCTGTCGCGCCTGCTCGAGCGTTACTGGTTGCGCTGGCATCCCGGTTATCGTCATTGAGGAGCGACCATGTCAGCCCAATTGCAAGAACAGAAAACGGAAAGTGCAGGTCGCAGCGGCGGTGCGCGTCGTGGTATCCGCGTCGTCATCGACAGCCTCTACAAATCCTATAACGGCCGCCAGGTCCTGAAGTCCATCGATCTGGACATCGAACCCGGCGAATTCGTCGCCGTGGTCGGCCGCAGCGGCTGCGGCAAGAGCACGCTGCTGCGTCTGATCGCCGAGCTCGAAAGCGCCGATCGCGGTGCGCTGGTGTTCGGCGAGCAGGGGCAGCGCCCCGAGACGCGCATCATGTTCCAGGATTCGCGCCTGCTGCCGTGGAAGCGCGTGCTCGACAACGTGGCGCTCGGCCTGCCGAACAAGGACGGGGCACGCACCTCGCTGCAGCAGGTCGGTCTGGCCGACCGCGGCGGCGAGTGGCCGGCCGTGCTGTCCGGCGGCCAGCGCCAGCGCGTGGCGCTGGCACGCGCGCTGGTGCACGATCCCGAACTGCTGCTGCTCGACGAGCCGCTGGGTGCGCTCGATGCGCTGACCCGCATCGAGATGCAGCAGCTGATTGAATCGCTGTGGCAGGAACGCGGCTTCACTGCCTTGCTCGTCACGCACGACGTGCAGGAAGCCATTGCGCTGGCCGACCGCGTGGTGCTGATCGAGGACGGCCGCATCACGCTCGACGAGCGCATTTCGCTGGCGCGTCCGCGCGCACGCGGCAACCCGAGTTTTGCGCAACTGGAGGAACACATCCTGTCGCGCGTCCTGCAGCAACCGGTTTCCGCCAACGATCCCGATTCCTCGCTGGGCGATCTGTCGTTGCTGAAGTCCGTCAACCAGTTCGCCTGGGCAGTCTAGGCATTCATTTCCGTTTCATCCCTCCAACATCAAGGAACATCATGAGCATCGAAAAAATCAACGCACGCAACCAGTTCAAGGGCAAGATTTCCACCATTATCGAAGGTCCGGTCGTTTCGGAAATCGATGTGGAAACGCCCGCCGGTATCGTGACGTCCGTCATCACCACGCGCTCGGTCAAGGACCTGGAGCTGAAGATCGGCACCGAAGTCGTGGCGCTGGTCAAGGCCACCGAGGTGTCGCTGGCCAAACTGCTGTAAGGCATGCGGCGTTGCCTTCGCCGGCAACGCCGAAACTGCAAGGAACGCCATGACATTTCCCGCGCTGCAAGACTATCTCGCACGTCTGCGGAACGCGCCGACGGATACTTCCCTGTGGCTGGATGCGCAGGGCAGGGCGCACGGGCGCTATCTGAATTCCACGCTGACCAGCGTATTCCAGCCGATACGCGATCTGGCGGATCTTCACGTCGTCGGCGTGCAGGGCTTCATGCGCAGCCATTCGCGCAGCGACGAGGGCCTGAGCGTCTGGAAGCTGCTCGACACGGTGGCGACCGACGACCAGTCGATCGAACTCGACCGGCTGTGCCGGCTGCTGCATGCGGTCAATTTCTATCGTCAGCCGGAGCTGGCCGACGTCGATCTCTATCTGAGCGTGCACGCGCGCCTGCTGGCGGCGGTCGACAGCAACCACGGCATGTCGTTCCGCCATGTGCTCGACGTGCTGGAACTGCCGCATCGCAAGATCGTGCTGCAGTTGCCGGTCATTCGCGAGGATCAGGCCTGGCTTGCGCACTACGTGGCCGACAACTACCGGCGCAACGGTTTCCGCCTGGCGATCAACGTGGCCGACGTGCGGCAGGGACTTGCGCAATTCGCGCAGATCCTTCCGGACGTGGTCAAGGTCGACGTGCGTGAACTGTATGACGAAGAGGCCGCGCTGCAACTGCTGCTGGAAGCACACGCAAGCAATGCACACGTGGTGTTCAAGCGCGTGGAATCGGAAGCGGTGCATGAAAAGCTGAAGCGGTTGCAGCAGCGCGCGCAGCTGCCGATCGCGGTGCAGGGCTATCTGTTCGACCAGCCACGTGCCGTGTTCTCCGCGCCGGCGAGTCCGCAGGAAGAGGCGGCCGTGCCGGCCGGCACGGAGTCCTGATCATGCGGGCACTCGATGACTACCGTGTTCTCGTCGCGCCGGGCCTGCACGGCAGCGGCGAGGAGCATTGGCAGACTCGTTGGGAACGCCTTCACCCCGCCTTCGAGCGCGTGATGCAGGACGACTGGGCGGTGCCCGACCTGCCGCGCTGGGCGTGGCGGCTCGAGCAGCATCTGGCGCAGTCGGAGCGGCCGACGCTGATCGTGGCGCACAGCTTCGGCTGCCTGGCAACAGTACATGCGACGCGGCACGACCGTTTCAACGTGGCGGGTGCCTTGCTCGTCGCGCCCGCCGATCCCGACAAGTTCGGTGTCGCCGATACGCTGCAGGAAGCGCGCCTGTCCTATCCGGCGGTAGTCATCGGCAGCACCGACGACCCGTGGATGCAGGCGGCGCGCGCCTCGTGGTGGGCCAATGTCTGGAACAGCGGCTTCATCAGCATGGGCGCGCTCGGCCACATCAATGCCGACTCCGGCCTCGGCGACTGGCCTCAGGGTTGGCATCAGTTCGAGCAACTGGTCCGGATGGCCGATACGCTGGCGCATCCGCAGACTTCGCTGCTGGCACGCTGAGTGCGATTCACCCGCACCGCGTGCGGATTTCTTTCTCCACGACGTTTCGCTCCTGCGGTACGATGACGCACCGCAAGAGCTGTCTTCCTTCGTGCAGCTGCGCATGAGCCGGATGACGTGGCCGTGTTCCGCGGTTCCATGAACGATCGCAGACGCATGCATGACGATTCCCTTTCTTGAACAGCGCCGTACCTGGTCGGTATTCCTGATTTTCCTGCGGCTGGGCTTGACTTCCTTTGGCGGTCCCGTTGCCCATCTTGGCTATTTTCGCGACGAGTTCGTGGTGCGGCGACGTTGGCTGTCCGAGCGCGCGTATGCCGACATGCTGGCGCTGTGCCATTTTCTGCCTGGACCGGCCAGCAGCCAGCTTGGCATGGCGCTGGGCATGACGCGCGCTGGCTATGCGGGCATGCTGGCGGCATGGGCCGGCTTTACCCTGCCGTCGGCAGCGGCGATGATCCTGTTCGGCCTGAGCGTGGGGCACGGCGAAGGGCTTCTGCCGGCAGGTCTCATGCAGGGACTGAAGCTGGTGGCGGTCGCCATGGTGGCGCAGGCAGTATGGGGCATGGGTAGAAGCTTGTGTCGAGGAGCGTTGCGCCTCGCCATCATGCTGGCTGCCGCCTGTATCGTATTGTTCTTTTCGTCGGCATGGGCGCAGCTTGTCGTGATTGCCGCAGGCGGCCTGATCGGCTGGATCGGCATCAGGCCCGCGCTCGGACACGGCAGTGACGTCTTGCCGCCGACAATCGGCCGGCGTTCGGGCGCGGTATGGCTGGGCCTGTTTTTCGTTTTGCTGGCGGGGTTGCCGGTGCTGGCGGAAATGCAGCCCGATCGCACATGGGCGGTGATCGATGCTTTCTATCGCGTGGGTGCGCTGGTGTTCGGCGGCGGGCATGTCGTCCTGCCGATGCTGCAGGCGGAAGTGATGCCGCCGGGCTGGACCGACAGCGCGACCTTCCTCGCCGGCTATGGTGCGGCGCAGGCCTTGCCGGGACCGTTGTTCACCTTTGCCGCGTTTCTCGGTACGGTCATGGACGCCGGGCCGGGTGACGTGCTTGGCGGGGTCATGTGCCTCGTGGCCATTTTCCTTCCCTCTTTTCTGCTGGTGGCAGGGGTCCTGCCTTTTTGGAGCAGCTTGCAGCGCAATTACGGCATGCAGGTGGCACTGGGTGGCATCAATGCCGCAGTGGTAGGTCTGCTGTTGGCGGCGCTGTTCGACCCGTTGTGGAAAGACACCATTCACGACGGATGGGACATGGCGCTAACGTTTCTGGCTTTCGCTTCGCTGACGGCGTGGAAGCTGCCGCCGTGGCTGGTGGTATTGTTCGGCGGCATGGCTGGCTGGGCAGTGCATCTTCTTTGACTTTTGACTATAGCTATTTTTTTGATGGATGTGACTGAATGAACTCTTCACGATGGCAAGGCATGTTTGGTTCCGTTTTCATTTTGCTGGCATTGGCGGTCAGCTATCTGTGTGCGCCGCTGTTGCCGGTGACCGCGGGATGGGAAAACGGATGGATAGAAAACCTGCAGGCGCTGCTGCTGTTCGCCGGCGGCGTGTGGGCCTTCTGGTTTGCGGCCCGTCTGCCGTCACCACGCGAGAAGGCGTTCTGGCACGCGATCGCACCGTTGTGGCTGATCCTCGGTTTTCGCGAGCTGAGCTGGGGCGCGGTGTTCCATGCACCGGTATCGTTTTCGCACGAGACCGGGCCGATGTTCTCTTCGTCGATGCAACTCTGGTACAAGCCGGCCGTGACGCCGGTGCTGGCGCTGGTGCTCCTGGTCTGCGTATGGATCTTCGTGCGCGGCGGACATCTGCGCACGCTTGGCGCGCTGTGGCGCCAGCACAGCATTCCCTTGCGCGAAATGGCGCTGGTGGTGATCTGCATGTTCGTCTCTGCCGCGGCGGAAGGGCACATGGGCCTGAGCCTGAACCTGAGCGAAGGGACCTCGCAGGTCTTCGAGGAACTGGCGGAACTGTGTGCCTACTCCGCCTTGCTGCTGGCGCAGGCGCGCGTGATGCGCGGTTTCCGCCAGGGCGGCTTTTCCCCCGTCATCGGAAGCTAGCGCAGTCCGAGGGAATACGCCCTTTACAGAATATGCCTTTTAAGTCATAATTCGCGGTTGGCATTGAACGGAAAAACTGTCGACATGGCGAAGAAGGGCGATGCGGATTCCATGTGCGATGGCAATCGTGGCAGGACCATCGCGGCCAACGCGATGACGTCCGCCACCCTGAAGGACTTGCGCAAGCGCGCGGGACAGACCCAGGAAGAAATGGCGGCGTCGCTCGGCGTCGGCCAGGAAACCATCTCCCGTCTGGAAAAACGCAGCGACATGCTGCTGTCCACCCTGCATCACTATGTCGAAACCATCGGCGGCCAACTGACGCTGGTGGCGACCTTTCCCAACCAGCCGCCCGTGATCATCGATCACCGCGGCGACAAGAAACGCGCGCCGAAGAAGCGCAACTGATCTGCGCCCGATTGCGGCGTACCCCCGGTTTTTCTTGAGTATGCAGATGATTCCCACACCCTATTACCTGATAGACGAAGCGGCGCTGCTGCGCAACCTGGCGATCATCGACGAGGTACGCGAACGCTCGGGCGCCAAGGTGCTGCTGGCGCTCAAGTGCTTTGCCACCTGGTCGGTGTTCGGCCTGATGCGCCAGCATATGGACGGCACCACGTCGTCCTCGTTGTACGAGGTCAAGCTCGGGCAGCAGAAGTTCGGCGGCGAGACGCACGCCTACAGCGTCGCCTTTGCCGATCACGAGATCGAGGACGTGGTCGCGCACTGCGACAAGATCATCTTCAACTCGATCAGCCAGTTGCAGCGTTTTGCATTGCATGCGGCGGGCAAGCCGGTCGGGCTTCGTCTGAATCCGGGTGTCAGCTGCGCGAGCTTCGATCTGGCCGATCCGGCGCGCCAGTTCAGCCGGCTTGGCGAATCCGACCCGGCGCGCATCCTGTCCGTCATCGACCGCATCGACGGCGTGATGATCCACAACAATTGCGAGAACCGCGACTTCGATCGCTTCGATGCCTTGCTGGGCGAGGTCGAGCAGCGCTATGGCGACATCCTGCACAAGCTGAAATGGGTCAGCCTCGGCGGCGGCATCAGCTTCACCGCGCCCGGCTATGCGCTCGATGCGTTCTGCGAACGCCTGCGTCGCTTTGCGCAGACCTACGGCGTGCAGGTCTATCTGGAGCCGGGCGAGGCGACCGTGCGGCATACGACCACGTTGGAAGTCAGCGTGCTGGATGTCGGCTTCAACGGCCGCAACCTGGCCGTGGTCGACAGTTCGACCGAGGCGCACATGCTGGACCTGCTGATCTATCGCGAGACGGCACCGATCGGCAACGGGCAGGGCGAACACGTGTATCAGGTGTGCGGCAAAACCTGCCTGGCTGGCGACATCTTTGGCGAAGCGAAGTTCGAGCGGCCTTTGCAGATCGGCGACCGCATCTCGATCGGCGATGCCGGCGGCTACACCATGGTCAAGAAGAACTGGTTCAACGGCGTGCACATGCCGGCGATCGCCGTCAGGAAGACCGACGGCAGTGTGCGCGTGGTGCGCGAATTCGATTTCGATGATTACGTCGCCAGCCTGTCCTGACGACGTCATCCGGTTTTGAGTGAAGGGGGAAGACCAATGAAGCGCAATGTCCTCATTATCGGCGCCGGCGGCGTGGCGCACGTCGTCGCGCACAAGTGCGCACAGAACAATGCGGTGCTCGGCGATATCCATATCGCCTCGCGCACGCTGTCGAAGTGCCAGGCCATCATCGATTCGGTCCATGAAAAGGGCAGCCTGCAGCAGGACCGCCATCTGCAGGCGCACGCGCTCGATGCCATGGATATCGACGCCACCAAGTTTCTGATCCGCGCTACCCACAGCCAGATCGTCATCAACGTCGGTTCGCCCTTCCTCAACATGTCGGTGCTGGCGGCCTGCATCGAGACCGGTGCCGCCTATCTCGATACGGCGATCCACGAAGATCCGGCCAAGGTGTGCGAGACGCCGCCCTGGTATGCCAACTACGAATGGAAGCGGCGCGACGCCTGCAAGGATGCGCGCGTGACGGCCGTGCTCGGCGTCGGCTTCGATCCGGGCGTGGTCAATGCCTACGCGCGCTATGCGCTCGACAACTGCTTCGACAGCGTCGATTCGATCGACATCATCGACATCAACGCCGGCAGCCACGGCCGCTACTTCGCGACCAACTTCGATCCCGAGATCAACTTCCGCGAATTCACCTCGACTGTCTGGTCGTGGGAAAACAATGCATGGAAATCGAATGCGATGTTCGAGCACCGCCAGGACTGGGACATGCCGGTGACCGGCAAGGTCACGACCTATCTGACCGGACATGACGAACTGCATTCGATGTCGCAGAACCTCGGCGTGCCCAACATCCGTTTCTGGATGAGCTTCGGCGAGCATTACATCAACGTCTTCAACGTGCTCAAGAACCTTGGCCTGCTGTCGGAGCAGCCCGTGCGCACCGCGCGCGGCCAGGAAGTGGTGCCGCTCGAAGTCGTCAAGGCGGTGCTGCCGGACCCGGCATCGCTGGCGCCCGCTTATACCGGCAAGACTGTCATCGGTGACTTGATCAAGGGGATCAAGGGCGGCAGGACTCAGGAGGTGCTGGTCTATAACGTCTGCGACCACCGGGCCTGCTACGAGGAAGTCGGCAGTCAGGCGATTTCCTATACCGCCGGGGTGCCGGCCGTGGCGGCCGCCATGCTGATCGCCAACGGTACCTGGGATATCGGCGAGATGGCCAATGTGGAAGAACTCGATCCGGCGCCTTTCATTGCCCTGATGAACCGTATGGGGCTGGTGACGCGTATCCGCGATGCACAGGGCGATCGCGTCCTCGACCCGCAGCAGGAAGCGCCAGGCAAGACCGCACCGGCACGCCTAGTCAATTACTGAGACCGAAGGGCGGGCTACCCGCCCGGTTGCCCGTTCCGGGCCATTATCTGTTTACCTGCCTCCCGGCAGGTTTCTTTATTTGTTTTTCTTCTAAGGACATGCGAAAAGATTCGTTCTTTTTATAACGATCGGGTGCAATTATGGCGGCCTGTTAGCTATATTTGTAATAAGAGACGCATATGTCCGCCATTGCCGCCGTTCCATCAGGGAAATATCGCCCGACACGCGTGTTGCCGGGCTTCCATCTTTCGCTCGGGTTTACGCTGTTCTATCTGTGCCTGATCGTGCTGATCCCGCTCTCTGCGGTCTTCATCAACACGTTCACGATGAACTGGGACGGTTTCGTCGCGGCCGTGACCTCGGACCGCGTGGTGGCATCCTACAAACTGACTTTTGGCGCTTCGCTGATTGCCGCCGCATTGAACGTGCTGTTTGGCGGCATCGTGGCGTGGGTGCTGGTGCGCTACCAGTTCCCGGGCAAGAAGATCATCGACGCGCTGGTTGACCTGCCGTTCGCGCTGCCGACCGCAGTGGCCGGCATTGCGCTGACCGCGCTGTACTCGGCCAATGGCTGGATCGGCCAGTATCTGGCTGCCATCGGCATCAAGGTGGCGTTCACGCCGCTGGGCGTGATCGTGGCGCTGACCTTCATCGGCCTGCCGTTCGTGGTGCGCACCGTGCAGCCGGTGCTGGAAGACGCCGAGCGCGAGCTCGAGGAAGCCGCCGCCAGTCTGGGCGCCAACCACTGGCAGACCTTCGCCAAGGTGATCTTCCCGACCGTGCTGCCGGCCCTGCTGACGGGCTTTGCATTGGCCTTTGCACGCGCGACCGGTGAATACGGTTCCGTCATCTTCATTGCCGGCAACATGCCGATGGTGTCGGAAATCACGCCGCTGTTCATCGTCACCAAGCTTGAGCAGTACGACTATGCGGGTGCCACTGCCATCGCTATGGTGATGCTGCTGGTCTCGTTCACGATGCTGCTCACGATCAACCTGTTGCAAGCCTGGTCCCGCAAGCGCGGTCAGGTGGAGAAAGTCTGACATGTCCGCCATTGCTCCTTCCGCCGGCCTGCCGTTCGCTGCCGGCACGCGTACCGCACCGGTGGTGCCGGCCGCCACGCTGGAACCGGTCTGGGTGCGCGTGCTGCTGATCGGCGTCGCGCTGGCGTTCCTGACGCTGTTCCTGTTCGTGCCGCTGGTTGCGGTCTTCGCCGAGGCGCTGAAAAAAGGCTGGGATGCCTATGTCGCCGCGATTCTCGAGGAAGATGCGATCTCCGCGATCAAGCTGACGCTGCTGACGGCGGCCATCGCGGTGCCGCTGAACCTGGTGTTCGGCGTGGCGGCGTCGTGGTGCATCGCCAAGTTCGATTTCCGCGGCAAGAGCTTCCTGCTGACGCTGATCGACCTGCCGTTCTCGGTCTCGCCCGTGATTTCCGGCCTGATCTTCGTGCTGCTGTTCGGTGCGCAGGGCTGGTTCGGCGAATGGCTGCAGGAACACAACATCAAGATCCTGTTTGCGGTGCCGGGCATCGTGCTGGCGACCATCTTCGTCACGTTCCCCTTCGTGGCGCGCGAGCTGATTCCGCTCATGCAGTCGCAGGGCAGCGAGGAGGAAGAGGCTGCGCTGGTGCTGGGCGCCAACGGCTGGAAGACTTTCTGGCACGTCACCTTGCCCAACATCAAGTGGGGCCTGCTGTACGGCGTGATCCTCTGCAATGCGCGTGCGATGGGCGAATTCGGCGCGGTGTCGGTCGTGTCGGGCCACATTCGTGGTCAGACCAACACGATTCCGCTGCAGGTCGAGATTCTGTACAACGAGTATCAGTTTTCCGCTGCTTTTGCCGTTGCGTCGTTGCTGGCCTTGTTGGCACTGGTTACACTTGCGCTCAAAACCTTTATTGAATGGCGCTTGCGCGACACACACGAACAGTTTCAGGAGCAGGGATCATGAGCATCGAAGTCAAAAACATTCACAAGCAGTTCGGCAGCTTCACGGCACTGAACAACGTCTCGCTGGATTTCCCGGCGGGTGAACTGACCGCTCTGCTGGGCCCGTCGGGCTGCGGCAAGACGACCTTGCTGCGCATCATCGCGGGCCTCGAACAGCCCGACCACGGCCAGGTGCTGCTCGACGGCGAGGATGCCTCGGCGCGCCACGTGCGCGAACGCCAGGTCGGCTTCGTGTTCCAGCACTACGCGCTGTTCAAGCACATGACCGTGTTCGACAACATCGCCTTCGGCCTGCGCGTGCGCCCGAAGGCGACGCGTCCGTCGGAAGCGCAGATCAAGGAAAAGGTCACCAAGCTGCTCGAGCTGGTGCAGCTCGACTGGCTGGCCGACCGCTATCCGCCGCAACTGTCGGGCGGCCAGCGCCAGCGTATCGCGCTGGCGCGTGCACTGGCGGTCGAACCGCGCGTGCTGCTGCTCGACGAACCGTTCGGCGCGCTCGATGCCAAGGTGCGCAAGGAACTGCGCCGCTGGCTGCGCCGCCTGCACGACGAACTGCACGTCACCAGCATCTTCGTGACCCACGATCAGGAAGAGGCGCTCGAGGTGGCCGACCAGATCGTGCTGATGAACAAGGGCAATGTCGAACAGATCGGTTCGCCCAAGGATGTCTATAACAACCCGGCTTCGCCGTTCGTTTATGGCTTCCTCGGCAACGTCAACCTGTTCCACGGCCGCGTGCACGAAGGCGTGCTGCAGACCGAGGGCATCCGCTTCGATGCGCCGGATCACGTCGGCACCCAGGATGCCAAGGGCATCGGCTACGTGCGTCCGCACGATTTGGAAGTCGAGCGCTACACGTCGGGCGCCGAAGGCATCGTGGTGCAGCTGCGCCGCGCCCATGCGATCGGCCCGCTGGCGCAGCTCGAACTCGAGCGTGACGACAACGGCGACCTTATCGAAGCAGTGATTCCGAACGACCGCTTCTCGTCGTTGTCGCTGAAGGAAGGCGAGACGCTGGTGGTGCGCCCGAAACGTCTGCAGGTGTTTGTCGACGATTCCGTTTGAGCGATTGCCCCTGACACTTCCGTCGGACGTCGTCGGAGTGATCGCGCAGATTCAGTAACCCGTTTGCCCATGACGACGATGTTTGACCGAGGTGTCTTGCAATGAATTTTCAGCAATTACGATCGATACGCGAAACCGCACGCTGCGGCTATAACCTGACCGAAGTGGCCAATGTGCTCTTCACCTCGCAGCCTGGTGTGAGCCGCCAGATCCGCGAGCTCGAGGAAGAGCTCGGCGTCGATATCTTCGAACGCAACGGCAAGCGCCTGACCGGCCTCACCGATCCCGGCCGCGGCATCCTGCAGATCATCGACCGCCTGCTGCTGGAAGCGGAAAACCTGCAGCGCGCCAGCCGCGAATACGCGGAGCAGGAGATCGGCACGCTGGCCGTCGCGACCACCCACACGCAGGCGCGCTACATGCTGCCCAAGGTGGTGCAGGCATTCCGTACGGCGTTTCCCAAGGTGCGCATCGCGCTGCAGCAGAGTTCGCCCGAGCACATCGCCGAATGGGTGCTGTCCGGCAAGTCCGACATCGGCATCGCGACCGAGGGCCTGAGCCAGTTCGAGGATCTGGTCTCCTTTCCGTGCTATCGCTGGCACCATGCGATCGTGGTGCCGGACGGTCATCCGTTGCTCGAGAAGTCGCCTGTCAAGCTGCAGGACCTTGCGCAGTATCCGCTGATCACCTATGACCTCGGCTTCACCGGCCGCAGCCATATCGACGACGCCTTCAAGAATGCCGATCTGACCACCGACATCGTGCTGACGGCGATGGATTCGGACGTGATCCAGCAGTATGTCGCACTCGGCCTCGGCGTGGGGCTGGTGGCCTCGATGGCGCTGAAGAGGAACGGTCCCAATCCCGGCCTCAAGGTCATCGACGGCGCGCATCTGTTCGCGGAGAACGTCACGCGCCTGGCGGTGCGCAAGGGGGCCTACCTGCGCAGCTATACCTACGATTTCATCCTCGAGTTCGCGCCCGACCTGACGCGCGAGGACATCGACAAGGCGATGCGCGGCGGGGTGTAAACGCCGCTGTACGGGCTGTCGATTTCCTGCTGGCGCATGGACAAACAAAAAGGGCGATGCCATGGCATCGCCCTTTTTTCATCATCGCTCTGTTCAGGGCAGCAGTGGCCGGCGCGATGCCTGCTTGGCCTTGATGTCGGCCGTCGCCTTGCGGATCGCGATCAGGCGCGCCGGCGTTGCCGGATGCAGGGCGGTGTAGCCGTTGGTGACGCTGGCCGGATACTGGTTCGCCAGGCGCTGCCAGAAGGCGGCTGCGCCATCGACGCTGTAGCCGGCACGCGCCAGCATGTACAGCGCCACGGTATCGGCTGCACCGTCAAGGTCCTGCGGGTAAGGCTGGATGCCGGCACTGCCACCGAGCACGCTCAGGTCGGGATTGACGCGCGTCATGTTGTCGATGACGGCACCGATGGTGGCGTTCATCTGCTGGCGCGACGGATGGCCGAGCGCATTGTGCGCAAGTTCGCGCGCCAGGACGTAGGCCAGTTCGGTGTCGTTGCGCACGAAGTTGAGCATGCCGCGCGTGACCAGCACGCGGCGGCCGTCGGCGTAGGCATTGACGTTATCGACGTTGCCGAGTTCGATGCCGAAGCCGCAGGCTGGCGTCAGCGGCACGTTCAGGTTGACCGGCGCACCGTTGCGCAGCAGGCCGAGACGTACCGTCGACAGGCTGTTGACGATGGGGCCGAGCACGGCGGCTGCCTGGCGCTCGGCGTTCGGACCCTGCGGCATGGCCTGGTTCTCGGCCGTCAGCAGGACGTCGCCGCGCTGCACGCCGGCACGCGCGGCGCCGCTGTTCTTCAGCACGCCGGTGATCTGCAGGCGCTCTTCCAGTCCGAGCGTGGTGGCGGCGTCAACATAGTCTTCCGAATACGAGTAACGCGTCTTGGCGGTGAAACCGATCAGCTTGCGCGCATTGTTCCTGCACAGTTCCGCGTTATCGACCAGCAGTGGCGCGGACACGTTGTAGAGGCGCTCCTGCTGCGTGGTGATCAGGCGCAGCGTCTGCAGTTGCTGCGATTCGGCGGGCGGCGTACCGGCGGCAGGACCGCTCGTGCGCGGCGTGTCGAGCGAGACGGTAGAACAGCCTGCCAGCACAAGCGCGGCCAGCGGCAGGCAGGCGGTTGTGCGGGAGGGAAGGCGGCGCAGACGGGATACGAAGGGGTGAAGCAGGCCTTGCATAAGTCGTTCTCCTGAAATTAGTGTTTGCCGGTGCTGCCGAAGCCGCCCTGGCCGCGTTCGCTGGCGCCGAATTCCTCGACGACATTGAAGCCGACCTGCAGCACGGGCACGATGACCAGTTGCGCCAGACGCTCCATCGGGTTCAGCGTGAAGGCGGTCTGCCCGCGGTTCCAGGTGGAGACCATGAGCTGGCCCTGGTAATCGGAGTCGATCAGGCCGACCAGGTTCCCGAGCACGATGCCGTGCTTGTGGCCCATGCCGCTGCGCGGCAGGATGACGGCGGCGTAGCCCGGATCGGCGAGATGGATCGCAAGGCCGGTCGGCACCAGGTGCGTGCTGTCGGGTTCGAGCACCAGCGGCACGTCGAGGCAGGCGCGCAGGTCGAGACCGGCGCTGCCCGGCGTGGCGTAGGCCGGCAGCTGGTCCTTCATGCGCGGGTCGAGAATCTTGACGTCGATTGTTTTCATGTTGCGGGGATCAGGATTGGGAGGTGGTGAGGCGCGCGGCGATCTCGCCGATCAGCTGGCGCGCGAGTGTCTGTTTGTCTGCATGCGGCAGCGGCGTGTGGCCATGGTCGTCGAACAGGACCAGTTCGTTGGTGTCCTGGCCGAAGGTCTGGTGGCCGATGTTGCCGACCAGCAGCGGAATGTTCTTCTTGCGGCGCTTGGCCTCGCCGTGCGCGACCAGGTTTTCCGATTCGGCGGCAAAGCCGACGCAATACGGCTTCTTGTCGAGCGCGGCGACTGCGGCCAGGATATCGACGTTCTCGTCGAATTCGAGCGCAGGCGTGCGGCTCTCGGCGGTCTTCTTGATTTTCTGCGCGGCGACGTTGCGCACGCGCCAGTCGGCGACGGCGGCGACGGCGACGAATACATCCTGCGCTGCCGCGCGCGCCATGACGACGTCGTGCATCTGCTGCGCCGTCTGCACATTGATGCGCTGCACGCCGAACGGCGTTTCCAGCGCGGTCGGGCCGGATACCAGCGTGACCTCGGCGCCGGCCTCGCGCGCCGCGCGCGCGATCGCATAGCCCATCTTGCCGGACGACAGGTTGGTGATGCCGCGCACCGGATCGATCGGTTCGAAGGTCGGGCCGGCCGTCACCAGTACCGATTTGCCGGCGAGCGCCTTGGGCTGGAAGGCTGCGACGATTTCCTCGAGCAACTGTGCTGGTTCCAGCATGCGTCCCATGCCGGTTTCGCCGCAGGCCTGTGCGCCGGCGTCGGGGCCGAGCAGGGCGATGCCGTCGGCGCGCAGCTGCGCCACGTTGCGCTGGGTGGCCGGGTTCTGCCACATCTCGACGTTCATGGCAGGCGCCACCAGCAGCGGCAGATGGGCGGGACGTGCCACGCACAATGTGGACAACAGATCGTCGCAGGCACCGTGCGCGAGCTTGAAGATGAAATCGGCCGAGCAGGGCGCGATGACGATGGCGTCGGCCTCGCGCGTGAGGTCGATGTGCGCCATGTTGTTGTCTATGCGCGCATCCCACTGATGCGTATAGACGGGATGCCCGGACAGCGCCTGCATGGTGACCGGCGTGATGAAATGGCTGGCCGCTTCGGTCATGACCACCTGCACGGAGGCGCCGGCCTTGACCAGCGCGCGCGTCAGTTCGGCGGCCTTGTAGCAGGCCACGCCGCCGGAGAGGCCCAGCACGATGTGTTTACCAGCGAGATCCATACCGTCTCCTGAAAGATTGCCGGCTAGTGTAGCAGTTCGTCCGTATCGTCTGTACTTGCCTGTATCCGCCTGCGATGCCCTACTTGCCGACGCGCCGCAGTTCATCGTAGATGAACAGCACGGCGCCGATGCAGATCGCGCTGTCGGCCACGTTGAAGGCCGGCCAGTGCCAGCCGCCGACGTGGAAGTCGAGGAAGTCGATCACGTGGCCGTACAGCAGGCGGTCGATCACGTTGCCGAGCGCACCGCCGAGGATCAGTGCCAGTGCCCAGCTGAACAGGCGCTGGCCGGCGTGCTTCTTCAGCAGATAGATGATGAAGACGGCGGCAGCGAGGCCGAGGATGGTGAAGAAATAGCGCTGCCAGCCGGTTTCGGATGCCAGGAAGCTGAACGCCGCGCCCTTGTTATAGACGTGGACGAAATTGAAGAAGGAGGTGATGGCCACCGATTCGCCATAGGCCAGCATGCGCACCGCCGCGATCTTGGTGATCTGGTCGAGCAGGATGATGATGGTGGCGATGCCGAGCCAGGGCAGCAGGCCGGCGGAGGAAAGGGAGCGTTTGTTTGCCATCGATGGTGTCGGTTGCGTGGATGAACGTCGTGCCGGCGCGCTGTACGCAACCGGCACGACCCTGGATCAGGCGAAGCGCCGCGTCTCGCCCTGACCGAACAGGTTGGAAATGCAGCGGCTGCACAGGCCCGGATGCTCGGCATGAGACCCCACTTCGACGCGATAGTGCCAGCAGCGCTCGCATTTTTCGTGTGCCGAGGGCGTGACGGTGACGCTTTCCTCGTCGGCGCTCGCCGCCTGCGCCACGCGCGCGGCGGAGGTGATGAAGACGAACTTGAGGTCGTCGTCCAGGCTCGCCAGCAGCGCGTACTTGTCGGCGGTGACCGCGAGATCGACTTCGGCCTGCAGCGAGGAACCGATGCCGCCGGCCACGCGGACTTCTTCCAGTTGCTTCATCACGCCGTCGCGAATCTCGCGCAGGGTCGCGTACTTGGCGAGCAGCGCGGCGCCGTCGGCCACTTCGGGCAGCGCGTAGTGCGTCTGCGTGAAGAGGGTGTCGCCGGCTTCCTCGCCGGCGAACACGGCCCACGCTTCCTCGGCCGTGAACGACAGGATGGGCGCCAGCAGGCGCAGCAGCGACTGCGTCATGTGCCAGATCGCGCTCTGTGCCGAGCGGCGTGCATGCGAGGCGACGCCGCTTGTGTAGAGACGGTCCTTCAGGATGTCGAGATAGAAGCCGCCGAGGTCTTCCGAGCAGTAGCCCTGCAGCTTGGCGACCACCGGGTGGAATTCATAGACCGTGTAGTGCGCGCGGATCTCGTCCTGCATCGCCTGCATCTGCGCGATCGCGTAGCGGTCGATCTCGAGCATGTCGGCCACCGCCACCAGGTCCTTCTTCGGATCGAAGTCGGAGGTGTTGGAAAGCAGGAAACGCAGCGTGTTGCGGATGCGGCGGTAGGCTTCGGTCACGCGCTTCAGGATCTCGTCCGAGATCGACAGTTCGCCCGAATAGTCGGTGGAGGCGATCCACAGGCGCAGGATGTCGGCGCCCAGCGTGTCGGAAATCTTCTGCGGCGCCAGCGTGTTGCCGAGCGACTTGGACATCTTGCGGCCTTCGCCGTCCACCGTGAAGCCGTGCGTCAGCAGCGCCTTGTAGGGCGCGCGGCCGTTGAGCATGGACGAGGTCAGCAGCGAGGAATGGAACCAGCCGCGATGCTGGTCCGAACCTTCGAGGTACAGATCGGCGGGGAAGGCCAGTTCTTTTCCGTGCGAACCCTGTCCTTTTGGTCCACCTAAGACGGTCTGGTGCGTGCAGCCCGAATCGAACCAGACGTCCAGCGTGTCGCGGTTCTTCACGTAGAGGTCCGCTTCGTCGCCCAACAGTTCCTTCGGATCGAGCTTGAGCCAGGCTTCGATGCCTTCCTGCTCGACGCGCTGCGCGATCTGTTCCAGCAGTTCCGGCGTGCGCGGATGCAGGTCGCCGGTTTCCTTGTGGACGAAGAAGGCCATCGGCACACCCCACTGGCGCTGGCGCGACAGCGTCCAGTCCGGACGGTTGGCGATCATGCCGTGCAGGCGTGCCTTGCCCCAGCCCGGGAAGAACTGCGTTTCCTCGATCGCGGCCAGGGCCGTTTCGCGCAGCGTCGCGCCCTGGTTTTTCGGCATCACGTCCATGCCGGCGAACCATTGCGAGGTTGCGCGATAGACGATCGGCGTCTTGTGGCGCCAGCAGTGCATGTAGCTGTGGTCGAACATGACGAGCTTGAACAGCGAGCCGACTTCGTCGAGCTTGGCGCAGATCGGCTTGGAGGCTTCCCAGATCGTCATGCCGCCGAACAGCGGCAGCCACGACGCGTAGCGGCCGTCGCCCATCACCGGCGCGATGATCTCGTCGTCGCGCAGGCCGTGCTTCTTGCACGAGATGAAGTCATCGACGCCGTAGGCCGGCGCCGAGTGCACGATGCCGGTGCCGCTGTCGGCCGCCACGTAGTCGGCCAGATAGACCGGCGAGGTGCGGTTGTAGGCGGGATCGAGATCGGCGAACGGATGCTTGAAGCGTATGCCTTCGAGTGCTGCGCCGTCGCAGCTGGCGATGACCTTGCCTTCGAAGCCGTAGCGCTTGAGTACGTCCTCGACCAGGTCGGCGGCCAGGATCAGCAGCAGCGGCTCGCCGTTGCGCGCGGTTTCGACCAGCGCATAGCGCAGTTCCGGGTGCATGTTGAGCGCCTGGTTGGACGGGATGGTCCACGGCGTGGTGGTCCAGATGACGGCGTAGCCCTTGTCGATAGGCAGCCTGGCGAGACCGAAGGCCTTGGCGACCTTGTCCGGTTCCGCGAACGGGAAACCGACGTCGATCGCCGGATCGCGCTTGTCCTGGTATTCGACTTCCGCCTCGGCCAGCGCCGAGCCGCAGTCGAAGCACCAGTTGACGGGCTTCAGGCCGCGATAGACGTAGCCTTTCTCCATCAGCGTGCCGAGCGCGCGGATTTCATCGGCCTCGTTGCCGAAGTTCATGGTCTTGTACGGGTTGTCCCATTCGCCGAGCACGCCGAGGCGGATGAAGTCCTTCTTCTGGCGCTCGACCTGTTCGTTGGCATAGGCGCGCGCCTTGGCCATGACTTCCTCGGTCGGCAGGTTCTTGCCGAACTGCTTTTCGATCTGGATCTCGATCGGCATGCCGTGGCAGTCCCAGCCCGGCACGTAAGGCGCGTCGAAGCCGTCGAACTGGCGTGTCTTGATGATCATGTCCTTCAGGATCTTGTTGACCGCGTGGCCGAGGTGGATGTCGCCGTTCGCATACGGTGGGCCGTCGTGCAGGATGAACTTGGGGCGGCCCTTGGAAGCGGCGCGGATCTTTTCATAGATCTTGCGTTCCTGCCATTGCCTGACCCATTGCGGCTCGCGCTTGGCGAGGTCGCCGCGCATCGGGAAGGCGGTATCGGTCATGTTGACCGGATACTTGCTGGCCGGCTTGCCGGATTTGTTTTCGGCTTTTTTCTCGGTTTTGTTCTGATTGTCGGACATGGTCTGCTTTTCGAAAGATATCGGTGGATCGAACGGACGTGGCGCCGGCACTGCCGGCAGGACGTTCGATCGTCAAATTCGGTCGGTGGCCGAGGTCGCGCCGTCGCTGCGCTGCGTAGGCAGTTGCGCGAACCAGGCGCGCGCCTCGACCGCATCGCGCACGATGGCGGCGGTCAGCGTCGGCAGGTCGATGTATTTTTCCTCGTCGCGCAGCTTCTTCAGGAATTCCACGCGTACCAGCTTGCCGTAGCACGGCTGGTTGTAATCGAACACATGGGTTTCCAGCAGCACGCGGCCGCTGTCATCGACCGTCGGCCGCACGCCGATGCTGGCCACGCCGGGCAGCGGCTGGTCCGCCAGGCCATGCACCTGCACCACGTAGATGCCGGAAACGGCAGGGCGGTTGTGGCTGACGCGCAGGTTCAGCGTCGGAAAGCCGATGGTGCGGCCGAGCTTCTTGCCGTGCACCACGTGACCGGAGATCGAATACGGATGACCGAGCAGGGTTTCTGCGGTGGCGAAATCGCCGTGCATCAGCGCCTCGCGCACCGCCGACGACGAGATACGCGTGCCGCTGCTGGTCACGGTCGGCTGTGACTCCACCGTGAAACCGTATTTTTCGCCGGCTTCCAGCAGGGTGGCGACGTTGCCGGCGCGGCGCGCGCCGTAGCAGAAGTCCTCGCCGACGATTAGCCACTTGACGTGCAGCCCGTGCACCAGGATGTTCTCGACGAATTCCTGCGGCGTCAGTGCGGCGAAATGTTCGTTGAAATGCTCGACGATCACGCGATCGACGCCGGCGCGCGACAGCGAGGCCAGCTTGTCGCGCAGGCTGGCGATGCGCTTGGGCGCACGCGACGGATCGCCGGCACGCGCCGCGAAGTATTCGCGCGGATGCGGCTCGAAGGTCATCACCGCCGACTCCAGCCCCATGGACGACGCGACTTCGCGCAGGCGCGCCAGCAGGGCCTGGTGGCCGCGATGCACGCCGTCGAAGTTGCCGATCGCCAGCGCACACGGTGCGCGCGATGCCGCATTGGGAAGTCCGCGAAATACCTTCATCGAGTCAGGAAGAGCCGGGCGGCGGGGCCGCCGCAAAACCTTGCATTATAAATGCTTTCGCCGCGATTTCCCCGGCGCGCGACGCCGGAACGGGCGTTTCAGGCGCCGAGGCGCGCTACATCGCACCCCATACCGCGTTCAGCGCCGCCAGCGCCGCCAGCCCCGCGGTTTCGGTGCGCAGCACGCGCGGCCCCATCGACAGCGCCAGCACGCCGCGCGCGATGGCGTCGTCCTCCTCGCGCTCGGTGAAGCCGCCCTCGGGACCGATCAGCAGCGCCAGCGACTGTGGCGGCTGGTGGCGCGCCCAGTCGGACAGCGACTGCTCGGCGCGCGGACTCAGCAGCACGCGTCGGTGCAGGTCGTCCTGCGCGATCCATTGCGAGAAGGCGACCGGCTCGGCCAGCGTCGCCAGGCGATTGCGGCCGCTTTGTTCGCTGGCGGCGACGATCACGCCCTGCCAGTGCTGCATCTTCTTTTCCGCGCGGTCCGACGACAGGCGCACCACGCAGCGCTGCGCGGCCAGCGGCTGGATCGCGTGCACGCCGAGCTCGACCGCCTTTTCGATGATCCAGTCCATCTTGGATGCCTCGGGCAGCGCCTGCGCCAGCGTCACGGCGTAGGGCAGTTCGGTTTCCACCGGCTCGAACAGCTTGATGTCGGCGCTGGCGCGTTTCTTCTCGATGGTCGCCAGCGTCGCCGTATATTGGCCGCCGTCGCCGTTGAACAGGGTGATGCGGTCGCCGACGGCCAGGCGCAGCACCTGGACGTGGTGCGCAACGTGGTCGGGGAGGGAAACGGTCTGGCCGATGGCGAGTGGTTGCGGGCAGAAAAAGCGGGGCATGCGGACTTTCCGGTTGGGTGCGCGGCAAAGGTTGCCGAAAACGCATGGATGCAAAGTTTTCACCAGCAGCGATTTTAGTCCGGGGAGGCGCTCTCTGGTAAAATATGCGCCTTCGCAACACCCTCGCCGCAAGGCGTGGCGGACCGCCTGCGGTCTGCCTTGATTCCACTCCATCGACCGCCCTTCTTATTCAAACATGACTTCCTCGCTGACGACCACCAAGATGGCCAACGCAATCCGCGCGCTGGCAATGGATGCTGTGCAAAAAGCCAATTCCGGCCACCCAGGCATGCCGATGGGCATGGCCGAGATCGCGGTGGCGCTGTGGTCGCGGCACTATTCGCACAACCCGGCCGATCCGAAGTGGGTCAACCGCGACCGTTTCGTCATCTCCAACGGCCACGGCTCGATGCTGCATTACGCGCTGCTGCACCTGACCGGCTACGACCTGTCGATGGACGAGATCCGCAATTTCCGCCAGCTGCATTCCAAGACGCCGGGCCACCCGGAAGTCGATATCACACCCGGCGTGGAAACCACCACGGGCCCGCTCGGCCAGGGCATCACGAACGCGGTCGGCATGGCGCTGGCCGAAAAGCTGCTGGCCGCCGAATTCAATCGTCCAAACCTGGACGTCATCGACCACTACACCTATGTCTTCCTCGGCGACGGTTGCCTGATGGAAGGCATCTCGCACGAAGCCTGTTCGCTGGCCGGCACGCTGGGCCTGAACAAGCTGATCGCGCTGTATGACGACAACGGCATTTCGATCGACGGCCACGTCGAGGGCTGGTTCACCGACGACACGTCGAAGCGCTTCGAAGCCTACGGCTGGAACGTGATCCGCGCGGTTGACGGGCACGACGTCGATGCGGTTGACGCGGCCATCACCGCCGCCAAGCAGTCGGACAAGCCGACCCTGATCTGCTGCAAGACCATCATCGGCAAGGGTTCGCCGAACCTGGCCGGTACCCACGGCGTGCACGGCGCCGCGCTCGGCGACATCGAGATCGCCGCCACGCGCGAAGCCATCCTCTGGCAGCATGTGCCGTTCGAGCTGCCGGACGACGTCTATGCCGCATGGGACGCGAAAGCAAAGGGCACGCAGGCGCAGCACGACTGGAACGCCAGGCTCGAAACCTATGCCAAGCAATTCCCGAAGGAAGCCGCCGAACTCGCGCGCCGCGTGGCGGGCGAACTGCCGGCCGATTTCGACAAGACGGTTGACGCCTATATCGCCGCCTGCGTCGACAAGGCCGAAACCATCGCCACCCGCAAGGCCAGCCAGAACGCGATCCAGGCGCTGGCGCCGGTACTGCCAGAATTCCTCGGCGGCTCGGCCGACCTGACCGGCTCCAACCTGACCAACTGGAAGGAATCGGTCGCGGTGCGCGCCGGCCAGCCAGGCAACCACATCAACTACGGCGTGCGCGAGTTCGGCATGAGCGCCATCATGAACGGCATCGCCCTGCATGGCGGCTACATCCCGTTCGGCGCGACCTTCCTGACCTTCTCCGACTACAGCCGCAACGCGCTGCGCATGGCGGCGCTGATGAAGATCCGCTCGCTGTTCGTCTTCACCCACGATTCGATCGGCCTTGGCGAAGACGGTCCGACGCACCAGTCGATCGAGCATGTCTCCAGCCTGCGCCTGATCCCCAACCTCGACAACTGGCGTCCGTGCGACACGGTCGAATCGGCCATCGCATGGGAGCAGGCCGTCAAGCGCCGCAACGGCCCGAGCACGCTGATCTTCTCGCGCCAGAATCTGCCGTTCCAGCAGCGCACGCCCGAGCAGATCGCCAACATCCGCCGCGGCGGCTACGTGCTGCGCGACGCCAAGGATGCCAAGGTGATCCTGATCGCCACCGGTTCCGAGATCGAACTGGCGACCAAGGCCGCCGACGAGCTTGCCAAGCACGGCGTCGGCGCGCGCGTGGTCTCGATGCCGTCAACCGACGTGTTCGACCGCCAGGAAGCCGCCTACAAGGCCAGCGTGCTCACGCGCGGCGTGCCGCGCGTGGCGATCGAAGCCGGCGTGACCGACTTCTGGTACAAGTACGTCGGCCTCGAAGGCGGCGTGGTCGGCATCGACACCTTCGGCGAATCGGCGCCGGCCGGCGTGCTGTTCAAGCACTTCGGCTTCACGGTCGAAAACGTCGTCGCCACCGTCAAAAAAGTGCTGGCGTGACCGAGATCAGCTTCCGCCGCGCCACGCCCGACGATGCCGCCGCGATCGCGGCGCTGCGCGTCGATAGCTGGCGCACCACCTATCGTGGCGTGATGCCCGATGCCTACCTCGACGGCATGAAGACCGAGGACAGCATCGCGATGTGGTCGCAGGTGCTGCTGGCCGACGTGCCGGCGGTCGCCGTGTTCGTGGCGCTGGCCGGCGACGAGATCGTCGGCTTCGCCTCGGGCATGCTGCTGGCGCCGGAAAAGCTCGGCTTCGACGCCGAACTGACCGCCATCTATCTGAAGCCGATCGCGCAGCGCGGCGGCGTCGGTCGTCGCCTGCTGGCGCTGGTGGCCGAGGCGATGCAGCAGAAGGGTGCGGAAGGCTTGCTGGTGTGGGTGATTTCCGAGAACAAGGCGGCGCGCGGCTTTTATGAAGAACTCGGCGCCGAGTTGCTAGTCGAACAACCGTTTACCTGGGACGAGCTCGATCTGATGGAAGCCGGCTACGGCTGGCGCGATCTGCCCGCATTGCTGGAAGCCTGCGCGAGCAAGCAGCCGTCCGTGCAGTGAAGTTTCTTTCGTTGATGTTGAATTTTCTGGAGAACAAGAATGACCATCCGCGTTGCAATTAACGGCTATGGCCGTATCGGCCGCAATGTCCTGCGTGCCCACTACGAAAGCGGCAAGAAAAACGATATTCAGATCGTCGCGATCAACGATCTCGGCAAGCCGGAATCCAACGCCCACCTGACCCGCTACGACACCGCGCACGGCCGCTTCCCCGGCACGGTCGAGGTGGACGGCGACTACATGGTCGTCAACGGCGACCGCATCAAGGTGTTTGCCGAACGCGATCCGGCCAAGCTGCCGTGGGGCGAGCTGAACGTCGATGTCGTGCTCGAATGCACGGGCTTCTTCACCACCAAGGAAAAGGCCTCGGCGCACCTGAAGGGTGGCGCCAAGAAAGTCATCATCTCCGCGCCCGGCGGCAAGGACGTCGATGCGACCGTGGTGTTCGGCGTCAACAACAATGTGCTGAAAGCCAGCGACACTGTCATCTCCAACGCCTCGTGCACCACCAACTGCCTGGCGCCGCTGGTCAAGCCACTCAACGACAAGATCGGCCTCGTCAACGGCCTGATGACAACCGTGCACGCCTTCACCAACGACCAGGTGCTGACCGACGTCATGCATGAAGACCTGCGCCGTGCACGTTCTGCCACGCAGTCGATGATCCCGACCAAGACCGGCGCCGCCGCCGCCGTCGGCCTCGTGTTGCCTGAACTCAACGGCAAGCTCGACGGCTTCGCGATCCGTGTGCCAACCATCAACGTCTCCATCGTCGATCTGTCCTTCATCGCGGCGCGCGACACCACCGTCGATGAAATCAACGCGATCATGAAGGAAGCCTCGGAAGGCGCGCTGAAAGGCATCCTGACCTACAACACCGAGCCGTTCGTGTCGGTTGACTTCAACCACAACCCGGCTTCGAGCAACTTCGACGCGACGCTGACCAAGGTCTCGGGCCGCCTGGTCAAGGTCTCGTCGTGGTACGACAACGAGTGGGGTTTCTCGAACCGCATGCTGGATACCACGGTCGCATTGATGTCGGCCAAGTAAGCGTATCGTGCTTGAAAAAATGCCCCGCACGAGCGGGGCATTTTTATTTGCGTTTAGGCAAACACCTGCACATACAGAAGCGTGACCGCTGTAATTTCGTCCTTCACCTTGTCGATGCCGACCCGCGCCTGTTCGATTCCCTGCAGGCGGCTCTGATGCTGCATCTTGCGGAAGGTCCGGTACGCATCGCCCGTCTTCACTGCCAGTTCCGCATCGATCAATCCCAGTTCGCCAAACAGTTTGAGCAGTGCGATGTTGCCAATGTCGCCTGTCAGTTGCGGGTATTGCGCTGCATGTCGTAACACCATGTACTGCACGATGAATTCGATGTCGATCATGCCGCCGGCATCGTGCTTGAGATCGAAATCCGCGCTCTTGCTGGGGTGTGCCTCGCGCAGCTTGGCACGCATGGCGAGGACTTCGCGCTTGAGGGTGTTGGATTCGCGTGGCTGGCGCAGGACGTTTTCGCGGATGGTTTCGAAGCGGCTGCCGATGTCGGCGTCGCCGGCGCAGTAGCGCGCGCGCGTGAGCGCCTGGTGTTCCCACAGCCAGGCCGAGGTGGTCTGGTATTTCTCGAACGAGGCGACCGTCGATACCAGCAGGCCGCTGGCGCCGTCCGGGCGCAGCGCGATATCGACGTCGAACAGGATGCCGGCCGGCGTGTGCGCGGTCATCCAGGTGATGAAGCGCTGCGCGAGCCTGGCGTACAGCGCCGGCGCGTCGGGATGGTCGTCGTCGTAGAGGAAGATGACGTCGAGGTCGGAGGCATAGCCGAGCTCCTTACCGCCGAGCTTGCCGTAGGCGATGACGGCAAAGCGCGGTTCGTCGCGGTGCCGGTTGGGAAACGTCATCCAGATCGCGTGGATGGTTTCGGCCACCAGCGTATCGGCCAGTGCGGACAGGTGATCGGCCAGTTTTTCCACGCTGAGGTCGCCGACCAGGTCCTGCGCCAGCAGGCGGATCAACTGCGCATGGTGCATCTCGCGCAGCACGTCCATCTGGCGTTCGGTGTCGCCCGGCGATTCCTCCAGCCGTTGCCGCACCTCGCGTCCGAACGCGGTCCAGTCGGGCGTGGCCTTCAGCGTGCGGTCGTCGAGCAGTTCGTCGAGCAGCAGCGGATGGCGCGTCAGGTACATGGCGGCCCAGTTGCTGGCGGCGATCATGCGGATCACGCGTTCGAGCGCGTGCGGGTATTCGGTCAGTAGCGCGAGATAGGCGGCGCGGCGCGCAATCGCCTCGAGGAAGTCGAGCAGGCGGCCGAGCGTGACGGCATGCTTGTCCGCGACCTTGGCGATGATGGGCAGGCTGGCATTGACGAGCGCGACCAGCTTGTTGCGGCTGGCTTCGGGCAGCGTCTGCAGGCGCGGCGAGCGCCAGGTCGAGACCATGCGGCGGGCTGCTTCGGCCGGTTCGTCGAAGCCCAGATTGCCGAGGTAGTGCGCGATCGATTCCTCGCTGTCGGTGCTCGACAGCACCACGTGCAGTTCGGCCTCGACCTTGGTTTCTTCATCCTTCGCATCGCCCTTGCGGTCGCTGAAGATTTCATCGAAGTGGCGCGCGACCAGGTTGCGCTGTTCCTCGAGCGCGGCCAGCAGCGCGGCGGTGTCGTCGCAGCCCATCATGCGCGCCACCGTCAGGCGGTCGGCGTCGTTGGCGGGCAGGGTGTGGGTTTGCGCGTCGTCCAGGTATTGCAGGCGATGCTCGAGGTTGCGCAGGAAGGTGTAGGCGTGCAGCAGCTCATCGACCGTTTCGGGCTTGAGCAATTGCCGCTCGGCGAGTGCATGCAGCGTTTTGCGGGTGGAGCGGTCGCGCAGGCCGGCATCGCGCCCGCCGCGGATCAGCTGGAACACTTGCGCCAGGAATTCGATCTCGCGGATGCCGCCGCGGCCAAGCTTGACGTTGTGGCTGCGCTCGGGATGGCGCGTCTCCTGCCGCGTGACTTCGGCGCGGATCTGCGCATGCATGTTGCGGATGGCGTCGATCGAGCCGTAGTCGAGATAGCGGCGATAGACGAAGGGCCGGATGATCTTTTCGAGCACGGCGATGTCGGCCGGCTTGCCGGTCAGCGCCCGCGCCTTGACCCACGCGTAGCGTTCCCATTCGCGGCCCTGCACGATCAGGTATTCCTCGACCATGCCGAAGCTGGCGGCCAGCGGTCCCGAATTGCCGTTGGGACGCAGCGCCATATCGACGCGGAAGGTGAAGCCGTCCTCGGTGATCTCGGCCAATGCCGCGATCAGCTTCTTGCCGGTGCGCACGAAGAACTCGTGGTTGGACATGGGGCGTTGCTCGGGCGAGGTGGTGCGCGTCTCGCCATCCTCGTGATAGACGAAGATCAGGTCGATGTCGGACGAGACGTTGAGTTCGCCGCCGCCGAGCTTGCCCATGCCGAGCACGATCAGTTCCTGTTCCTCGCCCGAATCCTCGCCGATCGGCGTGCCGTGCTGCGCGCTCATGTCGGCGCTGACGGCGGCCAGCACGCGCTGCACTGCAAAGTCGCCGAAGGCGGTCATGGTGGTGACGACTTCGTCGAGGTCGGCCTGGCCGCCCAGATCGCGCCGGATCAGTGCGGCGATGACGAGGTTGCGCAGGCGGCGCATGGCGGCCGGAAGCGAGGCGCCGGCCTCTGTTTCGTTTTGTAAAACCCGAGCGAAAAGGTCGGGGTTCAGGGATAATTTGGCAACTTCGGCAACCTTTTCCTCACGGGAGCTGTCTGCGTTGATCCATCGTGTATAAAACCGGGAAGCGTCGAGAGTGGACAGGGACATGTCTTTGTCTGGAAAGGATGCTGATCGATACGGAAAACGATATGGAAAAGAGAGTTCTTGCAGAACTCTGCAGGCCGGGTCGCTGTCTGCCCGTTTGATTTTACGCGATGTGCCCCTCTCGACGATTTGATTGATGCCTACCGAGCAAGTGCCACCTGACCAAGCCGTGCCGGCCGGAAGCCTGCGTGCGCGCTGGTGTGCCGTGCGTGGCGGCTGGCGCCGCTTCGATGTGGCCGCCTTCGGCTTGCCGTGCCTGGCGCTCAAGCTGATGCTGGTCGCGTACTTCGTGTTTGCAATTGTTTACCTTGGCTTGCGCTACGCGGTCATGCCGCAGATCGATGAGTATCGCGGCGAGGTGGAACGCGTTGCGACGCGCGCGATCGGCCGTCCGGTGACGATCGGCGCAATCTCCGCATCGTGGCAGGGCCTGCGGCCGCAACTGCAGCTGGGGCAGGTTGCCATCTATGGTCGCGACGGCCAGCCTGCCCTGCAATTGCCGCATGTTTCGGCCGTGGTCTCGTGGTGGTCGCTGCCGGTATTCGATCTGCGCCTGCACCGGCTCGATATCGATCGGCCCGAGATGGACATCGAGCGCGATGCGCAGGGGCGCTTCCATATCGGCGGCATGCCGCTCGATACCGAGCAGGAAGGAAACGGTCGCGGTGCCGACTGGGTGCTTTCGCAGCGCGACATCCACATCAATAGCGGTCGCCTGCGCTGGAAGGATGCACTGCGGCAGGCGCCGGAACTGGTACTCGAGCGTGTCAACATGGTGCTGCAGAGCCGCGGACGACATCATCACTTCGGCCTGCAGGCGGTGCCGCCGACTGCCATCGCGGCACCGCTGGACGTGCGTGCGCGATTCGAGCATCCGCGCTTTGCCGAACGCATCTCGAATCCGGCGCTGTGGACCGGCGAAATCTATGCCGACCTGCGCGATACCGACCTGGCGGCGTGGAAGACCTATCTCGACTTTCCCTTCGATCTGCAGACCGCATCCGGTTCGCTGCGGACCTGGCTGTCGTTCGACCATGCGCGCGTGGCGAACCTGACTGCCGATCTGGCGCTGTCCGACGTGCTGGTGCAGTTGCGCAAGGACCTCCCGCCGCTCGATCTGGTATCGGCACAGGGGCGCGTCTCGATACAGGAAACCATAGACGACAGCGTGCGCGACGGCACTCCGACCTTCGGCCTGCGGGGCCACGCGGTCGCGGTCAGGAATTTCACGCTGCAGACGCGCGACGGCCTGGTGCTGCCGACCACCACGGTCAGCGAGCGCTTCGTCGCGGCCAGGAACGGCGCGCCGGAACGCACCGAGGTGCAGGCGCAGATGCTCGATCTGCAGGCATTGGCGGCGTTCGCCGAGCGCCTGCCGTTGCCTGCAACGCAACTGCAGTTGATCCGCGATTTTGCGCCGCGCGGTCAACTGAAGGACTTTTCCGCGCAATGGCAGGGCGCCTATCCGGACGTGCAGTCGTACAGCGTCAAGGGCGATTTCAACGGCCTGAGCCTGCGTGACCAACCCGCTCGCCCGGCACGCAAGGCAAGCGCAGGTTCGCCGGCGCAGGCGGCAGTGCCGGCCATTCCGGGTTTCGAGAATCTGTCGGGCCACATCGATGCGGGCGATCAGGGCGGCTCCATTTTGTTGGCTTCCCGGGACGTCAGCGTTGCGTCTCCCGCGTATCTGGCCGATCCAGTGCTCGAATTCGATACGCTGGATGTGGATGCCAAATGGCGTTTCGAGAAGAACGACATGCTGCTGATGACGGTGCGCCGCATGGCGTTTGCCAAGGACAGCCTGCGCGTTGCGCTCGAGGGTTCGCACCTGATGCCGCTCGACCGGCGCGAGCGGCCGGGCACCGGTGTCATCGATCTGAAGGGGACCATAGACGGACTGCCGCTGCAACAGGTCGGCAGCTACCTGCCGCTTGGTCTGCATCAGGACGTGCGCGAATGGCTGGACGGTGCGCTGGCGGGGGGCATGCTGCGGGATGCGACATTACGGGTCAAGGGCGATCTGGCGCGCTTCCCGTTCCACAAGGAGGGGGCGGGAGCGAAGGACAAGAGCGAATTCACGTTCGCGGGCCGCATCGAGGATGGCGTGCTCAACTATTCGCCGACGCTGCATGCGCGTGACGGCAAGTCGCCGCTGTGGCCGCTGCTGGAGAAGATTCAGGGCAGCATCCTGTTCGACAAGACACGGCTCGAAGTTCACGGCAAGTCCGGCGAGACACATGGCACGCAGGTGGCCGACGTCAAGGCGGTGGTGCCCGATCTGTTGTCGAAGGAATCGGTGCTGCATATCGACGGTACTGCGAGCGGGCCGTTGCAGAACTTCCTGCGCTATACGGTTGACAGCCCGGTCGGCGAATGGATAGGCCATTTCACCGATGAAGCCAAGGGAAGCGGCAATGCCGCGCTGTCGCTCAAGCTTGCGCTGCCGCTGCACCACATGCGCGAGGCGAAGGTCAACGGTGCGCTCAAGTTTGCCAACAACGGCGTGACACTGATGAATGTGATGCCGGAGATCGCGCAAACCAGCGGCCGCCTCGAATTCGACGAAAAGGGCGTGATGCTGCGCGACATCAAGGGCAGCTTCCTTGGCGGTCCGCTGACGCTGTCCGGCGGTTCGCAGAAGGACGGGACGATCCAGGTCCGAGCCGAAGGCACGCTGACGGCGGCCGGCTTGCGCAAGGCCTATCCGGCACAGAATCTGCAGAAGGTCATGGACCGCGTCAGCGGCAGCACGCGCTACAGTGCGACGGTCGGCGTGCGCGGCAAATCGGTCGATGTTGCGGTTGATTCCAACCTGCGCGGGCTCGGACTGGATTTTCCATCGCCGCTGCAGAAGAACGCACGCGATCCCTTGCCGCTGCGGTACGTACAGAGCGGTGTGCCGTCTGACGATGCGGCCGTCCTGCGCGATACGGTTCGCATCTCGCTCGGCAGCACCATCGCCTCGCTTTACCAGCGCGAGCGCAGCAGCGAGCCGGGCGCGTCGTGGCGCGTGGTGCGCGGCGGCATCGGCATCAACGCGCCGCTGCCGCCGTCTGGTGCGGGCCTGCAGTCGAACATCAGCGTCGCCGCGCTCGATATCGACGCATGGATCGCGGCCATCGGCGGTGCGTTGACACGCGGCCAGACCGATACTGCGCAGAACGCGCCGGGACTGGCGCAGTACCTGGAACCGGACAAACTGGCGGTGCGCGCCGACGAAATGACCGTGCTTGGCAAGCGTTTCGACGATGTGACGCTGGGCCTGACGCGTGGCGACGAGATGTGGCAGGCGAATATCGAATCGGTGCAGGCACATGGCCATCTGGCGTGGAACGAGCCGCGCGGCGGACGCGGGCTGGGCCGGGTGACGGCGCGCCTGAAATCGCTGGTGGTGCAGAAAACTGCCAGCGGCGAGGTCGATACCATGCTCGACAAGGTCGATGACGATGCCACCGAACTGCCGGCACTCGACATCGTTGCCGACAGTTTCGAGCTGTACGGCAAGAAGCTCGGTCGGCTCGAACTGCTCGCGCATTACGTGCGCGCGACGGAGGGCCGCGAGTGGCGCATCCGCAATCTGGCGCTTTCCAATCCGGACGCCGACTTCAAGGCCACCGGCAACTGGATCGCCAGGAACGGCGGCAACGCCTCGCACCTCGATTACCAGATGGATATCCGCGATTCCGGCAAGCTGCTGGCGCGCTTCGGCTTTGCCGACGTGCTGCGCGCCGGCGCCGGCAGCATGAGCGGCGACATCAGCTGGCGCGGGCTGCCGTTCGCGATCGACTATCCGAGTCTGAGCGGCAACATCAATCTCGACGTCAAGAAGGGTCAGTTTCTCAAGGTGGAGCCGGGCGCGGCCAAGCTGCTCGGCGTGCTCAGCATGCAGTCGCTGCCGCGCCGCCTGACGCTGGATTTCCGCGACGTGTTCTCGGAAGGCTTCGCCTTCGACGGCATCAATGGCAGTGCGCGCATCACGGATGGCGTGGCGCAGACCGGCAACCTGAAGATGCGCGGCGTGTCGGCCACCGTGCTGATCGACGGCGTGGCCGACATCGTGCACGAGACGCAGGACCTGCGCGCGGTCGTGATTCCGGAGATCAATGCGGGCGCGGCTTCGGTTGCCTACGCGCTGGCGGTCAATCCGGTGATCGGCGCCGGCACGCTGCTGGCGCAACTGTTCCTGCGCCAACCGCTGGCGCGCGCCTTCACTTACGAATACGCTATTACCGGTGGCTGGAGCGACCCGAACGTCAGCAAGATCGAACGCAAGGTCGAGACCGATACGCCGCCGAATTCCCGTCTTTCCCAATCGCTGTACGAAGGCTGAAGATCAGGGCCGCATCATGAGGGTACGAGCATGACCGAATCCACCGCCGCACGCGTAGCCGCGATCCAGATGGTATCGACGCCCGTCGTCGAGGAAAATGTCGCGACCGCGACGCGCCTGATCGCCGAAGCGGCACAGCAGGGTGCAACGCTGGTGCTGCTGCCCGAATACTGGGCCGCGATGGGCATGGACGAGCGCGACAAGATCGCGTTGGCCGAGCAGGATGGAACGGGGCCGATCCAGGAATTCATGGCGCGCGCCGCGCGCGACCACGGCGTCTGGCTGATCGGCGGCACGCTGCCGCTGGCGGCGACCGAAGACAAGGTGCTCAACACCATGATGGTCTATGACGCCGAGGGCAAACGCGTCTCGCGCTACGACAAGATCCACCTGTTCAGCTTCACGCGCGGCGAGGAATCCTACGACGAGGCGCGCACCATCGTGCACGGCAAGGAAGTCGGCGCCTTCGAGGCGCCGTTCGGCCGCGTCGGGCTGTCGGTCTGCTATGACCTGCGTTTTCCGGAACTGTACCGCGCGATGGGCGACTGCACGCTGATGGTGGTGCCGGCCGCCTTCACCTACACCACCGGCCGCGCGCACTGGGAAATCCTGCTGCGCGCGCGTGCCATCGAGAACCAGTGCTACGTGCTGGCGGCTGCGCAGGGCGGGCGCCACGTCAATGGCCGCACCACCTGGGGCCACAGCATGCTGATCGATCCGTGGGGCGAGATCAAGTCGGTCTGGAACGAGGGCGAGGGCCTTGCAATCGGCGATATCGAGCCCCATCATCTCCAGCGTATCCGCGAGAATCTGCCGGCGCTCAAGCATCGCTTTCTGTGACGCAACGCGCGGTAGCGGTGTCGTCCCGATGCTGTCTTGACATTGCCCGAACGCAGCGGCGGGGCGTTTGCCGCGGATGCTCTACAATTCGTCTATCCGAACATTTGCGGTGGCCGGTTCAGTCCGGCCGCCGCCTACCTTGCAGACCATGACGCCTTTCGAACCCAATCTCACTACGCTGGCCGTGGCCCGCGACATTCTCCTGACGCCGTTCGGCCTCGACGAGTCCGCGCTGGTCAAGACGCTGGGCACGATGTTCGCGCATCGCGTCGATTACGCCGACCTCTATTTCCAGTTCACCAAGAGCGAGGGCTGGAGCCTGGAAGAAGGCATCGTCAAGACCGGCAGCTTCTCGATCGACCAGGGCGTCGGCGTGCGCGCGGTGTCGGGCGACAAGACCGCGTTCTCGTATTCGGATGAAATCTCGCAGCGCGCATTGACCGAAGCTGCGCTGGCTACGCGCACCATCGCGCGCCAGGGCGCCGGCAAGGTCAAGGTCGCATCGCAGATCCAGCCGGCCGGCGGCCGCTCGCTGTACCTGCCGCACGATCCGCTGACCTCGCTCGACGCCACCGAAAAAGTGCGCCTGCTCGAACGCATCGAGCGTATCGCGCGCGCCAAGGACCCGCGCGTGGTGCAGGTCATGGCGGGACTCGCCGGCGAGTACGACGTGGTGCTGGTGGCACGCAGCGACGGTGTGCTGGCGGCCGACATCCGTCCGCTGGTGCGCCTGTCGATCACCGTCATCGCCGAGCAGAACGGCCGCCGCGAAATGGGTTCTTCTGGCGGCGGCGGACGTTACAACTACGCCTACTTCAGCGACGAACTGCTCGAGAAATACGCGAGCGAGGCGGTCGCCTCGGCGCTCGTCAACCTCGAAGCGCGTCCGGCACCGGCCGGTCCGATGACCGTGGTGCTCGGACCCGGCTGGCCCGGCGTGCTGCTGCACGAGGCGATCGGCCATGGCCTCGAAGGCGACTTCAACCGCAAGGGATCGAGCGCGTTCTCGGGACGCATCGGCGAGCGTGTCGCGGCCAAGGGCGTGACCGTGGTGGACGACGGCACGATTGCCGACCGCCGCGGTTCGCTCAACATCGACGACGAAGGCAACCCGACCCAGTGCACCACGCTGATCGAGGACGGCATCCTGAAAGGCTACATCCAGGACACCATGAACGCGCGCCTGATGAAGATGCCGATCACCGGCAACGCGCGGCGCGAATCGTATGCGCACCTGCCGATGCCGCGCATGACGAACACCTACATGCTCGCCGGCGACAAGGACCCGCAGGAAATCCTGGCGTCGGTGAAGAACGGCCTGTACGCGGTCAACTTCGGCGGCGGCCAGGTTGACATCACCAACGGCAAGTTCGTGTTCTCGGCCAGCGAGGCCTACATGATCGAGGACGGCAAGATCAGCTATCCGGTCAAGGGCGCCACGCTGATCGGCAACGGACCGGATGCCTTGACGCGCGTGTCCATGATCGGCAACGACATGCGGCTCGACAGCGGCGTCGGCGTCTGCGGCAAGGAAGGGCAGAGCGTGCCGGTCGGCGTCGGCCAGCCGACGCTGCGGCTCGACGGCGTGACCGTCGGCGGCACTGCCTGACGGGCAAACACGGCACTGTCTTGGCAGAAAGGCATGGCGGGATTGCCACGCTTTTCGCCGCCGCGCTTGCCAAACGGCCTGATTTGCTGCACTATTGCCTGTACATAACCGCTTTGACAGTAATGAAATGACTTCCCTGCGCTTCGCGTTTTACTTTTACTTTAGCTATTCCAGCCCGATGGCGGTGGAGAAGCGGTAAGCGCGCAAGCATAGAAAGCAAACCGAAATTCTTTGAAAAACCGCCCGCGTGGCGGTTTTTTTGTTTTTGCAGAACGGATCAACTGGAGAAAACCATGCCGCGCACCGACGATTTACGGATTAAGGAAATGAAGGAACTGGTACCACCGTCGCATCTGATTCGCGAGTTCGGCTGCTCCGAAAAGGCAGCCGAGACCGCGTCCAGTGCGCGCACCGCGCTGCATCGCATCCTCCACGGCCAGGACGACCGCCTGATGGTGGTGATCGGTCCGTGCTCGATCCACGATACCAAGGCCGCGATGGAATACGCGCACCGCCTGGTCAAGGAGCGCGAGCGCTTTGCCGGCGAGCTAGAGATCATCATGCGTGTCTATTTCGAAAAGCCGCGCACCACGGTCGGCTGGAAGGGGCTGATCAACGATCCCTACCTCGACGGCAGCTTCCGCATCAACGACGGCCTGCGCATCGCGCGCGAACTGCTGCTGAACATCAACGAACTCGGCCTGCCTGCCGGCACCGAATTCCTCGATGTCATCAGCCCGCAGTACATCGCCGACCTCATCAGCTGGGGCGCGATCGGCGCGCGTACCACCGAATCGCAGGTGCACCGCGAACTGGCTTCCGGCCTGTCGTGCCCGGTCGGCTTCAAGAACGGTACCGACGGCAACGTCAAGATCGCGGTTGACGCGATCAAGGCCGCCTCGCAGCCGCACCATTTCCTGTCGGTGACCAAGGGCGGCCACAGCGCGATCGTTTCCACGCTCGGCAACGAGGATTGCCACATCATCCTGCGCGGCGGCAAGACGCCGAACTACGATGCCGAGAGCGTCGAGCAGGCCTGCAAGGACATCGCGGCCAACGGCCTGGCGGCGCGCCTGATGATCGACACCTCGCACGCCAACAGCAGCAAGAAGCCGGAGAACCAGGTGCCGGTCTGCGCCGAGATCGGCAAGCAGGTCGCGGGTGGCGATACGCGCATCGTCGGCGTGATGATCGAGTCGCACCTGGTGGCGGGCCGCCAGGACCTGATTCCGGGCAAGGAACTGACCTACGGCCAGTCGATCACCGACGGCTGCATCAACTGGGAAGACAGCCTCGGCGTGCTCGAAGGCCTGGCCGAAGCGGTCAGGCAGCGCCGCCACGTGAAGGACCCGGACGCCTGAAGGCAAGACTGAAATTCAGACACCCATGAAAAAATGCCGTCCCGCGCAAGCCGGACGGCATTTTTGTTGAGGCGGGAACAGCCGTGCGGATCAGGCTTCGGTTCAGTCTTCCGCGCCGTCGGCCGCGCCGCAGCACTTCTTGAATTTCTTGCCGCTGCCGCAGGTGCAGGGATCGTTGCGGCCGGTCTTGGGCGCGTCGCGCTGCACGGTCTTTACCGACGACTTGCGGTGCGGCAGCCAGTAGCGGTGGATCTCCGGAATCGCCGACTCGATCTCGATGGCGAGCTTGTGCGCCTTGACCGGATCGTCAACCAGCGGCAGTTCCTCTTCCTCGATCTCCTCGGCGCCCAGCAGATAGATGGGGCGCATCAGCGCGGCAACATTCGAATCGTAGATCGGCGCCCACGCTTCGGCGCGCAGGTTCACGCCTTCGTTGAAGCCCCAGGCCCAGGCTTCGGCGTCGAGCACCGACTTGCCTTCCCATTCGTGTTCGCAGAACAGCGGTTCGTATTCCTTGGGCGCGACCTCGAGCGTGATGGCGATCTCGTTCATGAAGCGCGCGATCAGACCGACGACGCGTTCGTACTCCTTCTCGTTCTTGAAGCTCGGCGTTGCGGATTCGTCGGCGCCCCAGACGTGCGGCAGCCATTCGGCCAGCGGCACTTCCTCGGGGCCGATCGCGAGCGCGGTCAGAAAACCGTGCAGGGCATCCATCGCCATGCAGTCGTCGGCGGTGCGGTCGGAAAGCAGGAACTTGTCGAGTTCGGCGAATTCCTTGTCGGAAAGGGGCTGGTCGAGATGCATGGCGGAATCCGGGAAAGCGGTGAAGGGCGACAGTGTACCAGCCGCTGCCGACCGCAGGGCGATTGCGGACCTGCCATGCGGCCTGCACGTACAATGCCGGCATGTCTTCCTCTACCGCACCCGATTCCTTTTCCGCGCTGTCGCCCGACTGCGTGCTCGATGCGCTGCAAAGCGTTGGCCTCTACAGCGACGGCCGCCTGCTGGCGCTCAACAGCTACGAAAACCGCGTCTATCAGATCGGCATGGAAGACGGACCGCCGGTGGTGGCGAAGTTCTATCGCCCGCAACGCTGGAGCGACGCGGCGATCCTCGAGGAGCATGCGTTCACGCGCGAACTGGCGCAGGCCGAGATTCCGGTGGTGCCGGCGACGGTGCTCGACGATGGCCGCAGCCTGCATCAATTCGCAGGCTTCCGCTTTGCGGTGTTCGCGCGGCAGGGCGGGCGCGCCCCCGAACTCGACGATGCAGCCACGCTCGAATGGCTGGGCCGCTTCATCGGCCGCATCCACGCGGTCGGCATGCAGCGTCCGTTCGCGCATCGCCCGGCGCTGGATGCGGTGACCTTCGGCAGCGAGCCGCGCGCGTGGCTGTTGGAAAACGGATTCATCCCGGCCGATCTGCTCGATGCCTGGCGCAGCATCACTGCGCAGGCGCTGGCAGGCGTGCAGCGCTGCTACGAACGCGCAGGGGACGTACGTATGCTGCGCCTGCATGGCGACTGCCATGTCGGCAATGTGCTGTGGACCGATGCGGGGCCGCACTTCGTCGATTTCGACGACAGCCGCAGCGGTCCGGCGATCCAGGACCTGTGGATGCTGCTGTCGGGCGAGCGGCACGAGATGGTGCGGCAGTTGAGCGATCTGCTGGCCGGTTACGAGGATTTTGCCGAGTTCGATCCGCGCGAGCTGTACCTGATCGAGGCGCTGCGTACGCTGCGCCTGATCCATTATTCGGCCTGGCTGGCGCGGCGCTGGGACGATCCGGCCTTTCCCGTCGCCTTCCCGTGGTTCAACACGCAGCGCTACTGGCAGGACCGGATACTGGAATTGCGCGAACAGATCGCGCTGATGGACGAGGCGCCGCTGTGGCCGGTCTGATCAGGCCAGACGCCTTGCGCTGAACTTGCCGAATTCCCTCAGCACGTCGGCCGCGCAGCGTGTGTAGGCCAGTTGCGCCTTGAGCGCCGGCACGTCGGTGCCCGCGTGCGCCAGATCGTCGGCCAGATGGTCGATGTAGCCGCCCATCGCATGGTGGTCGAACTCCGGATGGAATTGCACGCCCCAGGTCGTCTCGCCGATGCGAAATGCGTGGTGCGGCTCGAAGCCGTTGCCCGCCAGCAGTACCGCATCCGGCGGCAGTCGGCGCACGCTCTGGCGATGGATGACGTGCGCCGCGAATTCTTCCGGCAGCCGCGCGAACAGCGGATCGGCAGTGGCCGCCTCGGTTCGCGTGACGCGTACCGAACCGATCTCGATGCCTTGCGGGTGGTAATCGACTTCGCCGCCGAGCGCATGCGCCAGCAACTGATGCCCATAGCAGATGCCGAGCAGCGGTACTTCCTGCGCCATCGCGTCGCGCAGCCAGACAGCCAGCCGTTCGCTCCACGGCGCGCGGTCGCTCACCATCGCATGCGAGCCGGTAACGATGGCGCCGGCAATGTCGGCCGGTGCGGGCAGCGGCGCACCGTGGCGCGGATCGATTACCTGCAGCGGCAGTTCGGTCTCGCACAGGCCGCGCGCGATCCAGTGTTCGAAGTCGCCGATGGTGTCGGCGAGCGCCGGAAAGGTATCGCCGACCTTGATGATGACGAGAGGCTTCATGCGGAATGCCAGAGTCAGATGCGTTGCGTCTGCTGCACGAGGGCGTCGAGACTGGCGATCACCTTGTCGGGCGAGGCATCGCTGTTGGCGTGCAGGACGGCGAATTCGATCGCGTCGTCGCGCCGGCCGGGAGCGAAGTAGCGCAGCAGGTAGTCGCCGTTTTCCGCGTGGCCGGTATTGCGCGCGTCATCGCGCGCCAGCCGCCGCGCGTACCAGACCGCATAGCCGTTGGATTCCTCGCAGCAGTAGATCTCGGCCGAGTGATGCGGCCCCAGCGGGAAGGCTTCGGGATCGGTATGCCAGATGGTCTTGCGCCACAGATGGTTCTTCTTGGATTCGGGAATCTGGTTCATGACGTTGTCGCGATGATTGAGCCGGTCCCGTATTGTGCACTGTTTGCCGTTTTGCAGCAGAGACGAACGTCAAGGGGTATCAGGCGTCGCCGATCATGTGCTGTAGCCTGGCCACGATCCGGCGGTGTTCGTCGCGGATCGCCTGCAGCCGCACGCCGGCCTGTTCGAGCCGGCCCTGCCGGGCATCGGTTTCCATCTCGCGGCAGTGGCTTGCCAGCAGCGTGGCGCCCAGCGATGCGGAACTGCCGCACAGGATGTGGCTGATCTTTTCGAGCGCCAGGCGGTCGGCAGTCTGCTCCGCTTCGTCCAGTGCGATCAGCCGCTTGGCGCTATCGGCCAGGAAGATACGCGCGATGGCATCGAATTCCTCGCCGAGCAGGGACTGAACGGTATCCAGTTCGTCGGCGTCGGGCGGAGCGGTGGACAGGGACATGGAAGACTTTCGATCGAAAGAAGGACAGGGCAGGCGGAACATGACACAAAGCCGATGACGGTGTAAACACCATGAACATGGTATTGCAATAAAACAATTTTTCTACTAGCCTCAGCCGCTTTCATTTATTGCCCGCCTTGGACTTGAGCGGACGAGGGAGATGATCGGATGTCCAACATCGCAGGCAAGGCCTACGCCATGAACGTGATCACGCCGATCCGCTGGTACATGACCTGGATCAACAAGGTGATCTTCTGGGTCGCGCAGAAGCGGCCCTCGACGCTTAAGGGATTGATGACGCTGTCGCTGATCCATTACGCGCGCTGGGTCATCATCGGCCGCAACCAGTTTCCGCACCTGTCGCCGCACCAGCCGAAGGAGAAGCTGCATTATTCGTACATGCTGTTCTTCAGCAATTTCAATGGCAGCTGGGCGCAGTACGTCGATTCCTTCACCTTCGCGATTCCGAGCGGGCTGGACCTGTTCTGGAAGTGGAACATCCGCTATCCGAAATCGGTGCCGCTGACTCCCTTCCATTCCTACATCCAGTCCAACCAGATCCAGACCGATCATTACTACACGGCCTATCCGTTGGCGTCGGCCAATGACGTCAAGGCGGCCAGCCGCGTGAAGGCGGCGCTCATCGATTTCGACGCGCGCTGCAGCGAGGCCGAGCCCGAGGAATTCATGAAGCAGTACAAGGCCCTGCTGCGCGGCCTGCAGCATGACCTCGGCGACATGCAGCCGACGCCGATCATCAGCCTGGCCGAGCAGGCGAAGGGGCACTGACATGGGCAATGTGAGCAACAAGGCCTATGCGCTGACCTGCCTGTCGCCGATCATGCAGGGCCATCACCATGGCACCGCCTACAGCGACGAGATACGGCGCCGGCTCCACCAGTGGGGGTTGCACGAGCAGAGCCCGATGGCGCGCGTGCCGCAGACCTACCTGACGCGCTTCTTCGTGCTGGACGACGTCTATTACGAAGCGCTGCCGGGCACCGATTTCGGCGGCACGCTGTATGACATCCTGGCGATCTTCTCGGACCGCTTCCGGCGCGCCGCGCTGCCGAAGGAAGACCACCTGCAGTCCAAGTACCTGGTCTGGTGCTGCAACCTGCATGGCGACCTGGACGACTATCTGCGCGGCATGTGGCAGGCGATCGGCAACGAGCTGCGCCAGCTCTGGGAATTCTGCTACGGCTTCGACCAGGTCAAGGGCGCCGACACCTTCATCCATTACATCCGCCAATGCCAGCTCGATGCCTCGCTGTTCTTCGTTGGTTCCAACGACGAGCCGCTCGAGGAGCAGTTGAAGGGGCTGTATCTGAAGCAGGAATTCTCGCGCTTCGCGGCCGAGCATCAGGGGGTGCCGGCGGCCGAACTGCAGCAGGCCTTCCGTGCCTTCATCGCGCGCGTGCAGCCGGCCGAACTCAAGGGGCCGAGCTGGCGGCCGGGCCAGTCGCGGCCGTGACGACACACGCCTCATTGCATCGCCCGCGCTTCATCGGCAATTCCATTCACCGACTTTCACCGCATCGAGGATCATCGTGACCAAACAGCTGGACCTGACGGATATCCAGGGAAATGTGCTGCGCTCATACGGCCGCGCCAGTTTTCCGCTGGCGCGCTACGTGTTCGTCAACATCCGCGACGGTGCGCGCGGCCGAGAGTTCATCGGCAAGGTGGCGAGCCGCGTCACCACCGCCGTGAGCTGGGGCGAGGGGCCGGACCCGGTGCAGAAGCCCATGCACACGCTGAACGTAGCATTCACCTATGCGGGACTGAAGGCGCTGGAATTGCCGCGCGCCTCGCTGATCGGTTTTCCGATGGAGTTCGTGATGGGCATGCGGCCGCGCGCCGACATTCTCGGCGACGACCGCCGCAGCGCACCGGAATTCTGGGACCCGATCTGGCGCAACAGCCGGCATCGCGACCGCGACAAGGACGTGCATGCATGGCTGGCGATCAATGCGCAGAATCCCGCTGCGCTGCACGACGGCTACACGCAGCTGCTGCAGCTGGTGCATGAAAGCGGCGGTGGCGTGCAGGTGCTGACCGGGCACCGCGGCAGCGGCGGCAGGGAAAACCTGGCCTACCAGGAAGTCCACGTCCTGCTCGAGGACGGCAAGCTGTCTCGCAAGGAACATTTCGGCTATACCGACGGCATCGGCGATCCGGTGTTCGAAGGCATGCCCTGCAAGCCGGAGCGCGTGGTGGGCCGCGGCAAGCAGATGGAGGATGGGAACTGGGCACCGCTGGCGACCGGCGAATTCATCCTTGGCCATCGCGACGAGGCGCAGGAATATCCGGTCGCGCCGTCGCCGCAGCTGCTGGCGCGCAACGGCACCTTCATGGTCTATCGCAAGCTGCACGAGAACGTCGGCAGCTTCAACCGGCTACTGGAAGAAGAGGGCGCGAAGTACCCGGGCGGCAAGGAGCTGCTGGCCGCCAAGTTCATCGGCCGCTGGCGCGACAATGGCGCGCCCATCGTGTCTGCGCCGGATGCCGACAGCAAGGCGGCGTGGGACGACCGCTTCAGCCGCGCCTCACCGCTGGACCGCGACCGCATGCTGAGCGGTTTCACCTTCGACGACGACATGCACGGTGCGAAGTGCCCGTTCAGTTCGCACCTGCGCCGCATCAACCCGCGCGCCTCGCTGGAATTCACCAAGGGCGCGTTCGACACGCCGGGCGCGCTCGCCAACCGGCGCCGTGTGCTGCGGCGCGGCCTACCTTACGGCGAGGTCGGCGATCCGTCGCGTGATGACGGCGAGCACGGCATCATCATCATGATGCTCAACGCCAGCATCAGCCGCCAGTTCGAGTTCGTGCAGCAGCAATGGATCAACTACGGCAACGATTTCCATGCGGCCAACGACAAGGAAATCATCCTCGGCAACCATGGCGACGACGACGCGCCGAGTCGCGCTGTGCTGCAGGTCGACCCCGACAGCGACGAGGCGCCCTACATTCTCAGGAAAATCCCGCGCCTGGTGGAAACGCGCGGCGGCGACTACTTCTTCGTGCCGAGCCTGACCGCGCTGCGCATGATCGCGCAGGGCATCGTCGATCCGACCTGATCGTCCGTTTCAGATATTCCAGTCGGTCGGTTCGCGGCGAGGGGTGTGATTGTAGTCGTGGCGAAACGCCGAGATGGCGTCATAGACGATCTTGCGCGCGCGGTTGATGCCGCCCAGGGGCCGGTGCGCGGGCAGCGAATGCCAGGGCGTGAAGGACAGGTTTTCGCCGAAGACGCGCTGCGCCTCGCTGTCGAATTCCTGCCGCGGGATGCGGATGGTGGCGATCTTGCGAAACGGCGATTCGGATTCCTTCCATTCCTTGCCCGGATCTTCGATCGGCATGCGCGTCGCATCGGTCTGCAGCTGTACGGTGAAGTCGAATACGGCATCCTCCCTGCCCAGCTGGGCCACCATGGCCTGGCGCAGGTAGTCGGGGCCGGGATCGGCGGGCAGGGTGGCGTCGGTGCGGTGCGGAATCGCCGAATACTTGACGGCGGTGGCGCCGAACAGATAGGGCGTGGTGCTCCAGTAGCGCATCTGCAGCGGATTGGCGAAGCGTTTCAGCGACTTGACGAGGTTCCAGACCACGCGCCAGTGCGTGCCGAAGAACCAGATTTTGGACCAGGTGCTGCCGCTGGTCATGGCCTCGATCATGGCGTCGAACTGAGCGACGTCACGCGTGACGAAGACGTTGGTGCTGATCAGGACGAAGTCCTGGGTGCGTTCATGCCTTTCGTGCTCCAGCAGCTTGTCGCCGGGCACGTCCATGAGCTTGATCGCCATGCCGCGGATGTCGCGTCCGCGGTCGGCCTGGATGGCGGCATCCTGGTTGGAAAAGCGTATCCAGGCCGGATAGATGCGCGGCTCGGCGAATATCCCTACGCGCAGTTCCGGCGCCAGATCGGGTTCGACGATGAATTCGGCGCGCACCAGGCCGTGCATCTTCGGATGCGCGTCGCGCCGCATGATGCCGGTCGGATGTTCGCGCACGATCTTGGCCTGCAGGCGGGCGGACAGGTCGCGTATGTGGGCAGCTTCCTCGGGCGGGACTTGTTCCCGGGCGAGTGGTTGATCGGTCATGGAGTTTGGTGGTCAGTGAAGTCGAATGCCGTTTTGCCAACGTTTCAGGCTATATTTATGGTTGCTCATACAGGCAGAACAGCCGAGGTTGCCAATGATTAACTGCAATGTCCCATTTTGCAAGGCCGGCGCATACCGGTACGTCGGCCACAAGTGAAACTGGAGCGTCAAATCAGCTTCCCCGTGAATACGGACTGGATGCCGGCCAAACATGCGGTGCAGCCGAAGACCGGCCTGCACCGCATGATGTTTTTCCGCGTCGGTCCGGATGCCGCCGGTGAAGGCAGCGACGGTCAGTTGCCGCCGGCCTACGATCTGGCCGGGGCGCTCGCGCTGTTCCTGTCTCTGATACGCGGCCTGCGCGAGGTGCACAAGCGTGTCGAGCTGCATCGCGCGTTGTGTCTGGCCAATCTGCGTGTCCGTCACGATGGACAGATCGAGTTTCGCGACGATGCGATGGTGCCGCTGGCCTATAGTTCGCCCGAACAGACCGGCCGCATGAACCGGCAGGTGGACTACCGCAGCGACTATTACTCGCTCGGCATCGTGCTCTACGAACTGCTGACAGGCCATCTGCCGTTCGAGTCAGACAGCGTGATGGAACTGGTCCACGCCCATATCGCCAAGAAGCCGCAGCCGCCGAGCCGCTTCAATCCGGTGATTCCCGAAGTGCTGTCGGACATCGTCCTCAAGCTGCTGGCCAAGAATGCCGAAGACCGCTACCAGAGTCTCGACGGCCTGCTGGCGGATGTTGACCGCTGTGCACGCGCCTTCGACGAGCATGGCGTCATCGAATCCTTTCCGCTGGCGCAGCACGACGTCTGCGACCGCCTGCAGATTTCACAAAAGCTCTATGGCCGCGAAAAGGAATACGCGAGCCTGATGAGCGTGTTCCGCAACGTGACCAAGGGCAAGGCCGAGCTGTTGCTGGTGACGGGGTATGCCGGCATCGGCAAGTCCTCGCTGGTCAACGAGATGCACAAGCCGGTGGTGGCGCATGGCGGCTATTTCATCTCGGGCAAGTTCGACCAGTTCAAGCGTTCGATTCCGTATTCGGCGATCAACCAGGCGCTGCGCGAACTGATGCGGCAGATTCTGACCGAAAGCGAGAGCCGGATCGCGCAGTGGCGCGGCAAGCTGCTCAAGGCGCTGGGACCCAACGGTCAGCTGATCATCGATGCGGTGCCGGAACTGGAGTTCGTGATCGGCAAGCAGCCGGCGATTACGCCGCTGGGCGCCACGCGCAACAGCTTCCATTACGTGATGCAGAACTTCGTCAGCGTGTTCGCGCATTCCGATCATCCGATCGTGCTGTTCCTCGACGATCTGCAATGGGCCGATGCCGCCTCGCTCAAGCTCATCAGCCTGCTGATGAAGAGTCTCGACAATCCGTCGCTGCTGCCGATCTGCGCCTACCGCAGCAACGAGGTCGATGTCTCGCACCCGCTCAGCGTGGTGTTCCACCAGATCGACAAGGAGGTGACGGTCACGCGGGTAGAGGTCAGCCCGCTCGACGAGAACAGCATCGCCGAACTGCTGGCCGATACCTTGCGGCGTGCCCAGGTGGAAGTGCTGCCGCTGGCCAATCTGATCTATCGCAAGACGCTCGGCAATCCGTTCTTCATCAACCAGTTCATCAAGAACCTGCATGTCGAGGACATGCTGAGTTTCGAGGACGGGCAGTGGCAATGGGACCTGCAGCGCATCCGCACGTCGGACATCACCGACAACGTGATCGACCTGTTGATGAAGGAACTGGCGCGCCTGCCGCAACCCACCCAGCGCCTGCTGACGGTGGCGGCGTGCATCGGCAGCCGTTTCGACCTGCAGACCCTGAGCATCGTCAGCGAGAAGAGCGAGGAGGCAATCCGCGCCCTGCTGCAGGATGCGATACAGGCCGGTCTGATCCAGCCGTCCGAGACCAAGGTGGCGGCGTCAACCGTGGTGTCGTATTCCTACCAGTTCCTGCACGACCGCGTGCAGCAGGCGGCCTACGAAAGTACGGCGCGCGAGGAGACCGACGCCATCCATCTGCAGATCGGTCGCCTGCTGATGAACAGCGTGTCGCAGGCCGAGAAGGAAGAGTTCATCTTCGATATCGTCGATCATCTGAATCGCGGCCGCAGCCTTCTTGAGGAACAGAAGCAGCGTGACGATCTCGCCTGGCTCAACCTTGCCGCCGCCAGACGGGCACGCAAGTCGGCGGCAATGGACGTGCATCGCGAATGCGTCGAGATCGCGCGCGAACTCGGGGCCGTGCAGAACTGGCAGGACAAGCATGAATTCATGCACGAGCTGTACATGGAGCTCATCAATGCCGCCTTCGCGCAGGCCGATTATCGGGAGATGGAACGTCTGTGCCAGCTCGTCTGCGACAACAGCACCACACCGCAGGAAATCATCGCCGCCAAGGATTATCTGATCCGCTGTTATGGCGCGATCTACAAGCCCAAGGAATTGATGGAGACCGGCATCGAGATGATGCAGATCGCCGGAATCAGCGTGCCGTCCAATCTGAACGAGCGGCATATTCGCATCGCACGTCTGCGGCTGGCGCTGGCGATGCGCGGGCGGGACCCGCTGTCGCTGGCCGAACTGCCGGCGGCCGAGGACCCGCAGTACCTGCTGCAGGTGCAGGCGACGATGGCCTTCCTCGGCTACGGCTTCACCTATCTGGCTGGTTCCAACGTGGTGCTGTGGCTGGCGCTGGAGATCGTGCGGCGCTCGATCCGCCATGGTTCGTCGCCGCTGAGCGCGTATGCGTATGCGGTATGGGGACGCACGCTGGCCGGCAAGTACGGGCGTGTCGAGGAGGGCTACAAGTTCGGCAAGGTGTCGTCGCTGCTCGGCGGCGACAAGCCGCTGCTGGGGGCGGTCGGCATCTTCCACGGCATCATCCGCCATCGCCGCGAGCATCTGCGGCTGTCGCTCGAACCGCTGATGGATACCTATGTCAAGGCGATGGAAACCGGCGACCGGCCGGGTGCGATGGTGGCGCTGTCGTTCTCGGATTCGATCCGCTTCCAGTCCGGCTGCAACGTGCGCGAAGGCCTGACGATGATCCGCAAGGACATCGACGTCTATCGCAAGATGGATTACGCGGCACTGCTCGGCGTGATGATTCCATGGGCGTTGCTGTATGCGCGGCTGGTCGGCGAGTCGGTTGCCGACATCACCCAGGGACGCACGCACGAAGATTACGTGATGGCGCGCCGTGCTTCGGCCGATCCGTGGGGCATCTTCTATGTCCGTGCGATCCAGGCCATCGGCGAATGCTATTTCGGCGAATACGTGGAGGCGCGCGCGCATGCCGCCGAGGCGCTGGCGCTGCCGGGCTTCGATTTCGGCACCCCATCATCGGGCTTCCTGATGTGGGTGCATTCGCTGGCGGATATTGCGGTCTGCCGCGGAACGAAACAGCATGTGGCGGCCACTCTGCAGAACGTCGGCGCGATGCAGCGGCGTTTCAGGGTATGGGCCGACCATGCGCCGATGAATTATCTGCACAAGTGGCAGCTGGTCGAGGCAGAACGCCATCATCTGGCCGGCAGGCACCGCAAGGCCGAGCAATGTTACGAAGAATCGATCAATACCGCGCGCAGTTACGGTTATCTGAGCGACGAGGCGCTGGCCCATGAGCTTGCCGGCCGGTTCTTTCTCGCGCGCGGCAAGGAAATCAACGCGCGCATGCATCTGGAACAGGCGCATGCGCGCTACGGCGAGTGGGGCGCGGACGGCAAGGTGGCGCAGATGGAGGCCATGTATCCGGCATTGCTGGCAAGGGTGAGCGGACGCAAGCGCTCCGTTCATGCGCTCGACAGCACGCAGGAAAGGCAGGTCGATGTGCAGACCGTGATCCGCGCCTCTCAGACGTTGTCGAGCGAGATCCATCTCGACAAGTTGCTGTCAAGGCTCATGCACCTGCTGATCGAGAACGCCGGCGCGCAGAAGGGCGCGCTGCTGATGATGGAGCATGGCCGCCTGTTCGTCTGTGCAGAAATCAATGGCGACGCGATCGAGGTCGGGCAGGACGTGGCGCTCGAGAAGAGCCGCAGCGTCAGCCTGGCCGTGGTCAACTACGTCAAGCGCACCGGCGAGCGCGTGGTGCTTGGCGACGCCGCCAACGACAGCCAGTTCAACAGCGATTTCTATATCGACCGCGAGCAGCCCAAATCGATTCTTTGTCTGCCGCTGCAGAAACAGGGGCAACTGGTCGGCATCCTGTACATGGAAAACAATCTGGCGGTCGATGCCTTCACGCCGCACCATGCGGAACTGCTGCAGATGCTGTCGACGCAGATCGCGATCTCTCTCGAAAATGCGGGCCTCTACAACGATCTCGAGCAGAAGATCGAGGCGCGCACGCAAGCCTTGAGCCAGAAAAACACCGAGCTGCGCGAAACGCTGGAGTCGCTGCGGCGCACGCAGAAGCAGCTGGTCGAATCGGCCAAGCTGGCTTCGCTCGGCCAACTGGTGGCGGGTGTTGCGCACGAGATCAATACGCCGGTCGGTGTCGGCGTGACGGGTGCCTCGACGCTGGCGGAAGAAACGGCGCGCCTGAAGGCGCTGTTCCACGCCGGCACCATGAAGCGCTCCGATCTCGATTCCTACGTCGGCACGGCCGGCAACATCAGCAAGCTGCTGCTGTCGAACATGGAGCGCGCCGCCACCCTTATCCAGAGCTTCAAGGACGTGGCGGTCGACCAGACCAGCGAAGAGCGTCGCGTGTTCCGTCTCAAGGCTTACATCGACGAGGTGCTGTCCAACCTTAGCCCGATGCTGCGGCGTTCCGAACACCGGATCAGCGTCAACTGCGACGACAGCATCGAGGTCGACACCTATCCGGGCGCGTTCTCACAGATCATCACCAACTTCGTCATGAACGCGCTGCTGCACGCGTTTCCTGATCCCGCATCGGGCGAGATGCTGATCGTGGTGCGCAATGTCTATGCGAAGGATCAGAAGACGGACCTGATCGAATTGCGCTTCTCGGACAACGGCAAGGGCATTCCGCGCGAGCATCTGGCGCGCATCTTCGATCCCTTCTTCACCACCACGCGCGGCCGTGGCGGCAGCGGACTCGGCCTGAACATCATCCACAGCCTGGTGACCGGGCCGCTGCAGGGGCAGATCAGTGTCGAAAGCCAGCTTGGCGTGGGTACTACCTTCATCCTGCGTTTTCCGCGCAGTCCGCAAGACCTCGATGAAGGAACCGGCCAGACTGCATCGTCCGCATCGGCAGCACGGCACAGCCGGGGGGCATGATGCTGGATGACTTCCTGTTTGCTCCGGAAGGAGAGTCGGCGCCAGCCGAGGCGATTGGCACGTGGAAGATTCTGATCGTTGATGACGAGGAAGAGGTGCATCAGGTCACGCGCATCGCGCTGGCGGATGTGGTCTTCAAGAACCGCCGGCTCGAGTTTCTGCATGCCTATTCCGCACAGCAGGCGCGCTCGATCATGGCCGACGATGACGGCATCGCGATCATCCTGCTCGACGTGGTGATGGAAGAGGAGGACGCGGGACTGCAACTGGTGCGCCACATCCGCGAACAACTGCTCAATCGGCGCGTGCGCATCGTATTGCGCACCGGTCAGCCGGGACAGGCGCCCGAACGCGACGTCGTGATCGATTACGACATCAACGACTACAAGACCAAGACCGAACTGACGAGGCAGAAGCTGCTGACCTGCGTGATTTCGGCATTGCGCTCGCATGACGACATCGTTTCGCTCGAGCGGGCGCGCGACGGTCTGGAAGACGTCATCGACGCCGCCGGTTCGCTGCTGCAGGCAGTGTCGGAAACCGAATTTGCGGAAACCGTCCTGCAACAGCTGAGCCTGCTGCTGAGGCAGCCTGTCGGCGGTCTGCTGGCGCGTCGGTCGATTGACGATAACGAGGTGATTGCCGTGGCGTGTGCCGACGCGGCGGGGCCGACCTTGCAGCAGATGCAGGCAGCCGGACGCGTGCTGGACGCACGCTGCCATATCGAGGACGACGATCATTTGTGCCTCTATATCCGTGGCGAGCGCGGCGCTGGCGATTACGCGGCATGGTTACCGATGACGCGTGGCTTGTCGGCGCTGGAGCGGCAGCTCATCGAGGTGTTGTGTGCCAATATCAGTGCGGGCCTGGCCAATGTGCGGCTGTATGATTCGCTGAAGACGCTGAGCAGGAATCTCGAGAATCTGGTCGATGAGCGCACGCGCGCGCTGCGGCAGGCCAAGGACGAAGCGGAACTCGCCAATCGCGCCAAGTCGGAATTCCTCGCCGTGATGAGCCACGAGATCCGTACGCCGATGAACGGCATGCTCGGCATGATGCAGCTGGCGCTGGCGGAAGCCACGCATCCCTTGCAGCGTGAACATCTGGAGACGGCGCAGTATTCGGCCGAGGCGCTGCTCACGATCCTCAACGATATCCTCGATTATTCGCGGCTCGAATCGGGCAATATCGAGTTCGAGAACATCGATTTCGATGTCATCAAGACGACGGACAGCGTGGTCAATCTGATGCGCTCGCGTACTCCGCACGCGGCACTGGAATTCGGCGCCGACTATTCGCCCGATCTGGTGCGGCAACTGCAGGGCGACGACATGCGCCTGCGGCAGATATTGCTGAATCTGGTCAGCAATGCGCTCAAGTTCACGGAACGCGGATCGGTGCAGATCAGGGTCGAGCAATTGCAGCGCGAAAGCGATCGCATCCGCCTGCGGTTTTCGGTCATCGACAGCGGCATCGGCATTGCGCCGGAAGCGCAGGCGTTGCTGTTCCGCTCGTTCTCGCAGGCCGACAGTTCGATCTCGCGCCGTTTCGGCGGCACCGGACTCGGGCTGTCGATCTGCAAGAAGCTGGTCGAAATGCAAGGTGGGCGAATCGGCGTGGAGAGCACCCTGGGTGTCGGCAGCCGTTTCTGGTTCGAACTGGACTTTGCCGCGGCCAGTGGGTCGCCGCTCGCGGCCACGGCGATGCCGCAGCCGGCATCGGCCGAGCAGCGCGGATTGCATATCCTGCTGGCCGAGGACAATGAGATCAATCAGAAGGTCGCCATGGCGCTGCTCGGCAAGGCTGGTCATACGGTCGAAGTGGCGGCCAATGGCGTGCAGGCCGTGGCCGCCTTGCGTGACCGTTCCTTCGACGTCGTGTTGATGGACATGCACATGCCGGAGATGGACGGCGTGGCGGCGACTCGCGCCATACGCAGCCTGCCTGCGCCGGCGTCGCAGACGCCGATCGTGGCATTGACCGCAGCCGGGTCGTTGTCGGATATCCAGGCCTGCATGGATGCCGGCATGAATTATTTCCTCGTCAAGCCTTTCCGCATGGAGCGCCTGAGCGGCATCCTGCAGGAGTTGCCTGTCCGTCATTGAAACCGCTTGTCCAGGCGGATTCCCCGCCTGTTTGCGTTGGGCTGTGGCAATGGTTTGTCGTACACTATCGCCAGTGCGCAATCCACCCCTCATCTCTACAGGAAAGAACATGCCCCTGCGTTCGTCATCGCCTCTGCGTTTTCACCGGATGTATCGTCCGTTCGTGTTGATCGGCATGGCGGCGGCAATGTACATGACGCCGGTGGCGGCCGATGAATTGTCGGACGTGTCGCAATTGTTGCGCGCGGGACAGCACACGGCCGCGCTGAACAAGGCTGATGCCTTCCTCAAGCAGAACCCGCGTGAACCACAGATGCGTTTTCTGAAGGGCGTGATCCTGACCGAGCAGAACAAGAAGACCGAGGCCATCGATGTGTTCACGCGACTGACGAAGGATTATCCGACGCTGCCGGAGCCATACAACAATCTCGCTGTGCTGTATGCATCGGCGGGCGAATATGAAAAGGCACGCGCGGCGCTGGATCAGGCGATCCGCACCAATCCGGCCTACGCGACTGCCTACGAGAATCTCGGCGATGTGCACGCCAAGCTGGCAAGCCAGGCGTACGACAAGGCGCTGCAGCTCGATCGCAACAACAATGCCGCACAATCGAAGCTGACCATGGTGCGCACGCTGGTTGGCAGCACTGCTTTGCCGCCGGTCGCTGCGGCGTCACCTGCGCCGGAGCCAGCGCCTGCACCAGCGCGGCCGGTGCCGCCACCGGTGGTGCCGGATGTCAAGCCACGCCAGCCTGCGGTTGAGGCGGTGCCCTCGCCGACAGTCGTGGCAGAACGCAAGCCGGAACCGGCACCGGTACCGCCGCCGGTTCGCCCGGCAGAGGAAGACAAGCGCCGGGCCGAACAGGAAAAAGCCAGGGCTGCAGCAGATGCGACACGCAGCGAGGTGTTGCGTGCGGTTGACTCGTGGGCCAGGGCATGGAGCGCGCGCGACGTCGGCGCTTATCTCAATGCCTATGCCAGGGATTTTGCGCTGCCGGCCGGTCAGTCGCGCAAGGTCTGGGAAGCCGAGCGTCGCGCACGCATCGAGGACAAGAAACGCATCAGTGTGCAGATTGTCGCGCCGCAGGTCGCCGTCAATGGCGATACCGCTACCGTGCGTTTTCGCCAGAATTACGATTCCGACCGCTTCAAGTCGGATAGCCGCAAGACGCTGGTGCTGAAGAAACAGGGCAGCGCATGGCGCATTCAACAGGAACGCACAGGTAATTGATGGTCGTGGCACAGCAAGGAAAAATGCAGGGGCGATATCGGCGACTCGCGCCGTGGATGGCAGCAGGTATTGTTCTGCTCGCCAGTGCCGCCCCTTCGTTTTCGCTGGCGAGCGGTACCAAGCCGGGCGTGCCGACGCGGCAGGATCCCGAGCTGATGCTGATCGATGTGTATGAAGCCCTGTCGGAGAACCGGTTGCGCGAAGCACAGTCGCGTGCCGACGCGCTGGTGGCGGCCTATCCGAATTTCCGTCTCGGTCATCTGGTGCGCGGCGATCTGCTGTTGCTGTACACGCAAGCGATCCGCACCTTTGGCGCGGCAGCCAACGCACCTGCCGAGAACATGGCGGCGTTGCGCGCCGAGGCGATGGTTCGCCTGAAGTCGCTGCGCGAACGGCCCGACCCTGCGCTGGTGCCGCAAGCGCTCTTGCAACTGCGTCCTGAACAGAAGAACGCGCTGCTGGTCGATGCCAGACGCTCGCGTCTGTATGTCTATGAGCGCGACAAGGACGATCGTTTCCGCCTGGTGCGCGACTATTACGTGAGCCAGGGCAAGCTGGGCGTCGATAAATTCCGCGAAGGCGACCAGAAGACGCCACTCGGCATTTATTACATCACCTCGCGTGTGCCTGGCCCCAAGCTGCCCGCGTTTTATGGCCCCGGCGCGCTGCCGATCAACTATCCGAACGAATGGGACCGCGTCAACGATCGCGGCGGCTCGGGCATCTGGTTCCACGGCACGCCGCCCGACAGCTACAGCCGGCCGCCATTGTCGTCGGACGGCTGCATCGTCTTGCCCAATCCCGACATGATCGAACTGTCGGCCACGGTCGAGGTCGGCATGACGCCGGTGATCATCAGCGAACAGCTGAAGTTCGTCACGCCTGCCAAGGCGGAAGCCGAGCGCGTGGCGGCCAATCGCCTGCTGGAAGCATGGCGCGCCGATCTCGAGACCACCGATCCGCACAAGTTGCGCGCGCACTACTCGCAGCATTTCAAGGCCATGCGTGGGCAGAATCTCGACGCCTGGATGACACGCATCCAGTCTGCCAATCTGGGCGCGCGTCAGATCGCGGTCAGCCTGCGCGACGTATCCCTGTTCCGTTACCCGGAGCAGAAAGGGCAGAAGGAAATGATCGTCGCTGCCTTCACGCAGGAGGCCGTGATCGGCAAGGGCCGGCATGTCACGCGCAAGCGCCAGTACTGGGCACAGGAAGGCGGGCAATGGAAGATCGTGTCGGAAGCGAACATCCAGTAACGGGTGTTGTCATGCAGGCATTGTCTTCTTGACGATTTCCTTACAATTGTAAAAGTCTATTTCTCCGCGTGGCTTCACCGGCCGCGACCTCTATATTGATTCCATGCCGTCGTGAGATCTGCCGATTCCCGGCGATGTGCGGCAACCAAGGAGTCGATCATGTCCCACAAAAAATGGATTGCCGTTGCATTGCTGGCCACGGCCGCAATTTCGACCACCGCATCGGCGGACAACCGTGGTGTCAATACGGCGGTCGGCGCGGTACTCGGTGCCGTGATCGGCAACACGGTGGGCGGTCAGGAAGGTGCCGTGGTTGGCGGCGTGCTCGGCGCGGTGGTAGGTGCCACGGCTTCGTCGGGACGCAATGATCGCCGCTACGCATCGCGTCCGCGCGGCGGGTATCGCCAGCCTGTCTATTATCAGCCGGCGCCACGCGGTTATGCCTATGGCCACGACTATCGCGGCGGCCATTACCACGATGCGCGCCGCGTCGGCTATCAGCGCTACGAGCGTGAATACTATCGTCGCTGATCCGGTTCGTCTTGCCGCATGCACCTGACGGCATCGACCGTCATCCCGGTTCGACGAGCGAGCGCTTTCATTGAAAGGTCGCATCATGAATACTTCCATTTCCCGCATCGCGACGCGTTTCGTTCTGCCCGTGCTGGCTGTGGGCATACTGGGCGGATGCGCGGTCGTGCCGTATGACGATGGCTACTACGGCAGTACTTCCTACAGCAGCTCGGTGTATGTGAGCCCGGCGCCGGTCTATGTGGCGCCGCACTTCGGTGTGCATTATCGTTCGGGCCCGCGCTACTATCCGCGTCACTATCAGCCGCACCGTCCGTACCGGCCGGGGCCGAGACACCATCATCCCCGTCCGCGTCCGGGATGGCACCGCTGACCTTCCAGGGCTGACCATGAAAAATGTCCGCCGTCAAGTTCTTTGTGAAGCTATGCAGCGGCGTGAAAGGTATTTCAGGTCAAAAGGTTAGGTCTGATTTCGACCACTGTTTGCCGTTGCCGCTTTTCGAGCCAGGTGCTGCATAGGCGCTTCGCGCTGGCAAGCCCAGAAGTATTGCGGAGCGCCAAGTCACACCTGATCTGTCCGGAGGGGCGGGGCAAGCCCAAATGCACCTTAGCCTGGGCCGTCGCTCGCAGCCGCGAGCAGCGGCACCAGGATGTCGCTGATCGGCGTCGGAACGCCATGAACCCGGCCGAGACGCGCGATGATGCCATTGCGGATATCCCATTCCAGCGGCCGGCCTGCTTCCCGATCCGTGAGGATGGAGGTGCCCATGTCCGCAGGGGCCGACTGGAATTTTCCGAGGATCTCTTGCGGCACTTCCACACCGAGTTCAATGCCCTCTGCGTTTGCCACGGCCAGGCATTCGCGCAAATAGGCCAGCGCCAGCCCGGCGATGTCAGCGCGGACGAACATACCCGAGCGACGGTGCGTGAGTGCCATGAGGCCCGCCGCCGCGTTTTGCAACAGCTTGCGCCAGGCCAGGGTACTGAAGTTTTCGGCCAAGTCCACGGCGCACCGCGTGCCTTGCAGTGCCTGGGCCACGACACGCGCGGCAGCCGTGTCTGGCAGAGTCAGGCGCGCCTCGCCGCGCAGGCGGACCGAGCCATCGGATTGCGCCTGCGCAGGAAACCACACGACAGCGGGAACGATGTGTCCGCGTGGCGCTTGCGAGCGAACTCTGTCAACCTGTTCGATCCCGTTCTGCAAAACGCACACGACGGTTTGCTGCCCGACCAGCACGGTCAGCCAGCCTGCCGCCGCCTCGATCTGCGTGGCCTTGACTGCCAGAAACACAAGATCAGCCGTGTGAGTGATCTGCTTTGGGCTCGTCCGAACCAGGCCGGGGGACGGTCATGGAGCGGCCATCCTCCTGCAGCGCCAGGTGATCGCGGGGCGTCCGTCCACACAGCACGGGCGTACGGCCGACCTCATGCAGCATCGCCGCGACCGTGGTGCCGATCGCACCGGGGCCCACAACTGCGACGGCCATGTTGATTTCAGTGTTCATGAAAGTGGATTCCCTTGACGGTTATCTCTTCTTGGTGGGGCGAAAGATCGCTTTCCAATGAGTGCTTCTTGCGCTATCCAGAAGAATATATGATTGCATCAAGGTAAATCATAAGAGGCCAACCATGTCGCGTCCCGACCTCAATCTCCTACTGGCGCTGGATGCACTGCTCGACGAGGGCAGCGTCATCGGTGCCGCGCGCCGCATGCATCTGAGCGCGCCGGCAATGAGCCGCACATTGAGCCGCATCCGGGAGGCGCTGGGCGATCCGGTGTTCGTCCAGGTCGGACGCAAGCTCATACCCACGCCCAGGGCGCTGGCGCTGCGCGAGCAGGTGCGGCTGGCGGTCGAACAGGCTTCGCAGGTGTTCGCTTCAGATGCCGAGATTGATCTGAAATCGCTGGATCGGCGTTTCAACGTCCGCGCCACCGACGAGTTCGTGAGCATCCATCTGGGCCATCTCCTGGATGCCATGGCGCGGGAGATGCCGCGGGCGATGCTGCGCTTTTCGCCGGAGGAAGACGACGTGGACGAGGAGGCGCTGCGCAGCGGCCGCATCGACCTGTTCATCAGCGCATCGCGCAAGCTGGGGCCGGAGATTCGCGTGCAGTCCCTGTTCACCACCACGTTCGTGGGCGTCGCGCGCGCCAACCATCCGATTTTCGATGACGAGATCACACCCGAGCGCCTCACGCGCTGGGAGCACATCAACGTGTCGCGGCGTGGCAAGGCCGCCGGGCCGGTCGATGCCGCACTGGAGGCGCAGGGGCTGCGCCGACACGTCGCCTTGGTACTGCCCAATCCGTACACGGCACTGTTCGCATTGCACGATTCGGATCTGCTGTTGCCGTTGCCCCAGCATTTGGCCAATACCGCGCTGTCCGCGGGCCTGCGTATTCGCGTGTTCGACTTGCCGACACCGCTGGAAACCGTGCTGCTGACACAAGCCTGGCACCCGCGTCTGGAGGGCGACCCGGCCCATCAATGGCTGCGACAGACCATCCATACGCTCTGTAATGAGAGCCAAGCGCAAGCGGCCATGCGCGCCAAGCTTTAACTAGGCGACTGGCTCTATGAATGCGTTTTACGCAATCATCTGAATGCAATAAATTCACTTTTCGTAATGATCGACCCTACCTACAGTGATGCGTAATGGTCACTGTAGAAGGGTTGCATCGTGCATTTAGCGAACATGCCTGGCACGGATTCAGGCGTCTCCTTACGCCTATCCCGGTTGCGGGAGCGGTTGGCGCGTGGCCTGCCTTATCTCGACCTGAGCACCCCACGCGCGACTTATGTGATGCGGTCTATCCTGGCCGCCTGCTTGGCCTTGGTGGCGGCCTATCTACTGGAACTGCACGCGCCCTATGCCGCGGCGTCCAGCGTGCTGCTGGTCATCAACCCCGTCCAGGGCGGCGTGATCGGCAAGGGCGTGTGGCGGGTGCTGGGCACGTTGGTAGGCATGTTGGCGGCCTTCGTGCTGATGAGCGCCTTTGGCCAAATGCCCTGGTTGTTTCTGCTCGGTTTCGGCCTGTGGCTGGGGGTGTGCGTGGTGGGCATGACCCTGCTGCGTCATTTCCGAGCCTATGGTGCCACGCTGGCAGGCTATACCGCGGGCCTGGCGGCCTACGGCGCCATGCAGCATCCGGAACGCACCTTCGACCAGGTAATGGGACGCGGGGCATCTGTGATGATCGGCGTGGTCTGCCTGGCGCTGGTCTCGGCCCTTTTCAGCAGCCGCAGCGTGCACAGCCGCTTGGCCTCGCTGCTCGACCGCCTTGCGGCCGCCACGGCGGGCATGCTTGCGACGCATCACCAGGCCATTCAAGGAAGCGGCGGACCCGATGCCAAGCCGCTCGATGCCGGAAGGCGCTCTCTCATCACAGAGGTCTATGGCGTGGACGATCTGCTGGCGCTGGGAAAGGCCGAATCCGCCGACCTGGCCCATCGTGCCGGCACGGTGCGGCACACCATGGTCTCGCTGTTTTCCGCTCTGGTGGGCGGTGCGCCGCCCCTGCACGGACACAGCGCCAGCCTCGCTGTACTGAGCGCGTTGCAACCGGACTGGGAAAAGGTATGGCGGGAGGTGGGCCAGTCGCTAGTGCAGGAACCCGGTCAGGCCGAAAGAGCACATGCCATCCAGCTCTTGACCGATCTGCGCACCCGGCTGAAGGACGCGCTCACGCTCACCTCGCTCGACGACGCCTCCGAGCAAGCCACACTGATGATCGCGGGCGACCGCCTGGTCGAGCAACTCGACGATTACTTGCAAGCCCTCGAAGGCATCGAACGTTTCCACCAACCCAGGCCGACGCCGGCTCGCGTGTCCGTGCCGTTCCATCGCGACACCGCGGCAGCCCTTCAGAACGGCGTGCGCGCACTGTTGACCGTGCTGATGGGCGGCGCCTTCTGGATCGCCACCGGTTGGACGGAAGGCAACATGATGCTGGCGGGGTTGGCGGCAGCCTGCGCACTGCTGTCCACCGCACCCAATCCCGCGCTGGGTGCGGTCGAATTCATCAAGGGCACGGTGGCTGCAGTGGTGATGGCTTTCCTGTGCACCTTCATCGTGCTGCCCCATGTCTCGGGCCTGCCGCTGCTGCTGGTGACCCTGAGCCTGTTCTGGCTGCCCGGCGTGCTTGCCACCACGATGCCACGCTATGCCTTGGCCGGCGTGGCTTATCTGGTGGCGTTCACGACACTGGCAGCGGCGGACAACCCGATGCGCTATGACTTTGCGCTGTTTCTCAACAGTTCCGTGGCCTGGATCCTGGCGACCTGCTTCACGCTGCTGGGCTTCAGGATCGTGCTGCCACGCAACGGGGCGCGTGACGTCACGCGCTTGCGCCAGCGTATCCGCGATTCGGCGCTGGGCACCTTGCGCGGGGAGCCGACGGATGCGCCGGCCTGGCAATGGCGTCAGCAGCACCGCATCGCGCAACTCGGCGCCTTGCTCAAAGCGCAGCCGCAGGCGATGGATCGTGCCATTGCCCAGGCACTGGCCAGCCTGCATTTGGGCCGGGAGGTGCTGCGCCTGCGACGCTGGCTTCGCCAAGCCCCACCGGACGCCGAGTGGCCGCCCGTGGTGGCGCGCTCGCTGCGCTACATGCATCAACGGGCCGGTGATCCCGCGAGCGCCGCTCGTCATGCCCGCCGTGCGGCAACGTCTCTGACGCGTTTACCGATGCGATCCAGAGCCGCGATGGATGAAATGAGGCGCGTGACGGCCGTGCTGTTCGACATCGCCGCGCTGCTGGAGCGCCATGCGAACGGCGTTCCGTCCCTCTCTGGAGGCCAAACCCATGCTCAGTGAATTCTCATTGGCTGGCATCTACCTGCCGCCATTCTTTGCCTACGCCTGCCTGGCGCTGCCGATCTATCTGGGTGTGCGCTTCGTGCTGGCGCGCAGCGGCGTGCTGCGCTGGGTCTGGCATCCGGGCCTGTTCGAGTTCGCTGTTTCCCTTTGCCTTGTTTCCCTGTTGGTGCTTTATGTCTGAACGCTCAATTTCCGCCCAGCGCCTGCTGCGGGCAGGACTCACTCTCGCGGTGGTCGTTGCCGCCGGGTTTCTGGTCAGCGCGCTGTGGCGCGCCTACGTCGTCGCCCCCTGGACCCGCGATGGCCGTGTCAGCGCGCAAATCGTGCGCATCGCTCCCGAGGTATCCGGCACCGTTGCCGAGGTCTCGGTCGCGGACGACCAATACGTCAAACGCGGCGAGGTGCTCTATCGCATCGACAATGCCAGCTTCGCGCTGGCATTGGCCCAGGCCGAGGCGCAGCTGGCGGCGGCCGAGGTGTCCTTGCGCCAGAAGACGGAGGAGGCGCGGCGGCGCCGGGGCATGGAGAGCCTGGTGCCTGCCGAGGACATCCAGCGAGCGAATCAGGCCGTAGTCATCGCCCAGGCCGAACTTCGCGGTGCACGGGTCACCGTGGAGAGGGCGAAGCTGGATCTGGCGCGCACCGAACTGCGTGCGCCAACCGATGGCTACGTCACGCGCCTGCGCCTGAACAAGGGCGACTACGCCGTGGCGGGCCAGCCGAACCTGGCCCTGATCGACGCCCATAGCTTCTGGATTACCGGCTATTTCGAGGAAACCAAACTGCGCGGCATCAAGCCCGGCGCGGCGGCGCAAATCCGCCTGATGGGCTTCGACCAAGTGTTGCCAGGACGGGTGGCCAGCATCGGGCGCGGCATCACCGACAGCAACCAGCAGGCCGACGCGCAGGGTCTGCCGAGCGTGGAGCCCAGCTTCAGTTGGGTCCGGCTGGCGCAGCGCATTCCCGTGCGCGTCGAGTTCGAGCATGTCCCGCAGGAGGTCGTGCTGGCCGCCGGCATGACCGGCAGCATCGAGGTCACGCCTTCAGCAGGCACGCCGGTGCCGCAGGGCCGGCTGATTTCGCTGCTACACCGCTGGATGTGAGGACAAAGCCATGCCTGCACCCATCCCCTGCACACAGCCGCGCCTTCGGCAGGCAATGCTGGCCTCACTGTTGGCCGTCCTGGCCGGCTGCACCACCGTGGGCCCGGACTACCGCACGCCGACGCTGGATGTGCCCGCGCACTGGATCGAGGCCGACGCCGCCATGTCCGATGGCGACCACGATGGCCTGCGCACCTGGTGGCGCGCCTTCCAGGATCCGTTGCTCGACCGCCTGGTCGATCAGACCCTGACACATAACCAGGACCTGGATATTGCCTTGGCGCGCCTGCGCCAGGCACGCGCCGAACGCGTGCAGATCGCATCGGCCGCCATGCCCGAAGTCTCGGTCGGTGCCACTGGCGAGGCGGTGCGCAGTAGCAAGGCACTCAGCGCGCAGCCCGGCGGGCGGGCACGAACCTGGCACCTGGGATTCGATGCCAGTTGGGAACTGGACTTGTTCGGCGGCACGCGCCGCGCGGTCGAAGCCGCTGACGCCGGCATCCAGGCGCTCGCCGAAGACCATCGCGCGCTGCAAGTGAGTCTCGTGGCCGAATTGGTATCCGACTACGCCGGGCTGCGCGCCGCGCAACTGCGTCTGGCCATTGCGCAAGACAATATCCGTGCGCTGGCCGAAGCCGAACGCCTGGCCGAACAGGCACACCGCGGCGGCCTGGGCACGCTGGCCGACGTCACCCAGGCCCGCGCTGAGCGCGAAACAGCCGAGGCGCAACCGCCTTTGCTGGAAGCAGACATCGCCCGTTTCAGCCATGCCATCGGCGTGCTGGCGGGCGGCTTTCCCGGGGATTGGCATGCCGACCTCGCCACGTCCGCACCGGCATTGCCCATGCCGGCCGACTTACCGCTGTCGCTCCCTTCGGAAGTTATTCGCCAACGCCCCGACCTGCGTGCAGACGAACGACGCCTGGCCGCCGCCACCGCGCAGATCGGCGTAGCCGAGGCCGCACGCTTTCCCACGTTCCGCATTCCTCTGGGCATCGGCACGACGGCCAGCGTCATCCACGATCTGTTCTCCGGCGCCAGCCTGGCGTGGTCGGCGGCGATGCAGGGTAGCCAGTCGCTCTACGACGCCGGCCGCGCGCGGGCAGGCGTGACTGCTGCGCAGGCCAACGCCGACGCCGTACGGCGTGTCTACGAGCGGGACGTGCGTTCGGCCTTGCGCGACGTGGAAGACGCCTTGACGGCATGGACCAGCGAACGCCAGCGGCAAGCCGCGTTACAGAAAGCAGTGGCCGACAGCCAACAAGCTTTGGAACAGACCACCCAACTCTACGCGCGGGGATTGAGCGCCTACTTGCCGGTGCTGGTAGCGCAGCGCAGCCTGAACCAGGCGCGCGATGCGCTTGCCCTCAGCCAACTGGCGCGGTTGCAAGGCGGTATTGCCTTGTACAAGGCGCTGGGCGCGGGAGGGACGGTCAGGGCATTCCTCTCTCATCCCGACCAAGGCCCCGCCGCACAAACAGCGGCGACGCATTGACGCTCTGAGGCATGGGAGGCACTGAATGGAGCTACGTCATCTTCGATGCTTCCTGGCCGTGGCCGAAGAGCTCCATTTCGCCCGTGCAGCCGAGAGGCTGCACATCGAGCAATCGCCGCTTTCTAGGGCCATCAAGGATCTGGAAGAAGAGTTGGGCGTGCGATTGTTCATCCGTAACTCCCGCAGCACGCGCTTGTCGCGTGCCGGACAGGTTCTCAAGGAGCATGTGCCGCGCATCTTCACCGCCTTGCAGCAAGCCCGTGAAGGGGCCAAGGCGGTCGCTGCCGGTTATGACGGCCAACTGCGCATTGCCCTGTCCGACGGCATCACGCCGCCGCGCCTGAGCGCCTTCCTGGCGAAGTGCCGGGACGATGATCCCGAAGTCGGGATTAATCTCGCCGAGATTCCGCTATCGCAGCAGATCGAAGGGCTGCGAGCAGACCTTTACGATGCAGGATTTGCGCAGTTGGACGACGTGGGGGACGGCCTGCTGGCAGAACCTGCATGGCACGACCCGCTGGTGGTGGCGGTACCAGCCAAGCATCCGCTGTTGACCCACAAACGCATTCCGCTGGAAGAAGTCCTGCGCTATCCCTTGGCGATGGGCGACCCGCATGTTTTCGAGGGCTACTGCCGCCAGATTGCACGGGTGCTGCGCACCGTGGATGTGGAGCCGCTGGTCGCCGAAGAAGTCGCTTCGCTCGACCTGATGCTGACCTTGGTTTCAGCCGGCTATGCCTTGGCGCTGGTCGGTGCTTCGCAGGTCGCCGTCTGCCGTTCGCCGGACGTGACCAGCCGTCCGCTGGCGGGCATATCCCCGGTTCTGACGACCTATCTTCTGCGGGCTGATACGGTTCCCTCTGAACCGCTGTCCCGCTTCGTCGAGCGGGCCATTTCGGGCGTTTCCAGTCCGCGCCGCTGATCTACTTCCCGAGACTCAACGCACCGATACCCTGGAGCAGCAAGGCGTGTTGCTGCGTAGGTGGCACGCGTCCAAGCCAGCATTCATGCGGCTTGGCGTATCTCCACGGCACCGTGCCGCAGTACGGCGCGTGCCGTGCCAAACCCATGCGCAGACTGGCTTTGCGCGCGCCGGAGTGCCGCGTCCTTTTATCTCGCCTTCCGCCGTTCCGTGCCTGACGGCACGTATGGCGGCGCAACTCTGCACATGCGGCTATACCACGGCAGGCGCTGCGTGTGCATTGCCGATACCTCGGGCATGGCACGCCTGCTTTTCATCCAACCACCCTTTTTTGCGCACGTCTTCGTGCGCAAAAAAGGGCGGAACCTGTGCAGTCCTGATGTAGGCGCGATGTCATGCTGCTGGCCGAAAATCGTGCAGTCGGCGTGCAGGTTCATGGCGGCAGAATCAGGAAGGATTGCTGCGGTTCTGAATGCAGTCGCGCCGTCAAAACGCTGTTCTCCTGCGTGCTTCTCGCCACCAGTTCGGCCAGCACATCCAGGGAGTCGATTTGATGCACCTGTGCCAGATGCTGAAAGCGCTGAATCTCGGCCGACGTGCAGGCCCGGTGCGCGTCTCGCAGCAGGCCATTGGCCTGCAACAGCCGCAGGTTCTCCGGGTGGATCAATGCCAGCAGGTTTTCCACCTTGCCGATCTTTTCCTGCAAGTGCTGCAAGGCATCCGCCTCGGTCAGCACGCCGTACCGTTTCCATGCCGGTTCGTGGTGAAACAGGCGGTTGCGGAAGTCGCGCAGCGTGGCAACCAAATCATGCACATGGGCCAGCATCGCGCCCGCTTGGTGCACCGGCCACGGCCCGCGAAATACGCCGGACAGATGCTTCGGCCAGATCAGTCCGCGCCCCATGAACTCGGCATCCAGTAGGAACTCCCAGGTCGAAAATTCCGTCTTGGCGATGACGCCGTGATGGTGCGGCGTGACGTTGCCGCGCACCGCATGGCGGCGGCGCTGCTCGGCGGCATAGTTGCGCGTCGCCTTGGCGAAGTTGTCGCGCACGGCCTGCACCGGGTGCGGTGCATCCACGCCGGGAGCGAAGGAGCGATAGCGCAGCTTGCCGCTTGCCCACCAGAACCGCCCCAGGTCGGCGGCGAGCGCCTGGTCGATGGCGTTGCGCAAGGTAATTTCCACCGCGCCCATCAGCGGGTACAGTGCGCCGCAGACGTGCGCGTTCCAGAGGTACACGCCCATCAGTTCCACGTCGTTGGACGGGTGGAAAACGCTCTGGTAGCTGTTGATGCGCTCGTTGCTGATGAGCGAGTCGATCAGCACGGGGCGATAGTGCAAAGTCTGGGGCATACAGTTGAGGAACCTCCGGTGTCCTGGCCCGCCAGCGGTCAGGGTTGACGCTGGCGGGCGGATGTGCGTTAGAATAGCGGCAAGGTTGGTGATGGCATCCAATGGGCGCAAGCCTACGACCCATCATGTAAGACCTGACACCCACCCCGGCCTAGAGCCGGGGCTTTTGTTTTCAGGCCCGGAAAACCTCACGCCAAGGCGGTTCCTCTCTGGCCTGCTGGCCAGGCTGCTTGCCTGCTACCACCGTCTTGCGCCGGTTCGCCACCAGTTCGGCGGCCTTGCGCACCGGATCATCCTCGGTGTGGACGTAGCGCATGAACATCGCCACGGTCTTATGCGCCGTCAGCGCCATGCCGACCTTGACCGGGATACCCGAGTTAGCAATGTCGGTCGCCGAGCGGTGGCGGATGCCGTGCGTCCCGACATGCGCCGCGCCTGCCGCCTTGAGTGCACGGCTCCAGCCGTTGTAATACTCGCCAGTGGTCAGGTGCTGGCCGGGATGGGTCGGGGACGGCAGCACATAAGGGCAATTGTCCTGGCGTGGTACTGTCGAAAGCAACCGGTAGGCTTCCTCGCTCATGGGCTTGGACATGCCACCGGTCTTGCTGTCGGGCCAGACGACGCGCCGGTTCTCGAAGTCCACCCAATCCCATTGGAGCGTGACGATTTCACCGCGCCGACCGGCAAACTCGAATTGCAGCCGGATCGCCAGCGGGATGACGTAGTTCTCCAGCCCCTCGGCCTCGATCCTGTCAAGCTGCCGGAACAGCTTGCCCATGTCCTCGTCGCTGATGAGGTGGGTGGCCTTGCCGTTCGGGAACATCGGGACATGGCGGCAGGGATTGGTGCCGTCGGGCCGATAGCCCCACACCTCGGCCAGATTGAACATGCGGCGTATGACGCTGAACGTGCGGTTCGCGTCGGCCGGCTTGTGGGCCATCTTCTTCATCATCGCCGCCACGTCCGGGCGCTTCACGTCCTGAACCTTCATGCGGCCCAGCATCGGGACGATGTTGCGGTCGATGACGCTCTGGTAGCCCTCCTGCGTGCTGGGCTTGTTGCGTACCTTGGAGTAGTCCTCCATGAACTTCACGCACAATTCCTTGACCGTGGGGGCCGTGCGTGCTGCTGCCTTGTCTGCGGCGGGGTCGCCGCCCCGGCGCACTTGGGCCAACCATTCTTGCGCGAGCGAGCGGGCTTGCTCGACGGTCAATTCCCCGTACTGGCCCAAGGCAGGCTTGCGGCGCTCGCCCGCGTTGGTGCGGTACTGGAGCATGAACACCTTGCGGCCCGCTGGGGTAATCTTGCAGAGGAAGCCGGGCACCAGCGTATCCCGTAGTTCGACAGCCTGCGCCTGGGGTTGTGCCGCATCGACGGCGGACTTGGTGACCTTGATCTTTGCCATGATGACTCCTCGGAATGACCCGACTCCCGGGGGCCTCATAGGAGCCTCCGGCGGGGAAACCGGGTCAGGTTTCGGAAAGCACCGGCATATGGTGAACGAGCCTAAGCTATTGATAAACCTGCTGTATCGAGCTTCTGCGTAGTCCAGCGAAATGCGGCACTGGAGTCATGGTGAAATGAAAAAAGGCTGATCGAAACCGATCAGCCTTTTTTTATTCCTGCTTCGTTATTGCTTCAGCGACGATGATCGTGTTGCTGACGGCCATCGCGGTAGCCGCGATGGTCATGGCGATAACCGGGGCCGCGGTCGTGATGCCGGTAGCCGGGCGGCGGGCCGCGCCAGTGGGGTGGTGAAGGTCTGCCGTAAATGATCACAGGCGGAGGCGCTTCGTAGATTTCTACCGAGCTACCATAGATGATGGGCGGCGAATAATAATTCGAATAATTGTTATACGGTGGAGGCGGATAGTAGGCCGGTGGCGGGTAATACGGATAGCCGCCACCGATGCTGATGGACCAGCCGACACCGCCGCCCGCCAGCGCGGGAAGCGAAGTCAGCGCGGCGGCAAGACAGAGCGTGGTGGCGAGGGCGATGTGCATGGTCAACTCCTGATGGTTACCTGTTCATTCAAGACCACGCGCCCGCATTTCTCAATCCGCAATGCGTAAAAGACTGTAACAGCCGTCGCCTGCGGGCGGAACCCGCAGCGGTCGTCAACCGTGTCGCACGTCAGTCGGTTTTTTCCGGATCGCTGGCGATCAGCAGGGCGCAGCGGACCTTTTCCACCAGCAGCGTATCGGTCGAACCGCGCCACCAGCGCATCGCCAGTGATTGCAGACGCGAGTGGCCGACGATCACCAGTTCGATGCCCAGCGAATCCACCAGCTTGGCAATGGTCGGTACCGGTTCGCCGACTTCCAGATGCGTCTGCACGGTCAGTCCCGCGTTCTGCAGGAAGGCGTGGCTTTCCGCGAGCTGCTGCTGCATCTTTTCCTTTTCGGCCTGGATTTCTTCCTCGATGCCGACCATGGAAACCATGGCGTATTCGCCTAGTACCACGGCCTGCGGCGGATTGACGACCACCAGCAGGTGAATCTCGGCAGACGGCGAGGGCGCCAGCCGCACGCATTCCTGCAAGGCGGAGCGGCTTTCGGGCGTGCCGTTGTATGCGACCAGAATTTTGCGGTACATAAGGCCTCCTGCAAAGCGATGATGGTTTCAGTATATCGTCAACTTCGGCTTGTGCAGGAAGAGATGTTGGCGGGTTGCCGCTAGGCGTTCTTGAGGCGTGAAAAATTGAGCGCAGTCAGCAGCACACCGACGGCACCGCAGGCGATGACGGCGGCCGTGCCGAAGCGTTCTATGGAGAGACCGGCCAGGCCCACGCCCACGGACTGCCCCAGAAAGAAGCAGGAGGCGAAGATGGAAACGGCCGCACCGCGTCGTTCGGGCGCCATCTGGGTGGCATTGATCTGCAGCGTGTTGTGCAGCATGTAAAAACCCAGGCCACAGCACAGGCAGGCCGGAATCGCGGTCCACCATACGGGCGAGAGTCCGACTGCCAGCAGCGACAGGCAGAGCAGAATGCCGCCCCAGCGCGCCAGCCCCTTTTCGCCGAGACTCCTGACCAGACGGCGCGACGTCAATGCATAGATCAGACCGCCGAGTCCGTAGAGCATCACGAGTCCGGCTGCAAACGTCAGGGAGATGTGGTGGACCTGATGCAGATGCGTGGCGATGAAGGCGAAAGCACCGAACAGAAAGGCGCCCTCGACGAACACCGTGGCAAGCACCACGCGTGCCCACGGCCGCAGCAGGACCTGGCGAAATTCGTTGAACATGCGCTGCAGGGCGGCGCCTTCGGCCTTGTGCGTCGTCAATGCATGCGCCGGCAGCCGGCGGTTGAAGGAGAACAGCATGAGACTGATCAGCACGAAGCAGCCTGAAATGCCGAAGAAGGGCACGCGCCAGCTCAGGTGGTCGGCAGTAAAGCCGCCCAGCAGCACGCCGGCCGAGATGCCGACGATCTGTCCGATCAGGAATTGCGCGAGCACCGGCTGGCGCTCGTCGTAGGCGATCACGTCCCCGATCCACGCCATCGACAACGGAATGATCGCTGCCGCCGTTGCGCCGGCCAGCAGACGCGCGGCGATCAGCAACGGATAGCTGGGCGCCAGCGCGCACAGCAAGGCCGTCAGCGCGCAGGCCATGCAGGCGCAGGCGATCACGAAATACTTGCCGAAGCGGTCACCGACCGGTCCGAAAAACAGCTGGGAGATGCCGTAGGCGATCGAGAAGGCCGTGATGACGTAGGCGACGTTGCCGAGCGTGACGCCGAACTCGGCGGCCAGCCTCGGCAGCAGCGGATCGGTCACGCGCAGGGAAATGGCGCTGCCGAAGGCAGCCAGCGACAGCGCGGGGATGGTGCCGCGCGGAATTGGAGATGTTGTCATTCAACTATTGTTGGCATGCAAGATGCTCCGGGATCGAATCAAAGACAGCAAGCCTACCGTAAATCGGAATTGTGCACAGACAGAAGGTATTGGGATGCGCTGTGGTGGTGCGATTGCGACTGCGATGGAAGGGGTTTCTCGCGGGAATGTTTGCATTTTTCCGATGCGTCAAACCCTGTTGTTACAGGCCTCATCTTTTCCTACAAGAACTTGCGATACCGTCCTATATGGACAGACAGGCAAGCCCGATAAGATGCATGCAAGCTTGAGGCGACCACCAAGGGGAGCAAAGGTTCCGGTCGCGTCCGGGCATTTTTTCGATCCAGTGAAAATTCTTCCGCGCAATGTTCGTGCGGTCGAATCCGTTACCGAAGGGAGGGGATCATGCCGATATTTCAAACACAGACGGATACCATCGATATCCTGAAGAACATCGCCGACGAGCAGCCCGATGGCGTCGAATGGCCGGCCTATGCCGAAGTCCGCAATCGCATGGCGGATCATCCCGATGAACATCGCGAGCAGATCCTCAACCGCAAGCGTGCCCATGCCCTGCGTTATCTGGGCGCGAGAAAAAAGCGACTGGCCGGTGGCTACAGCAAGGTCGAATCGCGGGTATTCACGCCGGAATTCGTTTCGGAACTGGGGCAGGCCAACTCCACGCGGCGCGCCATGCGCAACCCATGGCTGGGCCGTTCGCAAACAGGCCGACACGATGCGGAAACGGCCTCGTCTTCTGCGCCCAATGTGCTGCCATTCGGACCACAATCGGCCGCCGACGCTGGCACATCCGCTTCCTGACAGGCAAGTCTGTCGTCATTCAGATCGAGAACCGTCATGAAACCATCCTTATTTTTGAGCGTCATCGCGATTGCCGGCGTGCTGCTGTTCACCGTCAAACCGGGCAATGTTTCGGCAGAGGCATCGCCGGCGCATTTTGCGCAGCAGCCGCAAATCAGCGCACTACTGAACATTGCCATCGCGCCTTACAAACGCTAAGCCAGCAACGCCAGCCAGCGCGATGCAGGCCATGCCTGCATCTCCTGCCGCGCCAATCATCTGCATCCGCGGCAGATCGATATCCGTCTCCGGACGCATGACGGCGGCGAGTCGCCGCCATCCCTTCCCATGAACAAGATAGGAGAGAACGATGATCAGAAAATCCCTGCTGCTGGTCCTGGCACTGTCGAGCGGCGCATTGCAGGCGCAAACGCCACCGCCGCAAGCTGCCGCAGCCGAAGCGCCGGTCAGGCAGGTGTTTACGCAGGCGCCGCTGCCATATGCGAGCAATGCGCTGGAACCGGTCATCGACACGGCCACCATAGAGCTGCACTACGGCAAGCATCACAAGGCCTATTACGATACGCTGAACGAGGAAGCGGCCGGCAATGCCAAGCTGGCGTCGCTGACGCTGCCGCAACTGTTGAAGAAGATTTCCGGTTACCCGGCCGTGGTGCGCAACAACGCGGGCGGCGCATGGAACCATGATTTCTTCTGGGCCAGCATGGCGCCGGAAGGACAGCGCGGTGAACCGTCTGCCGCCCTGCTCAAGCAGATCGACAAGGATTTCGGCTCGCTCGACAAGTTCAAGGAAGCCTTCAACACCGCCGGCGCCAAGCAGTTTGGCTCGGGCTGGGTCTGGCTGATCGTGCAGAAGGGCAAGCTGGTCGTGTCATCGACGCCGAACCAGGACAATCCGCTGATGGACGTGGCCGAAACCAAGGGCACGCCGATTCTCGGCAACGACGTCTGGGAACATGCCTACTACCTCAAGTACAACAACCGCCGTCCGGCGTACCTGAAGGAATGGTGGAAGGTCGTGAACTGGAACGAGGTCAACAAGCGCTTCGAGGAAGCGACGCGCAAATAGGCGCCTGACCGCACAAGCAAAAAAGCCCGGCATTGCGCCGGGCTTTTTTCATGTGTGTGACTCGTCCTAGAATAAGTTGACACTTTTTCGCAGAAGAGAAGGAGTGTGAGATGGGTGACCCGTCCGTATCACACCGGCCACTGTTCGAGCCGGTAGGCGGAATCCCAGAACATCCATTCGAGCTGGGCGGCGCGCGTGTAGGCGTCGTGCATGGCGCGGCGGGTATCGTCGCTGGCCACAGCGGCCACGCGATCGACGGTGGCGATCACGCCGCGCACGGCTTCATGGAATTCCTCGCCGGCATAGGTATCGATCCACGACTGGTAAGGATTGTTCGCCGCGGCGCGGCCGATGATGTCGCGCCCGATTTCGGCATAGATCCAGAAGCACGGCAGCAGGCCTGCCAGCACCACCGGATACGGCGCGCCCCAGGCGGTCGCCATCAGGAAGTTGGTGTAGTGATGCGTGGCCGGCGACAGCGGCGTGGCGGCGAAGATCTCGGGCGTGACCTTGAACTGCTCCATGAAATCCTTGTGCAGGCTGCGCTCGACCACCACCGCGGTCTGCGCGGCGATGGCGAACTGCACGACTTCGTCGGGCGTGTCTGCCTTGGCGGAGGCGACGGCCAGCGCACGGCCGAAGGCGATCAGGTAGTGCGCATCCTGGATCATGTAATGGCGGAAGCGTTCTTCGCTCAGCGTGCCGGCTGCCAGTTCGCTGTTGAACGGCATGGTGCGCGTGGTTTCGAACAGGGCGGCGTTCTTTTTCCAGATGTCGGCGGTAAAGGACATGGTGTTTTCTCGCGGATGATGTGCCGCGTGAGCGGCATGTTGAAGACAGGCTGCGGGTCAGTCGTACTGCAGCGGCGTATAGACGTGATCGAAGAAGTCGCGTTCCAGGCTCACCGCGCGGCGGAACAGGTCGGCGCTGCGCTGCTGGGTGGCGGCATCCTGCATCGGGCCGGTGCGGTCGAGTTCTGCGCACAGCCAGTGGACGAAGTCGGTAAAGCCTTCGTTGTTGTGCAGCGTGATCCATTCGGCATGGATGAACTTGGGCGGCAGTGCGGCATGCGCGCGTTCTGCCCAGCTCAGGTACAGCCATTCGGCCACCACCAGCACCGACAGGCACAGCGCATAGTTCTGCGTTTCTGCCGCTTCCTTCATCAGTTCCTGGAAGGCGCGCGTGGGGGCCGTCAACTGCGGCTGCGTGCGATGTTTCTCGGGCACGCCGAGATGATCGAAGGAGCGGATGAAGTAGGTCGCCTCGTCGCTCGTGATCATGGCGGCAAAGCGCGCCAGCCGCACGCGCGACTCGAAGCGGTCGGCGCTGGCGATGGCTGCGCCCAGCAGCGCGACGAAGCGGTCGATGAACTGGTAATCCTGCACCAGGTAGTGCGCCAGTACCTTGTCATCGACACTGCCGGCGAACAGTTCGTCGATGAAGCGATGGCCGGTGGCGGCATCCCAGTTCTCGCGATTGCAGTCGCGCAGCCATTCCGTGAAGGTGGTGCTCTTTTCGGATCGTTGCTGGAAGTCTGTCATGCTCGTCGTTTCCTTCTGAAGGGCCGCGCGGGCGCGGCACGGGTTCGGGCAAAAGGGGAATATAGGAAAGAATGCGGCCGCAGGTCAAAAATGAATTGCCGATTCTTGACCTGTGCCAAGAATCGGCTGCGTGGCGCTGGCGCTGCCTACGATGGCAGCGGCGGATATTTCTGCGCGTTGAGCACCATCTTGTCGGCGATCGCGGCATTCAGATCGACGCCGAGTACCGAGGCCAGCCGCACCAGGTAGAGCGCCACGTCGGCCAGTTCCTGCCGCACGTGTTCGGCGGTCTCCGGCAGCTGGGCGACCTGCCACGATTCTTGCTCGCTGCGCCACTGGAAGATTTCCACGAGCTCGCCGACCTCGCCGGTCAGCGCCATCGCCAGGTTCTTGGGTGAATGATGGACGCGCCAGTTGCGCGCGTTGGCAAAATCCTCGAGGGCGGCTTCCAGCGCCTGCGTATCGATCAGTTTGGTGTTCATGGTCGTTCGATGATTCAAAACTGCAATGATAAGCGAGGACGATTGCGCGAGCTTCCTACAGGGCTTGCCGGACTTCGCCTATTGGGCAGGTTTGGACGCGGATGATAAGGTGGAATCACCTCATTACAGGAGACTGCCATGACGCAACACAAGGAAGGCAATCATCAACCCCGTCCGCCCGGCAACCCGATGCTGAAGGGGAACGACGCGGAACACGAAAAGGAACGGCAGAAGGAATTGGCGCACACCGAGGTCCGCAAGACCGGCCAGACCGATACGGTGCAGCAGCATACGCTGCCGATCAAGCAGCCCAACAAGGCCACCAACAACAGTTGACCGGCAACGGTTGAAGCGCTCTCGGTTCGCGAGCGAGTCCAAGGAAAAGCCCGCACAGTGCGGGCTTTTTTCATGCGGTCAGGCGGTTTCCAGCAAGGCGCTGTGCAGTGACTTGATCTGCCGCGCGATCTCGCCGCTCGCGCGTCTGACCTCGGTGCTTTCCATGGTACCCATCGGGATGTCGCAATAAAGAATCTCCACCAGCCCGCTCCGATCTGGCAGGTCGGCCATGGCCTGTTCCAGACAATGCGCCAGGCTGGTATGGCAACCGTGACGAGCGGCAGGACCGCGCGGGGAAGAGGAAACGCGCCAGCCATACAGGCCGGGACGCAGGCGTTCGAGGGACAGGGTAGGGACGGACATGGCAACTCCATGTGGCAGGAGATGCCATGCAGCGTAGCGCGCGGATGTTGCAGGGCGATGACAGGATGCGCCGCCGGCGTCTTATCCGTGCGCAGCATCCTCGGCCGGAAACAGCAGTGCGCCGATGATGACCAGCGTGCACAGGCCGCCCAGCGCCTGCAGCATCAGCGTGAACCCGCCACGCTCGTGCAGCGCCGCCACCAGCCCGACCGAGGCGCCGGCTGCGGTGAAGCCGAGGAAGTAGCGCAGCGAATACGCACGCGCCCGCCATTCGTCCCGCGTATATTTGCCGATCATCGCGTCGTTGACCGTGATCTGGCCGAAGATGCCGATGATGATGCCGACGCAGACCAGCATCAGTGGAATGCCCGACAGGTCGGCGCCGACGAATAAGAGTGGTGCGAGCATCAGGGCCAGCGGCAGGAACAGGGCTTTGAGCGAATGGCGGTCGAGCAGATGGCCGATCAGGTATTGCGCCAGCGCGCCGAATACATAGGTGACGGCTGCGATGACGCCGATCAGCGCGGCATTCGTCGTCAGGTCCATCATGCGTTCGGCGAACAGCTTGGGCAGCGCGACCGTCAGCGCATTGAAGGTGGTCGAGCTGGCGACGATGGTGATGGCGAGAGCGACGATGACGCGCCACATTGCGTCCTTCGCTATGTGCACCGTCGCGCGATCAGCCGTCTTGCGGGCTGCACGCACTTCGTGTCGCACGCTGCCGGCGAAGAACAGGCCGAAGACGACCGCAGCCAGTCCCGGCAGCAGGAAAGCCCAGCGCCAGCCCAGGTATTCGCAGACGACGCCGGTGACCAGTGCCGACGACGCCACGCCGAGGTTGCCCCAGACGCCATTGACGCCGACTTCGCGTCCCAATCTTTCCGCATGTGCGACCAGCATCGCGGTGCCGACCGGATGATAGATCGCGGCGAACAGGCCGACCGCCAGCAGGGCGACGCTCAGTTGTGCCGGTGTTTGCGTCAGGCCGACGGCCATCATCGAGATTCCGATGCCGATGAAGAAGATCACCATCATGTGACGCCGGCTCCAGCGGTCGCCCAGCCATCCGGTCAGCAGCGAGCCGGCGCCGAAAGCGACGAAGCCCGGCGTCGCGTAGGGCAGCAGGTCGGCGTAGCGCATGGCGAAGACCGGTGCGATGACGATGACCGCCGCCGCGAAGATCAGCATGGCGTAGTGGTCGATGAAGTGGGCGATGTTGATGTAGCGGATGACGGTGTGCGGATTGTTCATGGAAAGCCCTTCAGTAAAGATCGTGGCTAGGTTAAGCTGACGGTTCATCGACTGGGAGCCAATCTACATCGCTCAAATGCCATCTTTTCTCCATCCGCTTTCCTGTCCGGCCATCGAGGCGCGGCCGTGATCGTTTCCGCCACCTCCTATGTGCGCGGTACGCGCCTCGGCTTGCACGTGCACCGCGAGGCGCAGTTGCTGTTTGCCTCCAGCGGCGTGATGCAGGTCACCACGCCCAAGGGGCGCTGGCTCGTCCCGCCTGCGCGCGCGGTGTGGCTGCCGCCGGGTATTGAGCATGCGGTCGATGTGCTGGCCGATATCGAAATGCGCGCCTTGCTGGTGCCGCCCGACTGGCTGGCGCTGCATCCCGAAGCGTCGCGCTTGCAGGACGAGTTCGTGGTCGCCGTCGGCTCGCTGCTGCGCGAAGCCATCCTCGCCACCTTCAAGGTAGGCTCGCATCCTAAGCGCATCGATCTGCTGGTGGAGCTGGCGCTGTTCGAACTCGCGGAAGATGAAGATGCCGCGACCTTCATGCCCCTGCCGCAGGACCCGCGCGCACGACGCGTCGCCGACATGATCCTCGCCGATCCGGCGAGCGATCGCGAACTGGAACTGCTGGCCTACGCTGCGGGGGCATCGGCGCGCACCATCACGCGGCTGTTCCCTGCCGAAACCAATCTGACATTCAAGGAATGGCGGCAACGCGCGCGCATCATGGCGGCGGTCGAGGCCTTGGGCGGCGGGCAGGTGTCGATCAAGCAGTTGGCGCTGCAGCTGGGATTCAGCAGCGTTGCCGCGTTCAGTCACGCGTTTCGGCAGATCATGGGGATGACCCCGAGCGAGATGATGCTGAGATCCAAGTCACATAACGGTATCTCTAATTGCAAGAGATAAAGGCATACGTTGCTATATGGACACAAGACAGGCTTACGCTTATGCTTATACTGCCTTTATAGAGCTATATCTCAATTTGATGAGTACCAAACTTGAACTTTATGCCGACTAAAGAAGTGCAGGCCTCGTTGAGATGCAGTTTTAGCATGTATTGTGACGTCAAGTACCAATCCTTAATGCGTTTTTGTTTTTTATATCAAGGGAATGAAAATGTCAAAATTTAAGATAAAGATGAAAATTACCGGTTTTGAATTAGAAATAGAAGGATCAAGGGATGATGTACCCGGGATTCAGCAGGCGATCGGTAGACAATTAGGAGGTTTGCTACAGCCAAATTCTGGACTTGTTGATAGCTCTGCGGAGCCAGAAATTCACGAGTTGAAAGATATAACGCCAGAAACTACCATTCCTGAGAAAAAACGTCGAAAACGTGCTACTCCTTCAATATCCCGCTCTTCTACTACAGTCGTTGAAAGTGAAACACCAGTGAATTGGCCGAGAGATATCACTCCTTTTGGAGTTCCTAGCCAAGATTGGGTAACTTCGGATAAGGCGTTATGGGTTCTTTATGTAGCGAAAGAACATGGCGAAGAGAATGAACTCACAGCAAAAAGAATCTGCGATACATTTAACAGTCATTGTCGGCAAGCAGGAGTAATTAAAGTGGGAAACATTAATCGTGATTTGGGGCGATTAAAAATGAAATCCAAGCCATTTGTTGGGGAAGATACAACTAAAAATCCGCCTGTATGGTATTTAACTCAATCAGGAAATTCATATATTCAAGATAAAATCTCAAAAGCTCAGGCTGCTGAATAAGGTGAATTCTTGTGGCGTTAATCAATAAAAAACAACTTTTACAAGAATTAAGCCCACCTTTCGATCATCTCTTGTGCACGCAATTACTTGATGAATTCATTTCTGCTGAAAGGCGGTTTATTCAAAGGGATTGGGAACCTGCGGAGTTGGATGGAGGACAGTTTTGTGAGATTCTCGCAAGAATTTACTATCAGGTTGACTCAAACATTCTTAAACACGATAAGGATTTTGACTCTTGTTGTTCATATATTGAAAATGACAAAGTCGAACATAAAATTACGCCAAGACGAGATGCTCTGCATGTAGTTAAGGTTTTACGTACGATATATAAATTCCGCAGTCAACGAGGTGCAGTCCATATCTCACCCTCGTATCAGCCAAATCATATGGACTCAAAGTTAGTCATTGAGTGTGTGAGATGGGCAATGAACGAGACGCTCCGATTATTCTGGAAAGGTAATCGAGATGCTGTGGCAAAGGCGATTCGCGAATTGCTTCAATTTGACGTGCCTAGCGTGGGAGTGTATGACGATATTCTTATCGTACAACGTACAGATCTCACTGCTGAAGAGGAAATACTCATCTTGCTTCACTATGCTGGGGAAGAAGGGTTTTCACGATTGGAAATCGGAAAGGCTGCAAAAAGGACTCCTCCAGTTGTGACAACGACCTTGCAGAAACTTGTTCACGCGTCGTGCCGACAAGCGATTATTGTAAGTAGTGGAAAGTATCGGCTAACAGATCTTGGCTCAAAACGTATCAGAGAACAATTGGCAGAAAAGCTGATGTTGAGTTAACTTATGTGAATACGAAAGAAACTGCACAAATACAAAAGCCCGCAACTGCGGGCTTTTATGTTCTTGGCGGAGAGAGGGGGATTCGAACCCCCGGTAGGCTATGAACCTACACACGCTTTCCAGGCGTGCGACTTAAACCACTCATCCATCTCTCCTGATTCGGTTCGCTGAGTGCTTTTTGCGAAGCCGCTGATTATAGCAAAACTTTATGGCGAATTGCCGGTTTTCATCCCGCTGGCCGCCACACCGATGCAAAAAGCCGCCGCAAACCAGGTTTGCGGCGGCTTTGCTTTTATTGCACCACGTCCGAATTACTTGACGTGCTTGAGCTGCTCGAGGATGGCCGGGTTTTCCAGGGTGGAGACGTCCTGCGTGATTTCCTCGTCCTTGGCGATCACGCGCAGCAGGCGGCGCATGATCTTGCCGGAGCGGGTCTTGGGCAGGTTGTCGCCGAAGCGGATTTCGCGCGGCTTGGCGATGGGGCCGATTTCCTTTGCGACCCAGTCGCGCAGTTCCTTGGCGATCTGTTCGGCTTCGCCGTCTTCGGGACGCGTGCGCTTGAGGACGACGAAGGCGCAGATGCATTCGCCGGTCGTCTCATCGGGTTTGCCGACGACGGCGGCTTCGGCCACGATCGGGTTGGCGACCAGTGCGGATTCGATCTCGGCGGTGCCCATGCGGTGACCGGAGATGTTGAGCACGTCGTCGATGCGGCCGGTGATGGTGAAGTAGCCGGTCTTCTCGTTGCGGATCGAGCCGTCGCCGGCGAGATACGTGGTGCCGCCGAGTTCGGGCGGGAAGTAGCTCTTCTTGAAGCGCTCGGGATCGTTCCAGATGTTGCGGATCATCGACGGCCACGGGCGCTTGATGACGAGCAGGCCACCCTTGCCGTTCGGCAGTTCCTTGCCGCTGTCGTCAACGATGGCGGCGGTGATGCCCGGCAGCGGCAGCGTGCACGAACCCGGCACCATCGGCGTGGCGCCCGGCAGCGGCGAGATGACGTGGCCGCCGGTCTCGGTCTGCCAGAAGGTGTCGGCGATCGGGCAGCGTTCGCCGCCGATGTTCTTGTAGTACCACATCCAGGCTTCCGGATTGATCGGTTCGCCGACCGAGCCGAGCAGGCGCAGGCTGGTGAGATCGTACTTGTTCGGATGGACGTTGCTGTCGGCGTCGGCCGCCTTGATCAGCGAGCGGATCGCGGTCGGCGCGGTGTAGAAGATGGTGACCTTGTGACGCTGCACCATGTCCCAGAAGCGGCCGGCGTTCGGATAGGTCGGCACGCCTTCGAACACGATCTGCGTGGCGCCGGTGGCGAGCGGACCGTAGGTGACGTAGGTGTGGCCGGTGATCCAGCCGATGTCGGCGGTACACCAATAGACGTCGTCTGGCTTGATGTCGAACACCCACTTCATGGTCAGCATGGACCACAGCAGATAGCCGGCCGACGAGTGCTGCACGCCCTTGGGCTTGCCGGTCGAGCCGGAGGTGTAGAGGATGAACAGCGGGTGCTCGGCGCCGACTGCGACCGGTGCGCATTCTGCAGATTGGCCGTCGATCAGGTCGTGCAGCCAGATGTCGCGGTTCTGGTCGAAGGCGATGTCGCCGCCGGTGCGCTTGTAGATGACGACCTTGCGCACGGTGTCGCAGCCGCCGAGCGCGAGCGCGTCGTCAACGATGGACTTGAGCGGCAACTGGCGGCCGCCGCGGGCCTGGTAGTCGGCCGTCAGCACGGCCACGGCGCCGGCGTCGATGATGCGTTCCTGCAGCGATTTGGCGGAGAAGCCGCCGAACACGACCGAGTGCGTGGCGCCGATGCGCGCGCAGGCCTGCATGGCGGCGATGCCTTCGATCGACATCGGCATGTAGATGACGACGCGGTCGCCTTTCTGCACGCCGAGCGACTTCAGGCCGTTGGCGAACTTGCAGACGCGCTCATGGAGTTCGCGGTAGGTGATGGTGCTGACCTTGGCATCGTCGGATTCGAAGATGATGGCGGTCTTGTCGGCATTGCCGTTGGTCAGGTGGCGGTCCAGGCAGTTGGCCGAGACGTTGAGTTCGCCATCCTCGAACCATTTGTAGAACGGTGCATTGGATTCGTCGAGCCGCTTGGTGAACGGCTTGGTCCACTGGATGTTCTGCTGCGCCAGGCGCGCCCAGAAGCCTTCGTAATCCTCTTCGGCCTCGGCGCACAGCGCGCGGTAGGCTTCCATGCCGCTGATGGCGGCGTTGTTGACGAATGTTGCGGGCGGATTGAAGACCCGCTCCTCTTGCTTGAAGCTTTCGATGTCGGACATAGTCCCCTCCGGTTACGGATTTTATTTGGTGCGTACGATAATCCCGCACGCTTACTGACGCCTTACGCCAAGCTGACGCCGATGTCGTTCATCGTCCCTGAATGCGCATGAAAGCGGGCTTTCACGTGTATCCGCGGTGCGTGTTCCGTGCAGGGAACGGACGCTTTACTGCGATATTTTGCACCATTTGACGCGCTGAAAATGCGGGGCGCGCGTGTAAAATGCTGGCTTTCATTGTATCCGGTCTGCCTCCGCGCAATGCGTGCATGACCGCATGACGGCGCCTTCGTCGTCAATCCGCAGTCGCCTCACCGAAGTTCGTCCCTCAACCTGATCGACTCTAGCCGAAACTGCCATGACCATCATCAAACAAGACGACCTCATCGAATCCGTTGCCGCGGCCCTGCAGTACATCAGCTACTACCATCCGCAGGACTACATCCAGCATCTGGCGCGCGCCTATGAAGTGGAACAGAGCCCGGCCGCGCGGGATGCGATCGCACAGATCCTGACCAATTCGCGCATGTGCGCCGAAGGCAAGCGCCCGATCTGCCAGGACACCGGGATCGTCAACGTCTTCCTGAAGATCGGCATGAATGTGCGCTTCGAGGGTTTCGGCGAACGCTCGATCACCGATGCCGTCAACGAAGGCGTGCGCCGTGCCTACAACGATCCGGACAATACGCTGCGCGCGTCGGTCGTGGCCGATCCGCAGTTCGAGCGCAAGAACACGAAGGACAACACGCCGGCCGTGGTGCACATGGAACTGGTGCCCGGCGACACGGTCGATGTGCAGGTCGCGGCCAAGGGCGGCGGCTCGGAAAACAAGACCAAGTTCGTCATGCTGAATCCGTCCGATTCGCTGGTGGACTGGGTGCTCAACACGGTGCCGCAGATGGGCGCCGGCTGGTGTCCTCCGGGCATGCTCGGCATCGGCATCGGCGGCACGGCCGAGCGCGCGATGCTGATGGCCAAGCAGTCGCTGATGGACGACATCGATATGTACGAGCTCAAGCAGCGCGGTCCGCAGAACAAGACAGAGGAACTGCGCATCGAGCTGTGCGACAGGATCAATGCGCTCGGCATCGGCGCGCAAGGGCTGGGCGGGCTGACCACCGTGCTCGACGTGAAGATCAATATGTATCCGACCCATGCGGCATCCAAGCCGGTGGCGATGATTCCGAACTGCGCCGCCACGCGCCACGCGCACTTCGTGCTCGACGGTTCCGGTCCGGCCTACATCGAACCGCCGTCGCTGTCCGACTGGCCGGATGTAAGCTGGGCACCGGATACCGAGAAGTCGAAGCGCGTGAACCTGGATACGCTGACGCGCGAGGAAGTCGCCTCGTGGAAGCCGGGCCAGACGCTGCTGCTGAACGGCAAGATGCTGACCGGGCGCGACGCCGCCCACAAGCGCATCCAGGACATGCTGGCGAAGGGCGAAAAGCTGCCGGTCGATTTCACCAATCGCGTGATCTATTATGTCGGTCCGGTCGATCCGGTCGGCGACGAAGCGGTCGGCCCCGCCGGCCCGACGACGGCCACGCGCATGGACAAGTTCACCGAGATGATGCTGGCGCAGACCGGCCTGATCTCCATGATCGGCAAGGCTGAACGCGGCCCGGTCGCGATCGAGGCGATCCGCAAGCACCAGTCGGCCTACCTGATGGCGGTCGGCGGCGCGGCCTACCTGGTGTCGAAGGCGATCAAGAACGCACGCGTGATCGGCTTTGCCGATCTGGGCATGGAAGCGATCTACGAGTTCGACGTCAAGGACATGCCGGTCACGGTGGCCGTCGATTCGCAGGGTACGTCGGTGCATACGACCGGCCCGAAGGAATGGAAGGAACGCATCGAGAAGATTCGTCTCGATGCCTTGCCGGCCTGATGCACAGACAATAAGAACTAAGAAAGAGAACCTCACCGCAATGGCTTTTTCCGCCTTTCCCGATCCCGTCGCCGCCGAGGCGCCGATCGGTATTTTCGATTCCGGCATCGGTGCGCTGTCCGTGCTGCGTCATGTCACCTCGCTGCTGCCGTCCGACCATGTCATCTGCTTTGCCGATTCAGGCCACGCGCCCTATGGCGGCAAGAGCGACGCGCAGATCGTGGCGCGCGTGCTGGCGATCGCGGCTTTTCTTCGCAGCAAAAACGTCAAGGCCATCGTGGTGGCCTGCAACACTGCCACCGCCGCTGCCATCGAGGCCTTGCGGCAGCGTTATCCGGATCTGATCGTGGTTGGCGTGGAGCCGGGCGTCAAACCGGCTGCCGTGTTCAGCCGCAGCGGCAAGGCCGGTGTGCTGGCAACCGCCAGCACGATCGCCAGCGGGCGTTTCAAGGCATTGTGCGAGCGCATCACGGCGGATACCGGCGTCGAAATCATCGCGCAGGCCTGCGTCGGCCTGGTCGACCAGATCGAGAAGGGGGAACTGGATTCGCCCGAAACCATCGCCATGGTCGAACGTTACGTGATGCCTTTGCTGCAGGGCGGGGCGGATACGATTGCGCTGGGCTGCACCCATTATCCGTTCGTCGAACCGCTGATCGATGCGATCGCCAAGCGTGTGAGCGCGGAGCCGGTGACCATCATCGATACTGGCGAAGCCGTCACGCGCCAGCTCGAACGCCAACTGCAGCAGCGCGGCGTGCAGCGTCTGGTTGGCGGGCCAGGCAATATCGAAGCCTTCACCACCGGCAGCGAGGCGGCCTTGCGCCGTGCCTTTGCCGAGCTGCTGGGTCTGCATCCATCGGTGACTTCGCTGGCTGTGGACGATGCGCCGTGCGCTACGGATGCGGCGCGCGAATGATTTGCCACAGCCACACAGATTTCGTATAATAGCCAGCTTCCCCGCACTCGTGGGGAAAACAACGGTGGCTGTAGCTCAGTTGGTAGAGTCCAGGATTGTGATTCCTGTCGTCGTGGGTTCGAGTCCCATCAGCCACCCCAGAATTCCCCCGCCTTTCCTTCACTGATGTCCATGGTCGCAACCGGCGACTTTCTTCGTGATTCCAGGAGGCTCTTCTGCTTCGCACGTTTCTCGAACGACACCAGGTCTGGATCTACCTCGTTTCCATCCTGATCGGGCTTCTGCTCGGTACCGGTCTGCCCGCGCTTCAGCCGATGTACGAATCGCTGCTGTGGCCGGTCCTCGTCATGCTGCTGTATGCGACCTTCATCCAGGTGCCGCTGCTGCATCTGCGCGAAGCCTTGCGCGATTACCGGTTTTTGCTGGCAATCGTCGTCGGTAATTTTCTCGTCCTGCCGCTCCTGGTGGCGGCACTGCTGCCCATGCTGCCGGCTGATCCCGCATTGCGGCTGGGCATGGCGCTGGTCCTGCTGGTTCCCTGTACCGACTGGTTCATCACATTTACACAGCTGGGCGGCGGCAATACGCCGCGGGCGATCGCGGTCACGCCCATCAATCTGCTGTTGCAACTGGTATTGCTGCCGTTGTACCTGTGGCTGCTGATGGGTGATGGGCTGACCGGGGTATTCGATGTCGCCACGCTGATTCCAGCCGTTCTCATCGTTGCGATTCCGCTTGCCCTGGCGTTGCCTTGCGAACGCTGGTTCGAATCCTCGCATGCGCGCGGCAGGATACGCGAGCGCCTCGCCGTCCTGCCGGTTCCGCTGCTGGCTCTGGTGGTATTGCTGATCGCGGCTGCACAGGCCGCGCATGTCTATGAGGCTGCCGGAACCCTGCTGCAATCGGTCATTCCGGTTTGCATACTGTATCTGCTGCTTGCGGCACTGGCTGCCAGATTCATCGCCAGTCTCATGAAGCTGCCTGTCGATCAGGGCCGTACCCTGGCATTCAGTTTCGGCACGCGCAATTCATTTGTGGTCTTGCCATTTGCCCTGACGCTGCCCGACGGCTGGCGGATTGCCGCGGTGGTCATCGTCGTGCAATCGCTGGTCGAATTGCTGGGGATGATCTTCTATCTGTGGTGGATTCCGCGTCGGCTTTTTCGCGAGCCTTCCTGATGCAGCGAGGTGCGGGAGAGGATTCTCTCGGAATTTCCGAGGCGATGTTGAGATGTCACGGCACTTGCAATAGTGCCTTCATCGCTTGCAGTCATGAAAAAACCGCCTTGAGAGGCGGTTTTTTTATTGCAGCTGTTGTCGGATCAGTGACCCAGTTGCGATTCGGCTGCAGCGTTGGCCTTGCGAATGCGCTCTGCTTTTGCCGCTTCTTCTTCTGCCGTCAATGGGGTATCGGGCGCTTGTGTATCGGAGCCGCAAGCGCTCAAGGTCATGGCCAGGGTAAATGCGACGAATAAGGACTTGCCCATTGATTTTCTTCCTTGGAAAGTGAACAGATATCAGGTCCGTACAGGACGGAACCTGAAGCAAACCAGCTTCTGAATTCGTTAAAAAACCGTGAAGCTTTTGTTGTGCGAACTATAGGGAAGGGGCTGTGGAGCGTAAACTGTGGATGTCACTTAGCGTCATATGGCAGCAAGATGCCGGCAGGTTCGCAACATTCCATTACAAATTGGGTGAGGTTGGATTTCGATGGGAAGCGTACCGGGGGCGTAACCTGGAGGAATAAAAAAAGCCGGGATGCATGTGCATCCCGGCTTTTTGTCGAGCTGGCTTACTTGCCCTGGATTTTCTCGCCGCCGCGTTCCACATCCTTGCCTGCGCCCTTGACGGTGTTACAGGCGGTCAGGCCTACGCCCATGGCTACCACGCACAGCATCGCAATGAATCTCTTCATGATTGTCTTCCTTTCGGTTGGCGGGCGCGTAAGGCGTCCCTGTGATCGTTACTCCAAACAAGATATCGATCGTCGGCAACAGCACGATCTGTTTTCTTAGGGTATTTTGTTGTCCAAAAGTTCACTGTTTGGATGCCTGCCATGAGTCAATCAATGCCGGCTGCCATTGCCATGGCGGGCAGCGCGGCAGGCCGGGTACCGCGGATTCTGCCTTGTGGCTGCGACAGCGTGCTGGCCAGACGAGAGGGCATGGTGGTTGGCGAAACGTCTTGCGGAGTATTGTCCAGCCTGAAGATGCGTACGCTATCCTCGAGTTTTCCGGCCTGTTCCCTGAGCGCATCGGCAGCCGCCGCGGCTTCCTCCACCAGCGCCGCATTCTGCTGCGTGACGTGATCCATCTGCGTAATGGCTTCGTTGATCTGTTCGATGCCGGCACTCTGCTCCTGGCTGGCGGCCATGATTTCGCTCATGATGGCCGTCACCCGTTTGACGCTTGCCACCACTTCGGTCATGGTGGCGCCGGCCTGCTCAACCAGTCTGCTGCCGGTCTCGACCTGACCGACAGAGTCGGCGATCAGAATCTTGATCTCCTTTGCCGCGGCAGCCGAGCGCTGGGCGAGGTTGCGGACTTCTCCGGCGACCACCGCGAAGCCGCGGCCTTCCTCGCCGGCACGGGCTGCCTCGACTGCGGCATTGAGTGCCAGGATGTTGGTCTGGAATGCGATGCCGTCGATGACGCCGATGATGTCGGTGATCTTTCTGGCGGAGTCATTAATGCCGCCCATGGTCACGACCATCTGCTGTACCGCTGCGCCGCCCTTGACGGCGATTTCCGATGCGTCGTGAGACAGGTCGTTGGCCTGCCGCGCATTGTCTGCATTCTGTCGCACGGTAGCGGTCAGCTGTTCCATCGACGACGCGGTTTCTTCGAGCGAACCGGCTTGCTGTTCGGTACGCGAGGACAGGTCGAGGTTGCCGTTGGCGATCTGCTGCGACGCGCTGGCAATGCTGGCGGTGCCGCTGCGCACTTCATCGACGATGCGTGCCAGCGATGCGTTCATGTCCTTCAGCGACTGCAGCAACTGGCCGGTTTCGTCGCGGGAGCGCACGTCGATCCGGCTGGTGAGGTCGCCGCCGGCAACGGTTTGTGCCACACGGACCGCCTGTCTGAGCGGAACGGTGATGGCGCGGCTGATCGCGACGCCGAGTCCCAGGCCGAGCAGAATGGCCGCACCCGCCGCCACCGAGATGATCAGGAAGGCCTGCCTGGAAACACGATCGGCATCCGCGCTTCGCGCATCGACGCTGGCCTGGATGTTGTCGAGGACGGCATCGATGTCGGTCACGATCTGACGCCGCAGCGGACTGCATTCATTGACGAGGAAATCGCCGAACTCCGTCATGCGGCCGCTTTCGCGAAACTGGCGTGGCCGCTCGAGTTCGCGTGCCATGACGAGCAGGCCGTTTCTGGCCTTCTGGAAGGCAGCGTCGTCCTTGAGCAGAGGCGTGAGTTGCTCGAGCGCCTGCAGATAGATGTCTTTTTGCCGATCGAGGATGTCCAGTTCGCGTGCGGCATCGGCCGGATCGGTGAAGATGTAGGCGTTGCGCGCGGCGAGGCCGGTTTGTCCGAGTGCTTCGCGCGCCACGTAGAGCCGTTCGAGCTGCTGGGTGCGCAGCAGATTCTGGTCGTGAACCACCTTGCCGATACTGTCGATCTGAAAAAGGGAGGCGGCGGCGATCAGAAGCGCAAGCAATGCGGTGACGCCAAAACCGAGGGTGAGTTTGGTCCCGACCTTCATGTCTGCAAACATCGTGTATCTCCTCGCGCGGTTGGATTTCCCGACGTGGCCGGGATGTGAATGACTCAAATTTCGGGAGTACGGTACTGTAATGCCGTGCGGAAATTTTTCACGACGCTATCACGCGCTTGGATACAAAGTGCATACCATGAATATGGTAAATACATGTTTTTCATCAAAAATGGCGAGAAAAGCGGATAAATAATGGATTTATCGCTGTTTTTGTAATGTCGGCATCATGGGTATTGAAGGCGACGCTGTCCACGTCCTCACCAAGGTGCCCGGACATGGCAAGCGATGGCGGTCATGAACGCAATGGCGAGGGCACGCTCCCGGACGAGCGGTATCGCTGGAATCATTTCAGGGTACGCAGATAGGCGACCAGATCGGCTGCTTCCTTGTCGCTCCAGAGGCCATAGAAGCGCATGTTGTTGTCGGGCACGACCTTGCCCGGCTTGCGCACGAAGGCGCGCAGGTTCTCCTCGGTCCAGACGATGCCGGCATTTTTCATGGCGGCGGAATATCGGTAATCCGGCGCCGAGCCGGCGCGCCGCCCGACGATGCCATTGAGATGCGGGCCGAACATGTTGCGTGCCGATGGCCCGACCTGATGGCAATAGATGCATTTGCCGAAGGCCTTTCTGCCGGCTTCGACATTCCCGCTCTGCGCACAGGCCTGCAATGCGATGCCGAATGCCAGCGCAATGCCGGTTGCGATACGTGTTGCCCGATTCATGGTTTCGATAAGGAAGAGGGGGCGGCGGGATCGTCCGTTGCGGCCTGCAACTGCGCCTGCGTGGGTGCCAGCAGATCGTGCGCATCGACGATCGCGAAGGCGATCGCCTCATTGTTTTCCAGGCATTTGCGAATCGCGGACGAGATGTTCTGGCGCGTTCTGCGGCACAGTCCGCGTTGTTCTTCCACCTTGATCGACAGGCCACGTACCGTTCTGACGCCACGGACGCTGGGCGTGATGGTCACGACGATGCCGAGTTGTTCGACCATGCGCTGCTGCATGTGCCGAAGGTCATTGTAGGAGGCGATCGCTTCGAGACGCGCGAGCAGTTTTCTTTCTTCTTCACGGGTCAGGCGCAGGATGCGCAGGTCCGCCTGCGGATCGTCCAGCATGGCTTCCTGATCGCAGATGCATGCGCCCGGCGGGCATGGATGACGGATCGGAAAAGGCAGGCGTGCTGACATGAAGATCGAGGTTGGATAACCGCAGATGAGCGAACTTGTTTCTCGAAGCCGATGACCGGCATTTCCGTCATCATACCTGCGCAGCCTGATTCACCGGGCGGGGCTTGTGCACAATTTCTGTGGACAAGATTGTGTGTAACTGTGGAAAGAGATCAAAGATGCTTGATTTGAAAGGGCTTTTTTCCACTGCCTTTCAAACGGGCGTCCGGCATATCCCTATGCCGGCATGCCGTAATTGAGCAAGACAAGATCACGGCCGGGGGGATCGGCGCAGTGGTTAATGCAGCTTGCTGCGCGCGAGCATCTCTTCCTGATAGCGCTCCATGGATTCCATGAGGGCAGCGATTTCCTTTTCCGCATCGGACTGCAGCAACTCCACTTCCGAGAGCTTGAGATCGTCCTGGATGACGACCATCTCCGTGCGGAATATCTGCGGATACTTGTCCGTGATGCCTTGCAGGAGCGCGTCGAGCTCCTTGCGGCTCCATACATCCTTGATGCGCTGCGGCAGGTACAGGCGCACGATGATCAGGCTGTGTTCGTCCGCCAGGTCCTGCAAGGCGCGCGTCTCCTGGTGCAGCCATTTGGAAAATTCATCGGGATGAACGAAGCTCGGCACCGCCAATACGCTGACATTGAATTGGACATTCATGGTGTTCATGGCTGGCTCCCGCAGGAAGTAATCGAGATCATGCGGTCAGTGTATACAGATGGGCCTGTTCCTGCACACGGTCCATGCGCGGGATCGTTTTGTCGCGGAATGAATGGTTTGGCGTGCGCAAACATCGGCATGATTTCTGAAGGATGGACATGCGGCTGTCCGGGCTCGCGGATTTGTTAAATGTAAAAGAATGGTGGATCGGAAATTTAAGAAAATACCCCATGAATATGGGATTGGCACGGCTTTGCATTTCGCGTTTTCGGTGGCTTTGGCAGGAGTTTGTTAATTCGTCGAACAACCATGAGATTTTTGTGGGGAAACACTTTTTTATCTAATAAAATCTTTTGGGCAACAGTTGAAAATGACGCGCTTCGCTTATTGGAACGAGCGGTTTTCCATCAATATTTCGAACCATGCCGTTCGGCATCGGCATTATCGGGATGCATACCATGGCCGGCAAACCTCGATGGACGCGGGTAATCAGGAGATCACTGGCGATCAAGGCCGGTCTCGCGCTGGCCCTGCTGATCCTCATCCTGCTGTCCGGCATGACGCTGATCCGCATCAATCAGTTTGCGGAAAATTCGCGCACGGTCGAGAACGCGCACGTGGTGATCGAAACCATGCATCAGATTCTGCTCGACGTGAAGGATGCGGAATCCGCCCAGCGTGGATATCTCCTGACCGGACATCAGACATTTCTTCTGGCGCATGACGCCGTGGCACAGCGCCTGGCCGGGCGGCTGTCCTTTCTGCGCGAGACGACGGCCGACAATCGATCTCTGCATGAACAGATTCCCGCCCTGGAGGACATGATCCGGCAGCGCATGCATGCGCTGCGGCTGGGCATAGAAATGCTCGATGCGCATCCTGTCATCGACAAGGCGGGAATCGTCGATCTGGTGCAGGGCAAGGGACTTTCCACCATGGGGCAGGTACATGTGCAGGTCCATCGCATGCTGGAAATCGAGGAACGCCTGTTGAAGGAGCGCGCGGCGCTGGTCAAGGACAATGCGCGCTCGACCGGCAGATGGGTTTTCTTCGGCAACCTGTTTGCAGTCGGTTTCCTGTGTTACGCGATCTGGCTCATCCTGCGCGAAGGAGAGCAGCGCAAACGGGCGCAGCGCGAGACGCAGCGATATACGGCGCAATTGGAATTGACGAACAAGGAGCTGGAAAGCTTCAGCTACTCGGTGTCGCATGATCTGCGTTCGCCGCTGCGCGCAATCGATGGCTATTCGCGCATCCTGCAGGAGGACTTCGAAGACAGGCTGGATGACGAGGGCAGACGCATCCTGAAAGTGGTGCGCGACAGCAGCCGCAAGATGGGCATGCTGATCGACGATCTGCTGACCTTCTCCCGCCTGGGGCGCAAGCCGGTCGAACTGCGTGAGATCGACATGAACGCGCTGGTCGACGAGGTCTGGCATGAGGTATGCGCCCATGCAGAGCGCGCGCCTTCGTTCCACAGGGAAGAGTTGCCTCCGTGTCGCGGGGACCGCGCATTGCTGCGTCAGGTGCTGGCCAATCTGCTCGCCAATGCCGTCAAGTACAGCAGCACGACGCAGCAGGCACGGGTCGAGGTACGCGCGCGCGAGGAAGAGGAAGAGATCATCTATGCCGTGCACGACAACGGTGTCGGCTTCGACATGCGTTTCTACGACAAGCTGTTTGGCGTGTTCCAGCGTCTGCACAGCGAACAGGAGTTCCCCGGAACCGGGGTCGGGCTGGCGATCGTGAAACGGGTCGTGGTGCGGCACGGCGGACGGGTATGGGCACAAAGCTCGCCGGGACAGGAGACGATTTTCAATTTCAGCCTGCCAAGGGAAGAAGAGGAGACCACTGCATGAACGACATGCTGCCAGTGCATATCCTGCTCGTCGAGGATACGGCGACGGATGCCGAAATGACGATGCGCGCGCTCAAGCGTGTCGGACTCGTCAACAACATCACCTGGGTCCGCGACGGACAGCAGGCGCTTGATTACATCGCCCGCGAAGGAGAGTTCGCCAACCGTGTTGACGGCGATCCGACACTGATCATGCTGGATCTGAAGATGCCCAAGGTAACGGGGCTGGAAGTGCTGAGCGTCATCAAGGGCAACGAACGGACCCGCATCATTCCAGTCATCATGCTGACGTCGAGTGCGGAAGAGCCCGATATCAAGCGCTGCTACGAACTGGGCGTGAACAGTTACCTTGTCAAGCCGGTCGAGTCGGAGAAGTTCTTCGAGGAGGTTTCCAAGGTCGGTTTCTACTGGGCCATCCTGAACAGAATCCCGAGCCGGCGCTGATAACCGAGGCGGTCCATTCCATGATCAAGATACTGTTCGTCGAAGATACGCCGCACGATGCCGAACTGGCGTCGCGCGAGCTCAAGCGCAGCGGCATTCTGCACGAGTATCAGCGCGTCGATACCGAGCAGAACCTGCGCGCGGCAATGGAGCAGTTCGGTCCCGATCTGGTGCTGTCCGATTTTTCCATGCCGCATTTCGATGGCCTGTCGGCGCTCAAGGTCGTCAAGCAGGTGCAGCCCGACATTCCCTTCATATTCGTTTCCGGACGCATCGGCGAGGAAATGGCGATCGAGTCGCTCAAGCTCGGTGCCAGCGATTACGTCATCAAGACCAACCTGTCTCGTCTGGCGAGTGCGGTGGCGCGGGTACTCGAACATGTCGAGCAGCGCGACGCGCGACGGCGCGTCGAACGCGAGCTGCGGGAACTCAACCACATGTTCAGCACCTTCATGGAGAACATGCCGGGAGCCGCCTTCATACGCGACGAGCAGGGCCGTTTCGTCTATGCCAATCATGCGCTCGATACCGCGCTTGGCCTGCAGCGTGGAGAAGCGATCGGCAAGCGGCTTGACGAATTGTTTCCGCGGCAGATCGCGGATCGTCTGCAAGCGGGCGATCAGCGTGTACTGGATGCCGGAAAGGCGCTGCAGATCGTCGAACTGGTGGCCTGCGTACATGGCGAGACCCATTGGCTGTCAACCAAGTTTCCGCTGGTGGAGGGTGAAAAGAGCGTTCGCATCGGCGGCATGGCGATCGACATCACCGAGCGCATGAAAGTCGAGGAAGAACTGCTTCTTCGCAACCGCGCCATCGAGGCTTGCGTCAATCCGATCGTGATCGTCGATGTGCAGATGCCCGATATGCCGCTGATCTATGTGAACGGTGCCTTCGAAAGCATTACCGGTTATTCGCGCGAGGAGGCGATCGGCCGCAATTGCCGCTTCCTGCAGGGTGGGGATACCGAGCAGCCGGAACTCGAGAAACTGCGCGCGGCCATTCGCGAGCAAAGACCGGCATCCGTCCTGCTGAGGAATTATCACAAGGACGGCACGATGTTCCTCAACGAACTCTATATCGCACCGGTCAGCGAGGGGCAGGGGGGCGCGGTCAATCATTTCGTCGGCGTGCTGTATGACGTCACGCAGATCAAGCGCTATCAGGAGGACCTCGAGCATCAGGCCAATTACGACACGCTGACCGGGCTGGCCAATCGCAATCTGCTCAACGAGCGCGTGCAGCAGGCGTTGATTCATGCGCAGCGCTACGAGCAGATGCTGACCATCGTCTTCATCGATCTCGACAACTTCAAGCTGGTCAACGACAGCCTTGGTCATGGCGCCGGTGACGAACTGATCGCTACCGTCGGCACCCGCCTGCAGAATTGCGTGCGTGCCGGCGACACGGTGGCGCGTATCGGCGGCGACGAGTTCGTGCTGCTGCTGATCAACCAGAACATGCAGAGCGGCGTGTCGCACGTCATGCAACGCGTGCAGCACGAGATGATCAAGCCGGTCATGATTCGCGGGCAGGATATCGTCGTGACCTGCAGCATGGGCATCGCTTCCTATCCGACCGACGGCAGCGATGCCGAATCCCTGCTGGCCAATGCGGATGCCGCCATGTACCGCGCCAAGTCAAGCGGGCGCAACAACTTCCAGTTCTACGAAAAGGAGATGAACGCGCGTACCGGCCAGCGTCTTGCGCTCGAGCACGATCTGTGGGGCGCGCTGGAGAATGACGAATTCCATCTGCTGTACCAGCCGCAGATCGAGCTTGCGAGCGGGCGCATCATCGGTGTCGAGGCGCTGATCCGATGGGGGCATCCGCGGCGCGGCCTGATCTCACCACTGGATTTCATTCCGATGGCAGAGCACAACGGGCTGATCATCCCCATCGGTAACTGGGTACTGCAAACGGCCTGTCGCCAGATGTGCGAGCTGCTCGCTTCCGGCTTGCCGCCATTGCGCGTTGCGGTCAATCTGTCGGCGCGCCAGCTGGGCGAGAAGGATTTCATCTCGGTCATCCGGCGTACGCTCGACGCCACCGGCATCGATCCCAACTGTCTCGAGCTTGAGCTGACCGAGAGCATGGTGATGCACAATGTGGAAGACATCATCGGCGTGCTCAAGGCGCTCAATGCGATGAAGATCCAGCTGTCGCTCGACGATTTCGGCACCGGGTTTTCAAGTCTCGCCTATCTCAAGCGTTTTCCGATCGATCGACTCAAGATCGATCAATCCTTCATTTTCAATTGCGACAGCGATCCCGACGACGCCGTCATTTCCCAGACCATCATCGCGCTTGCGCACAATCTGAAGATCAAGGTCATCGCCGAAGGGGTCGAACGTCCCGAGCATCTTGCGTTCCTGAAACAGAACGGTTGCGACGAAGCGCAGGGATATTTCATCGGCCAGCCGCTGGCATTCGACGAATTGCGCTCCATGCTGCTTGCCGGACAGGAAGCCTGAGTTCTTTCTTTCCGGATCGGGAACATCACCGCAGCCGCTGCGTCATACGGTTTTGCCTTTGTCCATTACGAACAAGGAGACAGCATGGCGACCAGAACCGGCAAGGATGGCAGTCAGGCGACTGTGCGCAAGCAGCGCAGGTTGCAGCAGGAACAGGACGGTAAGGATGCGGCAAAGAAGCAGAGCCCGAAGAAACGCAGCGCCGTGCAAACCGGCGCCAAGGCGCAGCCGGCACCGCCGCTGTCGCGCAATCATCTGCGCAAGCCCGGTAATGAAAGCGATCTCGACCTCAAGCCGCAGTTCCTTGCCAAGGGCTATCGCGGCAGCGGCAAGCTCAAGGGCATGGCAGCGATCGTCACCGGCGGCGATTCCGGCATCGGCCGCGCGGTCGCCGTGCTGTTCGCGCGCGAGGGTGCGGATGTGGCCATCGTCTATCTGAACGAGCACGGCGATGCGCGCGAGACGCGCCGCCATGTCGAAGCCGAAGGCAGGCAATGCCTGTTGATTCCGGGTGATGTAAAGAGTGCAGCCTTCTGCGTCAAGGCGGTGAAGAAAGCCGTGAAGACCTTTGGCCGGCTCGACGTGCTGGTCAACAACGCGGCATTCCAGGAGCATGCCGATTCGCTGCCCGAGTTGAGCGAGGAGCGCTTCGACGAAACCATGAAGACCAACGTCTATGGCTATTTCCACATGGCCAAGGCGGCGCTGCCGCACATGAAGCGCGGTGCTTCCATCATCAATACCGGTTCGGTGACGGGACTCAGGGGGAGCAAGAAGCTGCTCGACTATTCGACCACCAAGGGCGCGATCCATGCCTTCACGATGGCGCTGGCCGGCAACGTCCTCGAGCAGGGCATACGCGTCAATGCGGTGGCGCCGGGACCGGTGTGGACGCCGTTGAATCCGGCCGACCGGCCGGCGGACAAGGTGGCCGAGTTCGGCGCGCAGACCGACTATCGCCGCCCGGCACAGCCGGAGGAGCTTTCTCCCGCCTATGTATTTCTGGCGTCTCCCGTGTGTTCGAGCTACATCACGGGCATCGTGCTGCCGGTCACGGGCAGCGTCGGCGAATAGCAGGGGGCAGGGCGGCATTTTGGCGCCCACCGCGTCCTGTACTACAATGCTGGGTCGTCATGCAGCCGGGCGCGTGCCTTGTGTGCGCTCGCTGGCATGGCGAGAGCCGGCCGGTGCGAGCTTCGCAGTGCGCCTGAATATCAACCGACAACAACAGCGATCGTTCGAATCGCCATCATTACGTGAACATCTATATCTGTGGACAAAAGCACTTCGGTGCAGAGGTTTTCTCGGCCCTGCTGGCGGCAGGTCACAACATGGTTGGCGTATCGTCGCCCGAACTCAGCGGTGATGGTGGCCCTGATCGTCTGAAGGCGGTGGCCGAGGCGGCCGGTGTCAAGTGGATGAAATCCGGCCTGCTCAATGAAAACACCATTCCCGACGGCGTCGATCTGATCGTCACCGCGCACTCGCACGATTTCGTACGCGAACCCACCCGCAACCGCACCACTTACGGCGCAATCGGCTATCACCCGTCGCTGCTGCCGCTGCATCGTGGCAAGGACGCCATCATCTGGACCATCCGCATGGGCGACAAGGTCGCCGGCGGCAGCGTCTATTGGCTCGACGAAGTCATGGATGGTGGCCCGATCGCGGCGCAGGAGCACGTGTTCGTGCTGCCCGGCGACACCCCGGAACTGCTCTGGAAGCGCGATCTGGCGCCGCTCGGGATTCGCCTGCTGACCGAGGTCTGCGACGACATTGCCAATGGCAAGATCGTCAAGATCGTGCAGAACGAGGATATCGCGACGGTCGAACCGTCGATCAAGAAGGCCGATGCCGCCGCCGCTGCGGCAGCCGCAACCGCGAAGTAAGCACGGCAGGAGAACGAGAAAAGCAGACCGGCGCGTCTGCTTTTTTCTTTGGGCGGCAGGGCACGGCAGTGATGGAAACCGCATGTCTGGTTATAAGGAAATAACCATTCAATCCGCAGCGTTGACCGGTTCTTCTGTATGCTGCACGGCGGCCGGTTGCCTGAAGGGAAGGCGGGCGATATAATGAGAACCGTTCTCAAATGATTCCGATTGGGTTGGCACCATCCCTTTCTGCTGCAAGTCAGACCGGTTCGACGCCTGTAGTTGCCTGATCCCCCACTGTTAAAATAGCGCTCTTGTCCGCAAGGGCTCGGTTCGCACGATTGTGCGGGCCTTGCCGCATTTGCCGAGCCGGGCGCTCGATTTCGATATTAGGATGCTTTGATTTTATGGCTGCTTTTGACACCGTTCGTATTCTGTCCGTCCACCACTGGAACGACACGCTTTTCTCCTTCACCACCACGCGCGAACCGAGCTTCCGCTTCGAAAGCGGCCATTTCGTCATGATCGGTCTGACCATCAACGACAAACCGCTGCTGCGCGCCTACAGTATTGCCAGCCCGTCGTGGGAAGAACATCTGGAATTCCTCTCGATCAAGGTGCAGGACGGCGCCCTGACCAAGCATCTGCAGAACCTCAAGGTCGGCGACGAACTGCTGGTCGGCCGCAAGCCGACCGGCACGCTGGTGATCTCCGACCTGCTGCCGGCCAAGCGTCTGTTCCTGTTCGGCAGCGGCACCGGCCTCGCGCCGTTCATGAGCATCATCCGCGATCCGGAAACCTACGAGCGCTTCGAGCAGGTGATCCTGGTGCACGGCGTGCGTCTGGTCAGCGAACTCGCCTATCGCGACTACATCGGCAAGGAACTGCTGGAGATCGAAGGCCTGGGTGAGGAAATCGCCGAGAAGCTGCTCTACTACCCGACCGTCACGCGCGAGGAATTCGCCAACAAGGGCCGCATCACCACCGCCATCTCGAGCGGCCTGATGTGCGAAACGCTGGGCATCCCGCAGATGGACCCGCTGACCGACCGCGCCATGATCTGCGGCAGCCCTGAAATGCTGAAGGACACCTCGGCCGAACTCGACAAGCTCGGCTTTGAAGTCTCGCCGGGCATTGGCCAGCCGGGCGACTACGTGATCGAACGCGCCTTCGTGGAGCGCTGATCCATCTGCCATGCGCGCATGGCGAAATGAACGACGACGCCGGAGATCATGCGATTTCCGGCGTCGTCGTTTTTGCGTCCGGTGTTTGCCGCAGCGCGGATAGACGGGCCGTCCGATTGGCTGTCCGTCTTCACAATTCTTTACCTGCGCGACGCATGGATATGCTTGCTCATGCCTTAACCTCTGGCTATCGTTGATGGCGCGCGGAAACCGCCGCATGCCGCAACAAACCTGACGTTTCACTGTCCGAACGATAACGCTGCCTTCCCGATCCATCATGTCCCAGCCAAAGAATCCATCGTCGAAACCATCGCCAGCGCGCAGCCTGCGCCAGCGGGTGCTCAACCGCTATACCCTGACCGGCGCACTGATCGTGCTGCTTGCGCTCGGCGGCTACTGGGGCTGGCAGAAGATCAATGCGAAGAAGAACGCGTTGAACCAGTACCAGGTGACCGCCATCGAGCGCGGCGACATCGAGGACCTGGTGACGGCGACCGGTACCGTGCAGCCGCTCGAATACGTCGATGTCGGTGCGCAGGTGTCGGGTCAGTTGAAGAAGCTGCACGTGGAGATCGGCTCGGTGGTCAAGGAAGGCGACCTGCTGGCCGAGATCGATCCGACCGTGTTGCGTGCGACCGTGGATGCGCGCCGCGCCGGCCTGCGCAACCAGATCGCTTCCAAGAAGAATCAGGAAGCCCAGCTGGCGCTGGCAGAAATCCAATATACGCGCCAGAAGAACCTGTTTGCCGAGGACGCGACCACGCGCGAATCGCTGCAGACGGCAGAAACCACGCTGCGTTCGGCGCGTGCGCAGATCGAAGCCATCCAGGCACAGATCGAGCAGACCGAGTCGTCTCTGCGTGCCGACGAAGCCAATCTCAACTACGCCAAGATCTATGCGCCGATGTCCGGTACCGTGGTCTCGGTAACGGCGCGCCAGGGCCAGACCCTGAACGCCAATCAGTCGGCGCCGACCATCCTGCGCGTTGCCGACCTCTCGACCATGACGGTGCAGACCCAGGTGTCGGAGGCCGAGGTCGGCAAGCTGCGCAAGGACATGGAAGTCTATTTCACCACGCTCGGCAGCCAGGGGCGCCGCTGGTACGGCAAGCTGCGCAAGCTCGAGCCGACGCCGACCGTCACCAACAATGTGGTGCTGTACAACGCGCTGTTCGACGTGCCAAACCGCAATCAGGCGCTGCTGCCGAACATGACGACACAGGTGTTCTTCATTGCCTCGTCGGCCAAGGACGCGCTGCTGGTGCCGACCGCCGCCGTGACGCTGACACGCGGCGGCAGCCGTGCTGCGGGAGCCGCTGGTACGGGTACGGTCGGCGCGTCGGCAGGCAACAACTTTGCCAACATGACGCCCGAACAGCGCCGCGCGGCCTTCGAGAAGATGTCGCCCGAGGAAAGGGCTGCCATGCGCGAACGCCGCCAGCGCGAACGGGGTGAAGGTAATGGCAGTGGTACGGAAAAGGGTGCAGCGCCGGCTGCTGCCACCGCTGCGCCGGCCGTGGACGACAAGACCGCCGGGGCAGCAAGTGAGGATGCACAACCCGACAGCAGCGGCCTGCCCGGTGCCAACCAGCAGGCGCAGAACAAGACCGGCACCGTGCGCGTGGTTGACGGCGACAACAACATCGAGACGCGTACCATCGAACTTGGCGTGACCACGCGTGTGCAGATGCAGGTATTGAGCGGCCTGAAGGAAGGCGATCGCGTCATCACCGGCTTCAAGCAGGCGCAGCAGGACAGCAGCCGTCCGTCCGGCGTGGCTGGCATGCCGCCGGGCATGGGCGGTACGCCGATGCGGAGCCGTTGATGAGCGAACAGCAAAGCATGGTGCCGATCGACGGCGGCCGTTCGGCCGACCAGCAGCCGCTGATCGAGCTGCGCGGCGTCACCAAGACTTACCGCAATGGCGGCCTCGAGGTCGAGGTGCTGCATGGCATCGACCTCAAGATTTATGAGGGCGAATTCGTCGCCATCATGGGTGCTTCCGGTTCCGGCAAATCGACGCTGATGAATATCCTCGGCTGCCTCGATCGTCCGACCAAAGGACAGTATCTGTTCATGGGACGCGACGTATCCGGCTTCAGCCGCGACGAACTGGCGCTGCTGCGGCGCGACGATTTCGGTTTCGTGTTCCAGAGCTACAACCTGATCGCTTCGGCCAGCGCGTCCGAGAACGTCGAGGTGCCCGCCATGTACGCCGGCCTGCCGCCGGCCGAACGGCACGAGCGCGCGCAGGAACTGCTGAGCGAACTGGGCCTGGCGGAGCGCTCGCATCATCGTCCCAACCAGTTGTCCGGCGGTCAGCAGCAGCGCGTATCGATCTCGCGCGCGCTGATGAACGGCGGCCGCATCATCCTCGCCGACGAACCGACCGGCGCGCTCGACAGCAAGAGCGGGCAGGACGTCATGAAGCTGCTGGCGGACCTGTCCGAGCGCGGCCATACCGTGCTGCTGATCACGCACGCCAAGGAGGTGGCCGAGCATGCGCACCGCCTGATCGAAATCCGCGACGGCAATATCCTGTCCGATCCGGGACCGGCGCCGGTGTCGCAGACGCAGCAGACCTTCAAGCGGCCGATCGTGCCGCGTGAGGGTTCGCGCATCGCCGACGTGCTGGAAGCGGCCAAGATGGCGATGCGCTCGCTGCGCGCCAACCTGTTCCGCTCGGTGCTGACGCTGCTCGGCATCGTGATCGGCGTGGCCTCCGTGATCGCGATGCTGGCGATCGGCGACGGTGCCAAGGCGATGGTGGTCGAGCGCATCAGTTCGATGGGCTCCAACCTGCTGCTGGTGCGGCCGGGCGCGCCCAACCAGCGCGGCTTCAGCAGTACCGCGACGCTGGTGGTCGACGACGTCAAGGCGATCAACGAACTGCCCAACGTGCTGGCGGCGATTCCCGAGCAGAACAGCAGCGTGACCGCGCGCTTCGGCGATGCCGATACCTCGACCAGCGTCAACGGCACCTCGGCCAAGTTCCCGCTGGCGCGCCAGTGGCAGCCGGCGCTTGGCACCTTCTTCAGCGAGGAGGACGAGGACAGCTACGCGGCGGTCGCGGTGCTGGGCAGGACGACCGCCAATGCGCTGTTCGGCCAGCAGAATCCGATCGGCCAGTTCATCCTCATCAACAACCTGCTGTTTCAGGTGGTTGGCGTGATGTCCGACAAGGGCGCCTCGCCGATGGGTTCGGACCAGGACGACATCATCTTCGTGCCGTACTCGACCAGCAGTCTGCGTCTGTCGGGCCAGCGCTACCTGCGCAACGTGACAGTGGCGGTGGAAGACACGGCGCACATCGACGAGACGCAGGATGCGGTCGATAAGCTGCTGCTCGAGCGCCACGGCACGGTCGACTACCAGATCCGCAACATGGCGTCGCTGATGGAAGCGATGGAGCAGACGCAGAACACGCTGACCATTCTGCTCGGCTCGATCGCGGCGATTTCGCTGCTGGTCGGCGGCATCGGCGTCATGAACATCATGCTGGTGTCGGTCACCGAACGCACGCGCGAGATCGGCATCCGCATGGCGACCGGTGCGCGCGAGCGCAACATCATGCAGCAGTTCCTGATCGAGGCGATGGTGGTGTCGGCCATCGGCGGCGCCATCGGCGTGATCATCGGGCTGGCGACAGCCGGTGTGATCGGCGCCTTCGGTACGCCGATCAAGTATTCGCTGATGCCGGTGCTGCTGGCGTTTGGCTGCGCCTTCATGACAGGTCTCGTATTCGGCTATCTGCCGGCGAAGAAGGCCGCACAGCTCGACCCGGTGGTTGCGCTGGCGGCGGAGTAAACAACATGAACATGCAAAAAATTTTTCGTCCGACCCGCCTTGCGCTGGCATTGGCGACGGTGCTTGCCCTGTCTGCCTGCGCCGGTCACATCGAGGCCACACGTCCCGACGTCGCGCTACCGCAAACCTGGATGGAAGCCTCATCCGGCAACGCCGCGCTGCAGCGTGACTGGTGGCGCGGCTTCCAGTCGGAAGAACTGAGCGCGCTGATCGAGGATGCGCAGGCCACCAATCCCACATTGCTGATTGCGGCGGAGCGCGTCACGCAGGCCGAGATCACCGCGCGCAGTGCCGGCGCCTCGCTGTTCCCGCTGTTGACCGTCAGCGCCGATACCGGCACCGGCCGCGTCAAGTCGGGCACCGCCACCGTCGGCGGCTGGGCCAAGAGCGAATCGTCGGGCGCCTCGCTGCAGGTCAATTACGAAGTCGACGTCTGGGGCCGCGTGGCGGCCACCGCGGCCAGTGCCAATGCCTCGCTCGATGCCACCCGCTTTGATCTGGAAACGGCGCGCACCACGCTGACCACCGGCGTTGCCAATGCCTACTTCCAGACGCTGGCGCTGCGCACTAGGCTGAAGATCGCCGAGCAGAACCTGGCGATTGCGGAGAAGCTGTTCGCCATCGTCGAGGCGCGCTACCGCTATGGTTCGGCTTCCGCGCTCGACGTCAGCCGCCAGCGCAGCACGGTGCTGGCCCAGCGCGCCACCATCCTGCCGCTGCAGACGCAGGAACGGCAGACGGTGACCGCGCTCGCGATCCTGCTCGGACGGCCGCCGCAGTCGCTGCAGGTCGCGGCGCAGGGAATCGAAGGACTGGCAGTGCCCGAGGTGGCGCCGAACCTGCCATCGACGCTCATCACGCGGCGCCCCGACATTGCGAGCGCCGAAGCCACCCTGTACGCGGCCGATGCCAACGTGGCGGCGGCACGCGCGGCCCTGCTGCCGACGATTTCCCTGAGCGGCGCGGCCGGCGCATCGAGCTCGGCGCTGCTCAATCTCGGCAGCCCGACCTACAGCATCGGTATCGCCGCTTCCATCGTGCAGACGCTGTTCGACGGCAACCGCCTGCGGCTGCAGGTCGAAAGCAGCGAGTCGTCGCGGCGGCAACTGGTCGAAAGCTACCGCAGCACGATCTACACGGCCTTGAAGGAAGTCGAGGATGCGCTCGGCAATACCACGCGCAATCGCGAGCAGGAACGTTCGCAGACTGAAATCCGCGCCGAGGCGCAGCGTGCGTTGCGCCTGTCGGAACTGCGCTACCGCGAGGGCGCCGACGACCTCAACAGCCTGCTCGACGCGCAGCGCACGCTGTTCTCTGCCGAGGATTCGCTGGCGCAGCAGCGGCTGTCGCGATTGACCGGCACCACCGATCTGTTCAAGGCGCTCGGTGGCGGATGGGAACGACCGCCGGCCAGCGCCGAATGAAAAAAGCCGATGCAACTGCATCGGCTTTTTTTATCGTCTCCGGCGGATCAGGCCGCCTGTAATGTCGGCGTGCGCGTGACGCGATACAGCGTGCCCAGGATCAGCGTGATCAGCAGCGCCGGGATTGCCGAGCCGACCTGCGGCCAGATCGCAGGGCAGGCATGGAAGGCGACGATGCCGACGATCCAGATCGCCACCGGCACCGGATTGACGCGACGGCTGGTGGCCGCGCCCTGCAGCGCCAGCTGCGACACCACCACGCCGAACAGCGGCACGAACACCGAGCTCAGCATCAGCAGGAAGGGTTCGATGCCATGCATCGGCAGGAACAGCGCGCAGCCGGTCGCCAGCGTCGCCAGCGCGATGCCCCAGAAGCGGATCGAGCGTCTGCCGTGCAGAAAGTTGAGCGCCACCGAACCCGAATAGATGTCGCCGTAGGCATTGTCCATCTCGTCGATCAGGATCAGGCCGAGCGCGATCAGGCCGCCCTGCGCCAGCAGCAGCGCCGCCATCAGGTCGGCGCCGACGTCGGTGGTGCTGACCACCAGCACGCCGAGCGCGTGGCACCAGATATTGGCGATCGCAAAACCGAGCCAGGTGCCGCGGAAGGTCGATGCGCCGGCCTTGCCGTAGCGTGCGAAGTCTGCCACCAGCGGCAGCCACGACACCGGCATCGCCATCACGAGATCGATGCCGGCCAGCGTGCTCATGGAGCCGTCGCCGGCGCGGTTCCAGATCGCATCCCAGCCCTGCGCCTGTGCCTTGGCGCCGAACTGCCAGGTCAGCCATATCAGCGACAGGATCACCAGCGGCAGGCCGAAGCGGCCGACGAACCAGCGCACCAGTCCGATCATGGAACCTGTCGCGAGGCCGATCAGCAGCAGCCCCCAGAACAGCGCCGCCACGTACGGCAGCCAGACCGCGTCGATGCCGGTGATGTCCTTGACCAGCGCGGTGGTGCCGTCGCGCATGACGACCAGTTCGAAGGCGCTCCAGCCGATCAATTGCACCACGTTGAGTACTACCGGCAGCCGTGCGAACGAGGTGCCGAGCGTCTGGCACATCAGGACCGGGCTCGACAGGCCGCGCTGGTAGCCGATGTAGGCGACCAGCGCCAGCAGCGCCGCGCCGAGCACGGAGCCGACCACGATGGCGAACAGCGCGGTCTGCGTGCCGAGCGCGGTGCCGAGAAAGGCGCCGATCTGGATCACCAGCAGGCCGACGCCAAGGCTGAACCAGAGCGCGGCATGGTCGCGGAACGAGAACACGCGGTCGTTGGCTGGAATTGGAATGAACTGCGGACTGAACTGGGAAGGGTGTGCGGAACTGGCTGCCGGGGCAGCTTCTGGTAGGGCCATCATCGACTTTCAATGCATGGCAGGTCAGCTGCTTCGGCGCCATGACGGTGGCGGGGACGACGTGCTTTCCTGCGCGAGGATTATCTCAATCAGGTTCAACGGGTATCTCTCACCCGCGCAGATGTGCGCAGGACCCCGAGCGAATACGACAGGGCGCTACTTTGAGGGAAAACCGGAAGATAGGCAAGCACAGGACGCACCGGAACGGAGGGACAGCAATACCGGGCGCAGAAAAAAGAAAAGGAAGAGAAAGGTCGGACCGCAGTTGAAACTGTGAAGAGCGCGGCCCGACCGAAAAGATAATACTGTATGAAAACACAGCATAGCAGGACCGCGCCCGAAAGTCACGGATGCAAAAGGCAGTGTTGGATTTTCGTCTGGATCAACTGACAAGAATGCCCGACGGCACCAGTCGTAAAAAAGCCGCACGGTGGTGCGGCTTGATCAAGGTGGCTTGTCCGGGTTACAAGCCGAGACGCTTCGTGGCTTCCTGCATCACGTTGTCGTTCCACGGGAGGAAGCCGCTCATGCCGATTTTCTGCAGGATGGCCTTGCCGGATTCGGTTTCGGAGAGTTCCAGCAGAGTTTTGCGTACTTTTTCGCGGTCGGCATCGCTCAGTTTGCGCGAGGCGATGAATTGCTTGATCGGCACTGGCTTGGTTTCGCCGAGGATGCGTCCGCCTTTTTCGGTCCAGGCCTTGGCCACGGCGGCGGAACCGGTCACGCCGGCATCAACGAAGCCGTTGTCGATCATGAACGGCACGGCATCCTGGTAGCGGGTGGCGGTAAAGCTCTTTTCCGGCTGCTGGAAATTCAGTTCGCGCAGGTTGGCGGTAAACATCACGGTGGTGATTGATTCCAGCGAGGGCACGCCGATCTTCTTGCCGCGCAAGTCCTGCAGCGACTTCAGCGGCGAATTGGCCGGCACCATCACGCGCGCGCGGTAGTCTGTAAACCCCTTGGCCGTCACCAGGCCTTCGTAGCCATCCTTCTTGACGGCCTGCAGGCCGATATGCGCCGGATGGATGAAGGCGAGATCGTACTTGCCTTCGGCCAGCCCCTTTTCGAGCGCGGCGTATTTGTCCACCGCCTGCAGCTTGACGTTCTGCTTCAATTCCTTGGACAGCAGTTGCAGCAAAGGCTTGTAGCGTTCGCTGGCAGGGCCGCCTTCCTGATATGTCACGCCTTCGTTGACTGCTACCAGGATCATTTCCTGTGCCGACGCCGCTCCCGCGCCGATTGTCAGCATCAATGCCGCTGCCAAGGATCTGAATTTCATGGGTATCGCTCCGTTTATATAAATATTGTTCTGCGGTAATGCCACAAGGAATGTTACATGAAGGGATCATCAAAAAAAGGAATTTTTGCGGATATTGTCAAATTGACTCGGCTACCGTTGTACGGTGCCGAACAATGTCCCGGGATAGAAATGGGCACAATGGTTGTCTGACAGAAAACGTTCGAGGAGCGGTCCGCCATCCCGGCAATACGCTCGTACATCGCGAAGGGGGCACAGCATGCAGATCCGAACCATTATTTTTGTCCTGATCCTGGCTGCCATCGGTGCACTGGCCGCATTCAACTGGGAGACATTCACTACGCCGACCGACCTCTGGCTGGGCGTGACTACCATCCATGCGCCGCTGGGCATGGTGATGCTGGGCTTGACGGCCGTGCTGACGGCGTTCTTCCTGACCTTCATCATCTATCTGCAAAGCTCGGTACTGCTGGAAGCGCGTCGCCATGCGCGCGAACTGCAGGCCAACCGTGAGTTGGCCGATCAGGCGGAAGCATCGCGGTTCACCGAGTTGCGGCGCTTCATCGAGGGCGAACTGCAGGGAAAAAGCTTGCAGGAAAGCGAGGCGCGGACCGCGTTGCTCGCGCGCCTGGACAGACTGGACGCGAGCATTGTCGCCGTCGTCGATCAGACCGGCAATTCGCTGGCAGCACAGATTGGTGAAATCGAGGACAGGCTCGAACGCGACGGCAAGGTTGCGGTCAGGGTTGCCGAGTAGGACAAGGCTGAACGCTGTTCGGATGATGGAGCGGCGGGATCGGTTACACTGCTGCGGTTGTCGTTCTTTCCATTTCCCATGGCCACCAAGTCGCGCTACAAAACCGCCCAGTCGGACAACACGATCGCCTATATCCTGCTGGCGCTGGTGATCGCGCTCATCTGTGCTTTTTCGGCGTGGATGTTCTTCAAATACCAGGCACGTGCTGCGGCGGGTGTCGCCTATACGAATTTCGGTCCGATCGTGGTGCGCAGCAGCGACTATTCGCTGCGCGCCACGGTTTCCGTGCAGAGTCGCAGCGCCAATGCCTCGGTGATCGACGAGCGCCAGCAGCAGATCGATTTTGCCCTGCAATCCACGCTGGCCAATCTCGATTCGGCCCGCGCGCGTCAGGCCGATGGGGTGGCGTATGTACAGGAAGCCATGCGCGACTCCGTCAATCTCGTGCTCGGCACACAGGCGGCGGAGGATGTCTTGCTGACTGATTTCATCATCCAGCAGAACTGAACGGCATTGGCTCGGCGCTCGCGGCGCCCAGGTATTACAATGAACCGTCGTTTTACGTTTTTCCTCCAGACATGAGCAGCAAAGATCAACCCTCCGATGCCGCGCGCAATTCGACCCTGCGTCCCGATTCTCCTTGTGCGGGCTATTGCTCGACGTCGCATGGCGATGAAGTCTGCAAGGGTTGCGGCCGCACCTGGGACGAAGTGTTGAACTGGATCATCTATACCGACGAGGAAAAGGACGCGGTCTGGAAGCGCCTTGAGGCGGCCGGCTTGCTGAAAGTCAAACGGTAAGCGGTTCTTGTCACTTTCCCATTCTTCACTGCAGTTTTTCTTCAAGCCATGCGTCGGCATTCACAGCATTAGACTTCCGGCGTTGGAATCGGTAGACTTGTGGCCTTTTTCCAGGGCTATTTCATGTCTTCCGCGCCCGATACTCCCGTTTCTGACGACCTTGACCAGACAGCCGAACCGCGCAGTGTTTCTGCCGAACTGATCGCCAAGGAAGTCGCGCGCCGCCGCACCTTCGGCATCATTTCCCACCCGGATGCCGGCAAGACCACGCTGACCGAAAAACTGCTGCTGTTCTCGGGCGCGATCCAGCTCGCCGGTACCGTCAAGGGCCGCAAGAGCGGCCGCCATGCGACCTCCGACTGGATGGACATCGAGAAGCAGCGCGGCATCTCGGTCGCCAGCTCGGTCATGCAGTTCGAGTATCGCGATCACGTGGTCAATCTGCTCGACACGCCGGGCCACCAGGATTTTTCCGAGGATACCTATCGCGTGCTGACCGCGGTCGACTCGGCGCTGATGGTGATCGATGCCGCCAAGGGCGTGGAAGAACAGACCATCAAGCTGTTGAACGTGTGCCGCATGCGCAACACGCCCATCGTCACCTTCATGAACAAGCTGGACCGCGAGACACGCGATCCGCTGGAACTGCTCGACGAAGTGGAGTCGGTGCTCAAGATCGAGTGCGCGCCGGTGACGTGGCCGATCGGCATGGGCAAGAATTTCCGCGGCGTCTATCACCTGCTGCGCGACGAGATCATGCTGTTCGCACCCGGTAACGAGAAGGCCGACCAGACCTTCGAGATCGTCAAGGGCATCGACAATCCCAAGCTGGCCGAGATGTTCCCGCTCGAGATCGAGCAGCTCAAGATGGAAGTCGAACTGGTGCACGGCGCCTCGCATCCGTTCGACCTGGATGCCTTCCTCGCCGGCACGCGCACGCCGGTATTTTTCGGTTCCGCCATCAACAACTTCGGCGTGCGCGAAATTCTCAACGCGCTGCTCGACTGGGCGCAGCCGCCGCGCGAGCGCGATGCGACCGTGCGCGCCGTGCAGCCGACCGAAAAACCGTTCTCCGGCTTCGTCTTCAAGATCCAGGCCAACATGGACCCGGCGCACCGCGACCGCATCGCCTTCCTGCGCGTATGTTCGGGACGCTTCGAGCGCGGCATGAAGGTCAAGCACCTGCGCCTGAACCGCGAGATCAAGGTGTCGAGTGTCGTCACCTTCATGGCATCGAGCCGCGAGCAGGTCGAGGAAGCCTACGCTGGCGACATCATCGGCCTGCCCAACCACGGCAACATGCAGATCGGCGACAGCTTCTCCGAAGGCGAACTGCTGCAGTTCACGGGCATTCCGTACTTCGCGCCGGAATTCTTCCGCTCGGTGCGCATCCGCAATCCGCTCAAGATCAAGCAACTGCACAAGGGGCTGCAGCAACTGGGCGAAGAGGGCGCGATCCAGGTCTTCAAGCCGGTCAACAGCAGCGATCTCGTGCTGGGCGGCGTCGGCGTGCTGCAGTTCGAGGTGGTGGCAAGCCGCCTGCTGAACGAGTACGGCGTCGATGCGGTGTTCGAAGGCACCAGCATCAGCACCGCGCGCTGGATTTCGTGCGACGACAAGAAGAAGCTGGCCGAGTTCGAAAAGTCGTCGGCCGGCCACAACCTCGCGCACGACGCTGCCGGCAATCTCGCCTATCTGGCAAGCTCGGGCGTCAACCTGCGCCTGACGCAGGAACGCTGGCCCGACATCGTTTTCCACGAGACGCGCGAGCACGCGGCCAAGCTCGACTAGGCTGGTAATGCAAATGAAAAAGGCAGACCGCGGTCTGCCTTTTTCATTGCGCGGCTCGCGTCTTTACGACGTCGGGGCCACTGCGCGATCTATTGCGATCTTCAGGCACCTATCCACGGCAGACCCGCCTTGCGCCAGCCGTCGACATTGTTGCGATGGCCGTTGGCATCCTTGCCGCCCTCGAATCCTTCGAGCACGTCGAAGCTGTTGACGTAGCCGTTCTCGGCCGCCAGTTTTGCCGCGCCCTTGGAGCGCACCGCGCCGCGGCACAGGAACAGCAAGACATCGTCCTTGCCGGCGACCTGTTCCAGCTGCTGCAGGAAATCGGGATTGCGGGCGCCGCCCGGATAGAGGTTCCACTGCACGGCGAATTGCTGCTCGGGCGCGATGGCGGGTTTGCCGATCCAGTCGCGTTCGGCATCGGTGCGTACGTCGATGAGCTTGACGCGCGGATCGGCCAGCAGCAGCGCATGGCTTTCCTGTGGCGTCAGCGCGCCTGCATAGGGAAGGTTGTCGTGACGGCCGCGTGCGCGGCCGGCGTCGAGAATGTCGTTGCTCATGGCATGTGTTCCTGTATGGGATGCGAATGTTGGCATCGATTATAGAGGAGCAAGCAGGGCGGCGACCTGCTGCGCCGCTTAATGCACGCGCCGGATACGATCGGTGGCTGGCGGCGCCAATGGTGTGGCTGGCGAATGGCTGCGCAGATAGGCGTCGAGTGCGTCCACGTCCGGCATGCCTTCGGCAACCGGGGCGAGGCCGCGCAGCAGGCCGAAGCCGTCGCCACCCGCTGCCAGGTAATTATTGACGGTGATGCGATAGGTGCGCTCGGGGACGATGTCCGCGCCATGCAGGCGCATGGCGGAGACGCGCTGTCCGGCCGGGCGCGACAGGTCGTAGCGATAGGTGAAGCCGGCGGAAGGCAGCAGCACGCGCGGACGTTCGCGGTTGCGGCCGGCGAACTGCTGTTCGAGCAGCATCTTCAACTGCCGGCCCGTCAACTGCAGGACCACCAGATGATTGCCGAACGGTTGCGCCTTGAAGAGTTGGGCATAGTCGACGTCGCCGCCGCCGACGGGAACGATCAGGTCGGCACGCAGGCCTCCCGGGTTCATGAAGGCGATCTGCGCACCGCCCTTGTCGGCCGCATGCGTGGCGGCGAGATGGGCATCGGCGACGAGATTGCCGAGCGAGTTCTCGCCCGAATCCGCCGGTCTGCGCGTGATGGCAGCGGCAAGGCGGCCGGATAGGCGCGCGGCGAGCGGCGCGGCGGCGATGCGGGTACGTTGCAGCAGCGCCTCGACCGCCGGGTCCTTGTCGAAGCGCGGCTGGCTTGCTGCCAGCCCGACCGCAGCGCCGTCGGCATCCGTGAAGGGTTCGCTCTGCACGATCACGTTGCGCGCGGATCGGCCGACGACGGTGCCGTTGCGCGTATCGACCGTCAGGTCGATCTCGGTCAGCAGCGTGCCGTACTGGCCGGCGCTGGTCAGCAGGACGTTGCTGCCGTCGGCGCGGCGGTAGTCGCACAGGTAGGCGCGATGCGTATGGCCGGAGACGACGACGTCGATCGCAGGATCGAGTCGCTCGATGATGGGTACGATCTCGCCTTCCAGATCGAGACACTGACGGTCTGCATCCTGTCGGCCGGTCGTGGTGCCGCCCTGGTGGATCAGGGCGACGATGGCGTGCACGCCTTGCGCCCGCAACTGAGGAATCTGCGCATTGATGGCGTCCGCTTCGTCGCCGAAGCGCAGGCCGGCGACACCGGCGGGCGTGACGATGGCGGGCGTTCCCTTCAGCGTCGCGCCGATGAAACCGATCTTGACTTGCCGCGCGTCGGGGCCGAAGACCTTGATGCCGGCCGCCGGGAACAGGGTGGACCCATCGCGTTGGAATACATTGGCCGCGAGGAAGCCAAAGCGCGCACCTTGGAAATGGCCATCCAGTATGCACGGCGGACGGCTGATGTGCTGCGTGCAGCCGCCGTCCTGCAGGCGCTGCAGTTCGGCGGCGCCCCGGTCGAATTCGTGATTGCCGACGGCGTTGAAGTCCAGTCCGAACAGGTTGGCGGCAAGAACGGTAGGCTCATCGAGAAACAGCGCCGACAGCAGCGGCGAGGCGCCGACCAGATCGCCGGCCGAGACCACCGCGTGATAGGGAGTGTGCTGCTTGAGCGTGCGGATGGCATCGGCCAGGTAGGCCGCACCACCGGCCGGTACGCGCATGCTCCTGCCGTCCGGCCCTTGGGTGCGGATCGCGAGCTGCGGCGGGTCGAGATGGCCATGCAGGTCGTTGAAGGCGATGATCTTGACCGTGATTTCTTCCGCTTGTGCCGGAGTCGACGCGGACTGCGCACCAGCCGGCGTGCCGACGAACAGCGTGGCTGCAAGCAGGGTGGCGACCGCATGAAGAATGCGGCGGCAGGAAGGCTGGGGATCGGATCGCATGGCGCAGGCACGGTAACAAAGACGGTGGCAAAACGGCAGTGTACTCAACCCGCGTGAAGCGATTGTGACATGCCGCCGGGCAAGGCGCGCTTGCTATAATGACCGACCACCATCACAGGGGACGGCATGACCACGATCGAGCTTGTTGCGGCCATCATTTTTGCCATCGCTCTGCTGCATACCTTCACCGCTTCCTTCTTCACCCGACTCGCCCATCGCTATCCGCGACATGAGGGATTGCTGCATCTGCTGGGCGAGGTCGAGGTGGTCTTCGGTTTCTGGGCCTTCGTGCTGATTGCCGTGATGGCGTTGATCGCCGGCGGCGATGCCGCGCTCGATTACGCGGAGTCGCGCCATTTCACGGAGCCGCTGTTCGTGTTCGTCATCATGGTGATCGCCGCCTCGCGCCCGGTGCTGGCGGTGGTCAGAATGCTGGTTGCGACCATTGCGCGCGCACTGCCGGTCGACGACACGGTAGCGCGTGTCTGGCTGTGCCTGGGGCTGGTGCCGCTGATCGGCTCGCTGATCACCGAGCCGGCGGCAATGACGCTCGCGGCGCTGATGCTGGGACCGCTGGTGTTCCGCGACGGCATTCCCGAATGGCTGAAGTACGCCGCGTTGGGCGTGCTGTTCGTCAATGTCTCCATCGGCGGCACGCTGACCTCGTTCGCGGCGCCGCCGGTGCTGATGGTGGCGACCAAGTGGAACTGGGACAGCGCCTTCATGTTCACGCATTTCGGCTGGAAGGCAGCGCTCGCGGTGCTCGTCAATGCCACGGGCGTCAGCCTGCTGCTGCGCCGGCACCTGGGCGGCGATGCGCCGCAGCCGGCTGCCGAGCAAGGTGTGCCGCGCATTGTGTGCCTGATCCATCTGGCTTTTCTGGCCGGCGTGGTGGTGTTCGCGCATCATCCGGTCATCTTCATCGGGCTGTTCCTGTTCTTCCTTGGCTATACGCGCGCCTACAGCCGCCACCAGGCACCCCTGATCCTCAAGGAGGCGCTGCTGGTCGGCTTCTTCCTCGCCGGACTCGTGATCCTCGGCGGGATGCAGCAATGGTGGCTGCAGCCCATCGTCGCGGGACTGGAACCGACGGCGCTGTTCTTCGGCGCACTGGGCCTGACGGCGATCACCGACAACGCGGCGCTGACCTATCTGGGGTCGCTGATCGAAGGCATGTCGGACAGTGCAAAGTACATGCTGATGGCTGGCGCGGTTGCCGGCGGCGGCCTGACGGTGATCGCCAACGCGCCGAATCCGGCCGGTCTTGCGCTGCTGCGCGCAGGCTTTCGCAACGGGGCAGTGACGGTGCAGGGACTGCTGGCCGGAGCGGCCTTGCCAACGGCCGTAGGCGCCTTGTGCCTGCTCTATCTTTAATGCACCAATAGTGGGCGAAAATTGCCTTTCATCCATTTTGCGCACGTTAATTGTGCGAAAACACATAAATGCACAATGTTGGTGAATCTCGGAATGTGATTGCTTTGATAAGCACCTGTCCAAAACAGTGCTTTCCCTTGTAATTCAATGATTTACATGGATCGAAATGGACCGTCCCCTGCTGCAAATGGTGGCATGGAATCTGCTATTATCCCGTGCGAGTTATGGACGCACGCTGTTAGCGCAATTGAACACCGCACGGATCACAACCGACACAATTCCCTGTACTACCCGCTCATATTTAGGAGATTCGCATGGCAACGACGGCCGCAGAGGTCTTGAAGATGGTGAAAGACAACGAAGTGAAGTTCGTTGATTTTCGCTTCGCTGATACACGTGGCAAGGAACAGCACGTCACGGTGCCGGTTTCGCATTTCGACATGGACAAGTTCGAATCCGGCCATGCCTTCGATGGTTCGTCGATCGCCGGCTGGAAAGGTATCGAAGCATCCGACATGCTGCTGATGCCCGATCCGAACACCGCCCACATCGATCCGTTCATGGAAGAAACCACGCTGTTCATGCAGTGCGACGTGATCGAACCGTCGGACGGCAAGGGCTACGACCGCGATCCGCGCTCGATCGCCAAGCGTGCCGAAGCCTACCTGAAATCGTCGGGCCTGGGCGACACCGCCTACTTCGGTCCGGAGCCTGAATTCTTCATCTTCGACGGCATCCGCTGGAAGATCGGCATGGATGGCTGCTTCGTCAAGATCGATTCCGAGGAAGCATCGTGGTCCACCGGCGAGAAGATCGAAGGCGGCAACACCGGCCACCGTCCGGCAGTCAAGGGCGGCTATTTCCCGGTTCCGCCGGTCGACAGCTTCCAGGACATGCGTTCGGAAATGTGCCTGATCCTCGAATCGCTGGGCATCCCGGTCGAAGTGCATCACCACGAAGTCGCCGGCGCCGGCCAGAACGAAATCGGCACCAAGTTCTCGACCCTGGTCGAGCGCGCCGACTGGACCCAGAACCTGAAATACGTGGTCTGGAACGTCGCCCACACCTATGGCAAGACCGCGACCTTCATGCCGAAACCGATCGTTGGCGACAACGGCTCGGGCATGCACGTCCACCAGTCGGTCTGGAAGGATGGCAAGAACCTGTTCGCAGGCGACGGCTATGCCGGCCTGTCGGAATTCGCGCTGTACTACATCGGCGGCATCATCAAGCACGCTAAGGCGCTGAACGCGATCACCAACCCGGGCACCAACTCGTACAAGCGTCTGGTTCCCGGCTTCGAGGCACCGGTCAAGCTGGCCTACTCGTCGCGCAACCGTTCGGCTTCGATCCGTATTCCGCACGTTCCTAATCCGAAGGCGCGTCGTATCGAAACCCGTTTCCCGGACCCGCTGGCCAACCCGTACCTGTGCTTCGCCGCGCTGCTGATGGCCGGTCTGGACGGCGTGCAGAACAAGATCCACCCGGGCGAAGCCGCCTCCAAGGATCTGTACCACCTGCCGCCGGAAGAAGACAAGCTGATCCCGACCGTCTGCGCCTCGCTGGAAGAAGCGCTGGAGCACCTGGACAAGGACCGCGAGTTCCTGACCCGCGGCGGCGTGTTCAGCGACGCGATGATCGATGCGTACATCGAACTGAAGATGAACGAAGTCACGCGTTTCCGCATGACCGCGCATCCGGTCGAATACGATATGTACTATTCGCTGTAATCGCAGGTGTTTCACCGGTCGTAAGGGAGGCGGGAAAAGCGTGTTGCTTTTCCCGCTTTTTTTATGGCCATGGCGTACGCAAGCCGTTTGTCATGCGCTTGTTTCCTGACATAAACTAGGGATTCTCCAGGCTTTCCTCGGCTATGTATGAAACAGCAACTTGTGGTCCTGCTTCTGGCTGCCATCGTCGTGCCGGCGTCGGCGCAAAACGACGTCTACCTGTGCGTGGATGCGCAGGGGCGCCGCGAATACCGGAATACCGGCCCGACCGCGCGTTGCAAGCGCGTCGACCTGTCGGGCGTATCGGTAGTGTCGCCGACGCCGGTGGCGCGTCCCGCGGCGCCGCGCGTGGCGGCGACCTCGCCGGCGGATTTTCCGCGTGTGAACACCGCCGAACAGAAGGCGCGCGACAATGACCGCAAGCGCATCCTGCTCGACGAGATGAAGGTGGAGCAGGACAAGCTGACCGCGCTGAAGAGCGAGTACAACAACGGCGAGCCCGAGCGGCGTGGCGACGAGCGCAACTATGCGAAGTACCAGGAGCGGACTGCCGCGCTCAAGGACGACGTGGCGCGTACCGAACGCAATATCGAAGCACTGAAACGCGAGCTGGGCAATCTCCAATAAGATGCTTTGCATCGGTATGATGTTTGCTTGAGTCTGGCCGCGATTGCGGCCATTCTTTTTTGAGCGGCCTTTCTGATGGAGTCCTGTGAAAAAATTGACGCCTTCCTTCGGTGGTCTCGACCTGCTGGCATCCGCGGTGCTGGTGCTCAACCCCGACGGCTACATTCTCTATGCCAATCCAGCGGCGGAAAACCTGCTCGAATCGTCGAGCAAGACGCTGGTCAACCATACCCTGCACGAACTCTTTCTCGGCAACGAGGAACTCGAGCACATGTTCCGCGAAGCGCTCGCGCATGTGTTTGCCGACAAGCGCCAGGAACTGACGCTCGAGCGACCGGGCCGCGAACCCTTGCAGGTACACGTGGTGGTCACCGCGCTCGACAATCCGGAGATGCCGGTTCTGATCGAACTGCGCGAAAACCTCCAACAACTGAAGCTCGATCGCGAGGAGCGCCTGCTGGACCAGAGCCAGGCCAACAAGGAGCTGATCCGCAACCTCGCGCACGAGATCAAGAACCCGCTGGGCGGCATCCGCGGCGCGGCGCAGCTGCTCGAGCTCGAGCTGCCCGAGCGTCATCTGAAGGAACTGCGCGAATATACCCAGGTCATCATCAAGGAAGCCGATCGCCTGCAGACGCTGGTCGACCGCCTGCTGGCGCCGCACCGGCGGCCGCACATCGTCGGCGACGTGAATATCCATGAAGTCTGCGAGCGTGTGCGCAGCCTGATCACCTCCGAATTTCCGAACGGCCTGAAAATCAGGCGCGATTACGACCTGTCGATTCCGGAGTTCCGCGGCGACAAGGAACAACTGATCCAGGCCGTGCTGAACATTGCCCATAACGCGGCGCAGGTGCTGACGCCGCGCATGAAGGATGGCGATGCAGAACTGATATTACGCACGCGAATCGCCCGTCAGGTGACGCTGGCGAAAGTGCGTTATCGGCTGGCATTAGATTTGCATATCATCGATAACGGACCCGGCATTCCACCGGACATCCGTGATCGTATTTTCTATCCGCTGGTTTCCGGCAGGGACGGGGGCAGCGGACTGGGCTTGACGCTGGCACAGACATTCGTTCAGCAGCACATGGGCGTGATCGAATGCGAAAGCCGGCCGGGATACACGGATTTCCGAATCCTCATTCCGCTGCCTTGAGAAGGGACAAACAATTCGGCAATGCATGCGCATTGCCGCCTCATGCGGAACACTAGAAAAAGCATATGAAACCAATCTGGATTGTTGACGACGACGAATCGATTCGCTGGGTGCTCGAAAAGGCGCTGGCCCGTGAAAATCTTGCGACCAAGAGCTTCTCCAATGCGCGCGACGCGATGGAGGCGCTGAAGGATGGCGCGCCGCAGGTCCTGGTCTCGGACATCCGCATGCCGGGCGAGTCGGGTCTCGAGCTGCTGCAGGCGGTCAAGGCCAAGCATCCGGGGCTGCCGGTCATCATCATCACCGCGTTCTCGGACCTCGATTCCGCCGTCGCGGCCTTCCAGGGCGGTGCCTTCGAATACCTGGCCAAGCCGTTCGACATCGACAAGGCGGTCGAACTTATTCGCCGCGCGCTCGAGGAAAGCCTGCGTGAAACCAGTGTCGAACACGTATCGGCCGACACGCCGGAAATCCTCGGCCAGGCGCCGGCCATGCAGGACGTGTTCCGTGCCATCGGCCGTCTCTCGCAATCCAACGTCACGGTGCTGATCACCGGCGAATCGGGTTCCGGCAAGGAGCTCGTCGCACGCGCGCTGCACAAGCACAGTCCGCGCGCCTCGCAACCCTTCATCGCGCTGAACACGGCGGCGATTCCGAAAGACCTGCTGGAATCCGAACTGTTCGGCCATGAGCGCGGCGCCTTCACTGGCGCGCAGGCGACGCGGCGCGGCCGCTTCGAGCAGGCCGAGGGCGGCACGCTGTTCCTCGACGAGATCGGCGACATGCCGTTCGACCTGCAGACGCGCCTGCTGCGTGTGCTGTCGGACGGCCACTTCTACCGCGTCGGCGGCCACCAGCCGCTCAAGGCCAATGTGCGCGTGATCGCGGCGACGCACCAGAACCTCGAGCAGCGCGTGCGCGAAGGCCTGTTCCGCGAAGACTTGTATCACCGCCTGAACGTGATCCGCCTGCGCCTGCCGAGCCTGCGCGAGCGTCGCGAAGACATCCCGATCCTGACGCGCCATTTCCTCGCGCAGAGCGCCAAGCAGCTCGGCGTCGAGGTCAAGCGCATGTCGGACGGCGCGATGCAGTTCCTGAGCAGCCTGGAACTGCCGGGCAACGTGCGCCAGCTCGAGAACCTCTGCAACTGGATCACCGTCATGGCGCCAGGACAGACGGTCGAGGCCAAGGACCTGCCGCAGGAGTTGACGGAAGGACAGGGCTTTGCCGCCGGCATGCCGCCGGTGGCAAGCGGCAACGCGCCGGCCGTACCGGCAGTCAGCTACAGTCCGCTCGACGGCGACGGTCAGGCCATGCCGGCGGCAATCGCGTCGTCTGCGCCGGCGTCGTTCGCCATGCCGCCGCAGGGCGAGCCGTCTAACTGGACGGCGCTGCTGGAAGCCGAGGCGGCATCGTTGCTGGCCGCCGGTCAGCCGGAGGTGATGGATGTGCTGGGTCGCCAGTTCGAATCGATCCTGATCAAGACGGCGCTCAAGCATACGCATGGCCGCAAGAACGACGCGGCGGTGCGCCTGGGCATAGGCCGCAATACGATCACGCGCAAGATCCACGAACTCAATATCGACGGCGCCAAGGACGACTGACGCCTTCTTTGGCAGAAGCGGATGTAAAAACACCCTGAGCGATCAGGGTGTTTTGTTTTGCGGAAGGGGAGAAGCGCTCAGGCTGCCAGTTTGACGGATTGCGCCTTGACGGTCGGCTTGCAGCCTTCGAGCAGGAAGGACAGGCCGACCACGAGTACAAGTTCGCCTTCGGCCGAGCGCGCGGTACCGGCAATGCCATCCACATGCATGGCCGTCATCGGCTTGATCACCAGATCGGCCGTGCCATCGACTGCACCGACCGAGAGGATGTAAGGCTGCGGTGCGGAGATCACGATGCCTACGCGTTCGGCAGCCAGTTCGTAGCCGAGCGCGCCCGCCAGCGAGCGCACCGGCAGCGGCCGGCCCTGATCACGCAGCACCGGAGCGCCACCGACCTGTTCGAACTCTTCCGGCAGTTCGACCACGCGCTCGACCACGGCCATCGGCAGCGCCAGCGCGGCCTCCGAGCTGCGGACCAGCATGGTCGGCACGATCGACAGTTCGATCGGCAGGCGAATCGAGAAGCGCGTGCCGACGCCGAGACGCGAATCGATGGTGATGGCGCCGCGGTGCTTTTCGACGGCGGTTTTCACCACGTCCATGCCGACGCCGCGGCCCGACACGCTGTTGGCGACTTCCTTGGTCGAGAAGCCCGGCAGGAACACCAGTTGCAGCATTTCTTCCTGTGTTTGCGCCGCACTTTCCGAAATCAGGCCCTTGGCCAGCGCCTTGGCACGCAAGGCTTGCGCGTCCATGCCCTTGCCATCGTCGGAGATTTCGATCATGACGCTGCTGGCTTCCTGCCATGCCTTGAGCAGGATGACGGACTTTGCCGGTTTGCCGGATGCCGCGCGTGTTTCGTTGTCCTCGATGCCGTGATCGAGCGAGTTGCGCAGCATGTGGACCAGCGGATCGTACAGACTGTCGACGACCACGCGGTCGACTTCGGTCTCGGCGCCTTCGATCTGCAGATCGACGTCCTTGCCGAGGTCCTTGGCCAGTTCGCGTACCAGGCGCGGGAAGCGCTGGAACAGTTTGCCGACCGGCTGCATGCGCGTGGAAAGCGTGGCGCGCTGCAGTTCGGTCGAGTAGCGCGAGGCGCGGTTGAGCGTTTCGGCCAGCGCTGCCATCAGCGTGGCAGCTTGTCCCTCGACCGGGAACTGCGCGAGTTTTTCGAGCAGCACGGCAGCCTGATTGGCGGCCTGTACCGATTCGCCTGCAACCTCGAGCAGGGTGTCGAGTTTGACCGCATCGACGCGGATGCTGTCTTCCTTGACCACGGCGGCAGCCTTGTCGCCGCCGCGGCGTTCGACGCCATCCCATCCGCCTGCCTTGGCGGCCGGGGCGGGAGAGGCCGGGGCAGTCGCGGCAGCCGGCTGCGGTGCGGTGGGCGTGGCCGCTGCCGATGCCACGGCCGTGCCGGCGGGGACCACGGCCAGATACAGGGCTTCCCAGTCCACCCCATCATCGACTGCTGCCGGCGCACTTGCAGCAGTTGACGCGGACACTGCGGCGCTGGCCGGCGCGGCGGCAACGCCACCTTCGATGGCGGTGGTCAATATGCTTTCGAGCGATTCCGGCATGGCCGGCAGCGATTCGGGCGGCGCGCCGTTGGCGAGTTCCTGCAATTGATCGGCGACGAAGCCGCTGGCCTGCAATGCGGCCTCGATTGCGGTCGGCGTTACCGGCACCTGGCCGGTGCGCAGCGCGTCGAACAGGTTCTCGGTCAGGTGGCAGGCCGACACCATGGCCGGCAGGTTCATGAAACCGGCGCCGCCCTTGATCGTGTGGAAGGAGCGGAACACGGCATTGAGGGTATTCAGGTCGTCGGGATGGCGCTCGAGCGAGAGCAGATGCTCCTCGACGTTGGTGGCGAGATCAAGCGCCTCGACGACAAACTCTTTGAGCATCTCGTCCATCAGAACCCCAGATCGGCAAGCAGACTATCGACATCGTCCTGCGCCATCGCGACTGCCGGCGCGGCAGGACCATTCATGAGCTCGACTGGCGCCTCTTTCTTCTGCTGTTCGGCCTGCGCCTGCGCTGCCTTCACTTCCGGCGGTGCGTTGTCGCGCAGCAGCTGTGCGAGTTCGCTCTCGACCTTGTGCGTGATGGAGACGATTTTCTTGATCAGCTGGCCGGTGATGTCCTGGAAATCCTGCGCCATCATGATGTCGAGCAGACGCGCCTTTTCGGCTTCGCTGGCGGCGGCCACGCGCGCGGAAAAACTGTGCGAATCGCCGGCCAGTGCCTTGAATTCGTCGACGCCGAGCTTGCCTTCGAACAGTTGCGTCCAGCGTTCGTCCATGAGCTTTGCATCGCGTGACAGCGCTTCCTGTTCCGGCATGCCCACGTCGATGGTATTGAGGACCTTGTTGGCAGCCTGCTCGGTCAGCGTGGCGACGTATTCGAGACGGCCCTGCGCATCGGAAATCTCGGAGGCCACGTCCGACAGCGAACGGTCGTAGCCGAGTTCACGCAGCGAGTCATGCAGCAGGCGCACGATGCCGCCCAGACGTTCGTACATGGGTTTGTCGGCGGCGGATTGTTCGGCAGCCGCTTCCGCCTCTTCTACAGCAGGTGCGGCGCTTGTTTCGGCACGCACTTCGTTCACGGCCGCCGATGGCGCCGCCGGAGGGGAGGATGGTTGCAGGCGCTGGGCAGAAATCTCGTCAAACAACGCTTCAAATTCGTCCGTATCGCCGCTCATGTTCATCCTTCCTGTTGATTCGTGTCTGCTGCCGCATGCATGCCATGTTCAAGTTAACGGCGGCGCGGCCGATAATTTGAGCAATGCAGGCGGATTATTGAAGTTGTCTACAGGCAATCATAGCCGGATTTGAGAGGGTGGCATAGCCGGGCGGGCAAGATGCCGCACGCTGGCAACACTTGTTAAATATGGTGAAATATCGTGGCAGGAAAGTCATGGCACACGGTGCATTTCCAATGCCGCCACACTTTTGCCTGTTCCGCGACCTTGGCGCAACGGTCGCGTTTGACGCCCCCGAGCGCCGCGCATACACTGCTGCTGGTTTTCCGCACGCGCGCTTGTCTTCGCGACAAGTGCTGCGGGCTTCCCTCCGATTCAACGATTTTCAAAGGACCGTGCAGCTCGCTGTGCGTCACGCATGACCATCCCCCCCATTCCCGCCGCCGGCGATGCCGCGCTCGACCATGCGTTGCGTGCAGCCATCGACGGCAAGACCAAGCCGCCGGGCAGCCTCGGCATGCTCGAAACGCTCGCACGCCGGATCGGCCTGATCCAGCAGACCGTGCAGCCGCGCATCGTGGAACCGGCGCTGCTGGTATTCGCCGGCGACCACGGTGTGGTCGAGGAGGGCGTGTCTGCCTATCCGCAGAGCGTGACCTGGCAGATGGTCGAGAACTTCCTGGCCGGCGGCGCAGCCATCAACGTCTTTGCGCGCCAGAACGGTTGCGCGCTGCGGATCGTCGATGCCGGCGTCAACCACGACTTCGGTGCGCGCGCGGGCCTGATCGATCGCAAGGTCGCGCACGGCACGCGCAACTTCGCGCGCGAGGCGGCCATGACGCTGGCGCAGTGCGCGCAGGCGATGGCGCACGGTGCGGCGCTTGTCGCCGAGATGCCCGGCAACGTGATCGGCTTTGGCGAAATGGGCATCGCCAACACCACCTCGGCGGCCGCCGTCATGCATGCGCTGACCGGCCTGCCTGCCGCGGCTTGCGTCGGTGCCGGCACCGGCCTGTCGGCGGATGGCGTGCGGCACAAGCAGCAGGTGGTCGAGCGCGCAGTCGCGTTGCATGCCGGCGCGCGCGCGCCGCTCGAGGTGCTGGCCGCCTTCGGCGGCTTCGAGATCGCGATGATCACCGGTGCCATGCTGGAAGCAGCGCGGCGCAGGATGGTGCTGGTGATCGACGGCTTCATCATCACCAGCGCCTTGCTGGTGGCGGCACGGCTGCAGCCGGCGATTCTGGACTATTGCGTGTTTGCGCATTGCTCGGACGAGCACGGACATCGCCAGCTGCTCGACGCACTCGGCGTACAGCCGCTGTTGCAGATGGGCTTGCGTCTCGGCGAGGGCACCGGCAGCGTGCTGGCGTTGCCGATGTTGCACGCCGCCGTGAATTTCCTGAACGAGATGGCGACCTTCGAGTCGGCCGCTGTCAGCAACCGAAGTGCCGGATAGGCGGGAGCAGGATGATGGAACCGGATCTGTTCGAGGAAGAAGACATGGGCGAGCGCGTCAGGCACGAGCTGCGGCTGTTCTTCGTTGCGCTGCAGTTCTTCACGCGCCTGCCCGTGCCGCGCTGGGTCGGCTACGATCCGCGCTGGCTGTCGCAGGCGGCGCGCTATTTCCCGGCAGTGGGGCTGGTGGTCGGGCTGCTGCTGGCGCTGGTCTATATCCTCGCCACGCTGCTGTGGCCGCAGGCGGTGGCGGTGCTGCTGTCCATGGTGGCCGGCCTGCTGCTGACGGGCGCGTTCCACGAGGACGGCTTTGCCGATACCTGCGACGGTTTCGGCGGCGGCAGCACGCCCGAGCGCGTGCTGGAAATCATGAAGGATTCGCGCATCGGCGCCTACGGCGCGATCGGCATCATGCTGATGCTGGGACTGAAGGCGACCACGCTGGCGACGCTACCACCGGCCACCGTGGTGGCGGCGCTGGTGCTCGCGCATCCGCTGTCGCGCCTGTGCGCCGTGAGCCTGATCTGGCGCATGGCGTACGTCAGGGACGAAGGCAAGTCCAAGCCGATTGCCGAACGCATGTCGTCGCGCGAGTTCGGCATCGCTGCCGTCACCGTGGTGCCGGCGCTGTTGCTGGTGCTGGTATCGGGCTGGATTCCGTTCGATGGCATCGTGGTCGGCGTGCTGCTGGCGGCGGGGGCGATGTTCTGGATGGCAAGAATGTTCAGGCGCCGCATCGGCGGCTATACTGGCGACTGCCTGGGCGCCGTGCAGCAGATCGCCGAGCTTGCGTTCTACCTGGGAGTGCTGACCGCCATTGCCTATTAACCCTGGAAACGCGTGTCGTCATGTCATGCCCGGCACGCCGATGACGCCATTGGCGCGCGCATCCAGCTACCGTTTTCAGGTTGAACGAGGTCCGCCATGCATCTCTACCTGATCCGCCATCCGCGTCCCACGGTCCCCCCCAAGGTCTGTTACGGACGCACCGACCTTGCCGTGGCGCAGGAAGAGATCGCCTCGGTCAAGGCGGCGCTGCTGCCACACCTGCCGCGCCATGCGCGGCTTTTTTCCAGCCCTCTGCGGCGCTGTACCGATCTGTCAGACAGTCTGGCGCAGGAACTCGATTGCGAAACCGCGACGCGCGACGAGCGCCTCGCCGAGATGCATTTCGGCGACTGGGAAATGCGCGCCTGGGACGATATTCCGCGTCCCGATATCGATGCTTGGGCCAGCGACATGGCCGGTTACCGGCCCGGCGGTGGCGAAAGCGTGCTCGAAGTCGCGCAGCGCGTGCGCGATTTTCGCGATGAATTGTCGGGGATGCAGATCGAACACGCGATCGTCGTCTGCCATGCCGGCATCATCCGTCTGCTGGCTGCCTGCGAACATGGCTTGTCGGTGCCCGAGATGGCGCGCTACGCGGCGCAGAAGCCGCACAAGATTCGCTATGGCGAACTGCTGATCGTGGATTGCTGAAGCGGACGTGCTGCTGCGCGTCCGTGTCTTCTTCGTGTCGGGTACGTATCAGAAAATGGCGCGTTCGCGCCTTGCTTCGACTGCCACACGATGCAGTGCATTGGCGGCTGCCTGTGCCGCCACCACATCGCGTCCCCATGGCTTGCGTTTGCTTGGCAGGATGCGCAGCCAGCCGAAGGTGCGTGCCGCGCGCAGCACTTCGTGCAGCACGGCGGGCTGGTCCTTGTGCAGGTAGCGCAGGAAGATGGTGGCGATGTGCTCGGGCGACATCTGCAGGATGTAGGCGGTCGAATGCAGGTACAGCACCCAGTCGCGTGCCTGTGCCGAGGACAGAGGCATGCTCTTGGTCGGATCGTCCTCGAAGTCGATGAAGCTGACCTTGCCATCATGCCAGATCATGTTGCGCGCAAAGCACTGGCTGGCGGTCTGCCCCAGGCGATGCAGGGCCAGAATGGCATTCAGCCCGCTTTCCCAGTAACGCTGTCCGATGTCTGCATGCTCGCGCAGCATGTGATCGAGCGAGGTCGCGCCGAGGAAGGAGAGGGCAAACCAGTTCGGCGTGACATGCAGTATCTCCGGCACTGATGCACCCGCCGCCTTCAGGCTCTGCAATCGCATTACTTCGATCTTTTGCGCCTCCGTGCCGCCGGGTGCCGGAACGGCGCGCAGCATCGGCTGCCCGAGTATTGCCGCCAGCGTATCGAGCACGGGATAACCCCAGTGCTTGAGCGGCGGTTCGAGCTGCTTGACGATGATCGGTGCGCCATCGAGTTCCAGCAGATGTGTACGCCCGGCCCTGATGGCGAGTTGTGCTTCGACGGATTGTTGCTGTGCGGGTGTGAACATGGATGACGGGGCTTGCGGGCGAGGGAGAATTATAGATCAGCGGCCTGCGGCGAGCGTCGCCGATTGTTGCCGTGTGTGCGTTTGCCAACGCAGGTCATTGCGGCCGATCTGCGCGTGCACGTACAATGGCGCCGTTCTGGTGCCCGCGATCGTGTCCACGATCGCAGTTAAACGGGAAACACGAGGCCGCAAGGCTGGCGTGTGCTGCCCCCGCAACGGTCATCAAGCGTCACGGTTTCGTGACACGTCGCCTCTCGCGCCACTGTGCGTTCGCATGGGAAGGCAAGGCGACTGTGCTTGACAGCCCGGATACCGGCCAGAACGGGTGGAAGCAGCGAGCGAATTGATCCCGTCGCGCTCTTCCGTTGGCGTACCTTGCGGGGAAGCAGGGTGCGTGCTCTTTTTAAGACATTATCATGACATCCGTTCCGCACCACTGCAGCGTCGCTGCCATGAAGCCGCTCACGCTTGCTTCCTTCCTTTTCATGCTGACTTCTCCCGCAGTTGCACAGGTCGAGAGCGGTCAGAGGCTTTCCACGGTGACTGTGTCCGAATCGCGCTTTGAAAGCGATTCGCCAGCAATCGGCGCGACGGTCATCACTGCTGATCAGATCCGGCAGACTGGCGTTTCTAATGTTAATGAGGCAATCCGGAAGATCGCAGGTGTCTATGGCCGGCAGAACATGGCAGGCGCGTCCGACTACCAGATCGACCTGCGAGGATTCGGTGCATTCAGCGATCAGAATATCGTCGTGCTGGTGGATGGGATTCGTCTTTCCGACAACGAGCAGGTTACCGCGATCATGTCCTCGATCCCGATCGAGATCGTCGAGCGCATCGAGATCGTGCGCGGTGGCAGCAGTGTGTTGTACGGCGACGGCGCTACTGGTGGCACGATCAACATCATGACCAAAAAAGGGCTGCGTAACGGCACGCGAGGTTCCGTGTTTGCCGAAGCGGGCAGTTTCGACTATCGCGAACTGCGGGCATCCCTGGCTCAGGGTTGGGACAAGTTTTCCCTTGATGCAAATCTGGGATCGCTGCGGACAGACAACTATCGTCAGAACAACGAACTGAGGCAGGATAATTTCAGCGGTGGATTGCAATGGGCGGATGCGGGATCGCGCATCGGCTTCAGGGTGGATTCCAGTCGGCAGGACGCGCGATTCCCAGGAGCGTTGACTGAAATGCAGTATCGGGAAAATCTGCGGCAGACCAATTCACCTGACGAATACGGCAGCTTCGACATGGACCGCTACACGCTTTCTGGACAGACGCAGCTTGGTGCATGGCTGCTGGCAGCCGATTTGTCGCAGCGGACCAAGAGCGTGGAGTTTTTCCAATTCGGCTCTCGCACGACATACGACACCACAGTCACGCAATTCTCGCCGCGTGTGCGGCACACCGGTACATTCGGAAATGTCGCCAATGAACTGGTGGCAGGACTGGACTTCGCGCGTTCCAATCGCGTCAGGGATGCTTCCTACGCGAATGATGATTTCACGCAACGTTCGACAGCGTTTTATCTGCGTGACGAACTGCGCTTCGAGAAGGCGAGAATTGCTGTCGGCGGCAGGCATGAGAAGTTCAAGCAAAAGACAATCGATCCGATACCTTTCGGGACCAACTATGAAGCAGAGCATTCGCTGAATGCGTGGACACTGGAAGGATCATATGCTTTCGCATCGGACCTGATGGCCTATGCAAAAGCAGGGCGCAGTTATCGCATGCCGAATATCGACGACAACGCCTTCCTGTCCGCGCCTTTGTTGCCGCAAACCTCGCAGGATAGAGAGATTGGCGTGAAGTTCGGTGCGACTGATGCCACACAACTGGATGTCAGGTTGTTTCAGCACAAATTGAAAAACGAGATTCTTTATGACGCCAACGCGTTTTCCAATGTCAATCTCGACTCAACCGAGCGCAAGGGGTTGGAAGTGGAGGGCAGCCTGCGTTTTGCCGATGTCTTCAAGCTGTCTGCCGTACTGCAGCATGTGTCTGCCAAATTCACTGAGGGACCCAACAAGGGTAATCGGGTAGTGCTCGTGCCGAAGAACACGGCAACGTTGCGCCTATACTGGTTGCCTGATAATCGGCAGAACGCTGATCTTGGCGTGCAGTGGGTGGATACGCAACGTTATGGTGGGGATTTCTCGAATACATGCGATGCGCGCATTCCGGCACACGCCGTGGTCGATGCACGTTATGCCCGGAAGTTCGGTCCCTGGGAATTTGCCATCACTGGTGCCAACCTGACTGACAAGGATTACTTCACGCAAGCTTTTGGCGCTTGCCGCAGCGGTATTTATCCTGAGGCGGGACGGTCCGTGCGTATATCGGCAAGACTCGACTTCTGATCCTGTGATGCGCATCTGCGCAACACATTGGTTGCGGCAGGGTGGAATAGTCCGTTAAACTTGCGCCGTTCTGGTGCCCGCGGCCATGTCCATAGCCGCAGTTAAACGGGAAACACGAAGCCTCGAGCCAACGTGTGCTGCCCCCGCAACGGTAAACAAGCGTCGCCACTTCGGTGACAGATCGTCTCCTCACGCCACTGTGTCTATTCATGGGAAGGCCGGACGATTGTGCTTGTCAGCCCGGATACCGGCCAGGACAGGTGGAAATGCCGCGAACGGGGAGTGTCGCGACGCGATCTTGCAAGTCCGGTTTGTCCGCGCTCCTGCCGTTTCGGTCGTCGCTCTCCTTGATCCTATCTGGTCGCTGTTCGCGCTTTCCTTGGATTCAGCCTGCGGGGAGGTAGGCTGAGCAAGCATCTTCTCGAAAAGTCATCATGTCCGTATCCGTTTCACGGAGCGCCGCTCGCGCGTTTCCGCCGCTCGCCATTGCCCTGGCCGTTTCTTCCATTTTTTCCACGCCGGCCCTTGCTCAGGCTGCACATCCGGAATCCCTAGAGGCCGTGGTGGTGACGGCTTCGCGTACACCACAGAAAGCGGGTGAGGTGCTTGCCGATCATATCGTCATCACTGCAGAGGAGATTCGCGAATCCGGTCAGACGTCTCTTGCCGACCTGCTGCAGACCAAGCGCAGTATCGAGATCAAGCGCAACGGTGGCCCCGGTACCGATACCGAAGTCTATATTCGTGGTGGCAATGGCAAGCAGACTCTGTTGCTGATTGATGGTGTGCGGAGTGTTTCTTCCACGTCTGGTACCGCAATGTGGTCTGCCGTTCCGTTGTCGCAGATCGAACGCGTGGAAATCGTGATGGGGCCATTGAGCAGCCTGTATGGCGCGGATGCGGTTGGTGGCGTGATACAGGTGTTCACCAAGAAAGGTCATGGCGCACCGCAACTGACTTTTTCGGCGGGGGCTGGTTCCGATGGCGAGCAGGCATACAGTGCCGGTATTTCCGGTTCGACCGAGGGCGATCACCGCGTTCGCTATTCCCTGAATGCGTCGCACGAGAAAGCGGATGGTTTTTCGGTGCGTCCGGCACGAGTGGTGAATCCCTCCACCGGCAGCGTAACCTCCTACGATCCGGACAAGGATGGTTACACCAAGCGCAGTCTGAATGGTCAGGTCTCCTGGGAGCTGGCGCAGGGACACGAGATTGGCGCCATGTTCCTCAATAGCTATAACCGTGCCGACATCGATAACTCCGGTATCCCGGTGTTCAAGCCTTACATGGTCAATGAGGTGGATGTCTATTCGGCATACAGTCGCAATCGCTTGTCGGACAACTGGATCAGTTTGTTCCAGGTGTCGCGATCCTATACGCGCCAGCAGAGTTTTTCCTCGGCCACGCCGGGTGTGAATAATTCCAAGCAGGACAATTTCAGCTGGCAGAACGATATTTCCATCGGCAAGGACTTGCTGCAGGTATTGCTGGAACGGCGCGAGGAGAGTGTCTTCAATACTGCCCAGGCATTGCAGAACCGGAGCCGGAACAACAACTCCATCGCATTTGCCTATCAGGCCAATCGTGGCAATCACCAGGGCAGTGCCAGCGTGCGCTATGACGATAGTTCGGTTTATGGCTCCAAGGTGACCGGCGGACTCGGCTATGGGTACCGCTTCGACCAGAACTGGCGCGTCAACGGCAGTGTGGCGACGAGCTTCCGCGCGCCGACCTATAACGATCTCTATTATGCGTATTCCGGGAATCCTACCTATGGCAATCCCGATGCGAAGCCGGAGAAGGGCAAGAATGCCGAAATTGGCGTGCACTATGACAACGGCCGAACCCATTTCAGTGCCGTTTATTACCGGAATGCGTTGACGGACATGCTGGCAGCCGAGCCATGCGCCAACGGTGCTCCGGGTCAGTGCACCTATAACGTCGATAGGGCCTTGCTGACTGGCGTATCGCTGGAAGCCGGCAGCAGATTCGGCAGCTATCGCCTGTTCGGTTCGCTTGATATCCAGGATCCGCGTGATGAAACGACCGATACGCTGATCGCGCGCCGCGCTAAATACCATGGCACGGTTGGCTTCAGCCACACGGCGGGCGCGATCAAATCGGGCGCCGACATTGTTTTTTCCGGATATCGTTACGACCAGAGCGAGCACAAGGATAGATTGGGCGGCTACGCATTGCTGAACCTCCATGCCAGCTATGATCTGAATGACGACTGGCAATTGTTCGGCCGCTGGAACAATGCGCTGGACAAGAAATACGAATTCGCACGCGGTTACCAGACGCAGGGTTCGAACGTCTTTGTGGGTATTCGCTACGGCTTCAAGTAGTCCTTTGTAAAATAGCGGCTGTTCCACGGACGCGCATGCATCGCTTCTATCAAGGCCGATGCATGCGCGAATTTTTATCGGGAAAGAAATCCGCATGGAGTTGACCTCATGACTGCCGCCACGCATCGCATGACGTATGCCGCGCCTCGCAGCGCGGCACGGGCGTGGACGGTCCTTTGCTTGTTGGCGCTGATTTCGCTGGCAAGTCTGGTCATTGCCTGCATCATGGGATCGGTGGCGCTGCCGTTGTCGGAGATCGTCGGCGCATTGCGTGAACTCGCAAACGGCACGTCCTCGACCATGGCCGCCACGCTGGTCGAACTGCGACTGAGCCGCGCGCTGTCGGCCTTCGTCACCGGTGCCACGCTGGCATTGGCCGGCGTGATGATGCAGGCGCTGCTCCGCAATCCCCTGGCCGAACCTTATGTGCTGGGCGTGTCGGGCGGGGCGGCAGTCGGCGCGCTGGGAGCGATGCTGCTGTTCTCGATCGGCTGGCTGGTCGATGTGGCTGCCTTCGGCGGCGCGATCGCGATTTCCTTCCTGCTCTATTTCCTGGCGCGGCGCGATCTGCGCGGCGCCGTGCATTCCGACGGCAGCGCGCCCCTGCTGCTGCTGACCGGCGTGGTGCTCGCTTCCGGCTGCGGCGCGCTGGTGACATTGATGCTGTCGATCGCGCCGGACAATCGTCTGCGCGGCATGGTGTTCTGGCTGATCGGCGATCTGTCGGGTACACAGTTCCGCTGGCTGCCGTGGCTGGTGCTGCTGGCTGCGCTCGCTTTCTCGGCACGCGCGGCGCGTGCCATCAACGTCATGGCGCTGCATGCGGAAGCGGCGGCCACGCTCGGCATCGCGGTTGCCAAATATCGCGTCGGCCTGTTCCTGTGCGCGGCATTGCTGACGGCCAGCGCGGTCAGCAATGCGGGCAGCATCGGCTTCGTCGGTCTGATCGTGCCGCATGCGTGCCGCTTCCTGTTCGGCCCCGATCATCGGCTGCTGCTGCCGGCTGCCACGCTGGTCGGCGGCGCCTTCCTGGTGCTGGCCGATACGCTGGCGCGTACCGTGGTGGCTCCCCAGCAATTGCCGGTCGGTGTCATCACGGCGATGATCGGCGTGCCGGTGTTCCTGCTGCAGTTGCACCAGTTGCGGAGGCGCGCATGACCGTACAAACGGAGGTCGGCATGCACGTGCGCAATCTGCAGCTGCGCGTGGCGGATCGCGTGCTGGTTGACGGACTCGACTGGCGCATCGGCGAGGGCGAATGCTGGTGCGTGATCGGCCGCAACGGCGCCGGCAAGAGCACCCTGCTGCGCACGCTGGCGGGCTTGCGTCCGGCGGAAGATGGAACGGTCGCCATGCATGGAAAGTCGATTGCCGACTGGCCGCTGCAGGACCTGGCGCGCGAGCGCGCCTTTCTGCCGCAGGGGCGCAACGATGCGTTCGGCTATCGCGCGATCGAGATGGTGCTGACCGCGCGCCATCCCTATCATGATGCGGCGTACTGGGAGTCGGACGACGACCATGCCGCCGCGCAGGAAGCCTTGCGGACGATGGATGTGATCGAGCTGGCCGAGCGCGACATCCGCACGCTGTCAGGCGGCGAGCGGCAGCGCGTGGCGATGGCCGCGGTACTGGCGCAGGATACGCCACTGATGCTGCTCGACGAGCCGACCAGCGCGCTCGATCTCGCGCATCAGGTCGGCATGATGAAACTGCTGGCCGAGCTGTGCCGCGCCCGCGGAAGGTCGGTCGTCATGGTCAGCCACGACCTGAATCTGGCGCACGGCGTCGCCACCCATGCACTGCTGCTGATGGGCGACGGCCGCTGGCATGCGGGACCGGTGGACGAGGTGATGCAGGCGCCGCTGTTGAGCGCCTGCCTCGGTCACCCGATCGAGATCGTGCGTCATGGACAACGCGCCATTTACCTGGCGGCGGAGGAAGAACGATGAGTGAAAAAACGGAAGCTGCAGGTGCAGTAAGCGACGACGGTCTCGCCGAACGGCACAACGCGCGCATGGCGCGCAAGAAGGAAGTCGTGGACAAGAAGATCGCCGCTGCCAAGCGCGATGCCGGCGTATTGCTGGTGACCTGCGGCAACGGCAAGGGCAAGAGTTCAAGCGCTTTCGGTATGGTGGCGCGCGCGCTCGGCCATGGCATGAAAGTCGGCGTCGTGCAGTTCATCAAGGGCGCGATCCCGACCGGCGAGGAAAAATTCTTCCGGCGCTTTCCGGAGGAAGTCAGCTTTCACGTGATGGGCGAGGGCTACACCTGGGAAACGCAGAACCGCGAGCGCGACGTCGAGAAGGCGCAGCTTGCATGGGCGCGCGCCAAGGAATTGCTGACGGATGACAGCATCGGTCTGATCGTGCTCGACGAACTCAATATCGCGCTGAAGTACAAGTATCTCGACGTGCAGCAGGTGATCGCCGACCTGCGCGCACGCCCGGCCATGCAGCACGTAGTGGTGACGGGCCGCGGCGCGCCGCCGGAACTGATCGAGGCGGCCGACACCGTGACCGAGATGCAGCTGGTCAAGCATGCATTCGCCGCTGGCATCGCGGCCCAGCCCGGCGTGGAGTGGTGACGATGGCCAGCGCACGCATGCTGATGATCTCCGGCATTGCATCGGGACAGGGCAAGACCACGGTGACCGCCGCCATCGCGCGCAGGCTGGTGCGGGAAGGGCGGCGCGTGCGCGTCTTCAAGACCGGCCCCGATTACCTGGACCCGATGATCCTGCAGCGCGCCTGCGGTGGCGAGGTCTATGCGCTCGACCTGTGGATGGTCGGACTCGACGCCTGCAAGCGCCTGCTGGTCGAGGCGGCCGAGGAAGCCGACGTGGTGCTGATCGAAGGCGTGATGGGACTCTACGACGGCGATCCGTCGTCCGCCGACCTGGCGCAGGCGTTCGGCGTGCCGGTCGTGACCGTGGTCGATGCCGGCAAGATGGCGCGCACGGTCGGCGCCGTGGTGCTCGGCCTGCAGCAGTACGGTCCCGTCAAACTGGCGGGCGTGGTCCTGAACCGTATTGCCAGCGACAACCACCGCAACCAGATCGTGCAGGGACTGCGGGATATGCCGGTGCTCGCGACCCTGCCCAGGCAGACCGAATCGCTGCCCGAGCGTCATCTTGGTTTGGTGCAGCCCGATGAGATCGCGCATGTCGATCAACTGCTCGACCGGCTGGCCGATGCCATCGCGCTCGACATGCCGGCATGGGAGGCGATCGCGCCGGTCGAAGTCATGCCCGATGAACCGTCCGCGCCACCCGCGCAATTGCTGGCCGGACGCAGGATCGCGGTGGCGCGCGATGCCGCGTTCGCCTTCGCCTATCACGCCAATCTCGCCTGTCTGCGCGCGCTTGGTGCGGAACTGGTTTTCTTCGCGCCGCTGGCCGACGAGCCGGTGCCGGCCGATGCGAATGGCGTTTATATTCCGGGCGGCTACCCGGAACTGCATTGCGCCACGCTGGCGTCCGCTGCGCGCTGGCAGCAGTCGATGCGTGACGCGCACGCGCGCAAGGTGCCGATCCTGGCCGAATGCGGCGGCATGATGGCGATTACCGAATCGATCACCGATGCCGATGGCAAGGCCTGGGCCATGCCTGGCCTGCTGCCGGGGCGCGTCGCGATGCAGCCGCGGATCGCCGGTCTCGGCATGCAGTCGCTGGCGACCGAAGACGGTGAACTGCGCGGCCACGCCTTTCATTATTCGACGCTGGAAACGGGACTGTCGCCGGTCGGCGAAACCATCCGCCGTTCCAACGGCGCGGTCGGCGAGGCCGTCTATCGCCACGGTTCGCTGACGGCCACCTATTTCCACGCCTACTTCGCCTCCAACCCGGCGGCGACGGCACGCCTGTTCCTGCCGGAGCAGGCATGACGCGCATGCTCGTGATCGGCGGCGCGCGCTCGGGCAAGAGCGCGCATGCCGAGGCGCTGGCGCTCGCCAGCGGCCGCAGGCTTGTCTATGTCGCCACCGCGCAATCCGGCGACGAGGAGATGGCGCAGCGCATCGCGCATCACCGTGCGCGCCGCGATCAGGCATGGACCACGGTTGAGGCGCCGATCGCGCTGGCCGAGGCGATCGCACGCCACAGCGCGCCCGATACCGTGGTGCTCGTCGATTGCCTGACGGTATGGCTGTCCAATCTGCTGTTTGCCGAACGGATCGAATTTCCGGAAGTCGGACCGATCGAAGCGCCGGCCGTGTTCCATGCACAACGCGTCGCCTTGCTCGATGCACTGGCAAACGTGCAGGGCGATGTCATCCTGGTCAGCAACGAAGTGGGGCAGGGCATCATCCCGACCGGCGCCGTGACGCGCTGGTATGTCGATGAAGCGGGCCGCCTGAACCAGGCCATCGCGGCCGTGTGCGATCGCGCGGTGCTGGTGGTCGCCGGGCTGCCGCTGCAACTGAAAGGCTGACATGCTGGCTGGCCTGACGTTCGACATGGTGGCGCTGCTGGTCTGGCTCGGTCTTGCGCTCGACCGCCTGCTCGGCGAGCCGCGCCGCTGGCATCCGCTGGCCGGATTCGGCAACGTCGCGGCGCTGATCGAGCGACGCATGAATGACAAGGATGCCGGCCGCCTGCGCGGCATGCTGGCGTGGCTGCTGGCAGTGCTGCCTTTGGTGGCGGCGAGCTGGTTCGCGATCGCGATGCTGGCGCAACTGCATTTCTTCCTTGCGCTGGCGGCGCACGTGCTGATGCTGTACTTCGGCCTCGGCCTGCGCAGCCTGCGCGACCACATCATGCCGATTGCCGCTGCGCTGCAGGCGGGCGACCTGCCGCTGGCGCGCTCGTTGACTTCTCGCATCGTCAGCCGCGACACCGCGCAATTGCCGGAAGCCGATCTCGCCAAGGCCGGTGTCGAATCGCTGCTCGAAAACGGCAACGACGCGGTCTTTGCCACGCTGTTCTGGTTCGTGATCGCCGGCGGTCCCGGCGCCGTGCTGTTCCGGCTCGCGAACACCCTGGATGCGATGTGGGGCTACCGGACTGCGCGCTTCCTGCATTTCGGCTGGGCCGCCGCGCGCATCGACGACCTGCTGAATCTGGCGCCGGCGCGCCTGACCGCCTTGTCCTATGCCGCGCTCGGCAATACGCGGCTCGCCTGGCAATGCTGGCGTGCGCAGGCGCCGCAGTGGAGCAGTCCGAACGCGGGACCGGTGATGGCGGCGGGTGCCGGCGCGCTCGCGATCTCGCTAGGCGGCGCGGCAGTCTATGACGGCGAACTCGAACAACGCCCCACGCTCGGCAGCGGACCACGCGCGACCGGCAAGGACATCGCACGCGCCTGGAAGCTGGTGGCGGGTACAGCTTGGCTGTGGATGGGCGTGATTGGAATAGCGGGAGTGTGCCTTGCTTGAACACGGCGGCAACCTGCAGGCAGCAGTAACGCGCTACGGCATCCCGCGCGACGCATGGATCGATCTGTCCACCGGCATCAATCCGCATGCGTATCCGGTGCCTGCCCTGGCTGCGGATGCCTGGCATCGCCTGCCGGAAGACAGCGAGGTCTTGCTGTCCGCCGCGCGCGACTACTACGGCGCGCCGCGCCTGATCGCGGTCGCCGGTTCGCAGGCCGCGATTCAGGGCCTGCCACAACTGCGCACACGTCATGCGCCTGCTTCCAGGGTCGTGGTTGCCGAACCATCCTATGCCGAACATGCGCATCAATGGCGGCGCGCGGGACATGCGGTGCGCGCCGTCGCGCATGCCGATCTGGCCGATGCCGTGGCGGACTGCGACGTGATGGTGGTCTGCAATCCGAACAATCCGACCGGCGAGACGGTCGCGCCGGCGACGCTGCTGCAATGGGCCGCACAACTGGCGGCGCACGGCGGCTGGTTGATCGTCGATGAGGCATTCGGAGACGTCGTGCCGGAATGGAGCGTGGCAAGCATGGCTGACCGCACCGGGTTGATCGTGCTGCGTTCGGTCGGCAAGTTCTTCGGACTGGCCGGGCTGCGCCTGGGTTTCGTGGTGGCCGAACAGGCGTTGCTGGATGCACTGGCGGAACAACTCGGGCCGTGGAGCGTCAGCGGTCCGGCACAGGAAATCGGTGTGTTGGCCTTGCGCGACCATGCGTGGCAAGAGACGACACGCGCAAACCTGCGTGCGCAGGGCCAACGCCTGCATGCGATGCTGAACGGCTTCGGTTTCCCGGCGCGCGGTTGCGACCTGTTCCAGTACTGGTCGCAGCCTAACCCGGCAACGCTGGCCGATCATCTGGCCGCGCACGGCATCTGGATCAGGCGCTTTGCGCATGGCGTGCGGCTGGGATTGCCCGCGCACGAGGACGAGTGGCAAAAACTGCAGGCCGTGCTGGCCGCGTGGAAGGATGAAAAGGAATGAAGCTGACACACTGGTTTTCGCTGCTGGCACTGGCCGTATCGCTGCCCGCGCAGGCGGTCGTCACGGTGCAGGACGATGCCGGCAAGACGGTTACCCTGGAACGGCCGGCGCAGCGCATCGTCTCGCTGGCGCCGCATGCGACCGAGCTGATCTTTGCCGCCGGCGGCGGCGACCGCATCGTCGGCACGGTCGGCTACAGCGACTATCCGCCGGCCGCGCTCAAGATTCCGCGCGTGGGCAATCACCAGCAAGTCGATATCGAACGCATCATCGCCTCCAAGCCCGATCTGCTGGTGGTCTGGCTGCACGGCAATTCGGAACGCCAGCTCGAGCACGTGCGCAAGCTCGGCATTCCGTTCTACTTCAGCGAGCCGAAGAAGCTCGACGACATTCCGCGCAGCATCGAGCGGCTCGGCGTGCTGATGGGGACCGAGCAGCAGGCGGCCAGGGTTGCGACACAGCAGCGCGCGCGGCTGGCGACGCTGGCCGCGCAATATCGCGAGCGGCCGGTGGTGCGCATGTTCTATCAGGTCTGGGGCAAGCCGATCTACACGCTCAATGGCAGCAACATCATGAGCGACGTGATCCGCCTGTGCGGCGGCGAGAACGTGTTCGCTTCGCTGCCTGTATCGGCGCCGACCGTCAGCACCGAGGCCGTGCTGCTGGAAAACCCGGAAGTCATGATGACCGGCGACCGTCAGGCCGAGAAATCCGGCGGGCTCGAAATCTGGCGGCCCTACAGGAACCTGTTGGCGGTCAGGAACGACAACCTGTTCTCGGTGGATGCCGATCTCGTCAATCGCGCCGGCCCGCGCCTGATCGATGGCGCGGCGATGGTCTGCGAGAAGCTCGAGCAGGCGCGCAGCCGCCGCACGGGCACACCTTAGAGACGGCATGAGCTTCCCGTTCCACACGCTGATGGTGCAGGGCACCACCTCCGACGCCGGCAAGAGCACGCTGGTGGCGGCGCTGTGCCGCCTGCTGGCCGACGAGGGCCTGCGCGTGGCACCGTTCAAGCCGCAGAACATGGCTCTGAACAGCGCGGTGACTGCCGACGGCGGCGAGATCGGCCGCGCGCAGGCGCTGCAGGCCGTTGCCGCGCGCATCGCGCCGCATACCGACATGAATCCGATCCTGCTCAAGCCGTCGAGCGACATCGGCGCGCAGGTGGTCATCCACGGCAAGGTGCGCGCCGACATGAACGCGCGCGACTACCATGCCTACAAGCCGGTCGCGATGCAGGCGGTGCTGGAATCCTATCGTCGCCTGCGCGCGCAGTACGACGCGGTGCTGGTCGAGGGGGCGGGCAGTCCGGCCGAAGTCAATTTGCGCGAGCGCGACATCGCCAACATGGGTTTTGCCGAAGCCGTGGACTCCCCGGTGATCCTGGTGGCCGACATCGATCGCGGCGGCGTGTTCGCGCACCTGATCGGCACACTGGCCTGCCTGTCGGACAGCGAACGCGCGCGCATCGTCGGGTTCGTCATCAACCGTTTCCGCGGCGACCTCTCCCTGCTGGAGCCGGGCCTGCGCTGGCTCGAACAGCAGACCGGCAAGCCGGTGCTCGCGGTGCTGCCGTATCTGCACGGCCTGTTTCTCGATGCCGAGGACGCGGTGGCCTCGGTGCAGGCGCAGCAGGGCGCGTTCCGCGTGGTAGTGCTGGTCATGCCGCGCATCAGCAACCATACCGACTTCGACGCGCTGCGCGCGCATCCGGAAGTCGATCTGCAGATGATCGGGCCGGGCCAGCCGATTCCGCCGGCCGATCTCATCATCCTGCCCGGCAGCAAGCACACGCGCGCCGATCTGGACTGGCTGCGCGCGCAGGGCTGGCAGGCGGCATTGCAGAAACATCTGCGTTACGGCGGCAAGGTCATCGGCATCTGCGGCGGCTACCAGATGCTGGGGCAGGACGTGGCCGATCCGCACGGCGTGGAAGGCGAGGCCGGCATCTCGCCCGGACTTGGTCTGCTGGACGTGACGACCGAACTGACGCGCGAGAAGCGCCTGCAGCAGGTCGGCGGCACCTGCGCCTTCGCGGATGCGCAGGTGGCCGGCTACGAAATCCACATGGGCGTATCCGACGGCCCCGCGCGCGAGCGGCCGGTCTTCTTCATCGACGGCCGACCCGAGGGCGCGCGTTCGGCCGACGACCAGGTGCTCGGCACCTATCTGCACGGCGTGTTCGATACGCCCGCGGCCTGCACGGCGCTGCTCGAATGGGCCGGGCTGCACAGTACGCAGGCGGTGGATACCGCCGCTCTGCGCGAGCAGAGCCTGGACCGCCTCGCCGAGGCCGCACGGCCGCTGCTGCAGGCCCTGAAGGCGCTGTTCGCCTGAATCTTGCCCGTGGCCTGTACGCGTTCTGCGTGCCGAAGCCGCATGGTATTCTTGAACCCGAAATCCTGAAATCAGCGCGCACCGGCCGGCCTCGCGCCGTCATTCCGGCAGCCGCACAACAAGGGGAAGCCATGCCTGTCATCGTCGTCGCCAATCCCAAGGGGGGAGTCGGCAAGAGCACGTTTGCCACCAATCTCGCCGGCTACTTCGCCGCGCAGGGCCACAAGGTCATGCTCGGCGACACCGACGTCCAGCAATCCTCGCGTGCCTGGCTGGCATTGCGGCCGCAGGCGCTGCCCGAGATTCGCGCGTGGGACATCGAGGACGGCCACGTCGCCAAGCCGCCCAAGGGCACCACGCACATCGTGCTCGATACGCCGGCCGGCTTCGGCGGCAAGCGCTTCGACAAGGTCATGCAGATCGCCGACAAGGTGATCGTGCCGCTGCAACCGTCGATGTTCGACATTCTCGCCACCCAGGACTTCCTCGAGCGCCTGGCCGAGCGCAAGAAAAAGAAGCAGGTAGATGTCGGCGTGCTCGGCATGCGCGTCCACACGCGCACGCGCGCGGCGGACCAGTTGCAGAATTACGTCGAAAATCTGGGCCTGCCGGTGCTGGGCTTCATCCGCGACACGCAGAACTACGTGCAGCTTGCCGCGCATGGCCGCACGCTGTGGGACGTGCCGCCGGGACGCGTGGAGAAGGACATCGAGCAGTGGCAGGATGTGATTCGCTGGGCATCGCGAGTGTAAGAAACGTTCAGCCGATAGCAGCATAAGAAAACGGGCGGCATGTGCAAGACATGCCGCCCGTTTCGTTTTGGCAAGGTGCTTCAGATTTCCAGATTGTCGATCAGGCGCGTGGTGCCGATCTTGGCGGCGGCCAGCACCACCAGCTTTTCGCCGGTCGCCATGTCGCCGGCCGAAGGTGGCTGCAGGTTGCTCTGCTTGCGGATCGAGATGTAGTCGGGCTTCCAGCCGCGCCTGGAAAGATCGGCCATGGCCTGGCGCTCGAGTTCGAAGATGTCGAGATGGCCGTTGCGCACTTCCTCGGCGACCGCGTTGAGGCTGCGATACAGCGCCGGCGCCTCGGCGCGTTCGGCTTCCGACAGATAGACGTTGCGCGACGACAGGGCGAGTCCGTCCTCGGCGCGATAGGTTTCGGCGGCGATGATCTCGGTCGGCAGCGCGAACTGCTTGGCCATGTTGCGCACGATCATGAGCTGCTGGTAATCCTTCTTGCCGAACACCGCCACGCGCGGCTGCACGCACGAGAACAGCTTGAGCACGACGGTGGTCACGCCGGTGAAGAAGCCGGGGCGGAATTCACCCTCGAGAATGTTGCCGAGATCGTCGGGTGGGCGCACGCGGTATTCCTGCGGTTCCGGGTACAGATCCTTCTCGGTCGGCGCGAACAGGATATAGACGCCTTCCTTCTCGAGCTTCTCGACGTCGGCCTGGAAAGTGCGCGGGTACTTGTCGAAATCCTCGTTGGGGCCGAACTGCAGGCGATTGACGAAGATCGACGCCACCACCGGATCGCCATGCTTGCGCGCCAGCTTCATCAGCGACAGGTGGCCGTCGTGCAGATTGCCCATGGTCGGGACAAAAGCGGTGCGCAGCTGGCCTTGCAGATGGTCGCGCAGTTCTTCGATGCAGGAAATGATTTTCATGGATGCTGCCTTGGTGGATTCTCGGCGCCGGCGGCCGCTGGCAAGGCGGCACGCGGCCGCATGCTAGCTGGGCGCGTAGGCCAGCCTGACATAGATGGGGGCGAACGGTTCGGCCTGGGTGATCTCGATCAGGGTTTCCTTGCCGAGCTCGAGCAGGGCGACGAAGTTGACGACGATCACCGGCACGCCGCGCGACGGATCGAACAGATCGGTGAACTCGACGAATTTGGCGCTCTGCAGCCGGCGCAGGATGGCCGTCATGTGTTCGCGCACCGACAGTTCCTCGCGGCTGATGGTGTGGTGCGCCGTCAGCTTGGCGCGGCGCAGCAGGTCGGCCCAGGCCGACTGCAGGTCGGCGACGTTGACGTCCGGCCAGCGCACCACGGTGTTCTGCTCGATATAGACCTGGGTGCGCACGTAGTCGCGGCCCAGTTGCGGCAATGCGTCGAGCTGCTGCGAGGCGAGCTTCATCTGTTCGTATTCGAGCAGGCGGCGCACCAGTTCCGCACGCGGGTCTTCCGCTTCCTCGCCAGTATCGGCCTTGCGCACCGGCAGCAGCATGCGCGACTTGATCTCGATCAGCATGGCCGCCATCAGCAGGTACTCGGCCGCCAGTTCCAGGTTGTGGATGCGGATCTGCTCGACGTATTGCAGGTACTGCTTCGTCACCTGCGCCATCGGGATGTCGAGGATGTTGAAGTTCTGCTTGCGAATCAGATAGAGCAGAAGGTCGAGCGGGCCTTCGAACGCCTCGAGGAAAATCTCGAGCGCATCGGGCGGGATGTAGAGATCGTTGGGGAGCTTGAACAGCGGTTCGCCATACAGGCGCGCGAAGGCGACGCCATCGATGACGTCCGGCGTCGTGTCCGGCCGCCCATCGACGGCCAGTTCCGGTGCGCTGGACGGCATTTGCGCCAGCATCGGATGGGCGCCGCTGCGCTCGTCGCTCATCGAATCAGCGGACTTTGTTCTGATAGACGTAGGCTTGCTGCTTCACGCGCGAGGCCTTGGCGCGTTCGAACTGGTCCAGATCGATGGGGGATTTGTCCCACAGCAGCGCGCGGCCCTGACGCTGGGATTCTTCCAGATTCGGATTCTTCTGCTTCAGTTCCTCGATGAACTTGGTTGCTTCCGACTGATAGTGATAATGGTTTTTGCTGAATACCATGGTCTGTTTGATAATAGGGTGGAAACAGGCGATATTCTACCTTGTCTTGGGCGCAATCCGGCTTTTTCGCCCCGCGCAAAAAGCCACACGCCCGTCCACCGATTCAGCGAGCGACGACCATGAAACGATTTCTTGCCGGCCTGTCGGGCTTCCTGTGCAGCCTGCTGATGTTCGGCTGCAACCAGGGCCGCCCCATCGACGACTACGGCATCGAAAAGCTCACGCGCGGCGTCTCCACCGAAGCCGACGTGCGGCAGGCCATGGGCGAGCCGGAAACGGTCTGGAACGACGAGGGCGGCGCGCGCACCTTCGAATATCCGAAAGGGCCGGAAGGTCACAAGACCTGGATGGTGGCGCTGGACGCCTCCGGCATCGTGCGCGACTGGCGCCAGGTGCTGACCGAGGAAACCTTTGCGACCGTGCAGGTTGGCATGACGCGCGAGGAAGTGCGGCGTGCGCTCGGCAAGCCGCGCAGTACGGTGACGTACGAGTTGAAGAACGAGGAAGTCTGGGATTGGCGTTATTACGCGGGCGGCAACACGGAGCGTTTCTTCAACGTCCATTTCGATCGGGACAGCGGGAAGGTTGTGCGGACTTCGCACTCCGACCCGGTGACGGGCTGATGCAAACAAAAACGCCGCCTTCAGGGCGGCGTTTCCTTATTGTGCGAACTCAGCGTACGCGCATGCCAGGCTCTGCGCCCGGCCATGGATTGAGAATGTAGATTCCCGGATTCGCCTTTTCGTCGGCGGCCGACGCGGCCAGTACCATGCCTTCGGACACGCCGAACTTCATCTTGCGCGGCGCGAGGTTGGCGACCATCACGGTCAGCTTGCCGATCAGGTCTTGCGGCTGGTAGGCCGACTTGATGCCGGAGAAGACGTTGCGCGTGCGGCCTTCGCCGACGTCCAGCGTCAGGCGCAGCAGCTTGTCCGAGCCTTCGACGTGTTCGCAGTTGACGATTCTGGCGATGCGCAGATCGACCTTGGCGAAATCGTCGATCTTGATCTCGGGCGCGAGTGCCTCGATGTCGTTGTCTTCCACCGACTTCTCGCCGGCCGACGGATTGGTCGGCGCCGATACCGTGGCGTCCACCGTCGGCACCATTTCGAACAGCGCATCGAGCATCTTGGGATCGACGCGCTGCATCAGGTGCGCGTATGGATTGACCTGATGCTGGTCCGGCAGCGGGCGCGCGACGTCGGCCCATTGCAGCGGCGCGATGTTGAGCTGCGCCTCGACCTGTGCCGCCACGTGCGGCAGCACCGGCTTCAGATAGACGGTCAGGATGCGGAAGGCTTCCAGCAGGCGGCTGCAGACTTCCTGCAGGCGCGCGTCGTTGGCGGCATTCTTCGCCAGTTCCCACGGCTTGTTGGCGTCAACATAGGCGTTGATGACGTCGGCCTGTTCCATGATCGCGCGCAGGGCCTTGCCGTATTCGCGCTGGTCGTACAAGGAGCGAATCTCGGGCGCGACCGCGCGCAGGCCGGACAGGAAGGCATCGCCGTCGGTCGCCCATGCGGTGGCAACGCGGCCGTCGAAGCGCTTGCTGATGAAGCCGGCGGCGCGGCTGGCGATGTTGACGTACTTGCCGATCAGGTCGCTGTTGACACGCGCGGTGAAGTCCTCGCGGTTGAAATCGATGTCCTCGTTGCGCGCATTGAGCTTGTTGGCAAGGTAATAGCGCAGCCACTCGGGATTCATGCCGAGCTTCAGGTACTTGAGCGGATCGAGGCCGGTGCCGCGGCTCTTGCTCATCTTCTCGCCGTTGTTGACGGTCAGGAAGCCGTGCACGAACACCTTGTTGGGCGTCTTGCGGCCGCTGAAGTGCAGCATGGCCGGCCAGAACAGCGTGTGGAAATTGACGATGTCCTTGCCGATGAAGTGGATCTGTTCGAGCGCGGCGTCGGCCATGTAGGCATTGAAATCGTCGCCGCGTTTGTCCAGCAGGTTCTTCAGCGAGGCCAGGTAGCCGACCGGCGCGTCGAGCCAGACGTAGAAGTATTTGCCCGGCGCATCCGGAATCTCGATGCCGAAGTAGGGCGCGTCGCGCGAGATGTCCCAGTCGCTCAGGCCTTCGCTGGTGGTGCCGTCCGGATTGTCGCGTACGGCGAACCATTCCTTGACCTTGTTGGCGACCTCGGCCTGCAGGTGAGGCCTGCCGTCGAGCGCGTCATTGCCTTGGATCCATTGCTCGAGGAATTCCACGCAGCGCGGATCGGACAGCGCGAAGAAGAAGTGCTCGGAATTCTTCAGCACGGGCGTGGCGCCCGTCAGTGCCGAATACGGGTTGACCAGGTCGGTCGGCGCATAGACCGCGCCGCAGACCTCGCAGTTGTCGCCGTACTGGTCCTGCGCGCTGCACTTCGGGCACTGGCCCTTGATGTAGCGGTCCGGCAGGAACATGTTCTTTTCCGGATCGAAGAACTGTTCGATGGTGCGCGCCGTGATCAGGCCGGCCTTTTTCAGGTCCAGGTAGATCTGCTGCGCCATCTCGTGGTTTTCCGGGGCGTCGGTCGAATGCCAGTTGTCGAAGGCGATGTGGAAGCCGTCCAGATACTGCTTGCGGCCGGCTGCGATGTTGGCGACGAACTGCTGCGGCGACAGGCCGGCCTTTTCCGCCGCGATCATGATGGGCGCACCGTGCGCGTCGTCGGCGCCGACGAAATCGACCGCATTGCCCTGCATGCGCTGGAAGCGGACCCAGATATCGGCCTGGATGTATTCCATGATGTGGCCGATGTGGAAGGCGCCGTTGGCGTAGGGAAGGGCAGTGGTGACGAACAGTTTGCGCGGCGATGGGCTAGTCATGGGGGCAATGCTTGGACGGGAAGGAAAACCGACATTCTAGCAGTGCGGCGCGTGGTCGTTGAACGTCGGGTGCAGGTTCCGGAGCAGATGGAAGGCGGTCTAAATACGTTTGAAGTTAAGTATTCTTAAGTAATTGTTTAGCGAAACGCTAAAATAGCGGTCTTCCAACGTATTCCATGACGGCTTTGGCAACCAAGGCCGTTTTTATTTGCCATGACAGTCCGTACCCGTTTTGCTCCTAGCCCGACCGGCTTCCTCCACGTCGGCGGCGCCCGCACCGCGCTTTTCTCGTGGGCCTATGCCCGCCATTTCGGCGGCCAGTTCATCCTGCGCATCGAGGACACCGATCTCGAACGCTCGACGCCGGAAGCCGTGCAGGCCATCATCGACGGCATGCAGTGGCTGGGCCTGCAGCATGACGAAGGCCCGTTCTACCAGATGCAGCGCATGGACCGCTACCGCGAAGTCGTCGCGAAGATGCTGGAAGACGGCAGCGCCTATCTCTGCTATTCCTCGCCCGAGGAAGTCGAAGCCATGCGCGAACGCCAGCGTGCCGCCAGCGAGAAGCCGCGCTACGACGGCACCTGGCGGCCGGAGCCGGGCAAGACGCTGCCGGCGATTCCCGAAGGCCGCAAGCCGGTGGTGCGCTTCCGCAATCCGACCGACGGCGAGGTGACGTGGAACGACGTCGTCAAGGGCTCGATCACGATCGCCAACCGTGAGCTCGACGACCTCGTCATTGCGCGTCCCGACGGTACGCCGACCTACAACTTCTGCGTCGCCATCGACGACTGGGACATGAAGATCACCCACGTCATTCGCGGTGACGATCACGTCAACAACACGCCGCGCCAGATCAACATCCTGCGCGCGCTGGGCGCCGAACTGCCGCAGTACGGACACTTGCCGATGATTCACGGCACCGACGGCCAGAAGCTTTCCAAGCGCCACGGTGCGGTCAGCGTGACGGATTATCCGGAGCAGGGCTATCTGCCGGAAGCCATGCTCAACTACCTGGCACGCCTGGGCTGGAGTCATGGCGACGACGAGATTTTCTCGATGGAGCAGTTCGTGCAGTGGTTCGATCTCGACCACCTGACCAAGTCGCCCGCGCAATTCAACTTCGAAAAGCTCGACTGGCTGAACAACCATTACATCAAGCAGGCCGACAACGCGCGTCTGGCGGAGTTCGTGCGTCCGCGGCTGGAGGCACTCGGCGCACGCTTCGACGGTGCGCCCGAACTGCCGGCCGTGCTCGGCCTGATGAAGGACCGCATCAACACGCTCAACGAACTCGCGGCGGCGGCCATGCTGTTCTATCGCGAGCCGGCGCCGCAGGCGGACCTGTTGGCGCAGCACCTGACTGATGCAATCAAGCCGGCGCTCGCGCAGTTCGCCGAACGACTTGCTGCAGTCGAGTGGAAGAAAGAAGCGGTCTCCGGCGTACTGAAGGAAGTGCTGGCCGCCAACCAGCTCAAGATGCCGCAGTTGGCAATGCCGTTGCGCCTGCTGATCACGGGCCAGTTGCAGACGCCGTCGATCGATGCGGTCCTCGTTCTGTTCGACCGCGACGTGGTGCTCGCGCGCCTGAAAAAATATCTTTGAGAAAAAATGCACGAAGGTATTTACACAGCAGAAAAACCATTGCTATAATCTTGCTTCTGCACTCGAGGGGGTATAGCTCAGCTGGGAGAGCGCTTGCATGGCATGCAAGAGGTCAGCGGTTCGATCCCGCTTATCTCCACCATCGAACTGCAGAGGTAGTAAAAAGTAGCAAAGGCCAGTATCACGGGCAGTCTTCTGTCCCCTTCGTCTAGAGGCCTAGGACATCACCCTTTCACGGTGAGTACAGGGGTTCGAATCCCCTAGGGGACGCCAAATTTCCCAGCCAGTCTGGGACGAAACAAAGCTCCGATTCGTCGGGGCTTTTTTCGTTTACGGCGCATATGTTCGCGCATTGCTTTCCTGCATGATGCGCACCTGGTCGTGAGCGTTTGCGGAATGCAGGATGTTCGATTCGATCAACAATGGGAAGCAATTCCCGATTTCAAATTTCGACATGATGCGTATCAGGCGGCGGACTTCTACGGGGCTGATGGTTTCCGCGTGCTGGGCCAGTTCGACCTGCCGGCGTGATTTTCCAATTCGTCGACGGCAGCGTGGACTCGGGAGGCAGGTTGGGGGGGGGCACGTTTGCGCTGGTTAACGATAGTCATGTGATATCGTTTGTAATCATAAGGGCCAATTTTTCATGATCGGTGGCATGAAGTTGGAAGCACCCAACGCCGTCTTTCACTGCGGTGTTGGTCAGGTCGTGCGGGGGTGACGTAACTACGAAGGTCGGCATGACCTTCAACGTCGGCCACGCCGATAAAAAATAGCTTCGCAATATAAATAAATTACTTCAGCCAGGACGCAAACAAGGGGAGTCATGTCGCCAGTCATATTTGCTTACGTATTAGTGTTTGTCTATGTTGCGGCGGTTGTTTATACAGCTACCGATAAAAGGGGAAAGTCGCAATCGCAATGGCGGGTGACTATAAAGTCGGTTGTCGGTGGTAAGCAGAACGCGCAGTAGCATTGGTCCCAATGTTGGGACTCTAATGCTAGGAAAGAAGGGGGACAAGATGGTCGAAGTTTTTGAATTGTTGATCGGAGCGAGTTGACGAATGCCGGTCGAGATTGTTGAAGTCATCCGTCGTTCCGATCAAGGCGTCACTCTTCCGTTTATTTGCAGAGGCGATGACGATGGTATCTACTTTGTCAAAGGTCGTGGAGCTGGACGGCGAAGCCTCTTGGCCGAGTACATAGGTGGACGGCTTGCTCAGGCCTTTGGCCTGCCAATTGCGGACTTTGCGATTGTCAATGTACCGCAGGAACTGATACGGGCATCGCTATCGTCGGACATTGCGGATCTGGGGGCTGGTTTGGCGTTTGGGTCGCGTTCTCATCCACACGTACAAGAGCTTCTGATCTCACAAGTCACGACACTAGATCGCGAAATGCGCAAGGATGTGCTGGTATTTGACTGGTGGATACACAACAGTGATCGCACATTAACGACCCGTGGTGGGAATCCCAATTTACTGTGGGATCAAGCTACTGAGCAGCTTGTAGTAATTGACCACAACACTGCATTTGAGTCGCCGTTCGACTGTCAGGCGTTTGCAACAAACCATATATTTTCTGAATTGTTGCCTGAGGTCTTTGATGATTTGGTCGAACGAGAGCACTATATTCAACGTTTGGAACGCGCTTTTTTGACGTTTGATGTGGCATGTGACTCGTTGCCGGAGGACTGGTGGTGGGTGGATGACGGTGTGCCGGCTCCCTTTGAAAGAGTTGCGATTAGGGACTTTCTTGCAAGTTTTAACTCTGATTTTTTCTGGAGTGTGAAGTGAAATACGCATGCCAATATGCGATTGTCCGTTTCATGCCTTTCGTAGAAACTGGCGAATTTGCAAACGTTGGGATCGTGCTGACGTGTCCCGAGACGGGATTTTTTGATTTTAAATTGCTGACGCGTGTCCGACGAATTACCGGATTCTTCGATCAGATGGATGTCCGTATATATCGTGCGGCAAGGAATGGTTTGCAGAAGGAGTTGGCGAGAGTAAAAGAATATGCTGCGCAGGCTGTGTTGAATGACCCCAGGTCGGTACGTTTTCTATTTGCAGAGTTGACGCGGCCACGCGAGGTCATGCTGCGTTACGATGCTCCGCGCGTGGTGTTGGCAAACGATCCGGAAGATAAACTGGATGCACTTTTTGCCTATTATGTTGAGCGTAATTTTGTGACCCCCGAGTACGTGGAGAAACAGCTGGAGAAGCAGCTACGGGGAGTGCTTGAGCATGCAAAGATCAAGAAAATGTATTCGGAAGCACGCGTGAAGCAAGGTTCGTTTGCAGCCACGTTCCCATTCGCCCATCGCAACGCGAATGGCGTGTTGGACAGGGCTATAAAGCCTCTGCATTTGGCGCATGACGATGCTGCTGCCGCTTACGAGCACGGTTGGGCATGGGTCGGAAGGCTAAAGCAACTCAAGCATCATCGCGTATTGCCGGACGACGTGTTGATCGCAACGAATATGCGTGAGGAAAATGATTCGGAGAAGATCGAGGTTTATCGCGAGATCAAAAGCAGTTTTGAATCCTTAGGGATCAAGGTCGCTACGATTACCGATAAAGAGAAAATCGAGCGGTTTGCTCTTGAGGATTTGCAAGACGCTTGAACGACCTTTGTGTAAGACTGGCCCGCCGTTTTTGGCGGGCTTTTTTATGGTGTCTAAGATGCGGTGAAAATGCAGCAGAACTGGATATCGAAAATTGATTGCTATAGTGGGCTGGTTGTCGCACTGGTGACCACAGTAGCAATGGTTGCTGTCAACTGGTGAGATAGTGACGTGCGGCGGCGAGATGAGAAACTCAAGGAAGCGAGCAGGAGCATGTCATTTTTGATGGTGGAAGCCGCGTCCTACCGCTTGTCGAGGGCAGTACAAGAAGACGGCGTCGCTCTTGCGGGTCTGGTCGACGTGGTCAATCTTGCGCGTGTGTAGGTGGCGATGCCTGCATTGAGGTCGTGCTCGAAGGCGATGGTGTCTAAAATTGCGCCGAGGATGGTCTGGTGGAAGCTTCGCTCGCACAGGATGCGGAAGTTGCCCATGGGGACTGCGGTGCGGGCCGCTGCACACGCGGCCTTTGCTGTTTCTGCCGCAAGATGACGCAAAGTCAGTCGGAAGTCACCGGAATCTGCGTTCCGAACTTCACGCGCTCCATCGCCACCATCGACTTGAATCGCTTGACGTTGTTGTTCTCGAAGAAGAGTTCGCGCGTCAGTTGCGTGTATTGCGCCATGTCCCTGACCGCCATGATCAGCACGAAGGCGCTTTCGCCGGTGACGTAATAGCACTGCTGCACATTCGGGCATTTGCGGAACGATTTGCGCATGGTGTCGTGCAGGTCGATGCGTTCGCTTTCGACCACCACCTCGACGATGACGGTCAGCGGATGGCCGAGTGCATCGGGCCGGATCTGGGCGGTGAACCCTTCGATGATGCCGTCGTCGGTCATGCGCTTGATGCGCCGGTTGACTGCCGCGGCCGACAGGTTCACGCGTTCGCCCAGTTCCGCCTGCGGAATCCGGCAGTTTTCCTGCAGTAGTTGCAGGAGCTGCAGATCGTAGTTGTCGAGAACTTTCATTTTTGCTCCTGTAAATGCAATGAACTTGCAGGAATGATGGCATTAATCGAGTAATTAGTGAGTCGCTACTGAATAAAATTTCTCCTGCGGCGGGGCAGTGTGCCTCGCCTTTCATTTGCAGGACATCATGCGACACGACATTTCCCGCGCCAGGCTTGGCGTCACCAATTCCATCATGGCTTCCGTGCTGTTCGGCGTCACCTACTATTACGTGACCCTGCTCGCGCCGCTGAGCGGCGAGCAGATCTACGGCTGGCGCGTGCTGATGACGCTGCCCTTCGTGACCCTGCTGTTGCTGGTCTTCGGGGAAGGAAAGCTGATCGCGGGAATATGGGAACGTCTGGTCGGGAATCCTGCCTGGCTGATTGCGCTCATCGCGACCGCGGCCTTGCTGAGCGTGCAGCTGTGGTTGTTCATGTGGGCGCCGGTCAACGGACATGGCCTGTCGGTGTCGCTCGGTTATTTTCTGCTGCCGTTGACGCTGGTATTGACCGGCCGGCTGGTGTTCGGCGAGAGGTTGACGACACTACAGGTCGTGGCCTGCGCCGTCGCCGCGCTCGGCGTGCTCAACGAACTGCTGTTCGCGCCCGTGCTGTCGTGGCCCACGTTCGTGGTTGCATTCGGTTACCCGGTCTATTTCGCTGCCAGGAAGAAGATGGGAACGAATCATCTGGGCGGCATGTGGTTCGACATGGTGCTGAGCCTGCCGGTGGCGGTCTGGTTCGTCTGCGCGCCGGCGATGGACGGCGGTGCCATCTTTCCTTCCGCCATGCACGTGGCGATGATCGTCGGGCTTGGTCTGCTGAGCGCGACCTCGCTGGCCTGCATGGTCACGGCCAGCCATCAACTGAAGCTCGGCCTGTTCGGCCTGCTCAGTTATCTGGAGCCGGCCTTGCTGGTCGTCGTTTCGCTGCTGCTCGGCGAGCGTGTCGATCCGGCGCAGTGGCCGACCTATCTGTGCATCTGGGCCGCCATCCTGATCGCGGAAGGCGTGCGCGGGTTGCTGCGAAAGCCGTACCACGCGGCCGGAAAGAAAAAACGGATCGGCGGCCGCGTGGAGATGGAGGCGCAGCCTGAATCAGCTTGCTGATGTTTTGATCCGGCGGCGCGTGCAGGCCACCGGAGCGGCATCACGCAGCTTGCAGCGCAGGTCTTCGAGGTGCCGATCGCGGTGTGTTGCTGCTGGCGGAAGGGCGGCAGTGGTTCAAGTCCAAGGTCGGACTGGAAGTCGGCGAAACGCCGCGTGAGCATGCGTTCTGCGCCTGCGCGATCCATTGCGCCGAGCCGGCCATCATGCTGGATGCGAGAAAGGACGAGCGTTTCCGCGACAACCAGCTGGTCACGAGCGAGCCGAACCTCCGCTTCTATGCGGGCGCGCCGGATTCCCGAGACACGCGTCGCTTTCATCCGGCGTATCGACCTCGAACTCGGCAGTGCCGCTACCTTCGCCGAGCTGACGCAGGGATGGCGTCGGCCATCGAGCACGAACGCATTCCTCATGAGCCGGCGCCGTCGCTGGGCGCGGTGCCGCTCGATTACCCGGGCTCGGCGGCCGACTGCCTGCTCGCGTGCTGGAAAGCGAAACGGCACGGCAGGGCGTGGCATGCATGTCGCCGGACGGCGCGGCCTTGCGCCAGGCGCGCGGGTTTGCTTTCTTTTATTTTTATTTCGCTGCGCTTTGCGCCACAATGTCCTGGAAAGCCAGCAGTTCTGCAGCGAATCACCAGGGAGAGTCAGATGGCATGTCCTCAATGCGGTGCCCCCGCGCAAAGCGGCGCCAGATTTTGTGATCAATGCGGTACGCGCCTGCCGCCGTACGCGCCAGCGGCCGCAGCAACGGCTGCCGCAGTGCCCGAACCTGCGACGAGCGAATCCGTGATCGACGAAGTGGTTGACTCGATGGCGCAGGAGCCGGGCACCCGCAAGGGGCCGGTGCTGTGGATCGCGCTGGCGATTCTGCTGCTGGTTTTGCTGGCCGGATTGTGGTGGGCATTCAAGGGCGGAACCGGGTCGTCTGTTGATGCACCCATGGTCGGAGGACCTGCGCCAGCGACCGAGGCAGGCACGATGAGGGCACCGACGCTGGCCGAGCAAATGGGAAATGGCGTGCCGTCGTCTTCTCCTGCTGATGCTGCTGCGCCTGCTGCCAGGCGATCGGTCGCGGTGCCGCCCATGCCCGTGACGCGTGAAGCAACTCCCAAACCGGCCCGCGTGCCGCCGCGCCCGGCGGCGGAAGAGCGCGTCAAGCCGGCGGAACCGGTTCGCGCCGAGAAATCCGCGGCGACGGAGACGCGCGAGGCGCAGGTTGCGGAAGGCGGGGCTGGCTTATCGACGGCGCAACAGGTTGCCGTGTGCGAGAAGATGTCGGTGTTCGCACGACAGCCCTGCCTGTGGCGAGCCTGCAATCACAAGTGGGGCAAGGATGGGTGTCCTTCCTACGATTGAGAACGACCCGGAACCTTCCTTGAAAACCGCGCCTGGCGCGGTTTTTTGTTTGGAATATCCCTGCCAATAACATTGATATTTTTACCATATTGATGGGATTTCGATGAAGGTGGTGCTGCGGCAATAATTGCTTCCTCCCTATCCTGCCGGTTGTACGAGGCAGGTTCATGTTCCGTAGTTGCCGAGGAAGCCGTGCCATGACTGCATCCGCCAACGATGGTTTTTCGCTCATCGAAGTACTGGTCTCCGTCTTCGTATTGACGGTGGGCGTACTGGCATCGTCTGCCTTGCATCTGACTGCTCTGCAGACGGCGCAGCATTCGGCACTGCAGACGCGTGCGCTGCATCTGGCAGTGGATCTGGCGGAGCATATGCAGTCGCATGCCATGCCGTTGATGCCGGAGGGTGAGGGGCTTGTGTTCGACACCGGCGAGGCGGGGGAATGGCTGCAGCGCATCGGCCGTGAACTGCCGGATGGCAGGGCACTTGTATGCCGTGATGCATCGCCATGGAATGAGGCCGGTGGCCGCCTGACATGGGATTGCCTGCCGGACGGCATGCATGGCGAAGGACCGCTGGTCATCAAGATCGGCTGGCGCGACCGGGCGCAAGCCGATTCATCAACTGCCGACGTGCCGCGCGTGGCACTGGCGGTCGGGCCGGCTTATCCATGAACAGGCACGGTGCCTCGCGCCGCTTGCGCGACCAGGACGGCCTGAGCGTGGTCGAGCTGATGGTCGCGATGGCGATGGGCTTGTTCATTCTGTCGAGCCTGGCCGGACTGCTGCTGTCTTCGCGCGCCTCCTATTCCCTGCAGGACCAGCACGCACAAGTGCAGGAAACCGGCCGCTATGCGCTGGAAGTCGTGGCGCGCGCGATCAGGCAGGCTGGCTATCGTCCCCTCGATCACCTGGCGCAAGCCTCTCTTCTCATCTCCGATGAAGAGACGAGCGTACGCGGACTCGACGCGCGCACGCTCAAAAAGAACACGCCTGCCCTCGAGGCGACGACCACGGGCGTGGTCAATGGCAGCGATGTCCTGGCATTGCGATTTGCCGGCGATGAAGTGGATGGCAAGGGGATGATGTTCAACTGCGCGGGCTTCGTGGTGCCGGCAGCATTGCCCGACGACGAGGCAAATGGCTGGAGCATCTTCTTCGTCGCCAGGGATTCCGCCGGCGAAGCGGAACTGCGTTGCAAGTATCGTACCGCTAGCGGATGGAGTGCCGATGCGATTGCGCGCGGCGTGGAGTCGTTCCAGGTGCTGTACGGCCTCGATATCGACGGCGTGCAACAGCCTTTGCGCTATCTGTCTGCCAGTGCGATCGATGCGCTGGATGCGGGCCTGCCCGCGGAACATGCGGCCGGCGCCGGTACGAACGAGACGAGCCACTGGCGCAAGGTGCGTGCAGTGCGTGTGGCGCTGCTGGTCGGCGGCTCCATGCAGGAAAAGGCCGATGAGACGGACCGGCAATACGATCTGTTCGGGCCGGATTATGCGGACAGTCAGGCAGCGCTCGACAAGGGCGTGCGCATCAAGGAGAACGATCTGCCGGCGGCGATGCGGCACCGTCTGCGAGTCGTCTTCACGCAGACCATTCGCCTGCGCAACCATCCCGCTGGAGTCGCATCGTGAGGCGCCGCGCCGATGGGCAACGCGGCGTCACACTCGTCATGACGCTGCTGATGCTGGCCGGGGTGCTGCTGCTGGCGACGGCTGCCGCGCAGATTGCGCTGCAGGGTGAGAAGTCTGCACGCAATGATCGCGACCGGCAGATTGCGTTCCGGGCTGCCGAAGCGGCACTGCACGATGCGGAAATGGATATCGAAGGGATGGCCGGGGGCGCCTCGTCGCGTGCGCATCTGTTTACCGCCGCTGTGCTGCACGAACTGTCTCTGCCGCAAGCGACATGCGGTGTCGGCGAATCCAATCCCCTGCTGGGCATCTGCCGGTCGGCCGATGAGGCCCATGCATGGCAGGCCGTCGATTTTCTGTCCGAGGGAGAGAACATGGCGGCGGTGCCATACGGTCGTTTTACAGGCCAGGTCTTTCCGGCAGGTGAAGGGCCGCTGTCGGCGCTGCCGCCGCGCTATGTCGTCGAATTTCTGCCGTACCGCCGCGTCGGCACCAGCGCGGCTGACCCCGACTATCTGTATCGCATCACGGCAGTCGGATTCGGTACGCGCGCCGTCACGCAGGTGGCGCTGCAGGCTTTCTACAGGAAAGCGCCGTCATGAGAAAAGTGAGCATTCGTTCAGTTCCGGCCATCGCGCTGAGTCTGTGCGCACTGTGCGCACACGCGATGCAGGAAATCGTGCTCGAGGCGGAACCGCTGCATCTGGCGGGTTGCATCGCGAATGCGAGCGACATGACTGTGGTGCCGACCACGCTTACTGCAGCCGTGGACGAGGATGCGTTCTATCAGGGCGGATATCGTCGGGCGCGGTACGGTGGCACTCTGCGCAAGCTGGAGCCGGATGGCAGCGGCGCATGGCACGAGCGCTGGGAGGCAGCGGATCGCCTTGCAAAAAGAGCGACCGCGCGTCGGCTGTACACCTCGGACGACGCGGGCCGTCTGCGGGCGCTCGAATGGCAAAGCCTGCCCTTGCCGCAGCGGCAACTGCTCGATCGCTCTTCCGCAACAGGCGCGCCGGATGGACTGGGCGAACAGCGGCTGGCCTGGCTGCACGGTGAACGCAGCGGCGAACAGCAAAACGGTGGTCCCTTTGCCTCACGCGACAGCCTGCTGGGCGCGATCGTGCATGGTGTGCCAACCGTCGTGCCTGCGCCCTCCGGCAACGGCTTGCCGGCGTTGCGCCAGGCATTCGTCAATGCACACCGCCACCGGTCGGCCATCGTCTATGTGGGAGCGGCCGACGGCATGCTGCATGGCTTCGATGCGATCAATGGCGACGAAGTGTTTGCCTATCTGCCGCATGCGGTATTCGATCGCTTGCCCGCACTTGCGGCGGATCCGCGTGCCGCGCTGTTGACCATCGATGGCGGTGTCGCCGCGGCCGATGCCATGGTCGGCGGGCAGTGGCGCACGGTAGTGGCAGTGGGCATGGGACGCGGTGCGCAGGGCGTGGTGGCGCTCGATGTCAGTGCACCGGAACGCTTTGGCGATGCGGAAAACCCGATCTGGGAATTCACCGATCGCGACGACGCGGATATTGGCAACGTGATCGGTATGCCGGCGATCGTGCGCTTGCGACGCGCTGGCAACATGGGGGAGTGGGAGGAAGGCCATTTTGTCGTCGTTGCCAGTGGCATCAACAATCGCCGTCAGGATGGGCATGTCAGCATGACGGGAGCGAATGCATTGTTTCTGCTGTCGCTGGATCGAAAGCGCGGTGAGCCATGGCAGCAGGGTGTCAATTACCACAAGCTCGTCGTACCACCGGGCGACCCTGGCGGTGTGGATGGCATGCTCGAACTGGCGGTGGTGCAGGGAGTTGGTCCGTTGACGGATCGCGTATATGCGGCCGACCTGCAGGGCAATCTGTGGCGCTTCGACCTGTCGCAAGGCGCACCGTGGAAGGATGCGGGCGTCAATCCGCGCCAGCCGCTGTTCGTGGCTGCGACCGCCGCCGGCCAACGTCAGGCCGTCACGCAAAAGCCTGCCGTGGTCCATGCGCCGGGTGGCGGATATGTGGTGCTGTTCGGGACCGGAAAGTACCTTGAACGTTCCGATCTCTCCGCCGATCGTTTCGCTTGGCAGTCGTTCTATGCGGTGCTGGATCGCGGCAATGATGTTGCACTCGCGCGCGACGATCTGGTTGAGCGTCTGCCAACAGGAAGCGGTGCTGGCGAGAGCATGGAAACGGTGCAGAACGAAGCTGCGCCAGCACCTTTCGGACCCGGCCGGCACGGCTGGTATATCGACTTTCCCGATTCCGCCAAGACCGGCGAGCGCGTTGTTTCCGCTTCCACGCTGGCGGACAGCAGTATCGTGTTTCATACCCTGCAGCCAGCCGCGCAGGCTTGCCAACCGGCGCTGGCGAAATTGCGCGCGCTCGACAGTCTGACGGGAAAGGCGGCCAACGGCGGAGCCACGGTCTTTCCGCTGATGGCGACCATGCCGTATCCGATTGCGGTCAAGACAGTGCGGCAAACAGATGCGCCAACGGACGCGTTCGGCAAACGCCATCCGCAGCCAACCATCGAAGTCATCGGGAGCGATTCTTCGATTCCATGGCGTCTTCGGCTGAATGATCCGGCTGCCGCGAGTGGGCGCATGGGATGGCGCGAGCTGCTCAACTGGCACGAACTGCGCAATGTGGCCGGCGCGAAATAGACCGGCACCGAACAGGCGGCCGGCCATGACGCACAGCGCGCGTACGAAGCCCTCGGCCGTTGGCATGCGAAGCCGCCTGCCGTTTCGATTCGAGCCGGGATTCACGGCAACCGAATTCATGATCGTCGTGGTCATCGTCGGTATCGTGCTGGCGGTCGCCGCGCCGTCGTTCCAGTCGCTGTTGATCCGGCACCGTCTGGTGACGACGACCAATGCGCTGTTCATGGCGGTCAATCTTGCGCGCTCCGAAGCGATCCGCCGTGGCAGCCGTGTCGATCTGGTGCCGGCCGGCGACGGTTCGGCCTGGACGAAAGGCTGGATCGTTTTCATCGACGGCAACGGCAACCGCCGGCCCGATCCCGGCGAGGCGATCGTGCTGCAGCACGAGGCTGCGCATGACAGCCTGCGCATCGCGCCACGCTTCACCGATTCGAAAGTACAATATCTGGCATTCGACGGCAGCGGCCGCACACGCACGCATGCCAGCAGCCAGACGCCGCAGACGGGCCACTGGCTGCTGGAAGCCGGCACGCAGTCGCGCAAGATCGTCATCGGTTTTCTCGGACGGCCGCGCGTCTGCAATCCGCAGAGCGATGGTTCTTCCTGTTGATTCTTCTTCCCGATTCACTTACCGACACCTTCCGTGGAAATTCATAGCGACCAGCAGGGCATGCGCCTGGCACTGGAACTGGCAGCCAAGAGCATGTTCACCACCACGCCGAATCCGCGCGTGGGCTGCGTCATCGTCAAGGACAATCGCATCATCGGCCTCGGCCACACGCAGCCGGTCGGGCATGCGCATGCGGAAGTGCAGGCGCTCAACGACGCAGCCGACAAGGGCTTCGACGTGGCCGGCGCCACCGTTTATGTGACGCTCGAACCATGCAGCCATCACGGTCGCACGCCGCCATGCGCCGATGCGTTGATCCGTGCGCGTGTGGCACGTGTGGTGGCGGCCATCGGCGATCCCAATCCGCTGGTGGCTGGGCAGGGCATGGCGCGACTTGCCGCGGCCGGCATCGACGTGACCCTCGGCGTGCTGGAGGAAGAAGCGCGCGAGATGAACATCGGTTTCTTCCGCCGCATGCAGCATGGCCGGCCGTGGGTGCGCCTGAAGACGGCGGCGTCGCTCGATGGCGGCACCGCGCTGCACAACGGTCTCAGCCAGTGGATCACGGGCGACGAGGCGCGCGCCGACGGTCACGTCTGGCGCGCACGCGCCTGCGCGATCCTGACCGGCATCGGCACCGTGATGGAGGACGATCCGCAACTGACGGTGCGTGCCATCGACACGCCGCGCCAGCCGCAGCGCGTGGTGATCGACAGCCGCCTGCAGATCAGTCCGCATGCGCGCGTGCTCGATGGAGGCGGCACGCTGATCGTGGCGGCACAGACCGATGCGGAAAAGGAAGCGGCGCTGCGCGCGCTCGGCAACGAGGTCATCGTGCTCGCGAATGCAGATGGCAAGGTCGATCTGCCGGCCCTGATGGAAGAGCTCGGACGGCGCCAGATCAACGAGCTGCACGTGGAGGCCGGCTTCAAGCTCAACGGTTCGCTGATCCGCGAAGGCTGCGTCGATGAATTGCTGGTCTATCTGGCGCCGGCACTGCTTGGCGACGCGCAGGGCATGTTCAACCTGCCGCCGCTCGACAGTCTGGAGCAGAAGCGGCAACTGGGCTTTCACGACATCAAGCGCGTCGGCGCGGATTTGCGTATCCTTGCCCGTTTCACCTGATCATTGTTAGGCACGCCATGTTTACCGGAATCGTTGCAGCCGTCGGCACCATTACTTCCATTTCTCCGCTGGGCGACCACGATGCCGGCCATCGGCTGGATATCGATGCGGGCGGTCTGCCACTGGCCGACGTCGCGCTCGGCGATTCGATCACGGTCAACGGTGCCTGCATGACGGTGGTGGCGAAGACGGACCAGTCCTTCGTGGTCGATGTCTCGCGCGAGAGCCTCAACTGCACGGTGGGACTCGATGCGCCGGGTGAGGTCAATCTGGAAAAGGCGGTCACGCTCTCGGAACGTCTCGGCGGCCATCTGGTGTCGGGCCATGTCGATGGGGTGGGTGAGGTCACGCGTTTCGAACAGGTCGGCGAATCGTGGCTGCTGGCGGTGGCGGCGCCGAAGGAGCTGGCGCCCTACCTGGCCTTCAAGGGTTCGATCGTCATCAACGGCGTATCGCTGACCGTCAACAGCGTGACGGATACCCCGAGCAGCTGCGAGTTTGCGGTCAACCTGATTCCGCATACGGTGCAGGTCACCACGCTCAAGCATCTGAAGGCTGGCGCCAAGGTCAATCTGGAAGTCGATCTGATTGCGCGCTACTGCGAACGGATTCTGAGCTTTTCCCGCAACCAGTAAATTTTCTTCCATGGCCGCGCCTGCGAATGTGGGAGCGCGATGGTGCAGGCCATACCCAATGGCATGATGATGCGCATCGATCGATGTGCATCGATTTTGATTGAGAAAGCAGGCGCCGCGCCTTCGATGGGCGGGCAGACAGGGTGAACAAAACAATGCGGTTCGATTTCGATCTTTTTTCAAGAGTATTCCAGGCAACGGTCCTCGGCCTCGTCGGATTGACGCTGCTGCTTTCTCCATTCGTGGTGTATTACTTCACCACCAACTTCGAATCGAAGCTGCCGATGTGCGCGCCCGAGAAGCCGGCTTCGGAGACCTGGCGCTGCAAGGAGGATCGGGCCGGCGCAGCTGTTGCCGTAGGTGGCAATCCTGCGTACTGCCGCGACGAAAAGCAGCATTTCTTGAGCCGAGGTTGGTGCAATGCCAACTGGGATCGCCCGCTCCAATCCGGCAAGTAGGCTGCGATTTCCGGTTCCTGTTGCAAATACGCTTATACGCTTCGATTTTGTTGCCATGGGTAAATACCATCTGGGACAATAGGGCGGTTTGTCGCCCGTCTTTCTCCTCTTCCTGAAGCACGGCGTCTTTCTGCATGGACGTTCAGCCGGACGCGCCATGCGCACCGGAAACCATCATGTCCAGACACCATTCGACGACCGGCCTGCTCGCAGGTCTTGCCCTTCTTGTATCCATTCCCGCGCACGCCGCAGACCATGACGATACGCAGACCCTGCCGTCGATCGCCGTGACCAATTCCGCCGAACGGCAGAAGGTGCTGGACGAACTGCGCAGCATGCCGGGCGCCACCGGCGTGCGCTTCGGCGACGACTATCGCGCACGCACCGTGATCGGCCTCGGCGACGTGCTCGGCAACATGGCCGGCGTGTATGCGCAGCGGCCGTCGGGACAGGAGGCATCGAAGATCTCGATTCGTGGCTCCGGCATCGCGGCGGCCAACATCCGTGGCATCCGTCTGCTGCGCGATGGCCTGCCGCTGGCTCGGCTCGACGATCTGAACGAAGGCATCTATGCCGACGTGATGACGGCCGAACGCATCGAGGTGTATCGCGGCGCGAGTTCGCTGCAATATGGCGCTGCAACGCTGGGCGGCGCGATCAACCTGGTATCGCCAACCGCCTACACCAGTCCGGGAGCAGCGCTGCGGCTGGAAGCCGGTTCCGACGGATTCCGGCGCGCGCAGCTCAAGGGCGGCAAGGTGTTCGATGGCGGACTCGACGCTTATGCATCCGTCACGCATTACGAATCGGACGGCTTCCGGCAGAACAGCGCCGAGCGTTCGTCGCGCCTGTATGCCAACATCGGCTATGCCTTCAGCGCGACTTCGCGCGGGCGTTTCCATCTGACCGAGGAGCGCTACATGGGCGAGATGCCGGGCACGCTGACGCTGGCGCAGATACGCGACAACCCCGACCTGGCTGCGCCGGCCAATCTGGCCGCCAATGCGCGCATCCAGACCTCGCCGCGCTGGCACCTGGCTTACCGGCACGAATGGGATCTGGAGGGCGCGGACAAGCTGTCGGTCGGCGTTTTCCATACCGGCACCAAGTTCGATTCGCCGACCGCGCTGGTGCGGGCGCTGTACGATGCGGTCGACTACGGCGTGTCGCTGCGGCACGAGATGCACGGTTCGCTGGCCGGACGCGGCAACCGCTTCGTCTGGGGCGCGGGCTACAGCAGGGGCAAGGGCGACAATCGGCTGCTGTTCGGCATTCCCTTCGTGCCCGATGGTGCGGTCAACGACCGCCGCTCCAACGCCGAACTCTATGCGGAGAACACCTGGCAGGCCACCGAACGATTGGCACTGGTGGCAGGTCTGCAGGGAACGCAGGCCCGGCGTGAAACCATCAACGCCACGCCGCCATTCGTCTTCGAATACCCGAATGGATCGGACTCGCGCACCTATTCCTCCCTGAATCCGAAGATCGGCGCGATCTGGGACGCTGGACATCGCATCCAGTGGTACGCCAACCTGAGCCGCGTCCACGAGGCGCCGCCCAGCGTCAGTTTCCGTACTTCGGTACCGCCGCCCGCGGCCGATGCGCGCACGCTCGACATGCAGCGCGCGACCACCGCCGAAATCGGCGTGCGCGGCGGAGACGCCGCCTTGTCGTGGAACGCCGCGCTGTATCGCAGCCGTCTGCGCGACGAACTGCTGGCCATGCCCAATATGCTCATGCCGACCCAGCCGATCAGCGTGAATGCGGCTTCGCCGACCGAGCACACCGGTTTCGAGCTCGAGCTGCAGGGCAGGCAGGGGCTGCCGGCGCTGGACGGATCGCTGGAATGGAATCTCGCCTATACGTGGAACCGTTTCCGCTTCGACGGCGATGCGCGCTACGGCAACAATCGCCTGCCCGGCATTCCCGATCACGTGCTGCAGGCCGGCTTTACCTATCGTCACGCCAGCGGTTTTTACATCGGGCCGTCGGTCGCGCTGGGTTCGCACTGGTATGCGGATCAGGCCAACACGCTGCGCGCGCCGGGTTACGGTGTCGTCAACCTTGGCGCCGGATACGTCGCGCGCAGCGGTTACCGCGTGTTCATCGACGCGCGCAACCTGGCCGACAAGCATTACGCAGCCACCGCCGATTACGTGGCCGACGCGCGCCTGCAACCGGCCGGCGTGTTCCGTCCGGGCCAGACGCGGGCGCTGTTCGCCGGCATCGAAATTTTCTGGTAATTCCTCGATTCGCCTCCGTTCCTTTTGGGACGGAGGCGGATTTCTCTTCCTCCTCCTCTTCCTCTTCCCCCTCTTCCTCCTCCTCTTCCTCTTCCCCCTCTTCCTCCTCCTCTTCCTCTTCCTCTTCCTCCTCTTCCTCCTCTTCCTCCTCTTCCTCCTCTTCCTCTTCCTCTTCCTCTTCCTCTTCCTCTTCCTCTTCCTCTTCCTCTTCCTCTTCCTCTTCCTCTTCCTCTTCCTCTTCCTCTTCCTCTTCCTCTTC
>NZ_BMCG01000004.1 GCF_014635065.1 Oxalicibacterium flavum
GGCGGCCTGGTGTCGTCGCGCTGCACCAACGAGGAAGGCTATCTGGTGCAGAAGCTGGTGCGTGCTGCCTTCGGCAACAACAACGTCGACACCTGCGCACGCGTCTGCCACTCGCCGACGGGTTATGGCCTGAAGGTCACCATGGGTGAATCGGCCGGTACGCAGACTTTCGATTCCGTCATGAAATCGGACTGCGTGCTGATCATCGGTGCCAACCCTGCAGCAGGTCACCCTGTGTTCGCCTCGATCATGAAGCGTCGCCTGCGTCAGGGCGCCAAGCTGATCGTCGTCGATCCGCGTACCACCGAAATGGTCAAGTCGCCGCACATCCAGGCCGACTACCACCTGAAACTGAAGCCGGGTGCCAACGTTGCCATCGTCAACGCGCTGGCGCACGTCATCATCACCGAAAACCTGCACAAGCCGGACTTCATCAAGGAACGTTGCGAAGTCGATTCCTTCGAGGAATGGGCAGAGTTCGTCTCGCTGCCGGAAAACTCGCCGGAAGCGCTGGAGTCCGCAACCGGTGTGCCTGCAGCCGACATCCGCGGCGCCGCCCGCATGTTCGCGAGCGCCAAGAACTCGGCCATCTACTATGGCCTGGGTGTGACCGAACACGCACAAGGTTCGACCACCGTGATCGGCATCGCCAACCTGGCGATGGCAACCGGTAACGTCGGCCGCGAAGGCGTGGGCGTCAACCCGCTGCGTGGCCAGAACAACGTGCAGGGTTCGTGCGACATGGGTTCGTTCCCGCACGAGCTGCCGGGCTATCGTCACGTGTCCGACTCGACCGCACGCGCCGAATTCGAAGCGGTCTGGGGCTGCACGCTCGAATCCGAACCTGGCCTGCGCATCCCGAACATGTTCGACGCCGCGCTCGAAGGCACCTTCAAGGGCCTGTACTGCGAAGGCGAGGACGTGGTCCAGTCCGACCCGAACACCCAGCACGTCACCGCTGCGCTGGAAGCCATGGAGTGCGTGATCGTCCAGGACATCTTCCTGAACGAAACCGCCAAGTACGCACACGTGTTCCTGCCGGGCGCATCGTTCCTGGAAAAAGACGGCACCTTCACCAACGCCGAACGCCGTATCTCGCGCGTGCGTAAAGTGATGCCGCCGAAAGCCGGTTACGCCGACTGGGAAGTCACCATGATGCTGTCGAACGCATTGGGTTACCCAATGAACTACAAGCATCCGCGCGAAATCATGGACGAGATCGCCGCACTGACGCCGACCTTCACCGGTGTGAGCTTCAAGCGCATCGACGAACTCGGCGGCAGCATCCAGTGGCCATGCAACGACGAGGCACCGGAAGGCACCCCGACCATGCACATCAACGAATTCGTGCGCGGCAAGGGCCGCTTCATCCCGACCAAGTTCTACGGCAGCGGCGAGCGTCCGAGCAAGGACTACCCGTTCATCCTCACCACGGGTCGCATCCTGTCGCAGTACAACGTCGGCGCGCAAACCCGTCGTACGTTCAACAACATGTGGCACAGCGAGGATCGCCTGGAAATCCATCCGGACGATGCCGCTGAAAAAGGCATCAAGCAGAACGACTGGGTCGGTATCAAGTCGTCTGCCGGTGAAACCGTGCTGCGTGCCGACATCACCGAGCGCATCCAGCCGGGCGTGGTTTACACCACGTTCCACTTCCCGGAATCGGGTGCCAACGTGATCACGACGAACTCGTCCGACTGGGCCACCAACTGCCCAGAGTACAAGGTGACGGCCGTTCAGATCACGCCGGTGAACCAGCCGTCGGAATGGCAGCGTACGTACAACCGCTTCAACACGCAGCAGGAACGCTTTGCGACCACCGACATGGTGCCGCGCGAGCCTGCCGCCACGAAGTAAGGTTGGCGTTCGCCCTGTGCGATGAATGCCGTCATTGACGATGAACGCAGTGCACTGGTCCGCGTCCCGGTAGAAAAATGGGACGTGGACAACCGCACCGTCTGCGAAGACGATGTGGCCGAGGAAGTGCCTGTGGCATTGGAATACAACGGCATCTCGCACGCGGTGATGATGGCATCGCCCTACGATCTGGAAGACTTCGCGCTGGGCTTTTCGCTCAGCGAAGGCATTCTGGAAAACAAATCCGAGCTGTATGACTGCGAAGTAGTGCCCGGCTGCGATGGCATCCAGGTTCAACTGGACATCGCCACCGAGCGCTTCGTCGCGCTGAAGGACAAGCGTCGCAACCTGACCGGACGTACCGGTTGCGGCCTGTGCGGCGCCGAAACGCTGGAACAGGCGATTCGGCATCCGCAGGCAGCCAGCGGCAACGCCATGTTCAGCGCCGCGCAGATCCATGCCGGCATGCGCGCCATGCGTGCGCAGCAGCGCCTGCAGAAATATACGGGCGCCACGCATGCAGCGGCCTGGATGGATTTGAGCGGAGAGGTGGTGCTGGTACGCGAGGACGTGGGGCGTCATAACGCACTCGACAAGCTGATCGGCGCCATGGCCAACCGCCAGCTCGATTTTTCGGCGGGCGCCGTGCTGATCACCAGCCGCGCCAGCTACGAGATGGTGCAGAAGTCGGCCACGATGGGCATCGGACTGATCGCCGCCATTTCGGCGCCGACCAGCCTGGCGATCAAGATGGCCAACGACACCAATGTCACGCTGATCGGCTTTGTTCGCGATCACAGTCACGTGGTGTATGCGCAGCCGCATCGGTTGAAGCACGATAATTGAAATAGTTATTCTTTCGAAGGAAGACAGGAATGAGCGGCAATAACATTGATACGCTGATCAAGATGGCAAACCAGATCGGCGATTTTTTCGTGGCGATGCGCGACCGCAATCAGTCGATTGACGAATTTATCGGTCATCTCAAGCGTTCGTGGGATCCACGCATGCGCAAGGCGCTGATGGCGCATGTCGAGGAACACGACGGCGAAGGCCTCAGCGAGTTCGCACTGGAAGCCGTGCGTTCGCGCAAGCTGCTCTGATTTAAGCAGACGGGCATCATGCCCGCCGCCGAAAACAAGGACTGCATGGCCGTATCAGCGGCATGCAGTCTTTTTTATGGCGATTTCAGACACAGCAACGACTTTTACCAAGATGGCTTGGTCAGCCGCGAAGGAAACGAAGAGGAATGAAGAAATGTCTCCGGCATGAAAAAAGCGCGGTCAATGCCGCGCTTTTTCATTCTTCGGCAAAACGATCCTCGCTGGCCGTTTTCAATTCCTTCGCTTCCTCTACCATCCTGCGATGCGCAATGCGCTTGCGCATGATTTCCGCATGCTGTTCTGCTGTCATCGGCGGTGCCGTCATCAATTCCTTCAGCAAGGCGTCATTGGCGTAATTGTTTCGGATAATGCGACCCAAATGCTTCTCCTGCAATAGCAACTCTCGTGGAAACTACGGGACACGCATATTTTGCACCCAAACCACTTTGCGTGCCGTCATTCCTCAAAATCGCGTGTCAATGCGCAACAGGCATGGTATGAGCATACTTCCAAGCACCCTTTAATCTTCTGTTTGCGGATTCCGTTTCGGAACTCTACGTCTCCACTCGCTGATCCACGGATAGAACGCTAGTCGGCAGGATTTATCCATCAGCGATCAGGCAACCCCTACGAAAACCTGCCACCGTGGTTACGCATGGCCAGGACAAGACGGCCAAGCTGCAGCCGGTGGTCATGCATTCTGACGAATCGACTTGCCAATAACACCCTCATAACGGACAAAAAAAAGCCCCGCGGCAGTCGGCACGCTGGGGCTTGAACCTTCCTTGAGAGGGAGGAGGAGACACGGCTGGATGGCGCTTCTGACCGGCAGAGCCGCCATCCTGAATCAATTTCGATATTTCGTTCTGTTGCCATGCTTGCAAATCCGGAAACCGGCTCTATCTGAGCCGAATACCGGATCGCCAGCGGACTCAGGCAAAAATACGTGGGGTGCGGACTTCGGCGTGCGGCTGCAGATTCGATACAGCGGGGGCCGCGCTGCTTGCCTTGGTACCGCTGGTGCGGGTCTGCTTCTTGCTGCCATATGCGGCGAGCATGCGCAGCTGGATCGCCAGTTCGGGCTGCGACTGGGCAATCTGGTTGGCGCGGCGATTCAATGCAAAAGGCGACTGCACGGACTGGCTGGAAGAAGCGCGGCGGAAGAAGTTGAACATGACGATTCCTTGAAGTTGAAGCGATATGCTTTATCGTTGAATGCAGTATAGGTACACTAGAGATATAAATCTAATTTCAAGTTAGGATAGCTGTCATAACTCTCGTGAATGATTTAAATACCCACTTTTACATTTTAGAAACCCGAACAAAATGAGCTTTCTGACCTTGGATCTGAACCTGTTGCGCGTCTTCGATGCCGTGATGACGGAACAGAACCTGACCCGCGCCGCCAACCTGCTCGCCATGACCCAGCCGGCCGTGTCGAATGCCCTGCGCCGATTGCGCGATACCCTGGGCGATGAACTCGTCATCCGCACCGCCCACGGCGTCAAGCCGACCTCGCGCGCGGTCGAACTGTGGCCGATCGTGCGGCGCGCGCTGTCCGACCTCGAGGCGGCAGTGACGCCCGACACCTTCGATGTGTCACGTGCCAACACCACCTTCCGCATGGCCATGGCCGACGCTACCGCAGCGCTGTGGCTGCCGTTCCTGGTGCGCGCCATCGAACGCGACGCGCCGGGCCTGAACGTGCGCATGGTACCGCTGACAACGCGCGAACCGCGGCCGATGCTGCTGCGCGGCGACATCGACTTGGCGATCGGCTTTTTCCCGGGCGTGGCGGCGCAGCTCGCGAGCGGACAGAACACCGCGGTGTCGCAGATCCGTCACGAACGCCTCTATACCGGCGAGTACGTGTGCGTGATGCGCAAGAACCATCCATTGGCGAAGGAAGAGCTGAACCTGGACAATTACTGCGAAGCGCACCATCTGCTCGTCAGTTTTTCGGGCCGCGCCAAGGGTCTGATGGACGATGCGCTCAGCGAGCTCGGCCGCGAGCGTCGCATCCTGCTGACGGTCAATCAGTTTTTCACCGCCGGCAAGGTGGTCGCGAGCTCCGATCTGATCACGGTTCTGCCACGCCACCTGATTGCCGCTACCGGCATGGAGGAAGCCTTGGTTGCCAAGAGCCTTCCTTTCGAACTGCCGGACGTACACGTCGATATGCTGTGGCACGAGCGCGACGCACGTAATCCGGCGCACAAGTGGCTGCGCGAGCAATTGAGCGCCAGTACCGAAGAAGGCGTAAGTCGCATCAAGAAACGCAAGTAACCCTGCTGCATGCATCCCGCCCCGACGGCGGGTTTTTTTTTGCCTGTATCGGACCAAATTCCGGTTTTCCGACAACATTCCTTTCTCCCCTTCTTCCTGTCTGACAGCGCACAGGCTCTTATTGAACTCGCAACGACACGTGCGGGTCCCATCGTTTCAGGCACTCAAGAAAAAGAGAGAAGAGAGATGGCTATGTCGCGCGCAAGAAAAATAACCATGTGGAGCGGTCTGACAGTGCTGGCGCTACTGATCATTCTGGTCATCGTACTGGTTACGTTCGACTGGAACAGGGTCAAGCCATGGCTCAATGAAAAGGTCAGCGATGCCACCGGACGTCCCTTTGCCATCAACGGCGACCTGTCGCTGACCTGGCAGCGTGCCACGCCGCGTACCGACACCTGGCGCGACTGGATACCGGCACCGCGTTTGAGCGCCCATGATGTGGTCATGGGCCAACCCGACTGGTCTAGGCAGGAAGGCAATATGGCGGAAGTAGGGCACATCACCTTCTCGATCAATCCTCTGCCGCTACTCGCAAAGAACATCGTGATTCCGCGCCTGCAGCTCGACGATCCGAAGATCGTGCTGGAACGCATCAAGGATGGCCGCAACAACTGGACCTTCAAGCAGGACGACGATGACGCTCCCTCGCCGTGGACGCTGGATCTGCAGCGCCTGGTGTTCTACAAGGGTGAAATCCGTCTGAAGGACGAGATCAAGAACATCGATGCCAAGGCCGACATCGATACGCTGGAACCGTCAACCGACAATGACTACGTGATGGGCTGGAAGCTCTCCGGCTCCTTCAATGGCGCGCGCATAGGTGGCGACGGCAAGGCTGGCGAACTGCTGGCACTGCGCAACGTGGAGAAGCCATTCCCGCTGCAGGCGAGCCTGACGGTCGGCAAGACGGCAATTTCCGTGTCCGGCACCGTGACCAAGCCGCAGGAACTGGCAGCGATCGACATGCGACTCAAGCTGTCCGGACCGAGCATGGCCGATCTGTACCAGCTGACCGGCCTCACGCTGCCCAAGACGCCCGAGTATTCGACCGAAGGGCGGCTGCGCGGTATCACCAACGATCTCGGCGGCAAGTGGACCTACGAAAACTTCAAGGGCCGCATGGGCGAGAGCGACATCGGCGGCACGCTGACCTACGAAGGCAAGAAGCCGCGCCCGCTGCTGTCTGGCGAAGTGGTATCCAACCTGCTCAAGTTCGAGGATCTGGGTCCGATCGTCGGTGCCGATTCCAATGAAAGCAAGCGCGAGCGCGGCGTCGCTACCAAGCAGCCGGAAGACAAGGTGCTGCCGGTCGAGAAATTCACCACCGACCGCTGGGGCAGCATCGATGCCGACGTCAAACTGACCGGCCGCAAGATCCGCAAGGACGAGGCGCTGCCGATCGACGACCTCTACACGCATCTGAAACTGCAGGACAGCGTGGTCACGCTGACGCCGCTGAAATTCGGCATGGCCGGCGGCACGCTGACATCGAACATCAAGATGGATGGCCGCAATCCGACCATCAAGGCAGAAGCCAAGGTCGCGGCACGCGGTCTCAAGCTCAAGCAGCTGTTCCCGACCTTCCAGCCGATGCAGGCGAGCTTCGGTGAAGTCAATGCCGACACTTCATTGTCGGCCACCGGCGATTCGATTGCGACCTTCCTTGCCAAGTCCAACGGCGAGATCAAGGCCCTGGTCAACGACGGTACCATCAGCAAGCTGCTGCTCGAGCAGATCGGTCTCAACGTCGGCAACATCGTGCTCAACATGCTGTTCGGCGACAAGCAGGTGCAGCTCAACTGCATGGCGACCGATCTCGCCGTCACCGATGGCCTGATCCGTACGCGTACGCTGCTGGTCGATACCGAGGATGCCGTCATGCATGTGGACGGTACCATCAACCTCGCCACCGAACAGCTCGAGCTCACGATTCGCCCTGTCACCAAGGGCCTGCGCATCGTCTCGCTGCGCGCACCGATCTACGTGCGAGGCACCTTCAAGAAACCGGACGTGGATATCGACAAGGGTGTACTGGCACTCAAGGCGGGCAGTGCCATTGCGCTGGGTGCGGTGGCACCGGTGACGGCACTGCTGCCACTGATCAATGTCGGTGGCGAAGAAGAAAGCAAATGCGCTGCACTGCTCAAGGAAGCGCAGGCCAAACCGGTGGCACCGCCACCTGGCAAGACCATGAAGAAGAAATAAAACCGTTAATCGTTTCTTTAATCGCTTGCATCCCTGGCTTCGCCAGGACAGGCATACAGCCGCCATTCGGTTCGGCCCGGCAGGAACCATTGCGTGCCATTGCGCGCAATGTCCTGGCTGTAATAGCAGATCACCGGATCGGAGCCATCGAGCTTCATGGAAATGGTCCAGTTGTGCGGCCCGCAATTATGCGCCTCGCATCCCCAGGAATGGATGCGCTCCTGCTTGATCCAGATCGGCGTTTTCGGTCCTGCCGAATTGAGCAGCCAGCGTCGAATATCCGTAAGGGGGACAGTCTGCTCGACAGCCTGGACAACGAGTGGATGTTCGAGGAAAGAGACTGGCAACGAGGAGTCGGCTGGATACTTGCCTTCATACACGGACAGAGATGAGGGTTGTCCATTTTGCGCAGATGCGGGAAAAGCCGTTGCAGCGGCAATCAACAGAAATCTCCCAAGTGCCAAGGCATTCATTTTTGTCCTTTTGTCTATTCCAGCTATTCAACGGATCAGGATGTGCTGCATGCATCGCACGGTAGCGCCGTTCTTCTTTTATTTCTTCTGGTTTGTATATATAGATAGTAGTAATGGTTAACGCAGGCCTGTTTCTGTGGATAAGTCAGTTAACAGTTTGCAGATCAATACCTTATCGATTTCATAGCTGGTTGGAAAAGACCTGTATGCGATCAGGATAAATTCTGTACAAGAATTCTCTTCACTGCTTTGAGATGGATATCCACCAAGACTGGTTCCTGTTGTCCAAAGGCTTATCCACAATCGTTGTTTGTATTACTGGCAGATGAATCGTGAAATTCCTTTTTCAACAGTAAAGATGTTTATTTTTCCATAAGATAAATGTGTCGAAATGACATGTCATTTCCCATTCTTTTTTGGAACGTTCACGCGATCTTTTTCATGCCGTGTGTGCAGAGAGAGGAAGGGGGTTTTAATCTGTTGTTTATATATATGGATAGTAGTAATAGTTAACATATGGCTGTTTCTGTGGATAAGCAGGGAAATGCAATTGAAATCAATGACTTGAAGAATTCATAAATCCTGCATAAGAGGTGTATGGCGGCAGGACAGATTTTGCATAAGATCAGTGCTTCACTCTACCTATCGTTTATCCACACACTATCCACGGCTTGACCAAAACCTTATCCACATGATGACCAATGTCCGTTGTGCGGAGCCACTGCTTGTTTCGCATGCGTGGTGGTAATCTTGATGCCTTCATTACCCAGGGCGAGCGCCATCAAAAGAGGGAGACATCATGAGCAATGACAGCACGGAGCTGGGACACCATATCGGAGGTCGCCGCGTCAGTCCCACAGGAAGAGAACGGCAACCAGTCTATAACCCGGCTACCGGAGAAGTGGGCACGCACGTCATTCTGGCGGATGATTCGGATGTGCAGAGCGTGGTAGCGACGGCGAAGGCAGCAGCGCCGGCCTGGGCTGAGACTCCACCGCCAAAGCGGGCGCGCGTGTTGTTCCGGTTCAAGGAGTTGATAGAAAAGCATCATAATGAACTGGCTGCTGCAATCACGCGCGAACATGGCAAGGTGTTTTCGGATGCCTACGGCGAGGTGACGCGCGGGCTGGAAGTGGTGGAGTTTGCCTGCGGGGTGCCGCAACTTCTGAAGACCGCATTCACCGACAATATCGGCGGCGGGATCGACAACTGGAACATGCGTCAGCCGCTCGGGGTGACGGTCGGTATCACGCCGTTCAATTTTCCTTTCATGGTGCCGATGTGGATGGCGCCATTGGCCCTGGCGACCGGCAATACCTTCATTCTCAAACCGTCGGAACGCGACCCCTCGCCATCGTTGATGGTGGCCGATCTGCTGCAGCAGGCAGGTTTGCCCGATGGCGTATTCAATGTGCTGCAGGGCGACAAGTGTGCCGTCAATGGCCTGCTTACCCACCCTGATGTAAGGGCGGTGTCCTTTGTCGGGTCAACGCCGATTGCAGAGCATGTCTATACGACAGGTACTGCACGCAAAGGGCCTTATCCATTGCGGGTACAGGCGTTGGGTGGTGCAAAGAATCATCTGGTGGTGATGCCGGATGCCAATCTGGAACAGGCGGTCGATGCCTTGATGGGTGCAGCCTATGGTTCTGCCGGAGAACGCTGCATGGCGATCTCGGTGGCGGTAGCGGTCGGTTCGGTTGCGGACGATCTGGTCGCAGCGCTGGTGGCAAGAGTGAAGACCTTGAAGGTTCGTAACGGCATGGAAAAAGATGCCGAGATGGGACCGGTGGTCAGTGCAGCACACAAGGCAAGAATCGAGCAGTATATCGAGGATGGCAAGCAGGCCGGAGCAAAGCTGCTGGTTGATGGACGAGGGCTGCAGGTGGCGGGGCACGAAAAGGGATTCTTCCTTGGCGGAACCCTGTTCGATCATGTGACGCCGGACATGACTATTTATAAGGACGAGATTTTTGGTCCGGTATTGTGCGTGGTGCGGGTGCCGGATCTGGGGGCGGCGATCGATCTCATCAACGGGCATGAATTCGGTAACGGTGTGGCGTTGTTCACGGCAGATGGCAATACCGCGCGCGAGTTTTCGAGAAGAGTGGAGATCGGCATGGTTGGCATCAATGTACCGCTGCCGGTTCCCATGGCCTGGCATTCCTTCGGCGGCTGGAAACGATCGATGTTTGGCGACCTGCATGCATACGGAGAAGAAGGTGTGCATTTCTATACGCGTTATAAGTCCGTCATGCAGAGGTGGTCGTCGTCGATAGGGAAGGGTGCTGAATTCTCGATGCCGGTCAACAAGTAGTGTTCATTGGTAATATTATTTGGCAACAAGGACTGGATGTTTCACGTGAAACATCCAGTCCTCTTTTTTAGAATCAGATGGATGAAATAGTCTTGCTGCTGGCACTGGCTGCTTTTTGTGCCGGCATGATCGATGCGGTGGTCGGAGGCGGAGGGCTGATCCAGGTGCCCGCGCTTTTCTCTGCCTTGCCCCAGGCCGTGCCGGCTACATTGCTAGGCACCAACAAGCTCGCCAGTGTATGGGGAACGGCCGCTGCTGCGCATGGTTATGCGCGCAGAATCCGCGTGCATTGGAACACTGCGTTGCCGGCAGCACTTGCGGCATTCGCGCTTTCATTCATGGGTGCATTGACGGTCACGCATATTCCTGCTGACTTCATTCGCAAATTTCTGCCCGTTATCCTGATCCTTGTTGCTGTCTATACTTTCATCAAGAAAGACTTCGGCAAGCATCATGCGCCGGCGCATACCGGCCGCAAGGAGCAGCTGATGGCGATCCTGGTTGGCGGCAGCATCGGTTTCTATGATGGGTTCTTCGGCCCGGGGACCGGGAGTTTCCTGGTATTCCTGTTCATCCGCTTCTTCGGTTTCGACTTCCTGGCTGCCTCGGCCGTCGCCAAGGTCGTGAACGTTGCCTGCAATGTGGCGGCATTGCTTTGGTTCGGCTACAGCGGCCATCTTCTCTGGCAGCTGGGTTTGCTGATGGCAGTGTGCAATGTGGCGGGTTCGCTGATTGGCATCAGACTGGCAATCCGATATGGCACCGGATTCGTGCGCATACTGTTCCTGATCGTGGTATCGGGTTTGATTCTGAAGACCACCCATGACGCTTTCTTCATGTAGGCGCTAAGTGTTTCACGTGAAACACTCGGGGCTGTTTGCCACACTTTTTAGTTGCATTCGCCCCGCGAGGGGAAATCCTCCGGCAAAGCGTTTATAATTTCGCCTCTTGTTCACTTGCCGCCTCGAGGCGCACCATGCTCTTTCCAACCACATTCGATGTCATCGTTGTCGGCGGCGGTCATGCCGGCACGGAAGCCGCGCTGGCTTCCGCCCGCATGGGACAGGCCACGCTGCTGCTGACGCACAATATCGAGACCCTCGGTCAGATGTCGTGCAACCCGTCCATCGGCGGGATCGGCAAGGGGCACCTGGTCAAGGAAGTCGATGCGATGGGCGGGGCGATGGCGATCGCCACCGACGAGGCCGGCATCCAGTTCCGCATCCTCAATTCTTCCAAGGGACCGGCGGTGCGTGCCACGCGTGCCCAGGCCGACCGTCTGCTCTACAAGCAGGCGATCCGTTCGCGGCTCGAAAACCAGCCCAACCTCTGGCTGTTCCAGCAGGCAGTTGACGACCTGATCGTTGACGGCAATCGCGTGGTGGGTGCAGTGACGCAGGTCGGCATCCGTTTCCAGGCAAGGGCGGTGGTACTGACGGCCGGTACCTTCCTCGATGGAAAAATCCACGTCGGGTTGAACAACTACGCGGCAGGCCGCGCGGGCGATCCGCCGGCGGTTTCCCTGTCGGCGCGCCTGAAGGAATTGCAGCTGCCGCAGGGCCGGCTGAAAACCGGTACGCCGCCGCGCATCGACGGGCGCACCATCGATTACTCGGTGATGGAAGAGCAGCCGGGCGATCTTGATCCGGTGCCGGTCTTTTCGGTCATGGGCAATGCGTCCATGCATCCGAAGCAGCTGCCGTGCTGGATCACGCATACCAACGAGCAGACCCACGACATCATCCGCAGCGGACTCGACCGCAGCCCGATGTACACCGGCAAGATCGAGGGTGTGGGTCCGCGCTATTGCCCGTCCATCGAGGACAAGATCCATCGCTTCGCAAGCAAGGAATCGCACCAGATCTTCCTCGAGCCGGAAGGGCTGACCACCAACGAGTTCTATCCGAACGGCATTTCGACCAGTCTTCCGTTCGACGTGCAATTGCAGCTCGTGCATTCGATGCGCGGCCTCGAGAATGCGCACATCCTGCGTCCGGGCTACGCGATCGAATACGACTACTTCGATCCGCGCGGCCTCAAGGCCTCGCTGGAAACCAAGGCCATCGAAGGCCTGTTCTTCGCGGGCCAGATCAACGGCACCACCGGTTACGAGGAAGCGGCGGCACAAGGCATGCTGGCCGGCCTGAATGCCGCGCTTCATACGCAGGAACGCGAAGCGTGGACGCCGCGCCGCGACGAAGCCTATCTGGGTGTGTTGGTTGACGATCTGATAACCAAAGGCGTGCTCGAACCCTACCGCATGTTCACCAGCCGCGCCGAATACCGCCTGAGCCTGCGCGAGGACAATGCCGACATGCGCCTGACCGAGATCGGTCGCAAGCTCGGCTGCGTCGGCGATGCGCAATGGGAAGTCTTCGAGTGCAAGCGCGAAGCCGTGGCGCGCGAACTCGAGCGCCTGCGCTCGACCTGGGTCAATCCGCGCATTCTGGCGCAGGCCGAAGCGGAACGCGTGCTGGGCAAAGCGATAGAGCGAGAGTATGCGCTCGCTGACCTTCTGCGCCGGCCAAACGTCAACTACGCATCCCTGCTGACGCTGACCGGCATCGATGGCCAGGCGCTGGCGGCACCGGGCGTGGAGGACGACAGCGTGCGCGAACAGGTCGAAATCCAGATCAAGTATGCGGGCTACATCGAACGCCAGGCACGCGAGGTCGAACGTCACGACCATTACGAAAACCTCAAGCTGCCGGCCGAATTCGACTACATGGAAGTCAAGGGCCTATCGATCGAGGTGCGCCAGAAGCTCAACAAGCAACGCCCGGAAACGCTGGGCCAGGCATCGCGCATCTCGGGCGTGACGCCGGCCGCGATCTCGCTGCTGTTGGTGCATCTGAAAAAGGGTGGTTTCAAGGAATTCCTGGCGGCGCAGTCCGAAGCCGCCGCATGAAGGGCGCCTTCGACCGCGCCGCGCTGACCGCGCAGCTGCAGGCCGGCGCGCAGGCGATGGCGCTCGATCTCGGCGCGCGCCAGCTGGAAAAGCTGATCGACTACCTGGCGCTGATGGTCAAGTGGAACAAGGTCTATAACCTGACCGCGGTGCGCGACCCGGCGCAGATGGTGGTGCAGCACCTGCTCGATTCGCTGGCTGCCGTGACCGCCTTCGACGGCGCGCGGCAGGTGCTGGACGTGGGCGCCGGCGGCGGCCTGCCGGGCATCGTGCTGGCGATCTGGGCGGCCGAGGCGCAGCCGGACCTGCGGCTGACGATGATCGATACCGTACACAAGAAGACCGCCTTCCTGACGCAGGTGAAGGCCGAACTCGCGCTGCACAACGTCAGCGTGCAGACCGGACGCGTCGAGCAGTGGCAGGCGCCGCATGCCTTCGACGTCATCACCTCGCGCGCTTTCGCGGAGCTTGCGGATTTCGTCGCGTGGACCCAGCATCTGCTGGAAGAGGGCGGTCATTTCATCGCGCTCAAGGGCGTTGCGCCCGACGACGAAGTGGCGCACCTGCCGGCCGGCTGGCGGGTTACCGAAGTGCGTCGGCTGCAAGTGCCGATGCTCGAAGCGGAGCGCCATCTGGTGTTCGTCGAAAGAGCGATGGCGTGATTCATCCGCCGGCGATCAGGCAACAGGGAGCAGTCATTTTCAGCGAGCGGCAGATGTCGCACCGAACAACAAGCAGCGATCACCAACCAGAACGAGAACATGGCAAAAATCTTTTGCGTCGCCAACCAGAAGGGCGGCGTCGGTAAAACCACCACGGCAGTCAATCTGGCAGCAGGCCTGGCACGGCTCGAACAGCGCGTGCTGCTGGTCGATCTCGATCCGCAGGGCAATGCCACCATGGGCGCCGGCATCAACAAGGCCGAACTCGACGCCTCGATCTACGAAGTCATGCTCGGCCTGGCCGATGTGCGCGCCGCGCGCGTGCGCTCGGAAACCGGGCACTTCGACGTGCTGCCGGCCAATCGCGAACTGGCCGGCGCGGAAGTGGAAATGGTCGAACTCGACAACCGCGAAAAGCGCCTCAAGGATGCATTGGCCGCGGTCGACGACGAATACGATTTCATGCTGATCGACTGCCCGCCGGCGCTGTCGATGCTGACGCTCAACGGCCTGTGCGCCGCGCATGGCGTCATCATCCCGATGCAGTGCGAATACTATGCGCTCGAAGGCCTGTCGGATCTGGTCAACACCATCAAGAAGGTGCACGCCAAGCTGAACCCGGATCTGAAGATCATCGGCCTCTTGCGCGTGATGTTCGATCCGCGCATGACGCTGTCGCAGCAGGTGTCGTCGCAACTCGAGCAGCATTTCGGCGACAAGGTGTTCCGCTCCATCATCCCGCGCAACGTGCGGCTGGCCGAGGCGCCGTCCTACGGCATGCCCGGCATCAACTTCGATCCCTCGTCCAAGGGCGCACAAGCCTATCTGGCATTCGGCGCGGAAATGGTCGAGCGCATCAAGACGCTCTGAAGAGAATCAAGGCGTCCCTCGAAACAAACGGAAAGCAGAAAAGAGATATGGTCACGAAAAAACAGAAGGGACTCGGACGCGGCCTCGACGCCCTGCTCGGCGGCGGCAGCGATTTCACCGAAGCGGTTGCCACCGTGCCGGGTGCGCCGACCACGTTGTCGGTCGGCGACATGCAGGCCGGCAAATACCAGCCGCGCACACGCATGGACGAAGGCGCGCTCAACGAACTGGCGGCCTCGATCAAGGCGCAGGGCCTGCTGCAGGCGATCCTGGTTCGCCCGATCGCATCCAGCGGTGGCCGCCAGCGCTACGAGATCATCGCCGGCGAGCGCCGCTTCCGTGCCGCCCAGCTGGCCGGCCTGACCGAGGTGCCGGTGCTGGTCAAGGAAGTCGACGACGAAGCCACCGCCGCCATGGCGCTGATCGAGAACATCCAGCGCGAGGACCTGAATCCGCTCGAAGAAGCACAGGGCATCCATCGCCTGATCACCGATTTCAACTTCACGCACGAACAGGCCGCCACCGCGGTCGGTCGTTCGCGCAGCGCGGTCTCCAACCTGCTGCGCCTGCTGAACCTGGCCAAGCCGGTGCAGACCATGCTGATGGCCGGCGACATCGACATGGGTCATGCGCGCGCGCTGCTGGCAGCCGACTCCGCGACCCAGATCACGCTGGCCAACCAGATCGTCGCCAAGCGCATGTCGGTGCGCGACGCCGAAAAACTGGTCACGCGCGCCACGGTCGAGCAGGGCAGCAGCCCCTCGCGCGTCAGGGAGAAGTCGCGCGACATCGCCCGGCTGGAAGAGGAGTTGTCGGACACCCTGGCCACCGCGGTGTCGATCAAGCTCGGCGCGCGCAACAAGGGTCAGTTGCTGATCGACTTTGCCAACCTGGACGCGCTGGATGGCATCATTGCCCGCCTGCGCGACAGGGAATGATGCGGTCCTGAAATCCGGGGCTTCTGCACCAAAAACGGGCCGGAATGGATGCCGGCGTTGTACCGGTGCAATAACCGCCATGAACTTGATTCATTGCAGCGCAAACGTTTGACGCTATCCTGAGAATCCACTTATAATCCCGTGGCTTCACGGAACGCAAGAGTTTGCATTAATTTCAACTCGGTAAGCGGCCAGTAGTTTTGCCGCCGAACTGCACCATCTGGACCTGTAATGCTGCCCGTCGTCCTTACGCAACTTGCGACTACGGTCATCACCAGTGTCATAGCCGGCCTGATTGCCGGCTTGCCCGGATTCTTTTCTGCGCTGTTGGGTGGTTTGTGCTGCGTGGTGCCAAACGGCTTGTTTGCCTTGCGCTTGTATATCGCGGCGCAAATGACCAAATCCGTTAGCCCGATGACATTTTTCTTCGGGGAATTTATAAAGATCGGCGTGACGATTGCCGCACTGGCAGCAGTCGTCTGGTTGTACCGCGATGTGAATGTGCTGGCGCTGGTCGCTGCCTTCATCGTGGCACTGAAAAGTTACATCATCTTATTGTTTAGGCACTGACATGGCGACTGAAATGGCAACAGCAGGAGCGGCGCATCACGCACCAACCGCTTCCGAATATATCGTTCACCATCTGGGGCACTTTTCGACCAAGCACCAGGACAAGATCGTCGATTTTTCGGTCATCAACATGGACACGATTTTCTGGGCCGTGTTTGCCGGTGTGGTTGGCTGCCTGTTGATGTGGGCCGCAGCACGCAAGGCAACCTCGGGCGTGCCGGGTCGCTTCCAGGCTGCCATCGAGATGATCGTCGAGATGGTTGACGGCCAAGCCAAGTCGATCGTGCATGGCGACCGCACCTTTATCGCCCCATTGGCGCTGACCGTGTTTGTCTGGGTTGCGTTGATGAACTCGCTGGATTTCCTGCCGGTCGATATGTTTTCGTCCTTTTTCCACTGGGTCGGTATCGATCACATCATCCCTTATCACCGCGTCGTGCCTACCGCCGATCTGAACGGCACCATGGGCATCGCCCTCGGCGTGTTCGCGCTGATGATCTACTACAGCTTCAAGATCAAGGGCGCCGGCGGCTTCATCCACGAATTGTTCGCCGCTCCGTTCGGCATCTGGCTGGCACCGTTCAACCTGCTGTTGAACATCATCGAATTCGCGGCCAAGACCGTTTCCCTCGCGATGCGGTTGTTCGGCAACATGTACGCCGGCGAATTGCTGTTCCTGCTCATCGCATTGCTGGGTTCGACCGCGACCGCGTTCGGCTTCCTCGGCCATGTCGTGGCGGGTTCGCTGTGGGCCATCTTCCATATTCTGATCGTGCTGCTGCAGGCATTCATTTTCATGATGCTGACGCTGGTCTATATCGGTCAGGCGCACGAGGCTCACTAAACCTGGTTTGAAATTGCAGTATCGGCAGGATCCGTTTTTGTATTTTTTTGCTTTAACTTAACTTAACTTAGAAGGAATTGTCATGACCGACCTCTCATTTGTTGCACTGGCTTGTGGTTTGATCATTGGTCTGGGTGCAATCGGCGCCTGTATCGGTATCGCTATCATGGGCGGCAAATACCTTGAGGCTTCCGCACGTCAACCCGAGTTGATGAACACGCTGCAAACCAAGATGTTCCTGCTGGCCGGTCTGATCGATGCTGCATTCCTGATCGGTGTCGGTATCGCCATGCTGTTCGCATTCGCCAACCCGTTCGTTGGTTAATTCGGTTCTCGTTACCGGTCATCATGCTGAAACATCTGGTTTCAGCAGACGTTAATTTGAGAAGGAAATTACTGTGAACTTAAATGCAACCTTGTTTGCACAGTTCGTGGTCTTTTTCATCCTGGCGCTGTTCACGATGAAATTCGTGTGGCCGCCACTGATGAAGGCACTCGATGAGCGTGCCGCAAAGATCGCGGACGGTCTGGCTGCAGCAGAGCGCGGCAAATCTGACCTCGCCATGGCTGAGAAGCGTGTCCAGGCAGAACTGGCATCGGCACAAGAAGCTGGTCAGAAGCGTATCAACGATGCTGAGAAGCGCGGTCAATCGATTGTTGATGGAGCCAAGAAAACGGCAGAGGAAGAGGCAGCGCGCATCATCGCTGCCGCCAAGGCCGAAGCCGAGCAGCAGATCACCCAGGCGCGCGAAGCCCTGCGCGATCAGGTTGCCACGCTGGCCGTCAAGGGCGCCGAGCAGATCCTCAAGCGCGAAGTCAACGCAGCGGCTCACGCCGACCTGCTGAACCAACTGAAGACCGAGCTGTAATCATGGCTGAACTCGCAACGATTGCCCGTCCTTACGCCGAAGCCCTGTTCCGTGTGGCGAAAGCCGCCGATCTGAACAACTGGTCCGCTCTGGTTTCCGAAATGGCCCAGGTGGCGGCGAATCCGGATCTTCGTGAACTGGCGCACAACCCGAAAGTGTCGGACGCCGACATCGCTGCCGTCTTTACCGCGGCATTGAAGTCTCCGGTCGGCAACGAAGCGAAAAACTTCATCGCCATGCTGGTCGAAAACGATCGCCTGACGCTGTTGCCCGAGATCGCCGAGCAGTTCTTCGAACTGAAGAACGCGGAGCAGGGTTCGGCCGATGCGCAGATCGTCAGTGCGTTCGAACTGTCGTCGGCGCAGGTTGCCGAGTTGGTCGCCACGCTGGAAAAGAAATTCGGCCGCAAGCTCAACCCGATCGTGACCGTGGATAGCGCCCTGATCGGCGGTGTACGCGTCGTCGTCGGCGACGAAGTGCTCGATACCTCGGTACGCGCCAAGCTGCAGCAGATGCAGATTGCACTGACCGCCTGATCGTCGTCCAAGCCAAAGAGAAAATTTTAGGAGTTAACATGCAACTCAACCCGTCTGAAATCAGCGAGCTGATCAAGAGCCGGATTCAAGGGCTCGGCGACACAGCTGAGATTCGCAATCAAGGTACGGTGATTTCCGTGTCCGACGGTATCTGCCGCATCCACGGCCTGTCCGACGTCATGCAAGGCGAAATGCTGGAGTTCCCGGGCAATACCTTCGGCCTCGCACTGAACCTCGAGCGCGACTCCGTCGGCGCCGTTATCCTGGGCGAATACGAACACATCTCCGAAGGCGATACCGTCAAGTGCACGGGCCGCATTCTGGAAGTGCCGATCGGTCCCGAACTGCGTGGCCGTGTGGTCAACGCACTGGGCCAGCCGATCGACGGCAAGGGTCCGGTCAATGCAAAACTGACCGCACCGATCGAAAAGATCGCACCGGGCGTCATCGCCCGTCAATCCGTCGACCAGCCTCTGCAAACCGGTATCAAGGCAATCGATGCGATGGTGCCGATCGGCCGTGGTCAGCGTGAGCTGATCATTGGCGATCGCCAAACCGGTAAATCGGCTGTTGCAGTCGATGCGATCATCAACCAAAAAGGCCAGGGCGTTACCTGTATCTACGTCGCCATCGGTCAGAAGGCATCGTCGATCAAGAACATCGTGCGTTCGCTCGAACAGCACGGCGCAATGGAATACACGATCGTGGTCGCCGCCTCGGCTTCCGAATCGGCCGCAATGCAATTCGTGTCGGCCTACTCGGGCTGCGCGATGGGCGAATACTTCCGCGACCGCGGTGAAGACGCGCTGATCGTCTATGACGATCTGTCGAAGCAAGCCGTCGCCTACCGTCAGGTTTCGCTGCTGCTGCGCCGTCCGCCGGGCCGTGAAGCATTCCCTGGCGACGTGTTCTATCTCCACAGCCGCCTGCTCGAACGCGCAGCACGCGTCAATGCCGATTACGTCGAAGCCTTCACCAAGGGTGAAGTCAAGGGCAAGACCGGTTCGCTGACCGCACTGCCGATCATCGAAACGCAAGCCGGCGACGTTTCCGCCTTCGTTCCGACCAACGTGATTTCGATCACCGACGGCCAGATCTTCCTGGAAACCAACCTGTTCAACTCGGGCATCCGTCCTGCGATCAACGCCGGTATCTCGGTGTCGCGTGTCGGTGGCGCTGCACAGACCAAGGTCATCAAGGGCCTGTCCGGCGGTATCCGTACCGACTTGGCACAGTACCGTGAGCTCGCAGCGTTCGCACAGTTCGCTTCGGACCTCGACGCGGCAACCCGCAAGCAGCTCGACCGCGGCGCACGCGTGACCGAACTGCTGAAGCAGGCACAGTACGCACCGCTGTCGACCTCGCTGATGGCTGTCTCGCTGTTCGCGGTCAACAAGGGTTATCTCGACGGCGTCGAAGTCAAGGACGTGCTGCGTTTCGAATCGGGTCTGCACAGCTACATGAAGGCCAGCCACGCTGCCCTCCTGCAGAAGATCGAAGACACCAAGAAACTCGAGAAAGACGACGAAGCAGCACTGGCCGCCGCGATCGCGGAATTCCAGAAATCGTTTTGATCTCACTGTAGCGAAGGAGTAACTCTCATGGCTGCAGGCAAAGAGATACGTGGCAAGATCAAGAGCGTAGAAAATACGAAGAAGATCACCAAGGCGATGGAAATGGTCGCGGCATCGAAAATGCGCAAGGCGCAGGATCGCATGCTGTCGGCCCGTCCGTACGCGGACAAGATCCGCAACATCACGGCCAACCTGTCGCAGGCGAATCCCGAGTACTCGCATCCTTTCCTCGTGCAGTCGGAAGGCGCGAAGACCGTTGGCTTCATCGTCGTCACGACCGACAAGGGTCTGTGCGGCGGCATGAACACCAACGTGCTGCGTGCCGTGACGAACAAGCTGCGCGAGCTCGAGAAGGAAGGCAAGAAATTCGAGATCGCTGCCATCGGCAACAAGGGTCTGGGTTTCCTGAACCGTATCGGCGCGCCGATCGTGTCGCAGGTTACGCAGATCGGCGATACGCCGCATCTGGAAAAGCTGATCGGCACCATCAAGGTGCTGCTCGATGCGTACGAGGAAGGCCGTCTTGACGCCGTCTATCTCGTGTACACCAAGTTCATCAACACGATGAAACAGGAACCGCGCCTCGAGCAGTTGCTGCCGCTGTCCTCGGACAGACTGCAGGCCGATGAAGGTTCGAATGCGCTGTCGTGGGAATACATTTACGAACCGGATGCGCAGACCGTCATCGACGATCTGCTGATGCGTTATGTCGAGGCCCTGGTATTCCAGGCAGTTGCCGAGAACATCGCATCCGAGCAATCGGCCCGTATGGTGGCAATGAAAGCGGCGAGCGACAACGCCGGTAGCGTGATCAGCGAACTGAAGCTCGTCTATAACAAGACGCGTCAGGCAGCGATCACGAAGGAACTGTCGGAAATCGTCGCGGGTGCCGCAGCGGTTTAACACGATTGATGTGCGGCGCCGGCGATCCGGTGCCGCATTCGAACCAGACTTTAATCTTATCTATTTGAAGGAACGAAAATGGCTGAAGGCAAAATCGTTCAGTGTATCGGCGCTGTGGTGGACGTGGAGTTTCCGCGCAATGCGATGCCCAAGATTTATGACGCCTTGAAAATGGAAGGCTCCGAGCTGACGCTGGAAGTTCAGCAGCAGCTGGGCGACGGCATCGTCCGTACCATTGCACTGGGTAGCTCCGACGGCCTGCGCCGCGGCATGACGATTCAAAACACCGGCAACCCGATCACGGTGCCGGTCGGTCCTGCGACCCTGGGCCGCATCATGGACGTGCTGGGCAACCCGATCGACGAATGCGGTCCGATCAGCCAGGAACAAACGGCATCGATCCACCGCAAGGCTCCTGCCTACGACGAACTGTCGCCATCGACCGACCTGCTGGAAACCGGCATCAAGGTCATCGACCTGGTCTGCCCGTTCGCCAAGGGCGGCAAGGTCGGTCTGTTCGGCGGTGCAGGTGTGGGCAAGACCGTCAACATGATGGAACTGATCAACAACATCGCAAAAGCACACTCGGGTCTGTCCGTGTTTGCCGGCGTTGGTGAGCGTACCCGTGAAGGCAACGACTTCTATCACGAAATGTCGGACGCCAAGGTCGTCGATCTGGAGAACCCTGCCAACTCTAAAGTGGCAATGGTCTATGGTCAGATGAACGAACCGCCGGGCAACCGTCTGCGCGTGGCGCTGACCGGCCTGACGATGGCGGAAGCCTTCCGTGACGAAGGCCGTGACGTGCTGTTCTTCGTTGACAACATCTACCGTTTCACGCTGGCCGGTACCGAAGTGTCGGCACTGCTGGGCCGTATGCCTTCCGCTGTGGGTTATCAGCCGACGCTGGCAGAAGAAATGGGCAAGCTGCAGGAACGCATCACCTCGACCAAGGTTGGCTCGATCACCTCGATCCAGGCCGTCTACGTCCCTGCGGATGACTTGACCGATCCGTCGCCTGCCACCACGTTTGCCCACTTGGATTCGACCGTCGTTCTGTCGCGTGACATCGCCTCGCTCGGTATCTACCCGGCAATCGATCCGCTGGATTCGAGCTCGCGTCAGCTCGACCCGCAAGTCGTCGGCCAGGAACACTACGAAACCGCACGTGCCGTGCAAGGCACCCTGCAGCGCTACAAGGAACTGCGTGACATCATCGCGATTCTGGGCATGGACGAACTGGCACCGGAAGACAAGCTGCTGGTGGCGCGTGCTCGTAAGATGCAGCGTTTCCTGTCGCAGCCGTTCCACGTTGCTGAAGTGTTTACCGGCGCGCCTGGTAAATACGTGTCGCTGAAAGATACGATCAAGGGCTTCCAGATGATCGCATCGGGCGAACTCGATCACCTGCCGGAACAAGCGTTCTACATGGTCGGCACGATCGAAGAAGCCATCGAAAAAGCGAAGAAACTCAACTGATCGTTGACGCCGGCGCGGTGATGCTCATTGCGCCGGCATTCGTATCGATCTCCGGATCGATTCCAGCACGAATAAAAAGGTTCTCACATGGCACACACAATGCGCGTAGAAGTCGTCTCCGCCGAAGAAGAAATCTTCTCCGGCCAGGCGGAATTCGTTGCGCTGCCGGGTGAAGCGGGCGAACTCGGCATTCTGCCGGGCCACACGCCGCTGATCTCTCGCATCCGTCCGGGTGCGGTGCGCATCAAGGTTTCCGGCAAGGCAGACGAAGAGTTCGTGTTCGTCGCCGGCGGTATCCTCGAAGTGCAGCCGGAAGTGGTGACGGTTCTGGCCGACACCGCCATCCGTGGCGGCGATCTCGACGAAGCCAAGGCGGCAGAAGCAAAACGACTGGCCGAGGAAAGTCTGGCCAACAAGGAATCGACGATCGACTATGCGCAGGCGCAGGCGGAACTCGCCAGCGCGGTGGCACAGTTGGCGGCGATCCAGCGTCTGCGTCAGAAACGCTGATCGCGCGAACCGTCCGGTTCCCGCATACAATGAAGGGCAGCTCAGGCTGCCCTTTTTGTTTGTGCGTGGCATTCGTCTTCACTGCAGGAAATCAAGCAAGGAAATCATGTACCAGGACCCTGACGTCATTACCGCCCTGCTGGCCGAATCGCGCGTGATCGCGGTGGTCGGCCTGTCGCCCAAACCCGATCGGCCGAGCCACGAGGTCGCCGCCTATCTGCAGCGCCACGGCTACCGCATCATTCCCGTCAATCCGGCTGCTGCCGGCACCCAGATCCTCGGCGAGCACTGCTACGCGACGCTGACGCTGGCCGCCGCTGCGCTGGCCGAACAGGGCACGCGCATCGATCTGGTCGATGTGTTCCGCAAGCCCGATCAGGTCGAGCCTGTGGCCGACGAGGCGATCGCGATCCGCGCCAAGGGTCTGTGGCTGCAGCTTGGCATCGTCAACCAGGCCGCCATCGACAAGGCGCTGGCAGCGGGGCTGGCGGTGGTGGCGGACCGCTGTACCAAGATCGATCACGCCATCCGCCACCGCTAGCCAGGAAAGGAGTCCCATGCCGAACATCCGCAAGCTGCTGCGTGCCTCCCCGAATCTGAAGGTGGCGGACGAGGATGCCGCGCGCAAGCCGCTGTCGAGCGGCGACAAGGCTGCCGACAAGCAGCTCGTCGAGGATCTCGCACGGCAGATTTCCGACCTGCAGGACATCCTCTATGCGCAGTGCAAGCACAAGGTGCTGGTCGTGCTGCAGGGCATGGATACCTCGGGCAAGGATGGCACCGTGCGCGGCGTGTTCGGCCGCATTGATCCGCTCGGCGTGCGCAGCGTGCCTTTCAAGGCGCCGACCGAGCCGGAAAAGAGCCGCGATTTCTTGTGGCGCATCCACCAGCAGGTGCCGGCCGTGGGTGAACTGGTGATCTTCAACCGCAGCCATTACGAGGACGTGCTGATCACGCGCGTGCACGACTGGATCGACGAGGCCGAATGCAAGCGCCGCCTCGCGCACATCCGCGATTTCGAACGCATGCTGAGCGAGACCGGCACCGTCATCGTCAAGTGCTTCCTGCACATCTCGGCCAAGGAACAGAAGGCGCGGCTCGAGGAACGCATCGCCGATCCGAACAAGCACTGGAAGCTGCAGCCGGACGACCTCAAGGAAAGAAAATTCTGGGACGACTACCAGAAGCAGTACGAGACGGCGATCCGCGCCACCGATGCCGATCACGCGCCGTGGTATGTCGTACCGGCGGATTCCAAGACCCACCGCAACCTGGCCATCGCCAATATCGTGCTTGAAACCCTGCAGGATCTCAAGCTGGCATATCCACCCGCCAATCCGGCCTATGCCGACCTGAAAGTAGATTGACGCATTCGACCGACAAACGGCAGCCGGCAGGCATCAATAGACGTCGCGTCGATAGCGTCCTTCCTCGATCAGGCGTGCGGCGCCTTCTCCTCCGGTGATTTGCCTGAGCGCTGCATCGACGCCGCCGGCCATGCCCTGCAGGCTGCCGCAGACATAGATGGCGGCGCCGTCCGCCAGCCATGCGCGTACCACCTCGGCCGATGCCAGCAGGCGATCCTGTACATATTCGCGGCGCTCGCCGTCGCGCGAAAACACGATGTCGGCGCGTTCCAGCACGCCCGAACTCTGCCATTGCAGAATCTCGTCGCGATGGAAGAAATCGTGTTCGGCATTGCGTTCGCCGAAGATCAGCCAGTTGCGGCCTGGCTGACCAGCCGCAGCACGCGCCTTCAGATGGCTGCGCAGGCCGGCCAGGCCGGTACCGTTGCCGATCAGGATCAGCGGACGCGCGGCATTGTCGCCGAGGCGGAAGTTGGCATGCGCGCGCAAGCGCAGATCGACGATGGCGCCGAGCGGCGCTGTTTGCGTCAGCCAGCCCGAGGCGATGCCGAGCGAACCGTCGGTACGCCGTTCCTGCCGCACCAGCAGATGCAGGCTGCCGTCGGATGGAATCGAGGCGATCGAATAATCGCGCGGGCGGTGCAGGTCGGCCGGCACCAGAATCTGCACCAGGTCGCCGGCTTCCCAGTGCACGGTTTCGTCATGCGGCGCCTGCAGTTCGAGGTGAAAGGCGGGGTTGCCGGCACTGTCCGGGTTGAGTTCGCGCCGCGCGGTCAGGACCCATTGCTGATAGGTCGGTCCTTCCCAGTCGGGCGCATCGTTGGTGCCGGCGATGTGGCTCAGGTGATGGCGCCATGCCTCGAGCGATTTCCTGGTTTCGCCGCCGCTGTTGACGGCGATGTTGTCGAACAGCGGTTGCGCGCCGCGTGCCTTGAGCCAGGTCGTCAGGTCGCGGCCGAAGCCGCAGAATTGCGGATACTGCGTGTCGCCCAGCATCAGCATGCCGAAGTGCAGGTGCGCGAGCGATGGCTGGCCGGAGCTCATGACCTTGCTGGCGAAGGCGGCACCGTTGTCGGGCGCGGCGCCTTCGCCGTAGGTGCTGACCACGAACAGCGCGCGCTCGACATTGGCGAGGTGCATGGCGTCAACGTCGGACAGCACGCACAGATGCGCCTGCACGCCGCCGGTTTTCAGGATCTCGACGGTCTTCTGCGCGAGCTGCTCGGCAAAGCCGGTCTGGCTCGCGTAGGCGACCAGCCACGATTGCCGATCGCCGGACGCGAGTTGTGCACGCTGCGCGCGCTGGCGACGTTGCGACCACCAGATGAAGCCGCACATTAGCAGGTAGCCGACGATGAAGAGGGCGGCGACGATCATGCGTGTGGATTGATCCCAGTTCATTGCAGCATCTCTTTCATCGAGCGGCTTTGCGTCTCGCGCAACGCGTCGCCCTCGCGCGTGAGGAACAGCGCCGCCAGGCCGAGCCGGTCGGCGCAGGCCAGACCTTCTTCGGCGCCCAGCACGCCGAGCGCGGTGGACCAGGCGTCGGCCAGCATGCATTCGGTGTGGATCACGGTCACCGATGCCAGCGTGCGCGCGAGCGGCCGGCCGCTGCGCGGATCGATGGTGTGTGCATAGCGCGTCGCGCCCTGCATGAAGTAGCGGCGGTAGTCGCCGGAGGTGGCGATGGCGCGGCGGTAGAGCGCGGCCACATAATCATCGGCCATTGCGCCGGCCATCGCCTGCCCGTCGGCCGGTTGCTCGATGGCGACCCACCACGGTTGTCCGTCGGGCCGGATGCCGCTGCCGCGCAGTTCGCCGCCGATCTCGACGAGGAAACTGTCGAAGCCGTGCGCCTCCAGGCACTGCGCGACCAGATCGACGGCAAAGCCCTTGGCGATGGCGGAAAAATCGAGCACGAGTCCGCCGGGCTGGCCCACGCGGCGTGTTTCGCGGTCGAGCGCGATGCGTTGCCAGCCGCAAAGCGCGCGTGCATGTTCCAGTTCCGCATCGGTCGGCGGCACGAAGCCCGGCTGGTCGTAGCGCCGTTCGGGACCGAAGCCCCACAGGTTGACCAGCAGGCCGGCACCCGGATCGTAGGCGCCGTCGCTGGCCTGCGCCACGTGCAGCGCGCAGTCGAGCACGGTGTAGAAGGCGTCGGGCAGCGCATGCCAGGTGCCGGGCGCGGCGCGGTTGTAGAGAGACAGGTCGGAGTCGGCTTCCCAGGTGCTCATCTGCGCGATCACGAGGTCAAGCTGCCGTTCGATCGCCGCGCGCACGTCATCCAGCGGCCGGCCGGCGCGCGTGACGAGCCTGACGCTCCAGGTGGTGCCCATGGTCTGTCCCTGCAGCGATTGCACGACCGTTCCCAGCACCGGTGCGGCGGGTGGAACGTCGATCAGGGGAACGAAGGCGTGGCGCATGGGGAATATTCGGGGAGCTGCCGCCGGACGGTGCCGGCGGCAGTCGTCGTGACGCAGATTACGGTTGCAGGACTTCCAGTGTAGCGGTGTAGCTGGCGCGGCGCGTCGGCTTGTCGATGGTGCCGACCGGCAGCGCATGCGATGGCTTGATCGGCACGGCCGAGCCGGGGCCCGACACCTGCAGTTCGCCGTTGTCCTCGGCGGCGTTGAGCCAGACCATGCCGGCATCCGCCCACGTCACGCTGAACTTGCCGTTGGCGTCCGTGCGCAGGCGCATGTCGCCGAGCTTGTCGCGATAGCGCGCATTGCCCGGGATGACGGTGACGTCGAGATCAGGCGCGGGCTTGCCGTCGAGCAGGAACTGGAACTGGGTGGTGTCGCCCGCGTACAGGTCGTTGGGGTGCGACAGCGGCACCAGTTCCAGGCCGGTATTGGCGGGCTTCAATACCGCGTCGCTCGGTTTGCCGACCGTGATGAAGGTTTCGTAGCGCGCCTGCGCGAGCGAGACGTTCACATTGGTCGCATCGGCCGGAATCTCCCTGGCGAAGTTTTCCGCCTTGCCGCGCCAGCGCTTGTTGGCCTTGCCGAGCGTATAGGTGGCGACCAGCGTTTCGTTGGTCACGACGGTCTTGTAGGTGCCGTTGGCGACGGGCTTGAATTCGAAGCTGTTGCGCAGCTTGCCGTTGTTCAGGTTTTCCGGTGCCAGTTCCTTGCCGTCGGGGCCGAGGATGTGCAGGTTGTTGAGCGCCAGCGGACCGAGCTTCAGGTGGAACAGGTCGTTGGAGACGGCGGCATCGACCGTCACCCACTCGGAACCGGACAGCACGGTGGCCGACGGCAGCAGCCAGCCGCGATGTGCGTGCGCCGCCATCGGCAGCGCGAGCGAGAGCGTGGTGATGAGAGCAGTGGCGACGAGGGTGGGGCGCAGCAGGGAAGCGTTCTTCATGGTCGTTGTCCTCATGGTTTGACGGTGACGGAGACGCTGCCCAGTTCGCTGTCGCCCTTGGCTTGCGCGGTCTGCGCGGACTTGGTCGGCCACTGGAACGGCACGCGCAGCAGTTCACGGCCACCGGCTTCGCGCGCGGCTTCCACCACCAACTGATATTCGCCGGCCGGCAGCTTATCGAGCCCGGCCTTGGCGCCGTTGAAGTTCAGCGTATGCGTGCCGGGCGCGCGCGTGGCGCCGCTCAGGCCGTCGAGCGGCATCTGCAGGTCGCGGCCGCTCTTGCGCCACCACTGGCGCAGGTCCTTGATGTACTTGTCGCCTTCGTTGTTCTTCGATTTGAGCTGGTGCCAGACCGCCAGGTTCTGCGCGAACTTCTGGTCCTTGTCCTCGATCCAGAAGGCGACATAGGGCCGGTGATAGGCGGCGACGTTGAGCAGCGGAATCTCGACCGACACATTGAGGTCGGCGGCGACGGCGGGTGCGGTCAAAGCCGTGCCGAGCAGGAAGGAATAACGCAGTTGCATGGAAGAAGTCTCGTGGATGGGAAGGAAATCGGTGGACGAATATCAATGAACGAAGATCAGTGCCAGCACCACCGGGATCAGCACGCCAAGGCCGAACAGCGGCCAGGTCTTGGGCCGGTTGGCGGCGTGCATCTTCAGGATGAACAGGCCGGTCAGTGCGAACAGCAGGCAGGCCCCGGCAAAGACGTCGATCAGCCAGCTCCAGGCCTTGCCGGTGTGGCGGCCCTTGTGCAGGTCGTTCAGGTAGGCGATCCAGCCGCGGCTGGTGGTTTCGTATTCGATCTCGCCGCTGGCGCGGTCGATGCGCAGCCAGCCGTCGCCGCCGGGGCGCGGCAGATTGATATAGACCTCGTCCGGCGACCAGTCGACTTCGCGCTGGCGCACGTCGGCCGAGAGCTTGTCGCGCAGCCAGTCGGAGACGGCGGTCGGCAGCGCCAGATTCTCGCCCTTGGCCGGCTTGCGCGCATCCCAGTCGGCCAGCAGCGCGTTCAATTGCGGCGGCAATTGCGCCTCGCGCATCTCGACCCTGGGCGTGGCCTCGATGTGCGCCGCGTTGTTGAGCGTGATGCCGGTCGCCGCATACAGCAGCATCAGCAGCAGGCTCAGGGCTGCGCTGATCCAGTGCCATTGATACAGTGTCTTGAGCCACCAGGCTCTGCGCTGGTTGGGAATGTGCGCTTGCGGAGATGATGCGGAGGAATTCATATCGAGCGCTATTCTATCAGTAAATAGCAATTATTCTCATCTGTGTCTTGGCCAGGTGCCGGCCGCAATGGCGGTCCACCATGGAAAACGCCCGTCACCGGGATGGCGACGGGCGTGCAGCGTTGCGCAGCGATCAGGGTTGCAGGACTTCCAGCGTGGCGCTGTAGCTGTTGCGGCGGATCGGCTTGTCGATGGTACCGACCGGCTGCGGCTTGCGCACGGCTTCCGAGGCCGGCGCGTTCGGCGCCGGCCGCTGCATGCGCGGCGCGCCGCCCTGGCTGGCGCTCAGCCAGTACATGCCGGGCTGCGGCCACTTGATGCTGAACTTGCCGTCCTTGTCGGTCTTGACCTTGATCTCGCCAAGCTGGTCGCGGTAGCGGATGCCGCCCTGGATCACCGTCACGTCGATGTCGGCCGCCGGCTTGCCGTCGAGCAGGAAACGGAAGCTGGCGCTCTCGCCGGCGAACAGATCGTTGGGATGCGTGATCGGCGCCAGTTCGAGGCCGCTGTTGGTCGGCTTGAGCACGGTGTCGCTCGGCTTGCCCGAGGTCACGAACACTTCCATGCGGCTCACCGTGCGCGAGACGTTGACGTCGGTGGCGCCGGCCGGCACTTCCTTGGCGAAGTCCTCGGCCTTGCCGCGCCAGCGCTTGGTTTCGCTGCCGACCTTGTAGGACGCCATCAGGCCGTCGTTGACCACGGCCAGCTTGTAGGTGCCGGGCTCGGCCAGCTTGACGTCGAAGGTGCTGCGGTACTTGCCGCTGTGCTGGTTCTCCGCCGTGCGGGGTTTGCCGTCGGGACCGGTCACCTGCAGGTTGTCGAGGCGCAGCGGAAAGTGGTCGAAGTAGAACAGGTCGTTGGAAACGGCGGCATCGACCGTGACCCAGGGCTCGTTGCCGGCGAAGACGGTGGCCGAAGGCAGCATCCACGCGCGGTGGGCGTGCGCCGCCATCGGCAGGGCGACGGACAGCAAGAGGGCCAGGGTGGCCGCGCGCAGCAGGGAGGTTTTTTTCATTGTCGATCCTCAGGGTTTCAGTTGAAGGGAGACGGTGCCGAGCTCGTGCTCGCCCTTGGTCTGCGCACGCTGGCCGGCTTTCAGCGGCCACTGGAAGGGCACGCGCACGAGTTCGCGGCCGCCGACTTCACGCGCGGCCTCGACCACCAGTTCGTACTGGCCGGCCGGCAGCTTGTCGAGTCCGGTTTTTGCCGTGTCGAAGGACAGCGCGTGTTCGCCTGGCGCGCGCGTGGCGCCGCTGATGCCGTCGACCGGCAGCGTCAGTTCGCGGCCGCTCTTGCGCCACCACTGGCGCATGTCCTTGAGCCACTTGGTGCCGCCGCTGTCCTTGAGCTTGAGGTCGTACCAGACCGCGAGGTTCTGCACGAAGGCCTGGCTGGTGTCTTCGACCCAGATCGCGACATAGGGGCGGTGGTATTCGGCCACCGTCAGGCGCGGAATCTCGACCGACACGTTGAGATCGGCGGCAACGGCCGGCGTCGCGAACGCGGCGCCGAGCAGGAAGGAAGTGCGAACTTGCATCAGACAGGCTCCTTGTAATCAATCTGTGAATGACGACGTATGCGTCCGTGGCTGTCGTCAATGCGGCCGGGCCGGCGGCGTCTGTCGATGGCGGGGACTTCGGGGGATTCTTCGTATTCCACTGGTGCAGGGGCGGAAACAATGCACCAAATGGAAATGATTCTCATCTGAATTGTCCGTGATCGGATTCCTGCGTGCAACAGCTTTTGTGTAAAGAAGTTTAAAGATGGCCGCCTGCCAGAGTTTGGCAAATTGTGTCCGCGCTGCGGATGCGAACCGAAACGCGATCATTGGAAGGGGTCTTGAAAAGGATGGGCCACGCCCTATATCGGATTCAGCGGACGCTCATCGGAGGTCCGCCTGACTTTATCGCTTGAAACATTGAAAGGATATGACCATGAGAACCTTTGACTTTACCCCTCTCTACCGTTCCGCCATCGGCTTCGATCGCCTGGCCCAGTTGTTCGACGACGCGCAACGCGACGCGCAGCCGAGTTATCCGCCGTACAACATCGAGCTCGTGGGCGAGGACCAGTACCGCATCACGATGGCAGTGGCCGGTTTCGACCGTTCGGAGATCGACATCGAGACCGAACGCGACACGCTGAAGATCACCGGCCGCAAACAGGCCGAGCAGGCCGCGCGCAATTTCCTGCACCGCGGCATCGCCTCGCGCAACTTCGAGCACACCTTCCAACTGGCCGACCATGTGCACGTCGTCGGTGCCAAGCTGGACAATGGCTTGCTCAACATCGAGCTGAAGCGCGAGATTCCGGAAGCGCTGAAGCCGCGCAAGATCGCGATCGATGGCGATGTGCCCGGCAACGTGCAGGTGCTGGAACAGAAGGCGGCCTGATTCAGGTTGGCTGGATGAAAAACGCGGGCCAGGTGCCCGCGTTTTTCATGGTCCATCCGGTTTGCTTTGCACAGGGTTATGGCGTGAATTCCCAGTGCTCGGTCCAGTCGGCTTCGTCGGCGACGACACGACGCAGCGTTTCGAACGCCTGCTGCAGCACCTCCGGATTACGGTCGCGCGAATAGACGAGATAGACCGGGTACGAGAATTCCGGCGCCGCGTTGTTGATGCGTATGCGTCCTTCGGCCAGCGCGCGCCGTGTCACGCGCGTGCGGAAGTAGCCGGTGCCGCCGCACTGCAGCAGATATTGCAGCGCCAGCGGCCCCAGGTTGAACGACAGCGTGTTCTTCGCTTTCTCCGGCAAGGCCGCGTCGTGCTCCTTGCGGAAGTCCGGTCCCCAATCGACGAAGACATACGGTTCCGGATTGCGTGTCGATGAAATCTGGATCAGTTTTTCTTCCAGCAACTGCTCGACCTGCATGCCGGCCCAGTACTGCGGCCGATAGACCAGCGCCGCGTCGAGCAGGCCGCGTTCCAGCCTGGATTGCAGGTCGGCTCCTTCCCCCACTTCCACGCGGATCGCATGCGACGGCATGCTGCGGCGCAACTGCATGGCCCATTGCAGCAGCAAGGGGTTCGACAGGCTGACTTCCGCTCCCAGCGTCAATGAATGACCCATGCCGTCCGGCAATGGCAGGTCGCGGCGTGCGGCGTCCCACGCCTGCACCAGCTGGCTCGCATAGCGCACGAAGCGCTCGCCGTCGTCTGTCAGCCGTGCGCCGCCACGATTGCGGATGAACAGCGTGCAGCCAAGCTGCGCTTCGAGGTTTTGCACGCGTGCCGTGACGGCAGTCTGCGTCACGTGCAGCCGCGTGGCGGCGGCGACGAAGCTGCCGGAATGGGCAATGGTGAGAAAGGTGCGCGCGAGTTCTATGTCCATTTTTTACTGCAAGTCTTTTGATAATAAATCCGCGCATGTTTCATTTTTCATGCAGATTTTTAATATGCATAATTTATACATGTTTACGGGAGTGGTGTCGAACGACAACGTGTTTTCGACATCGTGTGTGACGGATGCAAAGGGAGGGTTCGCGTGTCTTCTCCGGCTTGTTCGAAAACGGTTCCAGTGCTGGTGTCGGAAACTTCGCGTGCACATCGCGTGGCAGCCGACCTGCTGTGTGCGGCGGGCATCCGCATCAACGGCTCGCGGCCATGGGACATGCAGCTGAAGGAAACCGGCGTGCCGGAACGTGCCCTGGCGCACGGCAATCTGGGTCTCGGCGAAGCCTATATGGACGGCGCCTGGGAAGCCGAAGCGCTCGACGACTTCTTTGCGCGCCTGCTCGGCACGCGCATGACGGACAACATCCAGCCCTGGCGCCTGTTCGGCCACGTGTTCGCGGCCAGGCTGCTCAATCGCCAGAATGTGCGGCGCGCCAGACAGGTCGGCGAACAGCACTACGACCTTGGCAACGCGTTCTATGCGGCGATGCTCGATGCGCGCATGACTTACACCTGCGGCTACTGGGAAGGCGCATCGACGCTGGAGCAGGCGCAGGAAGCCAAGCTCGAGATGATCTGCCGCAAGCTGCAGTTACGGCCCGGCATGCGCCTGCTCGACATCGGTTGCGGCTGGGGCAGCCTGATGGCCTATGCCGCAGAACACTACGGTGTGCAGTGCGTGGGCGTCAGCATTTCGAAGGAACAGGTCGAATGGGCGCGGCAGCGCCATGCACACCTGCCGCTGGAATTCCGTCTGCAGGATTATCGCGACCTCGATGAGCCGTTCGATGCGATCGCCAGTGTCGGCATGTTCGAGCACGTGGGGCGCCGCAACCATCGCGCCTACATGGAAGTCGCGCATCGCTGCCTGCGCGGCAACGGCCTGTTCCTGCTGCACACGATCGGCAAGAATGCGCGCCGCTCGGCGCCCGATCCCTGGATAGACAAATACATTTTCCCGAACGGCGATCTGCCGTCGATCGGCCAGATCGGCGATGCGGCGGACGGTCTGTTCGTGGTGGAAGACCTGCACAACTTTGGTGCCGATTACGACAAGACGCTGATGGCCTGGTACCGCAACTTCGAGGCGGCCTGGCCGCGCTTCGAGCAGGAACTCGGGCCGCGTTTTTACCGCATGTGGCGTTACTACCTGCTGTCGTGCGCGGGCGCGTTTCGCGCGCGCGACATACAGCTCTGGCAATGGGTACTTTCAAAGGAAGGCGTTCCCGGCGGATATCGCAGGCCCTGAAGGCTGCGACGAAGGCGGGAGGTGGAGACGTCCGTGCAGTGTGCCCTGTGCGGACAGATAAATAAAAAGGCACGCATGGCGTCGTTGCGGGCGGTTACTTGGCCCGCAACGACGGAGTAAGCGAATCAACCATACAGGAGGTCAAAATGAGAGTCGCCGACGAATTCAGAATCCGCAGTGCGGAAGGCCATGTCGTCATTCTGCAGAAGGTCGCCAAGGGCATCAGCTATCTCGATTTCGGGATGACGCATCTGCCGCGCGACTTCGAGGGGTATCGCGTCAAATACACGGACCGTATCGCCGTGGAGGAGGGCGACGGCGCGTTCAGGCTGTCGGGCACGGACAAGGTATATCACCGTGTATAAGGATTAGCATCTCGCAGTACGTTCCGGGACGGCACGGAATCGACAAACCCCGACTTCATCGAAGCGGGGTTTTTATCATTGGAAGAAAGATTGTCGCAGCCAACAAAAACGCGGGACCCGCGTTTTTGGGTGGCCTTCGGAATGGCCGTTGATTGTCAATACTCAGACTTCCACTTCCGGACGCGGCTTTGGCCGGCCGTCCGGAACCGCGTCGTCGGCATCGTCATCGGACCGGTTCGATGGATCAAGTTCCACGCCTTCGTCGATGCGGTCGGCGTCGATGTCTTCGGCCTGGCCGGTGTTGCGCATATCGACGCTGGCGCGTTCACCGGTGCCGGTGGAATCGGTATCGCTGTCGAAGTCGGTCAGTCCGACCATGTCGCTGCCGCTATCGGAGCGGTCGCTCGGGCCCAATGCATCGGTGCCGTGCCCGCGCCCGATGGAGCGATCGGCCAGCATAGCCTTGTCCAGATCCAGGGTTTCCTTTGCCATCATGGTCTCCTTGCGTCCAATGTACATGGGACCATGTTAGGCAGCGCTGGCAGGCCGCCCAATCAGATAATGGACGCAATGCATGTAGGAATATGGCTGGCCCGTGCGGTTGCGCACGCTGGTTGCCGCGTGTCCAATCGTTTCAATACTGGCCGAATTCGTGACGTACCAGATAATCGGTTTCCGCCGCGAACACGCCGGGCGCGGTTTCAATTCCGAGTTCCTGCATCGATTGCCTGCCGGCGAGCAGGACATGGATGCGCGTGCCGTACCTGTGCACATACCGTTCGACCAGCGTCGGCGGCAGCCAGTCGTAACGCGCCTGCATCTGCGCGACGAACTCCGCGAAGCCGAGCACGTTGCGGTTGTCGGGCCGTGCGCCGAACAGGTCGCCGCCCGGCAGGCAGGCGTCGGCGGTCCAGTGACCGTGGCGATTGTCCAGATGCGAGGCCAGCCGATCGACGGCTTCCTCCGCCAGCTTGCGATAGGTGGTGAGCTTGCCGCCGAACACGGTGAGCAGCGGCGCACCTTCGGTATCGAGCGCGAGCCGGTAATCGCGCGTGGCGGCGGAGGCGGTGTCGCGCTGGTGTGCCTCGTCATTGACCAGCGGACGCACGCCGGAGAACGAGGCGATGACGTCGTGCCGATCGATGGCTTGCCGGAAGTAGCGGTTGATGAGCGCGCACAGGTAGTCGATTTCGTCATCGGTGATCGCCACTGTGGCCGGATCGCCATGGTATTCGACATCGGTGGTGCCGATCAGCGTGGTGTCGTCACGATAGGGAATGGCGAAGACGATGCGGCCATCCGGGTGCTGGAAGATGTAGGCATCCTCATGATCGAACAGCTTGCGCACCACGATATGGCTGCCCTTGACCAGCCGCAGCGACTGGCGCGCGCCCGCATGTGCCACATCGTGCAGAAAGCCGGCCGCCCACGGACCGGTCGCATTGACCAGCATGCGCGCCTTGACGGTGAAGGATTGCGCCTCGTTGCGTGTGTCGTGCAGGGTGGCCAACCAGTGATTGCCATGGCGCTCGGTGGAGGTGCAGCGTGTATGCGTAAAGATGGCGGCGCCCTTTTCCCTGGCATCCAGCGCATTGAGTTCGACCAGGCGACGATCGTCCACGGCGGCATCGGAGTAGGCAAAGCCGCGCTCGAACATGGGCTTGAGCGGCAAGCCGGCTGCATGGCGACGCAGATCGACGGCTGCGGAAGCAGGCAGCAGTTCGCGCCTGGCCAGATGATCGTACAGAAAAAGGCCGAGACGGATCAGCCAGCCGGGCCGCTGGCCGCGATCGTGCGGCATGACGAAGCGCAGTGGATGGATGACGTGCGGTGCGATGCGCATGAGCACCTCGCGTTCGCGCAGCGCCTTGCGTACCAGGCCGAATTCGTAATGCTCGAGATAACGCAGCCCGCCGTGGATCAGCTTGGTCGACGCCGACGAGGTATGCGCGGCCAGCGCATCCTGTTCGCACAGCACGACCGACAGGCCGCGCCCGGTCGCGTCGCGCGCGATGCCGGCGCCGTTGATGCCGCCGCCGACGATCAGCAGATCGCATTCACGTGGCGGGGATGGCATGGTCTTGCTCATTGCAATGATTCCTCCGTGCTTGGCCATATTCCTGTTGCCATGCTTTCCGGCTTTCCTACATCACGATTGGAAATCCGCCGATAGCGGACGATGCGAACGCTTCGTACAATCGCTTCAACATCACCGGAGCCGGCGGTTCGAAAATATACCGGCACCAATTCTGCGGCGCAGCCTGCTGCTGCGCCTCGCACCGGACGGTCTTCTACCGTCATTCCGGATTCTGCCGGAACCCGATGGACGCAGTTACACTGTACCGTCATCTTTCATTTTCATCTCCCATGTTTTTTCTTGATGCCGCCTTCTGGGAAGTGGCGAGCTACGTCGTGGCGACGCTGGCGCTGCCGTTTGCGATCTTTCTGTTTCTGCACGAGCAGCGCAAGGAGCGCGACGCCGAGGACGAGGAAGCGTATCAATTGCTGCAGGATGCCTACAACGATTTTCTGAAGATCGTGCTCGACAATCCCGACCTGCGACTGCGCAGCGCCAAGGCACGCGACGATCTGACCGACGATCAGCGCGAACGCACCCTGATCATCTTCGAAATGCTGATCGCGCTGTTCGAGCGCGCCTACATTGTGGCCTACGCGCCCGACCTGAGCGGCGTGGCGCGCAAGCGCTGGCATTCGTGGGATGACTACATGCGCGAATGGTGCCGGCGCGAAGATTTCCATTACCTGCTGCCGCAACTGCTGCGTGGCGAGGATGAAGAGTTCGCCGCCTATATCCGCAGGCTGGCAGAAGAAGAACGTCCGGGCCTTGCCGCATCCATGTAGCCGCCGGCTTTTACCGTGGCGTCGTGCCGATGACCTCGCATCGGCGCGGACGATTGCATGGCGACGCACACCTCTTGGGCGATAATAGAGGCTCACTCACCTGTCGCGAGCACGATTCGTCCGATGCCTACCTTCCCCCCGCTGCAAAACGATACCTTCCTGCGCGCGCTGCTGCGCCAACCCGTTGACTACACGCCCCTGTGGCTGATGCGCCAAGCTGGCCGCTATCTGCCCGAATACCGCGCCACGCGCGCGCGCGCCGGCTCCTTTCTGGGGTTGGCGAAGAGTCCCGATTTCGCTACCGAAGTCACGTTGCAGCCGCTGGATCGTTATGCGCTCGATGCCGCCATCCTGTTCTCCGACATTCTGACGGTGCCTGATGCCATGGGGCTGGGTTTGTATTTCGTTGACGGCGAAGGACCGCGCTTCGAACGCCCCTTGCGCGACGAGGCGCAGGTGCGCGCGCTGGCGGTGCCGGACATGGACTCGCTGCAATATGTATTCGATGCCGTCACGCAGATCCGTACCGGACTGGCAGGGCGCGTGCCGCTGATCGGCTTTTCCGGCAGCCCGTGGACGCTGGCCTGCTACATGGTCGAAGGCGGCGGCTCGGACGACTTCCGCACCGTCAAGTCGATGCTCTACAACCGTCCCGACCTCATGCGCCACATCCTCGAGACCAACGCGGCGACCGTGGCGGCCTACCTGAATGCGCAGATCGATGCCGGCGCGCAGGCCGTGATGATCTTCGACACCTGGGGCGGCGCGCTGGCCGACGGCGTCTATCAGGAGTACTCGCTCAAATATATCCGCGACGTGATCGCGGCATTGCAGACCGAGAAGGACGGGCAGCGCATTCCGAGCATCGTCTTCACCAAGGGCGGCGGCCTGTGGCTGGCCGAGATTGCCGACAGCGGCGCCGATGCGGTCGGGCTCGACTGGACCGTCAACCTCGGCGCGGCGCGTGCCGCGGTCGGCGGCAAGGTGGCGCTGCAAGGCAATCTGGACCCGACCGTGCTGTTTGCCCAGCCCGAACAGATCCGGCGCGAGGTCGCGCGCGTGCTGGAAACCTTCGGTGCGCACACGCCGGGTTCCGGCCATGTCTTCAACCTGGGCCATGGCATTTCCCAGTTCACGCCGCCGGAAGCGGTGTCGATACTGGTGGATGCCGTGCACGAATTCAGCCGGCCCCTGCATGCAGGCGCAAATCGCGGCAATTAAGTGCTGATAACGGTCCGTTGGGCTGGAAAAGGGAGGCATCAAGTCGTGCTTATGCACAGCAAAGGGGAGTGGGCAAGCACTTCGGTGGATAAGATGGTGTGTGGCATATCGTACAAAAGCGTTTTTGCAAGTGCTTGATTTTATTGGATAAAAAATCTGCTTTTTGTTTTGGCATTTTATTGAAACCCGCATCAGATCAAGCGTTTGCGAATGGAAGAGGCGGTTACCCACAAAGTTATCCACAGGATTTGTGGATAGCAGAAAAAAGTGCTTAAGAATCGAATGCTTAGCGGGATTGCTCAGAATTTACATGAAGTCACAATTTCGCTTGTCGGAGAGCACCGACAAAAAACCATGAGCCAAAAATGGCTGTCCATGCGCAAACGGCAGATGCTTATTCACAAAATGGTGCAAGCGCCCAATGAGAAGGGTTAGCATTGGCAAAAATCGGTCCCAAGGCAAGGTGATTGCAAGTAATTGATTTTTATGAGGATTTATTCTGACCAAAAATCGGGCAGGACTTGCAGAGCCAAAGCTGGCATGGCTTGGTGACGTATTGCAGGCGGTTGTTCACAAAGTTATCCACAGCATGTGTGGATAGCTGAAAAAGTGTTTATGAAACCGTCGCTTAGCGCGTTTTGTGAGAAATACGGTAAGCAGAATGTGCGATTGCAGCAGCGGATGGCTTCACCGACTTTCCATCATGTAATTCAATCGCACCATCGAAAAGCATTCATTGTGGAAATGTTATGAAGAGGAAAGAATAGTTGCATGTGACGCGCATACTTATTCACAAAAACAAACTATTGCGCAGCAACATCAAATTTTTAACAAATATTTTCTCGAAGCAGAGGCGTATTTTCAAGTTGTTGATTTCAAAGAGAATTTTTTCTGCCTTGGTTTTGGGCAAATTGTTGAAACCCGCATCATTCCTTGCAGTGCCGGCTGTCAAGAGCAGCTTGTACACAAAGTTATCCACATCAGGTGTGGATAGTTGAAAAAGCGCTTATGAAACGAGTAGTTACAACATTTCTTCAGGATTTACCTTAACTCCGTGAGCGATTGCATCCTCAAAGTCGCGCTCGACACTCCCCTTGACATGTGCTTCGACTACCTGTGGCCGGTCGCGGAGGGCGAGCGGCCGCAGGTCGGGCAACTGGTGCTGGTGCCGTTCGGCCGGCGCGAGGCCGTGGGCCTGATCGTCGCCGTCGAGGACGACAGCGATCTGCCGCGCGACAAGCTCAAGCCGGCACTGGCGCTGCGCGCGCAGATGCCGCCGCTGTCGGCCGAGTGGATCGCGTTGTGCGCGTTCGCCGCCGACTATTACCAGCGTCCGCTGGGAGAGGTGGCGCTGCCGGGTTTGCCGAAGAACCTGCGCACCGCCAAGACCGCCTCGCTCGACAAGGCGCTGAAGAAGCTGACCAAGGCCGTGCAGCCGCATGACGCCACGCCGCATGCCGCGCCACCGTTGAATGCGGCACAGCAGGTCGCTGCCGATGCCATCGCCGGCGTCGCCGGCTTTGCGCCGACGCTGCTCTACGGCGTGACCGGCAGCGGCAAGACCGAGGTCTATCTGCAGGCGGCGGCGCAGGTGCTGGCGCACAGCGACGCCGGCCACAATCCGGCGCAGATCCTGATCCTGGTGCCCGAGATCAACCTGACGCCGCAGCTCGAAGCCAATGTGCGCGCACGCTTTCCCGGCGTGGCGGTGGCAACCCTGCACAGCGGCCTGGCCGAGGGCGAGCGCCTCGCGCACTGGATGGCGGCGCATACCGGCCACGCGCGCATCGTGCTCGGTACGCGGCTCGCGATCCTGGCCTCGATGCCGCACCTGCGGCTGATCATCATCGATGAAGAGCACGACCCGTCCTACAAGCAGCAGGAGGGATTGCGGTATTCGGCGCGCGATCTGGCGGTATGGCGCGCGCGTCAGTTGAATATCCCGATCGTGCTGGGCTCGGCCACGCCCTCGCTGGAGACCTGGCATCACGCGCAGTCGGGGCGCTACCGCAAGCTCGAGCTGCGCGCACGCGCGGTACAGGACGCGGTGCTGCCTCGCGTCGGTCTCATCGATCTGGAGCGCAAGGCGCCGCGCGAGCAGATGACCGAAGGCATCAGCGGCACGCTGCTGGCGGCGGTCCGCAAGCGCATCGAGAAGAACGAGCAGTCGCTGCTGTTCCTGAACCGGCGCGGCTACGCCCCCGTCATTGCGTGCGACAGCTGCGGCTGGATCAGCAACTGCCGCCGCTGCACCGCCTATCTGGTCTTGCACAAAGGCGACCGCCGGCTGCGCTGCCACCATTGCGGCTGGGAAGAGCGGATCCCCGCCTCCTGCCCCGACTGCGGCAACGTCGATCTGCAGCCGCTGGGACGCGGCACGCAGCGCGTGGAAGAAACCCTGCAGGCGGTTTTTCCGGAAGCGCGCATCCTGCGCATCGATGCCGATTCGACGCGCCGCAAGGGCAGTGCGCAGGCCGCCTTCGATACCGTGCATCGCGGCGAGGTCGATATCCTGGTCGGCACGCAGATGGTGGCCAAGGGACACGACTTCCGCAACCTGACGCTGGTCGGCGTCATCAATCCGGACACCGCGCTGTTCTCGCACGACTATCGCGCCAGCGAGCGCCTGTTCGCGCAACTGATGCAGGTGGCGGGGCGCGCCGGTCGTGCGGCGCAGAAGGACGGCGGCAACCCGGCCGAGGTCCTGATCCAGACGCGCTATCCGCGCCATCCGCTGTACGCGGCGGTGCGCGATCACGATTACGATGCGTTTGCCGGCGAACTGCTGGTCGAGCGGCGCCAGGCCAACTTCCCGCCCTTCATGTATCAGGCACTGCTGCGTGCCGAAGCGCGCGAACTTCAAACCGCGCTGGATTTCCTGCACGCTGCCATGGCGTGCATCGATCCCGCCGGCATTACCTTCAACGACCCGGTGCCGATGACCATGACGCGCGTGGCCAACGTCGATCGCGCGCAACTGCTGGTCGAATGCGCATCGCGTCCCGCGCTGCAAGCCTTTCTGAAGGACTGGATCACGGCATTGCGCGGCATGAAGACCCGCGTGCGCTGGTCGCTCGAGGTCGATCCGGTCGATATCTGAACCGCAGGCTCATGCCCGCCAGTCCTGGGCGCGGCGCCGTACGCAAAAAGGCCGGCAAACCGGTGGCCGGCAAACCCGTGGTCCGGCAAACCGGGTAAGCTGCCCGCACGTGTTCCATTCGGAGAAGCCATGAAAAACATCGTCCAGGCCATCGTCCTGACCGCCGGCATGCTGCTGGCGTCCGGCGCGCAGGCCGGCGCCGCACCGGACGCCGCCATGCAGGAGGCGCTGCAGGATTGCGACCGCAACCAGATGAACATGAACCTGTGCGCCGCGCATCGCCACCAGCAAGCGGATCAGGCACTGAACCGGCAATACCGCGAGACGCTGGCGAAGCAGTCCGATGACGCCGCGCGTCAGCGCGTGCGCGTGGCACAACGCGCATGGATCGTGTTCCGCGACAAGGATTGCCTGGCAAGCAATGGTCCGCGCGAAGAGTCGGGTTCGATCTGGCCATTGCTGCAGGCGGACTGCCTGGCGCGCCATACCGAACGCCGCACCGAGGATCTGAAGCTGCAGGCCTGCGGCATGGAAGGCTGCGCCGAGCGATGATGGCCGTGCGCTGGCAGTGGGCGCCGTTCGCGGCACTCGACGGTGCGGCCGTGCATGCGATGCTGGAAGCGCGCCAACAGGTGTTCGTGCTCGAGCAGCGCTGCCTGTACCCGGACATCGATGCCCTTGACCGCGATGCGCATCACCTGCTGGGCTGGTGCGAGCGGGATGGCGCGCCGGTACTGGCTGCCTATCTGCGCTGTCTCGCGCCCGGCGCCCATGCGCCGGAAACCGTGCTCGGGCGCGTGCTGACGACGGCCGCGTGGCGCGGGCAGGGACTGGGCCGGCAACTCATGGACGAAGGCATACGCCGCGCCGAAGCCGCCCATCCCGGTCATCGCATCCGCCTGTCGGCGCAGGCGCATCTCGAACGTTTCTATGCCGGCTTCGGCTTCCGGCGTGTCTCCGACGTCTATCTGGAAGATGATATTCCGCACCTCGCGATGTTGCGCTGAACCTGCGCGCGGAGCGCCCTGCCTCGACCCCCGCAGCCGCTGTTGTCCCTCCGCGTATTCGTTTCATTCATATTCATTTGAATTCGAATGATTTGACATGAATGGATGGGTCCGTTATAATAGTTGCTCTTTTATAAACAGGGACATCAGAAAAACAGGAAAATGTGAGGTTGTTGTGATGCGGCGCGACACAGAAATTACGGATGTCGCTACACTCGCGGTCATGAATGACATTCCTCAACTTGTTGCCGTCAATGATTCGATTCGTATTCTGCAAAGCGTTCGTCGCATTGCGCAGTGTGTTGAGCATCATTCGAAACGCCTGGCTGTCACCCACAACATCACATCGCCGCAACTTGTGGCGCTTCTTGCCATTGCCCAGACCGGGCCCAGCACGCTCAAGGCCATAGGACGGGCGATCCAGCTCAGTCCCAGCACGGTGGTCGGCATCGTCGATCGCCTCGAGGAAAAGGGGCTGGTGAGCCGTCAGCGCGATACGCGCGATCGCCGCAATGTATTCGTCGCCGTCACGGCGGCGGGCCAGACCGTGCTGGCGAATGCGCCGCCGGCGTTGCCGAACGGTTTCAGCAGTGCGCTTGGCGGCCTGTCGGAAGCCGATCGTCAGGCGCTGGTGGTAACGCTGGAGCAATTCGCCACCTTGCTGGAAGCAAAGATTCCTGTCGAACCTGCCTGACTGGCGGTTCCGTTCTGCAGCAGTCGGTCACGCCTCTGCGGCGCTTTCTGATTCCCTTTTAGACGAGTGTAACTGCGGCAACTTTGTCGCGGGGATCGCTTTTCTCAACCAAGGAGAAAGCATGACCGCACGAGTACTCACCCCGGTATCGCCACGCCAGATCGTGTTGCGCATGCCGGCCCGCCGGGACGGCGCAGCGCTGCATGACCTGATTGCACACTGTCCGCCGCTCGATCTCAATTCGCGCTACGCCTATCTGCTGCTGTGTGACCACCATGCCGATACCTGCGTGGTGGCCGAAGTCGATGGGCGCATCGTCGGCGCCATCACGGCCTACTTCCCGCCGACCCGTCCCGACACGCTGTTCGTCTGGCAGGTTGCGGTCGATCCGAGCATGCAGGGCCAGCGTCTGGCCTCGCAGATGCTCGACAGCCTGATCGAGCGCTGCATCGCCAATCGCCCCGGCGGACAGCCGCTGCGTGCGGTGGAAGCCACCATCAGCCCGAGCAACATCGCCTCGCGCAAGCTGTTCACCAGTTTTGCGGTGCGCCATGGCGTCGAGATCGTCGCCGGCCTGCACTTTTCCGCCGCCGATTTCGGCAACGGCGAGCACGAGGAAGAGTGGCTGTACCGCCTCGGACCCTGGCCGGTCCGCGCCTGACATCCCTTCTCGCGGCTGCGCCTTGCGCGCGGCCGCATCCGCCATTCATCAAAACATCCAGAACAGGAGAATCATGATGCGTATTTTCAATCGACTCGAATCCGAAGTTCGCGGCTACATCCGCTCTTTCCCGACCATCTTCTCGAAAGCCCAGAATGCAGTGCTGACCGACGAGAGCGGCAGCGAGTACATCGACTTCCTGGCCGGCGCCGGCACGCTCAACTACGGCCACAACAATCCGATCCTCAAGCAGGCAGCGATCGAATACCTGAGCGAGGACGGCATCGTCCATGGTCTCGACATGGCGACCAGCGCCAAGAAGCATTTCCTGCAGACCTTTGAAGAGCACATCCTCAAGCCGCGCAAGCTGCAGTACAAGATCCAGTTCACGGGCCCGACCGGCACCAACGCGGTCGAGGCCGCGATCAAGCTCGCGCGCAACGCGACCGGTCGCCAGAACGTGATCTCGTTCACCAACGGCTTCCACGGCGTGTCGCTGGGTTCGCTGGCGCTGACCGGCAACCGCAAGTTCCGCGACGCTGCCGGTACCGCGCTCAACGACGTGCAACGCGCGCCTTACTCGGGTTACTTCGGCCAGAACATCGACACCATTGCGATGCTCGACAAGCTCATCGTCGATCCGAGCAGCGGTGTCGATCTTCCGGCTGCGGTCATCGTCGAATGCGTGCAGGGCGAGGGCGGCCTCAACGTCGCCGGCTTCAACTGGCTCAAGAAGCTCGAGCAGCTGTGCCAGCGCCACGAGATCCTGCTGATCGTCGATGACATCCAGGCCGGTTGCGGCCGTACCGGCACCTTCTTCAGCTTCGAGCCGGCCGGCATCAAGCCCGACATCGTCACGTTGTCCAAGTCGCTGTCCGGCTTCGGCCTGCCGATGGCGATCCTGCTGATGAAGCCCGAACTCGACATCTGGAAGCCGGGCCAGCACAACGGCACCTTCCGCGGCAACAACCTGGCCTTCGTCACGTCGGCCAAGGCCATCGAGACCTACTGGAGCGACAACCGCTTCCAGGGCATGGTGCAGAAGAAGGCGCAGATCATCGAGGACTTCCTCGACAAGCTGGTCAGCAGCTATCCCGATGCGCAACTGACGCGCCGCGGCCGCGGCATGATGCAGGGCATCGCCTGCGCCGATCCGGCCCTGGCCGACCGCATCACCACCATCGCCTTCCAGAACGGGCTGATCATCGAGACCTCGGGCGGCCAGGACGAAGTGGTCAAGCTGCTCATGCCGCTGACCATCGAGCAGGAAAAACTGCTGGCCGGCCTCGACATCCTCGAACAGGCCGTGGCCGAGGCGAGCAGCGAAAAGAACGACAACGAAGTGGAAACGACCAAGGAGATCGCAGCATGATCGTACGCAAACTGAAAGACATTCTCGATACCCCGCGCGACGTCAAGGCGCCCACCTGGTGCAGCCGCCGCCTGCTGTTGCAGGACGACAACATGGGTTTTTCCATGCACCACACGGTGATCTACGCCGGCACCAAGACGCACATCCACTACAAGAACCACCTGGAAGGCGTCTATTGCGTGCAGGGTACCGGCTCGGTCGAGTTGGTGAAAACCGGCGAGGTGTTCCGGATCGAACCCGGCACGCTCTATGCGCTCGACCAGCACGACGAGCACTGGCTGCGCGCCGACGACACCGACCTGCACCTGATCTGCACCTTCAATCCGCCGCTGGTCGGCGACGAAGTCCACGACGAGAACGGCGTGTATGCGAGCGCCAGCGAATTCACGCGACGGGCGGCCGAGAAGGCCGCCACCGCCAAGACATAAAGGAGGTTCTACATGCTTTCCCAGGATGCCTACCCCACCCGTGTTTCCAACAGCGCCGCCATCCTCGCGCGCAACGAACCGGTCATTCACGACACGCTTGCCAGCCAGGCCGGACAGCTGAGCGCGCAGCAGCGCGCCAACTACGAGCAGGACGGTTTCCTGCTGGTGCCTGACCTGTTCAATGCCGAGGAAACCGGTTTTCTGTTCGATGCGATGCAGGGCATGCGCGAGGAATTCACGCATGCAGGCCGGCCCGAGGTGATTGCGGAGCCGGGTAGCGGCGAAGTGCGTTCCATCTTCAACGTGCATCGTCTGAACGACGTGTTCGCCAACCTCGTGCGCGATCCGCGCGTACTGAACGTGGCGCGTGAAATTCTGGGCAGCGACGTTTATATCCACCAGTCGCGCATCAACTACAAGCCCGGTTTCAACGGCAAGGAGTTCTACTGGCACTCGGACTTCGAGACCTGGCACAGCGAGGACGGCATGCCTGCCATGCGCGCGCTGAGCTGCTCGATCCTGCTGACCGACAACAGCGAAGCCAACGGCCCGCTGATGCTGATTCCGGGTTCGCACCGCCACTACGTGTCGTGCATGGGCGAGACACCGGACGAGAACTACAAGAAGTCGCTCAAGAAGCAGGAAGTCGGCGTGCCCGACGACATCCTGCTGCGCTACCTGGCCGATCTGGGCGGCATCCGTACCTGCACCGGCAAGGCCGGCTCGGTGATCTTCTTCGACTGCAACACCATGCACGGCTCGAACAGCAACATCTCGCCGTTCCCGCGCAGCAATGTGTTCTTCGTCTATAACAGCATCGCCAACCAGCTCGAGGCACCGCGCGGCGGTCTCGCACCGCGACCGGAATTCGTGGCGGCGCGCGAGGGCATCAAGGCGTTGACGCCGGCACCGCTCGAGATCGATTGAGTGGGGTTTGCGGAGTGATCAGGCCGGCGCCTTCGGGCGGCGGTTTTCTTGAGGCGAGCAAAAAGCGGATGCGATTGCTTGTAGGTGTTGTCTCTTCGGACAAGCGGCATTCTGGATTCCCGCCTGCACGGGAATGACGGTTCTATGTTGGCTACCATATGGGACCGGTTTGGCGCTAAATACGTATCTAGTTTTCTGCGTCATTCCCGCGCAGGCGGGAATCCAGTTGGCGTCTCACGAATCACTTACGCTCGATTATTCCTTGCCGGAAGTGCAGAAAGACACGCAAGTGCGGAACGCTCCCAACCCTAGGCCTTCTCCCCAATAAACTCCGGCGTCGACAAGGGATCGAAATCCCCCCAGTCCCCCTCCACGATCTGTCCCTGCGCCCGCTCCAGGCAGGTACCGCCCGCCTGCCGCAGCACGTCGATCGCACGCCGCTCTTCGTCCGGCGTGGAAACCGACACTGCCACCAGCATGCCGGCCTGGCGGATCGGCGGGATGTCCTTGTCTTCGTCGGTCTGCGACAGCGAGCCGAACAGCGAGCCTACGTGGGCGCCGACCAGGCCGCCGACGATGGCGCCCAGCGGACCGGCTGGCGCACCTGCGGCGGCACCGGCCACGCCACCGGCGCCGATGCCGGCAGCGCTGCCCTTATCGACATCCTCGGCGCCCGGCGATTCGTCGCGGTCGCCGCCGACCGGATACAGGTCGTGCTGGCCCGGCGGGTTGACATAGAACGACGTGATCTGCGCCGCCGGCGCGCCGGCCTGCTGCAGCGCGGCGATGGCGTGCTGCACCTCCTCCTGCTGGGCGAAGCGCCCGGCGATGATGGTAGCCATGTCTGCCTCTCCAAAGTGGTGTGAGGGAACGCATGCGGCGGCACGTCCCAGGGCCGCATGGGCGCACCATACGTCGGGCGGTGGCGGCGGATCGGTACGCTACCGCACCCGCATGGGTAATGTTGCAGCCAGGCGACACGCGTTCGACGGGCTTGCCTCTGACGCATGAAAAACCGGCTTGCCGGCAGCAAATATTTGATGACAGGTAACGCCTTTTTAACCTGCCTTGTGAAATACTCGTTTGCGGAAACGGTCCATCGTTTCCGTTAAAAAACTCAACAAAAAACGACACCCCTTTGATGGAGGAGACTCATGAAGCAGATTCATCGCGCTTGTGCATTGGCATTGTGTGCGGCGGTACTGGGCGGTTGCGCCAGCACTGCGCCCGAGGCCAATAAGGAGACCACCGCTGCCGCCGCGCCTTCCAGCGCGGATGCGGCACTTCGCAAGGATGTGGAAAAGGCGATTGCCGCCGAAAGCCAGCTCGACGGCAGCAAGATCGCCGTGGCGGCCAAGGATGGCGAGGTCACGCTGAGCGGCCAGGTCAAGAACGACTGGCTCAAGTATCTGGCCGAAACCACGGCCAAGGGCGTGAAGTCGGTCAAATCGGTCAAGAACAGCATCAAGGTTCCGGACTGAAGAGACTGCGCCACCATGAAAAACGCCGGCTCGAAGCCGGCGTTTTTTGTTCTTCGATGCCGATCAGACCGGCGGCTGCAGCCGGCCCTGCGCTGCCAGTTCGCGGATCATCTTGATGGTGTCGATATCGGCTTCCTGGTAGGCCGAGCGGCGGAATTCGTTGTAGAAGGCATCCATGCTGTCGTCCTCGGAACGGCCGTCGTCATAGACGAAGCGCACGAACAGCGCGCCTTCCTGCGGCTCCTCGATCGTCACCACCAGGCTGGAGGTCGGAATCTCTCCCTGCGCTGGCACGTCGTAGCGCACGTTCTGCTGCGGCGTGAAGGTCACGGTATCGCGGATGCGCAGCGCGTCGTAGCGCAGTTCGCGCGTCAAGGTGTCGCGTTCCTGGGCATCGGTTTCCCGCGCCAGATGCGTGCATTCGTCCAGATACGAGACGAACAGCATCGGCTGTTCGGCCCGCAACACCAGTCCGCGCCAGAGCTGGTCGCGCGTCAGCGCATCGATCAGCGGGTTGAGACGGTCGTTGATTTCAATCAGATGTTCGAATTGCATGCAGTGACAAAAATGAAAGAGTCGGTGAAGAATCGGTGAACGTGCGCAGCCACCATGACCCTTATTGTACTGTGCCGAACGCGGTGCCAACGCGTGCAAGCGCACGCAGTGACCATATGCGGGGCCGATGCGGATGCCGGCGGCCGGGTGCGCTGCTACAATGAAACGCTTTGTCGTCCCTCCGGTCTTCCGATGTCTGCCTCCCCCCAAGCTTCTACCCATGGCCTGAACGCGCCGCAGCGCGAAGCCATCCATTACATGGATGGGCCGTGCCTGGTGCTGGCCGGCGCCGGCTCGGGCAAGACGCGCGTGATCACGACCAAGATCGCGAAGCTGATCGAGGAATACGGCTACGAGGCACGGAACATCGCGGCGCTGACTTTCACCAACAAGGCCGCGCTCGAAATGCAGGAGCGCATCGCCAAGCTGCTCAAGGAACCCAAGCAGGCCAAGCAGCTGACGGTCAGCACCTTCCATTCGCTCGGCGTCAAGATCCTGCGGCAGGAAGCGCAGGCGCTGGGTTTGAAGGACCGCTTCTCGATCATGGACAGCGACGACTGTTTCTCGCTGGTGCAGGAGATGGCGGTCACCACCGACAAGCAGCTGATCCGCCGCATCCAGACCGCGATCTCGCTGTGGAAGAACGGCCTGATCGATCCCGACACGGCGCTCAACCGCGCGCAGGACGAGGACGAGGCACAGGCCGCACGCATCTATCGCAGTTACGTCGCCACGCTGTCGGCCTACCAGGCGGTTGATTTCGACGACCTGATCCGGCTGCCGGTCGAACTGCTCCGCCACAACGAACAGGTACGCGACCGCTGGCAGCGCAAGCTGCGCTATCTGCTGGTTGACGAATACCAGGACACCAACACCTGCCAGTACGAACTGGTCAAGCTGCTGGTCACCGGCCTCGGCAAGAAGCCGATGTTCACGGCGGTCGGCGACGACGACCAGGCGATCTATGCGTGGCGTGGCGCGACCATCGAAAACCTCAAGCAGCTGCAGGTCGATTTCCCCGACCTGAAGGTCATCAAGCTCGAACAGAACTACCGCTCGAGCACGCGCATCCTGCAGGCGGCCAATGCCGTCATCGGCAACAATCCCAAGCTGTTCGAGAAATCGCTGTGGTCCGAGCATGGCCTCGGCGATCCGGTCAAGGTGATGGCCATGGACGACGACGAGCAGGAAGCCGAGCAGGTCGCCATCCTGCTGTCGGCGCACAAGTTCGAGCGGCGCGCCAAGTTTTCCGACTACGCGATTCTTTATCGCGGCAACCATCAGGCGCGCGTGATCGAACAGGCGCTGCGGCGCGAGCGCATTCCGTACACGATCTCGGGTGGCCAGAGCTTCTTCGACCGCGCCGAGATCAAGGACATCATCGCCTACCTGCGCCTGATCGCAAACCAGGACGACGACCCGGCCTTCATCCGCGCGGTGACCACGCCGCGCCGCGGCGTCGGGCAATCGACGCTGGAAACGCTGGGCGCCTTCGCCGGCCAGTGGCAGTGCTCGCTGTTCGAGGCGGTCTTCAAGGGCGGTCTCGAAGCCAAGCTGGCCGAACGCCAGCTCGCGCCGCTGCGCGAATTCTGCACTTTCATCAACAACCTCGAGACGCATGCGCATCGCGAGGGCCATGCGGCCGGCTTGCTCGACGACATGATGAAGGCGATCGATTACGAAGCCTATCTGTACGACACCTTCGACGACCGCCAGGCGCAGTCCAAGTGGCAGAACGTGATCGACTTCACGACCTGGCTCAAGGAAAAGGGCAGCGGCGGCAAGGACGGCACCGACGACGAGCGCAGCCTGCTCGACCTGACGCAGATGGTGGCGCTGATGTCCATGCTCGAAGGCAAGGACGAGGAGCCCGATGCGGTGCGCATGTCCACGCTGCACGCCTCCAAGGGACTCGAGTTCCCGCACGTGTTCCTGGTCGGCGTGGAAGAGGGCATCCTGCCGCACAAGGGCGATCCCGATGCGCCGGCCGACACGCTGGGCGCGCGCATCGAGGAAGAGCGGCGCCTGATGTACGTCGGCATCACGCGTGCGCAGCGCTCGCTGCACGTGACGTGGTGCAAGCGCCGCAAGCGCGCGCGCGAATACGTGCACTGCGACGTCTCGCGCTTCATCAAGGAAATGAAGCTCGACGAGGGCGACGCGGTGCCGACCGAAGAAGAAACCATCACGCCGCAGAACCGGCTCGCCAACCTCAAGGCGCTGCTGCAAAAGCCGCGCGCGGCGTGACGGGCAGACGGCCGATGGCATGGATCATGCGTGACGGCGGCTCGTCCTTCTCTTCGTCGTCGCACTAGATCCATGACCGATTCCGTCGTCCGTCCCGCCCTCGGAAAACGCGCGCGCCATAAACGCCATACGCGCCGCGTGTCCCGCCACTCGTGGCGCATCGCCGTCTTCCTCGGCGGCGCGGCGATCGTCGCGCTGTTCTCGCTCGGCTTTGCATGGCTGGCCGAAACCATGCTGCACTGGAACCGCCACATCACGCATGCGCACTGGTGGAGCGCGCTGCTGATGCTGCCGCCGGCATTCGCCGCGATCCGCTGGCTCACCTTGCGCTACGCACCCGAGGCACGCGGCAGCGGCATTCCGCAGGTGATCGCGGCGATGTCCATGCCGGCCGGGAGCGCGCAGACCACGCTGGTGTCGCTGCGCCAGTCGCTGTGGAAGATCGTGCTGACTGCCGCCGGCCTGCTGGCCGGTGCGTCGATCGGGCGCGAGGGACCGTCGGTGCAGGTTGGCGCGGCCGCCATGCTGGCCTGGGGCAACTGGTGGCAGAAGCGGCGCCGCTTCGCAGTCGGTTTCCGGCCCGACGCCTTGATCGCGGCCGGTGCCGCCGGCGGGCTTGCGGCTGCCTTCAACACGCCGCTGGCGGGCGTGGTGTTCGCCATCGAGGAGCTCGGGCGCGGCAGCGTGGTGCGCTGGGACCGGCTGGTGATCGCGGCGGTACTGAGCGCGGGCTTCATCGCACTGGCGCTGGTCGGCAACAATCCGTATTTCCAGATTCTCGAATCGATGCTGGCGGTGCAGGCCGCATGGGGCGCGGTTCTGCTGTGCGCGCTGTGCAATGGCGTGCTCGGCGGCCTGTTCGCCAAGGCCCTGCTGGCCGGCCCCGCCGCATGGCTGCCGTCGCGCCTGCGCACATGGCCGCAACGCCGTCCGATCCTGCTGGCGGCGATCTGCGGGCTGTTGGTGGCGCTGCTGGGCCTGCTGACGGCGGGCACCACCTACGGCACCGGCTACGAGCAGTCGGCGGCGCTGCTGAACGGCCATCCGGTCGACAGCATGCTGTTCGGGCTGGCCAAGCTGGGCGCGACCATCCTCTCGTATTTCGCCGGCATCCCGGGCGGCATCTTCACGCCTTCGCTGGCGATCGGCGCCGGCATCGGCGACAATATCGCGCAGTTCCTGCCGGGCCTGGCCGACGGCAGGCTGATCGTGCTGCTGTCGATGGCGGGCTTCCTGGCCGCCGCCACGCAGTCGCCGATCACCGCCGCCGTGATCGTGATGGAAATGACGCGCAGCCAGGAAATCACGCTGTTGCTGCTGGCGACCACGCTGCTGGCTTCCTTCGTTTCGCGCCAGTTCTGCCCGCGGCCGTTCTATCACATGGCCGCACGCAACTTCCGGCGCGAAGCCATGCACCGGCACCAGGCCGAACAGGCGCAAACCACATCGGAAAAGACATGAACGAAGAACGCATCGCCGATCTCGAAATCAAGCTGGCGGCGCAGGAAGACCTGCTCGATACGCTGAACCGCACGATCTATGAACAGCAGAAGAAGCTCGACGAACTGGAAGCGGTATGCGCCGGTCTCGCGCGGCGCCTGGTCGAGGTGCGCGAGGAAGCGCAGCAGAAGCCGCTCAACGAGCCGCCGCCGCATTACTAGGATGAACAACGCATGAACGACGAACAGGAACGCCAGCTGCTGCACACCAAGCTGAACCTCGAAACCTCGCAGATCGCATGGGAAGAACTGCAGCGCTTCTTCGCCGGCGGCCACGTGGTGGTGGTCAGCAACGAACTCGACCTCGTCGATGTGGCGGCGCGCGTCTCGATCGACGACAAGACGAGCATCGAGCAATGGATCAACGAAGGCCGCATCGTGCGCGCCAACGACGAGCACGCGCTGGCGTGGAGCGCCAGCAATCCGCTGCTGTGGACGGTGGTGGCGCGGCCCTGGGTGCTGGTGCAGGAGAGGAAGCCGGAGCCGGGCAAGTCCGTGCATTGAGATGCCGCGCCGGCCGCGCGCGCTTCTTCGGTTCTCTTCAGTTCAGGATGGAAGCGGCCGGGCGCAGGCGCTGTTCGTTGTCGCCGAGCCGCGCGACGATGGCGAGCAGGAAGGCCTTGGCCAGGCTGCCGTCCTTGATCTGCCGCGTCGCTTCGTGGAGCGGAAACCAGACCGCCTTGCTGATCTCGTAGTTGAGGCGGCTGACGTCTTCCGAGTCGGCGACGCACACGAAGTTGAGCATCAGCGTATTGGTGCGCGCGAAATAGCGGCTGCGCATGTATTCGAAGGCCGTCACGTTCAGGCCGACTTCCTCGCGCACTTCGCGCACCAGCGTGTTCTCCGCATCCTCGCCTTTCTTCACGTAGCCGGCCAGCAGGATGAAGTCGTCGCGGTTGGTCTGGCGGATCAGCAGCACCCGGTCCATCGCCGGGTTCAGAATGGCGGTGCTGACCGCCGTGCTGAAGACCGGAAAGCGGAACGCTGCGCACGGCGTGCAGTATGGGACGTCGCCTTCTTCGGGGAAGGGGCGCAACGTGAGTCGATGGCCGCATTCGTGGCAGTGGTTCATGGAGGCAATCGGTTGAATGACGATGCTTGCATGGTGAATCCGATGGAAGGCGATATCCAATCGTTTGCATGAATTTCGCGATAGCCGAGACTTATGGAATCGTCTTCACCCACGTGCCGGCGGCGGGCATCGGGCCGGGCATGTTCTTGCCTTGCATCCACGGCTTGTTTATCATCCGACGACCTGCCGTCGGGCAATTTTCCAGTCGATGTCTTCGCGTTCCTCTCTTATGCATACCGGTACCCGCATCCCCGATGGTTACGATTTTCTCGGACATCTTTACGATGCGGTGCTGGCGCCGGACGGTTTTCGTCTGTTTGTCGACAAGCTGGTGGAGGTGCTGGACCTGAGGGCGGTGACCATGATCATCCGCCATTGCGATACCCACGAGGTGAAGGCGCTGTGGCTGGCCGGTGCCATCACCCAGGCATGGGCCGAATCCTATGCGCTTGAATATGCGCGCGATGACGTGTTGGCGAGCCATATCATGCAGGCGCCGATTGCGCACTTCTATGCCAGCAACCTCGACGTCAGCTACCCGGACGGTTTTTCACGGACGCGTTTCTATACCGAATGGCTGGCGCCGCAAGGCGTGGCTTATGCGGCGGGCGCCATCGTGCTGCAGGAAGGGCCGTGGCTGACGCAGCTGATCCTGCAGCGCCGCCGCGACCAGCCGCCGTTTGCGCGAGATGAGATGGATCTCCTCAATCGGCTGGTGCCGCACCTGCAACGGGCGATCCAGATGCGCCAGCGACTCGACGAATCGCGCATCGATCGGCAACTGCTGGCTGCAGGGTTGGATGCGCTGGCCATGCCGGTCTTCCTGTTCAACGAGCGCATGCGCGTCGCGCATTGCAATCGCAGTGCGGAAAGATTAATCGAGGAAGGTGTGCTGTATTTGCAGGATGGTCATCTGCAGGCGCGCAATGGCGCGCTGACACGCCGTCTGGGATTCGACGTCTCGCTCGCAGTGGCGGCAAGCAGGCGTGACGGTATCAGTCACGAATCCGTTACCCGATTGCCGCGTGAAGGACATCCGCCGTTGCTGCTGTTGATGGTGCCTCTGCATGCCGGCGATGCGGCACTGCCTCACGGCGCGGCGCTGATGTTCGTGTTCGATCCGGAGCAGCAGCCGCAACCGGTGCTCGCTACGGTGCAGGCGCTGTTCGGCTTGTCTGCGGTGGAGGCGCAATTGGCGGTTGCGCTGTGTTGCGGACGGACACTGGGCGAATTCGCGGAAGAACGCGGGACTTCGCTGCATACCGTCAAATCGCAACTGAAGAATATCTATCTCAAGACCGGGACGCGGCGTCAGCCGGATCTGGTGTCGATGTTGCTGGCGAGTCCCGCCTTCTTTGTCGTTCCTCCCGTGTCGTGACGCCGGGCAGGTGCGCCCGGCGTATCGCGCGTGCGATTAGAAGGCGTAGCGCAGACCGATCGATACCAGGTTGGCTTTCAGTTTGACGTCGCTGAACTTCACATTGCCGTAATTCTCGTATTCGAGGACCGCTGCCAGATTCCTGGAAAAGTGGAAGCTGGCACCGACGCCGAACAGGCCAGTGGTGCGGCTCTTCGAGGCGGAAGCGAAGTTTCCGTTTTCGACGATGCTGGCCTTGACCCGGTTCTGGGTCACGCCCAGTTTGCCGAACAGCGAGAACTGCTCGCTCAATGGCAAGGTGCCGGTGGCGGCGACGTAGAGCGCACGGCCCTTGATCGTCTCGCTGCCGGAGTCGCCGGCGCCGTCGTCCCAGCTGTCGCTGTATTTGCCCAGGTGGGTGTAGCCACCCTCGACGCCGAAGTTCTGGTTGAAATTGTAGCCGGCATACAGCTTGTAACCGGTTGCGTTGTCCTTGGCGGATTCGCCGTCGTCGAAATGAACCTTATGATTGGCGCGTCCGGCATTGACGCCGACATAGGCGCCTTCTGCGAAGGCCGAAAGCGGCAGGGCGGTGGCAATGCCGAATGCGAGGAGGGAGAGTTGTTTTTTCATGTCTGCCTTTATGCGGGAATGAGCAAAATTGCTATCCGGCATGATAGGGAGGCAGCTGTACGCCCGCTATCCCTCATGCGAGGGATGCGGCGTTACATGATGAAGGGGGGCTGTCTTACAGTTTGGACTGGTGATGCAGCGCGACGAACAGCGTGGCGAGTGCGGTCAGCACGGCGGAGAAATGTTCGTCCGGTTCGGTGTTGTCCCAGATGTAGTGCGCCATCACGGCTTCGAATTCCTTGCTTTTCTTTTTCGCCGTCACGCTGTGCGCGCGCGTGATCGCCTTCAGGAACTGGCGGCGCATGCTGGGCAGGACCGGGATGTGTTCGCTGTCGTCGAGGAATTCGAAACCGTTCGGCAGACGGCCGCCCTTGATCTGGAATTCCAGGCGCTCATAGACGGCCGGCGGCAGGTTCTTGGCGAGTTCGCAGGCGCTCTCGTTGAGTTTGAGCACCATGCTGAAGCCGGGCGGATAGATCACGTCCTCGTCCTCGCGTTCCGACAGGAACACCGCGAGCCGCAGCGCGTATTCGGCATGGAAGGCATCCTCGCGCGTACTGGTCTCGCTGGTGCGCGTGGGCGGCCAGAAGATCAGCGTGCCGGGCGTGCTCTCGTCGTCGGGATCGGGGAAGAATTCGACGCTGATCTCGTCGGCGATGCCGGCTGCCTCGAGCAGCTGCAATACGGGTTCGGAGAGCTGGCCGAGGATGGAGGCTGCCAGCTTGCCGGTGGCGGCGATGTCGGCGTTGCTCAGGTCTTCGACGATGTAGGCGTCGAGCGGCTTCAATAGTGCGTGAGGATCGGGCATGGAAACGGGATTCATTTTTGTGGAGGCGGAGGCATGGAAAGTCATGCCGTCGAAGTGCGAGCAATATAACTTAAAAAGACGCACAGGATTGCGTTAAAACCATGGCGAATCATTGCGCAGGGAGGGCCAATGATCTCGGCATGGCCGGCGCGCAATCCGAATGCAACGTATGCTTGCGCCGGCAGTCAATAAACTGCAGGCCTGCGGTTTCGACACGGATCGCCTGCCTTCATTCACTCCTCGACAAGGATTTTCATCATGTATGCATGGCTGTTGCCCACGATCAAGGCGATTCTTCCCCATGTCGGCACCATCATCACGGCGGCGCAACCGATCTTCAAGAGCCGCAAGATCGACCGCTCCGCCGGCAGCGATGAACTGCTGCTGCAGGATCAGATCAGCGAGTTGCAGGAAGCCGCCTCGCAGAATGCGACCAATATCCGCGAACTGGCCGAGCAGTTGCAGAAAACCGTGATGACGCTGGAACGCGCCGCGCTGGAAAACCAGCAGCGCAGTCGCCGCATGATGGTCATGGCAACGACCGCGCTGGCCTGCTCGGTGGTCTCGCTGGCGATCGTGCTGACGCGATGAATCCCTGCATTGCGCTTTTATGTTGGTCATCGTACAGAGCAGGGCCGATGACGCATGCTTGAATGCAGTTCGCCTGAACTCTGCGCTGCCACCGAGGTCTCTCGGTACAAGCGCACACTGTGTGCGATCCGATGGCCGCATGAAACATGTGCCGAAGCGTTCAGCATTCGGCTGCCGTTTCGTCGGTTTTTGATCAAAGTAAAAGAACAGGAGTCGATATGACCAAGCTCAAACCCATTCTGGCCGGTGCCGCCGTCGCCATGTTCTCGCAATTCGCCGCCGCTCAGTCGGCCCCGGCGACCGCGCCTGCGCAGATCGTGGTGCCTGCGGAATCCGCCCCTGCGAACCCGAACGATCCGGCATACACCGATCAGTCGCGCCTGAACTACACGAACGATCCGTACGTGAAAAAACGCGTGGCCACTGCCGAGGCACGCGCTGACTACAAGGCCGAAAAAGGTGCTGCAAAAGACGAATACAAGGCTGAAAAGAAAGCTGCCAAGGAAGAGTACAGGGCCGAGAAGCGCGAAGCCCGTCAGGAACGTCGCGAAGAAGTAAGACAGATGAACCAGGGTCAGCCGCCTGTCGATCCCGTGACCGGCAAGCCGTCCACCCCATCCGATCCGGTGGTGCCCGCTACCACGCGCTGATCGGGTGATTCCATCGTGCGCCAGGGCGGAACCATGCAAGTGGTTCCGCCCTTGTCGTTGGCAGACGCGGTGCGAGATCATGACTGTATGCATGTACAGTAAAGGTGCTATGCTTGCGCCTGCCTTTTTGCCTCGCCAGCCTATTCCTCATGTCTTCCGTTTCCGGTCCGATCGCGCATCTCGACATGGATGCCTTCTATGCATCGGTCGAACTGCTGCGCTACCCGGAACTGCGCGGACAGCCGGTGGTGATCGGCGGCGGTTCGGCTTCGGCGCCGGTCGAACAGGCCGACGGCAGCTTCTGTTACCGGCGCCTGCGCGACTACGCGGGCCGCGGCGTGGTCACTACCTCGACCTATGAAGCGCGTGCGCTCGGCGTGTTCTCGGCCATGGGTTTGATGAAGGCCGCCAAGCTCGCGCCCGATGCGATCCTGCTGCCGACCGACTTCAACGCCTATCGTCATTACTCGCGCCTGTTCAAGGCGGCGGTGGCGGCAATCGCGCCGCAGATCGAGGATCGCGGCATCGACGAAATCTACATCGACCTGCAGGCGTTCGGTACCGAGGCCGATGACGTCGCGCGCCGCATCAAGCAGGCCGTGCGCGAGGCGACCGGATTGTCGTGCTCGATCGGCCTCGCGCCCAACAAGCTGCTCGCCAAGATCTGCTCCGACCTCGACAAGCCGGACGGTCTGACCATCCTCACCGAGGCCGACATCCCGACGCGCATCTGGCCGCTTCCGGTGCGGAAGATCAACGGCATTGGTCCCAAGGCCGCGCAGAAACTGGCGACACTGAACATCCATACCATCGCCGAACTGGCCGCCTGCGACGCCGGCGTGCTGCAGGCGAACTTCGGCCGCAGCTACAGCGCGTGGCTGGTGCGCGTGGCGCAGGGGCGCGACGAACGGCAGGTCGTCACCCATTCCGAACCCAAGTCGGTCAGCCGCGAAACCACCTTCGAGCGCGACCTGCATGCGAAGCAGGACCGTGCCGAACTGTCGGCGCTGTTCACGCAGCTCTGCGAACGCGTGGCGGGCGACCTGCAGCGCAAGAAGGTGGTCGGCCGCACGGTCGGCATCAAGCTGCGCTACGCCGATTTCAGCACCGTCACGCGCGACCTCACGCTGCCCGAGGCGACGGCCGACGCCGCCGTGATCCGCCAGGCCGCCGGCGAATGCCTGCGGCGCGTCAAGCTCGAACAGCGCTTGCGCCTGCTCGGCGTGCGCATCGGCACGCTGACACCCAGCGACGGCATGCCGGCCAGCAGCGCGCAGCAGGGCAGCCTGTTCGATCTGCACGCCTGAGGTGTCGTGTATAGCCAACGGCCGCGACGACTTTGCTTTGCCAAGAAGAGAATGATTCTCGTTATGGTCTATACTTGGCGTCCTTTGCCGTTGTCTTCCCGCACGAAATGCTTTCCAAGGACGTTCCTTCTCCATTGCTCGCCAGGCTGGTCCAGCACTACGAAGAGCTGGTCGGCTACGTCTGCCGTGCCGCCGGTGCGTTCCAGAGCGATCGTCATCAGGTGCGCGACACCGCGCGCGAAGCCGTGCACGAAGTCTGCCTGCAACTGCTCAAGGGCGAGCAGGGCGGCGAAGAGGTCAAGGTGCCGCTGGCCTTCCTGCGCACGCTCAGCAAGCGCCGCGCCATCGACAACCTGCGGCAGGAAAACGGCTGGCGCCAGCTCGCCACCTCGTTCGACGATCATCCCGAACTGCAACACCTGTGCGCAGGCCAGGCCAGCGAACCGGAATACCGCCATGCGATGCGCCAGCAGTTGATGTTGCTCGCGCAATCCATCGACTCCCTGCCGCCACGCTGCCGCGACGTCTTCGTGCTGCACAAGATCCATGAGTGGCCGCAGGCCGAGGTCGCGCGCCATCTCGGCATTTCGCTCAAGACGGTGGAAAAACATCTGCGCATCGGCGTCGCCTGCTGCCGCTTTGCCTTGCAGTCCGCCGCATGAAGATCAGCACCGCTCATGAGCCTGAAGACAGGCAGCCCGAGACCGCTGCCGGCCATGCGACGCGCAAACAGCGCGATGCCGAAAAAGTAGGCGCAGCTCTCGATACGCATCGCGATGCGCTGAAGACGATGTTCCCGGTACCGTCGTCCCGCGCGCCGCGCCGCAAACGCACGGCCGCAGCCGGCACCGCATTGGCGGCGTTGCTGGCAGCAGGTCTGTGGGGGATCGACCCGGCCTATCGCAGCGAGCATTTCGTCACGCAGATCGGAGAGCGCAGCACGGTCGAGCTTGCGGACGGCAGCCGGCTGGTGCTGGATACCGCCACCGAATTGACGGTGCAATGGCATCTGCGTTCGCGCCGCGTGGTCCTGGCCGATGGCCGCGCGCATTTCGACGTGGCAGCGGCCATCTGGCGGCCATTCACCGTGGATGCGGGGCAGACGCAGGTGCGCGTGGTCGGCACGCGCTTCGACGTCTGGCGGCGGCCGGACGGCACCAGCGTATCGGTCTACGAAGGCAAGGTGGCCGTCTGGCGCAAGGATCGCAAGAATGCGCAGATCGTGCTGCTTCCAGGACAGCAGGCCGAGGTATCCGATGTCGACGAGGCGCAAGCGTTGTCCCGCGCGGACATCGCCGGAGACACGCAAGGCGCGTGGAAAGACGGGCGGCTGGTCTTCCTCGACACGCCGCTGACGGAAGCCCTTGCCGTCATCCAGCGCTATCACCGCGCGCCCATCCGGCTGGCGGACGCGCAAACCGGCCGTCTGACCGTTTCCGGCGTGTTCGACAGCCGCAATACCGACCAACTTCTCAGGCTGTTGCCGGGCATCCTGCCGCTACAGGTCGAGCGCAAGGCGGACGGCAGCACCGAACTTGGCGCCAGATAAAAATTATTTTCATTTGCAGGTAGGGTCGGGCATACCCTCGAACGACAAGCTTCCTCGAAACCATCTACAACTTGAGGAAACCATGTCCCGACCCACGCAATCCCGTTCTCTTTCCCTGCCAAGGTGCCATGCGATGACCATCAGCCTCGCACTCGCCGTGGCAACCGGCGCCTTCGTCTCTCCGACAGATGGCCATGCGCAGTCGTCACAAGTATCAGCCGGCACAACGGCGCACGCCATCGATCTCGCGGCAGGCCCGTTGGGGCAGGCGCTCAACACTCTGGCGCAGCAAACAGGAATCCAGGTCATCTTTTCCGGCAGCCTGACCGAAGGCAAACAGGCTTCGGCCCTGCGTGGCAGTTACACGGCGGCGGATGCGTTGAGAGCCTTGTTGACGGGCAGCGGCCTGACAGCCACGGCGCGCGATGCGAAGACGTTTACGGTGACGAACGGGCCGGGCGCTGATGTGGAGAGCGGAGTGTTGCCGGCAGTGACGGTCAATGCGGGGCTTGATGCAATCACCGAGAATACGGGGGCCTATACGACCGGTGTGACGAGCACGGCAACCAAGATGAATCTGTCGCTGCGTGAAACGCCGCAGAGTATCAGCGTCATCACACGCCAGCGTATCGATGATCAGCAGATAAACAGCATGACCGAAGTGCTCAATCAGGTACCTGGCATCACGATGTCGCAGGATGGCTTGGAGCGTTACAGCATTTCTTCACGTGGCAGTGCGTTGGATACCTATCAATTGGACGGAGTGACGACTACTCAGCAAAGCCAGACACGCAACATGCCGAGCACATTGCTTGATATGGCCTTGTACGATCATGTCGAGGTGGTGCGAGGCGCAACTGGCTTGATGACAGGTGCAGGTGAACCGAGTGGCGTTGTGAATTTGGTGCGGAAGCGTCCTGTCAAGGGATTTCAAGCACATGCACAGGCAGGTATCGGATCGTGGGATTTCTATCGTGCGGAAGCGGATGTCTCCGGGTCATTGAATCAAGCCGGAAACGTACGAGGTCGATTGGTTGCGGCAACACAGAAAAGCAATAGCTTCATGGATTGGTACGGTCTGGATAAAGATATCCTGTATGGCGTCATTGAGGCCGATCTGACCGACACGACTTTACTTCGTTTTGGTGTCGATTATCAGAAGTATCAAACGTCCGGCGCCCCTGGTGTGCCATTGATTTTCAATAACGGTGTGCAAACCAACTTTCCTCGTTCGGTCAGCTCCGGAGCGCGCTGGAACACTGAAAATATCGAGACATACAACTATGCATTTGGTCTGGAACAAAAACTGCCGAACGACTGGTTGCTGAAACTTGCCGCAAATTATATGGATGCAGATCGATCGGCGGTGTCCGGTGCATACCGTACGTCAGGTGGGCGATCCTATATTGATCAGGCGACCGGTAGCGCACAGATGCTTCATTACAGAGCGGGCGCTGATCAGGTACAGAAAGGCATGGACGTCACTCTCCAAGGGCCTTTTGATCTGCTGGGGCGCAAGCATGAATTTGCCGCCGGCCTCAACTATGCATCCTACGACAACAAGCACATTGGTTATGACGCAGGATTGTCAACGGTCAATTTTTATACCTGGAATAATGAATTGGCGATGCCGGTAGACACGGGAGCGGTAGCCGAAATATTCAATATAGCGACTCGTCAGCGAGGGGCTTTTGCAGCGACCAAATTCAATCTGGCAGATGAGGTAAAAGTTTTTGTTGGCGCAAGGGTGTCTGATTACGACTATGACTACTTTTACGAAAGTCCCCCGGATAACTGGGTGCAGCGTATTTCCATGAGAGAGCGTAGCCAGATTACTCCCTATGCGGCGCTGGTCTACGATCTGACACGGGAACAATCCCTGTATGCCAGCTATACCGATATTTTCAAGCCGCAATCCGCTCAGGATCGTACAGGGCAAGTCTTGGATCCCATAGTGGGCAAGAACTACGAACTGGGTTGGAAAGGTGAATTCTATGGCGGGCGTTTAAATGGCAGCGCAGCAATCTATCGAATTGACCGCGACAACGTGGCTGAATTGGATACAGGCTACACGGTTCCCGGAACCACTAACAATGCGTACCGTGCCATTAAAGGAGCGCGTACGGAAGGCATTGATCTTGAGCTGACTGGCGAGATTGCCCGTAACTGGAATGTCCAAACGAGTTTCTCCAGATCCACAACCAAAAATGCTCAAGGGATTAGGTCACTTACATATGTACCGTCCAATACCTTCCGTCTTTGGACAACCTATGCGCTTTCCGGCGAGTGGAATAACTTGATGCTGGGCGGAGGCATTAATTGGAATTCCGACAGTTCACTTTATTTCAGCAGTTACGGAGCGACTGTGCATCAGGAGTCTTATGCCGTGGTGAATCTGTTGGCACGATATCGGTTCACTAAGCAGTTGGTTGCTACCTTGAATGTGAACAATCTGTTTGATAAGACATACTATGCGGGCATGGGTGGAAGTTACGGGCACTATGGTTCCCCTCGCAATGCCGTGCTCACCGTACGTTACGACTTCTAAGTGGTCTTGCAGAAAAAATGGCACTGCAAGCAGTGCCATTTTTTGTTTGTAAGCTGCGGTACGTTTTCTACAACGCCTGCAACTCCCGATTGATGTGATCCTCCACCGGCGGATTCTCGACTGGCACCGGACCGCTTGCCGCCGGCTGGCCGTTCTCCGGCACCTGCAGGTACGGCAGCTTGAGCGTCTCGCTGGTGTAGCGGCGGATCTGGTTGGTCAGTGCCGGGCTGTCGTTGAGTTTCTTGCCGTAGGACGGGATGATTTCCTTCAGGCGCGATTCCCAGCGCGCGGCCATCTCTTGCGGGAAGGTCTTCGACAGCACGGTCAGCATGATCGGTGGCGAGGTCGAGGCGCCGGGCGAGGCGCCGAGCAGGGCGGCGATCGTGCCGTCCTTGTCGGTCACGATCTCGGTACCGAACTGCAGCACCGTGCCTTTTTCGGGATCACGCTTGATGACCTGCACGCGCTGGCCGGCGGTGACGAGCTTCCAGTCTTCCTGCCTGGCCTGCGGGAAGTACTTGACCAGTTCGGCCTGACGGTCCTTGTCGTTGAGCGTGGCCTGCTGCACCAGGTATTTCACGAGGTCGAGGTTGTCCTTGCCCACGCGCAGCATGCCGGTGAAGTTGTCGTGGTTGACCGACGAGAACAGGTCGAACCATGAGCCGTCCTTGAGGAACTTGGTGCTTTGCAGCGCGAACGGGCCGAACAGCACGACCGGCTTGCCGTCGAGCTTGCGCGCATCGAGGTGCGGCACTGACATCGGCGGCGAACCGGTTTCCGCCATGCCGTAGGCCTTCACGCCATGACGGCCGGCGATGGCGGGCGATTCGAAGGCGAGGAACTGGCCGCCGACCGGGAAGCCCGCGTAATCCTTGGCTTCCGGAATGCCCGACAGCTGCAGCAGCTTGAGCGCTGCGCCGCCGGCGCCGATGAAGACGAAGCGCGACTTGATCGTGCGGTCCTTGTTGGCCTTCAGGTCATGAACGGTGACGTTCCAAGTTTTGTCCTCGTTCTGGTGCAGGCCACGCACTTCATGACTGAGTTCGAGGTGGAAGTTGGGATTGCGTTGCAGCGACTGCATCAGCTGGTTGGTGATGACGCCGAAGTTGACGTCGGTACCCAGCGGCATGTAGGTGGCGGCGATCTTCTGCTGCGGATCGCGGCCTTCCATCATGAGCGGTGCCCACTGGTGGATTTGCTGCGGGTCTTCCGAATACTGCATGCCGTAGAACAGCGGATTCTTCACCAGCGCCTCGTGGCGCTTGCGCAGGTAGGTGATGTTGTCGTCGCCCCAGACGAAACTCATGTGCGGCGTCGGGTTGATGAAATCCGATGGCACGTTGAGTCGGCCCTGCTTGACCTGATGCGCCCAGAACTGGCGCGAGACTTCGAACTGTTCGGCGATGCCGACCGCGCGCTTGGTCTCGATGGTGCCGTCCGGTAGTTCCGGCGTGTAGTTGAGCTCGGCGAAGGCGGAGTGACCGGTGCCGGCGTTGTTCCAGCCGTTCGAGCTTTCGAGCGCGACGCCGTCCATGCGCTCGAACACGTGGATCTTCCAGTCGGGTTCGAGCTCCTGCAGGTAGGTCGCCAGCGTGGTGCTCATGACGCCGGCGCCGATCATGACGGCATCAACCGGCTGTTCGTTCTCCGCCTTGGGCGCGGAGCGTGGGAAAAGCGGCCAGTAGAGGAAGAGGGCGAGTGCCACCAGCAGCGACAGCACGATGATGAGCAAGGTTTTGAGCGTCTTTTTCATAAGCAGGACCTGCCATTGAAGAAGTTGAGAAGGAGGCGCCCGGTGCAGTCATGCCATCGGGCGATCTGATTGCCTTGCTAGAGTATCAATTCAGATGCAGGAGGGGAAATGAAAAATGTTAAAACCCCTTGCCCGCCATAGTCATTGACTTGACGGCAGGCAATAAGTGCAGTGCGGTGGATGGGCAGATGCCCGTTGGAGCAGAACCGGGGTGTGCCCCGGTTGCGGAGGTGGCCGTGCTTACAGCGCCTGCATTTCCTTGGTGCTTCCGTTCTCTTCGACGGCGGCAGTGACGGCAACCGCGAAGGCATCGGTCTCCGGCACCTGCAGGTGGGGCAGTTGCAGTGTTTCGCTGGTCAGGCGGCGAATCCGGTTGGTCAGTGCCGGGCTGTCGTTGAGCTTGTGGCCATGGGACGGAATGATTTCCTTCAGGCGCGCTTCCCAGCGCGCGGCCATCTCTTGCGGAAATGCGCGCGACAGCACATTCAGCATGATCGAGGGCGCGGTGGAGGCGCCTGGCGAGGCGCCCAGCAGCGCGGCGATGCTGCATTCGGCGTCGGTGACGACTTCGGTGCCGAACTGCAGCACAGCGCCTTTCTTCGGATCGCGCTTGATGACCTGCACGCGCTGACCGGCCGTGACGAGTTTCCAGTCTTCGGGTTTGGCCTGCGGGAAGTATTTCACCAGTGCGGCATGGCGGTCGGCATCGGTCAGCGTGGCCTGCTGTGCCAGGTATTTGACGAGATCGAGGTTCTTGCTGCCCACCGCGAGCATGCTGGCGACATTGTGGCGGTTGACCGAGGTGATCAGGTCGAGCCGCGAGCCTTCCTTGAGAAACTTGCTGCTCTTGAGCGCGAACGGGCCGAACATGACGGCCGGCTTGCCGTCGAGCCGGCGCGCGTCGAGGTGCGGCACCGACATCGGCGGCGAGCCGGCCTCGGCCTTGCCGTAGGCCTTGACGCCGTGGCGTTCGGCGATGTCCGGCGAATTGAAGGCGAGGAACTGGCCGCCGACCGGAAAGCCTGCGTAATTGCGCGATTCCGGAATGCCCGAACGTTGCAGCAGCTTGAGCGAGGCGCCGCCGGCGCCGATGAAGACGAACTTGGACTTGACGGTGCGCTGGCGGCCGGCCTTGACGTCGAACACGGTGACGTTCCACGTCTTGTCGGCGTTCTGGCGCAGGCGGCGCACCTTGTGACACAGGTGCAGGTGGAAGTTCGGATTGCGTTCGAGCGCGTGGATCAGCTGGCAGGTGATCTCGCCGAAATTGACGTCGGTGCCGAGCGGCATCCAGGTCGCGGCGATCTTCTGCTGCGGATCGCGGCCTTCCATCATCAGCGGCGCCCACTCGCGAATCTGCGCGGGGTCTTCCGAATACTGCATGCCGTAAAACAGCGGATGCGTGATGAGCGCCGCATGGCGCTTGCGCAGGTAGGCGATGTTGTCCTCGCCCCAGACGAAGCTCATGTGCGGGGTCGGATGGATGAAGTCGGATGGCGAGGGCAGGCGGCCGATGCGCACCTGGTGCGCCCAGAACTGGCGCGAGATCTCGAACTGCTCGGCGATGTCGATCGCGCGGCTGGTGTCGATGCTGCCGTCGTCGCGCTCGGGCGTGTAGTTGAGTTCGGCAAAGCCGGAATGGCCGGTGCCGGCATTGTTCCAGCCGCTGGTGCTTTCCAGCGCCACGCCGTCCATGCTCTCGAACAGATGGATCTTCCAGTCGGGCTCCAGCTCCTGCAGATAGGTCGCCAGCGTGGTACTCATGATGCCGCCGCCGATCAGGACGGCGTGGACGGGCTTGTCGTTTTCCGCCGTGAGGGTCGAGCGTGAGAAGCGCGGTCGGGGAAAATACATAGTGAGTGCCACAAGGAGGTGAAGGTGCGAGCCGGAGCGGAAACTAATTTCGGTTATCTGTACTGCTTCGAGACGTATCTGCTCTCAAAACGATGCCAAAAATGAAAGGCAGGCGTTTTTTGCCGTTTGCCGGGCCAAAGAGGGTCAATTTTAGCGCCTGACGGCAGTGCGCGCAAAAAAACCTGTCCGATCCCGTCATGACCTGCCTCGACCGGCACGCGCCGCGTCGGGGCCGATGACGGCCTTACTTGGCCGGGTTCGAGCGATAGAACTGCACGCCGAACTGGATGCGGTCGCGGCCGTTCTCGCGGCGGTGGCGATTGGTGTCGCGCAGCGAATAGACGCAGCCGCAGTATTCCTGCTGATAGAAATCCTCGCGCTTGGAAATCTCGATCATGCGCGCCGAGCCGCCCTGCTTGCGCCAGTTGTATTCCCAGTACATCAGGTCCGGATACCTGGCCGCCGCGCGCACGCCGCAGTCGTTGATCTGCGCCATGTTCTTCCAGCGCGAGATGCCGAGCGAACTCGTGATGACCGGGAAACCGTGCTCGTGCGCATACAGCGCGGTGCGCTCGAAGCGCATGTCGAAGCACATGGTGCAGCGGATGCCGCGCTCGGGTTCGTCCTCCATGCCCTTGGCGCGCGCGAACCAGTTGTCGGTGTCGTAGTCGGCATCGATGAAGGGCACGCCGTGCTTTTCGGCAAAGCGGATGTTCTCCTCCTTGCGCAGCAGGTATTCCTTCTCGGGATGGATGTTGGGGTTGTAGAAGAAGATCGTGTAGTCGATGCCGCTCGCGAGCATGGCTTCCATCACCTCGCCCGAACAGGGCGCGCAGCACGAATGCAGCAGCACCTTGCCGGGTTTTTCCGGCAGCGGAATGGGGTTGCGATTGAAGTCGGTCATCTGTGGTCTCGTGGCGTGGCGCCGGCGTTTGCCGGCAGTTTCGCGCGGACCGCTATGGTATCAGAAGGGACGTGCGCCGTGGCTGCGCGCATCCAACGTTGCGAAGGAGAAATGTTGTCAGCCCTGCAGCAGCCGCACGGCGTCGTCCACCGAGGCGCGCGCCGCCGGCGAGTAGGGCAGTTGCAGTGCATGGCGATGACCCTCGCCATCCATCTTCACCAGCGACTTGCGCAGGATCTCCACGATCTTGTCGGTATTCTTCGCGTGGAAATCCTCGTACTGGAATTCGAGGAACACCAGGCACAGCGCATTCTCCATCGTCTGCACCTCGTCGTCCTGCTTGATGCCCTGCTTGAGCAGGATGGTGCGCACGCGCGCGATGGTGTCGTCGTCGTAACCGATCCCGCGCAGGATGCCGGCCGCCTTGTCGGCGTGGTAGCGCGTCAGGTCCTTGCGCCAGGTCAGGTAGCCGATGCGGCCTTCCGGATAGCTGCTGCGTGGCACTTCCCAGCGCCCGATGTGCTGGCAGCGCGCGGCGAGCAGCAGCGCCTCGCCGGCATCCGGGCGCAGCTTCAGTACCCATTCGTGCAGCTTGAGGGCGAAGAAATATTCGCGCGGCCATTCCTCGCCTTGCCAGACGAAGACGTTCGGGTCGTTGCGGTTGTAGGCATCGAAGGCCTGCAGGGCCTGTTCCAGCTTGCTCATGGCGTGATCCGTGATCGGGAAGGTGGCTATTTTCGCGCAGATGGCGTCATTGTGCAGCACGGCGGCGCGGGCGATGGCATGCAGCTTGCATCGCAACGTGCCATGAACCGTCCGACTCGTCCTCGTCCCGCCCGCACCTCGTCCGCCCGCCCTTCCGAACCTTCGTGGCGCGAGCAGGAGCGCCTGTTGCTCGGCGAAGTGATGCGGCTGGTTGGGAAAAGTCTGGCGCCGGAGATCGTGTTCCGCGAGATGCTGCATCTGCTGTCGGAGCTGCTGGGCCTGAACCGTGGCCGCATCGTGTTGCTCGACGGCCTGGAGCAGGACGAGACCCGGCCGCCGGCGCAGGCTTCCGCCTCGATCCGCTACTCGTACGGACTGACGCGGCGAGAGGCCGCGCGTGGCAGCTATGCCTATGGGGAAGGCATCACTGGCGCGGTGCTGGCGAGCGGCCAGGCCATCATCGTGCAGAACATCGACGCCGAACCGCGCTTCCTGGGCCGTGCCGTGTCGCGCGCGCAGCTACCGCAGGAGACCGTGGCCTTTCTTGCGCTGCCGATCGAGATGAACCGTCGCACCGTCGGCGTGCTCGGCGTGCATCGCATCCGCAGCCGCAAGGCCTTGCTGGCCGACGACGTGGCGCTGCTGGGCATGCTGGCGACATTGGTTGGGCAATTGTTGCAGTTGCAGTCGCTGGTGGAAGAAAAGACCCGCGCACTCGAAAATCGCAATGCCTTGCTGTCGCGTGCGCTCGAATCGGCAGCGGCGCGCTACGGCATCATCGGCAGTTCGCCGGCTCTGTTGCGTGCGCTCGACGAACTCGAGCGCGTGTCGCAGGCCAGCGCCAGCGTGCTGCTGCTCGGCGAGTCCGGGACCGGCAAGGAACTGTTCGCACGCGCATTGCATCTGGCCAGCGGCCGGCGCGATGCGCCGTTCATCAAGGTCAACTGTGCGGCGATCCCGGACACGCTGTTCGAGTCAGAATTGTTCGGCCATGAACGCGGCGCCTTCACCGGCGCGACGGTGGCGCGCGCCGGCTGGTTCGAGCAGGCGGACGGCGGCACGCTGTTCCTGGATGAGATCGGCGAGATGCCGCTGGCGTTGCAGACCAAGCTGCTGCGCACGCTGCAGGAGGGCACCATCGTGCGGCTCGGCGGCAAGCGCGAGATCGCGGTCGACGTGCGGCTGGTGGCGGCCACCAACCGCGATCTGGCGGCGGAGGTCGCGCGCGGCGCTTTCCGGCGCGACTTGTTCTACCGGCTCAACGTGATTCCCATCCGTCTGCCGTCGCTGGCCGAGCGGCGCGAGGACATCCGCGCGCTTGCCCTGCATTTCCTCAACCGCACCAATCAGGCCAACCAGCGCAACGTCCATCTGTCCGGCGCCGCGCTCGACGTGCTGGAGGCGCAACCGTGGCCGGGCAACATCCGCGAGCTGTCGAACACGATCGAGCGGCTGGTGCTGCTGACCGATCAGCCGGTGGTGTCGGCCGACGAGGTGACGCGCCTGCTGCCGCGCGAGGTTGACGTGCAGGCGCTGTCGGAATCCGCGGCGGCGGCCGATCCCGCGCTGGTGCGCGCCTACCTGCACCGCGATTCCCATCCGGCCGAGGCCTTGCGTCAGGCGCTGCAAAGGCATGGCGGCAACCAGTCGCGCGCGGCGCAGTCGCTGGGCCTGACGCCGCGCCAGTTCGGCTACCGGTGGCGCAAGCTGCAGGGCGGCTGATCCTGCAGCGAGCACCGACTGCCGACAATGTGGCGACATTTTGTCGACAAAGTGTCGTGATCCGGGCGCATGACCCATCTCGCCGGTTACCCGACGGATCGCGCCATTTGCCCGCAGCGCCTTGATTCATGCGGCCTGACGGGCTGCGAAGCGATTTTTTCCGCCTGTGGCACACCCCTTGCAAAAGAACAGGGGCATCCCTTCATTTCCCACAGGAGAATTTCATGACCGCATCCGTCGCATCCCCTCAAACCGTTAAAACCTCTCTGCGTCCGATCGACCGCGACGGCCTGCTCGCGTTTGCCGAGAAAGGCCGCGGCAATCCGGCCCAGCGCGGCACCAACAAGGTCCATACCGTGATGGAAGGTCAGTACCGCTCGCTCAGCTACGTCGGCGAGCACAAGCCGGTGGTGGTCGACGAGCCGCTGCATCTGTTCGGTCAGGACACCGCGCCGGCACCAGGAGAAATCGTGCTGTCCGGACTCGGCGGTTGCCTGGCGGTCGGCATCACGGCGGTGGCCACGCAGCGCCAGGTCAAGCTCTACAAGCTCGAAATCTTCCTCGAGGGCGACATCGGCAATCCGGCTGCCTGGGGCGCCGGCGGCGCCGAGATGGCGCCGGCCGACATGGGCTTCCAGGCGATCCGCGTCAAGGTGGTGGTCGAGGGCGATGCGCCGCGCGAAGAACTGGACTGGATCGTGCAGCACGCGAACTTCTATTCGCCGGTCGCCAACACCATGCGCAATCCGATCCCGTTCACGATCTCGCTTGCCGATTGATGCGTCAGGGAGCCGCCATGTCCGCCGTACCCGAAACCCGCTCTCCCATCCTGTCGTGCGGGCAGGAATCCATGCTGGCTGCCGTACGCCGCATCGCATCCGGTCCGCTGGCGGCGATGGCGGACGAGATCGACCGCGCCGGCACCTATCCGAAGACCGTGCTCATGCAGCTTGGCGAAGCAGGCGCCTACAAGGCGCACATGGCGGCGGGCGGCACTGATTACGGCGCGGCGATCCAGGCGATCGCCGAGGTCTCGCGCGTGTGCGCCGCGACCGGCTTCATGGTCTGGTGCCATGACGTCTGCGGTCTCTACATGGAGGAGTCGGGCAATCCCGTGCTGCAGGGTGCGCTGCTGCATGCGCACATGAACGGCCAGACGCTCGGCGGCACCGGTCTCAGTAATCCGATGAAGAGCCTGGCCGGCATCGAGGCCATGCTGCTGCGCGCGCGCAAGGTCGACGGCGGCTATCTGGTCAACGGCACGCTGCCGTGGGTCAGCAACCTTGGTGACGATCATTACTTCGGCGCGATCGCCGCGGTCGAGGACGACGAGGGGCACGAACTGATGTTCGTGGTCGATTGCGCCTCGCCGAACGCCGCGCTGCGCACGTGCCCGTCGTTCGCCGGCATGGAAGGCACCGGCACCTGGGGTGTGCGCCTGACCGATTACTTCGTCGGCGCGCACAATCTGGTCGCCGACCCGGTGCGGCCCTTCATCGCGCGCATCCGCGCCGCTTTCATTCTCCTGCAGTGCGGCATGGGACTTGGCGTGGCGCAGGGCGCGATCGATTCGATGTGGGAGGTCGAGCAGCAGCTCGGCCACGTCAACCAGTTTCTCGAAGACCGGCCCGATGCGCTGCAGGCCGAACTCGACGCGCTCGACACGCGCGTCATGGCGCTGGCGCGTACGCCGTTCGCCACCGACACGCAGTACCTGATCGACGTGCTCGACGCCCGCGCCCATGCCTCGGAAATCGCCTTGCGCGCGGCGCAGTCGGCTCTGCTGCATCAGGGCGCGCGCGGCTACCTGCTGTCGTCGGCGGTGCAGCGTCGCGTGCGCGAATCGCACTTCGTCGCCATCGTCACGCCCGCGCTCAAGCACCTGCGCAAGGAGATGGCGCGCCTGTCCGAACAGGAGCTGCCGGCATGAGCGCCGTGATTGCCGACGCCGCACCGTGGCGCAAGTACATCTGCCTGGCCTGCGGCCTGATCTACGACGAACAGGAAGGCGATCCCGACAGCGGGCTGGCGCCCGGCACGCGCTTCGAGGACATCCCGGATGACTGGTCGTGCCCGCTGTGCGGCGTCTCCAAGGCCGATTTCGTGCAGTGGGAAGCGCGCCCGCCGCAGCGTGCCGTTGCCTCTTCCGCGGCGCCGGCCTCGCTCCGGCGTGCCGATGCCGGCGTGGTCATCGTCGGCGGCGGTTGTGCCGCGTGGCAGATGGCGCAGGCGTTGCGCGCACATGACGCCGACCTGCCGATCATCATGGTCACCGCCTGCAGCGGCGACGTCTACGACAAGCCGCTGCTGTCTGTGGCGCTGCAGAAGAAACTGCCGATGCCGGCGCTGGTGCGTGAAACCGGCGCCGACGCGGCAGCCCGCCTGGGCGTGCGTCTGTTGCCGCATACCCACGCCATCGCCGTCACGCGCGAAGGTTCGGCGCTGCGGACCACGCGCGGGTCGGTGCGCTACCGGCACCTGATCCTCGCCCACGGTGCCGCGCCGCGCGCCGAACCGAGCATGCCGGCCTCGCTGTGCTGGCGCATCAACGACCTGCGCGCGTATGCGCGCTTCCGCGCCTGCCTCGACGCGGCGCATGGCGCGCCGCAGCGCGTCCTGATCGCCGGCGCCGGTCTGGTTGGCTGCGAGCTGGCGAACGACCTTGCGCTGGGCGGGCACACCGTACTGCTGCTCGACCCGCAGCAGTTGCCGTTGCAGGCGGCGGCCGGCGCCGCAGACGCGCGGGCATTGCTTGACGCATGGCAATCCCTGCCGCTGCAATTCCTTGGTGGCACGCGTATTGCTCGCGTTTTCTGCGAAGGGGCGGGCCGCGTGGTGATCGCGGAAGACGGACGCCGGTTCGAAGTCGATCATGTCGTTTCGGCAACCGGGTTGCAGACACCGAACCGCCTCGCACGCAGCGCTGGGCTGGCGTGGGACGCCGGCATCGCGGTCGATGCGCGCACGCTCTGCACCAGTGTCGAGAACATTCATGCGCTGGGCGACTGCATCAGCATCGCGGGCCGGACCCATCGCTACATCGAGCCGATCGCGCGACAGGCGAAGCTGATCGCCGCCCGCATCGTCGGCGCCGAGGCCGAACCCTATGTCTGCCGCCGGCCGCCGATCAGGGTCAAGACCGGTTCGCGCGGATTCACGATTCCGCCGTCCTGAACATCGCGGGGCGGCGGCCGGAAAGGAAGGAAACATGCAGATGACGATCTCCACGGCCATTGCCGCTCCTCGCGCACGGAGCATCGCATGAGCGCGGCGCCGGCCGAGATGCACGCGCCGCAGCGGCTGGCGCAGGGCGGGCGCGGTGCGCAACTGTGGCGCGACCGCCTCGACCTGCTGCTGGAATCGACGGGGGACGGCATCTTCGGCGTCGACATGCAGGGCAACTGCATCTTCATCAACCGCGCCGCCGCCGACATGATCGGCTGGTCGCCGGATCAAGTGCTGCACCAGAACATGCATCACCTGATCCACCACACGCACAACGACGGCAGCCATTACCCGGTCGAGCATTGTCCGATCTTCCACGCCTTCAGCCACGGCCTGCCGTGCCACATCGAGGACGAGGTGCTGTGGCGCAAGGACGGCTCTTCGTTCCAGGCGGAGTACACCTCGCACCCGATCGTCGAGCACACGGCCGACGGCGCCGTCATTCTCGGCGCGGTCGCCACCATCAAGGACATCTCCGAGCGCAAGCGCGCCGAGCAGTTGCTCAAGCAGGCCAACGACGAGCTCGAGCGGCGCGTCGCCGAACGCACCGGCGCACTGACGCGCGCACTGGCCGACCTGCGCGAACTGGCCGCTTATCTGGAAACCGTGCGCGAGACCGAGCGCACGCGCATCGCGCGCGAAATCCACGACGAACTCGGCTCGCTGCTGGTGGCGCTCAAGATGGACGTCAACTGGCTCGAGAAACGCCTCGACGACCGGCCGCTGCTGCGCCGCAAGTGCGACAACATGGGCACGCTGATCGACACCGCGGTGGACAACGTCGGCCGCATCATCACCGACCTGCGTCCCAGCATCCTCGATCATCGCGGGCTGTGGGCGGCGCTGTCGTGGCAGGCGCAGGAATTCATTAAGAGCGCCGAGGTCACGTCGGACATGCAGATGCACGTTGCGGCCGGCGTCGGCAATCCCGAACGCGGGCAGGCGACGGCGGTGTTCCGCATCTTCCAGGAAATCCTCAGCAACATCGCACGTCACGCGCATGCCAGCTCGGTCACGATCCGCATTCTGGTCGATCAGCCGCCCGACCCGGTGCTCTACATCGAGGTGCACGACGACGGCGTCGGCGCCGCGCGCGAGCAGCTTAACAGTCCGCAAAGCTATGGCGTGGTCGGCATGCGCGAGCGCGCCGGCTACTTCGGCGGCACGCTGACCATCAATGGTCTGCCGGGGCAGGGCACCTGCGTCAAGCTCGTCATGCCGCTGACGATGCAGGAGGACGCATGAGCACGATCAAGGTACTGGTCTGCGACGATCACCTGATCGTGCGCCAGGGCATACGCCAGATTCTGGCCGATGCCGACGACATCGAGGTCGCGGCCGAAGCCGGCAGCGGCATCGAGGCGATCCGCCAGGTACGCGAACACAACGATGGCGCGCAGGGTATCGACGTCGTCCTGCTCGACATCGCCATGCCGCAGCGCGACGGGCTCGACATGCTCAAGCAGTTCAAGAACGAATTTCCGAAGCTGCCGGTGCTGATCCTGAGCACCTATCCGGATCGCCAGTACGCGGTGTTCAGCCTCAAGCTCGGCGCTGCCGGCTACCTGAACAAGAGCGCCGATTCCGAACAGATGATCGCGGCGATCCGCAAGGTGGCACAGGGCGGGCTGTTCATCACGCCCTCGGTGGCGGAACTGCTGGCGTTCTCGGTCGGCGCCGGGCCGCTCGACCGTGGCGACCGGCCGATCCAGGAACTGCTGTCGGCGCGCGAGCATCAGGTCTATCGACTGCTGTCGCAGGGACAGAGCGTGAGCGAGATTTCGGCGCAGCTGTCGCTGTCGCCGAACACGGTCAGTACCTATCGCTCGCGCATTCTCGAAAAGACCGGCGTGCGCAACGATGTGGAGCTGGCGCTGTTTGCGATGCGGCAGTCTTCGCTGGCCGGCTAGAACCGCCGGCAGCGGCCTGTGAAGGGACGGCGAGCCGTCCCTTTTTTCTTGGCGCGGACCATGTAGTGCCATCACTACACGCTGTAGTGCCAGCCCTACACAAACTCGCCGCCCCGCACGATAGTGCGAACACCCCACGGCTCCTAACATGGCTATACCAACCACAGGGAGAATGCCATGAGCCGTTTCTTTGATCCGTTCAACGCCGACAAGCCGCTGCACATGGGCTGCAGCTGCGGCAAGCATGACAGCCAGGAAGCGCACGACGCCAGCACGCAGTCCGCCATCGACACCTTGCGCGCGCGCAGCGAGACGGCCGAGTTCGAGGCGTATTCGAACGAGTTCATCGAGGCCACGCTGGTCAAGGCACTGTTCCCGCAGGACGCAGTACGCCGCCGCTTCCTGCGCGCGGTCGGCAAGGGCACGGCGATGGCCGCGATCTCGAGCGTGCTGCCGATCGCCAGCCTGCAGGCGATGGCGCAGGAAAAGGGCGCACTCGAAAAGAAGGACCTCAAGATCGGCTTCATCCCGATCACCTGCGCCACGCCGCTGATCATGGCGCATCCGCTCGGCTTCTACAGCAAGCAGGGGCTGAACGTGCAGGTGCTGAAGACGGCCGGCTGGGCGCTGATCCGCGACAAGATGATGAACAGCGAGTACGACGCCACGCATTTCCTGTCGCCGATGCCGCTGGCGATCTCGCAGGGCCTGGGTTCCAATGCGCAGGCGATGAACGTGGCGACCATCCAGAACGTCAACGGTCAGGCCATTACGCTTTCTCTCAAGCACAAGAACAACCGCGATCCGAAGAACTGGAAGGGCTTCAAGTTCGCGATTCCGTTCGAATACTCGATGCACAACTTCCTGCTGCGCTACTACCTGGCGGAGGCCGGCCTCGATCCGGACAAGGATGTGCAGTTGCGCGTGGTGCCGCCGGCCGAAATGGTCGCCAATCTACGTGCCGGCAACATCGACGGTTTCCTCGGCCCGGACCCGTTCAACCAGCGCGCCGTGTACGAGGAAGTCGGCTTCATCCACCTGCTGACCAAGGACCTGTGGAACGGTCATCCGTGCTGCGCCTTCGGCACCTCGGCCGAATTCATTCAGAAGAACCCGAACACCTTCGCCGCCCTGTATCGCGCGGTGCTGACCTCGGCCGCAATGGCGCGCGACAAGAAGAATCGCGAACTGATCGCCAAGGTGATCTCGCCGCAGGCCTATCTGAACCAGCCCGAGGCGGTTGTCGCCCAGGTGCTGACGGGCCGCTACGCGGACGGGCTGGGCAACGTCATGAACGTGCCGGACCGCGCCGACTTCGACCCGATGCCGTGGCAGAGCATGGCGGTCTGGATGCTGACACAGATGAAGCGCTGGGGCTACGTCAAGGGTGAGGTCGACTACAGGCAGATCGCCGAAAAGGTATTCCTGCTGACGGACGCGAAGAAGCACATGAAGGAACTCGGTCAGGAGGTACCGGCCGGCGGCGCCTATCCGAAGTTCACCATCATGGGCAAGACCTTCGACGCCGACAAGCCGCAGGCCTATCTGAACAGCTTTGCGATCAAGCGTGCCTGATCATGAAGACGTCCGCGCTTTCCCGCTTCAAGTCGCCGCTGCTGTCGCTGGTGGTGTTGCTGGTGCTGATCGGCATCTGGCACATCGCCACGCTGCCGACCAAAAGCACGGCGGCCAGCCTGACGCCCGAGCAGATCGAGTACGCCAGGCTCATGGGCAAGGATCCGGAGCAACTGGCAGCGCCGGTCAAGTCCGCCTTTCCGACGCCGGCCGACATGGGCGCGACCTTCGTTGACCAGTTGCGCGACCCGTTCTATGACAACGGTCCCAACGACAAGGGCATCGGCATCCAGATCGCGCATTCGCTGCAGCGCGTCGGTCTCGGCTTCGTGATCGGCATGAGTCCGCTCGTCTATCGCGTGCTCGATCCCTTCATTCAACTGCTGAAGCCGATCTCGCCGCTGGCCTGGATGCCGATCGCGCTCTACACGATCAAGGATGCTTCCTTGTCCGGCATCTTCGTGATCTTCATCTGCTCGATCTGGCCGATGCTGATCAACACCGCCTTCGGCGTGGCCGGCGTGCGGCGCGACTGGCTCAATGTGGCCAGCACGCTTGAAGTCAGCCCGGTGCGCAAGGCCTTCGAAGTGATCCTGCCGGCCGCCGCGCCGACCATCCTGACCGGCATGCGCATCAGCATGGGTATCGCGTGGCTGGTGATCGTGGCGGCCGAGATGCTGGTCGGCGGCACCGGCATCGGCTACTTCGTCTGGAACGAATGGAACAACCTGTCCCTGACCAATGTGATCTTCGCCATCCTCATGATCGGCGCGGTCGGCATGGTGCTGGACCTGATCTTTGCCAAGGCGCAGAAAGCGGTGACCTATGCCGACTGAACTCACTCCATCGCCGGACACGACGGCGCGCGAAGGCAAGCCCTTCCTGCAGGTCGAGGGTTTGTCCAAGACCTATCCGGGCGGCAGCGAACCGGTATTCGACAGCGTCAACTTCAACATCGAGCGCGGCGAGTTCGTCTGCATCATCGGCCACTCGGGCTGCGGCAAGACCACCATCCTCAACGTGCTGGCAGGACTCGAGCACGCGAGCGAAGGCCACGTCTTCATGGACCAGCGCGAGATCGGCGGTCCGAGCCTGGAGCGCGGCGTGGTGTTCCAGGGGCACGCGCTGATGCCGTGGCTGACGGTGCGCAAGAACATCGCCTTCGCCGTGCGCAGCAAGTGGCCGGCGTGGAGCGCGGAAAAAATCGACCGTCACGTCGAGGAATACGTGGAGCTGGTCGGACTCACGCATGCGATCGGCAAGAAGCCGTCGGCGCTGTCGGGCGGCATGAAGCAGCGCGTCGGCATCGCGCGCGCCTTCGCCATCGAACCCAAGATGCTGCTGCTCGACGAACCCTTCGGCGCGCTCGATGCGCTCACGCGCGGCACCATCCAGGACGAGCTGCTGCGCATCTGCGCCGAGACGCGGCAGACCGTCTTCATGATCACGCACGACGTCGATGAAGCCGTGCTGCTGGCCGACAAGATCCTGCTGATGAGCAATGGTCCGCGCGCACGCGTGGCCGAGATCGTGCGCAACACCATGCCGCGCGATCGACAGCGCGCCACGCTGCATCACGATCCGCAGTACTACCGGATTCGCAATCACCTCGTCGATTTCCTGGTGACGCGATCCAAGAACCTGTCCGGCGGCCGTGCGCCCGCGCAGCCGCCGGTGGTCGAACCCGGACTCGCCGACGACGCGTCCGAAGACAAGCCTGCCGTTGCCGCCGCCGTGCCGCTGCACAGGATTGCATAAGCAAACACAACCCCATCGATATTCACCCAACAGGAGCAATCAATGAGTCGCCTCGAAGTCACCGAAAAAATCATCGCTACCAAGGTCGCCAAGGGCCTGAAATGGTCCGACACCGCCGCCAAGGTCGGCCTCAGCAAGGAATGGGTCACCGCCGGCTGCCTCGGTCAGATGACCTTCGATCCGAACGCCGCCGACATCCTCGCCACTATCTTCGGCCTGACGGATGAAGAAAAGAAATGGCTGATGGTCGTGCCCTACCGCGGCTCGCTGCCGACCGCGGTGCCGACCGATCCGACCATCTACCGTTTCTACGAACTGGTGCAGGTCTACGGCACCACGTGGAAAGAACTGATCCACGAGGAATTCGGCGACGGCATCATGAGCGCGATCGATTTCAAGATGGACTTGAGCCGCCTGCCGGACCCGAACGGCGACCGCGTGCAGATCGTCATGAGCGGCAAGTATCTGGCCTACAAGACCTATTGATCGGGCCGCCGTCGCACCATGTCCTGTCAGGTCCAGTCCTTTTTCGATCCGGCGACCGCCACCGTCAGCCATGTGATTCACGCTGGCGCGGGCACCGCCTGCGCCATCGTCGATCCGGTGCTCGACTACGACAGTCGCAGCGGCCGCACCGCCACGCGTTCCGCCGACCGCATCGCCGCCTTCGTCGAGGCGCTGGGCCTGCACGTGCAGTGGCTGCTCGAGACGCATGCGCACGCCGACCACGTGTCGGCAGCGCCCTACCTGCGCAGCCGCTTCGGCGGTCGCATCGGTATCGGCGCGTGCATACGGGATGTGCAGCAGTTGTTTTGCCATGTCTACAATTTCAGCAAGGTGCCGTATGGGATCGCGCGCGATTTCGATCACCTGTTCGAGCCGGACGAGGTGTTCGCCATTGGTGAACTGCAGGCATGCGCATGGCATGTGCCGGGCCATACTCCGGCGGATACCGCCTATCTCGTCGGCGACAGGGTCTTCGTCGGCGATACGCTGTTCATGCCGGACGTAGGCACGGCGCGCTGCGACTTTCCGGGCGGCGATGCCGCCGCGCTGTATCGTTCGATCAGGCGTCTGCTGGCATTGCCGGCGCAGACGCAGTTCTATCTGTGTCACGACTATCCGCCGGATTCGCGTGCGCCAGCCTGGACATCCACGGTGGCCGAGCAGCGCGCATGCAACTTGCATGTGCGCGACGGCATTGCCGAGCGCGAATTCGTTGCCATGCGGCGTGCGCGCGATGCCACGCTGGCGTTGCCGGAGCTTATGTTGCCTGCCGTGCAGCTCAATATCCGCGCCGGACTGCTGCCGCCACCCGAAGACAATGGCGTGCGCTATCTGAAGATCCCGCTCGACTTGCTGTGACACGCTCGCTGCCATGTTGTTGACTGCCATTGCGCTCGGCGCTGTCGTCGGCATGACGCTTGGCTTGACGGGGGCCGGCGGCGGTGTACTGGCGGTTCCCGCACTCATGCTGGCACTCGGCTACTCGCTCGCCGATGCGCGTCCCATTGCACTGATCGCGATCGGCCTTGCCGCGCTGCTGGGCTGCCTGGACGGGCTGCGACGCGGTATTGTCCGCTATCGTGCGGCGTTCTGGATCGCCGCCGCCGGCATTGTCTGTGCGCCTGTCGGCAGCGCGCTCATACAAGTGCTGCCGGCGCGCTGGAGCGGCCTGCTGTTCAGCCTGCTGATGCTGTGTCTCGCTGCGCGCACATGGCGCGGAGCACGGCAGGCGGAGACCGGGCACGCGGCGGGGGGGTGCCGAATCGATCCGCTCACCGGGCGTTTTCGCTGGACGCGCCATTGCGCATCCCGGCTGGCGGCGGTCGGCGGCGCGGCGGGCCTGCTGACGGGCATGTTCGGTGTCGGCGGCGGGTTCGTCATCGTGCCGGGCCTGCGGCGTATCAGCGACGCCGGCGTGCATGCGAGCGTGGCGACCTCGCTGATGGTGATCGCCCTGGTCTCCGGTTTTTCCGCCGCCACCATGCTGCTTGGCTCGGTTGCGGTCGGCGCAACGGGATGGCTGTTCGTCGTCGCGGCACTATGCGGCATGCTGGCGGGGAGAGTGTGGCAGCCGCATGTGCCGGCTCGGCCGTTGCAGAGGGTGTTTGCGGGGGTGATGGGAGTGTCGGCGGTGGTGTTGGGGGTGAATGTCTTGGCGCATTGAGGTGCGCTTCAAAGGTGGGCAAAAAGCCGAGACGAAACGTTCGCAGAGCGAACGTCGAAGTACGAAGGGGCTCGCCCACATACTGCGGGCCGCGGAAACGCCTGCATGCGTTTCCCTTCGAGCCCCGCCGCGAGCAATGCTCGCTCCACTCCTCTGAAATGGAAATGCCCGCTTGCGCGGGCATTTTTAATCTGGCGGAGTGGACGGGGCTCGAACCCGCGACCCCCGGCGTGACAGGCCGGTATTCTAACCAACTGAACTACCACTCCTAACTGCATAACCTTTTTCAGGGGGATGACTGACCGATCTCTGGTGGGTGCTGAGAGGCTCGAACTCCCGACCTACGCCTTGTAAGGGCGCCGCTCTACCAACTGAGCTAAGCACCCGCACGCGTATGCCGACCCGGTCAACATCGCTGGAGTGTCAATTCCAGCATGCCTGAAGGGGGCGAAGTATAGAGTATCTTTTTCTGCTTGTCACGGTTTTGTTTGGAAAAAGTTGCGGGGACATGCGTTTTTGGCAAACCCGGAAGCGTCGCGGCGGCGAAAAAACGGGGCGGCTATAATGACGGCCTTCGCTGTCTTTCCTCGAGTTTCGCCATCAATACCCTGCTGCGCCGCATTCTGCACGCCGTCCTGTTCGAGGTGTGCGCCCTCGTGATCCTGGTTCCGCTGATGTCCTACGGTTTCGGCATGGACATGCTGCATTTCGGCGCGCTGGCGCTGATCCTCGCGGTCTGCGCGATGGCATCCAACATGATCTACAACCATTTCTACGAGATGGTCGAGCACCGTTACGGCTGGCGCCGCACGGTGCCGATGCGCATACTGCACACGCTCGGGTTCGAGGCCTTCTTCATGGCGCTGGCGCTGCCGTTGACGGCATGGTGGCTGGACATCGGCATCCTCGATGCGCTGCTGCTCGACGTGACCTTCTCGATCTTCTTCATGATCTACGCGTTCTGCTTCAACTGGGTGTTCGACATCGCGCGTCATCGCCTGGCCGGCTGGCAGGCCGCCAGGCGATAGGCCGCACGCGTCAGACCAGCCCCGGACCGGTGGCTGGCGCGGACTGTGCGGCCTGGTCGTCGGTTTCTTCGGCAGGCTGCGCGACGCGCACTTCCGATCCCATGTGCATGATGGTGGTCGGCCGTGCGAAGTGGATGTCGCGCTCGGCGCACGCCTTCATCAGTTCCAGATTGATGCGCTGCTGGATGTCCATATAGACGTTGAAGTCGCTGCCGAGGACGATATAGACGACCTCGAAGTCGAGGCTGCTCTCGCCGAATTTCTGGAAATGCGCGCGATCAAAGCGCGTCTGCTCGATGCCGGTGATGATCTGCTTGACCACGCCGCCGAGCGCGCCAACCTGTTCGATCGGCGTTTCGTAGCGGATGCCGAAGCTGAACACCACGCGGCGTTCCGACATGCGCTTGTAGTTGCGAATCACCGATTTCAGCAGTTCCGCGTTCGAGCGCACCAGTTGTTCGCCGCCGAGACTGCGCAGGCGCGTGGTCTTGATGCCGATGTATTCGACGGTGCCGAGCATGACCTCATCGACGATGATGAAGTCGCCGACCTCGAACGGCTTGTCGAAGGCGATCGAGAGCGAGGCGAACAGATCGCTGAGGATGGTCTGCAGTGCCAGCGCTACCGCCACGCCGCCGATGCCGAGGCTGGCGACGAAGGCCGTGATGTTGATGCCGAGGTTGGCCAGTACCGCCAGCAGTACCGTGACCAGCACCAGCAGCCGCACCAGGAAGGCGATGGTCGTGGTGGTGGCGCGGTTGCGCAGATCAGGCGTGGTTTCGGGATTGACCACGCGCCGCATCCATGCCGAGATACCGCTGTTGAACCAGATCGCGACCTGGATGCCGATCACGATCACGCCGAGCTGCGACAGGCGCAGTTCCACCTTGCCCGGCAGGTCCAGCGTGCCGAGCCCGATCACGAGTGCCAGGATCAGGATCAGCCAACGCTTGGTGTGCGACAGCGCGTCGGCAAGCACATCGTCGAAGCGGCCGCGCGTGCGCGACGACAGCGCGGTCAGGCGGCGCGTTGCGAAACGCGCGACGACGTCGATCACGAGGAAGGCGACGACGACGACCACCAGGGCCTTGAGCCAGTCGTCGAGCGGGATGCCGGCCAGCAGCCAGTCGTTCAGTACGTGCATGGCATGTTCTCCTGTCGATTGCGCGCGATGCCCGTCGGGCATCGCCATTGACGTTATGAGATAGCGAGGATGGATAAGTTCTTCCTGTGTGCATGCCTGTGTGAGTTGCCTCACCTGCGTACAATCGTTTCATTCCTTCAATTGACTCGTTGAAATCAACCATGGACGATTCCGCCTGCCCCTTGTTCCCAGCGCTGGAGCCGTATCGCCACGGCATGCTGGAGGTTGACGCGCGCCACACCCTGTACTGGGAGGAATGTGGAAATCCACAGGGTCAGCCCGTGCTGTTCCTGCACGGCGGGCCCGGCGGCGGCGTGTCGCCGCAGCATCGCCGCTTCTTCGATCCGGCGCATTACCGCATCGTGCTGTTCGACCAGCGCGGTGCCGGCAAGTCGGTCCCGCTCGGCGAATGGCGCGACAACACCACGCCGCTGCTGGTGGCCGACATCGAAGCCCTGCGCCTCATGCTCGGCATCGAGCAATGGCTGGTGTTCGGCGGTTCGTGGGGCGCGACGCTGGCGCTGGCCTACGGACAGGCACATCCGCAGCGCTGCCTGGGTTTCGTGCTGCGCGGCATCTTCCTGTGCACGCGCGCCGAGATCGACTGGTTCCTGCACGGCATGCGCCAGTTCTTCCCCGAAGCGCACGAAGCGTTTCTCGCGCCGATTCCGCTCGAGGAGCGCGGTGAACTGCTGCAGGCCTACGGCAAGCGATTGTTCGGCGACGATCAGGAAATCTCCCTGCAAGCCGCGCGCGCGTGGAGCCGCTACGAGGGAAGCTGCCTGTTCCTGCGGCCGCAGGAAGACGCCATCGCCAGCTTCGAGTCGGACGCGGTGGCGCTCGGCATCGGTCGGCTCGAGGCGCATTACTTCCTGCACGGCGGCTTCATGGAAGAGGATGCGCTGATCCGCAACATGGCGCGCATCGCGCACCTGCCGGCCGTGATCGTGCAGGGCCGTTACGATGCCGTGTGTCCGCCGGTGTCGGCGTGGTGTCTGCATCGCGCCTGGCCGGGTTCGGTGCTGCGGCTGATCGCCGATGCCGGCCATGCGGCGCTCGAACCCGGCACCGCGGCGGCGCTGGTTGCTGCGACCGAACAGTTCCGCCTGCAGCAGCGGTTTGTTTGAAACCGCATTGAGCGCGCGCGGCGGCTGACATACACTGTGCGGCAGCTTTCAGGAACGAACAACAAGAAGAGGACGACATGAACAAGACCATTATCCGTCGCATCGTGCTGTGCGCATCCGTACTGGCACTGGCCGCCTGCAGCGGCCTGCGTCCGGCCGACCAGCCGGTCGGCACCACGCCCGACGGCACCTCCAAGGCGGACAGCGCGGCCGAATACCAGATCGCGCTCGCGCATCGCATCGTGCAGGTCAATTCCACCAAGGTCTTCATCGGCCGCCCGCAGGCGCTGTTGCGTTCGGTGGTCGTGGTGCGCTACGTGGTGGACGCCAACGGCAGCCTGGTGCGCAGCGAGATCATGCGTTCCAACCGCGACCGCGTGACCGAATCGACGGCGCTGGCCTCGGTGCGCGCCACCGCGCCATTCCCCAAGCCGGCGCCGGCGCTGCTGCGCAACGGCCGCGTCGAAGTCATCGAAACCTGGCTGTTCAACAAGGATGGCCGCTTCCAGCTGCGCACCATCGCCGAACCGCAGATGGATCAGTGAACACGCATGCGTGACCGGCAACGGCGCAGGGCGGCGCGCGCATGAGCAACGGCTGGCTCATCAACACGCTGCTCGGCGCGGTGCTGTTGCCGCCGCTCAATCTGCTGCTGTTGTGCGCGCTCGGCTTTGCGTTGCGCCGGCGCTGGCCACGTACCGGTCTTGCCGTGTCGCTGGGGGCGCTGGTGCTGCTGGCCCTGTTGAGCACGCGGCCGGTGGCGTCCCTGTTGGCGCGTCCGCTTGAACAGGACAGCGCGCCGTTGCTGCTGCCGTATCGCGGTGATGCGCAGGCCATCGTCGTGCTCGGCGGCGGCCGGCTCGGCAATGCGCCGGAATACGCGGGCGCCGATACGCCCAATCCCGCCACCCTGCGGCGGCTGCGCTACGCGGCCACGCTGCATCGCGCCACCGGCCTGCCGCTGCTGGTGACCGGCGGCAGCCCCGAAGGCGCGCCGGCGTCGGAAGCGCAGATCATGGCGCGCAGCCTGCGCGAAGACTTCGGCGTAGCGGTGCGCTGGGAAGAGGGCGACTCCGACAATACGGCCGACAACGCCGTCCATTCCGCCGTCATTCTGCAGCGTCATGACATGACTCACGTTCTGCTGGTGACGGACGCCATCCACATGCCGCGCGCTCTGCAGGTATTCGCGCGCACCGGCTTGCGCATCACGCCGGCGCCGACTTCCTTCCTCACTGCCGATCAAGCGCTGCCGGCCGACTATGTGCCGCGCGCCCGCTGGCTCGCACAGAGCAGCTATGCACTGCATGAATGGATAGGCATGGGCTGGTACCGGCTGCGCCATCGCACACCCTAGCCGCGCCGCAACAGTGCTGCGCAACAAGTTGCCGCATGGCGACGCGCGGGCGGCCGATAGGTGATCTTCCGCACACAGGCATGCACATGCATGAAACGTCGCGGCCGCTTTGCCCTCCAATCCTTTCAATCACGAAAGGAGACCGATCATGCATGTATCCAAGACTATGCGTTCCCTGTGTTTCGTCGCGGCCTCGCTGTCCTCGGTTGCGGTGGCGCAAGGTGTGAGTGCGGGCGTTGGTGCCGGCGCCGGTAGCGGCAGCGCGGGCGCGATGGGACAGGCTGGCGTTGGTGCGCGGGGCAATGGCGGCGGTGTCGGCGTCGATGCGCACGGTGGCGTATCGGCCGGTTCGGAACAGGGCACGCGCTCGGGAACGGCGTCGGGGCAGGGTAGTGCATCCGGCGCGGCCGGCGTCGGCGCCCGTACCGGGACCGGCACGTCGTCCGGCAGCGCCGACGTCACCGGCGGTGTGAGCGGCGGCGCGGGCATCGATGCGCAAGGCCGTCGCGATGGCGAGCGTACCGAACAGCAGCGCCGCGAACCGGATGCGCGCACGCGCGGCAGCGGCAGCGTGCAGCCCTCGACCCCGCAACCCGTGCGTCCGGGTTACTGACGATGACGAGCGGCCCTTGCGGCCGCTCCGCAGTTTGCCGCTGCCCGAATATTCTGCTTAAATGGGCGGACCTGGTCACCTGATCATTCTTCAACCTGGATCGCACATGACCACGATGGATCATCCACGCCCGCCCAAGCTCTACTACTTTTCCGAGCGGGACAAGCTCGAACGCTCACTCACCCTGGGCGAATTCCGCCTCGTTCCTCCCACCCTCGCGCCCGCTGCCGGCGGCGATGCCGAATTCCTGATCTTGAGTCTGGCGCAGCAGCCGGATGGCGCGCTGTTCGAAGGTAAGCAGAGTGCCGACGCCTATCTGGTCGTGCACGACGCCGAGACCTTCGGCGAGCGCCTGCATCGTGCCGTGCAGCGCGTGCTGCCCAACTGGACCGGCATCGATGCCGCCATGTCCTATGGCAAGACCAGCCCGCTCGGCCGGCTGTTTTCCAAGGATCGCCAGCACGCTGCCGAAGGCGAATGGCGCTTTGCCTGGCGTCCGATACAATCGCGCGCCGCCGCGCATCCGGTGGTGGTGCAGCTGGGCAGCATCGCCGACATTGCCGAGCTGCGCGTCATCAATGCCTGAACCGGTAGCGTATTGACCGGCGGCACACGCGGCCGGTGCCGAATGCCCGGACAACCGTCCGCATCCACAGCAGGAGCGTCCATGAAACGAATCGAATGCGAAGTGGCGGTGGTCGGCGCCGGCAGCGCCGGCCTGTCGGCCTTCCGCGCCGCGAAGTCGCACGGGCGCCGCACCGTGCTGATCGAAGGCGGTGCCTACGGCACCACCTGCGCGCGCGTCGGCTGCATGCCGAGCAAGCTGCTGATCGCGGCGGCGGAAGCGGCGCACGGCGTGGCGACGGCCGATGGTTTCGGCATCGCGGTCGAAGCCATGCGCGTGGACGGTCGTGCCGTAATGGCGCGCGTACGCGATGAGCGCAACCGCTTCGTCGGCCTCGTGCTCGACAGCGTGAACGGCATTCCGGCCGAGGAACGCCTGCTCGGTCATGCGCGCTTTGTCGCGCCCAATCGGCTGCAAGTCGGCGAGGGCATCGAGTTGCATGCCGAACGCATCGTCATCGCCACCGGCTCGCGGCCGGCGATTCCGGACGAACTGCAGGGCCTGGGCGAACGCCTGGTCGTCAACGACGACGTATTCGACTGGGACGACCTGCCGGACTCGGTGGCCGTGGTCGGCGCCGGCGTGATCGGACTCGAGATCGGCCAGGCGCTGCACCGGCTCGGTGTTCGGGTCGCGGTGTTCGGGCGCGGCGAGCGGCTGGCGCAGATCGCCGATCCGGAAGTGAATCGCGCCGCACTCGATAGCATTGGCGGCAAACTCGACCTGCGCATGCGTACCGCGATCGTCTCGGCACGCGTGGTCGGCAAGGAAGTCGAACTGCAATCGCGCGATGCCGACGGCGGTGTGCGCACCGAACGCTTCCGCACTGTGCTGGCCGCCACCGGCCGCCGGCCCAACCTCGACAAGCTCGGCCTCGAACTGACCGGGCTGAAACTGAACGACAAGGGCGTGCCGCTGTTCGATCCGCTGACCATGCAGTGCGGCGACAGCCCGATCTTCATCGCCGGCGATGCCGACAACGACAAGCCGCTGCTGCACGAAGCCACCGACGAGGGCCGCATCGCCGGCGACAACGCAGCGCGTTTCCCGGAGGTGGCGGCCGGCCTGCGCCGCCTGCCGCTGGCGATCGCCTTCACCGATCCGCAGATCGCCGCGGTCGGCCGCACCGTGCGCGATCTGGAACGCGGCAAGTACGAATGCGGGCAGGTCTCGTTCGCCAACCAGGGCCGCAGCCGCGTGATGCGGCAGAACCGCGGCCTGCTGCGGTTGTATGGCGAGCGCGGCACGCACCGCCTGCTGGGCGCGGAGATGGTCGGCCCGCGCGCCGAGCATCTGGCGCACCTGCTGGCCTGGGCCTGCCAGGCCGGACTCACGGTCGATCAGCTGCTGGACATGCCGTACTACCACCCGGTGATCGAGGAGGGCGTGCGCACTGCGATGCGCGACCTCAAGGAAAGTCTGACGCGGCAGGTTGACGAGATCGAGCATTGCGCCGACTGCACGCCCGGCATTTGAGGAAGCACCGGACAATTCAGCCGGGACAGGCGAATTATTCGGCGCATTCCTGAAATCTTCTCCTTGCGTGCGCTACCGCCCTGTTCAACGACGACCAAGGTGTGTTAAAACGGAACATGCCGATGCAGGGAAACGCGAAGACGAATGTGCAGTGATATTGCAACCAATCAACTGCGTATCTGTCACATGGTCTGATGGTTGTTCGCTGACCGCGTCGAGCAAGACCAACAATCATTTTCACCGCCAGCGCCGTCATGCACGGCGGCTGTTTCTCCAGAAAAGGGGCCATCCACATGAAAGCATCCACCTTGAAAACCACACGGAGCGATATGAAAACCCTCGTCAAGGACGCGCAGGAACTGTTCCGCGAAGCCACCAGCGCCACTGGCGAGCGCGCCGAGGAACTGCGCACGCGCGGCCTGCAGCTGCTCGATACCGCCGTGGTCAAGGCACAGGAAGTGCAGACCGCCGCGCTCGAGACAGGCAAGGAAATCGCCGTCAAGACCGACGACTACGTGCACGAGAACCCATGGCGTGCGGTCACCATCGCGGCCGGCATCGGCGTGCTGTTCGGCTTCCTCATCTCACGCAAGTAATCATGGACGGGCCTGCTCATGGATAACCAGCCTGCAAGCGCACGCAATACGGGATCCACTCTGCTGGGTGGCGTATCGGGCCTGATCAGGAACACTGTCGGTCTGCTGATGAGTCGGGTCGAACTGGCTGCCGTCGAGCTGGCCGAGATTCGCGCCAATGCCGGCCGCCTCGTCGTGCTGACCATCGTCGGCGCCATCGTCGCGTGGTTTGCCGTGGCCTACTGGTCGGCATTGATCGTCTATCTGAGCTGGCCGTCCCTCGGCTGGAAAATCCTGCTGATCATGGCGCTGGTGGCCACCGTGGCCGTCATCGCCATCTTCCTTTACATCCGGTCGATGGTCAGTCAGGGACTGTTCTCGATGCCGGCCACGATGGAAGAACTGCGCAACGATCGGGACGCGCTATCCCAATGAGAGAGGTCCAAGTGGAAGAACAATCGAGCGAGGCCATTCCGGAAACCCTCGCGCAGCAGAAGGAGCGTCTGCGCCAGCAATGCCGTGCCTACCGCAGCGGCATCGGCCAGTCGCGCCAGGTGGTGCGCAGCCAGCTTGGCAGGGAAGCGTTGGCCAAGACGGCACTGGGACTGGTCAGTGCGCGCGCGCAATCGGCATTTGCCAATGTGAGCGATCTGGTTCATGTCGGCAATCTGTCGGGCATCAAGCTGCAGAAACTGCTGCCGGTGGTGTTGAGCGGGATTTCGCTGCTGTCGCGGCGCTCCGTTCTCAAACCGGTGGTGCGCGGCCTGACCGTGGTGAGCGCGGTGGGCGCCGGCCTGTATTTTTTCGCCAGAAAGAAGAAGGGTCAGCCGCCATCGGTCGAGTAAGGCGTTCCTGATTTCTCGCGATAGCCGAAAAAAGCCGACATGCAGTCGGCTTTTTTCATGGGGCGTGATGTACTTATTGTTTGGCCGGCTCTTCCGGCGCGGCGGCCGGCTGCGGTTCGGTGAAGCTGGCCCCGGCATTGTTGGCCATGACCACTACGGCGCGTGCGACCTCGATGTCATCCAGGTCCGGATGGCCGCCCTTGGCCGGCATCAGGCGCAAGCCTTCGATCGCATGCTTGACCAGAGTGTCGTAGCCTTGGGCGACGCGCTCCTTCCATGCTGCCGCATCGCCCAGCTTGGGCGCACCATTCACGCCTGTGCCGTGGCACATGGCGCAGGCCATCTTGTAGATTTCGTCGCCGCTGCGCAATGCCTGCGGCGCGTTTTCTTCCTTCAGCGTGAAGCCGTCGTCGGCAACCGGGCGGATGCGCTTTTCGATGGCGGCGGGAGAGTTGTCGGAACCGGCACCGATCTGCTGATCGTTGGTCACGAACATGACCAGCAGGACGATTGCGACGATGGGAACCAGAAAGCCGGCGGTCACGGCCAGGATGAGTTGTTTAGGCGTCTTGATTGCGGATTCTTCGTGATGTGCGTCGCTCATTATTCCCTCAACATGATTTTGAAATCAAAAACAGGACGCGGAATGGTTCTTCCGCGGAGGTACATATCGACTGCCATACTTCGCCAAACGCCTGATTATAGACACAAAAGAATCGCGTTGGGAACGTCGGGATGCGGCTTTGCGTGGACGCCGAGGGAGAAAAACGGTATGCTTCAGGCCTCCTCGCGTTTGCATATGCGGCTGTAGCTCAGTGGATAGAGTATTGGCCTCCGAAGCCAAGGGTCGCTGGTTCGATCCCAGCCAGCCGCACCACTTTATGCGTTTAGTCACATAGACTGAAGAGTAACGCAGTAAATCAATAAAAATTCGGCTCCTCGCTCCTTTATCGTAGGGCGTCACAAGCCCTACGCCGACATTTCCTAGCTAGCTTAAACTTTGTATTGATATCTGTAATGGCCTTTGGTATTTCAATGCCGCGACTTGGCTGCAACTATGCGAAAGTAGCGTAGCAAATTCAGAGAAAGCATATGAATGAAGCCCCTGATCCAGTATTGTCATGGAGCTGTTAAGGCACTTAACGCTCAATACGAGATGACGAACGTGTTGGGCCACTCTGGTACTGCGGGAGCAGCGAGGGAGCGACTCATCCAAGATTTTCTAATTAAGCACTTACCAGAGATGACAAGCGTGGTAAGTGGGATGATTGTTGATGCAAGTGGTCGTCGCTCTAAACAACAAGACATAGTATTGATGTTGAAATCGATGCCCCGACTACCATTTGATAGCGGTCATGACTTAATTTTTCAGGAAGGGGCTGTAGCTACCTGTGAAATAAAGACGCAGATTACTCCTTGTGTCCTTGACGAAATTTCTCAGAATATTGAAAGTGTTAAATTGCTCAAGCCTAGTTCATTAGGGGGTGTCCAATTAGGGAACTTGGATTGGCCATGGGCTAGGATATTCACCGTTGTTTTGACGTATAAAGGCGCTCCTTTAGACAATATTGAGCAAAAGCTTGCGACGTTATTAGAGTCAGGGCAGCCGGATGTTTATCTAGACCTTACGAAAGGCCTTCTAGTTAAGAATGAAGGTTTTCTTTTCGAAAAGAGCGGAACGGATTTATATCTCCGATTTAATGATCCAGCTGAAGGTCTTGCCAGATTTCTCGTATTGCTTTCGAAAGTGACAAGTCGTTTGGTAATGAGAGACGTGAAATGGGAAGAATATGTTACTTGAGCTAGGTCTTTCAGCAGTGGTTGGTTGTTGACGGATTTTTAATTTCCTTTTGGACCGCAAAAAAACGCCCGCATATGCGGGCGTTTTTCATTTGGTACCTTGCACGATTACTTGAGAACGACGACTGGGATCGAACTGTTCAGCAATACTTTCTGCGTCACGCTGCCGAGCAGCAGGCGGTCAAGTCCCTTGGCGCCGTGCGAACCCATGAAGATGGCATTGCACTGGAATTTCTCTGCCGTCTTGATGATTTCTTCGTACGGACTGGCAGATTCAAGATAGATCGGTTCGTAATCCACACCCAGTTCGGCGGCCTTGTCGGCGATTTTCTGCACGCTGTCCCTGGCCGCCTTTCTTTCCTTCTCGGTATAGGAAGCGTAGGGGAAGTAGGGGAAAGTCTCTTCCACGAACAGGCCGATGACCTTGCTGCCGTTTTCCTTGGCGAACTGCAATGTCTTTTCGGCGGCCTTGCCGGACAGTGCGGAACCGTCGGTGGGACAGAGGATGGTTTTGAACATGCAGACGTCTCCTTTCAGGTTGATATTTCTTTCACGTGGATGGCACACTTATCCTAATTGCTTCCGAAGCCGGGCATTTGATGTGCATCAACAAATGTGACGATGCTGCGGAATGGAGAATTGCATTGTGCGGTTCTCCGCTTTCTCACGCAAGGAGATCCTGTGCGCGGCTTTTTCCTGATGGGTTCCATCCTCCTTCTTTCGGCCTGTGCGTCTTCCGTCAACCAGCCCGACGCATCGGCTTCCTACCGTGCGGCCGGCAACGAACCGTTCTGGCATCTGAAGGTGGCAGGTCGGCAGGCGACCGTGGAGCGACCGGATGCCGAGCCGACACACCGCACGCTCGACGAAGAGCGCCGTAACGACGACGGCCGGTTGTTGCGCGGACAGGGGATAGAGGTACGTATCGAACACGCGCGCTGCGAGGACGACATGAGCGGTGCACCCTATGCCGACACGGTGAGCATGACGCTGGATGGTCGTAGCTATCGCGGTTGCGGTGGCCACGGTTTGCCGCCCGCACGTCTGGAAGATACGCAGTGGGTCGTGACCGAGCTGCATGGCCGCAGCCCGGGCGAGGAAGAGTTGCCGACGCTCGCCATCGATGACAAGGGCGGCGTCAGCGGCTCCGATGGCTGCAACCGCATCAGTGGCGGCTTTGCGTTGCTGCCGGCGGGCGAGGTACAGCACCGGCCTGCGGGCTGGATCGCCACCCGCATGGCATGCGCACCGGCTCGCATGCAGTTGGCCGAGGCTTATGGCAATGCGCTGCGATCGGCAGCAAGCTGGCGCTTTGACGGCGCCGACCTGTTGCTGCTGAACGCGCAGGACACCGCCGTATTGCGCTACCGTCGCGCCTACTGAGCAAACCGATCAGGCCGGTACCGAGATTTCCGACAGGGTTTCGCCCACGGCCTGCAGATCGGTGCTTTCCACTGCGAAGTCGCCAAGCGAAACGATGCCGACCAGCCGTTTGGCGCTGTTGACGATGGGCAGCCGGCGAACCTGATGTTCGGACATGATGCGGGCGCCTTCCTCGATGGAATCGCTTTCGTAAGCCCAGACGATGCCTTCGGACATGATCTCGCGAATCTTGGTATTGCCCGATTTGCCTTGCGCCAGTGCGCGGATCGCGATGTCGCGGTCCGAAATGGCGCCGATCATGCGATCGTTCTCGCCAACCGGCAGCATGCCGAAGCCGCCGTCGCGCATCCAGCGCGCGGCTTCCGTCAGATTGGCGTCGGGACTGATGACCTTGACGTGGGGACTCATGACGTTTTTCAGGGTTTGCATGGTATTCCTCCAATGGAAAGACCGGCGAACGAATGCGTTCGCGCCGGCAGGGTTTCGGGGAAAGCGGCCTCCGCATGGAGGCCTTTCATCAATGAGCGCGCTTGATGGCAGCGCCAAGCGCGCGCTGCAACTGGGCCTTGTTCATGGTGGAGCGACCCGGAATGCTGCGCGCCTGTGCATCCTTGTACAGCTGCGCATAGGTGCGTCCGGCTGCGCCACGATGTGAGCGCAGACCGCCGCGGCGCGGTGCAGGCGTGCTGTTGAGCGTGGCCTTGCTGGCCTGCCTGGCTTCGCCGTGCTGGGCGCGTTCCTTGTTGACGGTGCGCGCGGCGATTTCGTCGGCGCGTTTGGCGCGGCTGCCGCCGCGTTTCTCGATGCTGCTCTTGATGTGTTCGTACTGCCGTTCTCGCTTGTCGCTCCAGGCTGCGCGTGGCATGACAATCTCCTTTGCAGATGAGGTGGGAACCGGCGACGCCGGTTCGGTCATCGAGAAGCGGGCAGCAAGCTGTCAGGCCGCGTAGGTCGGGCCGCGTAGGCCGGGCCGCGCAGGTCAGAGCGCGATGCGCGGGTGATCCGGTGTGAATCGCGTGGATTCCGGGTCACGGTAATCCGGCCCGTCGCTGGCATGCAAGCCATGCATGACGCGCCGCGTATCCGTTGCCGCCGATCGCCGTGCCGTCGGGGCTGGCGTGGAACGCCGTGTGGCGGCGCGGGCCTGCTTGCGGTCGCTCTTTTCCATTTGCTCGCTCCTCGTTCGTCGCCGATCACGATGCGATCGACATGGCTGCCAGTGTACGCAGCGCGTCGGTTCGCATCTGTAGGATGAGCCAGTGACTCCATGTCAGAAAACCATGCTGCATGCCGCCTGGCAACGCGCGCAAATTCGCACGCGCAACTTTGCTGTCCGCGCATGGGTCAGACCGGTTTTGAGATGGAGGAATGGTCATGGGCGCAACGAAACCGATCCCGCCGGAGATTCCGGTCATCCCCGATCCCCAGCCGGAGATCGAACCGAACCGCACGCCGGAACCGGAGATTCCACCGCCGTCGCGCGATCCGGTGGAGCCGCCGGGTCCTGACGGTCCGGAAATCGTGCCCGAGCATTCGCCGCCGGAAGCACCGCCGCTGCCACCCGAGCATGCTGCATAGGCATCTGCGGATGCAAAGCCGCGTAAGCGGGAAGGCGGACTGACAGATAAACAACAGCAGCAGGAGAAATCGGTGACGAAAGGGAATGGTTGATGTGATAATGAGAACCATTATCAATCATGTGGCTTTCCTCCCTTTTTCTCATGTCTTCCTCCTGCTTCTCCCTGCGGCCCTCGGTGGCCGCAGTTCGTTTCGCCCTGCTTGGTTTTTCCACCTTCGCCCTGATGTCCGCCTCCCAGGCGCAGGAATCCGCGCAATCCGACGCGGCCGATAACGTGCTGCCCGCAGTGCAGGTAACCGGCAGTGGCGACTTTGGCTTCACGGCGCAGCAGGCCGTTTCCAGCACGAAGTCGGACAAACCGCTGTTCGAAACGCCGCAGTCGATCTCGGTGCTAACGCGCGAACTGCTCGATGCGCGTCAGGTGACGAGCCTGAACGAGGCGATCCAGACCACCGCCGGCGTGTCGTCGGGCGGCTATGGCCGTCGTGGCTGGGATGACTTTTCGATCCGCGGCCAGCGTGCCTCGGAATCGATTTACGTGGATGGCCTCAAGCTCGGGCAGGGTAGCTGGATTGCGCAGGAAGTGTTCGGCGTCGAGCGTATCGAGATCGTCAAGGGACCGGCTTCGATCAACTTTGGCCAGATGCAGCCGGGCGGCATCGTCAACATGGTCAGCAAGCGGCCGCGCGCGGAGGCGTTCGGGCAGGTCGGTTTTACGGTCGGCAGCTACGGCTACCGGCAGGCGACCTTCGACTTCGGCCGTCCGCTCGAATCGGCCAACGGCAAGGCGGCCTTCCGCATCAACGCGATGCTGTCGGACGCCGACGATCCGACCGATTACGTCTACTACAAGAACCGTTACATCGCGCCGTCGATCTCGCTCGACTTCGGTCCACGTACCGATTTCACGATCCTGGCTTCCTACTACGACCGCGAATACATCCGTCAGCAGGGTTTGCCGACGCGCGGCTCACTGCTGCCCAATCCCAACGGCCAGCTCGACCGCAGCCTGTTCATCGGCGATCCGGGCGTGGGCCCGTACGAGGGCGAGCAGAGCACCATCGGTTACGCGCTCACGCATCGTTTCGATTCGGGCTGGACGCTGCGCCAGAACTTCCGCTGGCTGGACATGAATATGACTGGAAGAGCGGTATTCGTCTCTGGAGGGCTCAAGAACAATTATACGGAGCAGGGACGTAGCGTTACGCTGCAAGATGTCAAGGAACAGGTTGGGGCACTGGATACCAATATTGAACGCACCTTCAACTTGGCTGGCATCGCGCATACGGTGATGGCAGGTCTGGATTTGAACCGCGACAAACTGCACAGCGGTAATACGCAATGCAAGATCGCCAATCTGAATATTTATTCGCCAACTTACAACCTGCCGTATTCAGATTGCGCGATACGCACGAACGGTCTGACCGAAACATCCGTGCAATACGCCGCTGTATATCTACGCGATCAGATCAAGTTCAATGAACGCTTGAGTCTGAATGTCGCATTTCGTCACGATCGAGTAGAAACTGAGACAGTGAATCTACAGGACGGTAGCGTTCAAAAGCAGAACAAGAATGCCAACACCGGGAACGCGGCGTTGATGTATGAACTTACAAAAAACATTGCTCCTTACATTGGTTACGCAACTTCTTTTCTACCGCAAGCTGGTCTTGCGGTAGGTGGGCGGCAGTTGAATCCAGAGGAAGGAAAACAATCCGAAATGGGGGTCAAGTTCCAGTCGGATGATAAACGCCTCAACGCCAGTATTGCCTACTATGATCTGACACGAAAAAATGTCGCCTCCGATGATTTGGAGAACGATGGATATCAAGTCGAAATTGGTGAGCAGCGCAGCAAGGGCTTCGAAGCCGAAGTCGCCGCTGATCTGCGCAACGGCTGGAGCCTGGCCGGCGCGCTGGCACTGATCGATGCCGAAATCACCGACGACACCAATGCCGCCAACATCGGCAAGCGTCTGCAGAACGTGCCGCGCCGCGCTGCCAGCTTCCTCGCCAACTACCGCTTCGACGGTGCGCTGCAGGGCTGGGGCGCCGGTTTCGGCATTCGTCACGAAAGTGCGAAGACCGGCCCGGCCGTTAACTTCTCGGTGCCCGGCTATACTGTGGCCGATGCCAACGTCAGCTATCAGGGCGCGGGTTATCGCGTGATGCTCAACGTGAAGAACCTGTTCGACAAGGATTACTTCGCCGGCACGCTGAACGCGAATGTGGTGCCGCTCGGCGATCCGCGCACGGTCATGCTGAAGGCAGTGTTCGACTTCTGATCCCTTTCCCATGGCAGCATCCCGCCGCACCGTCGTCATCCTCTACGCCCTGCATTCGTGGACCGGCATCGTGACGGGGCTGCTGCTGTTCGTGATCTGCTTTTCCGGCGCGGTGGTCGTCTTCAAGAACGAGATCGACCTGTGGGCCAATCCTTCGCTGCGCGCATTGCCGCAGGTGGCGGCGCCGGCCGGGCCGGACGCGGTACTGGCCCATCTGGCGCAACGTTATCCCGGCATCAAGCCCGAAAGCATGACGGTGCCCAACGAGGTCACGCCGGCCTGGTTCGTCTTTGCGCGCATGCCTGACAATCCGCAGCGCATGAAGATCGCCGCGCGCGCCGACAATGGCGAGATCATCGGCGAGGTGGACAGCGAACTCGGCCAGTTCTTCCGCATGCTGCACGTGTTCCTGTTCTTCGGTCCGCGCTGGATCGTCGGCTTTCTCGGCGTGGCGATGTTCTTTCTGATCGTCTCCGGCTTCGTCATCCATCGCAAGATCATCAAGGAACTGTTCACCGTGCGCTGGCGCAAGAGCCTGCGCGTGACCGGTTCCGACCTGCACAAGAGCGTCGGCGTGTGGGCGCTCGGTTTCCATTTACTGATCGCCTTTACCGGCGCCTGGCTGGGGCTGGCGCCGGTGTTCGAGCGTGCCTATGCGCATGTTGCCGGTGCGAGTACGGCCGGGTCGGCGATGGCGGCCGTGGCGGCAGAAAGACCTTCGTCTTCTGCCGCGCCGTTTTCGGTCGATCGCCTGATGGCGCAGGCCAAGGAGGATATGCCGGGTCTGCGGGTCAAGGGCGTCACGTTGCGCAATCCGGACCGGGACGACGCGGAAGTCGGCTTCTATGGCGGACTCGATGGCCTGTTGTTCAACAATACCAATCTCGCCTATCGCGGCGGACAACTGGTGCGCAGCAACGATCCGCGCGTCAAGGGTTTCTGGAGCCAGTTCAACGGCTTGATGGAGCCGCTGCATTTCGGCGACTACGGCGGCCTCGTATTGAAATGGCTGTACTTCCTGATCGGCATGAGTCCGGCGCTGTTGTCGCTGAGCGGCACGCTGCTGTGGATCGAACGGCGCAAGCTCAGGCAGCGCAGCCGCAGCGGAGGCCAGCATGTTTGAGCGCGCGATGACCGGCTTGCACGTGGCGCTGACTGCCGCGCTGGCGGCGATGGCAGTGGCCTCGGTGCTGCTGGGCGCGGATTTCGAACTATTGGCGGCGCGCCAGGGCAATGGCGCCTGGTGGTTCATCGGTATCTGGCTCGTGCTGAGTGCGCTCATCGCCGTGCTGCCCGGCAGCATCGTGCAGTGGCGGGCCGGTCTGTGTGTGTCGGCCGCCGCGCTGCTTGTGGCGGCGTTGGCCGGCTTGTGGCGCGGGGCGCCGCATGCGATGGCGATGGGTATCGCGCTGCTGACGCTGGCGGCGATCCTGGTGTTCAGCGCCTGGCAATTGCGCGCACGGCCGCACAAGCCGGCGCATCTCGCCAGGTCAGACGCACGGCCGGCCGACTGGAAGCGCCGGCTGTGCTGGTGGATAGTGGTGCTGTGCATGGCGGAAGCCTTCCGCATGGCGCAGCTGGGTGCGGGCAATGCGGTCAAGGGCGCCGGCAGCTTCGGCATGCTGCTCGTCTTCTTCGTACTGCTGCCGGCGTTGTCGGTCTCGACCTGGTTTCCGCGTCTGGCCGGCATTGGCTGGCTGCTGGCGACGGTGCCGATGACGTGGCTGCTGTGGCGTACGCCGAGCGTCAGCGTCGCGATCGGCATGGCGCTGGTGGCGGCCGGTGGCGTCATGCTGCTGCGCGCGCCGGTGCAGGACATCGACAAGAGCGAGATGCCGCAATGACGGCGGCGCTCGGTTTCGTCCTGCTCGGCTGCGGCGGCATCGCCTGCTGGTATGCCGGTGCCGACACGCGCAGCGGCGAGCGCGCCGCGCTGCCGGCCTGGCTGCGCAGTCACGGCCGGCGGCTGGCTCTGGCGGGACTATTGCTGCAGCTGGCGTTGTCGGCGTGGCTGCTTGGTGCCGCCACCGGGCCGTTGCTGGTGGCGGTGGCGTGGATGACGGTCGGCTGCCTCTTCGTCGCCTGTGTCAATGCGTGGCCGGCGCACAGCGTACGGCTGGGTCTTGTGCTCGGCGTGCTGGGCGCTGTCGCCTTGGCTGTTTCGTTGTTCTGACCCCGCCGCGCTGCGACAGCAGGTGCGCATCTATCGGTAGCCGCTGGGCTCCATATTGCGGATCGCGGTGATCTTCCATTCGCCATCCTTGCGCACCGCGACGAAGGTGCTCCACATGCGTCGCAGCGAACCGTCGGAATTGGGCAGCTCGTAACGCGCGTCGGCAATGGCGGTATTGCTGTCCAGCAGCCGCACGGTTTCCACCGTGAGCGTGCTTCCGCCAGGATTCTGGGTGGAGCTGCGTTGCATGCCGCTGAGCGCGCCATCGATGCCGCGCCGCCATTCTCCCGAAGAAACGAGCTGATCGACATCCTCGGTGAGCAGGTTGCGAATGGTAGCGGCATCCCGTGCCATGCGGGCCTGCTGGTGGCGGTCCACCAGGCTTGTGATGGCCTGTACATCGGCGCTGGAAGTGGTTGCGGGTTGTGCGAACAGCAGGGCGGACAGCGTGCTCAGGCACAGAAAGCAGAGCAATTTTTTCATCGTCGTATCTCCTGAAAGTGGGGGACTGCCAACCGATCGAGGCGGAAAGACGCAGGGACGAACAGGAGAGATTCTACAGACAGGCGGCGGTGCACCCCGCAGCGGCGAGGTGCACCGGTTGCCGGCCGGTTAGGCCGCCACGCGCGACGCGATATGGGCGAGCGCTTCTTCCACCTGATCGACCAGGATCAGGCACAGGTCGCCCGATTGCAGCTTGTTCAGCGCGGTATCGATGGCGAGGAATTCGCCACGGATTTCATTGACCGACTGCGTGCGCTTGGCCTTGCTCAGGCCTTCGCGCAACAGTTTGACCACCTCGCCGTCGGCGCGGCCGCGCTGGCACTGGTCTTCGTAGAGGATCACGTCGTCGAAGGCGTCGCCGAGGATTTCGGTCTGACGGCGGATGTCGTCGTCGCGGCGGTCGCCGGCGCCGCTGATGACGACCGAGCGGCGCTTGGACGGCAGCGACTCGACCGCGCGCGTGAGCGCGGCGATGGCATCCGGGTTGTGGCCGTAGTCGGCGATCACGGTCGCGCCCTGGTGCGTGAAGACGTTGAAGCGGCCTGGCGTGGTATCGGTGCCGTTGCGGAAGCTGCGCAGGCCGTCGAGCATGACGTCCCAGTCGATGCCGAGTCCCCATGCCGCGCCGATGGCGGCCATCGCGTTCTCGATCTGGAAGCCGATCAGGCCGTTGAGCGTGATCGGAATGTCGGCCAGGCGGATCCGATGTTCGAAGCTGCCTTCGGCGGCGACGATGTGGCCCTGATCGACGAACAGCACGCGCTGGCCCTGCGCGCGATGGGTGGCCAGCACGGCTTGATTGAGGTCCTGCGCGAAGAAGGTGACGCGGCCCGGGCAGCTGGCGGCCATGCCGGCGACGATCGGATCGGCCGCGTTGAGCACCGCCATGCCGGCCGGTGCCACGTTCTGCACGATCACGCGCTTGACGATCGCGAGGTCCTCGACGGTGGTGATGAAATTCAGGCCCAGATGATCGCCGACGCCGATGTTGGTCACCACCGCGACGTTGCAGCGGTCGAAGCCGAGGCCCTCGCGCAGGATGCCGCCGCGCGCCGTCTCGAATACCGCCGCATCCACGCGCGGATGCATGAGCACGTTGCGCGCGCTGCGCGGACCGCTGCAGTCGCCGGTGTCGATACGCTGGTTCTCGATATAGACGCCATCGGTGCTGGTCATGCCGACGCGATATTTGTCGGCGGTCAGGATATGGCCGATCAGGCGCGTGGTGGTGGTCTTGCCGTTGGTGCCGGCCACCGCGACGACCGGAATGCGGCCGTCGTCGCCTTCCCTGAACATCGACGCGACGATCGCCTCGCCGACCGCACGGCCCTTGCCGAACGACGGTTTGATGTGCATGCGCAGGCCCGGCGCGGCATTGACCTCGACCACGCCGCCGCCTTGTTCCTCGAGCGTCTTGAGTACGGTTTCGCAGACGATATCGACGCCGCAGATGTCGAGTCCGATCATCTGTGCGGCCTCGACCGCGCGCGCTGCCAGTTCCGGATGCACGTCGTCGGTGACGTCGGTGGCGGTGCCGCCGGTGGAGAGATTGGCATTGTTGCGCAACAGGACCGGCACGCCGCGCGCCGGGATGCTGTCGATGGTGTAGCCCTGTTTTTCGAGGGTGGCGATACCGATGCTGTCGAGGCGGATCTTGGTCAGCGGCGTGGCGTGGCCGTCGCCGCGCAGCGGGTCCTGATTGACGATGGCGACCAGCTCGGCAATTGTGTGTTCGCCATCGCCGCGCACTTCCGGCGGCGAACGGCGTGCCGCGGCAACGAGTTGCTTGCCGACCACCAGCAGACGATAGTCCTGCCCCGGCAGGAAGCGTTCGACCACCACGTCCTCGCAGATCGCGAAGGCGGCGGCGAACGCCGTGCGCACTTCGTCCTCGGTCTTCATGTTGACGGCCACGCCCTTGCCCTGGTTGCCGTCGCGCGGCTTGATGACGACCGGCGCGCCGATCTCCTGCGCGGCGGCCCAGGCGTCGTCGGCGGTGCCGACCGAGCGGCCATCCGGCACCGGCACGCCGGCGGCCGACAGCAGCAGCTTGGTCATTTCCTTGTCCTGCGCGATGGCTTCCGAGATCGCGCTGGTGAAGCCGGTTTCGGCGGCCTGGATGCGCTGCTGCCTGCTGCCCCAGCCGAACTGCACCATGCTGCCTTCGGTCAGGCGGCGATACGGAATGCCGCGCGCGACGGCGGCGTCAACGATGGAGCCGGTTGACGGGCCGAGCCGCACGTCCTCGTCGAGTTCGCGCAGCGAGGCCAGTGCCGTTGCCAGATTGAACAGCGTGTCGTCGAGTGCTGCCTGGCACAGTTGAACCGCGAGATCGAAGGCGAGGCGGCCGACCGCTTCCTCGGTGTATTCGACGATGACCTGGTAGGTGCCGGCCTCGACCGTCTGCACCGTGCGGCTGAAGGTCACCGGGCAGCCGGCCTGCGCCTGCAGGCACAGCGCGGCCGATTCGAGCGCGTCGGCCAGCGAGAAGAGCGGGCCCTGGCGCGCGGTGTCGAGCAGTTCGATTTCCGGAAAGCGCGCGCGCAGACGTTCCTCGAAACCCGGCAGCAGGGCAATGTTCTGTTCGTCATGGCTGCAACGAACGACTGCCTCGATCGAGGTATGACGACTCCACAGGTTGGGACCGCGCAGGGCGCGCACGCGTGAGATTTCCATTCCTTGTTCCTTTTGGCTGAGCGGTTGCTCGTGGTCTCTGTTGTTCTGGTGACGGGAATCAGGCCGGCGCGCGTTCGGCCGGCTGCATGAAGGATTCGATGCCGGCGCGCATCAGGTCGGCGCCGATGCCGAGCGCCCAGCCGGCCGCGATGGCCGCCAGCAATGCGCGCAGTTCGGCATCGCTGCGCTCCGCGTCGGGCAGCGGCACGCCGGTTTCCGTGCCGGCATGGGCCAGCACCACGCTGTTGCCGTCGAGATAAACGCAGCGGCCGCCGGCCTCGCGATGCGCGGCCAGCACCGGCGCCCGCGCCGAGGTGGCGAAGAAGAGTACGCTGCCGTCGCACAGCGGCGCCAGTTCGGCCACGCGCGCGTCGTCGGCGTTGAGGACCGCGGTGCCGCTCGGCAGCACGACATCGACCTGGGTGCGGATCACGCGGCTCATCTGGTCGGCATCGTTGACGTAAAAATCGGGCAGCACGTCGTCCTCGGCGATGTCGGTCACCACGCCGACGTCGCACCAGTCGTAGGCCAGGCCTTCGGACAGGATGGTTTTCGCGCCGTTCTCGAACACGGCAGCCTCGACCATGCGGTTGAGCAGCACCTGGCGCTTGCGCTCCCAGTTGTCGCTCGGGCGGTTGCTGACCTGGCGCTGGCGGAAGAACAGGCCGTCGCGGCAGGCGAGGCCGACGTAGCTGCCCTGCAGGTGCAACAGCCACGCGATCAGGCGCGCGGTGGTCGTGGTGGCGCTGGAGCCGGTCACGCCGACCAGCGGGATGCGGCCGTTTTCCTGTTCGTCGAACAGGTGATCTACGATCGCGCGGCCGACCGGGCGCGCTTCGCCGTCGGCCGGTTTCAGGTGCATGTTGAGGCCGGGACCGGCATTGACCTCGACGATGGCGCCGCCCTGTTCGGCCAGCGGACGCGTGATGTCTTCGGCCACCAGATCGACGCCGGCGATGTCGAGTCCGACCACCTGCGCCGCCAGCGATGCCGCGGCGGCCACATCCGGATGCACGTGTTCGGTCACGTCGCACGAGACGTTGCCGTTGCGTTGCACCAGCACGCGCGCGCCGTCGGCCGGCACCGAGTCGGTGGCAACACCCTGGCGTTCGAGCTGCATCAGCACCGGGCGCGGATCGTCGGCCGGATCGGTCAGGATCAGGTTGAGCGGATGTTCCTCGCTGCTGCCGCGGCGCGGGTCGCTGTTGAGCTGGCTTTCGATCAGCTGCATGACGGTCGAGCGGCCGTCGCCGGTGATCCAGGCTTCCTCGCCGCGCGCGGCGGCGACCAGCTTGCCGCCGACGATCAGCAGGCGATGTTCGTGGCCGCGGACGAAGCGCTCGACGATGACGTCGCTGCTTTCCTGCACGGCGAGGTCGAAGGCGGCGCGCACCTCGGCTTCGGTATTGAGGTCGGTCGAGACGCCGCGGCCGTGGTTGCCGTCGAGCGGCTTGACGACGACCGGCAGGCCGATGTCCTGCGCGGCTTCCCATGCGGCTTCGGCGGAGTCCGTGATGCTGCCTTCCGGCACCGGCACGCCGCAGGCCTGCAGCAGGGTCTTGGTCAGTTCCTTGTCGCGCGAGATGGTTTCGGCGATGGCGCTGGTGCGGTCGGTCTCGGCGGTCCAGATGCGGCGCTGGCGCGCGCCGTAGCCGAGCTGCACCAGATTGCCTTCGGACAGGCGGATCGACGGAATGCGGCGTTCGGCGGCGGCTTCGACGATGGCGGCGGTGCTCGGGCCGAGCGCAACCGATTCGAGAATCTCGCGCAACTGCGCCACCGTACCTGCGACGTCGAACGGCTTGTCCTCGATGGCGGCCATCACGAGGTCGCGCGCGGCGACCAGCGCGGCACGGCTGACTTCCTCGTGGCGCGCACGCACCACGACCTTATAGACGCCGCGCTTGCCGGTTTCGCGCGCCTTGCCGAAGCCGCTCTGCATGCCGGCCAGGTTCTGCAGCTCGATCATCACGTGTTCCATGATGTGGCCGGGCCAGGTGCCCTCGCGCAGGCGCAGCAGGAAGCCGCCGCGCTCACCGACGCCGCAGTGGTGCTCGACCAGTGTCGGCAGGAAGGCCGTCAGCCGCTCGTAAAAGCCGGGAATGGTGTTGGAAGGAAAGTCTTCCAGGTCCTTGATATCGACCCAGGCTTCCAGCGCCGGGCGGTAGGTCCAGATATTGGGGCCGCGCAGGTGCAGGACATCGAGGATTTCGATGGTTTTATTGTTCATTATGTAAGGAGTAGGGTTTGGAATAACCGGATAACTCTTGTCTCAATGGGCCAATAACGCGCCGCGGCGACTTTGGTTTACAGGCGGACGGAATATTTTTGAATGTGGCGAAATCGCCGCAACGGAGGCAATTCCTTTGGCTATACTGGCCGCCATTTGCCTGTTCGCAGGCCCGCTTTCTGGTCAAGAACCGCTCGATGAGTCTTCCCGCCGCATCTCCTTCCGCATCCTCCGAACCCCTGCTCGCGCCCGGCGAAACCGTGCTGGCGCGGCTGGCGCTCGATCTGGACGGCGAGCTGCATTTCGCGCGTGGCGCGGTGGCGCTGACCGGCGAACGGCTGCTGGCGCGCAGCGGCGACGGTTCGGTCTGGCAGGAATGGCCGCTGCGCGCCGGGCTTGCGCTGCGGCATCACGACCAAGCGGGTGTGGGCACGCTGGAATTGCATGACGAACACGCCAGACTGGCCGGCTGGCGCTTCACGCTCGCGCATCATGCCGAGGCGTTGCAGTTGGTAGCGCAGTTCGACAAGCGACAGGCCTTGCTGGCCGGCGCCGAACGGCAGGCGGCGGAAGGGGACGAGGGCGACGAGGAAGAAGACGCCGAATTCGGCGGCGCCGCCGAGCAGCCGCCGTCTACCGCCTCGCTGTTCCGCCTGTGGCGCTTCGCACGGCCGTATCGCGGCCAGCTGTTGCTCGGCTTCCTGCTGACGCTGGCGTCAACCGCCGCCACGCTGGTGCCGCCCTACATGACGTTGCCGCTGATGGACAACGTGCTGATCCCGTACCAGAACGGCGCGCCGCTCGACGTCGAACTGGTCTCGCTCTACCTCGGCGGCCTGTTCGCGGCGGCGCTGGTGGCGTGGGGACTGGGCTGGGCCAAGACCTACATCCTGGCGCTGGTGTCCGAACGCATCGGCGCCGACCTGCGCACCACGACCTACGAACACCTGCTGCGGCTGTCGCTGCAGTACTTCGGCGGCAAGCGCACCGGCGACCTGATGACGCGCATCGGTTCCGAGACCGACCGCATCTGCGTGTTCCTCTCGCTGCATCTGCTGGACTTCTTCACCGACGTGTTGATGATCGCCATGACGGCGGTGATCCTGGTCTCGATCAATCCGTGGCTGGCGCTGGTCACACTGCTGCCGCTGCCCTTCATCGCATGGATGATCCACGTGGTGCGTGACAGGCTGCGCAACGGCTTCGAGAAGATCGACCGCATCTGGTCGCAGGTCACCAACGTGCTGGCCGACACCATTCCCGGCATACGCGTGGTCAAGGCCTTCGCGCAGGAAAAGCGCGAGGCGGCGCGCTTCCGCGAGGCCAACCAGCACAACCTGCTGGTCAACGACCGCGTCAACAAGGTATGGTCGCTGTTCTCGCCGACCGTCACCTTCCTGACCGAGATCGGCCTGCTCGTGGTGTGGGCCTTCGGCATCTGGCAGGTCTCGCGCGGCAGCATCACGGTCGGCGTGCTGACGGCCTTCCTCGCCTACATCAGCCGCTTCTACACGCGGCTCGATTCGATGAGCCGCATCGTCTCCGTCACGCAGAAGGCGGCGACCGGCGCCAAGCGCATCTTCGACATCCTCGACCACGTGTCGTCGGTGCCGGAAGCCGCGCAGCCGGTGCCGCTGAAGAAGATAGCCGGGCGCATCACGCTGCGCGACATCGGCTTCCGCTACGGCAACCGCGCGGTGATCCGCGGGCTCGACCTCGACATCCGTCCCGGCGAGATGATCGGACTGGTCGGCCACAGCGGCTCCGGCAAGAGCACGCTGGTCAACCTGATCTGCCGCTTCTACGACGTTTCGCAGGGCGCGATCCTGGTGGACGGCACCGATATCCGGGCGATCTCGATTCCCGACTACCGCCGCCACATCGGCCTCGTGCTGCAGGAACCCTTCCTGTTCTTCGGCACCGTTGCCGACAACATCGCCTACGGCAAGCCGGACGCCACGCGTGCCGAGATCGTGGCTGCCGCGCGCGCCGCCAACGCGCACGAATTCATCCTGCGCCTGCCGCACGGCTACGACTCCATGGTCGGCGAGCGCGGCCAGACGCTGTCCGGCGGTGAGCGCCAGCGCATCTCGATTGCGCGCGCGCTGCTGATCGACCCGCACATCCTGATCCTCGACGAGGCCACCTCGTCGGTTGACACTACCACCGAGCGCGAAATCCAGAAGGCGCTCGACAACCTGGTCAAGGGCCGCACCACCATCGCGATCGCACACCGCCTCTCGACGCTGCGCCGTGCCGATCGCATCGTGGTGATGGACAAGGGGCGCATCGTCGAAGTCGGTTCGCACGACGAACTGCTGGTGCGTGAGGGCGCGTATTACGCTCTGTACCAGGCGCAGCAGCGTCACGCTGCCGAGCTCGATCTGGCGGGCAGTGCGGAAGGAGAACAGGCATGAGCGCGAACGATTTTCTCTTGAGCCGCAACGCCTTCGGCCGCCTGGTGTTCGTGTGCGGCGACGAGGTGCACGAAGGCGTGGTGCCGGTGCGCGCGTTTCCGATCGCCGCGCCCGAGGAAGGCATCGCCATCGTCAGCGCCGAAGGCCACGAACTGCTGTGGATCGACCGTCTGGCCGAGGTGCCGGAGGCGGCGCGCGCGCTGATCGCGGCAGAACTCGCGAGCCGCGAATTCCTGCCGGAGATCGCGCGCATCACGCATGTGTCGGCCTACGCGTCGCCAAGCACCTGGCAGGTCGAAACCGATCGCGGCGCCGCCACGCTGGTGCTCAAGGGCGAAGAAGACATCCGCCGCATCGGCGAGGCCGCGCTGCTGATCGCCGACGCGCACGGTGTGCAATACTTGATCCGCGATCTGCGCCGGCTCGACAAGCCCAGTCGCAAGATGCTCGATCGCTTCCTGTAATGAAATAACTGCCATAGGCCCGCTCGCGGCGCGTTGGCACGCCGAGGAGAAAGCCGATGTCCGCCGTACCCGTTTCCGCATCCACTTCTGTCTCGTCGCGCCTGCCCGCTGTCCTGCGCGAACTGGTGCTGCCCGTCATTGGCGCACCCATGTTCATCGCCAGCGGACCGGCGCTGGTGCTCGCGCAATGCAAGGCCGGCGTCATCGGCGCCTTTCCCGCCCTGAACGCGCGGCCGGCCGAGCTGCTCGACAAATGGCTGACCGATATCCAGGCCGAACTCGCTGCGCACAAGGCTGCGCATCCGGACGCCATCGTCGGTCCGATTGCCGTCAACCAGATCGTCCATCAATCGAACGAACGGCTCGCGCATGACGTGGAAGTCTGCGTGCGGCATCGCGTGCCGATCATCATTTCCTCGTTGCGCGCGCCGCCGCGCGAGATGCTCGACGCGATTCACGGCTATGGCGGCATCGTGCTGCACGACGTGATCTCGATCCGCCATGCGCAGAAGGCGCTGGAAGCCGGCGTCGATGGCTTGATCCTGGTCGCGGCCGGCGCCGGCGGCCATGCCGGCACGCTGTCGCCGTTCGCGCTGGTCGGCGAGGTGCGCAAGTTCTACGACGGCCCGCTCGCCTTGTCGGGCGCCATTGCCAGCGGCGACGCGATCCTTGCCGCGCAGGCGATGGGCGCGGATCTCGCCTACATCGGCTCGCGCTGGCTGGCGACGCCCGAGTCCAACGTGCCCGATGCCTATCGCGCAGGACTGCTCGCCGCCGCCGCGGCCGATATCGTCTATAGCAACCTCTTCACCGGCGTGCACGGCAACTACCTGCGCCAGTCCATCGTCAACGCCGGCTTCGATCCCGACAAGCTGCCGACGGCCGACAAGTCCAAGCTCGATTTCGGCTCGGGCGGCAACGCGAGCGCCAAGGCCTGGCGCGATATCTGGGGCGCGGGGCAGGGCGTGGGCCTGATCGATCGTGTGGAGAGCGTGGCGGATATCGTGGCGCGGTTCAGGAACGAGTACGACGCGGCCAGGAAACGCCTGTTGTCCTGACCGCCGAAACAGCCCGGATCAGAAGCCGAGCCGCTCGCCCATTCCCATCAACGTCGCCACGCCGAGTACCGCAAAAATCGCTGCCGCGATCCGATGCACGAGCGTTACCGGCATGCGCCCCGCGATCCGGTCGCCGAGATAGACCGCCGGCACGTTCGCCAGCATCATGCCGAGCGTGGTGCCGGCAACCACCCAGAAGAAGGAGTGATATTTCGCCGCCAGTGCGACGGTGGCGATCTGCGTCTTGTCGCCCATTTCGGCGAGGAAGAAGGCGATGAAGGTGGTAAGGAACACGCCGTACTTTGCGAGTCGGGCGTCGTCATCGTCGAGCTTGTCCGGGATCAGGATCCAGACCGCCATCGCGAGGAAGGAAATGCCGAGCACCCAGCGCAGCACGTCCGGCCCCAAGAGGCTGGTGATCCAGGTGCCGATGGCGGCGGCAAAGGCGTGGTTGAACAGCGTGGCGGCCAGGATGGCGGCGACGATGGGCAGGGGTCTGCGGAATTTTGCGGCGAGGAGAAAGGCGAGGAGCTGGGTCTTGTCGCCGATTTCTGCGAGGGCGACGATGCCGGTCGAAACGAGGAATGCTTCCATGGGGTAAAAACTTTCCGGGCCGGGATGACGAATACCAGGGATCAAACGGCGACCCCGGCCACATCCGGTCGCAATTCGATCCATGGTCTCGCCAAGTCTTGCGACCATCTGCACCATGGCCTGCGGGCCAAATGTGTTGATGCAGATTTTCCTGCGGGCAGGAAACGGCTACTCCCCAAAGTTCGGCCGCCATCTTAGCAGAAGGAGGGACTTTGTGCGCGGCATTGTGTGTTACGTCACGCTGGCCGGCAGATCGCGGGAATCATTGCCGGGTCCGGCACTCCTACCGAAAGTAGTATGTGTGCAACTGCAAGTTGCGTGTGCGTCATGGAAACATCCTCCGCTTGCAGCGCCGAGGATTTCAGGAGGACGAGATGAATACAAAAGCAAAACAGAACAGCACCGCCGCCGACAAGGGCACCGCCATGCCGGAAGCACAGGTATCGACCGACAAGCGGCACGACGACCGTGCCGGCCTGCGCGAAACGAAGGAAAACGCCGCTTCCTCGCCGCGCCTGCCGCACGAGCGCGACGAATCCTTCGACAGCCAGGACGACAAGCCGCGCGAGGTGATCGAGCGCGCGCATGACGACATCGTCGAAGGTCAGGTCGATACCGACCGGCGCGGCATGGCTGGCGTGGAGGAAGTGCGGCGCGACGACGCCAATGCGACGCAGAAGGAAATCCCTGATTCGTCGCGCAACCCGCCGAGCACGCCGCGTCGCTAAGAGCGGCGAACGAAACCTCGATACGTCGGTGCTTCGCTCCTCGTCGCAACCGCGAACCCGCGGTTCGTCGGGTTTGTTCGCCGCGCTAAACGTGGGCGCTTACCAGCGCAAGAAACGTGGTCCGATCAATGCGCCGGCCACGACCGGCAGCAGGATGCCGAGCGGATACCAGCTGGCCCAGAACGGCACTGCCATTTCACGGCAGGACAGTGCATAGACGGTGGCGGCCAGTGCGCCCGCCAGCAGGCCGCTGGCGGCGCCTGCCAGACGCGGACGCGTCGGCGCCAGGCCCTGCATGGCCCAGATCGTCGCAGCCAGGGTCGGGACCGAGAGCAGGGCGATGTTGACCAGACAGCCGGCCCAGCTGTGGCCTAGCACCAGCTCCGCGCGCGCCGCCTGCGGCGCATCCATCAGAATCGCCAATGCCGCCAGCCATACGAGGGCGAGCGGCAGCGCCGGCAGCCAGCCGGATTTTCCCGTTTTCATGCCCGGATGCCCGAGCCGCAGCACCAGCGGCAGCGCGCTCAGTGCGAGCGCGGCCGGGAACGCGAGCTTGCCCCAGAACGCCGGCGTTGCCGCCATCGCGGCGAAGTCGTTGCGGATGCCGAGCACGGCGGCCAGCAGCATCAGCGCACCGGCGGCGCCGAACAGCAGCGCCAGGCCGAAGCGGCGCGCGGTCTGCCGCGGCGCGGGCGGTGCCGCATGCGAGGCGAGCATGGCAATCAAGTCGTCTGTCTTCATGTGGTTTCCTGAATTCTTGCGGCGAGCGCCTTGAGCCCGCGGTGAATGCCGACCTTGACCGCCGCTTCCGACAGGCCGGTCAGGGCCGCCGTTTCCTGGATCGATAATCCCTGCAGCTTCACGTGCAGGATCGGCAGGCGCTGCTTTTCCGGCAGCAGCGCGAGCAGCTTGCCGATGTCGAGCCGCGCTTCGGTCTGCTGCGCATCGCTGGCGGCAAGGATGTCGAGCGCGTCGTCCAGCGGATCGGTGAGTGCATCGTGGCGCGCGTGCGCGCGCAGGAAGTCGGTCAGCTTGTAGCGTGCGATCGCATGCACCCAGGCCGTCAATGGCTGCTCGGGGCGATAGGTGTGGCGGCTGTTGTGGATCGCCAGCAGCGTTTCCTGCACGATGTCTTCGACGTCGGCCTGTGCATGCAGCAGGCGCCGACGCACGAAGGCGCGCAGATGTCCGCTCAACTCATCGAGGAAGGCGCGGTAGGCCTCGCCATCGCCCTGCAGGGCGGCCAGCAGCGCGGCGCGCAGCCGGCTTTCGGTCGCCTGCAGTTGTGGCGTGCTGGTCATGGGCCGATGCCGTATCGCTAGTCCGTCAGGCGGATGTCCGGCGAGGCGGAGGAGCGCGTGCCCGGCAGCGGCTGGTTGCTGCAGCCGTGATAGACGAAGGCGACCGAGGTCTTGACGACCGGCGAGGTATTCACGCCGGCCGCGTGGAACAGGTGGCTGTGGAAGAACACCACGTCGCCGCGCTCCAGTTCCATGGCCTGTCCCTGCGCGAACAGCGCCTGGTTGGCCGGATGATCGGGGCGCAGGAACAGCAGGTCGTCGAGCTGTTCGCGCGGTACCTGCAAACGGTGCGAACCCGGAATGAAGCGCAGGCCGCCGTTGGACGCGGTCTCGCTGCCGAGCGCGAGCCAGACGCAGATCAGGTCGGGTTGTGTGAATGACCAGTAGCGGATGTCGCGATGCCAGCCGGTCGCCGTGCCGTAGCGCGGATGCTTGGTCATCACGCAGTTGTGATGCGCGAGCGTCAGGCACACGGGTTCGCCGATCAGTTGCTGCACCTTGTCGACGATGCGCGGGTCTTCGGCCCAGGCGCGGAATACCGGATCGCGTTCGTAGGCGCCGCGCAGGCGGCGCACGGTACGGCCGCCTTCGGCCTCCAGCGAGGAGGGCGCGCCGGCGTAGCCGAGTTCGGCTTCGTACTCGAGCGGCTGCGCGGCTTCCTGCAGCTGTTGCGCGGCCACTTGCAGCATGCGTTCGCAGGCGGCCGGTTCCAGCATGTTGCGGAAGACCAGGAAGCCGTCGCGCTCGAACTGCGCGATCTGCGCGGGCAGGAGAGCGGATGCGGTGGCGGAGAGGGTGCTCATGGTTCGTGACGACGCGGTCGGCAAAGCAACAGTGTACGCCGTTCGTTCGCGTCTGTCCGTTGCCGGCCGGCCATTATTATCCGTTGTCGCGCGTCGTCGGCGGGGCCGATGGCGAGGTCGGCTGTGAGGGCGGTTGTGATACCGCGATGCGGTTGCGGCCTTTTTCCTTGGCCTGATAGAGCGCGCGGTCGGCGCGCGAGAAGAAGTCGGACGGCGATTCGCGCTGCGCGTATTCGGCGATGCCGAGGCTGGTCGTCAGCAGCAGGTCGCTGCCCTGCAATGCGAAATCGTGCGTGGCGATCCGCGTGCGCAGTTTCTCGGCGATCACGATCGCCTGCTGCAATGGACAATCCTTGAGCAGCACCAGGAATTCCTCGCCGCCCCAGCGCGCCACGATATCGTTCTCGCGCACTGCGCCGCGCGCGATGCCGGCGACATCGCGCAGGACGCGGTCGCCGGCCAGATGGCCGTGCGCGTCGTTGACGTTCTTGAAGTAGTCGAGGTCGAACAGGATCGCGCACAGCGGCGTGCCGCGCCGTTCGCTGTCGAGCATGGCCTGATGGAACACCATCTCGAAGGCCTGCCGGTTCAGCAGGCCGGTCAGCGTGTCGGTGCCGGCCACGGCTTCCATCTGCCGGTGCGAACGCCGTACCACGAGCTGCACCATGCCGAGGATCAGCAGCGTGACGATGGCGCTGATGGCGATGTTGAGATACAGCACGCGCTGCACCGGCAGTACGTCGTCGCTGATGTTCTGCTCGACCAGCAGGTACCAGTTCAGTTCCGGAACGAAGCGCGAACTCATGAGAACGGTGGCGTCGCCGCGCTGGAACTCGTGGTGGATCGGCGTCGAGCTGTCGTTGAGCACCTTGTCGGCAACGTCGGCGATGCCGGGCAGTCTGCCGATCGGATCGTGCACGTCCTTCAGCGCCTTGCCGGCGAGCTTGATGTTGCCTTCGCGATCGACGAAATAGACGGTGCGATGGAAGCGCGTCTGGTAGTTCTCGAGCAGATGGGCGACTGCGTCGAGCGTGAGACCGACGCTGGCCACGCCGATGAAGTTGCCGTCGTAGTCGAACATGCGATGGTTGATGAAGATCGTCATCGCATCGCGGTTGGCCATGTCGATATCGACGTTGATCTCGTAATCGGCCTGCATGTCGCGCACGCGGTAATACCAGACGTCGCGCGGTTCCGTTGCGCTGATGGTCTTCAGCAGTCCGCCGGCATAGTAATAGTTCAGCGTGTGTGCCGAGATCAGCGAGGTGCTGACGGTGCCGTACTTTTCCTTGATCTGCTTCAGGTAGCGCGCGATGCGGTCGGTATCGTGCTCGCCGGTCAGAATCCAGTCGCGCACGAAGGTGTCGTTGGACATCAGCGAGGTGATGAAGACCGGGCGCAGGATGTCCTTCTGGATTTCGGAATAGATGTTGTCGCTGGTCAGCGGCAGCGTCTGCTCGGCCACGTTCTGCCGGATCGCATCGCGCGAGACCACGTAGCTGGCGATGCTGGTGGCAAGAAAGCCGGCGACCAGCAACAGGCTGATCCACGTGAGCAGACGATAACGTTCCGGAAGAAGACGCATGGAAAATCGGAAAACGGGCGCGCGCCCAAAGCGGCATTATAGGGAGCGCGGCCCGGCCGCAGGTAAAAATCTGCCTGCTTGCGTGGCGCGGATGCTCATTCCGTCAGGCCGTCCGGCACGTAATCGTGGCCGGCCGCGTTCCATGCCTTCACGTGCCATTTCCAGTGGATGCGGCCCGTCAGGTTGCCGTCGTCGTCGAGCCCTTCGACCGGGCCGTGGAACACCGCGAACATCACGCCGCCGTGCGGACTGACCGGCTGGTGCACGGCGCCTTCGTCCTCGTACAGGTAGCTGCCGGCGTCGAAGCGCGTGTCCGGATCGTCCTTGTAATAGAAGCCGCCCTCGAGCATGTAGCCCTCGACCGCGCCGACATGGCGGTGGATCGGCGCTTCGGCGCCGGCCGCAAACCGGATCAGCAGCGTGAAATGGCCGGTCGCCGCGTTCGCGTGCAGCAGCTTGAAATGCGCGCCCGGCATCGCCCATGGCACCCAGTCCATGGTATCGGGGCGGCAGGTGAACAGGGTTTCGGGGGTGGGCAGGACGGACATGACGGATGCGATCGGAGGTAACGCGGAGCGTGCGGCGCGGTGATGCGCGGGATTCCCGCGAAGGGTTTCGTATAATCGGCATTCTATAACGCCCCTCCCGCCGCCGCGCCATCCGGGCGTGCCGCCGCGGGACGGATGCAGAACAGAAAGGCGCACGAATGCACACCACCACACTTCCTTCCGGCGAAACCGTTCCCGTGCTCGGCCAGGGCACCTGGTACATGGGCGACCACGCCAACCGCCGCGCGTCCGAGATCGCGACCCTGCGCGAAGGGCTGGACCTCGGCCTGACTTTGATCGATACCGCCGAGATGTACGGTGACGGCGCATCCGAGGAACTGGTCGGCGAAGCGATCGCCGGCCGCCGCGACGAAGTCTTCCTGGTCAGCAAGGTCCTGCCGAGCAACGCCTCGCGCAACGGTACCATCGCCGCCTGCGAACGCAGCCTGCGCCGCCTCGGCACCGACCGCATCGATCTTTACCTGCTGCACTGGCGCGGCCGCACGCCGTTCGCCGAAACCATCGAAGCCTTCGAGCGGTTGCAGGACGCCGGCAAGATCCGCCACTGGGGCGTCAGCAACATGGACGTGCGCGACATGCAGGAAATCGACCGCGCCGCCGGCGGCCACGCGGTCGTCACCAACCAGGTGCTCTACAACCTGACGCGGCGCGGCATCGAATGGGACCTGTTGCCGCAGGCGCAGAAGCGCGGCCTGCCGTTGATGGCGTATTCGCCGATCGAGCAGGGCCGTCTGGCCCACTATCCCGAAGTGCAGGACATCGCCGAGCGTCATGGCGTGACGCCGGCGCAGGTGGCGCTGGCCTGGGTATTGCGCCAGCAGGGCGTGATCGCGATTCCGAAGGCCTCGAAGGTCGAGCACGTGCGGCTGAACCGCGCGGCGCTCGATCTGAAGCTGACGGCGGAGGATCTGGCGGAACTGGATGAGGCGTTTCCACCGCCGGAGGGGCCGGAGCCGCTTGAGATGATTTGAGGAGCGGTTGCCTCGGCGCTTGCCGGGTTTGGTCCTGGCGGGCGCTGGCGCTGATTGAGGCTTACTCTGGATTCCCGCCTGCGGCGCGCATCGGCACTTGCAAGTGCCGATCGTTACGCAGGCAGCCAGCGCATGCTGGCTGAATCCCCTGCCTCACCCTGCGCAGGCGGGAATCCAGTACTACGGTTGATTCACATGCCGTCGCTCGATCAGCGAACACGACACGAACCGGCATGCACCGGGCTTCCATCATTCTCCGTCCGCGTCTTCCATCACCCGCAACTCCCCGCGCAGCAAATCCATCGCCTGCGCACAGAACGCCGCCGCCAGATCGGCCTTCATCCGCACCGTCAGCGTCACCGACTCGCCGTAGGCCGCATCCAGCACGGCGGCGCCCTGTTGCTCGCAATAGCGGCGGAACGCCGACTCGTCTGCAAATCCGAGCACGAAGCGCCGCTCGCACATGACTTCCACCGGCACCAGCACCGCCTCCTTGCAGGCTTCCGACACCGCCTGCCCGTAGGCGCGCGTCAGGCCGCCGGCGCCGAGCTTGATGCCGCCCCAGTAGCGCACCACCACCGCCAGCACGTTGAATAGCTGCTTGTGCACGAGCACGTTGTACATCGGCCGCGCCGCCGTGCCCGACGGTTCGCCGTCGTCGTCGAGGCCCGAATCGCCGTCGCACATCAATACCCAGCACACGTGCACGGCCGTCGGGTGCTCGGCGCGCAGCCGCGCCAGATGCGCCATCGCCTCGGCGCGCGAGGCGACCGGATAGAGCAGGGCGATGAAGCGGCTTTTCTTGATCTCGATTTCGGCGGAAGCGGGAGCGGCGAGCTGGTACATGGGAACGGAAACGGCAGGGAAGGCCGTCATGATAAGTCATGGTTGGATAGCTCCGGCAAAAAGGAGGCGTCAGCGCACTGTGCCGGGTGTTTATACGGGAACGAAAGCGGGGAGGGGGATGATGGAACTCGCAACAATTCGCAACAAAATATCCAATTGCTGGCGGTATTAACGTTAAATAACGTTAATTACCATATTCATGGGAATTGAGATTAGACGTGAACGTATAGAATTTCCTGTTGGAAATTTTTGCATCGCATCCTTCCGGTCTCTTTCACTCCTCACTTCCCTTTGTCATGAAAAACCTGAAAATCGGCCAACGACTGGCCCTGAGCTTCGGTGCGGTCGTCGTCGTCCTGATCGTGCTGGCCGCCCTTGCGTATTCGCGCTTCACGCTGATCGACCAGGATGTCTCGATGATCAACGACAACCGCTATCCGAAAGTCGTGATGGCGAATGAAGCCAAGGATGCGATCAACGTGGTCGCGCGTGCCATGCGCAATACGCTGCTGATGACGGAGCCGGCGGAAATCCGGGCCCAAATCGCCTCGATCAACGCACAGGCCGCCGCCAGCGCCAAGCTGCTCGACACGCTCGATGCCGAGATCAGGCTGCCGCAGGGCCGCGTCCACATGGACGCGCTGCTCGCGGCGCGCGGCAAGTTCCTGCCGGCCAAGGACCGTTTCGTCACGCTGGTCGAGCAGGGCCAGCGCAACGAGGCGCTCGCCCTGTTGTACAGCGACCTGCGTCCGCTGCAACTGGATTACATGGCACACCTGGACCAGCTCGTCGCCTTCCAGGCCGACTTGATGAAGCAGGCCGGCGACGATGCGCACACTTCCGTCGCCACCGCGATCCGGATGCTGGAAGCGCTGTCGGTCGCGGCCATCCTGCTGAGCGCGCTGTTCGCCTACCTCGCCACGCGCAGCATCACGCGGCCGCTGTCGGAAGCGGTCGGCCTGGCGCAGAAGGTCGCCGGCGGCGACCTGACCGGCAACATCGAAGTGCGTTCGCGCGACGAGACCGGCCAGTTGCTGCAGGCACTCAAGGACATGAACACCAGCCTCGTCGGCATCGTGTCGCAGGTGCGCACCGGCACCGACACCATCGCCACCGCCTCGACCCAGATCGCCACCGGCAACCTCGACCTGTCCTCGCGCACCGAGGAGCAGGCCAGTTCGCTTGAAGAAACCGCGTCGTCGATGGAAGAACTGACCTCGACGGTGCGCCAGAATGCCGACAACGCGCGCCAGTCCAACCAGCTCGCAATGACCGCGTCCGACGTCGCGGTGCAGGGCGGCGAGGTGGTTGCGCAGGTGGTCGATACGATGGGTTCGATCAAGGAATCTGCGAGCAAGATCGTCGACATCATCGGCGTCATCGACGGCATCGCCTTCCAGACCAATATCCTGGCGCTCAATGCCGCGGTGGAAGCCGCGCGCGCCGGCGAGCAGGGGCGCGGCTTTGCAGTGGTGGCGGCCGAGGTGCGCACGCTGGCACAGCGTTCGGCCAGCGCCGCCAAGGAGATCAAGACCCTGATCGGCGATTCGGTGGAAAAGGTCAACGTCGGCTCGGCACTGGTCAATCAGGCCGGCACTACCATGACGGAGGTGGTGAGCAGCGTGCGCCGCGTGACCGACATCATGGCCGAGATCACGGCCGCCAGCCAGGAACAGACCGAAGGTATCGAACAGGTCAACCAGGCCGTCATGCAGATGGACCAGGTTACGCAGCAGAACGCGGCGCTGGTAGAGGAGGCGGCTGCAGCGGCAGCGTCGCTGCAGGAACAGGCCGCCAACCTGTCGCAGGTGGTCAGCGTGTTCAGGCTGGACGGCCGCGCGTCGGCGCAGCAGCCGGCAACGGTGCACAGGCAGGTGGCGATGAAGATGCAGGCGCCGGAAAAACCGGCGACTCCGCCGTCCACGGCCGCGCCACGGCTTGCGCGCAAGGAGCCGGTGACCGCTGCAGGCGGCGGCGATTGGGAAGAATTCTGATCGTTGCCGGCGGGTGAAAACGAAAGGCCATGCATCGCATGGCCTTTTTTCATGGCGGTGACGAACTTGCCGGCATTACCAGCGCAGGATGCGTGGTCCGACCAATGCGCCGAGAACGGCCGGAACCGTCACGCCGAGTACGTACCAGATACCCAGGAAGGGAGCCGAGATTTCCGGGCAATGCATCGAATAGATGACACTGGCCGCTCCGCCCGCGGCAAAGCCGGCGCCGGCGCCGGCCAGACGCAGGCGCGTCGGTGCCAGATGGCGCATGATCTGCAGCACGGCGGCGAAGATCGGTAGCGACAGCAGCGCGATCAGCAGGGTGCAGTAATACCAGCTATCGCCCCAGAGCAGATGATGGCGCTCAGCCGGCGCGGCCTGCATCAGCCTGATGGTGGCCGCGATCCAGATCGACAGCAACGGCGCGGCGATCAGCAGCGGCAGCATCGACGTGCGCGCGCCCGGCATCGACAGGCGCGTCGCCGCGATACCGCCGGCACCTGTCAGTGCAACGACGAAAGCCATCTTGAACCAGAACGCCGGCTGCATTGCCAGTTCATTCAGGTCGGGGCGCACGCCGAGCAGCATCAGCATCAACAGCACGCTGGTCAGGAGTCCGGTCGACGCAAGCAGTGCCATGCGGCGTACCGGCAATGCCGGCGCCCGGACATCTGGCCCGCTGGCCAGCATGTTGATCAGGTCGTCTGTTTTCACGATTCTCCGCTTTGCAATCTTGTCGCGAGTGTCTTCAGGCCGCGATGTACGGCAACCTTGACCGAGGCTTCCGAAATCCGCATTGCCGCGGCCGCTTCGCGTACCGACAGGCCGCCAATTTTCGTGTGCAGGATGGCGGCGCGTTGTTGCTCGGGCAGCATGGCCAGTACCTGTTCCAGATCGCGCCTTGCTTCGCTGCCGTCCGTATCGGCGGTGGAGAAAAGCTCGCTGACATCCTCGAGCGAATCGTTCAATCCTTCATGACGCGCATGGCGGCGCAGCCAGTCGATCAGCTTGTATCGCGCGATCGCATACATCCACGCCGTCAGCGGTGCATCGCGATGGTAGGTCATGCGCTGATTGTGCAATGCCAGCAGCGATTCCTGCACCAGGTCCTCGACTTCGTCCGGCCAGCGGCTCAGGCGACGGCGCAGGAAGGCGCGCAGATGGGTTGCGCTTGCCTGAAGAAAATCGCGATAGGCAATCTCGTCGCCGTCCATGCCGCGGAGAAGAAGCGCACGCAGTCGCTGTTCGGTCTGCGCGACGATAGTTTTCTCCTCTCCTTCTTGTATACGACGCATCGGCGCTTTTGGTTACACGTGAACGAAATAAAACATTGGCCAGGTCTTTTTTCTGCGGGAATGTAACCCGTTGCGGTTGTCCTACGAATTACCCTGCGTGTCATTCGACGGTAATCGAATGACACGCGGTGCGCATCGCGACTGGGGTGCCATCGTATGCCGGGACGGCCCGAGAAGTCAAAAGGCGCTGGCGTTGGGACATGTCCGACGCTCTTCGTCATCGAGGCCGATCCGGCAATTCAGGAGATCAGGCTGCTGCCGACACGGGGACAGCATCATTGCTTTGACTTTAACTTCAAGAGGAAACGATCATGAAAAAATTTGCCGCCGCCATTCTGTCTGCAGCGCTGTCGATGTCGACTGCCGCATTCGCGCAGGATGTCATGAAGAAGGATGACATGATGCACGACAGCATGGCCAAGGACAGCATGTCCAAGGATGGCATGTCGAAAGGCAAGATGAAAAAAGATGGCATGAAGACGGATACGATGAAAAAGGACGCCATGAAGAAGGATCACATGTCGAAGGACGGGATGAAGATGGATGGCACGTCGCATGACGGTATGAGCAAGGATGGCATGAACAAGTAATGCCATCGTCATGCACGGACTGCATCGTGCATGGGATATGAAAAAAGGGAGAACGATCGGATGATCGGCTCTCCCTTTTTGTCGGGCTGGCGGACGTATCAGCGCGTGACCGGCTTGTAGCGTACGCGCTTCGGTTTCGCGCCTTCCTCGCCGAGCCGTTTCTTCTTGTCGGCTTCGTATTCCTGGTAGTTGCCGTCGAAGAAGGTGACCTGCGAGTCGCCCTCGAAGGCGAGGATGTGGGTCGCGATGCGGTCGAGGAACCAGCGGTCGTGCGAGATCACCATCACGCTGCCGGCGAACTCGAGCAGCGCGTCTTCGAGCGCGCGCAGGGTTTCCACGTCGAGGTCGTTCGACGGTTCGTCGAGCAGCAGCACGTTGCCGCCCTGCAGCAGCGTCTTGGCCAGGTGCAGGCGGCCGCGTTCGCCGCCGGACAGGTTGCCGACGATCTTCTGCTGGTCGCTGCCTTTGAAGTTGAAGCGGCCCAGATACGCGCGCGACGGCATCTCGAAGCGGCCGACGGTCAGGATGTCGGCGCCGTTGGACACGTCCTCGAACACGGTCTTGGTGTTGGCGAGGTCGTCGCGCGACTGGTCAACCAGCGAGATTTTCGCGGTCTGGCCGATCACGACCTCGCCGCTGTCCGGTTTGTCGAGGCCGGCGATCATCTTGAACAGCGTCGATTTGCCGGCGCCGTTGGGGCCGATGATGCCGACGATGGCGCCCGGCGGAATGGTAAACGACACGTTGTCCATCAGCAGGCGGTCGCCGAAGGCTTTCGAGACGTTCCTGAATTCGATGACTTCGTTGCCCAGGCGCTCGGCGACCGGGATGAAGATTTCCTGCGTCTCGTTGCGCTTCTGGTATTCGTATTCGGAGAGTTCGTTGAAGCGGGCCAGACGCGCCTTGGACTTGGCCTGGCGTGCCTTCGGATTCTGGCGCGCCCATTCGAGTTCCTTGGCGAGCGCCTTCTGGCGTGCCGATTCGGTGGCTTCTTCCTGCTTCAGGCGTGCCTGTTTCTGATCGAGCCACGACGAGTAATTGCCTTTCCATGGAATGCCGCTGCCGCGATCGAGTTCGAGAATCCATTCGGCCGCATTGTCGAGGAAGTAGCGATCGTGGGTGATGCCGACCACGGTGCCCGGGAAGCGCAGCAGGAACTGCTCGAGCCATTCGACCGATTCCGCATCCAGGTGGTTGGTCGGTTCGTCGAGCAGCAGCATGTCCGGCTTGGACAGCAGCAGCTTGCACAGCGCCACGCGGCGCTTCTCGCCGCCGGACAGCACGCCGATCTTGGCGTCCCACGGCGGCAGGCGCAGCGCATCGGCGGCCATTTCGAGTTGCAGGTTCAGGTTGCCGCCGTCGGATGACGAGATGATGGCTTCGAGCCGCGCCTGTTCGGCGGCGAGTGCGTCGAAGTCTGCATCTTCCTCGGCATAGGCGGCATACACGGCATCCAGCTTGGCTTGCGCTTCGAAGGCTTCGCCGAGGCCGGATTCGACTTCCTGGCGCACGGTCTTTTCCGGGTCGAGCTGCGGTTCCTGCGGCAGATAGCCGATGTTCAGGTTGGGTGCGGGGCGTGCTTCGCCGATGATGTCGGTATCGATGCCGGCCATGATCTTGAGCAGCGTCGATTTGCCCGAGCCGTTCAGGCCCAGCACGCCGATCTTGGCACCGGGGAAGAAGGACAGCGAGATGTCCTTGAGGATCTGACGCTTGGGCGGGACGATCTTGCCCACGCGGTTCATGGTGTAGACGTAATTTGCCATTGAATTCCGTTAATTCCGTAAAGAGGGGGATGCCGAAGGGCCACAGGATACCCGATCGTGCAGGGCAAGGCGAACCGCTGCCGCGGCGCCGGTTTTTCCGGCTTTGTAAAGTGTGGAAAGCGGCAGCGCGACGTCGGCGCAACAGGGCGTGCTGCGCGGATCGTGATTTTCTTGCATTATGGTGGGCCTTGGCCTAAGGTGCGACGCATCTTCCTTTCTGGAGTACGTTTCTTGGCTTCGCCAAATTCGAAAAAAAGCAGTCTTGCCGCATTGACCCTGGGTGCCGTCGGCATCGTCTATGGCGACATCGGCACCAGCCCCCTCTATGCAATGAAGGAGGTTTTCGCCGAAGGCCACGGCCTGGCGCTCACCCAAGAGAACGTGCTCGGCGTGGTCTCGCTGATCGTGTGGGGCCTGATCATCATCGTTTCCCTCAAGTACGTCACGCTCGTGCTGCGCGCCGACAACCGCGGCGAGGGCGGCATCATGGCGCTGATGGCGCTGGCGCTGTCCTCGGTCGGGCGCAACTCCAAGCTCTACTTTCCGCTGCTGGTGATCGGTGTGTTCGGCACCACGCTGTTCTATGGCGATGGCGTCATCACGCCGGCGATCTCGGTGCTGTCGGCGGTCGAGGGCCTGAGTGTGGCCGCGCCCGGCTTTTCGCATTACGTGGTGCCGGTCACGGTGGCGGTACTGACCGCGCTGTACGCACTGCAGGCGCGCGGCACGGCTGGCATCGGCAAGTGGTTTGGCCCGATCATGGTGGTGTGGTTCGCCACGCTGGCGATCCTCGGCCTCGTCAACATCGTCGCCTCGCCGCAGATCCTGCAGGCGCTCAATCCATGGCATGCGTTGCACTTTCTCGAAGGCAACCGCTTGCTGGCCTTTATCTCTCTGGGGGCGGTGGTACTGGCGTTCACCGGTGTCGAGGCGCTGTATGCCGATATGGGCCACTTCGGTCCCAAGCCGATGCGCGCCGCATGGTTCTTCGTCGCGTTTCCGGCGTTGGCGCTCAACTACCTGGGCCAGGGCGGCCTGCTGCTCGCGCATCCGGAAGCGGTCGACAATCCCTTCTTCCAGCAGCTCGGCCCGTGGAGCGTGATTCCGCTGACGATTCTGGCGACGGCAGCGGCCGTGATCGCCTCGCAGGCGACCATCTCGGGCACCTTCTCGATGACCAAGCAGGCCATCGCGCTCGGCCTGCTGCCGCGCATGAAGATCGAATACACGTCGGCCAGCGAGATCGGCCAGATCTACATCCCGGTCGTCAACTGGCTGCAGCTGGCAGTGGTGCTGATGGTGGTGATCGGCTTCGGCTCGTCGTCGCTGCTGGCCGCTGCTTACGGCATCGCGGTGACCGCGACCATGATGGTGACCACGCTGCTGACCTTCTTCGTGATCCGCTACCGCTGGAAATACAACCTCGCGCTGTGCATCTTCGCGACCGGCTTCTTCCTCGTCATCGACATCGGCTTCCTGTCGGCCAACATGCTCAAGCTCACGCACGGCGGCTGGTTTCCGCTGCTGCTCGGCACGCTGCTGTTCACCATGATGCTGACCTGGAAGCGCGGCCGTGAACTGGTGGTCGAGAACCTGCAGAAGCATGCGATCCCGCTCGACGATTTCCTGACATCGCTGTTTGTCGATCCGCCCACGCGCGTGCCGGGCACCGCCATCTTCATGCGCAGCGAATCGGACGGCGTGCCGCACGCGATGCTGCACAACCTGCTGCACAACAAGATCCTGCACGAGCGCGTGGTGTTCCTGACCGTCTCGATGGCGGAAGTGCCTTACGTGCCGACCGAGGAACAGGTGCGCGTGCACAACCTCGGCAATGACTGTTATCAGATGGACGTGCTGTACGGCTTCAAGGACACGCCGGACATTCCATGGGCACTGGAATTGGCGCGCTTCCAGGGGCTCGGCTTCGAGATGATGGAAACCTCGTTCTTCATCGCGCGCCAGACCGTGGTGCCCAATCCCGACCGCGGCATGGCGCTGTGGCGCGAACACCTGTTCGTCACCATGTCGCGCCACGCGCGCGATGCGGCCGACTACTACCGGATTCCGTCGAACCGCGTGATCGAGCTCGGGACCAAGATCGAAATCTGATCGGAGGGGAAGACATAAAAAAGCCGGCATCGCGCCGGCTTTTTTCATGGCGTATCGTTTTTCCGCAGACGGCTGTAGTTGAGCCACAACCCATCCAGTGTGTACAAGGCCAGCGCCACCCAGATCGCCGCGAAGCCGATCAGGCGCGCGCCGCCGAACGGTTCGTTGTAGAGCCAGATGCCGACCAGCAGTTGCAAGGTCGGCGTCAGGTATTGCAGCAGGCCCATGGTCGAGAGCGGCACGCGGCGTGCGCCGGCGGCGAACATCAGCAGCGGTACGACGGTGATCGGGCCGGACAGCACCATCAATATTTGCGCCAGCGGCGAGGCGTCGGCAAAACCGTGCGCGCCCTGCGCGGTCATGAACAGCAGTGTGATGGCGGCCAGCGGGAACAGCACGGCGGTTTCGAGGGACAGGCCTTCGAGCGCGCCGAGCGCGGCGGTCTTGCGCAACAGGCCGTAGCCGCCGAAGGTGATGCCGAGCAGCAGGCTGATCCATGGCGGATGGCCGGCCTGCCAGGTCAGCCACAGCACGCCGACGGCGGCCATCGCGACCGCCGCCCATTGCAACCGGCGCAGGCGTTCGTGCAGGACGACGGCACCCAGCAGCACGTTGACCAGCGGTGTCATGAAATAGCCGAGGCTGGCATCGAGCACGCGGTCGTGGTCGACCGACCAGATGTAGAGGAACCAGTTGCTGGAGAGAAGCAGCGCGCTGGCGGTGAAGCCGACCAGCACTTTCGGCTGGCGCAGCACCGGACCTATCCATGCCCATTGCCGGCGCACCGCGAGCACGCCGCCGAGAAAGACCAGCGAGAAGATCATGCGATAGAGCAGGATTTCGAGCGGCGGAATCTCGTGCAGCGACTTGAAATAGATCGGGAACATGCCCCAGATCGCGTAGGCGCCAAGTGCGAGCAGAATGCCGGGGTTCATGTCGGATACCCCCTGTGCAGTGGCAGCAGGCAACGTCGAGGGGGAAGAATTGGCGAAGGCGTCATTATCCGCCCAATTCTGAAAAATCGCTGGCTGGTGTCATGGTCTTCAGCCGTGTCGGACGCTTGCATGAAAAAAGACCGGCATGGCAGCCGGTCTTTACGGGTCCTTCTTCACCCCGGCACGGGCCGGGCAGCGATGGCTAGAAGGAGTAGTTGGCGGAAACCCACAGGCGGCGTGGTTCCTGATTGTTGCGGTAGTTGGCGTATGTCGTGCCATTGACGACGGTCGCCGTGTTGAATGTCTTGTCGAACAGGTTGAAGACGGTGGCATTCAAGGAGAGGTTCTCGGAAACCTTGTAGGTGCCGCTCAGGTGGATCTGCGTGTAGCCTTTCCAGTCGCCGACCAGGTCGCGCACTTCATGCGTGACACCGTCGATGGTCTGCGTGCCGCTGCGATAACCGGAACTGCGGTACTCGCCGCGAATCCATGTCGACAACTTGTCGCTTGCTTTCCAGCGCAGGTTGGCATTGAACATGTGCTTCGGCGTGTCGTTGATCGGATCGCCAATGCTGTCGCCGCTGCGCTGTTCGCTGTCCGTGTAGGTGTAGTTGGCGGCGAGACTCCAGTTCGGCGCGAACTGCCAGCGCGAGAACAGTTCGATTCCCTGGATCGTGGCTTTGTCGATGTTGACCGGACGGCGCAGGGTGAAGCTGTCCGCAGCGCCGCCGCTGGCGGGGTAGTTGCGATAACCCATGTCCCAGTAGCTGCCGAAACTGGCCAGATAGTCTTCGCATTCCGCTTCGTTGGTGGCGGTGTTGCAGCTGAGGGCGATTGGACCGGCGGATGTGCTGATGAAGTCCTTGTACTTGCTCTGGAAGATCGTGGCGCCGGCAGTGAACCCTTGCAGATTGTCGAAGATCGCGCTGATCTCCGCATTGACGCTGGTTTCCGGCTCGAGATCGGGGTTGCCGATTTGCGGGGAGCGTCCCTGGCCGCTGACGGTATAGATGCCGTTGGTCAGGTATTCCAGTCGCGGAGCCTTGTAGCCGCCGCTGGCGCCGCCCTTGAGGGTCCAGTTGTCGTTGGCGCTCCATACCAGGTAGGCGCGCGGCGTGGTGTAGCCGCCGAAAGTGTCGTGGTCGTCATGCCGTACGCCGAGTGTCAGGGCGAGGTCCTGACGCAGGCGCCATTCATCTTCGAGGAAGACGCTGATCTGCCTGAACTTGGTTTCCTGCGGCAGCACGCCATCGGCCATTTTGGCATCCCAGTACTGGCCGCCGACCGTCAGGGTGTGGTTGTCGATCGCGGTTACGTACTTGGTATCGAAAATGAAGTCCTTGGCCGTCAGGTTGCGGTCGCCGCTGCGGCCGATCAGGCGTGCCGGGATCAGGCGTCCCAGTGTTTCCGTTTCGTTGTAGCTGAGGCTGGATTCAAGCAGCCCGGATGCAGTGCGCCAGTTGTGTGCGAGCAGAATCTTGTTGCGCTTGTATTCCTGTGCGGGGCCGTAGCCGCCGGCTGCACCGAGCGTGCCGAGCTGGCCTTCGCTGTTGTCGAACCAGTGGGTGCTCGAGTCGATATCCAGCCAGAGGTCGTGATCCTTGTTGGGCGTGAGCGTCAGCCGGGCGCCATAGGCATCGCTGCGCGATTTGGTTGCGTTGCGGCCCTGTGTCAGCTCATCGCCCTCGGTGCCATCGTCGAGTTCATAGGCGATATGCGACTGGTCCCGGCTCGCCTTGCGGCCGCGGACCTGCAAGCCGAGCAGGCCTTCCTTGATCGGGCCGGACAGGAAGACTTCCGCCGATCGCGAGTCGCCGAACTTGGAATCTTCGAGGAAAGTGCCGTCCACGGTAACGGAACCGCTCCATTCCTTGCCGACCTTGCGCGTGATGATGTTGACGACGCCGCCCATCGCGTCTGAGCCGTACAGCGTGGCCATCGGGCCGCGTATGATCTCGATGCGCTCGATGGCCGATACCGGCGGCAGGAAGTTGTTGCGCGCCTCGCCGAAGCCGTTCGGATAGATGTTGCCGGTGCTGTTCTGGCGGCGGCCGTCGATCAGGATCAGCGTGTAGTCGTTGTCGAGGCCGCGCATGCGAATGTTCAGACCGCCGGTTTTGCCTGCGCTGCCGCCGGTATCGATGCCTTCGACATCTGCCAGCGCATCGGCGATGCTGGTGACGCGCTTGGTTTCGAGGTCTTGTTTGGTGATGACGGTGATGCTGGCGGGCGCATCCTTGATCTGCTGTTCAAAGCCGGATGCGCTGACGACGATTTCCTGCAGTTGCTGTTCGGACGTATCTTGCGCATGCGCGAGCGGGGCGGTTAATGTGGCCGCGGCAAGTGTCCATGTGCGGATTGTGCCTGCCCGTTTTTTGCTTTTTGGCATGTGATATCTCCCAGTGCGAGTAGAAATGGACTGGCTGGCTACTGCGGGAGGGAACTGCCGGGGGAGATGGCGAGAAACCGGGAGCGCTTGGCTGGCTGTTGAAAAACTCACAAAATCCTAACATCCCGCTCACACTCTTTTAGGAAGCGCAACGCGATCTTTACTTAACTTTACATGCGACATGCTGAGGTTTCTGCGCGCAAGTCGTTCATTTGCAAGGGTTTGGCGGGAGTTTTCGGAAGGGAGCGGCGTGTTGCATTTGCGCAACCGGGCCAATATCGACGGCGGGTGCGGAACCTAGTCGAAGAAGATTTCGACCGATTCGCTTTGCTTGCTGCGTCCGATCAGGCCCTGTTCGACCAGTTCGTCGTAATGGCAGACGCGATTGCGGCCGCTGTCCTTGGCGTGATAGAGCGCCTGGTCGGCATGACCGAGGATGACCACCGGCGTTTCCTGCGTGATGGCGGCAAAGCCGAGGCTGATGGTGATGCAGCCGACCTGCGGAAACGCATGTTTTTCGACATTGGCGCGGAAGCGCTCGAACACCATGCGCGCATCTTCCAGCGTGGTGGAACGCAGCAGGACGACGAACTCTTCGCCGCCGAAGCGGAAGATGCAATCCTGCGCGCGGAAGGAGGCGCGCAGGATGTTGGCGACCAGGATCAGCACTTCGTCGCCGTACAGATGGCCGAAAGCGTCATTGACGCGCTTGAAGTGATCGATATCGACCACTGCCAGCCATTGCGTCTTGATGTTGCCCGACTGGCGCCGGTCGTGTTCATCGACAGGTTCGCTCTGCCTGGCGCTGGCGAGGCGGCTGAATTTCTCGTCGAAGGTCTTGCGGTTGAGCAGGCCCGTCAGCGAATCGCGCTCGCTGTATTCGAGCAGGCTCTGGTAATTGCGATAGACGCTCAGGATTCCCTCCATGACCTGCAGCATGTGCGGCATGAAAGGCTGGCTGTGCACGATCTCGAGGCAGGTCGAGACCTTGTCGTTCTGCCACATCGGAATCCACAGCACATGGCGGCCGTCGGCGCGCGTTTCCTCGAGACGGCTCCTGCGCTGGGCGATGCACGATACCAGGCCCGGATAGGCGACGATGGGTTCGCCGTTGTCGGCTGCCGACGATTCGGGTTGCGCGGCCTGTACCTTGCCTTCCGCGATCCGCACGCGCGGACGCACCAGCAGTTCGCCGCGCGATTGAAACAGTTCGAGCACGCACGCCTGTTCCACGCCCACCATGTTCATCAGCGCGCTCATCACCGAAATGTCGAGCAGTTCGTGATCGCGGTGACCGGTGATCTCAACCAGATGCTCGAGCAACGATTTCATCTTGAGAGGGTCGGAAGTGTTCACGGTAATCCATGAAAAATTGGCGCGCGGCGTTTTCTTCGTTTTGCATTTGTCGCAGCGGTGCCGTGTGCGGGAAGATTGCATGCGTCCAAGCCTGCGATTCATCTTAGCGGAATCGATTGCATCGTCAGGACGCGGCGGAACGGATGAAACCATATTTTACGTTTCCTGTAAGAAAAACATTGGTTCATGCGCAAGCCGCGAGATTTGCGTTCCCAAAAAGCAACACGATTATTTCCGTATGGAAATTATCTTGGCAAAACCTTGCTGTGCGCGCATTTGCAGTGCTTCCTGCAAGCAATAGTCGGGCCAAATACCTAGGCCTGCGTATGCGTATTGCGGCCTTGACCTTCCCATCGTGGCAAGGCCCAGACTTGTCTTCATTGATCATTGAAAGGAGCGAACCATGTACACGATGCAAGTGGAAAACATGAGCTGCGGCCACTGCGTGAATGCGGTGACGAAGGCGGTGCAGGCGGTTGACGCGCAGGCGGCGGTGAACGTCGATCTGGCGCAGAAGACGGTGAAGGTGGAGTCGGGCGCGCCGCTCGATGCGGTGGCGGCAGCCATTGTCGATGCCGGTTATCCGGTGACGGCCAGGGCGGCGTCCTGACGACTGCGAAGCGGATGTAAAACGGGCGATGTACACCGCCCGTTTTTTTTTGCGCGCTGCCTATTCGTGGCGGTGCGCGGCGGCGTGGCCGCAGCAGGCGGCGGTGTCGGCCGGCGCGGCGAGTCCGCGCAGGATCGGACAGTCGGCGCGCGCGTCGCCGCTGCACGACCGCGCCAGTTCGCTCAGCGTGTCGCGCATCTCGGTCAGCTCGGTGATGCGCCTGTTCAGTTCATCGACGTGCTCGAGCGCGATGGCCTTGACGTCGGCGCTGGCGCGGTGCGCATCCTGCCACAGCGACAGCAGCGCCTTGATCTGTTCGAGCGAGAAGCCGAGCGAACGCGCGCGCTTGATGAAGCGCAGCGTGTGCAGGTCCTTTTCCTGATAGATGCGGTAGCCGGCGTCGCTGCGCGCGCCGGGTGCGATCAGGTGAATCGCCTCGTAGTGGCGGATCATCTTGGCGGAAATGCCGGATGCGGCGGCGGCCTGTCCGATGTTCATGACGACTCCCGAAGTATTTCGTATATACCAGTGTAGCGTCAGGGCTTGCGCTGCGCCTGGCCGCCGGCCTTCCAGCGCCGCAGCAGCAGCGCGTTGCTGATCACGCTGACCGAACTGAAGGCCATCGCCGCGCCGGCGAACATCGGGTTCAGCACGCCGAAGGCCGCGAGCGGAATGCCGACCACGTTGTAGATGAAGGCCCAGAACAGGTTCTGGCGGATCTTGCCGTAGGTGCGGTGCGAGATGTCGATGGCGTCCGCCACCAGCGCCGGGTCGCCGCGCATCAGCGTGATGCCGGCCGCGTGCATGGCGACGTCGGTGCCGGTGGACATGGCGATGCCGACATCGGCCGCCGCCAGCGCCGGCGCATCGTTGATGCCGTCGCCGACCATGGCGACGATCTGGCCGCCGTTCTTGAGTTCGGCGATCTTCTCGGTCTTTTCGGCCGGCAGCACCTGCGCGATCACGCGGTCGATGCCGAGCGTCCTGCCGACCGCATCGGCATTGCCCTGGTTGTCGCCGCTGAGCAGCACGGTGGCGATCTTCTGCGCGTGCAGGCTGTCGATCGCCTGCGTGGCGCTGGCCTTGATGGTGTCGCTGGCGGTGATGAAGCCGAGCAGCCGGTGCGCGGGCGTGACCTGCGCCAGCCACGACAGGCTGCGGCCGCTGCGCTCGCGTTCCTGCGCCTGCACGTTCGCTTCGCTGTCGAGCGCGATGCCTTCCTCGCGCATCAGGCGCGCGGTGCCGAGCACGTATTGTTTGCCATCGATGGTCGCGCGCAGGCCGAGCCCGGCCAGCGCCTGCACCGCGTTCGCCTCGCCGGGCGCGATCTGCAGTTCGGCGGCGCGCTGCATGACGGCCAGGCCGAACGGGTGCTCGCTGCCGCGCTGGATGGTGGCCGCCAGTTGCAGCAGGTCGTGTTCGCCGATGCCGATGGCCTGTACTTCTGCGACGCGCGCGCGGCCTTCGGTCAGGGTGCCGGTCTTGTCGAACACGACGGTGGTGACACGGTGCATGGTTTCCAGCGCCTCCGCATCCTTGATCAGGATGCCGTATTTGGCGGCGACGCCGGTGCCGGCCATGATGGCGGTCGGCGTGGCGAGGCCGAGCGCGCACGGGCACGCGATCACCAACACGGTCACGGCGTTGATGATGGCCATTTCCGCGCCGGCGCCGGCCAGCCACCAGCCGAAGAAGGTGAGGGCGGCGATGACCAGCACCACCGGCACGAAGATCGCGCTGACCTTGTCCACCAGCCGCTGGATCGGCGCCTTGGCCGACTGTGCGTTCTCCACCATGCGGATGATGCGCGCCAGCGTGGTTTCGGCGCCGATCGCCTCGGTGCGCACCAGCAGCATGCCTTCGGCATTGATGGACGCGCCCGTCACGTGGTCGCCTTCCTGCTTGACGACCGGCATGCTCTCGCCGGTGATCAGCGATTCATCGACATGGCTGCGGCCTTCGACGATGCTGCCATCGACCGCGATGCGCTCGCCCGGACGCACGACCACCAGATCGCCGACGCGCACCGATTCGATCGGCACGTCCACGTCTTGCCCGTCGCGCCGCACGCGCGCCGAATCGGGCCGCAGTTTCTGCAGCGCGCGGATGGCGGCGGCGGTCTGTTTCTTGGCGCGCGCTTCCAGCCACTTGCCGAGCAGGATCAGCGTGATGACGACGGCCGAGGCTTCGAAATACAGGTGCGGCTCATGGCCGGGATGCGCGGACTGGGCGTTGATAAGTAAGTACACGCTCAGTCCGTAGGCCGCGCTGGTACCAAGCGCGACCAGCAGGTCCATGTTGCCGGTGCCGGCCTTCACCGCATGCCAGCCGGCGCGATAGAAGCGGAAGCCGAGCCAGAACTGCACCGGCGTCGCCAGCAGCCACTGCACCCAGCCCGGCGGCATCCAGTGGACGCCGAACGGCTGCAGCAGCATGGGCGCGACCATCGGCAGCGCCAGCAGGGCGGACACTGCCACCGGCCACCAGTCGGCCTTGCCGTGTTCTTCGGTTGCGGCCTGGTCGCGCTTCGGCAATGACGCTTCGTAGCCGGCGTCCTGGATGGCTGCAATGAGCGCCGCCGTCTCGGTGCCGGCCGCGATTTTCACGCGTGCCTGTTCGGTGGCCAGGTTGACGCTGACGTCGAGCACGCCGTCAACCTTGCGCAGGGCCTTCTCGACGCGGCCGACGCACGACGCGCAGGTCATGCCGCCGACCGCAAGATCGATCTCGCTGGCGGGCACGTCGTAGCCGGCCTTGCGGATCGCGTCCTGGATGGCGGTGGCCGGCACGCCGGCGTCGAGTTCCACCGCCACCGTATCGGTCGCCAGGTTGACGCTGGCTTCGTGCACGCCGGCCACGGCCTTGACGGCCTTTTCGACGCGCGCCGCGCACGAGGCGCAGGTCATGCCCTCGACGCCGAGCGTGAGCCGGCGCGCCGGCGTATCGACAGGCGAACGGGAAGCAGTGTCGGAAGTGGCGCTTGCAGTGTTCATGACGATTCCACCAAAAAAGATTGAAATGCGGGAAGCAATGTCTGCAGTATCGACCTTGCCATGATGGGAAGGTCAATTTTTTCGTGCGGTGCGGGTGCGGCCGGGAATCCTGCGGCCGGGAACCGGTCTATCGCTTGCCATTCATCGATCGGCATCACGCATCCGCAAGGAGCCTGCATGCATTCGTTTCCTCCGGAACATACCGCGCACATCCGGCGCCGGCAATTGCTGGGCATGCTGCTCGGCATGTCGGCCGGCGCCGCCGGTCTGCCGCTGGCCGTGGCACAGAGCGCGCCGCCACAGGCGGCGGCGAACGGACAGAAGATGAACGTGCGCCTGATTCCCGCCACGCGCGAACCGCTGCCGGTGATCGGCTGCGGCACCTGGGTCGGTTTCGGCCATGCGCCGGGCAGCGCCGAGTACCGGCGCCTGCCGGACGTGCTGCAGGCGCTGTTCGATGCCGGCGGCACCGTGATCGACAGTTCGCCCATGTACGGCCGTGCCGAGCAGACCACGGGCGAACTGCTGGCCGCCTCGCCGCAACGCACGCGTGCCTTTCTTGCGACCAAGGTCTGGACGCGCGGCCGCGCCGAAGGCATTGCTCAGATGGAGCAGTCGTTCGCGCATCTGCGCACGCAGAAGATCGACCTGATGCAGATACACAACCTGGTGGACTGGCGCACCCATCTGGCGACGCTGCGCGACTGGAAGGCGCAGGGCCGCATCCGCTACATCGGCATCACGCATTACACGCCGTCGGCCTTCGGCGAGGTCGAGGCCGTGCTGCGTGCCGAGCGGCTCGACTTCCTGCAGATCAACTATGCGCTCGACGATCGCACGGCCGAGCAACGCCTGCTGCCGCTGGCGGCCGAGCGCGGCGTGGCGGTCATCGTCAACCAGCCGTTCGGCGGCGGCGGGTTGCTGCGGCGCCTGCGCGAGCGGCCGCTGCCGGCATGGGCGGCGGAGATCGGCTGCACGAGCTGGGCGCAGCTGCTGCTGAAGTTCACGTTGAGCCACCCCGCCGTGACCTGCGCGATTCCCGGTACCAGCCGGCCCGAGCACATGGCCGACAACGCGCAGGCCGGCTTCGGCACGCTGCCCGATCCCGCCTTCTGGCGCAGCCGTGCGGACACGGTGCTGGCCTGACGCAAGCCTGACTACTACCGATGCATTTGCCGCGCGCGCGCATGCGGTGCGGCAACGCTGTCGATTTTCCTACGCGAGCCTCCTCGCTTCTCTGATAGGCAGTGAAAGGCGCCTTCCCTATTCTTGCAGAAGCCCTTGCAGCGGCATGGGTTTACTCATTTTTTGGGGAAGAGACAAATGCCATCCAAGAAGACCTCCACAGAAAACGCCGGCACCGTCCTGAGCACGATCGCCGGTCCGTCGAGCGGTCCGCCGCCCGGCAGCAAGGGCCCGGCCGCGCTGCCGTCCGATTTGCTGAAGAAGATCGCCGGCACCGCGAGCATGAGCGAACAGATGCCGGACAACCCGGCCAAGCCCGGCGAAATCGGCGCAGCGGCCTACGACCCGCCGGTCGGCAACCACGTCGAGCCGCCGCATCCGGCGGTGACGGGCAGCACCGTCAGCGAGCGCAATGCATCCGACAAGGTCGGCGCCGGCAAGTCGGTGCCCGGCAACAACGCCACCACCGAATCGCTGGACCGCGTGCGCGTCGATTCCGGCGGCCAGGTGCTGACCACCAATCAGGGCGTGCCGATCGCGGACAATCAGAATTCGTTGAAGGCCAGCCTGCGCGGGCCGACCGCGATGGAAGACTTCATCCTGCGCGAGAAGATCACGCACTTCGACCACGAGCGCATCCCCGAGCGCGTGGTGCACGCGCGCGGTTCGGCCGCGCACGGCTACTTCGAATGCTACAAGGCGCTGACCCAACTCACGCGCGCCGCGCCGTTCGCCGAGGACGGCAAGCGCACGCCCGTGTTCGTGCGCTTTTCCACGGTGGCCGGCGAACGCGGCTCGACCGACACCGCGCGCGACGTGCGCGGCTTCGCCGTCAAGTTCTATACCGACGAAGGCAACTGGGACCTGGTCGGCAACAACATCCCGATCTTCTTCATCCAGGATGCGATGAAATTCCCGGACCTCGTGCATGCGGTCAAGCCGGAGCCGCATTTCGCGATGCCGCAGGCGTCGAGCGCGCACGATACCTACTGGGACTTCGTCTCGCTGATGCCGGAATCGACGCACATGCTGCTGTGGCAGATGTCGGACCGCGCGATTCCGCGCAGCTACCGCATGATGCAGGGTTTCGGCGTGCACACCTTCCGTCTCGTCAATGCGGCCGGCGAATCGGTGTTCTGCAAGTTCCACTGGACGCCGCTGGCCGGCACGCATGGTCTGGCGTGGGACGAAGCGGTGAAAATTTCCGGCGCCGATCCGGACTTCCACCGCCGCGACCTGTGGGAAGCGATCGAGGCCGGCGCCTATCCCGAATGGGAGCTGGGCCTGCAGGTGTTTTCCGAGGAACAGGCCGAGGCCTTCGAGTTCGACGTGCTCGATGCGACCAAGATCGTGCCGGAGGAACTGGTGCCCATCGTGCCGGTCGGCCGGCTGGTGCTGAACCGCAACCCGGACAACTTCTTTGCCGAGACCGAGCAGGTCGCCTTCTGCACTGCGCACATCGTGCCCGGCATCGACTTCACCAACGACCCGCTGCTGCAGGGGCGCATCCATTCGTATCTGGATACGCAGATCAGCCGGCTCGGCGGCGCCAACTTCCACGAGATTCCGATCAACGCGCCGATCGCGCAGGTCCACAACAACCAGCGCGACGGCATGCACCGCCAGGCCATCGCGCGCGGCCGCGTGTCCTACGAACCCAATTCGCTCGGCGGCGGCTGCCCGTTCCAGGCCGGCCGCATGCAGGGCTTCACCAGCGTGCCCGAGCCGATCGCGGGCGACAAGGTGCGCGGCAAGCCCGAGAAGTTCGCCGACCACTACTCGCAGGCGCGGCTGTTCTGGCAGTCGCAGTCGCCGACCGAGCAGAAGCACATCATCAAGGCGTTCCGCTTCGAGCTCACGCGCGTGCAGACGCAGGCCATCCGCCAGCGCGTGGTGTCGCTGCTGGCGAATGTCGATGACGAACTCGCGCAGGGCGTGGCGCAAGGACTGGGCTTCCCGGTGCCGCCGCCGGCGCCCAACATCTCGCCGTTGCCGCCGCACACCTATGAGCCGTCGCCGGGACTGTCGATGATGTCGTACCCGGCGCCCGATATCCGCACGCGCCGCATCGCCATCCTGGTGGCGCCCGGCACCGACGGCGCGATGGCGCGTGCGCTGTACGGCGCGCTGGTGGAAGCCGGCGCTGTGCCGCGCCTGGTCGGCCCCATGCTGGGCGAGATCGCCGACGACAAGGGCAAGCCGCTGCACGTCGAGATTTCGGTCGAGGCCGGTCCGGCCGCGCTGTACGACGCGGTCGCGATCCCCAACGGCAGCGACGCGACGGCGACCCTGCTCAAGGATGGACACGTGCTGGAATTCATCAAGGACCAGTACCGCCACTGCAAGCCCATCCTCGCGCTGGGTGTGGCCTCGGCGCTGCTCGAGAAGATCGGCATCCCGCCCGCGCTGCCGGACGGCGAGCCCGATCCGGGCATCGTCGGTCTTGCCGGCGAATCGCTGGAGAGCGCGACGGCGGCCTTCATCTCGGCCATCCGCCAGCACAAGATCTTCGAGCGCGAGACGGACCCGCCGCTGGTGTAGGAGCATCTCTGGGCTCCCGCCTGCGCGGGAGCGACGGAGGAAATGGATTCGTTCGCTGAGTCTTTGCCAAAGGGAACAGACTGTGCTCATGCTCCATACGTCGTTCCCGCGCAGGCGGGAACCCAGAAAGCCGCATGACGAATCATTGGATCATTTCACTTACTCGCACGCACGGACTTTTGTTTTTCATGAATCGACAGGTCGTGCGCAAAGATCGAGTGAATCAATCGCTTGCCTACTTCAAGGTCTCCAGGTAGGCCGCCATGTCCCGCGCATGCTGTTCCTGCACGCCCATGTCGGGCATCGCATTTCCCGGCGACACGTCCTGCGTATGCATGATCCAGCGCAGCATGTTCTCGGGTGTGTTCGGCAGCTTGCCGGCGATCAGTTCGCGCGACGCCATGCCGTCCAGCGCCGGGCCGACGAAGACCTGCGAGCCGGTCACGCCGGGGATCGTGTGGCAGGCGTGACACGCATATTGCGTGAGCGCCATGCGGCCGCGTTCGGCGTCGCCCGGCGCGTTGACCGGCTTGACGCTGCTGTCGTTGCTGCAGGCGGCGAGCAGCGCCAGCGCCGGCATGGCAAGGAAGCGACGCTGCCTCATGGCCGCTCCTCTCTCGCTGCGATGGCTGCGTAGTCGGCCGGCGTCAGCTGCGGCAGGCGGCGCATGAAGGCGACCGTATCCCACAGTTCTTCCTCGCTCATCCGGTATTCCCAGGCCGGCATGCCGCTCATCTTGATGCCGTGGCGCACGATCCAGTAGAGCTCGTTGGGCTGCCATTTCTCGCCGGAATCGACCAGCGGCCCCGGCACCGGCTGCATGCTCATGCCGATGCCGCGCGGCGCGATGCCCGGTGCGCCGTGGCACTGCACGCAGGCGGCGTGATAGAGGCGGGCGCCGCGCGCGATGCGCTGCGGATCGTCCAGCGGCGGCGGTGCGATGCCGCGCGCATGGAAGCGCACCGACTGGTGCATGCCTTTCTCGAGGAAGGAATAGACGAACTGCAGATGCTGCGAGGTGGCCGAGATGTTGTAGATGCCGCTCATCATGAAGGCATACGCGCCGGCCGCGCCGCCGACCGCCAGCACCAGCAGCGTGAGCAGGACGATCTTGACGGTGGAGGGGCGACCGGGCTGGTGCATGGCGAGCGCAAGTGGCGGGAACTGCGGTCCAGTCTAGCGACGCTGCCTGCACCCGTCTGTTAGACAGCGCACCGCGCCGGCCGCATGCCTGCTTCGACAATCAGGGTTGTTCACCGGTAAGGACGACGGCGCCCGGCCGCTCGTCGTCGCCGGTTCCTCCCCGGACGGCAAGTGCCGCGCCGGATGCCGCCGCCACGCCATCGCAAGGAACCTCATGCACGCACCTCGGGCTGCGACAACCTGGATACGTCATTGCACGCTGGCTCCCGTGATGCTGCTGGCCGTGCTGGCCGTGCTGGCCGGCAGCGCGCGCGACAGCGGCGCGGCGGAGCCGGCCGATGGCGGCAGCGTCGAGCGCGGCCGCCTGCTGATCAACCGTTACCAGTGCGGCGCCTGCCACACGATTCCGGGCGTGCCGCTGGCGCGCGGCAATGCCGGACCGCTGCTGGCCCAGTTCGGCCGCCGCAGCTACATCGCCGGCAAGATCCCTAACACCGAGGAGCTTCTGGCGAAATGGATCGTCTCGCCGCACAGCCTGATCGCCAACACCGCCATGCCGAGCATGGGCGTCACGCCCGACGATGCGCGCGACATGGCGGCCTACCTGAAGTCGCTGCAATGAGGCGGCGCCTGCCGGCATTCCTGCGCACCGTGCGGCGTCGTGCGACGCCGGCCGGGGCGTTGCTGCTCGGCGGCTGCAGCGGCGAGCAGCTGCAGTCGGTGCTGCATCCGGGTGGCGGCGATGCGGCCGTGATCGCCGAGATCGCGTGGTTGCTGTTCATCGGCGCGACCGTCATCTTCGTCGGCGTGATGGTGCTGCTGGCGATGAGCCTGCGCGACGGCCGGCGCAAGGTGCGGCCGGCGGTGTGGCTGCTGGGCGCCGGCGTCGCATTTCCGGTCGCGGTGCTGTCGGCGCTGCTGGCCTACAGCATCTCGCGCAGCCAGCACCTGCTGGAGCCGGTCTCGCACGATGCACTGGTGGTCTCGGTCACGGCACGCATGTGGTGGTGGGAAGTGCGCTACCGTGATCCGCACAGCGGGCGCGACGTCACGCTCGCCAACGAAATCCGCGTGCCGGCCGGCAAGCCCGTCTATCTGGCGCTGTCCAGCGGCGACGTGATCCACAGCTTCTGGGTGCCGGCGCTGGCCGGCAAGGTCGATATGCTGCCGGGCCGCCTGACGCGGTTGCGCATCAATACCGATAAACCTGGCGTCTATCGTGGCCAGTGCGCCGAATACTGCGGCGAGCAGCATGCGCGCATGGCGTTGCACGTGGTGGTCGAGGAAGCGCAGGTGTTCGACGCCTGGCTCGCCAATCAGGCGCGTCCCGCCAACACGCCAAACGATGCGCTGACCGAGCGCGGCCGGCGCATCTTTCTCGAACAGCGCTGCAGCGCCTGCCACACGGTGCGCGGCATGGCGGAAGAAAACCTGGTCGGCGGGCTCGAACTCGCGCCCGACCTGACCCACGTCGGCAGCCGTCTCTACCTTGGCGCCGGCACGCTGCGCAACGAGGGCGAATCCATGCGCGACTGGATCGGCCAGACGCAGCGTTTCAAGCACGGCGCGCGCATGCCGTCCTTCGAACACCTCGACGACGAGCGGCTCGATGCGCTGACCGCCTACCTGGAGCATCTGCAATGAGCGGCCCCATCGACACCACGCGCCAGGAGATCGAGGCGGCGATGCAGCCGGGCGCACCGCTGCCGAGTTCGCTGCCGCGTCCGCCGGGTGAGCTCGAGAAACTGCGCGCGGTGTGGGAAACGCCGCGCGGCCTGCGTTTCTTCAGCTCGGTCAACAACGTCAACATCGGCCTGCTCTACATCTGCACCGCGCTGCTGTTCTTCGTGCTGGCCGGCATCCTCGGTCTCCTGATCCGCGCGCAGCTCGCGGTGCCCGACAGCGAACTGATCGCCGCCGGCACCTACAACCAGATCTTCACCATGCACGGCACCGTGATGATGTTCCTGTTCGCGATCCCGATCGTGGAGGCGATCGCGGTCTATCTGCTGCCGGGCATGCTGGGCGCGCGCGACCTGCCGTTTCCGCGCCTGTCGGCCTATGCGTACTGGGCCTATGCGATCGGCGGACTGGCCTTCTTCTGCACGCTGTTCGTGGGTCTCGCGCCGGACGGCGGCTGGTTCATGTATCCGCCGCTGACGAGCAAGGAATTCTCGCCCGGCGTCAATGCCGACTTCTGGCTGCTCGGCATCGGCTTCATCGAAATCTCGGCGATTGCGGGCGCGATCGAGATCATCATCGGCATCCTCTTCACGCGCGCGCCCGGCATGACGCTCTCGCGCATGCCGATCTACGTGTGGTCGATGCTGGTGGTGGCGCTGATGATCGTGTTCGCGTTCCCGGCCATCATCGCCGGCACCATCCTGCTCGAACTCGAGCGCGCCTTCGACTGGCCGTTCTTCATCGCCGCGCGCGGCGGCGACCCGGTGCTGTGGCAGCACCTGTTCTGGTTCTTCGGCCATCCCGAGGTCTATATCATCTTCCTGCCGGCAGCCGGCATGGTCTCGACCATGATCCCGACCATCGCGCAGACCGGGCTGGTCGGTTACCGCACCATCGTGGTCGCGCTGATCGGCGTCGGCGTGCTGAGCTTTGGTCTGTGGGCGCACCACATGTTCACCGCCGGTCTTGGCGCGATGGAACTCAACTTCGTCTCGGCCGCCAGCATGGCGGTCGCGATCCCGACCGCGATCCAGGTCTTCGCGTGGATCGCCACGCTGTGGCGCGGCAAGGTCAGACGCTCGACGCCGATGTACTTCCTGCTCGGCTTCATGTTCATCTTCGTGCTGGGCGGCCTGACCGGCGTGATGGTGGCGGTGCTGCCGTTCGACTGGCAGGTGCACGACACCTACTTCATCGTCGCGCATCTGCACTACGTGCTGATCGGCGGCATGGTGTTCCCGATGTTTGCCGGGCTCTATTACTGGATGCCGCTGATCAACGGCAACACGCTGTCGGAGCGGCTCGGCAAGTGGGTTTGCGGACTGATGTTCGTCGGCTTCAACCTCGCTTTCTTCCCGATGCACATCGCCGGCCTGCTCGGCATGCCGCGCCGCGTCTATACCTACAGCGCCGAGATGGGCTGGGATTTCTGGAACATGCTGTCGTCGATCGGCGCGCTGGTGCTGGCGGTCGGCGTGGCGCTGTTCTTCGCAGACGTGTTCCGCCTGATCGGCAGGCCGGCGCGGCAGAACGACAATCCGTGGCGCGCCTCGACCATGGAATGGCTGTCGTCGGAAGACTATTCGTCGCGCAGCATTCCGCAGGTGCACTCGCGCGATCCGCTGTGGGACAACCCCGATCTGTCGCGGGAAGTCGAGGAAGGCCGGCACTGGCTGCCCGGGGCGACGACCGGCGGGCGCGAGACCCTGATCACCAGTCCCGTGCGCGCATTGCCGACCCACGTGCAGGTGCTGCCCGGCGACAGCTGGCTGCCGCTGCTGGCGGCGGCCGGCACCGCCGCCTTCTTCCTGCTGCTGACGGTGGAATGGGTGGTGCCGGCCTTCATCGGCGGCATCATCGCGATCGCCGCCATCATGCGCTGGCTGTGGCAGGTTGACGGGCGGCCGGTGGCCGAGCAGGTGCAGGTGGCCGACCGCATCTGGCTGCCGGTCGGCGCGATCGGCACCGCCTCGCATTCGTGGTGGGCCACCGTCATCATGCTGATCGTCGATGCGACGATCTTCGCTGCCATGATGTTCGCCTACATCCACATCTCGATGCTGCTGCAGGTCTGCCCGCCGCCGGGTGCGGCGCTGCCGGCCGGCAGCTGGCCGCTGCTGGCCGGCGGCCAGCTGGTCGTCGGCTCGCTGCTGTTCGAGATCATGCGCCGGCGTTCGCTGCAATTGCAAGCGAATGCGCTGCACGCCTTCCAGCCATGGCTGCGCACGGCGGTGCTGGCCGCGCTGCTGCTGGCCTGCGCCGCCTACGCCGCCGACCTCGGCAGCCATCTGCTGGCCGGGCTCGACCCGACCGCGCAGGCATGGAGCGCGGCGGTCGCGGTCATGCTCGCGTGGCAGGGTTTCCACATGGCGGTGCTGGTGCTGCTGGCCGCCTACCTGCTCGCGCGGTCGTGGGCCGGCCGGCTGGGTCCCTCGAGCCGCGGCACGCTCGACAACATCGCGCTGATCTGGCACTACGTGACGCTGCAGGGCTGCGTGGCGGCCTTCGCCATCCACATGCTGCCGCGCCTGATGGAACTGTGAGGCCGCCGCCATGGAATCGATCAGCCACCACGACCGCTTTCTGTCCTCGCTGCTCGATGCCGGCGCGCCGCTGATCCTGTGGGCGCTGTGGCTGTTCGGCATCTATGCCTACGCGGCGGTGGCCTGCGACACCGCGCTCGCCAATACCACATGGGCCGGCCACCCGGCGATCGTCGTGGTACTGGCCGGCACCACGGGGCTGACCTTGCTGATCCTGCTGGCCATGCTGGCACGCGCCATCGCTCGTTTGTGCGCCGCACCGCGCAGCCTGATGGCTTTTGCGCGTGTCGGCATCGCGCTGCTGGGTTTGATCGGCACGGTGTGGGGCGCCTTGCCGATCTTCATGATGACGAACTGCGTGGCATGAATGAACAAGGGACGCCGCGGCGTCCCTTGTGGTGTGGACAGACGGTGCCCGTCACCAGTTCTTGCGCAGTCCGACCAGCAGCGCGAGTCCGGTCTGGCGGCTGTTGAACTCGCCCTGCACATCTGCGAACAGCGACAGGCCATTGCCGGCGCGCCCGGCCACGGTGATGCCGGCGATCAGGCTGTCGCGCGGCAGATCGACGCCGTAGGTCGTGAAGGATGCGGCCGGTGCGCCCTGGAACTGCGCCGTCATTCCCTTGTTCACATCGCCGAACTCATGCGCCCAGATCGCGCGTGGCTGCACGCTGATGCCATCGAAGTCCAACAGTGCGCGCGCGCCGAGCAGGGTACGCGTCGAGGTGACGCTCTGCGCATCGGCCCGGATGTTCAGCGCGCCGGCACCGGTTTCCGTGAAACCGTCGTTGCGGTTGTGCAGAACGGCCAGACCTGCCAGCGGCTGCAGCGTCCAGCTCGCCTGCGGCAGGTCGTAGCCGACCTCGCCGTAGGCCGAGACGGTCTTGCTGTCGAACCGCGCATGCGCGGTGCGGACCAGCGTGCCGACCGTGATGTTCCTGTCCATCTCGTTCGCATTGTGTGCCAGCATCAGGTTGCCGTTGACGGTCCACGGACCATTCGCATGGCTCGCATAGACAGCCACGGCGCTGCTGCGCGTCTCGCCGGTCTCGGCAAAGCTCGCGCGCACGTCGGCATCGCTATGGCTGAACGCCACACCGACCACCAGATTGTCGCGCACGCGCGCATCGAAACCGGCGCTGATGCCGACTCCCTGCACCCGTGACCCGGCCGCGTTGCCGTCACCTGAGGTGTCCTGGTCCGAACCGAAACCGCGCAGCCAGAAGCCGCGCCTGCCCGCGTCCACCGGCATGCCGCCGCCCAGCGAGAATGCCGACGGCGACGCATCCGACACCGTGTTCTGCGCCAGCGCCGGCATCAGATCGTTGATGCGATCGCTGGCCGCCAGCTGCATGCCGTTGATCGACTGCGCGGTCCTGCTCATGCCGACGGTCTGCAGGCGGCTCATCAACTGGTTACTGAAATTGTTGCTGAAGCCGACACCCGAGCGCTGCATGCCGGTCAGGCCGGCGCCGCCGATGCTGTCGTACGCTGCACGTGCCTGATCGGCCGAGAGATTGTTGACGGCGTTGATGACCGTGCTCATCTCGGCGCTGGGGGCCGACACGTTCTGCAGCGCTGCGGCCACGCTGCGCTGGTTCCGCGTACTTGCAACATCGGTATAGGCGACGTCGTTGCGCGCAAGTGTCAGATAGACGTGATTGGCATCCTGCGACAGGGAGGGATCGAGGAACGCCAGCGAGGAAGAGACACCGTCGAACTGCCCTGCCAGGGCATTGGCCTGGAGAATGGTGTAGGTGGTATCGGCGGCATAGTTGCCGTTGGCTGTCACTGCCGCCACGTTGCCGGCCAGGGTGGCGGTGCCGTTGACGATCACCTTGTCGCTGTTGCCGGCGGCATCCGTCTCGACGCGATAGGTCGAACCGCTGGCGAAGTTCAGGTTGCCGTTTACCGTCAGGGTACCGATCGAGTTGCCGGGAGCCAGCGTGCCGCCGCTGGCGACCGAGACGGCGCCGACGGTACCGGAGCCGCCCAATGTACCGCCGCTATTGACGAGAACATTGGAGGAAGCGATGGAACCGTTGACGGCAAGCGTGCCGGCATCGATGGTGGTGGTGCCCGTGTAGCTGTTGTTGCCGCTCAAGATCAGCGTGCCGGCCCCGGCCTTGGTCAGCGTCTTGCCGTCCCATCCTGTCGTGGCATTGGCGATCTGATCGGAAAGCGATATGCCGACATCAAAATTTTCCGAGGCATCCACGAGGGTAAACATGCCGTGTGCCAGGTTGTTGCCGGCAGTCCAGCTCAGGTCGTAGCTGGCCAGGTATTGGCGGTTATCGGCGGATTTGCGCGTGTTGACAGTCAGGTAGTCCACCGAACCGGTGAAACCGCCAACACTCACCGTGGCAAAATCGCCGTTGATAGCGGTGCTGGTGTCGATCAGCACGACCTCGTCCGGGCTGGCGCTGTGAATTCCGCCAAGCCGGAAGGTCACGTCGTTCCCGAGCGTCACCGTGTCTGCGCGCAGCGGCGCGCCGTTCGCGCCCGCCGCGAGGTCGAGAACGGTGTGGTCGGCCATGCCGATATCGCCCGTCGTTCCCAGTGTCGCCGGCCCCTGCACCGCCAGCGTGCTGCCGGCGCCCGACACCTTCAGGTCGCCGGCCAGCCTGCTGGCCGCGCCAGAGGCGCCATCGCCATACTGCAGCGTCCCGCCTGTCACTTCGGCCGACCCGCCCAGTTGCCCCAGTACCACCAGTTTGCCGCCCGACACCGTGGTCTTGCCCAGGAAGGCGCCGTTGGCGCCCGTCAGGAACGTGGTGCCGGCAACCTGGTTCAGGCTGTGCGCGCCGCTGCCCGTGCTCTGCAACCGTGTCGCGAACCGGTAGGCGGTATCGGTATGGTTGAAGTTCAGCGTGGCAATGCCCGCGCCGAACTGCACCGCGCCGGCGTTGAGCGTGCCCGCGCCTGCGGCCGGCTGCCCTGGCGCCGCGCCGATGTTGAGGGTGCCGCTGGTGGGAAAGATCAGGAACCGGTCCAGCGCCAGCGACACGATCCCCGTGCCGGACGCGCCGACGTTGACGGCGCCGCCTTGCCCGATCGTCAGGGCGCCGGCGCCCGTTCCCACGCCGAAGCCCAGGATCATCGCGCCGCTGTTGTTCCAGGTGGAACCGGCGCCGCGCACCACGACATTGCCGTTGCCGCTCATGCTGCCCACATAGCTGTCGCGGTTCGAGACGGTGCCGCCCGACTCGATGCTCAGGGTGCCCTGGCCGGATACGTCGCCCACCCTGAGCTCGCCGGCATTGGCCCAGGTCGACCCGTGCCCCGACACCAGGAAATTGCCGTTGCCGTTCTGATTGCGCCCGACGACGCCATCGACGCTGGCGACATACCCGCCCGCCAGGACCGACACGGCGCCCCTGCCGCCCTCCGAGCCGACCAGCAGCGCCGCGCGATTGTTCCAGAGCGCCCCCAAGTCCGAAACCGTGACGGTCGCCGCGCCGTTCCGCTGCGCATCGACCGTGGCGAACTGGTTCGAGACCGTGCCTTGATAGAAGATGCTCAGGTCGCCAAGCCCGCTGCCGCCAACGAACAGGTTGCCGGTCAGGGCCCAGGTCGAGCCGGCGTTGTTCACGTTGACCCGGGCCGAGGCGCCAGGCGCCGCGCCGGCATCGATCCGGCCTTGCGCGGTGCCCAGCTTGTTGGCGATCTGCAGGGATCCGCCCGTGACGGTGGTATCGCCGTCGAAGCGCGAACTGTCGCCCTGCAACGCCGTGATGCCGGCGTAATGATTGAGCTGGTGTTGCCCACCCTGGCCGCCGTTCAGGGCGGGCGCGAAGGCCAGGGCTCCCGTCGAATTGAAGTTCAGCGTGCCGCTGCCCGCGCCAAAGCGCACCTCCGCTGCGTCCAGGATGCCGACGGCATCGGCGGCCGCGCTGCCGGGCGCGCTGCCGATGTTGATGACGCCGACCGCGTCGCGATTGCTGGCCAGCTCGACACTCCCCAGGCCATTGGCGCCCACCGAGACCATGCCTTGATTGGCGATCGTCAGCGTGCCGCTGCCGTTGGCGCCGACGACCAGGCGGCCGTTGACCACCCAGGACGCGCCCGGGCCCGATACCGTCACCGTGCCCTCGCCGTTCGGCGTCGCCCCCAGCCAGCCGTTGGCGCTGCGCACGATCGTCGCCGGGGACTCGATCAACAGCGAACCGAACGCGGCATTGCCGACGACCAGATCATTGGCGCCGTTCCAGTTCATCGAGGGGGTCACGTCGCCGACCGCCACCGTACCGGCCAGCGCCTGTGCAAAAGGCACGCTGCACAATGAAACGATCAGGATTGAACGGGTGCGGCGCCAATTTCTTGGCGCCAACCTATCCTCGATGCAGAAGTTGCCATCCGATTTCTTGATGGCGCACCTATGCCTGTGACGCGTAGATTGGCTGCTTTTGCTCTTGCCGCGTGTCATTTCGCTGACCGCCTGCCAGCTGCGTGTGACGGCGTTGAATATCACGCGATAGATGCGATTCATGTGTCGTTACCTTAAAGATGTCGCCATTCTGCCGGCTCGCTCTCGAACGATTGTCCGGATGGCGTGAGCGCACTGGAGACCGGGATGGCTGTTGCTGAAAGGTAAAATTAGACAGGGCGCATGGATTCTTGAACATCACTGAAAACTGGTAATCGGTGATGTTTTTGCGGGAAATGCGCCGGCTGGCGTGCAGAAAGGGGCGGCTAGGGCGATGCAGGAGCCAGCCGCAAGGTGGCGGTCAGCACGGTACGGCCGGGAACGGATTGCACATCGAGCCGGCCGCCGACGGCTGCGATGCGCGCATGCATGCTGCGCATGCCGACGCTGATGCCGGCGTGGCGCACGGCATCGACGTCGAAACCGACGCCATCGTCCTCGATTTCCAGCACCAGCAGATCGTCTGCCGGCTGCCACATGCGCAGTTGCACATGCCGCGCACGGCTGTGCTTGACGATGTTGATCAGGGCTTCCTCGGCAAGGCGTGTCAGCGCCAGGCATTGCAGTGCGTTGGGCGGCGTGCGCCAGTGCGGCGGCAATGTCCAGCTCACCTCGGTGTCGCGATCGTCGAAGAGCTGCATGAAGCGATGGCGCAATGGCGCGATCCATTCGGTCGGCGTGGCCGGCACCTTGACGCCGTTGCTGGAACCGGCGTCGATGGTCTGCCGCAGGTCGTCGCGAATCAGCTTGAGCAGCGAGAGGAACTGCTGGTTCTGCAGCGGTGCCTCGGCCTGTTCGACCATGGCCATCATGCGTACCAGCGAACCGCCCAGGCCGTCGTGCAGATCGTGCGAGATCCGCAGCCTTTCCTGCAGGCGCGTATTGGCCAGCACCAGCTCGTGTTCGCGCGCGAGCCGCGCTTCCAGTTCGTTGCGGGCATGGTCGATGCCCTGTTCCAGTTCCTCGTTGAAGCGCTCGATGCGACGCATGTTGCGCGCATGCCGCAGACCGAGCACGCCCGACATGCAGAGCATGGCGGCGATGCTGGTGACGGGCGTCAATGCCTTGCCATCTCCGATCACATGGAGCATCAGCAGCAGATCGTGCAGCGCAACGCCGAAGAACAGCAGCAGGGCGACGGCAAGGATCCGGTTTTCGATCTGGCGCGTGCGCAGCGCATGCACGGGGAACTGCAGGCAGTTGATGAAGAAGAAGGTGGCGGGAACCAGATGGGCGACTGCCAATGTCTGCTGCAACATCGCGGCCGGCATGCAGGCAACGAAGACGAGCAGGATGGCGGAAGCCGCCCACAACGCCTTTTCGATGCGCGGCAGGGATTGCCGGCCGAAGCGCCAGGTGAATACGCAGAAGCAGGCGACGTACAGCACGAGCGCCATGGCATTGGCCCTGGCCGCCGTCACGGTATCGCCGAACGGCCATGGCGTGGTGGCCAGTATGTTGGCGGCGAACAGTACCCAGAACAGCGACATCAGCGCGTACCAGCCGTATTCGCCCTGTTTGCGGTTGGTGAGCCAGATGCAGAAGAAGAGGCCGCTCAGCACCATGGAGATGGTCAGGTTGCTCGTGAACAGCGTGCGGTTGCGCCACCAGCGCTCGTCGTGCTGCTGCTGGAGCGCATGCGCTTCTCCGAGGTACACCGGGCCCAGCCCCGGCGATTGCCCGGCCACGCCGACCACGCGAAACAGCAGTGTGTTGGTACCGTCGTGCAGCATGGCCTGCGGCAGCCGCCAGTAGCGCGGCATGTTCCAGCTGCGCGACAGCGGTTCGCTCAGGCTGGCGTCGCGCCAGATCAGGTTGTCGTTGACATGGACTTCACCGGCCATGACGATCGATTCGATCGCCAGCGCCAGTTGCGCGTGTGCGCATTGCGGCTTCCAGTCGATGCGGTACCAGGCCGTGCCGCTGTAATCGGGCCAGCGCGTTGTCCAGTTGTCGGGCAGGGTGACGGTTTGCCATGGCGCATCGGTCGCAAGCGTGCCGTCCGGCGCTGCCTTGGTGGTCTGTATGGAGAGTATTCGTGCCGTGCAGGTTTCGTCCGTCGCGGGTTCGGCCGCGCGTGCCGGCGTGCAGAGCAGCAGTGCCAGCCACAGCAGTGCCGCCAGCCATTTCATTCCAGCAGGCCGCGCGAACGTGCGGTGTGAATGGCGCGCGTGCGCGAGGAAACGGCGAGCTTGCGATAGATATGCTTGATGTGGCATTCGACGGTGTAGCGCGACAGATTGAGCCGTTCGGCGATTTCGCGATTGCCGAGACCTTGCGCCACCAGCCCGAGGATTTCGTTTTCACGCGGGCTCAGCGTGTCGATCTGTTGCATCGCGGCCGGCTGTTCCGTCTTGGGGCGCAATTCGTCAATGATGCGGCGCGCGACGAAGGGATCGATGGGCGCGCCGCCGCGCAGCACGCTGCGAATGGAGAGGGCCACCTCCATGTCGTCGCGTTCCTTGAGGACATAGCCGGTGGCGCCGGCACGCAGCGCGGCGAGAATGGCATCCTCGGTGCACCAGGCCGAGATCACCAGTACCGGCAGGCTGGCGTCGGCCGCATGAATCTCGCCGATCAGGTCGATGCCGTTGCCGTCGGGAAGGCCGAGGTCGACCAGGATCAGCGCGAAGGGCTGGTGTGCGAGGCAGGCGCGCGCTTCCTTCAATGAGGTGGCGGAAATCAAGGCGTCTTCCGTATAGCCCAACTGCAGCAGCAAAGCCTTGAGACGGCGATGGATCAGCGGTTCGTCCTCGACCAGCAGGACGGGTGCCGGCAGGGTGGGATCGGCGGAAAGTGGTTCAGCGGACATGGGAAATGGGTGCAAACGGTTCAGCCCGTACTGTGGACGAATGCGCGCCGACTGAACATCACTGAAAACTGGTATTCGGACGGCCGGGGCCACGCAGGCTGCGAGCACAGCGCGCAGCATAGCACCGGCAAAAAACAAAAGCGACCGCGTGGTCGCCTTCGTCATCCGCGCTGACTGCGCATTCCCCTTGCGTGCAAGCCATGCCGCCACAGGAAAGCGGCGGCCGGATCGGATCAGGGTTCCGATTACTTCGTGCCCGCCGCCTTCACGCGCCAGATCACATTGCCGACGTCGTCCGCCACCAGCAGCGCGCCCTTGCCATCGGCCGTCACGCCGACCGGGCGGCCGTAGGCTTCGCCATCCTCGCTGAGGAAGCCGGTCAGCACGTCCTGCGAGGGGCCGGACGGCTTGCCGTTTTCGAACGGAACATAGACGACCTTGTAGCCGCTGTGCGGCTTGCGGTTCCACGAGCCGTGCTGGCCGATGATGGCGCCGTTCCTGTATTGCGGCAGCAGGTCGGCCGTGTAGAACATCAGGCCCAGCGAGGCGGTGTGCGCGCCGAGCGCATAGTCGGGCACGATGGCCCGGGCGACGAGCTCGGGATTCTGCGGGTCCACGCGGTCGTCGATGTGCTGGCCGAACCAGCTGTAGGGCCAGCCGTAAAAGCCGCCGTCCTGCACCGAGGTCAGGTAGTCGGGCACGAGGTCGCTGCCGAGCTCGTCGCGCTCGTTGACCACGGTCCACAGCTGCCTGCTCTGCGGCTGCCAGGCCATGCCGTTGGGATTGCGCAGGCCGGAGGCGAACACGCGCGTGGCGCCGCTGGCGACGTCGATCTCGAGGATGGCAGCGCGGTTGACTTCATTCTCCATGCCGTTCTCTGCCACGTTGGAATTGGAGCCGGTGGTCGCATAGATTTTCGTGCCGTCCTCGCTGGCGATGATGTTCTTGGTCCAGTGGTGGTTGACCTCGCCGGCCGGCAGGGCGGCCAGCTTCTGGCCCGGTACCGTGATGCGCATCTGGCCGGTGGTGTAGGGGAAGCGCAGCACGGCGTCGGTGTTGGCGACGTAGAGGTCGTTGCCGATCAGCGCCACGCCGAACGGCGAGTTGAGGCCGGTCAGGAATTCGCTGCGGGTTTCAGCCTCGCCGTCGCCGTCAACGTCGCGCAGCAGCGTGATGCGGTTGGCGCTCTCGGTGGCCGAGCCGGCGCGCTTCATCACCATGTTCTGCACGATCTTGCGCGGATTCAGTCCCGCTGCGCGCTTGGGGCCGTTGGATTCGACCACCAGCACGTCGCCGTTGGGCAGCGTGTGGACCCAGCGCGGATGATCGAGGCCGGTAGCGAAGGCGTGGACTTCGAGGCCGGCCGCGGCGACCGGCTTGCCGCCTTCGGCCCAGCCCCTGGCGGGCGCGATGTTCAGCGTCGGGATCAGGGATTTCTTCGGTTCGACCAGCTGCGGCTGCGGGCCTTCGTCGGCCCTGGCTTCGATCCTGGAAGTGTCGCCGCAGGCAGTGAGGCTGAAGGCAAGTGGCGCAATGGCCAGCAGGGCAAGCGACGGGCGATGAGGTACGGACATGGTTTCTCGACGGTCGAGGGACGCCGTGAAGGGGATACGGTGTCGTGTTGGAAGATTGCCAATATAAAGTCATCGCCGTCAGACGATTGCCAGACAACTCCGCTTTATCGTGTAGGAATTAAGAGCGGCTAACAAAATCCTCGATACGTCGTTGCTTCACCTTGTCGTACTTTTGTACTGTCTGCGGTTTCGCGCCTCGTCTCGACCGCGAACCTGTGGTTCGCTGGGTTTTGTTAGCCGCTCTAAGTGCTTGCTGCCTCAATCAAAACCGCGATAGCGTGGATCGGGCGACACGTAGGCCGTCACGCGCTGCTGCAGCACGCCGGGCGGCGCCACCAGGTTCAGGTCGAAGTGGGTAACGGTGAAGCCGACGTAGAAATCCCAGGCGAACATCCTGTCGCCGACCACGAAGTTGACGACCTCACCGCCTTCGACGTTGACCCAGCGCGTCTCGGGCGTGATGACGATGGTGCGTTGGGCGGCTGCGGACGGCGCCGGGCTGCCGTAGAGTTCGACGCGCGGCGGTCCGGCACAGCCAGCGGCAAGCGTGACCACGGCGACGAGCGCGGCGATGGCGGCAAGGGAGGAAGGGCGCATGGCGGCTCCGTATTGCTTGTGAAAAAAGACGGCGATAGCCGTTGGAACGCCAATCCGGCCACGCGTTCCAGCCTGTGTCGGTGTGCATTTGCGCGGCGGGCATCCGAGCGCGATCGCCATCGATCCATTACATTACACCTTTCGGCAATGTGGTTGTTGTGTCATCGCCGCGTTGCGATTGCACCTGCCGTCGTACCGATTTGTACCGATCTGTACCGAATTGTCATACCGATTCTTGCAAGGGGAAAGCATGTCCGGATTCAAGCGAAGCACGCTGCGTGCTGGTGTGCTGGCCGTTGCGCTCGCGCTGGGCGGCGCTGGCAGCGCGCTGGCCGCCGATCTGCGGCTGGGACTGGCGGCCGACGTGTCGTCGCTCGATCCGCACTATCTGAACATCGCGCCCAACGTGGCGATGTCCGCGCATTTCTTCGACGCGCTGGTCAACGTCGATGCCGACGGCAAGCTGGTGCCGGGACTCGCGACCTCATGGAAGGCGGTTGACGCGACAACCTGGGAGTTCAAATTGCGCCAGGGCGTGAAGTTCCACGACGGCTCCGACTTCACGGCGCAGGACGTGATCTTCTCGCTCGACCGGCCGGCGGCGCTGACCAACAGTCCGGGTCCGTTCACGGCCTATACCAGGCAGATCGTCGGCAAGAAGATCGTCGATCCCCACACGGTGCGCCTGACCACCGCCGCGCCCTACGGCCCGATGGCGCTCGACGTCAGTTCCATCTTCATCGTCTCGAAAAAGGCGGTGGAAAAGGCGAGTACCGACGACTTCAACAACGGCAAGGCGCTGGTCGGCACCGGCCCCTACAAGTTCGCCGGCTTCAAGCGCGGCGACCGCATCGAGGCGGTGCGCAACGATGCCTATTGGGGCGGCAGGAGCGCGTGGGACAAGGTGACCTTCCGCATCATCGCCAATTCGGCGCCGCGCCTGGCGGCCTTGCTGTCGGGCGACGTCGATGCGATCGAGAGCGTGCCGACCGCCGATCTGTCGCGCCTCAAGCGCAACGACAAGTTCCGTTTCGAGCAGAAGATTTCGTGGCGCACCATCTTCTGGCATCTTGACCAGCAGGCGGGGCCGTCGTCCTTCGTGACCGACAAGGCCGGCAAGCCGCTGGCAAAGAATCCGCTGCACGACGCGCGCGTGCGCAAGGCGATCTCGCTGGCGATCAACCGCAAGGCGCTGGTCGAGCGCACGATGGAAGGACTGGCGGTGCCGGCGTCCAACATCGTGGCGCCGGGGCTGGTCGGCTACAACGCTGCGCTCAAGGTCGATGCCTACGATCCGGCAGCCGCCAGGAAACTGCTGGCCGAGGCCGGCTACCCGGACGGCTTCGCGCTGACCATCCACGGTCCCAACGACCGTTACATCAACGACGAGCAGGTGGTGCAGACGGTTGCGCAATTCCTGAACCGTATCGGCATCCAGACCAAGGTGCAGACCATGCCGCTGTCGGTCTATTTCGGCAAGGCGCGCAATGGCGAATTCAGCATGGCGCTGCTGGGCTGGGGCACGCTGGCCGGCGACTTCGGCCTGCGCACGCTGGTCGGCACGCCGAATCAGGCGACCGGCTGGGGCACCTGGAACTGGGGCAAGTACAGCAATCCGGCAGTCGATAAACTGATCGTGTCGTCGCTGGGCTCGGTTGACCAGAGCAAGCGCGACGGTTTCGCCAAGCAGGCGGCGGCGCTTGCGCTCGGCGACCATGCGGTGATCCCGCTGCATCATCAGTACGCGACCTGGGCCATGCGCAAGGGGATCAAATACACGGCGCGCACCGACGAGTTCACGTTTGCGCATCAGTTCAGTCCCGAATGAGTCGTATGGCGTCGATGCGTGCGATGAAGATGGCTGCGCCGTGCTGAACGAGGAACACGCATGCTCGATTTCCTGATCCGCCGTCTGCTGCAAAGCGCGCTCGTGCTGCTGGTCATGTCGCTGCTGGTGTTCGTCGGCATTCACCTGATCGGCAATCCGATCGACATCCTGCTGAGTCCCGACGCCGACCAGGTCGAACGTGCGCGCATCGTCGCCGCCTTCGGTCTCGACCAGCCGCTGTGGCGGCAGTATTTCCTGTTCATGCAGAATGCGCTGGCCGGCGACCTCGGCCGCTCGTTCGCCTTCGGCACGCCGGCGCTGGACCTGATCCTCGAGCGTCTGCCGGCCACGCTGGAACTGGCGCTGGCGGCCATCGTGATCGCGATCGCGCTCGGCATTCCGCTCGGCCTGCTGGCCGGGCTGCGGCCGAACGGCTGGCTGGGCCGCAGCATCATGACCGTGTCCATCCTCGGCTTTTCGCTGCCGACCTTCTGGGTCGGGCTGATGCTGATCCTGATCTTCGGCGTGCAGCTCGGCTGGCTGCCGGCCAGCGGGCGCGGCGAGACGGTGGCGGTGCTTGGCGTGCCGCTGAGCTTCCTGACGGCGGACGGCCTCAAGCACCTGCTGCTGCCGGCCTTCAACCTTGCACTGTTCAACATCGCGCTCGTAATCCGGCTGGTGCGTGCCGGCGCGCAGGAAGCGCTGCTGCAGGATTACGTGCGCTTCGCGCGCGCCAAGGGCTTGCGCAACCGCCGCATCGTCGGCGTGCACGTGCTGAAGAACATCCTGATCCCGGTGGTGACCGTGATCGCGCTGCAGTTCGGCTCCATCATCGCATTCGCGATCGTGACCGAAACCATCTTCGCCTGGCCCGGCATGGGCAAGCTCATCATCGATTCGATCCGCGTGCTGGACCGGCCCGTGATCGTCGCCTACCTGATGCTGATCGTGGTGCTGTTCGTCTTCATCAACCTGCTGGTCGATATCGCGTATTCGCTGCTCGACCCGCGCGTGCGGCTGTCGGATGCGCAGGGAGCGCGCGCATGACGGCGCCGCTGAACGCGCACATTGAGAACGCTGCGACCGCGGCGGCTGCCGACACGCCGTGGCGCCGCTTCGTGCGCGACTACTTCGCAAGCCGGGTCGCGCTGTTCGGCACCGTGCTACTGCTCGCGCTGGTGCTGGCCGCCGTGTTCGCGCCGCTGATCGCACCGCAGAATCCCTACGACCTGTCGCAGATCGACATCATGGATTCGCGGCTGGAGCCGGGGCAGCAGGCGATGGAAAGCGGCATGACCTATCTGCTCGGCACCGACGAGCAGGGGCGCGACATGCTGTCCGCCATCCTGTACGGCTTGCGCATCTCGATCCTGGTCGGGCTGTCGAGCACGGTGATCGCGCTCGCGCTGGGCCTGACGCTGGGACTGCTGGCCGGCTACTTCGGCGGCCGCATCGATGCGCTCATCATGCGCATCGCCGACATTCAACTGTCGTTCCCGCCGATTCTGGTGGCGCTGATCCTGCTGGCCCTGAGCGGCCCCGGCGTCGGCAAGATCATCATTGCGCTGGTGGCCGTGCAATGGGCGTATTACGCGCGCACCGCACGCAGCGCGGCGCTGGTCGAGCGCGGCCGCGAGTACATCGAGGCCGCCAGCGGGCTCGGCCTGTCGCCGCTGCGCATCGTGTTCCGGCACCTGCTGCCGAACTGTCTGCCGCCGCTGATCGTGATCGCGGCCCTGCAGGTGGCGTCGGCCATCTCGCTGGAAGCCACGCTGTCCTTCCTCGGCCTCGGCCTGCCGGTGACCGAGCCGTCGCTGGGCCTGCTGATCGCCAACGGCTTCGACTACATGATGTCCGGCAAGTACTGGATCAGTCTGTTTCCGGGGCTGGTGCTGCTGCTGACCGTGGTGGCGATCAACCTGGTGGCCGACCAGTTGCGCGACGTGCTCAACCCGAGGCTGCAGACGCAATGAGCCGGCCAACCGTTCCCCCGGTGCTCGAGGTGCAGAACCTGCAGATGCACTTCGCCGCGCGCGACGGCGTGGTGCGCGCGGTGGATGACGTGTCGTTTTCGGTCGGGCGCGGCCGCGTGCTCGGCATCGTCGGCGAATCGGGTTCGGGCAAGTCGATGACGGCCTATTCGATCATGCGTCTGATCGATGCGCCGGGCCGCATCGTCGGCGGGCGCGTGCTGCTGCACGGTGAAGACCTGCTGGAAAAATCGCCCGAGCAGATGCGGCGCGTGCGCGGCGACCGCATCGCCATGATCTTCCAGGACCCCATGATGACGCTCAACCCGGTGCTGCGCATCGACACGCAGATGATCGAGGCGGTGCGCGCGCATCGCAACGTCTCGCGCGGCGAGGCGCTGGCACTGGCGCGCGAAGCCCTGGTGCGCGTCGGCATCGCCGCGCCCGACGAGCGGCTGACATCGTATCCGCACCAGTTCTCTGGCGGCATGCGGCAGCGCGTGGCGATCGCGATCGCACTGCTCAACAAGCCCGACCTCATCATCTGCGACGAACCGACCACCGCGCTCGACGTCACGATCCAGGGCCAGATCCTGCACGAGATGCAGACGCTGTGCCGCGAATCGGACACTGCGCTGATCTGGATCACGCACGACCTGTCGGTAGTGGCCGGACTGGCCGACGAGCTGTGCGTAATGTACGCGGGCCGCGTGGTCGAGAGCGGCAGCGTGCAGCGGGTGATCGAGACGCCGCGCCATCCCTATACGCAGGGCCTGATCGCCTCGTCGCCGTCGCGCAACCGGCGCGGCGCACCGCTGCATCAGATTGCCGGCAGCACGCCGTCGCTCCTGAACCTGCCGTCGGGCTGCGCCTTCCGCACGCGCTGCGCACACGCGACCGACATCTGCGCGACGACCCCGCCGCTGTCGCAGGATGACGCTGCGGGGCGCACCTGGCGCTGCTTCCATCCGCTGCACGAAGCGGCAATGCGGGGGGCGGTTATCCATGAGGAGGGCAGTGATGGCTGACGAGCGCAAGCCACTGCTGTCGCTGCACAAGGTCTCCAAGCGCTTTGCGCGTCCGCTGGATGCGGCGTCGCGCATCGCCAACCTGTTCGGCGCGCAACGCGCGCCGCAGACGGTGCACGCGGTTGACGAGGCGACGCTGGGCATCCACGCCGGCGAGGTGGTCGGGCTGGTTGGCGAATCCGGCTGCGGCAAATCGACGCTGGGCCGCATGGCGGTCGGCCTGCATACGCTGTCGTCGGGCGTGCGCGAGTGGAAGGGCGAAGACCTCGCGCAGTTGAATGCGGCGCAGCGGCGCAGGGCGCAGCTCGGCATGCAGATGATCTTCCAGGACCCGTACGCCTCGCTGAATCCGCGCCTGCGCGTGCGCGACATCATCGGCGAGGCGCCCGTGGTGCATGGCATGGCGGCGGCCGGCGAGCGCGACGAACTGGTGGCGTCGCTGCTGCAGAAGGTGGGCCTCGATCCTTCGGTGGCGCGCCGTTTTCCGCACCAGTTTTCCGGCGGGCAGCGTGCGCGCATCGGCATTGCGCGCGCCCTGGCGGTCAATCCCGAACTGCTGGTCTGCGACGAGGCGGTGGCGGCGCTCGACGTCTCGATCCAGGCGCAGGTGCTCAATCTCTTCATGCGCCTGCGCGACGAACTGGCGCTGACCTATCTGTTCATCAGCCACGACCTCGGGGTGGTGCGCCACATCTCGGACCGTGTGCTGATCATGTACCTGGGCCGCATCGTCGAATCGGCGCCGACCGACGCGCTGTTCGCGCAGCCCAACCATCCCTACACGGTCGCGCTGCTGGCCTCGGCGCCGAAGCTGGAAGCGCGGAAGGTCGCCTTCCACGCCGTCAAGGGCGAGATTCCCTCGCCGCTGCATCCGCCCTCGGGCTGCCATTTCCATCCGCGCTGCCCGCACGCGATGCCGCGCTGCCGCGACGAACAGCCGCCGCTGAAGGAAGTCGCGCCGCGCCATTTCTCGGCCTGCCATCTGAACGACGTGCCGTAGGAACGCAGAAATGGCGACGAAATTGGCGCGGGGAAATTGACGCCAGGGAATTGGTCTGTTTTACGCCACGCTTTTTCAGGTTCCGATTGCCGGATGATGTAATTTCGACAATGCTTCGATTGCGCATGCGCGTATCCGAATCGGAGGCATCATGAACATCCAATGGCACACCACGCTCGCATTGGCAGCCGGCATGCTGACTGCGTCCGGCGCCGCCAGGGCCGATCTGGTCTATACCTACACCAGCGGCGAGATGGAGCGGATCTCGTCGTACCTGTACGGTGTGCCGGACGAATACGGCATGCCGACCACGCCCGGCTTCTCGTTCTCGTTCGCGGTGAGGGAAAGCTGGCTGTCGTCGTCGCAACCGATCACGCTGACGCTGCCGGCCAGCGGCGCATCGACTGTCGATCAGCATTTCGCCAGCGCGCCGGCCGTGGCCGGCAGCGGCAACACGGTGACCATCAATCCCGACCGCAGCATTGCGGGCTGGAACTTCAACCTGCTGCTGACGGAATCGGTGCCGGTGCCGCCCTTCGATCCGCGCATCACGCTGGGCTCGGTCTTCGGCGCCGACACCTGCAACTGCAGCACCTTCCGCTACGACACCATCCTCTACCTCGATCGCGGCTGGGGTTATGTGGAACTCGGCCCGGCGCAAGTCACCTATCGCAGCGATTCCCTGCCCGGCAACTGGTCGGTCGCGGCTGTCTCGGCCGTGCCCGAACCGCAGACGTATCTGATGATGCTGGGCGGACTGGCCGTGATGGGTAGCGTCGCATGGCGGCGCAGCAGACGGCAGGAAGGCCGCATCGCCGGCAAGGCCTTGCTGCCGGCCTGATGCCGCAGTTTACTGGCGCAGCAGGTGCATGAACAGCGCGCTGCCGAGCACGTTGACCACGCCGACCATCACCATGATGAGCCCGGCCACCGCGCCTTCCTCGGTGCCGACCTCGCGTGCGCGCGCCACGCCGGCGCCGTGTGCGCCCATGCCGAACAGCGCGCCGCGCGCGAGCGCCGAGCGCAGCGGCAGGCAGGCGATCACGATGTCGCCGAGCGCCGCGCCGGCTACGCCGGTCACCACCACGAACACCGCCGTCAGTTCCGGAATGCCGCCGATGGTGCCCGAGACTTCCATCGCGAACGGCGTCGTCATCGAGCGCGGCAGCAGGCTTTCGCGCAGGGCGGCGTCGAAATGGAAGACGCTGGCGAGCAGCCAGCCGGAGGCGATCGCGGCCACGCTGCCGGCCAGCACGCCGATCAGCAGCACCGGCCAGTGGCGGCGGATCAGCGCGCGCTGCTCGTAGATCGGCACCGCGAAGGCGACCGTGGCCGGCCCCAGCAGTGCCACCAGCCAGTGCGTGCCGAGAATGTAGTCGCCATAGCTGACGCGCAGCAGGCAGGCGGCGGCGATCAGCGGCAGCGGCGTGATCAGCAGCGGCGACAGCCACCAGCGCGGCCAGCGGCGATACAGGCGCTGCGCGCCCAGGTAGAGGACGATGGTGGCGACCGACCACACCGGCGTCGCCACCAGCGGATTGGCCCAGTCGATGGCGATCATTGCGCGGCCTCGCGCCGCTGCCGCCAGCGGAAGCACAGTTCCACCGTCCACGCCGTGCTCGCCATCACGATCAGCGTGCCGGCCAGGATCGCCAACAACAGCTTGAGGCCGGTCCAGCCGAGAAATTCCGGATGATTCATCACCGCCAGCACGGCCGGCACGAAGAACAGCAGCATCTGCGCCAGCAGGAAATCCGACCCCTTCTTGACCGCCGGCAGCCGCAGCCAGCCGCTCAGCAGCAGCGCCAGCATCAGTCCCATGCCGACGATGCTGCCGGGCACCGGCAGGCCGGCAAGACGCACGATGAGCTGGCCGGCCTGCCACGCCGCGGCCAGCAAGGCGGCTTGCCACAGCAGGCTGGTGCGCAGGCGGCGGCGCAGTGGAACATGGATTCTGGCGATGGACATGGCGAACTCCTTGGCTATCCCTTGTGGGGTCATCCTTTGCGAGCATTCCCTTTGGGGGAGGGCCCTTTGCTGCAGCCAGTTTACGCCGCGCGCTCCCATCTATAAAATGAATCGTTTTCATAACAACCATTCCTGAAAGGAATGTCATGGAGCTGCGCACCCTGCGTGCCTTCGTCGAGGTGGTCCGGCAGGGCGGCTTTTCGCCGGCTGCGCGCACGCTGTTCACCACGCAGTCGAACGTCAGCAAGGCAGTCAAGTCGCTGGAGGAAGAACTCGGCTGCCAGCTGCTCGACCGCATCGGCCATCGCAGCGTGCTGACCGAGGCCGGCGTGATCGTCCACGAGCGCGCGCAGGCCATGCTGGCCGCCGCCGACAGCCTGGTCGACGAGCTCGACGCGCTGCGCGGCATGCGGCGCGGCACCTTGCGCATCGGCCTGCCGCCGGTCGGCAGCGACATCCTGTTCGCGCCGCTGCTGGCGCGCTACCGCGCCAAGTACCCGCAGATCGACATTAGCCTGGTCGAGCGCGGCGGCCGCACGCTGCGCGACATGGTGCTGTCGGGCGAGCTCGACCTGGCAGCCGCCATGTTGCCGGTCGACGAGGAACAGTTCGAATGGAAGCCGGTGCGCACCGAGCCGGTCGACGCGCTGGTCAACCTCGCGCATCCGCTGGCGAAGCAGAAGCAGGTCTCGCTGCGCGAGCTGGCCGACACGCCCTTCGTGCTGTTCGAGTCGAGCTTCGCGTTGAACCAGGTGATTTTGGATGCCTGCCATCGCCAGGGCTTCGCGCCGCGGGTGGCGGTCAACAGCAGCCAGATCGATTTCATCGTCGAGCTGATCGCGGTCGGCATGGGCGTGGCCTTCATGCCGCGCCTGATCGCGCGCCAGCGCTCGCACCCGCGTGTGCGCCGCATCGCGCTCGACGATGCGGCACTGGAATGGACCATCGCCATGATCTGGCGCCGCGGCGGCCGCCTGCCGCAGACGGCGCAGGCATGGCTGGACCTGGTGCGTTAGGAACTTTTCGCCAGCCAGCGTCGCTGCCAGCCTTCGATCGGCCCGTTGGCGTGACGCGCCAGCCACCAGCGGCTCCACAAGGATTGCGCCGCCACGATCGCGCCGGCCAGCGCCATTCAGCCGGTCGGCGGCAAGGTGGCGCCGAGACCGAAGCCGAAGCCCTGCAGCAGCGCCGCGCACAGCAGCGATTGCAGCAGGTAGTTCGTCAGCGCCATGCGGCCGACCGGCGCCAGCCAGCCTTGCACCGCGCGCATCGGGCCGCCGTCGGCCAGCATGAAAAGCGCGACATAGCTTGCCGCCAGCAGCATGCCGCCGAGCGGCAGCGTAGCGAACAGGATGTAAGTCCACGGCCACGGGTGCAGCGGATCGATGGCTTCCAGCAGGCGCATCGTCGCCCATGCCAGGTTGAAGGGCAGGCCGACCGTCAATCCGATCCAGAAGGTGCGCCGCCACAGCATGCGGTGCCGCCACGGCCGCGTGAGCCAGCCGCGCCGCACCGACCATGCGCCGAGCAGGAACAGCACGGCGACCTGCGGCACGATCAGCAGCGATTGCGCGGTCATGGTCAGGTAATCCTGCAGCCGCAACTGCGCGATCGCGAGCCAGTCGCCCTGCGTCAGGATTTGGCGCGAGGCTTCCACGCCATCGACCGCGGCCAGCGCCAGTGCGGCCTGTTCGTCACCGCTCAAGGGTTGCAGGCTCAGCCACAGTCCGACGCCTAGCAATGCGAAGAACGCCAGCAGCCACAGCCGCAGATGCAGCAGCAGGGTGCGGGCGCGCACGCCGACGATGCCGAGCAGCACCACGCAGCCGAGCAGGCCGTAGAGTGTCAGGATGTCGCCGAACCAGATCAGCGTGCCGTGCAGCACGCCGCAGGCCAGCAGCCAGAGCAGGCGGCGCCGGTAAAGCCGGCGCGCCTCGTCCCATCGTCCGCTGCGGCGGCGGATGGCGCGCGTGATCAGCACCGCGCTGGCGCCGAACAGGAAGGCGAATACCGGATAGAACTTCTGTTCTGCCAGCAGCGCGGTCAGAGCCAGCGACAGCATGTCGGCCAGCGTGGCATCCGGCGGCAGCACGCCATAGCGCAGCGGCTGGAATCCCCAGACGTGCGACCAGACGTTGACGAACAGGATGCCGAACACGGCGAGCCCGCGCAGCGCGTCGATGCGGGCCAGGCGAGGGCGGACAGCGGCGGCGGAAGCGGACGAGGCAGTCAAGCGGTGCTGCAGGCAGTGGCGTTCGCGGAAATCAGGCCGGCGGATTGCCGGCCGTCGTTGTGCCGTTCAGCGTTTTGTCTGCAAACGGGTCGCCATTCTCCTCGACTTCCTGCTTCATGCGCGCCAGCGAGCCGTAGCGCAGCGCGAACACGCGCGTGAATTCGGCGCCGAACAGGAAGATCTGCGCCGAATAATAGACCCACGCCAGCAGTACTACCAGCGAGCCGGCCGCGCCGAAACTGGAGCCGATCGAGGCCTTGCCGAGGTAGAGTCCGATCAGGAACTTGCCGATCGTGAACAGCAGCGCGGTGACGATGGCGCCGATCCAGACGTCGCGCCACGGGATGGAAGCGCGCGGCATGAACTTGTAAATGATGGCGAACAGGCCGGTCACGACGCCGAACGAGATCGCCACGTTCAAGCCTTCGAGCACGATGGTCCAGCCGCCGAGCATGCTGCTCCACCAGGTGCCGAGTGCCGCCAGCACCGCGCTCAGGATAAGCGAGATGAGCAGCATGAAGCCCAGACCCATCACCATGCCGAACGACAGCAGGCGCTTGCGCAGCATGCCCATGATGCCGCCTTTTGCTTCGGGCGGAATTTTCCAGATGCGGTCGAGCGAACTCTGCAGTTCGGCGAAGACGGCGGTGGCGCCGATGGTCAGCGTGACGATGCCGAGCGTGGCGGCGACGATGCCCTTGCCCGGTTCGCTGGCCGACCTGAGCAATCCTTCGACGGCGCTGGCGGCGGTGACGCCGACGATGTCGCGCAGCTGTGCGACGATCTCGCCCTGGGCCGCATCGTGGCCGAAGAAGAAGCCGGCGATCGCAATCACGATCACCAGCATCGGCGCCAGCGAGAAGACGGTGTAGTAGGCGAGCGCCGCGCCCATGCTCGGCGCAAAGTCGTCTAGCCATGCCATGACCGCATCGCGCGTCAGCAGCCAGGCTTTCTTCGGCAGGGAATCGTCGTTCATCGGGTGCGGACCTTTCGCGGCATGGACTGCCTGTTGTTCTTCATGCGCGCAGCGTACCACCTGTGCGCGTTTGTGCAAGTGTGCTTCATGCTGTGCGCGACCCCAGGGAAGCGAGCGCGGCCGGTACCTCGTCGGCGATCTCGCGCGCGAGGAAGCCGAGCGGTCCGATGCGCTGCGCCAGCCGCCGTCCCGCCTGCGCGTGCAGCATCACGCCGCAGGCCGCGGCCTGTTCGACGCTGGCGCCGCGCGCGGCGAGGCCGGCGATGATGCCGGCCAGCACGTCGCCGGAACCCGAGCTGGCGAGGCCGATGTTGTCGCCCGCATGCTCCCAGTTCTGGCCGGACGGCGCGGCGATGCAGGTGGTCGCGCCCTTCAGCGCCACCACCGCGTTCCAGTTCTTTGCGGCGTCGCGCGCCGCGCCGTGCGGATCGGCGCGCACGGTTTGCTTGTCGTCGCCGAGCAGGCGTGCCATCTCGCCCGCGTGCGGCGTCAGGATCAGACGCGTGGGACCGGTGTTCTCGCCATCTTCCTGGTAGGCCTGGCTGCCGCGCACCACGGCCATGGCACAGGCGTCGAGCACGATCTTCGCGTCGGGAAACTGCGGTAGCAGCGCGCGCACGAAGGTGCAGACCGCATTCTCGTCCTGCATGCCGGGACCGATCAGGATGGCATCGAGATTGCGGCGCGCCAGCGGCTCGAAGAGATCGACGCAGTGCGCGGGAATGCCGCCGCCGTCGGTTTCCGGCAGGCCGATCACGCGCGACTCGGGCAGGGCCGAGGCCACCAACTGCGCCACGCTTTGTCCGGTCGCCACCGACAGCTTGCCGGCGCCGGCGCGCAGCGCGGCGGTAGCGGCCAGGATCACCGCGCCCGGCATCTGGCGCGAGCCGCCGATCACCAGCACATGGCCGCGTTCTTCCTTGTCACCGTCGGGCGACGGCATGGGCAGCGGCCATGCCTGCAGCAGGTCGGCGTCGAGCGTGGTGACGGCGGAGTCGATGGCGGCCATGGGTATCAGGGTTTGGGGGCGCCGGTCTTGTCGGGCGCGTCGGTGATGGCGGCACCGGCTTCGAGCAGCGGTGCGACGAAGTTGGTCATGCGCAGTTCGAGCTGGCCGAACTTGCCGATGTTGGGGTTGTAGCGGTACGAGGTGACAGAGCAGTTGGGCACGTCGCTGGCGCGGTCGATGCCGAGGATCTTGCTCTCGTCCATGTGTTCGAGCAGGTAGCGGAAGCAGTGCACGATCACCTGGTGGCAGACGATCAGCACGCGCTCGCCCGGATATTCGCGCGTGATGGTGTCGAGCGCATTGCGCAGGCGCAGGATCACGTCGCACCAGCTTTCGCCGCCGGGCGGACGGAAGTAGAACTTGCCGACGTGCTGGCGCTGTTCGTAGAGTTCGGGATGATGGCGCGCGATGCCGAGTTGCGTCAGGCGATCGAGGATGCCGAACTCCTTTTCGCGCAGACGCTCGTCGTTGATGAAGGTGTGTGGCGGATCGTTGTCGCCGATGCCTTCGAGGATCAGCTGCGCCGTGTGCCGCGCGCGCAGGTAGGGCGACGACAGCACCACCGTCGGCTTGTGTTCGGGCGCGAGATTGCCGAACCAGTGGCCGAGCGCGCGGGCCTGCTGTTCGCCAAGTTCGGACAGCGGCACGTCGATGTCGCGCTCGGCGATGTCGATGATCGCAAAGCCGCCGGTTTCGGCCACTTCGCGCGCCACGTTGCCGGAGCTCTGTCCGTGCCGCACCAGCCAGATCTGTTCGGGCCACTTCTGGTTCGTCATGTGCCAACTATCCTTTGCTTGAACCGCGAGCGCGATTCAGGTCAATAGAAGGCCAGTATCCCCGGCCCGCGCGAATCGTCTCTGTACGAAATCACGCATTTGCATGCGCGGACCACAGTGCAGCAGCAGTCGCGGACCATGGTAGCAAAAGAAAAAACCCTCTTCATGACAGAGGATTGACGCGGCCATATCGCGCGCATCGCACGCAGCAGCCGGCAGCCGGGAGTGGATGGAAAGCAGAGGTACGCGGGCCGTGAATCGGCATCGGCTGCAGTCGCCGGCTTTTTCTTCTCATGAGGAACCTTTTTGCCGGTTTTCAATCCATTTCCTCTCAGGCAGGGGCAGTTTCCCCGGCAATTGCCCCAAGGCCGGCCTGATACCCGCTTTTCTCCGCCCCTGCCGGTGTGTTCGAGGCAACGGGCGCGGGACTCCATGTAAAATCCGGTAATCTTGCTTGGCAATTAATAACCGAGCCGTTTGCAGAACGGCGCGACCGATGGAGATGCACTGCGCATGCCGCACGTCTCCATGCATTCCGCTGGCAACGGCCTTCGAAATGGCAACCGGCTTCTGTCGCATTCGACAGGCGGCTGGCAATGCCTTTGATTGGAAATCATGTTCGTGAATGTTTTTAAATTGGTACGGCTTCATCCTCGCGCCCTGGTTTTTGCGCTGACTCTTCTTCCCTGCATTCCTTCCCTCGCATTCGATTTCAACGACGTCGCCAAGCGCGCGCAGCAATTGTCGAAGACGGCCTACAAGGAACCGCAGGTCAAGCTGCCGAAGGGACTGGCCAACCTCGACTACGACGAATACCGCGACATCCGCTACAAGCTCGAGAAATCGCACTGGCGCGCGCAGAACCTGCCGTTCGAACTGAGCTTCTTCCATCAGGGGCGCCAGTACGCGCATCAGGTGAAGATCAACGAGATCGTCGCCAACCGCGCACGCCCGATCCCGTTCGACCCGCGCAACTTCGATTACGGCAACAACAAGATCAATACCTCCGAGATGCGCAGCATGGGCTTTGCCGGCTTCCGCGTGCATTACCCGATCAACACGGCGAAGTACAAGGACGAGGTCATGGTGTTCCTCGGCGCCAGCTATCTGCGCGGCGTCGGCAAGGACCAGACCTACGGGCTGTCGGCACGCGGCCTGGCGGTCGATACCGCGCTCAACTCGGGCGAGGAATTCCCGCGCTTCACCGAATTCTGGATCGAGCGTCCGACTGCGCGCAGCAAGCAGATCACGATCTATGCGCTGCTCGATTCCAAGCGTGTGACCGGCGCCTACCGCTACGTCATCAAGCCGGGCGATCCGACCGTGACCGAGGTCAAGTCGCAGCTCTATCTGCGCGAGAACGTGACCAAGCTCGGCATCGCGCCGCTGACCAGCATGTATTTCTTCGGCGAGAACCAGCGCGCGGCGGTCGAGGACTATCGTCCCGAGGTGCATGATTCCGACGGCCTGTCGATCGCGTCCGGTACCGGCGAATGGATCTGGCGCCCGCTGGTCAATCCCAAGCGCCTGCTGGTCACGTCCTATTCGCTCAGCAATCCGACCGGTTTCGGCCTGATGCAGCGCGATGAAAAATTCAGCAGCTACGAAGACCTCGAGGCGCGCTACGAGACACGTCCGAGCGCCTGGGTCGAGCCGGTCGGCAAGTGGGGCGCGGGCCGCGTCGAGCTGATCCAGATTCCGACGCCCGACGAGTTCAACGACAACATCGTCGCCTTCTGGATTCCGGATCAACTGCCCAAGCCGGGCCAGCCGATCAATTTCGACTACAAGCTGAGCTGGGGCAAGGAAGCGCAGCAGCGTCCGCCGCTGGCATGGGTGACGCAGACGCGCCGCGGCCATGGCTACATCCGCAAGCCGGACAACACGATCGGTCTGTTCGTCGATTTCGACGGACCCGCGCTGAAGAAGATGAAGGCCGATGCCAAGGTCGGCCTGCGCGTGTCGGCCGATGCCAACGGCCAGATCGTCGAGTCGCATGCCTATCCGAATCCGAAGACCGGCGGCTGGCGCGGCACGGTGCGTGTACGACGCGTGGATGACACCAAGCCGGTCGAACTGCGCGGCTTCCTGCAAGATGAAAACGCCACGTTGTCCGAAACGTGGAGCTACATTCTGCCGGCGGATTGATGAAGAGCGCATCCATTCCCGCTCTGTGTAAGCGCTATCTCGATCGCCTGGCACTGCCCGCTGCCACGCGCCGCCAGATCGATACCCTCCTTGCGAACGAACTGCCGGCAGCGGCCGACGAGCAGGCCGCGATGGCGGCACTGCATCGCATCCTGGCCGGCGGCCATGCCGGCGACAATCCCGCACACGCCTCGGCGATCGCACGTGCGCAGCTGGCGGTCGAGCAGGATGCCGGCTGGTGCGACGAACACGGCAGGCTGGTGGCCGATGCCGCCGGTGCTGCCTCGCTGTGCGTGGCGCCGCCGATCCACCGCGCCTCGATGGTGCCGCATCCGTGGGGCTCGCTGAACCCGCTGGTGCGCTGGTGGCAATCGATGTTCAGCCGCAAGCAGGCGCAGGCCGAGGAAACTGAAGCCTCGGAAGACGGCGATCTGCCGCCGCCCGGCAAGACCGGCGGCGGCGCGCGCCGGCTGGTGCTGCTGTTCCTGATGCTGGGGCAGACCGCGATGGCGACCTATTTCATGAGCCGCGTGCTGCCTTACCAGGGCAGCGAACCGCTCGAGATGGCGATCCTTGGTTTGTTCGCATTGCTGTTCTGCTGGGTGTCGGCCGGCTTCTGGACCGCGATGACCGGCTTCCTGCTGCTGGCGCGCGGCAAGGACCCGTTCCTTATCACGCGCGACGTGACCACCGGCGGCGCCATCGATCCGGCGGCGCGTACCGCGATCGTCATGCCGATTTGCAACGAGGATGTCACGCGCGTGTTCGCCGGCCTGCGTGCCACTTACGAGTCGGTCGCCAGGACCGGCCAGCTCGACCGTTTCGACTTCTATGTGTTGAGCGACACCAACGGCAGCGACACCGCTGCCGCCGAAGTCGCGGCCTGGAACAGGCTGTGCAACGCGGTCGACGGTTTCGGACATATCTTCTATCGCCGCCGCCAGCGCCGCGTGCGTCGCAAGAGCGGCAACATCGACGATTTCTGCCGCCGCTGGGGCAGCCAGTACCGCTACATGGTGGTGCTCGACGCCGACAGTGTGATGAGCGGCGACTGCCTGACCAAGATGGTGCAGGCGATGGAAGCCAATCCCGATGCCGGCATCATCCAGACCGCGCCGCGCGCGGCCGGTCGCGATACGCTCTATGCGCGCATCCAGCAGTTCTCGACGCGCGTCTACGGTCCGCTGTTCACTGCCGGCCTGCATTACTGGCAACTCGGCGAATCGCATTACTGGGGCCACAACGCGATCATCCGCATGGTGCCGTTCATCCGCCATTGCGGGCTGGCGCTGCTGCCGGGCAAGGGCACCTTCTCGGGCGAGATCCTGTCGCACGACTTCATCGAGGCCGCGCTGATGCGCCGTGCCGGCTGGAAGGTCTGGATCGCCTACGATCTCGACGGCAGCTACGAGGAAATGCCGCCCAACCTGCTCGACGAATTGAAGCGCGACCGCCGCTGGTGCCAGGGCAACCTGATGAACTTCCGCCTGTTCATGGCGCGCGGCATGCATTCGGTGCATCGCGCAGTGTTCGTCACCGGCGTGCTGGCCTACCTGTCGGCGCCGCTGTGGTTCCTGTTCCTGATCCTGTCGACGGCGCTGCTGGCGCAGCACACGCTGGTCGAGCCCGCCTACTTCACTGAGCCGTGGCAGCTGTTTCCCAAATGGCCGCAATGGCATCCGGAAAAGGCGATGGCCCTGTTCAGCGCCACCATCGTGCTGCTGTTCCTGCCCAAGCTGCTGAGCGTGATCCTGATCTGCTTCCAGGGCGCCAAGCACTTCGGCGGCCGCTTCCGCCTGTTCGTCAGCATGTTCATCGAAATGCTGTTCTCGATGCTGCTGGCGCCGGTGCGCATGCTGTTCCACACCCACTTCGTGATCGCCGCCTTCATGGGCTGGGCGCTGCGCTGGAAGTCGCCGTCGCGCGAGGATTCCGAAACCACGCCGGGCGAGGCGATCCGCTACCACGGTTACCAGACGCTGCTCGGTCTGGCCTGGGGCGGCGCGATCTTCTGGCTCAATCCGGCCTTCCTGCCGTGGCTGCTGCCCATCGTCGGTTCGCTGGTGGTGGCGATTCCGGTCTCGATCTATTCGAGCAAGGTCTCCAACGGTCTGCGCTTCCGCCGCGCCAAGCTGTTCCTGATTCCGGAAGAGGACGTGCCGCCGGTCGAACTGCAGGAAACCGTGCGCCACGTGCGGGAGACGCCGCTGCAGCCGGACTTCATCCAGGCCGTGGTCGAACCGCAGTTCAACGGCCTGGTCTGCGCCACCGGCATTCGTCACCCGCGCCGTTCGGCGCGTGCGCTGAAACTGCGCGAGGAGATGGTGCGCACCGCGCTCGTGAAGGGGCCTGCCGGTCTGCCCGATGCGCAGAAGAACAAGCTGCTGACCGATCCGGCATTTCTGTCGCAACTGCATCTGGCCGTGTGGACCTCGGCGGAAGCGCATCCGCAATGGCTGCGCGATCTGCTGCCGGAAGAGGAAGTGGTGCAGGCGCAACTGCGCCTGCGACAGGTTGCCTGAGGCAGGCGGACCTTCGATGAAAAAGCCGGCTTGTGCCGGCTTTTTTCATGCGCGCGATCAGGCCGGCAGGAAGATGCGGAAGGTGGCGCCGGGTTCCGTCGTTTCCAGCAGGATCAGCGTGCCGCCGTGGCGTTCGATCAGATGCCGCGCCAGTGCGAGTCCAAGCCCGGTGCCGGCCTGGTTGCCGGCGGCGCGGCCGCGATAGTAGCGATTGAAGATGGCGTCGCGTTCTTCGGACGGAATGCCGGGGCCGTTGTCCGCGATGTCGATATGCCAGCCTTCTGCCACCGATGCCGCGCGCAGCACGATGGTGGTACCGGCCGGCGTGTACTTGATGGCATTGTTGACCAGCGTGCCGAGCACCAGCCGCAGGATGTCGGCATCGGCGCGCACCTGCATCCTCGCCTGTTCGGTGTCGATGCGGAAGCTGTGCCTGCCGGTCAGCGAGCGCATCATGTTGACGGTGTCTTCCAGCATCGGCAGCAGGGTGACGTTGTCGTGCCGGACCGGCTGCGAGAACATCTTCAGGCGCTCGCCGTTCAGGTACTGGCCGAACAGGGAAGACAGGCGTTCGGTCGAGCGCCGGATCTTGTCCATGCGCTGCATCGACTTCGGCGAGAGATGGCTTTCCTCGCGCGCGACGTTCTGTGCGGCGGCATCGATGATGGCCAATGGTGTGCGCAGTTCATGCGAGACCATGGCGATGAACTGTTTCTGTTCTTCCTGCGCCGCCCGTTCCTGCGACAGCGCCTTTTCCACTTCTTCCATCGCCATCATCACTTCCTGTGTCCGGTTCATGACCTGGCGCTCGAGTTCGCGCTCCGACTCGCGCATCATCTGCAGAATTCTGTGCTGCGCCGCTTCGTTGGCTTCGCGCAGACGTTGATGCCGCTTGGTGATCGAATGGAAGATCATCAGGCACAAGATGGTGGACATGATGGTCGTCGAATAATCGAACAGGGCGATGCGCACATAGCCCTGGCTGGCGAGGAACTGGATCACGATCGCCAGCCCGCCGTAGGTGATCAATATCAGCAAGGGCAGCCGGATCTCGTTGTGGCCGCGCACCGCGTGCGCCAGGATGATCAGCAGGCAGATGGGCGCGGCGATCATGAAGCTGTGCGCGATGATGGTGATGGCGAGCGCGAAGTATCCGCACAGCGAAATGACGATCGAAAAGGCGGCGACTACATAGACGGGCACCAGCAATGCCCGCGTCAATCTGGGATAGCGTATCGTCAGACCCAGGAAGCGCAGGACGAAATGCATGCATGTCGCGATCAGCAGCGCGGTACTGATGAAGCGTATCTGGTTGATCGTTTCCAGATGCTCGTCGCCGAGCATGTTCCTGATCAGGCTGGCCGCGGCCAGATTGGCGACCACGGCGCAGAACAGATAGGCCGAAAAGGTCAGGTAGAAGCCGTCGCGCGTGGCGCGGTAGAACCAGATGCTGACCAGTCCCAGCAGCAGGCTGATGCCGGTGCGCAGCCCCCACAGCCATTCTTCGGTGATGCTGCCCTGGACGAAGGCGTCGGCTTCCCACAGCACGATGCGCTTGATGGTGGTCTGCCGGTTGTCAACGCGCAGATAGAGCGTCAGCGGAGTCTCCGGCGACAGCGTGAGCTTGATGATGGCATTGCGATAGTGCTCGATGGGCAGGGGCGACGGACCGCTCTGCGGCAAATAGACCTGCAGCGTTTCCGGGGTATAGAAGGCAAGCTGCTCGGCCGCCGACGGGCGCTGTATTTCCAGCCAGCGCTCCTGCTTGCCGGAGGCCAGCGGCGCGATGCTGAATCTCAGCCACAGGACGCTTCCGCGCCGCGTCTGCCGCAGAATATCGGCACCGTCCGGTTGCCAGCCGCTTGCCTGCATGGCCTGTTCGAGCGTCAGGTTCTCATCCGCGTTGAGCAGGATCTCCATGTGGTTGCCGATATCCAGCCGCTCGCCGTCAGGTTGCAGCGGTTGCGCGGCACTGCCGATGGCCGGCAGCAACAGGCACAGAATCAGAATCCGGCGGAACAGGAAGCGCATGGCAAGGAAGGAAGAAGAGGTCAATCGGTTCGGCATGGGCGCGATATTCATGTCGGCCACGAGAGTCTTTGCCGGCTTTCGAATTCCAGTACACGACCCGAGATCGGGTCGGTGAAGCGGATGGATTTGGCGAGCAATTGCAGCGGATGGCGGAAATCCTGTTGTTCGCCTTCTTCCGGAAGCAGACGCGGATAGATGCGGTCGCCCACGATCGGCATGCCGAGCGCCGCCATGTGCGCGCGCAGCTGATGCTTGCGGCCGGTGACCGGCGACAGTCGATAGCGGCCGAGCGCGTCCTGCGCTTCCAGCAGTTCGATCATGGTTTCGCTGTTCGGCGCGCCTTCGCTTTCCTGCATCTGCATGAAAGCCGGACTTTCGATCAGCCGGCTGCGATAGACGGTCGGCAGCGCGAGATCGGCACGCAGCGGTGCGATCGCCTCATAGATTTTCTCGACACTGCGGTCGCGAAACAGGCCCTGATACAGATTGCGCGTGGGCGGCCGGATCGTGAACAGTACCAGCCCCGCCGTCTCGCGGTCGATGCGGTGCATCGGCGTCAGGGTCGGAATGCCGAGCCTGCGCTTGAGGCGCACCAGCAGCGTTTCCTGCACGTAGCGGCCGGACGGCGTGACCGGCAGGAAGTGCGGTTTGTCGGCGACGACCAGATAGTCGTCCTGATACAGCACGGATTCCTCGAAAGGAATGCGCGGTTCGGCCGGAAGATGGCGGTAATAGAACAGGACGGTGCCGGCGCAGTACGGCGCATCGGGGGCGACCGCCTGTCCGTCGCGGTCGATGATGTCGCCCTGTTGCATGCGCATGCGCCAGTCGGCGGCCGATACGGCCGGGAAGCGTTCGCTGATGAAATCGACGACGCACCGCCACGGGCCGGGCGGCAGTACCACGCGGCTTGCGCCCACGCCGTCGCGATCCGGCGGCCGCATTGCCTGCCTTGCCTGCCGCCGGCTCATGCCTTGTTCTTACTCACTGTCTTCTTCGAGCCGGCGCGCACGCTGCAGCCGCCATTCCCATGCGGGTTCGCCGCCATAGACGTCTTCCGGCGTGGTCGGCGTTTCCTGCAGGTGGGTGTCGAGCGCGATGCGGTTGTCGAAGACGAAGCACTCGCCTTCCCAGTCGCGCTCGGCATCCGGCATCTTCTCGAAATAGTTGAGGATGCCGCCCTCGAGCTGATAGACGGGCACGCCCAGGTCGTGCATCCAGGCGCTGGTCTTCTCGCAGCGGATGCCGCCCGTGCAATACATGGCCACGCGCTTGCCTTCCCTCTTCCAGAGCGGAACGTTGTCTTCGATGAACCTGGGAAAGTCGCGGAAATTATCGACGCCCGGATCGATCGCGTTATGGAACTTGCCGAGCCGGTATTCGAAGCTGTTGCGGTTGTCGATCACCACCACGTCGTCCTGCGCGATCAGTTCGCGCCACTCGGCTGGCGGCACGTCGATGCCCTTCTTCGCAACGGCATCCACATCGTCCACCCCGAGGAACACGATCTCCGACTTGCGGTGCACCTTCATGCGCGCGAACGGCGGCGTGTCGCAGGCGCTGTGCTTGAAGTGCACGTCGGCGAAGCGTCCCGCGAACAGCGCATCCTCGCGCAACGCCTGTTCGAACGCGGCGACCGCCGCCGGATTGCCGGCCAGTACGCCGTTGATGCCTTCTTCCGCCACCAGGATGCTGCCGAACAGCGATTGCGTCAGTTCGCGCAGGCGCGTTGTCACCGCGTCGGCATCGTCGAGGCGGACGAACTTGTAGAAGGCCGTATGGATCATGGACGGTGCCGTTGCAGGCAGGGTGGAAGAAGTCGGATGCGTCATGGCGGAATTGTCGCAGATTTGCCGGGCTGCCGGCATTGATGCGCAGCAATGACACGGGCGCTGAATGCACATGCGTGCGATTCCTACGACAGATGATGCAGATTTCCGATACGCGCGCGGCGGCAGCCGGCTTACATTGCTTTCGAAGGCAGTTGCTGCCTTTTCAACCAATGTCATTCAGGAGGCAATCATGACCGCAAGAAAGACCAAGCCAGCAGCATCATCGCCAGCCAGGCAAGACGCCATTGCCCTGCTGATGGATGACCACAAGAAAGTGAAAAAGCTCTTCAAGGAATTCGAAAAGCTCGCCAAGGCCGACGACACCGACGGCAAGGTGGAAGTGGCGCGCCAGATCTGCGAGGAACTGACCGTCCACGCCATGATCGAGGAAGAAATCTTCTATCCGGCCGCGCGCGCCGCGGTCAAGGACGAGGACATGTTCAACGAGGCCGAGGTCGAGCATGCGAGCGCCAAGGACCTGATCGCGCAGATCGAGGCAATGGATGGCGACGATCCGATGTACGACGCCACCGTGAAGGTGCTCAGCGAATACGTCAATCACCACGTCACCGAGGAAGAGGAAGAGATGTTTCCCAAGGTGCGCAAGTCCAAGCTCGATCTGGACGCCGTCTGCGTCCAGCTCATGGAGCGCAAGGAAGAGCTGACCGAAGGCGTCGCCGCCTGACCGTCACGCAGGCCGGCGCGACGCGGCTGGTCGCGCCGGCGGGAGCAGCCATGAGCAAGCGCAACGGCGGTATCAACGACCGCCCCGACGAAAGCGGCGAGCAGGGACATGCCGACGGCAATTCCGGCATCGACAATCGAATCGGCGGCGAAACCCTGCCCGCTCCGCCCGACACACTGACATCCGAACAGGAGCGGCAACGCCATCATCATGCGTCGGTGCCGGACCGGCGGCGCAAGGGCGTGCTGTAGCCGCAACTTTACGGGAGAGCGAATGGGAACCGAGATCATCGGCTGGATCAGCGCATGCCTGTTGTTGCTGACAATATCGACGCAAGTCTGGAAACAATGGAAGAGCCGCAGCAGCGCCGGCGTGTCGTCCTGGCTGTTCATCGGGCAGATCAGCGCGTCTACCGGCTTCGTCATTTACAGCTACCTGGTCGACAATCTGGTGTTCGTGCTGACCAACAGTCTGCTGCTGTGCGCGGCCATCCTGGGACAGTGCCTGTACCTGCACAACCGGCGGCGCGAAGGACGACAGCGGAAGAAGGGCGGGGAACGGGCGGGCGCTGGCCTGCCTGTCAGGTCCTGATGCAAAAAAGCCCGGCCGCAGGAGTCGGACGGGCTGTTAGGGGGCGAATGTCGCGCAGGCCGACGCTTATTCGGAACGCGGCATCGGAATCGCCTGTCCCGGGAACACCTGCTGATAGACCTCTGCCAGCAGCTGCGGATCGACGCCTTCCATCCTGCTCTGGTGGATGGCCTTGCCGAGCAGGGCGTGCGCGGCCATCGGGTCGCGCGTCGCGTGCGCTTTCATCAGCTCCATGGACAGATGCTTGAGTTGCGTGATGGCGTCCTGAAGTTGCTTTTCCATGCTTTCTCCCAATGAAGACAGGTAAAAAGCCCTGTTTACCATAATCGGCAGCACAGGTGGGCAAGCCCGGAGGTGCGGTCGTTATTCGGGACGATGCAGCTTGTCGGCCTCGTGCTTCTGGTTGCCGGCCGAGAACATTTCCCACAGCGTGATGCACATGGCCGCAATCACCGGCCCGATCACGAAGCCGTTCAGCCCCAGCAGCGCCATGCCGCCAACGGTGGAAATCAGCACGATGTAGTCGGGCAGCTGCGTATCCTTGCCAACCAGCATCGGGCGCAGGATGTTGTCCACCAGACCGATCACGATGACGCCGTAGGCGATCAGGCCCACGCCCTCCCAGATCGAGCCGGTCAGGATGAAATAGATCGCCACCGGCAGCCAGATCAGCGCCGCACCCACCGCCGGCAGCAGCGACAGGAAGGCCATCAGCACCGCCCACAGCAGCGCGCCCTGCACGCCGAGGAACCAGAACGCGATGCCGCCGAGCGCACCCTGCACCGAGGCGACGATGATGTTGCCCTTGACGGTGGCGCGGATCGCCGTGGTCAGGTTGTTGAACAGCGCGCGCTTGTGGTCGTGGTTGAGCGGCGTGGCCTGCTTGACCTGCACCACCAGGCGGTCGCCGTCGCGCAGCAGGAAGAACAGGATGTACATCATGATCGCGAAGCTGACCATGAAGTTGAAGGTGTTCTGGCCGATGTTGATGGCCTGGCGCGTCAGGAACTCGCTGCCCTGCACGGCGGCGTTCGCCAGCTTGGCCTGCAGCGCCGACAGGTTGCCCACGCCGAAACGATCGAGCACGTTGACCACCGAATCCGGCAGTGCCGCGAACAGGCGGTTGACGAAGCCGACGATGTCGATCTGCCCCGAGCGCAGGTTGTTGTAGATGGCCGACGCCTCGCGTACCAGCGACAGCGAGATCAGCACCAGCGGCAGCACCACCAGCAGCACGCAGATCAGCAGGGTGGCGGTGGCGGCCAGGTTGGGGCGCTTGTTCATCTTCGCCAGCAGGCGGCGATAGAAGGGGGCGAAGATCACGGCCAACACCACGGCCCAGAAAACGGCGCCGTAGAACGGCAGCAGGATCACGATGAACGCGATGGTGAAGGCGATCAGCAGGATCAGGAAGGTCTTTTGCCGGATTTCGGGATAGTTCATGGAAAAAGGCCTTGCGACAGGCCGGCATTCAGGGTGCTTCAATCCTACCCGAAGTTGGCCGCGGAAAGAGCGGTTTGCCGCACATACCCGCGCTGTCGCTGCGGTTGTTTGAACGCATTGCGCAGCGGCCTGTCACACGCAGAATGCAGGATTCCCGCCGTTCGTCCCACCAGAGACCGCCATGTCCTATCTGATGAAGCCCAATCTGATCCTCCTGCCCGGCCTGCTCAACGATGCCCGCCTTTGGCAGGCGCAGGCCGAAGGCCTGGCGGAAGTCGCCAATGTCTCGGTGGCCGATCTGACCGGCAGCGACACGATTGCCGGGTTGGCGGCCAGCGTGCTGGAACAGGCGCCGGCCGGCCTGTTCGCGCTGGCCGGGCTGTCGATGGGCGGTTACGTGGCGCTCGAGGTGATGCGGCAGGCGCCGCAGCGCGTGATGGCGCTGGCGCTGCTCGACACCAGCGCGCGGCCCGACACGGAAGAGACGAAGGAAAACCGGCTGCGCCTGATCGAACTGGCACGCACCGATTTCCCGGCCGTGCCGCGCGGCCTGCGTGAAAAACTCCTGCATCCGGCGCACCTGGGCGACGTCGCGCTGGCCGAACGGCTGGACGACATGGCGACGGTGATCGGCAAGGACGGTTTCATCCGCCAGCAGCAGGCCATCATGGCGCGCATCGACAGCCGGCCGACGCTGCCGCAGATCGCGTGTCCGACGCTGGTGCTGTGCGGGCGCGAGGACAAGCTGACGCCGCTGGAAGTGCATGAGGAAATGGTGGCGCTGATCCCGCATTCGGGACTGACGATCGTCGAGCATTGCGGCCACCTGTCGCCGCTCGAACAGCCCGATGTCGTCACCGCGGCGCTGCACGGCTGGCTGCAGAAACGCTAAAGACAGCCGCAGAATTTCCGGCCGCCAAATAAAGACCTCTCGGTCAAGTCCCACGGACTTGACCGGTCCCCCAAGGGGACGCTTTTTATCTTGAGACGGCCGGCGATAAAAAAAGACCGGCGCGAGGCCGGTCTTGAATGGTGTGCCGAAGGAAACGATCAGTTCGTTTCGACTTCCGCAGGTTTGCTCATGTGACGTGCACGCATCGGTTTCAGAACGAACCATGCCATCAGCGCGGCAACGGCGTTCAGGATCGAAGCCAGCACGAACACCGAGTACCAGCCACCGGTGGCGGTTGCCAGCACAGCCGACAGCGGAACCAGCAGCGAAGCGGTACCTTTTGCGGTGTACAGCAGACCGGCGTTGGCCGATGCGTACTTGGAGCCGAACGTATCTGCGCAGGTCGATGGGAACAGCGAGTAGATCTCACCCCATGCGAAGAACACGATACCGGTCAGGATCACGAAAGCGTACGGGTTGTGGCCGTAGTGGAACAGCGCCAGGATACCCACTGCTTCGATCGCGAAGGCGATGAACATGGTCGGTTCGCGGCCGATCTGATCGGACACCCAGCCGAAGAACGGACGGGTCAGGCCGTTCAGCACGCGGTCGATTGCCAGTGCGAAGGTCAGGGCAGGCAGGGTCAGGCCGAGCATGCTGACTTCGACGTCGAACACCTTGAAGTCGCGAGCGATCGAGCCCAGTTGCGCGGTTGCCATCAGGCCGCCGGCTGCCACCATGACGAACATCGCGTACATGATCCAGAACACAGGCTGTTTCAGCACTTCGCTCGGCTTGTATTCGCGACGGGTCTGTTGCACGTTGGCGACCTGTTCGGCCTTCTTGTGCTCAGGCGGACGAACCAGCAGCAGCGCGATGATCACGACGACGATACCCTGGCCGATACCGAAGTACAGGAAGGCGTCTTCGTAGCCGCGGTTGGCGATCATGGCCGAGATCGGCAGAATCGTGATGGCCGAACCGGCACCGAAGCCGGCAGCGGTCAGACCTGCTGCCAGACCGCGACGGTCAGGGAACCATTTCAGGGCGTTACCAACGCAGGTGCCATAGACGGCGCCTGCACCGATACCGCTGATGACGGCTGCGAAGTACAGCACGGCCAGCGTGTCGGCGAACGAGTTGATGAACCAGCCCAGACCGCACAGGATGCCGCCGACCAGAACCACGGGACGCGGACCGAATTTATCGACGAACCAGCCTTCGATCGGAACCAGCCAGGTTTCGGTCAGCACGAAGATCGTGAATGCGACCTGAATGGCGGCACGGCTCCAGCCATGCTTTGCAGCGATCGGATCGACGAACAGCGTCCAACCGTACTGCAGGTTGGCAATCATCGCCATGGCGATGATGCCGAAGATCAGCTGACCCCAACGGAAACCGTCGGAGCGAGCTGGCGTATTAGCTGCTTGATTCATTTTTGCCTCTCTCAAAACTCTCAAGTATCAAAATGCACCGCCGGAACCGTGCAGTGCGCCGTTGCAATAAACAGCCTGATTCGTGTCGATCATTTGCAACCGCCGCGATCACCCTCGAAGCTTGTAACTTGCCGGGTATTGCCGCGACGATCCGTGTTTATCTTTTTCAACGACGCCACTATCGAAGAAGAAAAGGGCGATCGCAATACGTCAAAGCAAGAATATGAGATATTCAGCTTGTGGATATCACGTAATCTCGCGTGCTTGAAAAATGGCCATTGTGGATAGCCCGTAAATTATTTGTGGATAGTACGTAAGCCGCATGAACGTTACGGTTTGGTTGCGTTACGTTTGGGTTAAAGGTTTTTAAATGTGTCGAAAACTGCGATGCAGGTGCGTCATTTGCGGACGGGTTTTCGACGTGAATCGCGCCGGAAACGCGGCTGCAATGACGACGGCCCCCGCGCATGGAACGGATGCGCAGAGGCCGTCGTCGATGGGAAGAAAGGCGGGCTTCAGAGCCAGTACTTCGGATAGCTGCGTTCCTTGATCAGGTTGTTGTAGAGCACCGCGACGGCGACCACGATGACTGCTCCCAGCAGCGTCGGCGTCAGCAGGAATTGCCAGCCGGGAACCGCCAGCATCACGATCACCGGGTTGGAGCCGGCCGGCGGATGCACGGTGCGCGTGACCAGCATCAGCGCGATCGCGGTGGCCAGCGCCAGCGCCATGCTCCACCAGTGAGGACCGAACACGCTCAGGAAGGCGAGGCCGGTCAGCGTCGACAGGAAGTGGCCGCCGATCACGTTGCGCGGCTGCGAGAACGGCAGGTCCGGGAAGCCGAACACCATCACGCAGGTCGCGCCGAAGGAGCCGAGCACCAGCGGCATGTTGCTGGCATCGGTCAGCAGGCCGACGGCGGCAATTGCGAGGAAGCCGCCGAGCCAGGCGATGGCGACCAGGCGCAGGGCGGGTTGCGGCGGCAATGCGGCACCGCCGCGCATCTTGGAGAAGTAGTGGGTCATGACAGTGCTCCTGGAAAATGATGTGTGGTGAACGAATCGCCGTGGCGGATGCTCCGGTTGCAGTCCTCGCCAGTGGCATGCATCTGTATAATTGAAATCAATAATATACAGATCTGTCTGTATATTATTGATTCAGGAAGCGGCATGCAAGCGCTTTCTGCGGCTGTGGCTTTTGCGCAATCCGGCTGCCGCGTGCATATGCAGCGCATGTTTCTTGCTGGTCCGTGGGACAATTCCTGCGGCTGCCGGTGCGCGGCGGCCGTGCAATCTGGATGGAGAACGAGGCAATGGCAGCAGACAAGAAGGAGGCGCTGGTCGGCAAGGCGATGGAATTGTTCGCCAAGGGCGGCTATACGGCGATCGGCATCGACCGCATCCTGGCCGAGGCGGGGGTGGCCAAGATGACCCTCTATAAGTACTTCCCGTCGAAGACAGACCTGATCCTGGAAGTGCTGGTCCGGCGCGACGATTACTTCCGCAACTCGCTGATGGCGGCGGCCGAGCGCAAGAAGAGTACGGCGGCGAAGATCCAGGCACTGTTCACCTGGCACGAGGAATGGTTCCGGCGCGACGACTTCAACGGCTGCATGTTCATCAACGCGGCTGCCGAATTCCACGAACGCGACAGCCCGATCCACCAGGTCGCGGCGCGTCACAAGCAACTGATCGTCGATTACATCGAAGGCGTGCTGAAGGACGAGTACGGCGCGCGTGCGCGCAAGCTGGCGCGGCAGATCAACATGCTGCTGGATGGTGCGATCGATGCCGCCCACGTGATCGGCAATCCGAACGCCGCAGCCGAGGCGTGGGAAGCCGCCAAATCTCTGCTGGGCCGGAGTTGAACGGCGGCATGCAGGCGGGCGGCGAGAAAATTTCCGGCGCGATGGAATAAACCGGCCGGCGATGCGCGACCCGGGCTGATGAGGAAAAGTCCTAGGGATAGCCGACGGGTTTGCCCGGCAGGTCGGGCAGCGGAATCCATTCGGTTTCGCCGGGCACCCTGGCGAAGCGTTGCTGCCGCCAGTCGTCCTTGGCCTGTTCGATGCGCTCCAGCGAACTGGAGACGAAATTCCATGCCACGTAGCGCGTGGCGTCCATCGGTTCGCCGCCCAGCAGCATCAATCGCGTCACGCCGGGACCGGCGCCGCGCAGCGTGATGGCGGTGTCCGCCTTCAGCACCAGCAACTGTCCCGCGTCGAACATGCCGTCGCGGCCGAGATCGAGCCTGCCTTCGACGATGTACATCGCCTGTTCCGGATACTCGGCCGGCACGTCGAGCCGTGCGCCCGGCTGCAGCACGACGTCGGCATAGAACAGGTCGGACAGCGTCGGCGCCGGCGAGCGCGTGCCGAAGAAACTGCCGGCGACGATGATGGCCGAGGCGCCGTCGCCTTCGATGACGGGCAACGCGTCGGCCGAAATGTGTTTGAAGTCCGGATCGATTTCTTCGTGTGCCTTGGGCAGCGCGACCCAGCATTGCAGGCCGAACAGCGACGACGGCCGCTTGCGCGTCTCGATGTTCGTGCGTTCGGAGTGGACGATGCCGCTGCCGGCCGTCATCCAGTTGACCGCGCCCGGCTGGATGGTCTGCACCGAGCCGACGCTGTCGTGGTGTTCGATCTCGCCATCAAATAGATAGGTAACGGTCGCCAGCCCGATATGCGGATGCGGGCGTACGTCGAGGCCATGCCCGGCATCGAAGCCGTGCGGGCCCATTTGGTCGAGGAAGACAAAGGGGCCGACCATGCGTTTTTGCGTGGTCGGCAGTGCACGGCGCACCTCGAAGTTGTCGCCGAGGTCGCGCGTGCGCGGGACGACGACGGTTTCCAGTGCGCCGTCCGCGTGCATGATCAGACCGCCTCGGTGACGATCTTGATTTCGCCCGACAGGATCTTGTGGATCGGGCACTTGTCGGCGATACCGAGCAGGCTGGTCTTCTGCTCATCGGTCAGGTTGCCGTGGAAGGTCAGCTTGCGATGGAAGACGTAGGCGCCGTCCTTGTCCGCGTGCTCGACTTTCACATCGACTTTCTGCAGGTCGATTTCCTTGCGCTTGGCGTACATGTTCAGGGTCAGCGCGGTGCAGGCGCCGAGCGAGGCGGCCAGCAGGTCGTGCGGCGTGAAGCCGGCATCGTCTCCGCCGTATTGCGACGGCGCATCCGCGATCAGTTTGTGCGGACCGGCCTCGACCACGTGCTGCAGCTTGCCTTCGCCTCTTGTTACATTGATGTCCATCTAGGTTCTCCACGTTGCATTGATAAATGGTTGATGCGGACCGCGCGCGGCGGCGCATCGCATGCTGGCGCATACTATACCGCACACGGTGCGTACGGATTTCATGTCAGCAAGCGGAAAGATTTGCCTGTCATCATGCATGTGTTGCCGCCGTGTTTTTCGTCTGTGCCGGCTCGCGCCGGTCCGTATCGCTGTCTTCCTCTTTCCAGGAATTGCCATGACCACCGCTTCCCGCAACAAGATTCCCGCCACCCTGATCCCCGGCGACGGCATCGGCCCCGAGATCGTCGATGTCGTCGAACGCGTCTTCGATGCGCTCGGCAGTCCGTACGAATGGGAGCGGCGGCAGGCCGGCCTCAACGCGCTGGAACAGGGCGGCGACCTGTTGCCGGAAGCCACGCTCGACAGCATCCGCCGCACCGGCCTCGCGCTCAAGGGACCGCTGACGACGCCGGTCGGCGGCGGCTTCCGCTCGGTCAACGTGCGCCTGCGCGAGGCGTTCCAGCTCTACGCCAACGTGCGGCCGGCGCGCACCATCATTCCGGGCGGCCGTTACGAGAACATCGATCTCGTGCTGGTGCGCGAGAACCTCGAAGGCCTGTACGTCGGCCACGAGCATTACGTGCCGATCGACGACGATCCGCATGCGGTGGCGATGGCGACCGGCATCAACACGCGCGCCGGCAGCCGCCGCATCGCGCAGTTCGCCTTCGACTACGCGGTGCGTAACCGGCGCCGCAAGGTCACCATCGTGCACAAGGCCAATGTGCTCAAGGCGCTGACCGGCCTGTTTCTGGAGACGGCGCGGCAGGTTGCGAGCGGCTATGAAGGCCGCGTCGAGGTTGACGAACGCATCGTCGATGCCTGCGCCATGCAGCTCGTGCTCAATCCGTGGCAGTTCGACGTGATCGTCTCGACCAATCTGTTCGGCGACATTCTGTCCGACCAGATCGCCGGCCTAGTCGGCGGGCTCGGCATGGCGCCGGGCGCCAACATCGGAGACAAGGCTGCCATCTTCGAGGCGGTCCACGGTTCCGCGCCCGATATCGCCGGCCAGGGCAAGGCCAATCCGTCGGCGCTGCTGCTGGCCGGCGCGCTGATGCTCGATCACAGCGGCTTGTTTAATGAGGCGCAACGCCTGCGCGCGGCGATCGACGCCGTGCTGGCGACCGACAGCGGCCGCACCCACGATCTCGGCGGCAGCGTTTCTACTTCGGCCTTCGGCGATCTGCTGACCGAGCGACTGCGCGGATAAGACATCGGCGGCAGCGCAGTACGGGATTTCCGCAGCGTCTGTCGCATTAAACCGCGAATGTTTTTGACAGGCGCGACATCGGCTACAGCCCGCCGAGCGGCGCGACCGAGTTCACCGAGTTCTACTGGGGCGATTGGCTGCGGTCCAAGGTTGACGTGAAGGACTATAACCTCGGTGCTCCTGGTGCAGACTACGCGACGGCTTTGGCTTCTTATCTGAAGGCTGTGGAGGATGCCTCCAATGCGATGGTGACGCTGCAACCGTCCGACGTCGTCAGCAACGGTTTCACGGCGACGCAACTGGGCGGCTTGACGAGCTTCGGTAGTGCGGAATTCACGGCGTTGTCGCAGCCGCTGACTGCAACCAAGCCTGGCAAGCTGCCGTACGCCGTCGATTACAAGGTGAAATTGCCGCAGAACTAATTCTTCCTTGTTTCCCCGCTTGTCCCCGTCGCCGTTGTTCGGCCGCGGGGATTTTTTTCGGCCAGGAATCCTGAATGCCCCGACTGGCATTGCGGTCAATATCGACAAACACGCATGCCCACATTATTATGAATAATTCTCATTTAGATGTAGCATCTGCTCAGCGAGCTTTGATTTTGTGCCATTGCGAGGCATCGTGTCTGTCAATCAACTTACTCCTCCCACTGTCGAGACGCTATACGTCGATCATCATGCCTGGTTGCGAGGCTGGCTCAACCGCCGCCTGAACGACAGCTGCGAGGCTTCCGATCTTGCGCAGGACACCTTCGTCAATGTCATCGCCGCCGGCAATGCCGCCGAGATTCGCGAACCACGGCCGTTTCTCGTCACCATCGCGCGTCGTCTGCTGGCGCATCGTCACCGCCGACATCTGCTGGAAACGGCCTACCTCGATGCCCTGAGGGCATTGCCGGAAGCGCTGATGCCATCGGCGGAGATGCGCCTGATGGCAATCGAGGCGCTGCAGGAAATCGACCGTGCACTCGACGGTCTTCCGCGCGCGGTCAAGCAGGCATTCCTGCTGGCCCAGCTCGAAGGCTTGAGCTATGCGCAGATCGCCGAGCGGCTCAAGGTGTCCGCCAGTTCGGTCAAGCAGTACCTGACGCGCGCCAATCGCCAGTGCTTCTTCGCGCTGGCTGCCTGAGGCCGGCATGAGCGCTTCCGTCGCTGCCGGGCTGCCGGCCGGTGCGCCGTGTGCCGGCGGGCGCGTCATCCGCGAAGCCAGCGCCGACCAGGCCGCGCAGTGGCTGACTCTCTTCATGTCGGGCGAGGCCAGTGAGCAGCAGCGTGCCGACTGGCAGCGCTGGCGCGCCGAACATCCGGACAACGAACTGGCCTGGCAGCACATCGAGGCGGTACGTGCGCGCTTCGGTGGGCTGCACGGTGCGGCTGCCAGCCGTTCTCTCTCTGCCCTGGATGCACCGCGCGCGGGAAGACGCAAGTACCTGGCGGTGATGATCGGCGCGGGTCTGGCGGGCGTGGCCGGTGTCGCTGGCATGTCGGCGCCGTCGCTCGACCGGCAGCTTGCCGATCTGCGTACCGGCATCGGCGAGCGGCGCGAATGGACGCTGGCCGATGGCACGCGTGTGCTGCTCAACACCGGCAGCGCGATCAATGTCAGCTTCGATGCGCGGCAGCGCCTGTTGCGGTTGCTGGAAGGCGAAGTCCGCATCGTGACCGGCCACGATCCGGCCTACGCCGACCGGCCTTTCTTGGTGCAGACCGCCGAAGGCAGTCTGCGCGCGCTCGGCACGGATTTCCTGGTACGCCAACACGTCGGCCGCACCGAACTCATGGTGCAGCAAAGCGCGGTGGAGATCGTGCCGGCCCGCGTGCCGCGCGCGTCGCGTGTGGTACAGGCCGGCGAACGCACCTGGTTCTCGCCGGATCGCGTCGCCGTGCCGGTCGGTATTCCGGAGGATGCGGTGGCCTGGCTCTCGGGCCGGCTGGTGGCCGACGAAGTGCGCCTGGCGGATTTCCTGCAGGAACTGGCGCGTTACCGGCGCGGCGTATTGCGCTGCGCGCCGGCGGTAGCCGACCTGCGCTTCTCCGGCGTGTTCCCGCTCGACGATACCGAACGCATCCTCGCCATGCTGCCGCGCGTGCTGCCGGTGCGCCTGCATGCACGCACGCGTTTCTGGATCACGGTTGACGCGGCCTAGCGCCTCGCCGCTGCCTGTCTCCAAAATTTTTTTCGTCTTTTTGAAATTTTTTCTGCCCGATTCGATTTCTCGCGGCACCTATCAAGTGAGGTCTTCATTCAATCACTTGAGGAAATGGTCATGAGCAAGAAAAATCGGAAGGCGCGGCTATCGGGAGAGATCGCGCCCCTGCGGGAAGTCGGTACCTTCACACGCCGGCCGTTGGCCTGCGCCGTGTCGCTGGTCGTCTGCAGCATGGCGGTCGGGCTGACCGCGCCGGCGGCATGGGCGCAGCAGGCAGCGCCGCAAACACAGGTGGCAAGTCAGGAATTCAATGTGCCGGCGGGACCGCTGGCACCGGCACTGCGCAGCTTTGCCACCGCCAGCGGCATTCCGCTGAGCTTCACTGCCGGCCAGACCGCGGGCAAGACCACGGCCGGTCTGCGCGGCCAGTTCAGCGTGCAGCAAGGGTTTTCCACCTTGCTCGAAGGTACCGGTCTGCAGGCGCAGCGTCTGGACAACGGCGGCTACGTGCTGCGCGCAACGGCAACGGAGCAGGGCGGACAGGGATCGCATACGCTGCCCGAAGTGCTGGTCACTGCCGACGCCTTGCGCGAGGCCGGTACCCGTACCATCCTGACCCAGGAAGACGTCGAGCGCACCGGTGCCACCAGCATGGCCGACGTGATCCGCTACCAGCCATTGGTCGAGGCGCCGGGCACGGTACAGGGCGCCACGCGCGGCGCGAGCCGCTATGACCGCAGCGGTACCACCGGCTACAACATCCGCGGCGTCGAGGGCAACCGCATCGGCCTCGACGTTGACGGCATCGAAATGCCGGACGCCATCAGCCGCGCGCCGCTGACCAACCGCGCGCAGGACGGCACCTTCGGCATGGGCCGTGACTTTATCGATCCCGACATGTACGGCGCGGTTGACATCCAGTCCGGCACCACCAACTCGCAGCGCACGGCCGGCGGCATCGGTGGTGCGGTCAGCTTCCGCACCAAGTCGCCCGAGGATTACGTCAGCGCCGACAAGCCGTTTTACGCCGGTGCCAAGCTCGGCTACGCGGAAGCGAGCGAAACCTGGACCAAGGGCGTGACCGCTGCCCTGCAGTCGGGTGACTTCGGCGGCCTGATCAGCTATTCGCGGCGCGACGGCGAGCAGACGCGGAACAACAGCGACACGGTGCAAAGCTTCCCCGACGACTGGCACACCGACGCGCTGCTGTTGAAGGGCGTGCAGCGCATAGGCGCCGATCATCGCCTGGAACTGACGGCCGATCTGTACCGCAAGCAGAGCAATTCCGAATTCGAGACCTGGAACACGACCGCCACCGCCGTGTCCGGCATCTCGCGTCAGCAGGCCGACACCAAGCGCGACACGATTTCCTTCGCCCATACCTGGACGCCGGGAGCGGACGGCTGGATCGACCAGCTCAACACGCGTGTCTATTATCAGAAGACCGACATGGACGACGTCACCGACACCACGCTGACCAGCGGTGCACTGGTGCGCGAAACCTCGCAGAACACCACGCGCCAGATCGGTTTCTCCAGCGTGGGCGAGAAGCGCATCGGCAATCAGTTGCTGAAGTTCGGCGTCAATCATTCGACGGCGCGCAACGAGCATCCGTTTACGTCCACCGAAGCCTTCGGCTCCAAGCAGCCGTTCCCGGATACGAAGACCGACCGCACCGGCATTTTCGTGGAAGACACCATCGAGTTCGATGTGGGCGGTCATCGGCTGGCAGTGGCGCCGGGACTGCGAGTGGATCGCGTGTCGCCCAGCATCCGCAATGCCGGTTCCTTCGAGGGTAACCTCATCACCGAGGACGAGTTGAATGCGATGTACGGCAACACGCCGTCGACCACCATCGTCAGCCCCAGTCTGGCCGTGCTCTACGACATTCAGCCGGCGTTGCGCGCCTATGCGCAATGGAAGCGCAGCGGCCGCGCGCCGAGCAACAGCGAGCTCTTTGGCTACTGGAACAGCGGCGGCGGGACCTACGCGCTGCTGGGCGACCGTGACTTGAAGAAGGAAACCAGCGATGCCTTCGAGCTCGGCCTGAAAGGTTCGCCGACTGCCGGCGTCATCCTCAACGCCTCGGCCTTCTATACGCGCTACAAGGATTTCATTTCCTACACGCGCTACACGCGCGCCGCCAATCCGGAGAAGTTCACCAACATCCCGACCAACCTGACGGTTCTGTACCAGGCCGACAACCGTGATTCGGCAAAGATTTATGGTTCCGAACTCAGCGTGCGGCTCGAGCATGGCACCTGGTCGCCCGAGCTGCGCGGCCTGTACAGCACCTGGGCCGTTGGCTACAGCAAGGGCACTTCCAAGTCCAGCTACGCGGGCGACAAGGATGTGGATCTCGACACGGTGCAACCGGCCAAGGCCATCATCGGCGTGGGCTATGATGCACCGGAAAAGCTGTGGGGCATGAACCTGATCGGTACCTTCGTGCGTGGCAAGCAGGCGGTCTCGACCAACCGCCAGTCGTTCGGCAACAATCCCGGCGACACCCTTGCCGATTCCACGGTTGAGTTGTTCGACGTGCCCGGCTACGCGCGCTTCGACCTGTTCGGCTACTGGCGCGTCAGCAAGAACGCGCGCATCTCGGCCGGTATCTACAATATCGCCGACAAGAAATACTGGGCCTACGGCAGCACGCGCAGCCTGCAACCGAGCTCTGCCCAGGACCGCCGCCAGATCGATCTTTCGACGGCACCGGGACGCACCGTCGCCGTCAATCTCAACATCGACTTTTAAAAGGAGGACTCACCTGTGAAAACGTTTAACCCTGCCTACTCTCTCGCCGCACTCGCCGCGGCTGCCATGTTGACGGCCTGCGCCGGCGGCGCAAGTCAGCCCGCGACGCCTGTGGCAGAGGCCAAGAATCAGCCGGCGCGCCCGGCCGGTGGCCATGGTCTCGATGCCTTCCTCGGCAGCTACGACGCCAATCGCGACGGCGTCGTCACGCGCGCCGAGTACGACACGATCCGCGAACAGCGCTTCCGTGCCGCCGACACCAACGGTGATGGCGTGCTGAGCGAGGCCGAATACGTGGCCGAGTTCGAGGGCCGTCTCAAGCGCCAATACTTCGACCAGGGCCGCGAACCCGACAAGGCCTACGAGCAAGCCATCAAGCAGGCACACGTGCGCTTCGGCATCGTCAACCGTGCGCGTGACGGAAAATTCACGCGCGAGGAAGATAAAGCAATCGCCGATCGTACCTTCAAGGGTGCGGACACGAACGGCGATGGCGTTGTTGACCGCAACGACCCGCCGCGCCAGCGTGAACAGTCGGGCGACGGCAACTGATCGTCTGCTTCAAATGCAAAACGGCCGGTACGACGTTCGTCGTACCGGCCGTTTTCTTATGCATAGAGCAATCACAATGCTGTTCGGCTAAATTTTCTCCATCATTCCCGCGCAGGCGGGAATCCAGCAAATGCCACGATTGCGCATGCCAGGGTTAAATATCGAACGTGATGCTGGATATGCCAATTGGATTCCCGCCTGCGCGGGAATGACGGGAGATGACACAAGCGTCATCTGGATTGCCCGCAAGATTTCATTCGACGCTTTCACGCACCCGCGTCGGAATCCTTAGTACGCACCACGCGCCAATCCCGCCCAACAGCAGTAGCGAAAGTTGTATCCAGGGCCGTCCCGCGAAGCTCCAGGCAGACAGGCTGATCATGATCGCCATCGAGCCTATCGCGATGCATTTGGTGCGTAGGGTCAGACTGCGGTGCGTCTCCCAGTCGCGCACGAAAGGACCGAGCACGCGATGATTGAGCAGCCAGCGGTGCAGGCGTGGCGAAGCCTTGGCGAAGCAGGCAGCCGCCAGCAGTACGAAGGGCGTGGTCGGCAGGCCGGGCACGAAGATTCCCACGATGCCCAGCAGCAGCGAGACGCAGCCCGCGAGCGCGAACAGCGCACGCGCGACGGGCGAGCGGGCGGGGGAGGTCGGAGCCGGAGCGTTCTGGGTCATGGGCAATGTGACGGACGGGGCAAACGGCGGCACGTGGAAGCAAAGCCGCGCGGCTGCTCCCGATCATACCGGTCGGCAAGGTTGTTGTAAGTACGCATCTTCCGGCGGGCCGGTTTCTCGACAAAGCGGCGAAGGCTCACTTAGAATCAAGAATGATTCTCATTCGTATATTGGTCCAGTGGCCGATATCCTGTCAGCCCCGGAGCATCGTGTCAGTCCCACCGGTTTCTTCCCCTCCTGTCGAATCGCTGTATGTCGAGCATCACGCGTGGCTGTGCGGCTGGCTGAACCGCCGCCTGCACAACAGCGCGGAAGCCTCGGATCTGGCGCAGGATACCTTTGTACGCCTGCTGGTGGCGCCGGCGTCGGCCGCGCAGGGCGAGCACAGTCCGCTGCGCGAACCGCGCGCCTATCTGGCAACGGTGGCGCGCCGCGTGCTGATCAACCACCTGCGCCGTCAGTCGCTCGAGCAAAGCTATCTTGATGCGCTGGCCGTTCTGCCGGAAAACCTGGTGCCCTCGCCCGAGGAACAGGTGCTGCTGTTCGAGGCGCTGCAGGAGATCGACGCCATGCTTGCCAACCTGGCGGACAAGGTGCGTGCCGTATTCGTGCTGTCGCAGATCGAAGGCCTGACCTACGCGGCGATCGCCAGGGAACTCGGCATCGGCGAACGTTCGGTCAAGCGTTACATGGCGCAGGCCATGGCCGAGTGCGTGCTGCTGGCGCCCTGATTCGGCATGAAGCAGGCCAATCCGATCGCCGCTGCCGGCATGGCGCCGTCCGAAACCAATCGCTCGCTCGAGCGCCGCATCGCCATGCGTGCCGCCGAGTGGTTCGTGCTGCTGGACTCCGGCGAGGCGGGCGCTACAGAGAAAGCGGATTTTCAGCGCTGGCATGACAGCGATCCCGAACACGCGCGTGCCTGGGCGCGCATCCAGCATGTCAGTCGCCGTGCCGGCAGTGTGCCGGCCGCCATCGGCTCGCCCATTCTGCGCCGTGCCGCTATGCTGGACCGACGCATCGCCATCAAGGCGCTGGCACTGCTGATCGCGGCGCCGCCGGCCGCCGTGCTGGCGTGGAACATGTGGCCGCAGCAAGGCCAGCGCTACGTCACCGCGACCGGCGAACAGCGCGACGTGACGCTACCCGATGGCACACGTCTGCGTCTGAATACCGCGAGCGACATTTCCCTTGCCTACAGCACGCACGAACGCGTGGTGGTCCTGCATACAGGCGAAGTCCTGATCGAGACGGCCAGCGATCCGATGCAGACGCAGGGAGCTGGTCGCCCCTTCCTCGTGCGCACCGCCGAAGGACAGGTCCGCGCGATCGGTACACGCTTCGTGGTGCGTCAGCTTGATGCCATGAGCATCGTCTCCGTGCTGCAGGGCGCAGTCGAACTGATGCCCATGCATGGCAGCGCGCCGCGCCGGCTGGAGGCCGGGCAGCAGGGTAGCTTCGATGAGCATAGCGTCGGTGCGGTGGAGGCGGTTGATGCCACGCATGGCGGCGCATGGGCGCAAGGCGTCCTGGCCGTGCACGACGTGCGGCTCGACGAATTCGTCGCCGAGCTGTCGCGCTATCGGCGCGGCTACATCCGCTGCGATGCGGCGGTCGCGCACCTGCGCCTGACGGGCGCCTTCCAGTTGGCGGATACGGATCGTATCCTGCAGAACCTGATCGAACTGCTGCCGGTCGAGGTGACGTTCTATACGCGCTACTGGACCGCCATCTCGGCCAGGAACGCCGGCTGAAAATCTTTTTGGCAAGGCTGGCCCCTTTTCCTTTCCCCATTTGTCCTGTTGGTATCCGCATACAACAACAGTCCGTTTCAAGGGGAAAGCATCATGCACAATCATCCACCTTTCCATTCCTCCGCATGCCGTCCGCCTGCGCTCACGCGCATGGCCTGCGCGCTCGCTGCCGCCTGCGCTGCCATGGCCTTTGCGGCCACGCCGCCACCGGCAGTGGCGGCGGATGGCGGTGTTGCCGCCAGCCAGCGTATCGCCTTCGATATCGCAGCCGGCCCGCTGGAGCAGGCGCTGCCGCAGTTTGCCGCCGCCAGCGGCGCGACGATCAGCGCGCCGCCGGAACTGGTGAAGGGCGTGCGTTCGTCGCCGGTGCGCGGCGCTTATTCCGTGCAGCAGGGGTTGCAGCAACTGCTGAACGGAACCGGATTGCAGGCGGTGCCGCATGGCACGGGCGGCTATGTGCTGGCCAAGGCGGCCGCCGCGCAGCCGGCTGACGCCGCCACCTTGCCGGCGGTGACCGTCAGCACGGCACTGGCCACCACCGAGGGCACGGGTTCGTATACGACACGCTCGATGAACACCGCGACGCGTCTGGGCCTGTCGCCGCGCGAGACGCCGCAGTCGATCAGCGTGCTGACGCGCCAGCAGATGGACGACCAGGGCATCACCACGCTGGACGAGGCAGTACAGAACATCACCGGCCTCGTGATGCAGAAGGGCTATTACTCGGGCAACTCCGGCAGCTTCCTCGCACGCGGCTTCCCGGTCGACAACATGATGCTCGACGGCCTGCCGACCAACATGGGCGCCAACGGGACCTTCAACGCCGACAATGCCGACCTCGCCATCTATGACCGCGTCGAAGTGGTGCGCGGCGCCAACGGCCTGACCAGCGGCAGCGGCAATCCGGCGGCCAGCATCAACCTCGTGCGCAAACGCCCGACCGCCGAACGTCAGGTATCGCTGACCGCCAGCGCCGGCAACTGGAACAACTACCAGTTGCAGCTCGACGCTGCCAATGCTCTCAATGAAGCCAAGACCCTGCGCGGCCGCACCGTGATCAGCGTGCAGGACAAGGACAATTTCTACGACGTGGCGCACGATCGCACGCAGCAGCTGTACGGCATTCTCGAAGCGGACATCGGCCGCGATACCACGCTGACCTTCGGCGCGCACTACCGCAAATACGAGAACGATGGCGGCTACCAGGAACTGCCGACGCGCGACGATGGCAGCCAGCTTGGCTTGCGTCGTTCCGCCACGCTTGGCAACGCTTACGATTTCTGGAACCAGACCGACAAGACCGTGTTCGCGGAACTCGATCACCGCTTCGCCAACGGCTGGAAGGCGCGCTTCTCCGCCGTCAAGAAATGGCAGGACCTGAGCATGGTGTTCTCGTCCTTCGGTGGCTCGGAAGGGGCATTCACGCAGAACTCGCAGGCGTACTGGCTCGACAATGCGCAAAGCAGCTTCGACGCGATGCTCAGCGGTCCTTTCCAGCTGTTCGGCCGTTCGCATGAGGCGGTCGTCGGTGTTGGTCACCGCAAGGCGCTCAACTACAACTACGGCGACTGGGGCATTCGTTCGACACCGCTGCCGCTCGATCCCTGGAACTGGAATCCCCATGCAGCCAGCATGCCGGGACCGATCGACTACGATCGCTGGCTGTACAAGTACACCTTGCGCGAACAAGGCCTGTATGGCTCGGCGCGTTTCAGCATCAGCGATCCGCTGTCGGTCATCGTTGGCGCACGCGCAAGCTGGTACGACTTCGTCAACAACGGCAATGGCACAGGCTACAAGGTCACGCGCGAGTTGACGCCCTACGCGGGCGTGATCTACGACCTCGATGCCAACCACTCGCTCTACGCAAGCTGGACCGAGATCTTCCAGCCGCAGTCAAGCAGGGATATCAACGGCGACCTGCTCAAGCCCATCACCGGCACCAACTACGAAGCCGGCATCAAGGGCGAGTACTTTGGTGGCCGTCTCAATGCCAGTTTGGCCGTGTTCCAGATCAGTCAGTCGAACCGCCCCATGACGGATCGTGATGGCCCATCGCCTTGCCCGAGTACCGGCAGTACCTTCTGCACGCGGGCTGCCGGCGAGGTGGAAAGCAAGGGCGTGGAACTGGAAGTCAGCGGCGAACTTGCGCCGGGCTGGCAGGCCACGGCCGGTTATACCTATGTTTCGGCCAGGTACACGCGCGATTCAAACGTGAGCAACATCGGCAAACAGTTCGATACCGATTTCCCGCGCCATCAGTTCAAGGCATCGACCAGCTATCGGCTGCCCGGCGAGTACAACCGCTGGCGTGTTGGCGGTTCGGTCTATGTGCAGAACGGCATTCGCACCTCGGATGACGACCGCATCACGCAAGGCGGCTATGCGGTCTTCGGCCTGCATGCCGGCTACCAGTTCAGCGACAACCTGAGCCTGCGTCTGAACGTGAACAATCTGTTCGACAAGACCTATTACCAGGGACTGGGATGGAGCACCGGCGGCAACAGCTACGGCACGCCGCGCAATGCGCTGCTGACGCTGAACTACAAACTCTGATCGTTCATCTTCCAGAAGAAAGCCGGCGCAGAAAATTTCTGTTCCGGCTTTTTCTGTTTATCCGATGGCGCGATGTTTGCCTGCGGATAGCCTGACGCATTTTTGCAACGTTGCGATGCTGCCGAATTGCGCCCACCAAGTAGCCTGTCGTATTATGAGAATAATTCTCATTTGTAGCGTTTGGCATCTTTCCATGGCGTCCGCCGACTCTCTCCAACAGCAGGAAATCGCATCACTTTACACCGAGCACCACGGCTGGCTGCAAGGCTGGCTGCGCAAGCGCCTGGGCGATGCGGCCAAGGCGGCCGATCTGGCGCACGATACCTTCGTACGTCTGCTGGCGCGCGAGGAAGTGATCGCGGCGCGTGAACCGAGGGCCTTCCTGACGACGGTGGCGCAGCGCGTCCTGTACAGCCACTGGCGGCGCGAAGAACTGGAACGCGCCTATCTGGACGCGCTGATGCAGATGCCGGACGAAATGGCGCCATCGCCGGAAGAGCGCGCGATTCTGCTGGAGATGCTGGTGGAAATCGACCGCATGCTCGACGGTCTGCCGCGTATCGTGCGGCGCGCCTTCCTGCATGCGCAGCTCGACGACATGACGCACGCCGAGATCGCCGCCAAGCTCGATATTTCTGTCAGCACCGTCAAGCGCCACCTGATACGTGCTGGCGCGCAGTGCTACTTCGCCTTGTCGGTCGCATGAGCAAAAGTTTCACCGGTGGCGTGCGTGCGCCGGATGTCCCTCCGCATGTTGCGCGTCGCGCCGTCGAATGGCTGGTCGAACTGCAATCGGGCACGGCGAGCGAATCGGCGCGCAGAGGATGGCAGGAATGGCTGGTGCAGCACGATGACCATGCGCGTGCCTGGCGTCATATAGAAACGGTCAATGCCAGCTTGAGAGGAAACGGCACTGCCTCGACTATGCTGGCACGGGCCACGCTGACGGCACCGTGCTCGCTCAAGCGTCGCGCCGCCGTCAAGACACTGGCTGCATTGTTCTTTGTCGGCGGTACCGCGTGGGTCGCCCGTGAACAGGCGCCATGGCGCGAATGGATAGCCGACGAGCGCACCGCCGTCGGCGAGCGCCGCCACCTGACCTTGCCGGATGGCACGGCCGTCGCTCTTAATACCGACACCGCAATTTCCCTGCGTTACACCGAGACCGAACGCCGCTTCGTCCTGCTGCGCGGCGAGATCATGGTGACCACGGCACGCGATCCGCAGGCGCGTCCCTTCCTGGTGGAAACCGCGCAGGGCGAACTGCAGCCGCTCGGCACGCGTTTCACCGTCTATCAGAAGCCTGTTTCCAGTCATCTTGCAGTCTATGAAGGCGCGGTCAGGATCGTGCCGCGCGACGATGCGGCTGGCGTGCGCGTGGTGCAAAGCGGCGAGCAGGCAGAGTTCACGGGTTCACAAATCGCCTCGGTCGCTGCAGCGCAGGAAGGCGATGCCGCATGGAGCGAGGGCATGATCGTTGCCAGCGGCATGCGGCTGGAAGATTTTGTCGCGCAGCTGTCGCGTCACCGTCGCGGTCGCATAGGCTGCGATCCGCAGATTGCCGATTTGCGCGTCTCTGGCACTTATCCCCTGGAAGACACCGATCGCGTGCTCGGCGCTTTGAGCGCGAGTCTGCCCGTCAGGCCGCACTTCATTACGCGCTACTGGGTCACGCTACGCCCGGAACAGCCTGTTTGATTCTCCGCGCACGAGCTGAAAATTCTTTTCAAAAAGATGGTCTTTTTTTGAATCTCGTCGGACATACGAGATGAAACCTTCATCTCATCAACACCGAACAGGACCAAAAGACCATGCAATATCCTTCTTTTACGGCTTCCACGCTCGTCCCGCATTGCCGTCGCACAGCGCTCGTCTGTGCCATGAGTTCGCTCTGGCTGACAGCTGGATTAAGCAGCGCCCTGCTTGTCGGCGACGCGTATGCCGAGACAGCCAGCACTTCATCCAGCCAGCAGGCGCGCAAGTCCTATGACATTCCGGCTGGTCCGCTCGAAAGCGCGCTGAACCGATTCGGCCGCGAAGCCGGCATCCTGCTTTCCTTTCCCACTGATGCCACTGCCGGTGCACGCACCGATGGTCTGAGTGGAAATTACTCTGTGGAAGAGGCGCTGCCACTGCTATTGCGTGGAACCGGACTTGAGGCCAGCGGCAGCGGTAATACTTTCGTGTTGCGCAAGGTGGCCGGCAGTGCGGCCGGTGGTGATGCGCAACTGCCAGAGGTGAAGGTCATGGGTCTGGCGGATGCCACCACAGAGGGCAGTGGCTCGTACACGACTACCGGACAGGTTTCGACTTCCACCAAGTTGGGACTGTCACCGCGTGAAACGCCGCAGTCGATGACCATCGTCACGCGCCAGCGCATGGAAGAGATGGGACTGCAAACCTTGTCCGAGACCATGCAGGCGACCACGGGTATCTTCGTCAACGCCAACGACACCGAACGGATCACATACAACGCGCGTGGCTACTCTGTGACGAATTTCCAGGTCGATGGCATGCTCAACACCTACGGTGGCTCCCTGAAAACCAATGGCGACAACGTCATCTATGACCGCATCGAAGTGGTACGTGGCGCGACCGGTTTGACTACGGGTGCGGGAGATCCATCTGCGACCATCAACCAAGTGCGCAAGCGCCCGACGCGTGAATTCCAGGGCAATGCAGCGGTGCGTATCGGCAGCCATCACATGCGCCGGGGTGAGATCGATCTGAGCGGTCCGCTGGCTTATGACGGCAAGATTCGCGGCCGTTTTGTGGCAGCGAGACAAAAAGCTGATTCCTTCCGGCCACTCTACAAGGAGGATCGCACCGTACTCTACGGCATCCTTGAAGCGGATATCGGCAGGGATACGGTCGTGGCTGTTGGCTATGAGCAGCAGAAGAGTGATCCACGTGGCGTGACCTGGGGCACGGTGCCTTACTGGAATTCGGATGGCAGCGTTGCCAATCTGCCGCGGAACCTGAATCTTTCCACGCCATGGGCGTCCTGGAACATCGACGAGAAAAAGACGTTTGCCACGCTGGAACACAACTTCAATGATTCCTGGCGTTTGCGTGCAGCTGCCACGCATAGTGACAGGCGGCAGGACGGCAGCCTCTACTTCGGCTATGGCGGTTATCCCAATGCGGACGGCAGCGGCATCTTCGTCGCCTACGGCAGCTTCCCGAGCGACGAGAAGATGGATGTCTTTGACATCAACCTCGATGGCAAGTACGGCCTGTTCGGCCGGCGTCACGACGTAGTAATGGGCATCGGCAGTTCGGAGCGTAAGAGCATCTCCGACTCCGTCTATTACGATGGCATTCCGGCGGGCTACGATGTCATTCCTGACTGGAGCAACTGGACGGGCAACATTCCACAATTCGATGTGATTTCGCGCGGGTTTCCTTCGTCCATCTCCAAGATCAAGCAGCAGGCCAGCTATGTCGCGACACGCCTGAATATTTCCGATCCGCTGAAGGTGATCGTCGGTGTACGTTACGGAACCTATGAAACACGTACGCAGAACTATTCGACCACGGGTGTTGCCGCGACGCCAAGCGGATACAAGAACTCGGGCGTGCTTACGCCTTATGCCGGCCTGCTGTATGACATCGACGATCAGTGGACTGTCTATACGAGCTACACCGACATCTTCCAGCCGCAGAACTACCGCGACAAGAACAACGAGATTCTTGATCCGGTGGTCGGCAAGAGCTATGAGATCGGTATCAAGGGTGAATTGTTCGACAAGAACATGAACGTCAGTGCAGCCGTCTTCCGCAGCAACAAGGATAACGTGGCGGAGATCGACGATTCCGTGCCGCCGAACTCCCTGCCGGGAAATGCGCAAGCCTACAAATCCACCGGCAAGGGCAACGTGGTTGACGGCATCGAACTGGAAGCATCGGGGCAGGTCACCAAGCAATGGAATCTGTCGGCTGGCTATAGTCATACGCGCTCCCGTAATAACAAGGGAGAGCCGATCAATACCGTCATCCCACGCAGTTTGCTGCGAGTATTCACAAGTTATCACTTCAACGGAGATTGGGAGGGGCTGACGCTCGGTGGAGGTATAAGTCTGCAGAGCAGCTTCTGGAATACTGCGCGCAAGCCGGATAATTCCATGTCACGCATCGACCAGGGAAGCGTGACGCTGGTCAATCTGATGGCAAGCTACAAATTCAACAAGCAATGGACCGGCACACTCAACGTCAACAATGCTCTGGATAAGCATTATTACGGTCGTGTCGGTTTCTATAACGGCGTCCATCATGCCGAACCACGCAGCATTTCGTTAGGATTGCGCACGACGTTCTGACGCACAAGTTGCTGGATGGGCAGGAAAGCGAAGGGTGTATGCCCTTCGCTTTTTTTCTTGAGCGCAGCACAATTGCAACACTGGTTGGTTGCGAAATTGATGCAGGGTAGCGTCCTCATATATTATGAGAACAATTCTCATTAAGACAGTTTGCTTCTCATGGCATCCGCCGACTCGCCCCAGCATCAGCAAATCCACGCGCTGTACAACGACCACCACCATTGGCTCAACGGATGGCTGCGTCGGCAGCTTGGCAATGCGTTCGATGCGGCCGACATTGCGCAGGACACCTTCATGCGCATCCTGGCGCGGCGCGAGATTCCGGAACTGCGGGAGCCGCGCGCTTTCCTGAGCACGGTGGCGCGCGGGCTGGTAATCGAACACTGGCGGCGGCGCGAACTCGAGCAGGCGTGGCTGGAAACGCTGGCGCAATTGCCGGAGACCGAAGCGCCGTCGCCGGAAAGCCGCCTGCAATTCCTCGAAGCGCTGGTCGCCATCGACCGCATGCTGGACCAGTTGAAGCCGGCGGTGCGCCAGGCCTTTCTGCTGGCGCAACTGGACGGGCTGACCTGTCCACAGATCGCGCATCGGCTCGGCGTATCGCTCTCGACCGTCGAACGCTATATCGCGGCCGCGTTGCGGCATTGCTACACGCTGCGGTTCGGCGCATGAGTCCTCCGCTTTCGCGATCGGCCGGGGCAGAATCGCCGCGCGACGAGATTCCTTCGTCCGTCATCGACGCCGCCATTGCCTGGGCGGTCAAGCTCGAGTTCAATCAACCGACTCCTGCCACACGCCAGGCCTTCGAGCATTGGCTGCATGCGCAGACGTTGCATGCACGTGCGTGGCAACGTGTGCAGTCGTTGCGCGAGGATTTTTCCGCTCTGCCGCAGGATCTCGCGCGCGACGCCTTGCGCAAGGTCGAGGCGCAGCGCAAGGCGGCCGGAGTGAATCGCCGGCAGGCGCTCAAGCTGCTGATGCTTGCCGGCGTGACAGTGACCGGCGCCTGGCTGGTGCGCGACCGGCTTGGCTGGCAGCAGGTGATGGCAGATGCCAGCACACGCATCGGCGAACAGCGCACCGTGCAGCTCGATGACGGTACTGTAGTGGTGCTCAACACCGACAGCGCCGTCAGTTTCGAGATGACGGATGTGCAACGCCGCATCGTGCTGCGGCGCGGTGAGATCATGATCACCACGGGTGACGACCGCGCCTATGCCAGCCGCCGTCCATTCTGGGTCGATACGCCCTTCGGTGCCATGCAGGCCCTGGGAACCCGTTTCGTGGTCCGGCTGGAAGATGCGCAGGCGCGTGTCAGCGTGCAGGACGGTGCGGTCCGTATGCATCCCGCCGCAGGCGGTGCGACGGCGGTGGCGCAGCCGGGTGAAAGCTGGTGGTTGCGCCGCGATGCCGTGATGTCGGCCGCACAGCAGGGTTTTCGTCCCGACGGCTGGTCCGACGGCGTGATCGCCGGTCAGGACATGCGGCTGGCGGATCTGCTGGGAGAACTGGCGCGCTACCGCAGCGGCCGCATCGTGTGCGACGACAGCGTGGCCGATCTGCGCGTGTCCGGCATTTACCACGTGCGCGATACCGATCAGGCGCTGCGCTTCCTGCTGCAGACACAACCGGTCAGCATCACGTACTACACGCGATTCTGGGTAGCGGTCGGGCCTGATCGCACACGCTGACGGCTCACGGAAAAATATTTTTCGGAAAAGTGAGGGGATTCGGATTTTCGAGCGGCCTACAGAACAGAAGCATCGATCCATTCTGATTCTGAAAGCAAACCATGTCCCGAATCCACGCCGTTTCTTGTACCACTTCCCGTGTGCGCCTGCCGCAGCGCACTCTGCTGGCTGCTGCCATCCTGCTGATGGCAGGTGGCGTGCAGTTTTCTCCGAGCGCACATGCGCAAACGCCGCAGACCGCTGCCGCGTCCATATCCTTCCGCATCGCAGCCGGACCGCTCGGCACGGCGCTTGAACAGTTTGCGCGTGCCACCGGCGTGAACGTTTCCTACGACGCGCAACTGGTCAATGGCGTTTTTACGCCGGGTCTGGATGGTACGTATGGTGTTGCTGCCAGCTTGCGGCTTCTGCTGACGGGCAGCGGTATCGAGGCGATCGAGCAACCGGGTGGCGGTTTTCAGTTGCGTAAGGCGGCAACAGCGGCAGTCAATGCGGTGACGTTGCCTACGGTTTCTGTTACAACACAGGCCGAGACAGCAACTGGCCCTTTGGTTGGTTATGTGGCGCGTCGAGCGACGGCGGGCAGCAAGACAGATACGCCGATTGTTGAAACTCCACAGTCGGTCTCGGTAGTGACCAATGACGAGTTGCGTAATCGGCAGGCTGAAACCCTTGCTCAGGCATTGAACTACACGCCAGGCTTTACCAGCCAACCCACCAGCTTTAACCGTACCGCTGATCGTTTTCGTATCCGCGGTATCGATGTGGAGTCTGCGAATAGTGGTTCCATGCGAGACGGGTTGCGACTGCAAAGCAATTCTTATGATGGCATCCAGGAACCCTATGGGCTGGAGCGTGTTGAAGTACTGCGTGGTGCAGCTTCAGTTCTTTATGGGCAGCTTTCGCCGGGTGGCGTGGTCAATGCTGTCAGTAAACGTCCTGTCAGCGAACCTATACGTGAAATAGGTCTGCAACTGGGGAGTCATGATCGCCGTCAGTTGATGGCAGACTTTAGTGGGGCTGTGCCGGGTAGCGAGACGTTGGATTATCGTCTGACTATGTTGGGGCGTGACAGCAATACAGCAGGGAAATACATCCCCGATGACAAGCTCTATATTGCTCCGGCACTTACCTGGCGTCCTAGTGCAGCAACTTCTCTCACCTTGCTGTCTTTCTACCAAAAGACCGATACCCGCTTTTCTGCACCTTTGCCATACCAATTGGTCGAGGGCGTGGGTAATGGCCCGCATACCATTGGTCGCGATGATTTTATCGGGGAACCGAACTACGACAAGATGAAAGGGGAGATGTTCACCATAGGTTACGAATTGGATCACGCATTGAATGCCAACACACGCATCAATCACCGTTTACGTTTTTTTGAATCCAAAGTGACCTGGAACTATCTGCAGGCGCAGACCAGTGCTGCCGCCATTGCTGCTGCCGCATCGACCGGTATCCTGCGTCGTCAATATAGCGATCGGCAGGAACATGCAAAAGGGATTGCGTCAGACACACGCGTGGAGTGGGATGGCTTCCTGCTGGGTGCCGAACATAAGCTGCTGGTGGGCATCGACGCATATCGAATGGACTACGATTCGCAGAATTTCAGAGCCAATGCATCCTCGTTGAATATCGATACATACAATTATGGTCAACCGGTGGTGGTCAACCGTGATCCATCTTTGAACCGTGGTTCTCGCTTGCAAACCAATCAGACCGGGCTTTATGCGCAGGACCAGATCAATCTGGGAGAACGTTGGTCAATGGTTTTTGGGCTGCGTCATGACTGGGCTGAGCAAGATCAGACCGCGCATCGTGACGGTCGTCGTGCCTTGCAAAAAGATGAAGCGACTACCTGGCGTGCAGGAGTTGTGTACAAGATGGCTAACGGGTTTGCTCCGTATCTGAGTTACAGCGAGTCGTTTTTCCCCGTATCCGTTTCAGAAGTGTCTGGTCAGACTTTCCAGCCGACCCGTGGCAAACAGTACGAAGCGGGTTTGCGTTATCAGCCTGAAGATAGCCGTATGTTGCTGAGTGCGGCAATCTATGAATTAACGCAGGACAATGTGCTGAAATTCGACGCGGGGCAAAATGCTTATCGCCAGACAGGAGAGGTTCGTTCGCGAGGTTTCGAGATCGAAGCGAAGGCAGAGGTCTCTCCTGAGCTCAGCATCATTGCTTCGTACGCCTATACCGATGCCCGTGTGACACGCAGCACTATTGCCAGTGAGATCGGGCAGCGCAGCGAGGATACTCCTTATCATCAGGCCGCAGTGTGGGCAGATTACAATTTCGGCGCTTGGAGAGTACCGCAACTACGTCTGGCTACCGGGCTCCGGTACAAAGGCACGACACATGCCTCCGGAATCTCGACTCCCATGCCTGCCTATACGCTGATCGATGCCATGCTGGGTTATCAAATTGATGCACATTGGGACTTCAGCTTCAATGTCAGTAATCTTGCCGATAAGAAGTTCACCTATTGTGAATTCGCTATTTGCCGCTACGGTGACGAACGGCAGGTCAGCGCCAACCTGCTCTACCGCTGGTGATTACATTTTTTGGCGGCTGACAAGGTGGTCGGCCAAGGGGCCGATTTCAGTCTCAACGGCGAGCTGGCGCCGGGCTGGAACGCGGCTGCCGGATATACCTACGTGGGAAGCGAATATGCCTCTGGCGTCGACAAGGGAGCGCGCTACATGACTTACATGCCGCGTCACAGCGTACGTCTGGCGGCCAATTATCGTCGGCCTGGTTCGGATTGGAGTGTGGGTGGCAACCTGCGCTTCCAGAGCGGTATTACCGTGCCGGCACCGGCTACCGTATGGAACAGGGGGGCTACGCAGTGGTGGGTCTGACTGCGAAATACTGGCTCAGCCGGCAGGTCGAGTTGACGGTCGTGGTCGATAATCTGTTTGACCGCCGATTCTACGAAGGTCTGGAAACGGTGTATTACTCGAACTATGGCGAACCACACGGCCTGTCGGCCAGTTTGAAATACCACTTCTGATTTGACCGCAGATCGCACCGAGGCCATGTTTTAGGGCTCCTTTATCCCCTGCCGTAAACGCGCCGTCCATATCGGCTTTGCCGAATGGACGGCGCTGTGTCATCCAGCCATCTGTTGATGTGTTCCCGCAACGCTTCGCTGTTTGCGGCTTGCCTGCGTTGGCAGGCGTCCGTATTATGAGAACAATTCTCATTTGATCGTTGTTCTCCCGCCCGATGGCATCCGCCGATTCTTCCCACCAGCAGCAACTTCACACCCTGTACGCGGATCACCACGGCTGGCTGTTCGGCTGGCTGCGTCGCAAGCTCGGCTGTGCGGACAATGCGGCCGATCTGGCGCACGACACCTATCTTCGCGTCATCGAGGCACGCAGCGTGGAAGCCATTCAAGAGCCACGCGCCTTTCTGACGACCGTGGCGCGTCGTGTCATGGCCAGTCATTTCCGGCATCGCGAAGTCGAGCAGGCCTATCTGGACAGCATTGCCCATTTGCCCGAGCAGCAGGCACCGAGCCCGGAAACGCGCGCCATCGTGATCGAGACGCTGGTGGAAATCGACCGTATCCTCGACGGCCTTCCGCCCAAAGTGAAGGCGGCTTTCCTGTGGGCGCAACTGGACGGCGTTCCCTATGCAGAAATCGCGCAGCGACTCGATGTTTCGTTGAGTTCGGTCAAGCAGTACATGGCGCGCGCGATTCGTCAGTGCTATTTCTCCGATGTCACCGGGGAGGCGCAGTGAGGGCGTCCGCATCTCGGCCTTCTCCCTTGTCGCCACAGGCGGTTGATCAGGCCGTCGATTGGCTGGTGCTCTTCCTGTCCGGCAGTATGGATGAGCATTCGCGTGCCGCGTGGCAGCGCTGGCGCGATGCCGATCCCGAGCATGCCCGTGTCTGGCATCGCGTCGAGACGATGGAGAACCGCCTGCGTACCGGCATGGCAGGCACCGATGCGTCTGCGGCGATTGCCGCCGTCACCGCTGTTTCGCATGGCCGCCGCAGGGCGCTCAAGAGCCTGTCGATATTGCTGGGTGCGGGGGCTGCTGTGTGGTTTGCTGGCGGGGCCTGGCAGGGGCGCGCCGATTTCCGCACGGATGTCGGTGAACGCCGAAGCTTCCGTCTGGCAGAAGGCACGCGGCTCGACCTCAATACCGGCAGTGCGGTCCGCGTGCATTATGGCGATGGCGAGCGCGTCGTGCAGCTGCTGCAGGGTGAAGTGCTGATTGCCACCGAGTTGGACACGGCTGTCCCCGCCAGACCTTTTGTAGTCGAGACGGCAGCTGGCCGCGCGCGGGCGCTTGGCACCCGGTTCGTCGTCAGGCAGATGGACGATGTGACGCGCGTTGCCGTGCTCGAGCATGCAGTGGAGTTTCGACCGGCAGACAATCCTGCGCTGGCATTGCGACTGGAAGCGGGGCAGGTCGCCAGCTTCGATCGCCGGGAGATGCTAAAGCTGGCGAGTGCATCGGCGGAAGAGGCGAGCTGGGCCGACGGCTTCCTGCATGCGTCTGACATGCGTCTCGATGCGTTCATTGCAGAGCTGGCGCGTTATCGTCCAGGACGCATCGTATGTGCTCCGGAATGCGCAGGATTGCGTCTATCCGGCATGTTCCCTCTTGGCAATACGGATCTGATCCTGCAAGCGCTGACCGAGGTATTGCCGGTCGATGTGCAGATGCTGACCCGCTATTGGGTCACGGTTCTGCCGCATCAGGAACTGCCCCGCAAAAATAATCGCGGCTGAATCTGTACCTTTTTGAGCGTCGCGCGACAAGTCAGATGAAGACATTCATTTGACGCAAGCAACGCGAGAAAAGGACATCATGAAACCTACTGCATCACACCGCCGCTGTGCCGGTACCGCCCGGCGCGGCATCTTCCATCGCAAGCTGCTTGCCTTGTCCCTGCAGCAGGCCATGCTCGGCATGGCAGTGACGTCACTGAGCCTGGCACCCGTTGCGTTCGGCAGTCATGCCATGGCACAGACGGCTGCAACGGCCCGCACGCATTATGCGATTCCGGCCGGCCCGCTCGAAGGCGCGCTGGCGGCTTTCGCCAGAACCTCCGGTGTACTGGTCGCCTATACGCCCGATCTGGTGGCTGGTGTGCACAGCGCCGGCTTGAGCGGCGACTACGCAATCGACGAAGCGTTGCATGGCTTGCTGGCCGGGACCGGTTTGGCCGGTGTCGCCACTGGTGGCGGTAAATACACGCTCCGGCGCCTGCCGCCGTCCGATACCGCCAGCACCACCTTGCCGGCCGTGGAGGTCAATGCAAGGCTTGACGGCACGACCGAGGGAACGGATTCATATGCTGCTCGCGCAGCCACTGTCGGAAAGACCGCCCAGTCCTTGCGCGAGATTCCGCAATCGGTGACGGTGATTACCCGCAAGCAGCTGGACGATCAGAACCTGCATTCGATTGAGGATGCGCTGAAAAACGTGACGGGCGTCACCGTGCAGCGTTTCGACGCGGCCGGACACTATAGCGTCTTCAACGCGCGTGGTTTCGGCAGCGATACGTACCAGATGGACGGCGTCACGCTGCAGACCGATGCCAACGGCGTGTATCTCGACCTTGCGGTCTTCGACCGGGTGGAAGTATTGCGCGGTGCGTCGGGCATGTTCAGCGGCGCGGGCGAACCGGGCGTGACCATCAATCTGGCGCGCAAGCGCGCGCTCGCCCCTTTCAAGGCCGAGGCATCGGCCAGTGTCGGCTCCTGGAACAATCTGCGCGCCGAGCTGGACGTGACGGGCGCGCTGGTTGAATCGGGTCGTGTGCGCGGCCGTCTCGTTACCCTGGTGCAGGACTACGATACCTACATGGACAACGTGGACGGCAGCAAGAAGCTGGTCTATGGCACCGTGGAGGCCGACCTGAGCGAGAACACCACGCTTTCGCTGGGTGCGACCTGGCAAGACGTACGGTCGGTGCTCTCGCGCGGCCTGCCGACCTGGGCCGACGGCACGCTCATCGACCTGCCGCGCTCGGTGATGCCCGTGCAGCACTGGAACCGCCAGCGGCTGGAGACGCGCAGCTACTTCGCCGAACTGGAACACCACACGGATAACGATGCGTTGCTCAAATTCACCTTGCGTCGCAGCGAACGCGGCAATCGCGCCAAGTACACCGACCCGTCGCCGCCCGATGCCAATGGCCTGATGACGGCACTCGCCTCATCGGCCTTCATACGGGAAGACACCGACAATTCGGCCGACCTGTACTTCAACACGCCGTTGCAAGGGGGCGGGCGCACGCATAACCTGCTGGTAGGCGCGGACTGGCGCGAGACCGACAATCGCACCAACTATGCTCCCTACGGCGTCTCTGCACTGGAATCCGTGAACCTGTTTTCGCCGAATCCGTATGCGATTCCGGAACCGGATTTCGACTATGACACCAACGTTTCGCGTACGCGTGTGCAATCACACGGGGTGTATGGACAGTTCCGTTACAAGGCAGGCGATGCGCTGACGCTGATCGGCGGTGGCCGTGTGAGCTGGTGGAAGTCCAGCGGCGTCTCGAACGGCACTCCTTCGGGCTATGAGGAAAAGGGAGAGTTCACGCCTTATGCCGGCGTCATTTGGGACCTGGTGCCCACGCTGTCGCTTTACAGCAGCTACAGCCAGATATTCAAGCCGCAGAATAGCCTCACGGTGGAAGGCGAGCAGATCAAGCCGCGCACAGGCTCGCAAGTGGAAGTGGGCCTGAAGGGCGAGTCGGATGGCGGAAAGGTTCAGTATTCTGCGGCGCTGTACCGCATCGTCGATGAAAATCGCGCGCTTGCCGATCCGGAAAACAACGGTTTCTCCATTGCCGCAGGCAAGGCACGCAGCCAGGGTCTGGAAGCGGAAGTGCGTGGCCAGGTTACACGTCAATGGAATCTGGCAGCGGGCTATGCCTACACCTCGACCAAATATCTGCGCAGCACCGCCGAGCAGCAGGGACAGACCTACAGTACCTTCACGCCTCGTCACAATGTGAACCTGTGGGCGCAATACGAGGTACCGGCCAGCGTCTTGCCCGGTCTGGATGTGGGCATGGGCATGCGCATCGTCAGCGACTTTTACAGCCAGTCCGGTGCGATCACCGTGCGTGGCCCGGGCTATGGCGTTGCCGCGCTGCGCGCAGGCTACAAGATCAACGACCGCTACCGGCTCGCGCTCAATATCGACAACCTGTTCGACAGGAAGTACTGGGAAAAGGTCAGCGGCACCACCCGCCAGAACTTCTATGGCGCTCCACGCAGCGTGACGTTGACCTTGCGTGGCAGTTTCTGAGGAGCTCCGATGGCATGCATCCGTCTGATGCATGGTGCTGAGAAAGATATGAAAACGGAGAGCGCAAGCTCTCCGTTTTTTCTTGTACTGCGCGATTGCAACACTTGGTTGCGGTGAAATTGCTGTATTGCTCCAACCTCATATATCATGAGAACAATTCTCATTTGTAACTCGTTTCCCATGTCTTCCGCCGACTCCTCCCGGCAGCACATCCGCACGCTCTACATCGATCACCATAACTGGCTCTTCGGTTGGCTGCGGCGCAAGCTCGGCTGTGCGGACAATGCCGCCGATCTGGCGCAGGACACCTTCGTGCGGCTGATGGCGCGGCCGCGTCAGCTCGATGCGGAGCAGGACCCGCGCGCCTACCTGACGACCATCGCGCACGGGCTGGTGGTCGATCACTGGCGTCGACAGGAGATCGAGCGTGCCTGGCTCGCCACGCTGGCCGCGCATCCGGAGGCGGAAGCGCCGTCGGCCGAGCACCAGGCCATCGTGCTCGAAACGTTACTTGAAATCGATCGCCTGCTCGCCAGCCTGCCCGAGAAGCCGCGTCGCGCCTTCCTGCTGGCGCATCTGCACGATATGGCCTATGCCGACATCGCTGCCGAACTTGGCGTGTCCGAACGCATGGTGAAGAAGTACATGGCGCAGGTGATGCTGCATTGCCTGACCAGCGGCGCTGCGTTTCGCGCAGCGCTCGCATGAGCGCGCAATGGCCGTTGCCGGCGGCGGTGCAGGCATCAGAACCTGCATCGGAACCGGATTTCAATACGCTGGAACAGGCGGCCGAGTGGTATGCCGTGTTGCGTTCAGGGTCGGTCAGCGCAGCCGAGCGGCGCGGCTGGCAGGAGTGGTGCCAGGCATCGCCGGCCAACCGCGCGGCGTGGCAGCGCGTGGAAGCCATCAGCAGCGGCATGTCCTTGCCGCGCGAACAGCCGCTGGCGGCGGAGGCTGCCTTGAGCGCGGCCGAGCGGCTGCGCAAGCGGCGTCGCACGATCAAGGCGCTGTCGCTGCTGGCGGTGGTCGGCCTGGGCGGCTGGAGCGCATCGCGCACGCAGGTCTGGCAGAACGTGCAGGCCGGAATCGACGCCGACTTCAGTACCGGCGTCGGTCAGATGCGCGAACTGGTGCTGCAGGAAGGCTCGCAGGTCTGGCTCAATACGTCCACGGCGCTCGACCAGCGCTACGACGATGTCATGCGCCTGCTGATCCTGCGCCGCGGCGAGATCATGGTTGCCACGCATCCCGACGATCGCGGTCCGGCGCGACCGTTCGTGGTCGAGAGCCTGCATGGCCGCATGCGGGCGCTGGGCACGCGCTTCAACGTGCGGCAGATGGATGACGCAACTGAACTGAGCGTCTTCGAAGGTCGCGTGGAAGTCACCACGGCGTCGGGCACCGAACGCCGCATCATCGATACCGGCCAGCGCGTGACGTTCACGCAGACGCGCATGGATGCCGTGTCGGAAGCCGGTCAGGCACGCGCCATGTGGAGCAAGGGCATCCTGCTGGCCGACGATCTTCCCCTGGGCGATGTGGTGGCCGAACTGTCGCGCTACCGCCGTGGCCGCCTGGCCTGCGATCCGGCTGTCGCCAGCCTGCGCGTGGTCGGCGGCTATCCGCTCGACAATCCGGACCAGGCGCTTGCCATGCTGCAGGCCGCGTTGCCGATTGAGGTATATGCCGTGATGCCCTGGTGGATCACGGTGCGGGCGCGTCGATAAAAAATTTTCTGCTCACGGTTCCCTTTTTGCCGGCTCGTTCGGAAAGCAGAGTGAAGGCATGTTGCCCATCACTCTTTTCCGAAGGATGCATTCGATGAACAAGCAAGCGCGCGGCGTGGCTGCGCATTCTTCCGTGTGGCGGTTTTCTCCCGTGGTCATGGCTGTGCACCTGCTGTGTGCCGGCGCGCTGGCGGTCGCCGTATCGCCGGCTTCCAACGCCGCCGAGCCTGCCGCCGTATCGAACACCGCTGCGACAGGCGTACGTCACTACGATATTCCTGCCGGTCCGCTGAGCACGGCGATCAACCGCTTCGTCGCGACCTCGGGCGTGCTGGTCTCGGCCGACGGCGCGCTGACCGAAGGCAAGCGCAGTGCGGGTGCGCACGGGCAGCTTGCAGCACAAGATGCGCTGGCACGCGTGTTGGCGGGCACGGGGCTGGATGCGGTGCGGCGGGACGACGGTAGTTATGTGTTGCACCTTCTTCCGACGACGGGACAGGATGCGATATTGCCGGCGGTGCAGGTCAGTACCAATGTGCTGGATGGCACCACGGAAGGGACTGGTTCCTATACGACACGCGCGACCGCCACGGCCACCAAGTTGCAGATGTCCTTGCGTGAGACGCCGCAGGCGGTCACCGTCGTTACCCGCGAACGTATCCAGGATCAGGGCCTGGCGACGGTCAACGACGTGGTGCAGAACGCTCCCGGCCTGACCTTCCGGCGTTTCGGACCGGAGCGCGCATTCTTCTATTCGCGCGGCATGTACGTGGACAACATCATGTACGACGGTTTGCCCGTGAGCCTGGACAGCTCCAACCTGTCGCAAGATATGCTGGCTACTGACATGGCCATCTACGACCGCGTGGAGATCGTGCGTGGCGCTACCGGCCTGGCGCAAGGCGCAGGCAATCCGTCGGCCGCCATCAACCTGGTGCGCAAGCGCCCGACCAAGGTGCCGCAGGTGTCCGCTGGCGTGAGCGCTGGTAGCTGGGACCGCTACCGCGCCGAGCTGGACGCCTCCGGCCCGCTCTCGGAAGACGGCAGTCTGCGCGGCCGCGCGGTGATCGCCGCCCAGGACTATGGAAGCTACAAGCGCGGCGAAAGCAGCAAGGGCCAGACGCTGTACGGCATTCTGGAAAAAGACGTGGGCTCATCTACCACGCTCACACTCAGCGCTCTACACCAGGAAAACAAGGTCCGGGGCAACGGCTTCACCGGTCTCCCGGTGGCCAGCGATGGCAGCGACCTGGGGCTACCTCGCTCCACCTCCTACGCCAACGACTGGGAGCACTGGAACAAGACCACCAACTCGGCCTTCGTGGGTCTGGACCACCGCTTTGACAACGACTGGCGGGTAAATCTGTCGGCCTACTATGCACAGGCCGAACTGGATATGCAGGGGCACTACCTCAACCACGTCGTCACTACCGGCATCTACAACCAGTTGGGTGCGCGCAATGCCCACCAGGAAAAACAGACCAGCGTCAGCCTGTATGCCAACGGCCCCTTCGAACTACTGGGTCGCAAGCATGAACTGGTGCTGGGGGCAAGCTACCGGAACATCGATTTCGACGGCAACAGCCGCCAAGGCCTGACGCTCACCGGCAACCTGAATCTGTACAGCTTCAATCCTGGCGCCGTGGCCAATCCCTACATCCCCCTGCGGGACTGGATGGACAGCAAGATCACCCAGCAAAGCATCTACGCCACCACGCGCCTGAACCTGGCCGATCGACTGAAGCTGATCCTGGGCGGACGGCTGGACTGGTTCGACTACAAAGACACCGTCAACACCTATCCTAACTTCGACGCCAACACGCCGTCCGTCAGCGCCCACAACCGCTACAGCGTGGACAACCAACTGACGAAGTACGCCGGCCTGGTCTACGACCTGAACGACCAGTACGCGCTCTACGCCAGCTACACCGACATCTTCAAGCCCCAGAACTACCTGGATGCCAGCAGCAAGCTGCTGGACCCGGTGGAGGGTCGCAACTACGAAATCGGTTTGAAGGGTGAGTACTTCGACGGCGCCTTGAATGCCTCGGTGGCCGTGTTCCGCATGGACCAGAAGAACCGTGCCTTCCGCAGCACCGACCAGACGCAGTGCGCAAGCTACCCGACCGTTATCTGCTATTCGGCCGCTGGCGAGGTGCGCAGGGAGGGTGTCGAGTTCGAGGTGCAGGGCGCCATCACGCCCAACTGGCAGGTGGGCGCCGGCTACACAGTGGCCATCGCGCGTTACCGCAAGGACGCGAACGCCAGCAATGTCGGCATGCTCTTCGATACCGACACGCCGCGGCACCTGTTCAAGCTATCGACCATGTACCGGCTGCCGGGCGACCTGCAGCGCTGGCGCGTTGGTGGCTCGGTCTATCGCCAGGGTTCCATCTACAACCAGGGGACCACGAGCGGCGTGCCCTTCCGCATCACGCAAAGTGCATACACCGTGGCCGATCTCGTAGTGGGCTGGCAGGTCACGCCGAAGCTGGACGTGCGGCTCAACATCAACAACGTGTTCGACAAGACGTACTACAACGCGTTGTCGGGCCTTGTGAATTTCCCGAGCAACGTCTATGGCGAGCCGCGCAACGCCATGCTGTCGGCGCGCTACCAGTTCTGAAGCACAGGGTCGGCATGTTCATTGCCGGCCTGAGCGGCGCGGTTCGCGTGGTGCCATGAATTGAACGAGGGGGAAGTTCCCTGACGATTCCGGGCTTCCTGCCTCGCAATGATGCGTCCTCGCAACGCTTGTGCTTGTCCGCGTTGCGCGGGCAGCCATGCATCCATTATTATGAGAACAATTCTCATTTGATTGTTGTTCTCATCCATGGCATCCGCCAATTCCACCGCCAGTCCTCTCCAGCAGGAAGTGCACACGCTGTATGCCGACCATCACGGTTGGCTGTTCGGCTGGCTGCGCAAGAAGCTCGGCTGCGCGCACCACGCGGCGGATTTGGCGCATGACACTTTCGTGCGCATTCTCACCGCGCAGGACAAGAGCGACGAGCTCGCCGCATGACACGTTGCGCGAGCCGCGCGCCTTCCTGACCACGGTGGCGGGGCGCGTACTGCTCAATCACTATCGCCGCCTGTCGCTCGAACGCGCCTATCTGGAAGCGCTGGCGATGGTGCCGGACATGCACGCGCCCTCGCCAGAGGATCGGCTTGTCATTCTCGAAACCCTGCACCAGATCGACGCCATGCTCGACGCGCTGCCACACAAGGCGCGCATCTTTCCTGCTCGCGCAGTTCGAAGGCCTGAGCTACGCCGAGATCGCCGAACGTCTGCAAGTGAGCACGCGAACGGTCAAGCGCTACATGGCGCAGGCCTTCGAGGAATGCATCGTGCTCGGCCTATGAACGCGTCGCCCACCGATACCGCCATCCTGTACGAGGACAGCCGCCCGATCGATCGCGCCATTGCGCGGCAGGCTGCGCATTGGATGACCACGCTGTACGGCGGCAACGCCGCGCCGGAAGACGTCAAGGCCTGCGAATACTGGCGTGCCGCCGATCCCGAACACGAGCGCGCCTGGCAGCGCGCCCAGCGCATCAATCAGCGTTTCGGCGTGGTGCCGGCCAGTTTGGGTTTGCCGGCATTGGGCCGCAGGGAAAGAGTCGAGCGCCGCCGCGCGCTCAAGACCCTGCTGGTGCTGATGACCGCCGTGCCTGCCGGTTACGCCGCGTGGCGCAGCACGCCATGGCGCGAATGGAGTGCCGATGTGCGCACCGCCACCGGCGAGCGGCGCGAGCTGCAACTGGCCGATGGCAGCCGCGTGCATCTGGGTACTGCCACTGCGCTCGACGTGATCTTCGACGGCAGCCAGCGCCTGCTGCGCCTGCATGCGGGTGAAATCCTCGTGACCACCGGCGCCGACAGCGAGGCGGCTGCGCATCGTCCCTTCATCGTACAGACCGAACACGGTCGCATTCGCGCGCTCGGCACGCGCTTCGTGGTGCACAAGGAAGAAGCGGCATCGCAGACCAGCGTCGGCGTACTTGAACACGCGGTCGAGATCCGGCCGCAAGCCGCATCCGGCTCACCCTTCGTGTTGCAGGCCGGTCAGCAGGTGCGCTTCGACAGTGCGCGCATCGATGCCGTGGAAGCCGCCGATCCGCACGCGGCCGATTGGGCGCGCGGCGTGCTGTTCGCCGACCGCATGCGGCTGGCCGACTTTGCGCGTGAACTCAATCGTTATCGTCCCGGCCTGCTGCGCTGCGACCCGGCCGTGGCCGAGCTGCGCATCACCGGTGCCTTCCAGCTCGACAACACGCAAAGCATTCTCGACGCCTTGCCGGACACGCTGCCGGTCGAGGTGCATTACCGCACCCGTTACTGGGTCACGCTCGCGCCGCCCTCGGCTGGAAAGGGCTGAGACGTCGAGCTGGGCGCCCTATAGGCTACGCCGCCATCCCCGCATTTCGCAGTGCTCTTGTCGTTCTGTTGTTCCTCGTGTCGATCGCGAAAGTCGGCATTTTTTCTGCCGGCCCCTGGTGGCCGGCATCTTTTTTTGAAAATCGTCATGTTGCATGTCCCCTTTGAACGAGTTGCGTGTCATTGGCACAGGAATAACCGAAACGCATTCGAATAAGGGGAATGAAATGAAAGTTCTACCGACACTACAGGCCATGTCACGGCCGTCGGAACCGGGATCGGCCACACGCGCCGTGGTGTACGCCGCTCTGCTGGGATTGTCCATGGGAGCGGTGATGTTGCCGCATGGCGCGCAGGCACAGTCTGCGGCAGCCGAAGCCGCGGCACGTCAAAGCTATCAGGTGGGGGCAGGCACGCTGGGCGCGGTGCTGTCCGAATTTGCCATGCAGGCTGGCGTGACCATCCAGATCGATTCCACGCTGGTCGAGGGCCGGCAATCGGTTGGACTCAAGGGCAGTTACACGGTGGAAGAAGGCTTTGCCCGTCTGCTCGCCGGCTCCGGCATGGATGCGGTCAGGCGTGGCGGCAAGGTTTATGTATTGCAGGGCGTCGTACCGGATGCGGTGCTCCCGGCGGTGACGGTACGCGAGCAACTGGATGCGACGAGTGCATTGCAGCAGGAAGGCAAGGCGGCCGACGGTTACCGCAGCAAGACGGTTTCCTCGGTGGGCGCACTGGGTAGCATGGCGCTGGTCGATGTGCCGTTTTCAGTCAGCGTGGTGCCGCAGGAACTGATCCAGAATATCCAGGCGCAGTCCACTGACGATATCTACCGCATCAATCCCTACACCCGCACCATGACCGCACAGGGGACCGGCTGGTCGCCAGTGGTCAATATGCGTGGCTTCACTACCAGCGACACAGCCGAGGATGGTCTGCGTCGTCCGTACAACCACGCCGCCGTGGTGGAGGACAAGGAGCGCGTCGAAGTGCTCAACGGTCTATCCGGCTTTCTCTATGGAGCGGCCGCGCCGGCCGGCATGATCAACTACGTTTATAAGCGCCCGACAGTGGAGCGTCTCAATCGCATCACGGTCGGCAACTATGGCGGCAGCCAATACTACGTGCATGGTGATTTCGGCGGCCGCTTCGATGAGGCGGGCCGTATCGGCTACCGTCTCAACGTGGTGCGCCAGAATGGCGAAACCGCGATCGACGACCAGAAGATAGATCGCAACCTGGTCAGCGCCGCGTTCGACTGGAAAGTGACCGATGACCTGCTGCTGGAAATGAATGCGATCTACAACAACTACAAGACGCAAGCTCCTTCCGCATACTGGTTCTACAACGCAGCGATTCCGCGCGGTCCGGCACCGGACGCCAGCAAGAACTGGTCGCAGCCCTGGATTCATGACGAGTTCAACAACACCAAGCTCTCGGCGCGGCTGACCTACAAACTCAACGACAACGTGACCCTGCGCGGCGGTTATACACAGAACAGCATCGACCGGCCGGTGCAGGACCACACGATGAACAGTGCGTTCTCGACCACGCAGTATCGTCAGCTGCGCCAGCGCGCCGGCGCGTCGGAAGACACCTTCGACGCCGGACAGGCGATGATCGATATCGGTTTCAATACCGGCACCGTCGAACACAAGGTGACGGCCGGCTATTACATGTATTCGGCACGCTCATGGTCCAATCCGTTTGCGCCGCATACCGGTTATGTCGGTCCTTATCCTTTGACAGAGCCAACGCATGTACCGGAACCGGTATTCCCGGCCAACACGGTACCCATGGAATATGACGGCAAGGCCAGCAACGACAATATCCTGATCGGCGACATGATCCGCTTCAACGATCAATGGTCCATCCTGGCCGGCGTCAACCGCAGCACCATCAAGAGCCAGGCTGAGGGTTACGACAAGAGCAAGACCTCGCCGTCGTTCTCGGTCATGTTCAAGCCTGTCCCCAATGTCACGACTTACGCCAGCTACATCGAAGGTTTGGAGATGGGTGGCGTTGCCGACGATACAGCCGTCAACCGTGGCACGGTAATGCCACCCATGGTCAGCAAGCAGAAGGAGGTCGGCATCAAGGCGGAAGTCGGCGGTATGCTGCTGACCGGCGCGCTGTTCGAGATCGAGAAGAGCTACGAATACATCAATGCCGGCAATGTTTATACACAGGATGGTCGCCAGAACCACAAGGGGCTGGAATTGACGGCAACCGGCAAGGCTACGCGCAACCTGACGTTGATTGGCGGTGTGACCTTCCTCGATCCGAGCATCAAGGGCGGCAGCAGCGAAGGCTTGCAGCCAATGAACGTTGCCAAGACCTTAGCCAAGCTATACGCCGAATATGCCTTGCCTGCCGTGCCCGGCCTGACGCTGACCGGCGGCGTGTTCCACACCGGCAAGCAGTGGGCCAACGCGGTCAACAGTTCGCGCCTGCCAGCCTATACAACCGCCGATCTCGGCGTACGGTATGCGACTCGTGCAGGAGGACGACCATGGACCTTCAGCCTGTACGCAAGTAATGTGACCGACAAGAATTACTGGCTCAACAGTTATTACCTTGGTGCACCACGCAGCATCGCGTTTTCGGCGCAGACCGAATTCTGAATTCTTTGCAGGTCGAAAGAGAGGTCGCCCATGGGCGGCCTTTTTTTATGTACATCGTTTCACAAATAGGAATAATTCTCATTTATAATCGACGTTCGTCCATCGCAGGAGAGCGTCATGCCCGATGCTGCCGTCGATCGTCTTTCTTTAGAAGCGGCCAATGCGCCGCTGCACGCCGTGCTGTCGGCCTTACCATCCACGCTGCGTATTCCGTCGGTCGGCGATTGCCATGCGCAGGCAGTGCTGGCGGCGGGACGTGCGAAGCGGCATTCGTCGGTGCGCGACACGTCAGCCGAATTTCACTGGGGGCCGCGCCGGCTGGACGAGCTGACGCGACCGCATTCGCGCCTGCGCCATGCCGGCACCTACCGCGTGATGGAGGGATACGGGTTGCCGTACAGCCTGCTCGGTCCGGTCTTCAGGCGGCTGTTCGGTGTGCCGTTCTACGCGGTGCACGCGCTGACCACGAGCGACGAAGGAGAGCGAGCATGAACGACGCGCAATCGCTGGAAGATATCGCAAGGGAACACAGGATGTTGTTGAACGAATACGGCCGTGTGCAGCAGCGTTGCAGCGACCTGATTGCCGGCCAGGCAGGGCGGCTCGAGCAGCAGGCACAGCGCATACGGCAACTGGAGGCGGAAACCATGCGCCTGCGCGGCGAACTCGTCGCGCGCGACACGGCACTGGCCTGCGCGCGGGAAGACATGGCGAACCTTAAGCAGGCAATCCCGGGTTTGCCGACGCGCATCACGCTGGCGCGCCGCGTGGAATCGCTGAGCGCGCGCGTGCAGGATCTGATGCGCGAACTCCTGCGCATGCAATGGCTGCGCAAGGAGTCGGGCAAATCCGCCACCGCTGATGTCTGGGCCAAGTCGGTGCTGTGCATCGGCCGCGAGATGGAAGGTGCGGACACGCGGCGCGCGATCGAAAGCGCCGGCGGTCGCTTCCTGCAGCATGCCGAGGAAGACGACCACGCCGCGCTCGAAGCCAGCCTGGTGGCGGCTGATCTGGTGATCTGCCAGACCGGCTGCATCAGCCACGACGCCTACTGGCGCGTGCAGGATCATTGCCGTCGTACCGGCAAGCAATGCGTGCTGGTGGAGCAACCGCAGGCGATGCGCTTCGTGCGCAACAAGGAGATCACGGCAGAGGTCGTGACGGCGCGCGAACCCGCAGCCTCTTCCTGATCGCCGTCATGGGTTTGCCGCTCTGCATGCGGCGTCAAAACAACAGCAGGTCTGATGGAAATTGCCCGATCGCCAGCCGACTTGTATCATTTGCGAATAATTCTTATCCGCATTTGAAGGGGCCAGTCCCGCAGATGAGGGACCATGCCTGTCGCCGACCATCCACACCACGACCAACTCATCGCGCTCTACAGTGACCACCACGGTTGGCTGCTGGGCTGGCTGCGCCGCAAGATCGGCAACACCTTCGATGCGGCCGACCTCGCGCAGGATACCTTCGCGCGCATCATGGTCTCGCGCGAACTGGGCACAGTGCAGGAGCCACGCGCCTATCTGACTACCATCGCCAAGGGCCTGGTCGTCAACTGGTACCAGCGCCAAGCGCTCGAGCGTTCCTATCTCGATGCATTGGCTGCGATGCCCGAAGAGCAGGCGCCGTCCGCCGAGCAGCGTTGCCTGATTCTCGAAACCCTGCATGAAATCGACCGCATGCTCGATGCGTTGCCGGCCAAGGTGCGGCAGGCCTTCCTGCTGTCGCAGCTCGAAGGCATGAAATACGAAGACATCGCACGCCAGCTCGACGTGTCGCTGATCAGCGTCAAACGCTACATGAAGCAGGCATTCCTGCACTGCCTCGCGGTGATCGAATGAGTGCGGTGACCGACGCGCCAGCCGCGCCCATCGACCCCGACATCCTCGAGGAAGCGGCGGACTGGCTGGTGCAACTGCACGCCGGGGCAGTGTGCAACGCCGATCGTGCGGTGTGGGAACGCTGGCGCGAGCGCAGCCCGGAACATGCGCGCGCCTGGGCCCGCGCCGAACTGCTGCTGAACAAGCTGGGCGGCGTGCCGCCGTCGCTGGCGATGCCAACGCTGGCGCGTACACCCGATCGCCTGCGGCGCACCACCGTGATCAAGCTCGCGGCGTTGATGGCGGCAGTGCCCGCCGCGTGGCTGGCCTGGCCGCGCCTTGAACTGCTGGTCAGCACGGATTACCGTACCTCGGTCGGTGAGCGGCGCGACGTGCGGCTGGCGGACGGCACCTCGGCCTTTCTCAATACCGATAGCGCGGTGGCGGTACGTTTCGACGAGTCACAGCGCAGGCTCGTGCTGCAGCAGGGCGAAGTTCTGGTTACGACCGCGCCCGATAACCACGCCACGCATCGCTCCTTCATCGTCGCTTCGCAGGAGGGCCGGATGGAGGCGCTGGGCACGCGTTTTTCAGTGCGGCAGGAAGACGGCCACACGCGCCTGACGGTGTTCGAAGGCGCGGTGCGGATCACGCTGGCCGACAGCCATGACGAACGCGTGATTGAAGCCGGCGAGCAGACGCGCTTCACGCGGCGCGCGATCGCCGAGGTCACGCCGGCCGACGACATCGGCTGGGCCTGGACGCAGGGCATGCTGGTGGCCGACAACATGCGGCTCGATGCCTTCGCGGCCGAACTCGCGCGTTACCGCAGCGGCCTGCTGCGTACCGAGCCATCAGTGGCCGGCGTGCGCATTTCCGGCTCCTATCCGCTGGACGACACCGACCAGACCCTGGCGATGCTGGTGACGACCTATCCGGTCGATGCCGTCACCCGGTTCGGCGGACGCTGGGTCACCTTCGTGCCGCGCGTGGCGCAGGCACCGCGTCATCCGTAGTCCGTAGGCAAAAATTTTTTCAGGACGCTGATACTTTTTTCCATCCTGGCTGGCAGACGAGGTGAACCCCTCCATACATCAGCCAGAAGGATTGCTTTATGTCACGTCACTTCCCGCGCACTGCCGAACGCCGCTTCTCCGAGCGCCGTGTTTCGCGCGCCGTTCGCATCGCTCTGTTCGGCATGGCCGTCGTCGCCACGGCCGTCACTGTCGGCCTTACACCCGTCCATGCGGCCGGTGCGCCGCTCGACAGCGCCGTCGTTCATGCCTATAACATCCCGGCCGGCCCGCTGGGCCGCAACCTGTCCAACTTTGCCGCGCAGTCCGGCGTCGCGCTGTCCTTCGATCCCGCGCTGACCGCCGGCCTCACCAGTCCGGCGCTGTCCGGCAGCTATTCGCCGCGCGAGGCGATCGGCCGCCTGCTCGCCGGCAGCGGGCTCGAAGTCGTCACGCGCGCCGACGGCAGCTATACGTTGAAGAAGGCGGCGGAAGAAGCGCCGCGCGAAAGTTCGACGCTGCCGGCGGTGCAGGTAATGGCCGACGTGCTGGGCAGCACCACCGAAGGGACCGGCTCCTATACCACTGGTGCCGCCAGCACGGCGACGCGACTGAACCTGTCGCTGCGCGAGACGCCGCAGTCGGTCAGCGTGATGACGCGCCAGCGCATGGAAGATCAAGGCTTGACGCAGTTGCAGGATGTGGTGGCGCAGACGGCGGGTCTGGTCATTTCGCAAGGCGGCAATGCGGGATCGGATTCCAGCCCGATCTATTCGCGCGGCTTCCAGGTGGAGAACTATCAGATCGACGGCGTCGGCCAGGTCTATGGCGGCTACAACGGCATCTTTCAGACCAACGACATGGTCTTGTATGACCGGGTCGAGGTGGTGCGCGGCGCGACCGGCCTGATGAACGGCATCGGTACGCCAAGTGCGACGATCAATCTGGTGCGCAAGAAACCGACTTCGCAATTCCAGGCAATGGCGCGCGTGGAGGTCGGATCGTGGGATTACTACCGGGCAGAGGTGGATGTCTCGAGCACGCTCAACGAAGCCGGTACGGTGCGTGGTCGCCTGATCGCAGCGGTACAGGACAACGATTCCTACATCGACCGCCTGCACGAAGAGAAGAAGATCGTTTCCGGCATCGTCGAGGCGGACATCGGCCCTTCGACGCTGGCCACGGTTGGATTCACCTATCAGAAGCATGACGCGACCGGCCATGCGCGCGCAGGCTTGCCGGCCTATTACGCCGATGGCGGCCGCATCCAATGGTCACGTTCGGCATCGGCGGCGGCTTCCTGGGCCTACTCTGAACGCGAAATGCAATCCGTGTTCGGTTCGATCGAACATCAATTTGCCAATGACTGGATGGTCAAGGGCACATTGAGCTACGCGCAAAGCAAGTATGACGAAGTGCTGGGTTATGCGGCTGCCTATTACCCGACCCAGTTCCCCGATCGCGCAACCGGTGCCAACGTCGATCTGTGGGCTGGCCGTTGGGCGGGACAGCCGATACAGACCAGTCTCGATTTGTATGCGACCGGGCCGTTCGAACTGTTCGGCCGCAAGCATGACCTGGTACTGGGTGCGACGTCTTCCTATACGAGGGACAGCACCGTCGGTTACGACCTGTGGTGGATCGGCACCTGGGACCCGTCCATCGGCAACATCTTCAACTGGGATGGCAACACGCCGGCCGCACCATACAACCCGGCAAACAGCGATATCGTCACCTCCGAGCGCATCACCAGCGCCTACACCACGGCGCGCTTCAAACCTACGGACCGGTTGTCGGTCATTCTGGGTTCACGGATAACCAACTGGGCAAACGATTCCCGCTACGAGCGCAACAAGGTCACGCCATATGCGGGCCTTGTGTACGACCTGAGCCAGGACTGGTCCACTTACGTCAGTTACACCGACATCTTCAAGCCGCAGAGTGCACGCGACATCAACAACAACTTCATCGATCCGCTGCTCGGCAGCAGTTATGAAATCGGCGTGAAGGGCGAACTGTTCGACAAGCGGTTGAACGTCGGTGCCGCTATCTACAAGATCAAGCAGGATAATCTTGCCGTGACGATCGTGCCGAATGTGCCGGTTACCGGCGGCAATGCAGTCGAGGCGGTATCCGGCACCACCACCAAGGGCATCGAGTTCGAAGTCGGTGGCGAGCTGGCGAAGAACTGGCAGGGTTCGGCCAGCTTTGCGCGAAACATCTCCCGAGATCGGGACGGCGTCTCGCTGAACACGGATGTTCCCCAGAACACCGTCAAACTGTTCACCACCTACCGCATGCCGCAAGTCGGTGGAGGATTGACGATCGGCGGCGGTGTGCGCTGGCAAAGCGCCTTGTACAGCGATAATCAGGGACCGGCGGGTGACCAGCGCTTTACGCAAGGTGCCTATTCGGTGGTCGACCTGATGGTGCGCTATCAGATCAACAAGCAACTGTCCGCAACGGCCAATTTATATAACGCGTTCGATAAATGGTATTACACGGGTACCGGCAATACCTACTATGGTGCACCGCGCAGTCTTCGCGTTTCCCTGGATATGCGCTTCTGATGTCTTTTGCGTAAGGGCCGTCGAACTGCGACGTTCGATGGCCCTTTTCATTTCGCTGACTTGTTGATGCGAATGGGAAACCAGCTTGCCTCTGTGGGATGGCCTCTCCGCAGGTCAGATGTCAAGTCTGCACGGGCGGCCCTATACCCTTTGGAGTGCCAAATGAGATTTATTATCATTTTCGTGAGATTTCAGCGAAAATAGCGGGCGCGGAACAGGAGATTTGCCCGAATCCTGGCCCTTTTTTGATTCTCGTTGGTCATAGTTAACAGGAGCAGTGTGATTTGCTCCTCCCCGCCGGCAATTGCCGGCGTTTTCAAATGGTGCAATGTGTTGACGTGGATGCTTTCTTCGATGGTTGATCCTTTCCTGCCCTGTGCGGGAAGGGCCGTATGCACGCGTCGGTTCGAGGAGCGCGCATGAAGGAAGGTTTTCGCCAGTGCATGGCATGGCTGCATACCTGGACTGGGCTGGTGGTCGGCTGGGTCCTGTTCTTTGTTTTCGTGACCGGTACTGCCGGCTACGCGACCTATGAGCTCGACCGCTGGATGCGGCCTGAACTGCCGCTGGCCGCACCGTCGCAGGTCAAGCCGGCCGAGGCGCTGACAAAGGCCGAAGCCTTCCTCGAGGAACGCGCCAAGGACGCCAGTACCTGGACCATCGTGCTGCCGGGCGACCGGTCGCAGCCCAACCTCGGCGTGTTCTACCAGTCGCCGCCCAAGGAAGGCGAGGGGCGGCGCGGACGCTTCAGCCGCGCCACGCTGGATGCGGAAACCGGCGAAGAGATCAAGCTCGAGCAGGTGCGCGAGACCGGCGGCGGGCATCTGCTCTACCGCATGCACTACAGCCTGCACTACATTCCCTACGATGTCGCTTTCCGCCTGGTCGGCGTCTGCACCATGCTGATGTTCATGGCGATCATCAGCGGCGTGATCACGCACAAGAAAATCTTTGCCGACTTCTTTACCTTCCGTCCCGGCAAGGGGCAGCGCTCGTGGCTGGATGCGCACAACCTCATCAGCGTGATGGCACTGCCGTTCTTCGTGATGATCACCTACAGCGGACTGATGTTCTTCATGTTCCAGTACATGCCGCTGGGCGTGGCGGGCGTCTATGGCAAGGGCGAGGAGAATGCGCAGAAGTTCTACGAGGTGCTGTATCCGCAGCGCGCGGGTGGCCAGAAGGATGCGCAGGCCGCAGGGCGCGCGCCGCTGTTGCCGATGCTGCAGGAAGCCGAACGCCGCTGGGGTCCGGGACAGGTGCAGCGCATCAGTATCCGTCAGCCGTATCTGGAAGGCAGCGAGACCACCGTATCGCGCATCGGCACGACTACGGTCGGCCGTTCGTCGGAACTGAAGTTCGATGGCGTCAATGGCAAGCTGACCGGCGTGGACGAGCCGCAGTCCAATGCCCGTGAATTCCAGGACGTGATGTTCGGCCTGCACGAAGGCCGCTTCGCCGGGCCGCTGCTGCGCTGGCTGTACGTCGCGAGCGGCTTGCTGGGCGCGGCGATGATCGCAACCGGGCTGGTGCTGTGGACGGTCAAGCGCAAGGTCAAGCAGGACAAGCTGGTCAAGGCGGGCGAGAAGCGCGAGTTCGGCTTCCGGCTGGTCGAGTGCCTGAACATCGGCACCGTCGCCGGCCTGCCGTTCGCGATCGCCGTCTATTTCTGGGCCAATCGCCTGCTGCCGGCTGCGATGGAAGGCCGCCGCGCGTGGGAAGTGCATGCCATGTTCATCGCCTGGGGTTTGACGTTGCTCTATCCGGCCTTCCGCTCGTCTATGCGTGCCTGGATCGACGAGCTGTGGCTGACTGCCGGCGCCTTTGCGCTGCTGCCGGTGCTCAATGCCCTGACCACCTATCGCCATCTTGGCGTGACGATTCCGGCCGGCGACTGGTCGCTGGCCAGCATCGATCTGACGCTGCTGGCGCTGGGTCTGTTCTTCGCACTGGCGGCGCGCAAGGTGCAGCGCAAGCTGGCGGCCACGCCGCCGGTCAAGGCGGCGGCACCGAAGAAGACAGCGCCGGTTCCCGATGCGCCGCCAGAACCCGCATCGTGACCATTGCATGACTTTCGCAGGACTTCCCGTTTTAAACCAATCAGAAAGGAACCGTTCCATGATCAGGAAACCGCTTGTTACGCTGTTGCTGTCCGTTTTTGCCATCGGCGCCCAGGCGCACCAGGTGTGGGTCGAGCGCGATGCGACCGGACCCGCCAAGATTTACGTCGGTGATGTTGACGGCGATCGCGATGAGGGCGACGACGTCAAGAAGCTCGAAGCGACCACGCGCGTGTTCGGTACCGATCCCAAGAAGACCGTCAAGGTGGTGGCCAAGCATGGTCACCTGGAAGCGGATGCCGGCAAGGGCGACGTGCGCCTGATCAACGACCAGGTCTGGAAACCGTGGAAGAACAAGGACGGACAGCTGCAGGCTGCGGTCTTCAACTCGCGCGCCGGCCGTACCGAGACTTCCGCCGCGCTGGATTTCGAGCTGGTGCCGGTCGCCGCCAACAGCAATACCTTCACGCTGCTGTTCAAGGGCAAGCCGCTTGCCAACAAGAACGTAACGATCGTCAATCCCGAGCAATGGACCAAGGGCTTCAAGACCGATGATGCCGGTCGCATCGACGTGCCGGTGGCAGGCAAGGGCCGCTACATCCTGATGAGCAGCCACGAACTCAAGGGCGATGCGGAAGTCGGCGGTGAAAAGGTGCAGAAGCTGTCGTACACGACGACGCTGAGCTTCGTCGCAGAGTAATCGCATTGCGCATCACTTCCACGGGGCAGGCATGAGCAAGACAGGTTCGGGCAAGGCGGCAGCCGATAGCGGCGCGGGTTATCGCTGGATGGTGGCGTCGCGGGTGGTCGCCGGTTTCATCGGCGGCTATCTGCTGGCGTCGCTGGCGACCGTGGTGCTGGCGCTGCTGCTGCCGCGCGTGTCGGATACCTCGCAGGCCGAGGCATTGCTGATTGCCACCCTGTGGAGCTTTGCGCTCTATGCCGTGATCGTCATCTGGACTTTCACCACGCGTAGCGCGACACGCGCCTGGGTCGGCATTGGCGCATGCGGCGCGGCGCTGTCGCTGGCGTGGCTGCTGTTGCGCGCACTGTCCAACTAGGTGGACGCATCCATGACTTTCATTGCAACCCTGATGGCGGCGCTGCTTTGCTATGCCGCCATGTCTTCCCTCAGCCTGGCGATGGATCGCCATTACGAACAACTGACCAGCCAGCGCGAGGTGCCGGCAGCGCGTCGTCGCGTCTTCCGCATTGCGGGCTGGACGCTGCTGGTGCTGTCGGCTGCCGCCTGCATCCGCATCTGGGACATCGGCATCGGGCTGACGGTCTGGTTCGCGCTGTTGATGACTGCCGCGCTGGCGGTGGCTTGCGGCATGACCTATGTGCCGCGTGTGGCGGTGGCGATCTCGGTGGCGGCAATGCCGCTGGGGCTGCTCGGTTTCGGCACGGTGTGGGCACTCGGACTGTGAGTCGGTCTGGCCGTTTGCTGCCGGTTTTCCAATTACTTTTTCTGCAGGACTCGTCATGCAATTTTCTTTTTCCTCGACCATTCTCCCAACCCTGGGTTTTGCGCTGGCGGCGCTGTCGTCGGTCGCTCATGCCGATTACGTCTGGCTGGAACGCGATGCCAATGGCGCGCCGCATGCCTATGTGGGCGAACTCGCGGCTGACAAGCAGCCGCCCGCGAGCGTGACTGCGCCGCGTGCCTATCTGGCCGACGGCAAGGATCTGCCGGTCTCGGCGGTGGAGCAGGCGCTGGTGGTGGATACGAGCGCCGCGGGCGATGTGCGGCTGGTGACCAGCCGCGTCGGCGAGAAAGGCGTGCTCAATTACTATCAGGCACGTTACGGCCGCAGCGAGACCAAGGCGGTCAACGATCTGGAACTGGTGCCGACCGAACCCAACGGCAATACCTTCAAGCTGGTCTGGAAGGGCAACACGGTAGCGGCATCGCAGGTCAATGTGGAAACCTCGGCCGGCTGGTCGCGCGTGCTCAAGCCCGCTGCCGACGGTACGGTGACCTTGCCGACGCAGTTCCCGGGCCTGTATCTGCTGGAAGTGACGGCACGCGTCAACGGTTCGGTCACGGTTGACGGCAAGAAGTACGACGACGTGCGCCACACCGCCACGCTGACCTTCGACGTCAAGAACTGATCGGGCCGGCAGCGTGCCGCACGGTCACGCTGCCTCCATCCCTATCGCTCGGGAAACTCCGCAGTCACCGGTTGCTGCGGGGTTTGCTGATCGGCATTGGCGGGAATTTCGGTGCTGTAGGTGCCGAGGAATTTGCCGACCAGATTGAAGAAGCTTTCATAGAATTTGCCGACCGAGATCGTCTCGCTGCCGACCTTTACCAGCGAGTCGTCGCTCGACGAGAACGGCAGCGACACCGAGCCGAGCGCCCCCACGCCCAAGCTGGCAGCGCTGTTGACCTTTTTCAGTGCGTAGCGGTCTTCCAGCGCATTGACGAACATCGAGCTGGCCTTGCCGTCCGCGCCATCTTCCGCGCACACCACCCGAAACGCGATCTGCACGTGGGCATCGGCCTGCGGCTGGAAATTCTTGCGCGCATCGATCTGGGTCGAGGTAAAGGCGCTGATCACGTAACCCTGGCTCAGCAGCGTACGGCGCGCCGCCTCGCAGGAGGTGGCGGCAGGAAAGGCGTAGTTGCGCGAATAGACGCCGGCGGAATCGAATTTTTCCGTTTCGTAGGTGCCGGTCGGCATGGAGCGGCAGCCGGCGAGGGCGAGCAGGACCGTGACCGGCAACAGAAGGCGCAAGTGGGATGCCATGGAATTCCTCTGAATCAGGAAGGGATGGACTGCATGTCCGCCGGAAAATTCCCATTATGTCGGATTCCCGCAGTGCGCTGGAAGAGAATGGCCCCATCGCCATTGCTGGCAATTTATGCATCGTTTCTCCGAATCTCGGTTAATCTTCACCCTTTCGCTTGAGAAGAGAAAAAGATGGGCAATCTTGTCATCGTTCGCCACGGCGAGTCGCAGTGGAACTCGCAGAATCGCTTTACCGGCTGGACGGATATCGACATGACGGAAAAGGGCGTTCAGCAGGCGCGGTGCGCGGGACGGGCGCTGGCACAGGCGGGCTATCGCTTCGATCTCGCGTTTACCTCGGTGCTGAGGCGCACGATCCGCTCACAATGGCTGATTCTCGACGAGATGGATCTGATGTTCATTCCGACCGTCAGCCACTGGCGTCTCAACGAACGGCACTATGGTGCGCTGACTGGCCATACCCGTGCCGAGATCATCGAACGCTTCGGCGAGGAGCAGGTGTGGCAGTGGCGCCGCGGCTATGCGAGCCGGCCACCGCTGATGGCAGATGACGATGCGCGCGCGCCAGTGCGCGAATCGCGCTATCGCGCCGTCGATCCGGCCTTGCTGCCGCTGGGCGAATCGCTGGAAGACACGGTGGCGCGCGTGCGCGTGTTCTGGCACGAGGCGATCGAGCCGGTGCTGCGCCAGGACAGGGATGTGCTGATCTGCACGCATGGCAACAGCCAGCGCGCGCTCGTGCGCCTGCTGGAGCCGGCCATGGCCGACGAGGAAGTGGCGCGGTTCGATGTGCCTAACGGCGTGCCGCTCGTTTATCGCTTGAACAGCGACCTTGCGGTGCTGGACCGCCACTCCCTGCAGATTCCGGAAGCCACCGTTTCTGCGTTGCTCTGATCGATCTTCCCGCCGCGCATGGCGGGCTTCAGTCGGTCAGCATGCCGTGGCGCACGTGCCAGTCGGCCAGCGATTCCTCCGGATAGGCGCCGAATCGCAAGTCCTTGCGGCCGCCTTCCACTTCCACCCATTCCGGTTTGAAATCCAGCATCAGGTGCGTATGTTCGGGTGCCGCCGGTAACGGTGTATCGATCGCCGAGGCAAACGGATGTACGAGCTCGGGCCAGTCGGGATCGAACAGCCACAGACCGCTGCCACAGCGCTGGCAGAAATGGCGCTCGGCGCCGCTGGCGTGGTTGGGTTTGCCGTGCTCGCGCATCACTGCATGATAGACGGTGATGTCGTCCTTGCCGCTGATCTGCAGGGTGCGCGCGTCGCCGCCGATGTTGATGGCATAGCCGCCTCCGCCCTGCGTCTTGCGGCAGATCGAACAGTAGCAGCGCTGGTAGGGGACGGGCGTGACGCTTTCGAGCGAGAAATGCACGGCGCCGCAATGACAGGATCCTTCGAGTCGCATGATTGCCTCCGTCTTGAGGGCAAAGCTGCATGCTGCGCGCCGCCGGTGTCGCCTGCCGTGCGGTACGCCTCTTTCGGCTTCGCTATTCGAGGAATTCCTTCTTCAGAAAATCCTCCAGCGCATCGTTGTCGCGCAGCCGCGCCGACAGCGTGATGGTGCGTCCCAGGCGACGCGATTCCCATTGAAAATCGCCGCGTTCGGTCTGCCGGATGATCTCGATCATGCGCCGCACGATGGCGGTATCGACATCGCCACCGAGGCCGGCATCCACCTGGATCAACTGGCGCATGTTGGTGTTGCGCCGCGTGTTCCATCCGCGAAAGATGAATTCGGCGTTGCGCACACCCTTGTACGTGATCTGGAACACGCCGCCCGATTCGTTGCGTCCGCGCGCCTGTTTGTCCATCAACTCCTGCACGTTGGCGCGCGCAATGGCGCTGTCGTCCTGCGGTGCCGGCTGGCTGCTTTCCGGTTCCTGGATGCCGGCCGCGCGGCGCCGCTCGCGCGCGGCGTTGAGCATGTCGGTCATGTCCATCTGCGGATCGAATTTGCGTTCAGCTTGCGGGGCAGGCGGAATGCTGGCTTGCCGCGGTTCGCTTCTTTCGCTGGGCGGTTGCTTGCGCGCCACCGGGGGCGAAGGACGCTGGCGTACCGGTTTGTTGGGGCGCGGCGCCGGGGGAGCAATGACCGGACGTGGAGCCGGCTCGGAGGCGGGGGCCTTCGGCAGTAGCTGAACCTGCAGCGGCGCGGTGCCCGACTCGCCTGTTTCTGCCAGACGTGGCGGGGGCTGATCCAGGTAGAACAACAGGATCAGGGCATGGATCAGCAGGGAAAGCGCGAGGCCGAGATAGAAGCGGGCATTCGGGCTATCGGGAATCAATCGAAACTTCATCGACGGCGTGATGGCAAAACGAGTCTCATTATGGCTGCAGGGAAGGCGCTTGGCGCGCGGCCACCGCCTTTTTAGACGCTTTTTTCCATGTAAATTCCCATGTCATCACAAAAGCAAATAACAGATATTTACTTATGTTTGGTGATAGTGATTACTAACAAATGGCAAAAGTCAAGGAAATTTATAAGGGATATCACGTACATCAATACGTATAACTACGTATTGAGACCATAAGGGCAAATACGTATCGTCACGAAAACTTAACGTGAACCTAACCATTTCTTGAGATAAACATCTTCTTTTACCGCTTTGTTTTCCTGAACCAAGGGGCGCAAAACGGCAAGAGATGAACAGCGGGACTACCAGCAGGAATGGTTTTCCTGAAAGTGAGGTGAGTGATACGAATTGCAATACCCCTGCAATACCCCGCCGAAACATCCGCGTGATCGCTCGGCAGAAGGCGGAACGGCATTCGACCGGTCCATTCAATGGCTGCCTTTCAAACATCCTTGCGGACGTCTTCCAGTCGTAAAGACGAACAAATTTATTATCAATCGTCGTTCTCGAACCTTCAAGGTCGAAACGATCATTTGGCATGAGGAACATTATGGCAAGAGCAACACACTTCACGCTGGCGCGCGCGCCGCAGTTTCTGAAAGGAGCGCGTCATGGCTGAAACCGAACTCTCCGCATCGGCAATCCGTCCTGATCAACCGATCAAGGAAAGCACCCGCTGGCTCCAGCTGGTCGTTGGCGTCATCTGCATGGTGGCAACCGCCAACATCCAGTACGCATGGACCCTGTTCGTTCCTGAAATCCAGGGCACCTTCGGCTGGGCTCGCGCAGAGATCCAGATCGCCTTCACCATCTTCGTCCTGGTCCAAACCTGGCTCGCTCCGATCGAAGGCTTCTTCATCGATAAATTCGGCCCGCGTGTCATGGTCGCCTTCGGCGCCATCGGCATCGGTCTGGCATGGGTGCTGAACTCGCAAGCCACCACGCTGATGGGCTTCTACGTCGGCGCGGCAGTCGGTGGTATTGGCGTCGGCTGTATCTACGCTACCTGTATCAACAACGCACTGAAGTGGTTCCCTGATCGTCGTGGTCTGGCCGTTGGCCTGACCGCCGGCGGCTACGGCATGGGTTCGGCTGCGACGATCCTCCCGATCGCTGCCATGATCAAATCCGACGGCTTCCAGGAAACCTTCTTCTTCTTCGGTCTGCTGCAAGGCGGCCTGGCGTTCATCGCTGCATGGTTCCTGCGTTCGCCGAAGTCGCACGAGGTGAAGTCCTCGGCCAAGCTCGAGCAGTCGCGCCGCGACTACACGCTGAAGGAAGCAATGAGCACCAAGCTGTTCTGGCTCATGTTCTTCATGTTCATCATGGTCGTCACCGGCGGCATGATGGCAGTGGCACAGCTGGGCGTGATCGCACAGGATCTGGGCGTCAAGGAATTCGAAGTCGACATGTACTTCTTCACCATGGCTGCTCTGCCGCTGGCACTGATGCTTGACCGTATCATGAACGGTATCTCGCGTCCCCTGTTCGGCTGGATCTCGGACAACATCGGCCGTGAAAAAACCATGGTCATCGCGTTCACGCTGGAAGGCTTCGGCATCATCGCGCTCGGCTACTGGGGCCACAACCCGTACGCGTTCCTGATCCTGTCGGGTGTCGTGTTCCTGGCATGGGGTGAGGTGTACTCGCTGTTCTCGGCACTGGCAGGCGATGCCTTCGGTACCAAGCACATCGGCAAGATCTACGGCGTGCTGTACTGCGCCAAGGGTATCGGCGCACTGTTCGTCCCGATCGGCAACCTGATGATGGAAGCGACCGGTACGTGGTCCACGGTTCTCTATACAGTGGCGTGCATGGACTTGACTGCTGCGATCCTGGCGGTGGTGGCCCTGCGTCCGATTCTGGCGAAACACGTTGCCTACTCTGCAGACCTGCTGCAGAAGGAACGTGCTGCTGCCGGAGCGCAACCGACCCCGGCCAACGCCTAAGCTGCTTTAAACTCATTCGTCGCAAGTTTGGCGGGCTTCCTCGGAAGCCCGTTTTTTATTGGGGCGCGGCAAGGATGAGCTTTGCCTCTATATATAGAGCAACATACAAACGCTTACAAAAAAGCGCGCTTGCCGCAGGCGCGCTTGTCGAAATCCTTACATCGCCAAAGGCGCGCCGGTGTATATTGCCAAAGTTGAACTGTTCGCCCCCGGACGGCTCATAGTCATCAAACGTACATCACAGGTTCATCAAGCATGAGTTCATCCGTCGGCTGGGGAGAAGCCGCCTTTCTGGGTCTGATACAAGGTCTGACCGAGTTTCTGCCCATTTCCTCCAGCGCCCATCTGCGTATCCTCGGTCCCTTTCTTCCTTCCGGCACGGACGCTGGCGCAGCCTTCACCGCGATCGTGCAGATCGGCACCGAACTGGCGGTGTTGCTCTACTTCCGGAAAGACATCTACCGCATCGCCGCGACCTGGATCGCCGCGCTGTTCGACCCATCGATCCGCAAGGAGCCGGATGTGCGGCTCGGCTGGCTGGTGATCCTCGGCTCGATCCCGATCGCCGTGCTCGGCCTGCTGTTCCAGGATGCGATCGAAACCTACCTGCGCAACCTTTACCTCACCGCCACCATGCTGATTCTGTTCGGACTTGTACTCGGCGCGGCCGATCGCATGGCCAGCCAGAAACACACGCTGGAACAGATGACCTGGCGTGACGGCATCATCTTCGGCTTCGCGCAGGCGATGGCGCTGATTCCGGGTGTGTCGCGTTCGGGCGGCACCATCACCGCCGGCCTGCTGATGGGCTACACGCGCGAGGCGGCGGCACGCTATTCCTTCCTGCTCGCGATTCCGGCCGTGCTGGCTTCCGGCTTTTATCAACTCTATAAAAGCTGGGGCGTGGCCGGACCGGTCAGCCATGGCGCGACGGCACTGGCGGCAGCGATTTCCTTCGTGGTCGGTTATGGCGTGATCGTGGTGTTCCTGCGCATCGTCAGCAGCCGCGGCTACTGGCCGTTCGTCGTCTATCGGGTGTTGCTGGGCTTTGGCGTGCTGGCCTTGCTGGGGCTTGGTTATATCGCACCGGTCTGAATGCACTGCCGTGCGGCAACCGTGACCTGATACGGCTTCCCACATGCGGTCGTCCCGATGTCTGATTGTGGAAGACAGGCATCGGCGTACAGTGAGCAGTCGAGCTCAACCACATCAGGAGGCTGTCATGTCCGCCAACAAGAACGTCGTTCCCGTCACCAATGCAGAAGATGCCAAGGCCAACGACAAGCTGGAGCGCCCGCCTGCCGACCGGCCGGGCAACAACCTGCGCGCGCAAACGCATGCCAATACCATCTTCGACGACAAGCCGCAGCAGAAGGAACTGTCGGACGGTTCGACCGCAAACGATCGCAACAATCGCCTGCACAACAATCCGAACGACGTGACCGAGCGCGATCCGACGCGTTCGAGCGACAAGCCGCTGTCGGGGAAAATCCAGAAATAAGAATGTTGGTAGGGGCCGGGAAGCGCGCTTTCCGGGACTGCCCCGACCGGGGTTGTATACTGTTGGGCATTCCCGTTTCACTTTAGAAGAAGCCCGCATGAGCAACCTCCCCGCCTGTCCCCAATGCCAGTCCGAATACACCTATGAGGATGGCGCGCTGCTGATCTGTCCCGAATGCGCGCACGAGTGGTCGCCGCAGGCCGCAGCCGAAGCGACGGATGCCGCACGCGTCTATCGCGATGCGGTCGGTGCCATCCTGCAGGACGGCGACACCGTCACCCTCATCAAGGATCTCAAGCTGAAGGGCGGCGGCGGCACGCTGAAGATCGGCACCAAGGTCAAGAACATCCGCCTGGTCGACAGCGATCACGACATCGATTGCAAGATCGACGGCTTTGGCGCCATGAGCCTGAAGTCGGAATTCGTCAAGAAGGTATAAAAGAAGGTATAGGCCCGCGCGCGGGCAGTCGCGCCGCCAATGTACGCTGCCCGACACAAGGCTTGGTGGTTGGTCGGTAGAATCTGCCGGTAGCCTTCACAAAATTTGTCGTCATGCCTGCCTCGCGCAACAAGTCCGCCGGATCTCCCGCACTGCCTTCGTACGTCGTCAAGACCTCGCCCATCCATGGCCGCGGCGTCTTTGCGCGCCGTGCCATCGCGCCCGGCGATGCCATCATCGAATACACGGGCGAACGCATCGAATGGGACGAAGCCAACCGCCGCCGCGACGACGACGATCCGCTCAACCTCACCTATTTCTTCACGCTCAACGACGGCCGCGTGATCGACGGTGGCGTCGGCGGCAATGCGGCGCGCTACATCAACCACTCGTGTGAACCGAACTGCGAAGCCATCGAGTACGAGGACGGCAGCGTCTGGATACACGCGCTCTACGGCATCGCGCGCGGCGACGAACTCAGCTACGACTACACGCTGGTCTATGAAGGGCGGCACACGCCGGCCGTCAAGCGTGCCTTTGCCTGCCATTGCGGCACGCCGAGCTGCAGCGGTTCCATGCTGATGTCCAAGCGCTCGGCGCGCTATCGTGCCAATATGCGGCTGATGAACACGAAAGGTTGAGTCAACAAGGGGAACCATGAGCCGCATCGTCACCAGCCTGCTTGAAACCGATCTCTACAAGTTCACGATGTGGCAGGCGCTGCTGCACAGCCATCCCGACGCACAGGCGACCTATCGCTTCATCTGCCGCAACCAGCCCGCTTACCCACTCGCGCAACTGAAGGACGAAGTCGAACAGGAACTCGACCATCTCTGCACGCTGGCTTTCCGCGAGGAGGAGTTGAGTTACCTGCGTTCGCTGCGCTTCATCAAGAGCGACTTCGTCGATTTCCTCAGCGTGTTCCGCTACCAGCGGCGCTTCATCAGCGTATCGATCGATGGCGAACGGCTAGAAATTGTCGCCCACGGACCGCAGGTGCACGTGATGGGCTTCGAGATCCACGTGCTGGCGATCGTCAACGAACTGTATTTCCGCCGCTTCGACCAGCAGGCCGCACTGGCGGAAGGGCGCAAGCGGTTGGCTGCCAAGATCGCGCTGTTGCGGGATTTCTCGGAAGAACCGGTGCGTCGGCACCCGTTCGAATTCTTCGACTTCGGTGTACGTCGCCGCTTTTCCGCCGTCTGGCACGAGGAAGTCGTCGCCACGCTCGCGCGCGAACTGCCGCAGTTCTTCAAGGGCACGTCCAACGTCCATTTCGCGCGCCAGTTCGGTCTCGTGCCGATCGGCACCATGGCGCATGAATATCTGCAGGCCTACCAGGGCTTCGGTGTGCGGCTGCGCGATTTCCAGAAAGCCGCGCTCGAGGACTGGGTGCAGGAATATCGCGGCGATCTCGGCATCGCGCTGACCGACGTGGTCGGCATGGACGCCTTCCTCGCCGATTTCGATCTCTATTTCGCCAAGCTGTTCGACGGCTTGCGCCATGATTCCGGTGATCCGGTCACATGGGGCGAAAAGGCGCTCACGCATTATGCGAAGCTGCGGCTGGATGCGCACACCAAGCGCCTCGTCTTCTCCGATGCGCTGGACGTGCCGCGCGCTCTTTCCCTGTATCGTCACTTCGCCGACCGCACCGTGACCGGCTTCGGCATCGGCACCAACCTCAGCAACGATGTCGGCTACGAACCGCTAAGCATCGTCATGAAGCTGGTCGCCTGCAATGGCCAGCCGGTCGCCAAGCTGTCGGACTCGCCGGGCAAGGCGCTGCCGACCGACGAAACCTTCCTTGCCTATCTGCGGCAGGTCTTTCACAAGCATGATTGACGTTGTTGCGGCTTGCCGAGCGGCAAGGCATGCAACGCGCTGACACGGATTGACGCCACCGTCCGACAGATTTGCGCCGCGCATTTCCTATTATTCTGAAAACTACATTCAGCCAAGAAGATGCCATGAACCTGCCCGCACAGCCACAGACACCGCCTGGCAAGGAAGTCTATGGGTGTTTAAGTTTCTTTTTAAGTTTGAGAGTCGTTAGTAATGGATTGTCTTCATGTAGTCTTGTAAAGAATTGTGGCGGCTGAAAATCTGGATTTAATGATCGTAAGATATCAAGGGAGACTGGTGAGGAAATTCGCTCTGCACTTTCTAACGACAACGCGAACCCCTTCTCTACATTCTCGAAGTATTTAAAAAACTCTTTTCTATTCAAGCCGGAAATATTGGAGAATTTATTCCATAAAGTGGATGGCGCTAAGGAGTGACATTCCTTAACGATTGCCTTTCCCGCAATTGCGCCGATAGGGATTTTTATATAGATCCATACGATCGTGCCGACATCAACATGCATCTTTCGAGTTCTAAATTCGATTGCCTTATGACCGGAAAATATGTTTTCCGCATGTCGTTCTTCTAACGAAATTAGGATGTGACTAGCTGTTCTCACTGAAACCTGCCGAGATAATTTGTTGAAGTTGTGTATCGTTAATTGGTTTGGTAGTAATTAAATCTGACGGAAGTCCACAGCCAAGTCGTTTTAATATTTCGAGGGAGACAGGTTTAGGAAACGCGAAAAGATTGTCAAATGCTGTAACGGTTTTTTCTTCTGACTTGCCAATCGAGCTTAAAGTACTTTGTGAAAGTACAGACGGATCAAGATCGCCAGAATTAAGAATTTCTATGGGTTTTAAGTACGCTTGCTTAACTCTTGCGACGGCCACAATCGCACCTAACCCTCGTTTGCGCTGCGATTCATAAAATAAAATGAGAGCTCCTCGTTGAAAAAATTTTAATGTCCTTGGGTCACTAAAATAATGTTTTTCTTGATAAAGAGAAGCGCGCGAAGAGGGCAGCAGAGATCTTTGTTGTGAATGTCCTAGCAATAAATCTGAGAAAGATTTATTGATTGGACTAATAACAGATTTTCTTCCGGGAAGACAAAATAATGCTGGCGTTAGTAAAGTCTCCAGAGACTCGAAGGATAGATAGGATCTATTTCCATCGGGGGTAAATAGTTCCAGTTTTTGATCAATATTACGAAAACTCGGAACATTTTCTGGTAAGCGAAGATTTCCAATGTTCAGTAAATCTTTTCGACAGCTTTCCCAATTTTCAGGGGTGACTATTTTTCCCATCAAAAGTTTGCTCAAGGCTATAGGAGAGGATGTTCCCCTAAACCCTAACGATGCAGCAATTTCTCGCACATGAGATTGATGAGGTGGAAATTCCAATCGTATCTTTGCTGTTTGATTGACAGGTATTTGATGAAGAAAAGATGTCAAAAGAACGCGGGCGGCATTAAGCGCATTAGGAGAGGATTCATCAATCGCTACTTTTAGAAGTGTGCTGTTATTAGGGCCCCAAGGTGCTGAAGAAAAATAACCTATTAAACCCGACTCGCTCCACAAACCTTGCCGAACAAAGACTCGGTTGCTAGTATCTCCGCAGCCCCAATCGGAAGCTAGTGAACTACTTGGAACTTTTAATTTAGTTAGTAGATGATGAACAGCGTGTTCTTGACTCTCCTTGATTGGAGTTATGTATAACGGGTCAGAAGATGTTTCATAGCTATCTTCCGTTGAGCTGAAGTGACTCGCCTGTTTAAATGCAATAGGTGAAATTACTTCGATTTCGTACCTTTCCTTCAGCGCAACAGAAGCATTCAAAATGAAACTGTCATTGGTTATGAAGCCCGCTAATTTGTGTTGAATGGCGGTTACTAAGTGTATGAGATCGGAGTTGTCGTTATGAGTCAGGCTGTCGCTAAGGCTGCGTTCAGGAAATATGAGTTTTGCTAGATCATTTTGCAGTTGGCTCGATGTCTCACCTACCAACAAGGGGAACGTCGAAAAAATCCTTGTGTAAGCTTGCATTTGATCCGTTTGTCCGACTTTTGCAGTACGTTTCAGTTCTTCTCGAAGTTCAGAGCTAACCGCAAATTTGAAGCCACCTAAGCGTTCAGTTTGGAACAGGTCAACCGTTACGTCATTACGTGGGCGTCGGGGAGCCAAATCAAAAAGAACATTTAGATCCAACAAATATGTTGGGACTTCGTTATCGGTAACGTCTAGGCCAAGTGGGTTAGCTGTTGAGAGCCCGCTGGTGGGGAAAAGTTGTGGCGAGCGAAGTTCATGACTCCGTACCAAGATCGTTCTGTTTCTTGTTGCGCCACCTCGCTCGATTCTTTGAACGTAAAAATCCATTTTTTCCCAAAAAGCATTTGCTTGTAGATCTTCTGCTACTCGGGCACGAATCGAAATGTATTGGAACTGAGTCAGTTTTTCCTTTAACTGATTTAGAAGTGTGGTGGCAATGCCAAAATTCCGATATTGAGGTAAGGCTAGCATTTGTAGAATGCTAGCCTTAGGTGGACGACAGTCGAACAGTAAATGCCCCGCATATTCCCACTTTTTGTCAGTTGGCTGATGGATCGCTATATAGAGCTGATCCTTGCGAGCAAACTCATGAAAAACACGGGTGGCAAAGAAACCCAAGGCATCTTTGAATTGATCTGCACTTTCACTGGCTTTCGCTACAAAAGGAGCAGTGTCTGCATACTTTTCAAGGATGACGATTTTTATCTTTTTATCGGTCATTTCTCAGCTTTAAAAGGCACGGTTATAGTGTCAGTCAAAGCGTATGATGCCAGAAGACAACTTTGAGTCGTTGTAAAGTTTCCTAGTCGATATTCCGCACTACTTTCGCCGGATTCCCGACCACCACCACATTCGCCGGCACATCCTTCGTCACAACCGCGCCTGCGCCGATCACGCTGTTCTCGCCGACAGTCACGCCGGCGAGCACGATCGCGCCGCTGCCGATCCAGACGTTGTCGCCGATGACGATGGGCTTGGCGGCTTCGAGTCTTTTCCAGCGCAGCTCCGGCTCCACCGGATGCGTGGGCGTCAGCAGTTGCACGTTGGTGCCGATCTTGACGTTGCGGCCGATGGTGATGGGGGCGACATCGAGCGCGACCAGGCCGTAGTTGACGAAAGTGTCGTCGCCGACGTGCAGGAAGCGGCCGTAGTCGATGTAGAGCGGTGGGCGGATGTTGACGTTATTGCCGATGCTGCCCAGCAGTTTTTCGAGCACTTGGTTGCCGGCTTCGATGCTGACCGCGTACTGCGCCTCGAACTCGCGCATCAGCAGGTAGGCGCGCCGCTGTTCGGCGGCGAGTTCCTCGTCGTCGGCGGTGTAGAGTTCGCCGGCCTGCATCTTTTCAAGCTGGGTACGGGCGTTGTTGTCGTCTTGGGACATGCGGGGCTCCTTGTCGATGGATGTGTCATCGATAAGGGCGTGTTTTGCGCGGAAGGTTCCGTTGTGCGCGTCAGCCGGCGTTGGCAGGGCGCTGCATGCCGAGTGCCGGTTCACCGTATTCGCGCAGGACTTCGGAGATGACGACGCGATAGCCGTCGAGCCAGTTTGCCTGTGCGGCCTTGGCCTGCAGATGTGTCGGATGCTGCATCAGGGTCTGCAGAGCCTCCATCGATTCCCAGTAATAGACGTTGGCATAGAGTCTGGTGCCCGGGTTTTCCCATGTCTCTTCGCCGAGATAGCCGGGAATGTGCCTGGCTGCTTCGGCAATGGCCTGGTCGAGGCGATGGAAGTCGTGGTCGAACTGCTTCTTGCCGAAGATGAAGGTGGCGCTGTACATGGTGCGGGCCTGATTCATTTGTCTGCGGCAAGCGAGCGCGTCATGGCAATGGCGAGGTCTGCATCGCCGCGTTCCCGCAGAATGCGTGCCACGTTCTCGCGGTCGCGCGTTTCCTTGTTCTGGCCGAGCTTGGATTTGCCTTCGAGCCGCGTGATGCGGATCTCGAGTCCGACGATGGTAGCGAGCATGGCGGCCATGTAATCGTGCGGCGCGTCGGCCATGCGCCACGGGTGTTCTTCGCCGGTGCGTTCCTCGTGCGTGCGCGTGAGGCGGCCGACGATGCCGCGCAGGAATTTTTCGTCGTGATGGATGTGCAGCGTGCCGTGCGCATGCACGACCTGGTAATTCCAGGTCGGCACCTGGCGGTGCGTCTCGTGCTTGCTCGGATACCAGTTGGGCGAGATGTAGGCTTCCGGCCCGCGGAAGATGACCAGCACTGCGTCGCCGTCGCGGCATTTTTCCCATACCGGGTTGGCGCGCGCGACGTGCGAGGTCAGCACGCCGTGCCTGCCGGCCGCCGCATCGAAGGCGAACGGCAGGTGGTCGGCATCCAGTCCGTCGGTACTGCGCGTGACGAGGATGCCGAACGGATGCGCGGCGATCAGGCGGTGCATCTCGTCGGCGCGACTTTCGGTGAAATGGGCCGGCAGGTACATGGCGGTATCAGCTCGACGACAGTTTCATCAGCACCAGGCCGATGACGATCAGCGCCGCCGCCACCACGCGCATCGGGCTGGCGGCTTCGCCGAGCACGAAGATGCCGACCGCGAATGCGCCGACTGCGCCGATGCCGGTCCAGACCGTGTAGGCGGTTCCCAGCGGCAGGGTGCGCATCGAGATCGACAGCAGCACGAAGCTGGCGGTCATGAAGACGAAGGTGACGATGCTGGGAACGAGACGGGTGAAACCGGCGGACTGCTTCATGGAAAATGCCCAAACGACTTCGAGCACGCCGGCGATGACGAGATAGATCCAGGCCATGTGGCCCTCCTTGTGAAAGGCCGGGTCGTCCCGGATGCTGATTCCCGATATGGGGGAGGTCGTCCTCCTGATCCGGAATTATAGCGATTTGCCGGAATTTCCGGTTACGCCTCGTCGTCGAGCGCGGGCGGATGGTCGTAGAACTCGACCTGCATGCGCATGGCGCCCAGCGGTTCGACGTGATGAAGCTGGCCGGGCAGGACCAGTCCCGGGTGCTCTGGCGTGAGGACGGTTTCGGCCTGCGTCTCCTCGATCACGTAGCGCAGCCGTCCTTCGAGCACGCGGATGACGCCCCAGGTGCCGGCCTTGGTCTGGTGCGCGTTGCGGAGCTTGTCCGGCAGCGTGTGTTCGTCGAAGACGGGCGTGGCCTTGTAGAAACGGTCGGGTGGTTGGGGCGAGGACATGGCGTCTCCTGTCACGGTCGATACGCATACTGTAGCAGCCGGCTAGCGTCTCGGGAAAGGGCGGCGCCTGACGTCGCAAGGTGGATGCGGACTCCGGAGCTCCGGCACGACATATGTGCGCATGGACACGCCGCTGGATGGCGGCAAGGAGTAAACTGCCGCCATATCGTTCGCATCCCGCGAAGCGTGTTTCCGCGAGCAACCATGTCCGAATCTTCCCTCCCGCTGTTTTCCGATCTCAACCTGGGCGAGCCGCTGCTGCGCGAGCTGGCCGAACTCGGCTACGAAGCGCCGTCGCCTATCCAGGCCGCGACCATTCCCTTGCTGCTCGACAACCGCGACGTGCTGGGGCAGGCGCAGACCGGCACCGGCAAGACGGCCGCGTTTGCGCTGCCGATCCTGGCGCGTCTCGATCTGCGCCAGAAGACGCCGCAGGCGCTGGTGCTGGCACCCACGCGCGAACTCGCGATCCAGGTGGCCGAGGCGTTCCAGACCTATGCCAGCTATCTGCCGGGCTTCCATGTGCTGCCGATCTACGGCGGCCAGAGCTATGGCGTGCAGCTGAGCGCATTGCGGCGCGGTGTGCACGTGGTGGTCGGCACGCCGGGGCGCGTGATCGATCATCTGGAGAAGGGTTCGCTCGACCTGTCGGCATTGAAGACGCTGGTGCTTGACGAGGCCGACGAGATGCTGCGCATGGGTTTCATTGACGACGTGGAAACGATCCTGCAGCAGACGCCGGCCGAACGCCAGACCGCGCTATTCTCGGCCACCATGCCGGCCGCCATCAAGCGCATCGCCACCACCTACCTGCGCGATCCCGAGCAGATCACGGTCGCTGCCAAGACCGGCACCGCCGACAACATCCGCCAGCGCTACTGGCTGGTCAGCGGCATGCACAAGCTCGACGCGCTGACGCGCATCCTCGAGGCCGAAACCTTCGACGGCATGATCATCTTCGCGCGCACCAAGCTCGGTACCGAGGAACTGGCCAGCAAGCTGCAGGCACGCGGTTTCTCGGCCACCGCGATCAATGGCGACATGCAGCAGCAACAGCGCGAGCGCACCATCCAGCAACTGAAGGATGGCAAGATCGATATTCTGGTGGCGACCGACGTCGCGGCGCGCGGTCTCGATGTCGATCGCATCAGCCACGTCATCAACTACGATGTGCCCTACGATCCGGAAAGCTATACGCACCGCATCGGCCGCACCGGGCGCGCCGGTCGCAGCGGCGAGGCCATCCTGTTCATCTCGCCGCGCGAGCGCAACCTGCTGAAGCTGATCGAGCGCGCCACGCGTCAGCCGGTGGCGCCGCTGACGCTGCCGAGCGTGCAGGACGTCAACAACGTGCGCATCGCACGCTTCAAGCAGCAGATCGCCGACACCATCGCGGCCGGCGAGCTCGACAGCTACCAGGCCGTGATCGAGGATTACGAGCGCGAGCACAATGTACCGGCGCTCGAGATCGCCGCCGCACTGGCGAAGATCGCGCGCGGCGACGTGCCGCTGCTGCTGGACAAGAAGGCGAGTGCTATTCGCGAGCATGCCGACGAACGTCCTGCCGCCGGCACCCGCTTCGAACGTAGCGAACGCGGCGAACGCACGGAGCGCGCGCCCATGCCGCGCAAGGAGCGCATTCACCGCGAACCCGATCCCGGCATGGAAACCTTCCGCATCGAAGTGGGCCACATGCATGGCGTCAAGCCGGGCAACATCGTCGGTGCGATTGCCAACGAGGCGCAACTCGATGCCAAGCATATCGGCCGCATCGAAATCTACGACGACTACAGCACGCTCGACCTGCCGCAAGACATGCCGGACGATCTGCTCGCGCATCTGAAGAAAGTCTGGGTTGCCGGCCAGCAGATCAATATCAGCCGCGACAGCGAGGGTGCTGCCGTGCCGCCGGCCAAGCCGGCACGCAAGGAGAAGGCGGCTGTCAAACCATCCGTCATGGATCGTTTTGCGGCAGAGGAAAAGCCTGCACGCAAGGGACAACGCCATCTGCCGGACAGTCCGATTGCCGAAGACGCATTCGAAGAGGACGCTGCGCCCTCGAAGAAAGAGCGCGGCGAGCGCAAGAGCCAGGGGATGGCGATGGAAGCCTATCGCATCGAGGTCGGCCGCAATCATGGCGTCAAGCCGGCCAATATCGTCGGCGCGATCGCCAATGAAGTCGGCATGGATGCCAAGTACATCGGCCGCATCGAAATCTTCGACGACCACAGCCTGCTCGATCTGCCGCCGGGCATGCCGCCGGAAGTGTTCCGCCAGTTGCAGGGCGTGGTGGTCGCGGGTCAAAAATTGCGTATCAGTCCGTCCGGGGACCGCCGTCCGCAGGAGGTGACGCCGGCCAAGCGCATCGCGCTGACCGGACCCAACAAGGGCGGCGATCGCCGTGTGAAGGAAAAGCGCGGCGGCTATGAAGGAAATGTTCCGTTTCGCACCAGGTCGCCGCGCAAGGGCGGCTAGGCGGCCGGCAGGTCATCAGGGGAAGGACGATCATGAAGCTCACTCTGTTCGGTGCGCAACGCTACGATCGGGCTTTCTTCGATCGTGTCGGCCGCGCGCACTTTGCGCAGTGCGGCTACCGGATCGACTACCAGGAAAGCCTGCTGACCGAGGCCACGGTGGCGCTGGCCGACGGCAGCGATGCGGGCTGCGTCTTCGTCAACGATCAGGTGACGCGGACGGTGCTGGCGGGATTGAAGGAACTGGGCATCCGCATCGTGCTGCTGCGCTGCGCCGGCTACAACCAGATCGACCTGGTGGCGGCGCAGGAACTTGGCATTACGGTGGCGCGCGTGCCGGCCTATTCGCCGGAGGCGGTCGCCGAGCACACGCTGGCGCTGATCATGACGCTCAACCGCCATACGCATCGCGCCTTCAACCGCGTGCGCGAAGGCAATTTCTCGCTCGACGGCCTGCTGGGACAGAACCTGCACGGCAAGACGGTCGGCCTGATCGGCACCGGCAAGATCGGACTGGCGACGGCACGCATCTTCAGCGGCTTCGGCTGCCGCGTGCTGGGCAGCGATCCGGTCGAGGCGCCGGAATTCCTGGCTTGCGGTGAATACGTTGCGCTCGATACGCTGCTCGCGCAGTCCGACATCGTCTCGCTACACTGTCCGCTGCTGCCGGCGACACACCACCTGATCGATGCAGATACGCTGGCGCTGATGAAGCCGGGCGCCATGCTCGTCAATACCTCGCGCGGCGCGCTGGTGGATACGCGTGCGCTGATCGCGGCGCTCAAGTCGAGACGGCTGGGCGCGCTCGCGATCGATGTCTATGAGCAGGAAGGGCCGCTGTTCTTCCAGGATCGCTCGTTCGAGATCATCGACGACGAGGTGTTCCAGCGGCTGATGAGTTTCCCGAACGTGCTGGTGACCGGCCACCAGGGTTTCTTCACCGAAGAGGCGATGACCGAGATCGCGATGGTGACGCTGGGAAACCTGCAGGAATGGGAGCGAACCGGAAGCTGCACGAATCGGGTGCTGCCCGATTGACGCCGTGCAATGCGGTGTTCGGGGAAGGGGGCGCGGTATTCAGTCCGCCAGCAGCGCCCTGACCTTGTCGATCAGTTCGTCGAAATGAAACGGCTTCTTGAGGAAGCCGTCGATGCGCACGCTGGCGAGATCATGCTGTTCGGGGGCGGCGCTCATCAGGATGAAGGGCACCGCTTCCAGCAGGCGGTTTTCCTCCACCTTCTTGCGGAAGGCGACGCCGTCCATCACGGGCATCATGCAATCGGAAATGATGAGGTCGGGAATGCGGTTCTCGAGCAGCGTGAGCGCCTCGCTGCCGTTGGAGGCGGTCAGCGTCTCGAAACCGTGTACCTCGAACAGCAGGCTGAAGGTTTCCGTGATGTCGATTTCGTCGTCAACGATCAGGATCAGTTTCATCGTTACGATGCCGCAGGCAGCTTCTTCTTGATGTCGGAAATGGTGCCGTCGACCGTGACGCCCTGATCGGAAATGATCATCAGGTGATTGGCGTTGTCGTAGCCGTTCTCGCGCAATTTCATGACCGAGATCTGACGGTAATGGACATCCTCGTGCTCGACGAACTCGAGCAGCATGATGTTCTCGTACAGCGCCGACGCCGACGAGTTGCTGCGGCAGGCATTGTCCTTGAAGTACGGCAACTGCTCGGTGACGAAGGTGGTCACGCCGTTGACGCGCAGTTCGTTGACCAGCGCGATCAGGAAACCGGGCGCGCGATCGGGATGCATGGCGAGATGGCGGATGCCCTCCACGCCGTCGATGAACAGGCGCTTGACGCCGCGTTGCCTGACATTGTCGAGGATGCGGCAGGCCAGTTCGTCGAGCAGGACTTCGAGCGGCAGTTGCCACATGATGTCGAGCTGGCCGCCGGCATGCGGACTGCCGAGATCGAGGCCGATGCGGCGCGCCTTTTCGATCAGGCGCTGCGGCGATTCGAAGAAACCGACGATCAGGCACGGGTCGCCGGCCTTGAGACCCTGATCGATGAAGTGCAGCCCCATCGAGGTCTTGCCGACGCCGGGACTGCCGAGCAGATTGGTGACCGAGGCCTTGACGATGCCGCCGCCGATCACGCGGTCCCACGATGCGATGCCGCAGCTGATGTACTCGCTGGAGGCGGGCGCCGGAACGTTCTTCTTGCCGACCGTGGTTTCCAGCCGCGGATACATGACGATGCCATCGGGCTGCACGTCGAATGCGTGCTTGCCGAGCAGGTGGTTGGCGCCGCGCATCTTGAAGACCTTGATCTCGCGCACCAGCCGCATGCCCTGCTCGTACTGGCTCAGCTCGATCAGGCCGTCGACCAGCGTGTTTTCCGAATCGGGCACATTGCCTTCCACCGGCGACAGCAGAAAGGTGGTGCAACCCATGGTCGCCACCAGCGAATTGAGCGAGTGCATGAATTCCGACAGGTCGAGGTCGGACGGACTGGCACTGCGCACCGAGCGGAAGCCATCGACGATCAGGATGCCCGGCTTTTCTTCGGCCAGCGAGGCCGTGATCAGCCGCAGCAGTTCGCGCAGGCCGCCCTTGGCCAGGCTGGCGTAGGCGCTGTGCAGCATGATGCGGTTGCCGATCAGCGTCTCGTCATAGAACGAGAAGTTGCTGAAATGGTTGATCATCTTGGCGTGCGATTCGGCGATCAGCGTCAGGATCAGGACTTTCTCGCCGTTGCGCGCATGCGCGAAACCCATCTGGCAGGCGAGCGTGGTCTTGCCGCTGCCGGCCAGGCCCTGGATCAGGTACAGGCTGTGCATGGGCAGGCCGCCGCCGAGAATTTCGTCGAAGCCGGGAATGCCGGTCTTCAGCAGCCGGATGCGACCGGCGGGGGAACGGGAGGTGCCGGTTGCCGAAGTGTCGCGTGATGTGTGTTCGTGGGCCATGATCTTCGAAGGCGTGTGATGGGCGGCCGGTAAGGCCGCGGCGAAGTGCCAGGGCAGCAACATAGCATATGCGGCTGCGCCTCGTTGGGCATTCAGCGCCGCCGCCGACAGACAATGTTTTGCAGCCGGATGAAGTGGCATTTTCTCACAGCAGATTTTCCTTTTTGCCTACATATCTTGCGACGGCTTCATGCGACCATGCGCAAAACGGAATGGAATGCCTATGAAAACGGTATTGATAGTGGATGACGAGCGGGATGCGGTCGATGTGCTGAGTCTCATGCTCGAAATGAACAGCTTCGAAGTCATGGTGGCGTACGACGGTGCGCAGGCGACGGGCATGATCGAGACGAGACGGCCGGACCTGATCCTGTCCGATTTCATGATGCCCGAGCTGGATGGCGCCGCCCTGTGCGAAAGAATGAAATCCGATCCCGACACCGCGCATATTCCCTTCATCCTGATGACGGCCGCCATCAAGCCGCTCGACGAAATTCCGGCCGATTCGGTCATCAAGAAACCGGTCGAACTCGGCGTGCTGCTCGACACCTTTGCCTATTTTCTCCAGCGCGGAGGCACGGCCCGCTACGCGTGACCGCGCATGATGCCGTGACCGTTTCCGGCCACGGCATCATGCGCGCACAATCTCCTACTTGGCGGCCAGCACCGCATGCATGCGCCGATAGTCCTTGCGGTATTTCGTGGCGAGCTGCGATTTCTGCACGTCGGACAGGATCTTCCCCGAAATCTGGAAGAACTTCTTTTCCTCTTCCTTCAGATGATGATGCACGAGCTTCGACAGCTTTTTGGCGTGCGTCAGCCATGCCTCGCCGGACGGGTCGAGGCTGGACAGCTTTTCGACCTCCTCGTCGATCTCGTGGTGTTCCGACAGCGCATGGCGTGACGGATCGAGCCCCATGTCGTCCATCAGCATCGGCACGTACAGATAGCGTTCCTCGGCGGCGGCATGCGCGGCCAGTTCCTCGGCGAGCTCGCGGCACAGCCGGCGCCGCGTGTCGCCCGCCGGCCTGGCGCGCACCAGCTTGCGGCACAGCGTGCGTTGCACTTCGTGACTGGCTCTGAGGGCTTCATAGATATTTTCCTGCATGGCTTGTCCTTTCGATCCGGAGGGAGCCGGTTCGTGAAACGGAACCGGCGCATGCCGGATGGTAGCCACGGGGCATCTTTCCTCTCGGTGCTGTTCCGCACATTGCGGGCACCGCTGCAGCCGATCGCTACTGGCTCAAGCCGCGCGCGTCGATCGCCCACAGCGCTTCCACCACGCCATCGCGCACGCAGACGAACTGGTCATGAAGATTGCAGGTCGGGTCGCAATGGCCGGGAATCAGCAGCAGCCGCTCGCCGAGCCGGTCCGGCTGCTGCGCGTCGACGAGATGCAGGATGCCGTGTTCGTCGTTGGCCGCCGTGTAGCGAAGGTCTGCCGCCGCCGCGCCATGGACGCGCGGCAGGCCCGAGTCGACCGCCACCCCCTTGAGGCCGACATCGCACACCGCCATGCCGGGCTTGGCGGTGCTCATCACGGTGCTGGCGATGAACAGGCCGTGGCGCGGACGGAAGCCGCCCAGCCATTCGCTCGAACCGTAATGACCGTCGAGGAAGATGTAGGAACCGGGCTGCAGTTCGGTGAACACGCCGCTGGCCGCATCGAACTCTACCGTGCCGGTGCCGCCGCCGGTGACCACCGGGCAGGGCAGGCCGCGCGCTTCCAGAAAGCGCACATAGGCGGCTGCCTTGTCGGCCGAGCGCGCCGCCGCCACGCGTCGCTGATCCCATTCCGCCACGTGCTGAATGCCGCCGTGATAGGCCTGCAGGCCGCCGAAGCGCAGGCCGGGATGCGCTGCAATGGCATCGGCCAGCGCTGCCAGTTGTTCCTCGCTCGCCACGCCGCAGCGGCCCTGGCCGATATCGACTTCCGGCAGTACCGCGATGGTGACGCCGGCCGCGTCCGCCGCTGCACCGATGTCGCGGACCTGCTGCACGTGGTCGACACAGATGCTGAGCGTGATGTGACGCGCCAGTTCGATTGCCATGGCGACCTTGTCGGCGCCGACGAACTCGTTGCTGATATGGACGTTGCGTATGCCGGCCCGCACGAAGGGATAGACCTCGGTCAGTTTCTGGCAGCAGATGCCGACCGCGCCGGCCTCGAGCTGGCGCTGCGAGATCGCGCTCGACTTGTGCGCCTTGGCATGCGGCCGCAGCGCCACGCCGGCTTTCTTTGCCATGGCCGCCATGGCTCCGACGTTGGCATCGAAGGCATCCAGATCCAGGATCAGTGCCGGCGTGCTCACGCGCTCCAGCGGATCGCCGATGCGGGCAAGGGGAGGAAAGGCTAAATGGACATCCACACTCATAACGCTCCTTTAAATTGCATGCAAAATTTTCGTTAAGGTTTCGCCGGAAGCGCAGCGCTGGTGCAGAAAGGCGCTGTTTTCAGAGGAGAGCTGTTACAAAAAACTTTGATTGACAATGATTGAAATTATTCTCAGAATGTATATTGTATTCAATATTCTAAATTTAGCCACATCAATAGCTGGGATAATTTTCAAGAAAGGTAGTAAATCCGATGGCAGAAGCAGGTCATCACCCATTCAGGATGTGAGCCTCCGTGTTCACAGCTGATGCAGATTAAGTCAATAAAAGGCAACCCGCCTCAATATAAGGAGACAGCATCATGCAAAACAGCATTATTCGTCGTTCCAGCAAAATAACGATGTTCATCGCAGCCATGGGTACCGCCCTGAGCGCTGCGGCCTGGGAGCCGACCAAGCCGGTCGAACTGGTCGTTCCATTCAGTGCGGGCGGTGCGTCCGACCAGATGGCGCGTAACATCCAGGGCATTATCACCAAGCACAATCTGATGAAGCAGCCGCTGATTGTGCAGAACAAGGCCGGTGCCAATGGCGCCGAAGGCCTGCTGGACATCAAGGCATCCAAGGGCGATGCGCACAAGATCATCGTCGCTTCTTCCTCCATCTACACCACGCCGCTGGCGACCAAGTTGCCTTTCAACTGGCGCGAAGTGACGCCGATTGCGATTGTGGCGCAGGATCTGTTCGTTCTCTGGGTGAATTCGCAAGCTGGTTACAAGAACCAGAAGGAATTCATCGATGCCGTCAAAGCGAAGCCGGAAGGTTTCAAGATGGGCGGCACTAGTTCCAAGCGCGAAGACCACATGATCACGACGATGATCGAGAAGAAGACCGGCGCGAAATTCCTCTACATTCCTTATAAAGGCGGTGGTGAGGCGGCAACCCAGCTTTCCGGCGGTCACATCCAGTCGAATCCGAATAACCCTTCCGAATCCATCTCGCAATGGCGTGCTGGCGAACACCAGGCGCTTTGCGTGTTCTCCGATACCCGTATCCCTTACAAGGAAAAAATCACCAAAGACAAGGCCTGGTCCGACATTCCTACCTGTAAGGAAGAAGGGCTGGACGTGAAGTATGAAATGCTGCGCATCTTCCTGATGCCGGGCGGTGTGAAGCCCGAGCAGCAGCAGTATTACGTCGATCTCCTGAAGAAAGTAACGGAGACGCCGGAATGGAAGAGCTACCTGGAAAAGAATGCACTGAAACCCGAGTTCATGACGGGCGACGAGCTCAAAGGCTTCCTCGAGAAGGATGAGCAGTTGCACAAAACGATCATGACCGAAGCCGGTTTCACCAAATAATTTTTCACCTGACTGCAGAGCACGGTACACGGACCGCTCTGCAGTCACCAAACAGGTAGCTGAACATGCAAACTCCCGAAATCAATACGACGGAGGAGGAGCGCGTCTCCTCGCCAACCGTCATTACCATGCGCACGGCGGAAATCGCCGTTGCGGTCATTCTCGGACTCGCTTCTGCCTGCACCATCTGGAGTAATTACCAGCTTGGTGCAGGCTGGGGTGGTTACGGTCCCGAACCTGGTTACTTTCCGCTGCGCTTAGGCGTGGTGGTGCTGATCGCGGCGGTCTTTGTCGTCTTTCATGCGATCCGCGAAAACAATCAGGATGCCTTTCTCGAGATCGAGCAGGCCAAACTGGTCGCCGTCATTCTCGTGCCGCTGATGATCTTCATCGCGACCATCGGCTTCCTCGGCATTTATGTTGCGTCGGTACTATTCATCGCAGCCTTCATGCTTTTCCTCGGCAAATTCCCATGGTGGAAGTGCGTACTGGTATCGGTGGTCATGATGGCAGTGTTCTTCTACGTATTTGAAATTCAGTTCAAGGTTCCGCTGCCCAAAGGGCCGCTGGAAGCCATGTTCGGTTATTAAGCAAGGAGCGATCATGGAAGAACTTAATGCATTAATGGGCGGCTTTGGTCATGTGTTGAGCATGCACAACCTGGGCCTGATGTTCGTCGGTATCCTGCTGGGTATTGTGGTTGGCGTGTTGCCGGGACTTGGTGGTCCGAATGGTGTGGCGATTCTGTTGCCGCTGACGTTCTCGATGAACCCGACTTCCGCCATCATCCTGCTCTCGTGTATCTACTGGGGCGCGTTGTTCGGTGGTGCGATCACGTCGATTCTGTTCAACATTCCGGGTGAAGCGTGGTCGGTTGCCACGACCTTCGACGGCTATCCGATGGCACAAAAAGGCAAGGCCGGCGAAGCACTGACGACGGCTTTCACGGGTTCGTGCTTCGGCGCGCTGTTCGGTGTGGTGATCATCACCTTCCTGGCGCCAATCGTGGCGAAGTTTGCGTTACGGTTCGGGCCGCCCGAATTCTTCGCCGTCTATTTCCTGACCTTCTGCAGTTTCATCGGCATGGGTAAGGAACCGAAAGCCAAGATCATCATTTCGATGTGTATCGGTTTCATGCTGGCAGCGGTTGGTATGGATACGGTCTCGGGCGAACTGCGCATGACATTCGAGGTGCCTGAATTGCTGCGCGGCTTCGACTTCCTGGTGGCCGTCATCGGTTTGTTCGGTATCAGCGAAATTCTGCTGACGATGGAAGAGGGTCTGGCATTCAAGGGCAAGAAAGCCACCATCGATCTGAAGGTCGTGTTCAAGACCTGGGCATCGCTGCCGAGGTACTGGATGACCCTGCTGCGTTCGTCGGTGATCGGTTGCTGGCTTGGTATCACCCCGGGTGGTGCCGTTGCTGCATCCTTCATGGGATACGGTATGGCAAAGAAGATGTCGCGGGATCCCGATTCGTTCGGCAAGGGCAATGAAGAAGGCGTACTGGCACCGGAAACCTCGGCACACGCCGCCGGTACCAGTGCGCTGCTGCCGATGCTGGCACTCGGTATTCCGGGTTCGGCCACCGCAGCTGTGCTGCTGGGCGGCCTGATGATCTGGGGTCTGCAACCGGGACCGATGCTGTTCGTCGAACAGAAGGACTTCGTCTGGAGCCTGATCGCCAGCATGTATCTCGGCAACATCGTCGGTCTGCTGGTGGTGTTGAGCACGGTGCCATTGTTCGCGGCCATCCTGCGCATTCCGTTCTCGATCATTGCACCGGCCATCATGGTCATCTGTGCCATCGGTGCATTCACGGTACACGGCGCGTCGTTCGATATCTGGCTGATGGCGATCTTCGGCGTGGTGGGCTACATCTTCAAGAAGCTGCAGTATCCGTTGGCACCGATGGTGCTGGCACTGGTACTCGGCGATCGTGCAGAAGATGCATTCCGTCAGACCATGGTCGGTTCCAAGGGTGAACTTGGTGTGTTCTGGAGCAATGGCCTGGTCGGTACCGTCATGACCTTGGCATTGATCGCTCTGCTCTGGCCGCTGATCGGCAGCCTGATCAGCCGTCTGCGTGCACCGAAGCATGCCTGATATGCATCGCTATCCCGCACGCGGGCTGGATTAAAAAAGCCTGGGGATTCCCAGGCTTTTTTTGGCGATGGCAACGAATCAGACGTCGACATCGCTTGTCGTGATGCGCTCGTCAGTTGTTGACGGCTTGTTTGCTATTCATTCTGCGCAGCTCTTCCATGACCGAATCACGCTTGTCCAGCAAGTGCTGGCGCAGGATGGCAGCCAGACGCTTGCCGTCGCGCGTTTCGAGGGATTCGATCATTTCTTCGTGTTCCTTGATGGCGCGATCCCACTTCGCTTCCTTGAAGTTGGATTTGAAGCGATGTGTTTGCAGGCGACGATTGACCGACAGGTAGATCTGGCGCAGCACGGAGTTGCGTGCGGCTGCGTTGATCTTGTTGTGAATTGTCTGATTGCGGCTGTAGTAACCCGGCAGGTCATTTTCGGCACGGCACTGGAGCATGGCGTTGTGCAGGTCCTTGATTTCGACGATCTCGGCAGGCGAGATGCGTTCTGCAGCAAGCTCACCGGACAAGGCCTCCAGGCCGCTCATCATTTCAAATGTCTCCCAGATTTCGGTGTCGCTCATTTTGGAGACGAATGCACCGCGGTTGGGAGCGATTTCGATCAAGCCTTCGGAGGCCAGCACCTTCATGGCTTCCCGCAGCGGCGTACGCGAAATGCCAAGGCGTTCGCAGACTTCGCGTTCGTTGAGCTTGGTGCCGGGAGCGAGGGTGCCCTCGATGATGAGTTTTTGTAAATGTTCGACGACAGCGTCGTGCAGACGCTGCCTTTCGACCTTCGGCAGGATCGGGCTGCTGACGGGCAGGACGGTATCACTCATGGTATGCCTGGAAAGTGTCTTATGTATGACGTCATTTTAATGCAATTGCATGCAATCTGGAAAACTGTATCACGGTGCTTCGTGGTGCAATGCACAGCAAAGCTATGGCTTTCGCATGCTTTTCAACGTAATCAGTTACATGCGTTGCATTACTGCCACGCGAAAATTGCATGCAATTTCTTTACTCGGCTAAAAACATCTGCTAAAGTATTTTGTATGCAATATTCAATTTATGTTTTTTGAGGAGATAGATATGTTGACGCTTGATTTTCATCCCGCTGGTCGCCACTTCCTGCAGATTCCCGGCCCGAGCCCGGTGCCGGACCGCATCCTGCGCGCGATGAGCTACCCGACGATCGACCACCGCGGCCCCGAATTCGGCGCGCTGGGCCTGAAGGTCCTGTCGGGCATCCAGAAGATCTTCAAGACCACGCAGCCGGTCATCATCTATCCGGCTTCCGGCACCGGCGCCTGGGAAGCGGCGCTGTCCAACACGCTGTCGCCGGGCGATCACGTGCTGATGTACGAAACCGGCCACTTCGCCACGCTGTGGAAAAAGATGGCCGAGGCGCTGGGCCTGAAGCCCGAATTCCTCGGCCTGCCGGGCATCGAAGGCTGGCGCCGCGGCGTGCAGGCCGACATGATCGAAGCACGTCTGCGCGACGACAAGAACCACTCGATCAAGGCCGTCTGCGTGGTCCACAACGAGACCTCGACCGGCGTGACTTCCAACATCGCCGCCGTGCGCAAGGCGATCGACGCCGCCGGCCACCCGGCGCTGCTGCTGGTCGACACGATCTCGGGCCTGGCCTCGGCCGACTACCGCCATGACGAATGGGGTGTCGATGTCACCGTCTCCGGATCGCAGAAGGGCCTGATGCTGCCGCCGGGCATCAGCTTCAACGCCGTCTCGCAAAAAGCGATCGAAGCCAGCAAGACCGCCAAGCTGCCGCGCGCGTTCTGGGGCTGGGGCGAGATCATCGAGATGAACAAGACCGGCTACTGGCCGTACACGCCGAATACCAACCTGCTGTATGCGCTGCACGAGTCGATCGAGATGATCCTCGGCGAAGGGCTCGACAACGTCTTCGCGCGCCACCAGCGCTTGGCCGCCGCCTGTCGCGCCGCGGTGCAGGCCTGGGGACTCGAGGTGCAATGCGCCGATGCGGCCGTGTATTCGCCAGTGTTGACCGGAGTGATGACGCCGGAAGGTGTGGACGCCGATGTGGTGCGCAAGGTGATTTACGAGCGCTTCAACATGTCGCTGGGAGCTGCCCTGGGCAAGATGAAAGGACGCATGTTCCGTATCGGTCACCTAGGCGAAGCCAACGACCTCACGTTGATGGCCACCCTGGCAGGTTGCGAGATGGGCCTGAAACTGGCAGGCATCAAGCTGGCCGGCAGCGGCGTGACGGCAGCGATGGAATCCTTGGCGACGAACGAGCAGCAAGCGCCGCGCTTGAAGAAGGCTTCCTGAAGCGAACCCACAACCAACGTTCAACACCGTCGATGCCCGATCTCGATGTCGATGTCTGATGCGTGCCGCAACATGACGTTGCGGTACGCAGTAATACGCCCGCACCACGTTGTGGGCAAAGGATGTATGCACCATGACCGTGAAGCCGATTCATTTCGCACGACAAGCCAGCCCTGTAACTAGCCCGCTTGCCGCACGCCTGCGCAAAGAACTGCGAGGAGACGTGCTGTTCGGGCAAGCCGATCGCGGGCGTTACGCAACCGATGCATCGATCTACCAGATCATGCCGATAGGCGTGGTGGTGCCGCGCGATCAGAAAGACTTGTTGCTGGCGCTGGAGATTGCGCAGTCTGAAAAGGCGCCGATTCTCGCGCGTGGTGGCGGTACCAGCCAGTGCGGTCAGACAGTGGGCGAAGCACTTGTCATCGATAACAGCAAGTGGCTGAACAACGTAATCGAGTTCGATGCGGTAGCGCGGACCATCATTGTCGAACCCGGCATGGTCCTCGATCATCTGAATGCCTGGCTGAAGCCTTACGGCCTCTGGTTCCCGGTAGATGTCTCGACCGCGGCGCAATGCACGATCGGCGGCATGGCCGGTAACAATTCCTGCGGTTCGCGTTCCATCGAATACGGCAACATGGTGCACAACGTGCTCGCGATCGATGCCGTGCTGGCCGACGGCACGCAAGGCCGGTTCGAAACCATCGACGCCATGGTGCAGACGCCGCGCCTGCAATCCATCGTCGAACGCATCCAGCAGATCGCGCAGCGCGAACATGCGGAGATCATCGAGCGCATTCCCAAGGTGCTGCGCCGCGTCGGCGGCTACAACATCGACGTGTTCGACTGCCAGAACCCGCGCGCCTATACCGACGACGGCAAGGCCAACCTCGCGCACATCCTGGTCGGCTCGGAAGGTACGCTCGCCTACAGTCGCCAGATCAAGCTCAAGCTCGCGCCGCTGCCCAAGCACAAGGTGCTGGGCGTCATCAACTTCCCGACCTTCTACAAGGCGATGGATTCGGCGCAGCACATCGTCAAGTTGCTGCCGGTGGCGGTCGAACTCGTTGACCGCACCATGATCGACCTGTCGCTGAACATCGCCGCCTTCCGTCCGGTGATCGAGAAGGCGCTGGTCGGCTCGCCGCAGGCGATCCTGCTGGTCGAGTTCGCCGGCGACGACCAGGCTGCGCTCGTGCAGCGGCTGGCGGCGCTGTCGGACCTGATGAGCGATCTCGGCCTGCCGGGCATGGTGGTCGATATGGTGGATGCCAACGAGCAGAAAGCGCTATGGGACGTGCGCAAGGCCGGCCTCAACATCATGATGAGCATGAAGGGCGATGGCAAGCCGGTGTCCTTCATCGAGGATTGCGCGGTGCCGCTCGAACACCTGGCCGCCTATACCGACAAGCTGACCGAGGTCTTCCACAAGTACCACACCGAAGGCACGTGGTACGCGCATGCGAGCGTGGGTACGCTGCACGTGCGGCCGATTCTCGACATGCGCCGCGACGGCGCGGCCGACATGCGCGCGATCGCGGAAGAAGCATCGGCGCTGGTGCGCGAATACAAGGGCGCCTATTCGGGCGAGCACGGCGACGGCCTGTGCCGCGGCGAATGGGTGGCATGGCAGTACGGCCCCAGGCTGAACCGCGCCTTTTCCGAAATCAAGGACCTGTTCGATCCGGACAACCGCTACAACCCGGACAAGATCGTGCGGCCGCCGAAGATGGACGAGAAGTCCAACTTCCGCTTCAAGCCCGGCTACCGCGAACTGCCGCTGCAGACGAAGCTCGACTGGTCGGCGTGGAACGTCAAACGCGATCCGGCGACCGGCGTGGAAACGCCGCCCGGCACCGGCGACGACCTGACCGGCGGCCTGGCGAAGGCGGTCGAGATGTGCAACAACAACGGCCACTGCCGCAAGTTCGACGCCGGCACCATGTGCCCGAGCTACCGCATCACCAAGGACGAGCGCCACGTCACGCGCGGCCGCGCCAACACGCTGCGGCTGGCGATCTCGGGCCAGCTCGGCGACGACGGTCTGGCCAGCGCCGAGGTCAAGGAAGTGCTCGACCTGTGCGTCTCGTGCAAGGGCTGCAAGCGCGACTGCCCGACCGGTGTCGATATGGCGCGCATCAAGATCGAGGCACGGGCGGCATGGGCCAAGCGCAATGGCATCACCTTGCGGGACAAGCTGGTTGCATTCATGCCGCGTTATGCGCCGGTGGCGAGTCGCTTCGGTGTCTTGCTGAGCGCAGGCGAAAAGTTGCCCTTCATCGGCAACTGGGTCAAGAAAGCGATCGGACTGGCACCGCAACGTTCGTCGCCTGCATTCAAGACGTCCTTCCTGTCGAAGGTCTCTGCTTCGCCGGCCAAGGCGAGCGGCATGGAAGTGATGCTGTTCGTCGATACGTTCAACAATTACATGGAACCGGAAAACGCACGCGCAGCGCAGCAGGTGCTGGAAGCGGCCGGTTACCACGTGCACTTCAATACACGTCAGGGCGAACGCCCGCTCTGTTGCGGTCGTACGTATCTGTCTGCAGGGTTGGTCGAACAGGCCAAGGAAGAGGCGCGTCGCACGCTGGATGCGCTGATGCCTTTCGTCGAGCGCGGTGTGCCGATTGTCGGTCTGGAGCCATCCTGTCTGCTGTCCCTGCGCGATGAGTTCCTGAACTACGGTTATGGCGAGGAAGCGCGTCGTCTGGCAAACAATGCATTCCTGTTCGAGGAGTTCCTGGTACGCGAACGCAAGGCCGATCGTCTCAAGCTGGATCTGAAACCATTGCCATCGAACAAGGCGATGGTGCACGGACACTGTCATCAGAAGGCGTTCGATGCCTTCCGTCCCGTGCCGGAAATTCTCAAGTGGATTCCGGATCTCGATGTCTCGGTGATTGAATCGTCGTGCTGCGGCATGGCCGGCAGTTTCGGTTATGAACACGAACATTACGAGGCATCGCTGGCGATGGCGGAACTATCGTTGCTGCCGGCCATACGCAAAGCGGAGAAGGGAACGATTTTCGTTGCCGACGGGACGAGTTGCCGGCATCAGATTCAGGATGGGACGGAAGAAACGCCGTTGCACGCAGCGCGCGTGCTTGCGATGGCATTGCAGCAATGAATAAGTTGAAGCGCTAGGTAAGTCCGGATTGGCCAGAGGCCAGCGTTCATATTCACACAGGGGAAATGCAATGCAGAATCAAACATCTATGAAAATGGCTATCGTCGGCGTCGGGGCGGTTGGTGCGGCAACGGCTATGACTATCGTGCTGCGGGGTCATGTGCACGAACTCATTCTTATCGACAAGGATGCAGCCCGCGCCAAGGCGGTGGCGACTGACATGAAGTACGGCGTGCCACTATCGCCACTGATGACCGTCCGTGCTGGCGACTACGAGGACCTGGAAGGTGCCGGCCTCGTCGTCATCACGGCCGGTATCAACGAAAAAGCCGGCGGCGCGACCGACCGTTCGGACCCGGCTGGGCGCCTTCGCTTACTCGACACCAACGTCAAGATATTCGAAGACATTGTGCCGCGCATCGTCAAAGTGGCGCCTCAGGCGGTGATCCTGGTCGCAACGAATCCTCCTGAGCCATTGGTCGAAGTCGCGCGACAGCTCGCCGGCCATGATCGCGTCATGAGTACTAGCACAGCACTCGACAGCCTGCGCTTCCGCGTGCATCTGGCGGAGCGGCTGAGTGTAAGTCCTGCCTATGTCAATGCCCACGTAATCGGCGAACATGGTACGTTCAGCGTCTTCCTGTGGTCGTCAGCGCGCGTCGGCAGCTTGCCAATCAAAAACGTGCTTGCCAAGAAAAACATCGAGTTTGAGGCTTTCCGTAAGGCAGTTGAGGACGATGTCCGCTACGCCAACATCACAATTATCGAGGGCACAGGCGCGAGTCAGTACGGCATCGGCATGGTTGTAGGCCGCGTCGCAGAGGTCATCCTGCGCGACGAGCGGGCAGTGTTTCCGGTCGGTTCGCATAACCGTGATTACGGCATCACACTTTCGCTGCCGAGCGTCGTCGGCGCGGCCGGTATTTGTGACGTACTGATGCCGGAAATGACGGAGGGCGAACTTGCCGGCCTTGTGCGCAGCGCCGACCGCCTGCGCGAAGTGACAGGAAAATACTTGCGCTGACGTGGAACATCAGCCGCCATCCTGAGTTACGCAAGCGCTTGCGGACAGCTGACACCATTTTCGGCAATTACAAAATTCCCTTTTAGACTTTTTAACTCCAACTGGAAGCATGGCTTGCGGTTGCCGCAAGATTTATGCGTATAGGCTCAGTACACATCGCGACTGACCGCACGCATTGTCTATCGACAATGTCAGCTCATTTTTAAAGGAGGCACTATGCAAACAAAACAGGTTCTTACACTCGAAGAAGTCAAGAAAATCGCTGCCGGCGCTGAAACAGAAGCAAAACTGCACAAATGGAATGTGACGATTGCTATCGTTGACGATGGTGGTAATTTGCTATGGCTGCAACGCATGGATAGTGCCGCACCGATTTCGTCGCACATTGCGCCAGCCAAAGCAAAAACGGCCGCTCTCGGTCATCGCGAATCCAAAGTTTATGAAGACATCATCAATAATGGACGTTATGCCTTCATGACGGCCCCAACGCTGGAAGGTATGCTGGAAGGTGGCGTACCGATCATGGTTAACGATCAATGCGTTGGCGCAGTTGGCGTTTCCGGTGTCAAATCCAACGAAGACGTGCAGATTGCCAAGGCAGGTATCACTGCGCTCGGACTTTGATTTAGTCCATTCCTGATTAACTCATAAACTGGACGCATAATCTTGCGGTTGCCGCAGGATTATGCGTCTAGGCTCATCCTGCATTTCATTAACATTCCGGCAGAAGCGCGCTGACAGCGTGACACATGATTCTTTGGGCAAGAGGCCCATTTTCATCTCATGAATTCGCAGCCCACCATGACGTCGGATACGGGGTTATCTGAAACGCAAATCACCCAATTCGCGCGTGATGGCTTTCTTGTGTTTCGCGGCATGGCTGATAAGGCTATATGCGAACATATGCTCACCGTCGCCTCCCGACAATTACAGGAAGCAGCGCAACCGCTGGAGTTCGAAGCCGAGCTTGGCTACGCAGGCGCGCCGTCATCACTCGAGGCTGAAGGCGGCCGAACCGTTAGACGCCTGCGCGGCGCCTATGATCGCGATGCATGCTTTCACGACTGGGCTGAAGATCCGCGTATCGTCGATAAGGTGCGTCAACTGGTCAACGAACCGGTTTGCCTGACACTTGCACATCACAATTGTGTGATGACCAAACATCCGCAGTACGGCACCGCAACCGGCTGGCATCGCGACATTCGCTATTGGGCATTCACCCAACCAGATCTGATCTGTGTGTGGCTGGCGCTTGGCGAAGAAACTTCGGCCAATGGTGGCTTGCGCTTCATCCCTGGCTCACATCGCTTGCAGATCCCACGCGATCAATTGGATGATCTGCTATTCCTGCGCCCTGAACATCCTGCCAATCAGGCGCTGTTTGAACAAGGACAAGCGATCGAGTTGCATCAGGGTGATGTGGTGTTTTTCCATAGCCTGCTGTTCCATGCAGCAGGCGTCAATACATCCAACGTCGTGAAGAAATCGGTCGCCTTTGTTTATCACGGCTGCAGCAATCAGCCCTTGCCAAACACGCGCTCATCGTCGGCAGCAGACATCCGTTTATCGGATTAAGCTTGTATCGCAAGTGATACTAAAACGCCCTTCAACGAAGGGCTTTTTCTTTTCTGCGTACCTTAATCCTTGGGCGTGCATGGCAGGTAGCTTCGGCTACGAGGAAGAGCACTACGAAGCCTCGCTGGCGCTGGCCGGCAAGGCGTGAGCCGGTTACGCAGTTTTCCTCATGGTTGTCCGGCCAGACCGGATACGCTCAGTCATGCGACTGGCCGGGCGCAGTCGTCTGCCGCGCACGGGTAGCGCGCGCGAGGGTTTGCACCGCACCCAGCAGATCGCCCTTGCTCATGTCGCGCTCGACATGGACGCCGCAGCTGGCGGCTTCTTCGAGATGCTCGGGCGAGGCCGCATCTTCCTGATCCTCGCGCACCGTGATGGATTGGCGGATTGCATACTCGAGGCTGGTCAGCCGGCCGACCAGATAGTCGGCGAGATGGGTCACTTTTGCAGGTTCCAGGATAGTGCTCCTTCGTGCGTCGGGATGCCGCCCGGATGCGGCATGCTCATGCCGCGATGATACCGCCGGAAAATGAAAAGGAGCGATGCAAACCTGCATCGCTCCTTGGCACATCGTTGCGCATCTTCACGCATCGTCGAATTGGTGCCGGTATATTTTCGAACCGCCGGCTCCGGTGATGGGTGATTGCCATGTCTTCATGCCAATCAGTGACGCTACTGTAGCGGTGCAGACCGGCGGCCGGCAACGAATCATTTCCGATATGAATATGGCCTGAGCGTTTAAGAATCTTCGGTAATTTGCTTATCCGTTTTGCCCATTCCGTTCCGTGCCATGAAGCCGGGCCCGAGTCACCGGGCCCGGATGTCTGCTCCGATGTCCGTCGTCAGAAACGCTGGCGAATGCCCACGCCCACGCTGACTGCGTTGGATTGCTCGGTGATCTTGTCGACGCTGACCACGCCATAGATATCCGTGCGCTTGGAAAAGAAATAGTCGTAGCCCAGCGAGGCCGTGTTGCGCACGATCGACGACTGCACGTCCGAGCCGCCCAGAACGGCGCTGAAATCGCCTTTTGCCTTCACATTGGTGCGTGCCCACGAAAACAGCACCGAGCCGTTGCCGGCGGGGATGCTGGTTCCCAGCTGCACCGTGTTCGATTTGAGATCGTACTGGCTGTCGTCGGCCGCGCCGATCAGTCGCATCGTCGAGTAATTGAGGGTGCCGAACAGTTTCATGAAGCGCAGGTCGTAGGCGCCGCCGACGAACCAGGTATCGTTCTTCGAGGCGGACAAGGTATACGTCGCGCCGCTCACCCTGTTGTAAGGCGTGAAGCTGAACACCTGCGAATCGCCGCTGACGGTGGCGTCGAGCGGATTGTTGACCTTGACCGACTGGAAGTAGGCGCCGAAGGAAAGCGGCCCCTGCTCGTACATGGTGTTCACGCCGAAATTGTTCTTGCCCGAGTTGCCGGCCTGTTCGCCGAACTGGAAGAACAGGCTGGTGGTGAAGCCGCCGAGCTTGGGCGTGACGTACATGATCTCGTTGCTCCAGCCGGTATCGCCGGAAACGGTGGGCGACCAGGCCTGGCCGCGATAGCTGCCGGCGGAAGTCTGCGTATGCAGTTCGAGCGGAGCGAATGCGAACGAGCCGCCGAACGGGCTGAAGCTCAGCGTCGGGATGAAATTGGGTGCCAGGTTGCGTCCCACGGAGACGCTGCCGAACGAACCGGACAGGCCGACATTGGCATCGCGCGAGAACATCGTATCGCCATCAAAGCGACCGCTGGCACCGCTGTCCGGGCGCAGGAAGCCGGTCAGCGCGAAATGCGCCTGCAGGCCATTGCCCAGGTCTTCCTTGCCCTTGAAGCCCCACCAGGAGGTTTCCATGCCGCTGCTATCGACGACCGAGGTCCGGCCGTTGTCGCCGCTGCGCTTGATGGAACCGGCGTAGGCATCGATGGTGCCGCCTATCTGCACGGAGGTCTGCGCCAGCGCCGCCGTTGATGCCATGCACGCCGCCAGGCCCAGCATGCCGCCCATGGCAGCATGCCGCAGCGATGTTTCCGAAGCGCGTCCTGCTGCGCGCAAGACGCTTCCCTTCGTTGCGATTTCCTTCATTGTCTCTTCTCCTCTTGTATTTGTATTTGCGCGACGAGCGCGCAATCGGGCGAACCGAGCAATCTCGATTTGCCTTGCCGATACTAGGAGAGAAGGAGAATGCGATCTTGTCCGTCAACGAACAAATCATTGTCCGCAGGACGATGCCGGGAAACTACTGCCGTTTCGGTGCGCGTTCCGCCTGGCGCCTGGCATCGCGCGCTTCGGCATAACCGAGTACCAGAAGCAGCACGATGGGCAGCAGCAAGGCCTGGAAGCCGAAGCGGAAGCAGGCGAAGGCCGCGATCAGTGCACCGAGGCCGAAGGCGATCATCGGCCAGAAATGCTTGGCGCATCGGTTGCGCGCCTTCTTCCCGCCGCGACCCTGGAGAAGTTCGATGAAATCGATCACGAGCTGCGTGACGTTGCCCGTCATCATGACGGTCGGTGCGAGTTCCGGCAGCAGCAGGCGGCCGCAGGCACCGTGCACGCCCATCGCCATTGCGCCCGTGATGCCGGCGAAAATGGCCGCGCCCGACATGTTTTCTTCGATCGGCCCGGCGACGAGGCCGACCAGCATGAAGACGGTAAGCAGCACCATCTCGACCGCGTACAGCGCGAGCAGTGCATTGCTTCCCTTGCGCTGGCAGCGGGTCGCGATCATCTTCGCCAGCGCCACACCGATGATGAAGGCCGGCAGGGCGAGAATCTTCAGCAGCGGGAAAGTATGTCCGGGCGTGGCCATTTCTGCGCCGAGCAGGACGAAGTTGCCGGTGATGTGGGCGGTGAACAGGCCGAACAGTGCGATGAAGCCGAAGGCATCGACATAGCCGGCCAGAAAGCCGAGCGCGATATTCAGGGAGAGTGTCGAGCGCAGTCTCCCGTGGGCCTGGGCGCGTCGCAGCAGCGATCGCATGCCTAGCGGCCTACCACGATGGAGCGGGTTTCACGCGCGCCGACATGACGCACTCGCTGCAACCGGACGATGAGGAAAGCGTGCTTCATGAAATATCCGGAAACAGCGATTTGCGGACGATGGCATGCACGCCCCAGTTGCCGTTCACCACCTGCGTCACGCCGAAATCCACGCCGACCGAGATCAGCGAGATGGCCTCGTCCTCGGTGAGTTTGTGCGCGGTCATCAGGTAGCGCCGTACCTTGCGGAAAGCGTCGCGCATCGCCAGGTCCAGCGAGGCGTTCTTATAGACATCCGTTTCCGCCAGCGGTCCCAGTTGCGCCAGGTGATTGGCATAGCTGAAGCCCTGGATCACCCATTCGGTCTCGGTCTCCAGGAACGGATAATCGAGATCGGCGAAGAAGCCGCCCTCCAGGTTCTTCTTCTTGTGCAGCAAGAGCTGGAATTTTCCGCTCAGTGAGCATTCGATCGCCGTGCCGCACAGTTCGGAATCGCCTTGCGAGGCATGCGGGTCGCCGACCGAGAACAATGCGCCCTCGACCGCCACCGGCAGATAGAGTCTGGCACCCTTGGTGGCGCGCCAGTTGTCGAGATTGCCGCCGAAGTAGCTCGGCGGCACCGAATCGATCGGCTCCTCGTGCGCCGGCGCCACCGCCAGCACGCCGAAGTGCGGTCGCACCGGAATGCGCACGCTCTTGAGCACGTCGAAATTCTTCTCGATGGTGTCGTGATCAACCGGTACGCCCGGATAATCCATCGTTTCGTGTACCACGCCGAACGGATCGGTCTGCGGTGTCCAGCGGAAGTTATAGACCGCCTTGGCGCAACTGCCGTGGTCGGCATCGAGGATTTCATAGACGGTCACGACCTCGCGCGGCTTGGGCTCGGTCAGCAGGTCGTGATAGTGAAAGCCCCACCACAGCGCCGCGTTGCTGCCGAACGACTGGCCGGCGTACTTTGGGTTGGCGGCCGGCCTGGGCATGACGTCGAGGATACGTATTTCGAGCACGTCGCCGGGTTCGGCATCGCGTACATAGACCGGTCCGGTGCAGATATGCACGCCGAAACCTTCGCCCGCGCCGCGGCCGAAGATCGAGGCATCGATCGGCCCCGCGCCGCGGCGGTCGATGGCCTTCCTGTCCTTGTCCCAGTAGAAGATGCTTTCGATGCCGGCGTCGCCCTGGATCATGCGTTCGTAATCGTCGTAGGCGTGCTGGGTGACGGTTTCGATGGTCAGGCAGTCGCCGGAATCGATGGTCAGGATGGGTTTGATGAGACTGCTGAAGTAGCCCCAGTGCACGGTGTTGGCGGAAGCCGGGATGTAATAGTGCGTACCGGTCTGTTCTTCCTCGTCCGCGTCATCGGTCTTGTGCGCAGCGGAGCGCTTGGGCGTCAGCGCCAGCGAGGTTTCCAGCAGCGCCGCTTCCACCAGCACTTCGGCGAAGCGCGCGCTGCGCGGCAGTTCCTCGTTCTGCGCCAGCGCATTCTTGGCATGCTCGGTTGACGACGGCGTGGGCCGGCCGCGCAATTCGTAGCGCTTTTCGGCGGCGCGCGGTTGCGAGCGGTAGGCCTTGGGCGAGACGCCGTATTCGAGATGAAAGGCGCGGCTGAAGTTGGCGGCGTCGTTGAAGCCCCAGCGGAAACACAGTTCGGAGATCGTCAGATGCCTGAGGCTCTTGCTGGCGAGGTCGATGCGGCAGCGGTCGAGGCGGCGCTTCTTCACGTACTCGCCGAAGGTGGTGCCGGCCGAGGCGAACAGTTTCTGCAGATAGCGCGCCGACAATTGCTCGGAGCGGGCGATATCGACTGCCGACAGGTCGGGATCGGTCAGCCGAGCCTCGATGGTGCGGCAGATGCGGCGCAGGTGGCTGAGCTGCATCGAGGTTGACTGTTCGCCGTCGTCCTCGTCCTTGTGCGCGAGGCCGGCGACGAACATCGCGCCGAGCGCACCCTCCATCTGCTCGAGGTCCTCGGGACCGAGCGAGGGCAACTGGAAGGTGATGGTCTTGACGAATTCGAACGCGATGTTGCCGATGCCCGAGACCGACGAGATCTTGCAGATGTCGGACTTCCCGGTGTGCATCAGCCGCGATATGAAGTTGCTTTTTTCCAGCCGGATGACGCAGGCGCGAAACGCGGAGGCGAGTTCCAGCTTCCATTCGCGGGAAGAGTCCAGCAGGTAAATGTCGCCGGACGAGACGACCGCCGATTCGGCGCCGACGTCGATCTGACCGACGCCATCGAACAGCACGAATGCGGTGACGCAATCCGTGCGCACGAGCATGGCGGGGTCGCGCGCCGTGAATGCCTGCGGCGAGGCATTCAGCGTGCCGAATACGGAACCTGTCTGCGAAACGCCGAACGTGATGTAGCCGACCAGGGCGGCCTTGTTGCGGCTCGATATCTCGGAGCGCAGCGCCAGGCTGGCAAGCGCGTTCTGCCACGCCTCTTCACGCAGTTCCACCGGAAATGCGTCTGTAGAGAATGGTTGCGGATCGTCATGCATGCCTGGCCCTTTCGTTCCCGGTAGGGTAACTGAAACGAGAGCATCGGGCGTCATGTCGGACGGACATATTCCTTGCGCGCTGGCTGGATGAAAAAAGGGGGGGCGAGAATGCGCCCCCTGGATGATGCCTAGCTTACAAAGACCAGTTGTCCGCGCAGGGCGGCAACGAACAGGAAGCCGATGAAGGTGCCCAGGATGGCGAAGATGCCGCCAAGCACGTTGGGGGCCGGAATCGGTGCGCGCACCGAGGTATAAATCAATCCGGTAACCAGGCCGACGCAGGACGCCAGCAGTTCGGTGGTGCCAAATCCAATCTCGATCATGTATGTCTCCAGTTTTTATTGATGAATGGCGGTGCGGTGCGCGCTTATTCCTTGGGGTGGCCGAATACCACCGCCTTGCGGAAGACCTGCACGATCAGATAGCCGATGTAGGTGAAGATGATGGCGAAGATGCCGCCGAGGACGTTGGGCGCCGGGATCGGCAGGTTCAGCCATGAGTACAGCGTGCCCGTGATCAGGCCGACGACCAGCGCCACGATTTCGTTCCTGCCGATATAGACGTGTTCGGGTTTCATTCCAGTTCTCCTCCAGGGTGGTTGGCATATTTCTGCCGCTAAGACTCGGGTGGCCGGCTGCTCCTTGTTGTGGTTGTGGCGGAGCGGCAGCGGCATGTAAAAAAGTGCCGGCGGCGTTCACCGCCGGCACAAGGCGACATCCTCACTTGGGAAAGATGTCCTTCCGGATGATGGCGTGCACGCCCCAGTTGCCGTCGACGACCTGAGTCACGCCGAAGTCCACCGAGATGGAGATCAGCGAGATCGCCTCGTCTTCCGACAGGTTGCGCGTGTCCATGAAGAAGCGGCGCGTCTTGTTGAAGGCGTCGGTCATGGCGGTATCGAGCGAACCCTTGATCAGCGCGGTCGGGTCTTCGGCGCCGGCGAACTCCTGCAGATAGTTCGGGCTGCTGAAGCCGTGCACGATCAGTTCGCTGGCGGTTTCGAGCAGCGGATAGTCGAGGCCGTACAGCTTGGTGCCCGGCAGGTCCGCCTTCTTGTGCAGGATGAACTGGAACAGGCCGGTCAGCGAGCACTCGATGGCGGTGCCGCACAGTTCCGCATCGCCCTGCGACGCATGCGGGTCGCCGATCGAGAACATCGCGCCGGCCACCGAGACCGGGAAGAAGCAGGTCGCGCCCTTGCCGGTACGCCAGTTGTCGAAGTTGCCGCCGGTGTAGCTGGGCGGGTTGGACGAGACGATGTCCGCTTCCGCTGGCGCTACGGTCACCATGCCGAAGTGCGGACGCACCGGGATCTCGTAGCCCTTGAGCACATCGTAGTTGGGCGTGATCAGGCTTCTGTTGACGGGAATGCCCGGGTAATCGATGGTCGGATGCACGCGGCCCGAAGGATCGGTTTGCGGCGTCCAGCGATAGTTGTAGACCGCCTTGGCGAAGGTCTGCTGGCTGGTGGCGTCAACCTCATAGACGGTGATGACTTCGCGCTGCTTCGGTTCGGTGATCAGGTTGTTGTACTGCAGACCCCAGTTGGCCGCCACGTTGACGCCGAAGGACTTGCCGCGATAATCGGGATTGCTCGACGGACGCTGCATGGTGTCGATGATGCGCACCTCGAGCACGTCGCCCGGCTCGGCGCCATTCACATAGACCGGCCCGGTGCACACGTGCACGCCCATGCCGCCGCCGGCACCGGCCGGGTGGTCCATCGGACCCGCGCCGCGACGGTCGATCGCCTTGCTGTCCTTGTCCCAGTGGAAGATGCTTTCGACGCCGGCGTCGCCCTGGATCATCCGTTCGTAGTCGTCGAAGGAGTGGTGGGTGACGGCTTCGATGGTGGCGTAGTCACCGGAATCCAGCTTCACCAGCGGATCCATGGACTTGCTGAAGTAGCCCCAGTGGACGGTATCCTTGTTGGCCGGGATGTAGTAGTGCTTGACGTTCTCGCCTTCCTTCTTGGAAGGCAGCGGACGTTGCGTGACGCCGCCGGTACCTGCCTTGCCGCTGACTTTGGTACCGCCGATATTGGAACGTAGGCTGTGACGCGCTTCCGCGAACTCCGCCTGCAGGTCGGGGTCGTTCAGGTGAGAAAAGTGATTGCATCCAGCGCTGCAAATATGATCTGACATAAGTCTCCTGATTTTCTGATGGCACCACTTGATCGTGGTCTGTGTCAGATCATAGGAGCGCAGGAATCGGGATTCTTGTTCAGAGGCGCACTATTTGTTGTCGAATGTTGTGAGCGCGCTGTTGCAAGGCATCCTTAACTGCTATGTGGAGGGGCATATCTGAGCAGGTGGCTGGTGACCATGCAGTCATGTTCATGCGGTCGTCGAATGGGCTTGCAGGTGCGTATCATCCTTTGTCGCCTTGAGCGACGCGCATCGGTTGGCAGCCCTTGGAACACAAAAAGGAGATGGGACTTGTCGATACATGGTTTTCAGGACATGCGCCATCCTTCGATAGCAGGTTGTGTTGATGCGTGGCAATGTGGCAATACTTCAGGAAGATTTCGATGAAAGACGACATGCATGCAGCAGCCCCCGGCAATACTCGGCTTCATATGCTGGAGCCATCCTTCTTCAATCGCGACAGCCCTGCGCTGGCACGCGCGCTGATCGGCAAGGTGTTGCGCCGGCGCTGGAAAGACCAATGGCTGTCGGCGCGCATCATCGAAACGGAAGCCTACCGCCTGGATGACCGTGGCAGCCATGCATCGCTGGGCTACACCCACAAGCGGCGCGCCTTGTTCATGGAACACGGCGGAACCATCTACATGTACTACGCGCGCGGCGGTGATTCATTCAATGTCGGGGCGGCAGGCGCCGGCAATGCGGTCCTGATCAAATCGGCCTATCCGTGGATCGATGCGATTGCAGGGCCGGAAGCGCTGGCGATCATGCAGGAACAAAACCCAGGCGCCGGCGGCGAGATGCGGCCCCTGCATCGGCTGTGCGCAGGGCAGACCCTGCTATGCCGCGCGCTGGCGCTGCGTGTGCCGGACTGGGATGCGCGATCGTTCGATCCCGCCGAACTTTTCATCGACGACGTAGGCGAATCTCCGGAGCTTCTGATCCAGACGACGCGTCTGGGGATTCCGGCGGGACGGGACGAACATCTTCCCTACCGCTATGTCGATCCCGCCTATGCGCGCTACTGCACGCGCAATCCGCTGCGCCGGGGACAGACCGTGCCCGAGCATTACTGCTGGGTGGATCGGGATGGAAAGGTGGTGGCCTGCGAAGGATTACCGCCGGCAATGGCTCCATCATCCATATGAACGGCGGAGTTACGGACGCGCCGGAGATCTGATTCCGGTAATTGCGGTTTCCATAATTGTTGGCGTACCGTTGCTTTCAAAGAAACGCAGGCAGCAGCCAATACCGCGACAGAGTGTTCCGGCGACTAATGACGAGAGAAAACAATGTTCGTCGAGTGCGGGGTAGCTAAGTTACTGAGTTAATTACAGCTGCTCACTGCTCCAAAGTTTGTTGGCGATGCAGACATGACGCTTGCATTAATTCAATATTTCAACTATTGTTGAACAAATATTTCAAGGATTATTGAAGTGACTCCTAAAGCTGTCGTAGCCGCGCTTGGCGCATTGGCACAAGAAACACGTTTGAGCGTGTTTCGTCTTCTCGTACAAGCAGGGCGTGCTGGGCTATCAGCATCTCAAATTGCGGAAGGCATTGGCATCGCGCCGTCACTGCTCTCCTTCCATCTTAAAGAGCTTTTGCATGCCGGCTTGGTTACGCAAGAGCGTGAAGGTCGTTCACTCATCTACGCAGCTGATTTTGATGCGATGAATGGACTGCTCGGGTACCTGACCGAGAACTGTTGCGGCGGAAATCCATGCTCTCCCGATTCAAAGGTTGCCTGTGCTACAGAAGGCGGCTGCACGTAGAAATCTTCGTTTCTCCACCAGCTATATCAGCGTGTACGTGCACGCTAATTCACTCTACAAAGGAAAATCATGTCTAACAAGCAGTTCAATATCTTGTTTCTCTGTACTGGCAACTCCGCACGCTCCATCATGGCTGAAGCCCTTGTGACGACCATGGGCCATGGTCAATTCAAAGGCTACAGTGCTGGCAGTAACCCCAACGGCGTCGTCAATCCATATGCGATTGAGCAGGTCAAAAAGACGGGTTATCCAACGGACAATCTCCGTAGTAAAAGCTGGGACGAGTTCGCAGCACCTGATGCGCCTCACATGGACTTCATCATCACTGTTTGCGACAACGCCGCTGGCGAAGTGTGTCCAATCTGGCCAGGTCATCCATCATCGGCACATTGGGGATTTCAGGACCCTGCGGCTGTTGAAGGTACTGACGAAGACAAGCGTGCAGCATTCGAACGCGTCTTCAAGCAAATCTTGGCTCGCATGAACACCTTCGTCAGCTTGCCGCTCAACATGCTGGAGAAGCATGCCATTCATCAGGAAATCAAAAAGATTGGCGCAACTCCTGTTGCTGAGTAAGGACAGAAGATGGGACGCTTCGAACGATACCTGACAGTATGGGTTGGCTTGTGCATCATTGCAGGTGTCATCCTCGGGAAGCTCTTCCCATCTCTGTTCCAATCCCTTGCCCAAATGGAAGTCGCACAGGTCAATCTGCCTGTCGGCCTTCTCATCTGGGTAATGATTATCCCGATGCTGGTCAAAATCGACTTCTCTGCGCTCTCACAGGTGAAAAATCATTGGCGCGGCATTGGTGTGACACTAGTCATCAACTGGTTAGTCAAGCCATTCTCGATGGCACTACTGGGCTGGCTCTTCATTCGACATGTCTTCGCAGATTGGCTGCCGGCAGACCAGATTGACAGCTACATCGCTGGCCTAATCCTGCTTGCGGCTGCGCCCTGTACGGCAATGGTGTTTGTGTGGAGCCAGCTATGCAAGGGCGATCCTTACTTCACGCTATCGCAAGTAGCATTGAACGACGCCATCATGATTGTGGCGTTTGCACCGTTGGTTGCACTGCTTCTCGGCATGGCATCCATTACGGTGCCGTGGGATACGCTTATCACGTCGGTCGGCTTGTACATCATCGTGCCGGTTGTCTTGGCGCAGATGATTCGAAAGACACTGCTCAAGCAAGGACCAGATGCCTTGACAAAGGTCTCCCAGCAGTTGGGACCGTTCTCGATAGCGGCCCTGTTGTTGACGTTGGTCTTGCTGTTTGCTTTCCAGGGTGAAGCTATAACCGAACAACCGCTTGTTATCGGCATCCTTGCTATCCCCATCCTGATTCAGGTCTTCCTGAACTCAGGGCTGGCTTACGTACTAAACCGCAAGCTCGGTGTGGCGCACTGCGTTGCAGGGCCATCCAGCCTCATCGGTGCTTCAAATTTCTTTGAGTTATCCGTAGCGACCGCCATTAGCCTCTTCGGCTTTCAGTCTGGAGCGGCCTTGGCAACCGTGGTCGGCGTACTGATAGAAGTGCCGGTCATGCTGTTAGTCGTCGGCATCGTCAATCGGTCACAGGGTTGGTACGAGGCAGGCATTGGAAGCAATGGGAAATGACATGACAAACAGCAATGCAGAACTACCAAATTTATCGTCTCAACTCGACATACCCACACACGCGCAGTTAGACGCATCGGGCGTCTCCAAGCATCCACCTCGAATTCTTCTGCTGTATGGCTCGCTTCGTGAGCGTTCATACAGCAAGCTATTGACGCTGGAAGCTGAAAGAATCCTGAAGCACTTTGGTGCCGAAACAAGAGTCTTCGACCCGACTGGCTTGCCAACGGTCGATAGCTGCCCAGCAGACCATCCAAAAGTGCAGGAGCTACGCAATCTATCTGCATGGTCTGAAGGTCATGCCTGGTGCAGTCCCGAGCGTCATGGCGCAATGACGGGTGTATTTAAATCCCAGATTGACTGGTTGCCACTTGAAGTCGGCAGCATCCGCCCTACGCAAGGGCGAACGCTGGCGGTGATGCAAGTGAGCGGCGGCAGCCAGTCATTTAACGCTGTCAATCAGTTGCGTGTACTCGGCCGCTGGATGCGCATGGTCACTATCCCGAATCAAAGTTCGGTTGCCAAGGCATTCGAAGAGTTCGATGACGCCGGGCGGATGAAGCCATCCAGCTATTACGACCGCTTGGTCGACGTGATGGAAGAACTGTACAAGTTCACACTTCTTGTTCGCGACCGGTCGGAATACCTAACCGACCGATACAGCGAACGTAATGCAGAACAAGAGAAACAACGGGCTGCCTTGGCAGCTAAGGCCATGAGTCATGAAAGGAAGTAAGCAAGAGGTCCGCTATTGGCCGATTGCGGACGTTAGCCAATACGAATCGGTGGCAATGTTTATCCGAATATCATTCAGCGGCATTTATCCCCAATATCTGAAGCCATGAACACGTTAGGAACTGGCTTTTGAAGAATTGGTGGACGTTCGAAAACTAATCTGAGAAGTGTAAAAACAGCCGGGAAATCCCGGCTGTTTTCTTGTGAGATGGAAAGCTAACGCGTGTTGTTTGGGCTTTCTCAGTTTGCTTCTGCTAAGAGTACATTCAGGCGGCTCTTGGTATTGTTGCGAGTTCATTCTACGGCTTTGGGGCCATCTATTCTATGACTTCGAAATCAATTCTATGACTCTGATAACAATGAACATTCAGTGCAATTGCCGAATGATGCTTTATTCCACCGTCACCGACTTCGCCAGATTGCGCGGCTTGTCGACGTCCGTGCCGCGCGCCAGCGCGGTGTGATAGGCGAGTAGTTGCAGCGGTACCACGTGCAGGATGGGCGACAGCAGGCCGTAGTGCTCGGGCATGCGGATCACGTGCACGCCTTCGCTGCTGGTGATGCGCGAATCGCCATCGGCAAACACGTAGAGCTCGCCGCCGCGTGCGCGCACTTCCTGCATGTTGGACTTCAACTTCTCGATCATCGAATCGGCCGGCGCCACCGTGACAACCGGCATCTCTTCCGTCACCAGTGCCAGCGGACCGTGCTTGAGTTCGCCGGCCGGATAGGCTTCGGCGTGGATGTACGAGATTTCCTTGAGCTTGAGTGCGCCTTCGAGCGCGATCGGGTAGTGGATGCCGCGGCCGAGGAAGAGCGCGTTTTCCTTGCGTGCGAAGGCTTCGGCCCACGCGATGATCTGCGGCTCCAACGCCAGCACGGCGGTGATGGCGGCCGGCAGGTGGCGCATTTCCTTGAGGAAGGCGACTTCCCTTTCCTCCGGCAGGCGACCCTTGACCTGCGCCAGCGTCAGCGTCAGCAGGAACAGCGCGGCAAGCTGGGTGGTGAAGGCCTTGGTGGAGGCGACGCCGACTTCGACGCCCGCGCGCGTGATGTAGGCCAGCGCGCATTCGCGCACCATGGCACTGGTGGCGGCGTTGCAGATCGTCAGCGTGTGCTGCATGTCTTGTGACTGCGCATGGCGCAGCGCGGCCAGCGTGTCGGCGGTCTCGCCGCTTTGCGAGATGGTGACGACCAGCGCGTTCGGATTCGGCACGCTGTCGCGGTAGCGGTATTCGCTGGCGATCTCGACGTCGGTGCGCACGCCGGCGACGGCTTCGAGCCAGTACTTGGCGGTCAGGCCCGCGTAGTAGCTGGTGCCGCAGGCGAGAATCAGCACCGAGTCGATCTTCTTGAAGACCTTGTAGGCGTCGTCGCCGAAGATGTCGGGCGTGATGCTCTCGACGCCTTCGAGCGTGTCGGCAATGGCGCGCGGCTGCTCGAAGATTTCCTTCTGCATGTAGTGGCGATACGGGCCGAGCTCGACCGCGCCGGTATGCGCGTGCACGGTCTTGACCTCGCGTGCGACCTGGCGGCCGTTGGCGTCAACGATCCAGATGCGCTGCATCTGCAGATCGACCACATCGCCTTCTTCCAGATAGATGATCTGGTCGGTGGTGCCGGCTAGCGCCAGTGCGTCGGAGGCGAGGAAATTTTCGCCATCGCCCAGGCCCACGATCAGCGGCGAACCGCGTCGTGCGCCGACCACGCGGTGTGGCTCGTCGCGGCAGAACACCGCGATCGCGAAGGCGCCGGTCAGACGCCGCGTGGCGAGCTGCACGGTTTCGAACAGATCGCCCGTATAAAGGTGATCGACAAGGTGAGCGATTACTTCGGTATCGGTCTGGCTTTCGAATTCATAGCCGGCGGCGCGCAGTTCATCGCGCAGTTCGTCGTGATTTTCGATGATGCCGTTGTGCACGAGGGCGATGCGGCCGCGTGAGAAATGCGGATGCGCATTATGCGAGGCGGGCGCGCCGTGCGTGGCCCAGCGCGTGTGGGCGATGCCGGTAAAGCCTTCGAGGTGCGCTTCGGCGACCTGCTTTTCGAGCTCGGCCACGCGCGAAGTGCTGCGCGAACGCTCGAGCTTGCCTTCGATGTGCAGCGCGATGCCGCAGGAATCATAGCCGCGGTATTCGAGGCGTTTCAGTCCTTCGACCAGGATGGGAGTGATGTTGCGTTGCGCAACCGCGCCGACGATACCGCACATGATGAGCCTTGCTGAAATAGGGAAGATGGCTCATCCTAGCGAAGCGCGGATGAAATAAGGTTTCGAAATTATGAATAATTTGGTTTATTATTTCTCGTTGATGCTATATTGAAATAATATTTCAAATCATATTCATATTTGACTGAATGGATGCTGAAATCGAACTCGATGAACTGGACCGCCGCATCCTGAACGCCCTACAAGCCGATGCGTCGCTGACCAACGCCGATCTGGCGGCGGCCGTGCATGCATCGCCGCCGACCTGCCTGCGCCGCGTCAAGCGCCTGACCGATGCCGGCGTGATCGAAAAGCAGGTCGCCATTGTCGCGCCGCACAAGGTTGGACTCGGCCTCACCGCCATCGTCGAGATCACGCTCGACAACCAGGCGGCCGAGCGCCAGACCGAGTTCGAGCAGTTGGTGGCCGACGAGCGCGCGGTGCTGCAGTGCTATCGCGTCTCGCCGGGGCCGGATTTCGTGCTGCTGGTGCAGGTGGCCGACATGCCGGCCTACAACGCGCTCGTGCATCGGCTGTTCGCCGCGCATGCGAATGTGCGCAACGTGAAGACCTTCTTCTCCGTGCATCGCAGCAAGTTCGACACGCGCATCGACGTCTGATCGCGCGCGGTGCGGATCGGCGGCGTTAGAACATTTCGAGAAACTTCCTCGCCGCCGCCGACAGCCGCTGGCCCTTGAGCCAGGTGATCGCCACCGATGACTCGAGCCGGCAATCCGTGATCTCCATGATGTGCAATGCCTCACTGGGTTTGAGCGCCGCCGCCGAGCGCGGCACGATGGCGGCGCCCATGCCGAGTTCCACTAGTGTCAGCAGCGCCGTCACGTTGTCGCTCTCGCAGAACACGGTCGGTTCGACCCCGGCCGCGCGCAGCGCATCCGACACCATGTCGTGACATTGAATGCCCTGCTGCCGGTGCATGAGCAGCAGCGGCTGGCGCGCCAGCTCGGCCAGCGAAATGCTGGGCGGGCGCGCCTGTCCTTGCGCGGTACGCGTCACGGCGACCCACGGTTCGGTGACGAGCGGCTTGATCTCGTAGGCGTTTTCATCCACCGGCAGCCGCACGATGCCGATCTCGATCACGTGCGCATCCAGCAGTTCGAGCACGCGATAGGTATTGCCCTCGCGCCACTGGAAGCTTACTTCCGGATAGGCGGCATGGAAGGCGGCAATGCGCGATGGCATGGTCAGGTGGCCGATGCCGGGCGGGCTGCCGATGCCGAGCGTGCCGCGCAGGCCTTGGTCGAACTCGCGGATTTCCTTGGTCGTGTTGTCAACCAGGCCGACGATCTGCTCGGCGCGCTGGTAGAGCGCGTGGCCGGCTTCGGTCAGGCGCAGGCGCTTGTTGGTGCGCTCGATGAGTTGCACGCCGAGTTCCTCTTCCAGCGTTTTCAGTTGCAGGCTCAGCGGCGGCTGTGCCATGTGCAGGCGCCGCGCGGCGCGGCTGATCTGGCCTTCCTCGACGATGGCCATGAAATATTTGAGTTGGCGCAGGTCCATGTCTTTCATACTAAATGCATATGATGAAGCGACAAATATAGTATTTTTCTTATGATCGTGCCGCGGCTAGACTGCCTTTTCCATTTTCAGAATCGGGAAGTTCGATGCTGCGTAAAACAACAGTCTGGATCATGGCCGTGACGGGCGGCATGGTGGTCGCCAACAACTATTACAACCAGCCGCTGCTGGTGGAGTTCGCCCATACCTTCGGCGTGACCGAAAAGGCGGCCGGTCCCGTGGCCGCGCTCACGCAGTTCGGCTATGCGGTCGGCATGCTGCTGTTCCTGCCCTTGAGCGACATGTTCGAGCGGCGCCGCATGATCCGCCTGCTGCTGCTGGCGGCGACGCTGGCGCTGATCGCCACCGCGCTGTCGCCGTCCATCCACTGGCTGATCGTGGCGGGTTTCGCGGTCGGCTTCACTTCGGTGGTGCCGCAACTGGTCACGCCCTTCGCAGCGCAACTGGCCGATCCCAAGGAGCGCGGCAGCGTGGTCGGCATCGTGATGGGCGGGCTGCTGACCGGCATCCTGTTGTCGCGCACGATCGCCGGTTTCGTCGGCGCGCATCTGGGCTGGCAGGCCATGTACTGGATCGCGGCCGGATTGATGGTCGTGCTGTTCTTCGTTCTCGGCCGCACGCTGCCGCAGGGACCGCCGACCTTCGAGGGCAGCTATGGTTCGCTGCTCAAGTCGCTGGCCGAACTGGTGCGCACCCAGCCGGTGCTGCGCGAAACCTCGCTGGTGGCGGCCCTGCAGTTCGCGGCCTTCAGCGCCTTCTGGACCACGCTGGTATTTCACCTGCACAGTTTTCCCGAGCAGTACGGCAGCGACGTGGCCGGCATGTTCGGCGTCATCGGCGTGCTCGGCGCGATGGCGGCGCCCTACGCGGGCAAGTTGTCGGACCGTACCGGCGCACGCCTGACGGTGATGTTGAGCAGCATCGTCTTCGTGCTCGCCTTCCTGGCGTTCGCCGCCTTCGGTTACGGCCTGGTCGGGCTCGCGTTCGGTGTGGTGTTGCTGGACCTCGGCATGCAGTCGGGCCACGTGTCCAACATGACGCGCAACTTCGCGCTGAAGAAAGAGGCGATGGGGCGTGTGAACACCGTCTATAACGTCACGCGCTTCCTCGGCGGCGGTATCGGCTCGGTGGTCGGCAACGTCGCGTGGAGCCACTGGCGCTGGCCCGGCGTATGCGCGATGGGCGTGGTCCTGTGCCTGCTGGCGGTGGCGGTGCAGCTGTACTACGGGCGACGCTATGCAGCCGCGGCGCCGGCACAATGAAAAAACGGGCCCGCGGGCCCGTTCTTCTTTTCATGGTCCAACCTACTTCTTCTTGACCGGCCGCTTCCAGTTCTCGACCGTCACCTGCTTCGCGCGCGCAACGGTCAGCTTGTCCGCCGGCGCATCCTTGGTCAGCGTGGTGCCGGCGCCGAGCGTGGCGCCCTTGCCGACGCGGATTGGCGCCACCAGTTGCGTGGCGCTGCCGACGAATACGTCGTCCTCGATCACCGTGCGCGACTTGTTGACGCCGTCGTAGTTGCAGGTGATGGTGCCGGCGCCGAGGTTGACGCGTGAGCCGACCGTGGAGTCGCCGACATAGGTCAGGTGGTTGGCCTTGCTGTGGGCGGCGATCTCGCTGTTCTTCACTTCCACGAAGTTGCCGATGTGGACGTCCTCCGCCAGCACGGTGCCCGGGCGCAGGCGCGCATAGGGGCCGATGATGCACTCGGGGCCGACCACGGCCTGCTCGAAATGCGAGTAGGGACGAATGTGCGTCTGCGCACCGATGCGCGTATCGCGGATCACGCAATATGCATCGACGCGCACGCCGTCGGCCAGCACGACGTCGCCTTCGAAGATGCAGCCGACGTCGATGCTGACGTCGCGTCCGCAGGTCAGCGCGCCGCGCACGTCGATGCGCGCCGGATCGGCCAGCGTCACGCCCTGTTCGAGCAGGGCATGCGCGATGTTGCGCTGGTGCGTGCGTTCAAGTTCGGCCAGCTGCACCTTGCTGTTGACGCCGTGCGTTTCCCACACGTGGTCTGGCTGCGCGGAGACGACTTCCACGCCGTCGCGCACGGTGGCGGCCACGATGTCGGTCAGGTAGTACTCGCCCTGCGCATTGTTGTTGGACAGGTTGGCCAGCCAGTTCTTGAGCAGACCGGTCGGCGCCACCATGATGCCAGTGTTGACCTCGTGGATTGCACGCTGCGCTTCGTTCGCATCCTTCTGCTCGACGATGGCGCGGATCTTCCCGTCCTCGCGCACGATGCGGCCGTAGCCGGTCGGGTCCGCCAGATCGACAGTCAGGATGCCGAGCTTGTCGTTGTCGGCGATCGCCAGCAGGCGGCGCAGCGAGGCGGCGGTGGTCAGCGGCACGTCGCCGTAGAGGATCAGCGTCGGCACGCTGAAGTCGAGCTGCGGTACCGCCTGCATGACGGCATGGCCGGTACCGAGTTGCGGCTCCTGTCTGGCGAAGCAGAGATCGGCAGCCTGCAGCGTTTGCGGTACCTGTTCGCCGCCGTGGCCGTAGATCACGCACAGGCGCGACGGCGAAAGCTGGCGCGCGGTATCGATGACGTGGGACAGCAGCGGTTTGCCGGCGAGCGGATGCAGGACCTTGGGCAGGGCGGACTGCATGCGTTTGCCCATGCCGGCGGCAAGAATGACGATGTTCATAAAAGGCCAGTGAAGAGAATGCAAAATACTATCACGCAGAAGTCCCGTTTCCGGTGGCGCACGCTGCTGATCGTGGCGTTTGCCGGCCTGCTGGCAGCCTGCAGCGCGGCGCGCATCGGCTTCAACAACGGCACCACCGTTTCCTACTGGTGGCTCAACAGCTACGTCGATTTCGAAGGCGAGCAGAAGCCGTGGGTCAAGCGCCATATCGACGAGCTGTTCGCCTGGCACCGCCGCACCCAGCTGCGCGGCTATGTCGAACTGGCTTCACGCATCCAGCGTCGCGACCTGGCGACTGTCACTGCCGAGCAACTGCTGAGCGATTACGAGGACGGCAAGACGCGCGTCCTCGCCATCACCGACAAGGCTGCGCCCGAACTGGCCGACCTCGCGCTGTCGCTGACGCCGGAGCAGATCGTCAACATCGAGGACAAGCTCGAGAAGAACAACCGGAAATTCCGCAAGGAATACCTGCAGGGCAGCAAGGAGAAGCGGCAGGAATTCCGCTACAAGAAGATGATGAAGCAGGCCGAATACTGGTTCGGCAACTTCAACCGCGAGCAGGAGGCAAAGCTGCGCCAGCTGTCGGATGCGCGGCCGCTGAACAACGAACTGGTGTTCGAGGACAGGCTGCGCCGTCAACAGGAACTGATCGACCTGCTGCGCAAGATCCAGGCGCAGCGGCCGGCCAGGGAAGAGGCCGCACGCCTGATTCGCGCCTACATCGCGGCCGCTTCCGACCGCTTCGGCAACCGCCAGCACCAGGCATTCTTCGATGCCACCGTTCGTGGCAATGCCGAACTGGTGGCCGGCATGATGCACCTGGCGACGCCGGCGCAGCGCTCGCACTTCGTCAAGACGCTGCAGGACTGGATCAGCGATTTCAACCGGCTGTCGGCGCTGGCGGAGTCCTGACTGTCATTGCTGCCGATATCCGACAGCAGCGCCGGCTGGCGTGGACATGCGCGCAATCGTCAGCGACAATTTCTCATGCAACTGGCGGCGTGCGTCATCGAGCGCGGTCGCCACGGCTTGGGGGCCGAATACCAGCCCCTGCAGCGGAAAGAAATGCACGTCGCGAATGCCGATGGATGCCAATGCATAGCGCAGGTACGGGGTCAGGAAGTCGGCCTGCCTTGCGTGTTCTCCTGCATGAAATCCGCCGGAACTGACCAGCACGAAAGTGGGCCTGTCCTTCAGCAGTCCGATCTTGCCTTCCGGCGTTGCATGAAAGGTGCGGTGGATGCGGATGACATGATCAATCCACAGCTTCAGCGTGGCTGGCACGGTGAAGTTGTGCATCGGTGTGACGATGAATAGCATTTCATGTTGTTCCAGTTCCACGATCAGCCGTTCCGACCAATCGAATGCCTGGGCGTCGGTCGCCGTGTCGGAGGTAATTGCCAACGCATATTCGCGGCCGATGACAGGCAGCGGCGTGCGTATCAGATCGCGTTCGGTGATCTGCTGTTCCGTGATGCCGTGCGCGGCAAGAGTGTCGCGCGCCAGCCGGTAGCCGTGGCTGGCCCCGCTGTGCGGGCCGCTGTTCAATAACAGAATGCTGCTCATGATTCTTCCTGTGGAAGCGTTTCGACGAAATGCAGGCCACGTGCAAGCAAGCCTTGCCGGAAATAGAAGCGCTGCGCCAGCGCCATGTGCAGGCCGGTGTCGAGCACGAAGTGCTGGCATTGCAGGGCAATGGCCTGCTGCCGTGCTGCCTGCAGCAGCCGTTCTCCGACGCCTGCACGGTGCAGCGCAGCGGTGACGACCAGGTCATCGACATAGACGAAGCGGCCGTACAGCAGGTTCTCGAGCACGCGGTAGCCGGCCAGGCCGACGACGCCGCCGTCGCGCCATGCCGCCAGCAGGTAATAGCCCTGCGTGCGCTGGCGCGCGATTTGCGCGATATAGCTTGCGCGGTTGACAAGATGCGGCCGCAATTCCTGCATGACGGCAAAGGAGGCGTCCAGTCCGGTGTCGTCTTCGATGTGTCTGATGTCCATGTGATCGGCGCGATGTGGTGTCCGGTCGGATTGACGGCGGCCTGTGTCTGGCCATGTCACCGCGTTGCTTATTCCGCCGGCATCTTGCGGAAGGCGACACAGAAGCGGTTCCAGCTATTGATCGACGTGATCAGTAGCGTCAGTTCCGCCAGTTCGGCATCGGTGAAGTGTGGCCGGACGGCTTCCCAGACGGCGTCCGGCACGTGGGTTTGCGCCACCAGCGTCAGCGATTCGGCCCATTCCAGCGCGGCGCGCTCCTGGTCGTTGAAGAACGGCGCCTCGCGCCAGGCGGCGACGGTGGCGAGACGGCGTTCGCTTTCGCCCGACTTGCGCGCATCGGTCGTGTGCATGTCGAGGCAGAACGCACAGCCGTTGATCTGGGATACGCGCAGGCGGACCAGCTCCTTCAGTAGATGATCGAGCCTGCTTTTGCCGATCTGGGTTTCGACGCCCATCTGGGCTTTGACGATGTCCGGGCCGGCTGCATAGAAATCGAGGCGGGGCTGCATGTGAACTCCTTGGTTGGGGTGACGGTTCGGTGTGAATGAAGCGTAGTATGCGAGTATCTTGGTCATGTCAGAAGGGCCAAGAAATGCAAAAAGGACTAGTCCATGATGGCCGCCAAATCGAATCTCGACTTGCGCATCGACCGCGCGCTGGCGCAGCCGATGTATCTGCAAATCTGCCAACGCTTCAAGACGGCGATCGAACGCGGGCATCTGCGTGCTGGCGATCGCGTGCCCGCGGTGCGCGCGCTGGCAACCGAACTCAATCTGGCGCGCGGTACGGTCGATATGGCGTATCGGGTCTTGGCCGACGAGGGATATTTCCAGGTGCGCGGCGCGGCCGGTACCGTCGTTTCGCCCTCGCTGCCGCAGCCGGCGCTGGCCAAGCCGCAAGCCACGGTGCCTCGTCATTCCTCGGCCGTTGCCACGGACTACGACGGCAGAGCGCCCAGGCCCCTGCAGTTGGGCCTGCCGGCACTCGATGCCTTTCCGCGCAAGGTGTGGAACAGGCTGGTCGCGCACCGGCTGCGTTACAGCGAACCGATGCGGCTGGCCTATCCGCATCCGGCCGGCTATGACCAGTTGCGCGAACGCATTGCCACCTATCTGGGCGTCTCGCGCGGAGTGGCCTGCCTGCCGGAACAGGTGTTTGTCACGAGCGGCTTGCGAACCTCGCTGGAACTGACGTTGAGCAGTCTGTCCAGTCCGGGCGATGCATTCTGGTACGAGGATCCGGGCTACCTCCTTGCGCGTCCGTTTCTGCAAAGCGCGGCGATCCGGTTGGTGCCGGTGCCGGTCGATGAAGATGGACTGATGGTCGAGCAGGGCCGGCGACTCGCGCCGCACGCAAGATTCGCAATGGTCACGCCATCTCACCAAAGCCCGCTAGGCATGACGCTCTCATTGGAGCGCCGGATGGCGTTGCTGGAATGGGCCGCCAATGCCAACAGCTGGATCATCGAGGACGATTACGACAGCGAATTCCGCTATCAGGGCCGTCCTTTGCCGGCGTTGAAAAGCCTGGATCGCAATGACCGCGTCATTTATTGCGGCACGTTCAGCAAGGTAATGTTTCCGGGCTTGCGGCTGGCCTACGTGGTGGCGCCGGCCAGCGCGGTGGCGCGTTTCGAGGCCGTGTCCTCCAACCTGAATGCAGGCGGTCCCTATCTGTTGCAGGCGGCGGTGGCCGACTTCATGTCCGAAGGACATTTTTCCCGTCACCTGAAGAAAATGCGGCAACTGTACGCAGAACGCCGGGACATCACCCAGCGCGTATTCCAGGAAGTATTGGGCGAGCGGATACGCATCAATTTGCGGCCTGGCGGGTTGCAGATGCTGGCAAAACTGGATGAGCGCGAGAACGATGTCCTGCTGGGAGCGCGGGCGCGTGCGGCAGGATTGGCGCCATATCCGCTGTCGCGCTGGTATGTCGATGCGAAGCCGCAGCAGGGCTTGCTGCTGGGGTTTGCCAATGTGCAGGACGAGGCGGAGGCCGAACGCCTGGCGCTGACGCTAAAGCGGGCATTCGCATGAGGCAAGGCTTTCCATGCCTCGCCTCCTGCAGCTAGCTGCCTAGTCGTCGTCTTCCTGCGCGCGCAAGGGAATGACGCTGGACACGGTGCTGCCGGTCGAGCACGGCTCCTCGTCGAAGGCAATGTCGCCGCCGGGCACCGCTTCGCCGGTCGCCTTCAGTTCGGCGAAGCCGAACTGGCCGCGGTCCATCAGGTGCGAGGGCACCACGGTCGAGAGCGAGGCGAAGATGTTCTCGACGCGGCCCGGATACTGCTTCTCCCATTCGCGCAGCATGTTCTTGATCTGCTTGCGCTGCAGGTTTTCCTGGCTGCCGCAGAGGTCGCACGGGATGATCGGGAAATTCTTCACCTTCGCATAGCGTTCGGTATCGGCTTCCTTCACGTAGGCGAGCGGACGGATCACGATGTGCTTGCCATCGTCCGACTGCAGCTTGGGCGGCATGCCCTTGATCTTGGCGCCGAAGAACATGTTGAGGAAGAAGGTTTCCATGATGTCGTCGCGGTGATGGCCGAGCGCGATCTTGGTCGCGCCCAGTTCGTCGGCCACGCGGTACAGGATGCCGCGCCGCAGGCGCGAGCACAGTGAACAGGTGGTCTTGCCTTCCGGGATCAGGCGCTTGACGATGCTGTAGGTATCCTGGTTCTCGATGTGGTACGGGATGCCGAGCTTGTCCAGATAGGCCGGCAGCACGTCGGCCGGGAAGTTCGGCTGCTTCTGGTCGAGGTTGACGGCGACGATGTCGAAATGAATCGGTGCGCGCTCGCGCAGCGTCATCAGGATGTCGAGCAGCGCATAGCTGTCCTTGCCGCCGGACAGGCAGACCATGACCTTGTCGCCGTCCTCGATCATGTTGAAGTCGCCGATCGCCTGTCCGACCTGGCGGCACAGGCGCTTGTGCAGCTTGTTGTTCTCGTAGGCGATCTTCTCGATCTGTTTTGCCGTCGGGCTGGCGCTCAGGCCGGCCTCGTTCTTCAGCACGGAACTCATGACTGGCTCTCCTTGATGCGGAACACTTCCACGCCGACCGAATGGCAGTCCGGATAGACGTCGGGCTTCTCGGTCGAGACGCGCGCGGCGCGCACCTTGGGATGCGCGAGCATGGCCTTGATGACGTCGTCGCACAGGGTTTCCTGCAGGTGGATGTGACCCTGCGCCATGCGTTTGGCGATGGTGCTGCGCATGAAGTCGTAGTCCACCACTTCGTCGAGCGAATCGTGCGACGGCGTCGATTCGTCGAGCGGGATGAAGAGATCGACGTTGATCAGCACGCGCTGCTCGCCCTTCTTCTCGAACTCGTGGACGCCGATGTTGATCTGCACCTCGTAGTCGCGCAGGAAGAGGCGGCGGCAATCGGCCAGGTTGGGATGGAACAGGAACGAATTCATGGAAGCAATCGGTTGAGCAACAGGAAAAAAGATCAGGACGCGACGAACATCACGTCGCGCTGCAGGGGAATCAGGTGCTGGCCGCCGTCAACGAGCAGCGTGGTGCCGGTGATGGCGGGCGAATCGGCGACGAAGCAGACGGCGGCCGCGATGTCGTCCGGCGTGCTGGAACGGCCGAGCGGCGTATGCGCGTGCGCTTCCTGAAACTGCGCCTCGCTCATGTCGCCCGACACCAGCGTGATGCCGGGCGCCACGCCGGCCACGCGCACCTTGGGCGCGAGCGCCTGCGCGAGCATGGTGGTGGCGCTTTGCAGCGCGGCCTTCGACAGCGTATAGGACAGGAAGTCGGGGTTCAGGTTGTAGAGCTTCTGGTCGAGCAGGTTGACCACGACCGCCTGCGCGCCGTCCGGCGTGGCCGCGTGCAGCGCCTGCGCGAGCAGGATGGGCGCGGCGAGGTTGACGTGCATGTGGGCATCGAGCGCGGCGGTCGAAAAGCCGGTGGCATCGTCGAAATCGAAGCGCGAGGCATTGTTGACCACGCACGACACCGGCCCCAGCGCCTGCGCGGCCTGTGCCAGCAGCTGCCTCACCGCCGCCTCGTTTGCCAGTTCGCAGGGCAGGGCGACGGCGCGTCGGCCCAGTGCCTGGATGTCGCGCACGGTCGCCTGCGCCTCGTCCGCCGAGCGCGCGTAGTGCACGGCCACGTCCCAGCCGCGCTGCGCGAGCGCGAGCGCAATCGCGCGCCCGATGCGGCGTGCGGCACCGGTGACGAGGGCGACGCGGCGGGCGTCTGGATGAGTGGCGGTGGACATCGAAGCCTGGTCTTATGTTGGCCTAAGGTTGTGTGTTTTGCCGAATTCTCTACAATACCTGCCATGCAAGCGCATCTTCCCGAACCTTCCCCGGACGCCTACCAGGCATCTTCCCAGCTCCAGAACCTGATCGTTGAAGAAATTCGCCGACAAGGCGGATGGATTCCCTTCGCGCGGTACATGGACCTGGCGCTGTATGCGCCGGATCTCGGTTATTACAGCGGCGGCGCGGCAAAACTCGGCAAAGACGGTGATTTTACAACCGCTCCCGAGATGACGTCGCTTTTCGGGGAAACCCTGGCCCACGCGGCCGACGAGCTGATGCGCCAGAGCAGCGCCCACATCCTCGAGTTCGGCGCCGGCACCGGCAAGCTGGCGGCCGACATCCTGACCGAATGCGCGGCGGCCGGCATCACGGTCGAGCGCTATTCGATCGTCGAACTGTCGGGCGAACTGCGCGCGCGCCAGCAGCAGACGCTGGCGGAATTCCCGCAGGTCAACTGGCTCGACGACTTTCCGCAGGCTTTTTCGGGCGTGGTGATCGGCAACGAGGTGCTCGACGCGATGCCGGTGTCGCTGGTCGTCAAGCACGACGGCCGCTGGCACGAGCGCGGCGTGGTCTGGCAGGACGGGCGCTTCGATTACGAGGACCGTCCCTGCGCGGCCGAACTGGTCGAGCAGATTCCGGAGGCCGATGCCTTGCCCGACGGCTACCTGACCGAAGTGCATCCGGTCGCGATCGGCTTCATGCGCACGCTGGCCGGCATGCTGACGGCCGGTCACGAGCAGAACGGCAAGGGCGGCGCGGCGATCCTGATCGACTACGGCTTCCCCGGCAGCGAGTTCTACCTCGACCAGCGCAGCCAGGGCACGCTGATGTGCCATTACCGCCATCATTCGCATCCCGATCCGTTCTACCTGCCGGGTTTGCAGGACATCACGGCGCACGTCGATTTCACGGCGATGGCCTATGCCGCCGTGCGCAACGGGCTGGAAATGCTGGGCTACATGAGCCAGGCCGGCTTCCTGATGTCGGCCGGCATCGCCGACCGCCTGCTGCAGACCTCGCCGGAAGACGTGCAGCTTTACCTGCCCAAGGCCAACGCCGTGCAGAAGCTGACTTCGCCGGCCGAGATGGGCGAGCTGTTCAAGGTGCTGGTGGTCGGCAAGGAAGTGGTGATGGATGACCGCTTCGACCGTGCCGACCAGAGCCGGCGCCTGTAAGTCCATTCACGAGCGCGCCCCTTTCCATGCTGCGCTGGTTCATCGTCATCTTCCTCGCCGTGATCGTGTTCTCGGCCGCGCTGCCATGGCTGGAAAAGCTCGGCATCGGCCGCCTGCCGGGCGACTTCCGCTTCCGCATTTTCGGCCGCACCGTATTCCTGCCGTTCGCTTCGACCGTGCTACTCTCGCTGCTGGTGTTCCTGCTGGTCCGCCTGTTCTGAGCGCGGCAACACTTCCGGCGACAACTTCATGGAGGAAAGGCAATGATTCGATGGGTCGTGGTGATCTTTTTGTTTCTGACCATCTTCAATGCATTGCTGCCCTGGATCTTCATCAAAATCGGCGTCGGCCGCATCCCGGGCGATATCCGCCTCAAGCTCGACCGCCGCACGCTGATCCTGCCTCTCGGCTCCACCGTGTTGTGGTCGGCGGTCGCCTTCCTGATCGCGGAGCTCGTCAAGCGCGTGCTGTGATGCCGGCGGCGCTCGGCTTACTTCGCTGAACATGCCGTCATCTGACATGAAATTGACAACATTTCGGCTAGGGTGCCGGCTGGATGGTATGATTCCCCTCCTTTCAACAGCAGGGCTGGCGGGTATTAACCGCGAGTTCCCTTTTCAGTGGACATACTGATCATCCTTGGTTTGATTCTGGTCAATGGCATCTTTGCCATGTCCGAAATCGCCGTCGTCACCTCCAAACGCATACGTCTTCAAAAACTCGCTGAAAACGGCAGCCGCGGCGCCAAAGCCGCGCTCGATCTGTCGGACAGTCCCAGCCGTTTTCTCTCGACCATCCAGGTCGGCATCACCCTGATCGGCATTTTCAACGGCGCCTTCGGCGAGGCCTCGCTGGTCGCGCAACTGACGCCCGAGGTGGCGATGCTGCCGTTGGTCGGCGACTACGCGCGCGAGATTGCGCTCGGCATCGTGGTGGTCGGCATCACCTTCGCCTCGCTGATCTTCGGCGAACTGGTGCCCAAGCGCATCGCCATGCAGTATCCGGAAGTGGTGGCCTCGCTGGTGGCGGCGCCCATGCTGTGGCTGTCGCGCCTGATGGGGCCGTTCGTCAGGGTACTGACGGTCTCGACCGAGTTCATCCTGCGCCTGCTCGGCATGCATCACAAGAAGGATGATGCGGTCACGGAAGAAGAGATCGCCGGCCTGTTCCGTGAAGGTGCCGACGCCGGCCTGTTCGAAAAGACCGAGCACGACATCGTCTCGCGTGCGCTGCGCCTCGACGACCAGCGCGTGACGGGACTGATGACGCCGCGCATGGACGTGCACTTCATCAACATCGACGACTCGCTCGAGATCAATCTGACCAAGATCGCAGACAGCGCCTATACGCGCTTCCCGGTCTGCAAGGGCGATCTGTCGAACGTGATCGGCATCGTGCACGCCGGCAGCCTGTTCGACCAGGCGATCCGCGGCAATGCGATCACGGCCGTCGATATCGCCGCCGCCACGCGTCCGCCGCTGTTCGTGCCGGAGACCATCAGCGCCATGCAACTGCTGGAAACGCTCAAGAAGAACCGCGCCGAACTGGCCCTGATCATCGACGAATACGGCGAGATCGAAGGCATCGTGACGCTGAGCGACGTGCTCGAGGCATTGGTCGGCGACGTCTCCGTGATCGACGAGCATCACGAGGTGGACGGCGTGCGGCGCGACGACGGCTCGTGGCTGCTCGACGCCGGCATCACCTTCGATCGCTTTCGCGAATTGCTGGAGACCGAAGTGCGCTTCCCCGACGAGGCATCGGGTTCCTACCATACGCTGGCGGGCTTCGTGATGTCCTTCCTCGGCCACATTCCGCAGATGTCGGACAGCTTCGAATGGGAAGGCTATCGTATCGAGGTCATCGACATGGACCGCAACCGCATCGACCGCCTGCTGGTCAGCCGCCTGCCGGAGCAGGCGGAAGCCGCCGACGAGACGGTCTGAACATCTGAACCCTGAAAGCCGGATCGCCGATCCGGCTTTTTTTTACCCGGCCGATCACGTTGGGCTTTCGAATTTTTGCGGAACAGCGCCGGCGTCCGCAGTCAGGCAAGCCGCGCGCACGAACTGCCGCACGCCAGACCAGTCGAACCAGGCATTCCCCCGCGATTCCCGCAAGGCGCGGCCTTCCGCTATCGTCACGAACCTATGGCGCACACACTCGAAGAACTGCGGACGCGTTACGGCGCCCGCTACAAATGGCTGGTCCTGCTGACCTGCATGATCGGTAGCGTCGCCGCCATCCTGTCCTCGACCATCGTCAACGTCGCGATTCCCGACCTGAGCCGCCACTTCGCGCTCGGCCAGGAACGCGCGCAATGGGTCTCGACCGGCTTCATGCTGGCGATGACGCTGTCCATGCTGACCACGCCGTGGCTGCTGATGCGCTTCGGGCTGCGGCGCACCTACATGGGCGCGATCTGTCTGCTGTTGTGCGGCGGCGTGCTCGGCGGCTTCAGCATCAACTACTCGATGCTGCTGACGATGCGCGTGGCCGAAGGCATCGCCTCCGGCATCATGCAGCCGATTCCGGCCATCGTGATCCTGCGCGCCTTCGCCACCCACGAGCAGGGAAGGGCGATGGGTATCTTCGGCTTCGGCGTGGTGCTGGCGCCAGCGGTCGGGCCCAGCGTCGGCGGCTTCCTGGTGGAATTGTTCGGCTGGCGCTCGATCTTCTTCGTGGTGGTGCCGCCGTGCCTGATCGTGCTGGCGCTGATCCAGCGCTATCTGCCGCTCTACAGCCAGTTGTCGGAGGCGCGCCGCGCGCTCGACTGGAAAGGACTGGGGCTGATGGCGCTGGCGGTGCTGGGCATCCTCAACGGCCTGGTCGAACTGCGCGCCGATGCGGTCGAGGCCGGCGTGCTGCTGACGGTCGGGCTAGCCAGCCTGGCGGCGTTCGTCGTCTATCAGTTGCGCACGCATGCCGAGCCGCTGCTCAACATGCGGCTGTTCCGCTACCGCCAGTTCACGATGGGTGCGCTGGTCGCCTTCATCTACGGCATGGGGTTGTTCGGCTCGACCTATCTGTTGCCGATCTACATGCAGATGGCGGTCCATTACTCGCCCTCGGAAGCGGGGCTGGTGCTGCTGCCGGCCGGCATCGTGCTGGCGGTCACCATCCCGCTGGCGGGCCGGCTTGCCGACCGCTATCCGCCCAATGTGCTGGTGGCAATCGGCCTGAGCCTGTTGGCATTGTCGTTCGCGCTGATGGCGCTGGGCGGCACGGCATCCGGCTACGTACTGCTGATGATCTGGGCGGCGCTGGGCCGCATCGGCCTCGGCTTCGTGCTGCCGGCGCTGAGCCTGGGCGCGATGCGTGGTCTCGACGTCGATCTGATCGCGCAGGGGGCGAGCGCCGTCAATTTCGTGCGGCAACTGGGCGGCGCGATCGGCGTCAGCCTGGTCGGCATCGTGCTCGAATGGCGCATTTCGGTGCATGGCGCGCAGGCAACAGGCCAGCGTGATGCATTCGGCGAGACTTTCCTGCTGGTCGCCGGGCTGTGTGCGCTGGCGGTGGTGGCGGCATGGTTTATGCGTGAAGCGCAGGCGGCTGGCCCGGCCGCCACGCAATGAGTTGCCGTTGTTGCCAATGGCAAACAATGGGCGCATGATTCCAGCCAAGCGGTGCGATGCCGTCGGTTGCGCCGCGATGCTGCCCGTATGGGCGGCCGGATTGTTTCGGATCATCTCATTCCCATGCAGCGCACAGGCGAACAGGACGACGAGGGCGCGCCGACGGAATCGGCGACGGAAGCGGACGATGAGGCCGCGCCCTCGCCATTTCCGCCCGGATTTCCTGCTGCATCTCCCTCCACGCCGCCCGAACGCCGCCAGTCCGTGTTGTCCAGCCTTGCGGACCAGCAGGCAGCGCGCCTGTCGCGCCTGACGCTGACCGGACTTTTCTCTGCTCTATACCTGGCGACGCTGGGTATCTTCCACCTGCTGGGCCGGCTCGAGCTGCGCGTGCTGCAGACGGCCGCCATTCTGACTCTCTGCGCCTATATCGTCTTTTACGGCTTGTTCGCCAGCGGCCTCAACCTGCGCAGCCGCGCCCGCAACCTTCGCATGCCGATGGCGGTCAGCGCGATCGGCATCATGCTGTTCGTGGTCTATCTGGAGCCGGCCGCACAGATGGCGTTTGCGCCGTTCTTCCTGCTGACGATGGCGTTCGTGATGCACCGCATGTCGTCGCGCACCATGTTCCGGCTGGCCTTGTCCGTGATGCTCTTCCACGCACTGGTGATCGCCGCGCATTACCGGCAGTATGCCGATCTCGACCTGTTCAAGCTGGAGGCGATGCAGTTTCTGGCATTGGCGCTGACGTTGCCCGGCTTCGTCATGCTGGCCGATCGCGTGCAGCGGCTGCATGGCGCGCTGTACCGCGCCAACCGCAAGATCCGCGACATAGAGGCCGACGCGCAGCGCGACACGTTGCTGGGCTGCTACAACCGACGCTACATCGTGGCCGCGCTGGAACAGCAGAAGCGGCTGGCCGAGCAGAGCGGCGAGCCGCTGTGCCTAGCGGTGCTCGATCTCGATCATTTCAAGCTCATCAACGACGATGCCGGCCATCTGGTCGGCGACGAGGTCTTGTGCAAGTTCGCGCGGATCGCGTTGCGCAACATCCAGCCGACCGACATTTTCGGCCGCTACGGCGGCGAGGAATTCCTGCTGGTGCTGCCGCGCACCACGCTCGAGGTCGCGTTGCCGGTGGTGGAAGGCATCCGGCGCCAGATCGAACGCTTCGACTGGGGCGTCTCGCTGCGCCACCGGGTCACGGTTTCCATCGGCCTGGCGCAGCACGTGCGCGGCGAATCGGTGCTCGACCTGTTTTCGCGCACCGACGCGGCGATGTACAACGCCAAGCAGGCAGGGCGCAACCGCGTGGTGGTCGACCAATCGACAGAATGACTTTCTGACATGTTGTGCAATGTGATTTAACAGTTGCGCGGCGCGGGAGTAATATTGCGGCACGGCATCATTTGGTGCCCTTCGTTATTTGCCATTCACTCCCATGCAAGCACTCGCAGGACTGACCGCCCTCATCATCGAGCCGCACGCCGGCATGCGCGCCGGCATTCACAACATGCTGAGCCAGGGCGGCCTGACCAAGATCGACTATGCCGTCAGTGCCAGCACGGCGATCCGTCCGCTGCGCAACCGCACCTTCGATCTGGTGATCTGCGAATACGATCTCGGCGAAGGGCAGGACGGTCAGCAACTGCTCGAGGACCTGCGCCACCATCGTCTGCTGCCGCCGGAAACGGTATTCGTCATGGTGACGGCCGAGCGCACGCGCGACAAGGTGGTCAGCGCCGCCGAGCTGTCGCTCAACGACTACATCCTCAAGCCTTTCACAGCCGAGATGCTGCTCGAACGCCTGGCGCGCGCCATCGAGCGACGCAATGCGCTGCAGGCGGTGCGCCAACTGATCGAGGATGGCAACCTCGCCGGCGCGATCGAGGCCTGCGCCGCCGGTGCCGAAAAGCTGCCGCGTCATGCGCCGGACTTCATGCGGGTGCGCGCGGAACTGCACACCATGCTCGGCGAACTGGCCGAGGCTGAAAACATCTACGCCGACCTGTACGCACGCCGTGCGCTGGCCTGGGCCCGGCTCGGGCAGGCGGTCACGCTGCACCGGCAGGGACGCTTCTCCGAGGCGGAAACCATGCTGCAGGCGCTGATCGAGAGCAAGCCGCAGTTTCTGGAGGCCTACGACTGGCTCGCGCGCACGCAGGAAGAGTTGGGGCGCTTCGAGCAGGCGCAGCGCACGCTGCAGGCGGCCGTCGAGCGTTCGCCGCATGCCGTGCAGCGCCTGCGGCGACTGGGCCGCGTGGCGCTGGAGGCCGGCGATGCCGATACCGCGCACCGTGTGTTCCAGCAGGTCGTCAACCGCACGCGTTTTTCTGAATTCCGCGAACCGGAAGACCATGTGCGGCTGGTCGAGACGGCGCTGGGGCAGGGCGAGGCGCAACTGGCTTCGTCACTGATCCGCGATCTGTCCAAGACATTGGCGCATGCGGCCAGGACGCCGGTCTGTCGCGCGCTGTCGATGGCCATGCTGCATCGCCACGAAGGTGAGCAGGAGCAGGCCGTCGAGGCGCTGGAAGAAGCGGTGGCGGCGTGCCGCCAGCCGGTCGCGCTGTCGGCCGACGCACGCATGCTGCTGGCCAGGAACTGCCTGCAGAGCGGATTGGAGCAGGGCGCGGTGGAGGTCATGACGACCGTGGTCGGCAATGCCTCGGGCACTGCCGCTGCGGCGCGTACCTTGCGTCTGTTCCACGACGCGGGACGCCAGGACCTGATCACCCGCGTCAAGCGCGACAGCAAGAACCAGGTGCTCGATCTGGTTGCCTCGGGAGCCGAGAAGGCGCGCCTGGGCGACTATCGCGGTGCGGTGGCGCTGATGTCGGAAGCCGCCACGCGTCTGCCGGACAATCCGCAGGTGGTGTTCAATGCCGCCGTCGCGGTACTCAAATGTCTGGACAATCAGGGCTGGGACGAGGAACTCGGGGAGCGGGCGCGCGATTACGTCTCTGCCGCGCGCCGCCTCGACCCGCGCAATCCGCGCCTGTCGCTGCTCGGCAGCATGTACCGCGAACTGCTGAAGAAATATGCGATCAGCCGCAGTGATCGCCATGGCGGTTTCGCGCGCCTGTAGTCTCAGTCCTGCAGAATGCGCAAGGCCAGTTCGGAAGGGCGCGCGATGATGGCGCGTTCGTCGCGGCGCACGATCGGGCGTTGCAGCAGGATGGGGTGCGCGGCCAGCGCATCCAGCAGCCGGGCATCGTCGGCGTCGTCCAGGCCCAGTTCCGCGAAGACGGCTTCACCGTCGCGCACCATGTCGCGCACGGAAACCGCACCTTCCGACTGCAGCAGTCGGTGCAGCTCTTCCAGTTGCGCGCGCGTCAGCGGCGTCTTCTGATAGTCGATGATGTGCAGCTCTAGGCCGTGCCGTTCGGCGAACTGCGTTGCCAGTTCCAGGGCGCCGCGCGATTTCGAGCAGCGCGGATTGTGATAGATGGTCAGCATGATTCGATGTGCAGGAATGAATGCCCGCATTATGCATGCGCGCCCGATCCGTTGCAGGTTTGTCGTCCCGCCAACGGCATGCTTGGACATGGAACGGCAGGGTGGCGGATAATTCACGGCAGGTTGTTGTCTATCACCTTTCGATTCCAGAGCGAGCTTTATGTCCGACCAGTCCGATATCAACCTGCCACCCGCACCCCGAAACGCCGCCGGCGTGACGCCGCCTGCCGATCCGTTGCCCCCTGCCTCGCAAGCCCCCGTCGAAGGAGAAGCGCCGGTCGCTGTCGAAGCGGCATCGGTCGAACCGCCGGCACAGCCTGCGCCCTACACGCCGCGACCGGACTTCGGCAGCAGCAGCGCACCCGCCTACCAGCGTCCCGACGACTCCGTTTGGCAGCATACGTGGCGCGTGTTCTCGGCACGCATTCGCAGCCTGTCGGATCAGGTTGGTCGCCGGCTGACGCAGCGCACGCTCAAGATTGGCGTCTCGGCGCGCATCTTTCATCCCGAAAGCGGCGCCAAGGGATTGCAGGCCAAGACGCTGCAGTATCTGGAGGAATCGATTGCGCAATGGGTCATGTCGCGCGACGTGCTGGTCTTCATGATTCCGACCGTCAATACCAACGGCATGCTGCATCCGAGCAAGATTCGCCTGCGCGACTACGCTAAGCACCTCGACGGGCTGGTGCTGCAGGGTGGCGCCGACGTCGCGCCGCAGACGTATTCGCGCACCGCGACGCGCCCGGAATGGATAGGCGACAGCGCGCGCGACATGTACGAGCTCGAACTGCTGCACGAATTCATCGAGGCCGGCAAACCGGTGCTCGGCATCTGCCGCGGTTGCCAGTTGATCAACGTCGCCTTCGGTGGCACCTTGTACCAGGACATCGCCACCGACGTGCCGGAAGCCAATCCGCACGTGCACGAAACCTACGACAACCACCGCCACCGCATTCAGTTCCCGGCCGGCTCCTCGCTCGGCGCGCTGTTTTCGACGCACAAGGCGCCGCTCGTCAACTCCATCCACCACCAGGCGGTGCGCGATCTCGGGCGCGACCTCATCATCGAGGCCGTTTCCGAGGGCGACAACATCGTCGAGGCGGTGCGCCACACCAAGTCGCGCTTCGTCATGGGGCTGCAATGGCACCCGGAGTTCCACCGCGCCGGCGGTGCCGACCTGCTCGACTGCACGCCGATTCTCGACAACTTCCTGCGCGCCGCCCGCGAAACGCGCTTCTAGTTTCGGGGAAACCCCGGCGGCGGATCGGTATCGCGAAAATTTATGGTTTTGGATGCTGTCGATTGTTGACAAGCTGCATGAACTCGCCTATAGTCTGCGGTTCCCTGCGGAGGGGTGGCCGAGTGGTTAATGGCAGCAGACTGTAAATCTGCCCTCTTACGAGTACGCTGGTTCGAATCCAGCCCCCTCCACCAGTCCGGATGATCGGATGCAGAGAGAAATGGCAGTAGAGAAGTGGTGATCCTCGCGGGTGTAGCTCAATGGTAGAGCTGAAGCCTTCCAAGCTTATGACGAGGGTTCGATTCCCTTCACCCGCTCCAGTTTCAGAATTGGGCGCACCGTTCGGTGCGAGCAATTGAAATGCCCTTGTAGCTCAGTGGTAGAGCACTCCCTTGGTAAGGGAGAGGCCACGTGTTCAATCCACGTCAAGGGCACCAAGAATTCAGCAGTCTTTTCTGTGTTTCGTAGTATGTCGGTCGGGCGCGTGCCTGAGCATTCTCATCAAAATTGTTAGGAGTCCAAGATGGCAAAAGGCAAATTCGAGCGGACCAAGCCGCACGTGAATGTGGGCACGATTGGTCACGTTGACCATGGCAAGACGACGCTGACGGCGGCGATTGCGACGGTGTTGTCGAAGAAGTTTGGCGGTGAAGCCAAGGGCTACGACCAGATCGACGCGGCACCTGAAGAGAAAGCACGCGGCATCACCATCAACACCGCGCACGTCGAATACGAAACCGCCAACCGTCACTACGCGCACGTTGACTGCCCAGGCCACGCCGACTATGTGAAAAACATGATCACGGGCGCTGCGCAGATGGACGGCGCCATCCTGGTCTGCTCCGCAGCCGACGGCCCGATGCCGCAAACGCGCGAACACATCCTGCTGTCGCGCCAGGTTGGCGTTCCGTACATCATCGTCTTCCTGAACAAGGCAGACATGGTTGACGACGAAGAACTGCTCGAACTGGTCGAAATGGAAGTGCGTGAGCTCCTTTCGAAATACGAATTCCCAGGCGACGACCTGCCGATCGTCAAAGGCTCGGCCAAGCTCGCCCTCGAAGGCGACACCGGTCCTCTGGGCGAACAAGCCATCATGGCCCTCGCAGAAGCCCTCGACACCTACATCCCGACGCCGGAACGCGCCGTTGACGGCACCTTCCTGCTGCCGGTCGAAGACGTGTTCTCGATCTCGGGTCGTGGTACGGTCGTCACCGGCCGTGTCGAACGCGGCGTGATCAAGGTCGGCGAAGAAATCGAAATCGTCGGTATCCGCGACACCCAGAAAACCACCTGCACCGGCGTCGAAATGTTCCGCAAGCTGCTCGACCAAGGTCAGGCAGGCGACAACGTCGGCGTGCTGCTGCGCGGCACCAAGCGTGAAGACGTCGAGCGTGGTCAGGTGTTGGCAAAACCAGGTTCGATCAAGCCACACAAGCACTTCACCGGCGAGATCTACGTGTTGTCGAAAGACGAAGGCGGCCGTCACACCCCGTTCTTCAACAACTACCGTCCGCAGTTCTACTTCCGTACGACGGACGTGACGGGATCGATCGAACTGCCGAAGGACAAGGAAATGGTCATGCCGGGCGACAACGTGTCGATCACGGTGCAGTTGATCAACCCGATCGCAATGGAAGAAGGTCTGCGTTTCGCCATCCGTGAAGGCGGTCGTACCGTCGGCGCCGGTGTCGTGGCTAAGATCATCGAGTAATTCGATTCATGTGGCGGCAGTGATGCCGCCGCTCATCGCCGCGGGCATCTCGCTCGCGGCTCGCTCTTTTAAGGAATGAACATGTCGACCGCACCAAAGTCTGCTCCAAACCAGAAAATCCGTATCCGCCTGAAGGCATTCGATTACCGTCTGATCGATCAGTCGGCACTCGAAATCGTCGATACCGCCAAGCGTACCGGCGCCGTCGTCAAGGGCCCGGTCCCGCTGCCGACCCGCATTCAGCGCTACGACGTTCTGCGTTCGCCGCACGTCAACAAGACTTCGCGTGACCAGTTTGAAATCCGCACCCACGTTCGTCTGATGGATATCGTCGATCCGACCGACAAGACCGTGGACGCATTGATGAAGCTCGATCTGCCGGCTGGCGTCGACGTCGAAATTAAGTTGCAGTAATAGAAATACCCGCTTGCATTGCCGAAAGGCAGGCAGGCGGTAAGGCGCGGAAACAACAGCTTTTTCGCTGCTTGTTGTGAATGCCCGGTTTCCGCGCTATAATTTCCGGCTTCGTCAAGGATTCCGTTTGTGGAGTCCTTGCGGCGCTTGCAGTTCCTGTAGTTTCAAATACATCAGCCCCGCCCAATCGCAGGTGGGAATGGAGAAAAAATGAACCAAAACCAAGGCCTCTTGGGTCGCAAGGTTGGTATGATGCGCATCTTCACGGATGACGGGGATTCGATTCCTGTGACCGTGCTCGACGTGTCAAACAACCGCGTGACGCAAATCAAAACGCCTGACACCGATGGTTATTCGGCTGTCCAGGTCGCTTTCGGCTCCCGCCGTGCCTCCCGTGTCAATAAAGCCGCTGCTGGCCACTTCGCCAAGGCTGGCGTCGAAGCCGGCACCATGCTCAAAGAATTCCGTATCGCTGCTGATGCTGCTTCCGAACTGAAGGTTGGCGACGTGTTGCCAGTCAGCCTGTTCGAAGTCGGTCAGAAGGTCGATGTGCAAGGCGTGTCGATCGGTAAGGGCTATGCCGGTACCATCAAGCGTTACAACTTCGCATCCGGTCGTGCCACCCACGGTAACTCGCGTTCCCACAATGTTCCTGGCTCCATCGGTATGGCGCAGGATCCGGGTCGTGTTTTCCCTGGCAAGCGCATGACGGGTCACCTGGGTGATGTCACCACCACCACGCAAAACCTCGAGATCGCTCGCATCGATGCTGAGCGCCAGCTGCTGCTGGTCAAAGGTGCTGTTCCTGGTGCAAAAAACGGTCAGGTTGTCGTGTCGCCGGCTGTTAAAGTCAAAGCAAAGAAGGGGGCTTAATCCATGGAACTCAAGCTCCTGAATGATCAAGGTCAAGCTGCATCGAACGTTGCTGCGCCGGACACCATTTTCGGCCGTGACTACAACGAAGCGCTGATTCACCAGGTCGTCGTCGCATATCAAGCCAATGCTCGCAGCGGTAACCGCAAGCAGAAGGATCGCGAAGAAGTCCATCACACGACCAAGAAGCCATGGCGTCAAAAAGGTACGGGCCGTGCTCGTGCCGGTATGTCGTCGTCGCCTCTGTGGCGCGGCGGTGGTCGCATCTTCCCGAACTCGCCTGACGAAAACTTCTCGCACAAGGTCAACAAGAAGATGTATCGCGCAGGTGTCTGCTCGATCCTCTCGCAACTGGCTCGCGAAGGCCGTCTGTCGGTTATCGAAAACCTGTCGGTTGACGCGCCCAAGACCAAGCTGCTGTCGCAAAAACTGAAGGGTATGGGTCTGGATTCCGTGTTGGTCATCACCGACAGCCTGGATGAAAACCTGTTGTTGGCGTCCCGCAACCTGCCGAACGTGCTGGTTTGCGAGCCGCGTCATGCCGATCCTGTTTCGCTCGTGTTCTACAAGAAAGTTCTGATCACGAAGCCGGCATTGGCCAAGATTGAGGAGATGCTGGCATGAGCGCAGTGCAGAAATTCAGCGATGAGCGCCTGATGAAGGTGCTGCTCGCGCCGGTCATTTCCGAGAAAGCCACGTTCGTTGCCGAAAAGAACGAGCAAGTCGTTTTCCTCGTGACGCCGGATGCAACCAAGCTGGAGGTCAAGGCAGCCGTCGAATTGCTGTTCAAGGTCGAAGTGGAGTCCGTTCAGGTCGCCAACCGCCAGGGCAAGCAAAAGCGTTCGGGTCGTTTCGTCGGCCGTCGCAACCATACTCGTCGTGCCTTTGTGAGCCTCAAGCCTGGTCAGGAAATCAATTTCACCGAGGAGGCTAAATAATGGCACTCGTTAAAGTCAAGCCGACCTCGCCTGGTCGTCGCGGCATGGTCAAGGTCGTCAACAGCGACCTGTACAAAGGCCGTCCGTTTGCCGGCCTGATCGAAAAGAAATCGAAGTCGGCCGGCCGTAACAACAACGGTCACATCACCACCCGTCACATCGGCGGTGGTCATCGCCAGCACTATCGCGTCATCGACTTCAAGCGCAACAAGGATGGCATTCCTGCGAAAGTGGAACGTATCGAATACGATCCAAACCGCACCGCCAACATCGCGCTGCTGCTGTACGCGGATGGCGAGCGTCGCTACATCATCGCGACCAAGGGTCTGGCAGTCGGCGATCAACTGCTGAGCGGCTCGGAAGCGCCGATCAAGGCAGGCAACACGCTGCCGATCCGCAATATTCCGGTCGGCACGACGATTCACTGCGTCGAAATGCTGCCAGGCAAGGGCGCGCAGATTGCGCGTACTGCCGGCGCCGGCGTGGTGCTGATGGCGCGTGAAGGCGTTTATGCGCAGGTTCGTCTGCGTTCGGGTGAAGTTCGTCGCATCCACGTCGAATGCCGTGCAACGGTTGGTGAAGTCGGCAATGCCGAGCACAGCCTGCGCAAGATCGGCAAGGCTGGTGCGATGCGCTGGCGCGGTGTTCGTCCTACCGTTCGCGGTGTGGTCATGAACCCGGTCGATCACCCGCACGGTGGTGGTGAAGGTAAAACGGCGGCAGGTCGTCACCCGGTATCTCCGTGGGGCCAGCAGACCAAGGGCAAGAAGACGCGCAGCAACAAGCGCACGTCTTCCATGATCGTCTCGCGCCGCGGCAAGAAATAAGGGATAAGACATGACACGTTCATTGAAAAAAGGGCCGTTTTGCGACGCCCACCTGGTGAAAAAAGTCGAAGCCGCGCAAGCGAACAAAGACAAGAAGCCGATCAAAACCTGGTCCCGTCGTTCGACCATCATGCCTGACTTCATCGGCCTGACGATCGCGGTGCACAACGGCAAGCAGCACGTGCCGGTCTATGTGTCCGAGAACATGGTTGGTCACAAGCTTGGCGAATTCGCGCTGACCCGTACGTTCAAGGGCCACGCTGCTGACAAGAAGGCTAAGAAATAATGGAAACTAAAGCTATCCTCAAGGGCGTTCGCCTGTCGGATCAGAAAGGTCGCCTGATCGCCGATCTGATTCGCGGCAAGAAAGTCGATGCTGCCTTGAACATTCTGCAGTTCAGCCCGAAAAAAGGCGCTGCAATCGTCAAGAAGGTGCTCGAATCCGCCATCGCCAACGCTGAACACAACGACGGCGCCGATATCGACGAACTGTTCGTGAAAACGATCTACGTCGAAAAGGGCCCGATCCTGAAGCGCTTCACTGCTCGCGCAAAAGGTCGTGGTGATCGTATCTCTAAACAATCCTGTCACATTTACGTGACTGTCGGTAACTAAGGAGTCACGATGGGACAGAAGATACATCCAACCGGTTTCCGTCTCGCGGTTTCGCGTAACTGGGGCTCGCGCTGGTATGCCGGCAACGGCAACTTCGCTTCGATGCTGAACGAAGACCTGCAGGTGCGTGCCTACCTGAAGAAGAAACTGAAGAACGCCTCGGTCGGCCGCGTGGTCATCGAGCGTCCTGCCAAGAACGCGCGCATCACGATTTACAGCTCGCGTCCGGGCGTCGTGATCGGCAAGAAGGGCGAAGACATCGAAGTGCTGAAGTCGGCGCTGACCAAGATGATGGGCGTGCCAGTGCACGTCAACATCGAAGAGATCCGCAAGCCGGAAACCGACGCGCAACTGATTGCCGATTCGATCTGCCAGCAGCTCGAAAAGCGCATCATGTTCCGTCGCGCCATGAAGCGTGCGATGCAGAACGCCATGCGTCTGGGCGCACAAGGCATCAAGATCATGTCGTCGGGCCGTCTGAACGGCATCGAGATCGCCCGTACCGAATGGTACCGTGAAGGCCGTGTGCCGCTGCACACGCTGCGCGCCGACATCGACTACGGTTTTGGCGAAGCGGAAACCACCTACGGCATCATCGGTGTCAAGGTCTGGGTTTACAAGGGCGATCGTCTCGCAAGCGGCGAAGCTCCGGTGATCGACGTTGCTGCCGATGACGACAAGAAGCGTCGCGGTCCTCGCCGTGACGACGGCAAACCAAGTGGCCGTCCACGTACCGGCGCAGCGCCGGGTGCGCCAGCTGCCAAGCGTGTGCGTGCCAAGAAGCCTGAAGGCGCCGAAGGCGCAACGGCTGAGAAAGCAGGAGAATAATCATGCTGCAACCAGCACGCAGAAAATATCGCAAAGAGCAAAAAGGTCGCAACACCGGTATTTCGCATGGCACCGGCACCGCCGTGTCGTTCGGCGAATTCGGCCTGAAGGCAGTTGGTCGTGGTCGTATCACGGCACGTCAGATCGAAGCCGCGCGTCGCGCAATGACCCGTCACATCAAACGTGGCGGTCGTATCTGGATCCGTATCTTCCCAGACAAGCCGATTTCGAACAAGCCGGCCGAAGTCCGTATGGGTAACGGTAAAGGTAATCCGGAATACTACGTCGCCGAGATTCGTCCAGGCAAAATGTTGTACGAGATGGATGGTGTGGATGAAAGTCTGGCGCGCGAAGCGTTCCGCCTGGCTGCAGCGAAGCTGCCTTTGGCTACCACGTTCGTTGTCCGTCAAGTCGGCCAATAATAAGGGGCTAACATGAAAGCATCTGAACTCAAGGGCAAAGACCAAGCGGCTTTGGCCAAGGAACTGAACGATCTGCTGAAGGCCCAGTTTGGCCTGCGCATGCAGATCGCTACCCAGCAGCTGAACAATACTGCGCAGCTGAAGAAGGTACGTCGCGACATCGCACGTGTCAAAACGGTCATCAACCAGAAGGACGCCAAATAATGAACGATCAGGCAAAACAAGCGCTCAAGCGTACGTTGATTGGCAAGGTTGTGTCCGACAAGATGGACAAGACCGTTACCGTGCTGATCGAGCGTCACGTCAAGCATCCGCTGTACGGCAAGATCATCGTGCGCTCGAACAAGTATCACGCACACGATGAAAGCAACCAGGCCAAGGAAGGCGATACCGTCGAGATTCAAGAAGGTCGTCCGATTTCCAAGACCAAGGCTTGGACCGTCACGCGTGTTGTGCAGGTGGCACAGGTAGTTTAATTAGTTGTTGCAAGCCCGCCGTTTATCCCTGATAATGGCGGGCTTCGTTCCTGCAAAGTAACGCAGGAAAAGCAGTAAAGTTAGTGCCGAAGAGTTGTACTAATCGAAGTTTTGAAAAACGTCCACCTCATCAGCCTGCCACGCAGGTTGCCGAGACCAAGACTGACCGTACCGCGCATTGTGCGCAGCGGGTTAAGTTGGGAAAGAAAATACTATGATTCAAACTGAAAGCCGGCTCGAAGTAGCCGACAACACGGGCGCTCGTGAAGTCCTGTGCATCAAGGTGCTGGGCGGTTCGAAGCGCCGTTATGCCAGCATTGGCGATGTGATCAAGGTCACGGTCAAGGTTGCTGCGCCGCGTGGTCGCGTGAAGAAGGGCGAAATCTACAACGCAGTTGTCGTGCGTACTGCCAAGGGTGTTCGTCGCCAGGACGGCTCGCTGGTCAAGTTCGACGGCAATGCAGCCGTTTTGCTGAATGCAAAGCTGGAGCCAATTGGTACGCGTATTTTTGGACCGGTTACACGTGAGCTGCGCACTGAGCGCTTCATGAAAATCGTTTCTCTCGCGCCTGAAGTTCTGTAAGGAGTCGTGATGGATAAGATTCGTAAAAGCGACGAAGTCATTGTGCTGACAGGCAAGGACAAGGGCAAGCGTGGCGTGGTTCAGCGTCGCGTCGATGCCAACTACGTCATCGTGGAAGGTGTCAATGTCGCCAAGAAGGCGACCAAGCCGAATCCGATGACGGGTGCTACCGGTGGCATCGTCGATAAGTTGATGCCGATTCATGTGTCGAATGTTGCGTTGTTCAATGCGGCAACCGGCAAGGCAGATCGCGCTGGCTTCAAGGACGTGGATGGCAAGAAAGTCCGTGTCTACAAGTCGAGCGGCGAAGTTGTAAAGGGTTAAGAGATCATGGCCCGTCTCCAAGAGTTTTACAAAGAAAAAGTCGTTGCCGATCTGACTTCCAAGTTCGCTTACAAGTCGGTGATGGAAGTGCCGCGCATCCAGAAGATCACCCTGAACATGGGTCTGTCGGAAGCTGTTGCCGACAAGAAGATCATCGAGCACGCTGTGGGCGACCTGACCAAGATCGCTGGCCAGAAGCCTGTCGTGACCAAGGCACGCAAGGCAATCGCTGGTTTCAAGATCCGCGAAGGTTATCCGATCGGTTGCATGGTGACCCTGCGTGGCGCCCAGATGTACGAATTCCTCGATCGCCTGATCACGGTTGCGCTGCCTCGCGTGCGCGATTTCCGTGGTGTGTCGGGCAAGGCATTCGATGGTCGTGGCAACTACAACATCGGTGTGAAAGAGCAGATCATTTTCCCCGAGATCGAGTACGACAAGATTGATGCGCTGCGTGGTCTGAATATCAGCATCACGACAACCGCGAAGACCGACGACGAAGCGAAAGCGCTTCTCGCCGCATTTAAATTCCCGTTCAGAAACTGAGGTTGCCATGGCAAAACTGGCGCTGATTAACCGTGAACAAAAGCGTGCGAACCTGGTGAAGAAATACGCCGGCAAGCGCGCCGAGTTGAAGGCAATCATTGATGACCAATCGAAGTCGGAAGAGGAACGTTACGAAGCGCGTCTGAAGCTGCAGGCTCTGCCGCGTAACGCCAATCCGACCCGTCAACGTAATCGTTGCACTCTGACTGGTCGTCCCCGTGGCACTTTCCGCAAGTTCGGTCTGGGCCGTATCAAACTCCGTGAAACCGCCATGCGTGGCGAGATCCCGGGTATGACCAAAGCTAGCTGGTAATAGGAGAACAAGCAATGAGTATGAGCGATCCTATCGCCGATATGCTGACCCGTATCCGCAATGCGCAAGTCGTGCAGAAAACGACGGTTGCAATGCCTTCCTCGAAGGTCAAGGTTGCCATCGCCAACGTTCTGCGCGACGAGGGTTACATCGAAGATTTCGCCGTGACGGAAGCTGCCGGCAAGGCAGAACTGAAAATCGGTCTGAAATACTACGCCGGTCGCCCGGTCATCGAGCGTCTCGAGCGTGTCTCGCGTCCCGGCCTGCGTATTTACAAGGGCAAGGACGAGATTCCAAGTGTCATGAACGGTCTGGGCGTTGCCATCGTGTCGACCCCTCGTGGCGTCATGACTGATCGCAAAGCGCGCGCAACCGGTGTCGGTGGCGAAGTGATTTGCTACGTCGCGTAAGGAGTGCAAGATGTCTCGTGTAGGTAAAATGCCGATTGCACTGCCGAGTGGCGCAGAAGTCGCCATCAGCGCAGAGCAGATCACCGTCAAGGGCCCGCTGGGCAGCCTGACCCAGGCGCTGACCGGTCTGGTCAAGATCGAAAACGACAACGGTACGTTGAACGTCAAGCCGGCTGATGAAAGCCGCGAAGCCAATGCCATGTCCGGCACCATCCGTGCGCTGGTCAACAACATGGTCAACGGCGTCACCAAGGGTTTCGAGAAGAAGCTGACGCTGGTCGGCGTGGGTTTCCGCGCTGCCGCTCAGGGCGACAAGCTCAACCTGTCGCTGGGTTTCTCGCATCCGGTCGTGCACCAGATGCCGGAAGGCATCAAGGTTGAAACGCCGACGCAAACCGAAATCCTGATCAAGGGGATCGATCGTCAACGTGTCGGTCAGGTTGCTGCGGAAGTCCGTGCTTACCGCTCGCCGGAGCCTTACAAGGGCAAGGGCGTTCGCTATGCGGATGAAGTGGTTGTAATCAAAGAAACCAAGAAGAAGTAAGGGTTGATGATGGATAAGAAACAATCACGTCTGCGCCGCGGTCGCCAGACTCGCGCGAAGATCGCCGAGTTGAAAGTGAATCGTCTGGCCGTGCATCGCACCAATCTGCACATCTACGCCACCGTCATCGGTCCTGATGCCAAAGTGCTGGCTTCGGCTTCGACGCTGGAAGCGGAAGTGCGCAAGGAACTGGCCGGTCAATCGGGCGCTGGCGGCAATGTGGCCGCTGCTGCCCTGGTCGGCAAGCGCGTTGCAGAGAAAGCACTGAAAGCCGGAGTTGCCGAAGTTGCGTTTGATCGCTCCGGTTTCCGTTATCACGGCCGCATCAAGGCAGTTGCAGAAGCTGCGCGCGAAGCCGGTCTGAAGTTCTAAGGAAGAATCGTCATGGCAAAAATGCAATCGAAAATGCAAAGCGATAAGCCGGATGATGGCATGCGCGAAAAAATGATCGCGGTCAACCGTGTGACCAAGGTGGTCAAGGGTGGTCGTATCATGGGTTTCGCAGCACTGGCCGTGGTCGGTGACGGCGATGGCCGCATCGGCATGGGCAAGGGCAAGTCGAAGGAAGTCCCGGTCGCCGTGCAGAAGGCAATGGAAGAAGCGCGTCGCAAGATGATCAAGGTCACCTTGAAGAACGGCACGCTGCAGCACACGGTTACCGGCAAGCACGGTGCGTCGTCGGTCCTGATGCTGCCGGCCAAGGACGGTACGGGCGTCATCGCCGGCGGTCCGATGCGCGCAATCTTCGAAGTCATGGGTGTGACGAACGTGGTGGCCAAATCCACCGGCTCGACCAACCCGTACAACATGGTTCGCGCCACGCTGGACGGCTTGTCCAAAATGAATACGCCGTCGGAAATTGCTGCCAAGCGCGGCAAGTCCGTCGAAGAAATCCTGGGCTAAGGTGAACGCAATGGCAAATACCATCAAAGTCAAACTGGTCAAAGGTCTGATCGGCACGCGTGAGACCCACCGTGCAACCGTTCGCGGTCTCGGTCTGCGTCGTGTCAACTCGGTTTCCGAACTGGAAGATACGCCGGCAGTGCGCGGCATGATCAACAAAGTAGCGTACCTCGTGAAAGTAGTGTCGTAAGCTTCGGCTCGCACACGGAGAACATCATGGAATTGAACACCATTCAACCAGCGGACGGCGCCAAGCACGCAAAGCGTCGCGTCGGTCGCGGTATCGGCTCCGGCCTGGGCAAGACGTCCGGCCGTGGTCACAAAGGTCAGAAGTCCCGTTCGGGTGGCTTCCACAAGGTTGGTTTCGAAGGCGGTCAGATGCCTTTGCAACGTCGTCTGCCGAAGCGCGGTTTCAAATCGCTGGCAACGCCGTACAAGGCTGAGGTTCGTCTGTCCGACCTGGAAAAGCTGCCGGTTTCGGAAATTGACATCCTGGCGCTGAAGCAGGCAGGCGTGATTGGCGAGCTGGCACGTGTCGTGCGCGTTATCCAGTCCGGCGAGATCACCAAGAAAGTGGCGCTCAAGGGTCTGATCGCCACCAAAGGCGCAAAAGCGGCGATCGAAGCAGCTGGTGGTTCCGTTGCTTAATCCTGCAGTCTGATAACGGAGTAAGAATTGGCTACTACTCCTCAGCTTGCCAAAGGCGCTGCCAGCGGTTTTCCGTGGTCACGTCTGTGGTTCCTGCTTGGCGCACTGGTTGTTTTCCGCATCGGCGCGCACATTCCGGTTCCAGGTATCGATCCGGAACAGCTGGCGCAGTTGTTCAAGCAAAATCAGGGCGGCATCCTCGGCATGTTCAACATGTTTTCCGGTGGTGCGCTGTCCCGTTTCACGATTTTTGCGCTGGGCATCATGCCGTACATTTCGGCATCGATCATCATGCAGTTGATGACGGTCGTGTCGCCGCAGCTCGAAGCGCTGAAGAAGGAAGGCGAATCGGGCCGTCGCAAGATCACGCAATATACGCGCTACGGCACTCTGGTGCTGGCGACGTTCCAGGCGCTGGGTATTGCGGTGGCGCTGGAATCGCAGATCGGTCTGGTCATCGATCCGGGTCTGGCTTTCCGTGCTACCACGGTTATCACGCTGGTTACTGGCACGATGTTCCTGATGTGGCTGGGTGAGCAGATTACCGAGCGCGGACTGGGCAACGGCATCTCGATCATCATTTTTGCGGGTATCGCGGCAGGTTTGCCGAGCGCGATCGCAGGATTGTTCGAGCTGGTGCGTACGGGTTCGATGAGTGCTCTGGCGGCGATCCTGATCTGCGTGGTGGTGGCACTGGTGACGTATCTGGTCGTGTTCATCGAACGCGGTCAGCGCAAGATCCTGGTGAACTATGCCAAGCGTCAGGTCGGCAACAAGATCTATGGTGGCCAAAGCAGCCATCTGCCGCTGAAGCTGAACATGGCAGGCGTGATTCCGCCGATCTTTGCATCGTCGATCATCCTGTTCCCGGCCACGATCACGAGCTGGTTCACGTCGGGCGAAACGAGCAACCCGGTGGTGCGCTTCCTGAAGGATCTGGCAGCGTCGATGGCACCAGGCGAGCCGATTCATGCCTTGCTGTACGCAGCGGCGATCGTGTTCTTCTGCTTCTTCTATACCGCGCTGGTGTTCAACAGCAAGGAAACGGCAGACAACCTGAAGAAGAGCGGCGCCTTTGTGCCGGGTATTCGTCCAGGTGAGCAGACGGCACGCTACATCGACAAGATCCTGACGCGTCTGACCCTGGTTGGCGCGGTGTATATCACGCTGGTGTGCTTGTTGCCGGAATTCATGATCGCGCGCTGGAAGGTGCCGTTCTACTTCGGTGGAACCTCGCTGCTGATTATCGTGGTGGTGACGATGGACTTCATGGCGCAAGTACAGAACTACGTGATGTCCCAGCAATACGAGTCGTTGCTGCGCAAGGCGAATTTCAAGGGTGGCATTCCGACGCGATAAGCGGGCGGTAAAACAGGCGAACGAATGGCAAAAGACGACGTAATTCAGATGCAGGGCGAGATTCTCGAGAATCTTCCGAATGCAACATTCAGAGTCAAGTTGGAAAATGGGCATGTGGTGCTCGGTCACATTTCCGGAAAGATGCGCATGAACTACATCCGCATCCTGCCGGGAGACAAGGTGACGGTGGAACTGACGCCTTATGATTTAAGCCGGGCACGGATCGTTTTCCGTACCAAGTAATTTAAAAACGAATCAAGAACTGTAAGGAAGAGGGCAAAAATGAAAGTGCTCGCATCAGTCAAGCGGATCTGCCGCAACTGCAAGATCATCAAGCGCAAAGGCGTCGTTCGCGTCATCTGCATCGAACCGCGCCACAAGCAGCGCCAAGGTTAATTAACGTTATTGATTGAGGAATAACGAATGGCACGTATCGCTGGGGTAAACGTACCCAATCATCAACATACCGTAATCGGTCTGACCGCAATCTATGGTATCGGCCGTCCACGCGCGCAGAAAATCTGCGACACAACGGGCGTTCCGACGACCAAGAAGGTCAAGGATCTGGACGATAACGAGCTGGAAAAGCTGCGCGACGAAATCGCGAAGTTCATCGTCGAGGGCGATCTGCGTCGTGAACTCTCGATGAACATCAAGCGCCTGATGGATCTGGGCTGCTATCGCGGTCTGCGTCATCGCCGTGGTCTGCCGGTTCGCGGTCAGCGTACCCGTACCAATGCCCGTACCCGTAAAGGTCCGCGCAAGGCAGCGCAATCGCTGAAGAAATAATCCAGTCGCAGTTTGACTCGTCGGATTCAAGGAAAGAATTATGGCAAAAGCATCCAATAACGCCGCAGCAGCACGCGCGCGCAAGAAGGTTAAAAAGAACGTTGCCGAAGGCATCGCGCACATCCACGCGTCCTTCAACAACACCATCATCACGATCACCGATCGTCAAGGCAATGCCTTGTCGTGGGCAACGTCGGGCGGTGCAGGCTTCAAGGGTTCGCGCAAATCGACCCCGTTCGCCGCGCAGGTCGCTGCCGAAACCGCTGGCAAGGTTGCCATCGAGTACGGCATCAAGAACCTCGAAGTGCGTATCAAGGGCCCGGGTCCTGGCCGTGAATCGTCGGTTCGCGCCCTGAACAACCTCGGTATCAAGATCACGCAAATCCAGGACGTGACGCCTGTTCCGCACAACGGTTGCCGTCCGCCGAAGCGTCGTCGTATCTAAATTTGCTGTATCATCGGCAGTTTTTCTGTCGTTCCCGGCCCGCCAAATGTTTGGCGGGTTTTGTTCTTAAGACCACCGTCTGATTGCAGGTTGATCAGACTAGCGCCCGATGAATTGTGTTTTCGCAAGAAGATTCATTCCGGGGCGTCATGCATAACTAAGGAAAAATCGTGGCACGTTATATCGGACCCAAAGCAAAACTCTCCCGCCGTGAAGGCACCGACCTCTTCCTGAAGAGCGCACGCCGTTCGCTCGACTCGAAGTGCAAACTCGACTCCAAGCCAGGTCAGCACGGTCGCACCTCGGGTGCACGTACCTCCGACTACGGCAATCAGCTGCGCGAAAAGCAAAAGGTAAAGCGCATGTACGGCGTCCTCGAGCGTCAGTTCCGCCGTTACTTCGCCGAAGCCGATCGCCGCAAGGGCAACACCGGTGAAACGCTGCTGAAGCTGCTGGAAGCCCGTCTGGACAACGTCGTCTATCGCATGGGGTTCGGTTCGACCCGCGCCGAAGCACGTCAGCTGGTGTCGCACAAGGCACTGACCGTCAACGGTATTGTCGTCAACATCGCGTCGTACCAGGTCAAGGCCGGTGACGTGATCGCCATCCGCGAAAAAGCCAAGAAGCAGACCCGTATCGTCGAAGCGCTGTCGCTGGCGGAACAGGTCGGCCTGCCATCGTGGGTGTCGGTCGATTCCAAGAAAATGGAAGGCACCTTCAAGTCGGCACCGGATCGCAGCGAGATTGCCAACGACGTCAACGAATCGCTGATCGTCGAATTGTATTCCCGCTAATCAGTTTTTCCGGCCCACCTACTTGGTGGGCTTTTCTCGTAATGCCATCAGCCTTATCGGTGTAATGAGCCGAGGGTATTGAAAAGGACATTTCATGCAAAACAGCTTGTTGAAACCCCGTATTATCGAAGTCGAAGCACTCGGTGCCGGTCACGCCAAGGTCGTGATGGAGCCGTTCGAGCGCGGCTACGGCCACACCCTGGGCAATGCCCTGCGTCGCGTTCTGCTGTCGTCGATGGTCGGCTATGCCCCGACCGAAGTGACGATCGCCGGTGTCGTGCACGAATACTCGTCGCTGGACGGTGTGCAGGAAGACGTCGTCGATCTGCTGCTGAACCTGAAAGGCGTGGTCTTCAAGCTGCACAACCGCGATGACGTCACGCTGATCCTGAAGAAGGAAGGCGAAGGCGCCGTGCTGGCTTCCGACATCGAGCTGCCGCACGACGTCGAACTGATCAATCCGGATCACGTGATTGCGCATCTGACCGCCGGCGGCAAGCTGGACATGCAGATCAAGGTCGAAAAAGGCCGCGGCTATGTGCCGGGCAACGTGCGTCGCCTGTCGGAAGACGCCAACAAGACCATCGGCCGCATCATCCTTGATGCCTCGTTCTCGCCAGTGCGTCGCGTGTCGTACGCTGTCGAATCGGCGCGTGTGGAACAGCGTACCGATCTGGACAAACTGGTCATCAACATCGAAACCAACGGCGTCATCACGCCGGAAGAAGCGATCCGCCAGTCGGCACGCGTGCTGGTTGACCAGCTCAACGTGTTCGCGGCACTGGAAGGCACCGAAGCGCCGGCAGATGCACCGTCGCGCGCACCGGCCGTCGATCCGATCCTGCTGCGTCCGGTTGACGATCTGGAACTGACGGTGCGTTCGGCCAACTGCCTGAAGGCCGAAAACATCTACTACATCGGCGACCTGATCCAGCGCACCGAGAACGAACTGCTCAAGACGCCGAACCTCGGCCGCAAGTCCCTGAACGAAATCAAGGAAGTGCTGGCATCGCGCGGTCTGACGCTGGGCATGAAGCTCGAAAACTGGCCGCCGGCTGGTCTCGAGAAGTAATTGTCGTATCCGCGGCGGCTGGAGATTCCGGTCGCCGCGGCTGTAGTGCCACAGCCTGCCAGGCTGTATAATTCGATCCCCTACCGGTCCGCGTCACCTGATGACGATAGAAGAACTGGATACAAACTAACTGAAAGGAAATACCATGCGTCACCGTCACGGCCTTCGCAAGCTGAACCGTACTTCTTCCCATCGCCTCGCGATGCTCCGCAACATGACCGTTTCGCTGCTGCGTCATGAAGCCATCAAGACCACGCTGCCGAAGGCAAAAGAACTGCGCCGCGTCGTCGAACCGATCCTGACCCTCGGCAAGAACGACACGCTGGCCAACAAGCGTCTGGCTTTCAACCGTCTGCGCGACCGCGAAATCGTCGGCAAGCTGTTCTCGGAACTGGGCCCACGCTACGCAAACCGCAACGGCGGCTACCTGCGTATCCTGAAAATGGGTTTCCGCGTTGGCGACAATGCACCGATGGCCTTCGTCGAACTCGTTGACCGTCCGGAAAACACCGAAGCCGTGGAAGACAACAGCGGCGAATAATCGATTCCGCATCGATTCGGTATCGATCAAGCAAAGCCAGGCATCGCCTGGCTTTTGTTTTTTGTGCATCTGCAAGACAGATGGTTTATGGCAAGATAGGTGCTCGCCGCATCCGGTGGCGAACCGGCGGCCGGTTTTGGCGTCTATTCGTGACTTCCATCTGTGGCAGCCATCATGCGCGCGGCGACGCGCATGTACTACCCATTCAAGAACATGCTGACGACACAACACATGCTGCTGGTCCTGACGACCTGGCCCGATCGCGCTTCGGCCGCGGCGTTCGCGCAGCGCGTGCTGGAGGCGCGCCTGGCGGCCTGCGTGCACATCGGCATGCCGGTGCAGGCGCTCTATCGCTGGCAGGGAAAGATCGAGCAGGGCGAGGAAATCCCGCTGCAGATCAAGACCACGCAGGCACGCTACGCGGAAGTGCAGGCAGCGATCCAGGCAGCGCATCCCTACGACGTGCCGGAGATCGTCGCAGTGCCGATCAGCGAAGGACTGCCGGCCTACATGAACTGGGGCGCGGCCGAAACGGAACCCTTGCAGCGGACCTGAGGGACGGATGACGAAGACTCTCTTGCAACGAATGGATGGTGTAGTCCTGCCTGCGGCGACAGGGCTGCGCAGGCTGCTCCGTGCGCTGATCATGTTGTTCATGTTCGCCGCCTTGCCGTCTGCACAGGCGGCGGAAGAATTTCTCGACCCGCATGCGGCCTTCGCGCTGTCGCTGCGCATGAGCGAACCCGGTGTGGTGGAAGCGCGCTACCGGATCGCCGACGGCTATTACATGTATCGCGAACGTTTCGGCTTCGAAGCGCAGGAAGCACAGCTCGGCGCGCCGCAGATACCGGACGGACGCATTACCTTCGACGAAACCTTCCAGAAGGACGTGGAGGTCTATCGCGACAGCGTGACGATCCGGCTTCCGGTGCAGACGGATGGCACCTTCACGCTGGCCGTGACCAGCCAGGGCTGTTCTGACAAGGGACTCTGCTATTCACCCGTGACCACGCTCGCGCAACTGTCGCCCGATGGCGGTACGGTGCGTCTGCTCGATGCGGCCGACGGCGAAGGGATGGCCTCGAGCAGTCCACCCGAATCCGAGATGGGACGCATAGAGCGCACCCTGCAGGGTGGCCGGCTGCTGGCAGTGGCCTCGCTGTTCTTCCTGCTGGGCCTGGGGCTCGCGTTCACGCCGTGCGTGTTGCCCATGCTGCCTATCCTGTCCGGCATCATCGTCGGCGAAGGAGCAGTCACGCGGCGCCGTGGCTTCGTGCTGGCGCTGGTCTATTCGCTCGGCATGGCGATCGTCTATACCGCGCTCGGCACTGCAGCCGGCCTGATCGGCGAAGGGCTGGCCGCCGGCCTGCAGAATCCATGGGTGCTTGGTGCCTTTGCGCTGCTGATGGTCGGATTGGCGCTGTCGATGTTCGATGTCTATCAGTTGCAGATGCCGGTCTTCGTGCAGGGCAAATTGAGCGATACCTCGCGCCGCCAGCGTGCGGGACGCCTGCCCGGCGTGTTCGTGATGGGCGCGCTGTCGGCGCTGATTGTCGGACCCTGCGTGGCGGCGCCGCTGGCCGGTGCGCTGCTCTACATCAGCCAGACGCGTGACGTGGCGGTTGGCGCCGGTGCGCTGTTCTCGATGGCGATGGGCATGAGCGTGCCGCTGCTGCTGCTCGGCCTGTCGGCCGGTACGCTGCTGCCGCGCGCCGGCGCCTGGATGGATGCGGTCAAGCGCTTCTTCGGCGTATTGATGCTGGCGGTGGCGCTGTGGATGATTTCGCCGGTGATCCCGGCCGTGGCCTACATGTTTGGCTGGGTGGCGCTGGGCATCGGTTATGGCGGCTGGCTGCTGTGGGGGGCGCGCGGCGGCTGGCTGGCGAAGGCGCTGGGTGTGTTGTTCGTTGCCGGCGGCCTGTTGCAGCTGGTTGGGCTGGCGACTGGCGGACGCGATGTGCTGGCGCCGCTGGCGCATCTGACGGGCGAGCCGCACGGCGAAGAAGTGAAGTTCGTGCGGGTCAAGACCGTGGACGACCTCGAACGTGCACTGCAGCAGGCGCGCGGAAAACCTGTCATGCTCGACTTCTACGCCGACTGGTGCGTATCCTGCATCGAGATGGAACGGTTCACCTTCAGCCAGCCGCAGGTGCGTGCGCGGCTCGACGAGATGGTGCTGCTGCAGGCGGATGTGACGAAGAACGATGCGGACGACAAGGCCATGTTGCGCCGCTTCAATCTGTTCGGGCCGCCCGGCATCATCTTCTTCGACCGCAATGGGCAGGAGGTGCAGGGCGGGCGCGTGATCGGATTCCAGAACGCGCAACGTTTCCTGCAGTCGCTGGACTTTGCGGCCGGCAAATGATTGCCGCTGGTACATAGCTTGTCGTTATTTGTTTAATGCATATTTGTCGTTGGTAAAAGCGCACGATGCTTCTATAGTCAAACATTGATCAATGCAAAGGAGAAAGCGATGACCTTACGTCTGGGCGATACCGCACCCGATTTCGAACAGGATTCCTCGATCGGCAAGATCCGGTTTCATGAATGGGCGGGCGATTCCTGGGTGGTGCTGTTCTCGCACCCGGCCGATTTCACCCCGGTCTGCACCACCGAGCTGGGCCTGACCGCCAAGCTCAAGCCCGAATTCGACAAGCGCAACGTCAAGGCGATCGCGCTGTCCGTCGATCCGGCCGAGAAGCACATCGACTGGATCAAGGATATCGAAGCCACGCAGAAGACCGTGGTCGGCTTCCCGATCGTTGCCGATGCCGACAAATCGGTGTCCGACAAGTACGACATGATCCACCCGAACCAATCGACCACGGCCACCGTGCGTTCGCTGTTCGTGATCGATCCGCAGAAGAAGGTGCGCCTGATCTTCACCTACCCGCTGACCACCGGCCGCAACTTCGAGGAAGTGCTGCGCGTGATCGATGCGCTGCAGCTGACCGATGGCTACTCGGTTGCCACGCCCGGCAACTGGAAGGACGGCGACGACGTCATCATCCCGCTGACGATCCAGGACGAGGAAGTGATCAAGCAGAAATTCCCGAAAGGTTACAAGGCCGAGCGTCCGTACCTGCGCGTGACGCCGCAGCCGAACAAGTAATCAGGTTATGCATCGACACTAAAAAAGCGTCCCGCGGGACGCTTTTTTATTTGAGCGAGCGGTAAGCTCAACCCTGCTTGAGCCGGCGCGCGACGTCGAGCGCGAAATAGGTCAGGATGCCGTCGGCGCCGGCGCGCTTGAAGGCGATCATGGATTCCATCATGGTGCGGTCGTGGTCGAGCCAGCCGTTCTGTGCGGCGGCCTTGATCATCGCGTACTCGCCGCTGACCTGATAGGCGAAGGTCGGCACCTTGAACTCGTCCTTCACGCGGCGCACGATGTCCAGATATGGCAAGCCGGGCTTGACCATCACCATGTCGGCGCCTTCGGCCAGATCCAGCGCGACTTCGCGCAGCGCCTCGTTGCTGTTGGCCGGGTCCATCTGGTAGGTCATCTTGTCGCTCTTGCCGAGCGTGGCGGAAGAGCCGACCGCGTCGCGGAACGGGCCGTAAAAGGCCGACGCGTACTTGGCCGAGTAGGCCATGATGCGCGTGTAGATGTGGTGATGCGCTTCCAGCGCGTTGCGCACTACGCCGATGCGGCCGTCCATCATGTCGGACGGCGCAACGATATCGACGCCGGCTTCGGCCTGTGCCAGCGCCTGCCGCGTCAGGATGGCGCAGGTTTCGTCGTTGAGCACGTAACCGTGCGCATCGAGCACGCCATCCTGGCCGTGGCTGGTATAGGGGTCGAGCGCGACGTCGGTCAGGATGCCGAGTTCGGGAAACCGTTTCTTGAGTTCGCGCACGGCGCGCGGGATCAGGCCGTCCGGATTGGCGGCTTCGCTGCCGTCCGGTGTCTTGAGCGAGGCGTGGATGACGGGGAACAGCGCCATGACCGGAATATTGAGCGCCACACACTCTTCGGCCACACTCAACAGTTCGTCGAGCGACAGGCGCTCGACGCCCGGCATCGACGAGACCTTTTCACGGTGGTTTTCGCCTTCGGTGATGAAGACCGGATAGATCAGGTCGGCCGGCGTCAGGACATGTTCGCGCATCATTGCGCGTGAAAACGCATCCTTGCGCATGCGGCGCATGCGGACGGCGGGGAAGTGGGAAGCGGTCGCAGATTTGATCATGGTCTTCGCAAGGAAAAGGTGCCGAAAAGGCAATGTAAAAAAGTCCGCAAAAAATATGAAACGAAACCGAAACTTTTTCGCAGCCGACTCATCCTAGTAGCAGATGCTTTGCATCTCCCGCTTCTCCTCCCTGAGCGGGGCCATGCCGCTTCATGCGGGATGGCGTTATTGCCCCGGAGATACTCCCCTTTCTCCGGGGCTTTTTTTATCCTCTTCTTCCGTCTCGTTCAATCCCAGCAGTTCGATGATGCGGTCGTTCGCTTCCTCGATGCCGTCGCGTTTCAGCGCGGAAAACAATTGGGCCGTGAAGGGGAAGGGTTGCCCCTCTTCATCGACGTAACTGTTCAGCAGCGTGCGCGCGGCGCGCAGGGCGTTGGTGGCCTCGTTGCGATTGAGTTTATCCGACTTTGTCAGCAGACAATGAATGGGTTTGCCGGTTGGCGCAAACCATTCGAGCATCTGGATATCGAGATCGGTGAAGGGCCGGCGCGAATCGACGATCAGCACCAGCGCCGCCAGTTGCTCGCGGCGTTGTACATAGTCACCCAGCAGGCTTTGCCAATGCAGCTTGGCCGAACCGGACACTTCGGCATAGCCGTAGCCGGGCAGATCGACCAGCAAGGCGCGGATTTCATCGACCCTGGTGGCATCCTTGCGGTGCTGCCCCACATGCGCGCCGCCGATCGAGAAAAAATTGATGTGCTGTGTGCGCCCCGGCGTCTTGGAGGCGAACGCCAGCTTTTTCTGGTTTGCGAGAATGTTGATCGCGGTCGACTTACCGGCGTTCGAGCGGCCGGCGAAGGCGATCTCGGGGACTTGTGTATTTGGCAAATCACGGAGATGATTCACCGTGGTGAAGAAGCGGGCTTGCCAAAGTCGGGACATAGGGATGAGGGAGAAAAAGCTGCGGGCTGGCAAAAATGCCGAAAAGCTATTGTACAATGCGGCGTTACATCGCGTTGCGCAAGGGAGTGAACTCGCACCTCAGTAGCTGCTAAAAACGGTTGCCAACCTGGCAGATTTTAAACAAGTCTTCAAGGTGTCCGAATGAATCGTATTTGCCTACCGGTCGTAAAAACGTTGTTCATCGCTATCCTGACGGCTGCTTTCTCTGCCCAGGCCGCCGAGCAGAAACCTGCTGCCAAGCCCGATCCCGCCAAGGGAGAAATGCTCTACAACATGGGTGACACGGCACGTAACGTGATTGCCTGCATTACCTGCCACGGTCCGGCAGGCAACGCATCCCTTCCTGAAAATCCCAAGCTCTCGGCCCAGCACGGCGCCTACATCCACAAGCAGCTCGTCAATTTCCAGACTGGCGAGCGGCACAATCCGATCATGGAGCCCATCGCCAAGGGCATGACGGAGGAGGATATCCGCAACGTCGTGGCCTACCTGGCAAAATCGTCCAAGCCTTCTCCAGGTGCGGCGCGCAACGCCGACACGGTGGAGCTCGGCAGGAAAATCTTCCGCGGCGGCATCGCCGAGCGCAGCGTGCCGGCCTGCGCGGCCTGCCACAGCGCCAACGGTGCCGGCATCCCGGCCCAGTTCCCGCGTCTGGCCGGCCAGCATCAGGCCTATACCGAAGCGCAACTGCTGGCTTTCCGTTCCGGCGCGCGCAAGAACAGCGAGCAGATGACGCAGATCGTCAAGCGCATGTCGGAGGAGGAAATCAAGGCGGTTGCGGATTACGTCGCCGGCCTCAAGTAGAACGATCACCGATCGCATGAACAAGGGGCAGCCGGACTGCCCCTTTTTATTCTGGCGGCCGGCAAGACAGTAAAATCGACGCAGGCATGGATAGAGACAAAGAGGAGCAGGTCGCGGCATGACGATGGAAGCGGATACGAGCACGACCGGCTGGCAACTGAATACGCGTCGCCGCTGGCTGGCGGAAAGTGTCGAATTGCTGTCGTCCATGCGTTTCGCCATCAGTCTGCTGACGCTGATCTCGATCGCTTCCGTGATCGGCACCGTGCTCAAGCAGAACGAGCCGATGTCCAACTACGTCAACCAGTTCGGTCCGTTCTGGTTCGAGGTGTTCGGCAAGCTCGATCTGTACGCGGTCTATTCCACCTGGTGGTTCATGGCGATCATGGGATTCCTCGTGATCTCGACCTCGCTGTGCCTGATCCGCAACGCGCCAAAAATGGTGCGCGACATGCGCAGCTGGCGCGACAACGTGCGCGAACAGTCGCTGCGCAATTTTCATTACCGGCGGGAATGGCAGGCTGATGCCGCACCGGAGCAGGTAGTGGAGCAGGCGGCTGCATGCATCACCGCGCACGGCTACCGCAGCAAGGTGGTGGAAAAGGATGGCGGCACGCTGATTGCCGCGCGCAAGGGCACTGCCAACAAGTGGGGCTACATCTTCGCGCATGCCTCCATCGTCATCATCTGCCTCGGCGGTCTGCTCGATTCCGACCTGCCGATCCGCATCCAGCAGCTTTTGTACGACAAGACCCCGTTCGCCGGCAATGGCCTGATCGCGGAAATTCCGGCGCAGCACCGGCTCGGTATCGGCAATCCGAGCTTTCGCGGCAACACGATGATTCCCGAAGGCGGCAGCAGCAGCACCGCCATCGTGCCGCAGCAGGATGGCGTGCTGATCCAGGACCTGCCGTTCTCTATCCGGCTCACGCGCTTCGTCATCGAGTATTACTCGACCGGCATGCCCAGATTGTTCGCCAGCGAGGTGACCGTCACCGACCATGACAGCGGCGCCAGCTTCCCGGCCACCATCAAGGTCAACGAACCGCTTATTCATCGCGGGTTTGCCGTCTATCAGTCGAGCTTCGAGGATGGCGGCAGCCAACTGGAACTGCAGGGTTATGCAATGCGCGGTGGCGCCTACAGAACGTTCGCTCTGGAGGGAACGGTAGGCAATGCGACGGAACTGGGGCCGGATCGCGGTGGCGACTACACAATCGAGTGGTCGGGATTTCGCCCCTTCAATGTCGAGAACATGGCGCAGGAGGGGCAGGATGTACGCGCCGTCAATCCGAATCAGGGCTTCAACCGCCGGCTGGCCGAAGGGCTCGATCGCCATCTCGGCTCGGCGGCGAAGACGGTGGATATCCGCGAATTCCGCAATGTCGGTCCCAGCGTGCAGTACAAGCTGCGCGACCGCAATGGTCAGGCGCGCGAATATCACAACTACATGCAGCCGGTCGAAGTGGATGGCGCTTACGTCTTCCTCGCCGGAGTACGCGAATCGCCGAATGAACCTTTCCGTTTTCTGCGCATTCCGGCCGACGACAACGATTCGGTCGAGGAATGGATGCGGCTGCGCGCGGCGTTGCTGAACCCGGCACTGCGCGAGCGTGCTGCGCGTGCCTATGCGGCGCGTGCGCTGCCGGATGCGCGCGCCGCGGCGGATGGCCTGCGCGTACAGTTGCAGGCGTCTGCCCTGCGTGGTCTGACGATCTTTGCCGGCGACGAGGAGAGTGCCGGCTATGTCGCGGTATCGCAATTCCTGGAACGGATTCCGGCACAGGAACAGGAGAAGGCGGCCGATATCTTCATGAAGATCCTGCATGGCAGCCTGTGGGATCTGTGGCAGTTTGCCCGTCAGCAGGACGGGCTGCCTGCGATTGCGGCTGACGACCGGCATGCGCGTTTCCTGCAACTGTCGGCCAATGCCTATTCCGACGCGTTCTTCTATGGCTCCCCGGTCTATCTGCAGTTGCGCGGTTTCGAGGAGATCAAGGCCTCGGTGCTGCAGGTGACGCGTTCGCCCGGCAAGAACATCGTGTATCTTGGTTGTCTGCTGCTCACGATTGGTGTGTTCTCGATGTTCTATATTCGCGAACGCCGGCTGTGGATCTGGATCAAACCCGAATCCGGCGGCGGGACGCAAGCCATGATGGCGATGAGTTCGCAACGTCAGACGCTGGACTTCGAAAAGGAATTCGACACGCTCGGGCAGCAGCTTGCGCAATCGGGGCGCGATTGACCGCAACAGCTTGAGAAACCGCCGTTGCCCGGACAGGGCGACCTGGCGTGCAGAATAAAAAAGCAGGCAACGATAAGGCAGGCGTCAAGGACGCGTTACCGAAAAGGAGATGGCATGGAGATTGTTCAGGATCGCAGAATGGTGCAACCTGTCGGCTATTTCAGGCGTTTGACGATTCCCGACTGGCTGTATGCAGCGGCATGGCTGATCGGTGCGGTGTTTGCACTGAACCGGTATGGCCATCACATGGATGTCTATGAAGAAACCATTCTGCTGCTGACGGTGCCGACTTTCTCGTGGCTCGGTTGGCACTGGAAATCGGTGCGTTGGCTGTGTGTCCTGCTGGCGGTGTTGTCGCTGTTCGCCATCTCCCTGTACGACGGTTCGCTGGCGGTCGCAGAGCAGAAGTTCTTTCTCAAGTACCTGCTGTCGAGCCAATCCGCGATCCTCTGGATGAGCACGCTGTTCATTCTTTCCACGCTGTTCTACTGGGGCGGCCTGATTGCGCGCTCGGCCACTGGCGGCTCGATCGGCTCCCGCTTGTGCTGGGCGGCAGTGGTCATGGGATTCGTCGGCATGCTGGTGCGCTGGTACGAGTCGTACCTGATCGGCCCGGACATCGGCCATATTCCAGTTTCCAACCTGTACGAAGTCTTCATCCTGTTCTGTCTGGTGACGGCGCTGTTCTATCTGTACTACGAACAGCAATACGCGACGCGCCAGCTCGGCCCCTTCGTGCTGCTGGTGATCACGGCGGCGGTTGCCTTCCTGCTCTGGTACATGGTCTCGCGCGACGCCGGCGAGATCCAGCCGCTGGTGCCGGCGCTGCAAAGCTGGTGGATGAAAATCCACGTGCCGGCCAACTTCATCGGCTACGGCACCTTTGCGCTGGCGGCCATGGTGGCGATCGCCTATCTGCTCAAGGCGCGCGGCATCTTCGTGGATCGTCTGCCGGCGCTGGAAGTGCTGGATGACATCATGTACAAGGCGATCGCCGTCGGCTTCGCCTTCTTCACCATCGCCACCATTCTCGGCGCGCTGTGGGCGGCGGAAGCCTGGGGCGGCTACTGGTCATGGGATCCGAAGGAAACCTGGGCGCTGATCGTCTGGCTCAATTACGCGGCATGGTTGCACATGCGCCTGATCAAGGGCCTGCGCGGGCAGGTCGCGGCGTGGTGGGCGGTGGTGGGTCTGCTGGTGACGACCTTTGCCTTCCTTGGCGTCAACATGTTCCTGTCTGGCCTGCATTCCTACGGCGAGCTGTAACTTTTCGGCGAGCGGCGACGAATTAAGGGGTAACCGTGTTTCATCGCGCCAAGGCGATGAAACATCCTGCGGGGTGCATGGTCTGACTGGTGCCCCGAGCGTCGCCTTCAATGGAGTTGCCATGCTGATCAAACGCCCCCCCAACGGACGCGACCTGCCGTTCGCCTCGGAAATCACGCCGCGCGCGGTATTCGAGTCGCGCCGTACCTTCATCCGCCAGCTGGCGCTCGGCTCGATCGCAGGCAGCGCGCTGTTCGAAATGGCAACGCGCGAAGCCTTCGCTGCGTCGGCGCAGCAACTGGCCACCAAGGCCAATCCGGCCTATACCGTGGCCGACAAGCAGACGGCATACAAGGATGCGACCACCTACAACAACTTCTACGAGTTCGGCACCGACAAGGGCAGCCCGGCGCGCTACGCATCGGCCATGAAGACGCGGCCGTGGACGGTGTCCATCGAAGGCGAGGTCGGCAAGCCGATGACGCTGGACATCGACGCGCTGCTGAAACTGGCGCCGCTCGAGGAACGCGTCTATCGCCTGCGCTGTGTCGAAGGTTGGTCGATGGTGATCCCGTGGATCGGCTATTCGTTGTCGGCGCTGATGAAGAAGGTCGAGCCGACGTCGAATGCGAAGTACGTGCAGTTCGTGACGGCGGCGGACCGGCAGGCGATGAACGGCCTGCGCTATCCGGTGCTGGATTGGCCTTACACCGAAGGCTTGCGCATTGACGAGGCCGCGCATCCGCTGACGCTGCTGACGCTCGGCATGTACGGCGAAGTGCTGCCGAACCAGAACGGCGCGCCGGTGCGCATCGTGGTGCCATGGAAATACGGCTTCAAGTCGGCCAAGTCCATCGTCGCCATCCGTTTCGTCAAGGACCAGCCGCGCACCGCGTGGAATCGCGCGGCCCCCGGCGAATACGGCTTCTATTCGAACGTCAATCCACAGGTCGATCATCCACGCTGGTCGCAGGCCAGCGAAAGGCGTATCGGTGAAGACGGCTTCTTCACGAAGAAGCGTCCGACCCTGATGTTCAATGGCTATGACGATGTGGCATCGCTGTACAGCGGCATGGACCTGAAGAAATTCTACTGAGATGGCGACCGGTTTCAATCCGGCGCCACGGCAACTGCTTGCCATCAAGGCCGGCCTGTTCGTGCTCGCCCTGCTGCCGTTCGGACGCCTGCTGCTGGGAGCGCTAACCGACGCGCTCGGCGCGAATCCGCTCGAATTCATCACCTGGAATACCGGCGAATGGACGCTGTATTTTCTGACGATGACGCTGGCGGTGACACCGCTGCGGCGCTGGAGCGGCTGGAACTGGCTGATCCGGTTGCGGCGCATGATCGGGCTGTTCGCCTTCTTCTATGCATTCCTGCATTTCACGGCCTTCTTCTGGTTCGACCATTTCTTCGACCTGCGCGAGATGCTGCGCGACGCAGTGCGGCGACCGTTCATCCTGGTCGGGTTTGCCGCCTTCGTGCTGCTGATTCCGCTGGCCGTCACCAGCACCAACGCCATGGTGAAGCGGCTGGGCGGGCGGCGCTGGCAGTGGCTGCACCGGTTGATTTATGTGATCGTGCCGTTGGGTTTGCTGCACTTCTGGTGGATGCGCGCCGGCAAGAACAATTTTGCGGAGCCGCTGATCTTTGCCCTCATCGTCGGATTCCTGTTGGCGGTGCGGGTAGTGTGGGCATGGAGAAAGCGCGCAAGGGAACAGATGGCGCGCAGACCGGTGGCCTAGCCAGGAAAAGAAAAAAGCAGATGATTTCATCCGCTTTTTTTCATGGCAGCAGGGATTCCTCCGCAAACAGTTCGGCTGGCAATTCGCGCTTGCGGATCAAATGCACATCCTTGCCGTCGACCATGACTTCGGCGGCGCGGCCGCGTGTGTTGTAGTTCGACGCCATCGTCATGCCGTAGGCGCCGGCGGACAGGATCGCCAGCAGGTCGTCCTGCGCGATCGAGAGTTCGCGTGCGCGCGCCAGCCAGTCGCCCGATTCGCAGACCGGGCCGACCACGTCATAGACTTGTGCCGGCTGCTCGCCTGCCTGCTTGACGGTCTGCACGCCGTGCCAGGCTTCGTACATGGCGGGGCGCATGAGATCGTTCATGGCGGCATCAACGATCGCAAAGTTCTTGGTTTCGCCATGCTTGATGAACTGCACCTCGGTCAGCAGCACGCCGGCATTGCCGACGATGGAGCGGCCGGGTTCGAACAGCACCTTGATCGGCGCGCCGTTGTGCCTGGCAGCCCGCCAGGCATCGATCTTGGCGAACAGGCGCGACAGGTAGTCGCCGACCGCGACCGGCTTGTCGCCGTTGTAGTCGATGCCGATGCCGCCGCCGATGTCGAGGTGATGCACCGTGATGCCTTCCGCCGCCAGCGTGTCGATCAGTTCGATCAGCTTGTCGACGGCCTCCAGCAGCGGCGCGTCGTCGAGCAGTTGCGAGCCGATGTGGCAGTCGATGCCGGTCACTTCGATGTGCGGCAGCGCGGCGGCGACGCGATAGGTCGCCAGCGCATCCTCATAGGCGACACCGAACTTGTTGTCCTTGAGGCCGGTGGAAATGTAGGGGTGGGTCTTGGCATCGACGTTGGGGTTCACGCGCAGTGAAACGGGCGCGCGCTTGCCAAGTTCGGCCGCGACTTCGTTGAGACGGTGCAGTTCGGGGATGGATTCGACGTTGAAGCAGAGGATGTCGTGCGACAGCGCCAGCCGCATCTCGTCGCGCGACTTGCCGACGCCGGAAAAGATCACCTTGCGCGGCGAGCCGCCGGCGGCCAGCACGCGCAGCAGTTCGCCGCCCGAGACGATGTCGAAGCCGGAGCCGAGCCGCGCCAGTACGTCGAGCACCGCGATGTTGGAATTGGACTTGACCGAATAGCAGACCAGCGCCGCCTCGTCGTTGCGGCCGTGGCGGCGGCAGGCGTCCGCATAGGACAGGAAGTTGGCGCTCAGGGCTGCCTTGGAATAGACGTAGGTCGGCGTGCCGAAGCGGCGCGCGATATCGGCCAGCGAGACGCCTTCTGCATGCAGGACGCCGTCTTGATAGGAAAAATGCGACATGGAAAAGCGGGTTGGGCTTACTGGGTAATCGGTGAAGCCGACGGCGTGTACACCTCCGGCAATGTGCTGTCCGGTGCCTGCAATTGTTCGTCGGCCGGTGCTGCCGGCTGCGTGCCGGGCGCAGTCGGATAGGTCGGCATGTACAGCGGACCTTTCACGCCGCAACCGGCCAGCAGGCCAAGAGTGCCGATCACGATGGCAAGGGGGGGCATGATGCGGCGCAAGCCGAAAGCGGACTTCACGATTAGAATCCCGGTTTGGGTAAATGAACAAAACGACTTGGAGTGTAGCATGACCGAATCCGAATTCCTGAAGCAGGCCGAGGCCGTGCTAAACCATATCGAGGCCGAACTGGAAGCGCTGGCCGATGCCGACGCGCTGGACGTCGAGTGCTCGTGCAGCGGCAACGTGCTGGAGATCGAGATCATCGCCAACGGCTCGAAGATCATCGTCAACAGCCAGGCGCCGATGCAGGAGCTGTGGGTGGCGGCGCGCTCCGGCGGCTACCACTTCAAGGCGCAGGACGGCGAGTGGCGCAATACGCGCGACGGCAGCGAATTTTTCGAGGTGCTGTCACGCGCGGTCAGCGAGCAGGGCGGCGTCGCCGTCACCATTGGCAAGCCGGCCTAAGTAGTTTGCTACTGCCACTTTTCATAATTATTTACATCCATATGAACATTGTCCACGTGTGACAGGCGATATTCGTGAGTAAAAAATTGTTGCAACTCAATTTTGGTAGAGCCGACTCCCATGGCCTGAGCTTTCAATAGATATTGCTTCGCTGCTTGAAGATTTGGACGTAAAAACAGCTGAAGTCCGTACTTCAGAACCAAACCTTTCAAGAAATAGCCCATAGCATCGTCTTGTTGTATCAAGTAATCGATCGACTCCATTACGAAATCGGGATTGCTAAGGAAATTACTTCCTGAGGTGCTGGTTGAACCACCGGTGTACGCAGCCAAGGTCAATCCATATAACAGTGGAGCAGAGGTATGCTCAACATTTGTTGATATTTGAGAGCCTATGCGTTTTTGGATGAATTTATAGAATGGTTGAATGCATTCTGCATCAAGTATTAGATGTCTATGTCGATTTACTAACGTAGTTAGAATGTTTGATGCGCGGTCATATGCGACGTTGTAAGTTTGTCGATGGGTATCGGCACAAGTTGTGAGTACCTTTTCTTTGACTCGTACCCACTCGTGCTCCAGATTTTCATCTGTCATGGTGGCAGGATTCTTAAGGCTGCTGAGAAGAGTCCTAAACATGCGCGAAATCCTTAGATTGACAACTGTATTGCACCGGAAAGGCGATTAGAACAACTCGTTCTTGACCTCGTCGCGCGTCGGCTGTCCCTGCCATTGTTCGCCCGGCACGTCGAGGCTGCGTACGCCGAGCCCCGGCGGATTCTCGGCATAGAAATAATCGCCATTGGCCTGGATGATGCCGTCCGGGATGTCGCGCGTGACCATGGGCACGCCCTTGAGCGCCTTTTCCATGTAGCTGATCCAGATCGGCAGGGCGAGGCCTCCGCCGGTTTCGCGGCTGCCCAGATTGCGCGGCTGGTCGAAGCCGATCCACGCCACGCCGACCAGCTCCGGCTGGTAGCCGGCGAACCACGCATCGAAGGAATCGTTGGTGGTGCCGGTCTTGCCGGCCAGATCGGTGCGATTGAGTGTCTTGGCGCGGCTGGCGGTACCGGAGTTGACGACTTCCTTGAGCATGCTGTCCATCAGGAAGGCATTGCGCGCATCGATCACACGGTTGCTTTCGTCGCCGGCCTTGTCGGGCTTGGCCTGCGACAGCAGGCGGCCTTCGGCGTCGGTGATGCGCGAGATCAGGTAGGGATTGACCTTGTAGCCGCCGTTGGCGAAGACCGCGTAGGCGCCCGCCATCTGCAGCGGCGTGACAACGCCGGCGCCGAGCGCCAGCGTCAGGTAGGGTGGGTTCCTGGCCGCATCGAAGCCGAAGCGCGTGATGTATTCCTGGCCGTACTTGGCGCCGATCTTGTGCAGGATGCGGATCGAGATCATGTTCTTCGATTTCGCCAGACCCTTGCGCATGGTCATCGGGCCGTCGTACTTGCCGTCGTAGTTCTTCGGTTCCCACGGCGGGCCGCCGGTGGTGCCGCTGCTGAAGCTGATCGGCGCGTCGTTGATCAGGGTAGATGGCGACAGTCCCTTTTCAAGCGAGGCGGAATAGATGAACGGCTTGAACGACGAACCCGGCTGGCGCCAGGCCTGCGTGACGTGATTGAACTTGCTGCGATTGAAATCGAAGCCGCCGACCAGCGCGCGGATCGCGCCATCGCGCGTATCGGCGGCGACGAACGCCGATTGCACTTCCGGCATCTGCGTCACGCTCCAGTCCTTGCCTTCCTGCATGACACGGATGACGGCGCCGCGCCGGACCTTCTTGCCGGGGGGCGCATTGTCGCGCAGCAGTTGTGCGGCAAAGCGCAGGCCTTCGCCCTGGATGGCGAGCTCCTCGCCGGAAATCAATACGGCGCGGATCAGCTTGGGCGTGGCTTCCAGCACCACGGCCGCGACCAGGCCGTCGCTGTCCGGATGGTTGGCCAGTTCGACCTCGATCGCGTCCTCGGCCTCTTCCTTGCTGTCGGGGATCTCGATGAAGTTTTCCGGGCCGCGATAGGCTTGCCGCTTTTCGTAGGCCATCACGCCGCGCCGCACCGCCAGGTAGGCGGCATCCTGGTCGGCCTTGGTGATGGTGGTGAAAACGTTCAGGCCGCGCGTGTAGGTTTCTTCCTTGAACTGTTCATAGACCAGTTGGCGCGCCATTTCTGAAATGTATTCGGCATGGACGCCGAACTCGCTGCTGTTGGTCTTGATCTTGAGTTCTTCCTCGCGTGCCTCGTTGTACTGCGGCTCGCTGATGTAGCCGAGCATGTACATGCGCTGCAGGATGTATTGCTGGCGCGCCTTGGCGCGCTTGGGATTGACCACCGGGTTGTAGGCCGATGGTGCCTTGGGCAAGCCGGCCAGCATGGCGGCCTCGGCCACCGTGATGTCCTGCAGCTGCTTGCCGAAATAGATCTGTGCGGCGGAGGAGAAGCCATAGGCGCGCTGTCCCAGATAGATCTGGTTCATGTAGACCTCGAGAATCTGGTTCTTCGACAGGTTGCGCTCGATCTTCCACGCCAGCAGGACTTCATAAATCTTGCGCTTCAGGGTCTGTTCGCTGGACAGAAAGAAGTTGCGCGCGACCTGCTGCGTGATGGTGGAGGCGCCCTGCCGCGCACCGCCGCCGAGGTTGTGCAGGGCGGCGCGCGCGATACCGAGGTAATCGACGCCGCCGTGTTCGAAGAAGCGGTCGTCCTCGATCGCCAGCACGGCCTTCTTCATGATGTCCGGAATATGGTTGATGCGCACCAGATTGCGTCTTTCTTCGCCAAATTCGCCGATCAGGACGTTATCTGCGGAGAAAATGCGCAGTGGAATCTTGGGGCGGTAGTCGGTCAGCGAGTCCAGCGCAGGCAGGTTCGGGTAAGCCAGCGCCAGCGCGAACACCAGGATCAGGGCGCCAATCGTTCCCAATCCGGCCACCAGACCGATGAATCCCAGGAACAGACGTAATGCGGTGGAAGATGCGCGTTTGGGCGCCTTGTCGGACTTGTCTTTGGAGGCGGATTTTTGGGAAGCCATGCAAGGGGAAATGAGAGAGGTATCCGCTCCATTATAGCGGCGTGCCTGTGACGATTTAACGAATCCCGCCGAATATCGGCAAAGGTGTTGCGTGGACATTTGGCAACGCATTTGCAAATTTCCGGAAGGAAATGTCTTTACACTTTCCAATTCTTGGCGCTAGGATTTGGAGCAATGTTGCACACAGGCATGCAAATCGCCGGTTCCTGAATGCTTGTCGTCAAAACGCTGTGGCACGGATGTCGGCGCCAGACCGATACAAATAGCGTGACGTTTCAATCAGATAAGAAGATTTGAGGGAGAGTCAGCTTGGCCTTTGATTTCGGTGCCCTGTTCGGCAGGAAGAAGCTGCCGCTGGTCGGTCTTGACATCAGCAGTTCGGGGATCAGGCTGGTCGAGCTGTCCGATGCGGGCAAGAACCAGCTGCGTCTGGAATGTTTTGCCACCGAACCGCTGCCGCGCGGCGCGGTGGTCGACGGCAATATCGAGAACATCGAGCAGGTATCGGACGCAGTGGCCCGCGCCTGGAAGAAGAGCGGCACGCGCGCCAAACAGGTGGCGCTCGGCATGCCGCCAGCCTCCGTCATCACCAAGAAAATCATTCTGCCCGGTTCGCTGTCCGAGGATAACCTCGAGCTTCAGGTCGAGACCGAGGCCAGCCAGTACATCCCGTTCGCGCTCGACGAAGTGCGTCTCGATTTCGACGTGATCGGCCCGGCCGACAATTCTCCTGAAGACATCGAAGTGATGCTGGCTGCGACGCGCAAGGAGAAGGTCGAGGACCGCGTTGCGGTCGCGCAGGCGGCCGGCCTCAAGCCGACCGTGATGGATATCGAATCCTATGCGGCGCGCGCCGCCATCGAGCGCATCACGCGGCAGAAGTCGCAACGCGGCCAGATTCTCGGGCTGTTCCAGATCGGCACCAATGTCACGCACGTCTCCATCCTGCAGGACGGTGAGGTGCTTTATGAGCGCGAGCAGCCGTTCGGCGGTCATTCGCTGACGCAGGATATCGTGCGCAATTACGGCCTGTCCTACGAAGAGGCCGAGCTTCGCAAGAAAACCGGCGATCTGCCGGACGGCTATCAGACCGATATCCTGGAGCCTTTTCTGGAGAACGCCGCACTCGAAGTCACGCGCGCCATCCAGTTCTTCTTCACTTCCACGCCCTACAGCCAGATCGACCAGCTCTTTCTGGCTGGCGGCTGCGCCACCATTCCCGGCCTGGTTGAAACGGTCGCCGATCGCACGCGGATATCGACGGCAGTCGTCAGTCCCTTTGCCGGTATGCAGCTCGGCCCGAATGTGCGCGAAAAGCAGTTGCGTGCCGAAGCGCCAGCCTATCTGGTGGCTTGCGGTCTGGCGATGCGGAGGTTCGACTGATGATCCGTATCAATCTGCTCCCGCACCGGGAGGAAAGGCGCAAGCAGCGCAAGCAGGCATTTGTCGCATTGATGCTGGCCAGTGCCGTGGTCGGTGCGTTGATCGTGGCCGCGGTCGGCGGCTATTTCGCCAGCCGTCTGGCGAACCAGGAAACGCGCAACCAGTACATCAAGGCCGAGAATGCGCGTCTCGATGTGCAGATCAAGGAAGTCGCCACCCTGCGGCAGGATATCGAGGCGCTGAAGGCGCGCCAGCAGGCGGTCGAAGATCTGCAGAGCGATCGCAACCAGCCGGTCTATCTGCTCGACGAACTGGCGCAGCAGGTGCCCGAAGGCGTCTATCTGAAGGCTTTCCAGCAGAACGGCCAGCGCGTGAAGCTCAACGGCTACGCGCAATCGAACGAGCGGGTCTCCGAGCTGCTGCGCAATCTGGGCAACCGTTCTCCGTGGCTCGAGAAGCCGGATCTGGTCGAGATCCGTTCGGTCAGTCTCGGTCAGGGCAGGGGCAACGACGCCAAGCGCGTCTTCGAATTCACCGTCAATGTCGATATCCGCCGCCCGCGTGACATGGAGCCGGCTGCGGCCGAAACCGACAGCGGTGCGCCAGGCAAGCCTGCCAAACGTTCCTGACCGAAGAGATCGCATATGGCAGACCTGAAAAACATCGGTGAAACCGTCAGCGCCCAGTTCCGCGGACTCAACGGCCTGCATCCCGGACAGTGGCCGATCGTGCCGCGTGCGCTGTGTGCGCTCGGCGTGGCAGCGGCCGTGGTGGCACTGGGATGGTTCTTTTACTGGAGCGATCAGATGGAAGACATCGATCGCGCCGTGGCGCAGGAAGCGCAGTTGCGCGACGCCTACAAGAGCAAGGTGCAGCAGGCGGTCAACCTGGAAGCGCTGCGCAAGCAGAAGGAGCAGGTCAACCAGTACGTCTCGACGCTCGAAAAGCAGTTGCCGAGCAAGGCCGAAATGGATGCGCTGCTGTCGGACATCAATCAGGCCGGCCTTGGCCGCGGCCTGCAGTTCCAGTTGTTCAAGCCGGGGCAGGTGGTGGTGCGTGACTACTATGCCGAGCTGCCGATCGACATCAAGGTGACCGGGACCTACCACGATGTCGGGGCCTTCACGAGCGACATCGCCAACCTGCCGCGCATCGTCACCCTGAACAAGCTGAACCTGGTCGCCGGCAAGGACGGCGCGCTGACACTGGAGGCGGTTGCCAAGACCTTCCGCTATCTCGACGACGAGGAAATCGCGGCGCAGCGCAAGGCTGCTGCCGACAAGAAAAAAGCAAAGGGAGCACGGAAGAAATGAACGCCTTTCCGCTTCGTCTGACAGGAACCCTTGTGCTGCTTGCCGTCTTGTCCGGTTGCGGCGGCAGCGACACGGCGGAGCTGCGCCAGTGGATGGATCAGACCCGTGCGCAAAGTCGCGTCTCGATCAAGCCCTTGTCCGAACCCAAGAAATTCACGCCCTTCACCTATGAGGCCAACGGCCGCGAAGACCCATACAGCGCGCGCAAGCTGGAGACTGCGCTCGCGAAGGCGGCCAAGACCGGCGGCATCCGGCCCGACCTCGACCGCCGCCGCGAACCGCTGGAAAGCTATCCGCTCGATACCCTGCACATGGTTGGCACCTTGCAGAAGCCTGGACTGACCTATGCGCTGCTGCAGGTGGACAAGATCATTCATCAGGTCAAGGTCGGCAATTACGTCGGATCGAACATGGGGCGCGTGATCAACATCACCGAATCCGAAGTGCAGTTGGTGGAAACAGTCCAGGACGCGTCCGGCGAGTGGGTCGAACGCGAAGCCAAGCTTGAATTGCAGGAGACGCAAAAATGATGGCGTATCAAAAACAGGTTTCGGGTATGCAGTTCGTGCGAAGTATGGGATGCATCCTGGCGTTCGCGTTCCTGGCAATGGCAGGCCGCACGGCGCTTGCCGCCTCCAATGAAATCCAGTCGATCACCTCGACCCAGCAGGGCAGCAATGTGGTGGTCAAGATCGAACTGAAGAATCCGGTGGCGGCGCTGCCCATGGGGTTCTCGATCACCAGCCCGGCGCGCATCGCGCTCGACTTCGCCGATACGGCGAATGCGACCGGCAAGGGCATGCAGGAAATCGGACTGGGTGACGTACGCAACGTCAATGTGGTGCAGGCCGGCGAACGTTCGCGCCTGGTGTTCAATCTGCAGCGTTCCCTCAACTATGCCACCGCGATCGACGGCAATGCCGTGGTCGTGACCATCGATGGTTCGGGCGGCCCGGCCGCGGCAGTGAATGCATCTGGGCTGCCGGTCGCACCCGCGCAGCAGGCGGCTGGCCGGCATGCGCTGCGCGATATCGATTTCCGTCGCGGCAACAACGGTGAGGGCCGCGTGGTGGTCGATCTGCCGGGCAGCCAGATCGCGGTCGATGTACGCCAGGTCGGCAAGAAGATCGAGGTAGATTTCCTCAAGGCCAGCCTGCCGCAGGTGCTGCGCCGGCGCCTCGACGTTGCTGACTTCGGCACGCCGGTCAACACCATCACCACCCAGCAGCAGGGCGACAACGTGCGCATGCTGATCGAACCGCAAGGCAACTGGGAGCACAGTGCCTATCAGAGCGATACGCAACTGGTGATCGAGGTCAAGCCGATCCGCGAGGAACCCAACCGGCTCGGCATGGGGACCCAGAATTATCGCGGCGAGAAGCTCTCGCTGAATTTCCAGAACGTCGATGTGCGCGCCGTGCTGCAGGTGATTGCCGACTTCACGGGTCTCAACATCATCACCAGCGACACCGTCAGCGGCAATCTGACGCTGCGGCTGAAGGACGTGCCGTGGGATCAGGCACTCGACATCGTGATGCAGGCCAAAGGCCTGGATATGCGCAAGAACGGCACAGTGCTGTGGATCGCGCCGCGTGACGAACTGCTGACCAAGGAAAAGCTGGAGCTCGAGCAGCGCGCGCAGATCGCCGATCTGGAACCGGTGCGCACCGAAACCTTCCAACTCAACTACCAGAAGGCAGAAGCCTTCAAGCAGGTGTTCGGCATCGACGGCGGCAACCGCAGCATCCTGACCAAGCGCGGCAGCGCGGTGGTCGACCCGCGCACCAACCAGTTGTTCGTGACCGACATCGCTTCCAAGCTCGAGGAAATCCGCGCGCTGGTGCAGAAGACCGATATCGCCAGCCGTCAGGTCATGATCGAGGCGCGCATCGTCGAAGCCAGCGATACCTTCAGCCGCGACCTCGGCGCCAAGCTGTCGTTCGGCGTGCGCAACCAGGGCAACTACCAGCTTGGCGGTTCGCAGGCGGCGCCCGGCAGCAACGGCGCGCTGCCGACGCTGGGTAACAGCGCGGTCAGCCTGCCGGCATCGGCCATCAATTCGAACAACCCGGGCACCATCGCGCTGACGCTGTTCAACGCGGCGGCCACGCGTTTCATCGGGCTGGAGTTGTCGGCACTGGAAGCCGATGGCAAGGGCAAGGTGATTTCGAGTCCGCGCGTGATCACGGCCGACCAGTTGAAGGCATTGATCGAGCAGGGCACCGAACTGCCGTACCAGCAGGCGACGAGCTCGGGCGCGACCAGCATCTCTTTCCGCAAGGCCAACCTGAAGCTCGAGGTCACGCCGCAGATCACGCCGGACGGCAACGTGATCCTCGACGTCGACGTCAACAAGGACAGCGTGGGTGCGGAGACGCGTGCCGGCTTCGCGATCGACACCAAGCACGTCAAGACGCAGGTGCTGATCGACAACGGCGGCACGGTCGTCATCGGCGGTATCTTCCAGCAGACCGAGCGCAACAACGTGGCCAAGGTGCCGCTGTTCGGCGACATTCCGGTGGTCGGCAACCTGTTCAAGAACACGCGCCGCGTTGACGAAAAAACCGAGCTGCTGATCTTCCTGACGCCCAAAATCCTCAACGACAAGGTGGCAATCAGGTAGGATGCCGGTTGTAGGCAGCGCCATGTCGGCGTCTGCATCTGGCATGGAAGAGTGCGGTAGTGGCAGGAAACATATTTCTGGTCGGCCTGATGGGAGCCGGCAAAACGACGGTCGGCAAGGCGCTGGCCAAGCGTCTCAACAAGCGTTTCGTCGACTCCGACCATGAAATCGAGGCGCGTACCGGCGCCACCATTCCGCTGATCTTCGAAATCGAGGGCGAAGCGAGCTTCCGCCGCCGCGAGGCGGAAGTCATCCGCGATCTGACGGCGCAGGACGATATCGTTCTGGCAACAGGTGGCGGCGCCGTGCTCAATCCCGACAGCCGCGCCCTGCTCAAGGAGCGCGGTACCGTCATCTACCTGCGCGCCAGCGTCGGCAACCTGCTGCAGCGCACCAGCCACGACCGCAACCGCCCGCTGCTGCAGAAGGGCGATCCGCGCAAGACGCTCGAGGAACTCACGCGCGTGCGCGATCCGCTCTACAATGAGGTGGCGGACTTCATCATCGATACCGGACGTCCTAACGTACAATTCCTGATGCAGTCCATCCTGTCGCAGCTCGACCAGGGCGCGCGCAAGCAGGCAGCGGACGCCTCCGCTCAACCAACATCCGGTCCGGCAACCGTCATGACATTACCGCCTTCCACTTCCGAAGTGCTGCACGTCGATCTCGGCGAACGCAGCTATCCGATCACCATCGGCCATGCGCTGCTCGACGATCCGGCCATCGTCGCCGCGAAGATTCCGGGCAACCGCGTGGCCGTCGTCACCAATACCGTGGTGGCGCCGCTCTATCTCGAACAACTGTGCTTCACGTTGGCCGCGGCCGGCAAGAAGGTGACCCAGATCGTCCTGCCCGACGGCGAGGAAGAAAAGAACTGGGAAAACCTGATGAAGATCTTCGACACGCTGCTGACCGAGAAATGTGACCGCAAGACCACGCTGATCGCGCTTGGCGGCGGCGTCATCGGCGACATGACCGGGTTTGCGGCAGCCGCCTACATGCGCGGCGTGCCCTTCGTGCAGATTCCGACCACACTGCTGTCACAGGTCGACTCTTCGGTCGGCGGCAAGACCGGCATCAACCATCCGCTCGGCAAGAACATGATCGGCGCCTTTTACCAGCCGCAGGCGGTGATCGCCGATACGCTGACGCTGAACACGCTGCCCGACCGCGAGCTGGCGGCAGGCCTGTCGGAAGTCATCAAGTACGGCGCCATCATCGACGTGCCGTTCTTCGACTGGATCGAACAGAACGTCGGCAAGCTGGTGGCGCGCGATGCCGCTGCGCTGACCTATGCGATCCGCCGCTCGTGCGAGATCAAGGCCGACGTGGTGCGGCAGGACGAGCGCGAAGGCGGCTTGCGCGCCATCCTCAATTTCGGCCACACCTTCGGCCATGCGATCGAAGCCGGCATGGGCTATGGTGTCTGGCTGCACGGCGAGGCGGTTGGTTGCGGCATGGTGATGGCGGCCGACCTGTCGTACCGCCTCGGCTTCATCGACGAGGCGAGCAGGTCGCGCATCGCCGCCGTGGTCAAGGCCGCGGGCCTGCCGACCAAGGCGCCGAATCTGGGCCAAGCGCGCTGGCTGGAACTGATGGAAGTCGACAAGAAGAACGAGGGTGGCCAGATCAAGTTCATCCTGCTCAAGCCGCTCGGCACCTCGGTCATCATGCCGGTGCCGCAGGACAAGCTGCTGGAGACGCTGGCCGCATGCGTATGAGTCTGATCTTGCTACTGCCGTCGCCGTTGGAGACGGCATGAAATGACGGACATCGAAGCGCACCTCGCGCCCTGTGCGGCGCGCTCCGAACTGTCCGCCGGCCGGCGCTATGCCGAAGCCGCGCCGTCCTCGCGCACCGAATTCCAGCGCGACCGTGACCGCATCATCCATTCCACGGCATTCCGCCGACTCGAATACAAGACGCAGGTCTTCGTCAACCATGAAGGCGACCTGTTCCGCACCCGCCTGACGCACAGCATCGAGGTCGCGCAGATCGCGCGTTCGATCGCGCGCAACCTGCGCCTGAACGAAGACCTGGTCGAAGCCATTTCGCTTGCGCACGATCTCGGCCACACCCCGTTCGGTCATGCCGGCCAGGATGCGCTGAATGCCTGCATGCAGGACTACGGCGGCTTCGAGCACAATCTGCAGAGCCTGCGCACGGTCGATACGCTGGAACAGCGCTACGGCGCCTTCGACGGCCTGAACCTGACCTTCGAAACGCGTGAGGGCATCCTCAAGCACTGCTCGCTGAAGAATGCGCGCAAGCTCGGCGACGTCGGCCTGCGCTTCATCGAGAAGAAGCAGCCGTCGCTGGAAGCGCAGCTCGCCAACCTGGCCGACGAGATTGCCTACAACAATCACGACATTGACGACGGCCTGCGCTCGGGCTTGTTGACCACGGCCCAGCTCGACGAGATCGATTTCTACGCGCGTCACCGCGACGAGGTCGAGCGCGCCTATCCGGGCATCGCCGGCCGCCGCGCGATCAACGAAACCATCCGGCGCATGATCAATGCACTGATCGTCGATCTGATTCGCACCTCGCAGAACCGCATCCATGCGGCTGGTGTCGCCAGTCTGGAAGACGTGCGCAATGCGCCTCCGCTGATCGCCTTCTCGGAACAGATGCAGGCGGAAGCGGCGCTGCTCAAGAAATTCCTGCGCGAGAAGCTGTATCGTCACTACCAGGTCAACCGCATGACCAGCAAGGCGCGCCGCATCGTCAGCGAACTGTTCGATGCCTTCATGCGCGAACCCGCATTGCTGCCGCCCGACTACCAGGTCAGCGGAGGCGATCCCGAACGCGCCGTGCAGCAGCAGGCGCGCCAGATCGCCGACTACATCGCCGGCATGACGGACCGCTACGCGATCCGCGAGCACAAGCGGTTGTTCCTGATCGACGAAATGGGTTGAGGGAAGGCTGGCGGTTCAGGCCAGATCGCGCAGGGGATGCAGATGCGCGGGCCATGCCGGCTCGAAGAAGCGCTCCACCATCGTCTCGGTAACGGCGTCCAGATGCGCCGGCTGCCAGCGCGGCTGCCTGTCCTTGTCGATGATGGCGGCGCGTATGCCTTCCAGCACCTCGTCATGATCGAAGCAATGCCGGATCATGCTGCGCTCCATGCGCAGGCAATCCGCGAGCGACAGTTCCCTTGCCCTCTTCAATTGCCTGAACGTCACGCACAGCATGAGCGGCGAGCGCTGCATCATCGCCGCCAGCGTGCGGCGCGCGAACGGTGAATCGTCGCGCCGCAATGAATCGGCGATCGCCGCCACACTGTCCTGCGCAAAGTGCTGCGCGATCGCGGAGCGGTTTGCCGATAATCCTTCTTCTTCAATCCAGTCTGCATCCGCTACCGATACTGCCGCCTCTGCGATGCAGGCGCGGACATCGCCATCGCCCGCTTGCTGCAATGCGTCGAGCAATGCAGGCATGCGCGCCGACGGCAGCAGGAAATCGGCCAGGCCGATGCGTACCGCGTCGGCGGCACTCAACGCTTCGCCGCTGAGCGCCAGATACAGGCCGACATGATCCGGCAGGCGCGACAGGAAGCGGCCTCCGCCCACGTCCGGGAAGAGTCCGATGTTCACCTCCGGCATTGCCATGCGCGCGCGTTCCGTGACCACGCGCACGCACGAAGCGCCGCCCTGCGCCATGCCCATGCCGCCGCCCATGACGATGCCGTCCATCAGCACCAGCCAGGGTTTAGGGTAGTGGTGGATCAGGTGATCGAGGCGATATTCCTCGGTGAAGAAATCCTCGAGCGCTTCGGCTCCGCCATGCAGGCCGGCGCGGCAGGCTTCGTGGAAGAAGCGCAGATCGCCGCCGGCGCAGAAGGCACGCGGGGAACTGCTGCGGATGGCCACGGCCTGCACGGCGGGATCGGCGCGCCACGCGGTCAGCGCGCGGTACAGATCGCGCACCATGCCCAGCGACAGTGCATTCAGTGCCTGCGGCCGGTCCAGGACCACTTGGGCCAGGGTGCCGGTACGGCTGGTGGCGATGTGACTATCCATGTGTGGCGGAAAACGGATGTGCGGAGTGAAATGCCGGACAGGCGGTGTGCCGGGCCTCATGCCTTTTCATTATGATCGTTGCCATCGAATAACAAACCTCTGCGGGGAGCGGCATGCAAGGCAGAGCCCGAGGATTCACGCTGATCGAACTGATTGTGACGATCCTCGTCGCCGGCATCCTCATGGCGGTCGCCATGCCTTCCTTCACCCAGTTCATGAAAGACGCCGCCCTCGGCAGCCAGGCGCGCAGTCTGTTGTCGGACCTGCAGTATGCCCGAAGCGAGGCCGTCAGGCGCAACCTCAACGTGGCGCTGTGTCCGAGCGCCGACGGTGCGAGTTGCGGCAGCGACGGCTGGAATACCGGGCGGCTGGTCTTCGTCGACGACGACCGCGACGGCAGTCGTGGGCCCGGTGAAGAACTGTTGCGCATTTCCGAGGCGCCTTCGGCGCCGAAGACGTTGACTGGCGAGGCGGCCGGTTCTGTTTCCTTCCGTTCGACCGGGCAGGTCAACAGTGCAACGACATTTATCGTCTGCGACGAGCGCGTCGGCAACTTCGGCCGGCTGGTCTCGGTCGAGACGTCCGGCCGTAGCGACGTCTCGGTCACCGACTGCGGAGAGGGCGGGGATGATGAGGATGAATGACATCGCACGACGTCGGCGGGACGGTTCTACGCAGGGCGGCTTTACGCTGATCGAGGTGCTGGTCGCCATTCTCGTCTTCGCCACCGGCCTGCTGGCGCTCGCCGGCCTGCAACTGCAGACGCTGCGCTATGGCCACAGCGCAGGCTTGCGCACGGTGGCGACCATGCAGGCGGCCTCGCTGGCCGACATGATCCGTGCCAACAAAGCCTTCGATTACCGCGAACTCGCCACGGCGGGCAGCGATGCCGAAACGCCGGATACAGAAGTGCCCGACACGGGAGCGGCCGCGGCGGACGTGCCGGAAACCGAGGGCGGCGATACCGTGGCCGCCTGTTTCTCCGAGGACGGTTGCACGCCGGGACAGATGGCGCGTCTGCATCTTGCCTTGTGGCGCGAGTCCAACAAGGTGCTGCCGAGCGGCGACGGCGCGATCTTGCTCGATGACGATGGCCGCTATTGGATCGATATCTGGTGGAACGAACGCACCGACGATAGCAAGCCGACTCACTTCATCACGAGCCTGCAGCCATGACAGCAAGCCGTCCTTATCTCCGATTCGTTACCGGCTCCGGTCCCGTTCATGCCATGCGCGGTTTCGGCCTGATCGAACTGATGGTCGCCGTCGTCATTTCGCTGATGGTGGTGCTGGCGATCTCGTCGCTGTTTCTGGTGCAACGGCGCAGTTACGCGACGCAGGACGACTTCTCGAGAATGCAGGAGAACGCGCGCACCATGACGCAGACGCTGAGTCACGCGCTGCGCAATGCCGGCTACTGGGATGCCTCGACGGTCAACAGCTTTGGCGCCGATCCGGTGCTTGACGGCACTAACGGCAGCGGCAACGGAAGCGCTGCCAGCGATACCTTCACTGTGCGTTTCTACGGTTCATCCACGCTCGACGATTCTGCGGTGCCCGACGACAGCATCGTCGATTGCGCGGGTACCGGCGTCGCACGCGACAGCATGGTGGTGCAGACCTTTGCCATCCAGGACGTGGGCGGCGTGCCTTCGCTGACATGTCGGATCGGTGCTGCCGATCCGGTCCAGCTGTTCCCGGATGTGGAGAGCATGCAGCTTCTGTACGGCGAGGATACCGATGGTGACGGCTCCATCAATCGCCTGCGGCCGGCCGGTTCGGTCAACATGGCCAACGTCAAGAGCGTGATGCTGTCCTTCGTCATGCGTACGCCAACCAACAACCATCCAACTGCCGCCAACACCGTGTTCAACCATTTTGGCGCCGAGTATGCACCGGAGAACGTGGCGCCTGCGGATGACGCCGGTAGTGTCTTCGTTCCTGCCGATGACCAGCGCATGCGCAGGCAGTTTGCATTCTCGGTCGGCGTGCGCAACCGGCTGAACTGACACGGGGCCGCTTCATGGACATGACCCAGACAATGAAAGCGCGCGCGGCATACGTTCGTTTGCGGCTGCCGTCCCGTCAGCGCGGCGCAACGCTGTTGGTCGGTATCATCTTCCTGATCGTGCTCATGCTGCTGGGCATCTCGGCGGCGACCATCAGTTCGCTCGACGAGCGCATGGCACGCAACTATCGCGACCGCAACATCGCCTTTCAGGCAGCGGAAGCGGCGCTGGTACAGGCACGCGCGATGCAGGCGCAGAAGCTGAGTGGCTATTTCGGTTTTCCTTCGGTCGCCGGTTCCTGCAGCAGCGATGAGGATGCGGCAGGAAAAGGCCTTTGCCGCCCGGCGCAGGAAGGGCAGCCGGTATGGGAGGCAATCCTGCGCGACGACGACGGTGCCGATTTCTTCATCGAGTATGCCAGCAGCGAGGAATCTGCGGCATTCAAGACGGACGGCTCGCCCGGCAGTGTGCGGAAGCCGCCGCGCTATCTGATCGAAATCCTGCCCGATCTGGGGAGCACCGATGGCCTGAGTACGAGCGCCGAGTACGGCGCTTCCAAGGTAAGGGTGCTGTATCGCATTTCGGCGCTCGGCTTCGGTTCCAACGAAGGCACCCAGGTCCTGCTGCAGGAAGTGGTCAGGCCCCAGCCATGAAGCATCCATCTATCGGAGGCAATGTGTTCCCGTCCATTCTCCTCAGTGCCATCGCATCCTTGCGCGCAAGGATGCGTCTCTGTGCGTTGTTCCTTTTGCTGACTGCGGTGCCGGCAATAGCGCAGCTGGATCTCTCGCAGCGGCCGATCTATTCGGGCGGCAACATCCCGCCATTGGTCATGATCGATCTGTCCAAGGATCACCAGCTTTACTTCAAGGCCTACAACGACTATTCCGATCTGGATGGCGACGGCAACCTCGAGACCACCTATACCCACTCCATCGATTACTACGGTTACTTCGATTCGTACAAATGCTACAACTACAATACGTCGGCCAATCGCTTTGTGCCGCACAGTATTACGGCCAATAAGTACTGTTCGGGCAACTGGAGCGGCAACTTCCTGAACTGGGTCGCGATGTCGCGCATGGATGCGGTGCGCAAGCTGCTGTATGGCGGCCTGCGCTCGACGGATGAGCCGGCCACGGTGGCGACCGGTTCGGGAACGGCAACGCGGTCAGGGATCACCGTGCTCGAACGCTCGTTCCAGCCGACCGACGCCCACGCATGGGCGAAGTTCTACAACGGCACTGATCTGACTCAACTCACGCCGGCAACCGCGGTGGGCAGCGGACTGACTTTCTGCAACATGACGCCGGGTTCGAGCAGTGGCGTCAACAAGTACTCTCAAACCAATACCAATGCGCCGCAGATACGGGTGGTGGAAGGCAATTACGCATTGTGGGCTTCCAACGAACGCTGGCAATGCACATGGAGCGAGGAACACAGTGCTTCCAATGCCAACAATTCCGCTTCTTCCGGCATCGCTGCCGCCGGCAGTAATCCAAAGCGCGCCGACAAGGGCTTTGGCACCGGGAGCGGAAAGGGGGAATACACGGCGCGCGTCCAGGTCTGCGTGCCGGATCTGATCGGCAAGGAAAAATGCGAGCAGTATCCCGATCTTAATTACAAGCCGGTCGGCCTGCTGCAGACATACGGCGAGCGCGGCCAGATGAAGTTTGGCCTGATGACCGGCTCCTACACGAAGAACATCTCGGGCGGCGTCCTGCGGCGCAACATCTCCGATTTCTCGAGCGAGATCAATGTCTCTTCCAACGGCACGTTCAAGCTCGGCTCGAATGCGGCGAGCGGCGAGGTGAAGGGAATCGTGCACAACCTCAACAAGATGCGCATCTATGGCTACAACTACGATGGAGGCGGCTACACGGAGGTAAGTGCCGATTCGGAGAGTTGCAACTACCAGATGACAGGCATGGTTCTGACCGGCGGCGGCACCGGCCAGGGCGATGCCGCACCGGAAGGGAACTGTTCGTCGTGGGGCAATCCCATCTCCGAAATCTTCCTCGAATCGATACGCTACTTCGCCGGTCTGCAACCGACCGATGCCTTCAAATACACCTCGTCGGAAAACGGTACCAAGGACGACAAGCTCGGACTCACCATCGAAGCATGGCAGGACCCGCTGACGGCCACCAACTACTGCTCGCCGCTCAATACGCTGGTCTTCAATCCGGCCGTGTCTTCCTACGATGGCGACCAGATGAACATGACGGGCATCGGCGATGCGTCATCGACCACGGCGGCCACCTGGACCGACAGGGTGGGTGTAGACGAGGCGGTGACGAGCGGCTCCAAATGGCTGGTCGGCAGCAATGGCACCACCGATAACGGTTCATGTACGGCCAAGGAGCTTAGCGGACTGAGCGGCGCGCTCGGCATCTGCCCGGAAGCACCGACGCAGAAAGGCACCTACCTGATGGCTGGTGCTGCCTATTACGCGAAGACAAACCGGATACGTACCAGCGGCACAGTGGCAAGTGCGGTGCCGGCGGCCGATGCCAAGTCGCTCAAGGTGACGACCTACGGTATCCAGCTCGCCAGCAACACGCCGAGCATCACGATCAATGTCAATGGCCACCCGGTCAAGATCATTCCGTCCTACCGCGTCAATGCCGGCGGCAAAGGTGTCTATGCCAGCGGCACGCTGGTGGATTTCAAGGTCGTTGAACAGACGGCTACCAGCGGCAAGTTCTATGTGAACTGGGAAGATTCCAACCAGGGTGGTGACTTCGACCAGGACGTGTGGGGCATCCTGAGTTATTCCATCAATGGTGACGAAATATCGGTGACCACGGAGGCGATCACCACGGCGTCGGCCAACGGCCAGGGCTTTGGTTACGTGATTTCCGGTACCAACAAGGATGGTGCGCATTTCCACTCGGGTGCCTACGGCTTCAATTACACCGATCCGATTGCCGGCGTGACGGGCTGTACCAATTGCCGCGCTGGCAGCGAAACGGCGAGTGGACAGAAAGGACCGACGACCGTCACCTACACCGCGACCGGCGACAGTGGCGGACAGTTGCAGGACCCGCTCTGGTACGCGGCCAAGTGGGGCGGTTTCAACGGTACCAGCGGCAAGCCTGACGATCCTGCCAAATGGGATACCCGCCGCGCGGATGGCTCTCCCGGATCCGACGGCGTGCCCGACAACTATTTCTTCGTCGCCAATCCCGGCGCGCTCGAAACTGCGCTGGAGCGCGCCTTCATCTCGATTCTGGCGACGTCTTCCTCGTCTTCGGTGGCAACCAATTCCGCCTCGCTGCAGACCGGTTCGCGCATTTACCAGGCGCGCTTCAATGCCACCGACTGGTCGGGGCAGCTGCTGGCCTTTCCCATCGATCTCGATGGCGTGATCGCGGATGTGCCGGAATGGGATGCTGCGCAGAAGATGCCGGCGCACGGCAGCCGCGTGATCGTGACCTATGACAACGACCCCGACTCGAACCGGGCCGGAATCCCGTTCCGCTGGAACGAGGCCTTCCCCTACAAGCTTGCGCTGCAGGCGGAGGGCGAAGCCGACCTGAGCAAGGCCGAGCAAAGGCTGGCATGGCTTCGCGGCGACCAGTCGCAGGAAGGCAACGGTCCGACCCAGATGCGCAGGCGATCAAGCCTGCTCGGCGACATCGTGAATTCGAACCCGCAGTTCGTCGGCAAGCCGGCCAGCGGACATGACGACAGCGCCTACTTCACCTTTGCCAATACCCACAAGGATCGTGAGCCGATGCTCTACGTCGGCGGCAATGACGGCATGCTGCACGGTTTCCTGGCAAGCAATGGGGTCGAGAAACTCGCCTACATTCCCTCCAGCGTGGTTCCCAATCTGAAGGAACTGACAGGACAGTCGTACGGACATCGCTATTTTGTCGATGGCACGCCGACCATCGCCGACGTCAAGGTTGACGCAAGTACCTGGAAGACGCTGCTGATCGGCGGCCTCAATGCGGGCGGCAAGGGACTCTATGCGTTGGACGTGACGGATGTGGGCACGTTCTCCGAAGAAAATGCCGGCAGCCTCGTGCAGTGGGAATTCACGGATGCCAACGATGCCAATCTTGGCTATACCTTCGGCCGGCCCTCGGTGGTGAAGATGGCCAATGGCCGCTGGGCTGCCGTATTCGGCAACGGTTATAACAGCACGACCGGCAAGGCGGCATTGTTCATCGTGTTCCTCGACCGCGAAGCCGGCAGCAAATCGTGGGTGGCAGGCACCGACTACATGCGCATCGATCTTGCAGGCCTGAGCGGTGTCAACGGTCTGTCATCGCCCACCGTCATCGACAACAATGTCGATGGCGTGGCCGACTACATCTATGCCGGCGATCTGCTTGGCAACATGTGGAAGTTCGACGTGCGCGCGGCCGATGCTGCGCTGTGGAAGGTCGCCTACGGAACTACTGAAGCGGCGCAGCCGTTATATTCGGCGCGCAGTGCGGCAGGCGCGGTGCAGCCGATCACATCCGGTCCCGAGATCGTGCGCAATCCCGCCGGTGGCTTCGTGGTGCTGTTCGGTACCGGGCGTTACCTGGAGGCAGGCGATGCACGGACCACCGCGGCCCAGACCTTCTACGGAATATGGGACGAGAACGCATCGACTACCCCGACCATCGATCGCAGCAGCCTGGTCCAGCAATCGATCATCGCCGAACTGACGGTCAGCAACATTGACTATCGTCTGACATCGGATGAAAGCGTCGTCTATGGCGATGTGTCGCCACGCGCGCGCGGCTGGTACATGGACCTCAGCACCCAGGGCGAACGCGTGATCTACAACCCCGTCGTCAGGAACGGCAGGCTCATCTTCACCACCATCGTGCCGTCCGAGAACGTCTGTACCTCCGGTGGCGGAAGCTGGCTGATGGAGCTCGATGCCGTGACCGGCGGCGCGCTCGACAGCTCGCCACTGGATGTCAACCGCGATGGCGTCATCAACGATGCCGACCGCTTGCTCTACAACGACACACTGAACGTCGTGGGCGGACGCAAACTCAACGGCCTGGTGCCGTTCCCGACCATCATCAAGGGGCAGGAAGGCCAGGAACACAAGATATTCTCGGGCCCGGACCTTGAAAGCGTGCGCGAAGCCGATTCGAGTTCGAGCGGCCGGCTGTCATGGCGCGAGATCATGCAATGAACAACCGTGACCCATACCGGAGAAACACCATGAAGAAAGCGAACGCCGGATTCACCCTGATCGAACTGATGGTGGTGGTGGTCATTGTCGGCATTCTGGCGTCCATCGTTTATCCCTCTTATGTCGAATACGTCAACAAGGGCCGGCGCGCCGAGTGCGCCTCGGCCATCCTGCAGACTGCCAATCTGCTGGAGCGGTATTACACCGTGAACAACAAGTACGTTGCCAATTTCAACGATATCGGCGGCTGGAATTTCTCGGGCAATAGCGCCGCCTCCAGCGCCTGTGGGTTGAGGATCGATCCCGAGGTAGCCGGCGGTTCCCAGGATGACGGGTTCCGCATCACGGGCACCCCCCGAATTGCCGATGCCAAATGCGGCAATCTGACTTTCACCCACAAAGGCGTCAAGGGGGAAAGCGGCTCGGAGAGCGTGGATTACTGCTGGCGTTAGCAATGCGATTCTTCACGCCGAACAGGCAGGCGGGCCTGCTGTTCCTGATCCTGTCAGCAGCCGTGCATGCGGGGCTGGTGCATGGTGCCTATCGCCCCGCTGTCGCGGTGCAGGATACCGTGGCGCCGCTGGAAGTCTCGCTCATTCGTGCGGCCGTCTCGCACTCCGCGCAAGCAGCAGGAAGTGGCAACGAAGCGGCATCCGCCGAATCATCATCGTCGCCAGTGGCTGCGCGCGCAGTGCGGCACATGGAACAAGAACCCGCGAGCGGCATGCATTCGGACGCGGTGGTGCCGGGCGAGGTGCTGATGCTGCCGATCCTGCAAGTCCAGGAGCTGTTGTATGACCGTCTCGCGAGCGCGGGATTCGACGCATCCGAATACCTGCAGGAACCTGCCGCCGACTCGCGTTATTACGGCGCGGCGGATGTGCAGCGGCGCGTCAAGGCGCGGCAGAATCTGTTGCCGGTCTATCCGAAGGAAGCCTATGACGCCAACCGCCAGGGGCGAGTGATGGTGGAGCTGTTGATCGATGCCGAAGGTGTTGTGGAAGAGATTCGCGTGATTGCGGCGACCGCAGGCTTCGATGTGTCGGCACGGGAAGCGCTGCGTGGCATGCACTTTCATCCCGCGGAACGACACGGCGAGAAGGTGGCGAGCCGGATGCTGATCGAGATGCAGTATCTGCTGGTAAAGGCATCTTCCGGGCAGGTGGACAATGAAAGCGTCATGCCGATCGGCTCTTTCGCACCTGCCAGTTCATGAAAAAGGGCGCATCATGCGCCCCTTGTCTCCGCTGGCCTCTGGGGCCTGATTCCCCTTCCTAGGAAGCGGCTGCCTCCGATGCATCCGGCATGCGTTTGATGGTGTCGTGCTGGTGTTTCTGCTGCATGGTCTTGTACTTGATCACCTGGCGGTCGAGCTTGTCGATCAGGGTATCGATGGCGGCATACAGATTGGTTGCGATGCTTTCCGCATGCAGGTCCTTGCCGCGTACACGCAGATTGATTTCCGCCCGTTGGCGTTTCTCTTTTTCTGGGAGATTGTCGACCGTCAGGATGACGGCAATGTCGATGACGTGATCGAAATGTCGTTTGATGCGTTCCAGTTTTCCATGCACGTACTCGCGAATGGCTGGAGTCAGTTCGAGATGATGTCCGCTGATGGTGAGGTTCATACAGAGTGCTCCTATTTGAACTCACTGGAGGTTCGCCGCACCTTGAGGCTGCGGGAACACAGCAAGGTAGAACAAAAACTGCAAAGGACGTTATCTACAACGACTTGCGCAGATTGACCGGAGGAATCTTCAGGGCTTCGCGATATTTTGCGACGGTGCGTCGGGCGACGACCATTCCCTGTTCCGCCAGCATGTCTGCAATCTTGCTATCGGAAAATGGGCTTTTCGGGTCTTCGGCTCCTATCAGTTGCTTGATCAATGCGCGTATTGCAGTGGACGATGCCTCTCCGCCGGTTTCCGTTGCCACGTGGCTGCCGAAGAAATATTTCAGCTCGAACATTCCGTGCGGTGTCAGCATGTATTTCTGCGTGGTCACCCGAGAAATGGTGCTCTCGTGTAAACCCAGTGTATCAGCAATTTCGCGCAAGACAAGAGGGCGCATGGCGACCGCGCCGTGCGAGAAAAAATTGCGCTGACGGTCGACGATGGCCTGCGCCACGCGCAGGATGGTATCGAAGCGCTGGCGCATGTTCTTGATCAGCCACTTGGCTTCCTGCAACTGCGCGCCGAGCGAGCCTTCTCCCTTGCTTTGCTTGAGAATATTGGCGTACATGCTGTTGACGCGCAGACGCGGCATGACGTCGTGGTTGAGCATGACCTGCCAGCCGTTGCGCGTGCGCTTGACGATGACGTCGGGCACCACGTAGTCGGATGTGTCTCCCGCGAAGGGTGCTCCCGGATGCGGATTGCATTGCTTGATGACGGCCTGTGCCTCGCGCAGGTCTTCGTCGTCGCAATTGAGTGCCTTGCGCAGCTTGTTGAAATCGCGCTGTGCGAACAGCGGCAGATGATGCTCGACGATTTCCAGCGCCATGCGGCGTGTGACGAACGGCACCTTCGGAAAGCGCTTGATCTGCAGCGCCAGGCACTCCGACGCATTGCGCGCGCCGACGCCGGCCGGATCGAAGCTTTGCAGCAGCGTCAGCGCGATGTGCAGTTCTTCCAGCTCGATCTCGAGCTCCTCGGGCAGGCGTGCGTGGATTTCTTCCAGCGATTCCTCGAGATAACCGTTGTCGTCGAGCGCATCGATGATGAGTTCGAGCAGCGCGCGGTCGCGTAACTCACGTACCGTCAGCGAAACCTGTTCGAGCAGGTGTTCGCGCAGGGTGACTTCATGTGCCTCCAGTTGCGGACGGCCGTCGTCATCTTCAGGTGCCTTGGAAGTGCGCGCCACATCGTCGAAGCTCCAGTCGGGTTCGCTGGCAGCCTGTTCGGGGGCATCGCCGGCTTCGTAGCTGGCTTCGCCATCCGCAGCCGGCGCCGGCGCATCGCCTGCGCCGTCGCCGGCCACGCCAGGCGCACCGATGGCGCCGTCGGCCAGCAGGCGGGTGGCATGATCGAGCGGATCGTCGGTGCGTTCCAGCATCGGATTCTCGGCGAGAATCTGTTCGAGCTCCTGATGCAGTTCGAGCGTCGACAACTGCAGCAGCCGGATCGACTGCTGCAGTTGTGGTGTCAACGCCAGATGCTGTGAAACGCGTAATTGCAGCGATTGCTTCATGAGCCCCTGTCTTCCCGATTACATGCGGAAGTGTTCGCCGAGATAGACACGGCGCACGGATTCGTTCTCGATGATGTCGTCGGGACGGCCGCTTGCCAGCACCGCACCCTGGTTGATGATGTAGGCGCGGTCGCAGATGCCGAGCGTCTCGCGCACGTTGTGGTCGGTGATCAGCACGCCGATGCCGCGTTCCTTCAGGAAGCGCACGATGCGCTGGATCTCGATGACGGCGATCGGATCGACGCCGGCGAACGGTTCGTCGAGCAGCACGAAGCGTGGATTGGTGGCGAGCGCACGCGCGATCTCGACGCGGCGGCGTTCGCCGCCCGACAGCGACATGGCCTGGTTCTCGCGCAGCTTTTCGATTTGCAGGTCCGCCAGCAATGTATCGAGCCGCTGTTCGAGCTGTTCGCGATTGAGCGACTTGCCGTTGATGCGCTGCAGTTCGAGCACGGCGCGGATATTGTCTTCCACGCTGAGCTTGCGGAATACCGAGGCTTCCTGCGGCAGATAGGACAGGCCGAGCACGGCGCGCTCGTGGATGGGGCGGCGCGAAATGTCGACACCGTCGAGTTCGATGACGCCGGCGTCCGACGGCACCAGCCCCACGATCATGTAGAAGGAGGTGGTCTTGCCGGCGCCGTTGGGGCCCAGCAGGCCGACCACTTCGCCGCTCTCGACCTGCAGGCCGACATCGCGCACGACCTGGCGTGCGCCATAGCTCTTCTGCAATCCGCTGACGATCAGTTTGCTCGACATCTTATTGGGCTCCTGCCTCGTTGCGCGGCTGGATCACGGCACGGATGCGTCCGCCGCCTTCCTTGCTGCTGCCGTCGGCGGTGTTGTGCACGGTGAAGAATTCGGCACGCGTGTCATAGGAAATGTATTCGCCCTGTACCTCGTCGGTCGATTTCCCGCTTTCGAGGCGGCGCATTTCGGCGCGCACGAACAGCTTCATGATCTCGGTCTTGTCGTCGTATTCGATGCGTTCGGCCTTGCCCTCGATCCACTGGTCGTTGCCGCCATCGCGCTTCTGGCGGAAGGTGGCGAGTCCGTTGGGCGGCGCGTACATGGTGACGAACTGGTAGCCTTCCGGATCCTGACGTACCACCATGCGCGCCGAGGTCATGCGGATGGTGCCGCGGGTGAGGACCACGTCGCCGGTGAAGACGTTGATCTGCTTGACGTCGTCGTATTCCATCTTGTTGGCTTCGACGTTGGTCGGCTTGGTCGAATCCGCCTTTTCGGCATGCGCTGCTGCGCCCGTGAGCAGGGCAGCAAGAACGAGGGCGGAGAAAAGAAGTCGTTTCATGGAATGTCTCTGGTTGGGCGCCGCCAAGGCGGCGTTCAGTTTTTCCTGACAGCGGGCTGATACATGCCCTTGACGTCGCCGGACAGCGAGAATTCGCCGGTTGCATTGTTGGCCACCATGCCGACACCATTCAGAATGGAGCCGCCGAGCCGCAATTCAACGGCCTTGGGCGTCTTCATGATGTCTTCGTCGGGCAGCAGCAGCAGGTAGGACGTCTTCAACTGGAAATGCTGGGAGGTCGGCGACGGCGGCCGGTCGATGTGCACATCGTCATACATGTGCACCTCGGTATTGTTGTTCTGCACGGTGGCGCGTTTGGATCGGCTCACCATCGGCGGTCGGTCGGTGCCGTAGCTGTGCATGATCGGATTCTGCACCAGATAGGAGTCGTCGGCCGGGTAATGCTGCATTTGCGAGCCGGTCAGGTTGTAGCGCGCCTCGCCATTCTTCCCCATGCGCACGAAATTGAATTTCTCGACATAGAAGTCGGGATCGGTGCGCGCGGTTTCCGGCAGGATGTTGTCGGTCTGGCGCCGCATGACTTCCACCAGCCACAGGCTGCCGAGCGCCAGCGCCGCGGCCAGAACGACCAGCACCACCAGCCGCAGGGTATGGGTCGGACGGAGATTCTTCATGCCAGATACGGCGCCAAAGCCGCCTCATAGGTACCCTGCGCGCGCATGATGAAGTCGCACAGTTCGCGCGCCGCGCCGCGTCCGCCGCCGGCTTCGGTCACGTAGTGCACGCGACTGCGCACTTCCGGGTGGCCGTTCGGCACGCTGGCGGCAAAGCCGACGCGCGAGAGGATGGGCAGATCGATCACGTCGTCGCCGACGAAGCCGCACTCCTCCGGCTGCATGCCCGTTTTGTTCAGCAGGGAGTCGAAGATGGTGCGCTTGTCGTGCGCGCCCTGGAACACGTGCTGTACACCCAGATCGGTGGCGCGGCGCAGCACGATCGGCGACTGGCGCGCGCTGATGATGGCGGTTGCCACGCCCGACTGCTGCAGCAGCTTGATGCCGTGGCCGTCGAGCACGTTGAAGGTCTTCATCGTTTCGCCATCGGTACCGAAATGCAGGCTGCCGTCGGTCAGGATGCCGTCAACATCGAAAATCATCAGGCGCACGCGCGCGGCGCGTGCCACGGCGTCGGCGTTCATGGCGGCGCTGGCGGCGGCAGCGGGCAGGGAGGCGGCGCTCATCTTAGATTACTTTCGCGCGGGTCAGATCATGAATGTGCAGGGCGCCGACCAGACGCTGCTGGCTGTCTGTCACCAGCAACTGGTTGATGCGGAACTGTTCCATCAGTTCGACCGCCTCGACCGCCAATTGCTCGGGCTGCACGCTACGCGGATTGCGGTGCATGACCTCGGAAATCGTCATCTTCGAGAAATCCTGCACGTTCTCGATCAGGCGGCGCAAATCGCCGTCGGTAAAGACGCCAATGGCACGGCCGTCGCCATCGACGATGGCCGTCATGGCCATGCCCTTGCGGCTGATTTCGAGCAGGGCGGCATAGACGGTGGCGTCGACGCCGACCGTCGGTACCGCGTCGCCGGTGCGCATGACGTCGCGGACATGGGTCAGCAGGCGGCGGCCGAGCGCACCGCCCGGGTGCGAGCGCGCGAAATCCTCTTCGCCAAAGCCGCGCGCATCGAGCAGCGCGACCGCCAGCGCGTCGCCGAGTGCCAGCGTGACGGTGGTGCTGGCGGTGGGCGCGAGGTTCAGCGGGCAGGCTTCCTTCTGCACGCCGACGTTAAGGTGCACGTCGGCCAGCTTGGCGAGGCTGGAGGCGTCGTTGCCGGTGATGGCAATCAGTGTGGCGCCCATGCGCTTGATGATGGGCACGATCGCCAGCAGTTCGGCGGCTTCGCCCGAATACGAGATGGCGATCAGCGCATCCTTGGCGGTGATCATGCCGAGGTCGCCGTGCGAGGCTTCGGCCGCGTGCACGAACAGCGCCGGTGTACCGGTCGAGGCCAGCGTGGAAGCGATCTTGCGCGCAATGTGGCCGGACTTGCCGATGCCCGAGACCACTACGCGGCCCTCGCAATGCAGCAGCAGTTCGACGGCACGGACAAAAGGCGCACTGTCGTTGGCAATGCGTTGCTTCAAGGAAATGATTTCTTCGGCCTCGATCTGCAGCGTCGTGTCTGCGTATTGCAGCGCGCGCGCGACGCGCGTGGCATCGAGGCGAGGGGGCGAATCGGAATGGGGTGCTGTGGGAGCGGTCATTCCCAAAGTATAGCTGAATTCGTAAAGCAAAAAACCTGCCAGATATAAACTAAATAGAATGGCGCGGCATAAAAATGACAGCGGCATCTTTGTCCGCGAACGCATTGCGCAAGGATTGCCCGGGTTGACGGTGGCGTCCCTCTGCGCAAAGGTTGACGCTACCGACCCGAAGTCGGAAAATTGCCGGCCGGACCATGGCGGACGCCGACAGTGGCGATTCGCGGCCACGTGGAACGGGTGGGCGAGGACGCCGTTCGTCATGAAAGGCAAGAAGATGGCAGCCGCCGGCGCCATCGGGACGATCCCGGCCCGTCCCCGAACCCCAAACCTTGTTTCCAGGTGGTGATTTGAGCGTTTCCCCCGACAATCTGCCTCATGCCGCGTCTTCGGTGCCTGCGCCGGACGAGGGTGACGCCGTTGCCACGATCCTGCACAAGGACGCGCCGCCGGTCTATGTCGATCTCGACGGCACCCTGACCTACAGCGACCTGCTGTTCGAGTCCTTCCTGCTTCTCATCAAACGCAGCCCTCTTTATCTGTTCGCCTGCGTGTGGTGGCTGCTGCGCGGGCGCGGCTATCTGAAGGCGCAGATCGCCGCGCGCGTGACGCTCGACGTCTCGCTGCTGCCCTACAACCAGGAACTGCTCGACTGGCTGCGCGTGCAGCACGCGGCCGGGCGCCGGCTGGTGCTGGCCAGCGCCTCGGACCGTCGGCTGGTGCAGCAGGTGGCCGATCACGTCGGCATTTTCAATGCCGTGCTCGGCAGCGACGAGGCCACCAACCTCAAATCGAGCGCCAAGCTGCGCGCGATCCAGGCCGATGCCGGCGGCAGCTTCGCCTATGCGGGCAACGGCCGTCCCGACCTGGCGGTATGGGAGCAGGCGTCGGAAGTCATCGTCGTCAATGCGCCGGCCGCCATCGTGCGACGCGCTCGCGCGCTGCGCACGCCGGTCATGGTGATCGAGCCGCGTCCGGTGCCGCTGCTGCTGACCTTCAAGGCGCTGCGCCTGCACCAGTGGTCCAAGAACGTGCTGATCTTCGTGCCGCTGCTGGCGGCGCACGAGCTTGACGGTGCGCGCTGGCTGATCACGCTGCTGGCCTTCGTCGCCTTCGGCATGTGCGCCTCGGCCACCTACGTCATCAACGATCTGTTCGACCTCGCCTCGGACCGCGCGCATCCGCGCAAGCAGCAGCGGCCGTTCGCCTCGGCACGGCTGTCGATTCCATTCGGCGGCGCGCTGATCTGCGTGCTGCTGCCGCTGTCGCTGCTGTTGGCGGCCTGGATATCGCTGCCTTTCCTTGGCCTGATGCTGCTCTACGTGACGGTGACGCTGCTGTACTCGGCGCGCTTAAAGCAATTGGCGATCGTCGATGTGCTGGTGCTCGCCACCTTGTATACACACCGCATCCTGGCCGGCGGCGAGGTCAGCGACGTGGTGATTTCCAACTGGCTGCTGGCGGTGTCGCTGTTCATGTTCCTGAGCCTGGCGCTGGTCAAGCGCTGCGCCGAACTCGAATTCATGAACGAGGATGGCCGCACCTCGGCCGCCGGGCGCGGCTACCGTACCAGTGATCTGTCGTACCTGATCTCGATGGGCATCGCCAGCGGTTTCGTCGCCGTGATGCTGATGGCGCTCTACATCGACCGTCAGGACAGCGGTGAGCTCTATCCGCAGTCCGACATCCTGTGGCTGCTGCTGCCGCTGATGCTGTTCTGGATCATGCGCCTGTGGCTCAAGATCTCGCGCATGGAAATCCACGACGATCCGCTGCTGTTCGCGATCACCGACCGCACCAGCTGGATCGTCGGCTTTCTGGTAGCCTGCGTGGCGCTGGCCGCCTCGTTCGGAGGCTGGCAATGAGCCAGTTCGGCGCGCTCGGCCTGGCCCTGTTCTGCGTCTGCCTGACGGCGCTGGCGCAGGTGCTGCTCAAGATGGGCATGTCGACGCCGGTCATCCAGCAGGCGCTGGCGCAGGGGCTGCGTGCCGTGATCTGGCCGGCGCTCTGCAGTCCGCTGATCTGGGGCGGCATGGCGTGCTTCGGCGCCAGCGCGGGCTTGTGGCTGCTGGTGCTCGGCAAGCTCGAGGTCAGCATGGCTTATCCGCTGATCTCGCTCGGCGTGGTGCTGACCACGCTGGCCGGCATCTTCCTGCTCGGCGAATCGGTCAGCGTATACAAGATCGTGGGCGTGGCGCTGGTGGTGGCCGGTGTGCTGGTGCTGGCGATGAAAGCGCAGTAATAGGGTGTGCAGTAACAAGGTGCGGCAACCGCGCACGCAATAAGAGTTTTCAAGGAATCGAATGAATCTGGATTTGACGCGTTCGCTCTATGCCGACGCAGACCCGGTGCACGCGCGCAAGGTGTTCTTCCGCGTGTTCGTCGTCACCCTGCTGCTCAAGATGTGGCTGGCGGCAGCCTTCCCGATGACGGGCGACGAAGCGTTTTTCTATCAGTGGGGCGTGTTTCCCGACTGGGGTTATTCCGATCACCCGCCGATGGTCGGCTGGCTGCTCTACGTGCTCAACGGCATTTCGCCAAGTCCGTTGTCGATCCGCTTCTTCACCGTGCTGCTGTGGAGCCTGATCGCGCTCGGCATGGTCGATCTGCTCAAGCGCATGGCGCCGTCGCAGGAGGGCGCGGCATGGTGGATGGGCACGCTGTTCCTGCTGCTGCCGTTCACGCTGCTGCTGAACCTGGTGACCACCGATACGCCGCTGATCTTCTTCACGTTCCTGTCGGGCTACAGCTTCGTGCGCGGCACGCTGTCCGGCAAGCGGCTGTGGTTCGCGGCCGCCGGCGTCTTCCTCGGCGGCGCGCTGCTGTCCAAGTACTTCGCCGGCCTGCTGGCGATCGCCTACTTCGTCTATTTGTGCCGTTCGCGCAATGGCTGGATCAACCTGATCATCATCGCACTGTGTTCGGCGCCGCTGTTCGCCATCACCGTCGTCTTCAATGCGCATCATTGCTGGACCAACGTGATGTTCAACCTCATCAACCGCAACGAGGATGCGCAATGGTCGCTGGCCACCGTCGGCCAGTATCTGGCGATGATGGTCTATCTGATCACGCCGTGGGCGCTGATCCGCATCGTGCGTTCCGGCCGCGCGCTGTGGCAGCACGGCGCACTGGTGGTGCTGTTCGTGGTGCCGTTCGCGCTGTTCCTGATCCTTTCGATGGAGAAGTCGATCGGCCTGCACTGGGTGCTCGGCTTCATGCCCTTTGTGTTCCTGTTCCTCGGCATGGTGGCCGGTGCGCGCGACCTGCGCCGCTACGCGATCTGGACCGCGCTCTACACGGTGCCGCCGCTGCTGTTCCTGCTGGCACTGATCCTGCTGCCGACCTCGCTGTGGCAGGGCCATACGCTGCACGACGACATCGTGTTCCATCGCGAGACCGACAGCATCGTGGCGACGTTGCGCAAGGACCTGCCGCAGGACGGCATCGTCATGGGGCGCGCATTCACACCGTCTTCCATCCTCTCGTACCACGCCGGCGAATACTGGCCGACCTTCGGCCAGGGCAAGTTCCATGCGCGCCAGGATGATCTGCTGATCGATTTCCGCGACTATGCGGGCAAGACCATCCGCATCTTCGACCGCCGCGCGATCGATGCCGCCGACCTGACGCCATACTTCTCGACGGTGACCGTGCATCGCTTCGAGATCGACGGCGTGCCGTTCTGGTATGCGGACGGCACCAACTTCAACTACGAGGTCTATCGCGAGCGCATCCTCAAGACGGTGGCCGAGCTCTACTACCGCATTCCGTCAGCGCTGCCGGTCCATGGCTGCGGCTTCCTCGAACGCTACGACCTGCCGCGCCCCTGAGCGTCACGTGCAGCAGCGATATGCAGTAAGCTGACGCGTGCCGGGACGGGCTTCTCCGTTCCGGCATTTTTCATGTAGCGGAACATCATGGAAATCTTCGAACGCATCCTCGGCATCATCCTGCCGGTGCTCATCATCATCGCGCTCGGTTACGGCTATGCGCGTCTGCGCGGCGAGGCCGTCCGCACCGACATGAGCGCCGTCAACCGTGTCAGCATGGACGTGCTGTGCCCGCTGCTGATCTTCACGGCACTGGCGGCCAAGGATTTCGACCTCGTGCACAACGGCGTGCTGATCCTGGCCGGGGCGCTGATCTCGCTCGGCTCGGGTCTGCTGGCATGGCCGGTGGCGCGGCTGTTCGGCTACGACGTGCGCACCTTCGTGCCGCCGATGATGTACAACAACTGCGGCAACATGGGCCTGCCGCTGGCGGTGCTGGCCTTCGGTACTGCCGGCCTCGGTTCGGCGGTGGCGCTGTTCATGGCCTGCAACCTCGTCTATTTCTCGGTCGGCATCAAGATTCTCGAAAGCGGTACGCGCGACACGCCGATCCGCGCTTCGCGCTGGCAGTTCCTGCGCAATCCGATGATGGTCGCCATGCTGTTCGGCACCGCGTTCGCCGCCATCCACGTGCCGTTGCCGCAGCCGCTGTTCTTCGCCATGAAGATGCTGGGCGATGCCTGCATTCCGCTGATGCTGTTCGCGCTCGGCGTGCGCATGGTCGATGTCAGCCTGAAGAGCTGGCACATCGGCCTGGTCGGCGCCGCCGTCTGTCCGCTCGCGGGATTGGCGGTGGCCGGCCTGCTCGATCAGTTGCTGGGCCTGACGCCAGAACAGCGCGGGCAGATGTACCTGTTCGCCGCACTGCCGCCGGCCGTGTTCTGCTTCATGATGGCCGAGCAGTACCGGCAGGAGCCGGACAAGGTGGCATCCATCGTCCTGCTCGGCAATCTGGCATCGGTGGTGTTCGTGCCGCTGGGATTGTGGCTGGGTTTGCCGAAGTGAAGGGGCAGGTGGCAAAAAAAAGCGAACCGATGCGGTTCGCTTTCATATGAATGCCAGTGCCGCCGGTCTTACCAGCTTGCCCGCAAGCCCAGCAGCAACCCCAGATTGGTTTGCCTGGCGTTGAACTCGCCCTGCACGTCGGCGAACAGCGACAGCCGTTCGCCCGGTTTGCCGGCCACGGTCAGTCCGGCAATCAGCGCGTCGCGCGGCAGATCGACACCATAGGTGGTGAAGGCAATGGTCGGTGCGCCTTGCAACTGCGCCGTCATGCCCTTGTTGACGTCGCCGAACTCATGCGCCCAGATCGCGCGCGGTTGCAGGCTGATGCCGTTCTTCAGTTCGAATAGCGCCTTGGCGCCGATCAGTGTCCTGATGGAGGTCGTGCTTTGCGCATCGACTTGCAGATTCAAGGCATCTGCGCCGGTTTCGGTGAAGCCATCGGTCTTGCCGTGCATCAGTGCGAGTCCTGCCAGCGGCTGCAGCTTCCAGCCGTCTTGTCGCACGTCGTAGGAGGCTTCTCCGTAGGCGGCAATCGTCTTGCTGTCGAAACGCGCGCTGGCGTTACGGTCGAGCGTTCCGATCTGGATGCGGCGCTGCATGTTGTTGGCATGGCGCGCTAGTGTCAGATGTCCGGCGATGTTCCATGGCCCGCTGGCATAACTTGCATAGACGGCCACTGCATTGCCCCGCGACTTGCCGGTTTCCTCGAAGGTGGCGCGCACATCCGCATCGCCGTGGCTGAAGGCGGCGCCGATCACCAGATCATCCCGCACTCTGGCATCCACGCCGACGCTGATGCCGGCTTCCTTCAGTCGCGTACTTGCCGCATTGCCGTCGCTATCGGTTTCCTGATGCGTGCCGTATCCGCGCAGCCAGAAGCCGTGTTGCGTGTTCTCGGCCGGGATGCCGCCTGCCAGCGTGAACTTCTCCGTGTCTGCCTGTGCCAGCGTCGGTAATAAGTCGGCAACGCGATCGTTGGCCGCCAGTTGCATGCCGTTGATCGATTGTGCCGATGCCACTGTCCCGACCGCGTTCAGGCGTGCCTGGATCTGGTTGCCAAGACCTGCGGCAAACGACGATCCCGCCCGGCGCAGGGCGACCAGGCCGGCACCGCCGATCCGGTCGTAGGCGGCGGGTGCCTGTGCTGCCGACAGATTGTTGACGGCATTGAGTGCGGCGCCCATGTCGCCGGAAGGATCGAGAGATGCCTGCTGCAAGGCATCGGCCGTTGCCACCTGATTGCGCGTGCTGGCCATGCTCGCGTACGCGATGTCGTTGCGCCTCAGGCGCAGATAGACGTTGTTGGCATCGTAGGAAAGGTCGGGGGTCAGGAAGGCCAGATCGGACGATACGTCTGAAAAACTCGTGCCGTTGAATCCGCCGCCCGCATTCAGAATGGTATAGCGCGTGTTGGTCGCGTAATCGCCGGACGCCGGCAAGGCCATGACGCTGCCGTTGAGCAGCGCCGTGCCAGATACATTGACGCGATCGCTGTTGCCCGCCGCATCGGCTTCGACGCGATAGATTGAACCGGGGGCAAAGGAGAGATTGCCGTCGATGGTGAGGGTGCCGATGGAATTGCCCGGCGCCAGCGTGCCGCCGCTTTCCACATGGACGTTTCCTGTCGTACCGGTGCCGCCCAGCATGCCGCCGTTGAGGATGCGGGTGGCGGAGACGATCGATCCGTTGACCGACAGCGTGCCGGCGGAAACGACGGTGTTGCCGGTGTAACTGTGGGTGCCTGTGAGGACGAGCCTGCCCGTGCCGTTCTGCGCAAGCGAACCGGCACCGCTGATATCGCCTCCGTATGCGAGGTCGTCGCTGCGATTGAAAACCAGCGCGGCGTCGTTGACGATGTTGCCCGTCACGGAACCGGTCGTGCCGCCATCGCCGATCTGCAGCGTGCTGTTGCTGATGATCGTATCGCCGCCATAGGTGTTGGCGCCGGAAAGCGTGAGTACGCCGCTACCGGTTTTGGTCAGGCCGCCAGTGCCGGCGATGCTGCCGGAAAAATTCGTACTGGTGTTGTTGCCGGTGGCAAGTTGTGCGGAACCCAGGATGACGTTGCCGCTGCCGGCGAGCGAAGCGAGGGTCTGGTCGAAATTGTTCAGATCGAGCGTTGCACCGGCATTGACGGTAGCAGAACTGTCGCCGAACACATTCGCGGCACCGGCTTGCAGCGTGCCGCCGCTGACAGTGGTGCTGCCGGAATGGGTATTGGCGCCGGAAAGGGTCAGCGTGCCGCTGCCTTGCTTGTCCAGGCTGCCGGTGCCGGAAATGATGCCGGAGAAGGTCGTGTCGGCATTGTTCCCGACGGTGAGCAGTGCCGCCCCCAGCTTCAGGTTGCCGCTGCCGGCGAGCGAAGCGAGGGTCTGGTTGAAATTGTTCAGATCGAGCGTTGCGCCGGCATTGACGGTAGCAGAACTGTCGTTGTCGAACACATTCGCGGCACCGGCTTGCAGCGTGCCGCCGCTGACGGTGGTGCTGCCGGAATAGGTATTGGCGCCGGAAAGCGTCAGCGTACCGCTGCCTTGTTTGTTCAAGCCGCCAGTGCCGGAAATGATGCCGGAGAAGGTCGTGCTGGCATTGTTCCCGACGGTGAGCAGCGCGGAGCCCAGACTCAGGTTGCCGCTGCCGGCGAGCGAACCGAGCGTCTGGTTGAAGTTATTCAGATCGAGTGTCGCGCCACTCGCGACGGTTGTCGCGCTGCCATCACCGAATGCGTTGGCAGAGCCGGCTCGCAGGATGCCGCTGCTGACGTTGGTATCGCCCGTATAGATGTTGACACCGGAAAGTGTCAGTATGCCTGCGCCCTGCTTGATCAGGTTCCCGCTGCCGCTGAGGACGCCGCTGTATGTCAATGCATTACTGCGATTGAAGACCAGCGAAGCGTCATTGATGATGTTGCCGCTGATTGCGCCGGAGGTGCCGCCGTTGCCGATTTGCAGCGTGCCGCCAGTGATCTGCCATGCTGTAGCCGTGCTGTCGGTGACGATCCAGGTGCTGCTGCCAGCTTTCTGGAAGTTGTTGAATCCTTGGTACTGGAGGCCGATCTGGGAAAGGTCGAAACTGGTATTGGCACTGCCGCCCAATACCAGCGTATCGCCGCCATTGGTCGTGCCGCTGCTGCTGACCACGTTACCATTGAATGTATAGCCGGCTTGCAGTTCCAGCGTGTTGCCGCCGCCGGATAGCGTCATGGCATTGGCGCGCGTCGTGCCGTTGGCAGCAAGTCCGCCGCTGATGCTGCCGCTGTTGACGATGGTATTGCCGCCGCCGCTGACGACGAGGCCGACACCGCCCACTCCGCCGCTTCCCGCGCCGCCGGTGCAAAAAGTGTCGCACGGGCCTGGCTGACCGCCATTGCCGCCCGCGATACTGCCAGCATTGGTCAGTTGAATCTGGCTGCCGGACAACGCGATGCCATTGCCGCCGTTGCCGGCATTGCCGCCCCGACCATTGCCGCCGCCATCTCTGCCGCCATTCCCGCCATTCCCGCCGGTGACACTCCCATTATTCGTGATGGTCGTTGTGCCGGATGCCGTGGAAACGAATTGAACGCCGCCACCGCCACCGCCACCGCTGCCACCGCCGCTGCCGTTATTCCCGACGGCGCCGCTGCCACCGCTGCCGCTGCTGTTGCCGCCGGCGCCGGACGTCGTGTTGTAGCCGCCGCCGCCGCTGGTGCCGCCGACCCCGCCGGCGCCGCCCGTGATGGCAGCATTGACGGTCAACGATGTGCCGGTGGAGTTGGTTTCCACATACAGCGCCGACCCGCCGCCGCCGCCACCGCCGCCGCCGTAACTACCCCATCCTCCAACGCCGCCCGTGCCGCCGGTAATGGTGGCATTGCTGTTCAAGTTGCCGCTGGCGTTTGACAACACGATCCCGAAACCGCCCGCACCGCCGCCGGCACCATCGGCATCCTCCATGCCGCTGCCATCGTAGGCATTGCCGCCATTGGCGCCGCTGACCGGCGACCCGCTCAAGGCGGTGCCGCCGTTGCCGCCGCCATTGCCGCTGCGGGAATCGGAGCCCGCAGTGGGGCCGGAGACGCCGGCATTGCCGCCGATTCCCCCGGCCGCCACGCCGTTGCCGGGCGAGCCGGAAGCGCCGCCGCCGCCATAGGCAATGCCGAGTGTCTGCGCATGCGACGGACTGCCGGCCAGCAGCATGCATGTAAATGCGGCAAGACTGAACAGCGGCTTCACCCCGACGAATCCGCTGTCGAAGGTGGATGGCAACGGTCTGGATTTTGGCGAGCTGCCGCAGAAGGAGATTGGTTGATCTGCCTGATGTCTGGAATTGCGGGTCATGTCTTCCTTCCTGCGGCCGGTCGGCCGATGCGCTGATTGATCGCCGAACTATATTGATTCGACAAGGCATTGTCTGTCCCCTAAACAGAGGACAAGAGCCGGCGCAAAGGGGCAGGGCAATGCCGGTTTCAGCTACACTGCAAGCTCTGCGGGGAGGCGGAAAAAATGATTGCAGTGGCCATGGTGGAAGACGATGTGTTGTTTCGCGATTCCGTCCGGAATGCGTTGGCAGACGCGCCGGACGTCGTCCTTGCCGCCGTTGCCGCCACGCAGGCGGAAGGCATGGCGCTGCTGGAGGCGGCAGTGGCCGATGTGATGATCGTCGATCTCGGTTTGCCTGACGGTTCCGGCATCGATGTGATCCGTGCCGCGCGGCGCCGCTGGCCGGCATGCGAGGTGATCGTGGCGACCGTCTTCGGAGACGAGGACAAGGTGCTGTCCGCCATCGAGGCCGGCGCGTCCGGTTATCTGTTGAAGGATGCGATGCCGGCCTTGCTGGTCGATGAGATCCGCAATGTGCATGCCGGCGGCAGCCCGGTCAGCCCGATGATCGCCCGGCAATTGCTGCGGCGTTTGCGGGCGGCGCCGATGGTCAGCGAGTGCGAAGGGAAGGAGCGTCTGTCTGCGCGCGAGATTCAGGTGCTGGAGCGCATGGCATTGGGCTATACGATGATCGAGACGGCGGCATATCTCGGCATCGCCGCCACGACGGTGCATACCTTCGTTCGGCGCATCTACAAGAAACTCGGCGTCTGCTCCAAGGTGGAGGCGATCGATGCCGGTTATCGCCAGGGTCTGTTGCAGCGGCGCGGACGATGACGATTGCCCGCCTGTGCCTGTTGTTTTGGCTGCTCTGCGCGAGCGGATGTGCTGCGGCAGCCGATGCTGCAACAGTCGACGCTACAGCATCGGATGCAACGCATGCCGAGCATGTCGTTCGCACCGAACGCTTGATCCAGTTCGATAAAACGTCATTGCCGGTTCCAGGAAAAATAGTACCGCCGCTGCCCGACGCAGGATGGCAGCAGGTCGATTTGCCGGACACCGCCATGCAGCGCACGCCGGGAGCGATGGCGGAGCTGCAGACGCAGACAACCTGGTACCGCTTCACGCTTGATCCGCAACTGGCAAAAAACAAGTCCGAGCTGTATTTCTATTTACCGCGCTGGCAAACGGTAGGGCAAGTCGCCTTGTACGGAGACGATCGACTGCTGTGGCGTTCGTCCGGCGATCCGGTATGGAACGGCTTCAACCAGCCGTTGTGGGTAGCGCTGAATGCGCCGGAGCTGACAACGCGGCCGCAAGTCCTCTTGTTGCGGATGGACAGTGTGCACGGAGCCGGCGCCGGTCTCTCGACAGCGTGGATCGGCACGCGATCCGAACTGGGCTGGCGTTACCAGACGCGTACGGCATTGCAGGTCTATCTGCTGCTGGCGACCGGTATCGCCTTTCTCGCGCTGGGTCTTTTCTGTCTCGGTGTCTGGTACAAGCGCCGGCATGAACATCTGTATCTGCTGTGCTTCCTCGCATCGCTGTGCTTTGCGGGGAGGCATCTGCATTACGTGACGCCGCTGAACACCGGCCTGATTTCTGCCGCCTGGTATGGCTGGATGAGCGTGAATGCGGTGAACTGGCTGGCGACCGTCATCCTGATCTTCAATTTTCGCCTGTGTCATCGACGCTATCGCTGGCTCGAACGCTGCATGATTGCCAGCGTCGTGCTGCACAGCGTGGCGACGTTGCCACTGCTGGAAAGCAGCGAGGCCATTGTTTCCCTGTCGCCCTACGTCTACCTGCTGGTACTGCTGTTCGCCATTCCGGCATGCGGGTTTGCGCTGTACGCGGCATGGCGGGAACGCGAGAACGCCGGGCTGCTGCTGGCGTTGATCGCACTGGCAGGCATTCCATTGGGCGTGCACGACCTGATGCTGCACGGTTATCGGATCAGCGTCGAGCATCTGTATCTGCTGCCGCTGGCGCAGATGGGTTTCTTCGTCGTGTTCGCCTGCATCATCCTGCAGCGCTATCTGAACGGCATCGAACACCTGGAGCAAAGCCGTGCATTACTGGCGCAGCGCCTGCAGCAGCGCGAAACCGAACTTGCCGAAAGTTATGCCAGGCTGCGCGAGGTCGAGCAACGCGATCTACTGAGCCGCGAACGCCAGCGGCTGATGCAGGACATGCATGATGGCCTGGGCGGCGCGCTGGTCGGCATGATGCGCATGGTCGATCGCGGCGATGTGCAGTCCGCGCAGCTGAAGACGGCATTGCAGGATTCGATCGACGAATTGCGCCTGACGATCGACTCGCTGGAGCCGGTCGGTTCCGATATCAGCGTATTGCTGGCCGGCTTGCGTTTCCGCCTGCAGCCGCGGCTGGACGCCGCCGGCATACGACTGCGCTGGCAGCCGGAAGCCCTGCCGCCGCTGCCATGGCTGACGCCGGGGCATGCGATGCACCTGATTCGCATCGTGCAGGAAGCGGTGACCAATATCGTCAAGCATGCCGGCGCCAGCGAGATCGTTTTTGCGACCGATGCCGATGCGATGCATGCGCGCATCTGCATCAGCGACAACGGCGACGGATTTTCCGGAGCGGCGCGCGAGGACGGCGGCAAGGGGTTGCACAACATGCGTTATCGGGCGGACCGGTTGGGCGCCACATTGCGCTGGCAGGAAGCTGCCGATGGCGGATGTGTGCGGGGGACGCGATTCACGGTGGAGTTGCCGCTGGCACGTGCCGGATCGTAAAGAACCTTGTACTCGCCGACTGGCAGAAATGGCAGACTGAAAAAAGAAGAAACCTAGAAAAGCCAGTGCACCGCCAGCACCCAGTCGGGAACGATGCGCAGCGCACAGGCATGGCGCTGGCGCAGAAAATAAAAAAGCGAACATCGTTCGCTTTCCTGTCCTGTATGACTCATTCCGGCAGTCGTATTGTGGGCCGCTTATTTGGTGGGACGAATCGCAAAGCTGTCGGCGCCGATCTGCCTGTCGTCCGATTCCCTGACGTCGACATGATCGACGTGTGCCATCGCCGGACCGTGATGCGCCCATGCGATCAGTTGCTGCACCGAGGCATCGTTGCCGCGAATCATGGCTTCCACCGAACCATCGCGGCGATTGCGGACCCAGCCCGAGAGGCCGAGTGCGCGTGCCTGCGCATCGAAGCCGGCGCGATAGCCGACGCCTTGCACGATGCCGTGGATGCGCAGGTGTTTCGCCATCGTCACTTCTTCTTCAGCAGCGGCACCAGGTACTTGCCGGTGAAGCTGTCCGGGTTCTTCGCCAGGTCTTCCGGCGTGCCGCTGCCGATGATCTGGCCGCCGCCTGCACCGCCTTCGGGACCGAGGTCGATCAGCCAGTCGGCCGTCTTGATGACGTCGAGGTTGTGCTCGATGATGACCACCGTGTTGCCCTGGTCGCGCAGGCGATGGATGACCTTGAGCAGCAGGGCGATGTCGTGGAAGTGCAGGCCGGTGGTCGGCTCGTCGAGGATGTAGAGCGTGCGGCCGGTGTCGCGCTTGGACAATTCCAGCGACAGTTTCACGCGCTGCGCCTCGCCGCCCGACAGCGTGGTCGCGCTCTGGCCGAGGCGGATGTAGCCGAGGCCGACGTCGAGCAGGGTCTGCAGCTTGCGCGCGATGACCGGCACCGGCTTGAAGAATTCGTGCGCTTCCTCCACCGTCATCTCGAGAATCTCGGTGATGTTCTTGCCCTTGTATTCGACTTCCAGCGTTTCGCGGTTGTAGCGCTTGCCGTGGCAGACGTCGCACGGCACATAGACGTCCGGCAGGAAGTGCATCTCGACCTTGATCACGCCGTCGCCCTGGCAGGCTTCGCAGCGGCCACCCTTGACGTTGAACGAGAAGCGGCCGGCCGAATAGCCGCGCTCCTTGGCCTGCGGCACGGTGGCGAACAGTTCGCGGATCGGTGTGAAGAGGCCGGTATAGGTCGCCGGGTTCGAGCGCGGCGTGCGGCCGATCGGCGCCTGATCCACCGAGATCACCTTGTCGAAGTGCTCGAGGCCGGAAATCGATTCGTGCGCGGCCGGCTCGGCCTGCGAGCCGTACAGGTGGCGCGAGGCGGCCAGGTATAGCGTGTCGTTGACCAATGTCGATTTGCCGGAGCCGGACACGCCGGTCACGCAGGTCAGCAGGCCGACCGGCAGTTCCAGCGTGACGTTCTTGAGGTTGTTGCCGGTGGCGCCGGTAATGACGAACTGCTTCTTCGGATTGGGCGGCGTGCGTTTCTTCGGTACCTCGATCGCGAGCGTGCCGTTCAGGTACTGCGCGGTCAGCGACTTCTTGTTCTTGAGGATGTCCTTCAGCGTGCCTTCGGCAATCACCTCGCCGCCGTGCACGCCGGCGCCGATGCCCATATCGACTACGTAGTCGGCGCAGCGGATCGCGTCCTCGTCGTGTTCGACCACCAGCACGCTGTTGCCGATGTCGCGCAGGTGCTGCAGCGTGGCGATCAGACGGTCGTTGTCGCGCTGGTGCAGGCCGATCGACGGTTCGTCGAGCACGTACATGACGCCGGTCAGGCCCGAGCCGATCTGCGACGCCAGGCGGATGCGCTGCGCCTCGCCGCCGGACAAGGTGTCGGCGCTGCGCTCGAGCGACAGGTAATCGAGACCGACGTTGTTGAGGAAGGTCAGGCGCGAGACGATTTCCTTGATGATGCGGTCGGCGATCTCTTTCTTGGCGCCGGTCAGCTTGAGGTTCTGGAAGAAGGACAGCGTGTCGCGCAGCGGCGTGGCAGCCACTTCGTAGATCGCGCGCTGCTGGCGGCCGCTGCCGACCTTCACGTTGCGCGCTTCCACGCGCAGGCGCGCGCCGGCGCAGCTCGGGCATTCCTTCTCGTTGATGAACTTGGCGAGTTCTTCCTTGACCGCCATCGAATCGGTTTCGCGATAGCGGCGCTGCAGGTTGTTGACCACGCCTTCGAACTCGTGCTCGCGCACCACGGCGCGGCCGCGCTCGTTGATGTAGCTGAACGGCAGCTTCTGCTTGCCGGAGCCGAACAGCACCACGTCCTGCGCCTTCTGCGGCAGCTTCTCGAACGGCGTGTCGATGTCGAACTCGTAGAAATCGGCCAGCGCCGTCAGCATCTGGAAGTAGAACTGGTTGCGGCGGTCCCAGCCCTTGACCGCGCCGCTGGCCAGCGACAGGTTGGGGAAGGCGACGATGCGCTTGGGGTCGAAGAATTCGATGTGGCCGAGGCCGTCGCATTCGGGGCAGGCGCCCATCGGGTTGTTGAACGAGAACAGGCGCGGCTCGAGTTCCTGCAGCGCGTAGCCGCAGACCGGGCAGGCGAACTTGTTGGAGAACAGGTGTTCCGCACCGCTGTCCATCTCGACCGCCAGTGCGCGGCCTTCGGCCAGGCGCAGTGCGGTCTCGAAGCTTTCGGCCAGGCGCTGCTTGATGTCGGCCTTGACCTTGACGCGGTCGATGACGACGTCGATCGTGTGCTTCTCGGCCTTCTTCAGCTTGGGCAGCGCATCGACGTCATAGATGTGCGCATTGCCGGTGCCGCTCTGCACGCGGAAGCGCACGAAGCCCTGCGCCTGCATCTGCTCGAACAGGTCGAGATGCTCGCCCTTGCGGTTCGCCACCACGGGCGCCAGGATCATCAGCCTGGTGTCTTCCGGCATCGCCAGCACGGCGTCCACCATCTGCGATACCGATTGCGCGGCGAGCGGCTTTTCCGGATGGTCGGGGCAGTAGGGCGTGCCGACGCGCGCGTACAGCAGGCGCAGGTAGTCGTGGATCTCGGTCACGGTGCCGACCGTCGAGCGCGGATTGTGCGAGGTCGCCTTCTGCTCGATCGAGATCGCCGGCGACAGGCCTTCGATCAGGTCGACATCGGGTTTTTCCATCAGCTGCAGGAACTGGCGCGCATAGGCCGACAGCGATTCGACGTAGCGGCGCTGGCCTTCCGCGTACAGCGTGTCGAAGGCGAGCGACGACTTGCCGGAGCCGGACAGACCGGTGATCACGATCAGCTTGTTGCGGGGAAGGTCCAGATTGATGTTCTTGAGGTTGTGCGTGCGCGCACCCCGGATACGAATTTCTTCCATTCACTCTTTCAGTCAGGCTGGTTCGGCCGCCACGCGATTTTTGTGAAGCCGCGCGGGAGGTTTAAACGGGTCAACCTGATACTATAGCTGGTTTTGAAGGCACCCGTAAAAGCCTGTCCAGGTGTGCTTTTGGCTTGTCTGAGCGTCATTGTTACTGCAGCAAGTATCCAATCCGGTCTGCCTTGATGACATCCTCTTCCTCCACTACCGGCATGACTGCCGGCGAACGGCGCGCCAGCATCTCGCTGGCTGGCATCTTCGCCTTGCGCATGCTCGGCCTGTTCCTGATCCTGCCGGTCTTCGCGGTCCATGCGAAAAGCATGCCGGGCGGCGACAGCGCGATGCTGGTCGGCCTCGCGCTCGGCGTCTATGGCCTGACGCAGGCGTGCGGCCAGATTCCGTTCGGCATCGCGTCCGACCGCTACGGCCGCAAGCGCGTGATCGTGATCGGGCTGCTGCTGTTCGCACTCGGTTCCTTCATGGCGGCGACGGCGACCAGCCTGGTCTGGGTCATCGTCGGCCGCGCGGTGCAGGGCGCCGGCGCGATCTCGGCCGCCGTCACCGCGCTGATCGCCGACAGCACGCGCGAGGAGCAGCGCACCAAGGCGATGGCGATGATCGGCGCCTCCATCGGCATCTCGTTCGCCGCCTCGCTGGTGCTGTCGCCGCTGTTGTATCAGGCGATCGGCATGGGCGGTATCTTCGGCCTGACCGGCGTGCTGGCGCTGCTGGCGATCGTGGTCGTGCTGCGCGTGGTGCCGCCCGCGCCGGCGCTGCCCCGTGGCCGCGTCTCTATCCGCACGGTGCTGGCCGACCGCGAACTGCTGCGCCTGAACTACGGCGTGTTCGTGCTGCATCTGGTGCAGATGGCGATGTTCGTGGTGATGCCCGCCACCCTGATCCGCATCATGCATCTGCCGCTGGCCGAACACTGGAAGATTTACCTGCCGGTCATGGTGTTCTCGTTCGTGCTGATGCTGCCGCCGCTGCTGACTGGAGAAAAGCGCGGGCGCGCCAAGCAGGTCTTCCTCGGTGCCATCGCGCTGTTGTTGCTGGTGCAGCTCGGCATGTGGCGCCTGCTGTCGCAGCCGCAGCCCGGATGGTGGGCGCCGCTGGTGCTGCTGTTGCTGTTCTTCGTCGCCTTCAATATCCTGGAAGCCAGCCAGCCGTCACTGGTATCGCGTCTGGCGCCGCCGGCAGGCAAGGGCGCGGCGCTCGGCGTCTATAACACGCTGCAGTCGCTGGGCCTGTTCTGCGGCGGCGCACTCGGCGGCATACTGGTGCAATTCGCGGGGCCGGCTGCCGTATTCCTGCTTGGCGCCGTGCTCTGCATCGGCTGGCTTATAATTGCTGCCAACATGAAAAACCTGCCGCGGCGCGGCGCCGTCAGTCCCGCCGCCGTCTAATCGGAGAAATCAATGGCATCTGTCAACAAAGTCATCATCGTCGGCAACCTCGGCCGCGATCCTGAAACGCGCTACATGCCCAATGGCGATGCCGTCACCAACATCGCCGTCGCCACGTCCGAATCGTGGAAGGACAAGAACACCGGCGAGAAGAAGGAACTCACCGAGTGGCACCGCATCACCTTTTACCGCAAGCTGGCCGAAATCGCCGGCCAGTACCTGCGCAAGGGTTCCTCGGTCTATGTCGAAGGCCGCCTGCAGACGCGCAAGTGGACAGACAAGGATGGCGTCGAGCGCTACACGACCGAAATCATCGCCGACACCATGCAGATGCTCGGCGGCCGTTCCGCCGGCGGCAGCGCCGGCATGGATGACGACTACGGCAGCAGCGCCCCGGCCCCGCGCCAGAGCGCCGCACCGGCCAGCCGTCCGGCACCGCGCCAGCCGGCATCGAACTTCAACGACATGGATGACGATATCCCGTTCTGACGTTCTTGCTGCACGCAAACTTGCGGCTCTGTTGCACACCTGAATGAAAAGCCCTCCCGTCACACGGAGGGCTTTTCATTTGGTGCAATCGTTCGTTGCAAAGCCCGCATGCACGGCGCGGCATTCTGTGTGAGGATGGCCGAATCCGTCCGGTGCGGTTGTTGCGCCGGTATCCGACGACTAGCATGCCTGTCCCGTCAGGCATGCATGTTTTGCGAAGGATGGGCTTGAACGATTCCGGCATCCAGACGAGCAAGCGCACTGCCTGGTGGCAGGCATACATCACGCGCCTGCTCGATGTGCGGCCGGGCGAGGGTAGGCTGCTGGCGTGGGGCGGACTGTGCATCTTCAGCCTGATGACGGCGTATTACGTACTGCGGCCGGTGCGCGACATGCTGGGCGTGGCCGGCGGTGTCGAGAACCTGCCGTGGCTGTTCACCGGCACGCTGCTGGCGATGCTGGCGGTCACGCCGGCGTATGCCGCGCTGGTGCGGGCGCTGCCGCGGCGGCGCTTCATTCCGCTGGTCTATCTGTTCTTCATTTCCAACCTGGTGCTGTTTGCGTTCCTGTTCGCGCTGGCGTCCGCGCCGCAGCAGGTCTGGATCGGCCGTGGTTTCTTCATCTGGCTGTCGGTCTTCAACCTGTTCGTGGTCTCGGTGTTCTGGGCGCTGATGGCCGATCTGTTCGAACCGGTGCGGGCCAAGCGCCTGTTTGGCGGGCTGGCAGCCGCGGCCAGCGTCGGTGCGATTGCCGGTTCTGGCGTGACCGCGACCATGGCGCGCGCCTTGCCTCTGCCGGCGCTGATGCTGTGCGCGGCCCTGCTGCTGGCGCTGGCGATCCTGTGCGTGGCGCGCACGCTGGCAGCGGCCGGCGCGCTGCATGGCCGGTCCGCGCAGGCGGCGCGGGATGCGGAGGAACAGGCGATCGGCGGCGGCATCCTGGCCGGCATCACGCACACGTTGCGCTCGCCCTATCTGGCGAACATCTGCTTCTACATGCTCGCCTATTCGATCACCTCGACGTTCCTCTACTTCCAGCAGGCGACGATCGCGCGCGATGCGTTTGCCGACAATGCCGAACGCACGGCCTTCTTTGCCGCCGTCGATCTGACGGTCAATACGCTGACGCTGCTGGTGCAGCTGTTCCTGACCGGCCGCCTGCTGCGCGTGTTCGGCGTGACGGTGGCGGCCGCTTTTCTGCCGGCGCTGACCTTGCTCGGATTCGGCGTCTTCGCGGCGTTTCCGGTCCTGGCGGTGCTGGTGGCATTCCAGGTGTTGCGGCGCGTCGGCAACTTCGGCCTGTCGCGGCCGACGCGCGAATTGCTGTTCACGGTGCTGCCGCGCGAGGACAAGTACAAGGCCAAGAACGTCATCGATACCGTCGTCTATCGTTTGGGCGATCAGCTCGGCAGCTGGTCGTATGCGCTGCTGGGCGCGCTCGGTTTCGGCATGGTCGGCGTGTCGCTGATCGCGCTGCCGCTGGCGTTCGCGTGGATGCTCAACGGCGTGTGGCTGGGACGCAGGCAGCAGGCGATGCAGATGCGGCGATGACGGAACAAGGCTTCCGTTTGGCCTGCGATCTACTCACCTTGCCGGCCTGACTCTATAATGAGTCGCATCCCCGCGTGCTTCAATCCGAAAATCATCATGCCGCTGCCACCGTCTTCCACCGTCCCGCTGTATGCCCAGATCAAGGAGGCATTGCGGGCCAAGATCATCGATGGCACTTATGTCGCCCATCAGAAACTGCCTTCCGAGAGCGAGATGATCAATGCCTTCGGCGTCAGCCGCATCACGGTGCGCCAGGCCATGAACGATCTGCAGAAGGAAGGTTTTCTGTTCAAGGTGCATGGCAAGGGGACCTTCGTCGCCCGGCCCAGCGTGTCGCAGGAACTCACGCATCTGCAGGGCTTTGGCGAGGCCGTGCGCTATCTGGGGCACGAGACGTTTTCGGAAGTCCTGGGTTTGCGCACGATGGCGGGCAGCGCGCTGGTGTGCGGCAAGCTCGGCCTGCGCGAGGGTGACACGGTGACCGAAATCCGCCGCCTGCGCTACCTGGATCGGGAGCCGATCTCCATCGATCACTCATGGGTGCGGCACGATATCGGTTCGCGTCTGACCGAAAAGAACCTGCGCGACAAGGATCTGTTCTCATTGCTGGAAAACGAACTGGGGCAGCGCCTGCATTCGGCCGATGTGGAGATCGATGCGACCGCTGCCGACGAGGAAATTGGCCGTCGCCTGAAAGTCCAGGCCGGCTCGCCCATCCTGCGCATCGAACGGCTGACCTATGCCAGCGAGGATCGTCCGCTGGTATTCGAGTACATCCATTACCGCGCCGAGAGCTTCAAGTACAAGCTGAAGGTGCTGCGCTGATAAAAATGAGAATCATCCTCAATTTAGGAAAGATGCGTGACGTTGGCATCATCTTGCGCGATTTTGGATCGTTCGGTCTCACTGAATCGGGTCCCTTTTCTGGTCGCGATCCCCACAATGATCCATTCCTTTCCCTCTCCATCCGCAGTTCTCCCGCATATGGCCCGTAAACCGGGCCGCCAAGCCTGAAAATCCGCTGGCATACGTTTTGCTCAACTGGTTATGACGAGTCATGACGAGATTGTGCGGACGTTGTGATTCGACACGAATATTTCATCGCTGACCGTTTGCTCGTCTTTGTTGTGGCGAGGCAATGCAGGACAGCGTGGCGTCGCATCACTCACTGGAAAGGCAGATATGAACACCATCGAACTGGAATACGACCTGGTGATCGTCGGGGGCGGAACCGGCGGCCCCATGGCGGCCGTCAAGGCCAAGGAAAAGAATCCAAAGCTGCGCGTGCTGGTGCTGGAAAAGGCCAACGTCAAGCGCAGCGGCGCCATCTCCATGGGCATGGACGGCCTGAACAATGCGGTGATCCCCGGCCATGCGACGCCCGAGCAATATACGAAGGAAATCACGGTCGCCAATGACGGCATCGTTGACCAGAAGGGCGTGTTTGCATACGCCAGCAACAGCTTCGCGATGATCGAGGAGCTCGACCGCTGGGGGGTGAAGTTCGAGAAGGACGAGACCGGCGACTATGCCGTGCGCAAGGTGCACCATCTGGGCAGCTATGTGTTGCCGATGCCGGAAGGACACCATATGAAAAAGGTCCTTTATCGCCAGCTGAAGCGCCAGCGTGTGGAGATCACCAACCGCGTGGTGGCCACGCGCCTGATCACCGGCAGCAACGGCGAGATCGCCGGCGTCATGGGCTTCGATTGCCGTACCGCGGATTTCTACGTGATCAAGGCCAAGTCGGTGGTGCTGTGCACGGGCGCGGCCGGTCGTCTCGGCCTGCCGGCATCGGGCTACATGTTCGGCACCTACGAGAACCCGACCAATACCGGTGACGGCCATGCGATGGCCTTCCACGCCGGCGCCGAACTGACGAACCTCGAGTGCTTCCAGGTCAATCCGCTGATCAAGGACTACAACGGTCCCGCCTGTGCCTACGTGACCGGCCCGTTTGGCGGCTTCACGGCCAACTCGCAGGGCGCGCGTTTCATCGAATGCGATTACTGGAGCGGCCAGATGATGCTCGAGTTCTACAACGAGCTCGAAGGCGGCCGTGGTCCCGTTTTCCTCAAGCTCGATCACCTGGCCGAGGAAACGATTGCCGAGATCGAGCACATCCTGCACACCAACGAGCGGCCGAGCCGCGGCCGCTTCCACGAACGGCGCGGCAACGATTATCGCCAGAAGGCGATCGAGATGCACATCTCGGAGATCGGCTTTTGCAGCGGCCACAGCGCATCCGGCATCTGGACCAACGAAAAGGGCGAGTGCTCGATTCCCGGCCTGTATGCGGCAGGTGACTGCGCGAGCATCCCGCACAACTACATGCTGGGCGCCTTCGTCTATGGCAAGTTCTGCGGCGAGAACGCGGCCGACTACGTGTCGGGCATGAGCGAGCCGGTCATCAACACCGACATGGTGGAAGCCGAGCGCAAGCGCATCATGGCGCCGCTGTCGCGCAGCGAGGGACTGACGCCGTTCCAGGTCGAGTACAAGACCCGCCGCATCGTCAACGACTATCTGCAGCCGCCCAAGATCACGCGCAAGATGGAAATCGCCCTCGAGCGCTTCGGCGAAATCCGCGAAGACCTCAACGACATGGTCGCCGAGAACCCGCACGAACTCATGCGCGCGATGGAAGCCCACACCATCCGCGACTGCGCCGAACTGGCCGCGCGCTCCTCGCTGTTCCGCAAGGAAAGCCGCTGGGGCCTCTATCACCTGTGTGTCGATCATCCGGAAAAGGATGACGAAAACTGGTTCTGCCATACCAACGTCAAGAGCGACGGCAACGGCAGGATGGCGTTCCGCAAGCGCGAGATCGAACCCTACATCGTCGAACTCAACGACGACGAGAAGGCCGCCTATCAACGTCTGCGTGTCGCCGGCGGCAAGCAGGCCAACTAAAGGAAGGAAATCATCATGACCATTGCAACGACGAGAACACAGGCGCCGGTCGTCGTCGACCAATCCAAATGCATCGCGGAGAAGGGCTGCACCGTCTGCGTCGATGTGTGCCCGCTGGACGTGCTGGCGATCGACATGGTGTCGAACAAGGCCTTCATGAAGTTCGACGAATGCTGGTACTGCATGCCGTGCGAACAGGACTGCCCGACCGGTGCGGTGCAGGTCAACATCCCTTATCTGCTGCGCTAGGAGCCGGCCATGATCGCCATGAGCATTCACGACAGACTCAAGAGCCCGGACGCGGCGGTACGCCGCATCGCCGTGATCGATCTTCCCTATACCGAGGAGGAAGACGACATCGTGCCGTTGATGATCGCGGCCTTGTCCGATCCTGACGCCGCCGTGCGACTGGAAGCGGCAAAGGCCATCGAAGGATACGAAGAACCCGAAGTGCTGGAAGCGCTGGTGCCCCTGCTGAAGGACAGCGACGAGGAAGTGCGCAGGGCCGCCGCGCTGACGCTGGCAGAGCTGAAGGAAGCCGCATCGGCGTCGTATCTGCTGCCGTATCTGGGCGACAGCGATTCCCAGGTGAAGATCCATGCGCTGCATGCGATCAAGGCGCTGCGCTCGGAAGCCGCGTTCGAGCCTGCGATGGCGGCTATCGGCGATGCGCATGCCGGCGTGCGCCGGGAGGCGATCGGCGTCCTCGGCTATCTGAAGAAGCCGGAGGCAATCGGCGTACTGACCAATGCGGCGGCCAACGATGCCGATCCCGAGGTACGCCGCATCGCCATCGGCGCGCTCGGCTATTCCTCCGAAGTCAGCATCCAGCCGACCTTGAGCCGCGTGCTGTCCGATCCGGTCTGGCAAGTACGCGAAGAGGCTGCCACCACCATCGGCAAGCTCGGTCTGTCGCGCGGCATTCCCGATCTGGTCAAGGTGATGGACGACGAATTCTGGCAGGTGCGGGTCAAGGCGGCACGCAGCCTGGGCAAGCTGAAGGCCAGGCCCGCGGTGCCGGCCTTGTGCGATGCACTGGTGCATCCGATCAGCAATCTGCGCAAGGAGGCGGTGATTGCGCTCGGCGAGATCGGCGACGAACGCGCGATGCCGCATCTCGAGCATGCGCTGACCGACGCCGATTCCGACGTGCGCAAGCTGTCCAAGCTTGCCATGGCGAGCATCCGCCTGAATGGAGGTGCGTGATGACACACGTCGTTGGCGAAGCCTGCATCGGCTGCAAATACACGGACTGCGTGGCCCTGTGCCCGGTGGAATGCTTTCACGAAGGACCGAACTTCCTGGTGATCAACCCCGATGTCTGCATCGACTGCGGCGTTTGTGTGGCGGAGTGCCCGGTGGAGGCGATCTTTGACGAAAAGGATCTGCCGGAGGCGCAGCGCGAATACGTGGAATTGAACCTGCGGCTGGCGCAAAGCTGGCCGCTGATCACCGGTTCCAAGGAGCCCATGCCGGAAGCCGACGCATGGGCGGAAAAGAGCAGCAAGCGGGAGTATCTGGTGGAGATGGTTTGAAAGCGCCGCTTAGTGCGTCTGTAGTTCTCTCGTTGATTCAACGTGGCTCATTGTGCATAAACAGGAAGGATTGAACATGACTATCTCGCTTTCATCACCCGCTCTTTCATCCCCGCGATCCGTCGGGCGTCTGCGCGCCGCGGCGGCTGGTATTGCCCTGCTGTCGGCCGCGCTGCTGTGCGCAGGCGTTGCGCAGGCGAGGGAGACCGTGACCATCGGTATCGGTACGCAGAACACGACCACCAACACCGTCACCGGCGGCATCGTCATCAAGGAACTGAAGCTGCTCGAGAAGTACCTGCCGAAGACCGGCAAGTATGCCGACATCGATTTTCGGCTGGACTGGCAGAATGCGACCTCCGGGCCGCCGATCACGAACGGCATGATCGCCAACAAGATCCAGATCGGCATGATGGGCGACTATCCGCTGCTGGTGAACGGCGCTACCGGTCAGCAGAACAAGGGCAACGAGACCGAGCTGGTGGCGGTGATTGCCTATAACGCCTTCGGTGCCGGCAACGGCGTGGTGGTGCACAAGGACAGTCCCTACTACCAGCTGTCGGACCTGAAGGGCACCACGGTCTCGGTGCCGTTCGGTTCGGCGGCGCACGGCATGCTGCTGCAGGCGATGCAGGCGCGCGGCTGGAACGATGGTTACTGGAATCTGGTCAGCCAGAGTCCCGAGGTGGGTACCACCAACCTGCAGGAAAAGAAGATCGATGCGCATGCGGATTTTGTGCCGTTCGCCGAGCTGCTGCCGTACCGCGGCTTTGCCCGCAAGATCTTCGACGGCGCCGAAACCAAGATCCCGACCTTTCACGGCATCGTGATGCGCAAGGACTTTTCGGCTAGGTATCCGGAAGTCGCGGTGGCCTACATCAAGGCCATGATGGAAGCCGACGACTGGGTGCGCAAGAATCCCAAGCTGGCGGCCGAAAAAATCCAGGAATGGACCAAGATCGAGAAGGAGGTCGCCTACATCTTCCTTGGCCCCGGCGGCATCCATACGCTGGACCCTTCGATCAAGCCGATGCTGGTTGACTCGGTTCGCACGGCCTACGGCGTGTTGAAGAAAATGAATCGCGTCAAGGAGTTCGATGTCGATGGCTGGGTCAACGAAACCTACGTGCGGCAGGCCTTCAAGGAGCGCGGGCAGGACTACGACGCGCAAAAGCAGACGCTGGCCAACTATGACATCGGCGGCATCGACCCGGTGTGCAAGAAGCCCATCACGCGGCCGCGCGAAGCCGGCGAAATCTGGATCGAGGGCGGCGACATCGTTGCACTGAGCTCGACGGCGTGCACCTTCATGGGCATCAGGAAGTACGAGAGCGAAGGCAAGAAAATTGCGGTGTCGTATGTGTTCGACAAGGCGCTGGGCATCAAGGTCTTTGCCGACAAGGCGTTCTATTCGGTTGCAGGGACCGATCCGGCCAAGCTCGAGATCGTGCCCTTCCTGCTGAAGAAGGATGCCGAAGCGTATGCGGGCAAGGCTGGCGCGGTCGTTGCTACCTATACGGACGTACTGGCGAAAATGGGGAAATGATCATGGCTCTGACTGACCGACACGCAATCGACCCGCCCATGAATCCGGCGGCGGCTCCCGTCCACACCGCGACCCAGCGGCCCGCATTGTCCGCGATCCAGGGCGGCAAATCGGCGGCAGCCGAGACGCCACGCCCGTTCAGTTTCGGCGACTGGCTTGATACCACGCTGGCCCGCATCGTCCTGGGGAGCATCTCGATCGGCGGCGTGCTGCTGGCGTGGTACCTGGCGACGCGGTATCAGCTCGACTTCTATGTGCGATTCGGCAATATCCCGACGCCGATGGACGTGCTGGACAAGATGCGTGAGGTCAATCAGTCCACCCGCTTCCTGACCAACGTCGGCATCAGCCTGCGGCGGGTGCTGATGGGATTTGCGATCGCCGGCGTGCTTGGCATCGGGCTCGGCATCCTGATCGGACGCTACCGCCTGTTCCGTTCGCTGACCATGCCGGCGCTCGAGATCTTCCGTCCGATCCCGGCGATCGCATGGGTGCCGATGGCGATCATGCTGTGGCCGAGCAACGAGGTCAGCATCGTCTTCATCACCTTCCTCGGCGCCTTCTTCCCGATCCTGATCAACACCATCCATGGCGTGGAGGAGATCGACGAGGTGCTGTTTCGCGCGGCGCGCAGTCTGGGCACGCGGGAAATCGACCTGATCCTGTATGTGGTCGTCCCCGGCGCGCTGCAGCACATCTTCACCGGCCTGTCGGTCGGCATGGGCGTGGCATGGGTTTCACTGATCGCGGCCGAGATGATCTCGGGACAGTTCGGCATCGGCTACTTCACATGGGAAGCCTATTCGCTGATCTCGTATGCGGAAATCGCGCTCGGCATGATCACGATCGGCATTCTGGGTCTGCTGTGCAGCAAGGCGATCCAACTCACATCCAGACTGGCCATGCCGTGGATGGCGGCGGCGGGAGGCAAGAAATGAGCGCATTGTCAGGACATATCGAGGTACGCGATCTCAACATCAGCTTCAAGGCCAGGAGCGGCACGGTCCAAGCGGTCAAGTCGGTTTCCATCGACGTGCAGCCAGGCGAATTCGTCTCGCTGATCGGCCCTTCCGGATGCGGCAAATCGACGCTGATGAACGCGGTCGCCGGCTTCACGCGCTTCAACAGCGGCACGCTGACGCTGGACGGCAAGACCATAGTCGGACCGGGTGCCGATCGCGGCGTGGTGTTCCAGCAGTACTCGCTGTTCCCGTGGATGACGGTGCGCAGGAACGTCGAGTTCGGCCTCAAGATGCAGGGCGTGGCGCAGAGCGAGCGGACCTCGCAGGCGCGCACGCTGCTGGGACTGGCCGGGCTGCTGGCGTTCGAGGACCACTATCCGTCGCAGCTGTCGGGTGGCATGAAGCAGCGCGTGGGCATCGTGCGCGCGCTGGCGACAAGCCCGCAGGTGCTGCTGATGGACGAACCGTTCGGCGCGCTCGATTCGCAGACGCGTTCCGTCATGCAGGAAATCCTGACCAACATGTGGCAGCGCCTGCGCCTTTCGGTGCTGTTCATCACGCACGACATCGAGGAGGCGATCTTCCTGTCCGACCGCATCTATGTGATGACGGCGAGGCCGGGCCGCGTCAAGGCCGAGATCGTGGTGCCGCTGCCGCGTCCGCGCAAGCCGGAGATGATGGACACGCCGGAATTCACGGCACTGATCCGCCAGATCAAGCGGCTGATCCGCGAGGAAAGTCTGGCGGCGATGGGCGGCGAATTGTCGCAGGGCGGCTGCGAAGGGCTGAGCATGGAGATCGGGCCGGAAGGAGTGCGCCATGTCCTCTAGCGCGGTGTGCGACGAGACCGATGTGCAGGAAGTGCCGTATCCCTACGCGCTCGAACTCGACCCCAGGGCGTGCCGGCTGGAAATGAAGTGGCCGGACCTGCAGGCCGCGGTGCCGTACAAGGTGCTGCGCCAGTCCTGCCGCTGCAGCGTCTGCGAAAGCGTGCGCCGCGCGCTCGACGACGTGCCGCCGGTGGATGCCGGCGTGACATTGCTGAAGATCGAATTGCTGGGATCGATGGGCGTGCAGCTGTTCTTCTCGGACGGCCACGAGCGCGGCATCTATCCGTGGACCTACCTGCGCCGCATTGCCGACGGCCGTGCCGCCGAAGGCGTTGATGACTTCCCGCAGGCATTGATGAAAGGGTGGAAAGATGAGTAATTTTTACCAGGCCGAAGTGCTGTCCGTCCATCACTGGACCGATCGCCTGTTTTCCTTCACGACCACGCGCGAGGCCAGCTTCCGCTACCAGAGCGGACAGTTCGCGATGATCGGACTCGAGGTTGACGGCAAGCCGCTGATGCGCGCCTACAGCATGGTCAGCCCGCATTACGAAGAGACGCTGGAATTCCTCAGCATCAAGGTGCCGGACGGCCCGCTGACCTCGCGCCTGCAGAATATTCGCGTCGGCGATTCCATCCTGGTGGGGCGCAAGGCGTCCGGCACGCTGCTGACGCAGAACCTGCTGCCGGGCCGGCATCTCTACCTGCTCGGCACCGGCACGGGCCTCGCGCCGTTCATGAGCATCGTGCACGATCCCGAAGTCTATGAACTCTACGAGAAGGTGATCCTGGTGCATGGCTGCCGGCAGGTGAGCGAACTCGCCTACCAACAGCGCATCGCGAAGGAACTGTTCGAGCATGAGTTCCTCGGCGAACTCGCGGCCGGTCGCTTGCTGTACTACCCGACCGTCACGCGCGAACCGTTCGAGAACCAGGGGCGCATTCCCGACCTGCTGCAAAGCGACCATTTCTTCGCCAGGCTGGGGCTGCCCGCCTTCTGCAAGGCAGACGACCGTTTCATGCTCTGCGGCAGCCCGGCCATGCTGAAGGACACGGTGGCCGTGCTCGAATCGAGGGGACTCACGGAAGGCAACATGAGTCACCAGGGACATTACGTGATCGAGCGCGCGTTCGTCGAGAAGTAGCAGTCATCCGCGGGCGGCTTCCGGTCGCCCATTCCATTGAAATGTTCAGACAGGTGCGTGCCGCATCGGGGCCGGTGCACGCCTGTCGAACCGCAAACGTGACGAGCATGGCGTGAAAGAAAAGAGTCTTCCATCGTGGACGTGGCAGCAACGGTCGCTGGCCCTGCTGTCGGTCTGGCGGCCGGCGGCCTTGCGCAGCAACTGGCGCGGCGTGACGATCTGCAGCGTGATCGCGCTGGCGGCAACCTTCGTCTCCACTACCTACGGCGGCCCGCAATTGCTCTATGCCCTGTTCTTCGGGCTGGCCTTTCATTTTCTCTCGCAGGATGCGCTGTGCCTGCCGGGCATCCAGTTCTGCAGTCAGACATTGCTGCGCACCGGCGTGGCGCTGCTGGGCGCGCGCATCACCTTCGATCAGATCGCGCACATCGGCGTGCTGCCGCTGCTGCTGGTGCTGCTGGCGGTGGTTTCCACCATCGCCTGCGGCGGCCTCGTCGCCCACGTGCTCGGCAGGCCGCGCAGCGAAGGCCTGCTGTCGGGCGGTGCGGTAGCGATCTGCGGCGCGTCGGCGGCGCTGGCGATCTCGGCGGTTCTGCCGCGCACGCGCGAGAACGAGCAGTTCACGCTGCTGACGGTGGTCGGCGTCACGGCGCTGTCCACGGCGGCGATGATCGTCTATCCGTTGCTGGTGCACGTGCTCGCGCTCGGCCATACGGCGGCTGGCATCTTCCTCGGCGGCACGATTCATGACGTGGCGCAGGTGGTCGGCGCCGGTTATCTGATCTCGCCGCACACGGGAGAGATCGCCGCCATCGTCAAGCTCACGCGCGTCGCCATGCTGGTGCCGGTGGTGATCGCGGTCTCGCTGCTGTTTCGCACCCGGATGCAGGCCGAGGCCACGCGCATGCCGCTGGTGCCGGTGTTTCTGGTGGGCTTCGCGCTGATGATGCTGGCCAACAGCCTGCACCTGATTCCGCCGGCGGTGGACGAGGGACTCAACGCGCTGTCGCGCGCCTGCCTGGTGCTGGCGATCGCCGCGCTTGGCGTCAAGACTTCGTTCCAGGCGCTGGCCTCGCTCGGATGGAAGCCGGTACTGATGCTGGTCAGCGAGACGGTATGGATCGCGGCGCTGGTCCTGCTCGCGTTGGCATGGATGGGATGGTGAATGGAACAAGGAGAACGAGCATGAAGATTCTGGTGGCGGTCAAACGGGTCGTCGATGCCAACGTCAAGGTGCGCGTGCGTGCCGACGGCACCGGCGTCGATACGGCGAACGTCAAGATGGCGATCAATCCCTTCGACGAGATCGCGGTCGAGGAGGCGGTGCGCATGAAGGAAGCCGGGCTGGCGAGCGAGGTGATTGCCGTGTCCTGCGGCGACGCGCCGTGCCAGGACGTGTTGCGCACGGCGCTTGCGATCGGCGCCGATCGCGGCCTGCTGCTGCAGACCGATGCCGAGCTGCAGCCGCTGGCGGTGGCGCGCCTGCTGGCCGCGGCTGCCGAGCTCGAAGCGGCCGATCTGGTGCTGCTCGGCAAACAGGCCATCGACGACGACTGCAACCAGACCGGCCAGATGCTGGCGGCGCTGCTCGGCTGGCCGCAGGCGACCTCGGCCTGCGCGATACATGCGGGCGCGGGTACCGGCACGGTCGAGGTGGTGCGCGAGATCGATGGCGGCACCGAAACCGTGGCGCTGACGCTGCCCGCGGTGGTGACGGCGGACCTGCGGCTGAACGAGCCGCGCTTCGTGAGTCTGCCGAACCTGATGAAGTCGAAGAAGAAACCGATCGAAGTGCTGGCGGCGGCACAGTTCGGGCTCGACCTGTCGCCGCGCTGGCTGACGCTGAACGTGCGGGAGCCGGCCGCGCGCCAGCCGGGCGTGCTGGTGCCGAACGCGGCCGCGCTCGTCGATGCGCTGTGGCGCGATCCGCGCGCGGCCCGCTGCATTCCCTGCTGATCGAAAGGAAACAACATGAGCGTACTCGTCATTGCGGAACAGGAGATGAACGTGCTGAAGCCAGCCGCCCTGCATGCCGTCACCGCCGCGCGTTGCTGCGCAGAGGAGGTGCACCTGCTGCTGGTCGGCGCGGAATGCGAAGCCGCGGCGCAGCAGGCTGCGTGCATCGTCGGCGTCGCGCAGGTATTGCTGGCCGATGCGCCGCAGCTCAAGGACGCGTTGCCGGAGATCGTCGCGCAGCAGGTGCTTGCGCTGCTGGCGACCGGACACTACACGCATGTGCTGTCAGCGGCGACGGCCTGGGGCAAGAGCGTGCTGCCGCGCGTGGCGGCCAGTCTGGACGCCGGGCAGATTTCCGATGTGACGGCGATTCTTTCGCCCGATACCTTCGAACGTCCGATCTACGCGGGAAATGCGATCGCCACCGTGCGTTCGCTGGATGCGATCCGCGTGCTGACCGTGCGCGCCGTCAGTTTCGCCGCCGCCGCAACGGGAACGCAGCAGGCACCCGTGCAGCGGATCGCGGCGGCGAACGAGGGCGATGGCGCACGCGCGCGCTTCGTCTCGCGCGCGCTGCTCGCCTCGGAGCGGCCCGAGCTGGCATCGGCCGCGATCGTGGTGGCGGGCGGCCGCGGCCTGGGCTCGGCCGAGCATTTCCGCTTGCTGGAACCGTTGGCCGACCGGCTCGGTGCTGCCATGGGCGCATCGCGTGCGGCGGTGGACGCGGGCTTTGCCGCCAACGATCTGCAGGTGGGTCAGACGGGGAAGGTGGTGGCGCCCGACCTCTATCTGGCCATCGGCATTTCCGGGGCGGTGCAGCACCTGGCCGGCATGAGCGGATCGCGCATCATCGTCGCCATCAACAAGGATGCCGAAGCGCCGATCTTCTCGGTGGCCGACTACGGAATCGTCGGCGACCTGTTCGAGGAGGTGCCGGCCCTGCTGCGCGCGCTCGACGATGCGCAGGTACAACAGGCGATGAAAGTTGCCTGATCTAACTCGTTATAACAAGTTATAATGATGGCTTGCACAGATATCCTGCCGGAGCGCGATGATTACCCATGCCACCCTTATCCTGATCTCGCTCGGCATCGGTGTGCTGGTCGGCGGGGCGGGCGTGGGCGGGTTCTTCATGCCGACGGCATTGACCTTCTTCGCCGGCGTGTCGGTGCACGAGGGCACCGCGACCTCGCTGTTCACCTTCATCTTTCTGGGCGTGGCCGGCGCCATCTATTTCCATCGCAAGGGCAGCATCGACTGGGATCTGGTCAAGCCGATCTGCCTGGGCGCCGCGCTGACCGGCTTCGCCGGCGCATGGATCGGCTCGCAGATGAGCACGGCCCTGTTGTCCATTGTGCTCGCCGTGCTGATCACGGCGGCCGGGCTGTATACGCTGGCGGTGGGCACGCGCGTGCCGCGCGCCGTGATCGGCCAGCCGCGCAGTCGCTGGCTGCTGCTGATCGCGATCGGCGCCTTCACCGGCTTTCTCTCTGGCCTGACAGGCATCGGCGGACCGGCGCTGTCGGTGCCGCTGATGCTGTTCTTCGGCTTCTCCATCCTGCATTCGATCGGTGCCGGGCAGGTGCTGCAGATCGTCGGCGCATTGTCGGGCACGCTCGCCAACATGCGCTACGGCACCATCGATTTCGGGCTGGCCTTCTTCATCACGGCGTTCGAGATCGTCGGCGTGCTGGCCGGCGCCTACCTGATCCACCGCATCAACATCGACCTGATCCGCAAGCTGGTCGGCGCATTATGTCTGGTGGCGGGCTGCGCGTTCCTGTTGAAGGCGCTGTAGCCGTCGCGTCGTGCGCGATGCCTCCGTGCGGAGAGCGGCGGGCATGAGCAGGGGCAAGGAATTCCGGCGCGAAGACGTGCTGCGGGAAGCCATTCCGGTATTCGCGCAGGGCGGCTATGCCGGCACCTCCACCAACGCGCTGCTCAATGCGATGGGCATCAGCCGCCAGAGCATGTACGACACCTTTGGCGGCAAGCGCAGCCTGTATCTCGCTGCACTGCGCCAGCACCTGCAGCAGGTCACGCGGCAGCGGCTCGCCATTCTGGAGGCGGACGGAACGCCGCTCGCCCGGATCGCCTCGCTCCTGCAACAGGTCGTCTCGCAGGCCGCGAATGCGGAAGCCGCCGCGCTGCTGGAAATCGGCAGCGTCTGCGAGTTCGGCTGCAGCGATCGCGAGATCGGCGCGGTGCTGGAACAGGCGCACGACACGCTGCTGCGCGCCATCGAGCGCTGTCTGGCGCAGGCGCGCAACGCAGGGCAGGTCGGGGAGCGGCTGGATAGCGCAGACGCCGCGCGCTTCCTGTCGGCCAACATGACCGCGATCGAACTGGCGGCGCGCGGCGGCGCAAGTCCCGCCATCCTGCAAGGCATCGCCACGCTGGCGATGCGCACGCTGACGCATGTTTTCTCCACCTTCACCGAACGCAATGATTAAGCAGAGCCTCCTCGACCAATACGGTCCGCGCGACACCATGGACTACGACGTGGTCATCGTCGGCGGCGGTCCTGCCGGCCTGTCGGCCGCCATCCGCCTCAAGCAGCA
>NZ_BMCG01000005.1 GCF_014635065.1 Oxalicibacterium flavum
ATGTTGGCGGTTGCCACCATGCAGATGACGCCAACGACCAGCTGGAGCCAGCGGGTGCTTTCCTTGATCGGTTGATCAGGACGGATTGCCGATGCGGAGAGTTCAGACATTGCGACCTCCTTTAGCTGCTTTTCTCATTTTGTTTCCTCAAGTTAGATGCGTGTGCCGTGCAAACACACGTAATCGGTTTCATCTGCAAGTAAGTGCGAAGACTTCCGCAAGGTGTTGGAGGCGGCCAATGCTTCTGGACCGGTCGAGCGCCGTTCCGCCTTCTGTCGCCGATCCGGTCGGGATCGCGTACAGACATGGTTCGGTTTCTGCATTGCTTGGGTAAGCAAACTGCTGCCAGGACGGGTGGTCCGGACATCGCCGGATCTGCGTTACGCGGTCCGGCTGCCGAGGAAGAAACCTGGGTTGCCGGTTGCCCGGCACTCTCAAGAACATGTGAATGTCCGGGACTTGGAGAGAGAGGCTCCGTGCCTTGGGCGCATATCACGATGACGTTAAGATTGCGTGAGAGATTAAGTACTTCCCCCTATGCGAACAATGCGTACTATCACGTATGTATATACGTGTTATCACTTAAAACGTTAGTTGTTTCTACTTAATTCCGGAGGCGGGAAGGGGTGGTCTGCAGCAGGGAAGAAAAGGCGTTTTCCCTGTGAAAAAAGGCGTTTGAAAGGGTGAGTGGATTGTTAAAAACGGGGTGCAGGGAAGGGGGCGCGGTTTTCCAAATGTTTTAGATTGTTTCGTAATGCCCAGCGGCAAAAACACAAGAAAATGCTCATGAGGCGGCTTCTCGTTCACTCAAGTCTTGCCGATCGTCGCATGTACCGGCAGCGCTCAAAAAAAACGGTCTTCACGAGGAAGACCGCGCTCAACGAGTCTGAGAAAAGAAGCTGATGCAGTATCGCTTCTTGTCTTTCTTCTTGCCATCCCATAAACAAGGGAATCATTCACGCGCAGGCAGCGGCTTGACCGCATCCGGTTTCGGCGCGGCGGTCTTCTCCGTGCATGTGCCGGTCGCTTCTATATTGGCGGAGACGTCCTGATAGAAGTATTCGCCGTTGCTTCTGTCGTAGTACTGCATGATCTCGCCGTCATCGACGAACACGATGCGCGAGGCGTTGATGTCCTGCGGGAAGCCTTCCTGCTCGCCGAGGAAGCCCTTGCCGGTATCGACCGAGGTCTTGAAGTAGCGTGGCTCCAGATCGATTTCGTAGCGGCGCTTGAAGCTGGCCTGGGGTTTGCCGTCGGTGGTCTGCTGTACGTTGCAGATCACCGTGATGTCGCTTGCTTGTGCCGGCATCGTTGCCAGCAGGGCCAGCGATGCCGGTATTGCCATCAGGTACTTGAACATGTTTCCTTCCTTGTTGCCGTGCGTCTGCCCTTGGATAAACGGGCAGATATGCGGGTTAGGGAGATCAAATCGAAAAATGTTCCCCTGACTGCGGCGTTCAGGCCTCGGTCTCGTCTGCCGCATCGGCCGGAATGCGGCTTGCGATCACGGTCGTGATGCGACGGCCGTCGACACCCGCGACTTCATAGCGCAGGCCGTTGATTTCCAGCGCGGCGCCGGGTTCGGGAAAGTTCTCGAAGCGGTTCAGCAGCAGGCCGGCGAGCGAGGTATAGTTCGCGTCCTCGGTCACCAGCCCGTGCGTCTCGAGCACCTGCTCCAGATAATGCAGGTCGGCAGTGCCGTCGATCTTCCAGCGGTTCTCGCCATCGGCCTGCACCGTCGGCCGCTCGTCTTCGTCCGGGAATTCGCCGGCGATGGCTTCGAGGATGTCGATCGGCGTCAGCAGGCCATGGATGCTGCCGAACTCGTCGACCGCCAGCACCAGCTGGCCCGGCGAGCGCTTGAGGATCGCCATCGCATGCAGCACGCCGGCCGAATGCGGCAGGATGATCGGCTGGCGCAGGCTGCCCTGTTCGTTGATGGCGCCGGTGGCGGCGAGGTCGCCGATCAGGTCCTTGGTGCGCGCCAGGCCGATGATGTTGTCGAGATCGCCGCGGCACACCGGCATCAGGCTGTGCGGCGTTTCGCGCAACTGCAGGATGATCTTGTCCGGATCGTCGTCGAGATCGACCCATGAAATGTCCGAGCGCGGCGTCATGATCGAGCGGATCGAGCGTTCGCCGAGCGACAGCACGCCGCTGACCATGTTGCGCTCCTCGATGCCGAAGGCGTGCTCCTCCGGTTGCGGCACAGCCGGCGCTTCTTCTTCCTGGCCATTCGCGCGCTGGCGGCTGCCGAGCAGGCGCAGCACGGCGTCGGCGGTACGGTCGCGCAGCGGGATCGCCGATTGCAGCTTCATGAAGTTGCGGCGCGCGAGCTGGTTGAAGAACTCGATCATGATCGAGAAGCCGATGGCGCCGTACAGATAGCCTTTCGGAATCTCGAAGCCCAGACCTTCCGACACCAGGCTCAGGCCGATCATCAGCAGGAAGCTCAGGCACAGCACGACCACGGTCGGATGCGCGTTGACGAAGGCGGTCAGCGGCTTGGAGGCCCACATCATGATCATGATGGAGATGATGACGGCCGCCATCATGACGCCGAGCTCGTTGACCATGCCGACTGCGGTGATGACCGCGTCGAGCGAGAACACGGCATCGAGCACCACGATCTGCGCTACCACCACGCCGAAGCTCGCATAGACCTTGGACTGGCTGTGCGTGTGGGTCTTGCCTTCGAGCCGGTCATGCAGTTCGGTGGTGGATTTGAAGAGCAGGAACAGGCCGCCGAGCAGCAGCACCAGGTCGCGTCCCGAGAACGGGAACGGGCCGATCGAGAACAGCGGCGTGGTCCAGGTCACCAGCCACGAGACGGCCGACAGCAGGCCGAGCCGCATGATGAGCGCCAGCGACAGGCCGACGATGCGCGCGCGGTCGCGCTGGCGCGGCGGCAGCTTGTCGGCCAGGATGGCGATGAAGATCAGATTGTCGATGCCGAGCACGATCTCGAGAATCACGAGCGTGAGCAAACCCAGCCAGATGGTCGGGTCGAATAGCCATTCCATGTTGATACCTTGTCAGAAAAGTCGATTGCACCCGCGCGGCAGGCGGCGGGTGGGAAATGTCGGAAATGCGGCGGTCATGCCCATGCGTGCGTCATGCGGGGATGCGCAGGCAATGGACGTGCCAGCACTGGCGGCGGGCGTCCGGGACGATGGAGCGCGGTAGCGATGAACGCGGGCGGTGTCGCGCGTGGCGCGCAGCCGGCAGGTGCGGACAGGGCGGCGGCAGGCGCCGGTACCAGTACGTCGGCGAAATCGAGATGGGCGGGAGGCTGTTTGCCGGGAGCGGGCTGACAGAACGCCGCGTCCTGCGCAGGCGACGCGCACGCGCCGGCATCGGCAATGTCATCGACCACGGCTTCCGTCAGGCCATAGGCAGGCGGATAGTCTTCGGAAGAATCGGCAAAAACCTGTAACGGGAACAGCAGGATCAGACAGATGACGATGAATCGTCTCATACGGACCAGAGAGAATACGGGCCGATCAGTATAACAACAAACACGCGCCGCCTTGGTGCGCCATCCCGCACGGCACGCTGTTGCCTGCAGTCAATGGCGGCGGCTATTCCTCGTCGGCGGCCGGCGCGGGCGCGGCGTTTCGCGTCGCCAGGTACTGGCGGATGATGGCCTGTTCCACCTTCACGCGTTCGTTCGGCCGGCAGCAGTAGCGCAGTGAGAACGTGTATTCCTTGACGGTCTTGAGTTCGATCAGCACGCGCGGTTCGGCCGACGGCAGCGTCACGAGCTCGCGCGATTCCAGCCGCTCGAAGTGGCGGTTGGCTTCCTCTATCCAGCTGCCGCAGATATCGATGGCGGCCTGCAGCAGCGCCTGTTCCTGCGCATGCATGTCCTCGTTTGGGTGCACGGCGACCGGCAGCATGTTGATCGTGAAGCGCCCGGTCGCGGTCAGGTTGCGCACCGGCTTCACCAGCAGGATCGAGTGCGGAATGCTGACCGTATGCCCGGTCAACTGGTTGCCCTCCATGGTCTCGGCCAGCGTGGTGGCGATCAGGTCGGTATCGAGCACGCGGCCCGAGATGCTCTCGACCTCGACGAAGTCGCCAATGCGATAGGGGCGCGAGATCGCCAGCATCGCGGTGCCGAGCAGATTGAGCAGGAATTCCTTGCTGACGATCAGGATCGCGCCGGCCACTGCCGCCAGCGACAGCGCGGCGCCGGCGATCTTGGACGCCCAGGTGGCGCCGATCAGGATCACCGCCGTCAGCAGCACCAGGTTCTTGGCCAGCACCAGATTGCGCCGCTGGCGCGCGATGTCGGTCGCGCCCTGCATGCGCGCGCGCTTCTGCAGGAATTTGACGACCAGCACGGTCAGCACGATGGTCGTTAGCGTCACCAGGATGCGGCCAAGCTCGGTCTTGGCGAACAGATTGAGCATGCCGAGGATTTCTGCGGTGGTGTAAGGCAATTGGAAGATGTTCCTTGTCGATGGGCGGGGCGCCTGAATGGTACGACACTTTGCGCCGCAAATGGTTTGTGACTGCGGATGCGTGTGGGGCGGAAGCGTCCGGCGTGCAGTACGGCCGCCTGGTGGACATCGGACGCCACGTGGTTGAACAGCGCGTGCCGCGCACGCCGGGTCAGCGCATCCTGCGCTACATGCTCAAGGAGACGCTGACGCGCGGCGCGCTGTTCGGTCCTGCATTGCGGCTGGGGCGCGCGGTGGGTTCGCTGCTGCCGGCCGCGCTGCGCGCCCTTACGTGAAACCGGGACGCAGGCCGGCGCGCACGCATGCGCGGCGCATGTTGCTTCTCGAAGGCTGCGTGCAGCCGGTGATGTCGCCCAACATCAACGCGGCTACCGCACGCGTGCTCGATGCGCTGGGCGTGCAGTTGATCGCCGCGCCCAAGGCCGGCTGCGGCGTCACGGTCAAGGATTACGGTCACCTGCTGGCCGGCGATCCGGCCTATGCGGACAAGGCGCGCATCGTGTCGGAGCTGGCGCGCGACCTGTCGGAAGTGATCGAACCATTTGCAGGGGAACTGACCGCCATGACGCGCGGCCGACTCGATCGTCGTGTCACCTGGCATCCGCCGTGCACGCTGCAGCACGGGCAGAAGATACGCGGCAAGGTCGAGGCGATTCTGCGCGAGGCCGGCGCCGACGTGAAGCTGTGCGCCGACAGCCACCTGTGCTGCGGTTCGGCCGGCACCTATTCGCTGCTGCAGCCGGTGCTGTCCAAACGATTGCGCGACGCCAAGGTGGCGCGGCTGGAAGCGGCAGGGTCGGAAGTCATTGCCTCCACCAACATCGGCTGCCTCACGCATCCGCAGGCTGGAACGAAAGTGCCGGTCAGGCACTGGATCGAACTGATCGACCAGGCGCTGCCGGCAGCATAAGGGAAGGGAAGGAAAAAGGGCACCCGCAGAACGCGGGTGCCCAATGCCGTTCAGGCGGAGACTTCCTCGAGCGACTTGCCCTTGGTTTCGACACCCATCACGATCACGATTAGCGCGGCCGCCGCGAACGACAGCGCACCCAGCGTGAAGACGCCGGTGTGACCGGTGACGGGCAGGATCAGGCCGACCGCGAACGGACCCAGCAGCGAGCCGAAGCGGCCGACCGAGGAGGCGAAGCCGGCACCGGTGGCGCGCGAGCGCGTCGGGTACAGCTCGGGCGTATAGGCATACAGCACCGACCACATGCCGAACATGAAGAACTGCATGCACAGGCCGGCGCCGATCAGCTGTTCGACCGGTGCCTGCGCGGTGGCGACCTGACCATAGACGTAGGCGGAGACCGCGCTGCCGATCAGCATCAGCACGCAGGTACCCTTGCGGCCCCAGACCTCGAGCAGCCAGGCCGAGAAGATGAAGCCCGGGATGCCCGCCAGCGAGATGTAAATGGTGTAGGTCACCGACTTGGTAACTTCGTAGCCGGCCTGCTGCAGCAGCGCGCCCAGCCACGTGGTCAGGCCGTAGTAGCCGAGCAGCGCGAAGAACCACAGCGCCCACAGCATGGCGGTGCGCTTGGCGTAGGGGCCTTGCCAGAGTTCGGCGAACAGGGCGCGGCGATCCTTCCTGTTGATGGTGTCATGCGAGGTGGCGGGTTCCGCCAGCGGCTTGCCGCCACTGGCCTTCATCACGTGATGTTCCATCTTGCTGGTGACGCGGTCGGCTTCCTCGGTGCGGCCGATGTCTTCCAGCCAGCGCGGCGATTCGGGCACGTAGCGGCGCACGATGAAGACGAACACGGCCGGTACCGACAGCGCGATGAAGATGCCGCGCCAGCCGATCAGCGGCAGCGTCAGCCATGCCACGATGCCGGCGGCGATGAAGCCCAGCGGCCAGAAGCCTTCGAGGATGGCGACATAGCGGCCGCGGCTCTTGGTCGGCACGATCTCCGACACCATCGACAGTCCGATCGGGAATTCCATGCCCATGCCGAAGCCGAGCAGCACGCGAAAGATCATGAGCTGTTCGACGTTCTGCGCAAAGCCGCACAGCAGGCTGCCGACGCCCCAGAACACCATGCTCCACTGGAACACCGGCTTGCGGCCGAACTTGTCGGCCAGCATGCCGGCAATGGCAGCGCCGAAGAACATGCCGAGGAAGCTGGAGGAAGCCAGCAGGCCGGCCTGCGCGCTGGAGAGGCCGAACTCGGTCTTGATCGAGCCGAGCACGAAGGTCATGATGCCGAGGTCCATCGAGTCGAAGAACCAGGCGGTGGCGATGATGGAAAAGAGCCAGCGCTGGTAGCTTGTCATCGGCAGTCGTTCCAGCCGCGCAGCAACGTTGGCATGGCCGGCGGCCATGAGGTTGGTTGTCATCCTTGTCTCCTTTAGGAAGCCGGTCGTTGCCGGCTTGTTTTGTCGGACGGTTATCCGTCTCTAACTAATATATTACATGAGTACAAAATGTATTCGTGAAGATTTTTCATCTTCCTGTTCGATCCTCCGAATCTGCTTCAACGTCTGCCACAACGTCTGCCTCGGTATCTGCCTCAGTATCTGCATCAAGTACGCCATCCCAAGCGCGCCGCACGATGCGCGCATACGCGGCGGGCACGTCCGCCACCGGGAAGGCGCGCGCCAGGCGCGTCACGGCCAGCGCGTCCTCGGTCAGGCGTGGCAGTTCCTCCTCGGCGATGCCGAATTCGCGCAGATTGGCCGGAATGCCGAGCTCGGCCACCAGCGCGCGGATCACGGCCGGCAACCGGCGCGCGGCGCGTGCCTCGTCGGCGTCGGCGATGCCGAACAGGCGTGCCAGCGTCACCATTTCTTCGGCGCGCGTCTCGCGCAAGGCATCGAGCACGTACGGCAGCATCACGGCGTTAGTGCTACCGTGCGTCTTGTGCGTGAGGCCGGCCACCGCGTAGGCGGTACCGTGCACGGCGTTGAGGCCGGCGCTGCCGTAGGACAGTGCCGCGTAGTGGCTGGCGTAGGCCATGCCGACGCGCGCTTCCTGGTCGCTGCCGTCGTGATAGCAGCGCAGCAGATGGCGCGCGCAGAGGTCGATCGCCTCGCGCGCGAACAGCATGGTCAGCGCGGAACGGCCGCTGTAGCCGGGATCGGGGTGACCGTCGCGTGAGAAGTCGAAGGAGTCCAGCGTCAGGTAGGACTCGACCGCGTGCGTCAGCGCATCGATGCCGGAATCGGCCGTCACGCGCGGCGGGCAGGTGTAGGTGTATTCGGGATCGATGAGCGCGATGACGGGACGCAGCACGTTGTCCATCACGGCGATCTTGGTGGCGTTCTCGGGATCGATCAGGATCGCGCCCGGGGTGGCTTCGGAGCCGGTGCCGGCGGTGGTCGGCAGCGCGATCAGCGGCAGCGCGTGCGGCGCGGCCGGCATGGCGCTCTTGAAGTCATCGACCGGGCGGCCTTCGGGCAGCGTCACGCACATTGCCTTGGCAAGGTCGATGTTGCTGCCGCCGCCGAGCGCGATCACATGGTCCGGCGTGTTGCCGCCCAGATGCGCGCGCACGATGCGCGTGGCGTCGTCGCACAGCGTGGTGGTCGGATCGGGCAGGCCGCCGTCGAAGACGATGGTCTTGATGCCGAGCGCGGCGGCGGCGTCGATGTACTCGCGCACCCACGGCGTGCTGCCGCTGAAATAGGTATCGGTGACGAGCACGCCGCTGCGATAGCCGAGCCGCGCCAGCAGGGCCGGCAACTGGTGGCGGCTGCCGCAGCCGATGACGACGCGCGCCGGTGGACAGAAGTGGATCTGGTCGTTCATTCTCATTGTGTGACTCCTGTCAGGTGGTGTTGCGAAAGAAAGTGGCGGATCTCGCTGGCGATGCGTTCGGCGTGCTGGGTCAGGATCGCGTGGCGGCCGCCGGCTATGCGCACCGGCGTTGCGTCCGGCAGGCCGTCGGCCAGCAGCTGAGCGTGTTCATAAGGCGAGTCTTCGTCGTCGCTGCCGTGCAGCACGAGTACCGGCACGTCGATGCTTGCAAGCAGGGCGCGCTGGTCGGTGCCGGAAATGGACTGCCAGGTCCAGGCCACCGCGTCGCGGTCGGCCGCATCGCGTAGCCCCAGCCGCTGTTCGCGCGCGGCGATCTCCGCCAGCAGCGTGTCGTGGTCGCCGCGTCCGAACCACTGCACCTCGCGCAGCAACGGGCTGCCCGACATCAGGATCAGGGCGGCGGGCAGCGCGTGGCCGGCCCGTCGCAGCAGGTCGAAGGCGGCCAGCGAGACCGAGGTGCCCATGCTCCAGCCGGCGAGAACGTACGGGGCGCGATTCACATGCGTGTCGATCACGTCGCACACTTCGCCGCCGAAGGCATCCAGCGTGTAGTCCTGCGGACCGTGGCCGCGCCATGCGTCGGCACGGCCGCGCAGGTTGGGCAGAATCCAGTGCGCGTCGCCGACCAGCGGCTGCACCTGCTGCCAGCTTGCGCGCGTGCCCTGTATGCCGTGGACGGCGACGATGGTGAGATCGCCGCTTTCGTTTCCGGCGTGGATGACGTCGTGCTTCATGTTCGTGTTCCCCTGATAAAAAAGATGCGCCATATCTGAGATATACATTTAAAATTCAACAATTCGCCCGCATGTATGATCCTCTGTTCATGCGGCTCGCAAGCCGTATTCCAACGACAAAAAATCCATTTCCCTCATGGCCACAGCAAGAAAACCCACCGCAAGGAAAGCCGCGCAGAAAACCTCTCCAAAGCCATCCGCAAAAGAAACGAAATCCACGGGCGCAGCGCGTTCCACGCTGGCACGTCCCAAGCTGACCGACCTCGCGTACGAGCAGCTCGAGGAAGCCATCATCACGTTGCGCATTCCGCCCGGTTCCGTCATTTCCGAACTGACTCTGAGCGAGATGCTCAACATCGGCCGCACGCCGATCCGCGAGGCGATCCAGCGGCTGGCGCGCGAACATCTGCTGCTGGTGCTGCCGCAGCGCGGCCTGCTGGTGCCGGAGATCGATCTGAAGAAGCAGTTGAAGCTGCTGGAGACGCGGCGCGAGGTCGAGCGCCTGATCTGCCGCAGCGCGGCGCGCCGCGCCACGCCGGAGGAAAGGGAAGTCTTCGCGCGCCTGCACGATGAGTTCATGCTCGCTTCGAAGACCAACGACGATGTGATGTTCATGCGTTCCGATCGCGAGTTCAATGAGATGACGCTGGTATCCGCGCGCAACGAGTTCGCGGAAGGCGCGATGCGGCTGATGCACGGCCTGTCGCGCCGCTTCTGGTACATCCACTACAAGCAGGCAGCCGATCTGCCCGAGATGGCGCGCCTGCATGCCAAGGTCGCGGGCGCAATCGCCAAGGGCGAGATCGATGCTGCCGGCGAGGCGCTCGATCGTCTGCTCGACAACATCGAATCCTTCGCCAAGGCCACGCTCACTTCCGACATGTAAAAAAAGCCGCCGGCGCAGATGCGCAGGCGGCCAGGGCGGTTTTCTTATTTCAGGACCAGGCCGCGATTGAGGGCCTCGTCCTCGTCCTGCGTCAGTTCCGGCCCATCCAGCGACACACGCGAATCATCGACGCGGAAGCGCTGGATGATCGGCTTCAATTCTTCCTTCACATGCTTTTCGCTGTAGCCGTTGAACAGGTGGCCGAGCAGGCCGCGGTTCAGATCGGTGGTGCCCATTGCCCAGTCGGCGATCGGGAAGGTCAGGTTCATGTTGTACTTCATCATGATGCCGAGGTTGTGATGCGCCGTATGGTGGCGGCGGATCGTGTTGATGAAGGGAATGTTGCGCACGAACCAGTTGTCATGCACGTGGCAGCAGTAGTGGAAGGTCTCGTAGATCAGGTACTGCGCCACCATCGTCATGAACAGGATGTAGCCGGCGTTCGGGTTGAAGATCACGGAGGCAAGGTAGCCGAGCGTGAGGCCGCCGACGCCGAGCGTGATCAGCACGCGCCACGGAAAGAACACGATGCGGAATTCGCGCGAGGTGTCGATGGTCGCTTCGTTGTCGGTGAAGTACTGGTGATGCTGGCGCGTATGGCGGTCGTAGATCGCGCGCAGCGCGAAGACGTCGATGCGGCGGTGCATGACGTAACGGTGCATGGCCCATTCGACGAAGTTGCCGGCGATGAAGACCGGCAGCGCGATCAGCCATTCCCAGCCGGCATTGTCGAGCTGGGTCGCGCAATACCAGATGGCCGCGATGCCGACGCCGTACATGACGGTGATGTGCAGGATGCCGTTGTAAAGAGGGCTGATGTCAGCCTTGTACTGTTCGCGGAATTTCCGCTGACGTTCGCTCATCATGATAGTCTCCTGGTTGATGGCAAGGTGTTGTGTATGACTAATATATTAGTTGGATTGCGGTGTGCTGTCAAGGACGGCATGCGGCACCGCATGGCGTTGTTGCCGCGCGCTGTTGCGCAGTTTTCACAGACGTTTCCCTGCGGGAAAGGAGGCCTGGAATGGCAATCGACAGACTGGACGGGATGGTGGCGGCGCTGGGCCGCATGCTGGATGAGCGTGGTGCGGACGAGCGGCGCATATTGAGCGAGGGCAGTGCGCTGCTGCGCGAACTGGTGGCGCATGACGACTGGCTGCCGCAGGAGTTTGCGCAGCCGCATCCGCAGTATTACCAGCAATACCTGCTGCATTGCGATCCGGCGCAGCGGTTCACGGTGGTGAGCTTCGTCTGGGGGCCGGGGCAGGCCACGCCCGTGCACGACCACACGGTATGGGCGCTGATCGGCATGTTGCGCGGGGCCGAGCGCAGCGAACGCTTCGCGCTGCCGGCGGCAGGACAGGCCATGCGCAGCCTCGGCACGGATATTCTGCAGCCGGGCACGGTCGATATGCTGTCGCCGTCGCAGGGCGACATCCATCGTGTTTCAAATGCGCATGACGATCGCGTCTCGATCAGCATCCATGTGTATGGCGGCAATATCGGCCGCATACGTCGCCACGTCTATGACGCGGCGACCGGGACCAAGCGCGAGTTCGTCTCGGGTTACGCCAATCCGGAGCGCGATTCGGCCTGAAACAGTGCATTTTTGCGAGAATCCGCGCGAATTTTTGTAAGTACCATATTCATGGGATATATGTATTCTGGCGATTGATGCATGCTAAATTTCCTTTTGGAAATTTTTTGACATGTTTTCACAGGTATATTTGCCATGTTTGTGAACGGGCGGCCGCTTCCGTGGCTGCCCAGGCCCGACCGCCGGGCAACGATCAGGGAAATGGACATCAGCGGTGCGCAGGACGCCCACAAGAAGGAGACTGGATATATGCGGACGAATCTGCCTGTAACGGATACGGAATATGTACTGAAAGACGGTATTTCACTGGTTTCGAAAACCGATACCAAGGGACGCATCACCTATTTCAATCCCGCATTCGTCGAGGCCAGCGGCTACGACGAACATGAACTGATGGGGGCGCCGCACAATCTGGTGCGTCATCCGGACATGCCGGAAGAAGCCTTTGAAGATCTGTGGGATACGCTCAAGCAGGGCATTCCATGGAACGGCATCATCAAGAACCGCCGCAAGAACGGCGACTTTTACTGGGTGGCCGCCAACGCGACACCGGTGCGCGAGGGCGATCGCATCGTCGGTTACATGTCGGTGCGCAACAAGGCGACACGCCAGCAGATCGAGGAAGCTGCGCAACTCTACCGCCGCTTCAAGTCCGGGCAGGCGCGTGGCGTGGCGATCCGGCGCGGCGCGGTGGTATCGACCGGCATCTTCGGCCGGCTGGCGGCGTTGCGCGGGCTGGGACTGGGCAAACGCATCGGGATCGTGATGAGCATCCTGTTGCTGCTGATCGTCGGACTCGGCGCGGCAGCCATCCACGGCGCCGACAGCGAGTCGATGGCGTACGGCTACGGCGTGGCGACGCTGGTTGCGGTGCTGCTGGGCCTGCTGACCTGGCGCAATCTGCATGGATCGGTGGTGCGGCCGATCCGTTCGCTGATCGGCGATGCCAATGCGGTGGCGGGCGGCGATCTGAGCGTGACGGTACGCGTCGACCGGCAGGACGACATGGGGCAACTGCAGCAGGCGTTGCAGCAGATGAACGTCAATCTGCGTTCGGTGATGGGTGACGTGCGCAGCAATGTCGATTCCATCATGGTGGCCACGCGCGAGATCGCCAGCGGCAACATGGATCTGTCGGGGCGCACCGAAGCGCAGGCGTCCAGCCTCGAGCAGACCGCGTCGAGCATGGAGGAATTCGCCTCGACCGTGAAGCAGAATGCCGACAATGCGATCCAGGCCAACCAGCTGGCGCTGTCCGCTTCCGAGGTCGCCACGCGCGGCGGCCAGGTGGTGGGGCAGGTCGGCGCCACCATGGACCAGATCAACCATTCGGCGCGCCGCATCGTCGATATCATCGGCCTCATCGACGGCATCGCCTTCCAGACCAATATCCTGGCCCTGAATGCGGCGGTGGAAGCGGCGCGCGCCGGCGAACAGGGCAAGGGCTTCGCGGTGGTGGCGGGCGAGGTGCGCAGCCTGGCGCAGCGCTCGGCGGCGGCAGCCAAGGAAATCAAGCAGCTGATCGACGAATCGGTGTCCAAGGTTGACGCAGGCAGCCGCCTGGTCGGCGAGGCGACCTCGACCATGCAGGAGATCGTCAATTCGGTCAGGCACGTCAACGACATCATGAGCGAGATCGCCGTCGCCAGCCGCGAGCAGAGCAACGGCATCCTGCAGGTCAATCAGGCGGTCACGCAGATGGACGAAGTGACGCAGCAGAATGCGGCGCTGGTCGAGCAGGCCGCTGCCGCGGCGGCCAGCCTCGAGGAGCAGACCATGCACCTGATGCGCTCGATCTCGGTGTTCAAGATGGCGCAGGGTGAATCGCTGGACATGCTGGCCGTCAGGCCACCGAAGAAGACGCATCCGGCACTGCCGGGGGCGGAAGCGCGGGTGGAAAGAATCGCGGCGGATTGATGCGGCAGGCATGAAAAAAAGCGGCAGCCCCGATTCCGGCGCTGCCGCTTTTCATTTGGGTGCATGCACAGGCATCACTCCATTTCGGTCTCCGCAATGCGGTCCCACAGCGACAGTTGTCGCCAGTCCGCCACCCAGTCGTCCGGCATGACGAGGTAAAGCGCGCCGGCGTCTGCCACATGGGCGTCGAGCGCCGGACGGATCAGCTGCACCCCCTGCGTCAGTGCCGGCAGATGGCTGCAAATCTCTTCGCGCACGATGGGCTCCAGCCAGTCGCCATGGTGGTGCCAGATGCTGCCGCCGATGGCGAACACGCGCAGGTCGAGCGTGGCGGTGACGTTGTACAGGGCGCGGCCGAACCACTTGGCCGCATGCACCACGGCGGCGTGCGCATGGACGTCGCCTTCCTTGACGGCGTTGAACAGTTCCTCGGGCGAACGTCCATATTGCACTTCGAGGTTGCGGCCCGAGGCCAGCGCTTCGGTATCGCCGTAATTGCCGCAGCCGCACTGCGCCTGCGACTGGTCGGTCAGCAGCATGTGGCCGGCATGGCCGGCGTTGCCGTTCTTGCCGTGCAGCAGCCTGCCGTCAACGCATAGGCCGAAGCCGATGCCGGTGCTCCACGTGACGTAGGCGCAGTTGTCCTCGTTGTGCAGCGCGCCGAAGGCACGCTCGGCAGCCAGTGCCGCCACGCAATCATTCTGGATGGCAACGTGCGTGAAATGTTCGCGCAGCACCTGTTCGAGCGGTACCGATTCCCAGTCGTTGAGCAGGTCGCCACGATTGCCGATGCCGCCGCAGATGTTGGGCGCGACCAGATGGATCAGACCGCCATGCTTGACGAAGGGGCCGCAGGAACTGACGCCGACCGCGCCCAGTTCGCTGAGGGAGATGCCGATGCGTTCGCATGCCGAGCGCAGCATGGAAACCGCCTGTTCGGCCGGCGCGCGCGGGGTGCCGAGCTTGACCGTCGCTTCGGCGATGCGGACCAGCGGTCCGTTGCGGTCGGCGATCGATACCGCCATCTTGGTGCCGCCGATGTCTATGCCTGCGATGTATTGCATGACGCTTCCCTGAAGTGCGTTGATCTTGCCGGAATGCGGCTCTCTATCGACTGACCTTGCCGGCGCCGTAAAGTTTATTCAGAGCATAGGGCATTTTGCCGCAGGAATGAAGCATGCGCACGCGTGCGCGGCGGCGGTGCAGGGCGGGAGTTATTCGGGAAACACTTCGATGCCCTGGTCCACCGCATAGCGGATCAGGCCGGGCATGCCATCGACTTCCATCTTGCGGAACACGAGCTTGCGGTAGCGGTTGACGGTTGAAAGGCTCAGCGACAGGCGATGCGCGGTTTCGGTCGGTCGTTCACCGCGGCACATGCTGTGAAACACCTGCAGTTCGCGCGCCGTCAGCGACTGATGCCGCGCTGCGGACTGGCGATCCTCGCCGCGTGCAGCCGGCATCGCGCGCTCCGGGTAGCGCTGGCCGTTGCAGACGGTGCGGATGGCCGACACCAGTTCGTCCGCGGTGCCATCGGAAGGGAAATGTCCGCTGGCATTGCTGCCCATCATTTCGAGCGTATGGAAATGATCGGGACCGCCGTGCAGGATGATCACCGGCAGCAGCGGCTTGCGCGAGCGAAAGGCCGGCAGCTGTTCGTAGCCGTAGCGCCGCAGTGCGACCAGATCGAGCAGCAGCAGATCCGGTTGCAGCGCGGCCGTCATCTGCAGTCCTTCCTCGGCTGACGACGTCTCTCCCACGATGTCGAAATCGGGGAAAGCCGACAGCCAGCGACGTATGCCTGCGCGCACCACCGGAAAATGCTCGACGATAAGAATCGAAACTTGCATGGAAATGGAGACGGCTCTCTAGGTGATCCAGGCTATAACTTAAGGTCTGCATCTGCCGGGGTCTGTGAGCCGACGCACATAATCATGCAATCGGAGTGGAGTCTTACATGCCGTTGCGAGGAATATTCTTTGCCGGAAATCGCGACGGCGCAAATGACTTTTTTCCTGACAACGCAAGGCGGCAATGCCTGACTGCCGGCACCGTCCTCATGCGCCGTTGCGATGCGTTCAGTGCGGCGCCGCGATCAGTGCGACCGGATATTCGCCAAGCAGGTTGGCGATATCGATGTGGTTGGCGTGCAGGTCAACCGGCCGGCCGCCGAGCAGGTCGATATGCTCTCCCGGCAGCGGTTGCGGCAGTTCCAGGAAGGTATGCGCGGGCACGTCGCCGGCCGCGTGGCGCAGCGAGAGATTGGCGTTCAGCAGGGACAGGCTCATGCGCAGCGCCACCACCAGGACCTGCCGTTCCTTGTGACGGCGCAGGAAGGCGATCACGTGCTCCGCCAGCGGCCCTTCGACCGTCAGCGGCACGTATTCGCCCTCCGCGAACAGCGCCGGGTCGCGCTTGCGCAGTTGCAGCGCGGCGTGGATCAGCGGCTGCTTCAACTGGCACTGGTGCCAGCCGCGATGCTGGCAGATGCGCTCGTGCGCATGATCTTCCTGCGCCAGCAGCAGGCTGCGTGCGGCGTAATTGACGGGGCGCCGGTTGTCGGGATCGACGAGGCTGAAATCCCAGAATTCGGTGCCCTGGTACAGGTCGGGCACGCCGGGCGAGGTCAGGCGCAGCAGGGTTTGCGTCAGGCTGTTGGCGATGCCGGCCGGCGCGATGCGCGCGACCCAGTCGACGATCTCCTGCAGGAAGCCGGCGCTGCGTTCGGGATCGAGCAGCGCCATCAGAAATTCGCGGCACGCGTGTTCGTATTCGCCGTTGGGCATGGCCCAGCTCGAATAGCGCTTGGCTTCGCGCAGCGCCTTTTCCTGCCAGGCCGCGAGCCGTTCGGCATAGGCCTGCAGGCCGTCGCGGTCGTCGGCCTGCAGTTCGAACGGCCAGGCGCCGAGGATCATCTGGTACAGCATCAGTTCGTCGTCGAGCGAGGGCGCGACCAGTTCCGGCGCATCGTCCTCGGTCGCAAGGCGGATGCGGAAATCCGTATGCAGGCGCTTCCAGCGGCGTACCGCCTCGGCCCAGTCCTCGGCCGCTTCGCTCAGGACGGCGAGCCGTGCACGCACGTCCTCGCCGCGCTTGTGGTCGTGGGTCGCGGTCGCCAGCATGGCGTGCGGGAAGTGCTGCGCGCGGTCGAGATTGAAGGCGTGGAATTCGGCAACCGTCGCCGAAAAGCGGTCGGGATCGGCGCCGACCTCGTTGCGCGAGAGCAGCCGGCCGTAGCGGTAGAAGGCGGTGTCCTCCACCGCCTTGGCCGCCAGCGGCGGCGTGAGCTGCTCGAAGCGGCGCACCGCGAGCTGGCGCAGCGGCAGCGCGTCGGCGCTGGCATCGGGATCGATGTTGTCGGTGTCGAATAGCGTGACCAGCGTGTCGAGCAGCGGCTGGTCCGGCGGCGACAGGTTGCGGCGCGCGTCGGCCACGGTGCGTTCGAGGATCGCAAGGTCGGCTTCGCTGCGGCCATCCTTAGTCGTGTAGGTGCGATAGACGGGGAAGGTGACCAGGATCTCGGTCAGCACACGGTGGATCGCGGCCTGCGAGATGTCGCGCGTATCGAGCTCGGTGCGGGCCACCGCGTGCACGGCGCGCGTCAGCGCCGCGAATTCGCCGACGAAGTTTTCGCGCAGCAGCTGGCGGCGCGCGTTGAGCACGTGCGTCGGAAAGCTGTCGTTGCCGTCCGACAGTTCCACCCACAGCTTGTTGAGCGCGGCCAGTCCGTTCTCGCAATGCAGCAGCGCGCCGAGTTCGGCCATGAATTCGTAGCCGGTGGTGCCGTCTATGCCCCAGTCGGTGCGCAACGCCTCGCCGTGCGTCAGGATCTTCTCGACCACGATCCACGGATGCGGGTCCTGCCGCTGCGCCGGCCGTTGCGCCGACAGCGCGGTCAGACGGCGCCGCAGTTCGTTGCAGTAGGCGGTCGGATCGGCCAGGCCGTCGACGTGATCGACGCGCACGCCGTCGATCAGGCCTTCGGCATAGAGCTGGAAGATCACCGCGTGCGTGGCATCGAACACGTCGTCGAGCTCGACGCGCACGCCGGCCAGGTCGCTGACCTCGAAGAAGCGGCGCCAGTTGATTTCCTCGGCCGCGTTGCGCCACCAGGTCAGCTTGTAGTTCTGCCGTTCGAGCAGGCGGTGCAGGCGGCCGACGCCGCCGTTGAGATCGGGGTCCACCGAGGCCAGCGCCAGCGCGATGCCGGCGCGTCCTTCCTCGGTCTGCGCCAGTTCGCGCAGCATGTCGGCACGCGTCTGGTGCAGATCGAAGGCATCGGCCTCGTCCGGATGCACCTCGGGAAAGCTGCTGGCGACGTTCTTGAGCGCGGCGCCGCCATGCCGCAGCACGCGCACCACGCTGGCCGGCGCGAGCGGAAAGCGATGTCCGAAGTAGCCGAAGTAGAAATGCCCGTTCTGTTCGTCGAAGCGCAGCCGCAGGTCGCCCGAGCGCAGCGTCTGCGCGTACTGGTCGCCGAGGAAGGGCAGCAGGATCTTGCCGTTGAGCGTGGGGTCGGGCGAGTTCCAGTCGATATCGAACCAGCGCGCGTAGCGGCTGTGGCGTCCCCATTCGAGCACGTGTAGCCACCACGGATTGTCGGCGCCGCCGACACCCATGTGGTTGGGCACGATGTCGATGACGAGACCCATGCCGGCCGCGTGCAGCTTTGCCACGAGTCGTCGCAGGGCCGGTTCGCCGCCGAGCTCGGGATTGATGTGGGTCGGATCGACGATGTCGTAGCCGTGCGTGGAGCCGGGGCGCGCGGTCAGGATGGGCGAGACGTAGAGATGGCTGATGCCGAGGCGGGCGTAATAGTCCACCACGCCGACGGCATCGTCGAGCGTGAAGTCCTTGTGCAGCTGCAGTCGCGCGGTGGCGCGGGGAATGCTCATCGATGTTGTCCTTGTTGTCTGCGGGAACGGTCCAGCGCCGCCAGCCGTTCGGCGGCGTCGGATCGCTCCAGCATGCTGCCGGCGCTGCCGGGCAGGCGGTGCCGCCAGTTCGGATGGCTGTCTATGGTGTTGGGCAGGTTGGGCTGTTCGGCCAGGCCGAGCACGTCTTCGAGCGGAATGATGACCAGCGGCGCCGGCGTGGCGCCGACGAATTCGATGAGCTCCGTGATCGGCGGCGGTGCGCCGTCGTCGCTGTCTTCGTAATCGATGTGACGATCCCGATGATGGTGGCGCAGCGCGTCGCACAGGCGGCGCCGATCGTAGCGGCGCGCGCTGCGTTCGTCGGCGGCCTGCACGCCGGGCGCAAACAGGTCGAGCTGTTCGCGCCATTCGAGATCGCGGCCCTGCCACCAGCCGCGCACGGTCGGCAGGTCGTGCGTGGCGGTGGTGGCGATCGCGCTGGACGACCATTGCGATGGCGCGCGGAACATGCCGTGCTCCTGCTCGAACCACAGCACGCGGATGCCCATCAGGCCCGCCTCGGCCAGCGCGCGGTCGAAGCCGTCGGGCACGGTGCCGAGGTCCTCGCCGATCACCACCGCACGATGGCGATGGCTTTCGAGCGCGATCAGGCGCATCAGGTCCTCGAACGGATAGCGCAGGTAGGCGCCGTCGGTACCCTGTTGTCCCTGCGGCACCAGCCACAGGCGCGCCAGGCCCAAAATGTGGTCGATGCGCACGCCGCCCGCATGGCGGAAGGCGGCGCGCAGCATCTCGATGTAGGCCTGGAAGCCCGACTCGCGCAGCGCGCGCGGCGAGAACGCGCCGAGTCCCCAGTTCTGTCCCTGCGGACCGAGCAGGTCGGGCGGCGCGCCGACCGACAGGCCGTCCAGCATCTGGCTCTGACGGCTCCATGCCTGGCTGCCGCCGCTTTCGGCACCGACCGCGAGATCGGTGATCAGGCCGATCGGCATGCCGGCCGCGCGTGCCGCGCGCTGCGCCTGCTGCAGGCCGCGTGCCGCCTGCCATTGCAGGAAGGCGTGGAAGCAGATTTCGTTGTCATTGACTTCGGCGAAGCGCGCCACCGCGTCGCCGCGCGGATCGCGCAGTTCCTCGGGCCAGTCGCGCCAGCTGCCTTCGATGCCCTGCGCGCGCATGGTCGCGTGCAACGCCTCGAAGCGCGCGTGATCCTCGAGTGCGGTGCCGCCCTCGTTGCGGAAGGCTTCGAATTCCTTCCAGTCGTCGTTGCGGATGTCGTAATGGTCGAACAGATGACGCAGCACGGCGAGCCGCCAGCGCGTGGCGGCCGGCCAGTCGATCAGTTCCTCGGCCTGCAGGCGCTTGCGTTCGTCCTCGCCGTCGAGATGGCGGATCGCCTCGGCCAGAGCCTGTTCGCCGCTGACGGCGGCCGGATCGATGTGCAGCACGTTGAACAGCAGCCGGCTGGACGGACCGTAGGGACTGAAATGCCAGGGATTGGCGCTGAACATCGCGTGCACCGGACTGATCGCGATGCCCGACGCGCCGCGCTGCGCGGCCGCGCGCGCGAGGTCGGCCAATGCCGTGAAGTCGCCGATGCCGGCGTCGCCGAGACGCGCATCCTCATCGGCGCGGCGCAGCGAATAGAGCTGCGCGGCCAGCGCCCACAGGTGCGGGTGGCGCCCGGTTGTCACATCATGTGCGGCATCGGCCACGCTGAAGCAGCGCGCCGGCGCCACCGCAACCGTCACAGGATGGCGCTCGCCGATGGTCAGCAGGTGATAGCCGACCTCGTTGATCGCTTCGAGCCGCGCCGGGCCCTCGTCGCTGCCATCGCCACCATGCAGCCAGCCGCTGCGTTCCTCGCCGCTTTCGAGCATCAGGCGATACGTATGTCCATGCACCTGCGCCAGCGGCGGGAACGTGATCTCGCGGCCGACCTGCGCCGTGATCAGCGGCGGCAGCGCGAGCCGTCGTTCGTCCTCGGCCAGCGTCGCCAGCGAGGCTTCGCAGGCGGCATCGTCATGGGCGTCGAGTTGCAGCGCGGCGAGAATCGCGCGCAGGGTGCCGGCGGCGACCTGTTGCGGCTTGCCGAAGGCATCGGTCCATTCGGACGAGAGGCCGGCGGCATGGGCCAGCCGCAGCAGGGCTTCGCTCTTGTGCTCGGTGTCCGGGTTCAGTTGCGCATTCATGCAGCGGGCTCCAGCAGGGCGATGAAGGAATCGGGCGGCAGGGTGTCGCGTCCGAGCGCCGCCAGCGCACCTTCGGTTTCGAATAACAGGTCGGCACCGCCGGTGCGCGCGATGGTGTCCGCGGCGACCCTGACCGGCGTATCGGCCAGATTGACGGCGACTGCCAGCACGGCGCCGTTGCCGAGGCGCCAGCGGGCGGCGACGGCGGCATCGCCGATCGCCTGCGCGCCGAGCGTGCGGCAACCCGGCAGATGCGGCACCAGCTGCGTCATGCGTATGGCAAGCAGCGCATGCAGCCAGGCGTGCCACTGACCGGCGTCGTCGGCATGGCGGGGAATCGAATCCTCGAACGTCTGCAGCGCATTGGGATCGGGAATTTTCTGCCGCTGCGCCTCGTCGGCGAAGGCCGCGAACCCGGCGAATTCCTGGCGCCGGCCATCGCGCACCGCCGTGGCCAGCCCTTCGTCGTCGTAGCTGGTGAAGTAGAGGAAGGGCGTGCGCGAGCCGAATTCCTCTCCCACGAACAGCAGCGGGATTTGCGGCGACAGCAGCAGCAATGCCATCGCCGCGCGCAGCGCCGAAGGCCGCGCGAGCGTGGTCAGGCGGTCGCCGAAGGCACGGTTGCCGATCTGGTCGTGGTTCTGCAGGAACAGCACGAAGGCCGATGGCGGCAAATGGCCGCTGGGTTCGCCGCGCGGCGTGCCGTTGCGGAACGGCGAAGGCTCGCCCTGATAGACGAAGCCCTCGGCCAGGCAGCGCGCGAGCTTGTCGGCCGGCTGTTCGCTGTAGTCGCGGTAGTAGTGGTCCGATTCGCCGGTCAGCAGCGCGTGCAGCACGTGATGTCCGTCGTCGTTCCATTGCGCATCGAACGGTCCTTCGGCGCTGCGGCCGAGCAGTCGGGCGGCGTTGTCGTCATGTTCGAGCACCAGGTGGACATGGCGTTCATGGCCGAACTCGCTGCGCACGCGCTGTCCCATTTCCTGCAGCCAGTCCTGCTCGCCGATGGCGTGCACGGCATCGAAGCGCAGGCCGTCGAAGCGGTACTCGCGCAGCCAGTACAGCGCATTCTCGGTGAAGAAGTCGCGCACCTCGCGGCGCCGGAAATCGATGGCCTCGCCCCACGGCGTATGGACGTCGCCGCGAAAGAAGTCCTGCGCGTAGGCGCCCAGGTAATTGCCCTCCGGTCCGAAGTGGTTGTAAACCACGTCGAGAAACACCATCATGCCGAGTCCGTGCGCGGTATCGATCAGCGCCTTCAACTGGGCCGGCGAGCCGTAGGCGGCGTCCGGCGCGTACGGCAGCACGCCGTCGTAGCCCCAGTTGCGCGGGCCCGGAAAGTCGGCGACCGGCATCAGCTCGATGGCGGTGATGCCGAGCGCGGCCAGCGCCGGCAATTGCCGCGTCACGCCTTCGAAGCCGCCACAGGCACCGACATGCAGTTCGTAGAGCACGGTTTCGTGCCATGGCCGTCCCTGCCACAGCGGATACTGCCAGTGGTAGTCGTTGAGGTCGGTCACGATGCTGGCGCCGTGCACGTCGCCATCCTGCGCGCGCGAGGCCGGATCGGCCACGCGCAGGGTATGACCATCCTTGCGCGTGATCTCGAACTGGTAGCGTGTGCCGGGCGCGCAGCCGATGCGCGTTTCGAACCAGCCGTGCTGTACCGGCCCCATGCGATGCAGGGTGTCGCCGTCGAGAATCAGCGCGACCTGCTCGGCGCCCGGCGCCCACAGGCGGAACAGCACGCGTCCCGCGCCCTGCACTTGCGCGCCGAACGAATAGGTGAAGCGATCAAAGGACGACATCATCGGCTACCAGGAGAACGGCACTGTGCGCGCTGACGGTGATGCGATTGTGGCCGGGCACGTGGGCTGGCGGCGCATCGTCCTTTTGCGCGGCGTCGATCAGCACCTGCCAGTCGAGCACCGGCTCGGGCAAGACGAATTCGCGATCTTCCCAGTGCGCGTTGAGCAGCAGCAGCGAAGCGGTGACTTCGGATTGCGCGTTGCGCCGGCCTTCGATACGCGCCACGCGCCGCAGCATCAGCAGGCGGCCTTCGCTGTAGTGCCAGCTTTCTTCCGTCATCGGCTGGCCGTATTCGTCGAACCACGACGTGTCGTACAGGTCGGGCAGCACCTCGAGATCGCCCGTATAGAAGCGCGAGGCGTGCAGCGTCGGTCGCGCGCGGCGCGCGGCGATGCAGCGTCGCGTGAAATCGATGAGCGACTTGCCGGGATCGGTCTCGGCCAGGCCCCAGGCCATCCACGACAGTTCGTCGTCCTGGCAATAGGCGTTGTTGTTGCCGTCCTGGCTGCGGCCGAACTCGTCGCCGCCGAGCAGCATCGGCGTGCCGTTGGAAAAGAACAGCGTCATCAGCATCGAGCGGCGCAGCTTCTCGCGCGTGGCGATGATGCCGGGGTCGTCGGTCGGGCCTTCGGCGCCCCAGTTGTAGCTTTCGTTGTCGTTGGCGCCGTCACGGTTGTCTTCGCCGTTGGCCTCGTTGTGCTTGTCGTTGTAGCTGACGAGGTCGTTGAGCGTGAAGCCGTCGTGCGCGGTGACGAAGTTGACCGAGGCCCATGGGCGGCGGCGATGGTGGGCGAACAGGTCGGCCGAGCCGAGCAGGCGCGCCGCGATCGCGCCGCGCATGTCGGCATCGCCCTTCCAGAAGCGGCGCACGTCGTCGCGGAAGCGGCCGTTCCATTCGGCAAAGCCGGCCGGATGGTTGCCGATCTGGTAGCCGCCGGGACCGATGTCCCACGGCTCGGCGATCAGCTTCACCTGCGCCAGAACCGGGTCCTGGCGCAGCGCGTCGAAGAAGCCGCAGCCCGGATCGAAGCCGCTGGCTTCACGGCCGAGCGTGACGCCGAGGTCGAAGCGGAAGCCGTCGATGTGGAATTCCTGCACCCAGTAGCGCAGCGAATCCATGACCAGCTGGATCACGCGCGGGTGCGACATGTTGACCGTGTTGCCGCAGCCGGTGTCGTTGATGCAGTGGCGCTGATTGTCCGGCAGCAGGCGGTAGTAGCTCGCATGGTCGAGGCCGCGGAACGACAGCGTGGGACCGAGCTCGCCTTCCTCGCAGGTGTGGTTGTAGACGACGTCGAGGATGACTTCGATGCCGGCCAGGTGCAGCTGGCGGATCGCACGCCGCATCTCGTTGAGCGAGCCGTCCGACAGGTAGGACGGTTCGGGCGCGAAGTACGACAGCGTGTTGTAGCCCCAGTAGTTGCGCAGGCCCTTTTCGGCCAGGCGGCGGTCCTGCAGGATCGCGTGCACCGGCAGCAGTTCGAGCGAGGTGATGCCGAGCTTGACCAGATGATCGATCACGTAGGGATCGGCCAGCGCGGCGAAGGTGCCGCGTTCGTGCGCGGCAACACCGTCGGCCTTCATGGTCAGGCCGCGCAGGTGCGCCTCGTAGATCACGGTCTGGTCCCACGAAATGCCGGGCGACTGGTCGTGGCCCCAGTGGAAGGCATCGTCGGTGATGACGCCCTTGGGCATGTACTGCGCGCTGTCGCGGCGGTCGAAGGAGAGATCGGTGCGCGCCGAGCCGACCTTGTAGCCGTACAGCGCGTCGCTCCAGCGCAGCGCGCCGTGCAGGCGGCGTGCGTACGGATCGAGCAGCAGCTTGTGCGGGTTGAAGCGGTGTCCGTGCTCGGGCTGGTAGGGGCCGTAGGCGCGATAGCCGTAGAGCTGTCCCGGCTGCACGTCGGGCAGGTAGCCGTGCCAGACTTCGTCGGTACATTCGGGCAGCGCGTGGCGCGCGATCTCGCGCCGGCCGCTGGGATCGAACAGGCAGAGCTCGACCTTTTCCGCGTGTGCCGAAAACACCGCGAAGTTGGCGCCGAAACCGTCGACGGTGACGCCGAGCGGATAAGGCAGGCCGGCCTGCATGCGGACTTGGTTGTTGGGTCTGTGAGGCATGCTATCCCTGCTTCCTGATGAAAATGACGGTCGACAGCGGCGGCAGCGTCAGGGCCAGCGACTGCGCCTGGCCGTGCGCCGGCACGGGGTCGGCGCTGACCTGGCCGGCATTGCCGAGGTTGCTGCCGCCATAGGCCGCGGCGTCGGTGTTGAGGGCTTCTTCCCAGGTGCCGCCTTCGGCCACGCCGATGCGGTAGTCGTGGCGCGGCACCGGCGTCATGTTGCAGACGGCCAGCACGTCGGGCGCGTTGGGACTCATGCGCACGAAGGCGAACACGCTGTTCGCGCTGTCGTCGCCGACCACCCAGCGGAAGCCGGACGGCTGGCAGTCGCTTTCGTGCAGCGCCGGTTCGGCCACGTAGAAATGGTTGAGGTCGCGCACCAGGCGCTGGATGCCGCGATGGCGCGGATCGTCGAGCAGATGCCATTCGGGCGAGGCGTCGTGGTTCCACTCGCCGAGCTGGCCGAACTCGCAACCCATGAACAGCAGTTTCTTGCCCGGATGCGTCCACATGAAGCCGAGGTAGGCGCGCAGGTTGGCGAGCTTCTGCCAGTCGTCGCCCGGCATTTTGCCGAGCAGCGAGCCCTTGCCGTGCACCACTTCGTCGTGTGAGATCGGCAGCACGAAGTGTTCGGAATACGCATAGACCATGCCGAAGGTCATGTCGTTGTGGTGATGGCGGCGGTGCACCGGGTCGTGCGCCATGTAGCGCAACGTGTCGTGCATCCAGCCCATGTTCCACTTGTATGCAAAGCCGAGGCCGTTGTCCTTGACGGCGCCGGTCACGCCGGGCCAGGCCGTTGACTCTTCCGCGATCACCAGTGCGCCCGGGCAGCGCTCGGCCACCGCTTCGTTGAGTTCCTTGAGGAAGGCGACGGCTTCGAGGTTCTCGCGTCCGCCGTGGATGTTGGGCACCCACTCGCCTTCCTTGCGGCTGTAGTCGCGATAGAGCATGGAAGCCACCGCATCGACGCGCAGGCCGTCGACGTGGAAATGTTCGAGCCATTCGAGCGCGGAAGCGATCAGGAAGCCGCGCACCTCGTTGCGGCCGAAGTTGTAGATCAGCGTGTTCCAGTCCTGGTGGAAGCCTTCGCGGGGATCGGCGTGTTCGTAGAGATGCGTGCCGTCGAACTGGGCGAGGCCGTGCGCATCCGACGGGAAGTGCGCGGGCACCCAGTCGAGGATGACGCCGAGCCCGGCGTTGTGGCAGCGGTCGACGAAGCTGGCGAAGGCGGCCGGCGTGCCGAAGCGCGCGCTCGGCGCGAACTGCGACAGCGGCTGGTAGCCCCACGAGCCGGCGAACGGATGCTCCATGATCGGCAGGAATTCCAGGTGCGTGAAACCCATGCCGAGCGCATACGGAATCAGGCGGTCGCCGAGTTCGTGCCAGTCGAGATTGCGGTTGCCGTCCTCGAGCACGCGCAGCCACGAGCCGGCATGGACTTCATAGACGGCCATCGGCGCGGCGCACGGGCGCAGTTCGTTGCGCGTCTTCATCCACGTTTCGTCGCTCCAGCGGAACGGCGTGGCAGGGGCCACCACCGAGCCGGTCGCCGGCGGCAGTTCGGTGGCGCGCGCCACCGGGTCGGCCTTCAGCGGCAGCAGGCGGCCGTCGAGGTCCAGCAGTTCGTACTTGTAGCGCTCGCCGGCGCCCAGGCGCGGGATGAACAGTTCCCACACGCCGGCCTGCTGACGCAGGCGCATCGGATGGCGGCGGCCGTCCCAGCCGTTGAAGTCGCCGACCACCGAGACGCGCCGCGCATTGGGCGCCCAGACCGCGAAGCGCGTCCCTTCGACGCCGTCGATGTTCATCGGGATCGCACCGAGGCAGCGGCCGAGTTCGCGGTGCCGGCCTTCGGCGATCAGGTGCAGGTCGAGTTCGCCCAACAGCAGGCCGAAGGCATAGGGGTCCTCGGTTTCCTGCACGGTGTCGCCGTCGGCGCCGGGCCACGCGATGTCCAGCGTGTAGCCACTGGCCGCCTGTTTCGCCGGCAGATGGCCTATAGGCAGATGGCCAATGAACAGGCCGCTGTGTTCGTGCTGCGCCAGTTCGACCGATTCCTTGCCGCAGCGCGCGTGGACTGCGCGTGCGCCAGGCTGGAAGGTGCGCACCACGGTGTGGCGGCCGTCGGCATGCGGGCCGAGAAAGGCGAACGGATCGCCGAGCCGACCCTTCAGCAGGGCATCCTGCTGCGCCGGGAGCGAACTTGCGGATGAAACGGATACTTCGGACATCGTCAGCCTTTTTGTTGTTGTGCGGGTGTCAGCAGCCGTGCCGCCAGCGCGTTCAGGCCGCGCAGCGGCACCACCAGCCATGCCGGGCGGTTGGCGGCTTCGTAGCAGATTTCATAGGTGGCCTTCTCGAGCGTGAAGAGGTCGAGCAGGGCATCGGCTGCCGTGCTGTCGGGCGCCAGTGCGCGATAGGCGCGCAGGAAGGCCTCGCGTGATTCGGGCACATAGCGTTCGAGCAGCCGCTGGCGATGCGCGATCGCCTGTTCGCTGAGATCGGACGGTCCGCTGTTGGCGGAGAAGTAGGCGGCGTAGTCGTAGGAGCGGATCAGGCCGGCGACGTCGCGCCACGGGCTGTTCTTTTCGCGCCGTTCTTCCAGCGTGCGCGCCGGTTCGCCCTCGAAGTCGACCAGATAGACGTCGCCGGACGCCACCAGCACCTGACCCAGATGCAGGTCGCCGTGGATGCGTGTGCGCAGCGCGCCGACCGCGCCGGCTGCCAGACGGTCGATCAGCGCCTCGAGCCCGCCTTTCTGCAGTTGCAGGCGCGCCGCCATCTCGCGAATCTCGCTGTTGTCGCTGTCGTTGTGCTGCAGCACGGAAAACGCCTTGTCGAGCTGTGCCTTGACCTGTTCCGCCAGATGCGCGCAGTCGGCCTCGCTCGCACGTTCGGGTGCAAAGGCCGGATCGTCCGACGGCTGCGCCAGCACCGCATGCAGTTCGGCCAGCCGCGTGCCGAGCTTGTCGGCGAAGTGCAGCAGGTCGAGGATGGGATCGGCCATGTCGGCCATGGCCGGCGCATCGGTACCGGTGTCGTCCGACTGCTGCGCGGCGCGTGCCAGCGTGTCGAGCGTCCAGCGCCAGGCGTCGCCCTGGCTGTGGATGAAGCGCTGCAGCACGATCAGCGTGTGCGGCGTGCCGTCGGCAGCGATGCGCGTCATGTCGCCCAGCATCATCGGCGCGTTGCGGTAGCCGCGCGCGGTCAGCACGCGGCCGACCTCGAGTTCGGGATGGATGCCGGCCGTCAGGTGGCGGATCACCTTGACGACCACGGTATCGGCGATGGTCAGCGAGCTGTTCGACTGCTCGACGGTCATGCGGCGGATATCGGCGTCTTCCGGCAGTTCGATGTCGGCCAGCGCATCGGTCTTGCTGCAGCGGATGATGCCGTCGGCGGTCTCGATACTGGCTTCCTCGGCGATCAGTTCGAACACGCGTTTGGCGAAATTGTCGAGCGCGAAGGCATCGGTCAGCATGCCGACATGGCGTTCGCGCCGGACGCGCGCCAGTGCCAGTTGCTGCGGCAGGCTGGAGCCGCCTTCTTCCTCGGCCAGCACGCCGAGCGGCAGGAAGTAGCGCTCTTCGCCGCCGGTGTCGGTGGTCACGAGTTCGGTCAGCATCATCGGCAGCATGCCGGGTTTGAGCGGGAACGAGGTGGCGAGCGCGATCTGCACCGAGTCCAGCTTCTGCTGCTTGCCGGCGTACCAGCGGCGCAGTTGCAGGTATTGCGGCAGCGTGACTTTCTCGAGCGTCTCGCGCGCGGCGCCGCGCAGCAGGTCGGGCGCGCCGTTGGGCAGCACCAGCGTCTGGTAGTCGGGCAGCGGCGCCGACGGCTGCACGTACCAGGCCGGCATGCTGGTTTCGGTCACCAGCATGAACCAGTAAAAGCCGAACGGCGGCAGCGTCAGCAGGTAGGTCAGTTGACCGATCGGCGGGAAGGCGACGCCGCCCAGCATCTCGACCGGGATGCGGCCGGCGAACTGCGAGAGGTCGATCTCGACCGCCTGCGAGGCATGCGAGACGTTGGCCACGCATAGGATGGTCTCGCTGTTGCCTTCGGCATCCGTGTACTCGCGCAGATAGGCGAGGATGCGGCGGTTGTCGGGATAGATGAGCTTGAGGCTGCCGCGGCCGAAGGCGTGGTGCTTGCTGCGCACCTGCAGCAGGCGGCGCATCCAGTTCAGCGGCGAATACGGGTCTTCGTGCTGCGCCTCGACGTTGATCGCCTGGTAGCCGTACAGCGGGTCCTGGATCGCCGGCAGCACCAGGCTGGCCGGATTGGCTCGCGAAAAGCCGCCGTTGCGGTCCGGCGTCCATTGCATCGGCGTGCGCACGCCGTCGCGGTCGCCGAGGTGGATGTTGTCGCCCATGCCGATTTCGTCGCCGTAATAGATGACGGGTGTGCCGGGCATGGAGAGCAGGAAGCTGTTGAGCAGTTCGACGCGGCGGCGGTCGCGTTCGAGCAGCGGCGCCAGGCGACGGCGGATGCCGAGGTTGATGCGTGCGCGCTTGTCCGACGCATAGTGGTTCCACAGGTAGTCGCGCTCGCGCTCGGTCACCATCTCGAGCGTCAGTTCGTCGTGGTTGCGCAGGAAGATCGCCCACTGGCAGCTCGGCGGAATGTCGGGTGTCTGGCGCAGGATGTCGGTGATCGGAAAGCGGTCTTCCTGCGCCAGCGCCATGTACATGCGCGGCATCAGCGGGAAGTGGAAGGCCATGTGGCATTCGTCCTCGTCGCCGAAGTATTGCTGCACGTCCTCCGGCCACATGTTGGCTTCGGCCAGCAGCATGCGGTCGGGGAAATCGGCATCGAGCCGGGCGCGGATCTTCTTCAGGATCGCGTGCGTCTCCGGCAGGTTTTCGTTGCTGGTTCCGTCGCGTTCGATCAGGTAGGGCACGGCATCCAGCCGCAGGCCATCGACGCCGAGATCGAGCCAGTAGCCCATGACTTCGAGCACGGCATCGAGCACCGCCGGATTGTCGAAATTGAGGTCGGGCTGGTGCGAATAGAAGCGGTGCCAGAAATACTGTTCGGCGACCGGGTCCCAGGTCCAGTTCGATTTCTCGGTATCGAGGAAGATGATGCGCGTGCCGGCATAGCCTTCGTCCGAATCGGACCAGACGTAGAAGTCGCGCTCGGGCGAGCCCTTGGGCGCATTGCGCGCGCGCTGGAACCAAGGATGCTGGTCCGACGTGTGGTTGACGACCAGCTCGGTGATCACGCGCAGGCCGCGCGCATGCGCCTCCTCGATGAAGCGGCGCGCATCGTCCATGGTGCCGTAGTCGGGATGCACGCCGATATAGGCCGCGATGTCGTAGCCGTCGTCGCGGCGCGGCGACGGATAGAAGGGCAGCAGCCAGATCGTGTTGACGCCGAGCGTGGCGATGTAGTCGAGCTTTTCGATCAGGCCGGCGAAATCGCCGACGCCGTCGTTGTTGGCGTCAAAGAAGGATTTGACGTGCAGCTGATAGATGACCGCATCCTTGTACCACAGCGGGTCCTCGCTGAAGCTGGCCGAGGGCTTGGCGATGTCGTGTTCTGCAATCTGCGCGGTCAACGGATTGGTCATGGGCTGCCTTCATCTCCTTTTGTTCAAGCGATTGCCTGGCCGGCTGGGCGCACGCGCCAGATGGCAAACGGCAATTGCTGCGGATCGAGGTGAATCCGCTGCTGCCTGCCGCGCCAGGCAAACCGGCTTTCGCTCATCAGTTCCTCCACCTGTACTTCGGCATCGTCGTGCAGGCCGAAGCGCCACAGCGGCAGGTCGATCGTCGCTTCGTGCGCGGCGAACGGATCGAGATTGATCGCCACCAGCAGCGTGTTGTCGCCGAAGCGGTCGGCCGCCGCGCCGCGCACCGACTTGGAGAAATACAGGATGTGTTCGTCGGATGCATCGTGGAAACGCACGTTCAGATGCGTGTGCAGCGCCGGATTGCCGCTGCGGATGCGGTTGAGCTGGCCGACCTCGTGCACGATGTTGCCGGGCCGCTGCCAGTCCCAGGCGCGGATCTCGTATTTCTCCGAATCCAGATATTCCTCCTTTCCTGTGACAGCCTGCGCCTCGCACAGTTCGAAACCGCTGTAGACGCCCCACAGGCCCGACAGCGTGGCGGCCAGCGCGGCGCGGATCAGGAAGCCCGGGCGGCCCGAGCGCTGCAGGAAGAAGGGATTGATGTCCGGCGTGTTGACGAAGAAGTGCGGGCGGAAGAAGTCGCGCGGCGGACCCTGCGTCAGTTCGGTCAGGTAATCGATGAATTCCTGCTTGTTATGGCGCCACGTGAAATACGTGTACGACTGCGAAAAGCCGACCTTGGCGAGCCGGTACATCGGCTTGGGCCGCGTGAAGGCTTCCGACAGGAAGATCACGTCCGGATGGCGCGCGCGCACGTCGCCGATCATCCATTCCCAGAACGGCAGCGGCTTGGTGTGCGGATTATCGACACGGAACACGCGCACGCCTTCGCGCACCCACATCAGCACCACGTCGCGCAGCGCGAGCCACAGGTCCGGCACCGCATCCGCCGCATAGAAATCGACGTTGACGATGTCCTCGTATTTCTTCGGCGGGTTTTCCGCGTAGCGGATCGAGCCGTCGGGCCGCCACGCGAACCATTCGGGATGCTCGGCCAGCCACGGGTGGTCGGGCGAGCACTGGATCGCGAAGTCGAGCGCGATCTCGAGTCCATGCGCATGCGCGACTTCCTGCATGCGACGGAAATCGGCCAGCGTGCCGAGCTGCGGATGCACGGCATCGTGGCCGCCGTCGGCCGAACCGATCGCGTACGGACTGCCCGGATCGTCGGGTGTCGGCGTCAGCGTATTGTTCTTGCCCTTCTTGTTCTTGCTGCCGATCGGATGGATGGGCGGAAAGTAGAGCGTGTCGAAGCCCATGTCGCGCACCGCCGGAATGCGCGCGATGACGTCGTCGAAGGTGCCGTGGCGGTTGACGTCGCCGCTCTGCGAGCGCGGAAACAGTTCGTACCAGCTCGAGAATTCGGCGGCGCGGCGTTCGACGTCGATGCGGTACTCGTCGCTGCGGGCGATGAATGCGCGCAGATCGGCGTCGCGCATCAGCTGCGCGGTGTCCTCGGACAGCAGCAGCGCGATCGCGGCGACGCGATCCTCGTCGGCCATGTTCTTTTTCTTCGCCGCCTTTGGCAGCTGCTTGAGCAATTTTTTCAGCGCGGCGGTCTGCCTGCCTTCTTCTTCCTGGTTGGCAAGTGTCTTCTCGACCAGCAGCCGGCCTTCCTGCAGTTCGAGCGACACGTCGAGCCCGGCGCGCACCTTCTTGTCGAGTTCGTCGCGATAGCTGGCAAAGTCGTCGCGCCATGCCTCGACCGCGAACAGATGGCGGCCGATGCGCTGCAGCGGCAGCACCGCGTGCCAGCGGTCGTTGACGGTGTGCTGCATGGGCACGCGCCGCCATTGCTTGTCGTCGGCGGCGCGCCACAGCACGGCGGCTGCCAGCTTGTCGTGGCCGTCGCTGAAGATGTCGGCCTCGACCTCGATCAGGCTGCCGGCGATGCGCTTGGCCGGAAAGCGGCCGTCGTCGACGACCGGTGTGACCTGTTCGATGGCAATGCGCGGATTCCTGGCGGCGCGCGTGGCGGCTGCCTTGCCGCCGGCCGGCAGCAGGATCGGCCGCAGCGTATGCAGACGCAGTGTCTGCACCTCACCCGCAGCCAGCGTAGGGACGGGTTCGTCGGCGCAGGCCCAGCCGCTGGTGCACTCGCGCAGCAGCGGCGCCGTCAGCGCATGCGGATGATGCAGATCGGCATTGATGACGATCAGTTCCGCTTCGCGCGCGCCGGGTTCGGCCCGCAACAGCAGGGCGAGATCGGCATGCGGCGCGGAGGCGAGCTGCAGCATGCCATGCGGCATCTTGCGAGCGGCAAGTTCGCGATTGACTGCGCGGACTTCCTGCGAGAGGTCGCAGTATGGCTGCTGCATCCATTGCAGATCGCGAGGCAGCTCGGTCAGCACGGTACCGCTGGCGTGTTCGAAGCCGGCGCACAGCAGGATGCCGTCGCCGGTGGCGGCCGCGCTCAACAGCGCGCGGCGATAGGCACGCCGGGCGCTTGCTGCGTCGTCCAGATGCAGGCGATGCAGCAGGCGCGGACCGGCCGGGTCTTCCGGAGCGACGAGCACCGGTGCAATCGCCGCCAGCCGCTGGTGTTCCTCGACGTACCAGCCGGCGCGGCAGTCCCACCAAGCGTCCGAGGCGAACGCGCCGTCGAAGCCGCAGTCGCGCAGGTCGTGAAGACGATCGCCGGGCACGCCGGGTGTCCATGCGAGAAACACGCTCTGCGGATGGACCGCACGCGTATCGGCAATCAGGGTTTGCCATAGCCATGGCGCGACACGTGCCAGCGAGAGGCAGCGAAAGCCGGCCACGCCTGCTTCCAGCCATTGCGCGAGCTGCTGTTTCCAGTAGCGGTGCGCAAGCTCGAGGCCGGCGGCGTCGAGCCGCAGCAGCGCATGGTCGGACCTGTCGGGTGCGTGCTGAAAGCGCGGATCGGGCAGCTCCTGCGGATCGTGCGCGGTGGAATAGAACTGCGCCGCCTGTTGCGCATGCAACGGATGGGTGCGCGGCAGGCGGTCGAGTTCGAGGTCGAACAGCAGGCGCAGGCCGGCATCCCGGCAGGCCTTGGCGAGGCGGCCAACGGTGTCGTCGCAGTCGGTGCCCGCGACCGGCAGCACAATGGCGGCGCAATCGGTCAGCAGCAGCGAATCGAAGCCGAGGCCGGCGACGTGCGCGAGAAGGTGCGGCCAGCCGTCGGCACGGGCGAGGGAGGCGGCGGCAATGCAATAGAGGCGCGGCGCACGGGCGCGCGCGGCGGTGTGGCTAGGCATGGTCAGGACACGTGACGATTGGAGTGACCGCAGTCGGGGCGACCGCAGCGGGATGCGGCGCCGTCGATCCGGAATGGAGCCGGCCGAACGAAAAGAGACGGGCTGACCCGTCTCCAACAATCACCCGGTACGGCAAGGCATGCGGTGGAAACGCCATGCGTTCCCCTCATGCCGTCATCTGCAGCAGCGACGGATTCACCAGCGGGGTGGTAGTGCGGGGCTTGAGCAGGTCTCGAAACAGCACCCGCGCACTCGCCGGCGCGATCTGCGCATAGAGACGCACATAGGCCGCGGCCGGACCGTTCCACGAGTAGTCGCCGGCCATCGCGTTGCGCTGCATGGCCTGCCAGGCGGTTGGCCTGGCGTACAGCGCCAGCGCGCGTGCCACGGCGTGTTCGAGATCGGCCGGCGCTTCGCCGGTGAACAGGATGCCGTTGGCACCGGCCGCGATGTCGGCACCTTCGCCGGCATCGATGACGGTGTCGCACAGGCCGCCGACGCCGGATGCGACCGGGATCGTGCCGTACAGCATGGCATAGATCGGCGTCAGGCCGAACGGCTCGAAGCGGGTCGGATGCAGCAGGATGTCGGCGCCTGCGTGCAGCGCATGCGCGCGCTGCTCGTCGTAGCCGATGTGCACGCCGACGCGATCCGGATGCGCGGCGGCGAATTGCAGGAAGCGCTCCTCGTACTGCGGTTCGCCGCAGCCGTGGATGGCAATCTGCAGATGCGGATGCTGTTCGAGCAGTTGCGGCAGCGCGTCGAGGATCACGTCGGCCATCTTCTGGTGCGTGATGCGGCTGCCCACCGCCAGCAGCGGCGTGAACTGCTGTACCGGCAGGTTGAACAGGCGCTGCAGCTCGCGCTTGCAGGCAGCCTTGCCACCCATGTTGTCGAGGTTGAAGTTGCGCTTGATGCGGCGGTCGGTGGCCGGGTTCCAGGTGTCGAGGTCGACGCCGTTGGGAATCGCGCTCAGCATGTGCTTGCGGCGATTCAGGATGTCCTGCATGCCATAGCCGAGTTCGCCGAGGATTTCCTGCGCGTAGGTCTTGCTGACGGTGGTGATCGCGTCAGACCAGGCGATGCCGGCTTTCAGGTAACTCATCTTGCCCCAGAATTCCATGCCGTCGGCCGTGATCATGTCGGCCGGGATGCCGATCTGTTCAGCCTTGTCGAGCGGGAAATTACCCTGGAAGGCGAGGTTGTGGATGGTCAGCACGCTGCCGACGTTGGTGATGTTCTCCCGTTTCAGCAGCGCCGGGATCAGGCCCGCGTGCCAGTCGTTGGCCTGCACCACGTGCGGTACCGGATACGGCGTCTTGCCGGCGCACACGCGTACCGCCGCATGCGCGAGCGAGGCGAAGGCAATCGCGTTGTCGTCGAGTTCCTGGCCGTTGCGATCCACGTAGGGATTGGCGGTACGGCTGTCGAACAGCGGCGAACGTACCAGCAGCAGCTTCACGCCGGAATCCGGCATGCTGCCTTGCAGCAGCTCGGCGTCGCCGCCGGGCAGGCCCGGCAGGTCGGCGATTTTCGTCAGCTTGGTGGCACCGGCGATGGCGGCCGGATAGCCGGGCATCATGATGGTGGCATCCACCCGCAGCGCCGACAGGCTCGCGGCCAGCGCGCCGATGACGTCGGCCAGGCCGCCGGTCTTGACAAGGGGAACGGCTTCGGAGGTGACGAGAAGAACACGTGGTTGTGACATTTACTTCTCCTAGGTAAATGCGGCGGCTTTTGGCGTGCTGCATGCGGTCGTTTGGTTGCTGAGTACCTTACCGAATCCTGACGAAATATCGAATCAGACACCGCCTCGACTATTTGTAAGAAAACGTTACCGACGTAACATTTGGAGAGGCTTTACTTAGTGATAGCACATTGCCTGCGAGAAGTCGCTTGCGCAACATGATATTTCCTCATGCGGTTATTACTGGAATACATGTTGCCGGGTCATTGCGCATTGGCATCCAAGTAGGAAGATAGCAAGGCCTGTGCCCGGGATTTGCACGCAGCTAGTGCGTCGGGGTGCCAATGCGGTGCGCCGCTCAGAGCGGCACTTGCCATACTGCATCTTCCGCTGCCACGAAGATGCGCTCTCCTGCCTGCGGCGAGATGGAAAAGCCGCCGGTGAACGCGCCGAACGACGGCAGCGCCATGCCGTGCGGACCGATCACGAAGCGGGGCCGGAAGTCGCCGAAGAACAGGATTCCACGGGCCGTGCGTGTCGGCCAGCGCCGTCAGTCTCTGCAGGTTGTCGCCGGTGGTCCGCCGCAGTATTGCGTCGCAATGCGCGCGCCTGCTGTCTGTACGCGCATTAACAGAGCGCGTGTTCCCCTTGTTGTCTCTTCCTGCCGAACTTAAGCGCGCGCGGCCCTGTCACATTGGCACCCCGAACCCTGCCGGAAGCTGCCGATGAAGCCCTTTCTCCGCGATGCGCGTGCCTGCCGTTCCGCCGATTTTCCCTCTGTTTTTCCTTCCGTTTCCGCGATGGCCGTGCTGTCGCGCAGCGCGCTCGGCGGCGCGGTGCTGGCTGCTTTCGCCTTCGAGGCGCACGCGCAACAGTCCGAGCAGCAGTTGCAGGAGGTGGTGGTCAGCGCCAGCCGCGCCGAGCAGGAACGCTTCGATGCGCCGGCCGCGGTCGATGTGGTGCAGGTTGACCCGTTCGCGCAGCAGTCGCCGCTGGTGAACATGTCGGAACTGCTGTCGGGCGTGCCGGGGCTGCAGGTGCGCGAGCGCCAGAACTACGCGCAGGACCTGCAGATTTCGGTGCGCGGCTTCGGCACGCGCTCGACCTTCGGCGTGCGCGGCGTGCGCATCCTGATCGACGGCATCCCGGCCACCATGCCCGACGGGCAGGGGCAGGCGGCCACCGCCAGCCTCGCCTCGGCCAGCCGCATCGAGGTGCTGCGCGGTCCGCTGGCGCAGCTCTACGGCAATGCCGCCGGCGGCGTGGTGCAGGTGTTCAGCAAGGACCCGCCGTTGCAGCCGCAGGGCGAGCTGTCGCTGGGCGCCGGTTCCGATGGTCAGCGTCAGTACGGGTTTTCGCTGGGTGGCGGCAGCGAGACGCTGGGCGCGGTGCTCGACGTCTCGCAGTATGCGACCGACGGCTACCGCGACCACAGCGCGGCGCGCCGCACCACCGTCAACGGCAAGGTGGTGGCGCGGCCGTCCGCCGACACCACCATCACCGGCATCTTCAGCAGCTTCGACCAGCCGCTGTCGCAGGACCCGCTGGGCCTGACGCGTGCGGCCTTCATGAACGACCCGCGCGGCGTGGCGCCGAATGCGCTGACCTTCGATACGCGCAAGACCATCAGCCAGTCGCAACTCGGCGTGGTGGTCGAGCATCGGCTCGGTGCGCAGGACACGCTGAACGCGCGCATCTATGGCGGCGAGCGGCAGGTGTTCCAGACGCTGGGCTTCGCCGGCGGGCCGACCTCGGCCGGTGGCGTGATCGATCTCGACCGCGGCTACGGCGGCGCCGGCGCGAGCTGGACGCACCGGCAGACGGTCAACGGCTTGCCGCTGCAATGGACGCTGGGCGCCGACTTCGATACCCAGAGCGAGCGGCGCCAGGGTTTTGACAATGCCTTCGGCACGCCGACCACGCTGCGCCGCGACGAGCGCGGCCGCGCGCGCAACCGCGATCTCTATGCGCAGGTTGACTGGACCTTCGCGCCACAGTGGCGCCTGATCGGCGGCGTGCGCAGCAGCGAGGTGCGGCTGGAAGTCGATGACGACTTCATCGCGCCCGGCAATCCCGACGACAGCGGCCGCGTCAAATACCGCGCCACCAGCCCGGTCGCCGGCCTGCTGTGGAACGTGAGCGAGCGCGTGAACCTGTACGCCAACGTCGGCAAGGGCTTCGAGACGCCGACGCTGGCCGAGGCCGCCTACCGCGCCGGCGGCACCGGACCCAACCTCGACCTGGAAGCTTCGACCAGCGTGCAGGGCGAGATCGGCGCGCGCATCAAGGGCGAGCGGCATGCGCTCGACCTGGCGCTGTTCCAGTCGCGCAGCAAGAACGAGATCGTGCCGCAGCAGACCGTGGGCGGCCGCTCGATCTTCCAGAACGTCGATGGCGTGCGCCGGCGCGGCGTGGAAGCGGCATGGCGCGCCGAGTGGGATGCGCGCTGGTCGTCGCAGCTTTCCTATACCTGGCTCGACGCACAGTTCCGCCGCGCCTTCGGCAATGCCGGCGGCACGGTGGCGGCCGGCAACCGCCTGCCGGGCGCGGCCGAACACAGCCTGTACGGCGAGCTGCAATACCGCTGGAACGAGAAGCTGTCGAGCGCGCTCGAGATGAGCGCCAGCAGCCGGACCTGGGTCAACGACGTCAACAGCGAGGCGGCGCCCGGCTATGCGGTCGTCAACCTGCGCGGTGGCTACCGCTTCGATGCCGGGCCGGCGAAGATGATGCTGTTCGGTCGCATCGACAACGTCTTCGACCGCGCATACGCGGGCTCGGTCATCGTCAACGACGGCAACGGGCGCTTCTACGAACCGGCGCCGGGACGGCGGCTGTTCGTCGGCCTGCGCACGGCGTTCTGAGACGCTGCCCCGGAATCGTGCCGAACCGCGCGGATTCGCATGGAATGTGGGCTAGCGCACCGATGCATGACGCCTGCGCGGCGATAGTGGACGAGCGTAAAGGCCGCATCGCGATCATTCGAGACGCGGCCGCCGGCATCGACGATGCCCGCATTCTGAAAGGAGAAGCGACATGAACAAGGATCAAGTCAAAGGTTCCATCAAGGACGCGGCCGGCAAGGTGCAGCGCGAAGCCGGCAAGATCACCGGCAGCAAGGAGCAGCAAGTCAAGGGCGCTGCCCGCCAGGCCGAAGGCAAGGCGCAGAAGTCCTTTGGCAATGCCAAGGAACAGATGAAGAAATAAGCTGTTCCATGACGGCAGAAGGCCCTCCATCGGAGGGCCTTTTTTGTGTTTGCTGCATCGTTGTTGCCGATGATAAATGTGGTTTATCAATCGATAGAAACGCCTGCCTTTCCAAGGCAGCCAGCCGGTTTTACACTGCGCCCTTCTCGTTCATCGGCCGCCCTGTGCGGCTTCACCAGCAGAGGAGTCAGGCAGTGTCCGCGCCCATCGAATACAACGGATTCAAGGTTGTCGTCACCGTGGTCAGGGAGACCAGAGAGCACGCGCCGGGCGTCGCCACGCGCGGCTGGCGCGGCCGCTTCGGTTTCTGGAAGGACGACGGCTCGGAACCGTTCACGGGCACCATCAGCCGCCCCGAGCCGCACCCGGACGACGCGCGCCGCAAGACGCTGCGCATCGCCAAGTCCATCATCGATGCCGAAAGCCGTCACCTGCGGTCCGCCACGCCATCCGCGCTGGAGTTTCTGGCGCGTCATTGAAATTCCGCCAAGCCATTGATATTTCACGTGATATTGGCGTCCGGCGTATAATGTCGGCTGTTCTGTCGAGTGCGTAGTTTTGTGTGACAGCGCGGCCGAGAAATCTCCCCTCCCATGCGGCGGCCGTCCGCACATCCGCCTCGTCGCATCCGTCCGATTTTCCAGCTCATTCACCATTGTCGAAAGAGTCAGGTTTTGCGGGATTCGTCATGAAGCCGACACATGCGCGTGCTTCCATGGCCGTATCCCGACCTGCCAGCAAACATGTCCGATATCCAGACTGCCACTCCCTCCACCGCGTCCGAGGCTGCGCCTGCCGCCATCCGCTTCGAGGATTTCGGCCTGGCGCCGCAGATCCTGCGGGCGCTCGGCGACCAGGGTTACGTGCACCCGACGCCGATCCAGGCCGAGGCGATTCCCGTCGTCCTCAAGGGACGCGACGTGATGGGTGCGGCGCAGACCGGCACCGGCAAGACGGCCGGCTTTTCGCTGCCCATCATCCAGTTGCTGCTGGCGCACGCCAACACCAGCATGTCGCCGGCGCGCCATCCGGTGCGCGCGCTGATCCTGACGCCCACGCGCGAGCTGGCCGACCAGGTGGCCGAGAACGTGAAGGCCTATGCCCAGCATACGCCGCTGCGTTCGACGGTGGTGTTTGGCGGCATGGACATGAAGCCGCAGACTGTGATCCTGAAAGGTGGCGTTGAAATCGTCATCGCCACGCCAGGCCGCCTGCTGGACCACGTGGAACAGAAAAACATCAACCTCGGCCAAGTGCAGATGCTGGTCATGGACGAAGCCGACCGCATGCTTGACATGGGCTTCCTGCCGGACCTGCAGCGCATCATCAACCTGCTGCCCAAGCAGCGTCAGAACCTGATGTTCTCGGCCACCTTTTCGCCGGAGATCAAGAAACTCGCCGGCAGCTTCCTCAAGAACCCGGTCACCATCGAAGTCGCGCGCAGCAACGCCACCAACGAGAACGTCACGCAGATCATCTACAAGGTCGAGGAAAACGCCAAGAGCGATGCGGTCTCGCACATCATCCGCGAGCGTGGCCTGAAGCAGGTCATCGTCTTCTCCAACACCAAGATCGGCGCTTCGCGCGTGGCGCGCCAGCTGATCAGCGAAGGCGTCAAGGCATCCGCGATCCATGGCGACAAGTCGCAGGGCGAGCGCATGCAGGCGCTCGAACAGTTCAAGAACGGCGAGGTGGAAGTGCTGGTCGCGACCGACGTCGCCGCGCGCGGCCTCGACATCGCCGAACTGCCGTGCGTCATCAACTACGACCTGCCGTACAACGCCGAGGACTACGTGCACCGCATCGGCCGCACCGGCCGCGCCGGCGCCAAGGGCGATGCGATCTCGTTCTATGCCGAGAAGGATGCGCGCCTGCTGCAGGACATCGAAAAGCTGACCAAGCAGAAGTTCGTGCCGGCCGAGCTGCAGGGCATGGTGGTGCGCGGTTCGCGCGAGCGTTTCTCGTCGGATCGCGGTCGCCGCGACGAAGGCCGCGGCCGCAGCGAGCGCAACGGCAGTGCGCGCGATGCGCATGCCGGTCACAGCTACACGCCGGGCGCGCGCAGCCCGTATGCAGCGCCGCGCAAGCAGGCGGTTGACCCTTTCTTCACCCAGCCTTACGAACCGTCGCAATCGCCTGCTGCGCAGGAAACGCCGGCCGATGGCAAGTCGTCCATCAAGCCGCAGAAGACCAAGGTCGCGGCCCTGCTGGGCGGCACGCCGAAGCGCTGATCTTCGTCTGCGCAATCCATGAAGAAAGGGCGCCGTCGGCGCCCTTTTCATTTTCGTCAGTCCGGCAGCCAGGCCTTGCGCCAGGCGATCAGGTGCTCGCCTTCCAGCATCCAGTCCTGCCTGACCACGCGCCGTAAGTCGTCCCCCATACGCGCCGTCGCATCGAGATCGGCAAGATGCATGCGGATCGCCTCCACCCAGTCGTGGAAGCGATTCTTCACGCGCGTCGCCGGCAGGCTGGCGTCGTGGTAGCAGCGCACGTCGCTGCAGACGACGGGGAAGCCGCAGGCGCCGTATTCGAGCAGGCGCAGATTGCTCTTGCACTGGTTGAAGAGATTGTCTTCCACCGGCGCCAGCGCGAGATCGAGGTCGAGGCTGGCAAGTTTCTGCGGGTACTGCGCGATCGGCACGCCCGCATGGTATTCATGGACATAGGGCCGCAGTTTGGGCGGGCACATGCCGAAGAACACCCAGTCAACCTCGTTTGCCAGTTCCCGCACCACGTCGGCGATCATCTCCAGGTCGCCGCCATGGCTGGCGCTGCCGGCCCAGCCGACGCGCGGCTTGGCGGACGTGCGGCGGCGGCTCTGCAGGTCGCCCCACCAGTTTACGGGCAGGTGGTTCTCGATCACGCGGATGTCCGGATGCAGGCCGGCGAAGGCTTCCTTCAACGCTTCGGTCGAGACCACGAAGCGGTCCACCGTTGCCAGACCCTGACGCAGCAGCTTGAGAACGTCACGCGACATGTCCTGCCGGTACCTGTTCTTCATCGGCAGGTTGGGCAGGTAATCGTCGAGCTCATAGACCTTGAACGCTTGCGAGAAGGCCTTGATCCGGCGCATGGCCTCGATGCGTTCCGGCGCGGTTTGCCGTTGCAGCACGATGGCATCGGGCGCATGACGTTCGAGCGCGGCCGGCAGCAGCAGGTTGGCGGTGATGGCGACGTCGATCAGGCCGGCTTCGCCCATTGCCAGCGCCGGCTGGATGACGCGGTAATGGCCGCAGCCATACACGTCGGCATGATGCGCGAGCACGGTCGGCAGCGGATGCCAGCTCTGCAGCGGCCGCCACGCCAGTTGCGGTTCGGCCAGCCGGAATGCCTGTTCCTCCTGCAGCGAGAAGCCCGGATGATAGGACGGATCGCGCGCCAGCACGGGCAGCCAGCGCGCGTACATCGCGTCTTCCTCTGCCGTGCCGGCGGCGGTGTCGAGCGGCATGTCCATCAGCAGCGTGGCGCGCGGCGTCCAGACGTTCAGATAACCGGCCTGCTGCAGCTTCAGGCACAGGTCGGCGTCGGCCCAGCGCGCCAGCAGCGCGTCTTCGTCGAAACCGCCGGCCTGCAGGAACAGTTCGCGCCGCAGCATCAGGCATTCGCCGCTGAGTGCCGCGTAGTTCTGGTCCAGCTGCAGGCGATGCATGTAGCCGTGGTCGTCGTGCGCCAGGCCCTCGAAGGCGCGGCCTATCGGGCCGTGGAGGCCGAGCAGCAGTCCGGCATGGCGGATCTTGCCGTCGGCCGATAGCAGCTTGGCGCCGACCGCGCCGACCTCGGGCCGCAGCGCATGATTGAGAAGCTGCTGCAGCCAGTCTTTGTGCAGTACGCCGGCGCCGTCTTCCAGCCACAGCAGGAAATCGCCGCGCGCCTGCTGTGCCGCCTCGTTGCGGATGCCGGAGCGTGAGCGGTTCGCATCGAAGCGCAGCACGCGCAGCTGTTCGCTGTTGAGCGCCGCGATGCCATCGAGCCAGTTGCGGATGGAAGACTCCTGATTGCCGTGATCGAGCAGCAGCACTTCGTAGTTGGCGTGACCGGTGTTTTCCAGCAGCGTCTCCAGGCAACGCTGGATTTGCGGCAGCCGGTCGCGCACCGCGATCAGGATGCTGACCGCGGGCTCTACGTCATGGCCGTAGTCGATCTGGTGGCAGCCGGACAGGTGACTGCCGACGACCGCATGTTCGTAGCCGCGCCGCTGCAGGTGACGCTGGATGACGGCCTGTCGGTGTTCGGAATGTTGCGGTTCGCCGGCTGCCTCTGCCGGGCTCGCCGTCAACAGCGGTTCGGCGATGTGCGCGACGCTGCCCAGCCCGAACTGTTCGATCAGGCGCAACTGCCAGTCGAGTTCGAAGGCCTGTCCGCAGTCGGCCGCGAAGCCGCCCTGTTCGTGCAGCGTCGCGCGGCGGAACAGCCAGTGCGCCGACATCCCGGCCGGGGAACTCAACAGCAGGTCGAGATTCATGTCCGGCCGCAGCAGCACGCCGAGTTCATCGTCGCGATGGCGGGCCAGTTCGTCCGCATATGCGGCGTGACAGGTATCGGGCAGGGTGGGCAGATCGAGCGCCGCCATCAGCAGGCCGCTCGGCAGGAACTCGCTGCCGGCCTGCGCCAGCAATACCCAGTCCGCCGCCGTTTCGGCAACGATGCGGTTGACGGTCTCCGCGCACGCATGGTCCGCGTTGAGGCGAACGATCTTCGCACGTCCTTCGAGCGCTGGCAGCGCGGACGGCGAGCATACCCATGCTTCCACGTTGCGATAGAGATTGACCTGCTCCAGGTTGTCTAGCGTACGTGTGATCGCCTCCGCTGCGCCGCTGCGGTCGAGCACCGCTACGGCAATGCGCGGTCCGCCATTCAAGGCGGCAAGCCGCTGCTCGATCAGTTGTTGCTGGGCCGGAATCGGATAGCGTGCGCCTAGCCAGCTGAACAGCGGCACGCTGCCGAGGCCGGACGCGCGATGCAGCGCGGCCAGCAGGTCCACCGGCTTGAACAGGCGCGCCTTGAGCCGCGTGATCGGCGCGACCTGGACCAACCGGTTGTCGCCGCTCGTGCGGTACCAGCCGAGATCGCGGATCGCCTGACAGAAATCAGCATGTCCTTTTTCGCCAATGCCCGGCTTGTCGCGGCCGGCTTGGCTGAACTGTTCGCGTGATACCCGAAAACGGGTAAGACGATCGGAAAGAAAAGCCAAGTCCCCGAGTTGCAGTAACTTCACATATATGGCCAAGTCCCCAACCCATGAAATCGGCTTCCCGTTGAGGAACATCAATTGCTCGCCAATAGCGAGCAGGTCATCTCGCCGACACAATACACAACTGGGCTCACCAATGAAGTTGAGCGTGTAGTCGGCGAGCAGCGACACCAGCTCGGGGCCGTTGACGAGTACATCCCCGCTGAACGGGGAACAGGTCGCCAGGATATCCGGCAATGCCTGCCCATCTTCATCAATCCGCTGCCGCCGGGCAGAGGCCAGGCGCACGTTGATATTGCCTTCCATCGCAGCGACCAAGGCAGCAACGCAACTTGGTTCCAGCACGTCATCGTCATGCAGAAACTTGACGTATTTGCCTTGGGCCAGGCTGATGGCACGAATCGTATTCCGGCGCTCGCGCAACGGACTCTCGTTTCTGGCGTAGCGGATCGGCGTGGAAGTGGCTGCCTGCTTGCTCTCCACCAGAGTGGCTATCCGATCATCCGGGCTGTCATCGCTGATGACCAGTTCCAGGTTCGGATAGGTCTGTGCGAGCGCGCTGTCCAACGCCTGTTCCAGATAGCGGAACTTGTACGCTGGGATGACAATGCTCACCAACGGCATGCAGGTCATGAACTCAAGCCTCTTGCTGCAACACGATATTTATGATGTTCGCTTGGCTTTATGCGTTTCTGCTCATCTCCAACGATTCGCTCGGCAAGGCGAATATCCTTGACGAAATTGGCGAAATCATCATTAACCAAATCCATAGCTACTTCGTCAAAGTGCGCCCATGATACTGTCCCATATTTGACATGCTTTTCAATCATTTGTGCGCCTGCAGCCACAGCCATTTGCGAACACAAGCTGCCTATATCATGACTGGAAAATCCTGGAATTATGCGGGAGTCGCGCCGGCTAGCATTGTAATAGTGGCGAACCACACCGATTTGGGTGTCTTCTCTACGCGATGGATAAGTTGACGTGCACTGCAGAAGATAGATGCGCCGGGCCTTTGAAAACTGGCTCAGGATGTATGCTTCATAGGACTCGTCTGTATATCCGGTTGAAATCACAAGATCACCGGAGAATTCGCGACTAACCGCGTCCAAAAAATGACGATGCTCGGATATGGTTGACGGCAGCTTGATCATGTCGGCTCCCAAATCCAGCATGTACCTGAATGATTGATAATCCAGAACTGATGCGAACCAACGTATTCCTATGCGTTTGCAGAAAGAATCTACCCATTGAAATTGCTCTTTGGTGAGCTCCAGTCCCAGTCTGTAATCGCGAAAAGTCTTTCCGAAAGGTGAGGCGTATGGCTTTTCCAACTCCTCCGCAGAATAAAAAGTTTCAACATCGCGCTTTTGCAACTTGATGCAATTTGCGCCGGCATGCTTAGCCGCAAGGATCATTGACTCAAGTCGTTCCATGTCGCCGAAGTGATTAGTGGTCAATTCGGCGACGATCTGTACTTTATATTTTTGATCCTCGTCCGACTGCAAAATCGATTGTTTGCTTCCTGTCACCTTTTCGCGCAGCAGATGGTTGAAAGCCTCAACGGAATAAAAGCTGTAAGACTTCTCGCCAACGTGGATTACATCCACTGCTAGTCGTTCTCGTTCCTGAAGAATGTGCTCAAGAAGCTCTTCCTGGGCTCTGACAGCATGTTCTAGCAGTTCTGGCTCTTCACGCCGTGAAATATTGGTGATGTGTTGCGACCAACCGTGACGGGTAGTGAAGTCGAAACCAACCAAAAACACTTTTTTGCGTCGGCCAGCCTGCCGACCGATCTGATCAGCAAGCTTGAGTGCACTAATGACGATTGCATGCTCTATGTGGAAATCTTCGGAAAAGAAACGATCCAACAGAAAGTCGGCAGTATGTGGCGTATATGGCACATACTCGGCATGGATGCTGGCCCGAGCCTTGGCAATGAGACGATCAGTCACGTATAGCCGGCACTGTGGTCCATACTGCTCAAGCGAATCCAGCACCCAACCATGGTGGAAAACCGCTACGTCACCCGCATGGATGATCTCCGAATCGTTGACATTAATGACAATGAAATCATCCAGCACTGACAGGTCCATCAAGTCGGCACTGGGTCCCTTGCCGAGGATAACGATGTCCTGCTCTTGCTTGTCATGCAAAGAGTCGGCCAGAGCTTTTTTCCAGTTCATCAAGAGATCTTCCCGTGACGTGAGAGACAGACATGGTATTTACGCACAGGTAAAAGCAACTGGCCACGGTAAGGCTGTCCGTCCACTTGTGCAGAGCATCCGTGTTCAAGTGCCAGATTCAGGCCCGGCAAAACATCCCAGGCGTTGGCACCCCGAATGTTTTCGAAACGAGAGAAACTACCGCGTACGGCAGCCAGCATGTTGTACATGGAGCAGCCTATTACCCGATATTCATAACCACCCGGCTGGCGTGCCAGATCATCCTTGCTCAAGGAAGACGACAACCCCATGATGCGTGAACGAAAGGTCCGCAATGAATCACCGGTTACAAGCCGGTCATTCAATTCAGGCAGATAGATGCCGGAAGCCAAATGCTGCCCTTTTTGGAAAATGGATACTCCCACTCCCCATTCCTTCAACCCGGAAACGAAGTTCTCGGTTCCGTCTATCGGATCAAGAATTACATAACTACCCAACGGATCAAGCATATCCGCATTAAACGGGGCCAATTCTTCGGAGAGTAATAAGAATCCCGGCAAATTTTGCTGAAGATAACCAAGAACAAGCTCCTGCACCAGCAAGTCGCCTTTACTGACCGGGCTTTCGTCTTCTTTTTGTTCGAACTGGTCACGTAATGCCAGTATTGAAGCCAGCATGTTCTCGATCTTGGCAAACATGGCGAGAATGTGGGTTCTCATTTTCAATCTTTTCCAATCAGATCATCAGGGAAAGTCAGGGTGCGAGGCTGCCATACGTCAATTTCATGGTTGGCAATGGTGGCCTCCAACTGGCCCAAAAATTCGATTGGGGCCTGCATGTTCATCGCTTGCAAATCAGCGAATGAATATTCCCACCAATGACTCTTCAACAAGCGCTGTATCACCTTTTCACTGAAGCGCATGCGCTGTACCTTGGCAGGCACTCCTGCGACGATTGTGTATGGTGGTACATCGCGAGTAACCACTGCATTGGAAGCAAGTATTGCCCCGGTTCCCACTGAAATGCCCATACTTAACACTACATTTTCACCAATCCACACGTCATGACCTATTGTTGGATATGTTTTTCCCAAACGGGGATCGAACACACGGCGAGATGGTGCAGCGTTGGCCGCAAGCTCCCTCTCGATGAGTGAATGAATGCTTGTGGTTGCCTTGACCCCACTTGGCTGGAAGAATGCAACTGAGGTAGACACCCAATCAGTCGGGTGAGCAAAGTCGAGGAAGCGCAGGCCTTTGCCGATAGAACAATAACGCCCAACGCTCAAGCCCTCCGGTAACGACGAATGTGAATAGGATGCAGCCCCCATCGTGCAGAAGCCCCCCTCCGCAGTCCATGGGTTGGGACCATACAGCCCCCCATGGAATGCACAGGGACCCTCAACTACGATTCGGCGACCAAAGGTATATTCACTAAGCTTGGAAAGCCAACCGCCATTTCCATCATGGTTTTCTATCGAGCTATCGGTGGAGATGCCCACCTCTCGCAGCTTTTCAAGCCAAGCCGGAGTAACCGCAACAGTCAGCGGAAATGGCAATTTCGAAGATGCGATTACTGCGGGCTTCATATGCCTTTTTTCGCAACGGGGGAGTTTCGTGCGGTATACAGCAACTGTGCCAATTCGAACTCCTCCATGGTATCGATATCGGTACCTTCGATCATCGAAGTTTCCATGAAATACGGATTGTCACCTGTTTGAAACCGATTGATCAGCATCGACTTCTTGCTGGCCAACCACAATGCACAATTCATCTGGTACAGCGGTCGCAGCTTCTGCGAAAAGCTTGCCCATACCCCAAATTGAAAATTCAATGGCAGCATGTCGGGCCCGAGAAAATAGTGCTGGAACCGGGTTACGGTCATCAGCGAATCATGTTCACTCTGATCGGAAAGTTGCTGCACTGCCTCATCATAACGACTGAACAACGGAGATGTGGGCGGGCACCATGCCACCAGCGTCTCATCATCTTCGGGAAGTTGCTGCAAAACGCCGGTTAGAACCTCACTCCATGGCGTCTCATCCAAGCATAGGCGGGTAGGGCGATGCAGGAAGTTGGCACCGAATTTTTCCGCGATAAGGCGGCCTTTTTCAGAGTCGCTTGAAACGTAGACTGCATCAAACACGTTTGATGCAAGACACTGTCGAACCTTGATTTCCAGCAAAGACATTCCTCCCTCAAAGAGACGAAAATTCTTTTCCGGAACACGTCTGGAGTTACCTTTTGTGGGGATGATGGCAATGGTTCTCATGTGACTTTGATTTTTTTTAAAATGTAATCTAAGCGTGTCACCCGACCTTACGTTGCCAGAAATCATCAATGCTCACATCCATACTGCTAATTTCGGAGGCTCGCGATAATGCATCCTCGCCATCAGAAAATAGCCTGTTCCAGTTTTGCGATGACCATCCATAGCTTGTGTCACGCTGAACATTGAATAACGGAACATCGCGCAAAGAGTACCACCCCATCTGTGGCTCCAATGCAAGCAAGCGCGACTGGGCAAATCGATAGGAATCTTGCAGCGTATCAGCAGGGAAGCCGAGCTGATGAGCATAGTGCGACCACAGGTAACACTCACCTGCATGATGGCGGAGTTCCTGGAAATGGTTTTTACCCGACTGGGTCAGACGTGGAGTATCCACTTCGATACGGTGCCTAGGGTCCTCAGGGACAGACCACAGATCCAGCATGTCCTTGGTTCTGGCGACCATGGCCTTTTCGCTAAAATGAAAAGGAATGTATTGCCAAGCCCCTCTCAGAGAGAGAGCTATTTTCCCCTTATTTCTTCCTTTCACAAAGAACTTGTCGACGACGGATTGAATGGATCCCGTCAAAAAGTTGTCGCTACGACAGCGTATGGCAAATTCTATATTTTTCTCGGCAAGATGTTCCAGACTGATGCGTGCCGAGCGAAATACATAGTTGCGATGATCCTTCGGCCCTCGATGCTCGGGCTGCGGAACTAGAATCAACTCATCCAACCAGGGGCGGCAGCGATCAAGTAATTCGTCAGGCAAATGATCCCAGGTCGTCATGCATTGATAGGCATCGGGGAAACGCAACCGGTTCCAGGCCAGAACGGCAGGAGTACATGGAAATGCCAATCCTTGAACAAAAATACCGAATTTGGGAGTGTGGCCGAGTTTCCGTTGAAATGACATTCGAGGGACCATCTCCGCCACGGATTGGTATTCACGGATAACAGTAGCGTTGTCGTAATTGAAGTCCATTGCCACTACGGCGCGAAAATCGCTGTATTGGTCAACGATTTGATGGATGACCTCAGAGTGGTGATTGGAGAATATGACTATCAGTACATTCTCTGGGGATTCCTTCAGTAAAGAATCCGGGGGTTTTACCTCTACTCCATACAGATGCTTCCCCTGGTTTTCCGGGTTGGGACAGATTGTATATTCGAGTTTGAGGCTCTGGCCAAGCAGAGGGTAATAATCACGAAAATGCTGTCCAGCCCCCCATCCGATGACGCGTAGGTTTGATGTATCCAGGTCTGGGTACTTGAGCCGTGCGCGCTCGATGGAGCCTGTAACGATTGCCATTGGTGAATACACTCCAATTGAAATAGGTTGTTACTCGAAAAATTTGAATCAGTTCAGAATCCTGGCGCCTTCGGGCATCAGTGAGTCATGGAAAGAGTAGTCAGGAAGGGCTGCTGGAAGAGTCCCAGGCAGTAGCCATTCACAGTGACGTCCGATCCTTGCATGATTCGGGATAATGCTGGCCGGGCCGAGCGTAGTGCCTCTTCCAATTTCGACACCAACTCCTAATTGCGCACCCGCCTGTAAGGTCGCGCAGCTCCCGACTTTTGTATTTGCGCTAATGAGAACCTGCGGGTCCAGCCAAGTACCTGTTCCCAAGCGACAGCCAAGTCCCAGATTGCAGCCGGCGCCAACATGCACATTACCCAGCAACTTGATGTCGGAAGCAACGATTGCGTATGGCGAGACAATATTCAGCAATGCATAGCCGGCAAGTCGCACATCCGCAATCAATTTATGTCGGGTCTGATTGACTGCTCGTTCATCCAGGGCGACGAACACATCAAAATCGGTGCAAGGGTAATTCTGGAAAATTTCATCAAGGTCAAAATTGAAGCCATCGCTTGTGACCAACTCGACATGCAGGAAATCCATGCCGGCATCCTTGGCAGTCAGCATCGCTCGCTCAAAGACAAGGCCCTGCCCGACGATAAGTGGCCGTTTCATGCCGCATCCCCCAGCACCTGCGAGCGGTACCACATATGCTGGTGCACCAATGGCATCTCGTATTCCCCATGAGTGAAGCGGGGCGAGTGGCTCCCCATGTTCTCTTGCAAGCGCTCGAGTATCACGGTGTCCTCGGCAATCACGCTGCGCTCTGCCCGAATCAACGCCGACAGCAAGGGCACGAAATCGGTGCGCGCATCCTTGCGCCGTGCCGTCATCATCCACAGATGGTAGTCGGTGATCCCCGGTGCTACTGGATCGTACTGCTGCAACAGAAAATGCTCGCCACGCACGCTGCAGAAGTTGACGTTCGGGTAAAGGAACCAGTTGTAATAAACGTGCTCGTCCCGGTACAGGTCACACAGCGGCCGGAACCAGCTTTGATGTGGCTTGAGGGCTGCTCGCGTCGCGTAACTGAGTGATGCCAGAGATGGCAGGGGAGTTTCCCCGCGGATCATCGGCTTGACCTGTGAAGGCGTATCGGGCTCCCCGGCAAGGGCCCGAATTGGCGTTGCCATTTCCGGGGAAAAGCTGCGCGGATGAACGAACGGGACATGATTGTAGTCCTTGACGTTCTCCATGTTGAGCTTCCAGTTGTAATGCGCACGATGACAGCTGTAGATTACCTGGCTATCAAGGTGCGCCGACACCTGTTCCAACTCGCGCAGCATTTCCGGGGAGAACTGTTCCTCCAGCGGCAGCGGCGTATCGGACAGGTTGACGAACAACAGCGTACCCAATTCATGCAGATGCAGCTTTTTCAGACAGATATGTTCGCGTTCGGCGGCGGTGAACTGATACAGGCCGGGGTTGGGCAAGCCATGCAATTCCCCCTCCGGGCCAAATGACCAGGCGTGATAGGGGCAGACCATCGGACGCTTGCCGTGGCTGTCCAATTGAATGGCCGAGAGTCGATGCGGGCATTGATTCACGAAGGCACGAATGCCGGCATCGGTACGCTGCACCAATACCGGAACCCCTGCCACGTTGCGGGTAAAGAAGCGGTTTTTCTCAGCCACCATCGAGGCGAAGCCAACGAATGTCCACAATTTGCCGAACAGGTTCTGCCGCTCCAGCTCCAGTGTGGCGGGGCTAGTGTAATGCTCGATATTCAGGGCGTGACGTGACATGGACATCCATCATGTAAGAAACAGGCCGGGCTCACTTCTGGAACACCACGCGGGCGGGGTTCCCGGCCACGGTGGCACCGGCAGCAACATCCTTGAACACCACCGCGCCCATGCCGACCACGGCTCCGGCACCGATGCGCACTCCTCGCGCAATCAATGCACCGCTGTGGATCTGCGCGCCGTCTTCAACATGGACATGCCCGGCCAAGGTACAGCGCGGGCCAATGTGGACGAAATCACCGATTACGACATCGTGGCCGAGCAGTGCTTCCTGGTCGATAAAGCTGTATGCGCCGATCCGGCAATCCACGCCGCAACTGACGTTATAGCCAAAAAAAGTAGGGCCGTACTGGGTGCGCGCTCCCAGGATGCAGCGGGTGCGCACAGAAATGAACTCGGCATTCTTTGCAAGCAAAGGAGCAAGCTGCTTTTGGCGACTGGCAGGATCGCCGATTGCAGCTACGAATAACTGATTGGATTCCGGGACGAACGTTTCCGGATACCCTAACCATGGGTAATACAAGGATTCGGGGACGACATCGGCGCCTCGTTCGTCGAGAAAGCCGTCTATCACCCAGTCCACGCCATGAGAAAAGTCTATCTGCAACTGAGCCAGCGCCTGACGTCCCAGTCCGCCGGCTCCCACGATCACAATTTTTTTCATTGGCTCGTGTTCCTTGCTTCAATTGATGGTTAAGCCGCCGTCCATCACCAGCGTGGTACCGGTGATCCATCGGCTGGCGCCGGAAAGCATGAATATCGCTGCATTGGCTACGTCGGCAGGGGTGCCGAAGCCCAGAGGATGATTGGCGCGTTGCGCTTCCATTGAATCCGAACCGGCTGCAAGCATTGCCGCATCGAATAGCGGCGTCTGTACCAACGAGGGTGACAGACAATTGACCCGGATGCCCCGTTTTGCCACTTCCACCGCTAGGCAGCGTGCAATGGCAAGCAGCGCCGCCTTGGTGCCGGAATAGGCACCGACACCGGCTACGCCGATATGTGCGGCGATGGAGGCAATGAACAAAATCGAGCCATCGGCGGCAATCAGATTGCGCTTGAGCAATGCCTGGGTCAGCAGCATCGGGCTGTCCACGTTGATGGATTGCACTTCGCGCAGGTGCGCTTCGCTCATCATCCGTACCGGGCACAGCCGGGAAATGCCAGCGCTGTGTACCAGCCCATGCATTTGTTGATCGAGAGATGCCACCAGCGCAGCGCGTTGTGCGCTGTCGGTCAAATCTGCCTGAAATGCGGTGTGCGGCAGATCGGAGATCGTGCGCAATGCATCCAGACTGCCTGCCAGGCGCTCTGTGTCACGGCCGGTAATGATGAGTTCAGCGCCCATCTTCGCGCAACTCTGCGCGATTTCCAGCCCCAGTCCTGACGTCGCACCGGTAACCAGAATACGTTTTCCGGACAGGCTAAAAGGGTTGAAAGACGATTGATCGTTCATTGAATCTGGTGTTTTCGAAAGGCGGTGTCAGGATTCGATCAGGTCGGGAAAAACAGCGCCCTCAATGTCGATCAGCAGGGTACCCCACGACAGGCCGATACCAAAGCCGGACAGCAGCACGCGTTTTCTGTTCGATTCCAGTTCCTTGTTGATACGTGCCGTGATGGTGATAGGCAGGGAGGCACCACTGGTATTGCCGAAGTCACGCAATGTCGAAGGTACCTTCTCTACCGGCAGGGCAAGTTTTTTGCGGATTGTTTCGTTGATCATGCGGTTGGCCTGATGGAAGATGAAGTAATCGACTTCATCCTTGCCGATGTTGGCATAGGCAAGCAATTTTTCAACGGCAGGTGGCACACGCTGTGTCGAAAAGCTCAACACGGCCGGGCCGTCGAGCACGAGGTCGGTGCCACGGTGCCAGTGATCGTTCTCATCTTCGCGGAACGGCACCAGATGCTGCATGCCGACAGGTTCGCGATGACCGCCGACCGGCAACATGATGGCCTTGTAGCCGCTGCCGTCACTGTTGAGATCGAAGTACATCGGTGGCGCGTTCTCGTCGAATTCCAGGGCTGTTGCCGTGCCTGCATCCGAGAAAATCGGATTGTCCAATGAGGCGCTGCGATCACCAACGAGCAGTAGTCCTTTTTTGATGCCACCGGCCGAAATCATCGAACCCAGCAGGTGGATGCCGAACGGATAGGCCGAGCAACCGAGGTTGACGTCGAAGGCGACCGTGGCATGGGACAGACCGAGCCGGTCCTGCAGGATGATGGCGGTGGCCGGAATCGGATAGTCGGGCGACTGCGTGACGACGATCAGCGCGTCGATCTCGTCCTTTTGCCATTGCAGGCTGTCGAGCAGTTTTTCCGTCGCCTCGAGGGCGAGATCGGAAAAGCATTGCCACTCCGGTGCCATGCGCCGCGTTTCGATGCCGATGTTGCGTACCAGCCGTTCGCGTTCGGCACGAATCTGCGGCTTGCAGTCGGTCAGGTTGGAGACGATGCGTTTGGGAACGCAGCTCGCCATGCCGGCGAAGCGCACGTTTTTCAGCGTGGAAGTGGCCATGTCGGGTTCAGCCCAGCAGTTGATAGAGGTCCTGGATGGTCTCGGCCTTCGCCAGGTGTTCGCCGGTGATGGTCTTGCCGTATTCCATGTCGAACATGACGATGACGCCAAGCGCTGCCAGCGAATCCCATTCCGGCAGGCTCTCGAGCCTGGTTTCGGCCGTCACGGCGACCGGCTCCTGGAAGTCTACTGCTTCGTTGAATTTCTCGATGAATGTTTCTACGTTATCCATGATGGCTATCCAGGGTGAGTGATGGTTGATTGCTGTGTGCGGTCGCCAGGCCGACGGCCTCTGCGACACGGTTGATGTCGTCCTGCGTCATGAAGCTCGAAAACGGCAGGCCGATCATGCCGGACGCCACCGATTCCGCCACGGGCACGGGCATCTTGATCGTTGGCGCCACCTTGGCCGCGTGCTGATGCAGCAGGGGCTGATACCAGCGGCGCGTGGCGATGTTACTGGCATGGCAAAGTTGTTCCAGCTGCGCGCGCGCCTCCTGCGCCATGCGCACGCAGAAGATGGTCGGCGCGGCGAGTGTGACGCCGGCCTGCCATTGCAGGTGTTCGCCGCAGCTGGCATCCAGCGTCTGCCGGTAGGCGCGATGGATCTGTTGCCGCAGCGCGGCCTGCGCCGGCCAGTGGTCGAGGCTCGCATGCGCGACGGCGGCATGGTATTCGGAAAGCTTGGCATTGCTGCCGACCTGCGACAGGTGGCCGACCGGGAGTCCCGCATGCGTGTCGAGGTTGATGCCGAAATTACTGAGCTGGCGCACCTCGGCCACGAGATCGCGGTCGCCGCTGGCGACGAAGCCGCCTTCGCCGGCCGCCAGCGACTTGGTTGCATGCATGCTATAGACCACCGGCACATCGGCCGCTTCTGCCCACTGGCTGCCGAATGCGCCGGCGGCATCGATCACCACGGCCAGTCCGGTCTGCTGCCGGAAGGCGCTCCAGCGCTGCGTATCCTGCGGCTGCCCGAAGGCGGCGACCGTGAGCACCGCCCGGGCGCCGGTCCTGGCTGCGGCTTCGGCGGCGATCTCCGGCGTGATGAGCCAGCTGTCGGCGTCGATGTCGGCGATCACGGGCACATGGCCCGCGCGCAGGATGGCGGTCAGCGAGGCGACGAAGGTTAGCGCCGGCACCACCACGCCGCTGCCGGGCGGCAGGCCCAGGCTGTGCAGCGTGAGTTCCAGTCCCAGGGTGGCGCTGCTGGTGGTGGCGACGTGGACCGGATGCGCGGCATGTTCTGCGAACAGGCTTGTCAGTCTTGCTTCAAGCGCGTGGTTGAGCGGGCCGAAGTTGGAATAGTGGCGGTTGCGGTCGATCTGTTCGAGATAGGGCGCCAGCGCATGCCGGTCGGGCAAGTGGGGTACCAGCAGGGGAATCGGACGCGGATCGGTCATGGTGCGCAGGAAGTGGCGGGGATTGATGCGTGGTCGGACCCGGCCGTCTTCTCTGCCTTGCGCGAACGTGTGCGGGCCTTCAGCGCATTGGCCGGATTGCACGCTTGCCTGCCGGCAGGACAGGCGTCGAATGATGCTCCGGAATCTGCGTATGTCTCTGCCACGTTCGCTGCCCTGTTTTGTCTCGTAATATCGCCGCTTTTTGTTCGAACAAGCCTAATATGCGGCCCCGGACGCGTCAAGCGAGAGGAGGGGCACTTCTTGCCCCCTGTTCTTGCTATCGGACGCAAATGCGGAAAGTGAAGGGTGGTGCACCAATCCGGATCACCGGTCGAGGGTGAATCTTGCCTGCCACGCGGCCATCGCCTGTTCCCAGAATTGCGTCATGGAAGATGCCGATTCAATTGACAATTCGAGGAAGCGCGCGGCGCGCAGCAGTTCATCGAGCGGCCGCGCCAGGTCCAGCGCCTGCGCGCCGGTCTGTTTCGATAACTTCTCGCCCTGCGCATTGCGCACCACCGGCACATGCATGTACGACGGCGTCGGATAGCCGAGCAGCCGCTGCAGATAGATCTGGCGCTGCGTCGATTCCAGCAGGTCGGTACCGCGCACGACGTGGGTCACGTCCTGGTCGGCGTCGTCCACCACCACCGCCAGCTGATAGGCCCAGAAACCATCAGCGCGTTTGAGCACGAAGTCGCCGACCTCGCTCGCCAGATGCTGCGTCAGCGGTCCCAGCCAGCGGTCGTTGAAGGTGATGGCCTCGTCGGGCGCGCCGGCATCCGGCACGCGCAGGCGCAGCGTACGCGCCTGCTTGCCGGGTGCCAGACCGTGGCGGCAGGTGCCCGGATAGATCGCCGCGCCATCGGCCGCGATGCCGAGGCGCGAGTCGGCGATTTCCTTGCGCGTGCAGCCGCATGGGTAGAGCAGCGCGCCGAGCCGCACGGCGGCGGCTTCGTACAAGGGTTTGCGCCGGCTTTGCACGACGATCTCGCCGTCGTGCTGCATGCCGAATGCCTGCAGCGCATGCAGGATGGCCTCCGCGGCGCCGGGCACGGTGCGCGTTTCGTCGATGTCCTCGATGCGCACCAGCCATTGCCCGCCATGCACGCGCGCGTCGAGATAACTGGCGAGCGCGGCCACCAGCGAGCCGGCATGCAGCGGCCCGCTGGGAGAGGGTGCGAATCTTCCGATATAGGGCGGGGTCTGATGCATCGTCGATCAACCCAGCAGGCTGTGCTGTACGCCGGGATCGGCGAGCTTGTTGAGAAACCATTTGAGGCACTTGCCGCGTGCATCGTTGCGCCAGGCATAACGCAGCGTGCCGTCAGGCTTGGTCTCGTCGGTACGCTTCTCGATCAGCGTGCCGTCATCCAGATACGGTTGCACCCAGCTGCGCGGCAGGTGGCCGCAGCCGAGTCCCGCGAGCTGCGCCTGCAGCTTGTCGTGCATGCCGGGCACGGTCAGCGTCGGTTGTCCGGTCAGCAGGCCCGAGGTGACGGTTGGCAGCATGCGGCCGGTGTCGCCGGTGGCGATGGCGCGGTGCTGTCGTACCACGGCGGCCGGCAGCGGTTCGTCGAGCGCGGCCAGCGGATGGCCGGGCGCGACCGCGAACACCCAGTCGATCTCGCCCAGTGGCCTGACGCGGAAGCCGCCCGAGCCGCGCACCAGGTCGGGACCGTCGTAGGCCACGCCGATCGCCAGATCGGCTTCGCCGCTGACGAGCCGGTCCCAGGTGCCTGACAGCACTTCGGTCGCAAAGCGCAGCTGCGTGCCCGCCGCCTGCGCATCGTATTCCGCGATCAGCGGCAGCATGCGCTCGAACGGAATCAGCGCGTCGAGCACGATGCGCAATTCGACTTCCCAGCCGGTGGCGGTGCGCTTGACGCGTTGTTCGAGTTCGTCGGCGGCGCGCAGCAGGTGGCGGCCTTCCTCGAGCAGTTCGCGTCCGGCCGCGGTCAACTTGGCACGATGGCCGCGACGGTCAAACAGCAGCACGTCGAGATCGTCCTCCAGCTTGCGCACGCTGTAGGTCAGCGCCGAAGGCACGCGGTCGAGCGCCACCGCGGCGGCGCCGAAGCCGCCCTTGCGGTCTATGGTGTCGAGGATGCGGATGGCTTCCAGCGTCAGGTTCATCGCGGTTCTGGATATTCAAAATATTTGAATGACTTGTACGGGATTATGCCCTTATTCCGGCTGCAGCGACCGTCTATAGTGAGATCCATTGCAGCACCCAACGCATTCGAAAGGAGCACATCATGCTGGAAATCCGCAAAGCCGAAGACCGCGGCCACGCCAATCACGGCTGGCTCGATTCCCATCACTCGTTCTCGTTCGCCGACTACTACGATCCGGCCCACATGGGATTCGGCCCCTTGCGCGTGATCAACGAAGACCGCGTTGCCGCCGGTGCCGGTTTCGGCACGCACGGACACCGCGACATGGAGATCATCAGTTACGTGCTGGAAGGCGAACTCGCGCACCAGGACAGCATGGGCAACGGCAGCGTGATCCGCCCCGGTGACGTGCAGCGCATGAGCGCCGGCAGCGGCGTGCGGCATTCGGAGTTCAATCATTCGAAAAGCGGGCAGACGCATTTTCTGCAAATCTGGATTCAGCCGAACGTGACTGGCATTCCACCCGGCTACGAGGAAAAGAACTTTTCCGAGGCGGAAAAACGTGGCCGTCTGCGCCTGATCGCGAGCGCGGACGGTTCCGACGGCTCGGTGCTGATCCACCAGGATGCGCGCGTCCACGTTGGTCTGTTCGACGGCGAGGAACACGCAACCCTGCCGCTGGCAGCGGGCCGGCGCGCCTACGTGTACGTCGCGCGCGGCGCGGTCGAAGTCAACGGCGTGGCGCTCAAGGCAGGCGATGCGCTGAAGATCGCCGAGGTGGATGCCATCGATATTTCAAAAGGCAGCCAGGCCGAGGTGCTGGTGTTCGATCTGGCATAGCGAGGTAGCGCCGCGTGTGTCGCCGGTATGAAAAAGCCCCGAATGTTCGGGGCTTTTTTGCGTAGGCAAATCAATCGATCTGCAACGGCTCGAACGACTTGACCAGATCGTCAAGCCGCTTGAGCTGCGTGAGGAAAGGCGCGAGCTTGTCCAGCGGCAGCGCGCTCGGGCCGTCGCACTTGGCGACGTTCGGATCGGGATGCGCTTCGAGGAACAGGCCGGCGAGGCCGACGCCCATGCCGGCGCGTGCCAGATCGAGCACCTGTTCGCGACGGCCGCCGGATGCGGCGCCGCCCGGATCGCGTTGCTGCAGCGCGTGCGTAACGTCGAAGATCACGGGCAGGTTGTTGCAGGTCTTTTTCATGACGCCGAAGCCAAGCATATCGACCACCAGGTTGTCGTAGCCGAAGTTGCTGCCGCGGTCGCACAGGATCAGTTGCTCGTTGCCGGCTTCCCTGAATTTCTCGACGATGTTGCCCATCTGCGACGGGCTCAGGAATTGCGGCTTCTTGATGTTGATGACGCGGCCGGTTTTGGCCAGCGCGACGACGAGGTCGGTCTGGCGCGCGAGAAAGGCCGGCAGTTGCAGCACATCGACCACTTCCGCCACCGGTGCGGCCTGGTGCGGCTCGTGCACGTCGGTGATGACGGGAACGCCGAAGGTCTTCTTCACCTCTTCGAAGATGCGCAGGCCTTCCTCGAGGCCGGGGCCGCGATACGAATGGATGGACGAGCGATTGGCCTTGTCGAACGATGCCTTGAACACGTAGGGAATGCCGAGTTTCTGCGTGACGCGTACGTATTCCTCGCAGGACTTCAGCGCAAGGTCGCGCGATTCGAGCACGTTGATGCCGCCGAACAGGACGAAGGGCAGTTCGTTGCCGACGTGGATGGTGTCGTTGATCTTGATCATGGTGGGTGGTCGCGTTCTCTGTGAGGATGGTCTGCTCAGGTTGCGCAGTGTGGGCAGGAAGTGTCGGCCACATAGGCGGGCGACAGCTGTTCGCGTGTGCTGACGACGGATTGGCAATTCGGGCAGACGGTCGGGGCGCTGCTCGGTTCCAGTTGCGGATTGAGTGCGGTGCGCTGGTCGAACACGAAGCAGTCGCCCGTGTAGTGTGCGCCGCCGACTTCCTCGAAATACTTGAGGATGCCGCCTTCGAGCTGATAGACGCTGTCGTAGCCAACGTCTTTCATGTAGATCGCCGCCTTCTCGCAGCGGATGCCGCCGGTGCAGAAGGTAACCACGGTCTTGTCCTTCAGCTCCTCGCGGTGCGCGGCAACCACGTCCGGGAATTCGCTGAACTTGGTGATGCGGTAGTCGAGCGTGTTGTCGAAGGTGCCGACATCGACCTCGAAATCGTTGCGTGTATCCATCATGACCACGGGTTTGCCGTCGTCGTCGTGGCCCTGGTCGAGCCAGCGCTTGAGCGTGTGCGCTTCCACCACCGGCGCGCGGCCGAGCTCGGGCTTGATCAGCGGGTGCTTCATGGTGATGATTTCGCGCTTGAGCTTGACCAGCATCTTGTTGAACGGCTGCCCGTCGGACAGGCTTTCCTTGACCTCGAGATCGGCGAAGCGCGCATCACTGCGCAGCCAATTCAGGAAGGCGTCGATGTCGTGCCGCGTACCGGCCAGGAACAGGTTGATGCCTTCCGGGCTAAGCAGGATGGTGCCTTTCAGCGACAGCGCGTTGCACTTGTCGAGAAAGACCGGACGCTGCCCGGCGGTGTCGTCCAGGGTGACGAACTTGTAGGCGGCGATGTTGACGAAGGTGGTGCTGGCTTGCATGGTGTTCTGTGCTGATCGTGGCATGTCAGGATGACAAGTGCCTTGTTCGCCGCGGGCGGCGGATGGAAAGTCGTCCATTATAAAACCTCTGCGCGTTCCCACGCCCGATTCACGACCTTGCATTGCCAATGGCCCGAGGTCCCCCTGCGCGGTAGAATACCGACCCATGAGTTCCCCCCAATTTATCCATCTCCGCCTGCATTCCGAGTATTCGATCGTTGACGGCCTGGTCCGTATCGACGATGCCGTCAAGGCCGCCGTCAAGGATGGCCAGCCGGCGCTGGCCATCAGCGACCTCGCCAACCTGTTCGGCATGGTCAAGTTCTACAAGGAAGCGCGCGGCAAGGGCGTCAAGCCGATCGTCGGCTGCGACGCGTGGATCAGCAACGACAACGACCGCGACAAGCCCTCGCGCCTGTTGCTGCTGGTCAAGGACCGTACCGGTTACCTGCAGCTGTGCGACCTGCTGTCGCGCGCGTGGCTGACCAACCTGCATCGCGGGCGCGCCGAGATCCGGCCCGAGTGGCTGGAAGAGATCGCGCAATCGACGCCGGACAAGCACCTGATCGTGCTGTCGGGCGCGCATTTCGGCGACGTCGGCATCGCCATCGACAACGGCAACATCGCGGCTGCCGAGCGTGCCGCGCAGCGCTGGGCCGAACTGTTCCCCGGCCATTTCTACATCGAGGTGCAGCGCGCCGGTCAGCCCAACATGGAAGCGCACGTGCGGCAGGCGACGCAACTGGCGGCCAAGCTCGGCCTGCCGGTAGTGGCGACGCATCCGATCCAGTTCCTGACCGACGAGGAATTCACGGCGCATGAGGCGCGTACCTGCATCTCCGAAGGCGAAATCCTCGCCAACCCGCGCCGCGTCAAGCGTTTCAACGAGCGCCAGCGTTTCACCTCGCAGGCCGAGATGGCTGAGCTGTTCGCCGACATGCCGAACGCGCTGCGCAATTCGGTCGAGATCGCCAAGCGCTGCAACCTGATGCTGGAGCTCGGCAAGCCCAAGCTGCCGAATTTCCCGACGCCCGACGGTTCGTCGATCGACGACTTCCTGGTGCTGGAAGCCAAACGCGGCCTCGAGGCGCGGCTCGCACACCTGTACCCCGATCCGGCCGAGCGCGAACGTCAGCGCCCGCGCTACGAGGAGCGCCTGAAGTTCGAGACCGACACGATCATCCAGATGGGTTTCCCCGGGTACTTCCTGATCGTGGCCGACTTCATCCAGTGGGCCAAGAACAATGGCGTGCCGGTCGGTCCGGGCCGCGGCTCGGGTGCCGGTTCGCTGGTCGCCTATTCGCTGCTGATCACCGATCTCGATCCGCTCAAGTACAACCTGCTGTTCGAACGCTTCCTGAACCCGGAGCGCGTGTCGATGCCCGACTTCGACATCGACTTCTGCCAGGAAGGCCGCGACCGCGTGATCCAGTACGTCAAGGAGCGCTACGGCAAGGAAGCGGTCTCGCAGATCGCGACCTTCGGCACCATGGCGGCCAAGGGCGCGGTGCGCGACGTCGGCCGCGTGCTCGATTTCGGCTACAACTTCTGCGACGGCATTTCCAAGCTGATCCCGTTCAAGCCGGGCAAGCTGGTGACCATCGAGGATGCGATCAAGGAAGAGCCGTTGCTGGCCGAGCGCATCGAGAAGGAAGAAGAGGTCAAGCAGCTGCTCGAACTGGCGCAGCAGGTCGAAGGCATCGCGCGCAACATCGGCATGCATGCCGGCGGCGTGCTGATCGCGCCGGGCAAGCTGACGGATTTCTGCCCGCTCTATACGCAGGGCGGCGACTCCGGCGTGGTCTCGCAGTACGACAAGGACGACGTGGAAGCGGTCGGCCTCGTCAAGTTCGACTTTCTGGGCCTGACCACGCTGACGATCCTGGACCGCGCGGTGCGCTACATCAAGGATCTCGATCCGGCCATGGCCGACTTTGCGCTCGAGAAGCTGCCGCTCGACGACCGCCCTTCTTACGATCTGTTGACCAAGGCCAAGACGGTCGCCGTGTTCCAGCTGGAAAGCCGCGGCATGCAAGGCATGCTCAAGGATGCACGGCCCGACCGCTTCGAGGACATCATCGCGCTGGTCGCGCTCTACCGTCCGGGCCCGATGGACCTGATCCCGGACTTCTGCCGCCGCAAGCACGGCGAGAAGTTCGAGTATCCCGATCCGCGTACCGAGAGCATCCTGTCCGAGACCTACGGCATCATGGTCTATCAGGAACAGGTCATGCAGATGGCGCAGGTCATCGGCGGCTACTCGCTGGGCGGCGCCGATCTGCTGCGCCGTGCGATGGGCAAGAAGAAGGCCGAGGAAATGGCCGAGCATCGCGAAATCTTCCGCCAGGGCGCGGCCAGGAACGGCCTGACGCAGGACAAGGCCGACGAGATCTTCGACCTGATGGAGAAGTTCGCCGGCTACGGCTTCAACAAGTCGCACGCGGCCGCCTATGCACTGCTGTCGTATCACACCGCCTATCTGAAAGCGCATCATCCGGCCGCCTTCATGGCAGCCAACATGTCGCTCGCGATGGACGACACCGACAAGGTCAAGATCCTGGTCGAGGATGCGATCGACATCTGCGGCCTGACCATGCTGCCGCCGGACATCAACCAGTCCGACTACCGCTTTACGCCGGTCGGCGAGCCGGGCAAGAAGGCCACGCAGATTCGCTATGGCCTGGGCGCGGTCAAGGGGTCGGGCAAGGGCGCGATCGATGCCATCATCGTTGCGCGCCAGGGCCAGCCGTTCACCGACCTGTTCGATTTCTGCAAGCGTGTCGACAAGAAACAGATCAACCGCCGCACCATCGAATCGCTGATCCGCGCCGGTGCCTTCGACTGCTTCAGCGTTGACCGCGGCATCCTGCTGGCCTCGGTCGGCTTCGCGATCGAGTGCGCGGAGCAGGCAGAAGCGTCGGCCAATCAGGTCAGCCTGTTCGGCGGCGACGACAGCGACCTTGAATGCCCGCCCGAATACGTGAAGGCGCAGCCGTGGAGCGAGAAACAGAAGCTGACCGAGGAAAAGGCCGCGCTCGGCTTCTATCTGTCCGGCCATCTGTTCAACGCCTATGCGCCCGAGGTGAGACGCTTCGCGCGCGCCAAGCTGTCGAGCCTGGAGCCGTCGCGCGAGCCGCGCCTGATCGCCGGCGTCATCTCCGGCCTGCGCACGCAGATGACACAGCGCGGCCGCATGGTCATCGTCACGCTCGACGACGGCAGCGCCACGGTCGATGTCACGGTCTATAACGAAGTGTTCGATGCCAATCGCGGCATGTTCAAGGAAGACGAATTCCTCGCCGTGGTCGGCAAGGTATCGGAAGACCGCTTCTCGGGCGGCCTGCGCGTGACGGCGGAAAAGGTGATGGACATCGCCGCCGCGCGCATCCAGTATGCCAGGTGCGTGCGCGTGTCGCTGCAGGCGTCGGCCGACGTCGGCGTGCTGATGGCGACGCTGCAGGCCGCCGCGCGCGCCGACGGCAGCCCCGTGTTCGTCGAGTACCGGAACGACAAGGGCGTCTCGGAACTGTCGCTGGCCGAACAGTGGCGCATCAACCCGGACGATGGCGTCCGGCAGAAGCTGATCGAGCTCTATTCGGAAAACAACGTGGACATCGTCTATGACTGACGCGCCGCGCCGTCCCTCAACCGAGAAAACTGAATGAGATTTCCTGCCCATCTGCGCCGCCTGTTCGGCATGCTCGGCCCGTACAAGGGCCGGCTCGCCGTGGCCTTCGGCGGCATGATCATGACGGCGCTGACCGAACCGATGTTCCCGGCCGTCATGCGCGTGCTGCTCGACAAGGGATTCGGCGGCAAGCCGTCGTTCTCGCTGTGGCTGGTGCCGATTGCCATCGTCGGCATCTTCGTGCTGCGCGGCATATCGACCTTCACCACCACCTACATGATGACGTGGGTCTCGTCGCGACTGCTCAACACGCTGCGGCGCCAGATGTTCGCGCGCATCCTCGACGTGCCGCTGGGCTTCTATGCCAATCATTCGGTCGGCCGCGTCATCAACTCGATGATGTTCGAGGTGCAGCAGATCGTCGAGATGGTGACGAAGGTCTTCACCTCGCTGATCCGCGATTCGCTGACCGTGATCGTGCTGCTGTCCTTCCTGTTCTGGCTCAACTGGCGCCTGACGCTGGTGGCGCTTGTGCTGCTGCCGCTGATCGCGGTCGTGGTGCGCATGACCGGCAAGCGCGTGCGGCGCCTGACGCGCGAGTACCAGACCGTGAACGCCGAGATGACGCAGGTGATGGAAGAAACCACGCGTGCCAACCAGGTCATCAAGATCTTCGGCGGCCATCAGTACGAGATCAACCGCTTCGAACAGCGCGCCGACAAGCTGCGCAGCTACACCATGCGCATGGCCAGCACCCTGGCGGCAACCACGCCGGTGACGCAGGTGATGGCGGCGTTTGCGGTGGCGATCGTGATCGTGATTGCATTGATCCAGTCCGGCAACAACGAAACCACGGTCGGCGGTTTCGTTTCCTTCATTACCGCCATGCTGATGCTGCTCACTCCGCTGAAGAACATCGCCGAGGTCAACGGCCCGCTGCAACGCGGCCTGACGGCGGCCGAAGCCGTGTTCGCCGTGATCGACGCCCAGCCCGAACGCACCACCGGCAAGATGCTGCCGGGCCGTGCTGCCGGCCGGCTCGATTTCGTCAACCTGTCGTTTACCTATCCGGGTCAGCAGTCTCGCGCGCTGCACGACATCAACCTGACCGTGATGCCGGGCGAAACCATCGCCTTCGTCGGCATGTCGGGCGGCGGCAAATCGACGCTGGTCAACCTGGTGCCGGGCTTCTATCCCGTCGCCGAGGGCGAGATCCGTCTCGACGGCGAGGCGATCGACGACATCGCGCTGACCAGCCTGCGCCAGCAGATCGCCATGGTCAGCCAGCACGTGGTGCTGTTCGACGACACGATTGCCGCCAACATCGCCTATGGTGATGCGCAGCCCGATCCGCAGCGCATACTGGCTGCCGCGCGCGCCGCGCATCTGGAAGAAGTGATCGCCGGCCTGCCGCAAGGCTTGCAGACCATGATCGGCGACAACGGCGGCCGCCTGTCCGGTGGCCAGCGCCAGCGCCTGGCGATCGCGCGCGCGATCTACAAGGATGCACCGATCCTGATCCTCGACGAGGCGACCTCGGCGCTCGATTCCGAATCGGAACGCGCGGTGCAGGCCGCGCTCGACGAACTCATGAAGGGCCGCACCACGCTGGTCATCGCGCATCGTCTCTCGACCATCGAGCGCGCCGACCGCATCGCCGTGCTCGACGAAGGCCGCATCGTGGAACTCGGTTCGCATGCCGAGCTGCTGGCGCGCAACGAAGTCTATGCGAACCTGTACCACCTGCAGTTCGCTAAGGAAGAAGAGTCGCAGGGTTGAGCGCCGCGCAGGATGTCTGCGCACACATCATCACGAGGCCGCAACGGGCGGGAGAATAAAAAATGGCGGATATATTGGACAACACTGCAAATGCGACGAGGGAAACGCGCGACGATGATCGTGTGATCCTCTGCATGAAATGGGGCACTAAGTACGGTCCCGAATACATCAATCGGCTGTACGGCATGGTGCGCCGCAATCTGCGCGGCGATTTCCGCTTCGTCTGCCTGACCGACGACAGCAGCGGCATCCGTTCCGAGGTCGAATGCCTGCCGATTCCCGATCTGCGCCTGCCGGACGGTCTGCCCGAGCGCGGCTGGAAGAAGCTGACGACCTTCGAGGCCGATCTGCACGGACTCAGGGGCACGGCGCTGTTCCTCGATATCGACATCGTCATCACCGACAGCATCGACGCCTTCTTCGAGCATCCGGGCGAATTCCTCATCATCCACGACTGGAAACGGCCATGGCGCGTGACCGGCAATTCCTCGGTCTATCGCTTCCGCCTCGGCGTGCATGCCGACGTGCTCGCGCAGTTCCGTGCCACGCAGGCCGAGGCGCGCGCCAGTTTCCGCAACGAGCAGGCTTTCCTGTCGGACGTGCTGCACAAGCAGGGCAAGCTTGCCTACTGGCCGGCCTCGTGGTGCGCGAGCTACAAATACCATTGCATCCCGCCTTGGCCGACCAACTACTGGCGCGATCCTTTCGTGCCGGCGGGCACCAAGATCGTGATCTTCCACGGCGAGGTCAATCCGCCCGACGCGCTCGAAGGCCGGCGCAACCGTGCCTTCCGCTACGTGCGCAAGGCGCCGTGGATTGCGGACTACTGGAAGGAATGAGCGGGACAGGGCGGAAACGACAGGAATGACGAGCGGGGCGCGCTGATCGGTCGCCCCGCTTGCCGTTTACGGCAGGATCACATCAGGATCACGTCGTACTGTTCCTGGTGGTAGGTGGTTTCCACCTGCAGCGAGACCGGCTTGCCGATGAAGGCGCTGAGCATCGCCAGATGCTGCGATTCCTCCTCGAGGAACATGTCGATCACGACCTGCGAGGCAAGGATGCGGAACTCGCGCGGGTTGAACTGCTTGGCCTCGCGCGTGAGTTCGCGCAGGATTTCGTAGCAGATGGTGCGCGCGGTCTTGACCTGTCCCTTGCCGCTGCAGGCCGGGCAAGGTTCGCACAGGATGTGCGCGAGCGATTCGCGCGTGCGCTTGCGTGTCATTTCCACCAGCCCCAGTGCGGAAAATCCCGAGACCGACACCTTGGTCCGGTCGCGCGCCAGCGCGCGCTTGAGTTCGTTGAGCACCGCCGCCTTGTGATCATCGTTTTCCATGTCGATGAAATCGAGGATCACGATGCCGCCGAGATTGCGCAGCCGCAGCTGGCGCGCGATCGCATGCGAGGCTTCGAGATTGGTCTTGAAGATCGTGTCGTCGAAATTGCGGCCGTTGACGAAGCTGCCGGTGTTGACGTCGATGGTGGTCATCGCCTCGGTCTGGTCAACGATCAGGTAGCCGCCGGACTTGAGATCGACGCGGCGGCCGAGCGCGCGCTGGATTTCCTCTTCCACGCCGTACAGGTCGAATAGCGGCCGCTCGCCCGGATAATGCTGGAGCTTGGGCAGGATGGACGGCGTATATTGCTCGGCGAAGACGACCAGCTTCTGGTAGTTCTCGCGCGAATCGACCTGGATGCGCGGCGTGTTCTCGTTGACGAAGTCGCGCAGCACGCGCTGTGCGAGATCGAGGTCCTGGTACAGCAGACTCGGCGCAGGTCTGGTCTGCGCCTGCTGCGTGATGTTGCTCCAGGTCTTGCGCAGGTAGTCGATGTCGGATTTGAGGTCTTCTTCGGACGCATCCTCGGCCATGGTGCGGATGATGAAGCCGCCTTTCTCGCCGGGCTGCGTGAGCTTCTGCACCTTCTCGCGCAGGCTCTCGCGTTCGGCCTCGTTCTCGATGCGCTGCGAGATGCCGATGTGCGATTCCTGCGGCAGATAGACCAGCATGCGGCCGGCGATCGAGATCTGCGTCGACAGCCGCGCGCCCTTGGTGCCGATCGGGTCCTTGATGACCTGCACCGTGATCGACTGGCCATCGTGCAGCATGCGTTCGATCGGTATCGGCGAAGCGGGCTGTCCGTCCTGCGTGCGTGCGCTCCAGATGTCGGCCACGTGCAGGAAGGCCGCGCGTTCGAGTCCGATATCGACGAAGGCCGACTGCATGCCGGGCAGCACGCGTACGACCTTGCCCAGATAGATGTTGCCTGCCATGCCGCGCGACAGCGTACGTTCGACGTGCAGTTCCTGTACCGCGCCCTGCAACACCAGGGCGACGCGGGTTTCCTGCGGGGTGACGTTGACCAGAATGACTTCGCTCATAGGATCTGCATGCCTGCCTGTTTCAGTAATTGTCCGGTTTCGTACAAGGGCAGGCCCATGATGCCCGAATGGCTGCCGGCGATGTCTTCGATGAACAGCGCAGCCTGGCCCTGGATGCCATAGCCGCCGGCCTTGTCGTAGGGTTCGGTGGTCGCGCAGTAGCGACGAATGGTTTGTTCCGACAGGCTTGCGAAGGCGACGTCCGAGCGTTGCGTGACTTGGTAGGTGGCTTCTCCATGCAGCACGACCACATGGGTGAGCACCTGATGCGTGCGGCCGGAAAGCGCCTGCATCATCGCGATCGCCTCGGCCTCGTCGGCCGGCTTGCCGAGAATGCGGCCGTCGAGCACCACGGTAGTGTCGGCCGCCAGCACCGGACGCGGCGGCAGCTTGCGCCACTGCATGGTCTGCCGCGCAAACTGCGCCTTTTCCAGCGTGACGCGCGCCACGTAGTCTTCGGCACGTTCGTCGGGCAACACCTCTTCGCTGACGTCGGGACCGCGCGCGGCGTGGTCACGCAGGATCAGCAGCTCGAATTCGACGCCGATCTGGCGCAGCAATTCGCGGCGGCGCGGGCTCTTGGAAGCGAGATAGATTTTCCGGACGGGCGTCTTCATGCTGATCAGACGCGATGGTAGGGATGGTTCTGCGTGATCGACCAGGCACGGTACAACTGCTCGGCCAGCATCACGCGCACCATGCCGTGCGGCAGCGTCATGCTCGACAGGCGTATCAGCATGTCGGCGTTGCGCTTGAATTCGGGATCGAGGCCGTCGGCACCGCCGATGACAAAGACGACGTCGCGTCCGTCCTGTTGCCATTGCGTCAGCGATTGCGACAGCTGCACGCTGGTCAGATCCTTGCCGTGCTCGTCGAGGGCGACGATGCGCGCCCCCTTGGGAATGGCGGCCTCGATCTTGCCGCGCTCGAGCGCCATCGCCGTCTCGGCGGTCTTGCTGCCGGAACGTTCGACGGGCTTGATTTCCTTGAGGACGATGCGGCAGTCATGCGGCATGCGTTTGGCATATTCGCCGAAGCCGCTTTCGATCCAGGCAGGCATCTTGTGCCCGACCGCAGCGATGACGAACTGCATGCCGCGCGCCGCTTACTCGGCGGATTTCTTGGCAGCGCGCTTGGCGACAACCTTTTTGGCCGGTGCCTTGGCAGCCACCTTTTTCGCAGGAGTCTTGCGCGCAGGCGCTTTTTCCTTCTTGTAGGCTTCTGCCGTCTTGCTGGCGGCGACCTTCACGGTCTTGCCGACGGCTTTCTTGGCCGGTGCCTTCTTCGCCGCGGTTTTGGTGGCGGCTGTCTTGCGTGCCGGCTTCTTCGGTGCATCGTCGTCCAGCGTGGTCTGGCTGGCAGCCAGATGGCGGCTGGTTTTCTTCGGCGCATCGGTGTCTTCGGCGGCGGTGCGTTTCGACGTGCGCTTGGCTGCGCCGAACTTCACTTCCTTTTCACCCCAGATTTCCTCGAGGCGATAGTAGGCGCGGATTGCCGGCTGCATGATGTGGACGATCATGTCGCCCAGATCGACCAGCACCCATTCGCCGGTGTCTTCGCCTTCGATGCTGACGATGTTGCCGCCGTTCGCCTTGACCTTGTCGCGTACCGACGACGCAAGCGCCTTGGTCTGGCGGTTCGAGGTGCCGGAGGCGATCGCGATGCGATCGAACAGACTGGTCAGGTGCTCGGTGTTGAAGACCTGAATGTCTTGTGCCTTGACGTCTTCCAGCGCGTCGATGACGAGGGCTTGCAGTTTTTTGATATCCATTAATGTCGGTAGAGGTGATGTTGTTCGATATAGTCTAGCACCCCGGAAGGGAGCTGAGGAATCGCGTGGTGGCCGCCCTGTAGTGCGGTGCGAATGGCGGTGGCGGAAATGTCGAGCGAGAGGTCGGTTGCCAGCAGGGCCAGTCCGGCGGCGGTTTGCCGGATGCGTTCGGCGGAGGCGGCGCGTCGGGCGAACTCTTCCGTCACCGCGGCAGGTATGTGTGCGGCATCCGTGGCAAAGCCCGGCCGCGACGCGGCGCAGACATGGGCGTGCTCGAACAGTTCTCGCCAGTGTTGCCAGGTATCCAGATGCTGCAACTGGTCGGCGCCGATCAGAAACACCAGGGAAACCTCGGGACCCAGTTCGGCGCGGATCGCGCGCAGGGTCTCGACGCTGTAGCTGGGCCGGTCGCGCAGAATTTCCTGGCGATCGATGGCGACCGGTATAGGGCAATCGGCGAATGCGCGTTCGAGCATGGCGACGCGATCCTCGGCCGAGGCCTGCAGGCCATTCTTCTGCCATGGATTGCCGGCCGGAATGATGCGCAGCAGGTCGGGTCGCAACAGATCGATGAAGTGCTGCGCCAAGGCAACGTGGGCGCGGTGCACAGGATCGAAGCTGCCGCCCAGCAGCAGGATGCATTGCCGTGGTTCGCCGTGCATGGTCAGAGCCAGTCCCTGTGGATCAGGAAGTCGGAATGGAGTCGCGCTTCCGGCGATCCGGGCTCGGGCTGCCAGTCATAGCGCCAGGTCACCACCGGCGGCATCGACATCAGGATCGATTCGGTGCGTCCGCCCGATTGCAGGCCGAACAGCGTGCCGCGATCGAACACGAGATTGAATTCCACGTAGCGGCCGCGCCGGTAGGTCTGGAAGTCGCGTTCGCGTTGGCCGAAGGCGATGTCGCGACGGCGTGCCACGATGGGCAGATAGGCATCGAGAAAATGGTCGCCGACGCTGCGTTGCAGGGCGAAGCAATGTTCGAAGCCGCCTTCGTTGAGATCGTCGAAGAAGATGCCGCCGACGCCGCGTGGTTCCTTGCGGTGCTTGAGATAGAAGTATTCGTCGCACCATGTCTTGTAGCGCGCATGCAGACCGCTTCCGAAAGGCTGCAAGGCATCGCGGCAGGTGCGGTGGAAATGCTGCGCATCTTCCTCGAAGCCGTAGTAGGGTGTGAGGTCCATGCCGCCGCCGAACCACCAGATCGGTTCCTGGCCGTCGGCGGTGGCGATGAAGAAGCGCACGTTCATGTGCACGGTCGGCACATAGGGGTTGTGCGGATGCAGCACCAGCGACACGCCCATCGCTTCCCATTGGCGACCGGCAATGCCGGGACGGTTGGCTGCCGCCGACGGCGGCAGGTTGCTGCCGGTCACATGCGAAAAGCCGACGCCGCCGCGCTCGAACAGATTGCCGTTCTCGATGATGCGCGAGATACCGCCTCCGCCTTCTGGGCGTTGCCATTCGTCGGCAAGGAATTCCTTGCCGTCGGCCTGCTGGAGCGCGCTCACGATGCGCTGTTGCAGGTCTTGCAGATACTGCTTGACGGCGGCGGACGGGAGGGAAGTCACAGGCATGGTTTCCAGTTTGTCGAGGCGCTCCGGTCGCGAATGACGGTGCTTCGATGATGCCGATGCCGGCATCGCGGGTTGCTGCAATCCGCCGCGCCTGTCAGGCTGGCGCGGCGGAGAGGGTGATGCCGATTATGGACGCTTGAGGGCGCGCCAGCCGATGTCGCGACGGAACTGCACGCCGTCGAAATGAATCTGGTCGGCGACGTCGTAGGCTTTCTTCTGCGCCATCTTGACGTTGTCGCCAAGGCCGACCACGCACAGCACGCGGCCGCCCGAGGTCTTCAGTTGCGTGCCGTCGAGCGTGGTGCCGGCGTGGAAGGTCACGCTGTCGGGCGTGGCGGCCGGGATGCCGGTGATGGTATCGCCCTTGCGCGGTGCATCCGGATAACCGGCGGCGGCCAGCACCACGCCGAGCGCGGTGCGGCGGTCCCATTCGAGTTCGATCGCGTCCAGCGTGCCGTTGATCGCGTGTTCCATCACGACCGTCAGATCGGTCTTCAGGCGCGCCATGATCGGCTGCGTTTCGGGATCGCCCATGCGGCAGTTGAATTCCAGCGTGCGCGGATTGCCCTTGTCGTCGATCATCAGGCCTGCGTAGAGGAAGCCGGTGAAGACGATGCCGTCCTTGGCCATGCCCTGCACGGTTGGCAGGATGATCTCGCGCATCACGCGCGCATGCAGCGCAGGCGTAACGATGGGCGCGGGCGAATAGGCGCCCATGCCGCCGGTGTTCGGGCCTTCGTCGTTGTCGAGCAGGCGCTTGTGATCCTGGCTGGTGGCCAGCGGCAGAACGTTCTTGCCGTCGACCATGACGATGAAGCTGGCTTCCTCGCCGGCCAGGAATTCCTCGATCACGACGCGCGCGCCGGCATCGCCGAGCTTGTTGTCGGACAACATCATATCGACCGCCGCATGCGCGTCCTCGGCCGTCATGGCGACCACCACACCCTTGCCGGCAGCCAGGCCGTCGGCCTTGATGACGATCGGTGCGCCTTTCTGATCGATGTAATCGTGCGCGCCCTGCAGATCGGCGAAGGTCTGGTATGCGGCGGTCGGGATCGCGTGGCGCTGCATGAAGGCCTTGGCGAAATCCTTGGAGCTTTCGAGCTGCGCGGCTTCCTTGCTGGGGCCGAAGATCTTGAGGTTGTGGCTGCGGAAGATGTTGACGATGCCTGCCGCCAGCGGCACTTCGGGGCCGACCACGGTCAGCGCGACGTTTTCCTTCTGCGCGAATTCGGCCAGCGCCTGCGGATCGTTGATGGCGACGTTCTCGAGCCGGTCGTCGAGCGCGGTGCCGCCGTTGCCGGGTGCCACGAATACCTTCTGAATCCGTTCGGATTGCGCCAGTTTCCAAGCCAGGGCATGTTCGCGGCCGCCTGAGCCGACTACCAGAATTTTCATCGATTTATATGATTGCTTGATTGAGTGGCCGCATGACAGCGGACGGAATCGGGTGCGGTCGGGACACGATGTGCGACGCGGATGCGTCGCCGTGCATCAGCCCTGGATGACCGCGTTGGTATAGATCTCCTGCACGTCGTCGAGGTTTTCGAGCGCGTCGAGCAGTTTCTGCATCTTGACCGCATCGTCGCCCTCGAACACGGTTTCGGTGGCCGGCTTCATGACGACTTCGGCCAGTTCGGCCTTGAAGCCGGCGGCTTCCAGCGCATTCTTGACGGCGGTGAAATCGTTGGGCGCGCACAGCACCTCGATGCCGCCTTCGTCATCGGTGACGACATCCTCGGCGCCGGCTTCGAGCGCGGCTTCCATCAGCTTGTCCTCGTCGGTGCCCGGCGCAAAGAAGAACTGGCCGCAGTGCTTGAACAGGAAGGCCACCGAACCTTCGGTGCCCATGTTGCCGCCGAACTTGGAAAAGGCATGGCGCACTTCGGCCACGGTGCGCACGCGGTTGTCGGTCATGCAATCGACAATGATGGCGGCGCCGTTGATGCCGTAGCCTTCGTAGCGGATTTCCTCGTAGTCCACGCCGTCCAGGGTGCCAGTGCCGCGCTGGATCGCGCGCGTGACGTTGTCCTTGGGCATGTTGGCGTCGGCTGCCTTGTCGACGGCCAGGCGCAGGCGCGGATTGGCGTCGGGGTCGCCGCCGCCCATGCGGGCCGCCACAGTGATTTCCTTGATCAGACGGGTCCAGATCTTGCCGCGCTTTTCATCCTGACGGCCCTTGCGATGCTGGATATTGGCCCATTTACTGTGTCCTGCCATGCCGAATTTCTTTCCAGATGAGTTGCGTGGCGGGTAAAAATCGCCGCTTGCGGCGTTGCGCCAGCCTGCCGACCAAGCCTGCTGTCTGCGCTGACGCGCCTTGTCATCGACGATTTTTGCCAGCCACTCTTGGCTATAATGAGGCGCGGATTTTAACATATCGCCTTGCCTATCTGATTGGCGCCATCTCCCTTCTTTTACGGACAAAACCATGCCGAATCCCTTGCTGATCGCCAAGAACCCGGAACACGACCTGACGCTGCTGCCGGCGCTCGCTAATCGGCACGGCTGCATCACGGGTGCCACCGGCACCGGCAAGACGGTCACGCTGCAGGCGATGGCGCAGGCGCTGTCCGACATCGGCGTGCCGGTTTTCATGGCCGACATCAAGGGCGACCTGTCCGGCATTGCGATGCCCGGCGTCAGCGCCGGCAAGGTCAAGGAGCGTTTCGCCTCGCTCGGCATGGAAGAGCCGGTATGGAGCGGCGCGCCGGTCACGTTCTGGGATGTGTATGGCGAGAAGGGCCATCCGGTGCGCGCCACGATCTCGGATCTCGGCCCCTTGCTCCTGTCGCGCATGCTCAACCTCAACGACACCCAGCAGGGCGTGCTGCAACTGGTGTTCAAGATCGCCGACGACCAGGGCATGCTGCTGCTCGACAGCAAGGATCTGCGCGCGATGCTGCAATACGTCGGCGACAACGCGGCCGACTTCAAGACCGAATACGGCAATATTTCGGCCGCCAGCATCGGCGCCATCCAGCGCGGCCTGATCGCGATTGACGAGCAGGGCGGCGACCTCTTCTTCGGCGAACCCATGTTCAACATCGAGGATCTGCTGCAAACCGATGCCGGCGGCAAGGGCGTGGTCAACATCCTCGCCGCCGACAGGTTGATGAACGCGCCGCGCCTGTATTCGACCTTCCTGCTGTGGATGTTGTCGGAACTGTTCGAGAAGCTGCCGGAGGTCGGCGATCTCGACAAGCCCAAGCTCGCCTTCTTCTTCGACGAAGCGCACCTGCTGTTTGCCGAAGCGCCCAAGGTGCTGCTGCAGAAGATCGAGCAGGTGGTGCGCCTGATCCGCTCCAAGGGCGTCGGCGTCTATTTCGTCACGCAGAATCCGCTCGACATTCCGGACACCGTGCTCGGCCAGCTCGGCAACCGTGTGCAGCACGCGCTGCGCGCCTACACGCCGCGCGACCAGAAGGCGGTGCAGGCGGCGGCGCAGACCTTCCGCCCGAATCCGGCGCTCGATACCGCGCAGACCATCACCGAACTCGGCGTCGGCGAGGCGCTGGTGTCCTTCCTCGACGAGAAGGGCCGCCCCAACATTGTCGAGCGTGCCTTCATCCTGCCGCCCGCCTCGCAGATCGGCCCGATCAGCGAGGCCGAACGCACGACGCTGATCGCGCGCTCGGTGGTGGCCGGTGTGTATGAAAAGGCGGTGGACCGCGAATCGGCCTACGAAAAACTCAAGGCCCGCACCGCCGCGCAAGCCAAGCAAGCAGACGAAGCAACGGCCGAGGAACAGGGCGGCTTTTCGGACATGCTGGGCGGCATCTTCGGCAACGGCGGCAGCAAGACCGGCAACGGCAAGAAGCCGGCCGCGCGCCGCAGCGACACGGTGGTCGAGGCCATGGTCAAATCCACCGTGCGCACCATGGGCTCCACGGTCGGCCGCGAAATCATTCGCGGCATCCTCGGTTCCATCCTGAAGAAGAAATAAGACGCTGCCCTCATCGCGGCCGCCAATGATTCACGCCGTTGCCGGCGGCGCGAACGTCAGTGCCTGATCGGCCAGATACTGCATCAGCCATCTGCCGGCCGGTCCCGGCGCATCGTCGGCGCGGTTGATCATGTGCAGGCTGTACTGGCCGCTGTTCAGATGCGCCAGGTGCAGATGCACGAGCCGCCCTGCGGCCAGGTCGTCGCGCACCATGTGCTCGGGCATCGAACCCCAACCCAGTCCATTGAGCAGCAGCATGTGCTTGGCACCGAGGTCGCCGAGCCGCCAGTCGCGCAGGGCGATCACGCCGAAGTTCTGGCCGGCGGTCAGCTGGCTGCGGTCGGTCAGCACCAGCTGGGTGTGGTCGCGCGCCGCTTCGGTCGGGATCACGCCATCCATGCGCGCCAGCGGATGCGAGGGCGCGGCCACCGGGATCATGGTGATGTGGCCGAGCTGCAGGTGTTGGTAGGTGTCGGGGAAGTCGAGCATCGGTCCGGTGATGCCGATCTGGCAGATGCGCTCGCCGACCAGATGCTTGACGGCGCCCAGCGCCTCGATGCGCAGGCGCAGCGCCACGGTCGGAAACTGCTCCTGAAAGGCCTTCAACGCCATCACCAGCGAGCAGTTCGGATACATGACATCGACCGCCAGCGAGACCTCGGCTTCCAGTCCCAGCGACATCATCTTGGCGCGCGCCCGCATCGCATCGACCTTCATGCCGACGCTGCGCGCATCGGCCAGCAGCGCCTTGCCGGCTTCCGTGAGCACCGGCTTGCGCTTGCTGCGGTCGAACAGCGCGACGTTCAGTTGCGCCTCCAGGTTGGCAATCGTGTAGCTGACGACCGACTGCGTGCGATGCAGTTCTTCCGCAGCGCGCGAGAAACTGCCGCAATCGATGACGGCGACGAAGACGCGCAACTGGTCCAGGGTAGGCAGGCCGGGATCTCTCATATCGATATTTTCGATTAAATTAAGATAAATAAAGTGGGTTTTATTGATGCTAAACCTGTTCTACGATGCTTTCAACAACGCGATGACTGCTTTTCATCGTGTTTCCTGAACAACTGCCGGCCGCCATGGGCGTCCGGCGCATCCAACAGAAAGTGAGTGCATCATGACCAAGATTCTTCTCGTCAACAGCAGCGTGCGTCGTACCGATTCCGTTTCCCGCAAGGTGACCGGCGAGTTCGTCGCCAAGTGGAAGGCGCGCGAACCCGGCACCGTGGTCGTCGAGCGCGACGTCGCCGCGCAACCCCTGCCGCACCTGAACGAACAGACGCTGGGCGCTTTCTTCACGCCGCCCGAGCAGCGCACGCCCGAGCAGGCAGAGATCGCCAGGCTGTCGGAAACGCTGGTGCAGGAACTGTTCGACGCCGACGTCATCGTGATCGGCGCGCCGATGTACAACTTCTCGATCACCTCGGGCCTGAAGGCATGGATCGACCACGTGGCGCGCGCCGGCGTGACCTTCAAGTATGCGGAGTCGGGCCCGGTCGGCCTGCTGACCGGCAAGAAGGTCTATATCTTCACGGCGACCGGCGGCGTCTATACCTCGGGCCCCGCGCAGGGCATGGATTTCCTCGGCACCTATCTGCGCGCGGTGCTGGGCTTCATCGGCCTGACCGACGTCACCTTCGTGCACAGCGAAGGACTGGCGATGGGCGAGGCCGGCGTCGAGAAGGCGCTGGCGCAAACCGGGGCAACCATCAACGAATTGCTGCCGGCCTGATATCCTTCGTCTTTCGGGAATAAATGGCAGCGGGTGCCGATGGTCGGCGCCCGCTGCGTTTTTCGCATGTTTTCGCCTTTCCCGTTGACTGGAAGTACATCGTTCATGAATACAAGTCCCAGCGCGGCCGGAGTGGTCGCCGTTCCCGATTCCGATCTCGACCACGTCGCCTCGTGCGATTTGCCGACGCCGTGGGCGACCTTTCGCCTGCATGCCTTCGTCGAACCGTCAACCGGCAAGGAACACGTGGCGCTGACGCTGGGCGATGTGGCCGACGGCAAGCCGGTGTTGTCGCGCATCCATTCCGAATGCCTGACCGGCGACGGCCTGTTCAGCCTGCGCTGCGACTGCGGTCCGCAGCTCGAGGCGGCGCTGCGCAGCATCGCCGAGGAAGGACGCGGCGCGCTGTTCTACCTGCGCCAGGAAGGGCGCGGCATCGGTCTCGTCAACAAGATCCGCGCCTATCAGTTGCAGGACGCCGGCGCCGACACGGTGGAAGCCAACGAGCAGCTCGGCTTCAAGGCCGATCAGCGCAACTACCGCCTGTGCCTGCCGATGCTGCGGCACCTGGGGATCTCGACCTTGCGGCTGATGACCAACAATCCGCGCAAGATCGCAGCGATGGAACAGATCGGCATCCAGATCTCCGAGCGCGTGCCGCTCATCATTTCGCGCAACCCGCACAACGAACGCTACCTGACGACCAAGGCGGTCAAGCTCGGCCACCTGTTCTGATCTGTTGTGCGGCCGGCAGACTTTGCGCGCAGCCGCTACAATCGGTGGATGCCCGATCCCGCCTCTTCCGCAGACGATGCCTCCCTTGCCGCGCGCCGGCAACTGCTGATCGGACTCGCCATCGCCATCGTCGGCGCCATCCTGTTTTCCGCCAAGGCGATCGTCGCCAAGCTGATCTATCGCTACCAGGTCGATGCGGTCACGCTGATCGCCTTCCGCATGCTGTTCTCGCTGCCATTCTTCGCCGTCATGGCGGTCTGGCAGGCGCGCAAGGCGGCGTCACTCTCCGGCAAGGAGAAAGGGCAGATCGTGATACTGGGCTTGCTCGGCTATTACCTGTCGAGTTTTCTGGATTTCCTCGGCCTGCAATACATCTCGGCCGGGCTCGAGCGCCTGATCCTGTTTCTCACGCCATCCTTCGTACTGCTGTTGTCGGTGTTCCTGATGAAACGCCGGATCACGCTGGTCGAGTGGTCGGCGCTCGGCATTTCCTATCTGGGCACGGTGCTGGTGTTCGTGCACGACGTGCGTCTGGGCGGCAGTAACGTCACGCTCGGCGGACTGCTGGTGCTGGGTAGCGCAGTCTGTTACGCGGTCTATCTGCTGGCTTCGGGTGAACTGGTCAAGCGCGTCGGTTCGCTGCGCCTGGTCGCGTATGCGATGTGCGTGTCGAGCGTGGCCTGCATTGTGCAGTTCTTTCTGCTGCGTCCGCTATCCTTCCTGGTGCAGCCCCAGGCGGTCTATGGCCTGTCGCTGGTCAATGCCTTTTTCTGCACCGTGCTGCCGGTGTTCCTGACCATGATCGCGGTGCAGCGCATCGGCGCGGCGAGCGCTTCGCAGGCCGGCATGATCGGACCGGTTTCTACGCTGTTCCTCGGTGCCATGCTGCTGGACGAGCCGATCACCGGCATTCAGCTCGCCGGTACCGCGCTGGTGCTGTGCGGAATCTATCTGCTGTCGCGGAAAAAGGCGTGACGGGAAGCGGCACGTAGTACGGCAGGCAGGTACATTACGAAAAGAACAGTTGAGCACGGCACTTATCGGCATTTCGTGGTTCTATCCTTGCAACAACAGAAGAACCCGATCCTTGGAGGTGAGGCAGCATGACGAAAGCAATCAGGATTGCCGCTACCGGCGGTCCGGAAGTAATGGAGTATCTCGACGTCGATCTGCCGACGCCCGGTCCGGGCGAGGCGCGCATCCGGCAGATGGCCTGCGGCCTCAACTACATCGACGTCTATTACCGCAGCGGCCTGTATCCGCAGCCGCTGCCCGGCGGACTCGGACTCGAGGGCGCGGGCGTGGTCGAGGCGGTCGGTCCCGGCGTCACGCACATCCATGTCGGCGAGCGTGTGGCCTATGCCGGCGGCCCGCCGGGCGCCTACGCATCGGCACGCGTGCTGCCGGCGCATGTGCTGGTCAAGCTGCCGCGTTCCATCGAGTTCGACACCGCCGCCGCCATGATGCTACAGGGCATGACGGTGCAATACCTGTTCCGTCGCACCTATCGTCTGCAGGGCGGCGAGACCATCCTGTTCCACGCGGCCGCCGGCGGCGTCGGCCTGATCGCCTGCCAGTGGGCGCGTGCGCTCGGCGTCACCATGATCGGCACCGTCAGTTCCGACGAAAAGGCCGAACTGGCGAAGGCGCACGGCTGCGCGCACGTCATCAACTACCGCAAGGAAAACTTCGTCGAGCGTGTGCGCGAACTGACCGACGGCCAGGGCGTGCCGGTGGTGTATGACTCGGTCGGCAAGGAAACCTTCTTCGATTCGCTCGACTGCCTGTCGCCGCTGGGCATGATGGTCAGTTACGGCAATGCATCGGGACCGGTGCCGGCCTTCGAGCTGAAGGAGCTGTCGTCGCGCGGCTCGCTGTTCATCACGCGGCCCACGCTGTTCCATTACACGGCCAAGCGCGACGAGCTGGAACTGATGGCAGCCGAGCTGTTCGGCATGGTCGAAAGCGGCAAGATCAAGATCAGGATCCGCCAGCGCTACGAGCTCGACAATGCGCAGCAGGCGCACCGCGACCTCGAGGCGCGCCTGACGACCGGCTCGTCGATCCTGATTCCGTGAGGCGCCCATGTCCGACGACGATCGCGCGCGCAATCCGATGCAGCATCCCGAGGAATTGCCGTCCGGCGCCGACGGCCAGCCCAAATTCGGCCGCCTGCTGCTGGTACTGGCTGCCGGCGTTGGCATCGTGGTGGCGCTGACCTTCGGGTCGCTGGCGTGGTACACCTGACCTGTGGATATCTGCGTGTGATGCGCAAATAAAAAACGGCGGCCTTGCGGGCCGCCGTTTCGTTTGAATGTCTGCCGCAGTCATTCCTTGATCTCGAGCTTCACACGGCGCGGAATGCCGTTGCGACCGGGGAAATCCTCGAACGCGCTCTTGACCATGTAGGGCATTGCAAAGGCCAGCGAGCCGTTGCCGCCATCGCTATCGACGGTCACGTCGTAAAGCTTCTTGCCGTCGCGTATCTGCGTGATCTGCACATTCAGCTGGCGCTTGAAGACTTCGTAATAGGCTTCGCGGTAGCGCACCGGTGCGCCATACCAGAACGGGTCGTAGAACGGGCCGTAATAACCGCGCCAGTAGGGGCCGTAATAGGGATGACCATAGTAATAGGGCCAGTACGGATCGGCGACCGGCTCGACCACGCGCACGTCACGCGCATCGACGCGGTAATCCAGTGCCACCTTCAGGATCGCGCCGCGCGGATTCTGTGCCTCGACGAAACCGAGGCGATTCAGCTCGGCACGCACCAGGTTTTCGTAGTTCTGGTGTTCGAGGTTGTTCTGCTGGTCGGGCTTGCGGTCGAAGGCATAGACCTTGTTGGGCATGTCCGCCGGCCAGTCGTGGAAGGCGATCACGTCGCTGCGGATGAACGAGGCGCAGCCGCTCAGCAGCACGCTCGACAGCGCAATCAATATCAGTAGGGTACGGCGCATTGTTGTTCTCCTTGATCCATGCTCACAGCATAGACGTATTCGTAAAAAGAGCCGTTACATTTTGTAACTCCGCGGCAATAAAACCCTGTGACGATAAGGGTCTAGAACCGCAGCGGGTCGGCGCTGTCATATACGGTCCTGCATGCAGTCCTGCCGCGCATCCAGGTCCGTTCCAGATGTGGCGGCCACTTTCCAATTTCAATGCCATGATTGGTAAAATGGCACTTTGCTCCCGGCCCTCCTATTCTTATGCGCACCGACACTTCCCCCACCATCTACCGCAAGGATTACACGCCGCCAGCCTACTGGGTGCGCACCGTCGAGATGGGTTTCGATCTCGAGCCGTCCGCCACCCGCGTGGCGACCCGCATGACGCTCGAGCGCAACCGCGCCGGCCGCGACCGCACGCTGACGCTCTACGGCGAAGAGCTCGAACTGGTGCAGATTCGGCTCAACGGCAAGGCGCTGGGCAAGAACGCCTATGCGCTGAAGGACGGTGTGCTGCGCATCGCCGACGCGCCGGAGCGGGTCACGCTGGAGATAGAAACGCTGCTGCGGCCCGATCGGAATACATCGCTGATGGGTTTGTACGTTTCCAACGGCAATTTCTTCACGCAGTGCGAGGCCGAAGGCTTCCGCAAGATCACCTATTTCCCGGACCGGCCCGACGTCATGGCGACCTACAAGGTCATGCTGCGCGCCGACAAGAAGAAATACCCGGTGCTGCTGTCGAACGGCAACCTGATCGAACAGGGCGATCTCGGCGACGGCCGCCATTACGCGCTGTGGGAAGACCCGTTCAAGAAGCCGTCCTACCTGTTCGCGCTGGTCGCCGGTCAACTGGTGTGCCAGGAAGAGAAGATCAAGCTCAAGTCGGGCCGCGAGGCGCTGTTGCAGGTATGGGTCGAGGAAGGCAATCTCGACAAGACCCAGCACGCGATGGATTCGCTGATCAACAGCATCCGCTGGGACGAGGAGCGCTTCGGCCTCGAGCTCGATCTCGACCGCTTCATGATCGTCGCCGTCGGCGACTTCAACATGGGCGCGATGGAGAACAAGGGCCTCAACATCTTCAACACCAAGTTCGTGCTCGCCAATCCGCGCATTGCCACCGACGTCGATTACGGCAACATCGAAGCCGTGGTGGGCCACGAATACTTCCACAACTGGACCGGCAACCGCGTGACCTGCCGCGACTGGTTCCAGCTCTCGCTGAAGGAAGGCCTGACGGTTTTCCGCGACCAGGAATTCTCGGCCGACATGATCGGCACCGACAGCGGTCGCGCCGTCAAGCGCATCGACGACGTGCGTGTGCTGCGCCAGGCGCAGTTCCCGGAGGATGCGGGGCCGATGGCACATCCGGTGCGCCCCGATTCCTTCGTCGAGATCAGCAACTTCTACACGGTCACCATCTATGAGAAGGGCGCCGAGGTCGTGCGCATGTACCAGACCCTGCTGGGCCGCGACGGCTTCCGCAAGGGCATGGACCTCTATTTCGAGCGGCACGACGGGCAGGCGGTCGAATGTGACGACTTCCGCGCCGCCATGGCGGATGCCAACGGCCGCGACCTCACGCAGTTCGAACGCTGGTACAGCCAGGCCGGCACGCCGCGCGTGGTCGCCAGCGTGGCTCATGACGCCGCGGCCCGCACCTATGCGATCACCTTGCAGCAGTCGTGCCCATCGACGCCCGGACAGAAGACCAAGCAGCCTTTCCATATTCCGGTCGCGGTCGGCCTGCTGGGCCAGGACGGCAAGGACCTGCCGCTCAAGCTGCGCGGCAGCGACCTGCAGGGCACGACCGTGGTGCTGGAGCTGACCGAGGCGCAGCAGACTTTCGTCTTCGACGGCGTGGCTGACCTGCCCGTGCCTTCACTGCTGCGCAATTTCTCGGCACCAGTCGTGCTGGAATATGACTATCGCGACGACGAGCTCGCCTTCCTGATGGCGCACGACAGCGATCCCTTCAACCGCTGGGAAGCCGGCCAGCGCCTGGCGCTGCGCCGCCTGCTGGCATTGACGGCCGCGGTCCGGGCGGGCGGCGGGATGGCAGTGGATCCCGCGCTGGGCGAAAGCCTGCGCCTGACACTGACCGACGATGCGCTCGACCCGGCCTTCCGCGAGATCGCGTTGACGCTGCCGTCGGAAACGGTGATCGCCGAGCAGATGGACGTCATCGATCCGCAGGCGATCCACCAGGCGCGCCGCTTCCTGCGGCATGCGCTGGCGCAGGCCCTGCGTGCCGATCTGGTTGACGCCTACAGGAACAACCAGACGCCCGGCGCCTACAGTCCGGACGCGGTATCGGCCGGCAAGCGCGCCCTGAAGAACCTGGCACTCTCTTATATAGGCGAACTCGACGACGCCGCGGCGCACGCGCTGGCGCAGACCCAGTGCGACGGTGCCGACAACATGACCGATCGCTTCGCCGCGCTGGCCGCGCTCGCCAATGGCAGCGCACCCGGCCGGGCGGCGGCGCTGGCACGCTTCTATCAGGATTTCGAAGACGAGCCGCTGGTGATCGACAAATGGTTCAGCCTGCAGGCCTCAGCCCGCACCACTGACGTCGCTGCCGTGCGCAAGCTGATGCAGCATCCGGCGTTCTCGCTCAAGAACCCGAATCGCGCCCGCAGCCTGATCTTCAGCTTCTGCAACGGCAATCCCTCGCAGTTCCACGCGGCCGACGGTAGCGGCTACGATTTCTGGGCCGAGCAGGTGATCGCGCTGGATGCGCTCAATCCGCAGGTCGCGGCACGCCTCGCGCGCAGCCTCGACCGCTGGCGCAAGTACGCGCCGGCGCTGCGCGACCGCATGCGCAGCGCGCTCGAGCGCGTCGCTGCGGCGCCTGCGCTTTCCAAGGACACCAAGGAAGTCGTCGGCAAGTCGCTGGCGGCAGAATGAATTTCGTCAATTACGAATAAACAAACAAGGGATCTCATGAAACGCATCAGCCTTACGCAGTACTTGATCGAAGAGCAGCGCCAGCACAACAACATCCCCGAATCGCTGCGCCTGCTGACCGAGGTCGTCGGCCGCGCCTGCAAGACCATCAGCCACGCGGTCGGCAAGGGCGCGCTCGGCGAGGTGCTCGGCAGCGCCGAAAGCGAGAACGTCCAGGGCGAGGTGCAGAAGAAGCTCGACATCATCTCCAACGAGATCCTGCTCGAAGCCAACGAATGGGGCGGTCACTTGGCAGCCATGGCATCGGAAGAGATGGAAGAGATCCATCCGATCCCCAACCGCTACCCGATGGGCGAATACCTGCTGCTGTTCGATCCGCTCGACGGCTCCAGCAATATCGACGTCAACGTCTCGATCGGCACCATCTTCTCGGTATTGAAGGCACCGGCCGGCATGAAGAATCCGACCGAGGCCGATTTCCTGCAGCCCGGCAGCAAGCAGGTGCTGGCCGGCTATGCGGTCTATGGCCCGCAAACGCTGCTGGTGCTGACCACCGGCAACGGCGTGCAGGCATTTACGCTCGATCGCGAGATGGGCGCCTGGGTCATGACGCAGAAGAACATGCAGATTCCGGCTGATACCAAGGAATACGCAATCAATGCCTCGAATGCGCGCCACTGGTTTCCTCCGGTCAAGCGCTACGTGGACGAACTGCAGCAGGGCAGCACCGGCCCGCGCGACAAGGACTTCAACATGCGCTGGATCGCATCCATGGTGGCTGATGTGCATCGCATCCTCACGCGCGGCGGCATCTTCATGTATCCGGCCGATGCACGCGATCCGGACAAGCCGGGCAAGCTGCGTCTCATGTATGAGGCCAACCCGATGGCCTTCCTGGTCGAGCAGGCCGGCGGTGCCGCAACAGACGGCAAGCAGCGCATCCTCGACATCCAGCCGCAGAAGCTGCATCAGCGCGTGGCGGTCTTCCTCGGCTCCAAGAACGAGGTCGAGCGCGTTACTGGCTATCACCTTCAATAAGAGAAGCCGGGCTCTGCACGGCGCTTTTCGGAAAACTTAAAGTATTTTCTGAAAAGCGCTTGCCAAGTTTCAAAGGTGTTTGATATAGTTCGCCTCCCGTTGCGAGACGGGGGTTGAAAGAGGTGGTTTTCCGAGAGGAGGGCGGCTTTTTTCGATGGGTGGTTGGGGTTTTGGGTCAGCGGCGCTTTGAAGGAAATTTGAAGCGAATCTTTTAAAAAAGATGTTGACGAGAACCGAAACCTACCGCATAATCTCGTTTCTCTGCTGCTGACGAACACAACGCTTCGCAGCGAAGGCCGGAAGGTCTGGCAGACAGGTTCTTTAAAAACTAACAGCCGATAAGTGTGGGCGTTTGATGGAAGTGCGCGGTGCAGTTTTGCCGAAGCTCAAAACATTAAATGCTCACGAAGAATATAGGTAAGAAATTATCTGTCAGTATTTTGAGTGAGCGACGCTTCGAAAGAAGCTGGCGAAAGCCACAAAACAGAGATTGAACTGAAGAGTTTGATCCTGGCTCAGATTGAACGCTGGCGGCATGCCTTACACATGCAAGTCGAACGGCAGCACGGGAGCTTGCTCCTGGTGGCGAGTGGCGAACGGGTGAGTAATATATCGGAACGTACCCAGTAGTGGGGGATAGCCCGGCGAAAGCCGGATTAATACCGCATACGATCTACGGATGAAAGCGGGGGATCTTCGGACCTCGCGCTATTGGAGCGGCCGATATCTGATTAGCTAGTTGGTGAGGTAAGAGCTCACCAAGGCGACGATCAGTAGCTGGTCTGAGAGGACGACCAGCCACACTGGAACTGAGACACGGTCCAGACTCCTACGGGAGGCAGCAGTGGGGAATTTTGGACAATGGGGGCAACCCTGATCCAGCAATGCCGCGTGAGTGAAGAAGGCCTTCGGGTTGTAAAGCTCTTTTGTCAGGGAAGAAACGGCGAGCGCTAATATCGCTTGCTAATGACGGTACCTGAAGAATAAGCACCGGCTAACTACGTGCCAGCAGCCGCGGTAATACGTAGGGTGCGAGCGTTAATCGGAATTACTGGGCGTAAAGCGTGCGCAGGCGGTTGTGCAAGACAGATGTGAAATCCCCGGGCTTAACCTGGGAATTGCATTTGTGACTGCACGGCTAGAGTGTGTCAGAGGGGGGTAGAATTCCACGTGTAGCAGTGAAATGCGTAGAGATGTGGAGGAATACCGATGGCGAAGGCAGCCCCCTGGGATAACACTGACGCTCATGCACGAAAGCGTGGGGAGCAAACAGGATTAGATACCCTGGTAGTCCACGCCCTAAACGATGTCAACTAGTTGTCGGGTCTTAATTGACTTGGTAACGCAGCTAACGCGTGAAGTTGACCGCCTGGGGAGTACGGTCGCAAGATTAAAACTCAAAGGAATTGACGGGGACCCGCACAAGCGGTGGATGATGTGGATTAATTCGATGCAACGCGAAAAACCTTACCTACCCTTGACATGTCCGGAATCCCTGAGAGATCAGGGAGTGCTCGAAAGAGAATCGGAACACAGGTGCTGCATGGCTGTCGTCAGCTCGTGTCGTGAGATGTTGGGTTAAGTCCCGCAACGAGCGCAACCCTTGTCATTAGTTGCTACGAAAGGGCACTCTAATGAGACTGCCGGTGACAAACCGGAGGAAGGTGGGGATGACGTCAAGTCCTCATGGCCCTTATGGGTAGGGCTTCACACGTCATACAATGGTACATACAGAGGGCCGCCAACCCGCGAGGGGGAGCTAATCCCAGAAAGTGTATCGTAGTCCGGATTGCAGTCTGCAACTCGACTGCATGAAGTTGGAATCGCTAGTAATCGCGGATCAGCATGTCGCGGTGAATACGTTCCCGGGTCTTGTACACACCGCCCGTCACACCATGGGAGCGGGTTTCACCAGAAGTGGGTAGCCTAACCGCAAGGAGGGCGCTCACCACGGTGGGATTCGTGACTGGGGTGAAGTCGTAACAAGGTAGCCGTATCGGAAGGTGCGGCTGGATCACCTCCTTTCTAGAGTACGCACGAAAGTCAAGCGTTCACACTTATCGGTCTGTTGAGTAGAAGAAGAACAGTGAATGTCGGCAGTGTGCAGGCAAGCAGTGAAGTCTGTGCATGCTGGTTGGTACTGATCCGAACGGGTCTGTAGCTCAGTTGGTTAGAGCACCGTGTTGATAACGCGGGGGTCGTTGGTTCGAGCCCAACCAGACCCACCAAGAATGTGTGGTACAGGATTTGGGGGTTTAGCTCAGCTGGGAGAGCACCTGCTTTGCAAGCAGGGGGTCGTCGGTTCGATCCCGTCAACCTCCACCAAGACATCAAACCTAAGTCGATCGCGATGCGATTGGATTTAGGTTTGATCGTTTAACGATCATTGGCTGTTTTTGTTCTTTAACAATCTGGAAGAAGTAAAGATTATTGATCGATGTGATCGATGATGCGCAAGCATTGTTGGTGGCGTCGATGGGTAATGATTGTATCAACCAAGTATTACGAAGTGATCTTAAGTTTTAGAAGATTCGCTTTGGAAATACGGCAAACGCTAAACTCAAAGACTCTATGACGTCTCTGGCAACAGAGGTCAACGTTATAGGGACAAGTGAATAAGTGCACATGGTGGATGCCTTGGCGATATCAGGCGATGAAGGACGTAGTAGCTTGCGATAAGCTGCGGGGAGCTGGCAAACGAGCTTTGATCCGCAGATTTCCGAATGGGGAAACCCGGCCTTTTAGGTCATCACATACTGAATACATAGGTATGTGAAGCGAACGCGGCGAACTGAAACATCTAAGTAGCTGCAGGAAAAGAAATCAACCGAGATTCCCAAAGTAGTGGCGAGCGAAATGGGAACAGCCTGCAAGATTTAGCATTATTGATAGCAGAACGCTCTGGAAAGTGCGGCCATAGAGGGTGATAGCCCCTTATGCGAAATCAGTAGTGTGGAACTAGGCTTGCGACAAGTAGGGCGGGACACGTGAAATCCTGTCTGAACATGGGGGGACCATCCTCCAAGGCTAAATACTCGATATCGACCGATAGTGAACCAGTACCGTGAGGGAAAGGCGAAAAGAACCCCGGGAGGGGAGTGAAATAGAACCTGAAACCGTGTGCATACAAACAGTAGGAGCCTCCTTGTGGGGTGACTGCGTACCTTTTGTATAATGGGTCAGCGACTTACATTCAGTGGCAAGGTTAACCGTATAGGGAAGCCGTAGAGAAATCGAGTCCGAATAGGGCGTTCAGTCGCTGGGTGTAGACCCGAAACCAAGTGATCTACTCATGGCCAGGTTGAAGGTGCGGTAACACGCACTGGAGGACCGAACCCACTAATGTTGAAAAATTAGGGGATGAGCTGTGGGTAGGGGTGAAAGGCTAAACAAACTTGGAAATAGCTGGTTCTCTCCGAAAACTATTTAGGTAGTGCCTCAAGTATCACCATCGGGGGTAGAGCACTGTTATGGCTAGGGGGTCATCGCGACTTACCAAACCATTGCAAACTCCGAATACCGATGAGTGCGAGCTTGGGAGACAGACGTCGGGTGCTAACGTCCGGCGTCAAGAGGGAAACAACCCAGACCGCCAGCTAAGGTCCCAAAGATTGGCTAAGTGGAAAACGAAGTGGGAAGGCTAAAACAGTCAGGAGGTTGGCTTAGAAGCAGCCATCCTTTAAAGAAAGCGTAATAGCTCACTGATCGAGTCGTCCTGCGCGGAAGATGTAACGGGGCTAAGCCAGTCACCGAAGCTGCGGATATGCATTTATGCATATGGTAGGAGAGCGTTCTGTAAGCCTGCGAAGGTGTCTTGTAAAGGATGCTGGAGGTATCAGAAGTGCGAATGCTGACATGAGTAGCGATAATGGGGGTGAAAAGCCTCCACGCCGTAAGCCCAAGGTTTCCTGTTCAACGTTCATCGGAGCAGGGTGAGTCGGCCCCTAAGGCGAGGCAGAGATGCGTAGCTGATGGGAAGCAGGTTAATATTCCTGCACCGTCGTTAGATGCGATGGGGGGACGGATCGCGGAAGGTTGTCCGGGTGTTGGATGTCCCGGTTCATGTATCGAAGAAGGCTGTTAGGCAAATCCGGCAGCGCAATTCAAGGGTATGTGACGAGTGGCCTTGTGCCGCGAAGCAATTGGAAGTGGTTCCAAGAAAAGCCTCTAAGCTTCAGTCTAACGAGACCGTACCGCAAACCGACACAGGTGGGCGAGATGAGTATTCTAAGGCGCTTGAGAGAACTCGGGAGAAGGAACTCGGCAAATTGGTACCGTAACTTCGGGATAAGGTACGCCTTTGTAGTTTGACTGGCCTGCGCCAGAAGGACGAAGAGGTTGCAAAAAATTGGTGGCTGCGACTGTTTAATAAAAACACAGCACTCTGCAAACACGAAAGTGGACGTATAGGGTGTGACTCCTGCCCGGTGCTGGAAGATTAAATGATGGGGTGCAAGCTCTTGATTGAAGTCCCAGTAAACGGCGGCCGTAACTATAACGGTCCTAAGGTAGCGAAATTCCTTGTCGGGTAAGTTCCGACCTGCACGAATGGAGTAACGATGGCCACACTGTCTCCTCCCGAGACTCAGCGAAGTTGAAGTGTTTGTGATGATGCAATCTACCCGCGGCTAGACGGAAAGACCCCATGAACCTTTACTGTAGCTTTGCATTGGACTTTGAACCAATCTGTGTAGGATAGGTGGGAGGCTTTGAAGCGGGGACGCCAGTTCTCGTGGAGCCATCCTTGAAATACCACCCTGGTTTGTTTGAGGTTCTAACCTTGGTCCGTTATCCGGATCGGGGACAGTGCATGGTAGGCAGTTTGACTGGGGCGGTCTCCTCCCAAAGTGTAACGGAGGAGTTCGAAGGTACGCTAGGTACGGTCGGACATCGTGCTAATAGTGCAATGGCATAAGCGTGCTTAACTGCGAGACTGACAAGTCGAGCAGGTACGAAAGTAGGACATAGTGATCCGGTGGTTCTGTATGGAAGGGCCATCGCTCAACGGATAAAAGGTACTCTGGGGATAACAGGCTGATTCCTCCCAAGAGTTCATATCGACGGGGGAGTTTGGCACCTCGATGTCGGCTCATCACATCCTGGGGCTGTAGCCGGTCCCAAGGGTATGGCTGTTCGCCATTTAAAGTGGTACGTGAGCTGGGTTTAAAACGTCGTGAGACAGTTTGGTCCCTATCTGCCGTGGGCGTTGGAAATTTGAAGGGGGCTGCTCCTAGTACGAGAGGACCGGAGTGGACGAACCTCTGGTGTACCGGTTGTCACGCCAGTGGCATTGCCGGGTAGCTAAGTTCGGAAGAGATAACCGCTGAAAGCATCTAAGCGGGAAACTTGCCTTAAGATGAGATTTCCCGGAGCCTTGAGCTCCTTGAAGGGTCGTTCGAGACCAGGACGTTGATAGGCTGGGTGTGGAAGTGCAGTAATGCATTAAGCTAACCAGTACTAATTGCCCGTAAGGCTTGTCCCTATAACATTGACAGTTATAGTTCAGTATAGTGTTCGCCAGGTGCGACACGATCATTACCCATATTTACTTCTTCCAGATTGGGTTGTTTGCGATTCACCAGGTTCAGCGGTGACGCAGGCAGCTTTACAAGTTATGCCTGATGACCATAGCGAGTTGGTACCACCCCTTCCCATCCCGAACAGGACCGTGAAACGACTTTGCGCCGATGATAGTGCTGCAACCAGTGTGAAAGTAGGTCATCGTCAGGCTTTTATTAGAAAACCCCCATCAACATGCGTTGGTGGGGGTTTTTGCTTTGAGGCTTAAGCTTCGGGGCTTTGGGCTTTTAGATTCAAGCTTGGGGGGCGGACTCTGGCTCGGGCTTCAGGCCTCCCCATTCTTCCGCTGCGGCCCAATCTCTCACTCCTTCCTTTGGATTCTTCTTCCTCTACACACCGACGGACGCCTCGGTTTGCCTTGTGCTTCGTTTGGCCTTTCCTCCAGCTGCTCGATGAACGTACGTAGTTACCTCGCGAGTTGTCTGGGCTGGGGCAATCAGGCCCGACATCGTGCAAGACGTCTTGCAAGTGTCAGTTACTGATGTAGGCTGCTGTTCATCGGCTAATCATCGGTGGTGTTAGCGGCCGCGCAAAGGAGAATGGGCGTTACAAAAAACATTTTTGCTGCTAGAATATGCGGCTTCGCAAGATGTCTGAAGTCTTGTTCGCCGCTTTAGCTCAGTTGGTAGAGCAGTTCATTCGTAATGAAAAGGTCGCCAGTTCGAATCCGGCAAGCGGCACCAGAAAATAAAAAGGGCAGTCCATATTGGACTGCCCTTTTTTCATATCTGATGCTGCAGATTCCGGGGTACCATGCAAATCGATGGTGGCATCTTTCAAAAATGACGCGCATGGACATCAGCAAGACGGGCCTGTAATACCGATAAAAATGAGTACTTACTTTCGTGGCAGGCATTGAAAAGGAAAGCGCCATTTTATCGAAATGCAGTCTTCACAAAAAATTGAGAAATGCATTGACGCTCATTGATCGGTCGCCTATGTTGAAAGCAGGGAAAACGATGCGGACATACCGATCACCCTACGCATAACAACATGGAGGAGACAACCATGCTCAATATCATGATTCCGGTCGATGGTTCGCGCAGTGCGTTGCATGCGGTAGAGCATGTGATGCAGCAACGTGCGCTGCATGCCGAACCCGTGCGCGTCACTTTGGCAAACGTACAGCCGCGCCTGCCGCGCCATATCACACGATTTGCGACTGCAACGGCTGTCAGGCAGCTGCAGGCCGAACGAGCCGAGGCCGCAATGAAGGATGCGATGTCATTGCTGTCGAAAGCTGGTATCGATTATGAAGTGAGCGTGCGCAAGGGCGATGTCGCCGAACAACTTGCGCAAAGCGCGTTGCAAACGCAGGTGGACAAGATCGTCATGGGAACGACGAGAAAAAATGCATTGACCCGGTTCTTCCAGGGATCGATCGTCAACAAGGTCATGGCCCTGACCGATACGCCGGTGGAGGTCGTGGCACGCGGTGAAGCGAGCAGGCTCGAGCGTTTTGGCATCCCGGTAGGCATCGGGTTGACATTCCTGTGGCTGGCTGTCGAATGATTGATAGTCCGACCTTGAAGGCCGCCATGATGGCGGCCTTTTTTCATGGTCAAGTGGACATGTCCTGGAGAACGGGCTGTTCCCAATCACTCGCGCGTTGTACTGCGCGATGCCACTGCTCCAGACGGGCCTCACGCTCGCTGGCGCTCATGTCCGGTTCGAAGCGGCGTTCGATCTGCCATAGCGCGGCAACTTCATCGCGGCTTTTCCAGAAGCCGACTCCCAGTCCGGCCAGATAGGCGGCACCAAGCGCCGTGGTCTCCGTGACGACCGGACGAATCACGGCCGTGTCGAGAATGTCAGCCTGGAATTGCATCAGCAGATCGTTGCGCGCGGCACCGCCATCCACCCGCAACTCAAGCAACGGCGTGGTGGCGTCTCGCTGCATGGCTTGCATCAAATCGGCGCTCTGGTACGCAATGCTTTCGAGCGCGGCACGCGCGATATGTGCCTTGTTGGTGCCGCGCGTCATGCCGATCAGCATGCCGCGTGCATAGGGATCCCAGTAGGGCGCGCCGAGGCCGTTGAAGGCCGGGACGAGTACGATGCCCGCGCTGTCGGGTTCCGTGCGTGCCAATGCCTCGATATCGTCGGAACGCGCAATCATGCCCAGGCCATCGCGCAACCACTGGACGATGGCGCCGGCCATGAAGACGCTGCCTTCCAGCATGTAGCTGGCATCAGCTTCATGTTCACAATGCCAGCCGACGGTGGTCAGCAGGTTGTTGCGCGAGCGGGTCGGTTGCGTTCCGGTATTGAGCAGCATGAAGCAGCCGGTGCCGTATGTGTTCTTCGCCATGCCCGGCTGAAAGCAGTTCTGTCCGAATGTGGCGGCCTGCTGGTCGCCTGCGATGCCGGCAATCGGAATCGAGAGGCCGAACAGATCGGCATCGGTACCGGCCACGATGCCGCTGCTGGGCACGATTTCCGGCAGCAGGCTGTGCGGAATAGACAGCGCTTCGAGTAGTGCGTCGTCCCATCGCAGGGCATGGATGTCGAACAGCAGCGTGCGAGAAGCGTTGCTGACGTCGGTCACATGCCGACCGCACAGTTTGAAGATCAGCCAGCTGTCGATGGTGCCGAAAGCCAGTTCACCGCGCTCCGCGCGAGCACGTGCGCCGGGCACGTGTTCAAGCAGCCATTTGATCTTGGTGCCCGAAAAATAGGCGTCGAGCACCAGTCCGGTCCTGTCGCGGAACAGCGCTTCGTGCCCTGCCTGGCGCAGCTCCTCGCAGAGGCCGGCCGTGCGCCTGTCCTGCCACACGATGGCCGGGGCAATCGGTTCGCCGCTTGTGCGATCCCAGATGACGGTTGTCTCGCGCTGATTGGCGATACCGATGGCGGCGATTTCCGCGGCGTTCACCTTCTGCTCATGCATTACCTGTCGCGCGACTGCAAGCTGGCTCTGCCAGATGACGCCGGCATCGTGTTCCACCCATCCGGGATGCGGGAAGTGCTGAGGAAAATCCTGCTGGGCGGCACCGACTATCTGTCCGGCCCGATCAAACAGGATGGCGCGCGAACTCGTTGTGCCCTGGTCAAGCGCAAGGATGAAACGTTGCATCAATGTTCCTTAGCAGCGGTACAGATGCTCGGGCAGGCCGGGAACCTCGACGCGCAGTTTCAACAGATATCCCGAGTGTGGGAAACGTGCGAGTTCATCCGACGGGCGATTCTTGCTCACGGTCGTGACGTACAGCGTGCGCAGATCGTCATCGCCGAATGCCATCATGGTCGGGCAGCGTACCGGTAGCGGAACTTCCTGCAGGATCTCGCCTTGTGGTGACAGACGCAACAGGCGTCCGCCTTCGTACATGGCGCTCCAGTATGCTCCCTCGCTATCGACCGCGCCGCCGTCGGGGCGGCCGCCGTAGTGATGGGTGCGATCGGTGGAGAATTGCCGCAATATGCGCGATCCCGTTATTTCTCCATGGGCAGGATCATAGTCGTACGCAAAGATGCGGTGCGTGGTCGTGTCGCTGTGATAGAGCGTGCGCTGATCGGGACTGAAGGCGAGTCCGTTCGACACCGTGGCGCGCTTGCCGCTGTCGTGCAGAATGTCGTTCTCCACGCAATACAGCGCGGCGGCGGCATGGTCGCGCGGTTCATAGATCGTGCCGACCCAGAAACGTCCCGCCGCATCGGTGCGGCCGTCGTTGAAGCGCATCACGCTCTGGTCGTACGGCGGTTCGTCGAGCATGGTCAGCGCGCCGCTATCGGTATGCAGATGCGCAAGTCCCGAGCGCAGGGCCACCAGCAGGCCGCCTTGCGCATGCAGGGCAATGCAGCCCGGTTCGCTCGGCATGTCCCACCGGGTATGCGTGTTGTCGGATGGCGCAAGGCGATGAACGGCACATCCGTCGATATCGACCCAGTAGAGAACGGATTCGTGCGGATGCCATAGGGGGCATTCGCCAAGTTGCATGCGAACGTCGAGCGCGGGCTGGCAGTTTTCCATCGTCGGTTGCCTTTTCAAGGTGGAATGGCCATTATGCAGGCAAAATATTGCTTAACAAATGTGTTCAAGGAGTCAGAAGTGAAGCAGTCCCCAGCCCAGCCCCGCATCGCCTTTCTTGGAATCGGTCTGATGGGCAAGCCCATGGCGACCCGTCTTTTGCAGGCCGGCTATGGCGTAACCGTATGGAACCGTACGCGTGCCAAGTCGGACGAGCTGGCGCCGCTGGGCGCACGGGTTGCCGAGCAGGTGGCCGACGCCGTGCGTACTGCCGATATCGTCATCACCATGCTGGAGGCGGGCCCCATTGTTGCCCGGGTCATCGATGCCGCGTTACCGGGCTTGCGTACCGGCGCTCTGGTGATCGACATGAGTTCCACGCGCCAGTCCGAGGCGCAGGAACGTCATGCACAGCTTGCAACAGCAGGGGTGCGCTTCATCGATGCTCCGGTTTCTGGCGGCGTGGTGGGCGCGCAGGCCGGCACGCTGGCGATCATGGCGGGTGGCGAAGCGCAGGACTTTGCCGAGGCCGAGCCGGTGTTGCAGGCGATGGGGAGGCCGACGCTGGTGGGGCCGGCCGGCTGCGGCCAGGTGGCCAAGCTGTGCAATCAGTTGATTGTCGGTGGCACATTGAACATCGTCGCCGAGGCATTGCTGCTGGCGCAGGCGGGCGGTGCGGATCCTGCCGCCGTGCGCACGGCGATACGCGGCGGCTTCGCCGAAAGCCGTATTCTCGAAGTCCATGGGCAGCGCATGCTGGAGCGCAACTTCTTGCCTGGCGGACAGGTAATGAGCCAGCACAAGGATCTCGAGAACGTATTGATTGCCGCTGCCGATGCAGGTCTGCGCTTGCCATTGACGGAGCTAGTGACGAAGCACTACCAGTCGCTGATGCCGACTGCGCCGCGTGCCGACCAGTCGGCGGTGCTGCTGGCGCTCGAGCACGACAATCCAGGCTTGCGTCTGGGCGACATTCCCGATCAACTGCCCTGAACGCACCGCGCATTTGCGCTAGAATGGCTGCACGGGTAGGACAGGCTGCCCGCTCTCGCAAAAGCCGATGCACCTGTCGTGTGGTACCTGGATTCATCCACGACCTCTCCTTTTTTCTGTCGCCGCGAGAACGACAATGATGAAAGGAAACGTCATGTGGTCTACACACGCTCCCGCCATTGCCGATGGCCGCAACCCGCTCGGCAACACTCCCGATCCTCTTGTTTTTCTGCGCCGCTACGCGAGGCGATTGCTGCGCGACGTGCATGGCGACGACATGACGCGTGCCATGCCGGTGCTGCGCCGATTGATTGCGCAGCGGGTCACGCCCGAACTGCAGTTGCGCGAACTGCTTGAAATTCGCGCTTCGCTGCAGCTCAAGCACGTGTTGCACATGCTCGCGCGGGAACTCGGTTTTGCGGCGTGGGAAAAGTGCAAGCAGGAGATTGCGCATCGGCCGGACAGCCTGCTGGACGGTTATCGTCTCGAGCTCGGCATGTTCAACGATCATCAGCTCAACTGGTTTGCGGATGCCGCCACCGCGCAGGCGTGGCAGCGCGAGCATGGCGGCTATCTGGTTGCCTATGGCACGCAGATGGTCGCCGTTCTGGCCTGACTATTCATAGAGAGGCACGATCCGATCGTGCCTCTTTTTTATGCGGGTGCCAGCCAGCTTTCGGCCAGCCGGACCCAGTAGGTGGCGCCGATCGGCAGCAGGTCGTCGTTGAAGTCGTAACTGGGATTGTGCAGGTTACACGGACCCAGGCCGTGGCCGGCCATGCGGTGATCGCCCTCGCCATTGCCGATGAAGACGTAGCAGCCCGGTTTTTCCTGCAGCATGAAGGCAAAGTCTTCCGCGCCCATGGTCGGCTCGACTTGGGTATCGACGTTCTCGACGCCGACAATATCCTGCATGACCCTGGCGGCAAAGGCAGTTTCCTTGGCGTGGTTGATCAACGGCGGGTAGTTGCGCGTGAAGCGAAAATCCACGCTGGCATCGAAGGCCTGTGCCGTATGTTCGGCAATCGCGCGCATGCGTTCTTCTATCAGGTCGAGATTCTTCAGATCGAAGGTGCGCACCGTGCCGATCAGGCTGGCGTCGTCCGGAATCACGTTGGTGGCGCTGCCGGCATGAATCTGCGTGATCGACAGCACGGCGGCATCGAGCGGATTGCGGTTGCGGCTGATGATGGTCTGCCAGCTCTGTGCGATCTGTACCGCGATCATGACCGGATCGATGCCCTTGTGCGGTTGCGCGGCATGGCAGCCCTTGCCCGTTACGGTCACCTCGAACTCGTTGCTCGAGGCCATCATCGGCCCCGCCGTCACGCCGAACTGGCCGGCCTGCATGCCGGGCCAGTTGTGCATGCCGAACACGGCTTCCATCGGGAAGCGTTCGAACAGGCCATCATCCATCATTCGCTTCGCGCCGCCGCCACCTTCCTCGGCCGGCTGGAAGATCAGATAGACCGTGCCGTCGAAATGACGATGCTGCGACAGATAGCGGGCCGCACCCAGCAGCATCGCGGTATGACCGTCATGGCCGCAGGCATGCATTTTCCCTTCGTTCTGCGAAGTGTGCGGGAAGGTGTTGAGTTCCTGCATGGGCAGCGCATCCATATCAGCGCGCAGGCCAATGGCGCGATCGCTGCTGCCCTGCTTGAGAATACCGACCACGCCGGTCACGCCAAGTCCGCGCACGACCGGAATATCCCATTCACCGAGTTTGCGAGCGACCAGTTCGGCGGTGTCGTGTTCCTCGAAGCACAGTTCGGGACGTGCATGAATGGCGCGCCGGATGTCCTGCAGTTCGGCCTGGAACTGGAGTATGGGATCGATCAGTTTCATGTGTGACTCCGGATAGCGTATGCCGCCTGTCGGAAACCGCGGCAAGGCGCGTGACGACAGGCGTGAATGATCCTTTATGGTACGTCAAAAAGGAGGACGGGACATGCCGCCAGGTCCCGTTCGCAAGGCCTGACCGGCGGACTTTCTCATGCATAATGCTTGCGCTGGAGAAGTACGACCGATAGCATCTTCTCCATGAGGAATCGCTTCCCCCATGCGTGGGGACACCGATAATAATCACAGATGCGAGGTGGAGATGGACAAGGGCTGGTTGCAATCGTATCCGCAGGGCGTGCCGGCAGAGATCGACTTTACCCAATACGATTCGCTGGTGCAGCTGCTGGAAGAGGCGTTCGACAAGTACGCCGATCGCCATGCCTTCGTCTGCATGGACAAGTTCCTGAGCTATCGGGAGCTGGATCGCTATTCGCAATGTGTGGGCGCATGGCTGCAAAGCACCGGCCTGCAGAAGGGCGCGCGCGTGGCACTGATGATGCCCAATGTCCTGCAGTATCCGATCGCGCTGGCTGCGGTGCTGCGCGCCGGTTATGTGGTGGTCAACGTCAATCCGCTCTACAAGCCGCGTGAACTGCAGCATCAACTGATCGATTCCGGTGCGGAAGCCATCGTCATTCTGGAAAACTTTGCCGCCACGCTGGAGAAGATCATCGACAGCACCCAGGTCAGGCATGTGGTGGTGGCATCCATGGGCGACATGCTGGGTGGCCTGAAGGGCGGCATCGTCAATCTGGTAGTCAGGCACATCAAGAAGATGGTGCCGGCATATTCGCTGCCGCGCGCGATTGCATTCAAGGAGATTCTCAGACAGGGCGCCAGCCTGACGTTGCAAAAGCCGGTGCTGCATCGTGAAGACATCGCCTTCCTGCAATATACGGGAGGCACTACCGGCACCGCCAAGGGCGCGGTGCTCACGCATGCGAACATCATCGCCAATGTCCTGCAGAACGAGGCGTGGATCATGCCGGTGCTGCGCCGTCAGCCGCCGGACAAGGCGCTCAACTTCGTCTGCGCGCTGCCGCTCTACCATATCTTTGCATTGACGGTCTGCTGCATGACGGGTTTGCGGCTTGGTGCGATCAACGTCCTGATCCCCAATCCGCGCGACATCGCCGGCATGATCAAGGAGCTCGGCAAGTATCCGTTCAATCTTCTTCCGGCCGTCAATACGCTCTACAACGGTCTGCTCAATCATCCGGACTTCGGCAAGCTCGATTTCTCCAGCCTGCTGCTGTGCAACGGCGGCGGCATGATGGTGCAGAAAGTGGTCAGCGACCGCTGGCGCGAAGTCACCGGGGTGACCATCATCGAAGGCTATGGCCTGTCGGAGACTTCGCCGGCGGTGACCTCCAATCCGGTGGACGCCACCGAATTCTCCGGCACGATCGGCCTGCCGCTACCCTCGACGGCGATCCGCATCATTGACAATCATGACAACGACGTTTCGCCGGGGCAGCCGGGCGAGATCGCCATACGGGGGCCGCAGGTGATGGCCGGTTACTGGAACAATCCGGTGGAGACGACGTTGTCCATGACGGCCGACGGCTTCTTCAAGTCGGGCGATATCGGCATCATGGATGAGCGTGGCTACGTGCGTATCGTTGATCGCAAGAAGGACATGATCCTGGTGTCGGGCTTCAACGTCTATCCGAGCGAAATCGAGGGCGTGGTGGCGGCGCATCCGGGCGTGCTCGAATGCGCCTGCGTCGGCGTGCCCGATCCGCATACGGGCGAGGCGGTCAAGCTGTTCGTGGTGCGACGCGACCCGGCGCTGACCGAGGAAGTGCTGCTGCAATATTGCCGCGAACAGTTCACCGGCTACAAGAAGCCGCGCCACATCGAGTTTCGTGATGAGTTGCCGAAGTCGAACGTCGGCAAGATCCTGCGGCGCGAATTGCGCGACGAGGCCAGGGCTGCGTTGCAGCCGGCCGCGCCCGCAGTTCAGGCCTGATCGTCCACTGCGTCGATGAGCGGCGGCAGCGGGCGCGGACGACGCTGGTCATCGGTCGCCACGTAGGTCAGCGTGGCTTCGGTCACCTTGACGATGTCGGTTTCCAGCTGGCTGCGTTCTGCGTAGCACTCGACATTGACGGTGATGGAGGTATTGCCGACCCGGACGATGTCGGCATAGATCGACAGCAGGTCGCCGACGAACACCGGATGCTTGAAGAGAAAAGAATTGACGGCCACCGTCGCCACCCGGCCGTTGGCACGACGCGTGGCGCAGACCGCGCCTGCCAGATCCACCTGCGACATGATCCAGCCGCCGAACACGTCGCCATGCATGTTGGCATCATGCGGCATGGCGACCACGCGCATCTGGGGGATTTTTCCTGAAGGCAGGCAGGTGTGATGTTCGCTGGGCGCGTTGGACATGAGGGAGGCTCCGGTGGAAAGCGGCGCTAACCGCTACAATTCTGCTTCCGCAGCATAAACCATCCATCTCGATCCTGCCGCATGCGTCGTTCCTCTCCGTCTTCCGAACCAGCCATGCCGCCACGTGCCGGCCGCAACGACTGGGCTGCGCTGGCCACGCTGCTTCCCTATCTATGGACCTACAAATGGCGGGTTGGCGTGGCACTGCTGTGTCTGATCGCGGCCAAGATGGCGAACGTCGGTGTGCCACTGGTGCTCAAGGAACTGATCGATGGCGTCACCATTCCGGCCGGCAGCGTGCAGGCCATGCTGGTGCTGCCGGTCGGTATCCTGCTGGCGTATGGTGCGTTGCGTCTGGCGACGACTGCCTTCACCGAGTTGCGCGAATATCTGTTCGCACGCGTCACGCAACGGGCCGTACGCACGATTGCGCTCAAGGTGTTCCGCCACCTGCATGCGCTGTCGCTGCGCTTTCATCTGAATCGCCAGACCGGTGGCATGACGCGCGATATCGAACGCGGTACGCGCGGCATTTCGTCGCTGGTGTCCTATACGCTGTTCAGCATTCTGCCAACGCTGGTGGAGATCGTACTGGTGCTGGTCTATCTGGCGCTGCACTACGATATCTGGTTCACGCTGATCACCGGTGGCGCCTTGCTGTGCTATATCGTTTTCACCGTGGTGGTGACCGAGTGGCGCACGCATTTCCGGCGCACCATGAACGATCTCGAATCGAAGGCCAGCACGCGCGCCATCGATTCGCTGATCAATTACGAGACGGTCAAATACTTCGGTAACGAGGAGGTGGAAGCGCGGCGTTACGACGAAGGCCTGCAGCGCTACGAGCGCGCCGCCGTCAAGTCGCAGACCTCGCTGTCGCTGCTCAATACCGGCCAGTCGGCCATCATCGCCGTCGCCGTCACGCTGATCCTGTGGCGTGCCACGCAGGGCGTGATCGATGGCAGCATGTCGCTGGGCGACCTGGTGCTGGTCAATGCCTTCATGATCCAGCTCTACATCCCGCTCAATTTCCTTGGCGTGATCTACCGCGAGATCAAGCAGAGCATGGCCGACATGGAACGCCTGTTCTCGCTGCTCGAGGAAAACCGCGAGATTGCCGATGCGCCGGATGCCGTGCCGCTGCAGATACGTGGCGCCGAGGTACATTTCTCGCATGTGGATTTCGCTTACGAAGCGAACCGGAAAATCCTGCTCGATGTGGATTTCACGATTGCGGCCGGTACCACGACGGCAGTGGTCGGACACAGCGGCGCCGGTAAATCGACCTTGTCGAGACTGTTGTTCCGCTTCTATGACGTGAGCGCCGGCGCGGTCCTGATCGACGGCCAGGATATTCGCCATGTCACGCAGCATTCGCTGCGGCAGGCCATTGGCATCGTGCCGCAGGACACGGTGCTGTTCAACGACACCATCGAGTACAACATTGCCTATGGGCGGCCGGGCGCGCAGCGTGCCGATGTGGTTGCGGCGGCAAAGTCGGCCTATATTCACGATTTCATCGAATCGCTGCCGGATGGCTATGACACCATGGTTGGTGAACGCGGCCTCAAGCTGTCGGGTGGCGAAAAGCAGCGGGTCGCGATTGCGCGCACCCTGCTCAAGCATCCGGCCATCCTGATCTTCGATGAGGCAACGTCGGCACTGGATACGCATGCGGAACAGGCTATCCAGTCGCAGCTCAAGGAGATCGCGCGCGACCGCACCACGTTGGTGATTGCGCACCGGCTGTCAACGATTGCAGATGCTGCGCAGATTCTGGTCATGGATCAGGGGCGCATCGTCGAGCGCGGCACGCATGCCGCCTTGCTGAATGCCAATGGGCTGTATGCGCAGATGTGGCAGCGCCAACAGATGCAACGTCATGTCGTGCAGGAAGAGGAGCCGGGTTCGGGCGAGTTGTTTGCCGCGCTGGCGGATTCACCGGATTCTGCGTTACGCTAGAGTCCATCCGATCGCCGGAACCGCGAATGCAAAACCAGGGCTCCATGCAGGGAGCCGCGTCCTGAGAAATGGGACGACACCTGCTGGCCTGAAAGTTGCCATGGTTGCCGGGAGCGCGGCACTTTCCATTGAAGGAGAATGCATGAACTGGAGCAGGCTTGGCACGACGCTGGCAGCCATGTTGCTGGTCGCCGGCAATGCAGTGGCGCAGCAGGCCGGACAGATGCCGGAACAGCCATTGACCGGCACGCTGAAGAAGATCAAGGCGACCGGCACCATCACGCTCGGCCATCGCGAATCGTCGATTCCGTTTTCCTATCTGGACAATCGCGCGCAGCCCATCGGCTACGCGATGGACCTCTGCATGAAGATCGTCGATGCGGTGAAGACGCAGCTGGCAATGCCCGATCTCGAGGTGCGCGTGCAGCCGGTCACCTCGAGCAACCGTATTCCGCTGCTGAAGAACGGCACCATCGATCTCGAATGCGGCTCGACCACCAATTCCAGGGGGCGCCAGCAGCAAGTGGCTTTCGGCCCGACCTATTTCCTCATCAATGTTTCGGCCGCCGTCAAGAAGAGTTCCGGCATAGACAGCATCGCCCAGCTCGATGGCCGCACGGTCTCCACCACCTCGGGCACGACCTCGGTGCCGTTGCTGCGCGCGCACCAGCGCGGCAGGGAAGTGCGCGTCAAGGAAATCTACGGCAAGGACCATGCGGAAGCCTTCCTGCTGATGGCCGAGGATCGCGCTGCCGCCTTCGTCATGGACGACATCCTGCTGGCCGGGCAGATCGCCAATGCCAAGAAGCCCGATCTCTACAAGATCCTGCCGGAATCGCTGCGCGAGGAACCCTACAGCATGATGCTGCGCAAGGACGATCCGCAATTCAAGACACTGGTCGACAAGGCCGTGGGCGACGTGATGCGTTCTGGCGAGATATACGCGATCTACGACAAATGGTTCGTGCAGCCGATTCCGCCGCGCCGCTTGAATCTGCATTTCCCGCTCAAGGAATCCCTGCGCAAGGCCTTCCTCGAGCCGAACGACAACGGCATCTGATACGGGAGTACGCATGGCGAACGGATCATCATCTCGCGACAGGAAGGACGGTGCGACATGGACCTGAGCATATTCTTCGAGCCGATGGCTGAAGGCGATCCGACCTGGGGCGCCATGCTGCTGTCGGGACTCGGCTGGACGCTGGCGGTCGCCGCACTCTCGTGGATCATGGCCTTCGTGCTCGGTTCGCTGATCGGCATCGCGCGCACCACCGAGAAACGCTGGCTGGTCATGCTGGGCGGCGCGTATGTCGAGGTGTTCCGCAATATCCCGTTGCTGGTGCAGTTCTTCGTCTGGTACTTCGTGGTACCCAGCGTGATCCCGCCCATCAAATCCATCGTGATCGAGCTCGATCCGATCCAGCACCAGTTCGCCACCGCCGTCATCTGCCTCGGCTTCTTCACGGCGGCGCGCATCGCCGAGCAAGTGCGTTCTGGCGTACGGGCATTGCCGCGCGGTCAGCGCAATGCTGGTTATGCGCTGGGACTGACGCCCATGCAGACCTATCGCTACGTGCTGCTGCCGATGGCCTACCGCATGATCATTCCGCCGCTGACTTCGGAGCTCATGAACCTGATCAAGAACACGGCGGTTGCCTATTCGATCGGCCTGGTCGAACTGTTCTTCCGCACGCGCGAGATGGGCGAGATGACCTTCCGCTACTTCGAGGCATTTGCCGCCGCCACGCTGATGTACCTGCTGATCGCGTTGGCAGCCAACAGGTTGATGGCGCTGGTCGAACGCAGGCTGGCAATCCCGGGACAAGGCACGGGGCAAAGCGGGGGAGCGCGCCATGTCTGATTTCGATTTCGCCGTCATCACCGACAGCTGGCCGCTGCTGCTGCTTGGCCTGCAATACACGATACAGCTGACGATCGTCGCCACCATCGGCGGCGTCATCTTCGGCACGCTGCTCGCGATGGCGCGGCTGTCGAGCAACAAGACCTTGTCGATGCTGGCGGCCGGCTACGTGAACGTCATGCGCTCGGTGCCGCTGCTGCTGGTCATCTTCTGGTTCTATTTCCTGTTGCCGCTGGGCCTGCAATGGATCAGCGGGTCGGAATGGCCGGTCGCGGTCGGTGCCGACCGCTCCGCCTATATCACCTTCATCCTGTTCGAAGCCGCCTACTTCTGCGAGATCATGCGCGCCGGCATACAGAGCGTGCCGAGGGGGCAGGTCAATGCGGGCTATGCGCTGGGTTTGACCTACGGGCAGTCGATGCGACTCGTGATCCTGCCACAGGCATGGCGCAACATGCTGCCGTTGCTGCTGACGCAGACCATCATCCTGTTCCAGGACGTGTCGCTGGTGTCGCTGCTCAACGTGACGGACTTCGTCGGTGCCGCCACCAAGATCGCGCAGCGCGACAGCCGCGTGGTCGAGATGACGCTGTTCATCGCCGTCGTCTATTTCGTGCTGAGCCTTGGTCTGTCGCTGATCGTCAAGCAGATCCACAAGCGTACCGCCATCATCCGCTAGGCGGACGAACATCAATCGGGAGAACAAGTCATGATCGAGATGGACAACGTCAGCAAGTGGTACGGCAGCTTCCAGGTGCTGACCGACTGCACGACGCAGGTAGCCAAAGGCGACGTGGTGGTGGTTTGCGGTCCGTCGGGTTCCGGCAAATCGACGCTGATCAAGACCGTCAACGGACTCGAGCCTTTCCAGAAGGGGCGCATCACGGTTGACGGCATCGCGGTGGGCGCGCCGGGGACCAACATGTCCAGGCTGCGTTCGCGCATCGGCATGGTGTTCCAGAACTTCGAACTGTTTCCGCATCTGTCGATCCGCCAGAACCTGACGCTGGGCCAGGTCAAGGTGCTCGGCCGCAGCGAGGAAGAGGCGACCGAGCGTGGCCTCAAGTATCTCGATCGCGTCGGTCTGCTCGCGCACCAGGAGAAGTTCCCGGGCCAGCTTTCCGGCGGCCAGCAACAGCGCGTCGCGATCGCGCGTGCGCTGTCCATGGACCCGGTCGCCATGCTGTTCGACGAGCCGACCTCGGCGCTCGATCCGGAAATGATCAACGAGGTGCTGGACGTGATGGTCGGTCTGGCGCAGGAAGGCATGACCATGATGGTCGTCACGCACGAGATGGGATTCGCGAAGAAGGTCGCCAACCGCGTGATCTTCATGGACAAGGGCGCGATCGTCGAAGACAGCGCCAAGGATGCGTTCTTCGGCGGCGCGCAGTCCGAGCGCGCACGCGATTTCCTGGCCAAGATCATTCACTGACGACAATTCCGTGTGCAAGCCGGTCATGCCGGCATGCAGGGACATTGCGTTGTGAACAGGTAAAATGGCAGGGTTGACCGAAAGACTGCCATGACCACACAAAACGCCAGCCAGCACCCCGCCAGCCTGACCATCACCCGCCCCGACGACTGGCACTTGCACCTGCGCGACGGCGCAACGCTCGCCTCCGTCCTGCCCGACACGGCACGCCAGTTCGCGCGCGCCATCATCATGCCGAACCTGAAGCCGCCGGTGACGACCACCGAGCAGGCCGTCGCCTACCGCGAACGCATCCTGGCGGCGCTGCCGGCCGGCATGCGCTTCGAGCCCCTGATGACGCTGTATCTGACCGACAACACGCCGCCGGAGGAAATCCAGCGCGCGCGCGACAGCGGTGTGGTGCATGCGGTCAAGCTGTATCCGGCCGGTGCCACCACCAACTCGGATGCCGGCGTCAGCAATCTCTCCAAGTGCATGAAAACGCTGGAGATGATGCAGAAGGTCAATATGCCTTTCCTCGTGCATGGCGAAGTGACCGATCCTGCCATCGACGTCTTCGACCGCGAGGCAGTCTTCATCGAGCGCGTCATGCAGCCGCTGCGGCGCGACATGCCGGAACTGAAGGTGGTGTTCGAACACATCACGACCAAGGATGCGGCCGACTATGTGGCCGCTGCCGACCGCTACGTGGCGGCGACCATCACGCCGCAGCACATGCTCTACAACCGCAATGCGATCTTCACGGGCGGCATCCGGCCGCACTACTATTGCCTGCCGGTCCTGAAGCGCGAGCTGCATCGCCAGGCGCTGGTGGCGGCTGCCACCTCCGGCAGCAGCAAGTTCTTCCTCGGCACCGATTCCGCGCCGCATCCCAAGGGCATGAAGGAACACGCCTGCGGCTGTGCCGGTTGCTACACCGCGCTGCATGCGATGGAACTGTATGCCGAGGCGTTCGAGCGCGCCGGCGCGCTCGACAAGCTCGAGCAGTTCGCCGCCTTCAACGGTCCCGATTTCTACAGCCTGCCGCGCAATACCGACAAGATGACGCTGCACCGCGAGGAGTGGGAGATTCCGGCCGAACTGCCGATGGGAAATGCGACCGTGGTGCCGCTGGACGCAGGCGCCAAGCTGGGCTGGAAGTTCGCCTGACGACAATGGCGGGCCGGCAGTTGGCATGAGCGCGGCATTCCTGCAGCAGATCGACTGGACACGCCCCTGGTTGGCGCAGGTGCGCGAGTGCGGCGAGGTGATTGCGCATGCAGATGACTGGCGTGCCGCGCTGAACCGATGTGTTGAAGCACTCGGCGTGCGCAATCATCGTGGCCTCCCGATCCGCTTCGTTCCGCAATCCGCTCTGCAGCCGGGCGTCGCCTATGAACAGTTCATCAGCGACACTGGCGGCGTGCCGACGCGCGACAATCTCCACGACTTCTTCAACGCGCTGGTGTGGCTGCATTTCCCGCGCATCAAGGTCCAGCTCAACGCGATACAGGCGGCCGAGATCGAACGGTGCGCCAGTATTGCATCTGCCGAGGAAGCGCGCGCTCAGGCGCATGGGCAGGTGCGCGGAAAGGTACGTGATGCGGCCACCATCTTCGACGAGAATGCCGTACTGTTCGTCGCCAGCGATCCGTCCCTGGTCCAAGCCTTGCGCATGCATGACTGGCATACTCTGTTCATCGCGCGCCGCGCCGCACTGCAATCGCAAAGCCGCGTGCTGCTGTTCGGACATGCGTTGATGGAAAAGCTGGTCCAACCCTACAAGGCGATCACGGGCCATACATGGATCGTCGCGCCATGCGTGGAAAACGGCGTCGCAGCAAGTCTGGAAGAGATCGACGCCGCCGTTGCGCAGCAACTGGCGGGCGGCTTGAGCACCGCGGATTTTTCGCCGTTGCCGGTGCTCGGTGTGCCGGACTGGTGGCACGATCAGGACGAGACCTTCTATGCTGATGCCTCTGTATTCCGCCCGCCACGACAGCGCTGAGGGATCAGCATAGCGGGCCTTCTAATCTAAATGAAGTGGCCATACCAAAAACAAAAAGCGCCCGGAGGCGCTTTTTGATGTTCAAGATCAAGCAGGCAAAGCCTGCGAGAAATTAGAACTTGTGACGGATACCGACTGCGATGATGGAAACGTCTTGACCACCACCAACGCTGGCGTTGGTAACGTTCAGGCTACCCAGTTGGCTGCCACCGAGTGCTGCACCGATATCGTTGTTGGTGCGAGCGTAACCAGCGTACAGGTTGGTACGCTTCGACAGATCGTAGCTGTACTGGATCGCAACTTGTTGCGAATCAGCATCGTCGAACGTGCGGTTGTCGTTGATGGCGTACGAAGCAGCCAGCGAACCAGGACCCAGTGGCAGCGAAACACCGATCAGGCCGTTGCGGTATTTGACATCGGTACCACCAGCGTTGCTTTCAAACTTGCCATCAGCATAAGCGCCGTGCAGTTTGAATGCGCCGAAGTTGTAGGTTGCGCCGATGAAGGCGATCTTAGCTTCGCCAACCGGGGTAACGACGCCACCGGTTGCGGTGTCAGCGTTGACGTTGTTGTAAGCAAACTGAACGTTCAGCGGGCCATTTGCGTAGCCCAGGCCGACGCCGTATTGACGTTGAGCACCGTTATCGCCTTCTTGTTCGCCGAAGGTGTAAGCTGCACCAGCTTTGAAGCCGGAGTAGCTGTTGGTTTGGTACTTGATGGTGTTCGAAACGCGATCGCCGACTGCTGCACCGTTTGTAGCAACGCCGCCGTTGTAGAAGATGCGAGCGATGTTACCGATCGAACCCGAACCACCGAACGGATCGATTTGGTCGTGTGCGTCTTTCAGGATCGTCGTTTGACGGCCCAGATCGACCTTGCCGAATGCGCCGCTCAGGCCAACGGTAGCGACACGGTTGAAGATTTGGTTGGAAGCTGCGCTACCGCCGTTATCCGAGTTGAAACCAGCTTCCAATTGGAAGTTGGCTTTCAGACCGCCACCCAGATCTTCCGTGCCTTTGAAGCCGATACGGCTAGGCGATTGTGCGCCCGAAGTCAGGCCGGTGGTGCGCTCACCGCCGTTGTTGATGTCAACGCTGCCGATACCGGTATCAACGATACCGTAGACGGTAACCGACGATTGTGCCGATGCAGCACCTGCAAATGCGCCCAGAACGGCCAGAGCCAAAAGCGATTTTTTCATTTAAATGTTCCTCAAATGTTGTTTTAGGAAGTGCTTACTTGTTTCAAGCAACCACAACGTCCAATGCGGAGCTGCCTGTCCTGCCTGTACAACGACAGGACGACGGGTTGATTGAAACAAATTAACTGTTCAGTGACAACCAAATATCAAATCGCCTGCTTATAAAAAGTAAAAAATGACGTTTATTTGCAACACCTCGGTGCGGCAGTGCATCAAAAAGGGGCGTGGGTGAGTCGCCGGCTTTTGATAAAAACCCGTTCTTCAGAGGGAGGAAGGGGGGCAAGCCTTGGAAGAAGGGCTTGTTGTCAAACTAGAACATGTGGTTGATTCCCAACGATATGCCGGTTTGGTGGTTCGGCCTGCCGGGTGTGGCGGAGGCAAAGCCGGTGGTCTTGGCGCGATCCACGTCCGCATAGAGGTTGGTGCGGGTCGAGAGCGCATAGGTGGCACCCACGATGAACAGGTCCCGCTTGGCGGTCGCGCCGCTGGCGGAACCCAGGCTGGTCTTGTAAAGAGCAGCAGTAATGCCGATGGCCGAAGTAATGTCGTAGCTGCCACCGAACCAGTTGTTGCGTGCCCGGCGCATGGTGCCGGGTCTTGTTGTTTCCGAGTTGGCGCCGATGTGCCCGCCGGCGATCCGCCAGGCGCCTGATTTATATGCGGCCCCGAAGGTCAACTGGTCCTGGTCGGCATAGTCGGGTGTGCCGCTGTTGGCGACGTTGGGTTGTTGTCGGGTATAGGCGATGCCGAAGGCGTATGGGCCGGGGCGATAGACGATGCCGAGCGCCTTGGCGCTGTTGGCCTCGCTGGAGCCGCTGACTTCGCCAAAGACATATTCGCCCAGCACCGAAAGGTTGCCGAACTTGCCGATGTATTGCGCGGCGTTGCTGAAGCGGGTGCCGCCCAGCTTGCCGAACGGATTGTCCGGGTCTGCATGACCTGCGACCGCGCCCGCCAGCGGGATCAACTGCACGTAGCGATAGGAGAACGGATCGTAGGCGTGCACCACCTTGCAGGCGACCGATGGCTGACGGCCGAAGTCGAGCGAACCGAAGGCTCCAGCGATGCCGACCGAGGAAATGCGGTTGAACAGACGGTTTTGGGTATTGTCCAGTTCGCCGGTGCCGGAATTGAAGCCGGCTTCGAGATGGAAGTGGGCATTCATGCCGCCGCCGATGTCTTCCGTTCCCTTGATGCCGAAACGGTTGTTGTAGTAGTTGCCGTTGGAACTCATCGACAGCAGGCTGCCGCCATTGGACGCGGCATTGGTCACGTGACGCACGCCAGCGTCGATGGTGCCGTAGAGGCTGACCGACGATTCGGTTGGCTTGATTTCCAGGATGGGAGGCTGGCCTTTCGGCGCCTGTGGATCGAAGGTGCCGTAAATGGTCATGGTCGGTTGTTCTGCTCGCGCCGAAAGCGATGACAGGCTGGCGAGAAGGAAAAGCAGGCAAATCTTCTTCATGAGGCGAATGGCCGGTGTCTTGGGGTACGGCGCCTTGGCAGGGGCGCAATTGATCGGGTTTCCCGGATATGTTCCGGTTACGGCAGGGCGGCGGAAGATTAAATGCTGCAATAAAAAAATGATTTGATATCGGTTAGTATTTTGGAAAAGACACAGTCTTTCACCTTTTGTTGTTGTCCCGGAGGATTTCCCCATGTTGTTTCCCGATCGCCTGATCCAGCAGTTCGACAGCGCGCTGCGCGTCATCAGCGGCGTGTCCGTTGCCGGGCGTCCCAATCCTGCCGGCGGAATTGCAGAGGCGACCATGGACGGTGCAGAGCGCCGTCATAGCGCGGGGCTGATGCGGGTCAATCACGTGGGGGAGGTGTGCGCGCAGGCTCTATATCAGTCGCAGTCGCGTTTCGCGCATACCGAATCGGTGCGCAGACAGTTTGAACACGCCGGGCGAGAGGAAGAAGATCATCTGGCATGGACCGCGCAGCGTCTGCGCGAACTGGGTTCGCGACCGAGTCTGCTCAATCCGGTCTGGTACGCGGGCGCCTATGCGCTGGGCGTGGTGGCGGCCAAGCTGGGCGATGCACGCAGTCTGGGCTTTGTGGTGGAAACCGAACGCCAGGTGGAGGCGCATCTGAACGACCACATGAGCCGCCTGCCGGCGCAGGATATGAAGTCGCTCGCGATCGTGTCGCAGATGGCGGTCGACGAGGCCGAGCACGGCAACGCGGCGCGCGATCTGGGCGCCAGCGAGGTGCCGACGCCGGCGCAGCACGTCATGCGCGCCATGGCGAAAGTCATGACGTCGACTGCCTACTATATATAGAGAACTTTGCCGGCTTGCTGTCGGCACCGGCATGTTGTTGGCAAAGCAAAAACGGGAGCCGATGCTCCCGTTTTTTGTTGATGAGACAACAGTGCGTCAGGCCGCCGGCGCGTCTTCCACGATCTCGTAGGAGTGGGTGATCTCGGCGGTTTTCTCCATCATGATGGAGGCCGAGCAGTACTTGTCGTGCGACAGCTTGATCGCGCGTTCGACCACGTTGGGCTTGAGGTTGCGGCCGGTCACGGTGAAGTGGAAATGCACCTTGGTGAAGACCTTGGGATCGGTCTCGGCGCGCTCGGACTTGAGCGAGACGTCGCAGCCGCGCACGTCCTGGCCGCTCTTGCGCAGGATGACGACGACGTCGTAGGCGGTGCAGCCGCCGGTGCCGAGCAGCACGACTTCCATCGGGCGCGGCGCGAGGTTGCGGCCGCCTCCCTCGGGCGCGCCGTCCATGGCGACGACGTGGCCGGAGCCGGTTTCAGCCAGAAAGGTCATGCCGGCAGCGAGGCCGGTCCAGCGTACGGTGCATTCCATGTGAATCGATTCCTTGCAGATGAAAAGTTGTGACATTGTAACTGCGGATCCTCCTTGCCGCCGTGCTCGGTGCGACGGGCAGCGCATTGCCGGAGCGGCCGGCACGGAAATGTCGCCCGGATGAGACGAAAAACCGTCGCAAACGCAGGCCGGATGCGGTGATGTTTGACGCCAAGTCCTTGAAAAGCCTATAATTTGCGGTTCTTCCGTTCGCTCAGGAAGAGACAACAAGGATGTGTACGCGGAAGGTTGCGCGTAACCGCCATTTTTGAGCGATTCATTTTTTGGAAAGTCATCATGAAAACTTTTTCCGCAAAAGGACATGAAGTCCAGCGCGACTGGTTCGTGATTGACGCGACGGACAAGGTCCTCGGACGTGTTGCCAGCGAAGTGGCACGCCGACTGCGCGGCAAGCACAAACCCGAATTCACTCCGCACGTCGATACCGGCGACTACATTGTCGTGATCAACGCAGGCAAGCTGCGCGTGACCGGCACCAAGGCCACCGACAAGACCTACTATCGCCACAGCGGTTATCCGGGCGGCATCTACGAAACCAACTTCCTGAAAATGCAACAGCGTTTTCCGGGCCGCGCACTCGAGAAAGCCGTCAAGGGCATGCTGCCGAAAGGCCCGCTCGGTTACGCGATGATCAAGAAGCTGAAAGTGTATGCAGAGGATTCGCACCCGCACGCCGCTCAGCAACCCAAAGCACTCGATTTCTAAGGAACAGCCATGATCGGTAACTACAACTACGGCACCGGCCGTCGCAAGAGTGCAGTGGCTCGCGTCTTCATCAAATCGGGTTCGGGTCAGATCGTCGTCAACGGCAAACCGGCCGCCGAGTACTTCTCGCGCGAAACCGGCCTGATGGTCATCCGTCAACCGCTGGAACTGACGAACAACGTCGAAACCTTCGACATCATGGTCAACGTGCATGGCGGCGGCGAGTCCGGCCAGGCAGGTGCAGTGCGCCACGGCATCACCCGCGCCCTGATCGACTACGATGCCGCGCTCAAGCCGGAACTGTCGAAAGCCGGTTTCGTCACGCGCGATGCACGCGAAGTGGAACGTAAAAAGGTTGGTCTGCGCAAGGCGCGCCGCGCCAAGCAGTTCTCCAAGCGTTAATCTGCCGTCTTCAGCAGTATCGAAAAGCCGTCGGGTTTGCGCCCGGCGGCTTTTTTCTTTTGGGGCCTGTGCCGAGCGGCGCTTTTCGCCGGACAGGCGTCACGAAGACGCAAGGCGTCGCCTGTTAAAATAATCGACAATTTTTTGCTGGAAGAAGAGAGGATCAACGAGATGATCAAGGTCGGCATCGTCGGCGGTACGGGATACACGGGGGTGGAGTTGCTGCGTCTGCTGGCAACGCATCCGGAAGTCGAACTGGCGGCCATCACGTCGCGCAAGGAAGATGGCATGCCGGTGGCGGACATGTTCCCGTCGCTGCGCGGCCGTGTCGATCTCGCGTTCTCGTCGCCGGACAAGGCCAGGCTGACCGAGTGCGACGTGGTGTTCTTCGCCACCCCGCATGGCGTGGCGATGGCGCAGGCGCCGGAATTGCTGGCTGCCGGCGTCAAGGTGATCGACCTGGCGGCGGATTTTCGCCTGCAGGACACGGCGAGCTTCGAGAAGTGGTACAAGCAGCCGCACACCTGCCCCGACCTGTTGAAGGAAGCGGCCTACGGCCTGGTCGAGCTGAACCGCGATGCGATCAGGAAGGCGCGCATCGTCGGCAATCCCGGCTGCTATCCGACCACCATGCAGCTTGGCTTCGCGCCGCTGCTGAAGGCCGGCGTGATCGATGCCTCGCACCTGATCGCCGACTGCAAGTCGGGTGTTTCCGGCGCCGGCCGCAAGGCCGAGGTGGCGACGCTGTTCTCGGAAGCGAGCGACAACTTCAAGGCCTATGGCGTGTCCGGCCATCGGCATTCGCCGGAAACGCTGGAGCGCCTGTCGCTGCTGACCGGCGACAAGGTCGGCCTGATCTTCACGCCGCACCTGACACCGATGATCCGCGGCATGCATTCGACGCTGTATGCGCGCCTGACCACGGACATCGACAATGCCGGCCTGCAGGCGCTGTTCGAGCAGGCCTATGCCGACGAGCCGTTCGTCGATGTCATGCCCTTCGGTTCGCATCCCGAGACGCGCTCGACGCGCGCCTCCAACATGCTGCGCATCGCGCTGCACCGTCCTGCCGATGGCGACACGGTGGTGGTGCTGGTGGTGCAGGACAACTTGGTCAAGGGCGCGTCCGGCCAGGCGGTGCAGTGCATGAACCTGATGTTCGGCCTGGAAGAAACCGCCGGCCTGCGGCACGTGCCCGTGCTGCCGTGAGCGGCGCGGTCATCCACGCATGAACGCGCCCAAGCCGGTTTTCAAATCCCTCAAGCGCAAGCTGTGGCTGAGCCGCTGGTCGGTGGGCGCGCCGCGCATGACGATCAGGAATCATCTGCCGTGGCCGCTGCGCGCGATCTTCATCGCCATCGTGGTCGGCCTGGGCGGGGCGGTGGCCATGTGGGCCTACGACGCGGGACGCAATTTCACCGGGTTTGGCGACCGGCCGACGGCAAGCCAGTTCGAGGCTTTGCGGGGCGAATTGCAACAGGTCGAGAAGGAGCGCGACGATTACCGCGCCACGGTCAATGCCGCCGAAAGCCGCCTGAACATCGAGAAGGCGATGCAGGCGCAACTGGCCGAGCAGGTGCGTGCGCTGGAAGCGCAGAACGGCAAGCTCAAGGAGGATCTGGCCTTTTTCGACAGCCTGCTGCCGACCGCGACCGGTTCCTCGGGCCTGACGATCCGCCGCCTGAAGGCGGAGATGGTAGACCCCACCCACCTGCGCTACCGCATGCTGCTGATGCAGGGCGGACGCGGCACGCGGGAGTTCAACGGCAGTTACCAACTGGTGGTGACGCTGGTTCAGAACGATAAAAGTGCTATGATCACCTTCCCCAAACCCGAGTCTGCCGGCGCCTATCGCTTGTCATTCAAGCATTATCAGCGCGTCGAGGGCGTGCTGGACGTGCCGCCCGACGCGGTCGTCAAGTCCGTGCAGATCAAGGTCCTCGAGCGTGGTGCAGTGCGCGCGCAACAGTCTGAAAACCTGTAAGGAGTTCATCATGTTCGGCAAGAAAGCCAAGAGCACCATCGACAGCCTGATCGGCGCCACCACCACGATTACCGGCGACGTCCACTTCAAGGGCGGACTGCGCATCGACGGCATCGTCAAGGGCGACGTGATCGCCGAGGCGGACGAGGTCAGCATGCTGGTCATTTCCGAACATGCGCGGGTCGAGGGCGAGGTGCGGGTCGCGCACCTGCTGGTCAATGGCGAGATCGTCGGACCGGTGATATCGTCGGCGCTGCTTGAATTGCAGCCGAAAGCCCGCATAACAGGGGATGTGACCTACAAGGCGCTGGAGATGCACGGCGGAGCGATCGTCTCCGGCAAGCTGACCCATGATGTTCTGGAGCAACCCGTCCTGAAACTGGCCAGCCCGGCCGTCGCGGCAAACAACACGTGAAATCGCGACTGGGTCTATAATGGATCAACGTTTTCCAGCAGGAGTCTGAAATGAATGCAATTGCCGAAATGCCAGCACCGATCAAGTTCAGCGACAGCGCTGCAGCCAAGGTCGCAGAGCTGATCGAGGAAGAGGGCAACCCGGATCTGAAACTGCGCGTGTTCGTGCAGGGCGGCGGTTGCTCGGGCTTCCAGTACGGTTTCACCTTCGACGAGATCACCAACGAAGACGACACCACCATGACCAAGAACGGCGTACAGCTGCTCATCGATTCGATGAGCTATCAGTACCTGGTCGGTGCCGAGATCGACTACAAGGATGATCTGGAAGGCGCGCAGTTCGTGATCAAGAATCCGAACGCGACGACGACCTGCGGTTGCGGTTCCTCGTTCTCCGCGTAAGTCTTTTCGTCCATAAAAAAAGCGCAGCTTCGGCTGCGCTTTTTGTTTGTCCTTCGCCTGCAGCGGCGAGCGCATAGGGAAGAAATCAGGCCGGATACAGCGCGCCCAGAATGCGCAGGCCTTCGGCGCCGGTGACGGCCGGCATGTTGGCTGGCTGCTTGGTATCGAAGCGCTGTGCCAGCCAGGCGAAGGCGAGGGCCTCGATTTGGTTCGGTGCAATGCCGAGCGTGGCGGTCGAGGTCACGACGATATCCGGGCGATGCAGCTTGAGTGAAAAATAGATCAGCGTCATCAGGTAGCTGTTGAACGCGCCGCCGCCGCAGACATAGACGGTGCTGGTGTTCGGCGCGTACTGCCTGATGGCGTCGCTGATGGTGGTGGCGGTGAAGACGGTCAGCGTCGCCTGTACGTCGGCGCTCGCGATGCCCGGGAATTCCTCGAGCCGCTCGGCCAGCCATGCCGGATGGAACAGGTCGCGGCCGGTGCTCTTGGGCGGCGGCAGCGACAGGAAGGGTTCCTCGCGCAGGCGCGCCAGCAATCCCGCATGCACCTTGCCGGTCTTGGCCCATTCGCCGCCTTCGTCGTAGGCGCGGCCGTCGTGCTGTGCGATCCAGGCGTCGAGCAGCACGTTGCCGGGACCGGTGTCGAAGCCGGTGACCGGCCGGCTCAGGTTGCCGGGCAGGATGCTGATGTTGGCGATGCCGCCGATGTTGACCACCACGCGATCCTCGCCCTGCTGCGCGAACAGCGCATGATGGAAGGCCGGCACCAGCGGCGCGCCCTGGCCGCCGGCGGCGATGTCGCGGCTGCGGAAGTCGGCGATGACGTCGATGCCGGTCAGTTCGGCCAGCAATGCCGGATTGTTGGTCTGGCGCGAATAGCCGGCGTCAGGGCGGTGGCGCACTGTCTGGCCATGCACGCCGATCGATTCCACCTGCTGCATCGAGATGCCCGCCTGCTGCAATACGGCGCTCACGCATTCGGCATACTGCTCGACCAGCCGGTTGGCGGCCAGCGCCTCGCGATGGATTTCGTCGGGGCCGCTAGATTGCAGCGCCAGCAGTTCGGAGCGCAGTTCGGCCGGAAACGGAATGTGGGCTGTGCCAAGGGTTTCCTGCAGCGCGCCGGTATCGTTGGCGAAGGAGGCGACGACGCCGTCAACGCCGTCGAGGCTGGTGCCTGACATCAGGCCGATGTAATAGGAAGCTGCGGGAGCGGTTGCGGGATCGGGAGTGGACATAAAAAAACCGTTTGTGTGGATGGAAGCATTGTAAGGTACTTCCTTCCAGACAAACGGTTTGCGCCGCCGTTCAATCGCGGCGGATATTTCCTGTTATCGCGCGGCGACGCGCATGTTGGCATTCTCCGGTGTCAGCAGCGCAAAGCGATGCTGCATGGACGACGCCACTTCGCGGAATTTCTTCATCTGCGCGACATTGAGCGGCTGCGCGTTGGGTACGTCGATCGACATCGGATCGCGCGCGACATTGTTGACGCGGAATTCGTAATGCAGATGCGGGCCGGTGGCCCAGCCGGTCGAACCGACGTAGCCGATCACCTGGCCTTGCGAAACCTTGGTTCCCTTGCGCATGCCGCTGACGAAGCGGCTCATGTGGGCGTACAGCGTCGAATAATTGTTCCAGTGCTTGATCGTCACCACGTTGCCGTAGCCGCGCTGGGTGCCGACGAAGTCGATCACGCCATCGCCCGAGGCACGGATCGGCGTGCCGGTGGCAGCCGCAAAGTCGACGCCCTTGTGTGCCTTCCACTGGCCCGAGATCGGATGGCGGCGCATCGAGAAGCCGGACGAGATGCGGCTGAACTCGAGCGGTGACTTGAGGAAGGCCTTCTTCAGCGACTTGCCGTCGAAGCTGTAATAGCCGCCGCTTTTGGCCGAATCCTCGAACCAGACCGATTGGTAGACGCTGGAGCCGTTCATGAATTCGCCTGCCAGCACGCGTCCGGCGTGCACATACTCGCCATTCTGCCAGTAGGTTTCATAGACCACGTTGAAGCGGTCGCCACGGCGCAGGTCGGAGGCGAAGTCGATGTTGGTGGAGAACATGTCGACGATCTGCGTCGCGATGTTGTCGGGAATCTGCGCCACGTCGGTAGCGGCGAACAGCGAGGAGCGGATCACGCCCGAGCGCATCTCGATACGCTTTTCCATCACGCCAGGGGTTTGCTCGGCCTTGAAGCCGTCTTCGTTGCGCGTGATGACGACATTGGAAACCGATTCGTTGCGGCCTTCGATCACCACGCTGCTCAACTGCTGGAGCTCGCCGTCGGCATTGACGTGCGCCTGCACGCGCTTGCCCGGCTTGAGCTGCATCACGCTGCGCGCGACCGGATCGGATTTGATGAAGGAGGCGGCATTGGCGTCGTCAACACCAAGGCGCTGCAGCAGCGTGGCGAGCGTGTCGCCCGAACGCACGCGTTCTTCGCTGACGTAATTCGTTTGTGCGGCATCGAGGGCCGCAATCTGTTCTGCCAGGTGCGGCAGCTCGAGTTCTTCGGAAATGGCCCGTACCGGCAGGTCTTCGGCATCGGGTGCCATCGGGGCAACGCCGGCGGCGCCGAAGGCGCACAAGGCCAGCAGCAGGGCGGAAGCGGAAACAATGCGCGTTTTGCGCGAGGAACCGATGAGAAGATGTTTTCTGGCCGAGCTTGCGCTCAGGAATTTATTTAATGTGAACATGCAATAAGTTAAAATCAGCCGCTTGTTCAGTGCTCTTGTTTTGCTTTTATCGATAAAGGTAACGGCAAGGTTGAAAAATCGTTGGAACAAGAATCAACGGGCATTGTACCGATTTCTGCTTTTCCTACACCCCTTTCTTACAATTTTTTCCCCAACATGGACGTTTCTCCTACAAATCCGCCAGGCGCCTCGTTGCCGCTCTCCGACGCTGTCCAGCAGGCCCTCGCGGTCACGAAACGCGGTGTTGAAGAATTGCTCATCGAATCCGAGTTCGTCCAGAAGCTGGTACGTGCCGAACAGACCGGCACACCGTTGCGGATCAAGTTCGGAATGGACCCCACGGCGCCCGATCTGCACCTCGGTCATACGGTCGTCCTGACCAAGCTGCGTCAGTTGCAAGATCTGGGCCACACGGTGATCCCGCTGATCGGCGACTTCACGACCACCATCGGCGACCCGTCCGGACGCAACAGCACCCGCCCGCCGCTGACGCGCGAGCAGATCGAGGCGAATGCGGCCACCTACTTCGATCAGTTGCGCCTGGTGCTGGACCTCGAGCGAGCCGAAGTCCGCTACAACTCCGAGTGGTGCGACCCGCTGGGTGCGCGCGGCATGATCCAGCTGGCAGCCAAATATACGGTCGCCCGCATGATGGAGCGTGACGATTTCAGCAAGCGCTTCAAGTCGAACCAGTCGATCTCGGTGCACGAATTTCTTTATCCGCTGATGCAGGGCTACGACTCGGTTGCGCTCAAGAGCGACCTCGAACTCGGCGGCACGGACCAGAAGTTCAACCTGCTGGTCGGCCGTCATCTGCAGCAGGAATACGGGCAGGAGCCGCAGTGCATCCTGACCATGCCGCTGCTCGAAGGCCTGGACGGCGTCGAGAAGATGTCCAAGTCCAAGGGCAACTACATCGGCATCACCGAGCCGGCCAACACCATGTTCGCCAAGATCATGAGCATTTCCGACGTCATGATGTGGCGCTACTACGAACTGCTGTCGCTGCGTTCGCTGGACGAGATCGCGCAGTTCCGCCGCGAGGTCGAGGGCGGTCGCAATCCGCGCGACATCAAGGTGTTGCTGGGTCAGGAGATCGTCGAGCGCTTCCACTCGCGCCAGGCGGCCGAGGAGGCGCTGGCCGATTTCGTCAACCGCTCCAAGGGCGGCATCCCGGACGAGATTCCGGAAGTCGCGCTGTCCGGCGCGCCGCTCGGCATCGGCCAACTGCTCAAGCAGGCCAATCTGTGCGCCTCCACTTCGGAGGCGCTGCGCATGGTCGAGCAGGGCGGCGTGCGTATCGACGGTGCAACCGTCAGCGACAAGGCGCTCAAGGTGGATGCCGGCACGCTGGTGGTGCAGGTCGGCAAGCGCAAGTTCGCGCGCGTGACGCTCTCGTAAGAAACCCATCGTGATCGGATTGCTGCAGCGTGTGACGCAGGCCGGCGTCGTGGTCGGCGGCGACACCGTGGGCGCCATCGGCCGCGGCATGATGGTGCTGGTCTGCGCCGAGCGCGGCGATACCGAACGCGAAGCCGATGCACTGCTGAAGAAATTGCTCGGCTATCGCGTGTTTCCCGATGCGGCCGGCAGGATGAACCTCAGCGTGGCGGATACTGGCGGCGGCCTGTTGCTGGTGCCGCAGTTCACGTTGGCGGCCGATACACGCTCGGGCACGCGCCCCTCCTTCACGCCGGCTGCCGCGCCGGCCCAGGCCAGCGCCTTGTTCGACCACTTCGTGTCGCAGGCGCGCACGCTGCACGGCGAAGTTGCCTGCGGTCGTTTCGGCGCCGACATGCAGGTTGCGCTGGTCAACGACGGGCCGGTGACGTTCTGGCTGCAGGTCGCGCCCGCGGCCTTGGCGTGATTGCCGGATTGTCCAGTCGCTTGCTCGTGTGCCCGATGCCGTTAAAATGGAAAGCTATCGCACAGCAGACAACGAGGACGAGATGAAGCTCTGGAGTGACTCCTTCAAGGACGGCGCCGCCATTCCCGGCGAGTTCGCCTTTTGCGTGCCGGACGCCGCCAATCACGTTGCCATGTCGGCCAACCGCAATCCCCATCTTGCGTGGCAGGACGTGCCGCCGGCCACGCGTTCGCTGGCGCTGATCGTGCACGATCCGGACGTGCCGTCGCGCGGCGACGACGTCAACCAGGAAGGCCGCAGCGTGCCGGCCGATCTGCCGCGTGTCGATTTCTTCCACTGGACCCTGATCGATTTGCCGCCGTCGCTGACGCAGATCGCGGCCGGCAGCTTTGCCGACGGCATCACGCCGCGCGGCAAGTCGGGCCCGGAGATCGCCGATGCGCCGGTGGATGGTCGCCCGCGCCACGGCATCAACGACTACACCGGCTGGTTCGCGCAGGACAAGGACATGGCCGGCAGCTACTTCGGCTACGACGGCCCGTGCCCGCCGTGGAACGATGCGATCGCGCATCGCTACGTCTTCACGCTCTATGCGCTCGACATTCCGCGCGTACCGGTCGAAGGGGATTTCACCGGCGCGCAGGTGCGCGAGGCGATCGCTGGCCACGTGCTGGCCGAGGCCGCGCTGACCGGCTGGTATTCGCTCAACCCGGCCGTGAAAGTGTGACAGAAAGAGTGAAGGACAGCGTGACCGAACTGATCCTGATCCGGCATGGCGAAACCGACTGGAACGTCGAGAAGCGCCTGCAGGGTTTTCACGACATTCTGCTCAATCCCGAAGGGGAGCGGCAGGCGCGCGCGCTCGGCGTGCGCCTGAAGGACGAACCCATCGATGCCATCTATTCGAGCGACCTGCAGCGCGCCTTCCTGACCGCGCAGGCGATCGCCGAGGTGCGCGGCATGCCGATTCTGCCGGAGCGGGGTTTGCGCGAACGCTGCTTTGGCGCCTTCGAAGGCTTCCTGCATCCGGAACTGGCCGAACGCTATCCCGACGACTATGCCGCGCTGCAGCGGCGCGACGTCGATGTGCGCTATCCGCGCGGCGAGTTCGAGTGCGAGACCTTGACCGAATTCAACGCGCGCGTGCTCGACTGCGTGGCGCGCATCGCCAGGAGCGGCCATCGGCGCGTGCTGCTGGTCACGCATGGCGGCGTGCTCGATACCGTCTATCGCCGTGCCACCGGCATGGCGCTCAACCTGCCGCGCTCCTTCGCGGTGCTCAACGCCAGCCTCAACCATGTCGCGTGGAATGGCGACGAGGTGGCAATTCTCAAATGGGCCGACGTCGATCATCTGGCGCAGCCTGCACGCGACGAGATCGACCGCGTGCGCTGAGCGCTGGAAGAACTATGCATTTCGGCAACAATTGTCATGCCGGCATGCTGTGGTTTTGCAGTACGCGCGGGCGCAAGCGGGGTGTTGAGCCCCGCCGGAAGCGGATAGAATGACGCTTTCCCCCGATTTTCCCTCCGCCGTGAAGCTAGGTCCCCATACGCTTGCCAACAACGTCTTCGTCGCGCCCATGGCCGGCGTGACGGACCGGCCGTTCCGCCAGTTGTGCAAGCAGCTCGGCGCGGGCTATGCGGTGTCCGAGATGGCGGCTTCCAACTCGCGGCTGTGGGCCACCGAGAAATCGGCGCGCCGCACCAATCACGAAGGCGAGATGGAACCCAAGGCGGTGCAGATCGCCGGCGCCGATCCCGCCATGCTGGCCGAATGCGCGAAGTTCAACGTCGCGCGCGGCGCGCAGATCATCGACATCAACATGGGCTGCCCGGTCAAGAAGGTCTGCAACGCCTGGTGCGGCTCGGCCCTGCTGCAGCACGAAAGCCTGGTGGCCGAGATCCTGCAGGCCGTGGTGTCGGCCGTCGATGTGCCGGTCACGCTCAAGTTCCGCACCGGCTGGGACCGCGCCCACAAGAACGCCTTGCAGATCGCGCGCATCGCCGAAGACAGCGGCATTGCCATGCTGACGCTGCACGGCCGCACGCGTGCCGACGGCTACAGCGGCGAGGCCGAATACGACACCATTGCGGCGGTCAAGGCGGCGGTCTCGCTGCCGGTGGTCGCCAACGGCGACATCGACACGCCCGAGAAGGCGCGCTTCGTGCTCGACGTCACCGGCGCCGATGCCGTCATGATCGGCCGCGCCGCGCAGGGCCGGCCGTGGATCTTCCGCGAGATCGATCACTACCTGCGCACCGGCACGCACCTGCCGCCGCCGACGGTGGCCGAGGTGCGCGCCCTGATGGACGAACACCTGCGCGCGCACTATGCGTTCTACGGCGATTACCTGGGCGTGCGCACCGCGCGCAAGCACATCGGCTGGTACGTGCGCGACCTGATCGGCGGCGAGGATTTCCGCCGCGGCATGAACCGCATCGAGGATTGCGACGCGCAGCGCGCGGCCGTCGATGCCTTTTTCGAATTGCAGCTCACGCATGGCGAGCGGTTACAATATCGTCCCGCCGAAGAAAGACTGGCGGCCTGAGTCACGGACCGAAAATCACGACCGACGCGCGGCCGCCCCACAACGACAACCGGCATACCGAATACGCAAGCCTAAAGCCATGAGCAAAGACAACATCCAAGAAGTCGTCAAGAAAAGCCTGGAAAAATACTTCCGGGATCTTGGCGAACAGACGCCTTCGAATGTGTATGAAATGGTGGTGTTCACGGTCGAGCGTCCGATTCTGGAAGCAGTCATGGCGCGCGCCGAGGGCAACCAGTCGCATGCGGCCGACATGCTCGGCATCAATCGCAACACGCTGCGCAAGAAACTGCAGCAGCACGACCTGCTGTAATCCCGCGAACGCGACTTTCCGCCGGCGCGGAAAGGAATAACGCAAGCGCCGGTTGCTGTTCGTCGTGCGCCGTACCCTTGCGTTATTCATTCAAACCGATTTGCCATCATGACCCAACAAGCTCTCCTTTCCGTTTCCGACAAGACCGGCATCCTCGAATTCGCGCAGGGCCTGCATGCCCTGGGCATCAAACTCCTTTCGACCGGCGGCACCGCCAAGCTGCTGGCCGACGCCGGCCTGCCGGTGACGGAAGTGGCCGACCATACCGGCTTTCCGGAAATGCTCGACGGCCGCGTCAAGACGCTGCATCCCAAGATCCACGGCGGCCTGCTGGCGCGCCGCGACGTGCCGGCTCACATGGCCGCGCTTGCGCAGCACCAGATCGCCACCATCGACCTGCTGGTGGTCAACCTCTATCCGTTCGAGGCGACCGTCGCCAAGCCCGGCTGCACGCTGGAAGACGCGATCGAGAACATCGACATCGGCGGCCCGGCCATGGTGCGCTCCGCCGCCAAGAACTGGAAGGACGTCGGCGTGCTGACCGATGCCTCGCAATACGGCGTGGCGCTGGCCGAGCTCAAGGCCGACGGCAAGCTGTCGAACAAGACCAAGTTTGCTTTCTCGGTCGCCGCCTTCAACCGCATCGCGCAGTACGACGCGGCCATCAGTAACTACCTGTCGAACGTGACCGAAGGCACCGATCTGGCTGTCGGCAATGCCGCGCCCGCGCTCGGCGCCTTCCCCGGCCAGAGCAACAGCAGCTTCGTCAAGCTGCAGGACCTGCGCTATGGCGAGAACCCGCACCAGGACGCCGCCTTCTACCGCGACCTGTACCCGGCGCCCGGTTCGCTGGTCACCGCCACACAATTGCAGGGCAAGGAACTCAGCTACAACAACATCGCCGATTCCGACGCCGCGTGGGAATGCGTCAAGACCTTCGAGGCGCCGGCCTGCGTCATCATCAAGCACGCCAATCCGTGCGGCGTGGCGGTCGGAGCCGATGCGCTCGATGCCTACAGCAAGGCGTTCAAGACCGATTCCACCTCGGCCTTCGGCGGCATCATCGCCTTCAACACCGTGCTCGACGGCGCGGCCGCCGCCCAGGTTGCGCGGCAGTTCGTCGAAGTGCTGATCGCGCCCGGCTACACGCCCGAAGCGCTGGAAGTCTTCAAGGCCAAGACCAATGTGCGCGTGCTGGAAATCCCGCTCGACGGCGTCAAGCGCGACGGCAAGAATGCATGGGAACGCGGCCTCAACAGCCACGACGTCAAGCGCGTCGGTTCCGGCCTGCTGGTGCAGACCGCCGACAACCACGTGCTGACGCGTGCCGACCTCCAGGTCGTGACCAGGCAGCAGCCTACCGAACAGCAACTCGACGACCTGCTGTTCGCCTGGAATGTGGCCAAGTTCGTCAAGAGCAATGCCATCGTCTATTGCGCCGGCGGCATGACGCTGGGCGTGGGGGCCGGCCAGATGAGCCGCGTCGATTCGGCGCGCATCGCCTCGATCAAGGCGCAGAATGCCGGCCTCTCGCTGCAGGGTTCGGTGGTCGCCAGCGATGCCTTCTTCCCGTTCCGTGATGGTCTCGACGTGGTGATCGACGGCGGCGCCACCGCCGTGATCCAGCCGGGAGGCAGCGTGCGCGACCAGGAAGTCATCGATGCCGCCGACGAGCGCGGCGTGGCGATGGTGTTCACCGGCGTGCGTCATTTCCGCCACTGATCGCAACGAACGCACTTCCATGAAAATCCTCGGCATCGATCCCGGCCTGCGCACTACCGGCTTCGGCGTGATCGAGCGCCAGGGCAGCAAGCTCGCCTACATCGCCTCCGGCACCATCAAGACGCCGGACGCCGATCTGCCGCAGCGCCTCAAGGTGATTCTCGGCAGCGTGTCGGAAGTGGTCGCCACCTACCGGCCCGACTGCGCGGCGATCGAAAAGGTATTCGTCAACGTCAACCCGCAATCGACCCTTTTGCTTGGACAGGCGCGCGGTGCCGCGATTTGCGGCCTGGTCGGTGCCGGCCTGCTGGTGGCCGAATACACGGCGCTGCAGGTCAAGCAGGCGGTGGTTGGCCACGGCAAGGCGCAGAAGAGCCAGGTGCAGGACATGGTGCAGCGCCTGCTGCAATTGTCCGGCCTGCCCGGCACCGATGCCGCCGATGCCCTGGGCGTCGCGATCTGCCATGCGCACAGCGGCGATACGCTGGCGACGCTGGGCACGCTGGCGCCCGAACTGGCGAAGAAGGGTTTGCGCGTGCGTGGCGGCCGGCTGGTCGGCTAGCCGCGCGCGCCTTGTCTTGTTTTCTTCTTTAGGGTCGTCACGATGATAGGTCGTCTTTCCGGCATTCTTCTCGAAAAAAATCCGCCGCAACTGCTGATCGACTGCAATGGCGTCGGCTACGAAGTCAACGTGCCGATGAGCACCTTCTACAACCTGCCGGGCCTCAACGAAAAGGTCGTGCTGCTCACGCATCTGACGGTGCGCGAGGATGCGCACATCCTGTTCGGCTTCGGTTCGCAGGAAGAGCGCCACGTGTTTCGCGAACTGGTCAAGATCAGCGGCATCGGTGCGCGTACCGCGCTGGCGATCCTGTCCGGCATGTCGGTGGCCGACCTGTCGCAGGCGATCACGCTGCAGGAAGCCGGCCGCCTGACGCGCGTGCCCGGCATCGGCAAGAAGACTGCCGAACGCCTGCTGCTGGAACTCAAGGGCAAGCTCGGTGCCGATATCGGTGCCGGCGCAGCGGCCGCCAGCGATACCTCGTCCGACGTCCTGAACGCGCTGCTGGCGCTCGGCTATTCCGACAAGGAAGCGCTGCTGGCGATGAAGCAGGTACCGGCCGGCAGCAGCGTGTCGGACGGGATCAAGGTGGCGTTGAAGGCCTTGTCCAAGGCATGATTTCCGGCGGAGTTGAGATCGAGGCGAGCGCAAGACGCCAAGCCGCAGACAGTATGAAAGTTCGGCAAGGCGAAGCAACGCGGTCATCGCTTTAATTTCAACGCCGCTACCACGCTACAATGCAGGCATGAGCATCCAGACCGACGATTTCAGCGAACAGCGCATCATTGCGGCCACGCCCGTTTCCCCCAACGAAGAAGCGATCGAGCGCGCCTTGCGGCCGCGCCAGCTCGACGAGTACGTGGGCCAGGAAAAGGCGCGCGGCCAGCTCGAGGTGTTCATCGCGGCGGCGCGCCAGCGGCGCGAGGCGCTCGACCATACGCTGCTGTTCGGCCCGCCGGGCTTGGGCAAGACCACGCTGGCGCACATCATCGCGCGCGAGATGGGCGTCAACCTGCGCCAGACCTCGGGCCCGGTGCTCGAGCGCGCCGGCGATCTGGCCGCGCTGCTGACCAATCTCGAAGCCAACGACGTCCTGTTCATCGACGAAATCCATCGCCTGTCGCCGGTGGTCGAGGAAATCCTCTACCCGGCGCTCGAGGACTACCAGATCGACATCATGATCGGCGAAGGACCGGCCGCGCGTTCGGTGCGGCTCGATCTGCAGCCGTTCACGCTGGTCGGCGCCACCACGCGCGCCGGCATGCTGACCAATCCGCTGCGCGACCGCTTCGGCATCGTCGCCCGCCTCGAGTTCTATACGCCGCAGGAGCTGACGCGCATCGTCACGCGCAGCGCGGCGCTGCTCAATGCGCCGATCGACGACGAAGGCGCGTTCGAGGTCGCCAAGCGCAGCCGCGGCACGCCGCGCATCGCCAACCGCCTTCTGCGCCGCGTGCGCGACTATGCCGAGGTCAAGGGCTCGGGCCGCATCACCAAGGCCATGGCCGATGCGGCGCTGGTCATGCTCGACGTCGATCCGGTCGGCTTCGACCTGATGGACCGCAAGCTGCTCGAAGCCATCCTCTTCAAGTTCAACGGCGGCCCGGTCGGGCTCGACAACCTGGCGGCCGCCATCGGCGAGGAGCGCGACACCATCGAGGACGTGCTCGAACCCTACCTGATCCAGCAGGGCTTCCTGCAGCGCACGCCGCGCGGGCGCATCGCCACGCCGCAGGCCTACGCGCACTTCGGTGTCACGGCGCCGCAGTCGCAACCGACGGGCGACCTGTGGAGCGGGCAATGATCCGCCGCGTCCGTCTTGGCTGATCTTCCGCAGGCCGGTGCTGCCGGCATGCAGATCTGGGTGGATGCCGATGCCTGTCCGTCGGTCATCAAGGACGTCCTGTTCCGCGTCGCCGACCGGCTGCCGATTCACGTGACGCTGGTCGCCAACAAGCTGTTGCGCACGCCGCCGTCACGTTTCATCCATGCGATCCAGGTACCGGCCGGCTTCGATGTGGCCGACAACGAGATCGTTCGTCTGGCAAATGTCGGCGATCTGGTGATAACCGGCGACATTCCGCTGGCGGCCGACGTGCTGGAGAAGGGCGCCCACGCACTGAATCCGCGCGGCGAGTTTTATACGCAAGACAACATCCAGCAGATGCTGCGCATGCGCAGTTTCATGGAAGAACTGCGCAGCAGCGGCGTGGAAACGGGCGGGCCGGCTGCTTTTAGCCAGGCCGATACGCGCGCTTTCGCCAACCAGCTCGACCGTTTCATGGCGCGGCAGGCACGGCCCAAGGTCTGAAACATTGCCTGACGGCTCCAGCCATCTTTCCTGCCTGAAAATATTTCATCCGAACATCGGCTTTCGGCGAACGTTTGCTGCTTTGCAGGATTCAAAGCATGTGTAAAAATGTTGCGTCCCAAACAATGCCGGCTTTAACCATTCCCATCCCTTCTCCTTGCGCGAGCCCTTCATGCTGATGTCCACACAAGCCACCCGCTATGCACACCAGTTACTCGCCGCGCGTGCGCAATCGCAGCAGATTCCCTGCCTGAGCAGGGCCAACGACCTGTCGATCGCCGATGCCTACGACATCGCTCACAGCATCCTGAACATCCGCACCGCGCAGGGCGAAACCATGGTCGGCCGCAAGATAGGCTTCACCAACCGCAAGATATGGTCGCACTACGGCGAGCGCGAACCCATCAGCGCGCCGATGTGGGCGCCGATGTTCGACGATACGGTGCGTTTCGCCGAAGATAACCGTGGCGTGCAAAGTCTGGCCGGTGCCGTCCAGCCGCGCATCGAACCCGAGATCGTCTTCAAACTTGGCCGCGCGCCATCGGCCAGAGCCACGCTGGAAGAGGTCGCCGACTGCATCGAATGGATGGCGCATGCCTACGAACTGGTGGCCTGCCCATTCCCAGACTGGAAGTTCGAGGCAGCCGATGCGATTGCCGCCTTTGGCCTGCACGGCGCGCTGATCATCGGCGAGCCGCACGTGCTGTCGTCGGCCACGCGCGCCAACCTGCCGGACATTCTGACTGCCGCCAGCGTGTCGCTCTCGTACAGCGAAGGCGGTGAATTCACGCTGCACAGCGCCGGCTTTGGCAGCAACGTGCTCGACAGCCCGGTGCACGCCGTGCTGCAACTGCACCAGACGCTGCAGACGCAGCCGCAATTCGCGCCGCTGCAGGCCGGCGAACTGATCGCCACCGGCACCCTGACCGATGCGCATCCGATCAAGCCGGGACAGACTTGGTCGAGCGCCTTCTCTGGCCTGACGCTGCCGGGGCTGACGCTGTCCTTCGTCTGAAGCCAGACTGTTCCGTACCCAGACCGCCGGACGCATCGCTGCCCCGGCGGTTTTGTTTAGGCGAGGTGCCGTACGGAACCTATCGTTTTTCCCTGCGATCATCTGAGTAAGCCGCCAGCCATGGCGGCACGGGAGACAACAAGGCATGAGCAACGAGGCAGATGCGTGCGCGGTAGTGACAAAGGCAGCGGTGGAGGACGTGGACAACGATCCATGGCCGCTTGCGGTCGCGACCTATAACATTCACAGCGCGATCGGTACCGACGGCCGCTTCGATCCGCAACGCATCGCCGGCGTACTGCAGGAAATGAATGCCGACGTCATCGCGTTGCAGGAAGTCCCGCTCGGCGACAGCCGCCGCGAAAACGTGCTCGCGATTCTGCAGCAAGCCACAGGCTATCACGCCGTCGAAGGCCCTACCGAAGAGCACGACCATCGGCGCTACGGCAACGCCGTATTGAGCCGCTATCCGATCCTCTGCACGCGCACCATCGACCTCTCCTTTGGCAGCCGCGAACCGCGCGGCGCGCTCGATGCCGACCTCGATTGCCCCGGCCATCCGCTGCGCGTCATCGCCACGCACCTGGGTTTGCGCCCGGCCGAACGGCGCGACCAGATCAGGCGCCTGTTGCAGGCCTTTGATACCGACACCATGCCCGTGATCCTGATGGGCGACGTCAACGAATGGTTCGTCTGGGGCCGGCCGCTGCGCTGGTTGATCTCGCATTTCGAGGCGGTACCGGCGGTCAAGACCTTTCCCTCGCGCTGGCCGCTGTTTGCGCTGGACCGCATCTGGATCAGCCCGCGTCGGCGTCTATTGCGGATTCAGGTGCATGCGACGCCGCTGGCGAGGGTGGCGTCGGATCATTTGCCGTTGATTGCGCATATTGATGGGTGATGGTCGAATGTGCGTTTAGCGTAATTCTTATATCTATGCCTTAAGGATTCTCCACAAGGCTGCGAGAGCTTCTGCTTATTAGTTGTTGAGCGAGTGTTGAGAGTGGCTTATTAGGAAAGCCAAGGTGTACTTATTAAGATATGCTCTTGAAGAGAGCTTTATAAAATTTCTCATTTGGCGGTAGTGTGGGTTTGTTGCCTGCGATATGCCAAGATGAGGGGTAGCCAAACTCAACGTTGCGAATAGAACATATAGCAATAAACATCGCTAAAACTAGATATCGATTGAGGGAGCGTTATGACAGTTAATTCCATACCCATTCGTCAATTATTAGGTCGAGTGGCCGAAGGGGAGGTTCGTATCCCAGCATTCCAACGTGAATTTGTTTGGGAACCTGATAGGGTGCAGTTCCTGATGGATAGTATCTATAAAGGCTATCCAATTGGAACGTTACTTTTTTGGCGAACTCGTGAAAAGCTTCAATCAGATCGTGACCTTGGACCATACGTCCTTCCAGAACCCAAAGAACAATATCCCATTGACTATGTACTCGATGGACAACAGCGGCTGACTTCTATATTTGCAGTTTTTCAAACAGAATTGAAACAGGCTGAAAACCCAAAGGTAGATTGGGTGGATGTCTATTTTGATATACATGCAAATGCTGATGCGCAGGACTCGCAATTTCTAGCTTTACGCCCTGATGAGGTAGATGAAACTCGTCATTTTCCTTTGAACGTTCTGTTTGATGTAACTGCATATGGTGCGCGAGTTCGAAAATTGAATGAAGAAGAGGCCAAACTAATTGACGATCTACAGAACCGATTCAAGGAAGCGCAGATACCTGTAGAGACTATTGAAACCGATGATCATTCAAAAATCGCAATTGTCTTTGAGCGCGTCAATCGGGGTGGTGTGCCATTGGACACTTATCAGCTCCTTGCAGCATGGACATGGAGTGGCGAATTCGACCTTCGTAACAAGTTTGATGATCTCGCAGCAGAGCTAGACGATGGAGGATATGGCGAGATCGGTAATGACCCTGATTTGCTATTGAAATGTGCGGCTGGAGTAATCAGCAATGATAGTTCAGCGCACGCGGTAGTGGCTTTGAAAGGTAGTGATGTTCGTGATCAGTTTCCCAAGCTGACTGTCGGTATAAAAGGGGCAGTAGAGTTTTTGCAGAAGCAATGCGGGGTTGTTTCTCTCAAAGTGCTTCCCTATAAATCAATGTTGATACCTCTCGTGAGGTTCTTCGCTACCGATAACGCTAACGGATATCATCCCGATGCAAAGCAACAGGCAACTCTGCGCGCGTGGTTCTGGATTAGTTGTTTTTCACGTAGGTATTCCAATAGTGTAAACACGTCATTAGATGCAGATATTAAAGCTGCAATATTATTGAGAGACAAAAAGGACTCAAGTCTTTTCGACTTGGTTCCGCCCAAAATTGTGCCTGAGTTCTTCCTTGATAACGTGTTTTCACTTACAGCAGTTAATACGAAGACATTCGTCTTGCTATTGGCATCTAAATTCCCTCGGTCATTTCTCTCTGGAGCAAACATTGATCTAGACGCGGTGCTGTTATCTTGTAACCGTACCGAGTTCCACCATATTTATCCCAAAAGCTACTTAGCGGATAAGTTGGGAATAATTAAGCGGGATGAGCAATTTCGTCTTGCTAACTTTGCGTTCTTGTCACAGACCGATAATCGGATTATCAAGAATAGACCACCGTCAGAATATGTCTCTGATATTCCCGGAGGAGGGTTAGACGATATTTTGACTCGTGCAATGATTCCAAAGGATTCGTTTAATGCATCTTATGAAGATTTTTGTCGAGGCCGTGCAGAGCTCTTGGCTCAGGAAGCGCTAGCACTTTGCAAGGTTTGACTAAGGACGCAGACAGAAAGTAGTTGAATATGGCATGTGAGGATATGTTGACGGGGTAGAACGAAACGATTTGATTTTGTTGTCTCGCGCATAAAACAAAGCGCAGGCTTTATAGCCTGCGCTTTTTTGTTGACGTAAGAAAGATTTACAGTTTGTCGAATTGCTCCCGTAACTTATCGAGCGTCGCCGAGAAATTCGCCACCCGTTCCTTCTCCTGCGCCACCACCTGCGCCGGCGCACGCGCGACGAAGCTTTCATTGGAGAGCTTGGTGTTGGCCTTGGCGATCTCGCCTTCCAGGCGCGTGATTTCCTTGGTCAGGCGTTCGCGTTCGGCGGCGATGTCGATCTCGACCTTGAGCATCAGCTTGGTGGTGCCGACGATGGAGACCGGTGCCGGCGATTCCGGCAGTTGCGCGACGATTTGCACTTCCGACAGTTTGGCCAGCGATTGCAGGTAGGGCGCGAAGCCTTGTGCGCGTGTTGCGTCGACCGCTTCCACGATCAGCGGCACGCGCTGCGCTGGCGACAGTTGCATCTCGCCGCGCAGGTTGCGGCAGGCGTCGGTCAGCGCTTTCAGTTCGGCCATCCATTGCTCCGAACTTTCGTCGATCTTCTTCGGCTGCGATTCCGGGTACTTCTGCAGCATGATGGTGTCGCCGGCCGGGTTGAGCTTGATGCCGGTCAGCGGCGCGACGGTCTGCCACAGTTGTTCGGTGATGAACGGGATGATCGGATGCGCGAGGCGCAGGATGGTTTCCAGCACGCGCAGCAGCGTGCGGCGCGTGGCGCGCTGCTGTGCTTCGGTGCCGGTCTGGATCTGCACCTTGGCGACTTCGAGGTACCAGTCGCAGTATTCATCCCAGATGAACTGGTAAATGGACGAGGCGATGTTGTCGAAACGGTAGTCGGCAAAGCCCTTGGCGACATCGGCCTCGACACGCTGCAGCAGCGAGACGATCCAGTAGTCGGCCTGCGAGAAGTCGGTGTAGCCGTCGGGCGCGCAGTCGCCGGGGCCGCAGGGCGCGTCGCGGAAGCCGCAGTCTTGGCCTTCGCAGTTCATCAGCACGAAGCGCGTGGCATTCCACAGCTTGTTGCAGAAGTTGCGGTAGCCTTCGGCGCGGCCGAGGTCGAAGTTGATGTTGCGGCCAAGCGAGGCGTAGCTTGCCATCGTGAAGCGCAGCGCGTCGGTGCCGTAGGCGGCGATGCCGTTGGCGAATTCCTTGCGCGTGACTTTCTCGATGCTGGCGGCCTGTTTGGGATTCATGAGGCCGGCAGTGCGCTTGGCAGCCAGTTCATCCACGCTGATGCCGTCGATGAGGTCGATCGGGTCCAGCGTGTTGCCCTTGGACTTGGACATCTTCTGGCCGCTGGAATCGCGCATCAGGCCGTGCACATAGACGGTCTCGAACGGCACCTTGCCGGTGAAGTGCGCGGTCATCATGACCATGCGCGCGACCCAGAAGAAGATGATGTCAAAGCCGGTGACCAGCACCGACGATGGCAGGAAGGTCTTGAGGTCGGGCGTTTCTTCCGGCCAGCCGAGTGTGGAGAAGGGCACCAGCGCCGAGGAGAACCAGGTGTCGAGCACGTCGTCGTCGCGTTTCAGGGCTTTGCCGCCGGCCTGCGCCTGTGCTTCTTCCTCGCTGCGCGCGACGTAGATGTTGCCGGCGTCGTCGTACCACGCCGGGATCTGGTGGCCCCACCAAAGCTGGCGCGAGATGCACCAGTCTTGGATGTTGTTGAGCCACTGGTTATAGGTGGTGGTCCAGTTCTCGGGGATGAACTTGATCTCGCCGCTGGCGACCTTGTCGAGCGCGACTTCGGCGATCGACTTGCCCGGGTTGTACGTGCCTTCGGGCGCAGCCTTGCTCATGGCGACGAACCACTGGTCGGTCAGCATCGGTTCGATGACGACGTTGGTGCGGTCGCCGCGCGGCACCATCAGCTTGTGCGGCTTGACCTGTTCCAGCAGGCCTTGTGCCTCGAGGTCGGCGACGATCTGCTTGCGTGCCGCGTAGCGGTCCATGCCGCGATAGGCGGTGGGCGCGTTGTCGTTGATCCTGGCGTCCAGCGTCAGGATGCTGATCTGTTCGAGCTTGTGGCGCTGGCCGACCGCGTAGTCGTTGAAGTCGTGCGCCGGCGTGATCTTGACGCAGCCGGTGCCGAAGTTCTTGTCCACGTACTCGTCCGTGATCAGCGGAATCGTGCGTCCGCACAGCGGCAGCGTCAGTTGCTTGCCGACCAGCGCTGCATAGCGCTCATCCGTGGGATCGACCGCGACCGCGACGTCGCCCAGCATGGTTTCCGGACGCGTGGTGGCGACCACGATGAAGTCGCGCTCTTCCCATTCGGTGGCCTTGCCGTCTTCATCGAAGGCGATCGGAAACTTGTAGTTGGTACCGTCCGCCAGCGGATAGCGGATGTGCCACATGTGGCCGTCTTCTTCTTCCGACACGACCTCGAGGTCGGACACCGCAGTGCCGAGCACCGGGTCCCAGTTGACGAGGCGCTTGCCGCGGTAGATGAGGCCCTGCTCGTAGAGGCGTACGAAGACTTCGGCCACGGTCTTGGAGCGCGGCGCGTCCATCGTGAAGTATTCGCGGCTCCAGTCGGCCGAGGCGCCAAGGCGGCGCATCTGGCCGGTGATGGTGGAACCGGATTTTTCTTTCCACTCCCAGATTTTCTCGAGGAATTTTTCGCGGCCGAGGTCGTGACGCGAAATCTTTTGCGCGTCGAGCTGGCGTTCGACCACGATCTGGGTCGCGATGCCGGCGTGGTCGGTGCCCGGAATCCATGCCGTGTTGTAGCCGCGCATGCGGTAGTAGCGCGTCAGGCCGTCCATGATGGTCTGGTTGAAGGCGTGGCCCATGTGCAGCGTGCCGGTCACGTTCGGCGGCGGCAGCTGGATGCTGAAGGCGGGCTTGTCGGCGTCGGTGGTGGCGGTGAAATATCCGCGTTTTTCCCATTCGGACCGCCAGAAGGCTTCAATGTCGGCGGGGTCGAAAGACTTGGCTAATTCCATGATGGTGAGAGAATTGGATCGAATCGAGCATTATAGAGGACAACTGCGAGGACAAAGGCGTGGACGGGGATGCGCAGCGGTGTCTTCAAGGCGTAGCGGCACGCGGATTGGCCGGGGCGCTGCTGGGCCGGCGAATTGGCCTTGGGCGGGTAAATGCGGGTAAAATTCCTGTCTTTGCCGGCCGTTCGGACGCGTGGCGATGTTTTTCTGATATCCATGCGGCGCGATGCGGATCGGTCCCTGTTTTTCGTTGGAACGAGAAGTCAATGATGGAAATCGAATTGAACGGTGCAGCCCACAGCGTGGACGCCGGTCTCAATGTGGAAGGCCTGATCGCTTCCCTGTCTCTGGCGGGCAAGGCGGTGGCGGTCGCCATCAATCGTGAGGTGGTGCCGCGCGCGCAATGGCAGGAACGCCAGTTGCAGCCGGCCGACCGCGTTGATGTCGTGCGGGCCATCGGCGGCGGCTGAGCCGCTTCGCAACTGTCCGCAGCATTCCGGTTTATCCAGACATCCTTGCCCCGTGCGGCATGCGAGCGCGCCGTGCCCGGCGCACACATCCTAATCAACCATGCCCTAGTGACCACTTCCAGGAATCAACATGTCGTCGTTTGAAGATACCCAACTGACCATTGCCGGCAAGGCCTACCGTTCGCGCCTGCTGGTTGGCAGCGGCAAGTACAAGGACCTCGCGCAGACGCGCGAAGCAAGCCTCGCCAGCGGCGCAGAAATCGTGACGGTGGCGATACGCCGCGTCAACATCGGCCAGGACCCCAATGCACCGAGCCTGCTCGACGTGCTGCCGCCGTCCGAATTTACTCTGCTGCCCAACTCCGCCGGCTGCTACAACGCCGCCGACGCCGTCTATACGCTGCAGCTCGGCCGCGAAATCCTCGGCGGCCACAAGCTCTGCAAGCTAGAAGTGCTGGGTGACGAAAAGACCCTGTTCCCCAACATGCCGGAAACGCTCAAGGCAGCGGAGACGCTCGTCAAGGACGGCTTCGACGTCATGGTCTATTGCAGCGACGACCCGATCCAGGCAAGGATGCTCGAAGACATCGGCTGCGCTGCCATCATGCCGCTGGCCTCGCTGATCGGCTCCGGCATGGGCATCCTCAATCCGTGGAACCTCTCGCTCATCATCGAACAGAGCAAGGTCCCGGTCATCGTTGACGCCGGTGTCGGTACTGCCAGCGATGCCGCGATCGCGATGGAACTCGGCTGCGACGGCGTGCTGATGAACACCGCGATTGCCGGTGCACAGGACCCGGTACGCATGGCACACGCCATGAAGCTCGGCATCGATGCCGGCCGCAACGCTTTCCTCGCCGGCCGCATCGCCCGCAAGTTCGCTGCCTCGCCATCGTCGCCGATGGCCGGGCGTGTGGTGTAACCCTGAAAACGACGGACAACAGAAGAGACATGAGCAACCACTATTCGACTTCGCTGAAAGGCCTCTACCTCGTCACGCCCGATTGGGACGATACGCGTAAGCTGCTCGAAATCACCGAGCTCGCGCTCAAGGGCGGCGTCAGCCTGCTGCAGTACCGCCACAAGACGGCCGATGCCGCGCAGCGCCAGGAACAGGCCGAATGCCTGCTGGCACTGGCGCGCAGCTACAAGGTGCCGTTCATCATCAACGACTATGTCGAGCTGTGCCTGAGCCTGGATGCGGACGGCATCCATGTCGGTGGCACCGATACCGCGGTGGCGGAAGTGCGGCGCCAGATCGGCCCGGACAAGATTCTCGGTTCCTCGTGCTACGGCAGCCTGGAACTCGCGCACGCGGCGCAGGAAGCCGGTGCCAGCTACGTCGCCTTCGGCGGCTTCTATCCATCCAAGGTGAAGAAGTATCCGGTCACCACGCCGGCCACCATCGTCACCGACTGGAAGCAGCAGGGCAAGGTGCCGAGCGTGGTGATCGGCGGCATGTCGCGCGAGAATTCGGCACCGCTGGTCGCCAATGGCGCCGACATGGTGGCCGCCATCAGCAGCGTCTATCTGGCTGGCGATCCGCAGGCCGCCGCGCGCGGGTTCACGACGCTGTTCGACTGATCGTCGTTTCGGCAATTGCAAAGCGGGCAGCGCGGCAGGGCGCTTCCCGCTTTTTTCATTTCCTTCTTTCCTTCGGTGCCGGTGCGGTCCAAGGCATGCCGGCAGTACAGCGGGCGTAGTACCACCGCCGCAGTGCCACCACTTATAATCCACGGATGCAGAATCTCCTCCATAACCTCAATCCCGAACAACTCGCCGCCGTCACGCTGCCCGCGCAGCCGGCACTGATCCTGGCCGGCGCCGGCTCGGGCAAGACGCGCGTGCTGACCACCCGCATCGCGTGGCTGATCCAGACCGGGCAGGTCTCGCCGGCCGGCATCCTGGCCGTGACCTTCACCAACAAGGCGGCCAAGGAGATGATGACGCGCCTGTCGGCGATGATGCCGATCAACACGCGCGGCATGTGGATCGGCACCTTCCACGGCCTGTGCAACCGTCTGCTGCGCGCACACTATCGCGACGCCGCCCTGCCGCAGGCATTCCAGATCCTGGATACGCAGGACCAGTTGTCGATGATCAAGCGCCTGCTCAAGGCCAACAACATCGACGACGAGAAATACCCGCCGCGCAACCTGATGTACTTCATCAACAATGCCAAGGAAAACGGCTTGCGCGCGCAGGACGTCGAAGCCTTCGACGATTTCAACCGCCGCATGGTCGAGCTCTATGCCCTGTACGACGAGCAATGCCAGCGCGAAGGCGTGGTCGATTTCGCCGAACTGCTGTTGCGCACCTACGAACTGCTGAGCCGCAACCAGCCGCTGCGCGAGCATTACCAGTCGCGCTTCCGTCACATCCTCGTCGATGAATTCCAGGACACCAACAACCTGCAGTACAACTGGCTCAAGCTGATGGCGGGCACGCAGGCGGCGGTGTTCGCGGTGGGCGACGACGACCAGAGCATCTATGCCTTCCGCGGCGCCAACGTCGGCAACATGAGCGCCTTCGAACGCGAGTTCAAGGTCGAGAACCTGATCAAGCTCGAGCAGAACTATCGCTCGCACGGTCACATCCTCGACACCGCCAACATGCTGATCGCCAACAACACCAAGCGGCTCGGCAAGAACCTGCATACCGATGCCGGCCACGGCGAACTGATCCGCATCTATGAGGCGACCAGCGATCTGCAGGAAGCGCAGTGGATCATCGAGGAAGCCAAGAGCCTGATCGCCGAAGGCAGCACGCGCAACGAGATCGCGATCCTGTATCGCTCTAATGCGCAGTCGCGCGTGATCGAGCATGCGCTGTTCTCGGCCGGCATTCCGTATCGCGTCTATGGCGGCCAGCGCTTCTTCGAGCGCGCCGAGATCAAGCATGCGATCGCCTACCTGCAGTTGATGGACAATCCGCACAACGATTCGGCCTTCCTGCGCGTGGTGAATTTCCCGACGCGCGGCATCGGCGCGCGCTCGCTCGAGCAGTTGCAGGATGCGGCCCGGCAGTACGGCATTTCGCTCTACGCGGCGGTACCTTACGTGACCGGCAAGGCCGGCACCTCGCTCGGCGCCTTCGTCAAGCTGGTCGAAAGCGCGCGCTTCGAGACCGCGCAGTTGCCGCTGCCGGAAATGGTGCAGATCGTGCTCGATGCGAGCGGATTGATCGCGCATTACCAGAACGAGAAGGAAGGCGCGGACCGTATCGAAAACCTCGAGCAGCTCGTCAGCGCCGCCTCGCTGTTCGTCTCCGAGGAAGGCTTCGGCCACGATGCGCCGGCGCAGCTCGGACCGCGCAGCGAGCAGACCGCAGGGCCGGCCATCGTCACGCAGGATGGCGTCGAGATCCTGGATGCCGATGCGCCGCTGGTGACCGTGATGTCGCCGCTGTCGGCCTTCCTCTCGCACGCCTCGCTCGAAGCCGGCGACAACCAGGCGCAGGCCGGCCAGGATGCGATGCAATTGATGACCGTGCATTCGGCCAAGGGCCTCGAGTTCGATGCGGTGTTCATCACGGGGCTCGAAGAGGGTTTGTTCCCGCACGAGAATTCGCAGAAGGAAGACGGCGGCGTGGAAGAAGAGCGCCGCCTGATGTATGTCGCCATCACGCGCGCGCGGCGCCGCCTGTATCTGAGCTTCTCGCAGACGCGCATGTTGCACGGCCAGACGCGCTACAACACGAAGTCGCGCTTCTTCGACGAAATGCCGGAAGAATCATTGAAGTGGCTGTCGCCCAAGGTGCAGCAGCACCACTGGTTCGCCAATCCGAAGGCGGCATGGGACGAAGTGCCGGAAAGCGGTGCCAATCGCATCGCGCAGAGCATGGGCAAGAAGAACATCGGCTGGCGCATCGGCGAATCGGTCGCGCATGCGAAGTTCGGCGAGGGCGTGATCGTCAACATCGAAGGCAGCGGCAGCAACGCGCGCGCGCACATCAACTTCGGCCGGCACGGCATGAAGCTGCTCGACCTGAGCATCGCCAAGCTGGACAAGGTGTGACGGCACGCGGGCAGTAAAAACAGACGCCCGTATCGGCTGACGATACGGGCGTCTGATGATGCAAGATATCGACGGCTACTTGTTGCGCGTCACCCGCCACACCGTGTTGGCGAGGTCGTCCGCGATGATCAGCGCACCGCGCGGATCGACGGTGACCCCGACGGGCCGCCCGCGCGTTTTCCCTTCCTCGGTACGGAAGCCGGTCGCGAAGTCGATCGGCTCGCCAGCCGGTTTGCCGTTGCTGAACGGCACGAAGATCACCTTGTAGCCGACCGGGTTGTCGCGGTTCCAGCTGCCGTGTTCGCCGACGAACGCTCCGTCCGTGAACTGCCCACCCATGGCCGGCAGCGAGAAGTCAACGCCGAGCGCGGCCACGTGCGATCCCAGCGCATAGTCGGGCGGGATGGCGGATGCCACCTTTTCCGGATTCTGCGGCTGGGCGCGCGGATCGACGTTCTGGCCCCAGTAGCTGTAGGGCCAGCCGTAGAATTTTCCTTCCTGTACCGACGTCAGGTAATCGGGAACCAGATCGGGTCCGATCTCGTCACGCTCGTTGACCACCGCCCACAACTGTCCGGAACCGGGCTGGATCGCCAGTGCGGTCGGATTGCGCAGGCCGGTCGCATACGGCTTGTGCGCGCCGGTTTGCGCGTCGATCTGCCAGACCATGGCGCGGTCAACCTCGACCTCCATGCCGCGCTCGGTGATGTTGCTGTTGGAGCCGATGCCGACATACAGGAACCGGCCGTCGGGGCTGATCGTCAGCGCCTTGGTCCAGTGGTGGTTGATGGCGGAAGGCAGGTCGGCAACCTTGGTCGGCGGACCGCTGGCCTGGGTCTGGCCTTCCTTGTAGTCGAAGCGGACCAGCGCATCCTGGTTGGCCACGTACAGCTTGCCATCGGCAAAGGCGAGGCCATACGGCGCGTTGAGATTCTCCGCGAAGACGGTCTTCGTTTCGTAGGTGCCGTCGCCGTCGGCATCGCGCAGCAGGGTCAGGCGATTGCCGCCCTTGACCTTGGTGTTGCCCTGCGCCTTGATGTAGCCGGCGATGATGTCCTTGGGCTTGAGCTTCGCCGCGTTGCCGCCGCGGCCTTCCGCCACGATGATGTCGCCGTTGGGCAGGACCAGCGTCTGGCGCGGAATGCGCAGGTCGGTCGCGATCGCGGTGACGCTGTAACCCTGCGGCACCGTCGGTTTCTGGTCGCCCCATTCCTCGGGTTCGGCGATCTTCATGCTGGGCAGCAGATTGCGCTTGGGTTCCGGCAGCTTGGGATCGGGGCCGTATACCTGCGGCGTATCTGCTTCGCGACCGCATGCGCTCAGCAGCAGCGCCATGCCCAGGACAGCCAGTGTGCTCGAATGTCTCATGTCACACCTCCGAACGCAGGTTGGTGAGGCCAATCCACGCCGTCACGCAGATCAGCAGGGTCACGATGGCCGACAGCACCAGGCCGGTCGGCATGACGGCCCACGCATCCTTCGCATGCTGGAAGGAGTTGACCAGCCCCAGTATCCAGGTAACCAGCAACAGCAGGAAGTAGAGCAGCGGCCGTCCCGCCTTTCGATCCGCCTGGATCAGGTTGACCAGCGCGAACACCAGCGCCAGCCCGCAGAAGACCAGGCCGCCGGCCATCAGCCAGGAGGCGAAGTTGCTCCACTGAATCTCGTAGGTCTTGAAGTAGGCGATGTCGCTTAGCAGGGCGCCGAGGAAGAGGGGAACGGTTCCGGCAAGCAAGATTGCGTGCAGCGGACTGGGTGTGCTTCGATAGACGGCAACGGTCATGGCGGCTCCTTATCGTTTCGACGATTCCGGGCTGGGGCCCGGCACGGATGCAATGCACAGCAATACAAGCACTGACTGCGCAGTGAAAAGGATCGTTCCGCGAAACAAGCGGCCTAGTGCATTTTTGTGCGAAAAAACTCTCTGCCGTGTGCGCTGCTGCACCGATGAGGGGGAGGGAGGAAGAAGAGGAAGAACGCGCATCCTGCGGGCTGCGCGTTCGGTGAGGCTATTCCTGCAGGTCAGGACGGCAGCGGTTCCGGCGGCGGGCCGAACATCTGCGTGTAGGTCGGATAGAACGAGCAATACATGACGACAGTCAGGATCAGCGAGGCCGGCAGCAGGATGAACAGCGAGGCGCCCGGCGTGCCGAGGATGATGCCGATCAGCGTGCTGAGGATGACCGGCAGCACGACGCCGATGGTGGCCCAGGCCAGGCCGTAGATCAGGAAGGCCTTGCCGGCGCGCTTGACGGCGAAGAAGCTGTAGAACACCGCCTTGCCGACGCCCATGCCCTGCCAGCCGATCAGTGGCGCGGCATACCAGAACGCCATCGCGGCCGGGATGTAGAGCAGGGCGGCGAACAGCATGGCGAGCGTCATGTCGGAATTCTGCACGGTCTCGGCGTCGAGCTGGAGCTGGCCCGACATTGCCTGCAGGAAGACGCCGCCGTCGATCGCGCTCGAGGCCGCCACCGCGACGATGGCGGCCAGCAGATAGAGCGTGCCGAGCTTGATCAGGTTGCGCACGTGCGGCGAGCGGAAGCCGACCAGCAGCAGGTTCGGATAGACGCGCTGGCCGCGTTCGACGCTGGCGCAGGCATGCATGAAGGCCAGCGAGAACACCGGCACCAGGATCATCGGGATCAACTGGCCGATGACCGGCACGATGCCGACCAGCAGCATCACGAACATGTAGCCGAAGAACATCGTCAGCAGTTCGGTCGGCTGCTTGCGGAAGATGGCCCAGCCTTGCTTGATCCAGAGCCAGCCGGTGGCGGCGGTAGGTTTGTCCATGGTTCAGCTTTCCTGAAAAAGAGGCGGCGCGGGGCGGGCGATGCGCAGTTGCAGGATGCGCTCGAAATGGCCGGGATCGTGCGGCGTCAGCATCTCGGCCTCGCGCGGCAGATGGAAATCATACAGACGCGACAACCAGAAGCGCAAGGCGCCGGCGCGCAGCATGGTCTGCCAGCCGGCCTGCTCGGTCGCCGTGAACGGGCGCACCGCATGGTAGGCGTCGAGCAGGGCGCGCACGCGCGCGTCGTCGAGCACGCCGGTGTCGGGAGCGATGCACCAGTCGTTGACGGTGACGGCGACGTCGAACAGCCAGGTGTCGCAGCCGGCAAAGTAGAAGTCGAAGAAGCCGGTCAGGCGCTCGCCGTCGAACATGACGTTGTTGCGGAACAGGTCGGCATGGATCGGCCCCTGCTGCAGCGCGGCGTAATCGGCCGAGGCGGCATAGGCGTTCTGCAGCGCGATCTCGTCGTTGAGCAGCAGCTTCTGCGCCGTATCGAGGTAGGGCAGGACCACCGGCGCGGTTTCGTTCCACCACGCCAGTCCGCGCAGGTTGGGCTGGCGCAGCGGGAAGTCCAGCGCGGCCAGGTGCATGCGCGCCAGCATGGCGCCGACCGCCGCGCAATGCTGCGGCGCGGGCGACATCTGCGAGGCGCCTTCGAGTTTGGTGACGATGGCGGCCGGCTTGCCGTGCAGCGCATTGATGATGGCGCCGTCGCGATTGGCAATGGGCGCTGGCACGCTGACGCCGCGCTCGGCCAGGTGGCGCATCAGGTTAAGATAGAACGGCAACTGCGCGAAGGTCAGCTTCTCGAACACGGTCAGCACGAACTCGCCGCGGTCGGTGGTGATGAAGAAGTTGGTGTTTTCGATGCCGGAGGAAATGCCCTTGATGGCATGCGCCTGGCCGAGATCGAACTGCGTGATCCAGCCGGAAAGATCATCCAGACTGACCGGAGTAAAGACTGCCATGAGAAATGCGGGAGAAGAGGTGGAGGGTCGCCGACCGAAAAAAATAACGCACCTGCGTGCGTTATTTATCCGAAAAAAGCGCTGCGCTGATTATTTCTTGGCCGGTGCCGGTTGCAGGGTCTGGACGGGTTCCGGCGCCTCGTGTTTCTTCGGCGGTCCGAACTCGCCGACCTGGAACTGGGCCGGGCGCGAGCTGTCGCTCTGTGCGTCGCCGCGCATCGAGCCCGGCGTGTCGTTCGGCTTGGCGTAATAGGTGGTGCGGCCGGTCTGTACCTTTACTTCGGTGACCTTGCCCTGCTGTTTCTTCTCGATGATCTTTTTCTCGGTGCTCGGCTGCGTGATCGTGACTTCGGGCGCTTCGCCTTCCTCGAGCTTCATGGTCTGCGGTGGCGGCGGCGTATTGGCGGCGTCGTTGGCCGGCGCCTGGGCGTGGACCATCACGGGCATGGCGAGGGTCGCGGCGGCAACCGCGAGGAGGGACCGGAGTGTGAGTGTAGGCATGATGGATGTCGGACCGTAGTAAATGGAAGAAAGACCAATGGCTTCATTGTAGCCCAGCAATCCGGCATTCGCCCGCGGAAAATCGCCTGCGGGCGGCGGGGGAATGCGACGGTGCAGGGCGGCGCGGGGCGGGCCTGCCGCCGATGCCGCCGGCCGGCGTGGGGCCGGGCCGGACCCGGCGCCAAACTCTGCGATAATCGGAGCTCTTTTGTGGCGCCGTCCTGCCATGGCCGTATCCTGTCGCGCGATGCAGACCGGCTGCGCGTCGGGCCCGCCACCGTACTGCATTCCCCGAAAACATTCCCTATGGACAAAACCCTGCTTCTCGTCGATGGCTCGAGCTATCTGTACCGTGCCTTTCATGCGATGCCCGATCTGCGCAATGCCGACGGCGCGCCGACCGGCGCCATCTACGGCATGATCAACATGCTGCGCCGTCTGCGCAAGGATTACCCGGATGCCGCCTGCATGGCCTGCGTGTTCGACGCCAAGGGCAAGACCTTCCGCGACGATCTCTATCCGGCCTACAAGGCGCAGCGCGCCAGCATGCCGGAAGACCTGTCGAAGCAGATCGAGCCCATCCACGAAGCGGTGCGCGCGATGGGCTGGCCGATCCTGATGGTGGAAGGCATCGAGGCCGACGACGTGATCGGCACGCTGGCGGTGGAAGCCGAAAAGCAGGGCATGAGCGTGGTGGTGTCCACCGGCGACAAGGACCTTGCGCAACTGGTCAACCGGCAGGTCACGCTGGTCAATACCATGACCAGCGAAAAACTCGACGTCGAAGGCGTGGTCGCCAAGTTCGGCGTGCCGCCAGAGCGCATCGTCGATTACCTGACGCTGATCGGCGATGCGGTCGACAACGTGCCGGGCGTCGACAAGGTCGGCCCCAAGACCGCGCTCAAGCTGCTCACGCAATACGGCACGCTGGACGGCATCGTCGAGCATGCGGCCGAGATCAAAGGCGCGGTCGGCGAGAACCTGCGCCGCGCGCTCGACTGGCTGCCGCAGGCCAAGGTGCTGATCACGGTCAAGACCGACTGCGATCTGTCGGCGCACATGGAGTCGATCTGCGGCTCGCTGGAGCAGAAGCCCGAAGACCGCGACGCCATGATCGAATTCTTCAAGCGCAACGGCTTCAAGAGCTGGCTGCGCGAGCTGACCGAGCAGGCCGCGACCGATTCGCCGGTGGCGGTCGCCGGCGCGCCGCAGGGCGGACTGTTCGACCTGATTACGGAAGCGCCCGAACAGCACTACGAGACGATCACCACCGAAGCCGAATTCGAACGCTGGCTGGCGAAGATCGACAGCGCCGAACTGACCGCGCTCGATACCGAAACCACTTCGCTCGATCCGATGCAGGCGCAACTGGTCGGCATCTCGCTCTGCTGCGAACCTGGCACGGCCGCCTACATTCCGGTCGCGCACAACTACCAGGATGCGCCGCCGCAACTGTCGCGCGACTATGTGCTGGAGAAGATGCGCGCCTGGCTCGAGTCGCCCGACAAGCCCAAGGTCGGACAGAACCTCAAGTACGACAGCCACATATTCGCCAATCACGGCGTCACGCTGCGCGGCATCGCGCATGACACGCTGCTGCAATCCTATGTGTTCGAGTCGCACCGCAATCACGACATGGACAACCTCGCGCTGCGTCACCTGAACCGCAAGACCATTACCTTCCAGGACGTATGCGGCAAGGGCGCCTCGCAACTGTGCTTCGACCAGGTCGAACTGGGGCGCGCCACCGAGTACGCGGCCGAGGATGCGGACATCACGCTGCAGCTGCATCGCCGCATGCTGCCCGAGGTCGAGGAAGACAAGGGATTGACCTTCGTCTATCGCGAGATCGAACTGCCGACCGCAGTGGTGCTGCAAAAGATGGAACGCAACGGCGTGCTGATCGATCCCGAGCGCCTCAATGCGCAATCGAACGAACTCGGCCGCCGCATGCTGGAGATCGAGACGCAGGCTTACGAACTGGCAGGCCAGCCGTTCAACCTCAACTCGCCCAAGCAGATCGGTGACATCTTCTTCGAGAAGCTGCAACTGCCGGTGGTGAAAAAGACGCCGTCCGGCTCGCCCTCGACCGACGAGGAAGTGCTGCAGAAACTGGCCGAGGATTACCCGCTGCCCAAGGTGCTGCTCGACTATCGCGGCCTGTCGAAACTCAAATCGACCTATACCGACAAGCTGCCCAGGATGATCAACGCGCGCACCGGCCGCGTGCACACCAACTATGCGCAGGCGGTGGCGGTCACCGGCCGTCTCGCCTCCAGCGACCCCAACCTGCAGAACATTCCGATCCGCACGGCCGAAGGCCGCCGCATCCGCGAAGCCTTCGTCGCGCCGCCGGGCAGCGTGATTGTCTCGGCCGACTATTCGCAGATCGAACTGCGCATCATGGCGCACATTTCGGAAGACGAGAACATGCTGCGCGCCTTCGCCGACGGCGAGGACATCCACCGCGCGACCGCGGCGGAAATCTTCGGCGTTGCGCTGGCCGACGTCGAAAGCGAGCAGCGCCGCTATGCCAAGGTCATCAACTTCGGCCTGATCTACGGCATGAGCGCCTTCGGCCTGGCCGGCAACCTCGGCATCGAACGCGTCGCCGCGCAGAACTACATCGAGCGCTACTTCGCGCGCTTTGCCGGCGTCAAGCGCTACATGGACGAGACGCGGCTGGAAGCCAAGGCGCGCGGCTACGTGCAGACCGTGTTCGGCCGCCGCCTGTGGCTGCCCGAGATCAATTCGCCCAACGGCCCGCGCCGGCAGGCTGCCGAGCGCGCCGCGATCAATGCGCCGATGCAGGGCACGGCGGCCGATCTGATCAAGCTGTCGATGATCGCGGTGCAGGACTGGCTGGAAGCGGAAAAACTGCAATCGAAGATGATCATGCAGGTGCATGACGAACTGGTGCTCGAAGTGCCGGAAGCTGAACTCGCATTGATCCGCGAACGCCTGCCGCAACTGATGGCAGGCATCGCGCAGCTCAAGGTGCCGCTGATCGCCGAAGTCGGCATCGGCATGAACTGGGATGAGGCGCACTAGGCCGGAGCCTGCTTCGTCCACGCAAGGATTTTCAACCTGTATTCCGTTTTAGGAGGACGAATGGAAAACCTGAAGGAAGATTTCGACAGCCTGGTCGCGAAGAGTGCCTTGTCCGATGACGTCGATCGGCGCGGGTTCCTGAAGACCGCCCTCGGCACCGGTTTCGCCGCCGCCGTGCTGCCGGTCTGCGCGCAGAGCGTGGTCAAGACCGATACACATGGACTGGACGCCGGCACCGTCACCATCGAGGTTGACGGCCAGGCGGTGCCCGTCTATCGCGCGCAGCCGGCCGGCAAGAAGAACCTGCCGGTCATCCTCGTTATCTCGGAAATCTTCGGCGTGCACGAATACATCGCCGATGTTGCGCGGCGCTTTGCCAAGCAGGGCTATCTGGCGTTGGCGCCCGACCTCTTCGTGCGGCAGGGCGATCCGACCAGGTACACCTCGATTGCCGAACTGCAGAAAGAACTGATTTCCAAGGTGCCAGACGCGCAGGTCATGAAGGACGTCGATGCGGTGGTGGCGTGGGCAGACAAGAATGGAGGCAATCCCAAGCGGCTCGGCATCACCGGTTTCTGCTGGGGCGGTCGCATCACGTGGCTGTACGCGGCGCACAATCCGCAGGTAAAGGCCGGCGTCGCGTGGTACGGCCGGCTGGTCGGCAACAAAACCGAATTGCAGCCGAGCTATCCGGTCGATATCGCCGCCAGCCTCAAGACGCCGGTGCTTGGCCTGTACGGCGGCAAGGATGCCGGCATTCCGGTCGCCAGCGTGGCGGAAATGCAGCAGGCGCTGGCGCAGGGTAGCAGCAAGTCGGAGTTCGTGCTGTTCAAGGACGCCGGCCACGCCTTCCATGCCGATTACCGGCCCAGCTACGTCGAAGCGGATGCGAAGGAAGGATGGCTGCGTTGCCTGGCATGGTTCAAGGCGCATGGCGTCTGAACGAAGACGCCTGCCGTTTTCCACTGAACCTCCACCGCACCGCGACTGGCTTGCCTGTCGCGGTTTTTCGTTGCCGGAATGGGTGTGTTGTGGTTTAATTGCAACCCGGTTGCATCTTATTCGAGATCCAAATTAATTCCACCCTGCTTTCCATCCTGCTGACCACCGCCATTTCCGGCGTGTTCAGCATTTCCGCGGCGGCGCTGTTTTCGTTCTCGCTGTTGTCGCGCATCGTCGATCGCATGGTCAGCCTGTCGGTCGGCATCTTGCTCGCGACCTCGCTGCTGCACGCGCTGCCCGAAGCCTTCGAATCCGAGGCCGATGCGCATACGCTGTTCGCCGTGCTGCTGGCCGGCCTGCTCGGCTTTTTCCTGCTCGAGAAATTCGCGATCCTGCGCCATTCGCATCACCACGAACACGATGGCCACGGCCATCATCACGGCCACGACAAGCACGAGGCGGGCGCTTCCGGCTGGATGATCCTGGTCGGCGACAGCTTGCACAACTTCACCGACGGCATCCTGATCGCGGCCGCCTTCCTGGCCGATCCGCACCTCGGCATCATGACTGGCCTGGCGATCATCGCGCACGAGATTCCGCAGGAGATCGGCGACTTCATCGTGCTGCTCAATGCCGGCTTCAGCCGTGCGCGCGCCTTTGCCTACAACATCATTTCGGGTTTGACGGCGGTGCTTGGCGGGCTGGTCGGCTACCTGATGCTCGACAACTCGCAGCAATGGATTCCCTACGTGCTGGTGTTCGCTTCATCGGGCTTCATCTACATCGCCGTCAGCGACCTGATGCCGCAGATGCAGCGCCGCGCCACGCTGCGCGAGACGATTCCGCAGATCGTGCTGATCGCGCTGGGTGTGGCGATCGTGTTGTTCCTGACCGGGCATTCGCACGCGCATTGATAGGTTCGCAAGGCAGGTGGCTATATCGCTTTTGCCTTTCATTCGCCGTGCGTTCTTCGATCTTCTGGATTCCCGCCTGCGCGCGGGGCCGACCATCCGGGAACGACGGTGATGAGTTAAAGGCCGGTTTGTAATTCCATATACAGCTCAACGCCCTCCGTCATTCCCGCGCAGGCGGGAATCCAGTATGGCGCATGCTCAGAGCGCAAACTCCATTTCAACAGCGGTCTTTAGTTTTGCGCATGCAGCGGCAGTAGCTCAAATCGATTACGGCGAGTCTCAAGCCACCGGCCGCTCCGCATCCGCACACCACTCGCTCCACGACCCCGGATACAGCGCCGCGCCCGACAATCCGGCAATCTCCAGCGCCAGCAGATTGTGACAAGCCGTCACGCCCGAGCCGCATTGCATGATGGCCTGCTGCGGGTCGCCGATCAGGGCCTGCCATTCCTCGCGCAATTGCTCGCTGCTCTTGAAGCGGCCGTCGGGCTGCAGGTTGTCCTTGAAGAAGCGGTTGATGGCGCCCGGAATGTGGCCGCCGACCGGATCGATGGTTTCGTTCTCGCCGCGGAAGCGGTCGGGCGCGCGCGCGTCAACCAGCGTGCGCCGGTTGTCGAGCAGGTTGCGCATGACGTCGCCGACGCCGACCGTCTTCGTCAGCGGCGCGCGCAGTCCCAGCGTGCCGCCGCTGCCTGAGGACGGCTCCGTGGCGACCGGATGCTTGCCTGCCAGCCATGCCTGCCAGCCGCCGTCCAGCGTTGCGACCGCCTTGTGACCGACCCAGCGCAGCATCCACCACAGGCGCGCGGCGAACATGCCGCCGTGCGCGTCATAGACCACCACCTGCGTGTCGTCGTGGATACCCCAGCCGCGCAGCGTGTCGATGAAGCCTTCCTGTGCGGGCAGCGGATGGCGCCCGCGGAAGGCGCCGTCCTCGCCCACGGTCGGGCCGGCCAGGTCGTGATCGAGATGCGCGAAGCGCGCGCGCGGAATGTGTGCCTCGTCGTAGGCGGCACGGCCGGCATCGGGATTGGCGAGGTCGTGGCGGCAATCGATAACGACCCAGTTCGGATCGTCGAGGTGTTGCGACAGCGTGTCTGCGGAAACCAGTGTACTGAAAGTCATGGCGCTCCTTTGCTTGCGCGTTCGCATGGAACGCGCGGATCGGATGGATGGATCAGATTTCGGTGGCGATCGGATCGGCCGGCGGCACGGTCTTGCCCGGCCGCGTGTTGCGGATATTGTAGAACGTCGCCACCAGCCCGCTGACGAGGATGATCGCAATGCCGGACCAGCCGAGCAGACCCAGCACGTCGCTCCAGATCAGGATGCCCCACAGGCTCGAAAACACGATGCCCGTGTATTGCAGATTGGCCGTCACCAGCGTGTTGCCGAGGCGATACGCGCGCGTCATCGCGATCTGCGCCACCGCGGCCAGCACGCCGATGCCGAGCAGCAGCGACAGGCCGTAGGCCGAATGCGACCGCAGCAGCGCAATCGGCTCGCCGTGCAGGCCGGACCCGAACAGGCAGCCCGCGACGCCCGCCAGAAATCCCGTCAGTGAAAAGTAGAACACGACGCGCGACTCGGGTTCCCCGCGCTGGCCCAGGGAACGCACCTGCAGATAGGCGAGCGCCGACAGGAAACCGGAGCCGACGCCGATCAGTCCGCCCAGCAACTGATCCTGGTGAATGGACGGGCGCAGCAGCAGCGTCACGCCGACGAAGCTGGCGACGATGGCACTGACCAGTCCCCATTCGAAGCGCCGCTTGCCGCTGCGCCATGCGGCGAGGAACAGGATGCCGGAAATCCAGATCGGCGCCATGTAGTTGAGCGTCATCGCGGTGGCGAGCGGCAGCAGGCCGATCGCGATGAACCACAGCCACAGCGCCGTCACGCCGACCGCGCAGCGCCACAGGTGCGCCCAGAAGAACGCGGTCTTGAGCGTGCCGCCCTGCTGCAGGATCAGCACGTAGATGAAGAGCACGCCGATGAAGCCGCGGTACATGATGATCTCGGCCACCGAGTAGGTGTCGGATGCGAGCTTGACGCACACGCCCATGATGGAAAACATGAGGGTGGCGAACAGCATCCAGAGCGATTGCATGGCGAGACAGGAAAGAAGAGGGGAAGAAAAAACAAACGGGACGGCAAAAACAAAACCGGCCGGAGGTCATCCGGCCGGTCTGGCGATTATGCATCAAACCTCGATGTGGCGTCGGTACCACTCGTGGAAGTGCTGCATGCCGTCTTCCATCGGCGACTGGTACGGACCGACTTCGTTGACGCCGCGGTCGAGCAGGATCTTGCGGCCAGCGTCCATGCGCAGTGCGATCTCGTCGTCCTCATCGCAGGTTTCCATGTAGGCGGCGCGCTCGGCGTCCACGAACTCGCGCTCGAACAGCACGATCTCTTCGGGATAGTAGAACTCCACCACGTTCTTCGTCTTTTGCGGACCGTCCGGCCACAGTGTCGAGACGACCAGCACGTGCGGATACCACTCGACCATGATGTTGGGATAGATGGTCAGCCAGATCGCGCCGAACTCCGGCTGCTCGCCGTTGCGGAACTTGAGGATCTGTTCTTGCCACTTGCGGTACTTGGGCGTGCCGTACTTGGCCAGTGCGTGATTCACGCCGACCGTCTGCACGCTGTAGTGCTCGCCGAATTCCCAGCGCAGGTCGTCGCAGGTGACGAAGCTGCCGAGGCCCGGATGGAAGGGCTCGACGTGGTAATCCTCGAGATAGACCTCGATGAAGGTCTTCCAGTTGTAGTCGCAGTCGTGCACTTCGACGTGGTCGAGCATGTAGCCGCTGAAGTCGAGGTCTTTGGTCACGCTGAGCTTGTTCAGGATGCCGGCGACATCCACGCCGTTCTGCTCGAACAGCAGGCCGTTCCAGTTCTGCAGCGCGGTCTTGGACAGGTTCAGGCACGGCGTTTCGCCGAAGTGCGGCGCGCCGATCAGTTCACCCTTCAGATCGTAGGTCCAGCGGTGCAGCGGGCACACCAGCGTGTTGGCATTGCCGCGGCCCATGAACATCTTGGCCTGGCGATGGCGGCAGACGTTGGACAGCAGTTCGATGCCCTGCGCGTTGCGCACCAGCATGCGGCCGTCGTTCTCCCAGGCCAGCGTGGCATAGTCGCCAACGTTCGGCACCATGAGTTCGTGGCCCGCGTATTGCGGACCCTTGCGGAAAAGCTGCTGGATTTCCTGCTTCAGCAGTGCGTTGTCGAAATAGACATTGACCGGAAGCTGCGCGTTCGAGCGCACGAGTTTGGCGAGATTAGCCAGATCGGACATCCCCTACCCCCAAATTAATTTTCACCAACCTAAGAGAGAAAGAATCCGCAAAAACCTTGAATCAAACGAAATGATGAGGCAATTTTGGACAGAACTGGCAATTATAACCCAGAGTTCCATGCGGACCAGCCCGGAAACCCTTGCGCAGCTTGAAATTCGAGGGCTTTGCAAAAAGGAAATGCCGTGGCGCCGGTTTTTGCACGGCGCTGTTCCGCAAGTGCCGCCCGGGATGGGTTTTTCAAGCCGTTTTTCATCAAAAATCGCGGGTGGCGTTGTGCCGGTCTGCGTTTGCGCTGCATGCGGGCGGGGGGATGCACTAAAATAGCGGGCTAAACCTTTTCCCCATCGTTATGTCCAAGAAACTACCCGCGGTTGCACTGCCTGCGTCCTTCGAGGAAGCCATGGCAGAACTCGAACAACTGGTGGCGCGCATGGAAGCAGGCGAGCTGCCGCTGGAGGCTTCGGTCGCCGCCTACAAGCGCGGCTCCGAACTCGTGAAGTTCTGCGCTGCCCAACTCGAAAAAGTGGAAAACCAGGTCAAGGTGCTGGAAGGCGATCTGCTCAAGCCGTTCGAGGGCGATGCGGCAGATGCAGCACGCGGGGAAGAACAATGATGGCTGCCCTGTCGTTCACGGATTGGACGAAAGCGATCCAGGCGCGGATGGAGCAGGCGCTGCTGCGGCATCTGCCGGCTGCCGATGCGTTGCCGGCAGGTCTGCACGATGCCATGCATTACGCGGTGCTCGACGGCGGCAAGCGCGTGCGCCCCTTGCTGGTGCATGCGGCCGGCGCGCTGTTCGATGCCGATGCGGCGGAACTGGCGCGCGCTGCCGCCGCGGTCGAAATGATTCACGCGTATTCGCTGGTGCACGACGACATGCCCTGCATGGACGACGACGCCTTGCGCCGCGGCAAGCCGACCGTGCACGTGAAATACGACGAAGCCACCGCGCTGCTGGTCGGCGATGCGCTGCAGTCGCAGGCATTCGAGATTCTGGCCGACGGCGCACTGGCGCCGCAGCGGCAACTGGCGATGGTGCGCCTGCTGGCGCAGGCATCGGGCTCGCGCGGCATGTGCGGCGGGCAGGCGATCGACCTGGCGAGCGTGGGCATTGCGCTGTCGCTCGAACAGCTCGAGCAGATGCATCGCCTGAAGACCGGCGCATTGCTGCGCGCATCGGTGCTGCTGGGCGCGATGGCGGGCAAGGAACTGAGCGAGGACGAACTGGCCGCGCTCGATGCGTATGCAGCGGCCGTCGGCCTTGCGTTCCAGGTGGTTGACGACGTGCTCGACGCGACCGCGGATTCCGCCACGCTCGGCAAGACCGCCGGCAAGGATGCGGCAGACAACAAGCCGACCTACGTTTCGATACTCGGACTCGAGCAGTCGAAGGCGCTGGCGGAGACCTTGCGCAGCGACGCGCATCGCGCGCTGGAACAATTCGGAGACAAGGCACGGCGCTTGCGTGAACTCGCGGACCTGATCGTGCAGCGGAAGGCATAAGTATGGATTTGCTTCAGACAATCAACGATCCGGCCGACATTCGTCAGCTCTCGCGCGCCCAGCTCAAGCAGCTGGCCGACGAGCTGCGCGCCTTCGTGCTGGAATCCGTGGCGCAGACCGGCGGTCACCTGTCGTCCAACCTCGGCACGGTGGAACTGACGATCGCGCTGCACTGCGTGTTCAATACGCCGGAAGACCGCATCGTGTGGGACGTCGGCCACCAGACCTATCCGCACAAGATCCTGACGGGCCGCCGCGACCAGATGCACACGCTGCGCCAGCTCGACGGCATCTCGGGTTTTCCGCGCCGCGCCGAAAGCATTTATGACACCTTCGGCACCGCGCACTCGTCAACCTCGATCTCGGCCGCGCTCGGCATGGCGCTTGCCGCCAAGGCCAAGGGCGAGGACCGCCACGCGATCGCCGTGATCGGCGACGGTGCGATGACGGCCGGCATGGCGTTCGAGGCGATGAACAACGCCGGCATCCACGATGACTGCAATCTGCTGGTGGTGCTCAACGACAACGACATGTCGATCTCGCCGCCGGTCGGTGCATTGAACCGCTACCTGGCGCGTCTGATGTCGGGTCAGTTCTACGCGGCTGCCAAGAACGTCGGCAAGAGCGTGCTGCCGGCGCCGGTGCGCGAACTCGCGCGGCGCTTCGAGGAACATGCGAAGGGCATGATCGTGCCGGCCACCATGTTCGAGGAATTCGGCTTCAACTACATCGGCCCGATCGACGGCCACGATCTCGATTCGCTGATTCCCACGCTGGAAAACATCAAGCACCTGAAAGGCCCGCAATTCCTGCATGTGGTCACGCGCAAGGGCCAGGGCTACAAGCTGGCCGAAGCCGATCCCGTGCTCTACCACGGCCCCGGCAAGTTCGATCCGGCCGAAGGCATCAAGCCGGCTGCCGCGAAAAAGGTCACCTACACCAGCGTCTTCGGCGACTGGTTGTGCGACATGGCGGCGGCCGACCAGCGCCTGATCGGCATTACGCCCGCCATGCGCGAAGGCTCGGGCATGGTCGAGTTCGAACGCCGCTTCCCGGACCGCTACCACGACGTCGGCATTGCCGAACAGCATGCCGTGACCTTCGCCGGCGGCATGGCCTGCGAAGGACTCAAGCCCGTGGTCGCGATCTACTCGACCTTCCTGCAGCGTGCCTACGATCAACTGATCCACGACGTTGCCCTGCAGAATCTCGACGTGACCTTCGCGCTCGACCGTTCGGGCCTGGTCGGCGCCGACGGCGCCACACACGCCGGCAACTACGACATCGCCTTCCTGCGTTGCATTCCGAACATGATCGTCATGGCCGCATCGGACGAAAACGAGTGCCGGCGCATGCTCTCGACCGGTTTCCAATACAATGGGCCTGCTGCGGTGCGTTATCCGCGCGGCGGCGGCGTGGGCGCCAAGGTCGGCAACGATCTCGACACCATTGCGCTCGGCACCGGCGAGGTCCGCCGCGAAGGCAAGGGCGTCGCGATCCTCGCGTTCGGCACCATGGTGGCGCCGAGCGTCGCGGCCGGCGAGGCGCTGGATGCGACGGTGGTCAACATGCGCTTCATCAAGCCGCTCGACATGGAGCTCGTGCGCAAGTTGGCAGAAACGCACGATGCGCTGGTCACGGTCGAGGAAGGCTGCCTGATGGGCGGTGCCGGCGCAGCGGTGGCCGAGGCGCTGGCCGCCGAAGGCATCGTCAAGCCGCTGTTGAATCTGGGCTTGCCGGACCAATTTATCGATCATGGCGACGCCGCGCAGCTGCTGGCCATGTGCGGTCTCGATGCCAAGGGCATCGAAGCGTCCATCCGTCAGCGTTTCGACAAGGGTGAACCACGTCTGGTGGTCAACAACAAGCAATAGCAGTTCGCGCGACATGCCGCAGGGTGGGTCGCCTACTTTACAGGTTTAGTGATGAATACTCGCGACCCCGGCATCAACGCTCTTCCCGACGTGCAAAGCACGCCGGACACCCGCCGCATTTCCATCCAGCGCGTCGGCGTCAAGGGCGTGCGCTATCCGATCACGGTCAGGACCGCTACGGGCACGCAGCCCTCGGTCGGCACCTGGAACATGTACGTGCATCTGAACGAGCAGGAAAAGGGCACGCACATGTCGCGCTTCATCGCGCTGCTCGAGGATAGCCATGCGCCGTTCGACGTCGCCGTGTTCAGCGATCTGATGCGCCGCATGCTGGCGCTGCTCGAGGCCGATGCCGGCCGCATCGAGGTCAGCTTTCCGTACTTCATCAACAAGACCGCGCCGGTCTCCGGCGTGCAGAGCCTGATGGATTACGAGGTCGGCCTGATCGCCGATCACCGCAACGGCAAGACCGAGATCACGCTGAAGGTGCTGGTGCCGGTCACCAGTCTGTGCCCGTGCTCGAAGAAGATTTCCGCCTACGGCGCGCACAACCAGCGCTCGCACATCACGGTGCAGGCGGTGATGGACGGCGATGTCGTGGTGGACGACCTGATCGCGAAAATCGAGGCGCAGGCATCATGCGAACTGTGGGGCCTGCTCAAGCGCCCGGACGAGAAATACGTGACCGAACGCGCCTACGAGAATCCGAAGTTCGTCGAAGACCTGGTGCGCGACGTGGCCGTCATGCTCAACAATGAGCCGGCAGTGGTGGCCTATACGCTCGAGGCGGAGAACTTCGAGTCGATTCACAATCACTCGGCGTATGCGTTGATCGAGAAGGACAAGCGGGCGGAGTAAGTGGCGTTTGCCTTTAAAAAGAAAATGCCGCTCGATGAGCGGCATTTTTCATTGATGCAGACGCTTTGCTGAATTCGTACGCTTTTTCACCGTCATTCCCGCGCAGGCGGGAATCCATACGGAGTATCAAGGCAAACCTTCGTTTTTATGGCCTTGGCAGTCGTCGGCGGGCCGCTCTGGATTCCCGCCTGTGCGGGAATGACGGAGGGGCGCGGTAAGAGGAGAGGTAGAAGAGAGTCGCTTGGCTTTACGTGGAAATGACAGCGCACAGCTCAATTCCTGCTGCGATCCCGTTCCCATAACACATCCCCGCCACCCGCAAACCGGTTCAACACCCGCGCCAGCACGAACAGCAGATCCGACAGCCGGTTCATGTACTGCCGCGGCGCGTCATTGATCGTTTCCGCTTTGCCAAGCGCGACGATGCTGCGTTCGGCGCGGCGGCACACGGTGCGGCAGATGTGCGCCTGGGCGGCGGCGCGCGAGCCGGCGGGGAGGATGAATTCCTTGAGCGGCGGCAGTTCGGCGTTGTATTTGCCGAGCAGTTCGTCCAGCCGCAGCACGTGCGCTTCGGCGATCAGCGTGTAGCCCGGAATGCAGAGTTCGCCGCCGAGGTCGAACAGGTCGTGCTGGACCGTCACGAGTTCCTCGCGCAGGGCATCGGGCAGCGGTTCGCACAGCAGCAGGCCGAGATGCGAATTGAGTTCATCGACTTCGCCCATGGCGTGGATGCGCAGCGCATCCTTGCCGACGCGGCTGCCGTCGCCGAGGCCGGTGGTGCCCTGGTCGCCGGTGCGGGTGGCGATCTTGGAAAGCCGGTTGCCCATCGAAAATGTCCTCGAAAACGGTGGAAAGGCACGAGCATACGGCAAAAGCGCCGCGGCGGATGCGAAGACCTCTCATTTGCGTCGCGGACGGGCGCGGAAGGCGGCAGGGAAGGCGGCAAAACGGTAGAATGCTCCATTCCCTACCAGCCGCATTCCAATAACGTACATGGCCATCCGACTTCCACCCGTGCATGCGCTTTCCGCCTTCGAGGCGGCCGCGCGTCACGGTTCGTTTGCCGTCGCTGCGGAAGAGCTGTGCATCACGCCTTCCGCCTTTTCGCACCGCATCCGCCTGCTCGAGGAATTCGTCGGCGAGCGCCTGTTCCTGCGCGACGGCCGCAGCGTGAGCCTGACCGAATTCGGTCGCCGTTATCTGGACGTGGTGCGCGACGCCCTGCGCTCGTTGGCGGACTTTCCGCTGCCGCATCGCCACAACCCGGCGCAGCCGCGCATCAAGATCACGGTGCCGCCGACCTTTGCGCGCTACTTGTTCCTGCCGAACATCACCGAGTTCACGTCGCAGCATCCGGACGTGACGATCGAAACCTTCCTGTCGGTGCCGCTGTACGACATGAGCCTGTCGGAGACCGATATCGAGGTGCGCTTCGGCGTCGGCAAGTATCCGGACCTGGTGACCGAGAAGCTGTTCGAGGAGCCGGTGTTTCCGGTGGTGAGTCCGGCCTACCTCGCCAGCATCGGCGGCATCGACACGCCGGCCGACATGAAGAAGGCGCAGTTGCTGCGCTCGGCGCTCGAACCGTGGCAGCCGTGGTTCGAGGCGGCCGGTCTCGACTGGCCCGAACCGTCGCAGGGTTTGCGCATCGACGACCTCGGCCTGCTGCTGGAAGCGGTGCGCCACGGTTACGGCGTGGCGTTGACGCGCCGTCATTTCGCCAGCGAGATGATCGCCCGCGGCGATATCGTGCAACTGTTCGATATCGCACTGGCAACGCCGCAACATGCCTACTATCTTGTCTATGAGCGCGGCGTGCGCGACCGGCCCGAAGTGGATGCCATGCTCAACTGGATGATGGCGCGCTTCAATAAGTAGCGCCTGTCCTGAAACGTTGATGCAGCAAGCCATTGCCGGGGATTGAATAATTTTCACCCGGCAATGGCAAAGCTTTCAGTGAAATCCGGCCTTGCGGTCTCGCGATGCCGCGGCCATTTCGTTACACTTCCCCTTTGCTCGCGACAAACGCGAGCCGTTCATTTTCATCATCGGAGATTGTCACGTGGAGGAGACAGCGGTCGCCTATACAGCGGAGCATCAGCGCATGGTCGTCAACGCCTTGCGCGCGGTGTTGCCGGAACGTGCCGTGCTGTTCGACGCGGAAGATACGCGTCCCTATGAATGCGACGGCCTGTCGGCATTCGCGCAGCTGCCGATGGTGGTGGTGCTGCCGGACAGCGAGGAGCAGGTGGTCGCGGTCCTGAAGATCTGCAACGCGCTCAAGGTACGCATCGTGCCGCGCGGTGCCGGCACCGGCCTGTCGGGCGGCGCGCTGCCGATCGCCGATGGCGTGGTGCTTTCCACCGCGCGCATGAGCCGCATCGTCAACGTCGATCCCTACGCGCGGACCGCCGTGGTGCAGCCGGGCGTGCGCAATCTCGCGATTTCCGAAGCGGCCGCGCCGCACGGCCTCTACTACGCGCCGGATCCTTCGTCCCAGATCGCCTGCAGCATCGGCGGCAACGTCGCCGAGAATTCGGGCGGCGTGCACTGTCTGAAATACGGCCTGACCGTGCACAACGTGATGCGCGTGCGCATGGTGACCATCGAGGGCGACGTGGTCGAGCTCGGCAGCAATGCGCTCGATGCGCCGGGACTCGATCTGCTGGCGGTGTTCGTCGGTTCCGAAGGCATGCTCGGTGTGGTCACCGAAGTCACTGTGCGCCTGATTCCCAAGCCGCGCCAGGCGCGCGTGATCCTGGCGTCGTTCGACGACGTGGTCAAGGGCGGCAACGCGGTGGCCGGCGTGATCGCGGCCGGCATCATTCCGGCCGGACTCGAGATGATGGACAAGACGTCTTCGCGCATGGTCGAGCCCTTCGTCAAGGCCGGCTACGACATCGACGCCGAAGCGATCCTGCTGTGCGAATCCGACGGCATTCCGGAAGAGGTCGATGAGGAAATCGCGCGCATGACGGCAGTGCTCGAACAGTCGGGCGCGACCGCGATTGCGGTGTCGCGCGACGAGGCCGAACGCCTGCGCTTCTGGTCCGGCCGCAAGAATGCGTTTCCGGCGGCGGGCCGCATCTCGCCCGACTATTACTGCATCGATGGCACCATCCCGCGCCGCGCGCTGGCCGATGTGCTGCTCGGCATCCAGAACATGGAGCAGAAGTACGGGCTGCGCTGCGCCAACGTGTTCCACGCCGGCGACGGCAATCTGCATCCGCTGATCCTGTTCGATGCGAACCAGGAAGGCGAATTCCATCGCGCCGAGGCATTCGGCGCCGAGATTCTCGAGATGTGCGTGGAATTCGGCGGCAGCATCACCGGCGAGCACGGCGTGGGCCTAGAGAAGATCAACCAGATGTGCGTGCAGTTCTCGCGCGAGGAGATGGATGCCTTCCTTGGCGTCAAGGCGGCCTTCGATCCGCCCATGCTGCTCAATCCGACCAAGGCGATTCCGACGCTGCAGCGCTGCGCCGAGTACGGCCGCATGCACGTCAAGCGCGGCGCGCTCAAATTCGCCGATCTGCCGCGCTTCTGAGGAGAGACATGGAAAAGCAACTCGATCTGTTCCGCGAGCGCATCCTCGACGCCTCCGCCCAAGGGCAGGCGTTGTGCATACGCGGCGGCGGCAGCAAGGACTGGTACGGCCGCGAGCCGGTCGGTGATGTGCTCGACACGCGCGGCTGCAGCGGCATCGTCAGCTACGATCCGACCGAGCTGGTCATCACCGTCTGCAGTGGCACGCCGCTGACCGAAGTCGAAGCGGTGCTTGCGCAACGCAACCAGACACTGGCCTTCGAGCCACCGCATTTCGGCGCGGGCGCCACCGTCGGCGGCATGGTCGCAACCGGCCTGGCCGGTCCGCGCCGCGCGGCGGTCGGCGCGGTACGCGACTTCGTGCTCGGCGCCAGCCTCATGAATGGCAGGGGCGAGGTGCTGCACTTCGGCGGCCAGGTCATGAAGAACGTGGCCGGCTACGACGTCTCGCGCATGCTGGCGGGTTCACTCGGCACGCTGGGCCTGCTGCTCGACGTGTCGCTCAAGGTCTTGCCCAGGCCATATGCCGAAACCAGCGTGCGGCTCGCATTGAACGAGGCGGAGGCAATTCGCCGTCTCAACGAGTGGGGCGGCCAACCCTTGCCGATTTCCGCCAGCGCCTGGTGCGATGGCGTGCTGGCAGTGCGCCTGTCGGGCGCGCAGGCGGCGATCGCGGCCGCGCGCGACTTCATCGGCGGCGACGAGATGCACGATGCCGACACCTTCTGGATCGCCATGCGCGAGCAGAGCAACGATTTCTTCGCGCAGGCGCCGGTGTTGTGGCGCCTGTCCGTGCCGTCGACCACGCCGCCGCTGGCCTTGGCCGGCGAGCAGTTGATCGAATGGGGCGGCGCGCAGCGCTGGCTGCGCACACATGATGCGTCGGCAGAAGCGGCGCAGGAAATCCGCAGTGTCGCCAGCGCCGTCGGCGGCCACGCCACGCTGTTCCGTGGCGGCGACCGCACGGGACAGGTGTTCCATCCGCTGGCGCCTGCCGTCGAGCGTATACACCGTAATCTCAAGCAAAGCTTCGACCCGGCCGGTATCTTCAATCCCGGCCGCATGTACGACGGCTTCTGATTGCTCACGGAAATCAATAGAGAACAATGCAAACCAATCTGGCCGATTTCATCCGGGACACGCGCGAAGGCAAGGAGGCCGATGCCATCCTGCGCACTTGCGTGCACTGCGGATTCTGCACGGCGACCTGTCCGACCTATCAACTGCTCGGCGACGAACTCGATGGTCCGCGCGGCCGCATTTATCTGATCAAGCAGGTGCTGGAAGGCAAGGAGCCGACCGCCAAGACGCAGCAGCACCTGGACCGTTGCCTGACCTGCCGCAATTGCGAAACCACCTGTCCATCCGGCGTGCAGTACGGCCGCCTGATCGACATCGGCCGCAAGGTAGTGTCCGACCGCGTTGCCTATACGCCGGCGCAGAAACTCAAACGTGCCGCGCTGCGCGAGCTGCTGCCGCGCAAGCACGTGTTCACGCCGGCGCTGAAGGCCGGGCAACTGGTGCGGCCGCTGCTGCCGGCTGCGCTGCGCGAAAAAGTGCCGCCGCGCCAGAAGTCCGGCATATGGCCGCAGCGCACGCATGCGCGCACCATGCTGCTGCTCGACGGCTGCGTGCAGCCGGCAATGGCGCCCAACATCAATGCCGCCACCGCGCGCGTGTTCGATGCGCTGGAAGTGCAGCTGCTGGTGGCGCAGAAGGCCGGTTGCTGCGGCGCGATCCGCCATCACCTGAACGACCACGATGGCGCGCTCGACGACATGCGTCGCAACATCGATGCCTGGTGGCCAGCGATCGAGGCGGGGGCGGAAGCCATCGTCATGACCGCCTCCGGTTGCGGTGCCATGGTCAAGGATTACGGTTACCTGCTCGCGCACGATCCTGCCTACGCGGAGAAGGCGCAGCGCGTCTCGGAACTGACCAAGGACCTCAGCGAAATCCTGCCGGAGTTCGAGCAGGAACTCGCCGCGCGGCTGGCCGGAAAAATCGACCAGCGCGTCGCATGGCATCCGCCGTGCACGCTGCAGCACGGCCAGCAGATTCGCGGCAAGGTCGAAGGTGTATTGCGCGCGGTCGGCGTCGATGTACAGCTGTGTCAGGACAGCCACCTGTGCTGCGGCTCGGCCGGTACCTACTCGGTGCTGCAGCCCGAACTGTCGCACCAGTTGCGCGACCGCAAGATCGCCAATCTCGAAGCGACGGGTGCCGACACCATCGTCTCGGCCAACATCGGCTGCCTCACGCATTTGCAGGCCGGCACGCAAAAGCCGGTGCGGCACTGGATCGAGCTGATCGACGATGCGCTGATGGCCGTGCATTGAATCCTCTAGCGCATTGATGGCTGACGGCCATCAATGACAGCGGATCAGCTCGATGAGCTGACCGTTCCATTCAACATCCTCCGCATCCAGGCGCGCTGCGTTCCATGCGCAGCCTGGATTCTTGCTCCCCGGATACACGGTGCGGTTTCGTTGACGCGCACAATTTCATCGCCCTATGATGATGTCCTTCCCACAGGCAGGTGCCGCACGAGTTGGCGTGGCGCCCGCTTCATCATCACGTGTTCATATTGAGGGGATGACTCATGTCTGCTGGCACTGTGCGTTTTCATCGGGTGCTGCGTGCGCCGCCGGAACGCGTGTATCGAGCGTTTCTGGATGCCGATGCGATGGCGAAATGGCTGCCGCCATATGGTTTCACCTGCAAGGTGCATCATCTTGAGGCGAAGGTCGGCGGCACCTTCCGCATGTCGTTTTCCAATTTCAATAGCGGGAATGCGCATGCCTTCGGCGGCGAGTATCTCGAACTGGTCGCCAACGAGCGCATCCGTTATACGGACAGATTCGAAGACCCGAACTTGCTGGGAGAAATGCACGTGACGGTGGTGTTGACGGCGGTATCGTGCGGCACGGAACTGCATATCGAACAGAGCGGAATTCCGGAGGTCATTCCCGCCGAGATGTGCTGTCTGGGCTGGCAGGAGTCTCTGGTGCAGCTGGCCAACCTCGTCGAACCAAACATCCCGGAGTGAACGCATGCAGAGACATGCAGGTATGGTGACGGCGACAGGATGGCTGTTGGCGATGAGCCTTGTCGGTCACTCGTTGGGCGCGCATGCGGCGGGCTTCTGTGAACGCATGCCGATGGACCCGGAATTTCCGGCGGGACTGAACGGCAGCTACGACATCGTTGGCAGGGATGTGCGCACCGGTCATGCTTACACCGGCACGCTCGCCCTCGATCATGGCAGGGAAGTCTATACGCTCGCGCGCACCGTGCAAGGCAGGACCGTGCATGGAGAAGCGTGGATGGAGAGTTGCGGCGTCGACAGGATCAGGACGCTCGTCGTCCGCTACGATGCCGAACCCGTGATCCGCATGGCATGCAGCCTGGGGGCCGATGGCGGCAACTATTATCGTGTGAGCTGCAGGACGGTCCAGGGCGGTAATGACAGTCCGGGGCTGGAAGCCTGGTACCAGCGACCATGACCGCATCGCATTCATCCATGGCCGTCGTCTCGTGTTGGCACCTGACGATGTGTTCCTTTTAATCCTTCCTCCTCTATTCGAATGAACGCCATGAAAAATAGCCTGGCCGTGTTTGCATCCGCCGTCTGCCTGAGTGCATGCGGTGTGCCACAGAAAACCGACGTGCAGTCTGTCGTGCGTGTATTCCAGTCCTTCGGAACGACCCAATGCAGCGCTGCCGATGTCGATCTCGCGTCTGCCTTGCGCGGACTGAAGGATGCAGGCATCCGCGTGATCGATGCTTCCTGTGGCGTGGATGGCCTGATGCGTGTGGCGATGTGCGGCGCGGGAGACGGACGCATCGCCATCGCCGAGATCGACGCCGGCGACTTGCAGCGGGCGCAGGACCTGGGGTTTGCCTTGCTGAACAGCGCGCCGGAGGCGAAGGTTGTGCCATGCCGACAGCAATGACAGTCGATCTTGCGGGCCTGATGCGTTATGCTTCTGCCAAGCCGTCGGTCTGACTTACTCAGGGCAGGTGGATCCCACATTAACTCCAACCTCAAGAACATGAGAACTCTTGATACGAAAATCCCTGCGCCGGTAGTCGCCCTCATCATCGGCATACTGACGAAGTGGTACGCGTATTCGGCCAGCATCCTGATCGACCCTACGCCGACCCGGATGCAGATCGGCGTCGGCCTGGCTCAGATCAGTGGCGTGATTGCACTGGTGGCGATGGCCTGCTTCTGGCATGCGCGTACCACCATCAATCCGCTCGATCCGCGCCGCGCTTCGCAGCTGGTCACCAGCGGCATCTTCCGCTGGTCGCGCAATCCGATGTATCTGAGCCTGCTCCTGCTGCTGGTCGCCTATGCAATCAGGCTCGATTCGTTCGCGGTCTGGATTGGGCCGATCGCCTTCGTGGCCTACGTGACCCGTTTCCAGATCCTTCCCGAGGAGCGCGTGCTTGCCGAGAAATTCGGCGACGCGTACGTGGCATACAAGGACAGGACGCGGCGCTGGATTTGATGACGTTCGGCCATCAGGAACACCAGGAATGCCATTCTTCTATTTTGCAAATTTGGTTTTTAGCTCCTTGAGCAAATCTTTTTGCTGTCTTGATGACAGGCGATAGGCAATGACCGCGATTTCGGCAATCTGGTCATTCTCTTCGTAAAAAAAGCTTGTTGGAACCTGCAGAACACGCGCCAGTTTTTGTGCAATTGTGTAATCCGCCTTGTGCACACCGAGTTCGTAGCGATTGATCCTGGTGCTTGCCACGAACTCGTCCAGACCGGCCTGAATTCCTAGCTGTTTTTGGGAAAGTCCCACAGAAAGTCTCGCTTCTTTCAACCTCTTTGCCAGAATGGCATTTGGATTGCTCATATATGCTCCGAAACATGGAGCTACGAGAATCGTAATTTTTGTCTTGTACAGATACTACGTATATCGTAGTATTGTTTCGTTGTTGCAATTCCTGGGTGATTGTTTGTTGAGGAACTCTTCGGTCCAAACAGCCTGGGAACATTGGAGATTCCAATGGTGCGGAGTATGGCTGGTCATAGGTGTCCATGAACGCAAGAGGGGAGTAATGAAATATATCGTCACGTTGGTATGCGTACTGCTGCTTACCGGCTGTGCCACCACTGCTGCGCCGAATTTTTTTAATGGCCACTACTATATGGCTGGAGATTCCAGTTGCGTGCGCGTTCGATCTCTTTCGTACCGGAGAGTCATGTGTATGGACAAGAAGGGAGTGGAAACTGGATACAGAGATGCAATGACGTATGAGGAATTGCAGATGTATCAAATGCATGTCCAGAATCAGCAAATTCAGATGCAGCAACTTAACCAGCAGCTTCAGCAAACGGGGGAAGCTTGGCAGCGGGTTGGACAGCAAATCCAACAGGTGCCGCAATATACCGCGCCACAAGTCACGCCGATTACACCTCCTGGTGGATATCAGACCAGATGTATTCAGAATGGCATCTACGTGAACTGCCGATCCAATTACTAGAAAATGAGCCGGGCCGCAATCCGCGGGCAACCATAGCGAAAATTGGAGATGTGAGTGACGTCTTTCAATGTATATGAAGGAAGCGATAGTCAATTCAGGGTCATCAAGAACGGCTGGTCCTGGCCAGGATTTTTCTTTGGATCAGTTTGGGCTCTTTGCATGCAGCTATGGCTTGTCGGTTTACTGCTACTGCCTGTCGAGATTATTTTGCAGATGCTCATGTCTGCTACAGAGAGAGTTCAGCAAGATGCGTCTGGAAGCTATGCGCAGACAACACGGATCATAGGCGGGCTAGTGGCGCTTGCAGCACTATCGGTACGCATAATATTTGGCGCATTTGGAAATGCATGGAAGCGAAAGCGGCTACTGAAAAACGGATATCAGCTAAAGAGAACTTTAGAAGCGCGCAGCAAGGAAGACGCTATTTCTATGGTTAAAGGAAGCCAGTCCCATCGCAGCGTTTAATGGTAATAGGCAATCAAAAAAGAGATATGGTTGACCCAACAAAAATCTTGAAGGATCGTGCGGTCTTCGAGCGCAAGATTGATGAAGCAGCACATGAAATCGCTTTAGAAGAGTTTCGTACTGGCGCAGTTAGGAATGGCCTTATGGGAAAGGCGGTAATTGAGGCTGGTGGGAATGAGGACAAGGCGAAGGCCGTCTATCTGCAGCTTCTTGTCGCCTCAATTAAGGATGATATGTATATCGCACATCGGCTTGCTCAGCCTAAAGGAGACTCCGAAGTGCTTACACGGGCCATATGCAGCCTGTTTGTTCCTGGCCTCGGTCAATGGCTTCAACGGCGAAATAGTACGGCCATGTGGCATATTGGATTGGCCTTGGTTTCATGGACTCTTCTCTTGGGATGGATTGTCCATCTCTGGTCCATGTTTGACGCGGCAAAGTATGAGAGAAATGCTCATAATCCATCGAGATGAATGCCGACAATCGCGCAGTAAAAGAACAACGCGATAGCCATTAGAACAATTTTTCTATATCGCCTAGCAAACTTTGCGGCGTGGTCTGCGGCGCATAGCGCTTCACGACCTTTCCTTCTCGATCCACGAGGAACTTGGTGAAGTTCCACTTGATTCCTTCGCTGCCAAGCAAGCCCGGTGCTTCGTGCTTGAGCCATTTGAACAGGGGATCGGCGTCCTTGCCGTTGACCTCGATCTTGGCGAACAGCGGGAACGTCACGCCGTAATTGCGTTCGCAAAAGGTGCCGATGGCGTCGGCATCGCCCGGCTCCTGCCGGCCGAACTGGTTGCACGGAAAGCCGAGTACTTCAAAGCCCCGAGCTTGGAATTGCTGATGCAGTTCCTGCAGTTGCCGGTATTGCGGCGTGAAGCCGCATTCGCTGGCGGTATTGACGATCAGCAGAACCTTGCCGCGATACTGCGACAGCGGCACCGGTGCGCCGGTCAGCGCGGTGGCGGTAAAGTCATACAGCGCGCTCACACGATCCCCAGATGTTCGGTGCCCTTGGTCAGGTCGCGCGATTGCGCATCCTTGCCATGCAGCTTGATGGAAAGCCGCAGGTCGTTGACCGAATCGGCATTGCGCAGCGCATCCTCGTAGCTGATCTTGCCGGCCTCGTAGAGGTCGAACAGCGCCTGGTCGAAGGTCTGCATGCCGAGCTCGCGCGACTTCTTCATGATCTCCTTGATCTCGTGCACGTCGCCCTTGAAGATCAGGTCCGAGATCAGCGGCGAGTTCAGCATGATCTCCACGGCGACGCAGCGGCCCTTGGTGTCCTTGAGCGGAATCAGGCGCTGAGAGATCATGGCTTTCAGGTTCAGCGACAGATCCATCAGCAGTTGCTGGCGGCGTTCCTCGGGGAAGAAGTTGACGATACGGTCCAGCGCCTGGTTGGAACTGTTGGCGTGCATGGTCGCCAGGCACAGATGGCCGGTCTCGGCGAAGGCAATGGCGAAGTCCATCGTCTCGCGGTCGCGGATTTCACCGATGAAGATCACGTCAGGCGCCTGGCGCAGCGTGTTCTTCAGTGCGATGCCCCAGTCTTCGGTATCGACGCCGATCTCGCGCTGGGTAATGACGCAGTTCTTGTGCGGATGCACGTACTCGACCGGGTCCTCGATCGTGATGATGTGGCCGTAGCTGTTTTCGTTGCGGTAGCCGAGCATGCCGGCCAGGGTCGTCGATTTGCCGGAACCGGTGGCGCCGACCATGATGACGAGGCCGCGCTTGGTCATCACGATGTCCTTCAGCGTCTCGGGTACGCCGAGGTCTTCGAGTTTGGGAATCGTGGTCGTGATGGTCCGCAGCACCATGCCGACCTTGCCCTGCTGCACGAAGGCGGAGACGCGGAAGCGGCCGATATTGCCGGGGTTGATCGCGAAGTTGCATTCGCGCGTGGCTTCGAATTCGGCGGCCTGCTTGTCGCTCATGATGGCGCGCGCAAGCTCGATCGTGTGCTGCGCGGTCAGCGGCTGGTTCGACACCTGCGTCATCTTGCCGTCGATCTTGAAGGCAGGCGGGAAGTCGGCCGTGATGAAAAGATCGGAGCCGTTCTTGCTGAGCATGAGGCGCAGCAGGTCGTACATGAATTTGGTGGCCTGGTCGCGTTCCATGCTGTTCCTCTTTCGGAGTGACTACGGCAGAAATTATCCTGGGAAATTTTCCGGCGTCTTTGCCGCCGAGCGCGCGGTCGCACTCGAAATCACGTTGCGGCGCACCAGGTCGGTCAGGTTGCTGTCTAGCGTCTGCATGCCAACGTTGGCGCCGGTCTGGATCGCCGAATACATCTGCGCGATCTTTGCTTCGCGAATCAGGTTGCGGATAGCCGGTGTGCCGAGCATGATCTCGTGCGCGGCGACGCGGCCGCTGCCGTCCTTGGTCTTGAGCAGGGTTTGCGAGATGACGGCCTGCAGCGATTCCGACAGCATGGCGCGCACCATTTCCTTTTCATCGCCGGGAAAGACATCGATGATACGGTCGATGGTCTTGGCGGCCGACGAGGTGTGCAGCGTGCCGAACACGAGATGGCCGGTTTCCGCCGCCGACAGCGCGAGGCGGATGGTTTCGAGATCGCGCAGTTCGCCGACCAGCACCACGTCCGGATCTTCGCGCAGCGCCGAGCGCAGAGCGTTCTCGAACGAGTGCGTGTGCGGGCCGACCTCGCGCTGATTGATCAGGCATTTCTTGGAATCGTGCACGAATTCGATCGGGTCCTCGATCGTCAGAATGTGCGCGTACTCGTTGTCATTGACGTGATTGACCATTGCCGCCAGCGTGGTCGACTTGCCGGAACCGGTCGGGCCGGTCACCAGCACCAGTCCGCGCGGCTTGAGCGCCAGTTCCGCAAATATCTTGGGCGCGTTCAGTTCTTCGAGGCTGAGAATGCGGGACGGGATGGTGCGCAATACGGCGGCGGCGCCGCGATCCTGATTGAAGGCATTGACACGGAAGCGGGCAAGGCCGGGAATGGAGAAGGAGAAGTCAACCTCGAGGCGCTCCTCGTACGCCTTGCGCTGACCGTCGTTCATGATGTCGTAGATCATGCCGTGCACGTCCTTGTGCTCCATCGGCGGCAGATTGATGCGGCGTACATCGCCATTGACGCGGATCATCGGCGGCAGGCCGGCGGACAGGTGCAGATCGGATGCCTTGTTCTTGACCGAGAAGGCGAGTAATTCGGAAATGTCCATTTATAATCCCTGAGCCTGCCTGAATGAGAAAAATACCCACGAGGCGCCGTGATGAAGCAGGGCGGCCGAATTGCAAAATCGGAAAAATGTTGCCGTAAAGAACTTTGATTATGTCCGTAATTTCCCAGAACTTGCAAGCCGTGCGCCAACAAATCGCGGCGGTTGCAGACAAAGCGCAACGGCGTGCGGACGAGGTGACGCTGCTGGCCGTGTCCAAGACCTTCGGCGCGCAGGAGGTGCTGGCGGCGGCCGACACCGGGCAGCGTGCCTTCGGCGAGAACTATCTGCAGGAAGCGCTGGCGAAGATGACGGAGGTGCAGGCGGCGCGTCCCGACCTGGCGCTTGCCTGGCATTTCATCGGACCGATCCAGAGCAACAAGACGCGGCCCATCGCCGAGCATTTCGACTGGGTGCATTCGGTCGACCGCGAAAAGATCGCGCAGCGCCTGTCCGACCAGCGGCCCGCGCAGCTGCCGCCGCTCGACATCTGCCTGCAGGTCAACATTAGCGGCGAGCAGAGCAAGAGCGGCATGACGCCCGACGAGGCACTGGATGCCGCACCGCGCATCGCCGCGCTGCCGCGCATCCGCCTGCGCGGGCTGATGGCGATCCCGGAACCGCAGGACGATCCCGCTTTGCAGCGCGCGCCGTTCCGGCAGTTGCGCGCGTTGTTCGATCGCCTGAACGAACAGGGCCTGCGGCTCGATACCCTGTCGATGGGCATGTCGGGCGATCTGGAAGCGGCGGTGGCGGAAGGCGCGACCATCGTCCGGATCGGCTCGGCCATTTTTGGAGCAAGAGACTATGCAAAACAATAATCTGAAGATCGGTTTCATCGGCGGCGGCAACATGGCGGCCGCGCTCATTGGCGGCCTCGCCGGCAAGCTGACGGCGGGCGCCAACATTCACGTCGTCGATCTGCATGCCGAGACGCTGCAGCGCCTGCAGCAGAAGTTCGGCGTGTCGACGGCACAGGCCATCGATGCGGCGGTGGCCGGCAGCGACGTGATCGTGCTGGCGGTCAAGCCGCAGCAGATGAAGGAAGTGGCTGCGCAACTGGCGCCGCATGTCGGTTCGCAGCTGGTGCTGTCGATTGCCGCCGGCATCCGCGCGGCCGACCTGTCGCGCTGGCTCGGCGGCCATCAGGCCATCGTGCGCACCATGCCCAATACGCCGGCGCTGATCGGCAAGGGCGTGACCGGCATGGTGGCGACGGCCGGCGTCAGCCAGGCGCAGCGCGCGGTTGCCGATGCGATCCTGCATGCGGTCGGCGAGACGGTATGGCTGGACGACGAAGCACTGATCGATCCGGTCACCGCCGTGTCCGGCAGCGGTCCGGCCTACGTGTTCTATTTTCTCGAAGCGATGCAGCAGGCCGCGCAGGAAATGGGGTTGTCGGCCGAACAGGGCAATGCGCTGGCGATCGCGACCTTCACCGGTGCAGCGCAACTGGCGGCACAGTCGAGCGATCCGGTGTCCGTGCTGCGCGAGCGCGTGACATCCAAGGGTGGTACCACTTACGCCGCGCTGACCAGCATGGAGGAAAGCGGCGTCAGGGAAGCGATCGTCAAGGCAATGAAGGCTGCGGCAGCAAGGGGAAGGGAATTGGGCGACGAGTTCGGAAAGGCCTGAGCAGGAAGCAGCGCAAACAATCCAGTCAGTCACTTCCAGAAAAAAGCCTTCTGAACGCAATGTCAGAAGGCTTTTTGTACATGAATATTGGCGGCGACAAGGTCTCGCAGATCAGTTGCCCAGCACGACTTGCGCGATGATGCCGGTCGCAATGGCGATCAGCACATAGTCGGTGCCGGTCTGTACCCAGTGATAGCCGCGCGGAGGAGCGCTCAGGTGATGGTTGCGCCAGTCGTTGACGACGTACTGGTGGTGACGATATTCGTGTGGCAGGTGTCCGCCGCGATGAAATTCGTGATGCGGGCCTGCACCACGGTTCTGCTTTTTTTGCACATGAGGCTTGCGGTTCTGTTGTTGGCGATCGTTTCTATGTTCATTGCGACTGTCATGACGCTTGTCGTGGCGCTGTTCCTGCTTCGATTTCCGATGATTGTCGTTGTGAGTGTCGGGCCGCGGCTGTGCAAAGGATGTGCCGCTGAGCGCAACGCTCAATGCCAGAAAAGATGCGATCACTGTCCTGTTCTTCATTTTCTTCTCCTTGAAGGTAGTGCATTCACAATTGCCTGTCGTCATGCTGCAAGAAATTGCGAGACTGGAACGCATTACACTCCTCGCTGCTGATGACGTCCAGTGTCATCCGGTAAGCGGCGTTACAAATTGTTTCTGCAAAGCGAGAAGTTCTTCGAGTGAAAGCGAAGGCGCGTGTCAGGAGGTTTTCAGACTGCGGTGGTGCCGCGACTGACGTTGTCGCCATCATGCTGACGTAGTGACCAGAACGACAGCGACGACAAAATCGTCAGGCCGCCCAGCGTCAGGAAGGCATGGTGCAGCGCCACGGTCACGGCAGCGCGATCCGATTGCGGCAGGTCGCCCAGGTACCAGGCGGCGACGATGGAGGCGAACGCGAGGCCGAAGCTGACCGACAACTGCTGCATCGAACTGGCGATGGTGCTGGCCATGCTCGCTTCATCGACGCCGACATCGGCGTATGCCATCGAATTCATGCTCGAGAACTGCAGCGAGTTGAAGAAGCCCTGCGCCAGTCCGATGGCGACGATCCAGCCGATGGCCGTGTCCGCATCGACCGTCGCGAACAGGCTGATGGTCAGGCCGATCATGACGGTGTTGACGATCAGTACCGTGCGGTAGCCGAACTGCCGCAGTACGCGGATCGAGATGATCTTCATGAACATCGCGGCGGCCGCCGCCGGCATCATCAGCAGGCCCGATTGCCAGGCCGGAAAGCCCAGACCGAGCTGGTAGAACAGCGGCAGCAGGAACGGAAGGCCGCCCAGGCCCAGGCGCGTGACGAAGCCGCCCGCGACGGCGACGCGGAAGGTGCGCGTGCGGAACAGCGCCAGCTGCAGCAGCGGATACAGATGATGGCGCGCGTGCCAGCCATAGGCGGCCAGCAGGCACAACGACAGCGCGAGCAGGATGCCGATCGAGGTCGCGTCGAGATAGTGCTCGCCAAAGATTTCCAGCACCCACGACAGCAGCGCGATGCCGCTGCCGAACAGGGCGAGGCCGACCACGTCCAGCGGCTTTGGATTGTCCACGCGATAGTCGGGCATGTGGCGCCGGATCATCCACAGCGCCGCGAGCCCGACCGGCACGTTCACGAGGAACACGGTCTGCCACGGCAGCCAGTGCACGATCAGGCCGCCGACGGTCGGCCCCAGCAGCGGGCCGATCAGCGCCGGGATGATGACGAAGTTCATCGCCGCCAGCAGTTCCGACTTGGGAAAGGTGCGCACGATGGCGAGGCGCCCGACCGGCAGCATCATGGCCGCGCCCACGCCCTGCAGGATGCGCGCCGCCACCAGCATCGGCACGTTCCACGCGAGCCCGCACAGGATGCACGAGAAGGTGAACAGCCCGACCGCCGCGCCGAACACGCGCCGCGTGCCAAAGCGGTCGGCCATCCAGCCGCTGACGGGAATGCAGACCGCCAGGCTCAATACGTAGCTGCTGACGACCGCCTTCAGGCTCAGCGGCGTGACGCCGAGGCTGTGGGCGATCGACGGCACCGCCGTGTTGAGGATGGTGGTGTTCAGGTGCTCCATGAATAGCGCGATTGCGACTACCCAGGGCAGATAACGTTTGACAGCCTGACTGTCCATGGACCGTGTGGAGTGATGAAAAAGAGAGGGCGGCACCCTGTCCGGCCCATGCCGCCAGCATACGTGAAGCGGCGCGCGGCTGCCGGTTACATCTTCGGCTGGCCGTTGGACGCCGTCAGCCCGCCATCCACCGGCATGTTCACGCCGGTGACGAAGCCCGCATCCTCGCTCGCGAGGAAGGCGATGACGGCGGCGATCTCGGCCGGTTGCGCGGCGCGGCCGAGCGGGATGCGCTCCTCGAATTTCCTGATCAGTTCCGGGTCCTGCTGCATGTCGGCCGTCATGTCGGTCAGCGTGAAGGTCGGGCACACGGCATTGATGCGCACGCCGCTGGCCGCGTAGTCGAGCGCCAGCACGCGCGTCAGGTTGACGACCGCGCCCTTGGACGCGTTGTAGGCGGTCATGCCCCAGTCGCCGCCGAGCCCCGACACCGAGGCCACGTTGACGATGCAGCCCTTGCTCTTTTCCAGATGCGGCAGCGCGGAGCGCGCGCCGTAGAACACGCCGTCCGAATTGGTGGCCTGCACGCGATGCCATTCCTCGATCGAAAGCTCGGTCGCCTTGCCCTCGGCAAAGGTGCCGGCGTCGTTGACGAGGACGTCGAGCCGGCCGAATTTTTGCACGGCAAACGCGATCAGGTCCTCGACCTGCTGGTTGACGGAAACGTCGGTCGGCTTGACCGCGGCGCGGCCGGAGGGCAGCGAGGCCGCCACCTTTTCCAGCTTGGCCGCGGTGCGCCCGGCCAGCACCACGCGCGCTCCTTCTTCGCAGAAACGCCGCGCGGTCGCCTCGCCGATGCCGGAACCGGCGCCGGTCACGACCACTACCTTGTCATGGAATCGTTGCATCGCAGTCTCCTTGAAAAAGGGTGAGACTGGAGTGATCGCCAGGCGCGGGTTTGGTTCAGGCCGGGCGGGGTTTTTGCGCGTGCCGTGTGCGCCGTCTCACACGCGCTTCAGGTGCGTGCCAGGTAATCGAGCAGCACGCCGCCGAAGATGGCAGCGCCCAGCCAGTTGTTGTAGCGAAACGCCTTGAAGCAGCCTTCGCGCGTGCGCTCGCGGATCAGGAAGTAGTGGTGCAGCGCGCAGGCGCACGCCACCAGCATGCCGGCGGCGAACCAGCCGCGCAGGCAGAACTCCAGCCAGCCGACCGCGAAGATGATGCCGAAGCTGGCCGCATAGCAGAACATGACGGCGGCCACGTCGAAACGGCCGAAGGTGATGGCCGAGGTCTTCATGCCGAGCTTGAGGTCGTCGTCGCGGTCCACCATCGCGTACTCGGTATCGTAAGCGATGGCCCAGAACACATTGGCGATCAGCAGCCACCAGGCCGCGGCCGGCACGCCGTTCTGCACGGCGGCGAAGCCCATCGGGATGCCGAAGCCGAAGGCGATGCCGAGATAGGCCTGCGGGATCGCGAAGAAGCGCTTGAAGTAGGGATAGGTGCCGGCGATGATCACGGCCGCCACCGACATCTGCAGCGTCAGCGCATTCAGCGGCAGGATCAGCACGAAGGCCAGCAGCGCCAGTACGGCCGCCACCACCAGCGCCTCGCGCGCCGGCAGCTGGCCGCTGGTGATCGGACGGTCCACCGTGCGTTTGACGTGCCTGTCGAAATCGCGGTCGGCGTAATCGTTGATCGCGCAGCCGGCCGAGCGCATGAGCACGGTGCCGAGCGTGAAGATGAGGACCAGTCGCCAGTCGGGCTGGCCGTCCGATGCCATCCACAGCGCCCACAGCGTCGGCCACAGCAGCAGCAGGATGCCGATGGGTTTGTCGAGGCGGATCAGCTTGAAGTAGAGACGAAGACGGTTCATGCGGAAATAGGTTGCGCGGCCTGCATCGTGCAGACCGGCCGGGGATTCAGGTTTCGGTGGAAGGTTCGTCCGGCAGCATGGTGATGCCGTTCAGCTCGCACGACAGCAGCGCATCGCGCACGGCGTCGATGGCGGCGCCGCGCGTGAAGCTCTTGCGCCAGGCGATGACGACGCGGCGCGACGGCACCGGATCGCTGAACGGGATGTATCGCAGCATGCCGTCGGTCGCCTGCATGTCGGGCACCGAGCCGCGCGGCAGCACCGTGATGCCGATGCCGGATGCGACCATGTGGCGGATGGTTTCCAGCGACGAGCCTTCGAAGGTGCGCGCGATGCCGTCGTTGGATGTCGAGAAGCGCGCCACGTCGGGGCAGACCTCGAGCACCTGGTCGCGGAAGCAGTGGCCGTTGCCGAGCAGGAGCATGGTTTCCGACTTGAGCTCGTCGCTGCTGACGCTCTTGCGCGTGGCCCATGCGTGATGTTCGGGCACGGCGACCACAAAGGGTTCGTCATAGACCGGCTGCACCACCAGTCCCTGGTCGGGGAACGGCAGCGCCACCACGATGGCGTCGAGCTCGCCCTGGCGCAGCAGTTCGAGCAGCTTGACGGTGAAATTCTCCTGCAGCACCAGCGGCATCTGCGGCACGCGGTCGATCAGCGTCTTGACCAGCGGCGGCAGCAGGTAGGGCGCGATGGTGTAGATGATGCCGAGGCGGAACGGGCCGACCAGCGGGTCCTTGTTCTGCTTGGCGAGTTCCTTGATGGCGGCGGTCTGTTCCAGCACGCGTTCGGCCTGCGCCACGATCTGCGCGCCCAGCGGCGTGGTGGATACTTCGCTGCCGCCGCGTTCGAACAGCGTGACGCCGAGTTCCTCTTCCAGTTTCTTGATCGCGACCGACAGCGTCGGCTGCGCGACGAAGCAGGCTTCCGCGGCATGACCGAAGTGCTTCTCGCGGGCCACGGCGACAATGTACTTGAGTTCGGTGAGCGTCATGACAGGTCCATGCCCTAAGAGTCAACTGGAAAGGAAACGAACGGGATGCCTATTCTATACCTTCAGGTATTCTTCGCGCGCGCCGAGCCAGCGCGCCAGGTGCGCATCGACCGTGGCCGGATCGTCGCGCAGCAGCAGTTGCGCCGCGTCGCGCGCGCGCTCGACCAGCCACTGGTCGGTTTCCAGATCGGCAAAGCGCAGCATGGCCTGGCCCGATTGTCGCGCGCCGAGGAATTCGCCGGGGCCGCGCAGTTCCAGATCCTTGCGCGCGATCTCGAAGCCGTCGGTCGATTCGCGCATGATGCGCAGCCTTTCCTTGGCGACCGGTCCCAGCGGCGACTGGTACAGCAGCAGGCACACGCTGGCTGCCGAACCGCGTCCGACGCGCCCGCGCAACTGGTGCAGCTGCGACAGGCCGAAGCGCTCCGCATGCTCGATCACCATCAGCGAGGCGTTCGGTACATCAACACCGACCTCGATCACGGTGGTGGCGACCAGCACATGCACCTCGCCGCGCGCGAAGGCATCCATGGTTTCCTGTTTTTCCTGCGGCTTCATGCGGCCGTGCACGAGGCCCACGCGCAGGCCGGGCAATGCAGCCGACAGCGCGGCATGCGTATCGGTTGCGGTCTGCAGCTGCAGCGCTTCCGATTCCTCGATCAGCGGACAGACCCAGTAGGCCTGCCGGCCTTCGAGCGCGGCCGCGTGCACGCGCTCGATCACTTCGTCGCGCCGGTTCTGGTCGATCACGCGCGTGACGATGGGCGTGCGGCCCGGCGGCAGTTCGTCGATGACCGAGACTTCGAGATCGGCGTAGTAGGTCATCGCCAGCGTGCGCGGGATCGGCGTGGCCGACATCATGAGCTGATGCGGCACCGTGCTGTTACCGATTATGGTGCCGTCGCCAACGCCCTTGTTGCGCAGGGTCAGGCGCTGGCCGACGCCGAAGCGGTGCTGTTCATCGACGATCGCCAGTCCCAGTTTCGGAATCTGCACGTCGTCCTGGATCACGGCATGGGTGCCGATGATCAACTGCGCGACGCCGGCTTCGATGCGTTCCTTGGCCTCACGCTTTTCCTTCGCCTTCAGGCTGCCGGTCAGCCACGCGACGTTGACGCCCAGCGGTTCCATCCAGCCGGCGATCTTGCGGAAGTGCTGGTCGGCCAGGATTTCGGTCGGCGCCATCAGCACTGCCTGGTAGCCGCTGTCGATGGCCTGCGCGGCGGCGAGCGCGGCGACCACCGTCTTGCCGCTACCGACGTCGCCCTGCAGCAGGCGCTGCATCGGGAATGCCTGCGCGAGATCGTGGCGGATTTCGGCCAGCACGCGCTGCTGGGCGGCGGTCAGCTTGAACGGCAGTTGCCGCAGGAACGCCTTGGACAGCTTGCCGGCCTTGTCGAGCACGGCCGCGCCTTTCGCGCGCCGCGCTTCCTGCGCGCGCTTCATCGACAGCTGTTGCGCCAGCAGTTCGTCGAACTTCATGCGCACCCAGGCCGCGTGCGAACGGTCGGCCAGCGCGCTTTCGTCGATGTCGGGCGGCGGGTTGTGCAGCAGACGCACCGCCGGTTCGAACGGCATCAGGTCGTGCGCCGCGCGCAATGACTCGGGCAGGGTGTCGCGCCAATCCACGCGTGCCATCGCATCGACCACGGCCTTGCGCAGGATGGTTTGCGACAGGCCTTCGCCGGCCGGATAGACGGGCGTCAGGCCGATCGGCAGCGGCGCGCCGGCGTTCACCATCTTGTAGGAGGGATGCACCATCTCGGCGCCGAAAAAGCCGTGCCGCACTTCGCCGCGCGCACGCACGCGGTTGCCCTCGGCCAGTTGCTTGACCTGGCTGCCGTAGAAATTCAGGAAGCGCATCGTCAGCGGGCCGGTGTCGTCGGCGATCGTGACCACGAGTTGCCGGCGCGGGCGGAAGGCGACCTCGCACGCCGTGACCACGCCTTCGACCTGCACCGCGCGGCCGAAGGCGCGGCCGGCCTCATCCACGGTCAGGATCTGCGTTTCGTCTTCGTAACGCAGCGGCAGGTGCAGCACCTTGTCGATGTCGCTGCGCAGGCCCAGGCGCGCCAGCTTGTCGGCGATCTTGCTGGCCGGGCTCTTGGCGGTTTCCTTGGTGGCGGGCTTTTTCTTCGGTGCGGGCATGGTGGGCCGAAAACAGGCGGCAGGGCGTAAAATAGCGGGTTTTGCGATGCTGGCGGAACTGTTCGTGCGCCGGCTGGACAATCTTGCAACCTTAGCAGTTCTGCCGCGCGATTGCATCGTCGCCGCGCCAGACTCTCCGAATATTAATCGACTTCCTCTACGCACTCGACGCATGTACACGCTTTCCGATTTCGATTTCGACCTGCCGCAGGAACTGATCGCGCAGACGCCGCTGCCCGAGCGCAGTGCCTCGCGCCTGCTGCAGGTGAAGGAAGACGGCCTCGTCGATCGCGCCTTTGCCGACATCGTCGCGTTGCTGCAGCCGGGCGACCTGCTGGTGTTCAACGACACGCGCGTGCTGAAGGCGCGCTTCTTCGGCGTCAAGGAAACCGGCGGCAAGGTGGAGGTGATGGTCGAGCGCGTGCTCGATGCCCGCAACGTGCATGCGCAGATCCGCGCGTCGAAGTCGCCGCTGCCGGGCATGAAAATCAGACTGGCCGATGCCTTCGACGTGATCGTCGGCCAGCGTGCCGGCGAATTCTACGAACTGCAGTTCCCGGACGACGTGTTCGAACTGATCGACGCGCACGGCCGCCTGCCGCTGCCGCCCTACATCGAGCACGATGCCGATGCCTTCGACGAGACGCGCTACCAGACCGTCTATGCAAAACATCCGGGTGCGGTCGCCGCGCCGACCGCCGGTCTGCATTTCGACGATGCGCTGCTGGCGATGCTGAAAGCGAAAGGCGTGCACTTCGCCTACGTGACGCTGCACGTCGGTGCCGGCACTTTCCAGCCGGTGCGCAACGAGAACCTTGCCGAGCACATCATGCACAGCGAGTGGTACACGATCTCGCAGCAGACCGTGGATGCCGTGCGCGCGGCGCAGGCGGTGGGGCGCGACGTGATCGCGGTCGGCACCACCAGCCTGCGCGCGCTGGAATCGGCGTCGCAGAGCGGCGCGCTGCAGGCCGGCAGCGCCGACACGCAACTGTTCATCACGCCGGGCTACACGTTCAAGACGGTGACGCGCCTGATCACCAATTTCCACCTGCCGAAATCGACGCTGCTGATGCTGGTCTCCGCACTGGCCGGCTACGACACCATCCGCGCCGCCTATGCGCATGCGATCGCGCAGCGCTACCGCTTCTTCAGCTATGGCGACGCGATGTTCCTGACGACCAAACGACCATGCTGAAATACGAACTCCTGAAAACCGACGGCCACGCGCGCCGCGGCCGCTTGACGCTGAACCACGGCGTCATCGAAACGCCGATCTTCATGCCGGTCGGCACCTACGGTTCGGTCAAGGCGATGTCGCCGCTGGAACTGAAGGAAATCGACGCGCAGATCATCCTCGGCAATACCTTCCACCTGTGGCTGCGGCCCGGTAACGAGATCGTCAGGCAGTTCGGCGGCCTGCACGGTTTCATGGGCTGGGACAAGCCGATCCTGACCGATTCCGGCGGCTTCCAGGTGTTCTCGCTGGGCGAGATGCGCAAGATCACCGAGGAGGGCGTGCATTTCGCCTCGCCGATCAACGGCGACAAGCTGTTCTTGTCGCCCGAAGTGTCGATGCAGATCCAGCGCGTGCTCAATTCCGACATCGTCATGCAGTTCGACGAATGCACGCCATATGAAATCGACGGCCGTCCGGCCACCACGGAAGAAGCGGCCAAGTCCATGCGCATGTCGCTGCGCTGGGCCAGACGTTCGCTCGACGAATTCAACCGCGAGGAAAATCCGAACGCCCTGTTCGGCATCGTGCAGGGCGGCATGTTCGAGCACCTGCGCGACGAATCGCTGGCCGGGCTGGAAGACATCGGCTTCCACGGCGTCGCCATCGGCGGCCTGTCGGTCGGCGAGCCGAAGGAAGACATGATGCGCATCCTGCAGCACGTCGGGCCGAAACTGCCGGCCAACAAGCCGCACTACCTGATGGGCGTCGGCACGCCGGAAGACCTGGTGGCGGGTGTGGCCAACGGCATCGACATGTTCGACTGCGTGATGCCGACCCGCAATGCGCGCAACGGCTGGCTTTTCACGCGCTTCGGCGACGTCAAGATCAAGAATGCGCGTTATAAGGATGATAAGAAGCCGCTGGACGAAACCTGCGGCTGCTATGCCTGCCGCAACTTCTCGCGCGCCTACCTGCACCACCTGCACCGCGCCGGCGAGATCCTCGGCGCGCGGCTCAACACGATCCACAACCTGCACTATTACCTGGACCTGATGAAGCAGATGCGCGCGGCGATCGAGGAGGGGCGTTTCGCCGCCTTCGTGCGCCAGTTCCACGAGGATCGCGCGCGCGGAACCTAGAATTTCCCCGAAGAACCGCGGCAAGGCGGTTTGCCGGAGTTGCGATGCTAAAATAGCCGACTATTCATTTACAACAACCTGGAGCATTCCGTGTTTATTTCCAATGCATACGCAGCCGCGCCGGGCGGCATGATGGGCAGCCTGGCCCAGTTTGTTCCTATCATCCTGATGTTCGTGGTGCTGTACTTCCTGATGATTCGTCCTCAGATGAAGCGCCAGAAGGAACACAAGGCCATGATCGAGGCCGTCACCCGCGGCGACGAAGTCGTGACTTCCGGCGGCGTGCTGGGCCGGGTCACCAAGGTGTCGGATGTCTATCTGGCCATCGAAGTGCAGGAAGGCACCGAACTCGTCATCCAGAAAAGCGCGGTGACGACGCTGCTGCCAAAAGGCACGATCAAGTCGCTGTAAGAAACTCAACCCCACCTCCGCATGGCCGGACGTGGGGTTGATTTTCGACCTGAGGTTTTACCCTGATCCCGAATCGCTATGAATCGCTACCCCCTCTGGAAGTACATCACGATCATCGTCACGCTGGTGATCGGTGCGCTCTATACCGTCCCCAATTTCTTCGGCGAATCGCCGGCGGTGCAGATCAGCAGCGCCAAGGCCACCATCAAGGTCGATCAGGCACTGATGACGCAGGTCGAGCAGGCGCTGGCCAAGGATGGCATCGAATCGACCGGCATGCTCTACGAGACGATCGGCAATCAGGGAACGATTCGTGCGCGCTTCCCCTCCACCGACGTCCAGTTCAAGGCCAAGGGCGTGCTCGAGCGCGAGCTCAATACCGATCCCAGCGATCCGACCTATCTGGTCGCCTTCAACCTGCTGCCCAATACGCCGCAGTGGCTGCAAAGCCTGAAGGCGGCGCCGATGTACCTGGGCCTCGACCTGCGCGGCGGCGTGCACTTCCTGATGCAGGTCGATACCAAGGCCATCATGAACAAGCGCGTGACCGGCCTGCAGTCCAGCGTGCGCAGCATCCTGCGTGACAAGAACATCCGCCACGCCGGCATTGCCCGCATCGGCGACAGCGTGGAAGTCTCGTTCCGCGACGGCGAGACGCGCGATCGCGCGCGCGCCGTGCTGGGCGACGAGTTGCGCGAGCTGACCCTCGCCGACAGCGGCGAAGGCAGCGACCTCAAGCTGGTCGGCACCATGCAGCCGGCGGTGCTCAAGCAGACCATCGAGGACGCGGTGCAGCAGAACATCACCACGCTGTCCAAGCGCGTCAACGAACTCGGCGTGGCCGAGCCGGTGATCCAGCGCCAGGGCGCCGACCGCATCATCGTGCAATTGCCGGGCGTGCAGGACGTCTCGCGCGCCAAGGACATCATCGGCAAGACCGCCACCCTCGAAGTGCGCCTGGTGGACGAGACCGTGACGCGCGGCGCCGAGGAAACGGCGGCGATCCCGTTCGGTTCCGAGTTGTTCCGCGTCGGCAAGAACGCGCCGGTGGTGCTCTACAAGGACCCGATCATCACGGGCGAATACATTTCCAGCGCTTCGGCCAGCTTCGATCAGAACCAGCAGCCGTCGGTCAGCATCGACCTGAACGGCGACGGCGGCCGCCGCATGCGCGAAGCGACGCGCACGCGCGTCGGCAAGGCAATGGCGATCGTGCTGTTCGAGAAGAACAAGGGCGAGGTGCTGACGGTCGCCACGATTCGCGACGAGCTCGGCTCGCGCTTCCAGATCACCGGCATGGGTTCGTCGGAAGCAGCCAGCGATCTGGCCCTGCTGCTGCGCGCCGGTTCGCTGGCAGCGCCGATGGAAATCATCGAGGAACGCACGATCGGCCCGCAGCTCGGCGCCGAGAACATCTCGATGGGCTTCCACTCCGTGCTGTGGGGCTTCGTCGCGATGGCGGTGTTCATGATCATCTATTACCGCATGTTCGGCATCTTCAGCGTGTTCGCGCTGGCGGTCAACGTGATGCTGCTGGTGGCGATCCTGTCGCTGCTGCAGGCCACATTGACGCTGCCCGGCATCGCGGCAATCGCGCTCACGCTCGGCATGGCGATCGACGCCAACGTGCTGATCAACGAGCGCATCCGCGAGGAATTGCGCGCCGGGCAGACGCCGCAGGCGGCGATCGCGCTCGGCTTCGACCGCGCCTGGGCCACCATTCTCGACTCCAACATCACCACGCTGATTGCGGCATTGGCGCTGCTGATCTTCGGTTCGGGTCCGGTGCGCGGCTTCGCGGTGGTGCATGCGCTGGGCATCCTGACCTCGATCTTCTCGTCGGTGTTCGTCTCGCGCGGCGTGGTCAACCTCTGGTACGGCCGCAAGAAGCGCCTGTCGACGATCTCGATCGGCCAGGTATGGAAGCCGGCCGACTGAGCCGGTCTGGATGAACAGAATATTGAACTGATCAATAACGGATCGCCCCGCCAATGCATGCAGGGCGATCGCACAAGAGGTAAGTGATGGAATTTTTCCGGATCAAGAAAGACATCCCGTTCCTGCGCCATGCGCTGGTTTTCAACGTGATCTCGATTTGCACGTTCCTGCTGGCGGCATTCTTCCTGTTCTCCAAGGGCTTGCACCTGTCGATCGAATTCACGGGCGGCACGGTCATGGAAGTACAGTACAAGCAGGCGGCCGATCTCGAGAACGTGCGCAAGCAGCTCGGCGGGCTCGGCTATACCGACATGCAGGTGCAGAGCTTCGGCACCGCGCAGGACGTGCTGATCCGCCTGCCGGTGCAGGAAGGCGTCAACACCGCGCAGGTCAGCGAACGCGTGATGGGTGCATTGAAGGCGCAGGATGCAGGCGTCGATCTCAAGCGCGTCGAGTTCGTCGGCCCGCAGGTCGGCGAGGAACTCACGCACGACGGCCTGATGGCGCTTGGCATGCTGGTGATCGGCATCATGATCTACCTGGCGTTCCGCTTCGAATGGAAGTTCGCGGTCGCCTCGATCTTCGCCAACCTGCACGACGTGGTCATCATCCTCGGCTTCTTCGCCTTCTTCGAATGGGAATTCTCGCTGACCGTGCTGGCCGCAGTGCTGGCGGTGCTCGGCTACTCGGTCAACGAATCGGTGATCGTGTTCGACCGCGTGCGCGAAACCTTCCGCGATCGCCGCCTCGGCAAGATGTCGGTGGTCGAGGTCATGAACCACGCGATCACGCGCACCATCTCGCGGACCATCATCACCCACGGCTCGACGCAGCTGATGGTGCTGTCGATGTTCTTCTTCGGTGGCCCGACGCTGCACTACTTCGCCATGGCGCTGACCATCGGCATCTGCTTCGGCATCTATTCGTCGGTGTTCGTGGCGGCCGCGATCGCGATGTGGCTGGGCGTCAAGCGCGAGGACCTGCTGAAGCCGGTCAAGGAAAAGACCGAAAACGACGGCGCGGTGGTCTGACGACACACGGCGCATCGACAAAAAGCCGGCAATCGCCGGCTTTTTTCATTTCCAGTATGCGGATGCGTCAGCCCCTTCGTCTGGCGTAAATCACGCCCCACGCCAGTCCGCCGACTGCCGCCGTCAGCGAGGCAAGCAGTACGCCAAGCTTGGCCGCATCCAGCAGGGCAGCCGAGTCGAAGGCCAGCGTGGCGATGAAGATCGACATCGTGAAGCCGATCCCTGCGAGCAGGCCGACCAGCGTGATGCCGGCCCATGTCACGTGCGGCGGCAGACTGCACAGTCCGGAGCGCACGGCGATGAAACTGGCGCCGATCACGCCCAGCGGCTTGCCGAGCACAAGCGCAGCGGCGGTGCCCAGCATGACCGTTTGCGCACCGTCCAGCGTCAGGTCGATGCCGTTGAGGCTGACGCCGGCATTGGCCAACGCGAACACCGGCATCACGCCATAGGCAACCCACGGATGCAGTGCCATCTGCACCCGGCTGACGGGGGCCAGCAGGTTGCGTTGTGCAAGCCGGAGCTGCTTGAGCGATTGCGAAAAGCGGTATGGCGCTTCCGATGAGGATAGCTGCATGCGCAGCTCCTGCAGTGCCTGTGTGGCGCTGTCGAGCGGCTGGCTGCGGGTGCGTGCCGGCAGTACCGGCGTCATCAGGCCCAGCATCACGCCTGCCAGCGTGGGATGGGCGCCGGTCTGCAGCAGGCCGAGCCACAGCACCGCACCGGGAACGAGATAGGCCCATGCCGTGCCGATGCCGATTGACTGCATGGCCCAGATCATCAGCAGCGCGGCGCCGATGACGAACAGGCCGCTGTAGTCCAGTCCGCCCGAATAGAAGAGGGCGATGGTGATGACCGCCGCGATGTCGTCGATGATCGCCAGCGCTAGCAGGAAGACGCGCACATTCCCCGGAATCGAGCGGCCCAGCAGTGCGAGTACGCCGACCGCAAAGGCGATGTCGGTAGCGGTCGGCACCGCCCAGCCCTGCCAGTGTGCACCGCCGCCGTTGACGAGCAGATAGAGCAGGGCGGGCACCGCGACGCCGCCGGCGGCCGCGATCAACGGCAGTGCCGCCAGCCGCATGCTGGCGAGCGCGCCTTCGTGAATCTCGCGGCGGATTTCCATGCCGACGACGAGAAAGAAGATGGTCACCAGACCGTCGTTGACCCAGAAATGCAGTGATTGCGTGAAATGCCATGCACCGACACCCAGGCTCAATGGCGCATGCCAGAAGGCGTGGTAGTGCGCTGCCAGCGGCGAATTGGCCAGCAGCAGGGCAAGCGCAGCCGCGGCCAGCAGCACCATGCCGCTGAAGGCTTCGATATGGAGGAAACGTTCGAGGGTGGAAAAGGCGCGTTCGGCAAGGCGTTGCGCGCGCGGCAGGGACTGCCGGGGCGAGGGTCGGGTCATGGTCGTGCGATCTCCGCGTGGCGGCCCGACCATCGCATTAACCTGTTGCGCCGCCCGATGCGGTACCAACACCCGCACTCATTCTAACCGATCTGGTCGGTCTCGTTCCCGTTGCAGGAAAGACGGTCTTCCTGCTGCAGATGATTGCGCAGTTTGGTCAGTTGCCGTTCAAGGGCCTCGAAGTCCTGCTCGCCATATTCGAGGAACGGTTGCTTGCAATAGGCGACGTGTGGCGCAAAGATACGTTCGAACTCACGTTCGCCACTCTCGGTAAGGCGCACGATCGTGCAGCGCCGATCCTCGCGTTGCGTGACGCGCGTGACCAGCTTGCGCTCTTCCAGCCGATCGACCACGCCGGTCAGCGTGCCCTTGGTGATCAGCGTCTTTTCGCCCAGTTCCTTGAAGGTCATGCCGGCCGTATTGCCAAGGGTGGCGACGATGTCGAACTGGGCCGGCGTGAGGCCGGTGCGACGGCGCAGGTTGCCGTGCGCGAGTCGTTCGAATGCCTGATAGCACTCTGCGAGAAGCCGGATGCTGCGAAGATAACGTTCACGCATTTTTCTCTGAATATCGAATGAAAAAAGGCCGACGTCCATGCCGTCGGCCCCGATGTCGCTGACGTCAATGATATCAGTCGGCTTTCAGGGCTTCCACCTGAATGGCCAGCTTCACGTTGGGCGAGAAGCGCGGCAGGCCGTAGTTCATGCCGAAATCGCTGCGCTTGAATTCGCCCGATGCATCGGCGCCGCATACTTCGCGCTTGAGCATCGGATGTTCGATGCACTTGAACGAGTTGATGGTCAGTTTGACGGGCTTGGTCACGCCCAGCAGCGTCAGTTCGCCATCGACTTCCGAAGGCGTGTCGCCCTTGTACTTGATCGATTTGCTCTTGTAGGTGATGGTCGGATATTTCTCGACGTTGAACAGATCGGCGTTGCGGGCATGCTCGTTCATCTTGTCGTGGCCGAAATCGATCGATGCCGCATCGATGGCGATGTCGAGCGAGCCGGTCTTGGCGGCGCGGTCCAGCACCACGGTGCCGCTGGTCTTGTTGAACTTGCCGCGCCAGAACGAGATGCCCATGTGATCGGCTTCAAAGCTCGGATAGGTATGGCTGGGCTCGATGTTGTAGGTCTGCGCGAAGACAGAGGTGCTGCCGGCTGCGAGCAGGCAGAGCAGGGCGATTTTCGACTTCATGGGTAGAGGCTCCTGTTGGTGTGAATGATGAAACTGCGGGGAATGCAATTTACTGCGCAACGACACGAAACTTGATGGTGACCTCATCGGCGACGATGCTGGTGTCCTTCCACTCGCCATCGCCAATGCCGTAGGTCAGGCGCTTGATCGGCAGCGTGCCTTCGAACACCTGGGCTGCGCCGTCTTTTCCGACCGTCAGCGGAAAACTCACATCGGTGGTCTTGCCCTTGATGGTCAGCTTGCCGCTGACATCGAGCTTGTTGGCGGCGCCGGGCTTGATCTGGGTCGAGACGAAGGTGGCCTTGGGATGCTGCGCGGTGTTGAACCATTCCTTCTTCTGCACTTCCTTGTTGTAGTCCGGGTCGCCGAGATCGAAGCTGGCGACGTCGATTTCCACATTGGCTTTCGATGCATCGGGTTTGGCCGCGTCATAGGCGATGTCGGCGGTGAATTTCCTGAACTGCGCATCGACCGGCACGTTCATCTGCTTGAACGTGATGGTGACCTTGCTTTTGGCGGCATCGGCCTTGAGAGCGGTGGCTGCGAGCACAGGCAGGGCCAGGGCAAGGCCGGCGAGGGCGATCCAGCGTACGGGTTTGCTTGCGAACATGGGAATCCTTTCGGGATGAGGGATCAGGGCAGCATGCGTTGCAGCGTGCGGTCCCTGTCGATGAATTGGTGCTTGGCGACGGCGAGCACATGCACAACGAACACGCCGAGCAGCAGCATGTTCAACCAGTAATGCACGAGCTTGAGCAGCGCGCGCAATTCGGGGTCGGGGGCGATCCAGACCGGCATCGGCCAGATGCCCAGATAGGTGACGGGCACGCCGGCTGCGAGGCTGTAGAAATAGCCGGACAGCGGAATGGCGAAGATCAGCACATAGAGCAGTCCATGTGCCAGATGGGCTGCCGCATGCTGCCAGGCGGGCATGGGCGAGGCATAGGCTGGCGCCGCATGCGTAAGACGCCACAGCAGCCGCAGGCAGGCCAGACCGAAAATCGTGATGCCCGCCCACTTGTGCCATGAAAAGTACTTGAGTTTGGTCGGTGTGATGCCGGGGATATCGACCATGGTCAATCCGAGCAGAAAGGTCGCGATGATCGCGATCGCCATCAGCCAGTGCAACGCGATGGCGGTCAGGGTATAGCGAGGGGCGCGGGCGGACATGGCTTGAATTTTTCTTAAACAGTTCTAATTAGAACGAATATAGCAAAACAAAAGAAGCCGTGCAGCCCGTTCGTTGAGAGGGTTGCACGGCTTCTGACGGATGCGCGGTGAAAAGTTGCCGGATCCTGGAATCGTCGTTGCTGACGACCCCGGCCCGCCGGGTTAGATCGCCTTGGCGAGCTTGCTGGCGTAGCCGATGTAGCTGGCCGGCGTCATCGCCAGCAGCTGGTCCTTGGCTTCCTGCGGAATCGCCAGCGTGGCGATGAAGGCCTGCATGTCTTCCCTGGAGATGCCCTTGCCGCGCGTGAGGTCCTTCAATTGTTCGTACGGGTTCTCGATGCCATAGCGGCGCATCACGGTCTGCACCGGTTCTGCCAGCACTTCCCACGTGTCGTCGAGGTCCTGTGCGATGCGTTCCGGATTGACCTCGAGCTTGTTGAGGCCGCGCAGGCAGCTGTCGTAGGCCAGCAGCGCATAACCGAAGCCGACGCCGATGTTGCGCAGCACGGTGGAGTCCGTCAGGTCGCGCTGCCAGCGCGAAACCGGCAGCTTCTCTGCCATGTGCTTGAGCACGGCATTGGCCATGCCGAGGTTGCCTTCGGAATTCTCGAAGTCGATCGGATTGACCTTGTGCGGCATGGTCGAGGAGCCGATCTCGCCGGCCTTGGTCTTCTGCTTGAAGTAGCCGAGCGCGATGTAGCCCCAGATGTCGCGGTTGAGATCGAGCAGAATGGTGTTGGCGCGCGCGATGGCATCGAACAGCTCGGCCATGTAGTCGTGCGGCTCGATCTGGATGGTATAGGGGTTGAAGGTCAGGCCCAGACGGCTCTCGATGACGTCCTTCGAGAATGCCTGCCAGTCGGTATTCGGGTAGGCCGACAGATGCGCGTTGAAGTTGCCGACCGCGCCGTTCATCTTGCCGAGGATTTGTACATTGGCAATACGCTCTGCGGCACGTTTCAGTCGGGCCACCACATTGGCCATTTCCTTGCCAAGCGTGGTCGGGCTGGCCGGCTGGCCGTGCGTGCGCGACATCATCGGCAGTTCGGCATTGTCGTGCGCCAGTTGCGTGAGCTTGTCGATCACGGCCTGCAGCGCCGGCAGCAGCACGTCGTTGCGCGCGGCCTTGAGCATCATGCCGTGCGAGGTGTTGTTGATGTCTTCCGAAGTGCAGGCGAAGTGAATGAATTCGGTCGCAGCCAGCAGTTCCGGCACATCCTTGACCTGTTCCTTGAGCCAGTACTCGACCGCCTTGACGTCATGGTTGGTGACGGCTTCGATGTCCTTGATGCGTTGCGCATCGGCTTCCGTGAATTCCGTTGCCAGCTTGTCCAGCAGGGCGTTGGCGCTGGCGGAGAATGGCTTGATCTCGGCGAAGCTGGCCGAGGACAGCGCCTGCAGCCATGCGATTTCGACCTTCACGCGATGATGCATGAAGCCGGATTCGGACAGGATGGGGCGCAGCTTGTCGGTCTTGGCGGCGTAGCGGCCGTCCAGCGGCGAAAGGGCAGAAAGGGCGGAAAGCGACATGATGGATGAGCGTAGAACGCGATGACGTGGATGAACGATGCACGCCGGAACGGAAGGGCGATCGGGGTCGCCGCCGGCGAAAAAGCAAGGCGTTATTCTACCACCGCTGCCCGTTGCAAAACCGCACTGTTGCCGACAGGGGTATGCCGCGTTTTTCGGGGTGCGCACGGTATAATCGCCTTCCGATTTTTGACGCTACGCATCCATGAAACTGATTGGTTCCCTCGGCAGTCCTTATGTGCGCAAGGTCCGTATAGTGATGCTGGAAAAGCGGATCGAATACGACTTCGTGCTCGAGAACGTGTGGTCGCCCAATACCACGATTCAGCAGTCCAATCCGCTCGGCAAGGTGCCCTGCCTGGTGATGGAAGACGGCGGCGCGATGTTCGATTCGCGCGTGATCGTCGAATATCTCGATACCCTGACGCCGGTCGGCAAGCTGATTCCGCCGAACGGCCGCGAGCGTGCCGAGGTCAAGTGCTGGGAAGCGCTGGCCGACGGCGTGCTCGATGCCGGCATGCTGCTGCGCCTCGAGAGGACATTGCGGCCCGAAGAGCAACGCAGCCAGTCGTGGATGGACCGCCAGATGACGAAGATCACGAGCGGTTTGCAGGCGATGGAAACCGGGCTCAAGGACAAGGCATTCTGCGCCGGCACGCATTACAGTCTGGCCGATGTGGCCGTCGGCTGTGTGCTGGGTTGGCTGGATTTTCGTTTTCCCGAAATCGTCTGGCGTGGCGAGTATCCGGCGCTCGAAAAGCTGTTCGAGAAATTGTCCGAACGCCCATCGTTCAAGGAAACGCTGCCGCAATAAAGGCAGGTCGCCGAACAAGAAAAGGGACGCCGAAGCGTCCCTTTTCATTCCGGCAACAAATCTTATTCTTCCGTGATCATCTGTGCCTGCAGGTAATTCTGGATGCCGACCTTCTCGATCAGGTCGAGCTGGGTTTCCAGCCAGTCGATGTGTTCCTCGGTGTCGTCCAGGATGTACTGGAACAGTTCGCGCGAGACGTAGTCACCGACGGCTTCGCAGGCGGCGATGCCTTCCTTGACGGTCTTCTGTGCGGCCTTTTCCAGCTCCAGATCGCAGCCCAGCATTTCCGGCGTGGTTTCGCCGATCATCAGCTTGTGCAGCGCTTGCAGGTTGGGCAGACCGTCGAGCATCAGGATGCGGTCGATCAGCTTGTCGGCGTGCTTCATTTCGCCGATCGATTCCTCGTATTCCTTCTTGGCGATCTTTTCGAAACCCCAGTGCTTGTACATGCGTGCATGCAGAAAGTACTGGTTGATCGCGGTGAGTTCATTGGTGAGCTGCGCGTTGAGCAGCTTGATGACGTTGCTGTCGCCTTTCATGGGGGGCCTCTGTTCGGTGGGATGATGGGGATGCAAAGGAAACCCATGCATCAGTCAGGCGCACATGATAGTCGAAGAAGAGCGATTTTGTGCCATTTTGCCTGCATTTTGTTAGCCGGAATCATTCGTGTTTCTATTGCTGCAAGCAAGGCGTGGCGCGGGTTTGCGGCGATTGCCGATGGAACGGGCGTGCGGCAATGGATGATCTTCCGCCCCAAGAAAAAAGCGCCGCAACGAAACCGTTGCGGCGCTTTTTGCGAAAGGAAAGCGCGAGGTTTATTTCGGCGTTTCGGTGACGAATCCCATCTTGCTCAAGCCGCCTGCCTGCGCTGCCGACATTACCTGCGCCACTTTCTCGTACTGCGTGGTGCGGGCGGCGTGCAGATGCAGTTCCGGCTGCGGCGTGACCTTGGCTGCGTCGGCAATGCGGCTGGCCAGGTCTGCGTCGTTCATCAGCTCGCCGTTCCAGAACACCTGACCGTCAGCGTCGATAGACAGGCTGATGGTTTCCGGCTTGACCTCGTTCGGCTGGCTGGCAGCGCGTGGCAGGTCCAGCTTGACGGCGTGATTCATGACCGGGATCGTGATGATGAAGATGATCAGCAGCACCAGCATCACGTCGACCAGCGGCGTGGTGTTGATCTCCGGATTGAAATCGTCCTCGTCGGACAGAGAACCCATTGCCATTATTTGCCTCCGACTGCGACCAGTTTGGTGCCGTTGGGACCGTTGGTGCCGGTATCGTTGGCGCGGGCGCCGGTGACGAACAGGGCGTGCAGGTCGAAGCCGAACTTGTTCATCTTGGCGATCAGCGATTTGTTGCCGCGCACCAGCGCGTTGTAGCCGAAGGTGGCGGGAATTGCCACTGCCAGACCGATGGCGGTCATGATCAGCGCTTCACCGACCGGACCGGCGACCTTGTCGATGCTGGCCTGACCCGAGGTGCCGATGGCGACCAGCGCGTGGTAAATGCCCCACACGGTGCCGAACAGGCCCACGAACGGTGCGGTCGAACCGACCGAAGCCAGCACTGCCATGCCCGATTGCAGCTTGCCGGCCGATTCGTCGATTGCCTGGCGCAGCGACAGCGTGATCCAGTCGCTGACCGACAGTTGATCGTGCAGGTGACCCTTGTGCGCTTCATGGTGACGCATCGCGGTCTTGCCGGCTTCGGCGATTTCTGCGAACGGATTGTTGGTGCCGAGCGAAGTAGTGCCTTCCTCGAGGCTGGTGGCGTCCCAGAATTCATGACCGGCGGCGCGTGCTGCACGGCGATACTGCCACAGCTGGATTGCCTTGCTGATGATGACGTACCACGAGGCGATCGACATTGCCACCAGCAGGACGGCGACTGTCTTGATGATCATGTCGCCTTGTGCCCACAAACTTTCGAGACCGTACGGATTGACTGCTTCCATGATGTTTCCTTCTTACCTGTTTAAAGTGAAATTGATGGGGACGATGGCAAACGCGGGGGTTGGCCGGCCATCTTCGATATACGGTTTGAACAAGGCCCGCATGACCGCCTCGCGCGCAGAATCGTCCATGCGCAATGATCCGGAGGATTTCTGGATTTCCACGCGTTCGGCCTTGCCTTTTTCGTTGATCAGGACGCGCAGCATGACGGTACCTTCATTGCCCATGCGCGCATCGAGCGGCGGATAGACCGGGCGCGGTGCGTTGATATAGGAAACGCCCGAGATGATCTTGGGCATGGCCGGTGCGGCCGGTGCCGGCGGTGCGGTCGGTGCCACATCCATCGGCGGTTCCTTGGATTCCTGTTCCTGCGGCACTTCAGGCGGCAGCTCTTCCGTGATGGCCTGCGGCGAGGGTTCCGGCGTGATCACGGGACGAGGCTTTGGCTTGACGACCGGTTTCTGGACGACGGGAACGGTTTTCGGTGGCGCGGGCTGCGGCTTGGGTTCCGGCGGCGGTTCGAGCGTGACGAAGGTCGCGAAGATCTCGCGCGGCAGCGTCTGCGCGACCTGATGCACGAGGCCGCTGCGCAACGCATAGAACAGTGCGACGTGCAGGCCGATGACTAGCAGGAGAGGAAGATATCTGCGTAGCTGGTTGAAGACTTGTGGTGTGAGCAGCGGTGTTGGTGCTGAAGACGACATTGATGATGCATTCATAAAAAAGTGCTTATGCGGCCATGGCTGTAAAAATGATGGGCTGAACGGAATTTTGTACGGCCAGGTGATCGCGCAGAACGCGTTTTGCGCAGGAATTGCACTTCCCGCAGCATGTGCCGACCTCGAGTTGATCGCGTAATTCTGACATCCTGGTCAGGCCGCCATCAACCGCTTGACGAATTTTTCTTTCAGAAACATTGTTGCAAACACAAACAATCATCCGATGCCTCTTGCGTCTTCTTTTTTAGGTTAAAAAAACTAAAAATGTAAGTACTTTCTATGTGCGAAGCCGGCATCGAGGCCGGCATCGTTTGCATCTGTATCTGTTTCCTAGTTCATTCGACTGCCTGCTACCAGGCGCGTCAGTATTCCGAACTTCTCCGGTGGCGGCGGCATTGCCCGCTCCACCACCATTGCCCATTGTTCCGATAACTGCTGGCAGGTCGCACGCAGTACCGGGGCCAGATCGGGCAGATCAGCCAAAGCCTTCAGGTGACGCTCGATCACCGAGGCCAGCTTGATGCACGAACTGCTTTCCTGATTGTTCGCGGTGTATTGCGACATCAGGTGCAACACTGCCGAGACAAGCAATTCCGGCTGCGCCGATGCCGTCGTCGGTTCCTGCAATGCACGCGCCGCTGTTTCGTTTGCCATCAAACTCTCCTTGTGGGTTGGTTTGGCTGGCTGGCACGACAAGATCGTCGCCGTGCGGGCTGGCTGGTCGCGAAGTGCGGTCAGGCCGTCAGAATCAGCTTGTTGAGCTGAGTCAGACGAAGACGATAGATCCGCCCTTCGTGTGCAATTTCAACTTCCCGCATCTGCCGGAACAAGTCGCGGCTGTTGATCCGTTCGATTGGTTTGTCGGTCGCCTGGGCGCGTGGAGCGGAGAGGCGGGTTTGCTGTGCATTGTGTTGTGCCGTGAGTGCCATTATATCCTCTTTATTAAATGAGAACAATTCTTGTTTAGATTATTCTCCAATTAAAAAAGGAATGCAAGTTTTTTTCGGGATTTGTGGTGTGGAGAGCTTAAGAAAGCGTGAAGACGCTTGATGGCGGGAAAGTAAGTGTGGTTGCGGGGTTCCGGTGCATGGAGATATGCACCGGGATGGGGCGAAATCAGTGGATGGGATTGAAGGAGTCGGCCTGTGCAACCGGCCAGTAGCGTGCGAAGACTTCGGGCAGAGGGCGTACGGAGCTGGCATCGGCTTCGGTGAGCAGCTGGCCGGGTTCGAGATAGGGCAGCAGCGACGACACCAGCTTGACCTGGTTAGTCGAAACGCGTCGCACCAGATGATGCGGGCGTAGCTCTGATGGATGCGTGAGGCCGGCAGCAGCGATGAGTTCGGCCAGCGCCTTGAGCGTGTTCTGGTGAAAATTCGCCACGCGTTGCGCCTTGTCCGGCACCACCAGTGCGCGCTGGCGCAGCGGGTCCTGGGTGGCGATGCCGGTCGGGCAGCGGTCGGTGTGGCAGCTTTGCGACTGGATGCAGCCGAGCGCGAACATGAAGCCGCGCGCCGAATTGCACCAGTCGGCGCCAAGCGCGAGCGTGCGCACGAGGTCGAAGGCAGTCACGATCTTGCCCGAGGCGCCGAGCTTGACGCGGTTGCGCAGGCCGGCGCCGACCAGCGTGTTGTGCACCAGCAGCAGCGCTTCCTGCAGCGGCACGCCGACGTGGTCGGTGAATTCGAGCGGTGCTGCGCCGGTGCCGCCTTCGCCGCCGTCGATGACGATGAAGTCGGGCGTGATGCCGGTCGCCATCATGGCCTTGACGATGCCGAAGAATTCCCATGGATGGCCGATCGCGAGCTTGAAGCCGGTCGGTTTGCCGCCCGACAGCGTGCGCAATTGCTCGACGAACTGCAGCAGGCCGACCGGCGTGTCGAAGGCCGAGTGCGAGGATGGCGAGATGCAGTCGATGCCTTCCGGAATGCCGCGCGCCTCGGCGATCTCGGCCGACACCTTGGCCCCCGGCAGCATGCCGCCGTGACCGGGCTTGGCACCCTGCGACAGCTTGATCTCGATCATCTTCACCTGTGCCTGGCGCGCATTGGCGGCGAAGCGCTCGGGCGAGAAGCCGCCGTGCTCGTCACGGCAGCCGAAATAGCCGGAGCCGATTTCCCACACCAGGTCGCCGCCCGGTTCGTCCGGATGCTCGGGGCGGTGATAGCGGCTGATGCTGCCTTCGCCAGTGTCGTGCATGAAGCGGCCCATCTGCGCGCCGCGATTGAGGGCGCGGATCGCATTGGCCGACAGCGAGCCGAAGCTCATCGCTGAGATGTTGAAGACGCTGGCGGAATACGGATGCGCGCGGTCGGCGCCGATGGTGATGCGGAAGTCATGCGAGCCGACCTTGGCCGGCTTGATCGAGTGGTTGATCCATTCGTAGTCGCTCTGATAGACGTCGAGCTGGGTGCCGAACGGACGCTTGTCGATGTCCTGCTTGGCGCGTTGATAGACGAGCGAGCGCTGGTTGCGCGAGAACGGCGTGGCGGCCGCATCTTCCTCGAGAAAATACTGGCGGATTTCGGGGCGTACCGATTCGAGCAGGTAGCGGAAGTGTGCAAGCAGGGGGTAGTTGCGCAGCAGCGCGTGGTTTTTCTGCCGCATATCCATGATGCCGCGCACGGTCAGCGCGCCCGACAGCAAGGCCAGCCACCACCAGCCGCTATCGACCACCAGAGTGACTGTGAGTGACGAGATAAAAGTCGCGACCGCGGCAATCATCGCCGCGTAACGAAGGGGCACCAAATGCATTACGTCTCCTGAATTGCGCGCCTGAACAAATGACGCCGCCGCACCACAGTGTACAACGGCAAAAAATTGCTCATGCTCAATGGCGCCTGTATTCTTGGCCGGCAGGCGGCTGAAGAAGGATACGGGCTGCGATCGAAACAAGTCTCAACAGGTGCGACATGGAAGCTGATAGCGCGGTCTATAAGACTCTTCTGGAATCGACGAGGGCGATTCCATGGAAAATAGACTGGAAGACGATGCAGTTCAGCTACATCGGCCCGCAAATCGAAAGCGTACTCGGATGGTCGGCCGACAGCTGGATCAGCGCACAGGACTGGGCGGAGCGGATTCACGAGGAAGATCGCGAGAATGTCGTCAATTTCTGCATTTCACAGTCCAGGGATGGCATCGATCACGAAGCCGACTATCGCGCGTTGACGAGCGATGGCGGCTATGTCTGGATACGCGATGTCGTGCATGTGGTGCGGAACGAACAGGGCGAGGTAGAGGCACTGATCGGTTTCATGTTCGATATCAGCGAACGCAAGAAGACCGAGGCAAGATTGATCGACATGCAGCGGGAGCTCGAGGCCCTGTCGTTCAAGGACGGTTTGACGGGTGTGGCGAACCGCCGCATGTTCGATTCCGTCATGGAGCTCGAATGGGAAAACGCGCGTCGCAACAAGCGGCCGCTGGCGTTGATCATGGTCGATATCGATTATTTCAAGCAGTACAACGATTGCTACGGCCATATCCAGGGCGATCATTGCCTGCAGCGTGTCGCCAAGGCGCTGGCGTCGGCTGCCACGCGGTCGCGCGACTTCTGCGCGCGCTTCGGCGGCGAGGAGTTCATGCTGGTGCTGCCTGAAACCGACGAGGGATCCGCCGCCAAGGTTGCGGAGCGCTGCCGCAGTCTGATCTTCAAGGAACAGATCGCGCATGCGCAATCGCAGGTCAGCCAGATACTGACCATCAGCATGGGTGTCGGCGCCATCATTCCTGCGGCTGGCGACGACATTTCCTCCTTCATCGATGGCGTCGATCGGTGCCTCTATCGCGCCAAGCTGCGCGGCCGCAATTGCATTGCCAGTGAAGATTGATCACATGAAAAACAAAGCCGTCGCGAGGACGGCTTTGTTGTTTGGCGCATCCTGATTCAGGCGGCGGTTTCGCTGGTATTGATGATGCCGCCGCCGAGGCAAACGTCGCCCTGATACAGCACCGCCGACTGGCCGGGTGTGACGGCCCATTGCGGCGCATCGAACAAGAGCGAGAAGCCGTCGGCTTCCGTATGCTGGCGGCAGGCGACGTCGGACTGGCGATAGCGCGTCTTGGCAAAGACGGCTTCATCGGTTGGTGGCGTGCCGGCAATCCAGCTTATCTGACCTGCCGACAGCTCCGACGACAGCAGCCACGGATGATCGTGACCCTGCACCACGTAAAGCGTGTTGTTGGCGACATCCTTGCGCGCGACGTACCAGGCGTCGCTGGTGCCGTCGGCATTGCGGTGTGTCTTCATGCCGCCGATGCCGATGCCCTTGCGCTGGCCTAGCGTGTAAAAGCTCAGGCCGACGTGCTCACCGACCACGGTGCCGTCCGGTGTCTTCATCGGACCAGGCTGATAGGAAAGATAGCGGTTCAGGAATTCGCGGAACGGGCGCTCGCCGATGAAGCAGATGCCGGTCGAATCCTTCTTGGCCGCGTTCGGCAGCTTCAGTTGTTCGGCAATCTTGCGCACTTCGGTCTTCCTGATCTCGCCGAGCGGGAACAGCGTCTTCGACAGCTGCGCCTGGTTCAGGCGGTGCAGGAAGTAGCTCTGGTCCTTGCTGGCGTCAACTGCCTTGAGCAGTTGCACCTGGCCGGCATCGGGGCCGGATGTGATTTCGCGTACCCGCGCGTAGTGGCCGGTGGCGATCAGGTCGGCGCCGAGCGCAACGGCATGATCCAGAAAAGCCTTGAACTTGATTTCGGCATTGCAGAGCACGTCGGGATTCGGCGTGCGGCCGGCTTCGTACTCGCGCAGGAACTCGGCAAACACGCGATCCTTGTACTCGGCGGCGAAGTTGACAGCTTCTATATCGACGCCGACCACATCGGCCACGCTGGCCGCATCGATCCAGTCCTGGCGCGTCGAGCAGTATTCGGAATCGTCGTCGTCTTCCCAGTTCTTCATGAACAGGCCGATGACTTCGTAGCCCTGCTCCTTCAGCAGCCAGGCCGAGACAGACGAATCCACACCGCCCGACATGCCGATGACGACACGCTTTTTAGCCACTGATGGCCTCTTTGGCAACATCATAGACAGACGAATGCGTGATCAGATAGGACAGCGGCATGCGCTTGCCGGCCAGGAAGTCGTCAACGCGCTGCAGCACGGACGGGCTGCGGTGCCGATCCTGGCAGGCCACCAGTTCGTCGTAGCTCATCCAGACCGCGCGCAGGATGCCGACATCCAGCGGCTGGTCGTGGCGTGCGCCGACCTTGCCGCAGAAAGTGAAACTCAGATAGGTGATGTCCTGCCCGGTGCGTGCCGAGACGTAGCGCGACATATAGATGCCGACCAGATCGGTGGGGGTGAACTCGTGGGCGGTTTCTTCCATCGCCTCGCGGACCACGGCCTGTTCCAGCGACTCGCTGGGGTCCAGATGGCCGGCCGGTTGATTGAAGCGGATGCCTTCGCTGGTCTCTTCCTCGACCAGCAGGAAATGACCGTCACGTTCGATGACGGCGGCAACGGTAACGGATGGTTTCCAGATATCGGACATAAGGGCTTTCGGAATAACCCTTAATTCTAACGTGCCCGGCGCCAACTTGCCGGCAATGTTTTCCCTGCTGTTAATTTTGTACTAGAATGCCGGAGTTTTTTCGCGAAAAAGAACGCGAATCTTTGCTTGGCGGGCATTTGGGCTTATCCTCTCGTCTTTGCTTTCCGGACTGCCGGCGAAAGCCGTGCCGAGGACGTTTTCTTGCAAGACAGACGAACGGGCTGCTCCAATGCGGTAACGATCCTGCCCGGATGCGCCCTGAAGGGCCAGGCTCCGATGGCAAGTCGGCAGGCGCCGGCCATAATGAATAGATTTGTCTGCGCGAAACACGGCGCCGGCAAGGTTTGAATAAACGGAAGAAACATGCAACGCATCATGCTCAGGGCCAAGATCCACCGTGCGACGGTGACGCAGGCCGATCTGCACTATGAAGGTTCGTGCGGGATCGACGAGGATCTGCTGGACGCGGCTGATATCAAGGTCGGCGAGCGTATCGAGTTGTATAACGTGAACAATGGCGAACGTTTCGCCACCTATGCGATCAAGGGCGTCAAGGGAAGCGGCGAGATTTCGCTCAATGGTGCGGCTGCGCGCCGTGCCCATCTCGGCGATCTGCTCATCATCTGTACCTATGGACCGATGAGCGACGAAGAGATCGAGACCTATGTGCCCAAGATCGTTTTTGTCGATGAACACAACAGGATCACGGGACTGAAGCAGCAATAACACGTTGTAGCACCAGAAAAAACCCGGTCGCGCCATTGAGCTGCTTGAACCGGGTTTTTATTCATGTGCCGGTCACGTTGATCCAACCAGGAATTTAAACAACTTAAGAGAGAAGGTATGTCTTTAGTTATAGGAGTGCCGCGGGAAACATTCCCCGGAGAAACGCGGGTTGCAACCGTTCCCGAGGTCGTGCAGAAGCTGATCAAGCAGGGCTATGCGATTGCAGTGGAAAGTGGCGCGGGCAATCTGTCCAACATCAGCGACGATGAATATCGCGCCGCCGGTGCCGAGATTGTCAGCGCGGCCGACGTATGGGCCAAGAGCGACATCATCTTCAAGCTGCGCGGTCCGAACGAGCAGGAAGTCGGCCTGCTGAAGGAAGGCGGTACGCTGGTCAGCTACATCTGGCCGGCACAGAATCCGGAGCTGATGGAAAAGCTGGCTGCCAAGAAGGCAACCGTGCTGGCCATGGATTCGGTGCCGCGTATCTCGCGCGCGCAGAAGATGGACGCGCTGTCCTCGCAGGCGAACATCGCCGGCTATCGCGCCGTGATCGAAGCCGCCAATGCGTTCGGCCGCTTCTTCACCGGCCAGATCACGGCTGCCGGCAAGGTGCCGCCTGCCAAGGTATTCGTGATCGGCGCCGGTGTGGCCGGTCTGGCCGCGATCGGTACCGCTGCCAACCTGGGCGCGATCGTGCGCGCCAACGATACGCGCAAGGAAGTTGCCGACCAGATCATCTCGATGGGCGGTGAGTTCGTCGCTGTCGATTACGAGGAAGACGGTGCCGGCACCGGCGGTTACGCCAAGGTCATGTCGGAAGGCTTCCAGAAGGCCCAGCGCGAAACCTTCGCGCAGCAGGCCAAGGAAGTCGACATCATCATTACCACCGCGCTGATCCCGGGCAAGCCTGCACCGAAGCTGATCACGGCTGAAATGGTGCAATCGATGAAGCCGGGTTCGGTGATCGTCGATCTGGCAGCCGAGCAGGGCGGTAACTGCGAGCTGACCGTTCCGGGCGAAGTGACGACCGTGCATGGCGTGACCATCATCGGGTACAAGGATCTGCCGACGCGCCTGGCGAAGACGGCTTCCACGCTGTACGCAACCAACCTGTTCCGTCTGTCGGAAGACCTGATCAAGACCAACAGCGTCGATCCGGCCGGCGAAGGCGCTGCCGCCATCCACATGAACATGGAAGACGAAGTCATTCGCGGCACCACCGTGATCGACCAGGGCAACGTGACATGGCCGCCACCGGCACCCAAACTGTCGGCCGCTCCGGCACAGCCCAAGCCTGCTGCCGCGCCTGCGCCGGCACATGGCCATGGTCCGAGCACCACGGTGTCGTCGCCGACGCGCGTCGTCGTCATGTTTGCTTTTGCAGCATTGTTGTTCGGCCTGATCGGCTTTGGCGCGCCTACCGCGTTCCTCGGCCATCTGACCGTGTTCGTACTGGGTTGCTTCATCGGCTACATGGTGGTCTGGAACGTGACGCCGGCATTGCATACGCCTCTCATGAGCGTGACCAACGCCATTTCGTCGATCATCGTGATCGGCGCGCTGGTGCAGGTGGCGCCGCCGCTGGCTGAAGGCGTGACGCGTCCCGAAATGCTGATCAAGGTGATGGCTGCCCTCGGCATCGTCCTCACCGCCATCAACATGTTCGGCGGCTTTGCCGTGACCCGTCGCATGCTCGACATGTTCCGTAAGAATTAAGAAGGAGACCCCAAGTGTCTGCAAATCTGGCTACTGTCTCCTACATTGGAGCAACCATCCTGTTCATCCTCAGTCTGGGCGGCTTGTCGCACCCGGAAACCTCGCGCCGCGGCAACCTGTACGGCATGATCGGCATGGCGATTGCCGTGCTGGCCACCGTGTTCGGCCCGCGCGTCACCGCCGACGGCTATGCCTGGATCGTCATCGCCCTCGTCATCGGTGGCGCCATCGGCCTGTACGCAGCCAAGGTCGTCAAGATGACCGAAATGCCGGAGCTGGTCGCAATGATGCACAGCTTCGTCGGTCTGGCTGCCGCACTGGTCGGTTTCGCCAGCTATGTCGATCCGTCGCTGCATTTCGAAGGCGCGGAAAAGACCATCCATGACGTCGAGATCTACATTGGCATCCTGATCGGTGCGATCACGTTCTCGGGTTCGCTGATCGCTTTCGGCAAGCTCAACGGCAAGATCGGCGGCAAACCGCTGCTGCTGCCGGCGCGTCACTGGCTCAACCTGGTGCTGCTGCTGGTCGTCATCTACTTTGGCGTGCAGTTCGTCCAGGCCGAGTCCGTCTCGGAAGGCATGACCCCGCTGATCATCATGACCGTAATCGCCCTGCTGTTCGGCATTCACATGGTGATGGCCATTGGTGGCGCCGACATGCCGGTCGTGGTGTCGATGCTCAACAGCTACTCGGGCTGGGCTGCTTCGGCAACCGGTTTCATGCTCAGCAATGACCTGCTGATCGTGACGGGTGCGCTGGTCGGTTCGTCGGGTGCGATCCTGTCGTACATCATGTGCAAGGCCATGAACCGCAACTTCATCAGCGTGATCGCCGGCGGTTTCGGCTCGGGTGCTGCCAAGTCGGGTGGTGCTGCTAAGGAACAGGTCGGCGAAGCAACGCCTGTCAGCGCACAGGAAACCGCCGAACTGCTGCGCGAAGCCAAGAGCATTGTCATCGTGCCGGGTTACGGCATGGCAGTGGCTCAGGCCCAGCACACCGTCAACGAAATCACCAAGTTCCTGCGCGACAAGGGTGCCAACGTGCGTTTCGCGATCCACCCGGTCGCTGGCCGCATGCCTGGTCACATGAACGTGCTGCTGGCTGAAGCCAAGGTGCCGTACGACATCGTGCTGGAGATGGACGAGATCAACGAAGACTTCCCGGATACCGACGTCGTCATGGTCATTGGCGCCAACGACATCGTGAACCCGGATGCGCAGGACGATCCGGACAGCCCGATCGCCGGCATGCCGGTGCTGGAAGTCTGGAAGGCCGAGACCACCATCGTCATGAAGCGCTCGATGGCTTCCGGTTACGCCGGCGTCGACAATCCGCTCTTCTACAAGGAAAACAACCGCATGCTGTTCGGCGATGCGAAGAAGATGCTGGACGAAGTGCTGACGACGCTGAAAGGCTGATCCGCCTGAAGATGAAAAAGCCCGCGCAAGCGGGCTTTTTTGTTTGTGCGGTGTTCGCAGTACGTAAAGAGTGAACGCTTACCTGCTCCAGTAGCCCGGCTGGTTGTACATGGCCTGCAGGTGCCAGATGAACAGCCGGACCTTGGCCGGCACGTTGCGTTGTTGCGGATAGACCGCCATGATGTCGTATTCGGGGATCGCGTATTCGTCGAGCACGGTTTCCAGCGTGCCGTTCTCGAGCTGGCTCTGGATTTCCCACATGGAACGCCAGGCGATGCCCAGTCCTTCGGTCATCCAGCGGTGCAGCAGTTCGCCGTCGTTGCAGTCGAGGCTGCCGTCGATGCGCACCGAAACCGTCTTGCCGCGGTGATTGAAGTACCAGCCGCGCTGCTGGCCGCCTTGCAAGTTAAACGCAAGACAATTATGCTTGCCGAGATCGTCCAGTGTCTTCGGCCTGCCGTGTTTCTCGAAGTATTCCGGCGTGCCGCATACCACGCGCTTGTTGGACGCCAGCTTGACGGCCACGAAGTTGGGCTCGATGGTGCCGCCGATGCGTATCCCCATGTCATAACCTTCCTGCACGAGATCGACCACGCGATCGGTCAGGTTGAATGACATTTTCAGATCCGGATGCTGCTGCAAGAAAGAAGGGGCATACGGTGCCACGTGAAGCCGGCCGAAGGAAGCGGGAGCCGAAACGATCAGGTGGCCGGTGACTTTGTGGCGGCCTGCGGAGATCGCGCTTTCCGCCTGATCGAGCTCCGACAGCAGCTTGCGGCAATGCTCGAGATAGACCGAGCCTTCCTCGGTCAGCGCCAGGCGCCGCGTCGAGCGATGCAGCAGCCGCACGCCGAGGCGTTTCTCCAGGGCATCGACACGGCGACCGACCATGACCGGGGTCACCTGCAGCGCCAGCGCGGCGGCGGCAAAGCTTCCCTGATCGACGGCGGTGGTAAAGGCCTCGATTTGTTTGAGCTTATCCATTCGATACTTTAAGTATCTAATTGATTAAACGAAAGTTCTATTATCAAATAATTGCACAGCAATTAGTATACGTATCAGCAAAAATTTCGTTCACTGGAGGTAATGATGGCAAAGATGACCGCAGCCCAGGCAGCAGTCTGGGTTATGCAGAAGGAAGGTATCGATCAGGCGTTCGGCGTGCCGGGCGCAGCGATCAACCCGTTTTACTCGGCACTGCAGAAAAACGGCACGATCGCTCACGTGCTGGCGCGCCACGTTGAAGGCGCATCGCACATGGCAGAAGGCTACACCCGTGCAAAAGCCGGCAACATCGGCGTCTGCCTGGGCACCTCGGGCCCTGCCGGCACCGACATGATCACCGGCCTGTATTCCGCATCGGCCGACTCGATCCCAATTCTGTGCGTCACCGGTCAGGCACCGCGCGCCCGTATTCACAAGGAAGACTTCCAGGCTGTCGATATCGAGAAAATCTCGTCGCCGGTCACCAAATGGTCGGTCATGGTACGTGAGCCGGCCCTGGTGCCGATGGTATTCCAGCAGGCTTTCCACATCATGCGTTCGGGCCGTCCGGGTCCGGTGCTGATCGACCTGCCGTTCGACGTGCAAGTCGCCGAGATCGAATTCGATCCTGACCTGTACGAACCGCTGCCGGTCTACAAGCCTGCGGCAACCCGCAAGCAGATCGAACGCGCGCTGACGATGCTGAACGAAGCCGAGCGTCCGCTGCTGATCTCGGGCGGCGGCGTCATCAACGCCGACGCTACCGCGCTGATGCGCGAGTTCGCCGAACTGGTCAACGTGCCGGTCGTGCCGACCCTGATGGGCTGGGGCACCGTGCCTGACGATCACCCGCTGATGGCCGGCATGGTCGGTCTGCAGACCTCGCACCGCTACGGCAACGCGACGATGCTGGCTTCGGACTTCTGCTTCGGTATCGGCAACCGCTGGGCCAACCGCTTCACCGGCTCGATCGACGTCTTCACCCAAGGCCGCAAGTTCGTCCACATCGACATCGAACCGACCCAGATCGGCCGCGTGTTCGGTCCGGATCTCGGCATCGTGTCGGATGCAAAAGCGGCACTGACCCTGCTGGTCGAAGTCGCCAAGGAATGGAAAGCCGCCGGCAAGTTCAAGAACCGCGACGCGTGGATCGCCGAGTGCCAGAAGCGCAAGCGCACGATGCTGCGCAAGACCGACTTCGACAACACGCCGATCAAGCCGCAACGCGTGTACCAGGAAATGAACAAGGTGTTCGGCAAGGACACCCGTTACGTCTCGAACATCGGTCTGTCGCAGATCGCTGCCGGCCAGTTCCTGCACGTGTATAACGAGCGTAACTGGATCAACTGCGGTCAGGCAGGCCCGCTGGGCTGGACCGTTCCGGCCGCCCTGGGTGTGCGCGTTGCCGATCCGGCCAGCGAAGTCGTTGCCATCACCGGCGACTACGACTTCCAGTTCCTGATCGAAGAACTGGCCGTTGGCGCGCAGTTCAACCTGCCGTACATCCACGTGCTGGTGAACAACTCGTACCTCGGTCTGATCCGTCAGGCGCAACGCATGTTCACGATGGACTACTGCGTCTCGCTGGCATTCGACAACATCAACTCGACCGAAAACGCATCGTACGGTGTGGATCACGTCAAGGTCACCGAAGGCCTCGGCTGCAAGGCGATCCGCGTGTTCGAACCGAGCGAAATCGAACCTGCGCTGCGCAAAGCACAGGAGTGGATCAAGGAATTCAAGGTGCCGGTCGTGGTCGAGGTCATCCTCGAACGCGTGACCAACATCGCCATGGGCACCGAGATCAACGCGATCAACGAATTTGAAGAAATCATCGACGTGGTGGAAGGCGAACCCGCGCTGGCCGGAAAGGAGTAATACGATGACGAAACTTGCTGCCAACCTGACGATGCTGTTCAACGAGGTTCCATTCCTGGAACGTTTTGAACAAGCTGCCAAGAACGGTTTCAAGGGTGTCGAATTTCTGTTCCCCTACGATTTTCCTGCAGAGGAAGTCGCGGCGAAACTGAAAGCCAACAACCTCGAAATGGTGCTGCACAACCTGCCGGCTGGTAACTGGGCCGGTGGCGAACGCGGTATCGCCTGCCACCCGGATCGCGTGGCCGAGTTCAAGGAAGGCGTCGACAAGGCGCTGGAATACGCAAAGGTGCTCGGTACCAAGCACATCAACTGCCTGGCAGGCATCGTGCCGGCAGGCGTGTCGAAAGAGCAGGCAGAAGCGACGTTCGTATCGAACCTGAAGTACGCAGCGGACAAGCTGAAGGCCGCGGGTATCCCGCTGCTGATCGAAGCGATCAACACCTTCGACATCCCCGGCTTCTTCCTGACCGGCACCAAGCAGACCCTGGACATCATCGCCAAGGTCGGCTCGGACAACCTGTTCTTCCAGTACGACATCTATCACATGCAACGCATGGAAGGCGAACTGGCGAACACGGTGAAAGCCAACCTGGCCGTCATCCCGCACATTCAGCTGGCTGACAATCCGGGTCGCTTCGAACCAGGCACGGGTGAGATCAACTACACCTTCCTGTTCAAGTATCTGGACGAAATCGGCTACAAGGGCTGGATCGGTTGTGAATACAAACCGAAAGCCGGCACGGTCGAAGGTCTGGGCTGGCGCGCTGCGCACGGCGTGTAAGAAGAAAAAATCATGGGCGGTCTGCGGGCTGCCCATGACGTTTATCGGACTTTCACGTCCTCGTCACAAAAGTACTACACCATAGCGCGTACCATTACGGACGCGTTTCATCAAAACATCAGGAGTCAATAACATGGCAAAAGTCGGATTCATCGGTTTGGGCATCATGGGCGCGCCGATGGCGCTCAACCTGCAAAAGGGTGGCCACGAGCTGTACGTTCACGATCAGAAAGCGCCTGCGCAGGAACTGATCGACGGCGGCGCGAAGGTCTGCGCTTCGGGCGCCGAAGTTGCCAAGAACGCTGACGTCATCATCACCATGGTGCCGGACACCCCGCACGTGGAAGCCGTCCTGTTCGGCGAAAACGGTGTCGCCGCCGGTCTGTCGAAAGGCAAGATCGTGGTGGACATGAGCTCGATCTCGCCGATCGCGACCAAGGGTTTCGCCAAGAAGGTCAACGACCTCGGCGCCGAATACCTGGACGCACCGGTGTCGGGTGGTGAAGTCGGCGCGAAAGCCGCTTCGCTGACGATCATGGTCGGCGGTTCGGAAGCTGCCTTCGGCACCGTCAAGCCACTGTTCGAACTGATGGGCAAGAACATCACGCTGGTCGGCGGTAACGGCGATGGCCAGACCACCAAGGTCGCCAACCAGATCATCGTTGCACTGAACATCCAGGCAGTCGCCGAAGCGCTGCTGTTCGCATCGAAAGCCGGCGCCAACCCGGCCAAGGTGCGTGAAGCGCTGATGGGCGGTTTCGCCAACTCGCGCATTCTGGAAGTGCACGGCGAGCGCATGGTCAAGCGTACGTTCAACCCGGGCTTCCGCATCGAACTGCACCAGAAGGATCTGAACCTGGCACTGCAGGGCGCCAAGTCGATGGGCATCTCGCTGCCGAACACCGCAGCCGCCCAGGAACTGATGAATGCCTGCGCCGCCAACGGCCTGTCCGGCATGGATCACTCGGCACTGTGCCGTGCGATCGAGATCATGTCGAACCACGAAATCGCCAAGGCGTAATTCGTCAACCGCTGTTCCACTGCAGCGTTAGTTGCAGATATCGAACCGGCATTGCGCATCGTGGCAGTGCCGGTTCGAATTTTCATTTTGATTTACCCCATTAAAAGTATTTGCTCCCATGTCGATTGATCCACGCCAGTTTTTGAACGACCTGTATGACACCGCAGTCGAGGCCGTGAGCGCACGTCAGTGCATGCCCGCCTACCTGCCCAAGCAATCCGCCAAGGGACGCACGCTGGTGATCGGCGCCGGCAAGGGCGCCGCGGCGATGGCAAAGGTCGTCGAAGACACGTGGCCTGGCAAGGTCGAAGGCCTGATCGTCACGCGCTACGAGCACGGCGCCGACTGCAAGCAGATCGAGATCGTCGAAGCCGCGCATCCGGTGCCGGACGAAGCCGGCCGCGCCGCTGCCGGCCGCATGCTGGAACTGGTCAAGGGCCTGACCGAGGACGACCTCGTGCTGTGCCTGATCACCGGCGGCGGTTCCGCGCTGCTGAGCCTGCCGGGCGAAGGCATCACACTGGAGCAGAAACAGGCATTGAACAAGGCGTTGCTCAAGAGCGGCGCCACGATTTCCGAAATGAACTGCGTGCGCAAGCACCTGTCGGCCATCAAGGGCGGACGTCTGGCGCTCGCATGCGCGCCGGCCAAGGTCATCACGCTGCTGATTTCCGACGTGCCGGGCGACGATCCGGGCGTGATCGCTTCCGGCCCGACGTTGCCGGACCCGACCACCTGCGAACAGTCGCTGGCGATCCTGAAGAAGTACAACATCGAGATTCCCGAGAACGTGCGCCAGCATCTCGAATCCGGCGCCGGCGAAACGCCGAAACCCGGTGACGCGCGTTTTGCACGCAACGAGCATCACGTGATGGCGACCGCCCAGCATGCGCTGGAAGCGGCAGCCGAGAAGGCACGCGCCGCCGGCATCACGCCTTACATCCTGTCCAACGACCTCGAAGGCGAATCGCGCGATGTCGGCATGGTGCACGCGGCGCTCGCCAAGCAGGTCGCCAAGTACGGCCAGCCGTTTGCCAAGCCATGCGTGATCCTGTCCGGCGGCGAAACCACGGTCACGGTGCGCGGCAAGGGCCGCGGCGGCCGCAATGCGGAATTCCTGCTGAGTCTGGCAGTGTCGCTGCAGGGCACGCCCGGCATTTATGCACTGGCCTGCGACACGGACGGCATCGACGGCTCGGAAGATAACGCCGGCGCGATCTATACGCCGGACTCCTGGTCGCGTGCGGAAGAGAAGGGCCTGAGTGCCAAGGCCATGCTCGAGAACAACGATGGCTACGGTTTCTTCAGCGGCCTCGGCGACCTGATCGTCAGCGGCCCGACGCGCACCAACGTCAACGACTTCCGCGCCATCCTGATTTTGTAACCCCCGATGCTCCGGCCGGAATGCAGTGTTCCCGGCCGGCCCGTTTTTAATTTTTCCTTTTAGAAGAAGATTGTCATGAGACGTAATCGCAAAGCCAAAATCGTTGCTACCCTCGGCCCTGCCAGCAGCGACGTCGAAACCATCAGCGCGCTGTTCGAAGCCGGCGTGGACATGTTCCGCTTCAACTTCAGCCATGGTTCGCACGAAGATCACCGCGCCCGTCACGAAATCGTGCGCGGCCTGGAAACCAAGTACGGCCGTCCGGTTTCCATCCTGTGCGACCTGCAAGGTCCGAAGATCCGTCTGGGCACCTTCAACGGCGACTCCGCCGTGCTGACCGCCGGCGAGCAGTTCGTGCTCGACCGCGACCAGACCCCGGGCGACGCAACCCGCGTTTATCTGCCGCATCCGGAACTGTTCGCCGCCGTCAAGGCTGGCCAGAACCTGCTGTTCGACGACGGCAAGATTCGCGTCGCGATCGAAAGCAACTCGGGCGACCGCATCGTCACGCGCGTGACCGTCGGCGGCAAGATTTCCAACCGCAAGGGTGTCAACGTGCCCGACGCGATCCTGCCGATCCCGGCCATGACGCCGAAGGATCTGGTTGACCTGGAATTCGCGCTGTCGCTGGGTGTCGATTGGGTGGCGCTGTCGTTCGTGCAGCAAGTCTCCGACATCGAAGACGCACGCAAGATCATCGGCGACCGTGCCCTGATCCAGTCGAAGATCGAGAAGCCGGCCGCGATGCTGGACATCGATGCGATCTGCAAGGCATCGGACTCCGTGATGGTGGCACGTGGCGACCTCGGCGTTGAACTGCCGATCTCGCAAGTGCCGCGCGCGCAGAAGGAAATCATCCGCGCTTCGCGCAAATACGGCCGTCCGACCATCGTCGCGACCCATATGCTGGAATCGATGACCGAGTCGCCGATGCCGACCCGCGCCGAAGCGTCCGACGTCGCCAACGCGATCTACGAAGGCGCCGACGCCGTCATGCTGTCGGCCGAATCGGCCAGCGGCAAGAACCCGGTGCGTGCCGTGCAGATGATGGACAGCATCATCAAGGAAGTGGAAGCCGATCCGGTCTATCGCAAGCTGCTCGACGCGCAACAGGTCGCACCGCGCCCGACGCCGGAAGATGCGATCTGCAACGCCTTGCTCGATGTCACTTCCGCCATCAATGCAGCCGGTACCGTGACCTACACCAAGTCCGGCAGCACCAGCATGAGCGCCTCGCGCGTGCGTCCGAACACCTCCATCCTCAGCATCACGCCGGAACTCAAGACCGCGCGTCGCCTGGCATGGGTGTGGGGCATCCACTCGATCGTTGGCAAGGACGTGCATTCGGTCGATGAAATGGTCAGCGAAGCCGTGACCTCCGCAGTACGCGAAGGCTTTGCCAAGAAGGGCGACTACATCGCCATCTCGGCCGGCCTGCCGTTCGGCGAATCGGGCACGACCAACCTGTTGCACATCGCAACGATCAAGTAATGCCTGACGGTTCTGGAAGGCGGGTGACCGCTTTTCAGAACTGACATCAATGGATTGCCGATATGCAAGCGATCGGCGCGAGCATGTGAGCAGGATGCGGCAATTCATTCATGTCAGACGTCAAAGTTTGACCGCGGTCAATGCCGGCACGGTCTGCAGTTCATAGACTGATGCTGTCGTTGGAACGGGACTATGCGTACCGCGATGCAGCACAAGCAGTACAAAAGCAGTAGAAGCAAATAGCTAGGGGTCCTAGGCCGAACGCAGTTGGTTCGGCCGGGTGAGAAAAACCCTTGAACCTGATCTGGATAATGCCAGCGAAGGGAAGCTGACGAAGTGAGCGTCCGTACCTGATCGGCAGGTGCGTTCGTTTGCTTCCACACCTCCTTAGCTGGCTCCAAGCCTGTAGTTAGCCAAGGAGCCAAAATGAGTGCCAATCCGAAGTTTCTTTCCGCTACCGCCACGGTAGATGAAGCCGCGATCCAGCCGCTTCCCAATTCCCGCAAGATTTACATCGAAGGTTCGCGTCCCGACATTCGCGTGCCCATGCGCGAGATCACGCAGTCCGACACGCCTGCCTCGTTCGGCGCGGAAACGAATCCGCCGATCTACGTCTATGACACCTCGGGTCCGTACACCGATCCGGACGTGAAGATCGATATTCGCTCCGGTCTGCCGACGCCGCGCCTGCCCTGGATACGCGAACGCGAGGACACCGAGGAACTGGCGGGCCCGACCTCGCAGTACGGCATCGAACGTCTCAACGATCCCAAGCTGGCCGAACTGCGTTTCAATCTGCATCGCAAGCCACGCCGCGCGATTGCCGGCAAGAACGTCACGCAGATGCACTACGCGCGACGCGGCATCATCACGCCCGAGATGCAGTTCGTCGCGATCCGCGAGAACATGAACCGCAAGGCCTATCTGGAAGAACTCAAGCGTTCGGGACCCAAGGGCGAGAAGCTGGCCGAACTGATGGGACGCCAGCATCCGGGTCAGTCATTCGGCGCCGCCATCCCGCGCGAGATCACGCCCGAATTCGTGCGCAACGAAATCGCCATGGGGCGCGCCATCATTCCGGCCAACATCAACCATCCGGAAGTCGAGCCGATGATCATCGGCCGCAATTTCCTGGTGAAGATCAACGCCAACATCGGCAACTCGGCCGTCACTTCCTCGATCGGCGAGGAAGTGGAAAAGATGACGTGGGCGATCCGCTGGGGCGGCGACAACGTGATGGATCTCTCGACCGGCAAGCACATCCACGAGACGCGCGAATGGATCGTTCGCAACTCGCCGGTGCCGATCGGTACGGTACCGATCTATCAGGCGCTCGAAAAGGTCAACGGCAAGGCCGAGGACCTGACCTGGGAAATCTTCCGCGACACGCTGATCGAGCAGGCCGAGCAGGGCGTCGATTACTTCACGATTCATGCCGGCGTGCGCCTGCAGTACGTGCCGCTGACGGCCAAGCGCATGACGGGCATCGTCTCGCGCGGCGGATCGATCATGGCGAAGTGGTGTCTCGCGCATCACAGGGAATCCTTCCTCTATGAGCACTTCGAAGACATCTGCGAGATCATGAAAGCCTATGACGTCTCGTTCTCGCTCGGCGATGGCCTGCGTCCGGGTTCGATCTACGACGCCAACGACGAAGCCCAGCTCGGCGAACTGAAGACGCTCGGTGAACTCACGCAGATCGCGTGGAAGCACGACGTGCAGGTGATGATCGAAGGGCCGGGCCACGTGCCCATGCACCTGATCAAGGAGAACATGGACTTGCAGCTCCAGCATTGCCATGAGGCGCCGTTCTACACGCTGGGTCCGCTGACGACCGACATCGCACCCGGCTACGATCACATCACCTCCGGCATCGGCGCGGCGCAGATCGGCTGGTACGGCACCGCCATGCTGTGCTACGTGACGCCGAAGGAACACCTGGGTCTGCCCAACAAGGTGGATGTGAAGGACGGCATCATCACCTACAAGATCGCGGCGCATGCGGCCGATCTGGCGAAGGGACATCCGGGGGCGCAGATTCGTGACAACGCGCTGTCAAAGGCGCGCTTCGAATTCCGCTGGGAAGACCAGTTCAACCTCGGCCTCGATCCCGACAAGGCGCGCGAATTCCACGACGAGACCCTGCCCAAGGATTCGGCAAAGGTCGCGCACTTCTGTTCGATGTGCGGTCCGCATTTCTGCTCGATGAAGATCACGCAGGAAGTGCGCGACTACGCGGCCAGCCAGGGCATCTCGGAAATCCAGGCGCTCAAGCAGGGCATGGAAGTCAAGGCCGTCGAATTCGTCAAGAGCGGTGCCGAGCTCTATCGTAAGCAATGATGATGGAGATCGAACTCAATGGATGGAGCTATCAGATCGACGAAGGACAAACCGTCGGCGATCTGATCGCCTCGCTATCGTTGCAGAACGATGCGCTGGCGGTGGCAATCAATCGCGAGATCGTACCGCGTGGCATCTGGTCGCAGTGCTGTCTGCAGGCTGCCGATCGGGTCGATATCGTGCGTCCCATCGGCGGTGGTTGAATGAGGAAGGGCGGCTCCGGCTGCCCTTCCTGTTTTTCCATCAAGGCAGGCACGGCGCTTGTATTCGTCTTGATGGTATGTAAATCGATTTTATTGAAGCAGGACAATCATGAACGCATTCAACGATACCCAACTGACCGTTGCCGGCAAGGCCTACCGTTCGCGCCTGCTGGTCGGCAGCGGGAAATACAAGGGCCTCGCGCAGACGCGCGAAGCCAGCCTCGCCAGCGGCGCAGAAATCGTCACTGTCGCGATCCGCCGCGTCAACATCGGCCAGGACCCAAATGCACCGAGCCTGCTCGACGTGCTGCCGCCGTCCGAATTTACCCTGCTGCCCAACTCCGCCGGCTGCTACAACGCCGCCGACGCCGTCTATACGCTGCAGCTCGGCCGCGAAATCCTCGGCGGTCACAAGCTCTGCAAGCTCGAAGTGCTGGGCGACGAAAAGACTCTGTTCCCCAACATGCCGGAAACGCTCAAGGCAGCGGAAACGTTGGTCAAGGACGGTTTCGACGTCATGGTCTATTGCAGCGACGACCCGATCCAGGCAAGGATGCTCGAAGACATCGGCTGCGCCGCCATCATGCCGCTGGCCTCGCTGATCGGCTCCGGCATGGGCATCCTCAATCCGTGGAATCTCTCGCTCATCATCGAACAGAGCAAGGTGCCTGTCATCGTTGACGCCGGTGTCGGTACGGCATCCGATGCAGCGATCGCCATGGAACTCGGCTGCGACGGCGTGCTGATGAACACCGCGATTGCCGGTGCGCAGGACCCGGTACGCATGGCGCACGCCATGAAGCTCGGCATCGACGCCGGCCGCAACGCTTTCCTTGCCGGCCGCATCGCCCGCAAGTTCGCTGCCTCGCCATCGTCGCCGATGGCTGGGCGCGTGGTGTAGGGCGCTGCGTTGGCAGCGCTTCCGATAATCGACTATCCTGCTGCCTTCAACGTCGTCATCGATAAAGGATTCCCATGCGCGCGATCGAAATCACCCAGCCAGGCCCTGCGGATGTCTTGAAACTCTGCGAACGCCCGATGCCCGAGCCCAAGGCCGGCGAACTGCTGATCAAGGTGCACGCGGCCGGTATCAACCGTCCCGACGTGCTGCAGCGCACGGGCAACTATCCGGTACCCAAGAGCGCGTCCGATCTGCCGGGACTCGAAGTCGCGGGCGAGGTGGTCGGCGGTGATCTCGAAGGCAGCGGCTTCAGGCTCGGCGACATGGTCTGCGGCCTGGCGCAGGGCGGTGGCTATGCCGAATACTGCACGGTGCCGGCACCGCAATGCCTGCCGATTCCAAAAGGCATGGACCCGATCGAAGCGGCCTCGCTGCCGGAAACCTTCTTTACCGTCTGGAGCAATGTGTTCGACCGCTGCCATCTCGCGCCGGGCGAAACGCTGCTGGTGCAGGGCGGCACTTCCGGCATCGGCGTGACGGCGATCCAGATCGCCGCCGCGCTCGGTCATCGCGTGTTCGCCACCGCCGGCAGCGACGAAAAGGCGCGTGCCTGCGAAGTGCTGGGCGCGGAGCGCGGCATCAACTACAAGACGGAAGACTTCGGTCAGGTCGTCAAGGAAGCCACCGATGGCAAGGGCGTCGATGTGATTCTCGACATGGTTGGAGGCGACTACACCGAACGCGAGATCCGCTGCCTGGCCGACGACGGCCGCCTGGTCTTCATCGCGCTGCTTGGCGGCAACAAGGCCACTGTCAGCCTCGGCCAGATCCTGCTGCGCCGCCTGACCGTCACCGGCTCCACGTTGCGTCCGCGCCCGGTCGCCTTCAAGGCGGCGATTGCGCAGCAACTGCGCGAGCGCGTCTGGCCGCTGCTGGAATCCGGCAAGATCAAGCCTGTCATTTATCAGGTCTTCAATCTGGAAGAAGCCGCCAAGGCGCATGAATTGATGGAAAGCAGCCAGCACATTGGCAAGATCGTGCTCAAGGTTGTTTGAGAGAAGGCCTGACGGGATTGCCCGTATAACGGCAGCCGGGAATCCAGCGCGAAGGGCGAGTCAGGAGTACGCTCCAGAAGGCAACGCCTGTCTTTGTTGTCCCCATGCCACGCCATGATTGCCACATCATCGCGGCATCCATAAAATGAGAACGATTCTCAATATAAAATCGTTCCCATATCGTGAAGCCCGGCGTTACCCTGCCTGCAGAAACTTCCTCATTCGATTCGCAAGCGCTCTATCAAGCTCACCATCACTGGCTGCTGGGCTGGCTGCGCCGCCGGCTGGGCAATCCCTTCGACGCGGCTGATCTCACACACGACACTTTCCTGCGCATTCTGGTGTCCGGCCAATCGCCGGCGCCCGAACAGTCTCGCGCGCATCTGACGCAGATCGCCAAGGGGTTGGTAGTCGATCTGCATCGGCGACGCATGCTTGAGTCTGCCTGGCTTGAGGCGCTCGCATCCATGCCCGTACATTGTGCGTCGTCTGCGGAAGAGCGCGCCATCGTGCTCGAATCGCTGCTGCGCATCGATGCCATGCTCGATGCCCTGCCAGCCAAGGTGCGTGAAACCTTTCTGCTGTCGCGCTTCGATGGCCTGACCTATTCGGAGATTGCCGATCACATGGGCATGTCGGTGGCCACCGTGCGCAAGTACATGCTGCGTGCCGCGCAAGCCTGCCTGGTTTGCCTGCCGGGTGGAGCATAACGCCATGAGTGCTTCCGTATCGCCAGTCATCCTGCAGCAGGCGCTCGAATGGCAGGTGACGTTCTGGTCCGGCGAGAGCAGTAAGCAGGATCGCGACGATTTCGAGCGCTGGCTCGCCGCCGGTGCCGAGCAGCAACGTGCATGGCAGCAGGTGCAGGGTATCGATGCCGGCCTGCAGGATGTGGCCGATCCCGTGACCGGCAAGGTGTTGCGCGCTGCGTATCGGCAAACGGCGCGCCGCCGTGTATTGCGTAGCCTGCTGCTGGTCGGCGGAAGCGGCGTGGCCCTGTACGCTGCGCAGCGAACGCCGCAATGGCAGATGGCACTGGCCGATGCCAGCACCGGCCGCGGCGAGCAGCGCGAGGTGGCCCTGCCGGATGGCGGTCACCTGATCCTCAATACCGCCACCGCAGTCGATATCGTCTTTGATCCTGCCCTGCGCCGCATTCGCTTGCGGCAGGGTGAAATTCATATTGTCACTGCGCCTGACACTGCAGTGCCAGCACGTCCTTTTGTGGTCGAAACAGCGCAAGGTGTGGTACGTGCGATTGGTACACAGTTCACGGTACGGCAGCAGGCGGAGCATTCACTGGTCACGGTGCAGAAGGGCGCTGTCGAATTGCAGCCGCAAGACAATGCAGTGCATTCTTTGCGGCTGGATGCAAATCAGCAGGCATCGTTCAATAGCCGTGCCATCGACGCACCGCAGCCTGCCTTGATGGCCGCGCACGAATGGACGCGTGGCCTGCTGGTGGCAGAACGCATGACCTTGCATGACTTTCTGGCAGAGTTGTCGCGCTACCGCAGCGGCATCGTGAGCTGCGATCCGGCCGTGGCCGGGCTGATCGTCTCCGGTGTCTATTCGGCGCGCGATACCGACCAGACCTTGCGCGCACTCGCGCAGACACTGCCGATTCGCGTCAGTTATGCCACGCGCTACTGGGTCACGGTGGGTCCGCAACAATCGGCCGAATAATTTTTTCAGAAAGCCGTAGCACTTTTCCTTTCTCGTTCGGGATACAGACAAGGTTCCATTGCAGGAGCTTGTATCCATCATTGAAAACAGGGGGGAACTGCACCATGTCATCGTCACTCATTCGCCGTCATTGCAAGGCATCTCGTTCCATGCCAACTTTGTCTGTCTTGTCGCAGGCTGTGGTTTTCGCCTGCCTGTCCATGGGGCTGGCGACCATGCCGTCTGCATCGCAGGCGCAACAGACGGGACAGGCTGCGCAGAGCCTCAGGCAATATCAAATACCAGCAGGAACGCTCGATCAGGCATTGAATGCCTTTGCTACGCAAGCCGGGATTCTGATCTCGATCGATGGCACACACACGGAGGGTAAGCGCAGTGCCGGGTTGTCTGGGCAATACGGTGTGCAGGAGGGGCTGGACCAGTTGCTGAAGGGCAGCGGACTGGAAGCCGTTTTGCGCGCGGATGGTAGCTATGGGCTGGAGCGCCAGGCGCGGGCCGAAGCCAATGCGCTGTCGACGGCAGAACAGTCGTGGATCGATGCGACTGTACTGGCTCCGATCATCATCCGTGGCGAGAAGTTTGCGCGCAGCCCATTCAACACTTTCACCAGCGTCGAATTCGTCACTTCCGATGAGTTGGACGATTATGTGCGGCAGTCTCTCGATGAGGCTCTCAACAGTTCGCCCAATATTCGCATGTTCGAGAACTCCGGCAACACCAACATCGCAATCCGCGGCATGAATGCCGAAGGCGCGACGCAGCCCAGCCGATCCAATCCTGTCATCTCGGTAAGCGTCGATGGCGCGGAGCAGGGCATCGAAGCGACCCGCCGCGGCACCAGAGGTGTGTGGGACGTCGAGCAGATCGAGGTCCTGCGCGGCCCGCAGTCCACCCTACAGGGGCGCAATGCGCTGGCAGGCTCGGTTGCCATCAAGACCAAGGATCCAACCTTCAAGCCAGAGGCGATCTTCCGTCAGGAGATTGACAGCGATGGCCTGTATTCGGGGGCCTTCGCCGTCTCCGCCCCGATCATCGAGGATCAACTGGCGTTCCGCCTTTCTGGCCAGGTCGCCCGGGATGACAAGGATATCTCGTATAGCGACCCGAAGTGGGCCTCTCAAGGCGATGAAGAATTCGAGGAGTTTCGTGGCAAGCTGCTCTTCACGCCAAGTGCACTGCCAGGTTTCACGGGTTTATTTACGGTCAGCCGAACGCACGACAAGCCTGCGTACAATACAGTCACCGGCCCGGATTTTTTCGCCCGCGAGTATGTGACCGCGGGATTTGAAGAGTTTCGAGATACCACCGTCAGCCGATACATCGCGGACCTGAAATACGAGTTCAACCCCGACTGGACGATCCAGTCGGTTACCTCGTATGTCGACACGAAAGTGAAGATCAACGCACCACGATCCGCGACATTCTTCCGCGATGACACTCGTGACAGAGAGGATTTCTCGCAGGACATTCGCTTGATCTATGGTTCGGAGGAAAGCGCATTTTCCGGCGTGCTTGGACTGTATGCAGGCTACGCTTCAGGCCATAGCGTGGGGGATAGTGAAATGGACGTGTTTGGCCTCGGCTACACAGTTCCCCTTCAGAGGATCAATTCGAGAGACAAGAGCACATCGTTGGCGGTGTATGCCGATGGACGCTACGAGTTCACGGACCGATGGACGCTTCTGGCGGGCGGGCGACTGCTTCATGACAAGGTATCGGCCAACGTCACGGGCGTTGTCCTGGCCGGTACGATTGATGCCACGCTGGATGAGGTAAGTTCGGTGTCGAACACCGAGTTCCTGCCCAAGATCGGCCTCGCTTTCGAGATTTCGGAAAACCAGAACATCGCCCTGACAGCGAGCAAGGGCTATCGTCCGGGGTTTTCCGAACACATCCTCGGTACGACAACAATCAACACCGTAGAGTCGGAGACGTTGTGGGCTTACGAACTGGCATATCGCTCCAAATGGCTGGATGACCGGCTACAGATCAACGGCAACGTCTTCTACTACGATCACAGCAATATGCAGGTTCCCGTTCCAGTGCCGGATCCCATCCTTAGTGCTGGATACACTTACACCATCAATGCAGGACAGGCGGAATCCTATGGTGCCGAAATTGAGGCGCGGTGGAATCTCGATTCAGGGCTTGATGTATATGCAGGCCTTGGCCTGCTGAAGACGAAGTTCAAGGACGGCGTGTATAACGGTGCCAGCATAACCGGGAACGAGTTTCCGGAAGCTCCAGCACTGACTGCATCGCTGGGTGCGATCTACAAGCGCCAATCCGGATGGTTCGTCGGCGGCGACGTATCTTTCACAGACGGCTACTACAGCAAGGGAGAGGTCGCAAACAGACCTGTTACCGCCGTTGATTCGTTCACAATTGTCAATGCCCAGGCGGGCTACCAGACGCGCAACTTTACATTCAGTGCGTACGCGAAAAACCTGCTGAATGAAAAGTATCTGACCGGCATCAGTTCAAACGGCAACTCAGCCAACATCGGCGATGCTTGGTGCTTTGGTCTGCAACTCACTCAGCGGTTCTAGTGTGCATGCTGGGTTGGCAGAAACGCCTCGGCACTTCAGCCGGTGGCGTTTTTTCTTTTCCGCTTCACCGGCGCATCGCTCAACTGCCTTCCGGGCTTGGGGTTGTAGCGCACGATCTTCTCGATCAGGGCCGGGCCTTCTTCCAGCAGGAAATCCTTGAACGCCTGGGCCACTGGAGGCAGGCGCTTGTGCTTGCGGTGCACCACGTACCAGTTGAGCATGACGGGAAAGCCTTCGACGTCGAGCACGGCGAGGCTGCCGGCCTGCAGTTCCAGGCTGATGGTATGCGCCGACAGGAAGGCGAGACCCATGCCGGCGATGACGGCCTGCTTGATGGTTTCCATACTGCGGATTTCCATCGCGATGTTGAGGTCGGTCAGGTTGCCGCCGAAGCCGTCTTCCATCGAGTTCCAGGTATCCGAGCCTTTCTCGCGCACCACGAACGGTTCGCGCATCAGCGTCTGGATCGGGATGTTCTTCTTCGATACCAGATGATGATCTGGCGGTGCGACGATCACGTAAGGGTGCGGGGCGAAGGCCTGGACTTCGGTGTCCATGTCGAGCGGCGGGCGCACCATGATGGCGATGTCGGTCAGGTTGTTGGCGAGCTGGTTGAGCAGGCCATCGCGGTTGTGGACCGACAGGTTGAGCGTGACGCCCTGGTGCCGCCGCGCGAACTCGACCAATAGGCGCGGAAAAAAGTAATCGCCCGCGCTGATCACGGCGACGTTGAGCTTGCCGCCGGTGATGCCCTTGAAGTGGGTCATGGCATCTTCAGCTTCCTGAAACTGCTGGATGATGGTGCGGCAGTAGTCGAGCAGTTCGGCACCGCCCGGCGTCAGGTAGATCTTCTTGCCCAGTTGCTCGAACAGCGGCAGGCCCGCATGGTCTTCGAGTTTCTTGATCTGGGTCGAGACGGCGGGTTGCGTCAGGTGCAGTTCCTCGGCCGCGCGCGAGAAGCTCAGGTGGCGAGCGACGGTCTCGAAAACCTTGAGTTGGCGCAGGGTGGCATTCTTCATGATTTTCCTAGTATAACCTTTAGGGAATCGTTAGCATTAAATACTTTAACTATGCGTAATCATTGTTTTTCCCTAAGATGCAACTCGGTCCGGAGCGAAACCGGACCGCGGCATTTTTCAGGAGAGCGCCATGTTCGGTTTTTCCAGCAAGCAGCACCATGCAGCAGATGACATTGCGGCTTTGCATCGCAATGCGTACAACGCCGCATTCTACGAGCTGGGCCTGAGCTGGCATTGGGACGCGGATACCGGTCACGACCTGTCCGATACGGTCGGTGGCAGCCAGCGTCTTCGCCATTATCTGGAAAATGATCAGTCGCATCTGCTCAAGGTATATGAAGCGGATTTCCTGATCGACGCCATTCAAAACGCCAAGGCACGTTGCTATCAGGCCATGAGTGCCGCCGGCAGCCGCAAGCCTGCGATCGACTGGGCTGAATTTCAGCGCGGTCAGATCGGCGTCTGACGATCCTCTGCCGTTGGGCGCATCATGATCTGATGCGACGCGGCACGGTCATTTGCATCATGCGCGCCCCTGCCTATCGGTAACTGCGGTGCGCCGGAAAGCCCGGTTTTTCCTTGTTCGCTCAAGACGCGGCAAGCGAGAGGCAGGCCTCTTTCTCCTTTGCATTTCCCATTGATGGGCGTGTGTTTGTCACATGCATGAATTTGCATGTGGACATGAAAAAAACTTAACCGGGGTCAAGGCGTTCGGTCGGAGCTTCTCGGACAATTCGCCGCACCGTTTTAATTCGAGTCGGAAATTGCTAACATAGCAGTCTTTGCTGGAAAGAAGCCCCTGACGGTTTTTGCGTGGATTCAATGCAAAAAATATATTCGTAGCGAATCGCTGCCAAAAAATTGGTTTTCAATAAGGACGATCATGAATATCCACGAGTATCAAGGAAAAGAAATACTGCGTAAGTACGGTGTCACGACACCCAAAGGCTTTCCCTGTTTTTCGGTAGATGAGGCTGTACAGGCTGCTGAAAAACTCGGCGGCAAGGTCTGGGTCGTCAAGGCGCAGATCCACGCAGGTGGACGCGGCAAGGGAGGCGGCGTCAAGGTTGCCAAGTCGCTCGACGAAGTGCGCCAGTACGCAAACGACATTCTCGGCATGACGCTGGTGACCCATCAGACCGGTCCTGAAGGCCGTCTGGTCAAGCGCCTGCTGATCGAAGAAGGCGCGGACATCAAGAAGGAACTGTACGTCGGTATGGTTGTCGATCGCGGTAGCCAGCGCGTTGCGCTGATGGCATCGAGCGAAGGCGGCATGGATATCGAACACGTTGCAGAACATACTCCTGAGAAAATCCACACGGTATTCATTGATCCGACCAAAGGTCTGCTCGACAGCGAAGCCGACGACATCGCGCGCAAGATCGGCGTGCCGGAAGGTTCGATCGGCCAGGCGCGCGCATTCATGCAAGGCCTCTACAAGGCATTCGACGAATCCGACGCCTCGCTGGCAGAGATCAATCCCCTGATCGTGACCGGCGACGACCGCATCGTTGCACTCGACGCGAAATTCAACTTCGATTCCAACGCACTGTATCGCCACCCTGAAATCCAGGAAATGCGCGATCTGGACGAAGAAGATGCCGCAGAAATCGAAGCATCGAAATTCGACCTGACCTACATCTCGCTCGATGGCAACATCGGCTGCCTCGTCAACGGCGCCGGTCTGGCAATGGCGACGATGGACGTCATCAAGCTGTACGGCGGTGAACCGGCCAACTTCCTCGACGTCGGCGGCGGTGCCACGACCGAGAAAGTCACCGAAGCATTCAAGATCATGTTGAAGAACCCGGACATCAAGGCGATCCTGGTCAACATCTTCGGCGGCATCATGCGTTGCGACACCATCGCGAACGGCGTGATCGCGGCAGCAAAACAGGTTGATCTGAAGGTTCCTCTGGTGGTTCGCATGGCGGGCACCAACGAAGAACTGGGCAAGCAGATTCTGGCTGAATCCGGTCTCCCGATCATCACGGCTAACAACATGGCTGAAGCGGCTGAGAAAGTCGTCAACGCAGCACAGGGGAAATAATCAATGTCTATCCTGATCAACAAAGACACCAAGGTCATCACCCAAGGTATCACCGGCAAGACCGGTCAGTTCCACACCAAGATGTGCCTCGAGTACGCGAACGGCAAGAACTGCTTCGTCGCCGGCGTGAACCCGAAGAAGCCGGGCGAGTCGTTCGAAGGCGTGCCAATCTACGCATCGGTTGCCGAAGCGAAGGCAGAGACGGGCGCGACCGTTTCCGTGATCTACGTTCCGCCTCCATTCGCTGCCGCTGCGATCGACGAAGCGGTGGACGCCGGTCTCGATCTGGTGATCTGCATCACCGAAGGCATTCCGGTGCGCGACATGATTCGCACCAAGCAACGTCTGGAAAACTCCAAGACCCTGCTGCTGGGCCCGAACTGCCCAGGTCTGATCACGCCTGACGAAATCAAGATCGGCATCATGCCGGGCCACATCCACAAGAAGGGCCGCATCGGCGTCGTGTCGCGTTCGGGCACGTTGACCTATGAAGCCGCTGGCCAGCTGGCCGAGTTCGGTCTGGGTCAATCGACCGTGGTCGGTATCGGTGGTGATCCGGTCTCGGGTCTGAAGCACATCGACGTGCTGAAAATGTTCAACGACGATCCTGACACCGATGCAGTCATCATGGTCGGTGAAATCGGCGGTGAAGCAGAAGAAACCTGCGCACGCTGGATCAAGGACAACATGAAGAAACCGGTGGTCGGCTTCATCGCCGGCGTTACCGCGCCTCCGGGCAAGCGCATGGGCCACGCTGGCGCCATCATCTCGGGCGGCAAGGGTACGGCGCAAGAGAAGCTGGCTGTCATGGAAGCATGCGGCATCAAAGTGACGAAAAACCCGGCTGAAATGGGTCGTCTGCTGAAGTCGGTTCTGTAAGACCCGTTTCCCGGACGCATGTCCGGGAGCGAATGCTTCCGCGGGAAGCGGCATCGCACCCGCGGAAGCAGTTTCCATCTGTCATCAAGTCGAAGCATCCGGTCGATTTCGCGCCGCGCGCGACGCCGCATCCGATAGACCACTGCACGAGTGCGGGTTTATAATTTCGACAATTTTTGAAAAGAGTAAAACATGTCACAACGTTGGGTTCGTTTCAGTCACGCAGGCAATGCACAGTTCGGTACGCTTGAAGGCGACAACATTCAGGTCTATACCGGCGACATGTTTTCCAACCCCGTCAAGACCGACACCGTTGTCAACGTCAACGACGTCAAACTGCTGATGCCGTGTCAGCCGACCAAGGTCATCGCGATGTGGAACAACTTCCATGCGCTGGCCGCAAAACTCAACCTCGCAGATCCGGCAGAACCGCTGTATCTGATCAAGGCCCCGAATTCCTATCTGAACCCCGGTGAAACGATCGAGAAGCCGCCTACCGACGACAAGATCGTCTTCGAAGGCGAACTCGGCATCGTCATCGGCAAGAAAGCCAAGAACGTCTCCGAAGCCGACGCGCTCGACTACGTGTTCGGCTATACCGCCGCCAACGACGTGACGGTCGCCAACATCCTCAATCGCGACGAATCGTTCGCGCAATGGGTGCGTGCAAAAGGCTTCGATACGTTCTGCCCGTTCGGTCCCGCCATCGCGACCGATCTGGATCCGACCACGCTGGTCGTCAAAACCATTCTCAACGGTGATGTCCGTCAGGATTACCCCATCAGCGACATGCGCTTCTCGACCCAGCAACTGGTCAGCATGATTTCGCAGGAACTGACGCTGTTCCCTGGTGACATCATCCTCTGCGGTACCTCCGTCGGTGTCGGCTCCATGAAGCCGAACAGCGTCGTCGAGGTCGAGATTGCCGGCATCGGCAAGCTCACCAACGATTTCAAGTAAATAGTCTGAGGAAAGCTATGAAAATTGCAGTTATCGGAGCAGGCGCCATCGGTGGTTACGTTGGCGTGAAACTGGCCCTCGCGGGTGAAGACGTTACCTTCATCGTGCGCGGCGCCAACCTCGAAGCCATACGCAAGAACGGCGCCAAGCTGATCATGCACGACGGTACCGAGCACGTTGCTTCCAACGTCAAGGCCACCAACAACTACGACGAAGCCGGTCATCAGGATATCGTCGTGCTGGCCATGAAGGCGCACCAGCTCGAAGCCATCGCCGACGATCTGCCGAAGCTGATCGGTCCGGACACCGTGATCGTGACGATGCAGAACGGCATTCCGTTCTGGTACTTCCACAACCACGGCGGCAAGCTGGCCGGCACCTGCGTCAAGAGCGTCGATCCGACCGGTAACATCACGGCCAAGATCCCTGCCGATCGCGTTCTCGGTTGCGTCGTCTATCCGGCATCGGAACTGATCGCCCCGGGCGTCATCAAGCACATCGAAGGCGACCGTTTCCCCATCGGCGAACTCGACGGTTCGATCAGCGAACGCGCGACCCGCGTATCGGAATGCTTCACCAATGCCGGCTTCAAGGCGCCGGTGCTGGACAACATCCGCGCCGAAATGTGGCTCAAGCTGTGGGGCAACCTGACGTTCAATCCGATCAGCGCGCTGTCGCACTCGACGCTGCAGGACATCTGCCAATACCCGCTGTCGCGCGAACTGGCGGCTGCCATGATGACCGAAGCACAGACCGTCGCCAACAAGCTGGGCATCGAATTCCGCGTACCGCTCGAGAAGCGTATCGCCGGTGCTGAAAAAGTAGGCAAGCACAAGACCTCGATGCTGCAGGACGTCGAAGCAGGTCGTGATCCCGAGATCGATGCGCTGGTGGGTTCGGTTGCAGAGCTTGGTCGCCTGACCGACACGCCGACGCCGCATATCGATACCGTCTTCGCACTGGTCAAGCTGCTGGCGAAAACCATGGGTGAAGAATCCGGACTCGTGAAGCTGCAGAAAGTCGCCTGATCCGCGATTCATGCATTCGAAAAAGGCCTGCGAAATCGCAGGCCTTTTTGTTTGCGAGTAGGTGATGGCGGCGAAAGGTCGTGATGAATGCGGTACGTATAAATACGTATTGCGCAGGTTTGCGATGTTTTGTTAAACATGCGTAAAACTTAACCGTGGTCAAGGAAATGGTCCGAATCTTCTCGGAGAATTCGGAGCAAATCAGTGTGATGGGATTGCTGCAAGGACATAAAAAAATTCCCATTTGCCACTCAAAGATGGCACACTGACGCAAAGCAATTTTAGAAAAAAGGGAACAGTGCAGGATTGATTCGGAGCAGAGATAGGACGTGCCGCGACAATGACGGCGTGCCATCGAAGTTCTGGATCGGGTTGGTCGGCAAGGTTAAAGGAGGCCATGTCGATTGATCGTAGTACTCCCACTGTTCCATGCAATTTGAACGATGTGGTCGGACCGGCAGAAAGCCAGCCTCAGCGCACTTTCAGTCGATTACCGGCGAAAGGACGCATCGTTTGGAAATGATCGTGCTACACGAATTGTTTCAACCAGCATCGGAGCCGCACGATGCGGAGGCTCAAAAGGCACTCTGAAAAGTGGCAGCAGTACCTGTAACAAAAATTATTATTCCAAGGAGACAGTAATGATCAAGAAATTGATTTCCACACGCGGTATGGCCAAGGCAACTGCCGGCGCGATTGCCGCACTCGCACTGACTACCACTTCAGCATTTGCAGCCTGGGAGCCGACCAAGCCGGTCGAATTCGTCGTGCCTGCAGGTACCGGCGGCGGTGCCGATCAAATGGCACGTTTCATCCAGGGCGTCATCATCAAGCACAAGCTGATGAAAGAGCCGCTCATCATCGTCAACAAATCCGGCGGTGCGGGTGCAGAAGGCTTCCTCGGCATCAAGAAGGACAAGGGCGATCCGCACAAGATCATCATTACGCTCTCCAACCTGTTCACCACGCCAATGGCAACCGGTGTGCCGTTCAACTGGCGCGACATGACGCCAGTGGCCATGCTGGCGCTTGACCAGTTCGTTCTGTGGACCAACGCCGAACAGAACTACAAATCGGCGAAAGACTACATGGATGCCGTGAAGGCAGCCGGCCCGAACAAGTTCAAGATGGGCGGCACCGGTTCCAAGCAGGAAGACCAGATCATCACGGTCGGCCTGGAAAAGGCAACCGGCACCAAGTTCATCTACGTGCCGTTCAAAGGCGGTGGTGAAGTGGCTGTGCAGCTGGTCGGCGGCCACGTCCAATCGACGGTGAACAACCCGATCGAAGCCGTTTCCCAATGGCGTGCAGGCAAGCTGACGGCGCAGTGCGTGTTCGATCACGAGCGCATGCCGTACAAGGCCAAGGTCACCGATACCCAATCCTGGAACGACATCCCGACCTGCCAGGAAGCCGGTATTCCTACCGACTACACCATGCTGCGCGGCATCTTCATGCCGGCTGGTGTGACGCCTGATCAACTGGCGTTCTATGTCGATCTCTTCACCAAGCTGCGCGAAACGCCTGACTGGAAAGAGTACATGGAAAAAGGTGCCTTCAACCAGACCTTCAAGACTGGCGCAGACTTCAAGACCTGGCTGGAAAGCGCAGAGAAGCAGCACGAAACGCTGATGCGTGAAGCCGGCTTCCTGGCCAAGAAGTAAATCCTCCAGGGGCACTCACTGAACTGACTGACGACGCTACCGGACAACCGGTAGTGTCGCTAGCGTTCGTCTGCCAAAAAATCATATAAATAATTTTCAGGAGCATTCCCCATGGATCAGAATATGGAATCCAGTGGTGGCGTTCGCACAGGCGTAGCCACCTATATCGTGGAGGCGGTAGTCGCAGGCATCCTGCTCTTGCTCGGACTCATCGTAGCGATCACCAGCTGGGAGCTTGGCGCCGGCTGGACCTCGGATGGCCCTGGCTCTGGCTACTTCCCCTTTTACATCGGCCTTGTGATCTGCATCTCGGGTGCAGGGACGCTTTATCAGGCGCTGTTCGGCAAGGAAAAGAACACCGACATCTTTGTCGATAGCGAGCAACTGAAGCGCATCCTGCAAGTGTTGATACCGGCAATCATCTATGTAGGGGGAATCGAGGTTTTCGGTATCTACATTGCCTCGGCCGTCTATATCACCCTGTTCATGATCTTCCTCGGCAAGTTCTCGCCGATCAAGGCAGTCATTGCCGGGCTGGCAGTCAACACCGTCTTTTTCATGATGTTCGAGGTGTGGTTCAAGGTCCCCCTCTACAAAGGCGCGATCAATCTCTTGGGCTTCACCGGTTATTAAGCGATTGACTCGATCAATCGCAATCGAATGAGCTCGAATCAAAGGAGTCAATAAAATGGATGAAATTAGCGCATTGTTTCACGGGTTTGCCGTGATCTTCACGCCTGCGAACTTCTTGCTGATGGTCATCGGCATCGTTCTGGGCGTGTTGATCGGCGTGCTGCCTGGCCTGGGAGGGGCGAACGGTGTGGCAATTCTGTTGCCGCTGACGTTCACGATGTCTCCGACCTCGGCAATCATCATGCTCTCCTGTATCTACTGGGGCGCATTGTTCGGCGGTGCAATCACTTCCGTGCTGTTCAATATTCCGGGTGAACCGTGGTCCGTGGCCACGACATTCGACGGGTATCCGATGGCACAGAAGGGGCATGCGGGTGAGGCGTTGACGGGTGCATTCACGTCTTCGTTCATCGGCGCATTCCTGGCCGTGGTGATGATTACCTTCATGGCGCCGCTGGTGGCGAAGTTTGCCCTGCGTTTCGGTCCGCCGGAATTCTTCTCGGTGTATCTGCTGACCTTCTGCAGCTTCGTCGGCATGGGCAAGGGTTCGCCGTTCAAGGTGCTGGCTTCCATGGCACTCGGCTTCGCGCTGGCTGCCGTCGGCATGGATACGGTGACGGGCCAACTGCGTCTGACCTTCGGTTTCGAAGAGCTGATGCGCGGCTTCGACTTCCTGATCGCTGTTATCGGTCTGTTCGGTATCGGCGAAATCCTGCTGTCGATGGAAGAAGGCCTGGCGTTCTCCGGCAAATCGGCCAAGATCGATCCGAAGGTCGTGTTCCAGACCTGGAAGAAACTGCCGAAGTACTGGGTGACCTCGCTGCGCAGTGCCCTGGTCGGTATGTGGATGGGTGTCACGCCTGGTGGCGCAACGCCGGCATCGTTCATGGCATATGGTCTGGCCAAGAAAATGTCCCGCAATGGCAACAACTACGGCAAGGGTGAACTGGAAGGTATCGTCGCTCCGGAAACCGCTGCCCACGCTGCCGGTACCGCTGCACTGCTGCCGATGCTGGCTCTGGGTATTCCGGGTTCGCCGACCGCTGCAGTTCTGCTGGGCGGCCTGCTGATCTGGGGTCTGCAGCCAGGTCCGCTGCTGTTCGTCGAACAGAAGGACTTCGTCTGGGGTCTGATCGCCAGTATGTACCTGGGTAACCTGGTCGGCCTGCTGGTGGTGCTGACGACGGTGCCGCTGTTCGCTTCGATCCTGCGCATCCCGTTCTCGATCATCGCTCCGGTCATCATCGTGATTTGCGCCATCGGCGCCTACACGGTGGGCAATGCGACGTTCGATATCTGGCTGATGATCGTGTTCGGTGTGGTCGGTTATCTGTTCAAGAAGCTCGACTACCCGCTGGCGCCGATGGTGCTGGCACTGGTGCTGGGCGACAAGGCAGAGGACTCGTTCCGTCAGGCGATGCTGGTTTCGCAAGGCGACGTGATGGTCATGTTCTCCAACCCGCTGGTTGGTACCATCACCACTCTGGCTCTGGTCATGCTGCTCTGGCCGCTGATCTCGCGCCTGATCGCAATGGTTCGTCCGCCGAAGAAGGACGAATTCGCCGAACATCGCGAAGCAGAATAAGACGTACGGTTTTTCTGAAAAGCCCGCAAGGCAGTTGCCTTGCGGGCTTTTTTTATTGTGCGGAAGCGCTGGGTGTGGAGCGAAGCGATGTGTGCAATGCCAAGCTTGGACGGTGCTGCCGATGGCGAGCAATCCGCGGGCGCTATTGGTGGAGGTGGGTGCGGCAGCGGGCATCGTGCGAACGGGATATCATTCCATTCGCATGTGTAGAATCAGATTTTTCCTTGGTGTTTGAGTCTGCTGAGCGTTTCCGGGGATAAATTGAGGTAGGAAGCCAACTCTTTCTTGGGTATGCGGTCGAACAATTCCGGATGCTTGCGCACGAAGCGTTGCACGCGTCCCGGCGCGTCCAGCAAGTGAAGGGTGATGGTGTGCGCCATGATGTCGCTCATCAATTGCATGACGTCAAGTTCGAAGGCCTGCTTGATGTGTTCGTGGCGATCAAGGAAGGCGATCCATTGCAGCAATGGCAATTTCACGACGCGTGCCTTGGTGACGCAGATGATGCTGTACGGTGTGGGTGTCTTGAGGCGCCATGCGGCGTAGCTGGTTTCCATGCTGCGCTCGTCGGCAAAGCGTAGAATCATCTCCTTGGCTTGCTGATTCGTCACTACGCGCTTGAGGATGCCGTCGAGAATGAAGTACTGTTCCATCTCGTGTACGCCCTGGTGCAGCAGGAAATCGCCCTTGGGGCAATCGACCACCAGCAAATGCGGTTCCAGCTCTGCCCATTCCTGCTCCGTCACGTCCTTCAGGACATGATTCTGCTTGAGTTGAACGCGTATGACATTACGGTCAGGATGGTTATCGACAGTGGGCATTTACAGTCAGGAAATGGCTACCAGAAGGAGTTGAACCAAGGGCAGATATCATGCGATGAAAATTGACCGGGGTCAATGATAGAAGCGCAAGCCGATCGATATGATACGCCCACTTGATAAGGATGCGTGATGCGCATTCTTAAAGGGTGTCTCTAAAAATCTGCCGATCGGATTTTCAGAGATGCCTTGCAAGTAAGGATTACCGTCGAAGTGCGGTATGTACCGGCACTGAGCAACGTTGCTCAACCTTTATCGAAAGAGACATTTCATCATGACTAACGCGACTGCAGTAGTACCCGAAGGCGTAGAGCTGACCGACGGCTTCCATCTCCTGATGGATGCACTGGAAATGAACGGCATCACCAACATCTACGGTCTGCTCGGTATCCCAGTGACCGAAATCGGCCGTATGTGGCAAGCGCGCGGTAACAAGTTCTACAGCTTCCGTAACGAGCAGAATGCTGGCTACGCGGCATCGGTGGCCGGTTATCTGACCAAAAAACCTGGCGTGTGCGTGACGGTTTCCGCACCTGGCTTCCTGAACGGTCTGACCGCACTGGCCAACGCCACCACCAACTGCTTCCCGATGATCCTGATCTCGGGTTCGTCCGAGCGTGAAATCGTCGACCTGCAACAAGGCGACTACGAAGAAATGGACCAGCTGAACATCGCTCGTCCGCACTGCAAGGCTTCGTTCCGTATCAACCGTCCTGAAGACATCGGCGTTGCCGTGGTCCGCGCCGTGCGCACCGCGCTGTCGGGCCGTCCGGGCGGTGTCTATCTGGACATCCCTGCACGTCTGTTCAGCACCGTCATGAGTGCCGAAGAAGGCAAGAAATCGCTGTGGGTCCCGGTTGATCCGGCTCCTGCGCAGATCCCTGCACCGTCGGCCGTGCAACGTGCCGCCGAACTGATCAAGAACGCCAAGAAGCCGCTGATCCTGCTGGGCAAGGGCGCTGCCTACGCACAGTGCGACGCCGACATCAAGGCACTGGTCGAAGAAACCGGCATTCCGTTCACCCCGATGTCGATGGCAAAAGGCCTGGTTTCGGATACGCACCCGCAATGCGGCGCTGCTGCCCGTTCGATGGTTCTGCAAGAATCCGACGTGGTCGTCCTGATCGGCGCACGCCTGAACTGGCTGCTGTCGCACGGCAAGGGCAAGACCTGGGGCAATCCGAAGAAATTCGTTCAAATCGACATCCAGGCCAACGAAATCGACAGCAACGTGCAGATCCACGCACCGCTGGTCGGCGACGTCCAGTCCTGCGTCAACGCACTGCGCGACGCACTGAAAGGCATGAACAAGCCGACCGAGTGGATGAACGCCGTGGCAGAACGCGCTGCCGGCAGCCGCGCCAAGCTGGCTACCAAGCTGTCGACCGCCACCCCGGTCATGAACTACCACAACTCGCTGGGCGCAATCCGTGACGTTCTGAAAAACTACCCGGACATCACCCTGGTCAACGAAGGCGCCAACGCCCTCGACAATGCACGTATGGTCATCGACCAGTACCTGCCGCGCAAGCGTGTGGATACCGGCACCTGGGGCGTCATGGGCATCGGTATGGGTTCGGCTGCAGCCGCTGCTGTTGAAACCGGCAAGCCTGTCGTCGCGATCTGCGGTGATTCGGCATTCGGCTTCAGCGCAATGGAATACGAAACCCTGACCCGTTACAACCTGCCTGTGACCGTCATCGTCATGAACAACGGCGGTATCTACCGCGGTGACGAAGCCAGCCCGGAACACCAGTTCTCGTGCATGCTGTTCAACCCGAACACCCGCTATGACCAACTCAGTATCGCTCTGGGCGGCGAAGGCGTTCGCGTCAACACGCCGGAAGAGCTGGCCAAGGCACTGGAAGACTCGATCAAGTCGGGCAAAACGACCATCATCGACGCGATCATCGATCCGGCCGCTGGTGTCGAATCGGGCCGTATCGGCAACCTGAACATCGTTTCGACGATCGGCAAGAAATAATCATCCGTACATGGCGCAAGCCATGTACAAGCGGTGACTATTGTTTTATGGTTACAAGATTGGCGCGTCCGGGAAACCGGACGCGTTGTTTTCCCTGATTGCGGTTTGGGGCAAACGAATGGGACGGCCTGGCTCTTGAAATTCTGAAAAGAGACCAGAACTGCTCCGGATAAGAGAATCCAGTCGGCACGCGCCGGCAAGGTTCCACGTAGGCCTCTTGGGATTTCCCATTTCTGAAAAGCATTGCAGTACGAATGCCGTTTCAGGAAGTAAGTTAAACAATTGACAAGGAAGCTATCAATATGAGCAAGCCATTGGAAGGGATCAAGATCATCGACTTCACGCACGTGCAAGCAGGTCCTGCATGTACGCAGATGCTGGCATGGTTCGGTGCGGATGTTATCAAGGTGGAGCGCCCAGGTTCGGGTGACGTAACGCGTTCGCAACTGCGCGACATTCCTGGCAAGGACGCGCTGTACTTCACGATGCTGAACAGCAACAAGCGTTCGCTGACGCTCGATACCAAGACCCCGCAAGGCAAGGAAGTCCTGGAAAAGCTGATCAAGGAATCCGACGTCATGGTCGAGAACTTCGGTCCTGGCGCACTGGATCGCATGGGCTTCTCGTGGGCACGCATTCAGGAACTGAACCCAGGCATGATCCTGGCGTCGGTCAAGGGCTTCTCCGAAGGTCACCACTACGAAGACCTGAAAGTCTATGAAAACGTCGCGCAATGCGCAGGCGGTGCTGCTTCAACCACCGGTTTCTGGGATGGTCCGCCGACCGTTTCGGCTGCTGCACTGGGTGACTCGAACACCGGTATGCACCTCGCCATCGGTATCCTGACCGCCCTGATGGGTCGTCAGAAAACCGGCAAGGGTCAGAAAGTTGCCGTTTCGATGCAAGACGCCGTTCTCAACCTGTGCCGCGTCAAGCTGCGCGACCAACAGCGTCTGGACAAGATCGGTTACCTGGAAGAGTATCCGCAGTACCCGCACGGCAAGTTTACCGACGTCGTCCCGCGTGGCGGTAACGCCGGCGGTGGCGGTCAGCCAGGCTGGGTTCTGAAATGTAAAGGTTGGGAAACCGATCCTAACGCTTACATCTACTTCACGGTTCAAGGCCACGCATGGGCTCCGATCTGTAAAGCACTGGGCAAGGAAGAGTGGATCGACGATCCGGCTTACAACACCCCGATCGCTCGTCAAGACAAGATCTTTGACATCTTTGCCTTCATCGAAGACTTCATCAAGGACAAGACCAAGTTCGAAGCAGTTGATATCTTCCGCAAGTTCGATATCCCTTGCGCTCCGGTCCTGTCGATGAAAGAAATCGCTGCAGACGAATCGCTGCGCAAGAGCGGTTCGATCGTCGAAGTCGAGCACAAGGATCGTGGCGAGAAGTACCTGACCGTCGGTTCGCCGATCAAGTTCTCCGATCTGAAGCCTGAAATCACCGCTTCGCCGCTGCTCGGCGAACACACGGATGAAGTGCTGGCTCAACTGGGTTACACCAAAGAGCAGATCGCCGAATTCCACGCCAACAAGGCTGTTTAATTCGCGGTCGTTGTAAAAAAAAAGCGCCCTTCGGGGCGCTTTTTTATTGGTGAAGGAGGAAGCAGTGCAATACGCTGCATGCGGAAAATGCAGGGTATTTTTGCGTCGTGTGGAAAATTGACCGCGATCAATGCCGTTACGGGGCGGGCGTCGCTATGATACGGCCACCCGAATACGATGGGGCGAGTTGCAAGCTATGGCCTTCCGGCATTGCTGCGGCGGCACTCCTCCTACAGGCGCGATGAATGTCCAGCCGCGCCGGTAGTGATAATATCTCGCACCATGGTTCGCCGAAGTGCGACGCAAATTTACCGGATTTGATTGAGTTGAACGCAGCGTGAGTGGACTCATGTTCGCTCGCGCTTTTTTGTACAGACAAAGGAGTAGTGATGAGTAAGGCATTGAGCGGTTATCGCATTCTTGATTTCACGCACGTACAGTCCGGCCCTGCATGCACGCAGTTGCTGGCCTGGTTTGGCGCAGACGTGATCAAGGTTGAGCGCGCAGGTGAAGGCGACGTCACGCGCAGCCAACTGCGCGACATCCCCGATGCCGACAGCCTGTACTTCACGATGCTGAACGGTAACAAGCGTTCGATCACGCTGGACACCAAGAACCCGAAGGGCAAGGCTGTCCTTGAGAAGCTGATCAAGGAGTGTGACGTTCTGGTCGAGAACTTCGCACCTGGCGCGCTGGACCGCATGGGCTTCAGCTGGGAGCGCATCCAGGAACTGAACCCGAAGATGATCATGGCATCGGTCAAGGGTTTCGGTCCCGGTCCGTACGAAAACTGCAAGGTCTATGAAAACGTTGCGCAATGCGCAGGCGGTGCTGCATCCACCACCGGTTTCGACGACGGCCCACCACTGGTGACCGGCGCGCAGATCGGCGACACTGGTACCGGCATGCACCTCGCACTGGGCATCATGGCTGCACTGATTCAGCGTCAGACCACCGGCCGTGGCCAGAAAGTGCTGGCTTCCATGCAGGACGCCGTGCTGAACCTGTGCCGCGTCAAGCTGCGCGACCAGCAGCGCCTGGAACGCACCGGCGTGATGAAGGAATATCCGCAATATCCGGATACCCCGTTTGGCGAAGCCGTGCCGCGTGCCGGCAATGCATCGGGCGGTGGCCAGCCGGGCTCCGTGCTGAAGTGCAAGGGCTGGGAAACCGATCCGAACGCCTATATCTACTTCATCGCGCAGGCGCCGGTCTGGGAGCAGATCTGCAAGGTGATCGGCAAGGAAGAATGGCTGACCGATCCGGAATACGCAACGCCGGCTACCCGTCTGCCGCACCTGAAGAACATCTTCGCGACGGTCGAGGAATGGACCAAGACCAAGACCAAGTTCGAGGCGATGGACATCCTCAACAAGTTCGACATCCCTTGCGGCCCGATCCTGTCGATGAAGGAAATCGCCGAAGAGCAGGCGCTGCGCGATACCGGCACCATCGTGGAAGTCGATCACCCGGTGCGCGGCAAGTACCTGACCGTCGGCAACCCGATCAAGCTGTCGGACAGCCCGACCGAAGTGACGCGCTCGCCGTTGCTCGGTGAGCATAATGAAGAAGTGCTGACCCAGCTCGGTTACTCGGCCGAACTGATTGCGGAACTGCGCGCTGAACGTGTGATTTCGTAATCTGTCTCCCCGCCATGAAAAAACCCCTCTTCGGAGGGGTTTTTTGTTGTGTGGCTGCAAACAAAGCGCTGTTGTCGTTGCAGATTGTCCCTGGTTCATGGATGAACTGCTTGCCTAACGAGCTTGCATTGAGGCAATCTTCATAATCCTGTCCTGCAGTCTCATTCCTGGTTTAACAATTCGCATCAAGACGAATGTGGAAGGCGCAGGCGGCATGTCCCGGGAGGAGAGAAGAGATGAAAAGAGCGATATGGGCGAGGATGCTGGCCTGTCTGTGCCTGGCGGCGACATTCCAGGTGGCAGGCGCGGAAGACGGCGTCTCTGATGGCGCGATCTTGATCGGCCAGACCATTGGCGTGACCGGGCCGCTGGCCGGCACGGTCAAGGAAATGAACGAGGGCGCGCAAGCCTATTTCGCGCATGTGAACAAGCAGGGTGGCATTCATGGCCGCCGCATCGAACTGCGTACGCTCGACGATCAGGATGTGCCCGAGAAGGCGGCCGCCAACGCGCGTACGTTGATCGAATCGGAAAAGGTGTTCGCGCTGTTCCAGAGCCGCGGCACGCCGCAGACGCTGGCGATCCTGCCCGAGATCGGCGTGCGCAAGGTGCCGCTGATCGCGCCGAGCACGGGTGCCGAAAGCCTGCACGTGCCGCTCAACCGGCTGGTTTTCAATGTGCGTGCCAAGTACCAGGACGAAGTCATCAAGGCCATCGAGCATTTCAACACGCTCGGGATGAAGAGCATCGGCTTGCTGACCTACGAGCAGGACGATGCGCTCGGCATCGATGGCGTGAACGGCTTCAACAAGGGCATGACGCAGTTCAAGCTGACGCCAGCCGTCATCGAGATATTCCCGCGCGTAAAACCGGATGTCGATGCGGTGGCGAAGAAACTGATCGCGGCCAATCCCACTGCACTGATCATCGTCAGCTCCGGCGTCAATACGGTGAACGTGATCAAGGCGATCCGCGCAGGGGGCGGCCGCATGCAGATCATGACCTTGTCGAACAATGCCTCCCAGGATTTCATCCAGAGTCTCGGCAAGGATGCAGCCGGCGTCATGGTTTCGCAGATCACGCCGCCGCCGACCTCGTCGGTAACCGGCCTTGGCAAGGAATTCCAGAGCGTGGCGAAGACGTCCGGCATGACGGTATCGTATGCGGCGATGGAGGGTTTCATCTCGGCCAAGGTACTGGTCGAAGGATTGCGTCGCTCCGGCCGCAACCTGACGCGTGAAGGATTGATCCGGGCGATGGAAGGCATGCAGCGCGTCGATATTGGCGGCGTCATGATCAGCTATGGCGAACGCGACCACAGCGGCAGCGATTTCGTCGAACTGACCCTGATCGGCAAGGACGGACGTTACGTGCGTTGATCGCTCGCTACATGCCGGTGAAGCGGAAATCCACTTCCGGCAGCCGGCCGCAGATGATGTCGGCAATCGCGCGGCCCGAACCGCATCCCATGGTCCATCCCAGCGAACCGTGGCCGGTGTTCAGGTACAGGTTGGCATAGCGCGTGCTGCCGATGTAGGGGATGTTGGACGGCGTCAGCGGACGCAGCCCTGCCCAGTAGACCGGATTGTCATAGTCGCAGGCAGCCGGAAACAGCGTGCGTGCGCGTTGCGTGATCGCCTCGCAGCGCGCCGGGTTCAGTTCGCGCGAATAGCCGTTGAACTCGCAGGTGCCGGCCACGCGCAGTCGGTTGCCCAGGCGCGATACCACCAGCTTGTACTCATCGTCGATCAGCGACACCGTGGGTGCGGCAGCACTATCCGCGATGGCATAGGTCGCCGAATAGCCCTTGCCCGGATAGATCGGCAGGTCGATCCCCAACGGCCGCAGCAGATCGACCGAAAAACTTCCGCATGCCATCACGAAGGCATCTGCCCGAAGCGTGCGATGCCGGCCCTGCGCATCGATCACTTCCACACCCATGACCTTGGCCGACGCGCCTGCGCCTTCCGTGAGCAGGCGCGTCGCGCTGTGGTTGAAGAGAAAGCGCACGCCGCCTTGCGCGGCACGTTGCGCCAGCCCCGTCGTGAAACCATGGATGTCGCCCGATTCGTCGCTTGGCGTGAAATCGGCTCCGACCAGTTGCGAGCGGATGGCGGCCAGCGCCGGCTCGAGGCGCACCGCTTCGTCGATGGTCAGCGGATCGCGCGGACAGCCGAGCTCGCGCATGATGGCGGCCGATGCCAGCGAATTGTCGAATTCCTTCCGGTCGGTATAGAAGTGCAGGATGCCGCGCGTCAGGCAGTCGTATTCGATGCCGGTCTCGGCGCGGACCTGCTGCAGCGTGCGGCGGCTGTATTCGGCGATCGCCACGATCTGACGGATGTTGTAGGCGGTGCGCGCAGGCGTGCATTCGCGCAGGAAGCGCATGCCCCATTTCCACTGGAACCACTCGGGCCGGAAGCGATAGAGCAGCGGGGCATCTTCCTTGCCCAGCGAGCGCAGCAGTGTCAGCGGCGCAGTCTTGTTGGCCCAGGGCGTCGCATGCGAGACCGAGATCTGGCAGCCGTTGGCAAAGCTGGTTTCCTGCGCCGGTCCGGGCTGGCGGTCGATCACCGTGACGTCGTGGCCGGCCTGATGCAGAAACCAGGCCGAGGCGGTGCCGATGATGCCGGAGCCGAGAACGATGATCTTCATGAAGGATGCGCAGGGAAGGCCGCAGGGGCAGGCAGGAGATGCGCAAGGCTACCGGGTTTTACTCGGCGCGCCCATGACGGCTGTCAAGAAGCGCCATAATCTCGGCTTCCAATTCATAAGTTATGAATAATGATATTGATTAAATACTTTAACTATACGTAATCGTTCATGGCGTTTAGGATGCAAGTAAGGTTGGCAAACATGCGAAGCCGCGATTGCCAGAGATGCAGCACCTGCAGCATACGAGGAGAAGTCCATGAGCAATACCGTACTTGAGCAATGCCCGATCGGCCCGGAAGTCACCTGCCATCTGGCCGCCTACAATGCCGCCTTCTACGAGCTCGGCCTGAGCTGGCACTGGGACGACGAGACTTTCCACGCCCTGCAGAGCCTGCCGTGCGAGCGCGAGTGGATCAAGGCCTACATGAAGACGCATCAGTCGCACCTGCTGAACGCCTACGATCCGGATTTCCTGATTGATGCGATCCAGTCCACCAAGGCGCGCTGCTTCGAAACCATGACCGATGGCGGTGCGAAGAAGGCTGCGTCGGTCAACTGGGCCGAATTCCAGCAGGCCGAAGTCGGCGTCTGATCCTCATGCGGCATGGCCGGCCTGTGGTCGACGGCCTGCGCCATGCCGCGCAATGCGGCTGCCTTCAGGGCGCAGACGGTTCCCACATGTAGTGAAACTGCTCGACGGACGTCATCCAGACGATGCCGTCGCCGATCTGCCCGATGGCGCTGATCTGCCGGATGGTCTCGTAGAGGCGGGCGGCGTACTGGTCCTCGACCACGATCTCGATGCGGACCTTGGGCGAGAAATCGAGCAGTTCTTCCTTGTGCCCGCGCGGCTGATGCCGTGACGGCGCGCTACAGCCTTCCACCTGCGTGATCGTCATGCCGGGAAAGCCCGGCGTATTGCGCAGCGCCTCGCTGACGTCGTCCAGCCGCACCGGACGGATGATGGCCTTGATTTCCTTCATGATGCATTCCTTTCCTGTGATGCCCGCGCCGTCGCCGTGGATGACGCGGGCCTAGTTTGCGAGCGGGTCAGGCTTCGCCCGGGTTGTCGTCGAACCAGCGGTACAGCACCGGCAGCACCAGCAGCGTCAGCGCGGTACAGGTGATGAGTCCGCCGATCACGACCACCGCCAGCGGCTTTTGCACTTCCGATCCCGGTCCCGTCGCGAACAGGAAGGGCACCAGCCCGAGCATGGCAACGGTGGCGGTCATCATGACGGGACGGAAGCGCATGGTGGCACCCTTGACGACCGCTTCCGCCAGTTCCAGTCCTTCCGTGCGCAGCTTCCTGATGTAGGACACCATCACCACGCCGTTGAGCACGGCGATGCCCCACAGCGCGATGAAGCCGACCGAGGCCGGCACCGACAGGTATTCGCCGGTCACGAACAGCCCGACGATGCCGCCGATGGAGGCGAACGGCAGCACGGTGATGATCAGCGTCGCGTAGCGCACCGAATTGAACAGCAGGAACAGCAGGAAGAAAATCGCAGCCACGGTGGCCGGCACGATGATCGCCAGATGGCCGAGCGCGCGCTCCATGTTCTGGAACTGGCCGCCCCATTCGAAGTAATAGCCGGACGGCAGCTGTACCTTGCCCTGGACCGCTTGCTGCAGTTCGGCCACGAAACCGCCAAGATCGCGGTTCTCGACGTTGATGGCGACCACCACGCGGCGCTTGCCGCCCTCGCGGCTCACCTGTGCCGGACCGTCGCGTACCTCGATCTGCGCCAGGCTGTCGAGCGGGACGCGCACGCCGTGCGGCGTGGTCAGCAGGATCTGCCGGATCGCCTGTACGTCGCCGCGGAAATCGTCGGGCAGTCGCACTGCGGCCGAGAAACGGCGTTCGCCCTCGAAGATTTCGGTGGCGGTCTTGCCGGCGATGGCGACCTCGATCACGTCGTGTATGTCGGATACGTTCAGGCCGTAGCGCGCGATGGCCTGGCGGTCGATGTTGATCGACAGGTACTGCTGACCCGCCACGCGCTCGACGCGGATGTCGCGCGCGCCCTGGATCTTCTCGGCCACACGCGCGACTTCCTGTGCTTTCTGCAGCAGGCGATCGAGATCCTCGCCGAAGACCTTGACGGCGACGTCGGAACGCACGCCGGTCACCATCTCGTCGACGCGGTCCGAGATCGGCTGCGCCATCACGACCTGGGCGCTCGGTATGACCGCCAGCCGCTTCTGGATCTCGGCGGCGATGGTGTCCTGAGTCCATCCCTCCGGCCATTCGTCCTTCGGTTTCAGGCTGACGATGGGCGTCGACTCGTTCTGCGCCTGCGGATCGGCCGGACTCTCGCCGCGACCCACGCCGGAGATCGCCGATTTCACGCCCGGCACTTGCATGACCAGGCCCATGGCCTGTTTCTCGAGCGCGATCGATTCCTCGAGCGAGATGTTGGGCACGCGGTTGATGCCGGGAACGATGGAGCCTTCCTTCATTTCCGGAATGAAGGCGGTACCCAGCAGCGGCAGCAGCGCGACCGAGAGCGCGAACGCGCCGACGGCGAGCACCAGCGTCTTCTTCGCGTTCTTCAGCACCCAGTCCAGCATGCGCAGATAGTGCCGCTTCATGAACGCGATGACGCGCGTGTCGTGCTCGGCGCCACCCTTGAGCAGATAGGACGACAGTACCGGCGACAGGGTCAGCGACAGGATCAGCGAGATCGCCAGCGCGATCGCGATGGTGTAGGCCAGCGGCGCGAACATCTTGCCTTCCATGCCCTGCAGCGTCATCAGCGGCAGGAAGACGAGAATGATGATGCCGATGCCGAACACCACGGGCGTCGCCACTTCGAGGACGGCGTTGAGGATGATCTGTATCTTGCGCTTGCCGTACTTGTTGGGACGCCCCAGGTGTTCGAAGGCGTTCTCGACCACCACCACCGAGCCGTCGACCATGAGCCCGATCGCGACCGCGAGCCCGCCGAGCGACATCAGATTGGCCGAGATGCCGAGCTGGTTCATGAAGAAGAAGGTCAGCAGCGGCGTCAGCACCAGCGTCGCCACCACGATCAGCGAGGAACGCACGTCGCCGAGGAAGATGAAGAGGATCACCACCACCAGTGCCACGCCTTCGAGCAGCACCTTGGCCACCGTCCACAGGGCGGCGTCGACCAGTTCGCTGCGATCGTAGTAGGACACGATCTGCAGCCCGTCGGGCAGCATGCCCTGGCTGTTGATCTCGGCGACGCGCTCCTTGATGCGCGACACCACCTCTTTCGCATTGCCGCCGCGCATCATCATGACGATGCCGCCCACCGATTCGGTCACCCCGTTCTTCACCAGTGCGCCGTAGCGGACTTCGTGCCCCATGCCGACGGTGGCAACGTCGCGCACGTAGATCGGCGTGCCGTTCGATTCGGCCAGCACGATGTTGCCGATGTCTTCTAGGTTCTCGATCAGGCCGACGCCGCGGATCAGGTACTGCTCCGCGTAGTGCGGCAGGATGCCGCCGCCCGAGTTGGCATTGTTGCGCGCGAGTCCTTCGTACACCTGGTTCAGCTTGATGCCGTAGTGGTTCATGCGATCCGGGTTGACGAGTACCTGGTACTGCTTGACGTAGCCGCCTTGCGAATTGATCTCGGCGACCTGCGGGATGGAACGCAGCAGCGGACGTACGACCCAGTCCTGCACGATGCGGCGCTCCGTCAGTTCCTTCTGCGTCAGTTCGCGGTCGCCGTCGTCGGGTTTGTCGAGCGTGTACTGGTAGACCTCGCCGAGGCCGGTCGAGACCGGACCCAGCACCGGCGTGACGCCGGACGGCATGCGCGAACCGATCTCGATCAGGCGTTCCATCACGAGTTGTCGGGCGAAATAGACGTCGGTGGCGTCGGTAAAGACCAGCGTGATCAGCGACAGGCCCGGCTTGTTCAGCGAGCGCATCTCTTCCAGTCCGGGCAGGCCGGTCATGGCGATCTCGATCGGGACCGTCACGAAACGTTCGACTTCCTCCGGCGAGCGGCCGGTGGCGTCGGTGGCGATCTGTACCTGTACGTTGGTCACATCGGGAAAGGCATCGACCGACAGCTTGCGCATGGCGTCCGCGCCCATCACGAGGGCGATGACGGCCAGGACGACAACGATCAGCCGCTGCTGCAGAGCGGTGCGGATTGTCTTCTCTAGCATGGCTTACTCCTGGGCGACGCCGGTACGCTGGTTGTTCAGATGGAAGGCGCCTTCGGTCACGATGCGGTCGCCTTCCTTGAGGCCGGACACGACGGTACGTGTGCCGTTGTGCGACTGGCCAAGTTGCACCTGGGTCGCGCGGTACTGGCCCTCCCTGCTCTCGACATAGACGAGATCCTCGTTCTCGAAGCGGACCACGGCTGAAGCCGGAATCACCAGCTGATCGGTGGGCCGGCTGGCGATCAGCATGGTCGCCAGCATGGCCGGCTTCAGGCGGCCGTCCTTGTTGTCGAGCGCGGTGCGTACCTGCACGGTACGGGTTTCCGGGTTGACGATCTGGCCGACGTAGATGAGTTCGCCGGCGATGCGGCGATGACCGAGCGCCGGCACCTCGATGTCGACCATCTGCCCGACCTCGACCAGATCGGCCTGCTGCTCCGGCACTTCGGCCACGGCCCACACCTGCGACAGGTCGGCCACGGTGAACAGCGCATCGGCGGGCTGCACCACCTGGCCCGGCGCGACCTTGAACTCGACCACCGAGCCGCGCAGTGTGGAGACCACCGGCGAGAACGAACTGATCTCGCCGCTCTTGCCGAGGTTGGCAATCGTGCCGGCCGACATGCCGAGCACCTTGAGCTGATCGGACGCGGCGCGCGATTCGGCGGCGGCGACCGCCGCCTCGTTCTCGCGGCGCTGCAATTCGGCCTTGCCGATGACGTCGGCGGCGAACAGCTGGCGTGCGCGTTCCTTGTTGTCCATCTGCAGTTCGGCCTGCGCGCGCGCCTTCAGATAGGCGAGCTGCGCGCTGCCGAGTTCGGTGCTGTGCAGGCGCGCCAGCACGTCGCCGGGCTTGACGGCCTGGCCGAGCGTGGTCGTGATGTCGGCCACGCGGCCGGTGACCGGCGCGCCGATGCGCGCCATGCGCTGGCGGTCGAAGTCGATCAGGCCGGCCACGCGCAGCACGTCGCTGAACGGCGCCATCTTGACCGTGTCGAGCTTGATGCGGGCGCGCATCGCCTCGTCGGCGACGACGGTATTGGGATCGGTCTGCTTGGCCGGCTCGGCGGCAGGTTGCGGTTTGTCGCCGCAGGCGGCGAGCGAGAGGCAAAGCGCAATCAGCGCTGCGGAGGAAGAGAGTCGCGGATTCATGGATGAGTACCTGTAAGGGGTTTGGCCAGCAGCCGTTCGATTTCGATGGCGGCCACGTGCAGATCGAACTGGGCGGCGATGAGGTCGTTGCGTGCGGTGCGCAGCACGCGTTGCGCGTCGAGATAATCGATGATGCCGCGCTCGCCGTAGCGATAGGCGGCTTCTGCGACGCGCAGGGCGCTTTCGGCCTGTCGCACGATGCCCGATTCCAGCGCCTCGACCTGCGAGGCGGCGATCTGGTATTGCTGGTAGGCGGAATCGAGCTGCTGCGTCATCTCGAATTCGCGTGCCTCGAGCAGGCCGCGGACGCGTATGGCATTGGCGGCGGCCTCGTCGATCGGACCGCGATTACGATCCCACAGCGGCAGCGTCATGACGATGCCGAACTGCGTGTCGCGTACTTCGGGGTCGCGCGTCGAGCTCGCCTTGAGCGCCACGTTCGGCATGCGCAGTGCGCGCTGGTAATCGATGGCGACCCCGGCACGTTCGAGTTCGCGGCGATACTGGATCAGTTCGGGATTGGTCGACAGCATGGTCTGTCGCAATTCCTCGAGCGTGGTCAGCGGCGCCACCTTGCCCATGCTGCCTTCGACCGCGAAGCCGACCGGCAGGATCTCGCCGATCTGTCCGCGCAGGAAGGACTTGGCCTGATTGACGCGCAACAGGGCGCTCTGGCTGTTCTTCTGGGCGTTCAGCAGTTCGGCGCCAACGCGGATGGCTTCGTACCTGGGCGCATCGCCGACGTCGACGCGCACCTGGGCGCGCTCGTGCAACTGCTGCGTGAGCGCCAGGTCCTCGAGCGTGGCTTCGAACTCGGCCTCGCGGCGCAGGGTTTCATAGAAGCCGCGCTTGACCTGTGCCAGCAGTTCAACCACGAACTGATCCTGGCCGGCGGCGGTGGCGCCGAGTGTCTTGCGTGCCATTTCCTGACGCAGGTAGCGCTGGCTGGGCAGGTCGATTCTTTGCGTGATCGCGACGGTCTGGCCGGTGCCGGTTGCAGCACCCGGTACGCGGGCCGAGACGCGGCCGCTGGTGTATTCGACTTCGGGATTCGGGTAGGCAGCGGCCGAGGCGATGCCGGCGCGCGCAGCATCGACACCGGCTGCGGCTGCTTCCACCCCCTTGTTTCCCTGCATGGCGAGGGACAGGAGCTGGTCGAGTGTATAGGGCTGCGCTGCGGTCGCACAGGACCACACGCCGGCCAGACACACCGACACGAGGAGTGTGATTGGTTTCATGGACTTTCGTTGAAGCGAGGTCACGCCGCGCCTTGCTGCACGCGACGAGGAAAAGGAATGGCTCGCAGGCTATTCCGACAGGAAAGGGAAGATCAGGCCTTCAGTGAAGGCGGGCGGTAGGAGCGGAAAGCCGGTCCCATTCGAGGCGGATGGGCGGACGCGAGGGCCGGTGCGTTGTGCACTTCTGCACTGACCAGGGGAGCGTACAGCAGCAGGTCGAGTTCGTGCGGATCGGGCGACTGCGTATCGGCAAGTGTGCTGTCGCCAGGCGAGGCTTGGCAGCCATGGTTGCCAGCAAACGCTTCGTTCCAGGGAGCGGTCGGCCGTTCGGCGACGAGGGCAAAGGTGCCGTCGGCGGTAGGCAATCCCTGCCGGAGCAGGGCGGTCTGCGCGGCAGGGAAGTCGCCGCGCACGGAGGCTGCATTCTGCTGCGGACCCTGGCATGCGACGGAGTCCGTCCACGCCCACGAGAGCGCAAGACAGAGCATGAACAGGAACGCAGAGAAATGACGCATGGACGGAATTGTACCGATAGCCCGGGTTTTCGTGTAGCGCGCTTTCATTTCGGATCTCGCAAGGGACTGTGACGCTGGTCTTGCGAGCAAGTTCCATGCCGTAGCGGCAGCGGAACCGGCGATCAGTTGCGTCGGCCGTACATCATTTGTTCCGCCAGCAGTTTCTTGGCGGACGGCAGGCCGTCGATGCAGCCCAGCGACAGTCCGAGGATTCCCTGCACCGGGCTGCCCTGCGGCGAGGAGGCGAAGATGCGCGCCATCAGATCGGTCAGCCGCGTGGTGGTGCGACGATCGCTGCGGCGCGCGGCGGTGAAGAGGAGGGCCGCATTCTCCAGGCTTTCGGTTTGCAGGATGTTTGCCAGTACGGTTGCGTCGCGCAGGCCCAGATTGAGTCCCTGGCCGGCAACCGGGTGCAGCGTCTGCGCGGCATTGCCGATGGCGACCACGTGCCGGCGATCGGCGACGTGCGCATTGAGTCCGAGCGCAAAGGCGCCGCGTGGGGAGACGCCGGTGAAGCGTCCGAGCCGTGTGCCGAACGCGTGGCCCAGTTCTTCCAGGAACTTGCGGTCCTCCAGCGCGAGCAGCCGTCGTGCCGATTCCGGGCGCACACACCAGACCAGCGCATAGCCGTCTTCCTGCGGCAACAGGGCCAGCGGGCCTTCGTCGCAGAACCGTTCGAAGGCGCGGTGCGGAACCGGCGCATCGGCCTTCACGTGCGCGACCACGGCGGTCTGCTCGTAGTCGCGATGCAGTTTCTTCCTTTCCTGTTCGCCGAACACGCCGCCTTCGGCCTGCACCACGAGACGGGCGACGAGGGATGGCTGGTTCCCGAACACGATGCGGGCGCCGCCTTCCACGTCGAGGATGCCGGTCACGGTGGCGGGACGTATCAGGCGGATGCCGCTCTTCGCAACCTGGCGCTCGAGCGCCTCGACGATGGCGCCGTAGCGCAGCACGTAGCCGAGCGCCGGCAGGCGGTATGCGCTGCGGTCGATCAGCGTACGGCCGAAATGACCGCGACGCGAGACATGGATCTGTTCGATGGCGGTGGCGGCGGACGGCCATGCATCGAGCTGTTCGAGAATCTGCCGGCTGCCCCACGACAGCGCGATCGAGCGCGGGTCGCGCACGGCCTGTTGCGCCGGCCGCGCATCGATCAGCGCGATGCATGAGGGTGCAATGCCGCGCTGCACGAGCATGACGGCCAGTGCCAGGCCGACCGGTCCGGCGCCGCAGATGGCGATGTCGACGTCGGTCTGCATGCTGTCAGCGCGCGGTATCGCGCATCAGCGCTTCGATGTCGGCCACCGTCTTGGGGGCGGCGGCGCTCAGGATGTGCACGCCGTCGGCAGTGACCAGCGCGTCGTCCTCGATGCGGATGCCGATGTTCCAGTACTGCTCCGGCACGCCTTCGGCCGGTTGCACGTAGATGCCGGGTTCGACCGTCAGCACCATGCCGGCTTCGAGCGTGCGCCACGGGCGGTCGGCGCCGGCCGGCGCCGGGTCGCGATAGTCGCCGACGTCATGCACGTCCATGCCGAGCCAGTGGCCGGTGCGGTGCATGTAGAACTGGCTGTAGGCGCGGCTTTCGATCACGTCGTCGAGATGGCCGACCTTGTCGGCGTCGAGCAGGCCGGTGTCGAGCATGCCCTGCGCCAGCACGCGCACGGCGGCATCGTGGCCGTCCATGAAGCGCTTGCCGGGACGCGTCTCTTCGATCGCGGCGTACTGCGAGGCCAGCACGATTTCGTAGAGTTCCTTCTGCGGGCCGGAGAATCGGCCGTTGGCAGGGAAGGTACGCGTGATGTCGGAAGCATAGCTGTCGAGTTCGCAGCCGGCGTCGATGAGCACCAGGTCGCCGTCCTTGAGTTCGGCATCGCCGGCGCGGTAGTGCAGCACGCAGGCATTGGGGCCGGTGGCGACGATGGAGGTGTAGGCCGGAAACTGTGCGCCGCTGGTGCGGAATTCGTGCAGTAGTTCGGCTTCCAGATGGTATTCGCGCAGGCCGGGACGCGCGAGGCGCATGGCGCGGCGGTGCGCGGCAGCGGCGATGTCGGCCGAGCGCTGCATGATATCGATCTCGGTCGCATCCTTCTTCAGGCGCATGTCGTCGAGCAGGATCTGCACGTCGTAGGCGGCGGCCGGCGGCGTGACGCCGGCACGCGCCTGCGCGCGCACCGATTGCAGCCAGCGCTGCACCTGCGCATCGAGCTTGGCGTCGCTGCCGAGCGCGTAATACAGCGCCGGCGCATTGGCCATCAGTCTGGGCAGTTCGGCATCGATGGCGTCGATCGCATGGGCAGCATCGACGCCGAAGGTGGTGCGCGCCGCTTCCGGACCGTAGCGGAAGCCGTCCCAGATTTCGCGTTCGAGATTCTTTTCGCGGCAGAACAGGATGGATTCGTTTTTCTCGCCTGCGACCAGCACCAGCACGGCTTCGGGTTCGGTGAAGCCGGTCAGGTAATAGAAATAGCTGTCGTGGCGATACGGATAGTCGGCGTCGCGATTGCGCATGACTTCGGGCGCGGTCGGGAGGATGGCGACGCCGCCGCCCCTGGCCTGCATCTGCGCGATCAGCGCCGCGCGGCGCGTTGCATAGGGATTCATTTGATGATGCCTCCTGTCGGCGGCGCATTCAGTGCCGCCAGTCGTTCCGGGGTGCCGACGTCGGTCCAGTCGCCGCGATAGAGTTCGCCGCCGATCTGGCCGCGCGCCGCGTATTCGCGCAGCAGCGTGACCAGTTTGGCGGGCTGGCCCGCTTCGATGGCGTCGAACATCGACGGACGATAGACGCCGATGCCGGAGAAGGTATGGCGCGGTTCGCCTTCATTGGCGATGCCGAAGCTGTTCAGCGCGAAGTCGCCCTGCGGATTGTGCGCCGGGTTCCTGACCAGGTACAGCCAGGCGACGTCGCGCCGGTCGGCCGGATGCGGATTGCCCCAGACGTCGTTGTCCTCCAGCACGTCGAATGTCTGTCTGAAATCGAAATGGGGGCAGTAGATGTCGCCTGCAAGGGCAAGGAAGGGTTGCTCGCCGAGCAGGTGGCGCGCCTGGGCGATGCCGCCGGCGGTCTCGAGCGCGGTGCCCTCGGCCGAATAGGCGATGCGTGCGCCGAAGCGTTCGCCGTTGCCGAGCGCCTCCTCGATCAGGTGACCCAGGTGTGCGTGATTGATGACGATCTCGGTGATGCCGGCGCGCACCAGGTTGAGGATGTGCCAGACGATCAGCGGACGGCCGCGCACCTTGAGCAGCGGCTTGGGGCAGGCATCGGTCAGCGGGCGCATGCGCTCGCCGCGGCCGGCGGCAAAGATCATCGCTTTCATCGCGTCACCGTCGCGTGAGGAATCGCCGGCATCAGAAGGTGTAGCCGACCTGCGGCGCCTTGTTTTCCAGTTCGTCGAGCAGCTTGACCAGCGGCGCCAGCTCCTTGTAGCGGTAGGACACCTTGCGTGTGTATTCCATGACCAGCGGCAGGTCGTTGAGATAGCCGTCCTTGCCGTCACGATGGTAGAGGCGCGCGAAGATGCCGAGCACCTTCAGGTGGCGCTGCAGGCCCATGAATTCGAAATCGCGATAGAAGGCGTCGATGTCCGGGTTGACCGGCAATCCGGCGCGGCGCGCGCGCTCCCAGTAGCGGATCACCCAGTCGAGCACGAGCTCTTCGTCCCACTGGATGTAGGCGTCGCGCAGCAGCGAGGCCAGGTCGTAGGTGATCGGGCCGAACACGGCGTCCTGGAAATCGAGGATGCCCGGATTGCCCTGCGGCAGCACCATCAGGTTGCGCGAATGGTAGTCGCGGTGCACATAGACCTGCGGCTGCGCGAGGTTGTTCGCCAGCAGCAGATCGAACACGCCGTTCAGCGCCGCCTGCTGCTTGTCGTTCAGTGTCGTGCCGAGATGCTTGCCGACATACCATTCCGGGAACAGCATCATCTCGCGCAGCAGCAGTGCACGGTCGTACTCGGGCAGCACGTCGGGTTGGCTTTGGGTTTGCAGCAGCACCAGCGAATCGATGGCGTCGAGGTAGAGCTTGTGGGCGGTATCCGGTGACAGCGCTTGCAGGTAGGTCGTGCTGCCGAGGTCGGACAGCAGCAGGAAGCCGCGTTCCACGTCCTGCTGCACCACGGTCGGCACCGACACGCCGGTCTGCGCGAACAGCCGGTTCACATGCAGGAACGGTTGCACGTCTTCCTGCGGCGGTGGCGCATCCATCACGATCCACGAGCGTCCTTCCTTGTCTTCCGCGCGGAAATAGCGGCGGAAGCTGGCGTCGGCCGAGGCAGGGCGCAGCGAAGCGGGGTGCAGGACAGGCGAATCGAAGGTGGCGATCCAGTTCCTGATTTCGTTCAGACGCAGATCGTCCGTGGAGTTCGGCTGGAGGTTTGGCTGGGCTGGGGATGACATGAAGCAGGCTTGGCTAATCCGGTTGGCGGGCTGTGAGTTCCCATATAATAAGGGATTAATTTCAAAAAGACGCCAGCGATGGTACTCACTTCCTTATTTTCATGACCTGGCTTGCTTCCCTCCTTCCCCAGCCACGGGCCATGATGGCGAAAACGGCGATGGTGGCAGCCATTTCCGCCTTGCCGTTTGCAGTATCGGCGCAGACAGCGGCCTCTTCGCCGGACAACGACGCCAATGCGCCGACCAACGTCAGCTCCGAGCAGATGACGGGACGTCCCGACCGCGAGCTGTTTCTGGAACGCGATGTGGAGGTCATCCGCGGCGGCACCACCCTCAATGCGGACCGTGCGACTTACTGGATCGCGGAGGATGAAGTGGAGGCCAGCGGCAATGTGAGGATGACGCGCTTTGGCGATCGCTACACGGGCGACAAGCTGCGCTACAAGATGGACGCCGGCGAAGGCTATGTCGATAATCCGACCTACCATATCAAGGCCAACAATGGCCAGGGCGCCGCGAATCGCATCGATTTCGAATCGGAGGATCGCGCCTTCATTCATCAGGGCACCTACAGTACCTGTGAAGGCCCCGATCCTGACTGGTATCTGAGCGCCAACACCATGCGCCTCGACAAGGGACGCGACGTCGGCACTGCGGGTACCACCCTCATCTATTTCAAGGGTGTGCCGGTGATCGGTACGCCCTACATGTCCTTCCCGCTGTCCGGTGAGCGCAAGTCGGGCGTGCTGCCGCCAAGTATCGGCACCAGCAGCCGCGGCGGCCTGGAAATCATGGTGCCGTATTACTTCAATATCGCGCCGAACCGCGACTTCACGCTGTCGCCGCGCATCATCGCCAAGCGTGGCGTGCAGATCGGCGGCGAGGCGCGCTATCTGGGGAATACGTATGCGGGCGAGACCAAGTTCGAATATCTGGGCAATGATCGCGAGACCAAGACCGACCGCTATTTCATCTCGACGGTTCATACCCAGCGCCTGAGTCCGCGTGCCTCGTTCCGCTGGAACATCAATGCGGCATCGGACGACAACTACCCGCGTGACTTTTCGCGTGATCTGGCAACCAGTACCAATCGCCTGCTGTTGCGTGACTTGTATTTCAACTATGCGGGGGATTTCTGGAATGCCAGTGCTAGGGCTTCCAACTATCAGGTTCTGCAGGACTCATTATCGAGAATCGGTCGCCCTTACGATCGTTTGCCTCAGCTCACCTTCACCTCCGCGCGCCAAGACATCAATGGATTTGATTGGACGTTCAATGCGGAAGGGACGAGATTCTATAATCCCGACGACTATCTTGACATCAACAATCGTCGCTTCGTTGTGAATCGGATCACCGGAGAAAGAGAATTACTGACTCCACGTAACGGAGACCGCTACCACGTCAATTCGAGCATCTCCTATCCGATTATTCGACCAGGTTATTTCATTACGCCAAAAGTCACGTTGAATGCCACGAGTTACGATATTCGGGATTCCAGTAGTGATATCAACGCCAGCTACAGCCGTGTCTTGCCAACATTTTCGCTGAATACCGGCTTGGTCTTCGAGCGGGAAGCAAATTTCCTTGGCGAGGCGATGACTCAGACCATTGAGCCACGTCTTTTTTATGTAAAGACACCTTATCGCGACCAAAGCATGCTGCCGAACTTCGATTCGGCCGAAGCTGATCTTAGCTTTGCGCAAATCTTCAATGAAAATCGTTTCATCGGCAATGATCGTATCAGTGATGCTAATCAGCTGACGGCAGCAATCGTTTCGCGTTTCATCGAGGACAATGGTGAGGAAAGATTGCGTTTGGCATTGGGGCAGCGTTATTACTTCGAGGCGCCTCAGGTGACGTTGCGGCCGAATCAGGTGCCAAGTGATGACAAAAAATCGGACATTCTGGCAGCGGCAGCTCTGAAACTGTCGGATACGCTGAGTACAGAAGGTACGCTGCAATACAGCGCAACCCAGAAGACCATCAGCCGGGCCAATTACGGATTGACCTGGCGGCCGGCGCCGAAGAAGGTGTTGAACCTGACCTACCGTCGCGACAAGCCGAACGAATTGAGCCAGATTGACGTCTCAGGACAGTGGCCGTTGAGTGACCGCTGGTATGGTGTGGGGCGCATCAACTATTCGCTGTCCGACTACGCCTTGCTGAACAACAATCAGAAGATCAAATCCGGCAACAAGATTTCCGAAGGACTGCTTGGCCTCGAATACAAGGCCGATTGCTGGATCTTCCGCGTAGTCGCCCAGCGCCTGCCGACCGGTACCGGCGAATCGAACACCAGCCTGTTCTTCCAGCTCGAACTAAGCGGCCTGACCAGGCTGGGCTCCGATCCGATGACGGCGATTCGCAACAACGTTCCCGGCTATCAGCTCATCAGTCAACCATCCAATGTAAGTGGCATGTAATCATGAAAAAACTCGGCATGAAAAAAATTGTTTCGATGCCCGCAGTACGGAGTCATTCGCACAAGGCACGCACGGCGTTGACGGTATTGGGCCTGCTTTGCGGATTGGCGCCCGGTGTTCAGGCGCAGGACATGAGTGCTTCCTCTGGCAACGCGAATGCCGCACGCGTACAGCCGCGGCTGGCCGATGCGATCCTGGTGGTGGTCAACAGCGATGTCATCACGCGCTACGAGTTTCTGCAGCGTTTGCAGATGGTGGAGCAACGTCTGCAAAGCCAGGGTGGACAGATGCCGCCGGTCCAGCAATTGCAGCGCCAGTTGCTCGAACGCATGATCGTCGAGAAGGCGCAGCTGCAGCAGGCCAAGGAACGCGGTATCCGTGTCGACGATGCGATGCTCGACCGCGCCATCGCCAGGATCGCGGATCAGAACAACATGGGCATGAGCGAATTCCGCCAGCGTCTCGAGCAGGATGGCATGTCGTATCCGGCCTTCCGTGAGGAAATTCGTAGCGAGATCACCATGCAGCGTCTGCGCGAGGTGGAGGTTGACAACAAGATTCAGGTATCGGATGCTGAGATCGATGTCTTCCTCGCCGCGCACGACAACGGCAATGCCGCCGCTGCTCCGCAGGAATTGAATATTGCGCAAATCCTGATCCGCATCCCGGAAAACCCGACACAGCAGCAACTGGCGCAGAGCAAGCAGCGCGCGGACGAAGTGCTGGCGCAATTGCAGGCGGGTGGAGATTTCGCCAAGCTGGCGGCCGCCTATTCGGATGCGCCGGACGGGTTGAACGGCGGTGAGCTCGGCTGGCGCGCGCAGGATCGTCTGCCGCAACTGTTCGTCGATGCCACAGCCAATCTGCAGCAGGGTCAGATCGCACCGCTGGTGCGCAGCGCCAACGGCTTCCACATCCTCAAACTGGTTGGCCGCCGTACGCAGAGCGTGATGCGCGGCGGCGCGGATGGCGGCCAGCAGGCAGCGGCGACGCCGAGCGTGCAGCAGACGCACGCAAGCCACATTCTCATCAAGGTGAACCAGGTGGTGACGGCGGCCGAGGCGCGCCGCAAGCTGACCGAACTCAAGCAGCGCCTGGACAACAATGCGGCGACCTTCGAGGAACTGGCACGCCTGTATTCCAACGATTTCTCGGCATCCAAGGGCGGCGATCTGGGCTGGATCTATCCGGGCGACACGGTGCCGGAATTCGAGCGCGCGATGGACGAACTGGCGGTCGGCCAGGTCAGCGAACCGATCGAATCGCCTTTCGGTTACCACCTGATTCTGGTCAAGGAACGCAAGATCGACGACGTCTCGCAGGAACGCAAGCGGATGGCGGCACGCCAGGCAATCCGCGAGCAGAAGCTCGAGGAGGCGACCCAGGACTGGCTGCGCCAGGTGCGCGATCAGGCTTACGTCGAATACCGCATCGACGAGCAGTAAGACGTTTCTCCGAGCATGAGCAAGCGCCCGATCATTGCCATCACCTGCGGCGAGCCGGCAGGAATCGGGCCGGAGATCTCGCTGCGTGCAGCGTGGGAATTGCGGGCCGATGCATGCAGCGTATTGATCGGCGATATCGCGCTGCTGTCGCGCATCGCGCAGGCGATCAATCCCGCCATCGAACTGGTGCAGCTGTCGGCGCATGAGGTGGCGTTTCCCTCCGCTGCACGCGACCAGTTGATGGTCATCGACTGCCCGTTGGCGGCGCCGGTGACGGCAGGTCAACTGGATGCGCACAACGGCCATGCCGTGCTGCAGACGCTCGACGTCGCCATCGACGGCGCCATGCAGAAGCGTTTCGATGCCATCGTCACCGCGCCGCTGCAGAAATCCACGATCAACGATGCCGGCGTGCCGTTCACCGGCCATACCGAATACCTGGCCGAACGCACCGGCACGCCGCAGGTCGTGATGATGCTGGCGACCAATGCGACGCCGCAACCGCTGCGCGTGGCGCTGGCGACCACGCACCTGGCGCTGAAGGACATCGCGGCGGCCATCACGGTCGAACGCCTGTCGGCTATCCTCGACATCGTGCATGCCGATCTGCGCAACAAGTTCGGCATCGCGCAGCCGCGCATCCTGGTCACCGGCCTCAATCCGCATGCGGGCGAGGACGGCTACCTGGGGCGCGAGGAGATCGACGTGATCAAGCCGACATTGCAGGCGGCAGCGGCGAGGGGAATGGAGGTGCGCGGTCCGTATCCGGCCGACACGCTGTTCCAGCAGCGCCATCTCGCGCATGCCGACTGCGTGCTGGCGATGTATCACGATCAGGGTTTGCCGGTGCTCAAGTACGCGAGTTTCGGCCTCGGCGTCAACATCACGCTCGGCCTGCCGATCATCCGCACTTCGGTGGACCACGGCACCGCGCTCGACCTCGCTGCCGCCGGGCTGGGGCAGGCGGACTACGGCAGCATGGTCGAGGCGATCCGCGTTGCGGCGCAGATGGCGCAGGCCGTGCGCGCCTCGTCCGGCGCTTCCTCTTAACCTGATGGCCGGCGGCATGCCGGCCTTGGCATTCCTTCATGAAACACATTCCACGCAAGCGCTTCGGCCAGAACTTCCTGAAGGACGACGCGGTTCTGCACAACATCATCGATGTCATCGCACCGCAGCCGCAGGACACCATGGTCGAGATCGGTCCCGGTCTGGCAGCCATGACGCGCCTGCTCGTCGATCGCGTCGGCGACATGCACGTGGTCGAACTCGACCGCGACCTGGTCGTCTATCTGAAAAAGAATTTTGGCGCGGACCGGCTGACCGTGCACTCGGCCGACGCGCTGCAGTTCGATTTCGCCAGCATTCCCGTGCCGCCGGAGCGCAAGCTGCGCGTGGTCGGCAACCTGCCGTACAACATCTCGAGCCCGCTGCTGTTCCATCTGGCGTCGATCGCGCCACGCGTGCAGGACCAGCATTTCATGCTGCAGAAGGAAGTCGTCGAACGCATGGTGGCGGAACCGGGCAGCAAGGCCTTCGGCCGCCTGTCGGTGATGCTGCAATGGCGCTACCACATGGAGCTCATGTTCGTGGTGCCGCCCGACGCCTTCGACCCGCCGCCGCGCGTCGATTCGGCCATCGTGCGCATGATCCCGCTCGCGCAGCCCTTGCCCTGCGACGGCGAAAAGCTCGAGCAGGTGGTACAGAAGGCGTTCTCGCAGCGCCGCAAGGTGATCCGCAATTGTCTGGCCGGCATGGCCGACGAGCAGCAGCTGATCGCCGCCGGCATCGACCCGCAACTGCGTCCCGAAGCCATCGCCATGGAACAGTACGTGGCGCTGACCAATCTGCTGCACGCCTAGCCGCTCCTGCCGCAGGGCCGTCGGCAGAAAATGCCGCGCGGGCATACAATCTCGTCTTCGAATAACCCTGCTTTCAAGAGGACTATCATGCGTATCCTGCATACCATGCTGCGCGTCGGCGATCTGCAACGCTCCGTCGATTTCTACACCCGCCTGCTTGGCATGACGCTGCTGCGGAAAGTGGAAAACACCGAATACAACTACACGCTGGCTTACCTCGGGTACGGCAGCAATCCCGAACACGCGGAACTCGAGCTGACCTACAACCATGGCGTCACTCAGTACGAGATGGGCACCGCCTACGGTCACATCGCGATCGCCGTGCCCGATGCCTACAAGGCCTGCGCCGACGTCAAGGCCGGTGGCGGCAACGTCACGCGCGAAGCAGGTCCGGTGAAGGGCGGCAGTACCGTGATCGCCTTCGTCGCCGATCCGGACGGCTACAAGGTCGAGCTCATCGAACGCAAGGATTGGGAGGGAACCGAGAAGTTCTGAAGCGCGTGCTTCAGGACCGTGTTCCGAATATCTGAAGCTGAACAGCCATCTCTGCGATGGCGGATTGAAGCGGGTACGCCGATCAGAAGATCGGCAGCGTCTCCGGCGCATGATCGCGCAGCGCCTTGCGCGCCGCCGCGAATTCCGGGAACACCGATTGCACCGTGGCCCAGAAGCGCGGGCTGTGGTTCATCTCGCGCAGGTGCGAGAGTTCGTGCGCGATCACGTAGTCGATCAGCGGCAGCGCAAAATGGATCAGCCGCCAGTTGAGGCGGATGCGGCCGTCGGCGGTGCACGAACCCCATTGCGTGGTCGCTGACGACAAGGCGAACGACTGGTAGCTGACGCCGAGTTTTTCCGCATAGATCGGCAACCGCTCGCCGAACAGGCGCTTGGCCTCGAGCTGCAGCCAGCCCTGCACGCGATCCTTCAACTGCTGCTCGGCCGCGTCCTGCGGCAGGGCGATCGTCAATTCGCGCGTCGTTTCGTCGTAGGCGATGCCGGTCGCCAGGCTGGTGCGCAGGCGCAGCACGATGTCCTCGCCCAGGTAGGGCAGCTTGCCGCCGTCGCGCCATTCCATCTGCGGCTGCAGGCGGCGTGCCGAGCGCTCGCGGCGTTCGTTGAGCTTGTTGAAGATCCAGCGCCGCTTCTCGTGGATCGCATTGTCAATTTCGCTCTGCGTGACCCACTTGGGTGCCGTGATGCGCAGGCCGTCGTCGTCGATCATGAAGCCGATCGAGCGGCGCTTGGAGCGCACCAACGCATAGTCGAGCGCGTGTTCACCGATCTGGATGCGACGCTTGCCCTGTGCCAGCGGCCGCGACGGCTCGACCGGCGCAATGCCGCCCTGCAGCGGTGCCGATTGCGGCGGCGCCGGTTGATCCACCTTCGGCTGCGCGGCGTGATCGTTCGCGAAGAAGTCGAGCTGCAGCGCGAGCTGTTGCGGATCGGGAGCAGTGTGACGGAGCAGCTTCAAGGGCGGTTGGTCGTTATATGTGGTCGGAGCGGATCAATCGGTTGCGCGGCGCTGTTCGCCGGCATAGGCGTGCGGCGAGATCACGCGCATTTCCGATTCTATCCAATTTTCGACCTGTGCCATCAGATCGACCGCGTTCATGCCTTCCGGCGAGATCGGCGTGCCGATGGATACCGTGATCAGGCCCGGCTTCTTGATGAAGGAATTGCGCGGCCAGCATTCGCCGGCGTTGAGCGCGATCGGCACCACCGGCGTGTTCGTCTCGACCGCGAGACGCGCGCCGCCGCCCTTGTAGCGGCCCTGGCTGCCGACCGGCGTGCGCGTGCCTTCGGGGAACATGATGATCCACTGGCCGTCCGCCAGCCGCATGCGGCCGAACTTGGCGACCTGCGCGAACGCATCCTTGCCGTTGCTGCGGTCGATCGGAATCATGCGCAACAGCGCCAGCGCCCAGCCGAACAGCGGGATGTACATCAGTTCCTTCTTGAGCACATAGACCAGCGGGCGCGGCATGATGTAGAACAGGAAGATCGTCTCCCATGCCGACTGGTGCTTGGACAGCAGGATCACCGGCTGGTCGGGCAGGTTCTCGTAGCCGACGACGCGATAGCGGATGCCGCACACGACCTTCGCCAGCCAGACGATGAAGACGTTCCAGCGCGAGGTGATGTAGTAGCGCGTGCGGTACGGCAGCGGCAGCGCGAGGAAGCAGACGAAGGCCCAGACGGTGGTGGCAAGCACCATGCCGATGGCGAAGACGAGGGAACGCAGGAACAGCATCAGGAATCACCCGGACGGTTGGCGGCCGGGCGCGCGGAAACCGCCGGCAGCGAAAGAATATGGTCGGCCACGGCGGCCAGGTCGGGCAGGAACTCGGTGCCCGGCGGCAGCCCGCCCTTCGCGAAGGTGCGCTCGCCTTTGCCTGTGCCGACCAGATACGGCTTGCAGCCGACCACGAAGCCGGCCTGCAGGTCGCGCAGCGAATCGCCGACGTGCGGCACGCCCTTCAGGCCGATCTCGAAACGTTGCGCGATCGCATTGAGCATGCCCGGTTGCGGCTTGCGGCAGTCGCAATGATCGTCGGCCGAATGTGGACAGAAGAATACGGCGTCGATCTCGGCGCCGACCGCCTGCGCGGCCGTGTGCATCTTCTGGTGGATCGCATTGAGCGTCATCATGTCGAGCAGGCCGCGCGCGATGCCCGACTGGTTGCTTGCGACCACCACACGATAGCCGGCCTGGTTCAGGCGCGCGATGGCTTCCAGCGAACCGGGAATCGGCACCCATTCGGCCGGCGACCTGACCGGCGTTTCCTGATCGCGGTTGATGACGCCGTCGCGGTCGAGAATGATCAGTTTCATCGCAGCGCCTTTCTGAACGGAGACTCGGGTCGATGGATCAGGACGCTAGGCGCGAAATGTCGGCCACCTGGTTCATCGCCGCATGCAGCGTTGCCAGCAGGCCCTGGCGGTTGGCGCGCAGAGCCGCATCGTCGGCATTGACCATCACGCTGTCGAAGAAGGCATCGACCGGCGTCTTCAGCGCGGCCAGCGCCTGCAGCGAAGCGGTGTAGTCGCCGCGCGCGAAGGCAGCGTCGGCATCCGGCTTGACCTGTGCCAGCGTCGCGTTGAGCGCGCGCTCGGCGTCTTCCTTCAGCAGCGCGGCATCCACCGTGGCCGGCACGTCGCCGTCGATCTTCTTCAGGATGTTGCCGACGCGCTTGTTGGCGGCAGCCAGGCTTGCCGCTTCCGGCAGCGCGGCAAAGGCGCGCACGGCCGCGAGACGGCTGGTGACGTCGGCCAGGCGCTGCGGTTGCAGGGCGAGCACGGCATCGATTTCCTGCGCGCTGTAGCCCTGTTCGCGCAACGCGTTGGCGAGGCGGTCGAAGAAGAAGCCGAGCAGCGCGGCGCGATGTTCGGCCGACAGTCCGCCGAACGGTGCTTCGGCCGCGGCGATCAGTTCGTCGATGCCGATCGCGAGTTTGCCTTCGGTCAGCATGCGGATCACGCCGAGCGCATGGCGGCGCAGCGCGAACGGGTCCTTGTCGCCGCTCGGCACCTGGCCGATGGAAAACAGGCCGACCAGCGTTTCGAGCTTGTCTGCCAGCGCGGTCACGGTGCCGACCGCATTGCGCGGCAGTTCGTCGCCGGCGAAGCGCGGCTTGTAATGGTCCTCGATGGCGTCGGCCACTGCGGCCGGCAGGCCGTCGTGCCGGGCGTAGTAGCGGCCCATGATGCCCTGCAGTTCGGGGAATTCGCCGACCATGTCGGTCAGCAGATCGGTCTTGGCCAGGCGCGCGGCGGTATCGACCTGCTGCGCGTCTGTGCCGAGCTTGGCGGCAATTGCCTTGGCAATCGCGCGCACGCGTTCGACGCGTTCGCCCTGGGTGCCGAGCTTGTTGTGATAGACGACCTTGTCGAGGCCGGGCAGGCGCGATTCGAGCGTCTTCTTGCGGTCCTGGTCGAAGAAGAACTTGGCATCGGCCAGGCGCGGACGCACCACGCGCTCGTTGCCGCCGATGACCAGGCTGGCATCGGCCGGGCGGATGTTGGAGACGATCAGGAACTTGTTGCTCAGATTGCCGTTGGCGTCGAGCAGCGGGAAGTACTTCTGGTTCGCCTTCATGGTCAGGATCAGGCATTCCTGCGGCACGTCGAGGAAGGTTTCCTCGAACTGGCCGACCAGCACGTTGGGACGTTCGACCAGACCCGTGACCTCGTCGAGCAGCGCATCGTCCTCGATCGGCGTCAGGTTGTCACCGGCCTGCGCGGCGGCGTCGGCCAATTGGCGCGCGATCTCGGCGCGACGCTCGGCAAAGCCGGCGATCACCGCGCCTTCGGTGGCGAGTTGCTTGGCGTAGCTGTCTGCGTCGCGCACATAGACCGGATCGAGACCGGCTTCGAAGCGATGGCCGTGCGTGGTGTTGCCGGCGCGCAGGCCGAGCACCGAGACCGGCAGCACGTCGGCGCCATGCAGCACGACCAGGCCGTGCGCCGGGCGCACGAAGTTGACCGATTCCCAGCCGTCGGCCAGTTGATAGGTCATGACCTTGGGGATCGGCAGCTTGTTCAGCGTGTCGTCGAGCGCCTTCTGCACCGCTTCCGGCAGCGTGGCGCCGGTGACGGTGCTGTTGAAGTAGAGCGCCTCGGCCTTGCCGTCGGATTCGCGCGTGAGCGAGGCGACCGCCGATTCGCCGGCGCCGAGCGCTGCCAGTTTTTTCAGCAACGCTGGCGTGGCCTTGCCGTTGGCGTCCAGGCCGACCGCGACCGGCATCAGTTTCTGCGAAACCTGCTTGTCGTCGGCCTGTTCGCTGACGTCGGTCAGGTGAATGCCGAGGCGGCGCGGCGAGGCGAAGGCCGTCAGCACGCTGTCGGCGCCGAGCACGCCCTGCGCCTGCAGCGATGCCTGCAGGTTCTGCGCGAAGGCGTCGCCGATTTTCCTGAGGGCCTTGGGCGGCAGTTCCTCGACGAAGAGTTCGATCAGTAAATTCTTGTTGCTCATGCTTGGGCTGCGTCCTTCTCGATCTGGGCCAGCACTTCGGCGGCGTGTTCTGGTTTGGCCATCGGGAAGCCGAGGCGGGCGCGGCTGTCGAGGTAACTGCGCGCGACGCTGCGCGCCAGATTGCGAATGCGGCCGATGTAGGCAGCGCGCTCGGTGACCGAGATCGCGCCGCGCGCGTCGAGCAGGTTGAAGGTGTGCGCGGCCTTGAGCACCTGTTCGTAGGCTGGCAGCGCCAGCTGGTTGTCCATCAGGTTGAGCGCCTGCTTCTCGTGCGCGCCGAAGGCGGTGAACAGGAAGTCCACGTCGCTGTGTTCGAAGTTGTAGGTCGATTGCTCGACCTCGTTCTGTTTATAGACGTCGCCGTAGCTGAGCTTCTTGCCGTTTGCTTCGGTCCACACCAGGTCATAGACGTTATCGACGCCCTGCAGGTACATCGCCAGGCGTTCGAGACCGTAGGTGATCTCGCCGGTGATCGGCTTGCAGTTGATGCCGCCGACCTGCTGGAAGTAGGTGAACTGCGTGACCTCCATGCCGTTGAGCCAGACTTCCCAGCCCAGGCCCCAGGCGCCGAGGGTCGGGTTTTCCCAGTCGTCCTCGACGAAGCGGATATCGTTCTGGCGCAGGTCGAAGCCGAGCGCCTCGAGCGAACCCAGATAGAGCTCGAGGATGTTGGCCGGTGCCGGCTTCAGCACGACCTGGTACTGGTAGTAATGCTGCAGGCGGTTCGGATTCTCGCCATAACGGCCATCCTTGGGACGGCGCGACGGTTGCACGTAGGCGGCGCGCCACGGCTCGGGGCCGATCGCGCGCAGGAAGGTCGCGGTGTGCGAGGTGCCGGCGCCGACTTCCATGTCGTAGGGCTGCAGCAGGGCGCAGCCTTGTGCATCCCAGTAGGCCTGCAGCTTCAGAATGATTTGTTGAAATGTGAGCATCTTGTTGTTGATTTCCTGGTCTCGGCCGGAACGGCGAGCGGGCGGGTTTGCCGGAACCCAGCATTTTAACGGGTTTTGGTGGCGCCCAGCGTGCAGGTGGGCGCGGCAGGTGGAGTCGGTGTTGCGGCGTTCAGCGCGGGCGATGCGGCTTGCCTGTGCCGCCCAGCAGCCAGGCGGCGGCCAGCATGGCGAGCGCGGCGCAGACGATCAGGCCGTTGCCCCAGCGGATGTAGGGCGTGATGCCGCGGTAGCCCTGCACCGAGGTGGTCAGCACGCCGAGCGTGAACGGCGGCAGGCGTTCGCTGACCGCGCCGCGCGGGTCGATGACGGCGGTGGCGCCGGTGTTGGTGGCGCGCAGCATTGGGCGGCCGGTCTCGATCGCACGCAGTTGCGAAATCTGCAGGTGCTGCGGCAGCGCGATCGAATCGCCGAACCACGCGATGTTGGACACGTTCAGCAACAGGCTGGCTTCGGGCGTTCCCCCGGCGTGGCTGGCGCGCAGCTGGCCGGCGATCTCCTCGCCGAACAGATCCTCGTAGCAGATGTTGGGCAGCACCCACTGGTCCTTGACGGCGAACGGCGCCGGCGTCTCGGTACCGCGCGTGAAGTCGCCAAGCGGGATGTGCATCATATCGACGAACCAGCGGAAGCCGAGCGGGATGAACTCGCCGAACGGCACCAGGTGGTGCTTGTCGTAGCGGTACAGCGCGGGAGCGGACGCGCTGGCCGTGGCGGGAGCAATGCCGACCACGCTGTTGGCGTAGGAGGTGGGGCTGTCGCTGACGGGCACGCCGAGCGCGATGTGGCTCTGCGAAGCGCTCGCGTATTCGGCCAGGCGCGGCAGGTAGTCGGGCGGCAACTGGTGCAGCAGCAGCGGCAGCGCGGTTTCCGGCGTGGCGATCAGGTCGGCCGGCGCGGCGCGGATCATGTCCTCGTACTGGCGCAGCGTGAGGTTGGCCTGGCTGGCGTCGAACTTGAGTTCCTGCGGCACGTTGCCTTGCAGCAGGCGTACCGAGATCGGCTTGCCATGCGGTGCGGTCCACTCGACGGACTTCAGCGCGAAGCCGCCCAGCAGGATCGCCAGCGGCAGCATGACGATCATCCTGTTCGTATGCAGAGTCAGCAGCGAACCCGCGAGCAGCGCTGCCAGCCAGCCGAGGCCGTAGGCACCGATCAGCGGCGCAAAGCCGGCAAGCGGACTGGCGGTGTGAGCATAGCCGGAACCGATCCACGGGAAACCGGTGAAGATCCAGCCGCGTGTCCATTCCGCCAGCATCCACACGGCTGGCAGTACCAGCAACAGCATGGTGCGATCCGACAATTGTCTTCGTGTGCGCAGCCAGGCAGCCGCGCCGGCGCCGAACGCAAACAGCAGCGCCAGCGCCGCCGCCAGCAGGGCAACCGCCAGCGCGGCCATGGGCGACGGCATGCCGCCATAGACATGCATGCTGATGTAGAGCCAGTGCACGCCGACACCGAGCCAGCCGAAACCGAAGGCCCAGGCGATCAGCATGCCGTGGCGCAGCGTACGTGCTGCGAGCAGCAGATGAAACAGCAGCGCGAGCGTGGCGATCTGCAGCGGCCACAGGCCGAAGGGGGCGAATGCGAAGACATTCAGCGCGCCGGCCGCCATGGCGACGAAGAAAGCTGGCAGAAACGCCGACAAAAACGCCGGCTGCAGCAGGCGCGCGATCACGCGGGCGAGCCGGAGCAAAGGGAAGAGGGAGCGCGGCAGGAGGCGCGCTCAGCTTTCAACCGCTTCCTCACTGGAGGGAAGTTTTTCCACCAGCAGCATGTGGATGTGGCGCGCGTCGGCACGCACCACGCGGAATCGCAGGTTGTCGATCTCGACTTCCTCGTCCTTGCGCGGCACGCGTGCCAGGTGATCGGTGATGAAGCCGCCGATGGTTTCGACGTTGGGATTGACGAGCGCGGTACCGAGTTCGTCGTTGAATTGCGCGATCTCGGTCAGTGCGCGCACGCGCCAGCGCGGACCGTCCTTGCCGTCGGGAATGGCGAGGATGTTGTCCTCTTCCTCGTCGAAGTCGTACTCGTCCTCGATGTCGCCGACGATCTGCTCGAGTACGTCCTCGATCGTGACCAGGCCGGCCACGCCGCCGTATTCGTCCACCACGATCGCCATGTGGTTGTGCTTGGAGCGGAAGTCCGCCAGCAGCACGTTGAGGCGCTTGGATTCGGGAATGAAGACCGCCTTGCGCAGCGTCTGCCGCACGTCGAAGGATTCCTCGGCGTAGTAGCGCAGCAGGTCCTTGGCGAGTAGGATGCCGACCACGTTGTCGCGTTCGCCGTCAACGGCGGGGAAGCGCGAGTGCGCGGTTTCCAGCACCATCGGCAGCCATTCCTCGATCGGCTTGGAAATGTCGATCACGTCCATCTGCGCGCGCGTGACCATGATGTCGCGCGCCGACAGTTCGGAGACCTGGAACACGCCTTCGATCATCGACATGGCGTCGGCGTCGATCAGCTTGCGTTCGTGGGCGTCCTGCAGGATGGCGAGGAGTTCGGTGCGGCTTTCGGGTTCGGGCGCCATCAGCGCCGTGAGACGTTCGAACAGCGAGCGGTGCGGCTTGGCATCGCCCGTTTTTTCTGAGGGTGAATGGTCTTGCATAAGGCGAAATGCCGGTGCGGAAGGTAGTTCAAGGACAGTCAGGATACAACAAAACCCCATCCGGTCTCAAAACACCGGCCTGCAGGATCGTTTGCAGCAAGGCAAGCTGCCCCCGATTTTGCCTTGTGCGTAACGCTCAGGCGTCGTCTTCCTGCTCGACGCGTTGCGCGCGGAAATATTCGCGGAATTCCAGCACGATATGCAGGCCCCAGAAGACCCACAACGGAAGAGCGAACACACAGAGGGCATACAGCAGCGCGTTCATGGCTACCTCGGCATCAAAGTTGGTTTTGATACGGATTGGGAAAACCCAGTGTTGCCAGAATTTCTACTTCGAGGGCTTCCATCTCGTCGGCTTCCTCGTCCGATTCATGATCGTAGCCCTGTGCATGAAGCATGCCATGAATTACCAGGTGTGCGGCATGTGCCGCCAATGTTTTTTTCTGTTCGGCCGCTTCGCGTTCCAGTACCTCGGTGCAGAAGATGATGTCGGCCTGCGTCTCGTCTTCCTCGTTCTCGGTATAGGCGAAGGTCAGCACGTTGGTCGCGTAGTCCTTGCCGCGGTAGGCGCGGTTCAGCTCGCGCCCTTCCTGTGCATCGACGAAGCGCAGCGTGATCTGTGCCGGTGCAAACAGCGCCGCCTTGGCCCAGCGCCGCAATGTGGGGCGCGGCAGGGCGTCCTGCAGGCGCGGGTCGGCGTACTGGACCGACAGCGAAAGTTTATTTTCCGACATGTTTGTTAGCGCCGCGGGTGGCAGTGGTCTTCGTGGCCGATTTGGCAGCGGGTCCGGACGCGGGTGTCGCCATCCCCTTGGCCTGCTCGTAGGCGTCAACGATGCGGCCGACCAGCGGATGGCGCACCACGTCGGCGCTCGAGAAATGCGTGAAGGCCAGGCCGCGCACCTTGGCGAGCACGTCGATCGCCTCGACCAGTCCGCTCTTCTGGTTGTGCTGCAGGTCGATCTGCGTGACGTCGCCGGTGACCACGGCCTTGCTGCCGAAGCCGATGCGCGTCAGGAACATCTTCATCTGCTCGGGCGTGGTGTTCTGCGCCTCGTCGAGGATCACGAAGGCGTGGTTCAGCGTGCGGCCGCGCATGTAGGCCAGCGGCGCGATCTCGATCGCCTGCTTCTCGAACATCTTCTGCGTGCGGTCGAAGCCGAGCAGGTCGTACAGCGCGTCGTACAGCGGCCGCAGATAGGGGTCAACTTTCTGCGACAGGTCGCCCGGCAGGAAGCCCAGGCGTTCGCCGGCTTCCACCGCCGGCCGCGTCAGGATGATGCGCTTGACGGCATCGCGCTCGAGCGCATCGACCGCGCAGGCCACCGCCAGATAGGTCTTGCCGGTGCCGGCTGGACCGACGCCGAAGGTGATGTCGTGCTCCATGATCGCGCGCAGGTATTGCAGCTGGTGCGGCGTGCGGCCGCGCAGGTCGTGACGGCGCGTCTTGAGCGTGATGGGCGCGGCATCGGCGACCGATTCGACCTCCTTGCCTTTGCTTGCGCCCTTGCCGCCGCTCTTTGCCACCGGCGTGGAGATCGGTGCCGGTTCGGCCAGGCTGGCGCGCTGTTCGACCAGCGCGAGCTGCACTTCCTCCAGCGGGATGACGCGGTCGGCTTCCTGATAGAACTGGTCGAGGATGGCGACTGCGCGTTCGGCATTGCTGCCGCTGACGATGAAGCGGTCGCCGCGGCGGAACACGGTGACGTCGAGCGCGGCCGAAATCTGGCGCAGGTTCTCGTCCATCGGCCCGCACAGATGGGCGAGCCGCTTGTTGTCGAGCGGCTCGGGGATGAAGTACGAAGGCTGGACGGCGGTCTTTGTTTTCAAGATGGGGTCGTGGAAGAGGGCTGACTGTCGGATTTACTGTTTGACGACGATCTCGCCGCGCAGCGTATAGCCGTGCGACTGCGTGATGTTCAGATCGACCATGCTGCCGATCAGGCGGTTGCCCTGCGGCCCGCCGGCGAAGTTGACGACGCGGTTGTTCTCGGTGCGGCCCTGCAGATCGCCGTCTTCCTTCTTGGAGACGCTTTCGACCAGTACGCGCTGAATCGTGCCGACCATGTCGTCGCTGTAGCGGCGCGTGTTGGCGTCGATCGCGGCTTGCAGCCGCTGCAGGCGCTTGAGCTTGACCTCGTGCGGCGTGTCGTCTTCCAGATTGGCGGCGGGCGTGCCGGGGCGCGGGCTGAAGATGAAGCTGAAGCTGTTGTCGTAGCCGATGTCGGCGATGAGTTTCATCATCGCCTCGAAGTCGGCATCGGTCTCGCCGGGGAAGCCGACGATGAAGTCGGACGAAATCGCGATGTTCGGTCGCACCGCGCGCAGGCGGCGGATCACCGACTTGTATTCGAGCGAGGTGTAGCCGCGCTTCATCGCCGCCAGCACGCGGTCGGAACCGTGTTGCGCCGGCAGGTACAGGTGATCGACGAGCTTTGGCACCTTGGCGTAGGTGTCGATCAGGCGCTGCGTGAATTCCTTGGGATGGCTGGTGACGAAGCGGATGCGTTCGATACCCGGCAGTTCGGCGATGTACTCGATCAGCAGCGCAAAGTCGGCGATCTCGCCATCTTCCATTTTGCCGCGATAGGCATTGACGTTCTGTCCGAGCAGCGTGATTTCCTTGACGCCCTGCGCCTCGAGACCGACGACCTCGGCCAGCACGTCCTCGAAGCGGCGCGAGACTTCCTCGCCGCGCGTGTAGGGCACCACGCAATAGCTGCAATACTTGCTGCAGCCTTCCATGATGGAGACGAAGGCGGTCGGTCCTTCGACCTTCGCTGGCGGCAGGTGATCGAATTTCTCGATTTCCGGGAAGCTGATGTCAACCTGCGAGCGGCCGGTCGAGCGGCGCTGCTTGAGCATGTCCGGCAGGCGGTGCAGGGTTTGCGGACCGAACACCAGATCGACGTAGGGCGCGCGCTTGACGATGGCATCGCCTTCCTGCGAGGCCACGCAGCCGCCGACGCCGATCAGCAGATCGGGATTGCCGCGCTTGAGTTCGCGCAGGCGGCCGAGGTCGGAGAACACTTTTTCCTGCGCCTTCTCGCGCACCGAGCAGGTGTTGAGCAGGATGACGTCGGCTTCCTCCGGACGATCGGTCTTGACCAATCCGTCGGAAGCGCCCAGCACGTCCGCCATCTTGTCCGAGTCGTACTCGTTCATCTGGCAGCCGAAGGTTTTGATGTATATCTTTTTCTGCATGAAATCTTCTGTGTTGAAACGGCCCGCGCCGGTTACGGCCGGTCCTGCTCGAGCGGCGCCGGCAGCGGCATTGCTTCGACCTCATCCTTCGCCGGCGGACGCTTGATTTCGTCGTCCGTCAGCAGCCAGATGCGATCGACCTCGCCGTTCATGTCTTCCGTGTAGCGCACCGCCAGATCGCTGCCGCGCAGCGCGGCCGGCATCTCGATCATGTTGTCCTGGTTCCAGATGCGCGCGCCGGCCGATAGCGTGCGCTGCTTGCCGTTGATCGTCACGTGCGGGTGCAGGTCCGGCGTCATGGTGCCGCGCTTGGCGATCTGAGGAAACGGCCGTTCGAAAGCATGCGCAGGCAGGGAAAGCGATGCAATGAGCAGCATGCAAACCATCACGGGGCGGAGTATCGACATGTCATTTCCGTTCTGAGGACGGGGACGTTGCGGGATCGAAATCGATGGCGGAACGCGTTCGCGGTGACATGCAAGTCACTGAAAATACAATGAAAATGCGCGTCCTAGGCGACCCGTAATGATATCACGCGGTACCGATTGTTTGCCGGGCAATGTCATTTGATCCGACGTTGTGCCTGTGTCAAGAAATGGCGCTATCATCATGGTTCCACTTTGAAGGGGACCACCATGGCAACCAGGAAAACCAACCCAACCAAAATCGATATCGGTATTTCGGAAAAAGACCGCGCCAAGATCGCGGAAGGCCTGTCCGGCTTCCTGGCCGACAGCTACACCCTGTATCTGATGACCCACAATTTCCACTGGAACGTGACCGGCCCGATGTTCACGAGCCTGCACACCATGTTCATGACGCAATACACCGAACTGTGGGGCGCGCTCGACGAAATCGCCGAACGTATCCGCGCGCTGGGCTACCCGGCGCCCGGTACTTATTCCCAATTCGCCAAGCTCGCCTCGATCAAGGAAGTCACCGGCGTGCCCGCCGCGCTCGACATGGTCGCGCACCTGGTGACCGCGCACGAAGCCACCGCACGCACCGGCCGCAACATCTTCCCTCTTGTTGACAAGGCCAACGACCAGCCGACCGCCGACCTGCTGACACGCCGTCTGGAAGTGCATGAAAAGACCGCGTGGATGCTGCGCAGCCTGCTGGAAGGCTGAGCGACAGTACAAGCATCCGCTCCGCCTCTTCACAGGAGGCCGACCAAGAAAGCCGTAGCAGTTCGTCTGCTACGGCTTTTTTGTTTTCCGTTGCCGGCGGCATCGCCGGTTCCTCTGTGCCGTGCGGACATGCACAAAACAGTTGAGCAATTTCAGATTCGCAGATTTGGATATGAGGAATCGTTGATAAAGAAATGAAATTTTGTTGGTATTGAATCGGAAAACGCGGTGCTATTCTGACTTTCCAAATTGCCCCAGATGGCTTGCAAAGCCTTTGTTTTAAAGGGTTTGCGAGGGGTGGTGGATTGCCGGCGACGAACGTGCGCGGGCGGATGTCGGAGAAGAAAGTGGATTTTACGTTAGAACAACAGCCGCAGTTTTCCAGGAAATCGCTGACCAGTATCGGTGTCGCGGTACTGGTCCATCTGCTGATCGGATATGCCCTGGTCACGGGTCTGGCGCGCGACATGATCAGCGTCATTTCCAAGCCGATCGAGACGCGGATCATCGAGGAGGTCAAGACGGCGCCGCCGCCTCCGCCGCCCAAGGCGCCACCTCCGCCCAAGGTAAAACCGCCGCCGGCCTACGTGCCGCCGCCCGAAGTGCCGGTCAATGTGCAGCCGCCGCAGAACACGATTGCGGCAGTCGCCGAGACGCCTCCCGAGCCTTACGTGCCGCCGGCACCGCCAGCGCCGCCGGCTCCGGCCGTGGCAAAGGTCGGCGTTGCCTGTCCGAATTCGACCCGCATCCGCCAGTTGCTCGAGTATCCGCGCCAGGCACTGCAGAACAACATCACGGGCAACGTACTGGTGCAGTTCGTGGTGGGAACGGATGGCACGTCACGCGACTTCACCCTGTTGCGCTCTGCCCATCCGCTGCTGAACCGCGCCGCCCTGGATGCGGCCCGCCGTTTCGGCTGTAACGGCCAGGGGCAGGATGTCGTGGTCCAGGTTCCTTTCGAATTCCAGGTGGAGTGACGCGGCAGCGGGAAACAACGTCGTCGCCAATTTGTATCAGCATCAAATTCTTATTGTGGAGAAAGTCATGTTAAGTCGTTATCGTTTGTCCATTCTGGCCGTTACGTTTTTCCTATCGCTGGCTGGCGCCGTTCAGGCATCGCCAGCGGCTCCTGCCGGTACGGCCGCTTCCGTGCCGACGGAAGCGGCGCCTGCTGCTGTCAAGGCGGCATCTGCCGATGCAGCATCGGTTGAAGTGCCGGCGGTCGAGAACCCCTATGGCCTGAGCGCACTGTGGAACGGCAGCGATGCCGTGGCGAAGGGAACCCTGTTGATCCTGTTGCTGTTCTCGATCGGCAGCTGGTACATCATCGTCGCCAAGCTGCTGGCACAACGTAAATTGCACAAGCAGGCGCGCGATACGCAACGCACGTTCTGGGATGCCGGTTCCGTTCGCCAGGGTCTGGATACGCTGGAAAGCGGTACGCCCTTCCATTTCATCGGTTCCGTTGCACTGAAGGCGACCGAGCATCACAGCGGCTTGCTCGAGCACGTCGATCTCAACACCTGGGTGGTGCAGGCCCTGCACAGCTCGGTCGATACCGTGAAAAGCCGCCTGCAGGATGGCCTGGCCTTTCTGGCGACGGTGGGTTCGACGGCACCCTTCATCGGACTGTTCGGTACGGTTTGGGGGATTTACCACGCGCTGACCGCGATTGGCCTTTCCGGCCAGGCCTCGATCGACAAGGTGGCCGGTCCGGTTGGCGAGGCGCTGATCATGACGGCCATCGGCCTGGCGGTGGCCGTACCTGCCGTGCTCGGCTACAACCTGCTGGTTCGCCGCAACAAGGCGGCGCTCGAGCGCGTACAGGATTTCAGCACCACGCTGCATGCCGTTCTGCTGAGCACGACCACGACGTCTTCGCCTGCCGCTGCGCTCAAGGCGGCATGACATGGCGGCTGCACTGACGTTCGACAAGGGAGACGACGACAACGTCGTCTCCGAGATCAACACGACGCCGCTGGTGGACGTCATGCTGGTGCTGTTGATCATCTTCCTGATCACGATCCCGGTGGTGACCAACACCATCGACGTCAAGCTGCCCAACGAGACCAACCACGTCCGCGAAACCAAGCCGGAGAACATTACGCTGTCTGTCGATAGCAGCGGCGCGATCTTCTGGGGACTGGAGCCGGTGGCGGATGCGAATGCGCTGACGGCGCGGCTGAAGGAAATTTCGCAGAAGGACCCGCAGCCGGAAGTCGAGATACGCGGCGACACCAATGCCCGCTACGAATCGATCGGTCGAGTCATCGTCGCCTGCCAGCGCGCAGGCATCGTGAAGATCGGCTTCGTGACCGAACCGGCGGCACGCGGTGCATGAGCGCCGCCAGGTACGCATACTGAATTGAAGGAGCCGAAACAATGGGCATGAATGTAGGAACCGAGGGCGGTTCCGGCGAGCCTGACGTCATGGTCGATATGAACACCACGCCGCTGATCGATGTGATGCTGGTGCTGCTGATCATGCTGATCATCACCATTCCGATCCAGCTGCACAACGTGAATCTCAACATGCCGGTCGGCAATCCGCCGCCACCGGCCGTGCTGCCCGACGTGGTGGAGGTGAACGTCGATGCCGGCGGTATCGTCAGCTGGAACGGCGAAGAGATTATCGACAAGCACGTGCTGGACGAAAAGCTCGCGGCCGCCGCTGCGCAGCCCAACCAGCCCGAGCTGCATCTGCGGGCCGACAAGGATGCACCTTACCGCGCCGTGGCATCGGTGCTGGCATCTGCACAACGTCTGGGCGCCAACAAGCTGGGGCTGGTGGGCAACGAGCAGTTCGCGCAATGAGATTCGATCGCCGGAGCCATCGCCATGGCTGAATCCCTGCGCATCGTGCCGTCTGCGACCAGGGTATCGGCCTACGCGCAATTGCTGCCGCAGCTACGCGCCCTGATAGCGGACGAGTCTGACCTGACCGCCAATCAGGCCAATGTATCGGCGGCGCTGTCCGCGCAGTTCGGCTTCCACTGGATCGGCTTCTATCGCGTGCAGGGCGAAGAACTGGTGCTCGGGCCTTTCCAGGGACCGGTCGCCTGCACCCGCATTGGCAAGGGGCGTGGCGTGTGCGGAACGGCGTGGGAACGTGGAGCGACCGTCATCGTGCCTGACGTCGATCTGTTTCCCGGTCATATCGCATGCAGCGCGCGCTCGCGCTCGGAGATCGTGGTGCCTTACTTCGACAGCAATGGTGCCGTGGCGGGCGTGCTCGATATCGACAGCGAGCGGCTCGATGATTTTTCCGAGGTGGACCGTGTCTGGCTCGAAGAGGTGGTGGCCCTGCTTGTCTGATCCTGCCCGGCTTTTTCAACACCGTTGCGCCATCTTTCGCAGATTTCCCCTGTTTTATCTTTCCCCGGCCTAGCGGCCGTTTTCCTTTGCGTGATGACCTCTTGGCCGCCACGCGATCCATTTCTTTGAAACCATGACAATCAACGATTACCGCAATTTCGGACGCACCGGCGTCAAGGTCTCGCCGCTCACGCTGGGCTGCATGATGTTCGGCAACAAGACGGAACTGGACGAATCCATCCGCATCATCGACCGTGCCATCGATGCCGGCATCAATTTCATCGACACTGCCAACGTCTATGCACGCGGCCGCAGCGAGGAATTCACCGGCGAGGCCCTCAAGCGCAACGGCAAGCGGCACGACATCTTCCTCGCGTCCAAGGTGCATCTGCCAATGCACGACAGCGATCCCAACCTGCGCGGCAGTTCGCGACGCCACATCATCCAGCAGGTCGAAAACAGCCTGCGCCGGCTGCAGACCGATTACCTCGATCTGTACCAGATCCATCGCCCGGAGCCGGGCACCGCGATCGACGAAACCCTGCGCGCGCTCGACGACCTGGTGCGCTCGGGCAAGGTGCGCTACATCGGTTCGACCACCTTCGCCGGCTGGCAGGTGGTGGAAGCGCTGTGGGCCAGCAAGGAGCTGGGGCTGAACCGCTTCGTCTCCGAACAGCCGCCCTACAACCTGCTGGACCGTCGTATCGAACGCGAACTGCTGCCGGTGGCGCAGACCTACGGGCTGGCGGTGATTCCGTGGAGCCCGATCGGCGGCGGCATCCTGTCCGGCAAATATCGCAAGGGCCAGCCGCTGCCGCCGGATTCGCGCTACACCAATCCGAATCCGATGCAGGCCAGGCGTTTCGTCGCCACCGTGTTCGACGTGATCGAGCCGCTGGCCGAACTGGCAGCCGAGAAGAACGTGCCGTTGTCGCAACTGGCGCTGGCATGGACCGCTTCGCGTCCCGGCATCACGAGCGCGATCACGGGGCCGCGCACACTGGCGCAACTGGAAGATGCGCTGGCCGCCATCGATCTGGTGTTGACCGACGAGGACGTGAAGCGCATCGACCAGATCATTGCACCCGGCACGCACGTGGCGCCGTTCTACGAAGCCAACTTCGGTGCCAGCCAGTACCGCTGGTGATTGCCTAAGCACAGGGCGAGCTAAGCATTCCACGGTGGCGCATATGAAGATTGGTCCACCGTGGAATATGAAAATGAAATTTGCTTGGTTCTTTCTTTGAACCGCCATTGCTATCTTGTCCGATTCGGACAAGTCGCGACGGAAGGATTGTCGCGATCTCCCCGCAGTTGCAGTCATCCAGCATTCAGAAGCCGGTTTCCGTCCCGACCCATTGCGCCGTATCGGCAATGCCTCGGGCGAATCCGCTATTGCCGCGCCGCTTGTATCTGTGTCCCATCGTTTGTCGCCAAAAGAGAAAAAAGGGAATGACCAAGAAGATTCGATTGAACGCATTCAACATGAACTGCGTGGGCCATATTCACCACGGCCTGTGGAAACATCCCCGCGACAACTCGATTGACTACAACGATGCCGATTACTGGATCGAACTGGCGAAGCTGCTGGAGAAAGGGCTGTTCGATGCCGTTTTCCTGGCCGATATCGTCGGCGTCTATGACGTGCTGGGCGACGGCATCCGCGCGACCGCGCGCGAGGCGGTGCAATTGCCGGTCAACGACCCGCTGTACGTGGTGCCGCTGATGGCGCATGTGACGAAGAACATCGGCTTCGGCGTGACCTGCAACCTGACTTACGAGCAGCCTTATCTGTTCGCACGGCGCATGGCAACGCTCGATCACCTGAGCAAGGGGCGTGTCGGCTGGAACATCGTGACCGGCTATCTCGACAGTGCGGCGCGCGCGATGGGGCTCAAGCAGCAGATCGATCATGACGATCGTTACGACCGCGGCGACGATTTCATGGACGTGTTCTACAAGCTTCTCGAGGGAAGCTGGGAGGATGGCGCGGTCCTGCGCGACAGGCAGCGCGGCATCTATGCCGACCACGAGAAGATCCATCGCATCACGCACGAGGGGCCGTATTACAAGGTCGATGGCGTCTATAACCTGACCGAGCCGTCGCGGCAGCGCACGCCGGTGCTCTACCAGGCAGGTGCCTCGCAGCGCGGCAACCAGTTCGCCGCACGCCACGCGGAGTGCGTGTTCACCGGCGGGCCGTCGCGCGAGGCGCTGGCGAAGATCGTCGGCAACATCCGCAAGCTGGCAGTGGATGCGGGGCGGCAGGCCGATGATATCAAGGTGTTCTCGGGCCTGACGGTGGTGGTCGATACCAGCGAAAAAGCTGCGCAGGAAAAGTACGAGGACTACAAGCAGTACGCAAGCGCGGAAGGATCGCTGGCGCACATGTGCAGCGGCGCGGCGATCGACCTCGAACGCTTCGGGCTGGACGAGGAAATCACGTCGGAGAAGCTCGAGGCCATGTATCCGGGCCGCCTCAAGCGTACCGGCAATGCGCGCGGCGGTCGTTTCCTGGAAGGCACCACACGGCGACAACTGCTGGAGACGCGCGGCTTCGGCTCCGGCAACGGTGCCATCGTCGGCACGCCTTCGCAGGTCGTCGATGAAATCGCGAAGTACGTGGAAGAAACCGACATCGACGGCTTCAACCTGACGCGCACGGTGGCACCGGAGAGCTATCGCGATTTCATCGATCTCGTGATTCCGGAACTGCAGAACCGCAGCCTGTACAAGGAAGCATACGAAGAAGGAAGCCTGCGACACAAGTTGTTCGGTCGTGGCGACAAGCTTCCCGCCAGCCACATTGGATCGCGTTACCGGGCGTGAACCAGGCGCGCGTTTGGCATGTCGTAACGAAGATGCGGCATGCAAGGTGAATGCGCCGCTTGTCATTCGGACATTTCGCGGTCGGGTCGGCGGAAGCGATCAGAAAAGGATAAAGGAATGCAATACGAAAAACTCGGACATAGCGGCCTGTTCGTCTCTCGTCTGTGTCTTGGCACGATGATGTTCGGCGGTACCGCTGACGAAACCGTTTCCAAAGCGATCATCGACCATGCGCTTGATCAGGGAATCAACTTCATCGATACGGCCGACATCTATAACGCGGGCGAATCCGAACGCATCGTCGGCAGGGCAATCGCCGCCAATCGCGACAAATGGGTACTGGCAACCAAGGTCGGCAACGGCAGCGATGCGTGGCCGAACCAGAAGGGTCTGTCGCGCCGGCGGCTCATACAGGCCGTCGAGCAGAGCCTGCAAAGACTGGGAACGGACTACATCGACATCTATTACCTGCACCGGCCCGACCCGGCCACGCCGCTGGTCGAGACCGTGCGTACGCTGGGCGACCTCGTTGCGCAGGGCAAGATCCGCTACTACGGGCTGTCGAACTTCAGTGCCTGGCAGGTGGGCGAGATCGTCAACATCGCCAAGGCGCTCGGCATCGACGGTCCCATCGTTTCCCAGCCTTACTACAACGCCGCCAATCGCATGCCCGAAGTCGAGCATCTGCCGGCATGCGCCTATCACGGCCTTGGCGTGGTGCCGTACAGCCCGCTGGCAAGGGGCGTGCTGACCGCCAAGTATCTGCCGGGCAGCCAGCCGGAAGAAGGCAGCAGGATCGGTCGTGGCGACAAGCGTGCACTGCAGACCGAGTGGCGGGAGGAGTCGCTGCAGCTGGCGCAGGCACTGCAGGAACATGCGAAGAAGAACGGCGCGAGCAGCATCGAGCTGGCGATCGGCTGGGTGCTGAACAACCGCATCGTGACCTCGGTCATCGGCGGGCCGCGCACGCTCGAGCAATGGCAGGGCTATTTGAAGGGACTGGCCTATCGCTTCACGGCCGAGGACGAGGCGCTGTTCGACCGCCTGGTGCCGCCGGGCCACCCGAGCACGCCCGGTTATACCGATCCCTCCTATCCGGTGACGGGACGCGTGCCGCGTGTGGCGCCCCATGCCGCCGGCTGATCGCGGGGACGGAACATCAATAACATTTGGAACTGGACAAGACATGAGTATTTCTTCCACTGCCGCGACGGGTGAGCCCGAAGACGCGGCCGCCACCGATTCCGCAGTCAAACCGGATCGGACGAAAAGAACCAAGGTGCTGCCACACCACTCGGAGCACATCGACGTGCAGGCCATGCCCGAAGTGCTGGGCCGTCTGACACGGCTGGCGATCCGCTATCCGTGGCATTGCACGTTCGCGATCATGGCGGCGCTGGGTGCCGCCGTGTTCAACCTGCTGATGCCGCTGCTGCTCGGCAATGCGGTCGATCAGGCCGGCCATCTGGTGGCCGAGGCGCAGGGCGATTTCAGTGCCGTCAAGGTGTCGCTGCTTGTCAGCGGCGCATTGATCGTCGGTGTGTGCGCGGTACGCGGCATCATGACGGGATTGCAGGGCTACCTGGGAGAGACGCTGGCGCAGAAGGTCGGCTATGACCTGCGCATGGCCTTCTTCGAAAAACTGCAGCGCCTGAGCTTCAGCTACCACGACAAGATTCACACCGGCGACCTGATCGCGCGCGGCATGCTTGATCTCGAAGGTGTACGCGCTTTTCTGGAGTTCGGCGTGCTGCGTGTCATTACGCTGACCCTGCTGCTCGGTGTCGGCTCGTGGCGCCTGCTCAGCATCGACGTCACGCTGGGCCTGCTGGCCCTGAGCTTCGTGCCGTTTGTGGCATGGAATGCCGTGACCACGGGACTCAAGCTGCGCGTGAGCTGGCAGCGTCTGCAGAAGATGATGGCGGAGCTGACGCTGAACATGGAAGAGAACCTGCAGGGTGTGCGCGTGGTGCGTGCCTTTACCACCGGCGCATTCGAGATGGCCAAGTTCGATCGCATTTCGGACGCTGCATTGCGGCTGTCCAATCATCGCATCACGCAGCGCATGAGTTCGCTGAGCGCGATGACGCTCGCCTATTACATTTCCATGGCGCTGGTGCTGTGGGTGGGCGGTCAGCAGATCGCAGCCGGCACGCTGACGGTGGGGTTGCTGACGGAGTTCCTGACCTTCATCACCATTCTCCAGCAACCGCTGCGCCAGGTGGGCATGATCATCAATGCCAGTGCGCGCGCAACCGGGTCCGGCGCTCGTCTGTTCGACGTGCTGGATTCCGTGCCGGATATTCAGGATGCGCCCGAGGCGAAACCGCTGGTCGTCACGCAAGGATTGCTGCGGTTCGACTCGGTTGGCTTTTCGTATGCAAAAGGCGAGGCCGCCAAGAAAGTGCTGTCCGACGTCAGCTTCACGGTACGCAAGGGCGAGGTGCTCGGCATCGTCGGTCCGCCGGGCAGCGGCAAATCCACGATCGCGCATCTGATCCCGCGCTTCTACGATCCGGCTGCCGGCAGCATCTCCATCGATGGCCAGGACCTGCGCACCCTGCAACTGGCATCGCTGCGCAAGGCGGTGCGGCTGGTGCAGCAGGAGAACTTCCTGTTCGATACCTCGGTGCACAACAACGTCGCCTATGCCGAACCGCAGGCCGAGGAAGAGCGCGTGATCGAGGCGGCCGACACCGCGCAGATCCACGAGCATGTGGCACAACTGCCGCAGGGCTACACCACGCGCGTCGGCGAACGAGGCGTGGCGCTGTCGGGCGGCCAGCGCCAGCGCATGACGATCGCGCGCGCCCTGCTTGACAATCCGGCGCTGCTGATCCTCGACGATTCCACCGCCGCCATCGATCCGGCCACCGAGCAGCGCGTGCGCGCCGCACTGAAGGAAACGCTGAAGAACACCGCCACCATCATCATCGCGCATCGCCTGAGCTCGCTGCGCCACGCCGATCACATCATCGTGCTCGATGAAGGCCGCATCGTCGAACGTGGCACGCACGACGAACTGGTCGCAGCAGATGGCCATTACGCGGAGTTGTGGGCGCTGCAGAATCGCGGAGAACAGCCGCACGCACCAGCTCACCAGGAAACCACTTCTGCCAAGGACGGCACACACCAAGCGGAGTTGACATTTTGAGCAGCAAGCAAGCACAGCCGAAAGGCCAGCCAGCCGCCATCGAGCGCGGCGAGGAAATTTTTGCGCGATACGACAGCCGTGTCATGTCGCGCCTGTGGAAGTACATCAGTCCGCACAAGGGCGCACTGGCGGCGACGGTCCTGACCGTGGCGGTGTTCACGCTGGCGCAGGTATCGATCCCGGTCACGGTGCGGTACGCGGTTGACAGCGCGGTTGGCAATGCCACCTATCCGTTCAATGCGGTGCTGGCGGTATTCGTGGCGCTGATCGTGCTGAACGCGGTGTCCAATTTCTTCCAGGAATGGGTGGCGGCGCGCCTGGCGCAGCGCGTGATCTTCGATCTGCGGCGCGCCATGTTCAACCATCTGCAGCAGGTCTCGCTGTCCATCCTTGATCGGACTCAGGTTGGGCGGCTCATGTCGCGCCTGCAGGGCGACGTGAACTCGCTGCAGGAATTCATGGAAACCTCGGTCTCGGCCGTCGGCGATTTCTTCCTGCTGCTGGGCATCATCGGCGTGCTGCTGACGATGGATACCAAGCTCGGCCTGCTGACGCTGGCGGTGTTGCCGCTGCTGTTCGTCATCCGGCGCGTCTGGCTGCCGTGGGCGCGCAAGGCGTTCACGCGTGCACGCGAGGCATCGTCCAGCGTCAATGCGGCACTGGCGGAGAACATCAACGGCATCCGCACGGTCCAGGAAAACCGCCGCGAGGCAGTCAACCTCGAACGCTACGACGTGCGCGCCACCGAGAACCTGCAGGCACAGATCGGTTCCTCGCGCGCCTCACAGGTCATGATGCCGACCGTGGATACGCTGACCGGGATCGCGATGGCGATCGTGGTCGTGGTCGGCGGCTCTTCCGTCGTCTCCGGCGAGCTCGACGTCGGCGTCATGGTCGCCTTCATCTTTTGCGTGCAGCGCTTCTTCGATCCGATCCGCACGCTGACCATGCAATATACGGTCATGCAGCGCGCGATGGCTTCGGGCAATCGCATCTTCGAGGTGCTCGACATTCCGGTTGACCTGAGCGACAAGCCGGATGCCGTGCAATTGCAGGACGTGCCGCCCTCGGTGGATTTCAACCGCGTCACCTTCGGCTACCGGCCGGGGCAGCCCGTGCTGCACGAGCTAGATCTGCACATCGCGCCGTATCAGACCGTGGCGCTGGTCGGTCCCACCGGATCGGGCAAGACCAGCATCGCCGCGCTCATCCATCGTTTCTACGATGTGTGGGAGGGCGAAGTGAAAGTCGGCGGGCAGGACGTGCGCGACCTTACGCTGGATTCGCTGGGCCGCTGCGTCGGCATGGTGCTGCAGGAGCCGTTCCTGTTCAGCGGCACGGTGATCGACAATCTGCGTTACGGGATTCCCGACGCCAGCATGGAAGACGTGATCGAAGCAGCCAAGGCCGTGCGCGCACACGACTTCATCGTGCGTCTTCCCGACGGCTACGACACCGTGCTCGGCCAGCGCGGTCGCAACCTGTCGATCGGCCAGCGCCAGTTGTTGAGCTTCGCACGCGCGCTGCTTGCCAAGCCGAAGATTCTGATCCTCGACGAGGCGACCGCCAACATCGACAGCTTCACCGAACTGGAGATCCAGCGCGCGCTCAACGTGCTGCGCAAGGGACGCACCACGATCATCATCGCCCACCGTTTGGCGACCATTCGCGACGCAGACGTCATCGTCGTGCTGCAGAAGGGCCGCATCCTCGAGAAGGGAACACACGAACAGCTGCTGGAAAACGATGGGCTGTATGCCAAGCTGCATGCTAGCAGCAACGAGTCGTTCGACGACGTGGTGGCGGAAGACGAGGCGGAGCACGTTCCGCATACCTGAATACCGACAAGAAAAGCGCGGAGATGACGCAGAACATCTACGATGACGCCAGTTTCTTCGAGGCCTACAGCGGACTCGAACGGTCTTTGAAAGGGCTGGACGGCGCGCCGGAGTGGCCGGCCCTGCGGGCGAGGATTCAAGATCTGCGCGGTGCGCGTGTACTCGATCTCGGTTGCGGTTTCGGCTGGTTCTGCCGCTGGGCTGCGGAGCAGGGTGCGGATACGGTGCTCGGCCTGGACGTATCGGAAAACATGCTGACCCGCGCCCGCGCCAGTACAACGGACAGGCGTATCGCATACCGCCATGCCGATCTCGAGCATGTACGTCTGGGCAGAAGCGGCTTCGATCTCGTCTACAGTTCCCTGGTCCTGCATTACCTGGAAAACTTGCCGCGGCTGTTCGGGGAAATCCATGGAGCGCTGGAGGAGGGGGGCGATTTTCTGTTTTCCGTCGAGCATCCGCTGGTGACGGCACCGGATCGTCAGGGATGGGAGGAGCGACATGGCGGGCCGGTCTGGCCGGTCAACGATTATCTGCAGGAAGGAGCGCGCACGACGGATTGGCTTGCGCCGGGTGTCGTCAAACAGCACCGCACGATTGCCGGTTACCTGAATCCCTTGCTTGCCGCCGGCTTTGCGCTCGTGCACCTGGATGAATGGGGGCCGGATACGCAGCAGGTGGCACAGCGGCCCGAATGGGAAAGGGAGCGGCACAGGCCGCCTTTTCTGCTGGTGCATGCGCGCCGTATCGGCTGAACGGCATCGGCGTCTTCGCGGCCGGTCGAAGGATGATCAGTATTCCACGCCGCGTACTCTGGAAAACAAGAGCGTGTTCCTCAGCGTGCCGTCCATGCCGCGCTTTTCATTGCGCAGGATACCCTCGAACGTGAAGCCACTGCGGCGCGCGACGTTCTCGCTGCGTATATTGCGTGCATCGCAGCGAATCTCGATCCGATTCGCCCCCAGCTCATCAATGGCATATCGGGCGATGCCGCGGACCGCTTCCGTGATATAGCCATGTCTCGCCTCGGTGCTGCGGACCCAGTAGCCAATCTCGAATGCACGCACGGTCCAGTCGATCCGATGCAGCCCGCTGCTGCCGATCAATTGGCCCGTTTCCTTGCGGATCAGCAGCAGGCGCAAGTCGGTCCTGTCCAGGAATTTTTGCCGTGCCTGCAGTATGTTTTCTTCCGACTGTTCCACGCTGGGTACGGCCTGTGCCCATGGCATCCAGGGGCGAAGTTCATCGATACTGTCCCGGATGGCATGGTTGACCGCTGCTCCGTCACCCGGCAGCGGCGCCCGAATCAGCAGGCGTTCGGTTTCGAAGCTTTCCGGAATGACGGACAGGAGCGGGGCACTCATGCCGCCTTGAGGTCTTCGAGCTTGAGCTTGGGCGCAAAGGTTTCGATGAAGCGATAGGCGAACGAGGGCAGGAAGACGCCGCTGCGCACCGCCACCAGCGTGGTGCACGAACCGAACAACGGTCCTTGTGTCGGCAACACCACAAGGCCTTCGTTTTCGATGCCGTCGAGCGCCATTTCGGCAACGATGCCGATGCCCAGGCCACGCTTGACGTAGGTCTTGATGACGTCGGCGTCCATGGCGGTCAGGCGGAAATCCGGCTCCAGGCCGGCACTGCTGAAGGCGGCGTCGACGCATTTGCGGCCGGTGAACTGCGGGTTGTAGGTGATCAGCGGGAAATGCGACAGGTCTTCCAGCGAGACCGGCGCCTTCTTCAGGAGCGGGTGATCCTTCGGCACGATGACCTGGTGACTCCATGAAAAGCATGGGAAGGCCTGAATCTCCGGCGACTGGTCAAGCACTTCGCTGGCAATGCCGATGTCGGCCTCGCCGCTGTTGATCATCGTCGCCACCTGATTCGGCGTGCCCTGGTGCAGCTCCAGCTTCACCTTCGGGAATTCGGTTGTGAAGGCCTCGATGACCTTGGGCAGCGTGTAGCGCGCCTGCGTGTGGGTGGCGGCGATGATCAGGCGCCCGGAATCCACGCCGGAGTAATGGCTCGCGTAGCGGCGCAGGTTTTCGGTTTCCATCAGGATGCGCTGCACGATCTCGACCGCGCCGGTACCGGCGCGCGTCAGCGAAGTGAGACGTTTGCCGGAGCGTACGAACAGATCGATGCCGAGTTCGTCCTCCAGATCCTTGATCTGTTTGCTGACGCCGGATTGCGAGGTGTAGAGCACGGCGGCAACCTCGGTCAGGTTGAGATTGTTGCGGACGGCCTCACGCACAAACCTTAGCTGCTGAAAATTCATGACACCTCTTGTATTGATTCAATGCAATGTGAAAACGATGTCCCGTTCGGCGCAGGGGTTTCAACCTGCGGTACTGCTTTGCATCCGAACATGGACTGCGATCCTCTTGCGAGGGATGCGGGTAATCATAGAAACGGTTCGATTCCAATGACAACGAATTTGTCTGAATATGCTTATAAAGGAGGCGCTCATAACCTTGCTCAAGAAATGTGCATCCGGCAGCGATGCCTTTGCCATATTCGTATTTCGCATGTGCTACTGCGAAATGATTCGTCGCCATCATGGATGGTTGAGCATATAGTCAAGTCGTCTCTTGAACGTCCTCTGTATTGAAGACCTTGGCCCGCATTTAGATGCGGGCTTTTTTTTGCGTGTCGATTTCTGCAGCGGATTCATCAATGACATATTTCGCTGAACGATATTCGACTTTGCGTGCTATGGATCGCATTTTTTATTGTTTGTGACGCGCGTTCGCTGCCTGTAAGTTTCGTCCTCTAATCAGCAATGCGGCAATGCCGCAGAACAGGAAAAGGGTGATGGCAGCGTCTCAACGTCAAATGAGCATCGGCATGAACATTCTCGGCCTGGGCGGCCACGCATCCGCATGGCGGCTGGCGGAGGTGCCTTCCAGTTCGCTGCTCGATGTCGATTACTTCGTCAACATCGCGAAGATTTCCGAGCGCGGTACGCTGGATGCGATCTTCCTGGCCGACGGTCCGGCGCTGGGCGGGGATGTGTCGCATCATCCTGGCGGTCGGCTGGAACCGACCGTGCTGCTGACGGCGGTGGCGCTGGCGACCAAGCATATCGGCGTGATCGCCACGGCGTCCACCACCTACAACGATCCCTACAACCTCGCGCGGCGTCTCGCCTCCATCGACCACATCAGTGGCGGTCGCGCGGCGTGGAATATCGTGACCACGGCGGGTGACATCGCAGCGCAGAACTTCGGCCTGACCGGTGCGCCGCTGCATGCGGATCGCTACGGCCGCGCCGCCGAGTTCGTCGACATCGCGCGCCGGCTGTGGGACAGCTGGGAAGACGACGCCATCATCAACGACTGGCAGAACGGCGTGTTTGCCGACAAATCCAAGATCCACGAAATCAACCATGCGGGCGCGCATTTTTCGGTCAGAGGTCCGCTCAACGTGCCGCGTTCGCCGCAGGGGCGTCCGGTACTGGTGCAGGCAGGCTCGTCCGAAGGCGGCAAGTCGCTCGGCTCGCGTTATGCCGATGCCATCTTCACCACGCAGACCACGCTGCCCGACGGCCAGGCCTTTTACAAGGAAATGAAGCAGCGCGCGCAGCAGTGGGGGCGCGATCCGGATTCGCTGAAGATCATGCCAGGCCTGTCGACGGTCATCGGCAGCACCGAGGAAGAGGCGCATCGCCGTTGCGACGAACTCGATTCCTATCAGGGCGAGCTGGGACTGGCGGGACAGATTGCGGCGCGCATCGGCATCGCCGTGTCGGAGCTCGATCTGGATGCACCGCTGCCGTGGCACAAGATCGGCGATGTGCGCGATGTCACCAAGAGTTCGCACGGTTTCTTCGAGGCGCAAATCAATCTGGCGCGGCGCGAGAATCTGACGGTGCGCCAGCTCTCGCGCCGCATCCGCAGCGGTCATCGGCTGTCGGTCGGCACGCCCGAGCAGATCGCGGACACCCTGACCGAATGGTTCCTGTCCGGTGCGGCCGACGGCTTCAACATCATGCCGGACATGTTTCCGTCGGGCGCGCAGATCTTCGTCGATGAGGTGGTGCCATTGCTGCGCAAGCGCGGCATCTTCCGTACCGAATACACGGGCACGACACTGCGCGATCACCTGGGCCTGACTCGCCCGCGCAGCCAGTACGAAGAAGAACGCAACGCCTTGCTGGCGGGCTGAGGGAAGGCGGGATTCTCATGCAAACCGGAACCACGCTTCAACTCGAAGGCAGGGAATTTGTCGGCGGCGCCGACTTCGCGGCCGGCAAGGTTCGCTGGCGTTTCCCCGCAGCGCTCCGTACGTTGCGGCCGGGACTTCTGCTGGCAGGCCTGTTTGTCTCGTTCCTGATCGTGGCCGCATTGTGGCCAAGTCTGCTTGTATCGGGCGATCCGCTGGCCGCTTCGGCACGCGATGCCTTCCGCGCGCCGAGTGCCGCGCACTGGCTGGGTACCGACGAGAACGGGCGCGACATCCTGACACGTCTCATCTACGGCGTGCGTCCGTCGCTGCTGATGGGTATCGCGGCGACCGTGATCGGTCTCATGCTCGGCGTGGCGATCGGGTTGCTCGCCGGGCTTGGTCATCGTCTTGTCGACAGTACGCTGATGCGCGGCATCGATGTGCTGCTGGCATTCCCCGATCTGCTGCTGGCGCTGGTGATCATCACTTTCTGGGGGCAGGGCATGTTCAATGCGGTGGTCGCGATCGGCATTGCCAGCGTGCCGCGCTATGCACGACTGATCCGTGCGCAGACGCATGCGATCCGGCACGCGCAATACGTCGAGGCGGCGACCACGTTGGGCTTGCGGCCCATAACGCTGATTTTCCGTCACATCCTGCCCAATTCGATCAAGCCGGTTCTGATCCTTGCCGCGATCGGCGTTGGCGGCAAGATCGCAGCGGGCGCGGCGCTGAGCTTCCTTGGCTTCGGTGCGCCGCCGCCTTCGCCGGAATGGGGCGCGATGCTGTCGGTCGGCCGCAATTTCATTTCCAACGCATGGTGGATCGTTACCGCACCCGCACTGGCGATTACCTTGACGGTCATCTCCATCACGGCACTGGGAAGACAACTGTTGTTGCGCAGCGAGGGCAAGGCCGAATGAATGGTTTTGTGAGCAGCAAGGCGTCTCCGTTGGTGGAAGTGGTCGACCTGAGAGTGCGATTCGGCGAGAGCGGAAAGGAGGTCGTCAAGGGCATCTCCTTCTCGATCCGACGTGGCGAATGCCTGGCGCTGGTCGGCGAATCCGGTTCCGGCAAGAGCGTGACCGCCAGAACGCTGGTCGGCCTGACGGGACGGCGCAGCCAGGTGACGGCCGAGCGTCTTCAATTCGACGGTGCCGATCTGCGCTCCTTCCGCGAGGCCGACTGGCGCTCGATTCGTGGCAGTCAAATTGGCTTCGTCATGCAGGATGCGCTGGGTTCGCTCGATCCTCTGCGTACCGTGGGCGAGGAAGTGGCCGAACCATTGCGCCTGCATACCAAACTCGACAAGAGGCAGCGTGCAGAGCGCGCGATCGACCTGCTGCGTTCGGTCGGCATGCCGGAACCCGAGACGCGTCTGCACCAGTATCCGCACCAGTTGTCGGGCGGTCTGCGCCAGCGCGCGCTGATCGCGTCCGCACTGGCCTGCCATCCCGACCTGCTGCTGGCCGACGAGCCGACCACCGCGCTCGATGCCGCCGTTCAGGCGCAGGTGCTCGATCTGCTGGAATCGCTGCAGACGCCGCAGAGATCGATGCTGCTGGTCAGCCACGATTTTGCGGTGGTCTCGCGCCTGGCGGACCGCGTGGCCGTCATGCATCACGGCGAGATCGTCGAGCAGGGACCGCTCGAGCAGATTCTGCACGATCCGCAGCATCCTTATACCAAGTCCTTGCTCGGTGCCGTGCTCTCGATCCAGAAGCGCGACCAGGGCCGGCAGCGCGTGGCGCAGACCGCGGACGGCCACTTTGCCTTGCGGCCGAGCGAGATGACGCCGGCGCTGGCGCGGCAGGCTCCGGTGGTGGTGGAAGCCAACAATCTCATCAAGAGTTTCGTATTGCCGAACGGCGAGCGCCGCAAGGCGGTGTCCGAGGTGTCCTTTGCGCTGCGCAAGGGCGAGACGCTCGGCATCGTCGGTGAATCGGGGTCCGGCAAGACCACGCTGATGCGCATGATCCTTGGACTGGAAAAGCCCGATGCCGGCGACGTGCGCCTGAACGACAGGTTGTGGGCGGGCATGACGCCGGCCGAGCAGCGCGCCGAGCGCAGGCGTATCCAGGTGGTGTTCCAGGACCCGCTGGCCTCCTTCGATCCGCGCTACACGGTGGCGCGCGTATTGGCAGAACCGCTGGAAATTGCCGGCTACCGCACGGCTGCCGCCGCACGTGCGAGGTCGGCCGAGCTGCTGCAGATGGTGCGGCTCGATCCGCAGCTGCTTGACCGCCGCCCGATCGAGCTGTCGGGCGGACAGCGCCAGCGTGTCGCCATCGCGCGTGCGCTGGCGCCGCAGCCGGACATCCTGATCTGCGACGAGCCGGTATCGGCGCTCGACGTCTCGGTGCAGGCGCAGATCCTCGACCTGCTGGTCGATCTGAAGGACCGGCTTGGCCTGTCCTGCCTCTTCATCTCGCACGATCTTGGTGTCATCCATCGCGTCAGCGATCGCATCATGGTCATGAAGGATGGCGTGGTGGTCGAGTCGGGCGGCGTACATGAAGTCTTCGATAATCCTCAGCACGTTTATACGCAGGCGTTGCTGAGTGCAGTGCCGCAGTTGGGTGTCAGAAAACGCGTAGCCAATTCAATTGTCGTGGGGAGTGGTCAGAATGAAGAAGAAGGTGAACGGGATGCTGCCTGAGCCCGTGCTGGTGAAGTCGTCGTCGTTGCGATATGCGATGGCATGGAGAACTCTGAGCGTCGGCGCCGTGCTGTGCCTGGCGAGCGGCGCAGTGGCCGCACAGGACACGGCAACCCAGGTCGAGGAAACCGTGGTCGTCAAGGCCAAGGCGCTGAAGGATGCGGAGCGTGCCAAGGAGCGTCTCAAGAACGTGACGGGCACCGCCAGCGTGGTCAACAATGCGGAAGTCGAACGCGGCCGCGCCGCCAATGCCGAAGACGTGCTGGCCTATCAGCCGGGCGTGTTTGCCGCCGCCACCAGCGGCACCGGCGCCAACAAGATCTCGATTCGCGGCTCCGGCCTGAATACCTTCTACCAGGGTTACTCGCTGGGCATCAAGTATCTGTACGACGGCCTGCCGATCACGGGGCCGGGCGGCACGCAGGAAGACCTGCTGACGCTGGACGGCGTGGACTATACGGAGATTCTCAACGGCGCCAATGCCTTCGCCTACTCGGCACTGTCGCTGGGCGGTGCAATCAACTTCGTCACGCATACAGGACGTTCGTCGCCCGGCAGCCTCGTCAGCCTCGAGGCCGGCAGCTACGGTTACCGCAAGTACCAGGTCAGCCACGGCGGCGTTTCCGCCTCGGGCGACACCGACTATTACTTTGCCTATGTGCACAACGAGCGCGACGGCTTCCAGCGCGATACGCCGAACTCGGGTGAAAGCTACGTCGTGAACCTCGGGCATCGCTTCAACGACCGCGTCGAGACGCGTTTCGTGATCCGCCATCGCGGCGAGGAATTGCAGAACGGCAGCACGCTGACGCTGGCGCAGATCCGCAACGATCCGCGTGCCAACAATGCCGTGTCCGGCCGCCGCAAGCCAGGCACCACGCTGATCACCAACAAGACCACCTTCACGCTGGATGACAAGTCCAAGCTCGAAGCCGGCTTTGCCTACAACGACTATCCGCTGGATAACGGCTGGGTCTATTCGGCGCAGCCGCAGGACTGGCGCTCCAAGGATGCGAGCATTTCGCTGCGCTACTTGCGCACTGGCGACACGCTGTTCGGGAAGCCTAGCGACACCACCGTCAGCTTCAGCGATACGCGTCTGCTGGACGGTGACGTGACCGCCTACAACCAGGCCAACGGCGTGCGTTCCAACGAGCGCCAATACACCAAGTACAGTGGCTCGCGCGATACGGTGCTGGCGGTCGGCAATGAACTGCAGCTGACCGACAAGTATGCGCTGTCGACCGGCCTGTCGCTGATCGAGGTGGACCGCGCCGTGCGCATCGAGCGCACCATCCTGACCACGACCGAAACTTTCCCGCGCGAGGTACGTTATGTTGATCGTACAGTGGCGCCGCGCGTGGGCCTGCGTTATCAGGCATCCGACAACCTGCAGGTGTTCGGCAACGTCACGCGTTCGGTCGACCCGCCGGTGACCTGGCAGATGGGCAGCACCGGCGTTCCCTATGTGCGTCCGCTGCAGCCGCAAAAGGCCACCACCGCGGAGATCGGACTGCGCGCCAGCAACGACACGCATGAGGGCAGCCTATCTTTCTATCGCTCCAACGTCAGCAATGAGCTGTTGACCATCGTGATCCGCCAGGCATCCGGTTCCGATCCGGGACTGACCGCCAATGCCAACGCCAGCAAGACCATCCACCAGGGTATCGAAGCGGCACTGGCTTCCAAATTGTGGAAGGGCGCCGATGGCGATCGCCTGACCTATCGCCAGGCTTATACCTTCAACGATTTCTACTACCGCGACGATCCAACCTTCGGCAAGAACGAGTTGCCGAGCTTGCCCAAGCATGTCTATCAGGGCGAGTTGCTGTTCCAGCAGGCCGGCGGTTTCTATGCGGGGCTGAACGTGCGCGCACTGTCCAGCTACTACGTGGATTACGCCAATACGCTGAAGGCGCCGTCGGCCACGATCTGGGGTGCCAAGTTCGGTTACGAGAGTCCCGACCGCAAATGGAAAGCCTTCCTCGATTTCCGCAATCTCGGCGACAAGAAATACGCCACCGCTGCCAACACCACCTATAACGCAGGCGGCAACGACTCGGCCAACTTCTATCCGGGTGATGGGTTTTCCATCTACAGCGGTGTTGCATTCCGGTTCTAGGAAATGGCGGATAGCAGGATGATTCAGAAAAAAGCGAGCGTGGCTGGCTGGATGGGTGCCTGGTCTGCGGCGGTGATCAGATTGATTGCCGCAGGCCTACTCCTGACCGGCTGCCAGGGCGACTCGGGCAGTGGTGCAGCGTCGGGCCCGCAGGATGGGGCGGCGAAAAGTTTCCAGTATCCGGCCAGCGATTACTTCGAGGCCGGACCTGGAAAGCGGGGCGGCGTGCTGCGGGTCTCGGTGTCCTCCGATACCAACTCGCTTGACATGCATGCGATCTCGCACACCAACGCCCAGTGGCTGGGGCGGCTGATGTACGACAACCTCGTCTATCTGAACGACAAGGGGGAGCCGACACCGTGGTTGGCGAGATCGTGGGAAATCTCGCCGGATGGCAAGACCTACACCTTTCATCTGCGCGACGACGTGACGTTCAGCGACGGCGCGAAATTCAATGCCGAAGCGGTGCGCCTCAATCTCGAGCACATGCGCGATCCGGCCACCAAGTCGCCTCTGGCGGCGGCTTACATCGCGCCTTACATCAATGGCGAAGTGCTCGACGACTATACGTTCCGCGCGCACCTGCGCGAACCGTATGCACCATTTCTCGACGTGCTGGCGCAGTCCTGGCTGGCCATGCTGTCGCCCAGACAGATCAAGGAAAATCCTCGCCAGATCGCCGAATTGCCGGCCGGGTCCGGGCCATTCGTTGTGCAAAGTTATACGCGCCAGCAGGGTATTCGCCTGGTGCGTCGCGACGACTATGCATGGGCGCCGGATTTTCTGCGGCATGAAGGGGCGGCCTATCTGGAACGCATCGACATCGATTTCGTTCCCGATGCGGTGATCCGCTACACCTCGCTGTCGGCCGGTCAGTACGACCTGACCATCGATGCGCCGACCCAGAATGCAGCAGCCATTCGCAACGACGCACGTCTGCTGTTCGACAGCCGCATTCGCAAGGGCAATCCGAATCGGGGAATAACCTTCAATACGGAAAAATTTCCGTTCGACGACGTGAACGTGCGCAGGGCGTTCGCGCTGGCGGTGGATCGCGAAGGCATCGTCAGGATCAGCGGCTTCGGCGAGTACCAGCCGAAAAGCGACTACCTTGCCGCAAATACGCGCTACTACGACGCATCGTTCGTCAAGGCGCTGCAGTTCGCTCCGGACGAGGCCAACCGTCTCCTTGACGAGGCCGGCTGGAAAGAGCGCGACGCGCAAGGATATCGCGTGAAGAACGGGCAACGGCTGGCGGCCGACGTGCTGGTCTCGGGCGCCGGTTCGCTCGCGGACATCGTCGCCATCCAGTCCGATGTGAAGAAGGTCGGCTTCGATCTGAACATCGTTCAGCTGCCGCTCGCACAGATATCGGATCGCCGGCGGGACAACGACTATCAGGCGCTTGGCGCCGGCGTCTGGCATACCAACACGGCGGACGGGCTCTACATCCTCTATCACAGCAACGAGATCATCTCGCCCCGGCGCATCGGCCAGAACACCGCGCGCCTGCGCGACGACAGGCTGGACGCCCTGCTGGCCGAAGCGCGCCGTTCACACGATCCGGCCACGGCCACGGCGCTCTATAGCCAGGCACAGCAGCGCCTGACGGAGCTGGTGCCCGCCGTGCCACTGTATGAAAACTACAGCCTGACCGCGCGCGACAAGAAGGTGCATGGCGTGGTTTTCGATACCTCGCACAACACGGTGGTGTTTACCAGCCTGTGGCTGGAGCAGGGCGGATCGTGAGCGGGGATGCCACAGCGATCAGTGTCCGGGACAACGCCGGCGACGTGAAACACACCTGGCCTGTACATGCCGGGCACGGCTTTGGTGCGTTTGCCGGTCCCGTTTCGTTTTAAAGAAGAAAAGGTTGTGATGAAAGTATCGACAGGGAGTCTCAAGTCAGACCGCCCGGTATGGCGGGCGGTGTGCGGGGCACTTGTTGCTGCGGCGCTGGGCCTGGCCGGTTGTTCCTCTGGCGACGCGGACAAGGGCGCGCAGGAAAACGGCCCGCTTGGGACCGGTGTCGTCAAGGATGGCCACCTCGGCTATTCGCCCGGCGATTACTGGCAGAAGGAAGAAGGCCGTCCCGGCGGTACGCTGCGCGCGACGGTGGCATTGGACACCAATACCTTCGACGTGCATGCCATCTCGCACGGCAACGTGCAGTGGCTGGGGCGCATCCTCTATGACGGCCTGGTCTATCAGGACGAGCAGGGCAACATTTCGCCGTGGCTGGCGAAGTCCTGGGAGGTATCGGCGGACGGCAAGGTCTATACCTTCCACCTGCGCGACGACGTGAGCTTCAGCGACGGCACGCCGTTCAACGCGGAAGCGGTGCGCGTCAACCTCGAGCACATGCGCGATCCGGCCACCAAGTCGCCGCTGGCTGCTGCCTACATCAAGCCCTACAAGAGCGGGCGCATCGTGGACGAGTATACGTTCGAGGCCACGTTGAGCGAGCCGTATTCGCCATTCCTCGACGTGCTGGCGCAGTCGTGGCTGGGCATGATTTCGCCGAAACAGATTCGCGAGAATCCGAGGTCCATCGCCGAGCGGCCGATCGGTTCCGGCCCCTTCGTGCTGGAGAGTTACACGCGCAGCCAGGGTGCCAACTTCGTCAAGCGCAAGGATTACAACTGGGCACCGCCGGTGACGCGTCACAAGGGGCCGGCCTACCTGGATCGCATCGAACTGCGCTTCGTGCCGGAAGCGGTGATCCGCTACTCGTCGCTGCAAAGCGGACAGTCGGATTTCACGCTCGATGCGCCGCCGCAGAACGCCAGGGCGATCCGCGCCGATCCCGGCCTGCGCTTTTCGAGCCGCGTGCGCAAGGGCAATCCGACCCGCAGCGTGACCTTCAATGTCGAGCGTGCGCCGTTCGACGATGTCCGGGTACGCAGAGCACTGGCGCTGGGGATCGATCGTGACGGCATTGCCTGGCTCAACGGCTTTGGCGAATATCTGCCCAAGACGGATTACCTGGCGGCCAATACCCGCTATTACGATCCATCGTTTGCGGATGCGCTGGCCTACAACGCGCCGGAGGCCAATCGCTTGCTGGACGAAGCCGGCTGGCCAGAGCGCGATGCCGAGGGCTTCCGGCTCAAGGACGGCAAGCGGCTGGCGGCTTCATTGCTGATCAGCGACAGCTCCGCCGCGTCGAGCAGCGTGGCGGTGGCGATGCAATCGGATCTGCGCAAGCTCGGATTCGACCTTGCGATCGAAGTCGTGCCGACCGCCATCGCCACCGACAGGCGATATGCGGGCGACTATCAGGCGCTGGGCGGCGGCTACTGGCATACCAATACGCCGGATGGCCTCTACATCCTCTATCACAGCCACTCGATTACGACGCCGAAGTTGATCGGGCAGAACAGTTCGCGCCTGCGCGATGCCGAACTCGACGATGTGCTGGAACGCGCGCGTCACTCCACCGATCCGGCCGAGCTGCAGCGACTCTACAGCCAGGCACAGCGCCGGCTGACGGAACTGGTGCCGGCCGTTCCCTCCTATGAAAGCCATCACATGATTGCCTACCGCAGCAATGTACGCGGCGTGTTCTTCGATACCTCTCACAACACGCCGTCCTTCCTCGGCATCTGGCTGGAGGACAGCAAATGACCTATCACCTCAAGAAAATCCTGCTGCGCCTGCTGGCCGGCATCGGTGTGCTGTGGGGCGCGGCGACGCTGACCTTTGCCGCCATCAACCTGACCGGCGGCGATACCGCGCTGGCGATTCTCGGCGGCCCGGAGGCAATGCCGACGCCGGAAGTGATGGCGCAGGTACGCAAGGAATACGGGCTCGACGATCCGCTGCCGGTGCAGTACGCCAACTATCTGCTGAAACTAGCGAAGGGCGATCTGGGCGAGTCCTATCAGTTGCGCATTCCGGTGGCGGACGCCATTACGCAGCAGTTGTCGGCCACCATCCAGTTAGCGCTGTGCGCCGGCGTGCTGGCGGTCAGTCTGTCCGTGCTGCTGGCGATCCTGACGGCCGGACGCGCGCAATGGATACGCTCGCTGACTTCCGGCCTGGAACTGACGATCACCTCGGCGCCTTCGTTCGTGGTCGGGCTGTTGCTGCTGCTGGTGTTTTCATTCCATTTCCACTGGCTGCCGGCCGCCGGTTCGCAGGGATGGAAAGCGCTGGTGCTGCCGACGCTGTCGCTCGCGCTGCCGATTGTCGGCGTGTTGACGCAAGTGCTGCGGCAGGAACTGGAAGACATCCTTGAGCAGCCCTTCATCGTGATGGCGCGCGCACGCGGCATGTCGGAAGCCGGCGTGCGGCTGCGTCATGCGCTCAAGCACGCAATGGTGCCGCTGGCCACGCTGTCGGGCTTCATCTTCGCCAGCCTGCTGGGCGGCGCGGTAGTGGTCGAGATGCTGTTCGCGCGGCAGGGCGTGGGCCGGCTGATGCTCGATGCCGCCAACACCAAGGACATTCCCATCGTGCTCGGCATCACGCTGCTGGCCGCCCTGATCTATGTGGTCGTCAACCTGCTGGTCGATCTGCTCAACGCACTCATCGATCCGCGTCGCGTGGCCTGGTAAGCAATTTCATCCCCTTTGCGGGGCAACCCAAAGCAGAAGAGTAATCCCATGACATCAACAGCAACCGTTCATCACCTCGACAAGCGCTACACGGCGGAAACGCCGCCGACCTACGAGGAACTGGCCCAGCGCTTCCGCCCCATCTTTGCGCGCATCGCCGAAGGCGCCGTCAAACGCGAGCAGGAGCGTGAGCTGCCTTACGAAGCGGTACGCTGGCTGCGCGAAGCCGGCTTCGGCCGCGTGCGCATTCCGCAATGCTACGGCGGCTTCGGCGCCACCATTCCGCAATTCTTCCGTCTGCTGGTCGAGCTGGCGGAAGCCGATTCCAATGTCTCGCACCTGCTGCGCGGCCATTTCGCCTTCCTCGAAAGCCGGCTCAACCATACGGAAGAAGCCGGCCGCGCATTCTGGTTTCCGAAGGTGGTTGACGGCGCGCTGATCGGCTATGCGATGGCCGAGCTGACGGAAGTCACGGGCACCAGCGCCACGGTCACGCAGAAGGACGGCAAATGGTTCCTGAACGGCCGTAAGTACTACAGCACCGGCACCATCTTTGCCGACTGGATCGTGGCTGCGGTGGCCGATGGCGAAGAGCGCGTTAGCGTCACCCTGCGTGCCGATTCGCCGGGCGTGACGCGACTCGACGACTGGGACGGCTTCGGCCAGCGCATGACCGGCAGTGGCACCACCATCTTCGAGAACGTCGAAGTCGAGGCGGAAAACATCACGCGTCGTGGCGAAGGCAAGGACAGCTACCGACAGTCGTACCAGAAGGCCTTCCTGCAACTGATCCTGCTGTCGTCGATCACCGGCGTTGGCCGCGCCGTCAAGCGCGACGGCATCGCCTTCGTCCAGCGCAAGACGCGCACCTTCGGCGTCATGGGCGCGTCAAGCCCGAAGGACGATCCGCTGGTGCAACGCGTGGTCGGTCGTCTGGCCAGCCTGTCGTATGCAGCGGAATCCATCGTCAACAACCTCGCGCGTACGCTGGAAGACGTGTATCAGGCACGGCTGGCCGACAAGGCAGACGAGGCACTGTACGTTGACGCCGAGATACAGGCTTTCCAGGCCCAGCAGATCGTCATCGATCTCGTGCTGCAGGCAAGCACCTTGCTGTTCGAAGTCGGCGGCGCTTCCGCCACCAGCGAAACGCGTCGCTTCGACCGCCACTGGCGCAATGCGCGCACGGCAGCATCGCACAACCCGGCGATCCTGCGCGAACGTGCGATCGGCGACTACTACCTGAACGGCACCCTGCCGGATGCCGCCTGGATCGCCGCCGAGAAGGAACGCGAGGAAGGCGAGAAGGAAAAACAGGCTGCCATTCGTGCCGAGGCAAACACGGCATGACGGAAGCGGCTGAACAACGTCGTTCTGAAGACAGCGGGAAACTGGATATTCGCCTGGCGGTGCCGTCGGATGCGCAAGCCATGACCTTCAGGGAATCATAGAAAGAAAAATGATGCACTCATTATTTGAACGAAATCAGCGCAATCAAAACCGTTCTTATCACTACACGCCCATCGCTCGTGCCGTCGGCCTGTCCATGTTGCTGGCTGCGGCGTGCGCAAACGCCGAGGATGCCGGCGGCGGAGCCGAGACTGACGCAGCACTGGAAGTCGTTGACACGGTGGTCGTGTCCGGCAGCCGCAGCAAGGCGGCCAAGAGCCGGGTCAAGGACGTTCCTGGCAACATCAGTGTGATTACCAGCGATGAATTGGAGCGCGGGCGCAAGTCCACGCTCGGCGACGTGCTGGCCTACCAGCCGGGCGTGTTTGCGGAATCGGTCGGCGGCAACGACGCGATCAAGATATCGATCCGCGGCTCGGGCATCATCAGTGGCGTGGGCGTATTCCGCGAGGGCATCAAGTTCCTGTTCGACGGCATGCCGATCAGCGGCCCCGGTGGCACGAGCTACGAGTTTCTCAACGCTCAGGGCACGGCGTACACCGAAGTCCTGCGCGGCGGCAATGCCTTCAGCTATGGTGCGTTGGCGATTGGCGGCGCCGTCAATTTCGTCACCCATACCGGCTATACCGCGCCTGGTACACGCGTGCGTTTCGAAGCTGGCAGTTGGGGCCTGCAGAAGACCACCATCAGCCACGGCGGCGTGAGCGGCGACTGGGACTACTACTTCAACCTCGACAACTACGAAAGCGATGGCTACCGCGAGCGCTGGAGCCGCTCCGAGAGCAAGGGCCTGGTCGCCAACGTCGGCTACCGCTTCAGTCCCAAGCTGAGTGCGCGTGCGCTGCTGCGCTATCGCGAGGAGTACCACCAGGACCCAGGCTACCTGACGTTGACCCAGCTGTATCAGGACCCGCGCCAGCCTGCGGCGGCCAACATCAATGCGTCCAGCGGCACGCGTCCCGGCAGTTACTGGGGCGGTTTCAAGATCAGCTACATCTTCGACGATGATGCGACACTCGAGGTCGGCCTGAACACGTACAAGTATCCTCACATCAACAGCCGCGAGACCAGGACCGGTCAGCCGGGCTACTGGCGCTGGATCGACAACAGCCAGTCGATCCGCTATTCCCGCACCGACCAGTGGGCCGGCCATGAAAGCCGGACCGAGGTCTCCTACAACGGCACGGAAGAGAATGTCGGTCAGGCGAGAGCGGTGCAGGGCAGCGACAACAGCATCGTGGTCTCCAAGCGGACCTTCAAGAAATCGCACGACCGTTCGCTGGCAGTCGGCAACGACTTCGCGATCACGCCGGACCTCTGGCTGACCAGCGGCCTGGCATTTACCAGCCTGCGGCGCACTACCGAATATAGCTACCATGCGACCAATGCCAATCCGCCAAGCGCGGACTATCAGAGCTACAACTGGGTACCCCGCCTCGGACTGCGCTATTCGGTGACGCCGGATGTGCAGGTATTCGGCAACATCACGCGCCAGATCGACCCGCCGCTGAACTGGCGCTACAGCATTGTCAACAGGACCAACACCCTGCTCGACCTGAAGGAGCAGAAGGCCAATACCTTCGAAATCGGGGTCCGGGGCCAGGTCGGCATCGCCAGCGGCAGCCTGGTGCTGTTCCGCACGAACGTCAAGCGCGACCTGCTGACCGTGGTGGACGAGGAAGAAACCGCCCTGCAAGGCGGCGTCATCCAGACCCGCACCTTCAACTCGGAGTCGCCGACGCGGCGCCAGGGCGTGGAACTGGCACTGGACCTGCGCCTGTGGAGCGGGGATGACGGCAGCCAGGTCGTATGGCGCAACTCCTACACCTGGAACGACTTCCGCTTCGTCCGCGATCCGCGCCTGGGCAACAACCGACTGCCCGGTCTGCCTAGCCAGGTTTACGACGGCAAGGTGCAGTACGACCATCCCTCCGGTTTCTACGGCAACCTGAACGTACGGGCCAGAACCCACGTGCCGATCGATTACACCAATTCGGCCCACGCCCCCGGTTACGCGGTATGGGGAGCGACCTTCGGCTACGAAGCACCTGACCGGAGCTGGAACGCCTACCTCGACTTCAAGAACCTGGCCGACCGCAAGTACGTCGCCACGTCGAGCACGATCTACGACGCTGCAGGCAACCGCGATCGGCAGAACTACGCCCCAGGCGATGGTTTCGGCATGTTCGCTGGTGTCGAGTACAGGTTCTGAGGCAGGCTATCCAGCAGGCAAAGTGCAGTTCCGGTTCTCTTTTGCAGGGCCGGTTGTTCAAAAAAAAAACCGCACAGCGCGAACTGTGCGGTTTTTTTATCGACGAATCGATGATGTTCCTGGTGGTGATAGGTGGACTTGAACCACCGACCCCAGCATTATGAGTGCTGTGCTCTAACCAACTGAGCTATATCACCAGATAGCCGGCGATTATGTCTTTTTTTGTGTGGGCTGTCAACACGCGCATGCGCAGTTGTTTTCTCTGCAATACGTCTGCCTGAAGCAAGGCCGGGCGGTGTTTTCAGCCGTTCTGTCGCTGTGCGATCAGTGCAAGGATGGCTTGTGGCGCGTCCGGTACCAGGCAGTCGATGACGTGGCGATCCGGCATGCTGCGCAGCCAGGTGATCTGGCGCTTGGCGAGCTGACGTGTGGCGGCGATGCCTTTTTCGCGCAGTTCGGCCATGCCGTACAGGCCGTCGAGGTATTCCCAGGTCTGCCGGTAGCCGACGCAGCGCATAGACGGCAGGCCGAGGTGCAGGTCCCCGCGCCGGCGCAATGTTTCCACTTCATCGATCAGCCCGCCATCCTTCAGCATGGCGTGGAAGCGGTCGGCGATGCGCTGGTGCAGGACGCTGCGGTCCGATGGTTCGAGCGCGAGCGGCAACAGGTCGAACGGCAATGCGGGTTTGGGTGCCTGCGCCAGAAGCGCGGACATCGGCTGCCCTGTCAGCAGGTGAATTTCGAGCGCGCGCTGGATGCGTTGCGAATCGTTGGGTTTGAGGCGGGCGGCAGTGGCCGGATCGACTTTTGCAAGCCGCGCATGCATGGCCGGCGTGCCGAGCTGCACTTCTTCCGCATCGAGCGCGGCGCGAATCTCGGGATCGGCCTGCGGCAGCTCGTCGAGCCCGTCGCGCAATCCCTTGAAGTAGAGCATGGTGCCGCCGACCAGCAGCGGCAGTTTGCCGCGCGCCTGTATCTCGGCCACCAGTTTCAGCGCATCGTGCCGGAACTGCATGACCGAATACGCATCGAGCGGGTCGAGGATGTCGATCAGGTGGTGCGGCGCCTGCGCGCGTTCGGCCGGCGTCGGCTTGGCGGTACCGATGTCCATGCCGCGATAGACGAGGGCGGAGTCAACCGAGATGATTTCCGACGGAATACGGCTGGCGATCTCGAGCGCGGCGGCGGTCTTGCCGGACGCGGTCGGACCCATGAGGGCGACGGCCAGCGGCTTGCGTGCGGCGGCGGTCATGCGGGCCGGCGAGTGTAAAGCGGCATCGCCTATTGCCCGCGCTGAAACAGCTTGTCCAGATCGGACAGGCCGAGCTGCACCCAGGTCGGACGGCCGTGATTGCACTGGTCGGCGCGTTCGGTCGCTTCCATCTGGCGCAGCAGCGCATTCATCTCGGGCACGGTCAGGATGCGGTTGGCGCGCACGGCGGTGTGGCAGGCCAGCGTGCCGAGCATTTCGTTGCGGCGCTCGATCAGCACGCGCGAGCCGCCGAATTCGCGCACGTCGCGCAGGACGTCGCGCGCCAGCGTCTGTGCATCGGCGTTCTTGAGCAGCGCGGGCACGGCGCGCACCGCGAGCGTGGTCGGCGACAGCGCGGTGATGTCGAAGCCCAGCGATTGCAGCACATCCTGGTTTTCCTCGGCGGTGCCGACTTCCACGCCGTCGGCATAGAAAGTGACCGGGATCAGCAGCGGCTGCACCTGCATGGCGTCGCTGTCGAGCGCGTTCTTCAACTGTTCGTAGAGGATGCGTTCGTGCGCGGCGTGCATGTCGATCAGTACCAGTCCCTTGCGGTTCTGCGCGAGCACGAAGATGCCGTGCAGTTGCGCGAGCGCGAAGCCGAGCGGGTATTCTTCGTCGGCATCCATCTGCGTGCTGGCGGCAGGCGCGATGGAAGGCGATGCCTGGTCATCGCCGCCTGCGTCAAGAGACGATGGCGCGTTGACCGAAGGCGCAAACAGCGCGCCATAGTTGTCCGTGCTCTGCGCCACGCCGAAGCCGCCGCCGTTGGCCGCGAACGGACTGCCGAGCTGGCTGCCGAAGGAAGCCTGCTGCTGTTCGCGCAGCCACGGCAGCACGCTGGAAGGCGCGGGCGTCGGAGCCGGTGCGGCGCCATGCGCGGTGGCCGAGGTGCGCGCCAGCGCGCGCTGCACGGCGTGGAACACGAACTGGTGCACGGCGCGGCTGTCGCGGAAGCGCACTTCGATCTTGGATGGATGCACGTTGACGTCAACCAGCGCCGGATCGAGTTCGAGGCTGATCGCATACGACGGATAGCGGTCGCCGTGCAGTACGTCCTGATAGGCCGCACGCACCGCGTGCGTGAGCAGCTTGTCGCGCACGAAGCGGCCGTTGACGTAGAAATACTGCGCATCGGCGCGCGCCTTGGAAGCGGTCGGCAGGCCGATGAAGCCGGACAGGTGCAGCGGCCCGGCGTTTTCCTCGAGCGGCAGGCGCGCGCCGGCGAATTCGCTGCCGAGAATCTGCGCGCTGCGCTTGTCGATGTCGTTGACCGTCCAGTGGTCAACGGTCTTGCCGTTGTGCGTGAGCGAGAAGGCGACGTCCGGACGCGACAGCGCGATGCGGCGCACGACCTCGGCGCAATGGCCGAATTCGGTCTGCTCGGTCTTCAGGAACTTGCGGCGCGCCGGCGTATTGAAATAGAGGTCCTGCACGTCAATCGTGGTGCCGACCGCGCCCGACGAGGGGCGCACCTCGGCCGCATGACTGCCGACGATTTCCCATGCATGCGCGCCATCGGCGGTACGCGAGGTCAGCGTCAATTGCGCGACCGAAGCGATGGACGCCAGCGCCTCGCCGCGAAAGCCGAGCGTGGCGACGTTCTCGAGTTCGGTCAGCGAGGCGATCTTGGACGTCGCGTGGCGCGCCAGCGCCAGCGGCATCTGCTCGGGCGGAATGCCGCGGCCGTTGTCGGTGATGGCGATGCGCTTGACGCCGCCCTGTTCGAGCCGCACCGTGATCTGCGTGGCGCCGGCGTCGAGCGCGTTTTCCAGCAGTTCCTTGACCACCGCGGACGGGCGTTCGACCACTTCGCCAGCGGCGATCTGCGAGATGAGCTGGTCGGAAAGCGGCTGGATCGGCCGCGGAGAAGACGGGGATGCGTGCATCTGCGCATTATAGCGGGTGGTGCTCGCGGTCCGATAGGCGCCGTGCGGCCTGTCCCTGTCGCCGGCAGGGCTTTGCCGCGCCTGCCGATGCCGGTCGCGTGCCTCGGTTATCATGTCGCAGCAACCGAAGGAGTGTTATGGAATTCATGCAGTTTTTCGACATGATCTTGCATGTCGACAAGTATCTCGGGGTCTTCATCGCCCAGTACGGCCCGCTGATCTATCTGGTCTTGTTCACCATCATCTTCAGCGAAACCGGTCTCGTCATTTTCCCCTTCCTGCCCGGCGACACGCTGCTGTTCATTGCCGGTGCCTTCTGCGCCACCGGCAGCATGCACATCGGCCTGCTGATGTTCCTGCTGGTGACGGCGGCCGTGCTTGGCAATACCGTCAACTACTGGATCGGCTCGGCCATCGGCGACAAGGTCTATACGCACGACTACCGCTGGCTGGACCGCGCGGCGCTGCAACGCACGCATGCGTTCTATGAAAACCACGGCGGCAAGTTCCTGGTGCTGGCGCGATTCCTGCCGATCGTGCGCACCTTCGCGCCCTTCGTGGCCGGCGTATCGAAGATGACCTTCGCCAAGTTCCAGCTCTTCAACTGCACGGGTGCCTTGCTGTGGATCTGTGGGCTGGTGGTGGCCGGCTACCTGTTCGGCAACATCCCGATCATCCGCGACCATCTGAGCACCATCGTGCTGATCGGCGTCGGTGCGGCGGCGATTCCGGTGCTGCTGGGGGCCTTGTGGAAGGTGGGCAAGCGCTTCTCTGCCCGTTGAAGCAGGCGGCGCGAGCCGCCTGTTCTACATCATGCGCGACTTGGACAGCGGCGGATTCTTCGCAAAGTAGCGCTTGATGCCCTGCGCGATGGCTTCGGCCATCTGTTCCTGGTAGGCGGGGTCGCGCAGACGGACTTCTTCCTGCGGATTGGAAATGAAGGCGGTCTCGATCAGGATGCTCGGGATGTCCGGTGCCTTGAGCACCGCAAAGCCGGCCTGTTCCACCGCATTCTTGTGCAGGCGGTTGATGCCGCCGATTTCCTGCAGCACGGTCTTGCCGAGCTTGAGGCTGTCGTTGATCTGCGCCGTGGTTGACAGGTCGAACAGCACGCTGGCGAGCTGCTTGTCGGCGCCGCCCCTGACGTTGGTGCCGCCGATCAGATCGGCTGCGTTCTCCTTGTTGGCCAGCCAACGCGCGGCCGTCGAGCTCGCTCCCTTTTCCGACAGGGCAAATACCGAGGAGCCATTGGCGGTCGGCTTGACGAAGGCATCGGCGTGGATGGAGACGAACAGGTCGGCATTGACGCGGCGCGCCTTTTGCACGCGCGTGCCGAGCGGCACGAAGAAGTCGGCGTCGCGCGTCAGCATCACGCGCATATTGGGTTCGCGTTCGAGCTTGGTCTTGAGCCGCTTGGCGATGGCCAGCACGATATCCTTTTCGCGCGTGCCGCGCGGTCCGATCGCACCGGGGTCCTCGCCGCCGTGGCCGGGATCGAGCGTGATCGTCAGCATGCGCGAGACTTGCGGCTGCGGTGTCTTGCCCGGTTCGCGGGGAGGCGTGGTTTCCGCCAAAGGCGGCGTGCCGGGTGAGGGCAGCGATTCGGTGACCGGATCGTCGATCGACCACTTGCCTTCGCGGATCAGCGCCGCGATCGGATCGGGCGGATTGACCGGGTAGAGGTCGAACACAAGCCGGTGCTGGTATTCGCCGACCGGCGCCAGCGTGAAGACCTGCGGATTGATCTTTTCCTTGAGGTCGAACACCAGCCGCACGATGTGGGGTTTGTTCTGGCCGACCCGGATCTGGCTCACGTAGGGATCGTTGGGCTGGACCTTGGCGACCAGGCTTTTCAGGGTCGGATTGAGATCGATGCCCTCGATGTCGATGACCAGCCGGTCCGGATTCTCGAGCGTGAAATGCTGGGTTTTGAGGTCGCTGTCGTTCTCCAGCGTGACCCGCGTGTAGTCTTCGGCCGGCCACATGCGCACCGCGAGAATCTGCGCTGCCCGCGCCGTCAGCGGCGTCAGGAGGGAAATCAGCAGCGTGCCGCCGGCCTTGAGGACCGTGCGGCGTCTTCTTGCAACTACAGGTTGGGTGCGAATTTCAGTCGGTTCAGACATGCAATACCTTGATCGGACAACGCCAGCAATTCTACATCACGCCCTTCGCCCGCCACAGAGAGGGAAATACGCAGGTCGGGTGCGGGCAATACGCCATCGGCCTTTTCGGGCCATTCGATGATGCAGACGGTTTCCGCGTTGAAATGTTCCCGAAAACCCGCATCCAGGAATTCCTCGGGGCTGCTCATGCGGTACAGGTCGAAGTGCACGACCTGCAGCATGCCGTGTTCGGTTTCGATCAGATAGGGTTCCGCCAGCGTGTAGGTCGGGCTTTTCACATGGCCGTCATGACCCAGCGCATGCAGCATGGACCGCGTGAGCGCGGTCTTGCCGGCTCCGAGGTCGCCGTGCAGATAGATGGTCAGGCCGGGCGCGATCGCATGCGCGAGCGCGGCACCGAGTGCCAGGGTGCCGGCTTCTTCATGCAGATGAGCGTTGAGGTGGCTGGGCATGTTGTTGTTTCGGAAAAGGCGAGTCGTGGCAGGCATTACTGTAGCAGCGCCAGCCAGACCGGCAAGGTGCCCATCGACAGCAGGGTCCCGGCCGAGATCAGGAAAGCGGTGAGCGGACCGTTGCCGCCCATGCGCACCGCCAGCACGTAGCAGCTCGAGGCGGTCGGCAGCGCGGCGAACATCACGACCAGCGTCAGTTGTTCGGGCGGCAGCTGCGCCCAGATGCCGAGCGCATAGGTGATGGCCGGCACCGCGACCAGTTTGACCGCGAGGAACCAGGCGGCGATGCCCTTGGCGGCCTGCAGCCCGGTCATGCGCAGGCCGGCGCCGACCATGATCAGCCCGAGCGCGATCGAGGCATTGCCGAGGCGCGACAGGAAGGCGCCCGCCAGCTCCGGCAGGTGGAAGCCGGCGAGATTGAACGACACGCCGCACAGCGTGGCGATCAGCAGCGGATTCTTCAGCAGTTCGAGCAGCAGGCCGCCCTTGTTCCTGACCAGCGCATGTACCGCCGCCATGTTGCACAGCGGGACCGCGAAACCGATGATCAGGCCCATCAGCGAGGTGCCTTCGGGGCCGCCGAGGCGGCTTGCGATCGCCAGCGCGATATAGGAATTGAAACGGAAGGCGGTCTGCACGCCCGACTCGAACACCATCGGCTCGACCTTGAACAGCGGCTTGGCGAGCCAGCCCAGCACGATGCCGCTGAGGCAGGCCGCCATCGCGATCTGCAGGAATACGCCGGTCCTGGAAAAATCGATCGGCGAGCGCGCGGTCGAATAGAACAGCAGGGCGGGGAACAGGATGTAATAGATCAGCCGTTCCATGCCTTCCCAGAACGGCGCGCCCCATTTGGTCACGCGAATCAGCACCGCGCCGAACAGGATCAGCAGGAAATCGGGCAGCAGGATATTGACGATGTGCATGAAAGATCAGCGCTCGACGATTGGTCGCCAGTGGAACATGAAGAGCGGCGGCGCAGGCCAACCGCGGTGCGTATCCTGTTGCCGTTGCCTGTTACTTCAGAAGACGCGCCAGTTCGACGGCGGTCTTGACATTCATCTTGTCGAAAATGTGCGCGCGGTGCACTTCCACCGTGCGCATGCTGATGCCGAGCTTGTCGGCGATGACCTTGTTCATCTTGCCTTCGAGGATCAGGTCCAGCACTTCGCGCTCGCGGCTCGACAGGGCGGCCAGGCGCGTGTGGATGGCGGCGCTCTCGATGGCCTGCTCGGAGGCGATCAGCGCTTCCTGCACGCGATCCATCAGCTTGTTGTCGTTGAACGGTTTTTCGAAGAAGTCGAAGGCGCCGCGCTTGAGTGCATCGACCGCCATCGGCACGTCGCCGTGGCCGGTCAGGAAGATCACCGGGAAGGTCTGCGTCAGGCCGCGCGTGGCCAGCAGATCGAACAGCGCAATGCCGCTCAGGTCCGGCATGCGCACGTCGAGCAGCACGGCATGGCCCTGGGTGCCGGTGCGGACCATGTTGTCCAGCATGGAGAGAAAGGCCTTGCCGCTTTCGTGCGGGATGGCCGTGATGCCGCGCGACTTGGCCAGCCACATCAGCGAATCGCGGATTACTTCTTCGTCGTCAATAATGTGCAGCATTCAAAATCCTGTGAGTCAGCCATGCCGGAAACGGTCATGCCATGGCGTATCGGGGATGCGGAGAAGAGTGTGCCATCGCCCGATGAAAAACGCGGGATGCAAATCGGATTTGCGCCGGAAAACCGCTATTTTAGCCGTTTCGGGTTGCTCGCATTGTCGATGCGATTGGCCTATTTTGCAACGCCGGCACATAGGCCGGCAGCGAGAAGCGGAAAATCGTGCCGCCCTGCGGATTGTTCTCGTGCGTTAGCGCGCCGCCATGGAACTCGATGGCGGTGCGGCAGATCGAAAGCCCCATGCCCATGCCGTCGGCCTTGGTCGAGAAGAACGGCGAGAACAGGCGCGCCGCGACTTCCGGCGGGATACCATGGCCCTGGTCGATGATGGACACCACCACGCTGGTCGGGCGGCGGCTGTCGAGCGCGGCGGTGATGCGCAGTACCTGGCGCGCAGGCGGAACGTTCTGCATGGACTCGATGGCGTTGCGTGTCAGGTTCAGCAGCACCTGTTCCAGCAGCACGCGGTCGGCATTGACCGGCGGCAGGTCTTCCGGCACGTCGATTTCGATCGAGACAAAGTACTTCTGCGCCTGCAGTTCGACCAGTGGCGCAACCGCCTCGATCAGTTCGGCAATGGTGATGGCGGAGCGCATGGGTTCGCGTTTCTTGACGAAGGTGTGCACGCTGCGAATGATCTGGCCTGCGCGCTGCGCCTGCGCGCCGGTCTTTTCCAGCGCTTCCTGCAGCATGTCGCGATCCAGCGCCTTGGCGTCGGCATGCTCGAGCATGTTGAGCACGCCGGTGGTGTAGCTGGAAATCGCCGCCAGCGGCTGATTGAGTTCGTGCGCCAGCGTCGAGGCGATCTCGCCCATGGTCGCCAGGCGCGCGCTGGCCTGCAGTTTTTCCTGTTGCTGGCGGTTCAGGTCCTCCACGCGCTTGCGGTCGGAAATGTCGAGGATCGATCCCATCCAGCCGGTCTGGCGGCCGGTGTCGTCGACGAGCGGCGATTCGAAGAACAGCACCGGGATGCGCGTGCCGTCGGCGTGGCGCAGCACCGTCTCGAAACCCTGCGGCGGCAGGTTGCCGGCCACTACCTGCGCAAAGCGGCGCTGGTATTCGTTCATCGCCTCCGGCGCCCAGTAGGGCATGGGCGGGTGCTTGCCGACGATCTCCTCGGCCGGCATGCCGACCATTTCGCAGAAGGCCGGGTTGACGTAGGTTACGCGGCCTTCGAGGTCGCGCGCGCGCAGGCCCGTGATCAGCGAATTCTCCATCGCCACGCGGAAGGTGACCTGCTCGCGCAGCGCCGCCTCGGCGGCATTGCGTCGGTTGATGTCGCGCCACAGCGCGATCAGGCTCCACATCAGGCCGACCGAGAGCAGGATGATGGCATCCACCAGCAGGCTCGGCAGCAGCTTGGGCGCACCCTTGATGCTGTCGGTCGCCAGCTGCAGCGAGACGCCGGCCAGATTGAGCGCGCGATGATGCGTATAGATGCCGCGTCCGGCGCCGCCCGAGGCACGCTTGTGGATCACGCTGCCGTTGATGTCGGTCAGTGCGATCTCGTTGTCCTGCGCGAACCACCACGGCACCATGTCGTCGAGGATGCTGGAGGCCAGGTAGCTGGCGATGATGCTGCCGACGTAGCGTTCGCCGACGAAGATCGGTACGTGGTAGTCGAGCATGACGGGACCGGTCTTGTCGGCCGCCGGCTGGCTGTATAGCGGCGAGCGCGTCATGCGGGCGCGCTGGTCGGCCGTGCGCGACGGCTCCGACAGCACGTCGAGCGACATCAGCGTCTCGTCGGTCGAGGTCAGCAATTTGCCGTTGGCGTCCAGATAAATGATGCGATGGATTTCATGATTGTTGCGGATCAGGTTTTCCATGCGGTCCTGCAGGCGCGACCCTTCGAGATAGCCGGCGGCGATCTCGGCTGCCATCAGGCTCAGGCTTTCCTCGTTGCGCTGCAGCTGGAAGCGGATGGTCTGTTCGACCCACAGCGAATCGGCCACCAGTTGTTCCTGGCGTTCGGCGGTTTCCTGTTCCTTCTCGTGGATCGGCAGCCAGATCAGCGTGGTGATGAACAGCAGTCCCAGAAACAGCGGCAGCAGCCAGCGCCAGGCCTGCTTGCGGCTTGGAAAGCTGAAGTTGGAGAAGCGTGGCTGTTTTGGCATCATGAAAACGTTCGGATAATGCAATGCGGAGGAAGCGGCGGCACATCACTTGCCGACAGGCATTGCACGAGCTTGCACATCGCGGTATGGTTCATGCAGGTGTCACGATAATGCGTGATGGCGGTCGGCTGGCGGCTGCGGTTATCCACACTTGTGACCCGGCAGGCGACTGCGCATAGTACCAACAAAACTATAATTCGAGACTCCTGATTCGCGCATGAAAAAAGCAAGGAACCTGCATTTGCTTTTGCTTGGCCTGATGTTTTTCATGGTCAGCGCAATTGTATCCGCGCAAACCACCACCGTAATCAAGTTCAGTCTGGTCGCCGAGAGCGACACGCCCAAGGGCAAGGCCGCGCAGCGCTTCAAGGAACTGGTCGAACAGGCCAGCCAGCGCCGCATGCGGGTCGACGTCTATCCCAACAATCTGCTCTACAAGGAAGCCGACGAACTCGAGGCATTGCAACTGGGTGCGATCCAGATGCTGGCGCCGACCCTGTCGCGTCTGTCGCAGTTCGGACTGCAGGAGTTCGAAGTGTTCGATCTGCCGTTTCTGTTTCGCGATCGCGCCGATGTGGCGCGCGTGATCGAAGGGCCGATCGGCAAGGCTTTGCTGAAGAAGGTCGAAAGCAAGGGCATGGTCGGGCTCGGCTACTGGGACAACGGTTTCAAGGTCATGACCGGCAACCGTCCGCTGCGCATGCCGGCGGACTTCAGCGGCATGAAGATGCGCATCTATCCGTCGCGCGTGCTCGACAAGCAGATGGATCTGCTCGGCGCGCAGCCGCAGATCATCGATGCGCAGCAAATCTATCTCGCCATGAAAGCCAAGCTCATCGACGGCAGCGAAGGCATTCCGCTCAGCATCCAGACGCGCCGGCTGTATGAAGTGCAAAGCAACCTGACCATCTCCAACCATGGCTACATGGGCAGCGCGGTGGTCGTCAACAAGAAGTTCTGGGACGGTCTGCCCTCTGCCTCGCGTGCCATTATCGAAAGGGCACTGCGTGAGGCGACCGCCTACGGCAATGATCTGGCCGAGCGGGAGAATGCCGCCGCGCTGGTGCTGCTGAAGAAAAATCCTGCCCTCAAGGTTCATGTGCTGACGCCGGTGGAAGAGCAGGCCTGGCGCGAAGCCCTGCAACCCGTGCGTGCCGATTTCGAGGGTCGCCTCGGACGCGCCATCGTTTCTGCCGTGACCTCCGAGCTCAATCGCGGCAAGCTGGCTCCCTGACGGATCGGTTTCCTGCCGTTTCCCGTTCGCCTTGCACGGTGTGAAGAAAACGTTACGGCGCGCCGCTTTCCCGCATTCCCCGTTTTTGTGCAAGTCATGTCTGCATGGCTGCAAGATGCCTGTCGGCAGCATTCCTTGTTGCGGCCGGCAAATAAAATCGTTAGTCTTCACACGCAAGCCTCGTGAAAGGTTGGATTCATACAATGCGAGGCCGGAGACGCTGTCGATGAGGCGTCTGCCGAAAGAGACCCCGTTTCATGCCATGCCGCAGAGGGCGTGAAACGGATAAAAGCGGAATGCCGCTTGTCTGCGGGCACGGTCGTTCCGGGATAACAACATCAGGAGACACGCATGCGTACCAAACTGTTCAAGACGTTGGCAGGGCTGACCCTGCTGGCCAGTGCCGCCTTCGCACACGCCCAGGCCTATCCGAACAAGCCGATCACGATGATCGTGCCGTTCGCGGCCGGCGGCCCGACCGACACGGTGGCCCGTCTGGTCGCGCAGTCGATGGGCAATACCTACAAGCAGACCGTCATCGTCGAGAACGTCGGCGGCGCCGGCGGCACCATCGGCGCGGCACGCGTGGCCAAGTCGCCCAACGATGGCTATACCATCTTCCTGCACCATATCGGCATGTCGACCGCGCCCACGCTGTACCGCAAGCTCAGCTACAACGCGATCAACGATTTCGAGCCGATCGGCCTGATCACCGACGTGCCGATGACCTTCATCGCGCGCGGCGACTTCCCGGCCAAGGACTTCAAGGAACTGCTGGCCTACGTCAAGGCCAACAAGACCAAGGTTGCCTATGCCAACGCCGGCATCGGCTCCGCCTCGCACCTGTGCGGCATGCTGTTCATGACCGCCATCGATACCGAGCTGACCACGGTGCCGTACAAGGGCACCGGCCCGGCGATGAACGACATCCTCGGCGGCCAGGTCGATTTCATGTGCGACCAGACTACCAACACCACCAGCCAGATCAAGAGCGGCAAGGTCAAGGCCTATGCCGTGACCACCAAGACCCGCGTGCCGTCGCTGCCGAACCTGCCGACCATGGACGAAGCCGGCCTGCCCGGCTTTGAAGTGGCGGTCTGGCACGGCCTGTACGCTCCCAAGGGCACGCCCAAGCCGGTGATCGATTCCCTCGCGTCCGCCCTGCAGGTGGCGCTCAAGGACCCGACCGTCAAGCAGCGTTTTGCCGATCTGGGTACCGAACCCGTGGCTGCCGACAAGGCGACGCCCGATGCCCTGCGTCAGCATCTGAAGTCCGAGATCGACAAATGGGCACCGATCATCAAGAAGGCCGGCATCTATGCCGACTGATGCGGGGCTGATGTAATACCTGTCGTTCAGGCGGCACGGCATGCGTGATTGGCGCGTGTCGTGCCGCAAGCCTGGCTGCTCGTCCGTGCCGATGCAGCAGGCAAAGAGTTTCAAACAAGGAGGCGCACGTGCCCGCATTCATCAAACATCACAAGGACTTCTGGACCGGAGTCATCTTCGTGTTCTTCGGCCTCGCGGCCATCATCATCGGTCTCGATTATCCGATGGGAACCGCCGGCCGCATGGGCCCTGCCTATTTCCCTTCCGTGCTTGGCGGTCTGCTGGCCCTGGTCGGTCTGGCCGGCATCGTTCGTTCCTTCTTCCGTGAAGAGGAGGAGCGCATGGGACGTTTCGCCTTCAAGGAGGCGTTCTTCGTGCTGTTCGCAGTCGTCCTGTTCGCCTTCACGGTGCGCGGTGCCGGACTGGTCGTGGCAGTCATGCTGATCATGATGGTCAGCGCATTTGCCAGCAGTAAATTCAAACTGGCCAGCAGCCTGGCGGTTTCCGTCGGCATGACGATCTTTGCGGTCGTGGTCTTCATCAAGGCGCTCGGCCTGCCGCTTGCCATCTTCGGCCCCTGGTTCGGCGGATAAGAAAGAACACATATGGAATTATTCTCGAATCTGGCGCTGGGTTTCGACACCGCCTTCACGCTTGCCAACCTCGGCTACTGTCTGTTCGGCGTCTTCATCGGCACCGCTGTCGGCGTGCTGCCGGGTCTCGGTCCGATCGCCACCATCGCCATGCTGCTTCCGGCGACCTTTGCCTTGCCGCCGATCTCGGCGCTGATCATGCTGGCCGGTATTTATTACGGTGCACAGTATGGCGGTTCGACCACGGCGATCCTGGTCAACCTGCCGGGCGAATCGTCATCGGTGGTGACTGCCATCGACGGCTATCAGATGGCGCGTAACGGGAATGCCGGCAAGGCGCTGGCAACGGCGGCCATCGGCTCCTTCTTCGCGGGCACGGTGGCAACCGTGCTGCTGGCGGTGTTCGCGCCGCCGCTGGCCGATCTGGCGCTGAAGTTCGGTCCGGCCGAATACTTTTCGCTGATGGTGCTGGGTCTGGTCGCTTCGGTGGTGCTGGCGAGCGGCTCGCTGCTCAATGCGATAGGCATGGTGATCCTGGGCCTGCTGCTGGGTCTGGTCGGCTCCGACGTCAACACCGGTGCCGCGCGCTACACCTTCGACATGCCGGAGCTGGCCGATGGTATCAACTTCGTGATCGTCGCCATGGGCATGTTCGGCATCGGCGAGATCATCCGCAACCTCGAGCATGAAGAGACGCGCACGCTGGTGATGAAGAAGGTCTCCGGCCTGATGCTGAGCAAGTCCGATTTGAAGCGCATCATCGCGCCGGTATTGCGCGGTACGGGTCTTGGCTCGGCGCTCGGCATCCTGCCCGGCGGCGGCGCCATGCTGGCCTCGTTCGCAGCCTATTCGATCGAGAAGAAGGTGTCGAAGAATTCCAAGGAATTCGGCAAGGGTGCCATTGAAGGTGTGGCTGCTCCGGAGTCGGCCAACAATGCCGGCGCGCAGACCTCGTTCATTCCGATGCTGACGCTCGGCATTCCGTCCAACCCGGTGATGGCGCTGATGATCGGCGCCATGATCATCCAGGGCATTCAGCCGGGACCGGCCGTGATGACCGAACAGCCGACGTTGTTCTGGGGCCTGATCGCCTCGATGTGGATCGGCAACTTCTTCCTGATCGTGCTGAACCTGCCGATGATCGGCCTGTGGGTGCGCATGATCATGGTGCCTTACCATCATCTGTTCCCGGCCATCCTGATGTTCTGCGCGATTGGCGTGTTCAGTCTGAATAATAGCGATTTCGACGTTTACCTGATGGCATTGTTCGGTTTGTTCGGTTATATTTGTGCCAAACTGCAAGCCGAACCGGCACCCATGCTGCTCGGTTTCATCATCGGACCGATGATGGAGGAATACCTGCGGCGCGCACTGCTGTTGTCGCGCAGCGATCCGATGGTGTTCTTCGAGCGTCCGATCAGTGCGACCATGCTGGCAATGGCAGCGCTGGCGATGATCGTGGTGCTGCTGCCGTCGCTGCGCAAGAAACGTGAGGAGGCATTCAAAGAAGAATAAAGGCTTGATGCGGCATCCGTTCCCGAAACGGATGCAAGTGTCGATGGGCCGAGGAGACAACGTTCGATGAAGTTGGCGGGGAGGCGACTCCTACAGACAACCGGGGACGTACAGGGAAATTAAAGGCATGTCCGCAAGGTCATGCCTTTTTATTTTGTGCGGTGCGTTCCATGCGCACTGTGGACGGCGATGGACGCAGCCGGCTGTCCGCCTTTTGTTTTATGCTGTCGTTTTTGCCGGCCTTCATTCCTCATGCGCACCATCAATCAAGGGCAGCTGTTTTCCGCCATCGTCGAAAGTACCTTTGGCGCAGTTGGTGTGCGCAGCGACGGACAGGTCGTGCAGGAGCTTGTCTATCTGCCGCCGACCTTCGACGAAAAGGCACCGACCGACGCGGTGGCCGAGCGCGCCGCCGTCCAGCTCGAACGCTACCTGTCCGATCCCGACTACCGCTTCGACCTGCCGCTGGCAACGGTAGGCACCGCCTTCCAGCAGCGCGTGTGGCAGGCGATCGCCGCCATTCCGCGCGGCGAGGTCCTGACCTACGGCGACATCGCGCGCGCCATCCGTTCGGCACCGCGTGCGGTCGGCCAGGCCTGCGGCGCCAACTGGTTCCCGCTCGTGATTCCGTGCCATCGCGTCACCGCGACCGGCGGCCTCGGCGGCTTTGCGCATTCCGATGACGACACGGGCTTCCACCTCGGCGTCAAGCGCTGGCTGCTGGCACACGAGAAAGTGCCGGGCTACCGATGAGCGATACCGCATTGCAGGCCAGCCAGGCGCAGATCGACGAATTCTGCGATGCGCTGTGGCTGGAGGATGGATTGTCGAAGAACACGCTGGACGCCTACCGGCGCGACCTGCGCCTGCTGGCCGACTGGCTTGCGCGCGAGCAGGGCAAGCCGCTGATTGCGGCGCAGGCCGAAGACCTCAACGCCTATTTCTTCGCGCGTCATGCTGACACCAAGGCCACCACGTCCAACCGCCGGCTGGCGACCTTCAAGCGCTTTTACCAGATGGCGATCCGGGAGCGCCGCATCACGGCCGATCCCTGTGTGACCATGCGTTCGGCCAAGCAGCCGCCGCGCATTCCCAAGGTATTGTCGGAAGCGCAGGTCGAAGCCCTGCTGGCTGCGCCGGACCTGAGCACGCCGCTCGGCCTGCGCGACCGCACCATGCTCGAACTCATGTATGCGAGCGGCCTGCGCGTGTCCGAGCTTGTGCTGCTGAAGACGGTGGAGGTCGGCATGAACGAAGGCGTGTTGCGCATCACCGGCAAGGGCAGCAAGACGCGTCTGGTGCCGTTCGGCGAAGAGGCGCGCGCGTGGATCGAGCGCTATCTGAAGGAAGCGCGGCCGGCTATCCTCGAAGGGCAGATCGCCGATGCCCTGTTCGTTACCGCGCGCGGCGGGCCGATGACGCGCCAGATGTTCTGGACCCTCATCAAGAAGCATGCGCGAGCCGCCGGCATTCATGCGCCGCTGTCGCCGCACACGTTGCGCCATGCATTTGCCACCCATCTGCTCAACCACGGTGCCGATCTGCGCGTGGTGCAACTGCTGCTCGGCCACGCGGACATCTCGACCACCCAAGTCTATACGCACGTGGCGCGCGAGCGGCTCAAGGCGCTGCACAAGCAGCATCATCCACGCGGATAGAAGCTGCCCTTTCATTCCTGTTATCCCTGTCAGAAAAGAGGTTATATTGTGACGGCATGTCCCATGCCGTGCGGACCTCGGGACACGTCAGTCGTGCAGGCTGAGTTATCCCTCTTCTCCAATATCCCGCGCCGGTTCGCGGGATTCGTATTGCGCCATAGATTTAACGGATTGAATTATTAGATACATTTAATTTTAACTATTGAGTTCCGCACGTTATCATCGCCCCTGATCTTTCACCCTACGGAGCCGACACCATGAGCACAACCCCAGACAGCCAGGACAAGCCATCCACCGGCAAGTGCCCCTTCAATCACGGCCAGAGCAGCGCGCCAGCCAAGCACAGTGCTGGCGGCGGCACCAGCAACCGCGACTGGTGGCCCGATCAACTGCGTGTCGATCTGCTGCATCAGCACTCTTCCAAGTCCAATCCGCTCGGCGGCACGTTCGACTATGCCGAGGAATTCAAGAAGCTCGATTACGAAGCCCTGAAAGCCGACCTGCGCAAGCTCATGACCGACTCGCAGGACTGGTGGCCGGCCGATTTTGGCCATTACGGCCCGCTGTTCATCCGCATGTCGTGGCATGGCGCCGGCACCTATCGCATCGGTGACGGACGCGGCGGTGCAGGCCGCGGACAGCAGCGCTTTGCGCCGCTTAACAGCTGGCCCGACAACGTCAACCTCGACAAGGCGCGCCGCCTGTTGTGGCCGATCAAGCAAAAATACGGTCAGCGCATCTCGTGGGCCGATCTGCTGATCCTGACCGGCAATGTCGCGCTGGAAACCATGGGCTTCCGTACCTTCGGCTTTGCTGCCGGCCGTGCCGATACCTGGGAACCGGACCAGGACGTCTACTGGGGCGCGGAAAAGACCTGGCTTGGCGGCGACGTGCGTTATGCCCACGGTTCGGAAGGTGTCGCGAAATCCGAGGATGAAGCGGTGCTGGTGTCGGAAGACGATGCCGACGGCGACGTTCACAGCCGCCGCCTGGAAAATCCGCTGGCCGCGGTGCAGATGGGCCTGATCTACGTCAATCCGGAAGGCCCGGACGGCAACCCCGATCCGCTGCTGGCGGCTGCCGACATCCGCGAAACCTTCGCGCGCATGGCGATGAACGACGAGGAAACCGTGGCCCTGATCGCCGGCGGTCACACTTTCGGCAAGACGCACGGCGCCGGTCCGGCCGACAACGTCGGCGCCGATCCGGAAGCCGCCGATCTCGATGCGCAAGGCCTGGGTTGGCACAGCTCCTTCCGCAGCGGCAAGGCAGGTGACGCCATCACCAGCGGTCTGGAGGTGACCTGGACTACTACGCCGGCACGCTGGAGCAACGACTTCTTCGAACTGCTGTTCGGCTACGAGTGGGAGCTGACCAAGAGCCCGGCCGGCGCGCATCAATGGACGGCCAAGGATGCCGGCGAGATCATTCCCGACGCGCACGACCCGTCGAAGAAGCGCAAGCCGACCATGCTGACCACCGACATCGCGTTGCGTGTCGATCCGGCCTACGAAAAAATCTCGCGCCGCTTCCTCGATAACCCGCAGGCTTTCGCCGAAGCCTTCGCGCGTGCCTGGTTCAAGCTCACGCACCGCGATCTCGGTCCCAAGTCGCGCTACCTCGGCCCGGAAGTGCCGAAGGAAGACTTGATCTGGCAGGACCCGCTGCCGCCGGTCACGCATGCGCTGATCGATGGCGGCGACATCGCCACCCTCAAGGCCAAGGTGCTGACGTCCGACCTGACGGTGGCCGAACTGGTCGGCACCGCGTGGGCATCGGCTTCCACCTTCCGCGGCTCGGACAAGCGCGGCGGCGCCAACGGCGCGCGCATCCGCCTCGCGCCGCAGAAGGACTGGGCCGTCAACCAGCCGGAGCAGCTTGCCCGCGTGCTTGCCGTGCTCGAAGGCATACGCGCCGAATTCAACCGCAATGCCACCGGCGGCAAGCAGGTCTCGCTGGCCGACCTGATCGTGCTGGCCGGTAACGTCGGCATCGAGCAGGCCGCCAAGGCTGCCGGCCGCAACGTGAGCGTGCCGTTCACGCCGGGTCGCGCCGATGCGTCGCAGGAGCAGACCGACGTCGATTCCTTCGCGCCGCTGGAACCGGTGGCCGACGGCTTCCGCAACTACGTCAAGGGACGCTACAGCATCCCGGCCGAGCACCTGCTGATCGACAGGGCGCAATTGCTGACGCTGACCGCGCCCGAGCTGACGGTCCTGATCGGCGGTCTGCGCGCGGTCAACATCAATGTCGGCGGCGCCACGCATGGCGTGCTGACCAGGCGTCCGGGCCAGCTGACCAACGACTTCTTCGTCAACCTGCTCGACATGGGCACGGAATGGAAAGCCATCGCGGATGATCGCAGCCTGTACGAAGGACGTGACCGCAAGACGGGCAAGGCAAAATGGACCGGCACGCGCGTCGATCTGGTATTCGGTTCCAACAGCATCCTGCGCGCGCAGGCCGAGGTTTATGCAAGCGCCGATGCGCAGGAGAAGTTCATCGACGACTTCGTCGCGGTGTGGACCAAGGTGATGGAACTGGATCGGTTCGATCTGAAGAAGTAGGAAGAGGCGGAGCAGGGTTCCGCTTTCCTGACGTTCAGCCCGGTTTCGAACGGAAGTTCGGCCGGGCTGTTTTCCTGATGCGCAGACATTACATCTTTGGATGCATAGGCTATCGCTGCATTGGGATTAAGCTCATAAACGTAGATGTTGAATCCATGTCGTGAATGCCATCACATTTATGCTTTGACTGGAACTGGCATGCGAAACGGAGCACCAAGTCGGTTGAAGGCGTTCATCGCGGCAATAGCAATCGTGAGATCTACTAGATCTTGGTCCCCAAAAGCACCTGAGGCAGCTGTGTATGCAGCGTCGGAAGCATGTGTTTCACTAACTAGCGTTACTTCTTCCGCCCAAGCTAGCGCGGCACATTCTTGATCAGAAAACAAATGAGATACTTCGTGCCAAACAGGAACCAACGCGACCTTTTCAACGGACATTGTTTTTCTGAGATCACGACTATGTAGGTCGATGCAATGAGCGCAGCCGTTGATTTGGGACACGCGAAGAAATACGAGATGGATCAGCTGTTCTGGCAAATTGGTATTTTTGGTGACGTAGTGATGTACGCCCATCAATGCTTTTGCACCATTCGGCGAGACCTCAAACCAATTTAATCGGTTCATTTCTTTCATTCCTCTAGTAAAGATAATATTCAAAGTAACGGCTGTATTTCATAACCACGGCTCGCTCAGTGTTTCAACAATCTGGCTGCGCGCGATACCTAACGTTACTATCGCGGAGTTAGAAGAAAAAGACCCAAAAAATAGCGCAATGACTGATCCAAAAATCACTCCTTCGGTTTTAGTTCAGGTTGAGCCAGATAACCCCGCGCCAATTGGAGACCAAATCTATGCAAATCTAAGAAGCTCGATTCTCGAAGGAGTACTTACGGGAGGGAGTCGATTACCATCAGGTCGGGCGTTGGCTGCACAACTTGGTGTTGCTCGCGGAACGATTCGAGTTGCTTATGATCGTTTGGCTGCTGAAGGCTTGATTTTTGGCGCTGGCTCTGCGGGTACCAAGGTTAGCTCAAAGCTACCACCTCAGCCTCTTGAGCATGAGGAGCTTTGGGACCGCCCATTGGCGGGCTTCACCCGACCTTATTCAAGCTTCCCACTTCCATTTCAGGTTGGCGTCCCCGCACATGATGCGTTTCCGACTAAGGTATGGGAGCGTATGCGATCTCGGGCAGTACGTACCGATGCTCTGTCCTACACCACCTATGCAGATCCCCGTGGTGAACCTGAACTAAGAAAACAAATCGCAAGTCATTTAGCCGTCAGTCGGCAAATTCAATGCCATCCAGATCAGATCATCGTAACCAGTGGTTATCGGCAAGGTTTGACCTTAACTCTAATGGCCTTACAAGCAAAAGGCCGAAAGGTATGGTTGGAGGAGCCGGGATACCCACTAGGAAGGCGAGCACTAGAATTAGCAGGTTTAACTGTTGTTCCGATTCCTGTAGACATGGAAGGAATCAACGTGGAGATTGGGATAGCTCAGGCGGCAGATGCCCTAATCGCTCTGGTGACTCCAGGCCAGCAGGCTCCTTTAGGTGTCACTTTATCTTCCAACCGAAGACGAGACTTACTCAAATGGGCTAGAACACAGAACGCTTGGATCGTTGAGGACGACTACCTTGGCGAATTGCAGTTAGATGGACGTGCTAAATCTGCGCTTGCATCAGGTGATGGCGCTGAACGCGTCATCCATATTGGAACATTTAGTAAAACTATGAGCCCATCGCTGGGGCTAGGCTTCATGGTTGTACCAAAATTAGTTACCGAGAAATTTGTAGAGATCGCAGCGGTAATGCTGCCCGCGCCAAATAGAACTACTCAATTAGCGATGGCCGAATTTTTGGCAGATGGCCATTTCCTACGCCATCTTCGGCAGATGAAAGACCTGTACTTCGTGCGCAGAGAGAAAGCAATGACGCATCTGAGTAAGTCATTTCCACAGATCAAAGAATCGGGGCTTGGCTTAATCGCTTTTTGTTCCGAGACCGTAGATGATGTAATGCTGGTCGCCGCGGCAAGAGAGCAAGGATTGGCCCCCTCCCCACTATCATCGTGGTACATCACTGCGAATAACAAACGAGGGCTTATTCTTAGCATCACAAACCTAAACACTAATAATATTGCTAATGCATGTGGGACTTTGAATGATGTCATCGAAGCTCAAATAAAGGCATAACTAGAAACTTTTGATTAACAATGTCCGTTTTGGGTCGACAGCAGACGTTTGCACAAGCTGCAGATTACGTGGCCACTTTCAAATGCTATTAACGGTTTGATTTACACGGGTATCACAAGACACTAACGAAGCAAGAACCTGTAAAGCCTCACCTATGAATACCTCGTCAGCAGTCTGTCCGCTACGTTGTAAAAAATTTGATTGAATTTGCCGGATTTCTGCAGGGTCTGGATGATCTGTTGGCGCTCTTCGGGGGATGATGCCATCGCGTCGGCGCACACCGCCAGTGCCTCGGCGTATGCCTGCTCGATGCTGTGGCGGCGGAACATGTCCACCATCAGGTTGCGGGCAATGCTGCTCAAATAGGCTTTGGGTTCGCGCAACTCTTCGGCGCGGCGTTGCAGTAGTACGCGGATGAATACCTCTTGCGCCAGGTCGCCGGCTTGATCGGTGCATTCGAGGCGACGACGGGTCCATGTGCGCAAACTGGTTGTCGAACTCGGTGGAATGGGTGTTCATCCGAATCTGGCTGGCATGAATGAGCGGAATCGGACGAGAATTATAAGCAAGAACTATTATCAAATAGGGTGGTGTTGTTTTATGCGAAGGATGGGGGGCAGGTAGCGATGCTTCTGTTTTCGTTGATCTGCTTGTCTTGCCCCGATCAAGGCTGCGCGTATTGTCGGCACAGAGATGGGGGCGCAGTCAGCGCAGGAAATGCGCAAGTATTTCTTTTCATAATGGTGTTGTTTGTTCATTAAGACGTTCGGACGGGCGAGCGCGCGTGCTAGCATCCGTCCATCAGGGGCGTACCGTGAAGGACCGTTCCCCCCATTTCATGCAGCAATTGGAGAAAACGCTTGGCCAAACCAAATTACCAGTACGAAAAACGACAGAAGGAACTCGAAAAGAAGCGCAAGAAAGAAGAAAAACTCAAACGCAAGCAGGAGCGGCCGGCCGAAACCGACGAGGGGCAGGAAGCCGTTGATGGCACGCCTCTGGATGGAGCGCCTGCGCCCGAAGAGGAATAAGAGAAGGACGGCCGCCCATGCCGTCATCGCTTCCTTACTTTACCGCGATTGCCTGCACGACCGCACCCAGTCCGGTGTGATACCGGCCTTCGATGACCGGCCGTTCCAGTTCCTGCAAATGCACGAAGCGCAACCCAGCGAGTTCCTGTCGCAGTGTGGCGGAAGTCTGCATGGTGTCCGTGTCCTTGCCGCCTCCCGTGTCGTTGTTTGCCTGCGCTGGCGTATAGGCTTCCAGCAGAAACACGCCACCGGGTTTGAGCGCCTTCTCCAGCCGCGCATACAAGGCTCTCCTGATCCCGGATGGCAACGGACAGAAGATCGAGATGATGCCGTCCCATTCATTGTCGCCGGGGGCGAAGTCGGCCAGGTCGGCCTGCACGCATTCGATGGCGACGTTATTTTCTTGTGCCAGTCTTTGTGCCTTGTCCAGCCCGACCCGCGAAGCATCGACTGCCGTGACACGGTAGCCGTGCCTGGCGAGAAAGACGGCGTTGCGTCCTTCGCCCTCTGCCAGGCTCAGCACGCGGCCTTGCGGAATCTGACGGAAGCGGGCTTTCAGGAAGTCGTTCGGTTCGGTGCCATAGGCATAGTCCTGCGTGCCGTAGCGTTGATCCCACATCGTCAATCTCCCGTCAGGTCCGGATCGGTGGCAAAGCGCAGCCGGTTGCCGTCGGGATCGATCACGACCATCTCGCGCGTGCCCCACGGCGTATCGCAGGGCGGCTGATCGATCTGTGCCGCGTTGGTCTCGAACTGACGATGGCAGGCATCCACATCCGGCACCAGGAAATAGACGGCGCCGCCGACCTTTGCATCGCCCTCATGTTCGCTGAGGAAGATGGTCTGGCCCGCGCGCGTCAGTTGCACGAACAGCGGATAGTCGGGGCCGAAGCGGTGTTCCCAGTCGATCTTGAAGCCGAGACCATCGATATAGAAGGGCAGGCTGACGGCGGCATCGCGCATGCGCAGTTGGGGAATGACTGTTTGAGGCATGAATTTCTTTCTATGCAAGGCGCAGATCGGACAGTGCCGAGTCGTACAGCGCGATGCGCGCGAGCACGATGCCGTGGTCTGAAGCCTGCGGCTGCCGGAAGATCATGTGGTCGTTCAGGTAGCGCACGTCCAGCACTTCGCCGATGGCGCCCGGCAGTTCGGGATTGAAGGCGGCCGATACGAGAATGTGGTCGATGGTCTCGAAACTGCCGTCGTGGATGTGGGTGTAGCCGACGTCGCGCAATGGATCGCGGCGCGACTGGATGCGGTAGCTTTCGAACAGGCGGTCGTCGATGGTTTCCTCGTCGGCGGCATCGTAGCGGCCGAGGCCCATCACCATGCGCGTGGAGATCGCATCGGCGACGTCGTTGAAGTCGCCCATGACAATGATCGGCCTGCGCGTACTGCGCAGGCGGCGCGTCAGCAGCGTGCGCAGACCGAGCGCATCGGTGCCGCGCCGGATCAGCGAGCGCAGCATTGCCATGCCGGAGAGGTCCGACAGTTGCGTCTGGTTGTCGGCGTCCTGCAGATAGTCGGGCAGCTTGGATTTCAGGTGGCAGACGTAGGCATCGATCACGAGCGATGGCGAGACCTGGATCTGCGCATGCAGCACCGGCCGCGTGAAGCGACGCATCGGATGCGCCACGCCGGGAATGTCGATGCTCAGGTTGTCCGGCAGTTCGGCGATGATGCCGGCACCGGGTGCGATCGGCAGGCGCGAGATCAGCGCCACGCTCGGCGTGAATTTCTCGGCCTGCGGATCGGGGTCTTCGCCGACGTGACGGGCATCGCGGTAATGTTGCGTGCGTGCCAGCACGTCCCTGAGCGCAGCCTGAGAAAAGATCTCCTGCAGCCCGATCACGTCGGCGTCGAGCCGGTCGAGCTGTTGCGCGATCCACGTGATCTTGGCTTCGTACTCCGCTTCGGAGTAGGGTGGCTGGTCGGCGTAGAATGTTATCCCCGGCAGGGCCAGATTGCAGACGTTGAAGGTCGCAAAGCGGAGTTCTTGCTGCATAATGTGCTCCTTTTTGGTTTGAGCGTAACACGATGGCAAGAAAAGAGCATGTGTCGGAAACGCCCGCGACACAATGGCTGCGTCGTCATAGGGTCGCCTTCGAGGGGCATCCGTACGAATACGAGGAACATGGCGGCACCGAAGGATCGTCGCGTGCACTCGGTGTCGATGAGCACATCGTGGTCAAGACGCTGGTGATGCAGGACGAGGCGGCCAGGCCGCTGCTGGTGCTGATGCACGGCGACCGCAAGGTCTCGACCAAGAACCTGGCACGCCAGATCGGCTGCAAGTCGGTCGAGCCGTGCAAGCCGGAAGTGGCGAACCGCCACTCGGGCTATCTGATCGGCGGTACCTCGCCGTTCGGCACGCGCAAGGAAATGCCGGTCTATGTGGAGGAAAGCATCCTCGCGCTCGAACGCATCTACATCAATGGCGGCCGGCGCGGTTATCTGGTGAGTCTGTCGCCGGCAGCGCTGAAAGACGTGCTGGGCGCGAAGCCCGTGCATTGCGCGCTGGAAGAATAATGAGCCGTTGCAACGCATCCATGCGCGTGCGGCGGAAGAGGGAGGAAAAATGAATACAGTCCTGTTTGCGGTCGGTGCCTACCTGATCGGTTCGATCTCGTTCGCGGTGGTGGTCAGCAAGCTGTTCCGGCTCGACGATCCGCGCAGCTACGGTTCGAAGAACCCGGGCGCGACCAACGTGCTGCGCACCGGCAACAAGAAGGCCGCGATCCTGACGCTGCTCGGCGACGGTGCCAAGGGCTTTGTCGCAGTATGGCTGGCGCAGCATTTCGGTCCGGCCTACGGCATCGGCGAGACCGGCGTGGCGCTGGCGGCGATCGCGGTGTTTCTCGGCCACCTGTGGCCGGTGTTCTTCCGCTTCGTCGGCGGCAAGGGCGTGGCGACCGCGCTCGGCATCCTGCTGGCGGTGAATGGTTGGCTCGGCCTGGCGACGCTGGCGACCTGGCTCATCATCGCCTACGCCTTCCGTTATTCGTCTCTGGCGGCGCTGATCGCGGCGGTGTTTGCGCCGTTCTTCTACCTGCTGATGTTCGAGGTCGATGCGATGCTGCTGGCGATCACCGCGATGAGCGTGCTGCTGATTGCGCGGCACAGGAAGAACATCGCGAATCTGCTGTCGGGCAAGGAAACCCGGATCGGCAGCAAGAAGAAGTCCTGATATGGACGCATGACATGAAAAGGCCCGCAGATGCGGGCCTTTCGTTTCTATGGCGCCGAAAGGCTGTCCAGCGGCCAGCGCGGCTTCACGTTGAAGCCGTATTCCTTCTTCGCCAGATTCGGATCGCGCTGCAGCCGCATGGCGCCGGCGAAGGCGATCATCGCGCCGTTGTCGGTGCAGAACTCCAGTTCCGGATAGAACACCTTGTAGCGCCGCTTGGCGGCGGCTGCGTTCAGCGATTCGCGCAGCTGGCGGTTGGCGCCGACGCCGCCGGCGATCACGAGGCGCTTGAGGCCGGTCTGCTTGAGCGCCGTCATGCATTTGGCGGTCAGCACATCGACGATGGCGTCAACGAACGCGCGTGCGATGTTGGCCTTGTCCTGTTCGCAGATGTTGGCCGGGTGGTTCTTCACCACCGTCAGCACTGCCGTTTTCAGGCCCGAAAAACTGAAATCCAGATTCTTCGAATGCAGCATCGGGCGCGGCAGCGTATAGGCGTTCGGATCGCCGAACTCGGCCAGGCGCGAGATGGCAGGGCCGCCCGGATAGCCGAGGCCGAGCAGTTTGGCCGATTTGTCGAAGGCCTCGCCAGCGGCGTCGTCGAGCGTCTCGCCCAGCATCGCGTACTGTCCGACGCCATCGACGCGCATCAGTTGCGTGTGGCCGCCCGATACCAGCAAGGCAATGAACGGAAAGGCCGGCGGCTCGCTCGCCAGTAGCGGCGACAGCAGATGGCCTTCGAGGTGGTGCACGCCGAGCACGGGTTTGTCGAGCGCGAGGCCGAGGCCGCAGGCGATCGAGGAGCCGACCAGCAGCGCGCCGGCCAGCCCGGGGCCCTGTGTATAGGCGATGGCGTCGATCTCGCTGCGCTGTACGCTGCTGTCCGCAAGGACCTTTTCCAGCAGCGGAATGGCGCGGCGGATGTGGTCGCGCGAGGCCAGCTCGGGCACCACGCCGCCGTATTCCTCATGCATCTTCACCTGCGAATAGAGGGCGTGCGCCAGCAGGCCGCGTTGTGTGTCGTACAACGCGAGGCCGGTTTCGTCGCAGGAGGATTCGATTCCGAGAACGAGCATGAGGATGGAATAAGGTGCTGAGGTGTGGCGTGAATCTTGCGTGGATTGTAGCGTATTCTCCCGCGCTCGCTGCGCTGCACCATCATTCTTGAACCGCATGATCTCTCGAAACCAGGCCGATATCCGCTCGCTGCGCATCGTCGTCGTCAATACTCTTTTAGCGTCGGACGCGGATCCGGACGATCAGGCCCTGCAGCAGGACGAGCGCGCGCGTGCCTTGCGCATCGGCCTTCTGGAGGCGGGCTACAACATCGTTGCCGTGCTGCCGGCCGACCTGCATCTGGCCGATCGCGTCGTGCAGCTGCAGCCGGACATGGTCATCATCGACGCCGAATCCGACGCGCGTGATGTGCTCGAGCACGTGGTGATCGTCACGCGCGAGGCGCCGCGCCCCATCGTGCTGTTTACCGAAGACCAGGCGCAATCGAGCATGGAGGCCGCAATGGCGGCCGGCGTGTCGGCCTATATCGTGTCGGGTCTGCAGGCCGAGCGTGTCAAGCCGGTGCTCGACGTGGCGCTGGCGCGTTTCAACGCCGACCAGAAGCTGCGCAACGAACTGTCCGACACCAAGCTCAAGCTGGCCGAGCGCAAGACCGTCGAACGTGCCAAGGGTTTGCTGATGGAGCGTCACCGCATCTCCGAGGACGAGGCCTATGGCCGCCTGCGCCGCATGGCGATGGACCGCAACCTCAAGCTGTCGGAACTGGCGCAGCGCATGATCGATATCGCCGATCTGCTCGGCTGATCGCGTATTGGTGCATTTGCGATGCACTAAATCAAGGCGGTGCACAAAAAAGGCGCGATGCGGTCAGGGCGATTGGACGGGCGCGCGATGCCTGCGGTTGATGAGCTTGCCACTCTGGCGGAGCACGGGATTTTGGCGGGTTTTGAAAACTGGCATGTGAATTGCTAATTTGAGGTTGGTGCCAACGACGGTGCCGAAAAAAACAGGATGGCACCGGCCAATGGCGGCCGGGGCGATCAGGACAAAGACGTCCGTGTTGCGGAAGCATGTGCTTCTGCGGCCCGGGCGTCTTTTTTTATTCCACTCCGCTCTTCGAGGAAAACATGACAACGCATGACAGGACGACCAACATGACACGGCGCACCATCATCAAGGCAGGAACCGCAGTGGCGGCCAGCGCTTTCGGTGGCTTGGCCACGCAGGGCGTATGGGCTGCGGGCTCGGACAAGCCAGAGAAGGAAGAGGTCAAGATCGGCTTCATTCCGTTGACCGACTGCGCTTCCGTGGTCATGGCCTCGGTGCTCGGCTTCGACAAAAAGTACGGCGTCAAGATCGTGCCGACCAAGGAGTCGTCGTGGGCCGGCGTGCGCGACAAGCTGGTCAATGGCGAGCTCGACGCCGCGCATGTGCTGTACGGCCTGGTCTATGGCGTGCATGAAGGCATAGGCGGCGCCAAGAAGGACATGGCGGTGCTGATGAACCTCAACAACAACGGTCAGGCAATTACCCTGTCGAAGCAGTTGGCCGACAAGGGCGCGGTCAACGGCGCCGGCCTGGCCAAGCTGATGCAGATGGAAAAACGCGAATACACGTTTGCGCAGACCTTCCCGACCGGTACCCACGCGATGTGGCTCTACTACTGGCTGGCGACCTACGGCATCAATCCGATGAAGGATGCCAAGGTCATCACCGTGCCGCCGCCGCAGATGGTCGCCAACATGCGGGTCGGGAACATGGACGGCTTCTGCGTTGGCGAACCGTGGAACCACCGCGCCATCGTTGACGGCATCGGCATCACGGCCGCTACCACGCAGGACATCTGGAAGGATCATCCGGAGAAGGTACTCGGCACGACTTCCGACTGGGTTGCCAAGAATCCGAACACGGCGCGCGCCGTGACCGCGGCGATTCTCGAAGCCGGCCGCTGGATCGATGCCTCGCTGTCCAACAAGAACAAGATGGCCGAGACGATCGCGGCCAAGTCCTACGTCAATACCTCGGTCGATGTCATCAACCAGCGCATCCTCGGCCGCTACAGCGATGGCATGGGCAAGACCTGGGACGATCCGAACCACATGAAGTTCTACAACGACGGCGCGGCCAACTTCCCGTACCTGTCGGACGGCATGTGGTTCATGACCCAGCACAAGCGCTGGGGCCTGGCCAAGGGCGAGTCCGATTACGTGGGCACGGCAACCTCGGTCAACCGCATCGCGCTCTATAAGGAAGCGGCGGCCGCTGCCAAGGTGCCGCTGCCGAAGAGCGAGTCGCGCTCGTCCAAGCTCATCGACGGCGTGGTGTGGGACGGCAAGAACCCCAAGGCATACGCAGAATCGTTCAAGATCAAGGCATAAGGAGTCACCATGAATACCGCAGTCGTCGCAGAATCCGTCAACGCCACCACTGAAGCGCCTGTCGCCAAGGTGACCGCCATCGCACAGGGCAGTACCGCGGCGGCTGCGGAAAAGCCGAAAGCACCGGCGCAGCCGGGCAGACCGTTCTCGCTGCGGCCTTTCTTTCTGAAGGTGCTGCCGCCACTGTTCGGCGTGTTCTTCCTGATCGTGGTCTGGGAAATCGTGGCAGCCAGGAACAGCGGCATTCCATCGCCGCTGACCACCTGGAAGGCGGCGCTCGAACTGTTTGCCGATCCCTTCTACGACAACGGTCCCAACGACCAGGGCATCGGCTGGAACGTACTGGCGTCGCTCAAGCGCGTCGGACTCGGCTTCGGCATGGCGGCGCTGGTCGGCATCCCGCTCGGCTTCATCATCGGCCGCTTCAGCTTCTTCTCGGGCATGTTCAATCCCATCATCAGTCTGCTGAAGCCGGTGTCGCCGCTGGCCTGGCTGCCGATCGGCCTGCTGGTGTTCAAGGCCGCCGATCCAGCCGCGATCTGGGCCATCTTCATCTGCTCGATCTGGCCGATGATCATCAACACCGCGGTCGGCGTGCAGCGCGTGCCGCAGGACTACATGAACGTGGCGCGCGTACTCAACCTGTCGGAATGGAAGATCGTCACCAAGATCCTGTTCCCCTCGGTGCTGCCCTACATGCTGACCGGCGTGCGCCTCGCGATCGGTACCGCGTGGCTGGTGATCGTGGCGGCGGAAATGCTGACTGGCGGCGTCGGCATCGGGTTCTGGGTATGGGACGAGTGGAACAACCTCAACGTGCCGCACATCATCATCGCCATCGTCGTGATCGGCGTGGTCGGCCTGATCCTCGAACAGATGCTGGTCGGCATCGCGCGCGCCTTCACCTACGAAGAAGTGAAGAGCTGATCGGTTCAACGGATACGGACAAGGAAAATCATCATGGACAGCATCAACGGCAAGTACATCGACATCCAGAACGGCGAGATGTCGTTCCATACCAAAAAGGGCGTTTTCAATGCGCTGCGCGACATCAACCTGACGGTCGCCAAGGGCGAGTTCATCACGCTGATCGGCCACTCGGGCTGCGGCAAATCGACGCTGCTGAACCTGATCGCGGGGTTGACGCATGCGACCGGCGGCATGCTCCTGTGCGGCAACCGCGAGATCGCCGGACCGTCGCCCGAGCGCGCGGTGGTGTTCCAGAATCACTCCTTGCTGCCTTGGCTGACCTGCTTCGAGAACGTCTATCTGGCGGTCGAACGCGTGTTCGGCGCAAGCGAATCGAAGTCGGAGCTGCAGCAGCGCACCAGGGCGGCGCTGGCGATGGTCGGGCTGTCGCACGCCGAGCAGAAACGGCCGAACGAAATCTCGGGCGGCATGAAGCAGCGCGTCGGCATTGCGCGTGCGTTGTCAATGGAGCCCAAGGTATTGCTGATGGACGAACCGTTCGGCGCGCTCGATGCGCTGACGCGCGCGCACCTGCAGGACGAGCTGCTGAAGATCGTGGCTGCCACCAACTCCACCGTCATCATGGTCACGCACGACGTCGATGAAGCCGTGCTCCTGTCGGACCGCATCGTGATGCTGACCAACGGACCGTCGGCTACCATCGGCGAGATTCTCGACGTCAGGCTGGCGCGTCCGCGCGAGCGCGTCTCGCTGGCGCAGGACCCGCAGTACATGCAGTACCGCTCGGCGGTGCTGGAGTTTCTGTATCACCGCCAGTCGCATCCGGCGAAGGAAGCGGCGTAATGATGCAGCAGACGGCATTGCGCGAAACGGAAGTAGTAGCGGTCATGCCGGCGAATCGCGAGGGTGCGGCTTTCGATATGCCGGCCGTCGCGCAGGATGCGGCGGTGCAGGCGCGGGAAGCGACGCCGCTGTCGGGCGAAGTGTTCGGCATGCTGATCAACCTCTCGGGCCGCCGCCGTTTCACCTCGCAGCGGCTGGTGCTGTACGCGGTGCTGGCGGCGCAGGGGCATTTGAATGCGGCCGCCACCGCGCGCGAGGCGCTGGGTTTGTTCCGCGCCGCGCATGCCTCGCTGATCAAGCCGGCGGGCGAATTGCCGGGTGTGTTCTGTGCAGAGCTGGAGGACGCGTACTTCGGCCGGACCGAGGGCGACCGCAAGATTCGCCATTTCATCGATCTCGCCGAGCGCACGCTCAACGCGATCGAAGACGGCCTGAAGAGCGCACCGACCCTGCTCGACGAACTGGTGCACTTCACCACGCCGCTGCTGGCGGTGCTGAACCAGATCACGGCAGTCTATGAAGAACAGTCGAAGAAGCATGCGCGGCTGATGCGCAACCAGTTGCGCCACATCATGACCGACATCGAGACCATCGCACGCGAAGCCAAGATGGTGGCCTTCAATGCACGCATCGTGGCGGCGCGCGCAGGTCACGCCGGCAAGGAGTTCTCGGTGGTGGCCGGCGTGCTGTCCAACATCACGAGCGAGATCGACGAACTGGTGAAGGCGGCGCTGGACGGCGCGGCGGCGTGATCACCATACTTGCCATACGCTTCAGCGCACCACCAGCAGGTACAGCAGCAGGAGATTCGCCACCACCGAGATCAGCGCGAGCGCGCGCCACAAGGCGGTCGGATCGCGTTCGGCCAGCGGCTTGGCGGCGGGCCGCGCGAGCGGTTGTGCCGCGCCGCGTTCGAGCGCGAGCAGGAATTCCTCGGCGGTCTCGAAGCGTTCCGCGGGGTCTGCCGCGATCGCCTTCAGCAACACGTTTTCCAGCCACATCGGCAGATCGGGACGATGGCGGCTCGGCATCACCGGGCTGCCGAAGCGTGGCGTCTGGAACGGTTCGATTTCGCCGTACGGATAGCGGCGCGTCAGCAGCAGGTAGAGCGTGACGCCGGCCGCATAGAGATCGGTCGCGGGCGAGGCGGGGGCGTCGTCGAACTGTTCGGGCGCGAGGAAGGACGGCGTGCCGGCACGCGGCGCGCGCACTTCGTCCTCCGCTTCGAGTCCCGATTGCGCGACACCGAGATCGAGGATGCGCAGCTCGCCGTCGCTACCGAGGTGGATGTTGGCCGGCTTGATGTCGCGATGCACGATGCTGCGCCGGTGCAGCGCGCCGAGTGCGCGCACCAGCCGGATGCCGCAACCGAGCACCTCGGGGATCGTGAAGTGCTTGCCGACATCGAGCTGCTGCTGCAGCGTGCTGCCTTCGTGCCAGGTGGTCAGGTAGTAGAGCCGGCTTTTCTGCGCGGGCGAGATGACCTGCGGGAAAAAGCGACCGACCACGCGCCGCGCCAGCCATTCCTCGTGCGCGAAGGCCGAGCGTTCGTGCGCGTCTTCGGCCTTGTCCGGATGCAGGGTCTTGAGAACCAGCTGACGGCCGCTGCCGTCTTCGCGGACGCGATAGAGCAGCGTGGCGGCCGAGGCATGGATCTGTTCCTCCACCGTGTAGCCGTCGATGGTCTGGCCGGGTTTCAGTTTTGGCGGCAATGGCAGCTGCTGCGAACCGGACAGCGCATCGCGCAGGTTCATCTCCGGCAGCGCCTGCACGCGCACCACCAGCGCGCTCAGGTTGTCGCGCGTGCCGGCGGCCAGCGCGGCATCGAGCAGCGCCTCGGCGGCCGCCTGCGCATCGGCGCCGGGCTGCATCGCCAGCAGATGTTCGGTCAGGACGTGACGCGAGAGCACATCCCACACGCCGTCGCTGGCGAGCAGGAAGACGTCGCCTTCCTGCAGTTCGCCCATGCCGTGATCGATGGCGATGCGCGTGTCGAGGCCGATGGCGCGCGTCAATACATGCTGCATCTCGGGCCTGTCCCAGACATGATCGGTGGTCAGCACCGCGAGCCTGCCGTCGCGCAGCAGGTAGAGGCGCGTGTCGCCGACGTGCGCGAAGTAATAGAAATGGCCGCGCAGTACCAGCGTTGTCAGCGTGGTCGCCATGCCGGCCAGTTCGGCGCGTATCGATCCCTGCTGCTGCACCCACGAATTGATCGCCTTGATCACGCGGTCCAGCGATTGCGTGACGGGCCAGGTGTCGGAGGTCGCGTAGTAGTCGCCGAGCAGGCCGCGTATCGTGTATTCGGATGCTTCGCGGCCGCCGTCGTTGCCGGACACGCCGTCGGCCACGGCGGCGATGAAGCCCTTGCTCGACAGGTCGGGTTCGCCCGGCAGCACCATGCCGACGAAGTCTTCGTTGGCGGCGCGCTGGCCGGCGCGCGTGGCGTGTCCGGCTTGCAGGATCAGCGGCATGGCGTCAGGCGGTAAGGACGATGCATCGCATCATATCTTGGCATTGGTCATGGCCGCGCTGCCCCAGGTGGTGCGCCAGCGCGTCTTGACCGCCGACAGGCCGAGCAGGGCGACGATGGCGAGCGCGGCGAACAGGATCAGGCCGCCCTGGTAGTCGCCGGTCAGCTGCTTGGAATAGCCGAGGCTGGACGCCAGATAGAAGCCGCCGATGCCGCCGGCCATGCCGACCAGCCCGGTCATCACGCCGATCTCCTTGCGAAAGCGCTGCGGCACGAGCTGGAACACCGCGCCGTTGCCGGTGCCCAGCGACAGCATGGCGAGCACGAAGACCGCCGCCGCCATGATCGACGATGGCAGGCCGACGCTGGCGATCAGCAGGAAGATCGCGGCCAGCATGTACATCAGCGACAGCGTGCGGATGCCGCCGATGCGATCCGCCAGCCGGCCGCCGATCGGGCGCACCATCGAGCCCGCGAATACGCAGGCGGCGGTGAAGTAGCCGGCCGTGACCGGTGACAGGCCGTACTGGCCGTTGAAATAGATCGTCAGCGACGACGCCAGTCCCGAGAAGCCGCCGAAGGTCACGCTGTAGAAGAACATGAACCACCATGCATCGCGATCCTTGAGCACCTGCAGGTAGGCGACCAGCGACTTGGCCGGCGGTGCGTTCGGCGCATCCTTGGCGAACACCATATAGACGAGGAAGGCGACTGCGAGCGGGATCAGGCACAGGCCGAACACGTTCTGCCAGCCGAAATGGATCGCCAGCGTCGGTGCGAACAGTGCTGCCAGCGCGGTGCCCGAGTTGCCGGCACCGGCAATGCCGAGCGCGGTGCCCTGATGCTCGGGCGGATACCAGCGCGATGCCAGCGGCAGCGCGACCGCGAATGCGGCGCCGGCCACGCCGAGGATCACGCCGAAGGCGAGCAGGGCGTGGTAGTCGTGCAGATTGCCGAGCCAGGCCCAGGCGAGGCCCGCCATCACCACCAGTTGGCCGATCATGCCGGCCTTCTTCGGTTGCAGCAGATCGACCAGCACGCCCATCACCATGCGCAGCAATGCACCGGCCAGCAGCGGCGTGGCGACCACCAGACCCTTTTGTGCGGCGCTCAGGCCGACGTCGCTGGAAATCTGCACGGCAAGCGGGCCGAGGATGACCCACACCATGAAGCTGAGGTCGAAATAAAAGAAGGAAGCCAGCAGCGTCGGCGTATGACCGGCTTTCCAGAACGAGGTCTTTTGCATGAGAGTCCGCACAGGTTGAGTGAGGCGGACAAATATGCAAGCGTCATGCCACTTTGGCGCAGGCCTTGTCGCACAAGGATATGTGCATGTGCGTTCTGTTTCGGTGCGCCGTCGTGATGCGCGGCTGCACCCCTTGGGTGCGAATGCGTGCCTGTTCTTTTTTAATGGTGCATTCCGTACGCATATTTAAGCCGATAGTGCCGAAACAAAACTGGCATCTGTTTTGCTTATTTAGATTTCGGGAACAACACTTCGTGGGATGCAGCGATGAAAAAGATGAAACTGGTCATGGTAGGCAACGGGATGGCAGGTGTGCGCACGCTCGAGGAGCTGCTCAAGATCGCGCCCGATCTCTATGACATCACGGTGTTCGGCGCCGAGCCGTATGCCAACTACAACCGTATCCTGCTGTCGCCGGTGCTGGCCGGCGAGCAGACCGTGCAGGACATCATGCTCAACGATGTTGACTGGTACAAGGAAAACGGCATCACGCTTCATCTCGGCAAGAAGATCACGACCGTCGATCGCGTCAAGCGCCAGGTGATCGCCGACGACGGCACGGTGGCCGAGTACGACCGCCTGCTGCTGGCGACTGGCTCCAATCCCTTCATCCTGCCGATTCCGGGCAAGGAACTCGACGGCGTGATCGGCTATCGCGACATCTGGGATACCAATGCCATGATTGAGGCGGCGACCAAATACAAGCACGCGGTCGTCATCGGCGGCGGCCTGCTCGGATTGGAAGCGGCCAACGGCCTCAAGCTGCGTGGCATGGACGTGACGGTCGTCCATCTGCCGGAAACGCTGATGGAACGCCAGCTCGACAAGACCGCCGGCAAGATGCTGCAGAAGTCGCTCGAGGATCGTGGCCTGTCCTTCCTGCTCGGCAAGAATTCGCAGGAACTGCTGGGTGATGAAAACGGCCGCGTCAAGGCGCTGCGCTTCACCGACGGCAGCGAGATTCCGGCGCAACTGGTGGTGATGGCGGTCGGCATCCGCCCCAATACCGCGCTGGCCGAATCGGCCGGCATCCACTGCGACCGCGGCATCGTCGTCAACGACACCATGCAGACCTACGACCCGCGCATCTATGCGGTCGGCGAATGCGTGAACCATCGCGGCATTGCCTACGGTCTGGTCGCGCCGCTGTTCGAGATGGCCAAGGTCTGCGCCACGCATCTGGCCAACTTCGGCATCGGCCGCTACCAGGGATCGGTGACCTCGACCAAGCTCAAGGTGACCGGCATCGACCTGTTCTCGGCCGGCGACTTCATCGGCGGCGAAGGCACGGAAGAGATCATGCTGTCGGACCCGATCGGCGGCGTCTATAAGAAGCTCGTGCTCAAGGACGACAAGCTGGTCGGCGCCTGCCTGTACGGCGATACGGTTGACGGCAGCTGGTACTTCAACATGCTGCGCGAAGGCAAGGACATCAGCGAGATCCGCGATGCGCTGATGTTCGGCGAAGCCAACCTGAGCCGCCCCGGCGACACCGGCCACGAAGGCTTCAGCAAGGCCGCCGCCATGCCGGATACGGCCGAAGTCTGCGGCTGCAACGGCGTGTGCAAGGGCACCATCGTCAAGGCGATCAAGGAAAAAGGCCTGTTCACCATCGAGGACGTGCGCAAGCACACCAAGGCTTCTGCATCCTGCGGTTCGTGCACCGGGCTGGTCGAGCAGATCATCATGGCGACCGCCGGCGGCGACTATTCGGCGTCGAGCAAGGTCAAGCCCATGTGCGGCTGCACCGATCGCACGCATCAGCAGGTACGCGACGAGATTCGCGCGCAGCACATGCTGACGGTGGCCGAAGTCATGGAAAAGATGGAATGGCGCACGCCCAACGGCTGCTCGAGCTGCCGTCCGGCCATCAACTATTACCTGATTTCTACCTGGCCCAAGGAAGCGGTGGACGATCCGCAATCGCGCTTCATCAACGAGCGCGCGCACGCCAACATCCAGAAGGACGGCACTTTCTCCGTCATCCCGCGCATGTGGGGCGGCGAGACCAATGCCAGCGAACTGCGCCGCATCGCCGACGTCGTCGATAAATTCAAGATCCCGACCGTCAAGGTCACGGGCGGCCAGCGCATCGACCTGCTGGGCGTGAAGAAGGAAGACCTGCGCGAGGTCTGGCACGACCTCGGCATGCCGGCCGGGCTTGGCTACGCCAAGGGCCTGCGCACGGTGAAGACCTGCGTCGGCTCCGAATGGTGCCGTTTCGGCACGCAGAATTCCACGCTGATGGGCCAGCAGCTCGAACGCCAGCTGGCGCTGATGTACACGCCGCACAAGACCAAGCTCGCGGTATCGGGCTGCCCGCGCAACTGCGCCGAGGCAGGCATCAAGGACGTCGGCGTGATCGGCGTCGATTCGGGCTGGGAACTCTACGTGGGCGGCAACGGCGGCATCAAGACCGAGGTCGCGCAGTTCTTCGTCAAGGTCAAGACGCACGAGGAAGTGCTCGAATACACGGGTGCCTTCCTGCAGCTCTACCGCGAGGAGGGCTGGTACCTGGAACGAACCGTGCATTACCTCGATCGTGTCGGACTCGACCATGTGAAGAAAAAGGTGCTCGAGGACGCCGAGAACCGCAAGGCGCTCTACGAACGCCTGCTGTTCGCGCTCGAGGGCGAGGCCGATCCGTGGCACGAGCCGGAAAAGGCGCAGGTCGATACGCGCCAGTTTGCGCCCTTGAACGTATGACGTGTCCGATGCACCAGAAAGAGGAAAACAAGATGTCGAATGAATGGAAAGCAATCTGCAGCGTCGATGACATTCCGGTGCTCGGCTCGCGCGTGGTGGCGCGCGCCGGCCAGCCGAATGTCGCGATTTTCCGCAACAGCGAAGACAAGGTGTTCGCCCTGCTCGACCGCTGCCCGCACAAGGGCGGTCCGCTGTCGCAGGGCATCGTGTTCGGCGAACGCGTGGCCTGCCCGCTGCACAACTGGAGCATCGAGATGCAGTCCGGCTGTGCAGTGGCGCCCGACGAAGGCTGCACGCAGTCGTTCAGCGTCAAGGTCGAGGACGGCCGCATCTATCTGGATGCAGACGAGCTGGCCGCGCCGGCCGCGCCCTTCGTGGCCGCCGGCAGCATCGAGAACGCAGGAGAAACAGCGGCTGCATGACAGCCGCCGGATGAGCGATGTGGCGATGACCGTTGTTTTGCCGGAGAAGAATGTGGACGGCCTGAAGCCGAACGAAACGCGCGCGACCTGCTGCTACTGCGGAGTGGGCTGCGGCGTGCTGGTGCAGACCGAGGCCGGCCGCGTGGTCGGCGTGCGCGGCGATCCCGCGCATCCGGCCAATTTCGGCCGGCTCTGCACCAAGGGCAGCACGCTGCACCTGACGGCACGCCCGGCGCTGCAGGAACAGGCGCGCGCGCTGTACCCGGAACTGCGGCTGGCGCGCGGGGATGCGCGCGAACGCGCCGAGTGGGACATTACGCTCGACTATCTCGCCAGCCGCTTCGCCTCGACCATCCGCGAGCACGGGCCGGACAGCGTGGGCTTCTATCTGTCGGGCCAGTTGCTGACCGAGGACTACTACGTCTTCAACAAGCTCGCCAAGGGGCTGATCGGTACCAACAACGTCGATACCAATTCGCGCCTGTGCATGTCGAGCGCGGTGGCCGGCTACAAGCAGACGCTGGGCGCGGATGCGCCGCCGCCGTGCTACGAGGACATCGACCATGCCGAGGTGATCTTCATCGTCGGTTCCAACACCGCCTACGCGCATCCGATCGTCTATCGCCGCATCGAGGATGCGCGCAAGGCCAACCCGGACCTGAAAATCATCGTCGCCGATCCGCGCCGCACTGACACCGCGCGCGAGGCCGACCTGTTCCTGCCGATCCTGCCGGGCACCGACGTCGCGCTGTTCAACGGCATGCTGCACATCTGCCTGTGGGAAGACCTGATCGATCAGGCATACATCGACGCGCACACAGAAGGCTTTGCCGAACTCAAGGCCACCGTGCGCGACTACACGCCGAAGTTCGTGGCCGAGACCTGCGGCATTCGCGAGGAAGACCTGATCCAGGCGGCGCGCTGGTTCGGCGCGTCGCAGGCCTCGCTGTCGATGTACTGCCAGGGACTCAACCAGTCGGCCGCCGGCACTGCCAAGAACGCGGCGCTCATCAACCTGCATCTGGCGACGCACCAGATCGGCAAGCCGGGCGCCGGCCCGTTCTCGCTGACCGGCCAGCCGAATGCAATGGGGGGACGCGAGGTCGGCGGACTCGCCACCATGCTGTCGGCGCATCGCGACCTCGACAATCCGCAGCATCGCGCCGAGATCGCCGCGCTGTGGGGCGTGGCTGACGTGCCGGCCAGACCTGGCAAGAGCGCGGTCGAGATGTTCGAGGCCGTGCGGACCGGCGAGATCAAATTGATCTGGATCGTCTGCACCAATCCCGCGCAGTCGATGCCCGAGCAGAAGCTGATCCGCGAAGCGCTGGAACGCGCGGAACTGGTCGTGGTGCAGGATGCCTACCGCACCACCGCGACCTGCGACTATGCCGACGTGCTGCTGCCGGCCACGACCTGGAGCGAGAAGGAAGGCACGGTCACCAATTCCGAGCGCCGCATCACGCGCGTGCGCGCCGCCGTGCCGCAGCCCGCGCAGACGCGGCATGACTGGCAGATCGCGATCGACTTCGCGCGCCGCCTCGAAGAAAAGCTGGCAAGTGAAGTCAACCATGCATCCACGTTGTTTCCCTACGAAACGACCGAGCAGGTCTGGAACGAGCACCGCGAATCGACGCGCGGCCGCGATCTCGACATCACCGGCCTGTCGTACGCGATCCTGGAATCGCAGGGCCCGCAGCAATGGCCGTTTCCGCAGGGCGCCGCCGGCGGCCGCAAGCGCCTGTACGAGGACGGCATCTTCCCGACCGCCAGCGGTCGCGCACGCTTCGTCAACACGCGTTACCAGCCGGTGGCCGAGCGCGTCGATGCGCGTTTCCCGTTCCACCTGACGACCGGCCGCCTGCGCGACCAGTGGCACGGCATGAGCCGTACCGGTACGGTCGCGCAACTGTTCTCGCATGCATCCGAACCGGCGCTCGTGATGGCGCAGACCGATGTCGAACGGCGGCTGCTGAAGGAGGGCGATCTGGTGCACGTGACGAGCAAGCACGGTTCGCAGATCCTGCCGGTGGCGATTGGCGACGACATGCGCACCGGGCAGGCTTTCATCGGCATGCACTGGGGCGAGGAATACGTGTCGGGCCGCGGCCACGAAGGCAAGGGTTCGCATGGCGTCAATGCGCTGACTTCGCCGGTGTTCGATCCGGTGTCCAAACAGCCCGAGCTCAAGCACGCGGCGGTCAAGATTTTGAAGGCCGAGCTGCCGTGGCGCTTCGTGGTCTTTGGCTGGGTCGAGGAATCGCAACTGCTCGCGTTGCAGGCATCGCTGCGGCCTTTCATGCGCGAGTTCGCCTACGCCTCGTGCACGCTGTTCGGACGCGATCGCGTCGGCGTGCTGTTCCGCGCGGCCGACGACGAGGCGGCCGATGCGCAACTGGTGGCGCGCATCGAGGAGCGTTTCGGCATCGCCGGACCGCAGGTGCTGCGCTACGACGACCGCCGCCGCGGCAACGCGCGCCACATCCTGCTCGAGGACGGCAGGCTGCAGGCGGTGGCGCTGGCCGGCGATGCCTCGGCCGAACGCTGGCTCAAGGAATACCTCGAAAGCGAACAGCCGGTCGCGGCGCTCGGCCGCCTGCTGCTGATGCCTTCCGCACAGCCGCCGCAGGCGTTCAAGTCGCGCGGCCGCATCGTCTGCAACTGCTTCAACGTGGCGGAAACCGAAATCGACGAGGCGCTGGCCGAGATGGGCGGCGCGCCCGATGCCATGCTCGCGCAACTGCAGACGCGCCTCAAGTGCGGCACCAACTGCGGCTCCTGCGTGCCCGAGCTCAAGAAGATCGTGCTGGCGCGGCAGCCGCAGGCGCGCGCGGCATGAGGTGTGCGCCTGTCGTGCCGCACGGTTCGGACTATCATCGGCACATGACTATCGAACACAAGCCCGAGCACAAGGAACCGCTGGCTGCGGCTCGTTTCATCAAGGAAATCGGGCGCGGCATCAAGGGTGCGCGCAGCCTGTCGCGCGAGGATGCAGGCCTGCTGTATGCCGCCATGCTCGACGGCCGCGTCTCCGACCTGGAAATGGGCGGCATCCTGCTCGCGCTGCGTATCAAGGGCGAATCGGTGGACGAGATCGCCGGCTTCATCGAGGCAGCCGAAGCCTCGTTCACGCCGCTGACCGCGCCCGACGGCGACTACGCGCCCATCGTGATCCCGAGCTACAACGGCGCGCGCCAGTTACCAAACCTGCTGCCGCTGCTCGCGCTGTTGCTGGCCCGAGCCGGTGCGCCAGTGCTGATCCACGGCGTGACCGGCGATCCGGGGCGCGTGACCTCGGTCGAGATCCTGCAGGCGCTCGGCCATCCGCTCGTGCACGATGCGTCGCAGGCCACCGCGCAGTTCGCGTGCCGCGCACCGGTGCTGATGCCGATCGAATCGCTGGCGCCGCGCATGGCACGCCTGCTGGCGATGCGACGCATCCTCGGCGTGCGCAATTCCACGCACACGCTGGTCAAGATCATGCAGCCGTTCGCACAACCGGCCTTGCGGCTGACGTCCTACACGCATCCCGATTACCTGCAGATGCTGACCACCTATTTCTCGACCGCCGCGCCCGCTGCGCGCGGCGACGTGTTCCTGATGCGCGGCACCGAAGGCGAAACCGTCGCTAACGCCAAGCGCGCACAGCAGATCACCTGGATACACGATGGCGAATGCACGGTCCTGGTGCAGAAGCAGGAGCCGACGGATGCATTGCCGCCCATGCCGGCCGAGCGCGATGCCGCGATCACCGCCAAATGGATAGCCGCCGCGCTGCGCGGCGAACAGCCGGTGCCGGCCGCCATCGTCGAGCAGGTGGAACACTGCTTGCATGTATCCAGACGTCTCAAAAGCAAACAATCGGGTGTGCATCATGAAGCAGCAGGGTAAGGTTTTTCTGGTCGGTGCCGGTCCCGGCGATCCGGAGTTGTTGACCTTGAAAGCGGTCAAGGCGATCGCGGCGGCCGATGTCGTCTTGATCGACGATCTGGTCAATCCGGCGGTACTCGAGCATGCGCGCGCCGGTGTGCGTGTGGTCAATGTCGGCAAGCGCGGCGGCTGCGTGCAGACGCCGCAGGAATTCATCGAACGCCTGATGCTGTCCGAGGCGCAGGCTGGGCACTGCGTGGTGCGCCTCAAGGGCGGCGACCCGTTCATCTTCGGCCGTGGCGGCGAGGAGCGCGAGCATTTGCAGGCGGCAGGCATTGCGGTCGAGGTCGTCAACGGCATCAGCAGCGGCCTCGCGGCGCCGGCTTCCATCGGCGTGCCGCTCACGCATCGCTCGTGGAGCCAGGGCGCTGTATTCATCACCGGCCACGGCAAGACGCCGGACGCCAATCCCGACTGGCACACGCTGGCGAAGCTGAACCTGACGCTGGTGGTCTATATGGGCGTGGCACGCTGCAGCGAAATCCAGTCCGCGCTGCTGGCCGGCGGCAAGTCCGGCGACACGCCGGTGGCGGTGGTGCAGTCGGCCACCGGCGCGCGGCAGGCGCAACTGATCACCACGCTGGCAGCGTTGCCGCAGGCGCTGGCCGAATCCGGCATCGGCAGTCCGGCGATCATCGTGATTGGGGATGTGGTGCGGTGTGCGGATGTGGTGCGGGGCGTGGAGCAGGCTGAAACGGCCCGTCTGTCGGCCTGATTCTTTTCCTTTCCGGAAAGCGGCACCCCTTACAATCACGGCTTCACCCATTTCCTGGCAAGCCATGACAACCGAGTTTGAGGTCGCCGTGATCGGCGCCGGTGCGGCCGGCATGATGTGCGCATCGGTCGCCGGCCAGCGTGGACGCAAGGTCGTGCTGATCGACCACGCGACGCGGCTGGCGGAGAAGATCCGCATTTCCGGCGGCGGCCGCTGCAACTTCACCAACCGCGATGCGACGCCGCAGAACTTCCTGTCGCAGAACCCGCATTTCTGCAAGAGCGCGCTGTCGCGCTATACGCCGCAGGACTTCCTGTCGCTGGTCAAACGGTATCGCATCGGCTGGCACGAGAAGCACAAGGGACAACTGTTCTGCGACGAGTCGGCCGAGGATATCATCGCCATGCTGAAAGCCGAGTGCGATCTCGGTAATGTGCAGTGGCGCATGCCGTGCGGCGTGAAGTCGATTGCAAGGGAAGGCGAGCGCTTCCGCATCGCGACCGATGGCGGCGACATTCTGGCGCAGAGTCTGGTGATCGCGACCGGCGGGCTGTCGATTCCCAAGATCGGCGCTACCGATTTCGCCTATCGCGTGGCAAAGCAGTTCGACCTGAAGATCGTCGCGCCGCGTCCGGCGCTGGTGCCGCTGACCTTCGACGGCAATGCCTGGCAGCCGTTCGTGCCACTGGCCGGCGTCGCGCTGCCGGTGGAATTGGAAACCGGACAGAAGAAAACGCGCGGCTGGTTTCGCGAAGACCTGTTGTTCACGCATCGCGGCCTGTCGGGACCGGCGATCCTGCAGATATCGAGCTACTGGCAGCCTGGCACGCCGCTGACGATCAACCTGCTGCCCGAGGTCGATGTGGCCGAGACATTGATCGCCGACAAGGGCAGCGTCAAAAAGAGCCTGGGCAATCAGATCGCGCAGTGGCTGCCGTCGCGGCTGGCCGACGAATGGCTGCATACGCTGGGCATGGATGGCGCGGCGCGCACGGCCGACATGCCGGACAAGACGCTGCGCCGGCTCGGCGAATCGCTGAACCGTTGGCATATCGTGCCGGCCGGCACCGAGGGTTACAAGAAGGCAGAGGTCACGCTGGGCGGCGTTGATACGCGCGAACTGTCGCAGCAGACCATGATGGCGAACCGGGTGCCGGGATTGTATTTTGTCGGCGAGGCGATCGACGTCACGGGCTGGCTTGGCGGCTACAACTTCCAGTGGGCATGGGCGTCGGGCGTGGCGGCCGGGCAGGCGGTCTAGCGGGACCGCTGCCGCGTGCATGATAGATTGGCGGTTTTCCCTCTTGTGGAGTCGTCATGAGCGAGCAGAATCCGAGCATCCTTTCCCACGTGTCGATCGGCACCAACCAGTTCGACAAGGCGCGCGCGTTCTACGACGCGGTGCTGCCGGCGCTGGGCATCGCTGCCGTGCTGGAACATCCGGGTGCGGTGGCCTATGGCCGGCAATATCCGGAATTCTGGGTGCAGGAGCCGCACGACGGCAATCCGGCATCGGTCGGCAACGGCTTTCACCTCGGTTTCTTCGCGCAGGACAGGGAGCAGGTGCATGCCTTTTACGATGCGGCGATTGCCGCCGGCGCCACCTGCGACGGCCCGCCCGGCCCGCGTCCGGCCTATGGCGAACCGTATTACGGCTGCTTCGTGCGCGATCCGGAAGGGCACAAGATCGAGGCGGCGTTCTGGGATGCGGAGATGAGCATGCAGATCCACGGCGAATGATGAAAAAGTTGTGATTTTGTAATCCGTGTGGCGGATGCGGAACGGCCGGCCGGAAAGACGGCTTCCATTTTCGGCGCAGGGCTGCTATACTCGCCGGCTCACTATCCCCAACATTGCTTTGTTAGCTTACACATGACCACTATCCGCGTTAAAGAAAACGAGCCGTTCGAAGTCGCCATGCGTCGCTTCAAGCGCACCATCGAAAAAACCGGTCTGCTGACCGACCTGCGTGCGCGCGAGTTCTACGAGAAGCCGACTGCCGAACGCAAACGCAAGCTGGCCGCCGCCGTGAAGCGCCACTACAAGCGCATCCGCAGCCAGCAGTTGCCCAAGAAACTGTACTGATTCCCCGCAGACTGCGCGCCTGATGCGTGCAGTGCGAGAAATCGGTTGCAAACCCGCTCCGGTGTTGGTCCGCAGCGGGTTTTGGCGTTTTTGACGATCAGCGTTTTAACGATCAATTTATCAAATGGGGTTTGACATGGGTCTCAAGGAACAGATCACCGAAGACATGAAAGCCGCCATGCGCGCCAAGGATGCAGGCAAGCTCGGTGCGATCCGCCTGATCACGGCGGCCATCAAGCAGAAGGAGGTCGATGAGCGCGTGGTGCTCGACGATGCCCAGGTGCAGGCCATCGTCGAAAAAATGATCAAGCAGCGCAAGGACTCGATCGCGCAGTTCGAAGCCGGTGGCCGTCAGGACCTGGTCGAAATCGAAAAGGCCGAACTCGACGTGCTGGCCGCCTACATGCCGGCCGCCGCCTCGGACGAGGAAGTGCAGGCCGAGGTAAGCGCCGCCGTGGTTGCCACCGGTGCCGCCGGTCCGCAGGACATGGGCAAGGTGATGGGCATCCTGAAGGGCAAGCTCGCCGGCCGTGCCGACATGACGGTGGTGTCCGGACTGGTCAAGGCAGCATTGACCAAGGCCTGATCGGCGTGCCGATCCTCCCTTGCCTCGCTGATTCAGCGTGATCCCGCAGTCCTTCATCCAGGATCTGCTCAACCGCGTCGATATCGTCGATGTGGTGGGCCGCTACGTGCAGTTGAAGAAGGGCGGCGCCAACTACATGGGGTTGTGCCCCTTCCACAACGAGAAATCCCCGAGTTTCACGGTCAGCCCGACCAAGCAGTTCTACCACTGCTTCGGCTGCGGCGCGCACGGCACGGCGATCGGTTTCCTGATCGAATATTCGGGCCTGGGTTTCGTCGAGGCGGTCAAGGACCTCGCGCAGGGCGTAGGCATGACGGTGCCCGACAACGACGACCGCCTGCCGCCGGCGCAGCGCGCCGAGCAGCAGGCAAAGAGTCTTGCATTGTCGGAAGCGCTGACGCGCGCCTGCGACTACTACCGCCGCGAACTGCGGCAGGCCGAGCGCGCCAAGCAATACCTGATCGGCCGCGGCCTGACCGGCGAGATCGCCGCGCGCTACGGACTCGGTTATGCGCCGGACGGCTGGGATGGCCTGAAGTCGGTGTTCCCCGATTACGAGGATGGCGCGCTGGTCGAATCGGGGCTGGTCATCGACCGCGCCGAGGAAGACGATGCGCGCCACAAGCGCTACGACCGCTTCCGCGACCGCATCATGTTCCCGATCCGGAACACCAAGGGCCAGGTCATCGGCTTCGGCGGGCGCGTGCTCGACAAGGGCGAGCCCAAATACTTGAATTCACCCGAGACGCCACTATTTCAGAAGGGCAGCGAGCTCTACGGTCTGTTCGAGGCGCGTCAGGCGATCCGCGAGGCCGGCTACGTGCTGGTGACGGAAGGCTACATGGACGTGGTGGCGCTGGCGCAGCTCGGTTTTCCGCAGGCGGTCGCCACGCTGGGCACGGCCTGCACGACTATCCACGTGCAGAAGCTGCTGCGCCAGACCGACCAGGTGGTGTTCAGCTTCGACGGCGACGGTGCCGGCCGGCGTGCCGCGCGGCGCGCACTGGAAGCGAGCCTGCCCTATGCGGGCGACAACAAGACGATCAAGTTCCTGTTCCTGCCGAGCGAGCACGATCCCGACAGCTTCGTGCGCGAATATGGCTCCGAGGCGTTCGCGCAGCAGGTGCAGGATGCGATGCCGCTGTCGCAGTTCCTGCTGAAGGAAGCCGTCGGCGACAACGACCTGCATACGCCAGAAGGCCGGGCGCGCGCGCAGTTCGACGCCAAGCCCATGCTGCAGGCGTTGCCGGCGTCGGCGCTGCGCTTGCAGATCGTGCGTGGCCTGGCGCAGGTCACGGGCAGCACGCCGGCCGAGATCGAAGGTTTGTTCGAACTCGCGCAGCCGGTGGCGCAGGGGCGCAAGGCGCCGCCGCGTGCACGCCGCGCCGCGCCGATGGGGCTGGAACGCCAGATCATGCGTTTGCTGGTTGCGCATCCGGTACTGGCGGCCGAGTTCGACGAGCCGGCGCAGGCGGCTGTGATGCGTCTGGCATCGGAACATGCGGACATGTTCGTCCAATTGCTCACGATCTGCCGTGAAATGGGCGTCAATGCCAACTTCGCCGTGCTGGCGGAATCGCTGCGGGAAATCAGTTCGGATTTCGATCCGCTGATCGCCGAGATCGCGGCCGATACCGAGTCCGACGCCGAGGTGGTGCGGCTGGAATTGCTGGGCGCGATCCGTCAGGCAAGATTGCAGGCAATCAAGGGCGAGCTCGAGCAGATTGCAGGTGGGGTGGCCGACGAAGCGGCCAAGAATCGCATACGCGAACTCATGATGCAGCAGGACCAGCTTCGGCGACAGGCGCAGGCAGAAACCGGCCGTCGCGACTAGTTTTAGAGCGGCGCGGAGGCTTGTGCCGAGGGGAAAGTTGCCCTCATATGTTATAATGAAAGGCTTTCGATTCAACGCCTTGCGTTGTCGGCAGGCGGAAGAACTCGGAAGGGGAAATCAACGAACTTGCGCGGGCGTAAAGCCGAAGTGACATGCGCAAATCTGCTCGCTGAATGGCGCTTTTTTCGATTCACGGGCATAACCACTTGGCAGTGATCCAATGGCAAACGCAATGAAGAAACCCGCGAAAACCCCGGCTGCGACCGCAGGCAAGGCCAAGACGGCCGCCGCCAAATCGAGCAAACCAGTTGAAAAGAAAACCGTCGTCGCCAAGCCGGCAGGCAAGGCAAGGACGACAGTGCCCAGTACAAAAGCAGCAACGCCGGCCACCAAGACCGCGAGCAGGAGCGCTGCTCCGGCCGCCAGGACCGTCGTCTCCAGGACAGCCAACGTTGCTGCGAAGCCAGCAGCCAAGCCATCGAAAGTAGCCGTGACAAACAAGAAACCCGAAGTCAAACCCACGTCCAAGCCCAAGTCTGCCAAGGTCGAACCGCGCGCAACCGCGAGTGCGCCGGTCGTCAGCCAGACCACCGACGCCGCCGTACTGGCCGCTATCGATACTTCCGGCTACATCCTGCCGTCGGTCAAGGTACCGGGCCGCCGTGGCCGCAAGCCCAAGGAATTCCAGCCCGAGAGCGATGAAGTCGCGGCGCTGAACGCCGTTGAGCGCGCCGAACTGAAGGCTGCCGACAAGGCACGCGCCAAGGATCGCAAGGCCAAGGAAAAGGCCTTGCTCAAGGACGCGCTGTCGGCCGACAGCGAGGCCAGCGAGGAAGAGCTCGAAGCGCGTCGCCAGAAGCTCAAGACCCTGATCAAGCTCGGCAAGGAGCGCGGCTTCCTGACCTACGCCGAGATCAACGATCACCTGCCGGAAAACATCATCGATCCGGAAGCGATCGAAGGCATCATCGGCACCTTCAACGACATGGGCATCGCCGTCTATGAACAGGCGCCCGACGCCGAGACGCTGCTGCTGTCCGACAACGTTGCCTCCGACACCAGCGACGACGAAGCCGAGGCTGCTGCCGAGGCCGCACTGTCGACTGTCGATTCCGACTTCGGCCGCACCACCGATCCGGTACGCATGTACATGCGCGAGATGGGTTCGGTCGAACTGCTGACGCGCGAAGGCGAGATCGATATTGCCAAGCGCATCGAGGACGGCCTGCGCGACATGATCCAGGCGATCTCTGCCTGCCCGACGACCATCGCCGAAATCCTGCAGGCGGCCGACCGCATCGCCAACGACGAGATCAAGATCGACGAGATCGTTGACGGCCTGGTCGACCCGAATGCGACCGAAGAACAGCCGGCAACGGCTGCGCCCGCGTCTGCCGCATCGTCCGACGACGATGAAGAGGAAAGTGACGAAGAGGAAGAAGAGGAAGAAGAGGAAACCAATTCCGGCGGTGGCGCGGCCGGCTTCTCGAGCGAGCAGCTTGAGCAGTTGAAGCGCGATTCGCTCGCCAAGTTCGCCGACATCGCCGCCCAGTTCGACAAGATGCGCAAGGCCTTCGAGAAGGAAGGCTACAACTCCAAGCCGTACGTGAAGGCGCAGGAAACGATTTCGAACGAACTGCTGAGCATCCGCTTCACCGCCAAGGTCGTCGAAAAGCTGTGCGACACGCTGCGCGGCCAGGTCGATGAAGTGCGCCAGATCGAGAAGCAGATTCTCGACGTGGCTGTGAACCGCAGCGGCATGCCGCGCAGCCACTTCATCAAGGTCTTCCCGGGCAACGAAACCAATCTGGCTTGGGTTGACGGCGAGGTTGACGGCAATCATCCATACAGCGTCGTGCTCAACCGTAACGTACCGGCCATCAAGGAACTGCAGCAAAAGCTGATCGACCTGCAGGCACGCGTGGTGCTGCCGCTGCCCGACCTGCGCGCCATCAACAAGAAGATGGCCGCCGGCGAGATGAAGGCCCGCAAGGCCAAGCGCGAAATGACCGAGGCCAACCTGCGTCTGGTGATCTCGATCGCGAAGAAATACACGAACCGCGGTCTGCAGTTCCTCGACCTGATCCAGGAAGGCAACATCGGCCTGATGAAGGCGGTGGATAAGTTCGAATACCGCCGCGGCTTCAAGTTCTCGACCTATGCGACGTGGTGGATCCGTCAGGCTATCACGCGTTCGATCGCCGACCAGGCGCGCACGATCCGTATTCCGGTACACATGATCGAAACGATCAACAAGATGAACCGCATCTCGCGTCAGATTCTGCAGGAAACCGGCGCCGAGCCGGATCCGGCCACGCTGGCGATCAAGATGGAAATGCCGGAAGACAAGATCCGCAAGATCATGAAGATCGCGAAGGAGCCGATCTCGATGGAAACGCCGATCGGCGACGACGACGATTCCCATCTGGGCGACTTCATCGAGGACAACAACACGCTGGCACCTTCGGACGCTGCGCTGCACGCCTCAATGCGTGGTGTGGTCAAGGACGTGCTCGATTCGCTGACGCCGCGCGAAGCCAAGGTGCTGCGTATGCGTTTCGGTATCGAGATGTCCACCGATCACACGCTGGAAGAAGTCGGTAAGCAGTTCGACGTCACGCGCGAGCGTATCCGCCAGATCGAAGCGAAGGCCCTGCGCAAGCTGCGCCATCCGTCGCGTTCGGACAAGTTGAAGAGCTTCCTCGAAGGGAACTAAGGCTCGACCAGGTTAAGGGCCTCTAGCTCATGCTTGGTTAGAGCAGCGGACTCATAATCCGTTGGTGCCCAGTTCGACTCTGGGGAGGCCTACCAAAAATGAAGGCTTATAGCGGCGACGCTATAAGCCTTTTTCTTTTTGGTGTGGCCGGAAGCGTTAGCCGTTGTCGTTCTCCTTGCGACCCACACCTAGCCCGATACCCATTCCCATGCCGGCGCCACCACCGCCACCTGCGCCGCCGCGTCCCGTATTCCTGTTGCCGCCTTCGTTCTTTCCGCGGTTGCCGCTGCCTTGCACACGTGTCGGTCCCTGCAATGGGATCGTCACGTCGTCCGGAATCGGACCCAGATCGAGGGCGGTGCGGATGAAGTCGCGCAGCGATGCCACCAAAGCAGCTGTATGGATGGGGCGACCGGCGGCCATGTCTTCGGCGGCCTGGCTGGCCATGCGGACGTGTTCTTCGGTGCCCAGCAGGATGATGTCGGCCAGGGCGGCTTCGACTGCATCGCGGATGCGCCGCGAGCGGTCGGAGCTGCCGTTCTCGTTCTGATCCGAACCTTCTCCTTCCTCCTCGTGTTCCGGTGCCAGATCGCGAAGATGGGCGGGATTGACGGTCAGCCGGCCGGTAAAGGAGCCGCCAAGAGTCTTGTAGGCGGCGATCAGCGTGCGCAGGCGTTCGTTGATCTGGCGGTTCATGCGTTCGCGGCGCTGCTGGATGGTCTGCATCATCAGCACCCGCACACCCACACCGATCAGGGTGAATACGGCGAGTCCCAGGATCGTCGTCAGAATCCCCTGCCACGAGGTGAAATCGAAGTAGCGCACATTGCCTCCGCAAGTCGGTTGTCGCTGCTAGTGTACTGCGCCTACGGTTCGGTGGAGAGGTGCGATCGAGCGCGCAAAAACAAAGGGATGACGATGAACGCCATCCCTTTTCTGTTGCCTGCTGACAGGTCAGAGTGCGACAGGCTTATTTGTCGTCATCCGAGCATTCCAGATACACATAAAGAAAAACCAGCGATGCCAGGACCGCCATGAGGATGGCGACGTCGAAGGTCAGGTGGTCCATCCAGCTGATGTCGGAGTAGAGATTGGGAAGAAGCATGCGCGCCTCCTGTTCCAGAGTGGGTTGCCGTGCACGATGTCAGGGTAAAAACCGGCTGGCACGGCACTGTCTTGCGGATATTGTGACCGTAAAGAGGGCGGCAACGCAAGGCGGCAATCGCCGGCCGGTATCAGGGCAGCATGCCGGCCGGCACGGCGCGGCGGCAGGCGTTACTGATACAGCGCAGGGGCGCGAACGCCAGCAGGCCGAGCGCGGTGCCGGCGAGCGCATCCAGAAAGACGTGCTGGCGGGTCGCCATGGTCGAATAGACGATCAATGCGGCCCAGAGAATGTTGGATATCTTCAGTATGGCCGGCGCATTGCAGACACGCAGCTGGGTGTGGAGGAAGGCGGCGGTGAATACGGCGAACGCGGCGTGCAGGGAAGGCAGGGCATTGGCGCCGCCGTCGGCATTCTTGAGGAATTCAAGCGCCGGATACAAGTGCCAGTCGACACCGAAATCGGGCACCGTGGTGGGGTACAGCCAGAAGATGCCGATGCCTGCCACGCAGAGAATGCAGACGCCGACCAGGTATTCGAGCATTTCCCTGCGGTTGTCGATCAATGCCGACGAAATGCAGACGTAGAACCACAGGGAGGCATAGGGGATCAGTGACCATTCCTGAACCGGGATCCAGTGATCGATTGCCAGCATGGGCACGACGCGCAGTTCGGCGAAGGGGGCCGGATGTTCCATGACCCAGAAGTAGGCGACGAAGAAGAACGAGATGCCGAAGGTGGTGCCGATGGCCTTGAACACGACATAGGTCATGAATCGCCTTGCGACCAGATGCATCCATGAAGGAAGGCTCACGCGTTTCTTCTCTCGGTGGATGTTGGCTCGGCAGGGTGTGCAGTCATGGGCATCGGGTCTGGTATGAAGTCGTGCTTTTATCGGATGGGACGAGCTCGGCGGTTGGCTACTCGGGATCGCACGCCATGCCGGATGCGTTTGTCATGTCATTGTACGGTCTGCCGCCTGCGTCGTCTCGCTGTCACGTCGGCTCTTTTTCTCTTGCTGTCGGCAACGGCATCGATCTGCCCATAGACCTGCGCGGTCGCGATAAAGTTCTGCCGGTGCAGCAACGACGGGACGAAGGGTGTGCGCATTGTTGCCGGCGTTTTTCATGCAGGTGGTTCCGCTTCCGGTTTGGATGCATCGAGCAGAAAACGCTGGCGCAGCAGCGCGGTAGCTTCCTTGGGGCTGACCGGTCTGGCGATCAGGTAGCCCTGCACCTCGTTGCATTCGAGATGCCGCAGGGCGTCGAGCTGCAGCGGCGTCTCCACACCTTCCGCGATGATTTCCATGTGCAGTTCCTTCGCCATCAGCACGATGGTCTTGACCAGCACGTCGGCCTGGTTGCTGGTGCCGAGGCGCGAGACGAAGGCACGGTCGATCTTGATGACCTGCATGTCGATCTCCTGCAGGCGCGACAGCGAAGAATAACCGGTGCCGAAGTCGTCGAGATGCAGCTTGACGCCCATTTTGCGGATGTTGGCGATCTGTTCCACGATGCTTTCTGCCTCGCTCATCATGACCGATTCGGTCAGTTCCACCTCGATCAGTTCGGGCTGCATGTCGTATTGCTCCAGCAGCGACTGGATCTGGTGGTCAACGCCGCCGGCATCGAGCTGGCTGGGCGAGATGTTGATGGAGACCGGAACCAGGGTTTCTCCCGCATCGCGCCACTGCGCCAGTTGCTCGAAGACCGATTGCATGACCAGCGAGCCCAGCGCCACGATGCTGCCGGTCGATTCGGCCATGGCGATGAAATGCGACGGCAGGATCATGCCGCGCACCGGATGCATCCAGCGCACTAGCGCCTCGAAGCCGCGGATTTCGCCGCTGCGGGTGTCTGCGCGCGGTTGGTAATGCACCTCGAACTGGCGGCTTGCGATCGCGTGTGCGAGTTCTTCTTCCGCATCGAGCTTGGAACGGATGCGCTGGTACAGCTCGTCGTTATAGAAGCGGAACAGGCCCTTCTTGTCCGCCTTGCTCGCGTACATCGCGATATCCGCCTTCTGGATCAGCGTGTCGGCGTCGAGACCGTCCTCGGGGAACAGGCTGATGCCGATAGAGCAGCCGACGACCAGGGAATGGCCGAGTATCCGGAATGGTTCGGCGAACGCTTCCGTGATGCGCGTGGCCACGCTTTCCACCTCGCCCGCATGTTCGACGGTGTTGAGCAGGACGGTGAACTCGTCGCCGCCGAGACGCACCACTTCGTCGCCGGTGCGGATCACGGATTTGAGGCGGCCGGCCGCCATGCCCAGCAGCTTGTCGCCGACGGCATGGCCGAAGCGGTCGTTGGCGAGCTTGAAGTTGTCGAGGTCGATGAACAGGACGGCCATCGCGCTATTGCGGTTTCGTGCCGTGCGCAGCAGGGTCGGCAGCGAGTTGAGCAGCCAGTACCGGTTGGGCAGACCGGTCAGGGCGTCGGTATTGGCCGATTTGATCAGCAGTTCCTGGCTTTCGCGGCTTTCGGTGATGTCGCGCAGGGTGACGGCGAGGCCGGCGCCGGAGCGGATCAGGCGCCGGTGAATCCAGGCCGGAATGCCGGGACGCGGATCGGCGACCTCGAACTCGTCCTCGCAGAAGCCGTTCTCCATGGCGTGCCGAAAGGCGGGTAGCGCAAGTTCCAGTGCCTGCAGCAGCGGTCGTTCCGACAGCTTGCGGCCGACCAGTTCGGATTTGGAGTGGCCGACCATCGAGGCGCCGCGGCTGTTGCAGTCTTCGATCATGAAGTCCTGCAGCTCGTCGTCATCGCCGTAAAGTGCGCGCATCGTGAAGAAGCCCTCGCGCGCCTCGTCGATGGCCAGTTGATAGGTCTGGCGGATTTCGTCGGCCTGCCGCTTGCGGCTTGCCATGCGAACCGAGAACCAGGTGCCGATTGCCGCCATCAGCAGGAACAGCATGCTCGACAGTTCCGCGAACTGCCGGTAGCCGCGGATCGGACCTTCCTGCGCGGCGAGCATGTCGGCTTCGGACAGGCCGACGTAGGAAACCAGCGGATAGCCCGGCAGCCGGTGCCAGGCAACGATGCGGGCGTCGCGATCCTTGTACTTGTCCTTTTCCATGCGCATGACGCCGCTGTCGCCGTTGAATACCGGTGGCTGCACATGCACCTGGCTGCCGCGAATGTTGCGGCCCTTCTCGCTGACCAGCAGTGCGCCATTGTCGTGCCGGATCGAGATGAAGTCGCGCGGGTTGAGGTTGCCTTCGTCGTTGAAGGACGCCATGAACGAGGGTTCGACACCGACCGAGATGACGCCGTCGAACGCGCCGTTCGCGGTTTCCATGCGCCGCGTGAAGCGAATCACGATATGGCCCGAGCGGCGGCTGATGCTCAGTTGCGGCTCGACCCGCAGGGCCATCGAAGGATTGTGCTGATGGAAGTCGAAATAGTCGCGGTCGGACGCATCGATCGGCGTACCGCCGACCGAATTGGCCACGCCCAGGCCATCGCGATTGATCACGGCGAGGTAGAACTGATTGGGTGCGGGGATCAGTCCGTGCTTGAGCGCGTCCTGCAGATCGAGCGCATTGCCATGCTTCTCCCACAGATAGCGGATGTTGAGCGTCATGGAATCGATCTGCTGGACGGTGCGTGCCAGTTGCTCGGAATAGGCGCGGGACAGGGATTGCGCGCGGACGATCGTGGCCTGTTCGGCGTCGCGCCGAATATGATCGATCCGGTCCAGTGCCACGATCCATACCGTGACGGTAAGAAGCAGGAATACGACCGGCCAGACCAGGACGGGGTAGAGATGGCTCCGCGTGAGTGCGGGCCTGTTACGGTTGCCTGCCTGACGAGAGAAAGAGGTCAATGGGTCACCGATTTGTCGAGGAAACGATTTACGAAAAAGGTAAATCCGGGAACGCATGCCTCATCTTGTCCGGAGGAGACGATGTCGGTCGCATGGCGCGACGACGGCTGTCATTCTAGAGGCAAGACCGGGTTTGGAAAAGAGATTGTGGCGGTCGAAGAATCCCTGCTTTCCCAACCTGTCATGTCAGTTGTGCGGTCGGGCAAAGAGAGAGCGGCAGGCGCTGGCAATGTCGCGGGACGGAGCGGCCGGTTCAAAGCAGGATGAAAGCGGCGGCCAATACCACCACGCTGCCGAGACCGAGGGCGATCGAGAGTCCGAGAAGAAGCTTGGAGACGCGGGCCGGGTCCGCGAAAAAGGCACGAATGGATTTGATCATGACTGTCTATGAAGTGGGAAGGTAGTCACCGCGGACGGCACCGCGATTGAAACACGGATCGCACAAATAAAAAAGCGGGCTTCCGAGGAAGCCCGCCGAAAATGCGACGAACAAACTTACATCAGGGTCTATCAGGCATTGGCGCCGACAGGGGCGGTGCCAGCTGCGCGTTCCTTCTGCAGCAGGTCTGCAGAGTAGGCGACGTGTTTCGCCAGCGTCGGACGCAGGGCAACGATTGCCAGTACAGCAGCAGTCAAGTCCATGCAGGCGACGGTGTAGAGAACCGTGGACCACGTGCCGGTCGCTTCCATCATCAGGTTGCCGACCGGGACGAACAGTGCGCCGATACCCTTGGCGCAGTACAGCACGCCGTAGATCTTGCCGATGTGCTTGGTACCGAAGGCATCGCCTGCCAGTGCCGAGAACAGCGAATAGACTTCACCCCACGCCAGGAACACGACACCCGACAGGATCAGGAATGCCCATGGATTGTGACCCCAGTAGCCGAGCGCGATGATGCCGAGGCCTTCCAGCGTGAACGCGATGACCATGGTTTTTTCACGACCGATGTTGTCCGAAACCCAGCCGAACAGAGGACGCGAGATACCGTTCATGATACGGTCGAGCATCAGTGCCAGCGGCAGAGCGGCCATGGTGAAGAAGTACAGATCGACTTCGAATTCCTTGACGCCCAGATCCTGTGCGATCACGCCCAGCTGTGCCACTGCCATCATGCCGCCGGTGACGACCATGATGAACATGAAGAACATCAGCCAGAACAGTTTGGTCGAGAGCGCTTCCTTCAGCGTGTAGTCGCGACGGCTCTGTTCCAGCTTGGCCGACGATTTGACTTCGGTTGCCTTGGGCGAACGCAGGAACCATGCAGCGATGAACGCCAGGCCACCTTGCAGGATGCCGAAGAAGAAGAAGGTTTCCTGGAAGCCGTCGGATTTGATCATGGCAGCGATCGGGAGGATCGTTGCAGCCGAACCCATGCCGTAGCCGCCGGCGGTCAGGCCAACAGCCAGACCACGACGATCAGGGAACCACTTCAGTGCGTTGTTGATGCAGGTTGCGTAGATCGAACCGACGCCGATACCACCGACTGCTGCGCCGACGTAGAAGCCCATCAGCGTGGTGGCTTGCGAGTTCAGCACCCATGCAAAGCCGATACCGATGGCGCCGAAGGCGACCATGATGCGCGGACCGAATTTATCGATGAAGAAGCCTTCGATCGGAGCGAGCCAGGTTTGCACCAGGACGAAGATGGTGAAGGCGATCTGGATCTCTGCGCGAGCCCAGCCGAAGGTGCCCTGGATTTCAGGAACGAACAGGGTCCATGCGTACTGGATGTTGGCGGTTGCCACCATGCAGATGACGCCAACGACCAGCTGGAGCCAGCGGGTGCTTTCCTTGATCGGTTGATCAGGACGGATTGCCGATGCGGAGAGTTC
>NZ_BMCG01000006.1 GCF_014635065.1 Oxalicibacterium flavum
ACCGAAGGCTTCGAGGCTGTCGGTGGCGCAGAGTTTGGGCACATTGATGCCGTACTCGGCGGCTGCACGCATGACGGAAGTGCCTTGCGGCACGGTCACGGTGATGCCGTCGATTTCCAGGGTGACCATGTTTTCGGATTCGCTCTTGGGCGTACCGTAGTCGATGCCATTGAGTAAGTTCATTTTCTGCTCCATTCGGGCCGGCGCGGTACCGGACATGAGTGGGACGATACGCCGCGCGATGCGCGTTCAACAGGAGCAGATGAAGGGCGTTATGCATAGCAGTACGTCCGGAAAAACGAAAAAGGGAGCCGAAGCTCCCTTTTTGCCGGATGTGCGGACGATCAACCCGTATTGCGCAGGCCCGCCGCCAATCCGTTGATCGACAGATGGATGCCGCGCCGCACGCGGTCGTCGATCTTGCCTTCCTTCATCAGCGCGCGATGGCGCTTGATCAGTTCGACCTGCAAGTGGTTGAGCGGATCGAGATAGGCAAAGCGGTTCAGGATCGAGCGAGCCAGCAGCGGGTTGCTGGCGAGGCGTTCGCGGTGGCCGGTGATCAGGGTCAGGCTGCCGGCGACGCGTTCGTGTTCGGCCACGATGCGCTTGAAGATGCTGTTGCGCAGTTTGCGGTCGGTCACCATTTCGGCGTAGCGCGAGGCGACGGCGAGGTCGGTCTTGGACATGACCATGTCCATGTTCGACAGCAGGGTGGCGAAGAACGGCCATTCCTTGTTCATCGCGCGCAGCGTGGCGACGCGCTTGGTCTTGTCGCCGTTGCCGCTGGCCAGCCATTGCTCGATGGCGGTACCGAAGCCGTACCAGCCCGGCAGCAGCAGGCGGCACTGGCCCCACGAGAAGCCCCATGGAATTGCGCGCAGGTCCTCGATGCGGCGCGAGGCCTTGCGCGAGGCGGGGCGCGAACCGATGTTGAGCTCGGCGATCTCGGTGATCGGCGTCGATGAGAAGAAGTAGTCGGTGAAGCCCGGCGTTTCATAGACGAGATTGCGATAGGCGCGGTACGCGAGTTCCGACAGTTCTTCCATTACGGCGAGGAAGCCGGCCAGCTTCTTGGCGTGGCGCGCGTCGCTCGGGTGCGGCGTCAGCGTGGCTTCCAGCGTGGCGGCGACCAGCAGTTCGAGACTGCGGCGGCCGATCTCCGGGTTGGAGAACTTGGAGGCGATGATCTCGCCCTGTTCGGTCAGGCGGATCTGGCCGTTCACGGTGCCCGGCGGCTGCGCCATGACGGCATCGTAGCTCGGTCCGCCGCCGCGGCCGACGGTGCCGCCGCGGCCGTGGAACAGGCGCAGCTTGACACCGGCCTTGTTGAAGACCTTCACCAATTCCGTTTCGGCTTTGTAGAGCTCCCAGTTGGAGGTTAGGAAACCGCCATCCTTGTTGGAATCCGAATAGCCGAGCATGACTTCCTGCAGATGACCCTGCTTGGCGACCAGCTTGCGCACCTGCGGGATCGACAGCGCCTGTTCCATGATGGCGGCGGCCTGGCGCAGGTCGGGAATGGTTTCGAACAATGGGATCACCATCAGCTCGACGTCGCCGACCGAGGCTTTCTCGTCGTCGCCGCGCAGCAGGCCGGTCTCGCGCTGCAGCAGCAGGACTTCGAGCAGGTCGGACACGGTCTCGGTATGCGAGATGATGTAGTTGCGGATCGCGCGCGAGCCGTAGCGCTGGCGAATCTCGCCGGCGGCACGCATGATCGCCAGTTCGGAATTGGTTTCGTCCGAATAGTCGATGTAGGGTGAGTAGAGCAGGCGCGGCTTGTCCAGTTCGGACAGCAGCAGCTTGATCTTGTCTTCCTCCGACAGCTTGGAGTAATCGGTTTCCACCTGGGCGCGACGGAACAGTTCGGTCAGCGTGCGTTCGTGCACGTCCGAACTCTGGCGCATGTCGAGCGTGGCGAGGTGGAAGCCGAAGATTTCGGCCGCGCGGCGCAGCTTGGACAGGCGCGGCTTGACCAGCGAGGCGCCGTGGTGCGACTTGAGCGAATCGACGATGACGTCGAGCTCGGCGATGAACTCGACAGCGGAGCCGTAGGCGGCGGCCGGGCCGACTTCCTGGCGCATCAGATGCGTGGCGCCATGCGCGCGCGCGGTGGCGGCCAGGCGTGCATAGATGTGGATCAGCGCGCGGCGGTATTGTTCGTCGGCGCGGTGATCGGAATTGTCGGGCGAAATGTCGGCCAGTGCCTGCAGTTCGGGGCTGACGCCGGCGAGGAAGGTCGAGATCGACAGTTCCGCGCCCAGCGTATGCACCTGCTCAAGGTAGAAGCTGAGGATGGTGGTTGACTGGCGCGACAGTGCATAGCGCATGGTGTCGTCGTTGACGTTCGGATTGCCGTCGCGGTCGCCGCCGATCCAGCTGCCCATCTGCACGTAGGTCGGCAGTTCGCGGCCGGCTGCGGCAGCCGCTGCGCCACGTTGCGGGAACTGGCTGGCGATGTCGGCCTCGATGTCCTCGTACAGCGTCGGCAGTTCGTTGAGGAAGGTCAGGCGATAGTAGGACAGCGCATTGTTGATCTCGTCGGCCACCGACAGCTTGGTGTAGCGCAGCAGGCGCGTCTGCCACAGCATGGTGATGCGCGAATGCAGCAATTGCGTGTTCTTGGCGAGCTCCTTGGCGGTCATCGGTGCATCGCGTTCGGCCAGCAGGCGCGCGATGTCGTTCTCGGCATCGAGAATGCTCTTGCGCTGCACTTCGGTCGGGTGCGCGGTCAGCACCGGCGAGATCAGCGCTTCGCGGAAGAACTTGCGCACGGCGGCGCCGCTGACGCCGGCCGCGTCGAGCTTCTCGAGCGCGAGTGCGACCGAACCTTCTTCAGGCGTTGAATTGGCGAGCAGGCTGGCGCGGCGGCAGCGGTGCTGGTGCTGATCCTCGGCGATGTTGGCGAGGTGCGAGAAGTAGGAGAATGCGCGCACCACGGTAATGGTTTCCTCGCGGCCCAGTTTCTTCAGCAGGCGGTTGAGGTCGGTCCCTGCCTGCAGGTCGGCCTCGCGGCGAAAGCGCACGGCGGTCTGGCGGATGGTTTCCACTACCTCGAATACCGCATCGCCTTCCTGGTCGCGCAGCACGTCGCCGAGCAGGCGGCCGAGCAGGCGAATGTCTTCCTTCAGGGGCGCATCTTTTTTCGGAATCGGCGGAATCGCGCGCGTGCGTGGTTTGGGAGGTTGTTTTGCCATGTAAGTGTGCAGTCAGCTCGTTGATGGTGAATCAGGGGGAAGCGCGCCGTTTTTCGCTGCAGGCGCATGATAAGATTTCAGGCACGTAAGAACCGGATATCCGGGAACGTTCCTTGCGGCCTTGCCTTCATCGACAGGCGATGGCGCATGCAAGCTTCCACCGCGTCCCGACAAAAAAGAAAGCAGCCGAGTTGAAATTCCCACCCCCGAAAAAATTGATCATCGCCTCGCGCGAAAGCCGGCTTGCCATGTGGCAGGCCGAACATGTGCGCGAAAAACTGTCCGTATTATATCCGCAGTGTTCGATCGAAATCCTCGGCATGACCACGCGCGGCGATCGCATTCTGGATCGCACGCTGTCCAAGGTCGGCGGCAAGGGCCTGTTCGTCAAGGAACTCGAAGTCGCAATCGCCGAGCGCCGCGCCGATCTGGCCGTGCACTCGCTCAAGGACGTGCCGATGCAATTGCCCGACGGTTTCCGGCTGGCCGGCGTGCTCGAGCGCGAGGACCCGCGCGATGCCTTCGTCTCCAACGACTACGATTCGCTGGCCGCGCTGCCGGCCGGCGCGGTGGTCGGCACCAGCAGCCTGCGCCGTCAGTCGCTGATCGCGGCGCGCTATCCCCATCTTGAGATCCGTCCGCTGCGCGGCAACCTCGATACGCGGCTCGGCCGTCTCGACAAGGGCGAATACGCGGCCATCATCCTCGCCGCCGCCGGCCTCAAGCGCCTCGGCATGACGCAGCGCATCCGCATGTTCCTCGCGCCCGAGGATAGCCTGCCGGCACCGGGGCAGGGCGCGATGGCGATCGAGATCGCTGCCGACCGCGACGATCTGGCCGAATGGCTGGCGCCGCTCGATCACACGGCCAGCGCGTTGGCGGCGCGTGCCGAGCGCACCGTGTCGCGCAACTTCGGCGGCAGCTGCCAGATTCCGCTGGCCGCGCATGCCACGCTGGATGGCGGCACCATGCGCCTGCGCGCCATGATCGCCACGCCGGACGGCACGCGCGTCGCGCAGGCCGACCTGAGCGGTCCGGCCGACGCGCCCGAAGCGCTCGGCGACCGCATCGCCGAGGCATTGCGCGCGCAGGATGCACAGGCCATCCTAGACGCCTGCAACAGCGATTCCGCTGCCGATGACTGAGGCCCTGGTGGTCGTCACGCGGCCGGCCGCACAGGCGGCCGAACTCGCGCAACGCATTGCGGAGAGCGGGCGGCAGGTGGTGCAGTTTCCATTGTTGGAAATCCTGCCGACGCCCGATCCGGCACGCTTGCGCGAGGCGCTGAGTGAAGTGGAGCGCTACGCGCTGGTTGCCTTCGTCAGTCCCAACGCGGTCGATGCGGCCCTGGCCGCGCGCCCCGACTGGCCGCGCCAGGTTCCGCTGGCGGTGGTCGGCGAGGGCAGCCGCGCGGCGCTGGCACGGTACGGGCTGGACGATGCGCACTGCACCATCCACAGCCCACGCGATCCCGAGCGCAGCGATTCCGAAACCCTGCTGGCCGAACTCGACCTGGCGGCGCTGCGCGGCCGCGAGGTGTTGATCGTGCGCGGCGAAACCGGCCGCGAACTGCTGGGCGATGCCTTGCGCGCGGCGGGTGTGCACGTGACGCCGGTTGCCGCCTATCGCCGTGTTGCGCCTGAGTTGACGCCGGCACGGCGCGACGAACTGATTCGCCTGCTCGACGGTCAGAACGAATGGATCGTGACCAGCTCGGAAGCGCTGCGCTTTTTGCTGCGCATGGTCGAGCAGCTCGGACAGACGGGAGGCGTGGCAAAAATGCAACAACAACGATTGGTCGTTCCGCACATGCGTATCGCGGAAACCGCCCGTTCCCTCGGATTTACCCGTATCGTACAGACGCGATCAGGCGACGACGGCCTGCTCGCCGCGTTACAATCCCTTTCATGAATGACATGCAAAATCCCCAGGAAAATACGCCGCAACCGACTCCTGAAGCGGCAACGCCCGTCCCGCCCGCTGCCGATGCGGGCAAGCCGCCGCGCAAGTCCGGCAAGGGCGGCCAGACCGCGCTGTATGTGCTGGTGCTGATATTGGCCGGCGCGCTGGCGGCGCAGGGCTGGTATTCGCATCGCGAACTGAGTTCGCTGCGCGGCGAGGTCGCCAAGCGCATGCAGACTGGCGACAGCGTCAGCAACGAAACGCGCATCATCGCCAAGTCGGTGCAGGAAGCCGTGACCGAGGTGCAGGCCAAGGTCAGCGTGCTCGAGAGTAAGCAGCTCGAGGCGCAGAGCCAGCAGCTGGCGCTCGAGCAGCTTTACCAGGATCTCTTCAAGCGCCGCGACGACTGGGCCTTGGCCGAGATCGAACAGGTACTGTCAACCGCCAGCCAGCAACTGCAACTGGCCGGCAACGTGCAGGGCGCGCTGATCGCGCTGCAGAATGCCGACGCGCGGCTGGCACGCGCCGACACGCCACAGTTCGTCACGATCCGCCGCGCCATCGGCAACGACATCGAACGCCTGAAGGCGCTGCCGGCGCTGGACCTGACCGGCGTTGCGCTGCGTCTCGACAGCGTGATCAGCCAGATCGACCGCATGCCTTTGCTGGCAGACGAACAGCCGTCGCAACAGGCGGCCGAGCCGAAGAATCGTCCGGCCGCCAAGGTGCGGGCTGACGGCACGCCGGCCGGCGAGGACTGGAGCGTGGTCTGGAAGGCGCGCTGGGACAGCTGGTCGAGCGAACTCTGGAGCGACATCCGCGAACTGGTGCGTATCCGCAGCGTCGATACTTCGGACGCGCTGCTGCTGTCGCCGAGCCAGGCCTACTACGCACGCGAAAACCTCAAGCTGCGCCTGCTCAACGCACGCCTGGCGCTGCTGTCGCGCAACGAGAGCGCCTTCCGCAGCGACATGATCGCGGCGCAGGATGCGATCGCGCGCTATTTCGATACCCGTGCCAAGCAGACGCAGACCGCGCAGGCCATGCTGAAGCAGGTGCAGTCCAGCAATCTGGCGATCGAGATGCCGACGCTGGCGGAAAGCCTGAACGCCGTGCGCAACTACAAGGCGCAGTGATGCGTGCGGCCCGCGTGCGCGTTGCTGCATCCACCCGAGCCGTTGTTTCGCGTGTCGGATACGCGCATGCCGTGCGCGCATCCGATCCCGCAGCTAATTTGATTCTTTGACGACCCATGCGTCTTTTCCTCTGGATTCTTGCCCTGTTCGCCTCCGCCATCGGTATCGCCGTGGCGGCCCACTACAACGTGGGCAATGTTGTGTTCTTCTATCCGCCGTACCGGATCGATCTCTCGCTCAATTTCTTCATCCTGCTCGCGATCCTGCTGTTCGTGGCGATCTACGCGGTGCTCAAGACCATCCGCGTGGCGCAGCGCATGCCGGGCCGGGTGGCGGCCTACCGTCATGAAAAGCTCGAACGCAAGGGCAATCAGGCTCTGCGCGACGCGCTCAAGTATTACTTCGAGGGCCGTTTCGGCCACGCCGAAAAGGCTGCGATCCGCGCTGCCGAATCGCCCGAGAACGCCGGCCTGGCCGCGCTGATCGGCGCGCGTGCCGCCCATCGCATGCAGCAGACCGAACGCCGCGACACCTGGCTGGCGACGGTGGAGCCGGACCAGTCGCTCAAGAGCGCGCGCCTGATGACGGCGACCGAACTGCTGGTCGACGAACGCCAGCCGGAACTGGCGCTCAAGGTGGTCGAGGAACTCAACGCCAACGGCACGCGCCACATCCATGCGTTGCGCATGGCACTCAAGGCCAACCAGCGCGCCAACAACTGGCCCGAGGTGCTGCGTCTGGTGCGCACGCTGGACAAGAACAATGCGCTGAATCCGGCGCTGTCCACGCGCCTGCGCGAACTGGCCTACGAAGACCTGCTGCGCAATCCGGCCAACGATGCCGAAGGCATCCGCAATGTCTGGTTCGCGATCCCGGCCGAGGATCGCGTCAAGCCGTACGTCGCGCTTCGCGGCGCGCACGCTTTCAACCTGCGCGGCCTGCACGAGGGCGCGCGCGGCATTGTCGAGAAGTCGCTGGCACAGGAGTGGGACGAGCGCCTGCTGCGTCCCTATCGTGCGGCAGCGGCCGAGCAGGGCTCACCGGCGCTGGTGGCGCAGATCGAGCGTTGCGAGGAATGGTGCCGCCAGCATCCGGGCGAGCCGGAACTGGAACTGACGCTGGGTACGCTGTGCCTGCGCCAGCAATTGTGGGGCAAGGCGCAGCGTCATCTGGAGCAGGCGCTGTCGGATGCCGGCAGTGCCCGCCAGACGCAGGAAATCCACCTCAAGCTCGCGCAGTTGCACGAGGCCCTGAACCAGCACGAGCAGGCGGCAGAACACTACCGTCAATGCGCACTGGCAACGGCCTCCTGATCGAGATCGTCATGGCAACCGGCCTTCGCTCGGGCCGGTACCGCCGGAAAAAAACGGGCGGAGTCGCTATAATCACGCGTTCGCTTCATCCATCCCCACTTTGAGAAATCATCATGAGTCTGAATAACGTCCCTGCCGGCAAGGACCTGCCGAACGACTTCAATGTCGTCATCGAAATCCCCATGAACGGCGATCCCGTCAAGTACGAAGTCGACAAGGAATCGGGCGCGATCTTCGTCGATCGCTTCATGAGCACCGCCATGCACTATCCGTGCAACTACGGCTACATCCCGAACACGCTGTCCGACGATGGCGACCCGGTTGACGTGCTGGTCGTCACACCGTTCCCGCTGCTGCCGGGCGTGGTCGTGCGCTGCCGCACGATTGGCGTTCTGAAGATGACCGATGAGGCAGGGACCGATGCCAAGCTGCTGGCCGTGCCGGTCGACAAGCTGCTGCCGCTGTACAAGGACTGGCAGAAGCCGGAAGATGCCAATCCGTTCCTGATCAACCAGATCCAGCACTTCTTCGAGCACTACAAGGATCTGGAAAAGGGCAAGTGGGTCAAGGTTGACGGCTGGGGCAATGCGGATGAAGCCAAGGCCGAAATCCTGGCAGGCGTCGCCAATTATGAAAAGGCCGCAGCCTGATCGATTCGGCTTGCCGTCATCAAAAAAGCGCACCTTTGGGTGCGCTTTTTGTTTGGCTGGCCGCAATATCCATCAGCGCCACAGCGTGTAGGCCGCGATCACGATGGCGAGCGTGATGCCACACAGCGGCCAGAACAGCCGCGATTGCCGGAAGTCGGGCGAGTTGGCCGGCTGATCGCCATCCGGCGACTTGACCGCGCGTTCGCGCGTGCGGCGGCTGCGGGTCAGGTGGCGCTTGATGTCCAGCGCCATGTCTTCCGCGGTCTGATAGCGCTTCTCGGGGTTCTTGTGCATGGCCTTGACCACGATGCGCGACAGCGCGATCGGCACGCCCGGCGCCAGCTGGTGCGGTGCCGGCAAGGTCTTCTGTGCGATCTGCTGCAACAGCTTGTCCGGATCGCCGGCCTGAAAGGGTTTGCTGCCGGTCAGCATTTCATGCATGACGGCACCCAGCGAATAGATGTCGGTGCGTGGGTCCAGCGTGTGTCCGCCTGCCTGTTCGGGCGACATGTAGTTGGGCGTGCCGAGCAGGCGTTCGTTGAAGGCCGTTTGCGGCGCATCGTCGAGCGGCCGGCGTTCCATCAGCCGATTCGGTGCGCGCGCAATGCCGAAATCCATCAGCTTGGGCTGGTGGTCGCCGACCAGAAAGATGTTGGCGGGTTTGATGTCGCGATGGATCACGCCATGGCGATGAGCATGATCGAGCGCATCGGCGATCTTCCATGAGATCGATGCGACATCGTCGCCCGAGAACAAATGGCCTTCGTCGAGCAGCGTGCCGAGGGCGCGTCCATGCAGATATTCCATGGCGATGAAGGTGGCATTGCCCTCGCTGGAAACCTCGTAGATGGTGACGATGCCCGCATGCGCGAGGCGGCCGGCGGCACGCGCCTCGTTGATGAACTGCTGTTCGTGCTGCTTGCGCGCCAGCGGCGTGAGATTGCCGTGAAAGGTCTTGATGGCGACTTCGCGATCGATCACGGGATCGTGCGCAAGATAGACGACTCCGGTAGAGCCGCGTCCGATTTCCTCCCTGACGACGAAACGGCCGAGACGGGCTGGCTTGTCCGTTGCAGGAGTAGTAGGGGCGGAAGACGTGGGCGTCATGGTGCTGCCAGCATGCCTGCTCCGCAACCGGCTGGCAAGTCCCACAAATCAGGGAGGTGGCGTCAGTCTTTCTGCGGGGTGCGGAACGGGTTGCGTTCGTTGAGTTCGTCGATATAGGCATCGATGCCGCCCCCTTCGCGCTGCAGAAAATCCTCGATGGCCGTGGCAAATCCGGGATGCGCGAGCCAGTGCGCCGACCACGTCTTCTGCGGCAGGAAGCCGCGCGCCATCTTGTGCTCGCCCTGCGCGCCGCCCTCGAAGCAGGCGATGTCGTGCGCGATGCAGAATTCCAGCGGCTGGTAATAGGCGGTCTCGAAATGCAGGCAGTCGATGTGTTCGAGCGCGCCCCAGTAGCGGCCATAGAGCGTGCGCTCGTCATGTACCACCAGCGAGGAGGCGATCGGCCTGCCGTCGCGCTCGGCGACGATCAGCAGCAGATTGTCCGGCATCGTCGCGCCGATGCGCAGGAAGAAATCGAGATTCAGATAGGGCGTTGAATGATGCGCCGCATAGGTATGGTCGTAGCAGCGCTTGAAGAAGCGCCAGTCGTCTTCGGTCGCTTGATGCCCGCCGACATGGCGGAAGACCACACCGGCCTCGGCCACCTTGCGCCGCTCGGCGCGGATGTTCTTGCGCTTCTTGCGTTCCAGCGTGTCCAAGAATGCGTCGAAGCTGCGGTAACCGGCATTGAGCCAGTGGAACTGCACGCCGCTGCGCAGCAGGAAGCCGGCTTCCTCGAGCTGGCGTGCCTGGTCCTCGGGCGGATAGAGGATGTGGGTGGAGGAAAACGCGTTTTGCCGTTGCAGCGCGACCAGTGCCGCCACCAATGCGACCCGTGCCTGTTCGTCGCGCGCCAGTAGGCGGCTGCCGGTGACCGGCGTGAACGGGATGGCCGACAGCAGCTTCGGATAGTAGTCGAGCCCGTTGCGCTCGTAGGCGTCGGCCCAGGCCCAGTCGAACACGTACTCGCCATAGGAATGGCCCTTGGCGTAGAGCGGCAGTGCGGCGGCCAAACCGGCGTCGTCCCACAGCGTGGCGAACTGCGGCTGCCACCCGGTGCGGATGGCGGCGCTGCCGCTTTCGTGCAGGGCGTCGAGGAAGGCGAACGAGAGGAAAGGGTTGGCGTCGGCCTGCAGGGCGAGCAGGGCATCCCATGCGGGCTGGCCGATTTCGGATAGGGAAGAGACGATGCGCGTGCGATAATCGGTGTTCAATTGATCAACTCTTTCATGCATCACGACGCGATGCGTTCCTGCAGCAGCGTTGCCGATCCCGATTCAGCCACGACCCAGCCATGACCGTTAAAGTTGCCATTGCCCAAATCAACAGCACCGTCGGCGATCTCGCCGGTAACAGCGCAAAGATCGCAGAGTTCGCCCGGCGCGCCGCCGCGCAGGGCGCCGACATCGTCCTGACGCCGGAACTGTCGCTGGTCGGCTATCCGCCGGAAGACCTGCTGCTGCGCCCGTCATTCTACGCAAAAACCGCCGACACGTTGGCCGCGCTGGCCGCCGAGCTGGCGGACCTGCAGGGCGTGCACGTGGTGGTCGGCCATCCGCTGCAGGAGGGCGATTTCCGCTTCAACGCGGCATCGGTCGTGCTCAACGGCGTGATCGCCGGCACCTACTGCAAGCATGAGCTGCCGAATACCACGGTGTTCGACGAGAAGCGCTATTTCGACGGGGCCGACCGGCCGCTGGCTTTCGACGTGAAAGGCGTGCGCTTCGGTATCAACATCTGCGAGGACACATGGTTCACGCACGCGCCGGCCGCGGCCGCCGAAGCCGGCGTGCAGGTGCTGCTGGTGCCCAACGGCTCGCCCTACCATCTGAACAAGCAGCACGTGCGCATTGCCACCATGCGCGACAACGTCTGCAGCAAGGACATGAGCGTGGTCTATGCCAATCTGGTCGGCGGCCAGGACGAGCTGATCTTCGACGGCAATTCCTTCGTGCTGGACCAGAGCGGTGCGGTGCGCGCGCACCTGCAGCACTGCGTGGAAGACCTGCAGATCGTCGAGTTCCAGGGCGCGCAGCCGGTTGACGCGACCATCGTCGAGGAACTGCCGCAGGAGGCGCAGATCTACCAGGCGCTGGTGCTCGGCGTGCGCGACTACATCGGCAAGAACGGTTTCCCGGGCGCGCTGCTGGGTTTGTCGGGCGGCGTCGATTCGGCGCTGGTGCTGGCGATCGCGGTGGATGCGCTGGGTGCAGACAAGGTGAGGGCGGTCATGATGCCGTCGCCCTATACGGCCGACATTTCGCTGACCGACTCGCGCGACATGGTGGCACGCATCGGCGTGCGCTACGACGAGATCGGCATCGGCGACTGCTTCGACGCCTTCAACCGCACGCTGGCCGAGGAATTCAAGGGCCTGAAGCCGGATACCACGGAAGAGAACATCCAGGCGCGCATCCGCGGCACCATCATGATGGCGCTGTCGAACAAGTACGGTGCCATCGTGCTCACTACCGGCAACAAGAGCGAGATGGCGGTCGGCTATTGCACGCTGTACGGCGACATGGCGGGCGGCTTCGCCGTCATCAAGGACATCGCCAAGACGCTGGTCTATCGCCTGTGCCGCTACCGCAATTCGGTGTCCGACGTGATTCCGGAGCGCATCCTGACGCGCGCGCCGTCGGCCGAACTGCGGCCCGACCAGACCGACCAGGATTCGCTGCCCGAGTACGACATCCTCGACGGCATCATGCAGCTCTACATGGAGGAAAACCGCAGCCGCGCCGAGATCGTGGCGGCCGGCTACAGCGAGGAAGACGTCAACCGCGTGACGCATCTGATCAAGCTCAACGAGTACAAGCGGCGCCAGGCGCCGGTCGGCATCCGCATCACGCATCGCGCCTTCGGCCGCGACTGGCGCTATCCGATTACCTCAAAATATCGCGATTGAGGCACAATGGTTGCAAATCGCAGCGTGGCCAACGTGCTGCAGGCGACGGAATTCATGGAATACGCATTCAAATCGAAGGAGCACCAATGAAACAAATTACCGCCATCATCAAACCGTTCAAGCTCGATGAAGTACGCGAATCGCTGGCCGAAGTCGGCGTGACCGGTTTGACGGTGACCGAGGTCAAGGGCTTCGGCCGCCAGAAAGGCCATACCGAGCTGTACCGTGGTGCCGAGTACGTCGTCGATTTCCTGCCCAAGATCAAGGTCGAGGCCGTGGTTGACGACAGCGTGCTGGAACGCGCGGTTGACGCCGTCATCAAGGCAGCCCGTACCGGCAAGATCGGCGACGGCAAGATCTTCGTGCGCGACGTCGAGCAGGTGATTCGTATCCGTACCGGCGAAACGGGCGCGGACGCGGTCTAGGTTCTTGCGTTCGCCAATGGAAAAGCGCCGGTTTGCAGCCGGCGCTTTTTGTTTGCCTGGAACGAGAATTAACTGGACTTGAGCAGCACGACCAGCGCGCCGGCTCCGCCGTCGGCGGCACGCGCCTGACAGAAGGCGATCACCTCGTCCTTCTGCACCAGCCAGTTGCGCACCTTCTTCTTCAATACCGGCTCGCGGTTGACCGAACCCAGTCCCTTGCCGTGGATCACGCGCACGCAGCGCTGGCCGCGCCGCAAGGCCACGCGCAGGAACTCGCCGAGTGCTCCGCGCGCCTCGTCGGTGCGCATGCCGTGCAGGTCGAGCTGGCTCTGGATCACCCAGTGCCCGCGCCGCAGCTTGCGCAGCACGTCGGGACCGATGCCGTTGCGCGCGTAGCTTAAGGCTTCGTCGGTGTCGAGCAGGGATTCGATCGTGAATTCGTCGGACAGCGATTCGCGCAGCGCCGCCTGCTCGTCGGCCAGGTGCTGGCGCGCGATCGGCAGCGGCCGCTCGGTATGCGGGGCGATGCGTTCGGCGTGCTTGAGCGGCGTGATGTCGCCGATGCTGCGACGGAACAGCTCGGCCTCGACCTGCGCCGCGCGTTCGGCCAGCAGGCGTTCGGCCTCGGCCAGCTTGCGCTGTTCCTCCTGCTTCTTCAGGTCCTTGTGCAGGGACTTGAGCGCGGCGAAATTCTTGATCGAGGCTGGCGGCATGGCGGCTCCGCGGCGGCTGGGGAGGCGACCGCCGCGAAGGCGGCCGCTTGCTAGGGATGTGAAGGCTGGCTTATTCCAGGCTTTCCAGGTAGCGCTGGGCATCGAGCGCGGCCATGCAGCCGGTGCCGGCGCTGGTGATGGCCTGGCGATAGACGTGATCCTGCACGTCGCCGGCGGCGAACACGCCCGGTACGCTGGTCGAGGTCGCCATGCCTTCGAGACCGGTCTTGGTCTTGATGTAGCCGTTGTGCATGTCGAGCTGGCCGGCAAAGATGTCGGTGTTCGGCTTGTGGCCGATGGCGATGAACAGGCCGTGCAGCGGAATCTCGGTGGTGCTGTCGTCGGTCGTCGATTTGATCCGGATGCCGGTCACGCCGCTGTCGTTGCCGAGCACTTCGTCGAGCGTGTGATTCCACTTGATCTCGACCTTGCCTTCCTCGACCTTGGCCAGCAGGCGGTCGATCAGGATCGCCTCGGCGCGGAACTTGTCGCGGCGATGGATGACCGTGACCTTCTTGGCAATGTTGGCGAGGTAGAGCGCTTCCTCGACCGCGGTGTTGCCGCCGCCGACCACCGCGACTTCCTGTTCGCGGTAGAAGAAGCCGTCGCAGGTGGCGCAGGCCGACACACCCTTGCCCATGAACGACTGTTCCGACGGCAGGCCCAGGTACTGGGCCGAGGCGCCGGTGGCGATGATCAGGGAGTCGCAGGTGTATTCGCCCATGTCGCCGACCAGGCGGATCGGTTTTTCGTTCAGGTGCGTGGTGTGCACGTGGTCGAAGATGATCTCGGTATTGAAGCGTTCGGCATGCTGCAGCAGGCGCTGCATCAGTTCCGGACCCTGCACGCCGAGCGGATCGCCGGGCCAGTTCTCGACGTCGGTGGTGGTCATCAGCTGGCCGCCCTGTTCCACGCCGGTGATCATGACGGGATGGAGGTTGGCGCGCGCGGCATAGATGGCGGCGCTGTAGCCGGCAGGACCGGAGCCGAGAATGAGGACTTTGGCGTGTTTGACGGTGGACATGGAAGTGATTTTTCTGTGGTTGGAGAGGCGGCGCCCCGTATTCCGGGGCGCCTGGATGCATATGTCGGCCCGGCGCGGGAATTTCAAGGCGGAGCCGAATTATTCGTGTAACAACTCAAAACTGGTTAAGATTATAGTCCAAGCGCCCGGACCGCGAAGGGCGACTGCCGCCAGCGTGGTGCACCTGCGCCGATGCGGCGGCAATCATCCGCAGCAGCCCGGTCCGACGCCGTTTTACCTTCTGCCGCATTTCCGGCAGACGCAACACCCGCTTGCGATGCGCGGTTTTTATTGACGCAACGCGTCTGGATTTATGACGAAGACAAGCCAAGCCTATACCCGCAAGACCGACCAATCCAAGGCACCGCCTCCGCCGGGCCGCATCGCGCGCCTGCTGTCCGAGGCGCGCTGGCTGGTACTGTCGGTCGTGACGCTGTACCTGATCCTGATTTTCCTGACCTATTCGCCGGTGGACCCCGGCTGGTCGCACGCCAACGTGGTGACGCGCCTGCACAACCTCGGCGGGCGCACCGGCGCCTGGCTGGCGGACCTGCTGCTGTTCATCTTCGGCCTCTCCGCCTGGTGGCTGTGCGTGTTCTGCCTGCGGCTGGTGTGGGTCGGCTACCGGCGCCTGTCGCAGCGCTTCCTGCTGAAGAAGGAACCGGAAGAACCGGTCCCGCACGAAAACCTGACCCGCGGCATCGGTTTCTTCATCATGCTGATGGGCAGCGTCGGCATCGAATACCTGCGCATGCATTCGCTGCGCGCCGAACTGCCGCGCTCGCCCGGGGGCGTGCTGGGCGAGCTGATCGGCAACGCGGCGCAGAACGCCTTCGGTTTCATGGGCGCGACGCTGCTGTTGCTGCTGCTGTTCGGCCTCGGCTTCAGCCTGTTCTTCCATGTCTCGTGGCTCAACGTCGCCGAGCGCCTGGGCGAACTGCTCGAGCGCAGCGTGCGCATGATCGGCAACCTGTACAGCGCGCGCAAGGATCGCCAGCTGGGGCAGGTCGCCGCCGTCAAGCGCGAGGAAGCCGTGGTGCAGGAGCGCGCCAAGATCGTCGAAGCGCCGCCGATCCGCATCGAACCGCAGATCGTCGCCGTGCAGAAGTCCGAGCGGGTCGAGAAGGAGCGCCAGACCTCGCTGTTCACCGATCTGCCCGATACCAACCTGCCGCCGCTGTCGCTGCTAGACGAAGCGCCGCAGACGCAGGAAACCGTCAGCGTCGAAACGCTGGAATTCACGAGCCGCCTGATCGAGAAGAAGCTGTCGGACTTCGGCATCAGCGTGAAGGTGGTGGCCGCCTATCCGGGGCCGGTCGTCACGCGCTACGAGATCGAGCCGGCCACCGGCGTCAAGGGCAGCCAGATCGTCAACCTCGCGCGCGATCTCGCGCGTTCGCTGTCGCTGACTTCGCTGCGCGTGGTCGAGACGATTCCGGGCAAGAACTACATGGCGCTGGAACTGCCGAATCCGAAGCGCCAGATCGTGCGCCTGACCGAGATCATCAGTTCCAAGGTCTATAACGACAGTTCGTCGAGCCTGACGGTGGCGCTCGGCAAGGACATCGCCGGCAACCCGGTCGTCGCCGATCTGGCCAAGATGCCGCACCTGCTGGTGGCCGGTACCACCGGCTCCGGCAAGTCGGTCGGCATCAATGCCACCATCCTGTCGTTGCTCTATAAATCGGACCCGAACCAGGTGCGCATGATCCTGATCGATCCGAAGATGCTCGAACTGTCGATCTACGAAGGCATTCCGCATCTGCTGGCGCCGGTGGTGACCGACATGCGCCAGGCCGGCCATGCGCTGAACTGGGGCGTCAACGAGATGGAGCGCCGCTACAAGCTGATGAGCAAGCTCGGCGTGCGCAACCTGGCCGGCTACAACGCCAAGATCGCGGAAGCGGAAAAGAACGAGCAGAAGATTCCGAACCCGTTCAGCCTGACGCCGGATGCGCCGGAGCCGCTCGAGAAACTGCCGACCATCGTCATCATCATCGACGAGCTGGCCGACCTCATGATGGTGGTCGGCAAGAAGGTCGAGGAATTGATCGCGCGTATTGCCCAAAAGGCACGTGCGGCCGGCATCCACTTGATTCTGGCGACACAGCGCCCATCTGTGGATGTGATCACCGGCCTCATCAAGGCCAACATCCCGACGCGCATCGCGTTCCAGGTCAGCAGCAAGATCGATTCGCGCACGATTCTGGACCAGATGGGCGCGGAAGCGCTGCTCGGCATGGGCGACATGCTGTACATGCCGCCGGGCACCGGCCTGCCGATTCGCGTGCACGGCGCCTTCGTCTCGGATGACGAGGTGCACCGCGTGGTGAATCATCTGAAGGAACAGGGCGAGCCGAATTACGTCGAAGGCATACTGGAAGGCGGCGTGGCCGAGGATGGTGATCTGGCGCTGGGCGGCGAAGGTGCCGGCGGCGGCGAGGGCGATGCGCTGTACGACCAGGCGGTTGCGGTCGTGCTCAAGAATCGTCGCGCGTCGATCTCGCTGGTGCAGCGTCACCTGCGTATCGGCTATAACCGGGCGGCCCGCCTGCTCGAACAGATGGAGCAGAGCGGACTGGTATCCACCATGCAGTCCAACGGCAACCGGGAAATCCTGGTGCCGGCCGGGAATGCAAACGAGTAGAAGGCAAACATGGGCAAGCAGCACATTCCGGATTCACAGCTTCGCGTTGCAAAACGTTTCGATTTCCGCCTGCCGGCGCTGACCGTGCTGCTGGTGGCAGCCGCCTTGAGCCTGCCGTCGCTGGCAAAGGCCGCGGCGCTCGAGCAGTTCAAGTCCTTCGTGTCCTCGACGCAGTCGGCCAAGGGCGCGTTCACGCAGCAACTGGTCAAGGTCGACAGCGGCACCGCCAAGGTATCCAACGAATCGTCGGGCACCTTTGTTTTTTCGCGCCCTGGCAAGTTCATCTGGACCTACCAGAAGCCGTACGAGCAGTTGCTGCAGGCCGATGGCGAAAAGCTCTACATCTACGACAAGGACCTGAACCAGGTGACGGTCAAGAAGCTCGGCGATGCGCTGGGTTCGTCGCCGGCAGCCATCCTGTTCGGCAGCAACAACCTCGAGCAGAACTTCACCCTGAAGGAGGCCGGCAGCAAGAATGGCATGGAATGGCTGGAAGCCACGCCCAAGGCCAAGGACACGACCTTCGAGCGCATCGGCATCGGCATGAAGGACGGCGTGCCGGCCGCGATGGAACTGCGCGATTCCTTCGGCCAGGTATCGCTGCTCACCTTCGGCAGCTTCGAGCGCAATCCGGCCATGCCGGCCGGCCAGTTCAAGTTCTCGGTACCCAAGGGCGCGGACGTGTTCCAGTAAGCCTTAGAATAGGCTGCATGCGTGCAGCGCCACGCGACGCCAGTCCGCATTGTCCGGCTGGCGTCGATTGTTTTTGACACCCGTTTTCGATTTTTTTTCCGCACGCCCATGGCCATCCCGCTCGCCGAACGACTCCGTCCGCACAGCCTCGACGAGGTGATCGGGCAGCAGCACATCCTCGGTGCGGGCAAGCCGCTGCGCGTGGCCTTCGAATCGGGCGAGCCGCACTCGATGATCCTGTGGGGCCCGCCGGGCGTCGGCAAGACCACGCTGGCGCGCCTGATGGCCGACAGTTTCCAGGCCGACTTCATCGCGTTGTCGGCCGTGCTGTCGGGCGTCAAGGACATCCGCGAGGCGGTCGAGCGCGCGGAACTGTCGCGCAACGCGATGGGGCGCCGCACCATCCTGTTCGTCGATGAGGTGCATCGCTTCAACAAGAGCCAGCAGGACGCCTTCCTGCCGCACGTGGAAAGCGGGCTGTTCACCTTCATCGGCGCCACCACCGAGAATCCGTCGTTCGAGGTCAACGGCGCATTGCTGTCGCGCGCGGCCGTTTATGTACTCAAGTCCCTGAACGAGGAAGACCTGTTCGCCATGCTCGACCGTGCTGCGCGCGACGAGCTCGAAGGTATTACTTTCACCGACGAGGCCAAGGCCATGCTGGCCGCCAGCGCCGACGGTGACGGCCGCAAGCTGCTCAACAACCTGGAAATAGTGGCGCGCGCGGCGCGGGCGAAGAAGCAGAACGAGATCGATACGGAATTGCTGAAGGCTACGCTGGGCGACGCGCTGCGGCGTTTCGACAAGGGCGGCGACACCTTCTACGACCAGATTTCCGCGCTGCACAAGTCGGTGCGTGGCTCCAATCCGGACGCTTCGCTCTACTGGTTCACGCGCATGCTCGACGGTGGCGCCGATCCGCGTTATCTGGCGCGCCGCATCGTGCGCATGGCGTGGGAGGACATTGGCCTGGCCGACCCGCGCGCGATGACCATCGCCAACGAGGCTGCTGCGACCTACGAACGGCTCGGTTCGCCCGAAGGCGAACTGGCGCTGGGGCAGGCCGTGATCTACCTGGCGATCGCCGCCAAGAGCAACGCCGGTTACAACGCCTACAACCAGGCGCGCGCCTTCGTCGCCAAGGACAAGTCGCGCCCGGTGCCCGAGCATCTGCGCAACGCGCCGACCAAACTGATGAAGGAACTCGGCTACGGCAAGCTCTATCGCTACGCACACGACGAGCCGGAAGCCTACGCTGCCGGCGAAACCTACCTGCCGGACGGCATGCCCGATCCGCACTGGTACCAGCCCACGCCGCGCGGGCTGGAAGGCAAGATCGGCGAGAAGATGGCGCACCTGCGTGCGCTGGATCAGGAAGCGAAGAAGCGCGAGAAATAAGCGTTTCTCGACGCAGGGAGCGCATCGACGAACCGATGCGCCGTTTTATTTCCCGGAATTGAAGAACTGCGCCTTGATCTGCTTGAGGAAGGCATAGGTCGCGCCGAGGCAGACGCCCGCGATCACGCCATAAATGATGCTGCCCTTGTAGAAAAAGAACAGCGAGCCCGACCAGATGCCGCAGCCGAGCACGAGGGCGAGGCCGACGAAAAGGACGAGGGGTGGCAGATGCGGGGTTTCCTGATTGTCTTCCATGGGCGAATGCGGATGTTTGAATCTCGGTGACGAATCTGCCAATGGTAACGCAGAGCGCCGGCGCCGACCTCGTCATTGCACGGAAATCGCCGCGGGCTTGGTACAATCGCGGTTTTCCCGATTCTTTTTGCAGTCTTTTCCCGCACCCTTTCCATGATCGACATTCAACTTCTTCGCAAGGACATCGAGGGCGTCGCCGCGCGGCTGGCCGCGCGCAAATTCCAGCTCGACGTCGCCACCTTCAACGCCCTGGAAGCCGAGCGCAAGCAGATCCAGTCCGGCACCGAAGAACTGCAGAACAAACGCAACACGCTATCCAGGCAGATCGGCATGCTCAAGGGCAAGGGCGAGGATACCTCGGCCGTGATGGCGCAGGTAGCCGGCCTTGGCGACGAGTTGAAGGCATCGGCGGCGCGGCTCGACGAAGTGCTGGCCAGGCTCGGCGAATTCATGCTGGCGATTCCGAATCTGCCGCACGAGTCGGTGCCGGTCGGCAGCGATGAAAGCGGCAACGTCGAACTGCGCAAGGTCGGCACGCCGCGTACCTTCGATTTCGAGATCAGGGACCACGTGGATGTCGGCGCGCCGCTGGGCCTCGATTTCGACGTCGCGACCAAGCTGACCGGCTCGCGCTTCGCGGTGATGAAGGGCGGCATCGCGCGCCTGCACCGCGCGCTCGCGCAGTTCATGCTCGACACGCATACCGGCGCGCACGGTTACGACGAGTGCTATACGCCCTACATCGTCAACGCCGATTCCATGCGCGGCACCGGCCAGCTGCCGAAGTTCGAGGCCGATCTGTTCGCCGTCAAGAAGGGCGGCCAGGAGGGCGAAGGCGAATCGCTGTACCTGATCCCGACCGCCGAGGTCTCGCTGACCAACATCGTGCGCGACGAGATCGTCCCTGGTGATTCGCTGCCGATCCGCATGACCGCGCATTCGCCGTGCTTCCGCTCGGAAGCCGGCAGCTACGGCCGCGATACGCGCGGCATGATCCGTCAGCACCAGTTCGACAAGGTCGAGATGGTTCAGGTCGTGCATCCGGAAAAATCCTACGAGGCGCTCGACGAGATGTGCAGCCATGCGGAAGCCATTCTGCAGAAGCTTGGCCTGCCGTACCGCGTGATCACGCTGTGCACCGGCGACATGGGCTTCGGCGCGGCCAAGACCTATGATCTCGAAGTCTGGCTGCCGGCGCAGAACACCTATCGCGAGATTTCGTCGGTCTCGAACTGCGAAGCCTTCCAGGCGCGCCGCATGCAGGCGCGTTTCCGCAATGCCCAGGGCAAGCCGGAACTGCTGCATACGCTCAACGGTTCGGGCCTGGCGGTGGGCCGTACGCTGGTGGCCGTGCTGGAAAACTATCAGCAGGCCGACGGCAGCGTGACGATCCCCGAAGCGCTGCGTCCGTACATGGGCGGTCTGGAAAAGCTGGCGCCGCAGGGCTGACGATATTGCGATGCCCGGCTGGGGTCGGGCTCGACACCAACAATCCCGGAATGCCGCGAGGCGTCCGGGATTTTTTTGTATGCATGCGCCGCATTGCTTCGTTGCTGCTGCCGAATTGCTTGCCGTACGGCACGGCATTGCATGCGCCATCCCGCGCGGCTATTCTGACCGGTGGCGGTCGGGCGCACGACACGCTCCTGCCGTCCATGACGACATACAACGACAAAGGAGACACCATGACCGAAATGACCAGACGTGGGATGTTGCAGGCAGCGGGTGTGTTGACGATGGGCGCGATGGCGGGCTGCGCCACCTCGCGCAGCGATGGCGGTTCGCAGGCGCTGTTTTCCGTGGCGCAGACGACGGTTCCGATCGTCGGCCGCAGCGACCGCTTTCCGGTGCGCCGCATCTACTGCATCGGACGCAACTACGCCGCGCATGCGCGCGAGATGGGTTCCGATCCGACGCGCGAACCGCCGTTCTTCTTCCAGAAGCCCAGCGATGCGATCCAGTTCGTGCCGCCGGGGCAGACGATCGATCATCCGTATCCGACGCTGACGAAAAACTACCATTACGAGATCGAGCTCGTCGCCGCGCTGCAGACAGGCGGCCGCGACATTCCGGTCGAGACCGCCTTGCAGCACGTGTTCGGCTATGCGGTCGGGCTCGACATGACGCGCCGCGACTTGCAGGCGGCGATGAAGAAGGAAGAGAAGCCGTGGGAGATCGGCAAGAGCTTCGATCATTCGGCACCCATCGGTCCGCTGCATCCGGCGGCCGGCATCGGCCATTTCACTGAAGGCGCGATCTCGCTGAAGGTCAACGGGCAGGTCAAGCAGAGTTCCAATCTGAGGAACATGATCTGGTCGGTGGCCGAGCAGATCAGCAATCTGTCGCGCGCCTTCGAGCTGATGCCGGGCGACATCATCTATTCGGGCACGCCGGAGAATGTCGGGCCGGTGGTGCGCGGCGACGTGATGGAAGGCTACATCGAACGATTGCCGAGCATTTCGCTCAAGGTGGTGTGAATCGAAAAGCCGGATGTGCATCCGGCTTTTTGCATTCAGCGCCGACCTTGCCGCGGCTGCGCATCCTGCTCTTCCATGGCTTCGGGCTCGGATGCGAACGGCATTCCACGACGTTCGATGAACAGGCTGTTGCCGGGAATCTTCTTGGCCTGTCTTTTTGCATCGGCTGCGGCAGCCGCGATCTGATGGTGTGAACCGTAGGTGCCGGGCTGCACCTTGAGCAATCCCAGGGAGATCGTCGCGAGCGAATGAAACACGCGTCTGCCGCGCCGGTCTTCGCTGACGTAACCGCCCTTGCGGCGGTGCTCCTCGCTGTAAAAGGCGGGAACAGCCTCGGAGAATGCCGTGAGGATTGCCTGGCAACGACTATTCCAGTCCTCGCTCTGAAACAGGACGATGAAATCGTCGCCGCCGATATGGCCGACGAAGTCGCGCTCGGGATCGCTGTGCGCGCCGAGGATCTTGCCGGTCAGGCGGATCATGTCGTCGCCCCTGCGATAGCCATACACGTCGTTGTAGGGCTTGAACTGATCGAGATCGACATAGCAGACGCAGAACGGGGTTTGATTCTCGAGCAGACGGTCGATGTGCTCGTCGATCGGCACGTTCCCCGGCAGCATGGTCAGCGGGTTGGCGTAGCGCGCGGCGTTGATCTGCATCTGCGTGATCTCGCGCATCAGGTCGTGCGCATTGCCCATGCCCGCATACTGTCCCTGGTCGGTGATGATGACGCCGTTGAAAAGATGGTGGCGATCGCCGTCAACGATCAACTGGCTCAGCGAATGCAGCGGTGTGTTCTTGTCGGCGATGAGCGGATTGGCGTCCATGAACAGCGTGCACGACTTGCGGCCGTGCAGCTCGCGCAGGTAGGGGCGGGCGAAGCGGTCGATCAGGTTGTGGCGCGTGATCAGGCCGACCGGCACGCCGTTGGACACCACCGGGATGATCTGCAGCGAGGGATCGTTCTTGAACATCTCGTAGATGCGGTTGTTCTGCACCTCGGGCGTGACAGCCGGCACGTGGCGCAGCAGCTTGGCGGCGGTGGCGACCTCGTGCGAACGCCGCGTTTCGTGCGGATAGATGCTCACGCCGTTCTGGCGCAGCTGGGCGAACAGGTCGTTCGTCAGCCGCGTATCGGGATTGGCGTGCGGCCGCGCGATCTTGTAGCCCTGGCCGCAGGACACGCCGAGGTCGCGGATCATGAGCAGTTCGGCATCGGTCTCGATGCCTTCGGCGATGACCACGGTACCCGACTTCTCGGCGATCTCCTGGATCGAGCGCACGAACTGCAGCTTGATCGGGTCCTGGTTGATGCCCTGCACGAAGTGCATGTCGATCTTGACGTACTCGGGCCGGATTTCGGACCACAGGCGCAGGCTGGAAAAGCCCTCGCCGAGATCGTCGATCGCGATCACGAAGCCCATCGCGCGATAGTGGCGTACAGCTTCGCGCAGGAGGTCGTAGTCGTAGGTCGGGTGGCTTTCGGTCAGCTCGATGATGACGCGATCCGGGTTGATGCCGACCTCGTGGATGTAGCCCAGCGTCTCGCCGTGGCGGCGTTCGGCCTGCACCAGGCATTCGGGGCTGACGTTGAGGAACAGCTTGCCCGGCAGTTGCAGCTCGGCGAAACGCTCGAGCGTCATGCGCCGGCACAGGTGCTCGACTTCCACGCTGAGCCCGCAGGCGCGCGCCACCTTGAACAGGTTGAGCGGCGAATGCAGCGGACTGTCGGACGGGCCGCGGATCAGGCCTTCGTAGCCGATGATCGCGCCGGACTGCATGTCGATAATCGGCTGGAACAGCGGCGTCAGCTGTCGCTGCCGCAGCACTTCGCGCAGGCGCTGCGCCAGGTGACTGTCGAGATCGCTGATGGGGGAAGGCGCTTGGTTCATCCTGATTTTCTGCTCGTCGAGAGATAACAGCGGGGGCACACCGATCCGGAAGCGATAGGGGGACATCTCGCCAAGCGCCGCCATGTGCGTCTCCTCGGGTGCGGCGGCAGGAGAGAAGGAATGGGCGGAAGTCTGCATGGACGCGGGCTGGACGGATTGAGCTGGCGGCAATCCTATCAACCGTTTGTGACAGGATGATGATGGGCAACATTGCGTGCGCGCCAGACCTGCGCTCGCTCGCAGGCGATTTTTCTGGCCTTTCAACAAGGGGTTTCCCATCGTCAAAAAGCTCTGCTATAATTGCGGGCTTCGCGGCAGCACAACGCGAAGAAGACCGCATCAGGAGAGGTGGCAGAGTGGTCGAATGTACCTGACTCGAAATCAGGCGTACGTGCAAGCGTACCGTGGGTTCGAATCCCACCCTCTCCGCCAGTATTACGGGATGTGTTTCCCGAAGAAAGAGCCCGCGCAAGCGGGCTTTTTCTTTTGGATGGTGGGGAAATTCGGCCATCGTCACGTTGCTGTCGATTTCCGACAGGGCGATGGCGGCAGGCGATGCGGTCTCCGCCAGCAAAAAGCATTCGCCCTTCCTCGTGTACTAGCGTACATTTTCATTCGTATCCCCGACGTATGCTTCGATAACAAGGGTGCTGCATGCGTGGCTCCCGCTACCTGACCGACGCTCATCGACTGCCGCAGAAAGAGGAATGATGGTGAAAACGAACATCCTGCTTTTCCCCGCGCTTTGCCTTGCCGTGAGTGGATGCGGCGCGCCGGATACGCAGATGGCGACGTTCGTCAGCGACGATGGGACGGTGCGCTTCCAGCATCCAGCGAATCTGCAGCCGACTGCCGATTTCAAGGGACGCGCGCTGCTGCAAAGTGGCTGGCGCGTGGTGTGGAATGGCGAGGAGGTGGGCAACGGGCAGGGCATCGCGCGCCTGACGCTGCCGGCACGCGCGGCGGACGGCAGCGCCATTTCGGAGATCGTGCAGGTCGGTCACAGCCGCGATCCGGCGGTGGTGGCGAGCTGCACGAGCTACGGCCTGAGTTCGGGCAACGGCATGCGCCTGCCGGACAGCGCCATCAACGGCCACAACTGGACCGCTTACACCAGCAGCGACGCCGGCATGAGCCAGTCGGTCAAGGCGGTCAATTACCGGCTGGTGCACCACGACACCTGCTATTCAATGGACCGCATCTCGTACGCGGTCAGGGCTGCCAAGGCGGCGGACGACGCGTGGGACGAGCCGCAGGCCGGGCAGGCGATCGATGCGGTGCTGGCGTCGGTGCAGATCCTCGACGCGCCGCGCCACTGACTTCATCCGGCTGCCTCGCTGCTGTCGCGCAGCGCTTCTCTTCCCATCCCTACTTGATCGAACGCACGCCGAACGGCAGTGCCGGCAGCTTCAGTGCCGTGCGCCGCGAACGCTCGCGCCACGGCTGTTCGACGTAGCGATAGACGAGGTGGCTGACCGCCAGCAGCAGGCCGATGATGATGAGGTAGGACAGCAGCGCCTGCCAGAAGCCGAGCTGCGGCACCATGCGTCCTTCAATCAGGATTTCGGAGCGCTGGAAGAAGAAGCGATGCACCTGGTTGAACAGCCACAGCAGGGCCGAGTGCGACATGTAGATCGAATACGAAATCGTGCCGAGCCAGACGAAGAAGCGCATACGCAGCACCCTGCGGATGATGCCGTCCTCGCTGAACACGATCGCCAGCACCAGCGCGGCGGTCAGGAAATAGACGACGAAGTCCGACCAATGGTGCGGCGCCTTCAGTTGCAGGAACACGACCAGCAACAGCACCGACAGCGTGACGGCGTGCGACGGCAGCCGCAACGAAAACAGCAGCGGCAGCCGTTCCGACAGCCAGGCCGTGCAGCAGCCGATGAAGAAACCGGCCAGGCAGGAGAGCAGATGCGCGTAGCCGTGCTCCGGCTCGGCCACCAGCAGCGCGCAGGCGCCCAGGCCCAGCAGCAGGAAGACGATCATCTTCAGGCGCCCGGCGAACAGTGCGATCAGACCGAAGATCAGGTAGGTGTAGAACTCCACGCTGATCGACCAGGCGGGTGCATTGAAGCTCAGCGCATTGCCGGTCGGGCCGATCGCCTGCACCAGGAAAAGCTGCTGGATGAAGGCGGTCAGGCCGTTCTCGACGAAGGGCGTGGTCTTGTGGCTTCTGATGCCGTAATGCGTATCGGCGAAATATTTGGCCACTTCCAGCAGCAGGAACACCAGCAGGAACAGCAGGTGCACGGGGTACAGCCGCCCGAAGCGCAGGAACTGGAAGCGCAGCAGTTGCGCGCCGCTGCGGATGTTGCCCGCATACGCCTTGTAGATCACGAAGCCGGACAGCACGAAGAACAGCTGCACCATCAGGTAGCTGTTGCGGAACAGCGGGATGTCGAACAGCAGGCTGTTCCAGTTGGGGATGTGGTAGATGACGACCAGCAGGGCGGCGATGCCCCTGATGCTTTCCAGCTCGTCGATGCGGGCGGGGGGCGGGACCGGCACGGTGCCGGGAATCGATGCGGATGAGGTCATGCATTCCTTCTTCGATAATTCCTCCTCCCTGTTTTATTATTCTTTTAATAATGAAAATAATACAACAAAATCGGGAAGGCGAGCGATTTTTGCGCACGCTGTGGCAAATAAAAAGCCCCGCGTGGTCAGCGGGGCTGGATGTGCGATGCGACGCCGACTGTCTGCCGGCTCAGAACCTGGCCTTGACGAACAGCGACGGTCCGCGGAAGCGGATGTCGAGGTCGGCTGGCGTATTGCTGCTGTTGCGCTCGAGCTTCACGCGCGAGACACCATAGTCGGCCACCAGTCCGACATTCTTCCACGGGAACCACTCGATGCCGATATTGCCGTTGTAGATATGGCCTTCGAGCCGGCCGCCGTTTTTCTTGACGCCGGAGGCTTCGATGTACATGCGCACGTCGGGCGAGAAGGCATGGCGCCAGCCGAGTTCGATCAGCGGCGCCACTGCATCGTCGGTATAGCGGTCGGAGGCGCCGTCGCTATAGGTTTGCCCGCCGGCAGTGACGGTGCCGCGGATGGTGCCCGACAGGTCGGCGCGATAGTAGGCGGCGCCCAGTCCGAGGCCGAACACGCTGTTGCCGCTGCCCATCCACCATTTGTAGGCCAGGCGCGCCAGATCGATCTTGAGGTTGGAGTCGAAGGTGGCGTTGCCGCTGACCGGCTGGCCGTCGATGGTGGAATTGCCGGAGACGTTCTGCACGTAGGAGCGGTCGTAGCGGTAGTAGTCGAAGGAAATGCCTTGCGTATCCCAGAACAGCACTTCGGCGCGGATGCGCGGAATCGTCACGCTGCTGTTGGTCCGCTCGGGCGTTTCGATGCGGCCGTAGGGCGTATCGGCACCTGCCTTGAAGCGCGGCTGCGCATGGAAGGCGCCGGCCGAGATGCTGACGCGGTCGAGTGCCGGCGACGGATCGGCCAGCGCCGGCAGCGCGGCGGTGGAAGCGAGCAGGGCCGCCAGCAGCGACAGTTTGTGTGCGGGACGACGAAGGGAAGCTGCCGTCGGGACGGACCGGCTGTAGGGCACGTGATTGCGCATGCATTTCTCCGAATGGGGTTCAGGAAGTTTCATCGTGGCGATGAACGGTGGCTCGAGCGTAGCGCACGCATGGCAATTCTTCTGTGCGCTTGCCGACATAGAACTTCGTCTGCCGGCAAGCGCAGATGCATCTGCATCAGGTCGATGGCGCGGTCGGTTCCGGAAGGGACGGCGACGGGGCGCCATCGAGCCGCATCGCATTGGTCTTGGTCAGCGCGATGTCGGCTTCGCGCAGGCGCTTGAGGATCTCGAACAGCAGCGTGCTGCGCACGCCGTAGCTCAGGCGCGGCGAGGAGGCGAAGCCGGTCGCGTTGATGACCAGGTAGCCATCGGCGATGCCGTCGAGCTGCACCGCCGGCGCCGGTGTTTCCAGGATGTCCGGATTGGTGACGAAGGCATCCATGATCAGTCCGCGCGCCAGTTCGGCATCGGTCTCGACCGGCAGCGGCAGCTTGATCTGCACCAGGCCGAGCGGACTCGCGTGGGTCACGTTGCGCACGGTCTTGGTGATGAACTCCGAGTTCGGCACGATCACGGTCGAGCGGTCGCCCATCTGGATTTCCGTCGCGCGCACGTTGATGCGACGGATGTCGCCTTCCACGCCGCCCAGCGAGACCCAGTCGCCGACCTTGACCGGCCGCTCGGCCAGCAGGATCAGGCCCGAGACGAAGTTCTGCACCACCGCCTGCAGGCCGAAGCCGATACCGACCGACAGCGCGCTCGCGACCCAGGCGATGCGTTCGAGCCCGATGCCGGCGGCCGACATCGCCAGCGCCACCGCGACGATGCCGCCGGCGTAGCCGAACAGCGTGGAAGCCGACACCTGCATGCCGGTATCGAGTCCGGTGGTCGGCAGGTAGCGTTTTTCCAGCCACTGCTTGACGAAGCGCAGGCCGACGAAGCCGGCCACCAGCACCAGCAGCGCCTGCGTCACGGCGCCCGGCTTGATCTGCACCTCGCCGATCGCCAGCCCGTCGTTGAGCTGGCCGACGCGGTGCAGCAGTTCGTCGGGGCCTTCGCCGAACGGCGCCAGCAGAAACAGCGTCGCCATCAGCAGCACCAGCGCCCGCGCCGCGCCCGACAGCAGCACGGCGGCCTGGTCGCGCGCCTGCGAGGTCGGCAGTACCGTGCGTTTGGCATCGGGATCGACAGGGGCCGAGGACAGCAGCATGCAGACGTCGTCGGCCAGCACCATCAGCAGGTAGGTGCTGCATACCACGATCACGGTCCAGGCGATCTGCTTGACGAGGAAGCTGCCGAAGGCGACGTAACCCGTCAGCAGGCCGACGATGCTGATGGCCAGCACGATCCAGATGACGACGGCCGTCATGCGCACCCAGAACGGTGTGACGCCCGCGTGGTCCGGGTCTTCGAGCCGGATGCGGCGCCACGCATGCTCGGCGCGCTGCATGCCGAGCGCGATGGTGGCGCCCAGCAGCAGCGCGACCAGACAGTTGACGGCGACCGCCGTGGTCAGGCCGGTGTTGATGACGGTGGAAAGCAGTTCGGTGATCCAGACCAATACCACCACGATGGCGAAGGCAAGCGGAAACTTGCGCATGCGGTGCGCCAGCCGGTCGTGCAGCGGCGGCAGGCGCCAGGAAGGACGTCCGGGCGACAGCAGCGCATAGCCAAGTCCGGCGACGAAGCCGCCGAAGCAGATGAAGCCGATCACGCTGCCGAGAAAACCGATCGCCTTGTCCGACAGGCCGTCGTCCCAGCGTATGCCGAGCTTGAGCAGTTCGGTAATCAGGAAGGGTGTGACGACCGACAGCAGCGTGATGATCAGTGCATGCACGGAGCGGCGCAGGCGGCCATGCGGGACGCGCGTCGAGGTGAATGCCAGCATCGCGCGTCCGCTCCAGAGCCGCAGCAGAAACAGCATCACGATGCCGATTGCAATCGATGCCCATATCTGCGCCGGGGTCTGCCGTGCAGCGCGGTAGACGTCGTCCGTCAGGGCGCGCATGCGTTGCAGGTTTTGCGGCAGCTCCTTGTTCAATTGCTCCCAGAAGCGGGTGGAAAGAATCGAACTGGTGCGCTCGCCGAGCCGTGCCTGCAGGCGCGCACGGCGCAGCGTCGAGATCTGCTCCGAAACCTGTTCGGCCTCGACCGACAGCAGGCGCGCCAGTTTGACCTGCGCATCGAAGGTGCTGTTGTTCTTCTCCAGTTGCGCGCGCTGCACGGCAACGTCCCGCACTTCGGTGCTGGCGCTGTCCGGAGCGCCGAGTTCGGCCAGGCGTGCCTGTACGCTCAGCAATTGCGGTTCGACTTCCTTGGCGATGCGGTCGGCTTCGGCCGCGCCGGCCAGCACATCGGCCTTCATTTGCGACAGCGTGGCATCCGGCAGTTCTTCGTTATCCTTGAGCGAGGTCTGGATCGCGGTGATTCTTGCGCGCAACTGGTCGAGTGCCTGCTCGGCGTCGACCGGTGCCGCATCCTGCGCATGTACGCCTTGTACGAACAGGAGCAACGGCAACAGGCACAGCAACAACAGCGCACGCAGGATCGCCCATGGCGAGCGGGGGATTGAGTAACAGGACAGGCGAGCGGACAGCGACAGCATCATGGACATGAGAGAGGTCAGGCGGGCGTGAAGAAGGTGGCTGCAATCACCAGCAGCAACCCGGCCACGGAAACCAGCCAGGTCAGCGAGCGTACTACCGGAACGCCCGCCGCGTACAGCGGCAGATAGGCGATGCGTGCCAGCAGATACATCCAGCAGCCAAGCAGGGACAGGGTGCTTTCGCGCTGCGCGATGGCGACGATCAGCACGGCTGCGATGAACAGCGGCAGGGTTTCGAACAGATTCTTCTGGGCGCGCTGCATGCGCCCTGTCAGCACGCCGACAGGCGGACCTTCGGTATCGCGCGGCCCCGTGTTGTAGTCGGTTCCCGTTTCGCGCGTGCGCAGCGCAGCGGTCAGCATGATCTGGAACAGCGCCAGCAGCAACGTACAGGCAAGCAAGGTCAGTTCGATGGTCATGGAGGTTCCGAGCGGTGGAGAGATGGATGATTCGACCGTTTTGCCCTGGCGAACGTTCCGGACTATGGCCATCGGTGCAGGGTGGAAAGGAGTTTCTCCACGGCCATGTGCATCGAACTGCCCTTGGCTCAGAGGTCTCGCATATGCTTGTTCACGGGCGACGTGTAAAAAATACCGGCCGTATTTGCAGGCCTGCGCATATAGGCAGTGCAGCATGGATGCGGCTGTCGCAAATGTTCGCAAGCAGCTTGCATGAACGGATGTTAGTTGTCAGTATTGACTCATCTCCCCAGGTCGGGGCTGCATGACCAACGGAAGCGATGAAAACTGAAACCAATGCCACGGATGTTCATGCCTCTCCGAAGTCGGTTCCCGACGGCGAGACCGCGGCAATCGCGGAGGCGGCACGCAGGGGCGAATCGCGCCTGTGCGAACTGGCGGATGCGATTCCCCAGATCATCTGGATATGCGACGGACAGGGCCGTTTGCAGTTCTTCAATCAGCAATGGACGAATTACACCGGCTTCGAGATCGATTACGCGCGCACCGAAGAGCAGGCGCGTGCGGTTCTGCACCCGGACGATTATGCAGCGACGCTGGAAGCCTGGGAGCAGGCATGCAGGAACGGCACGCCCTTCTATGTCGAACACCGCATGCGCTCGGCGTCGGGCCAGTACCGCTGGTTCATGGCACGGGCAGAGCCGCGCATCGATGTGGTGACCGGACGCATCGATGAATGGTTCGGAACCTCGACCGATGTACACGATCACCGCATGGCACAGGACGCCCTGCAGGAAAGCGAGGCGCGCTACCGCAGCCTGTTCGAGTCGATCGATGAAGGTTTCTGCGTGATCGAAGTATTGTTCGATGCGAGCGGAACGGCGAAGGACTACCGTTTCCTCGAGGTCAATCCCATCTTCGAGACACAGACCGGGCTGCGCAACGCGGTCGGCAGGACCATGCGCGAAATGGTGCCGGACCACGAAGATCACTGGTTCGAGATGTATGGCGGCGTGGCACTGACGGGCCGGCCGATCCGGGTCGAAAGCGAGGCCAGAAAACTGCACCGCTGGTACGACGTCTATGCGTTTCGTATCGATCATCCCTCGGCGCGTCGCGTCGCCATTCTGTTCACCGATATCACTGCGCGCCGCAAGGCGGAAGAAGAGATGCGCCAGGGTAATCGGCGCAAGGACGAGTTCCTCGCGATGCTCGCGCATGAACTGCGCAATCCGCTGGCGCCGATTGCGGCCGCCGCCGATCTGCTGCGACTGGCGCAGCCCGACGACGTGCGGGTACGCAAGTCGAGCGAGATCATCTCGCGCCAGGTACGGCACATGACGGCATTGATCAACGATCTGCTCGACGTCTCGCGCGTCACCAGCGGGTTGGTGACACTGGAGACGGCGGTGGTCGATGTGCGGCAGATCGTGAGCGGGGCAGTGGAGCAGGTAAGGCCGCTGATCGATGCGCGGCGCCATCGCCTGCATGTCGAGATGCAGGGGCGACCGCTGATGGTGAGCGGGGATGGCAAGCGGCTGCTGCAGGTATTCGCAAATCTGCTCAACAACGCGGCCAAGTACACGCCGGAAGGCGGCGATATCCGGCTCGATGCTTTTCTTGAGCAAGGGCAGGTTGTCGTCACCGTCGCCGATAACGGCGTGGGGATGGACGCTCCCATGCTGGAACGCGCCTTCGAGATGTTCACGCAGGCCGAACGCACCGCCGACCGCGCGCAGGGCGGGCTGGGCATCGGTCTTGCGCTGGTCAGAAGTCTGGCGGAACTGCATGGCGGCGGCGTGAGCGCGCAAAGTCGCGGCCTTGGCGAAGGCTGTGTCTTCACGGTGCGGCTGCCGGCCAGCATGGCGCAGCCTGATCATTGGCCGCCCGCCTCGCAGGCACAGGAATGCATGAACACGTCGCTGCGTCTGCTGGTGGTGGATGACAATGCGGACGCCGCAGCCATGCTGGCCATGTTCCTGGAAGCGGCAGGACACGAGGTAATGGTGGAATCGGAGTCGAGGCGGGCGCTGGAACGCGCGCGTCTGGAGCGGCCGGATGTCTGCCTGCTGGATGTCGGCCTGCCGGACATGGATGGCTGTGCGCTGGCACGCCGTCTGCGGGCGCAGCCGGAAAATGCGGCGACGGTGCTGATCGCCATTACGGGTTATGGCCAGGAGCGCGACAGGTTGTTGACCAGCGCGGCCGGATTTGCCCACCATCTGGTCAAGCCGGTCGATACGGATGCACTGGTTGCGTTGCTGGACCGGCTTGCACAGGCCGGCCGGGCGGCGGCCTGAGTCAGGTACGACGACCAGGGAGGGAACGGATGCCAACGACGCTGATCGGAAACTACGACATCGATTATTCGGGCGTGGCGTTGCCCGACGACGCAGGCTGGGCCGCGCACGTGGCGATACATGGACCGTCCGCCAATCCCATGCATCGCAATACCGTCTTTCCTCCGCAGCGCGTATTGGTGGATCAGGTATTTGCCAGCCGCGAGGAAGCCGAGGCGCAGGCCTTGCAGGCGGCGACCGCCATGCTGCCGCCAGCGGACAAACAGCGTGCGGAGGAATGAAATGACGCACGATACCTGCATCGTCGCATTCGATTGCAAGACAAAGCAGACAAGGAGAACAGAATGAGCCGAATTCCGGATGCCACCCATGGCGGTTTCGATATCTATACGGTCGTGCTGCCGCTCGAACATGGACGCTGGTCCGCCATCAGCGATATCGAGCGGCCCGGTGCGGAGGGGCTGGAAGTGTTCCAGGACTTTGGCGGCCCCTGCGAGGCGGACACCGCCGACGCGGCGAAAGCGGCGGTGCTGGCGCGGACGCGTCACAAGATCGACGACCTGAATGCCGATCCGGTCTAGCCTGCTTCGAGCATGGGCGGTATCGCAAACCGCATAAGCTCATGCGCAATTTGAAGGGACAAGCCGGGAGGTCTGGTTTATAGTTTCTTCTTGACCACGTCCTGCCAGCCATGTCCGTTCCAGATCCGCACGCCGTTTCCTCCATTGTCCAGCCCCTGATCCAGGTCGGGATGTCCCTGCCGGAAGTCAAATGGCCTTACCCTATCAGCCTGATGCGCCTGAGTCTGGCACTCGCGCTGGGTCTGCTGATCGGGCTGGAGCGCGAGCGGCGCGGCAAGGAGGCAGGCCTGCGCACCTTCGGCTTCATCGCGCTGCTCGGCGGCATGGGCGGCGTGCTCGGCGACTCCTACGCCTATCTGATCCTGGCGCTGGTCGGCCTGCTGACGATTTTCCTGAACATGCAGCGCCTGCGCACCAACGAAACCGCCGAACTGACGACCTCGGCCGCCATGATCATCACCTGCGTGGCCGGCATCCTGTGCGGCAAGGGACACACGGCGACGCCGGCTTCCATCATGGTGATCGTGACCGCGCTGCTGGCGTGGAAGGACCGGCTGACCGGCTTTAGTCTCGGCCTGACCGAAAACGAGATGCGCTCGGCGCTGCTGCTGGCGATCCTCGCGATCGTCATCTATCCGGCGCTGCCGGAAGGCGCGATCGGGCCGTGGAAGCTGATCGAGCCGCGCACGGCCTGGGTCACGGTGATCCTGATCGCCGGCATCGGCTTTGCCAACTATGTGCTGTGGAAGATGTACGGCACGCGCGGCATCGTGATGGCAGGCTTCCTCGGCGGCCTCGTCAACAGCAGCATCACGGTCAGCGAACTGGCGGCGCGGGCGCGCGACAAGCACCGCGACACCATCAGCGCCGCGTATCGCGGCATCCTGCTTGCCACCGGCGCCATGCTGATCCGCAACGGCGGCCTGCTGGTCATCCTCGCGCCCTCGGTGGCGTTGACGGCGACCATGCCGTTCGTGGTGATGCTGCTGGTGACCGGCGCATGGTTCTTCGTCGACCGCAACGCGACGCGACAGATTTCCAGCGACCCGACCGGGCAGGTCGAGCTGCCGCTGCCATTCTCGCTGGCGGCTGCGCTCAAGTTCGGCCTGATTTTCCTGGTGCTGCACGTGGCCGGCGTGCTCGCGCAGCAGGCCTTCGGCGAGGCCGGCTTCTACGTCGTCAGCGTGATCGGTGGCGTGGTCTCCAGCGCCAGTGCGGTGGCGGCCGCCGCCAGCCTGGTCGACAACGGTTCGATTCCGGTCCACGTGGCGTCGACCGGTGCGGTGATTGCTTCGCTCGCGAGCGTGGCGATCAATCTGCCGCTGGTGATGCGTTCCAACAACCGCGCGCTGGTGTTGCGGCTGTCGCTGGCCATGCTGACGATTACCGTTCTGGGGGTGATTGCGGCACTGCTGGCGCAGCCCATGCTTTCTTTCCTGCTGGAAAATGTGCCGGGTCTCGAGCAGTTGCTGCCGGTGCCGGTACCGCTATAGGGCTTGCAGGTACGCTTATCCGAAGAGTTGTAAGACGATCTTGTCGGAATGTCAGTGTGTTCTCACACAAAGATGGGAAAACCGCTGATTTTATAAAACCGCCAATGCGACCATGATGCTCCCATGATGTTATGACATTGAGGGAGATACCCATGGCACAAGTCTCGAATCTTCGCACTTCCACCACCGGTCAGCAAGTCATCAACGCCAAGGCGATCGCTGCGCTCAAGGCCAGAGAAGCCGAAGCGAAACTGCACAGCAAACGTCCGGTCGCGCCGCGCGCGCTGGCCGGCCTGCATGGTCATAACCCCAAGCACAACGGTATTCTGGCTGCATTGCCGGCTGCCGATTACGATCGCATCCTGCCGCATCTGGAGTTCGTCGAGATGCCGTTCGGCACCACCATCTGCGAAGCCGGCGAACAGATGCAGCATGTCTATTTCCTGACCAACAGCATCGTCTCGCTGCTGTACGAAACCGCCGATGGCGCTTCGTCGGAAACCGCGGTCATCGGTTACGAGGGCGTGGTCGGACATGACGTCTTCATGGGCGGCGGCGCCTCGTTGAACCGCGCCTTCGTCAAGACCGCCGGTTACGGATTCCGTATCAAGGCTTCGGTCCTGAAGGAAGAGTTCGCGCGCGGCGAAGCCCTGCAGCAGTTGCTGCTGCGTTTCACGCAGGCATTGTTCACGCAGATGGCGCATACCGTGGCCTGCAACCGCCACCATACCATCGTCCAGCAACTGTGCCGCTGGCTGCTGCTGAGCCTCGACCGCCTGCAGACCAACCAGATCAGCATGACGCAGGACCTGATCGCCAGCATGCTCGGCGTGCGCCGCGAGAGCGTGACCGAAGCGGCTCGCAAGCTGCAGGATGAGGGCCTGATCCATTACAGCCGCGGCCAGATCACGGTGGTCGACCGTGTCGGTCTCGAGGATCACATCTGCGAATGCTATGCGAGCATCAAGAAGGTGTATGAGGGTTTGCTTCCGAACAAATGATCTGACTGTCTTACCAGGGGATGTTGAGCCGCTTTCGAGCGGCTCTTTTTTCTCGCGTTTTCACGGATGCGTCATCAGATAGCGGGCATTCGATCACGAGCCATGACCGCACGATCAGGGATTAAAGGAAAGATGCGCTGACAGCAGTGAAAAACCGAACGCCCATGAAAAATCCCCGGCCGAGACCGGGGATTTTTCATGGGGCAGCGGACGATCAGCGCTGCTGGTATTGCTGCTGTTGCGGCTGCTGCGGTTCGGCCACGTAGATTTCGACGCGGCGGTTCCTGGCCTTGCCTTCGTTGGTGGTGTTGCTGGCGATCGGTTCGTGGCTGCCGCGACCGTCCACGGCGATGCGCTGCGGCGACACGCCACGGCCGGCCAGATAGTCACGCGTGCGCGAAGCGCGGTCCAGCGACAGCGGGTTGTTGATGGCATCGGTACCGGTCGAATCGGTATGGCCGATGATGGTCACGGTGGCGGCCGGATTCTCGTTCAGGCCGGTTGCGAAACGGTCCAGGATGGGGCGGAAGCTGCTGTTGATGTCGGAGCGGCCGGTGGCGAACGAGATGTCGCTCGGGATTTCCAGCTTGAGGCGGTTGTCGGCGGTTTGCGTGACCTGCACGCCCGTGCCTTGCGTTGCCTGCTCCATCTGCTGGCGTTGCCTTTCCATACGGGTGGACCAGACGTTGCCGGCGACTGCGCCGACCAGGCCGCCCGCCGCAGCGCCAGCCACCGCGCCCTTGCTGCCGCCGGTCAGAGCGCCGATGACGGCGCCGGCGCCGGCACCGATACCTGCACCCTTGGCGGTACCGCGTTCGGTTTCATTCATGTTGGCACAGCCCGAGAGGGCTACCACTGCTGCAACGCTGCCGATCAGTAATTTACGCATGGTAGTTCTTCCTTTGTAAAAATTATGTTGAACACGATTGCGATGTGATGTTTGCCCTGCGCACGAGGCGCAGGGCATGCGAATCAGACAAGTCTGCCGCAGGAAAGTTGTAGGTGGGAGGCAAATAATTGCAAACGATGGCGCCCGGCGTTGTCGGCCATGACCGGCCGGGCGCGAACCGTGTATGCATGCGCAGTTCTCAGCCGCACAGGCGGCTGGGCGTACGCTGATTGTAGGCGGCGACGAAGGCGTCGAAGTCACCGCCGCGCTGCCGTTCCATGCGCTCCTGTTCGGCAAGCGACATACGCGCGGTATTGGCGAAGGCCGCTTCTTCCTCGGCATCCAGGGGATGGGCTGCGAAGAATCGTGCATGTTGCAGGCTTTGCTGCAGGCCGAAGGCAATGAAGGAATTGCCGTGTTCGCGCAGGCCGGCAAGGACGCGCGCCGATGGCGTCGTATCCGGATCGCGCAGCTTGTTCTTCTGCAGGGCCAAGGCATCGCCATGACGAGTATCGTCGTGCTGGGCATCGAGCAGATCGGCGCTCGCCTGTATGCGTTCCAGCAGTTCCAGTCCCCAGTCCTGCAAGCCGATGGACTGACCGCCGCGTTCCAGCGTCAGGCCGGGACGACGTCCTTCCTTGACTGTGCGCGCAAAGTTGCCGCTGGCTTCGGCGCTGGCGCGTTCGTCGGTCAGCGGACTGTCGTCGAGCGCGCAGAACAGCAGGAAGGCATCGAGGAAGCGGGCGGTATCGAGACTGATGCCGAGCGGCTCGAACGGGTCGATGTCGAGGCAGCGCACCTCGATGTACTGCACGCCGCGCGCGCACAAGGCCTCGACCGGACGCTCGCCGCTGTTGATGACGCGCTTGGGGCGGATCGTCGCGTAGTACTCGTTCTCGATCTGCAGCAGGTTGGTGTTCAGCTGTATCCACTCGCCGTTGCGGCGCGTGCCGATCGCCTCGTAATCGGGATAGGGCTGGCGCACCGCGCGCGACAGGCTGCGCATGTAGCTGTCGAGGTCGTTGTAGGGCGGCATCAGGCCGGCCTGTGCCTTGTTCTGGTAGCCGAGATCGCTCATGCGCAGGCTGGTGGCGTAGGGCAGGTAGAGCGTGTCGTCGGACAGGCGTTCGAGGCTGTGCGGGCGGCCCTGCAGGAATTGCGTGGCGAGCGCCGGCGAGGCGCCGAACAGATACATCAGCAGCCAGCTGTAGCGATGGAAGTTGCGGATCAGGGCGATGTAGCTCTCGGACTGGAAGTCCTTGTCGTCCAGCGGCGACTGCACGTCGTGCCGCAGCACGCGCCACAGGTCTTCGGCCAGCGAATAGTTGTAGTGCAGGCCGGCGATGCATTGCATGGCCTTGCCGTAGCGGACTGCCAGGCCGCGCCGGTAAACGTGCTTGATCATGCCGATGTCTGAATTGCCGTACCAGGCGATGGGAATGTCGGCCTCTGCCGGCAGGATGCAGGGCATGGACTGGCTCCACAGCAACTCGTCCTGCAGGTGTGCCGCAGTAAAGCGGTGAATGCGGTCCAGATGATCGAGCGCAATGCTCACATCGTGCTCGGCCGGCGTGATGAATTCGAGCAGCGATTCGGAATAGTCGGTAGTGATCTGCGGATGGGTCAGGGCCGAGCCCAGCGCGCGCGGATGCGGTCCGAGTGCCAGTTGGCCGGTCGGCTTGACGCGCAGCGTCTCGCGTTCGATGCCGCGATAACCCAGGGTCAGCAGACCGCGATGTGCGTCGTCTGCCAGCAAGGCCAGACGGTGCGCAAACAAGTTACTCAAAAGATGCTCCCTTTTCGGTGTTCCGCCCCTGTCGGGGCGGCAAGTGGCGGAAGAATAACCGAAAACGCCGGATGAAGCTGGCCGCCGGTCTTTTGCCGGAACGCCTGGCAGGGCCGCCCGTATCGTGGCCGTGGCGGCGAGATCGACACTGTATTGTCGAGCCGTTTGCAGTGTACTCAGCGCTTGTCCTGCGGAGCGGCGATCCTTTCAGGCCAAGGCGCGCACGGTCGTCGGGAAGACATGGATATTTGGCCCCGCACGCTCATCTTTTCCGAAAGATAGCCGATATCTGGAACAGGAAAGCAGTTGGCAATCGTCTGCATGGTGTGTGGACGGGCGCGGCTGACTTGCATGAATTGCATCGTTCTAACAGTGTTCGCGGCTGATCGCCGCATGCGGGGTTTCCATGAGCCTGACGATTTCTTCTTTTTCTATATCGCAGCCGACCGGCGCCACATCCGCTACCGGCAGCAATGCCACGGTGCGCAAGAACGGCGAGCAGGACGTCACGACGGAAGGCACGGACAAGGTCTCGCTGGGCCAGTCGGCCACAGAGGGCTTGACGTACAACGTTCCGCGCAGCGCAGTCCAGTCGCAGGCAGAACTGCAGGCCATGCTCGAGGAATCCAGCCGCAAGGCGCAGGAGATCGTCGATCTGATCCTGAGCATGGTCAACCGCCAGGGAACGACGCTGGGCGCAGTGATTCGCGGAGAAACTTCCCTGCAGGCGGATCCCGAGACCATCGCGGCGGCACAGGCGGCGATTGCGGAAGATGGCGAGTGGGGCGTGCAGCAAACGGCCGCCCGCATCCTGAATTTCTCCCGCGCCGCGATCGGTGGCGATTCTTCCAAACTGGAATCGATCCGGGCAGCAGTCGAAAAAGGATTCCGTGAAGCGACCGAGATCCTGGGCGGCAGGCTGCCGGAGATCAGCGAACGGACCTATGCGGCCGTGATGGCCGAATTCGATCGCTGGCGCGAGGAAGGGCTGCCACAAGAGGCAGGCCCGGAAAGCGCTTCGAGCTGATCGCTTAGCGTGTCAAAGATTGTTTCAGAAGTTCATGTAAAGAGTTAATTTGATTGGCAGCATCCCATAAACACGGTATAAAGTTCCGTTAAGAAATATTGTGAATTGGTAATTTTTCAATAACATTACCTGCCTGCCTGATTCCTGCATCACGCGTCGCTCACTGCCATGCCAGTGGTATCGAATCCATCAGCCATCGCTACCGCAGGGAAAAAGGCGCTTCTCATCGAAAGTTCTACAGGCGAACCCCGTTCGTCAGCTTGTTTCAACATCGTCGTAAGGAAATTTAGGAGACATGATGCGCATCGCAAACATGAAAATAGGCGCCCGACTTGGCTTGGGATTCGGTTTGGTCCTGCTGCTGGTCATCGCGATGGGCGTGACCGGCATCCTGCGTCTCGAAAACATCAATCAGGCCAGCCGTCATCTGGTCGATGAGTCGCTGGGCAAGCAGAAAACCGCGGAAGCATGGCTGCTGGGTACCAGCGTCAATGCAACGCGCGCGCTGGCACTGGTGAAAGCGGGCGACGATGCGACCCAGGATTTCTTCCAGAAGGAAATGAGCGCGCAGAGCAAGCAGATCGACGACATCCAGAAATCGCTGGAGGACCGTATCTCGACCGACAGGGAAAAGGAACTCTTCGCAGAAGTTGCCAAGCGCCGCACCACCTATGTCGATATCCGTCGCGGCATCGTGCAGCTCAAGGGCACGGGCGCCCTGGAAGAAGCCAATGAGCAGATCGCTTCCAAGATGATTCCTGCGCTGAACGCCTATGTCGAAAGCGTCAAGGACGTGCTGACCTACTACGACGACGAAGTGGCTGCCTCCGATCGTTCGATCACGGCAGATTACCAGTCGGGCCGCATGACCCTGATCATCGGCGCCATCATTGCGGTTTTGCTGGGCGGCTTGATCGCATGGCGCCTGACGGCCAGCATCACCACGCCCTTGCGTGAAGCCGTCAAGGTGGCCGAGTCCGTGGCCGAAGGCGATCTGACCGCGCACAGCAGTCTGCCGCCGTCGAGCGATGAGCCGGGCATGCTGCTGGCAGCGCTGGGCCGCATGCAGGAAAACCTGATGAAGATCGTCGGTCAGATCCGCATGGGCACCGATACCATCGCGACCGCATCGAGCCAGATCGCCAGCGGCAACCTGGACCTGTCCTCGCGTACCGAACAACAGGCCAGCTCGCTGGAAGAAACCGCGTCGTCGATGGAAGAACTGACCTCGACCGTTAAGCAGAACGCCGACAACTCGCGTCAGGCCAACCAGCTGGCGGTGGCTGCCTCGAGCGTTGCCGTCAAGGGCGGCACCGTGGTGTCGGAAGTCGTCAACACCATGGGCGAGATCAACACTTCGTCGAAGAAGATTGTCGACATCATCGGCGTCATCGACGGCATCGCGTTCCAGACCAACATCCTGGCGCTGAATGCGGCAGTCGAAGCGGCACGCGCCGGCGAGCAGGGCCGCGGCTTTGCCGTGGTCGCGACCGAGGTGCGCAACCTCGCGCAGCGTTCGGCAGCAGCCGCCAAGGAAATCAAGAGCCTGATCGACGACTCGGTCGAGAAGGTCGATGCCGGCAGCAAGCTGGTGGTGGAAGCCGGTTCGACCATGGACGAGATCGTCGACGGTGTCAAACGCGTGGCCGACATCATGGCCGAGATCACCGCTGCCAGCCAGGAGCAGAGCGACGGCATCGAGCAGGTCAACCAGGCCATCACGCAGATGGATCAGGTCACGCAGCAGAACGCGGCGCTGGTCGAGGAAGCGGCTGCCGCAGCGGAATCGCTGCAGGATCAGGCGCGCAACCTGGCGCAGGCCGTCAGCGTGTTCCGTATCGGCGCGGGTGTGGTATCGGCCGCGCCTGCAGCGCCGCGCACCGTGCAATCGACGGCAGTGGCGGCACCTGCGCGTGCTTCGGCTCCCGCCATTGCGCGTCCGGCGGCTGCGCCAGCCATCGCGCAGCGCAAACCGGCGGCACCTGCCAAGCCGGTTTCCAGCAACGGTACGGACGACTGGGAAGAGTTCTGATCGATCGTTACAGGCGCGGTCATTGGCGCCACGTAGGAAAAAAGGGGTTCCGAATGGAATCCCTTTTTTGTTGCCGCCATTTTCCGGAGTGCCAAAAAAGAACGCTCCCGAACGGGAGCGTTCTGTAGATCGGCTCGCTTACTTGTTCAGCAGCCTGCTGTGGAAGGCGATGTGGTCTTCCATGAAGGTCGAGATGAAATAGTAGTTGTGGTCGTAGCCCGCATGGCGGCGCAGCGTCAGCGGCTGGTCGGCGGCCCAGCAGGCCGCTTCGAAATGATGCGGCAGCAGTTCGACCTCGAGGAACTGGTCGTCCAGGCCCTGATCGATCAGGATGCCGTCCGGGAACGGCGTCTTGCGCTCGCGCATGAGCAGGCTTGCATCGTGCTGCGCCCATTGCGACTGGTCGCTGCCGAGGTAGTTCGAGAACGCCTTCTGGCCCCATGGGCACAACGACGGAGCGGTGATCGGCGCGAATGCCGAGACCGACCTGAAAATGTCCGGATGGCGCAGTGCCAGCGTCAGCGCGCCGTGGCCGCCCATCGAGTGGCCGAACACGCCGATGCGGTCAGGCAGGGCGGGGAATTCACGCAGGATCAGCTCGCGCAGTTCCTGCACCACGAAGGTCTCCATGCGGAAATGCGCGGCCCACGGCTGCTGCGTGGCATCGAGATAGAAGCCGGCACCGTGGCCGAAGTCCCAGCTTTCGGCCGCGCCCTTGATGCCGGTGCGGCGCGGGCTGGTATCGGGCGAGACCAGCATGATGCCGTGCTCGGCAGCGAAGCGCTGCGCGCCGCCCTTGATCATGAAGGTCTCTTCGGTGCAGGTCAGGCCGGCCAGATAGAACAGGACCGGGACCTTCTTCTGTTTCGCCTGCGGCGGTTGATAGACCGAAAAGGTCATCGGCAGTCCGGTGGCTGTCGACGATTCGATCCGGTAAAAACCCTGGATGCCGTTGAAGCACTTGTGCTGGCTGATCAGTTCCACTTCTTCCCCACTTGATTCCGGTTTTAGTAAAGCACGATTAATAAAGGACGACGGAGCGGATCGACTCGCCGCTCTTCATCAGGTCGAAGCCCTCGTTGATCTGGTCCAGCTTCAGCGTGTGCGTGATCAGATCGTCGATGTTGAGCTTGCCGTCCATGTACCAGTCGACGATCTTCGGCACGTCGGTGCGGCCGCGTGCGCCGCCGAAGGCCGAGCCTTTCCATTCGCGGCCGGTGACGAGCTGGAACGGACGCGTGCTGATTTCGGCGCCGGCTTCGGCCACGCCGATCACGATCGACTTGCCCCAGCCCTTGTGGCAGCACTCGAGCGCCTGGCGCATGACCTTGGTGTTGCCGATGCATTCGAAGCTGTAGTCGGCGCCGCCGTCGGTCAGCTGCACGATGGCGTCCACCACGTTCTCGACGTCGTTCGGATTGACGAAGTGCGTCATGCCGAACTTGCGCGCCATCTCTTCGCGCGCGGGATTGATATCGACGCCGATGATCTTGTCGGCGCCCACCATGCGCGCGGCCTGGATCACGTTCAGGCCGATGCCGCCGAGGCCGAACACCACGACGTTGGCGCCAGCTTCGACCTTGGCCGTGAACAGCACGGCGCCGACGCCGGTGGTCACACCGCAGCCGATGTAGCAGACCTTGTCGAAGGGCGCGTCCTCGCGGATTTTGGCAAGCGCGATTTCCGGCACCACGATGTAGTTCGAGAAGGTCGATGTGCCCATGTAGTGGAAGATCGGCTTGCCGTCGAGCGAGAAGCGGCTGGTCGCATCCGGCATCAGGCCGCGGCCCTGCGTGGAGCGGATCTTCTGGCACAGGTTGGTCTTCTGCGACAGGCAGAACTTGCACTCGCGGCATTCCGGCGTGTAGAGCGGGATGACATGGTCGTTCTTCTTCAGGCTTTTCACGCCGGGGCCGACGTCAACCACCACGCCCGCGCCTTCATGGCCGAGGATGGCCGGGAAGATGCCTTCCGGATCGGCGCCGGACAGCGTGTAGTAATCGGTGTGGCAGATGCCGGTGGCCTTGATCTCGACCAGCACCTCGCCTTCGCGCGGACCTCCGAGTTCGACTTCCTCGATGGTCAGCGGTTGGCCTGCTTTCCAGGCGACGGCGGCTTTGGTTTTCATGCGGTATTCCTTTCAAGCGCTAGTGACGGCAATGATGTGTGCAGGGAAAAGGTCTGTTTGCGGTGCGCTCTGGATTCCCGCGCAGGCGGGAATCCAGAAAGACATTACTCATTCAAGCCGGCTTGACCTCGCCCGGCTCCATGTCTTCCGGCAGCACCACGTTCACGTCCAGCACTTCGAGGTTGCCCTGGCTGTTGAGCGAAATCTTGATGTCTTCCGGATTGACCTTCACGTATTTCGAGATCACGGCGATCAGTTCCTGGTGCAGCGCCGGCAGAAAGTCGGGACCGGCGCGGCCGTTGCGCTCGCGCGCGATGATGATCTGCAGCCGCTCCTTGGCCGCGGATGCGGTTTTCGGCTTGGAATTGAAGAGGAAGGAGAGCAGCGACATGATTACTTACCTCCGAACAGACGTTGCAGCAGGCCGGGCTTTTCGTAGCTGGTGTAGCGCAGCGGGCGCTCTTCGCCGAGGAAGCGGGCGACGACGTCCTTGTAGGCTTCGGACACTTCGCTGCCTTCGATGTGAATGGCCGGGTTGCCGGCGTTCGATGCATGCAGCACCGATTCCGATTCCGGGATGATGCCGACCAGCGGAATGCGCAGGATTTCCTGCACGTCGGTATAGGACAGCATTTCGCCGGCGTCAACGCGCTTGGGTACGTAGCGCGTGATCAGCAGGTGTTCCTTGACCGGTTCGCCGCCATTGAGCGCGCGGCGCGACTTGGCCTGGATGATGCCGAGGATGCGATCGGAATCGCGCACCGACGACACTTCCGGATTGGTGACGATCACGGCTTCGTCGGCGAAGGTCAGCGCCATCACGGCGCCGTGCTCGATGCCGGCCGGGGAGTCGCAGATGATGTATTCGAAATCCATCGCCTTCAGGTCGTTGAGCACGCGCTCCACGCCTTCCTCGGTCAGCGCATCCTTGTCGCGCGTCTGCGAGGCCGGCAGTACGAACAGGTTGTCGCAGTGCTTGTCCTTGATCAGCGCCTGATTCAGCGTGGCTTCCTGGTTGACGACATTGATCAGATCATAGACCACGCGGCGCTCGCAACCCATGATGAGGTCGAGATTGCGCAGGCCGACGTCGAAATCGATGACGACGGTCTTGTGGCCGCGCATGGCGAGGCCGGACGCGAAGCTTGCGCTGGAAGTGGTTTTGCCGACGCCGCCCTTGCCTGACGTCACGACGATGATTTTTGCCAAAGGATGCCCCTTTCGTATAAATGATGTTGTTATGACTGCGCCTATGCTGCCTTGATCGGCAGCATGTCGATGCGATCGCCGACCAGACGCACCTGCATGGTCTTGCGTGCCTGGTCGGCGGGTAAGCCGTTTTCGAAGGTGCGGTACATGCCGGCGATGGAAACCAGTTCGGCCTCCATGCTCAGCGTGAAGATGCGCGCCTCGGTGTTGCCGCTGGCGCCGGCCAGGGCGCGGCCGCGCAGCGGCGCATAGACGTGGATGCTGCCGTCGGCGATCACCTCGGCGCCGTTGTTGACGGCAGCCGTGATCACGAGGTCGGCGCCGCGCGCATAGATGCGCTGGCCGGCGCGCACCGGGGTATCGACAATCATGGTGGCAGCGGCCTGGAAGGTCTGCGCGGCCGGCTGCACCTGCGGTTCGACGGCGACCGGTGCCGCTTCGATGACTTCGACCGGCGTCTCGAGCGGCATTTCGGCCTGCTCGGGTTCGTGCGCCGCGGCGTCGCGCGGCTTGAGCGAACCGTCGATGCTCAGGCCCTGGGCGGCGATATCGGCCAGCATCTCGGGCGAGGCATTGCGCACGGCGACGGCATTGAGGCGATAGGCCTTCAGCAGCGCCACGATGCCGGCCCAGTCGATGGTCAGGGCGGCGTCGAGCGCGCCGACGTCGATGACCGCGAATTCGTCGTCGAAGAAATCGGCATTGCCGCCGGTCATGTCCTGCATGGCCTGGTCGAGGATGCCGAGGTTGGCTTCGCGCAGGATGGCCGAGACGGCGACCACGGTGGAAATCTTGATTTCGATCGGCTTGCGGGTTGAATTGTTGGACATGGAGCGATGGTCGATGATGCAGTGGGTTTCCGGCCGGTAATGCCGCGCAAAACAACCGACATTATAACCCTTGCAACGCCTTCTTCCATGGGGCCGCAGCACAAGAAATGCACGCGAAATGCAGCGGAGATACCGGCAAGCGATACGGATGGAAAAGGTGCGGCCGCCTGCCAACACGTGCCAAACGCGACCTGCTTGCGGGGCGGGGGAGCGCGTGTAGAATAGCCCCCTTTTTTGCCGGAGCAAGCCATGTGGTTCAAGAATCTTCAGGTCTATCGTCTTCCCGCCCCGTGGCAGGTCAGCGCCGAAAAACTGGAAGCCGACCTCGCGCCGCATGCCTTCCAACCGTGCGCCAGCCTCGAGATGCAAAGCCAGGGCTGGATTTCGCCGCGTGAAAACGGCCAGCTCGTCTATTCGGTCAACAAGCAGATGCTGATCCTGCTCGGCACCGAGAAGAAGCTGCTGCCGACCACCGTCATCAACCAGGTCACCAAGATCAAGGCCGCCGAGCTCGAGGAGCAGCAAGGCTTCAAGCCGGGCCGCAAGCAGATGAAGGAACTGAAGGAGCAGGTCACCGACGACCTGCTACCGCGCGCCTTCAGCGTCTGGCGCTCGACCTGGGTCTGGATCGATCCGGTCAACGGCTGGCTGGTGGTGGATGCCGGCAGCCCGGCCAAGGCCGACGAAGTGCTCAAGCTGCTGTTCAAGTCGATCGACAAGCTGCCGCTGGAAACGCTGCGCGTGGCGCAGTCGCCGGTGGCCGCCATGACCGACTGGCTGGTCGCCGACGAGGCGCCGGGCGGCTTCACCGTCGATCAGGACACCGAGCTGCGCGCCAATACCGAAAGCAAGGCGACCGTGCGCTACGTGCGTCACACGCTGGATCCGGAAGACGTGCGCCGCCACGTCGCGGCCGGCAAGCAGTGCACGCGCCTGGCGATGACCTGGGCCGACCGCATCTCCTTCGTGCTGACCGAGAACCTGACCATCAAGCGCGTGGCGCCATTGGATGTGTTGAAGGAAGACAGCGACGTCACCGCCAAGAACGACGACGAACGCTTCGAATCCGACATCATGCTGATGACGGGCGAACTGAGCAAACTGCTGGGCGACCTGGTGCAGGCGCTCGGCGGCGAAGTGAAGCAGGGCGCGCCGCTGGTGGCAAACGCTTGACCGAGGGACCCGGCGCGCAGGCATAATGGCAGCGCGCCTTCTTCCCGCTCACTCTGACGAATAGACGACATGGAAATCCAGGTCTCCGACATCGGCCACATCATCCAGCTCTCGGTCGCGCCCGTGTTCCTGCTGACGGGCGTCGGCACCACGCTGACCGTGCTGACCAACCGCCTCGGCCGCATCACCGACCGCTCGCGCGTGCTGGAAGAACGCCTGCGCGAGGCCGACGACCTGTCGCGGCCCGAACTGCAGGACGAGCTCAACACGCTGTATCCGCGCGCCCACCTGATCAACCGCGCCATCGTGCTCAGCACCGCCTGTGCGCTGATGGTCAGCCTGGTGATCGCTTCGCTGTTCGTCGGCGATGCGCTGAATCTCGACCTCTCCAAGTTCATCGCCGTGTTCTTCATCCTCGCGATGTTCTGCCTGGTGCTGGGCTTCATCTTCCTGCTGCGCGAGATCTTGCTGGCGACCGGCAATCTGTATCGCAAGAAGATCATTCCGATCGAGCGTTAGCGTTTGCCGTACCGGTCGGCGTTCACACTCTTACCGTCTCATGGGTTCGGCATCGGCGCTGCCCGATCTGTGCAATTCGCTTGTGCGAGCGCGAGCGCATCGGCGCCGGCCGGAAAGCGCAGGGTTTCCGACTCGTCATTGACAGCCCGCCATACAGTCTGCGCAACGTCGGATTCATACGTCACGGCGGAAGGCTGTCCCAGCGCGGCAAAGCATGCCTGAGCGAAGGTTTGGTATGGCTCGGGAATCAAGCCCTGCATGCGTTGCCGACCGTTCTCGGTAAAACGCGTGGAAGGCGCGTAACCGGGTTCGACCAGTTTTACCTGCACATTGAACGCTTCGAGTTCTAAGCCAAGCGAAGCGGTGAAGCCTTCGACCGCCGTCTTGCTGGCGGTGTACGCCGCGACGAGGGGAAACGGAGCCAGCGTTGCACTCGATGTCACGTTCACGATCGTCCCCGATTTACGGGCGCGGAATTGCGGCAGAACGGCCTGTGTCATCGCCATCGCACCAAAGGTGTTGGCTTCGAACACTTCGCGTACCGTGGCCATCGGAGTCGCCTCGAAAGCGCCGAAGAGCCCGATTCCTGCATTGTTGACGAGTACATCGATGGGGCCGCATTTTTCCAGTGCGACGGCGATGCTTTCCGGCTTGGTGACGTCGAGAGCCAGTACAGTCATCCGTGGCGAACTGGGTAACAATTCTTTCCGAGGCGTTCGCATCGCGGCGATCACGTTCCAGCCCTGCGTGTGGAAATGGTGAGCCGTTGCCAGTCCGTAGCCAGAGGAGCAGCCTGTGATGAATACCGTTTTCATGATGAGGTTTCCTTGAGTGGGTGGGGATGACGCAACGATAGCCAATGGATGCAGGACGGACTACAATCAAAAATCCATATTTAGTTTGCAAGAGTCCAAAAATGGTCGATCCGCTCTCGGAAGTCATCGCCTTGCTCCAGCCTCGGACCGTGTTCAGCAAGATCATCAGCGGAGCGGGCCGATGGGGCGTTCGCTACTCCGCCTTCGAGCAGCCCAGCTTCTGTACCGTCCTCGAAGGCAGCTGTCTGCTCAAGGTCGAAGGGCAAGAGGCGCTTACGCTCGAGGCGGGCGATTTTGTGCTGATGCCTGCAACGCCCGGTTTCGTCATGTCCGGTTTCGAGCCTGTGACACCGTCGTACATCGATCCGAAAATGACGCCTTCCCCGGCGGGCGAGGTGCGTCATGGGAGACGAAGCGGCAGAGCCGACGTGCGCATGCTGGGAGGGCACTTTCTTTTTGGCTCTCCCGATGCATCGTTGCTGGTATCGCTGTTGCCGGTGCTGGTGCACGTACGCGGCGCGGAGCGGCTGTCCGTAGTGGTTCGACTCGTTCGGGAGGAAGCCATAGCGCAGCGTCCGGGCCGTGATCATGTTCTCGCCAGGCTGGTGGAAGTGTTGCTTGTCGAAGCGCTGCGGTCCGCTGCCGAAGAGATCCTGCCGGCAGGCTTGTTGCGTGGCCTGGCCGACGACAGGCTTGCGGCGGCGATGCGGCTTATGCATGGCGAACCGGCCCGGCCCTGGACGGTCGAGGAGCTGGCAAGGCACGCCGCATTGTCGCGATCCGCTTTCTTCGAGCGCTTCACTCGTGCCGTGGGGTTACCGCCTATGGAGTATCTGTTGGCATGGCGTATGGCGCTCGCCAAAGACTTGCTGCGCAAGCACGACCTCGCGATTGCGACGGTCGCCGAACGGGTCGGTTACGGGTCGGCAAGCACGTTCAGCACTGCATTCAGCCGTTATGTCGGGCAGCCGCCGGGGCGCTACGCCCGCATGCAGTAAGGGAATCGGTAGCGGTTCGCAGCGGGCCGTTTTCAGGCGCTCGTCAGTTCCAGCCGCAGCGGCGCCGTGCGCGCCAGCCCAGCCACAGCCCGCCGAACATGAACACGGCAAAGACCCAGCCCGATGCCGCGCCGGCCATGATGCCCGACAGCAGCGTACCGACCGTGCAGCCGAGCGCGACCATCGCACCCCAGCCCATCAGTACGCCGCCGAACGTCGCGCGCAGCACTTCGCCGGCGGCGGGCCGGCGCGGCTTGAAGTCGCCGGCCGACAGCGCTGCCGCCAGCGCGCCCAGGATCAGCGCCAGGACGAAGGCGCCGTTCTGCGACCACAGCGTTTCCTTGATGCGCGTGGCGCAGCCGGAGAAGGTATCGAGTCCCTCGAGCCGTGCCGGCAGCCACTGCAGACCGTCGGCCGCGGTGCGCGCAAGGCTGCCGAGTTCGGCCGTGACGCCGAGCGGCCCGAGACGGAAATAGGCGAGCACGCCGATGACGCCGACCAGGATGCCGCCGGTCGCCGCCGGCCAGCGCCGCTGCCAGGGCGAAGCGGCTGCATCCGCAACGACATTGCGATGCGCGCGCCACAGCAGCACGGCGATCACCGCCAGCGCCGCCAGCTGCAGCGCGACCGAACCGCCATAGCCCAAGGAGTGCGGCAGCCACACCACCGGCGCTTCCTGGATCGCCGCCAGGTACAGCGTGTTCCAGCTCAGGAAGCCGAGGAAGAAACCGAACAGCGTGCCGAGCAGCGCGAACGGCGACAGCACCGAGCCTTCGCCCAGACGGTACAGGTGCGCGCTGATGCACGAGCCCGACAGCGCCATGCCGAGGCCGAACGCGAACGACCCCGCCGCCAGCACCCAGCTGATCGGGCCGATGTGCGCCTGCGGCGGCAGCCGTCCCGGCGCGGGCACCGGCAGGAAGGCGCCGAAGATCAGGTGATAGCCGAGGATGCCGACCGCCAGCGCGGCGACGATGCCGAGCAGGCCGCGCGCGTCGCGCCGGTCGAGAAAGTCGCGGCTCACGCAGAAGAAGCAGAAGCGCGAGCGCTGCAGAACGATGCCGAATGCCGTGCCGAGCAGCGCCGCCAACGCAAGTTCGCGCCCGCTGCCGGCAATGCTGCCGAGAGCGGACGCGAACAGGAGTGCGGCACCGAGAACGAGGGCAGCCGGCACCAGCCGCCGCAGGGGCGGCAGTGCCGCTTCAGCCATTGATCTCGACCATTATTTGCCGCCCCAGACCGTGCCGGCCGGGTTGGAAACCGGCACGCCGACCGCGTTGCCGTATTCGGTCCACGAACCGTCGTAGTTGCGCACGTCATAGCCAAGCAGCTTGGACAGCGCGAACCAGGTATGGCTCGAGCGTTCGCCGATGCGGCAGTAGGTGATGATCGGCTTGCTGCCGTCGATGCCGACCGCGCCATAGACCTTCTTCAGCTCATCGACCGTCTTGAAGGTGCCGTCGGCTGCGACTGCCTGGCCCCACGGCACGTTGGCTGCACCCGGCACGTGGCCGGCACGGATCGCCAGTTCCTGCACGCCGGCCGGTGCGAACACCTTGCCGTTGTATTCGTCAGCCGAGCGGATATCGACCAGCTTGGCATCGCTCTGCTTGTTGGCGACCGCCACTACGTCACCCAGGTTGGCGCGCAGCTTGGGATTGGCCGCGCCGACCTTGATGTTGCCGGCTGCGTGCTGGATCGCCACCGGCGTCAGCGGACGGTTCTCGGCTTCCCACTTCTTGCGGCCGCCGTCGAGCAGCTTGACGTTCTTGACGCCATAGATGTCGAACACCCAGGCGCCCCAGGCGGCGAACCAGTTGTTGTTGTCGCCGTAGAGGACCACGGTGCTGTCGTTATTGACGCCCGCGTTGCGCAGCAGTTTCTCGAAGTTCTGCTGGCTGACGATGTCGCGGCGCACCGGATCGACGAGATCGGTATGCCAGGAGAAGTTGGTCGCGCCCTGGATGTGGCCGCGTTCGAACACGCCCGGATTCACGCTGACTTCGATCAGGCGCAGCTTGGGATCGCTGATGTTCTTCTCGAGCCAGTCGGTGCTGACGAGGAAGTCGCTTGGCGCCGCGTGGGCGGTTCCGAGCAGCAGGCTGCCCGCGACGAGCAGGGTTTTGATGAGTTTCATGATGCGCCTCCGTTGTTAAGAAAGTGTGAGCTACATTACTCAAGCGTTTGCCACACGACAACGAAGCTTTTTCCATATCCATATGCGGAAAACGAGCAATGAAGGCGCGGTGATGCAGCCGGAAAAATGGCAGCAAAGCGCCGCCTGCACGACGTCTTTTCTTCAGGATGGAATTGTGTAAAAAATGTTAATTATGATAAATTTTTGTCAATTAACGATTTACATTTCCAACCATGAAAGGAGTAGTCGATGCAGCAAGGCAGAAACGGAAAATGGGTACGGACCGGCAGTGCGCTGGTGCTGGGACTGGTGCTGGCAGGCTGTGCGGCGCAGGGGCCGCAGCAGCCGACTGTGGCGAATACGCATCCTGCAGTCATGAGCGCGCAGGAACAACAGCGGATCACGCCGGACCAGGCCCTGCAACTGCTCAAGGATGGCAACGCGCGCTATACGGAAGGCAAGGGCGGTGCGCATGACTATCCGCGCCAGGTCGCCGCAACCGGTCGCGATGGCCAGTATCCGTTCGCCAGCATCGTCAGCTGCATCGATTCGCGCGCCGCGCCGACACAGGTGTTCGATCTCGGCGTGGGCGATGTCTTCAGCGCGCGCGTGGCGGGCAACATCGTCAATCCGGACATCCTCGGCAGCCTCGAGTACGGCGCCAAGGTCGCGGGCGCCAGGCTGATCGTCATCCTCGGCCATACCTCGTGCGGTGCGGTCAAGGGCGCCTGCGACAGCGTGGCGCTCGGCAATCTGAGCGGGCTGCTGCAACGCATCCGGCCGGCGGTGGAGGCGACGCCCGACGTGGGCGGCAGCGACCGCAGTTCGCACAACTATCCGTTCGTCGATGCGGTGGCCGAGAAGAACGTGCACCTGACCGTGCAGAACCTGCTCGATCAGAGTCCGGTGCTGCGCGAGATGGCGGAACGCAAGGAAATTCGCGTGATTGGCGCGATGCTCGACGTGAAGACGGGGAAGGTCAACTTCCTCGATTCGTAGCGTCTGGCGATGATCGGGATCCGCAACAAAAAAGCCGACGCATGCGTCGGCTTTTTCATTGAGTCGCCCGGCGATCAGTAGGTCGGAGGTACGTAGCCCTGCGCCTGGTCGGCGCCTTCGCCGAAGAAGTGCTTTTCCATCTGCGCTGCCAGATACTTGCGCGCGCGCACGTCGGCCAGGTTCAGGCGGTTCTCGTTGACCAGCATGGTCTGGTGCTTGAGCCAGCCGGCCCAGGCTTCTTTCGAGACGCTTTCGTAGATGCGCTTGCCGAGTTCGCCCGGATACGGCGGGAAGTCCAGTCCTTCCGCTTCCTTGTCGAGCTTGATGCAGTGAATCATGCGTGTCATGCCAATTTCCTTTGTGCTTGCAGCATGCCGCGCCATGCGTGACGGCGCGGACCGGGTTGAATGAATGCCGGCGCCCTCAGGCACCGGCGGGATGCGATGCCGCCATTATAGATTCTTCACGAACACCAGGGATTTGCGCTGCCAGTTGTACATGCTCTGACGATCCTTGGGCAGCGTATCGACGGTGGCCGGCATGAAGCCGCGCTTGAGGAACCAGTGCGCGGTGCGCGTGGTGAGCACGAACAGCTTCCTGAGGCCGGCCGCGCGTGCACGATTCTCCATGTGCTTGAGCAGGCGCTCGCCGTCGCCCTGGGTTTGCGCATCGGGGCTGACTATGAGGCAGGCCATCTCTGCCATGTTCTCTGCCGGGAACGGGTAGAGCGCGGCGCAACCGAAGATCACGCCATCGTGCTCGATCACCGAGAAGTGGTCGATCTCGCGCTCGATCAGTTCGCGCGGGCGCTTGACCAGCGTGCCGTCGGCTTCGTGCGGTTCGATCAGCTTGAGGATGCCGCCGACGTCCTCGATGGTCGCCTGCCGCAGGCTTTCGAGATTCTCGTAGCTGACCATGGTGCCGACGCCGTCGTGGGTGAAGATTTCGAGCAGCGGCGAGCCATCGATCTCGTAGGGCACCATGTGCGCGCGCGGCACGCCGCGGCGCGAGGCCTGCACGCAGTGGTCGAGATAGAAGGCCACGTCCGGCGGCAGTTCGCTCGCCTTCAGCAGCGCTTCGGCCTGCGCCGCCGTCAGTTCGCGGATTTCGTCGCCGGCCGCGTTGGACATCAGCGGCGTCTCGGTCAGGAAGATCAGCTTGTCGGCGCGCAGCGCGATGGCGGCGGCGGTCGCCACGTCTTCCATCGAGAGGTTGAAGACCTCGCCGGTCGGCGAGAAGCCCAGCGGTGACAGCAGCACCAGGCCGCCGGCATTGACGATAGGGCGGATCACCTCGTGCGCGATCTTGCGCGTGACGCCCGTCAGTTCGAGATCGACGCCGTCGATCACGCCCAGCGGCCGTGCGGTGACGAAGTTGCCCGAGATGACGCGGATTTCCGAATGCGCCATCGGCGTGTTCGGCAGGCCCTGGCTGAAGGCGGCCTCGATGTCGAGGCGCAGTTCGCCGGCGGCTTCCTTCGCGCATTCCATGGCGGCCGTATCGGTGACGCGCAGGCCGTTGTGAAAGCGCGGCGCCATGTTGCGCAGCGCCAGCTGTTCCTCGACCTGCGGGCGCGAGCCGTGCACGATGACGACCTTGATGCCGAGCGCGTGCAGCAGGGAAAGGTCCTGTGCCAGCACCGGCAGGGCGCCGGCCTTGACCAGTTCGCCCGGAAAGGCGATCACGAAAGTCTGGCCACGGAAGGCGTGGATGTAGGGCGCGACCGAGCGCAGCCACTGGACGAACTGAACGGAATTTTCCATGGCGTTCATTATGCCTCAGGCTCCGGGGCAAATGTGCGCCTTCGATGCGTGTCGTTGACCAGGGTTTCGGGCAGGGTTTGCGACGCTCCGCGGCCGTCTGCCGGCAGTTTCCAGCGCATGTGCGCCGGCACGGCGGCCTGTATAATCCGCCCCACATGTCCGCACCAGAATCCAGTCAGAAACCGTCCCCGTCGCGCCGCCCGCGCGGCCCCCGCAACGAACGCGCGCCGGCCGCGCCGCCGGTGCGCCATCCGCTGCCGTCGATCACCTTCCCCGAGGAACTGCCGGTCTCCGGCCGGCGCGAGGAAATTGCCCGCGCGTTGCGCAACAACCAGGTCGTCATCGTCAGCGGCGAGACCGGTTCTGGCAAGACCACGCAGTTGCCCAAGATCTGCCTCGAACTCGGCCGTGGCGAGCACGGACTGATCGGCCACACGCAGCCGCGTCGTATCGCCGCGTCGTCCACCGCCAAGCGTATCGCACAGGAACTCGGCACGCCGCTCGGCGAACACGTCGGCTACAAGGTGCGCTTCAACGACACGCTGAGCGAAGGCGCGTGGGTCAAGCTGATGACCGACGGCATCCTGCTGGCGGAGACACAGACCGATCCCCTGCTGCGCCAGTACGACACCATCATCATCGACGAGGCGCACGAGCGCAGCCTGAACATCGACTTCCTGCTCGGCTACCTGAAGCAGCTGCTGCCAAAGCGGCCGGACCTGAAAATCATCATCACCTCCGCAACCATCGATGCCGAGCGCTTCGCGCGGCATTTCACGCAGGGCGACAAGGTGCCGCCGGTGATCGAAGTGTCGGGCCGCTTGTATCCGGTGGAAATCCGCTACCGGCCGGTCGAGCAGGATCGCGTGCCGAATGCGCAGAACAACCCGAACGCGACCTCTGATGCAGCCGCTGCACGACGTTCTTCTCAGGCGGCGAAGGAGCGCAGCCAGCGCGACCTGATGGACGCGGTGGTGGATGCCGTCGATGAACTGGCGCGCATCGGCTCCGGCGACGTGCTGGTTTTCCTGCCGGGCGAGCGAGAGATTCGCGACGCCGCCGAAGCCTTGCGCAAGCACCACCCGCCGCACGTGGAAATCCTGCCGCTGTTCGCGCGTTTGTCCGCACAGGAGCAGGAACGCATCTTCAAGCCGACCAATGCGCGCCGCATCGTGCTGGCGACCAACGTTGCGGAAACGTCGTTGACGGTGCCCGGTATCCGCTACGTGGTTGACGCGGGCCTGGCGCGCGTCAAGCGTTACAGCTACCGCAACAAGGTCGAGCAGTTGCAGATCGAGCCGGTCGCGCAGTCTGCCGCCAACCAGCGCGCCGGCCGTTGCGGCCGCGTCGCCGCCGGCGTCTGCATCCGGCTGTATGACGAGCAGGATTATCTGCAGCGGCCGAAATTCACCGATCCGGAAATCCTGCGTTCGTCGCTGGCGTCCGTCATCCTGCGGATGAAGTCCTTGCATTTGACGGACGTCGAGGAATTCCCCTTCATCGAACCGCCATTGGGCCGCGCGATCGCCGACGGCTATCAATTGCTGCAGGAACTCGGCGCCGTCGATGACGACAACCGCCTGACCAAACTCGGCCGCGAACTGGCGCGCCTGCCGCTCGATCCGCGCGTCGGCCGCATGATCCTCGCCGCGCGGCAGAATGCCTGCCTGACCGAAATGCTGATCATCGCCTCGGCGCTGTCGGTGCAGGACCCGCGCGACCGGCCGATGGAAGCGCAGAACGCGGCCGACACCGCGCACAAGAAATTCGCCGACGACAAATCCGAATTCCAGAGTTACCTGAAAATCTGGAAGTGGTTCCAGGAAGCCATCGAGCACAAGAAGACCAACCGGCAATTGCAGGAAGAATGCCGCGCCAATTTCCTGTCGCAACTGCGGCTGCGCGAATGGCGCGACGTGCATTCGCAACTGTTGACCATCGTGCGCGAGCAGGGCTGGCGGCTGAACGAACTGCCGGCGACCTACGAACAACTGCATACGGCGCTGCTGACCGGCTTGCTCGGCAACATCGGCTTCAAGGCCGAGGACGAGCCTCACTATTTAGGTGCGCGCGGCATCAGGTTCCACATCTGGCCCGGCTCGTCGCTGTCCAAGAAGGCCGGCAAGTGGATCATGGCCGCAGAATTGATCGATACGTCGCGGCTGTACGCGCGCTGCATTGCGCAGATTCAGCCCGAATGGCTGGAACGCGTGGCCGGTCATCTGCTGAAGAAATCCTACGGCGAGCCGCGATGGGAAAAGCGCACGGCGCAGGTTTCGGCCTATGAACGCGCGACGCTTTACGGCCTCGTCGTCTATAGCCAGCGCCGCATCAACTACGGCCTCATCAATCCGACCGAAGCGCGCGAGATTTTCATCCGCGATGCGCTGGTCGGCGGCGATTTCGACACGCGCCTGCCATTCTTCGCGCACAACCACAAGCTGGTGCGCGAGATCGAAAACCTCGAACACAAGTCGCGCCGCATCGACGTGCTGGTTGACGACGACCTGATCGCCGCCTTCTACGACAAGCAGATTCCGGCCGACGTGGTCAACGGCATCGGTTTCGAGAAGTGGATCAAGGATGCGTCGGCCAATGAACCGAAGCTGCTCTACCTGAACCGCGACGATCTGATGCGGCACGAAGCGGCCGGCGTGACGACCGAACTGTTCCCGAAGGCGATGAACGTGGCCGGCATCGAGATGGGCCTGACCTATCACTTCGAACCCGGCTCGCCGCGCGACGGCGTCACGCTTGCCGTGCCGCTGTATGCGCTGAACCAGGTCTCGGCCGACCGCAGCGAATGGCTGGTACCCGGCATGCTGAAGGAGAAAGTGCACCTGCTGCTGAAATCGTTGCCGCAGAAGCTGCGCCGCCATTGCGTGCCGCTGCCGGATTACGCCGCCGGCTTCTGCGACCGCGTGCAGGACAAGCACACCTTCGGTCGTGGCAGCCTGCTCGACGCCGTGATCGCCGACGTGCGCGAGCAGACTACGGTGATGACCAGGACCACCGACTACAAGCTCGAAACGCTGCCGGCGCATCACTTCATGAACTTCAAGGTGATCGATGAGCACGGCCGCCAGTTGGAAATGGGACGCAACCTTGGTGCGCTGCGGTCGGAACTCGGCGGGCAGGCGCGCGAAAGTTTCCAGCGCCTGGCCGAGAAAACCGCGCCGACCGTGGCCGAACAGACGACGGCTTCGACGGGCAAGCCGGCCGCTGCGCCGGCGAAGGGCGGACAGCAGAATGCGTCAGCTTCGACCTCAGCCGAACACCAGAACCTGACCGGCTGGACCTTCGGCGAACTGCCCGAACTGCTGGAAATCCAGCGCGGCAAGCAGAAGCTGATCGGTTTCCCGGCGCTGGTTGACCGCAAGACGCATTGCGACATCGAAGTCTTCGACGATCCCGACGAAGCCGCGCGCACGCATCGCATCGGCCTGCGCCGCCTGTTTGCGCTGCAACTGAAGGAACAGCTGAAGTTCCTCGACAAGAACATCCCCGGCCTGCAGCAAATGGGCATGCAGTTCATGGCGCTCGGTTCGCAGGAAGAGCTGCGCGATCAGATCATCGAGAAGGGACTGGAACGCGCCTGCCTGCAGGAACCGCTGCCGAAGAACGCGCAGGAATTCAACACGCGCCGCGACGAAGGCAAGTCCCGCCTCGGCCTGCTGGTCAACGAGATCGCACGCCTGGCCGGCACCATCCTCGCCGAATACCATGCGTTGCCGAAGAAGCTGCAGACGGTGAAGGCGCACACGCCGGCGTTCAACGACATGCAGGCACAACTGCAAGCACTGATCGGAAAGCGCTTCATTGCCGATACCGACTACACGCAGCTATCGCATTTCCCGCGCTACCTGAAGGCGATGGCCACGCGCATCGACAAGCTGCGCGCCGATCCCGCGCGCGACGCGAAAACCATGGCCGAATGGCAGCAGGCGGCGCAGCCGTGGCAGCGGGCGCTGAAGGATCGCTATGGCGATCCGAAGATGATCGAGTATCGCTGGATGCTGGAGGAACTGCGCGTGTCGCTGTTCGCGCAGGAATTACGGACGCCGATGCCGGTGTCGATCAAGCGGTTGCAGAAGGTGTGGGAATCGATGCAGCGTTAGATGTAGCTAGGAGAGAAATCTGACGGCGATATTTTGATCAATGAACACGACTTCTTTCTGTTTCCATAAGGTCGTGTTGCGCGATCAATTCTAAAGGCCAATATTGGATGGTAGCGAGATTATCTTATATTTGCTTTATAAGTCATTTCTTCCAGTAGAGTTTCCTTTCGAAAGCTATCCTGATCATTGAGTGAAAGTTGATTCCAGTTTTCTTCGATATATCTGACTGCCGCAATTTGTTGTTCGATAAACGTGGCGCCTTGTGTCTCCATATTGGCAGCTAAACCGAACAAAACTGCTGATGCATCTGGAGACATGAATCCTCTGACGGCATAGGTTAAAGGCACGGTAGTTTTACGAATAAGTGCGAGCACCGCATTTGTAAACTGACGTTCTTTGTCGTCATTTTTGAGCCACGAAGGCACGCTGTTTTTCTGTCCTTGCGCGATGCTGGCATCGAGATCACGAACTGCTCTCAAATAATCGATGTGGTTTTTACGTGATTTTCCTTTGAGTATGGAATATATGACGAAGGATAAAATCACAATAATGGCGAATGTAATCATATTGGAATAATAGCTTTTGATAAGAGATGCACCAAAGCGGCGAGCTTAACAATTTTCTGGGAGTCCCACAACGTTCAAGGCTGTTCTTCCTTTCGGGCGAATAAGTAATCCAAAGGTTTGGGTGTTTTTATCGTTAAAAAGTTATTTTCTTTGTTCACGGCGTTGTAAGTCATGTGGAACGATGCGACGCTTAGGAGGGATATTGAGACTGGTAGGTGTTTCTCTCTTAAGAGTTTCGCGTAAAATTGCCAGATTCCCCTCAACCCTCGACGCAAAGCAAAGAATATGTCCATCAAATCCGACAAATGGATACGCCGCATGGCGGAGCAGCACGGCATGATCGAACCGTTCGAACCGGGACAGGTGCGCGAGGCGAACGGACAGAAGATCGTTTCCTACGGCACCTCGTCGTATGGCTACGACATTCGCTGCGCGGACGAATTCAAGATCTTCACGAACATCAATTCGACGATCGTCGATCCGAAGAACTTCGACGAGAAATCGTTCGTCGATTTCAAGGGCGACGTCTGCATCATCCCGCCGAACTCGTTTGCGCTCGCGCGCACCGTCGAATACTTCCGCATTCCGCGTACGGTGCTGACGATCTGCCTGGGCAAATCGACGTATGCGCGCTGCGGCATCATCGTCAACGTGACGCCGTTCGAGCCGGAATGGGAAGGCTATGTGACGCTGGAATTCTCGAACACGACGCCGCTGCCGGCGAAAATCTATGCCGGCGAGGGCTGTGCGCAGGTTCTGTTCTTCGAGAGCGACGAAGTCTGCGAAACCTCGTACAAGGATCGCGGCGGCAAGTACCAGGGCCAGCATGGCGTGACACTGCCGAAGACCTGATCATCCATCAAACGCCGTCCATGTGACGGCGTTTTGTTTTGCGCCGTACAGCGTGACGTATTGCGACATGACAGCATTCCTTCCACCGTTTCATCCGGACGTTTCCCTGATATGACCCGCCGTTGGACACCATGCCGGCAGGCGCGTAACCTTTGCGCATGAAAGACACTCCCGAATCGACAGAGGCGACAGGCGAATCCGCATTGCCGGAGCCGGCGCATGCGCCGCCACCGACCACGCAACAGTTGTTTCTCGGTTTTCTCGGCCTTGGCATGATGGCCTTCGGCGGTGCGCTGCCGCTTGCGCATCGCATGCTGGTCGAGCAGAAGCGCTGGCTCAGCGAGGACGAGTTCACCGAGATGCTCGGGCTGTGCCAGTTTCTGCCGGGCGGGAACATGATCAACATGTCGGTCGCGGTCGGCATGCGTTTTCGCGGCGTGCGCGGTGGCATCGCGGGTCTGCTGGGACTGATCGCGGTGCCGTCGATGACGGTGGTGCTGCTCGGCGTGCTGTACCAGCGCTACCAGAACGATCCGCAGGTCGAGCACATGTTCGCGGGGCTGGCTGCGGCTGCGGCCGGCCTGCTGGTGGCGATGGCGATCAAGATCGTGCGGCAGTTGCGCGGCGGCTTGCCGACGATTGCGGTGGCGCTCGTCAGCTTTGCGGCGATTGCCTTGCTGCGCCTGCCGCTGTTGTGGACCATGCTGGTGATGACGCCGCTCAGCATTTTGCTCGTCTCGAGGCTGCGCAAATGATGCAGACCCTGATCGCGCTGGCGCTGATCTTTTCCGAACTTGCCTTGCTTGCCTTCGGCGGCGGCAATACGGTACTGCCGGAAATGCAGCGGCAGGTGGTGGACATCCACCACTGGATGACGGCGCAGGAATTCAGCGCGCTGTTTGCCCTGAGTCAGGCTGCGCCGGGGCCGAACATGATGATCGTGCCGCTGATCGGCTGGCACGTGGCGGGCTGGGCCGGCTTCGTGGTGACATCCGTCGCCAAGTTCGGTCCGTCCTCGATCCTCACGATGATGGCGCTGCATGCATGGGGACGCTACAAGGATCATCCGTGGCGGCGTCACGTGCAGGCCGGGCTGGTGCCGGTGACGGCGGGCGTGGTCGCGGCCAGCGCGGCGCTGATCGCGCATGCATCGGACCACAACTGGTGGCTGGCGCTGATCACGGCGTGCACCGCCTTGCTGTCATGGAAGACGCGGCTGCATCCGCTGTGGCTGCTGCTGGGCGGCGGTCTGGTGGGATTGCTGGCGGGCTAGGGCAGTCGTCGCTGCCAGGCCTCAACGCCGCTTGCCGCGCTTGCGCTTGAGCACAAGGATGGGGTCTTGGTCGGCCGGCAGGCCGGCGATCGAGGATACCAACCGCAGGGTCTTGCCATGCGGCGCGAAGGCGTCGGCACTGATGAAGCCGCCGCTGCCCGTATAGCGCACGATCACCACGATTTCCGGCTTGTTGTCGCCGTCGATGTCCTCGAAGCGCAGCGCATCGACCACGCCGTTGCGCGTGTGGACGATACCGGCTACGAAGCGGTCGTAGGGATAGGCCGGATCGTTCTTTGCATACAGCCGTACCGCGTAGCTGCCGATGCTGCGCGGTTCCAGATCTCCTTCCGCCACTACTACCGCCTGACCCGTATGCGGCAGTACGCCATGCTTGACGACGCGCTGTGTATCGATCGCAAGGGCAGTGGTACTGAAAATCAGGCCGAGAAGAAATAGCGGAATTCTGCGCATCGTTATGCTCTTTGGAGGAAGACGGGACGACGGGTATTGTAGGTCATCCGGCGATCTTCGCGCCGTGTTTGGCGAGCAGCGTGCGCAGGATGGAGCGGTGGCAGTGCGCCTCGTCCTCGCAATAGCAGCCGACCGAGAAGTCCGTCGTGTGCGACAGAGCAGCCAGCAATTCGATTGCATGCTGGCTGTCCGGCGCGCTCATTTCGGCGCGATAGCGGTTGAAGAAGGCGCGCCAGTCGGCCGGCGTCCTGGCCTGATGCGCGAACTTGAGCGTTTCCGGCGACGGCGCCAGATTGGGAAACCAGACGTCGTACCAGTCCTGTTCCGCAAACTCCGATTTGGGAATGCCGCGCGGCGGGCGCCGCACGGTGCCTATGCGTAGGCCTTCATTGGGCGCGCGGGCGCTGCCCAGCCTGACGATGCGTACGGCCATGATGCCTCCTGACGATTGCGAGCGGAACGAACGGTCTTCATGACCTTACCGCAATTCAGTCGGGCAGGGCGAACTGCGGGTTCCAGACGACTTCCCATACGTGACGGTCGGGATCCTGGAAGTAGCCGGCGTAGCCGCCCCAGAACGTGGCGTGCGCCGGCTTGACGATAACGGCACCGGCCGCCTCGGCTTGCGCCATCACGGCATCGACTTCTTCGCGCGAGGCGACGTTGTGGCCGATGGTGCAATTGGTCGGGCACGGTGGCGTGGCGGGTAGTCCCGTATCGTGCGCAATACTGGCACGCGGCCACAGCGCGAGCTTGAGTCCTGCCTGCAGATCGAAGAAGGCGACCGCGCCGTGCGCAAACTCGGTGCCGACGATACCTTCCGTCGGCAGTCCCAGTCCATCGCGGTAAAACACCACCGCGCGTTCGAGATCATCGACGCCCAGCGTGATGACCGAGATGCGCGGTTTCATGACTGCGCTCCTATTGCTTCACGCAATCGACAAAGTAGCCGCGCTTGCCGTCCACCTCGCGCGTGACGAGGCCGTGCACGTCGGTCTCGAAGCCCGGGAATTTTTCGTTGAAGTCGCGTGCGAAGCGCAGGTAATCGACGATGGTGCGATTGAAGCGCTCGCCCGGAATCAGCAGCGGAATGCCCGGCGGGTACGGCGTCAGCAGGATGGAAGTCACGCGGCCTTCGAGGTCGTCGATGGCGACGCGTTCGATCTCGCGGTGCGCCATCTTGGCGAAGGCGTCTGACGGTTTCATTGCAGGCTGCATGTCCGACAGGTACATCTCGGTCGTCAGGCGCGCCACGTCGTAGGCCTTGTAGAAGTCGTGAATCATCTGGCACAGGTCGCGCAGGCCGACCAGTTCATAGCGCGGGTTGGCGGCGGCGAACTCGGGCAGGATGCGCCACATCGGCTGGTTCTTGTCGTAGTCGTCCTTGAACTGCTGCAGCGCGGTCAGCAGCGTGTTCCAGCGGCCCTTGGTGATGCCGATGGTGAACATGATGAAGAACGAGTAGAGGCCGCATTTCTCGACGATGACGCCGTGTTCGGCCAGGTACTTGGTGACGATGGAAGCCGGAATGCCCGATTCGCCGAACTTGCCGTCCAGCGACAGGCCGGGCGTGACGATGGTGGCCTTGATCGGGTCCAGCATGTTGAAGCCGGGTGCGAGGTTGCCGAAGCCGTGCCAGTTGTCCTCGGCACGGATCATCCAGTCCTCGCGCGAGCCGATGCCGTCCTCGGCGAAGTTGTCCGGGCCCCAGACCTGGAACCACCAGTCCTTGTCGCCCCATTCGGCTTCGACCTTGCGCATGGCGCGGCGGAAGTCGAGCGCTTCGAGGATGCTTTCCTCGACCAGCGCGGTGCCGCCCGGCGCTTCCATCATGGCGGCGGCGACGTCGCACGAGGCGATGATCGAATACTGCGGCGAGGTCGAGGTGTGCATCAGGTAGGCTTCGTTGAAGGCATCCTGGTCGAGCTTCACGCTCTCGGATTCGCGCACCAGGATCTGCGAGGCCTGCGACAGGCCGGCCAGCAGCTTGTGCGTCGATTGCGTCGAGAAGATCAGCGACTTGCTGGCACGCGGACGGTCCTTGCCGATCGCATGCATGTTCTTGTAGAAGTCGTGGAAGGTCGCGTGCGGCAGCCAGGCTTCGTCGAAGTGCAGGGTGTCGATCTCGCCGTCGAGCATGTCCTTCAGCGTTTCGACGTTGTAGATCACGCCGTCGTAGGTCGATTGCGTGATGGTCAGGATGCGCGGCTTCTTGTTGACGGCTTCGCGCGCGAACGGGTTGGCCTCGATCTTCTTGCGGATGTTGTCCATCGAGAATTCGCTCAATGGAATCGGGCCGATGATGCCGAGGTGGTTGCGCGTCGGCATCAGGAACACCGGGATCGCGCCGGTCATGATGATCGAGTGCAGGATCGACTTGTGGCAGTTGCGGTCAACCACTACGATATCACCGGGCGCGACGGTCGAATGCCAGACCATCTTGTTCGAGGTTGAGGTGCCGTTGGTGACGAAGTAGCAGTGGTCGGCATTGAAGATGCGCGCCGCATTACGCTCGGACTTGGCGACCGGGCCGGTGTGATCGAGCAGTTGGCCGAGTTCCTCGACCGCATTGCAGACGTCGGCGCGCAGCATGTTCTCGCCGAAGAACTGGTGGAACATCTGGCCTATCGGCGACTTGAGGAAGGCGACACCGCCCGAGTGGCCGGGGCAGTGCCACGAGTACGAACCGTCCTGTGCGTATTCGACGAGTGCGCGGAAGAACGGCGGCGACAGGCTGTCCAGATACGACTTGGCTTCGCGGATGATGTGGCGCGCGACGAATTCCGGCGTGTCCTCGAACATGTGGATGAAGCCGTGCAGCTCGCGCAGGATGTCGTTCGGGATGTGGCGCGAGGTGCGCGTCTCGCCGTACATGTAGATCGGGATGTCGGCGTTCTTGTGGCGGATTTCCTCGACGAAGGCGCGCAGCGACTTCAGCGCGTAATCGGTTTCCTCGAACGAGCCGGCGCCGAACTCCTCGTCGTCGATCGACAGGATGAAGGCCGAGGCGCGCGACTGCTGTTGCGCGAACTGCGACAGATCGCCGTAACTCGTCACGCCCAGCACTTCCATGCCTTCCTTCTCGATCGCTTCCGCCAACGCGCGGATGCCGAGTCCGGACGTGTTTTCGGAACGGTAGTCTTCATCGATGATGACGATGGGAAAACGGAATTTCATGAAGTCTCCAGCAAGGCGGATGGCAGGGCGCGGCGCGGTTCAGGGGCGCCGTTTGGAAAAAGCGAATTTTCGCAGATATGGACCGCGAGAGGGGGAAAACTGCCACCCTGTGTGCGAAGTTCCACACTCTAGGGCGGCATTGTGACTGCCGGGTGACAAGCTGCTTATGCCTTGGGCGCGCGGCGGTCGTAGGTGACGTAGGCGTAGTCGAATCCGGCGGCGTCGGAATGATGCGATTCGCGCGCCGTTTCCTGCCAGACGGTCGGGTCGATGGCCGGGAAGAAGGCGTCGCAGTCGAAGGTCTTGGCAATGTGCGTGACGACCAGGCGATCGGCTACCGTCATGGTGTCGGCAAAGATCTGGCCGCCGCCGATGATGAAGGCCGTCGCGTCGCCGACCAGTGCGATTGCCGCGGCGATCGACGTCACGGCTTCCACGCCGTCATGCTGCCATTCGGCATTGCGCGTGATGACGATGTTGCGGCGGTTCGGCAGCGGGCGGCCGATCGAATCGAAGGTCTTGCGGCCCATGATGATCGGATGGCCGGAGGTGGTGCGCTTGAAATGCGCGAGGTCTTCCGGCAGGTGCCAGGGCAGCTGGTTGTTGATGCCGATGCCGTTGTGGGCATCGACGGCGACGACGAGGGTCAGGTGTGCGGGCATGAGGTCAATTACCTGGTTGTCACTTCAATTCTCAAACCGCCATCGGTGCCGTCAACGGCGCATGATGCTGATAATCTTCCAGCGAGAAATCCAGCGGTTCCAGTTTCTCCAGCCATTCCGGTTCAAATCTGCCAGTCGCCGCGTAATCCGGAATCCGGTCCGACAGCACCAGCCGCGGCGACGGATACGGCTCGCGCTGCAACTGCTCCTTCAGCATGTCCAGATGGTTCTCGTAGATGTGCGCGTCGCCGATGAAATAGGTGAGCCAGCGCGGCGTGTAGCCCGTCAGGCGGCCGACCACGTGCAGCAGGGCGGCGGCTTCGGCCAGGTTGAAGGGCGCGCCGAGGCCGATGTCGTTGCTGCGGATGTACAGGCACAACGAGATTTCCTTGGTCGTCGCGTTCGGGATGAACTGGTACAGCAGGTGGCAGGCCGGCAGCGCGATGGCGTCGAGCTCGGCGCAGTTCCAGCCGTGGAACAGGATGCGGCGGCTGCCCGGATTCTTGATGATGGTGTCCAGGCATTCGCGCAACTGGTCGATCGCCTTGTACAGCAGCACCTTGTCGGTGCCCTGATCCTTGACCACGCCGACCACGCGGAAGCCGCGCTGCTGCGCATCCTGGATCTGCGCCTTGCGGTCGGACTCGATCAGCTTGTAGGCCGGCCATGCGCGCCACTGCACGCCATAGACCGGACCCAGGTCGTCCTCACCGAGGCGGTAGGGATTGGCCAGCCATTCGGCGTTTTCGTTGGCGTTCTGGTCCCAGACCTTGCAGCCGAGTTCGCGGAAATCCGCGGCGCTGCGCGAGGCGCGCAGGAAGCCGACCAGTTCGCCGATCACGGATTTGAACGCGAGGCGCTTGGTGGTGACCGCCGGGAAGCCGTCCTTCTGCAGATCGAAGCGCATCATGGCGCCCGGAATGCTGATGGTGCGGATGCCGGTGCGGTTTTCCTGCCAGGTGCCGGTATCGAGAATCGTACGTACCAGGTCCAGATACTGCTTCATAGTGTGATCTTTATGTGTGATCCGTGATGGGGGACAGCCGGCGCGGCGCCGCTGTAAAAGCCCGTATTTTACCGTCAATGTTACCGTCAACGCGGAGCCGGGCGCGGCGCATCGGGACTATGGATCGGCGCCGCCTCAGGCGTGGCCGAACTGCAGCGCCGCCAGTCCCGCGTACAGGCCGCCGGCGGCGACCAGCGACGCATGCGTGCCGCTTTCGACGATGCGGCCGTGCTCCATCACGATGATGCGGTCGGCGCGCTGTACGGTCGCCAGCCGGTGCGCGATGACCAGCGTGGTGCGGCCGACCATGGCCGCTTCCAGCGCACCTTGCACCAGGCGCTCTGATTCTGCATCGAGTGCGCTGGTGGCTTCGTCGAGCAGCAGTAGCGGCGGGTTCTTGAGCAACGCGCGCGCGATTGCGATGCGCTGGCGCTGGCCGCCGGACAGGCGTACGCCGCGTTCGCCGAGGAAGGATCGATAGCCTTCCGGCAGGCGCTCGATGAATTCGTGGGCCGCTGCCATCTTCGCCGCCGCGATCACCTCCGCATCGCTGGCGCCGGGGCGGCCGTAGCGGATGTTTTCCATCGCATTGGCCGAAAAGATCACGGTGTCCTGCGGCACGATGCCGATGGTGTCGCGCAGCGTGTGCAGGTCGAGCTGGCGGATGTCGATGCCGTCGAGTTCGATAGCTCCTTCCTGCGGATCATAAAAGCGCAGCAGCAGCTGGAACAGCGTGGTCTTGCCGGCGCCCGAAGGGCCGACGATGGCGACTGTCTCGCCGGCGTCGATCGCGACCGACAGGCGCGACAGTGCCGGCGTCAGCGGCCGTGACGGGTAGTGGAAGGTAACGTGGTCCAGCGTCAGTGCGGCGCCGTTGGCGCGGCGCGGCGGCAGCTTGAGCGGCGCGGCGGGTGAGGAGATCGGCGACTGCACTTCCAGCAATTCCATCAGGCGCTCGGTGGCGCCGGCCGCGCGCTGCGCATCGCCGAGCACTTCCGACAAGGCGCCGACCGCGCCCGCTACGATGGCCGAGTACAGGATGAACTGGCCCAGCTGGCCGGCGCTCATGCTGCCGTCGATCACCGCATGCGCGCCCAGCCACAGCACGAAGACGATGGCGCCGAAGATCAGCAGGATCGCGATCACCGTCAGCAGCGCGCGGGCGCGGATGCGCCGCACTGCGGTGCCGAAGGCGTTCTCGACGGTGTGGCCGAAGCGCTGCGCCTCGATGCTTTCGTGCGTATAGGCTTGCACGGTCGGCATCGCATTGAGAATCTCGCCGGCCAGCGCCGAGGCATCGGCCACGCGATCCTGCGAATCGCGCGACAGCGAACGCACGCGGCGGCCGAACAGCACGATGGGCAGCACGACCGCCGCCAGCATCACGATGATGATGGACGACAGCTTGATGCTGGTCACGAACAGCATCACCAGGCCGCCTGCGAACAGCAGCGCGTTGCGCAGCGCCATCGAGATGCTGGTGCCGATCAGGGTCTGGATCAGCGTGGTGTCGGTGGTCAGGCGCGACAGCACCTCGCCGCTCTGCGTGGTCTCGAAGAATTCCGGGCTTTGCGTGACGACGTGCGCATAGACCGCGCTGCGCACGTCGGCCGTCACGCGCTCGCCCAGCCACGACACCGCATAGAAGCGTGCGGCGGTGGCTATTGCCAGCACGGACGCAACGCCGAACAGCGCAAGGAAATAGGTATTGATGTGCGTGGTGCTCTGGATGCCATTGGCGCCGAAGCCGAGATCGATCATCTGGCGGAATGCATACGGGATCGCGAGCGTGGCGGCGGCTGCGACCAGCAGGGCGATGCCGGCCAGCACGATCTGCACGCGGTAGGGGCGCAGGAAGCGTGTCAGGCCGCGCAGCAGGGCAAGGCTGCCCTTGGATTGTTCTCGGGTGGGACGCGGAGTCATGAAGGCGTTTCTGTTTGGTTCTGTTTTATTGTTGCCTGCCCGGATTGCCGGACGTGGAAGTGCGTTTCCGCACATCGCCGCGGCGGGCAAAGCGCATAGAGTAGCACCTGATACGGTTTCGTTCCGGCATCGGAGCGCAGGCGAACCGGCCGGCGACTTCTTGACGGGCGGAAATGCACTCAAAGGAGAAGGGGCGCGCATGCACGTGACAGACAGGCCGGCAGCCAGGGTGCAGCCGGCAAAGACCGACCGGTCCCGCTACATGAGCGGGGCGGCGGGACGTGAACGCAGCTTGAGCCAGTTCATCCAGTTGGCCGAAGGCAACCCGGCGCAGGCGAAGGAAGAGTTGCTCGCCGGACTCAGCGCCGAGCACGCCTACACCTCGCCCAAGTACCTGTACGACGCACTTGGCTCCAAGCTGTTTGAGGCGATCTGCGAACTGCCCGAGTATTACCCGACCCGCACCGAGGCAATGATCTTCGACCGCCATGCGGCCGATATCGCCGCCACTGCCGGCACCGGCAGCACGCTGATCGATCTGGGCGCCGGCAATTGCGCCAAGGCGGCGCGCCTGTTTCCCTTCCTGCAGCCTTCACAATATGTACCGATCGATATCTCGGTCGAGTTCCTGCGCGATGCGGTCGAGCGCCTGCAGCATCAGTTCCCGCAGATCGCGATGGCCGGCATCGGCATGGATTTCTCGAGCGGGCTGGCGCTGCCGCCGGCCGTGCATCGCCGCAACCGCCTGTTTTTCTATCCGGGTTCGTCGATCGGCAACTTCACGCCCGAGCAGTCGCTCGCCTTCCTCAAGCGCGTGCATGCGGCCTGCGTGCACGATGGCAGGGCGGATGGCGGCATCCTGATCAGCGTCGATCTGGTCAAGGAAACGGAAATTCTCGATGCGGCGTACGATGATGCACTAGGCGTGACGGCCTCGTTCAATCTCAACCTGCTGCTGCACCTGAACCGCCTGCTGGACACGGATTTCGACCTGCGCCAGTGGCAGCACCGCGGTTTCTTCAATGCCGAGCAGAGTCGCATCGAGATGCACCTGGAAGCGCGTTCGCCGCAGACCGTGCGCTGGCCTTCGGGCGTGCGCCGCTTCGAGGCCGGCGAGCGCATCCATACCGAAAGCAGCTACAAATACACGCGCCAGAACTTCACGACGCTGCTGGCGCAGGCGGGATTCGAGGACGTCACGGTCTGGACCGACCCGCAGGAATGGTTCATCGTCTGTCACGCTCGCGCAGGGTAGCGCCCGCCGCCTGATCCATTCGCCACACATCCTGCCGCGGGTTGTGCGTGAGCGCGTGACCCGCGGACATTTATTTTCGGAGCCAGCATGAACGCCAAGACCGAAGCCATCCACCTGATCGATCCCGGCGTGTTGCCGGCGCGCTTTGCCAATGTGCGTGCGCACAGCGCGGCGCTGGCCGAACCCCTGTCCGCCGAGGACTGCTGCGCGCAATCGATGACCGACGCCAGTCCGATCAAGTGGCATCTCGCGCACACCACCTGGTTTTTCGAGACCTTCATCCTCGAACGCTTCGAACGCGATTTCCAGCCCTTCGATCCGGCCTTTCGCGTGCTCTTCAATTCCTATTACAACGGTGTCGGCGACCGGCACGCGCGTCCGCATCGCGGTCTGCTGACGCGGCCTTCGCTGGACGAGGTCCTTGCATATCGCCGCGACGTCGATGAACGCATGCGCAAGCTGCTGTCGCCGGCCTATGCGCTGGTGCTCGACGACATGGCACAGGTCGCCGATCTGGTCGAACTCGGCCTGCAGCACGAGCAGCAGCACCAGGAACTGATGATGACCGATCTGCTGCACCTGTTTTCCTGCAATCCGCTCAAGCCCGCTTATGCGAACCGCCCGCCGCCGTCGGCCAGCGAGCAGCCGCTGCAATGGCAGGCAATCGACGCCGGCATCGTCACCATCGGTTCGACGGGCGGCTTCTGCTTCGACAATGAACTGCCGCGCCATCGCCAGTTCGTCGAACCCTATCTGCTGGCCTCGCGCCTCGTGACGAACGGCGAATACCTGGCCTTCATTGAAGACGGCGGCTATCGCAAGCCGGCGCTGTGGCTGTCGGAAGGATGGGACTGGGTGCAGCGCGAAGGCATCGCGCATCCGCTGTACTGGCAGTTGCTGGAAGAGAGCGATGGACAGCAGGCTTTCGGCCATGCCGGCAGCGGCTGGCACGTGTTCGGCTTGCACGGCCTGCAGCCGCTGGATCCGCATGCGGCTGCCACGCAAATTTCCTGGTTCGAGGCCGATGCCTATGCGCGCTGGGCCGGTGCGCGCCTGCCGACCGAAGCCGAGTGGGAACACGCGGCCGAGCAGGCCATGTTGTCCGATGAAAGCATCCTGACGCAGTTGTTCGGCGTGTGCTGGCAATGGACCTCGAGCAGCTACGCGCCGTATCCGGGCTATGCGCCGGTCGCGGGTGCGCTTGGCGAATACAACGGCAAGTTCATGGCCAACCAGTACGTGCTGCGCGGTTCCTCGTGCGTCACGCCGGACGGGCACAGCCGGCGCAGCTACCGCAACTTCTTTCCGTCGGCGGCGCGCTGGCAGTTCAGCGGGATCAGGCTAGCGCGTTAGTGAGGGAATTGAACAGGCGAGGGCAATGAAGGGGCTTTGCTATGTCGGAGTGTTTCTTGACATGTGCGCACGTTTTTGCCGGAGCAGGAGTTCCGCTTCAGAATCGGGCGTCAAGATCTTTTGCGTAGTGATTGATTGCGCGTCGATAATGCAGGATGTGGCGGTCGGCAGTCGTTTCTGCAAGAGTTCTTAGCAATAGCTCCATTCCTTCTTTGCCTTTTCCAAGATGATGTAGCGTCATCGCCAGAAAGACCTTGAATTCATTTCCTTCTTCGAATTCCACCAACCCTTTCCGAAGAATTGTCTCTGCTTCAAGATAACGGCCAAGCGTTCGATAAGTGCTGCCTAATCCAAGAAATGCTTCGCGGCGTCTCTCGCCGGGCAGAGTTCCCTTTAGTGCCAGAAGATAGTACGAAACGGCTTGTGCTTCTTCGTCCAGATAATCATGGACGCTGGCAGCCTCGAACTGAATTTCGGCATTGTCGGGATGCGCGTTGGCAAGGGCGGCGGCAAGATCGCGCGCCTCTAGGTGCTTTCCTTGTTCTCGCAAGTGTCTGATAGTAGTTGCGTTATCCATGTGATTTTCGGATTTGATTTTCTGTGAATTTGTCGTCAAGAAGATTGAGCGCGCTTTCCAGCAGTTTCTCTATCGGTTCCAGGGTTTCAATTTTCTTTGCAGGTAATTCTGCGTATGGCAGGAAACGGGCTCGTATGACTTCTTCTTCCCGTTCCGGCGAGCGTGCAAATGGGCGCTGCATTTGGCGACGGACTGTTTCCGCCACGCAGGTTTCGAAATCCAGGGATGGAAGCAACACCAGCGTGGACGGACCATAGGCGATCTGATCAAGCAGGTCGGCATAATCCGGATGGACGTTTTTGGGGTAAGTCATGAAACCGGAAGACAGTGCGATGACGGCTGGAGAGGATGCCCCTTTTGTCATTTGCAGATAGTGGATCACGTTCTGCCGGGCATAGGCTGGATAGCCGAATGTATTAATGAAGGAGGATATATTGCCTATTCTACGAATGAATTCCTGGTCGAGATCGAAGAAAGGAAGAGCGAGCCGCTCTGCCAAGGCCCTGCCCAGCGTCGTTTTTCCGGCGGCACCCGGACCAATCAATTGGATCGCATTCATCGCTGATAGTAATTGTCGTATTCGTCGCTTTTTACAAGCTTGAATCCATGACGGAGGTAGAAACGATTGGATGCGCTTTCGCGCAATGCGCCTACTGTAACCGGAAGACCGACACCATCGGCTTCCTTGAAAATGTGCGAAAGGACATGTCGGCCGATACCTTGATTCTGGTAAGCGGGAATAATGTATAAGTGGTCAAGTAAAAGTGTGTGCGGAAGAATCCTGGTGACGAAAAAGCCTGTTCTTTGATGTCCTAGGAGGATGAATTTTGTCCTTTGGGGATCAAAATTGCTGGTGAATCGTTCGCGAGCGCGCACCGGGTCGAATCTTTTAATGCGTTCAAGGCTTTCGCGCATGGCTTCGATCCTGATGGCGACCAGTTCGTCAAGATCCTCTGTCGTTACATCAGTGATCGTGACGTCGGATCGACTGGAACACGGTTCATTACTCATTTTGGCCGAAATCGACTTGAAACGTAAAGGTCTGGCTTCCATCTTCCTTATCCGTTATCTCTTCTGAAAATAGTGGCATTACCTTGCGCCAGAATCCGAGCGCAGCGGAGTTGCCTGCAAGGATGGTTAATTTCCATCGACCTTGGAAAAGGGAAAACAGTTGCTGTACTGCGGAGCGACCGTATCCTTTTCCGCGCTCTTTTGGAAAGATGTAGAACTCTGCCAACTCGAAAATATGGTGCTCGTCAAGAGCGCGGACTAGTACAAAGCCGATGACTTTAATACCGTCTTTGATCAGGAACGGATGTCTTTCTTTTTCCTGCCAGTAGAGTGGCAGATAGGGATAAGGCTCACTGGTACCAAGTTCCCTCAGGTAGGGATGAAGCATCTCGGCGATGATGGTTGAAGCATCGCCCTGAGCACGTTCGACTACACAATTGCCCGATGAGGAAAAGGATGATTGGTTCATGCGAGAGGTGAGTAGCTCTTCGAATTCTGGACAAGATAGAGAATCAGTGCTTTTTGCACCGCGAGCAGCATCGTTTTTTGTCGATAGCCACAGAAACCTAGATAGCCAAGTGGATCGAATGCAAGTTCATTCCCTATCGAAAAAGGTGGTGTCGGAAGGAGTTTCGGATTGCCCATGCTTGCAAGATGGGTCCTATTCAAGGCTTCCGTTGTTTCATTTCTGTGGGCTGACGATGTATCGGTGATGACGATATCTGCGAAGGTGGGCGTGTGCTCGGTGAATATCCCGGTTCTCGCCGTTTCATGAAATCTGGCAGCGCAGACATGTGTAAGGGAAATGCCGAGCCTGTCGGCGAGTTCATGCCATGAGCGAAAGACGTTGGTGGGTGGTCCCCATAAGCAGATTTTTGCGTTCTTCAATGGCTGCAATTGCGTATGGATGTAATAGGCATCGGTCAATACTTCGCACGGATGGCCTTCCTGCGACATGGCATTGATGACAGGGCGGCAGGAGGCGGAAGCAAATTCGGCAAGGCGCGCATGGTTCGATTCGCGAATCACATACAGTACATAGAAGGGGTCAAGATATCCTGCCAAGTCCGATGCGCGTTCACTAGTCTTGAGAAGATTAGGCAATTCAGTGAAATTCAATCCGAGTTCACGGAAAGCCTGGATGAAGGTGGTACGGGTGCGAATGCCATTGCCTTCAAAGGACCAGCCGACTGTACCTGTTAGATGTGGTGGTGGAGCATCGACAAGATTGAATACCTTGTACACATCCTCGCTGTCGAGGTCCGAGATGCGCAGGAGATTCATGTGAATTAGAGGCGTGATTGATCAGAAGGATATGCAGATTGATCGATGATGGCATCACAACAGCCGCAATTTCCCGTTGTTACCGAAGTAGTAAATTTCTTCATGCTTGAATCCCCAGGCACCGTTGTATTGTCTGATATGCGGTTCAAAGGTGAAGAATGAAAGCTTGCTCAGCGGAGTATGATCCCCAGGCGCTATGTAACTCCTGTCTTCGCGTCGCATGGCGATGCTATGCCCGAGGTTGCCCATGAAATCCAGATTCTCGAATCCGAGACGCTGAATTTCAGCATTGCCGAAATGGTAGAGCGCATCAACGGTGGTCGTCGGCTCGACGAAGGAACGCATCGCCCAGTGTAAATGGGCCTCAGCCTGGAGGCCGAGTAAGAACTCTCCGGTTTTTGGTGTTTGCGTCCATTTTCCTTGTTCGATTACGAAGCTTCTTGCACAATCTCCCCATATGCCATCGTGCAATGGGCTGAGATCTACCGTGACCAGATTGTGCAGGCCCACGTGTTCGGAAGCCGGAATGTAATCGCGCCCGGAAGCGGACATGCTGCTGCGCGAACCAAGTAGAACGAATGCAGGGCAGTCGTAGTACCAGGTTTCGATAATTCCTCGTTCCTGGAGTAATCGGATTGCCCGTTCCGAGATGCTATGTTCCGTATCCAGCGGTGTGATCGTCGGTCCGAGACGCGCCAGTACATCCTTGGCTTTTCCCTGCACCTTTGAATATGCGGCCAAGGCATCCATTAGGAAGCCCCGAATGGCTGGTGTTGTTTTCCACGCCGACGGAACGGATCTAGAGCTTGGGGCATTACTGGCTTTACTGGATGTAATCGGATCGATCATGGTATTAGCCGCCTAGAATTGTCGTCAACTAAGTAATCTTGCTTTCCTTATTCCATTTGTTGCACAAGATGATTGAACACGGGGGAAGAGCGTCAAATTAATGCGTGGATAGGCTAGGACTGCGGTGGGACCGTTCAAGGTTGCTTTGTTAATCCTCTGCAATCGTTTTGTTTACACTGCACATTCCTCCATTGCGGATGGAAACATCTGTGAAACTTCGCGCATCGTGAGCACCGTAGTGCCTTCATCTGTTGGCATGTACTTGCACCCAATTTGGATGGACCGCTATGCCTTCTGCTTTGCAAATTCATGGCAAACGATGAACGGACTTCGAACAGCATGAGTCACACTTACCCGACGCTCTTGCGTTTTTTCGCGCACGTGCTGTTTGTCCTGCTGGGCTGGTTGTCGTCAGCCGCGTGCGCTGTGGAAAGCAACGTTCAGCAAAGCCCGCGCGCGACCGTTTCGTTGATCAGCGAAAGCGCAGTCGTGATGCCTGGGCAGGAGGTACGTCTTGGCTTGCGCCAGAGATTGGCACCGCATTGGCATACCTACTGGAAGAATCCGGGCGATGCCGGGTCACCACCGCATGTCGATTTCACGTTGCCGCAAGGCGCGACCGTTGGCGAGATCGCATGGCCGGGGCCGGACCGTTTCATCATCGGGCCGGTCGCCAGTTACGGTTACGAAAACGAGATCGTCTTTCCCATGACGCTGACCGTGCCGCGCGATCTGCAGCCAGGCGATCGCCTGGCCATCGAGGCGAAGGCGGATTGGGTCGTCTGCGAAAAGGAATGCATTCCCGAGGAAGGCACCTTTCGGCTCGAACTGCCGGTAGCCGCGGCAGCGCAGCCGGCTGCGGCCGAAGTGCTGGCCGCCTTCGAGACGGCCGATACGCGCCAGCCGCAGGTCATGCCGTGGCAGGTCTCGTTGTCGCCGGCCGGTAACGGCGGCTTACAGCTGCGCGTGGACGGCGAGGGGCTGTCGGCGCAGACCGTGCGTTCGGCGCTGTACTTCCCTGAGGACTGGGGCGTCGTCGATCACGTTGCCGAACAGGAATGGAAGGTCGAGGAGGGCGTACTGACGCTGATGCTGCGGGAAGGGCAGAACGCCGTGCCGACTGCCGCTTCGGCCGGCTTGCTGGCGGTGACCGATGGCGGCGGTACCAGGCGCTGGTTCGCGCTCGACGTGCAACCTGCTGCCACTGCGGCGGCAGGGAGCGTGCCGGCTGCTCTGCCGTTGTGGCAGATGGCGCTGTTCGCCTTTCTCGGCGGCCTGATCCTGAACCTGATGCCGTGCGTGTTCCCGGTGCTGGCGATCAAGGCGGCGGCGGTGGCCGGCATGTCGGGCAGCGACCGCCGCGCGGTGCGCTTGTCCGGCCTGTTCTATACGCTCGGCGTGCTGACGGCCTTCCTTGCGCTGGCCCTGGCGCTGCTGGCAGTGCGCGCGGGCGGCACGGCGGTCGGATGGGGCTTCCAGTTCCAGTCGCCGCTGTTCGTGACGGCGATGTGCTGGCTGATGCTGGCGATCGGCCTGAATCTGTCCGGCGTGTTCGAGATCGGCGCGTCGCTGGCAGGCAGGGGACAGCATCTTGCCACGCGCCAGGGCCATGCTGGCAGCTTCTTCACGGGCCTGCTGGCGGTGGTGGTGGCGACGCCGTGCACGGCGCCGTTCATGGGCGCCGCGATCGGTTCGGCGCTGGCGGCGCCGGCTCTATACAGCCTCGTCGTGTTCATCCTGATGGGCCTGGGCCTGGCGCTGCCTTTCCTGCTGCTTGGCCTGTTCCCGGCGCTGGCACAGCGACTGCCACGGCCCGGCGTGTGGATGCTGCGCTTGCGGCAGGCCATGGCCTTTCCGATGTATGCGACGGCAGCCTGGCTGCTCTGGGTATTGGTGCAGCAGGCCGGCGAGCCGGGTTTGCGCGTGGCGCTGGCGGGCGCGGTGCTGGTCGGCCTGGTGGCGTGGCTCGCGGGTCTGGGACAGCATGGCGGCTGGCGTGCGTGGTGGCCGCGCGGTCTTGCGCTGGCCGGCCTTGTCGTCTTGCTCGGTTTGACTCTAGTACTGCCTGCGCAGCAGGCAGAGGTGGCATCGGCCGGCGTGAAGGCTGCCGACGCCGAGCCGTACAGCGCGGAACGTCTTGCCGCCTTGCGTGCCGAAGGAAAGCCGGTGTTCGTCAACATGACGGCCGCTTGGTGCATCACCTGCCTCGTCAACGAGCGCACCACGCTGTCGTCGGGCGTCGTGCAGCAGGCAATGAAGGAGCATGGCGTGGTCTATATGAAGGGCGACTGGACCAATCGCGATCCCGCGATTACGGCTTTTCTGCACTCCTTCCAGCGCGATGGATTGCCGTTCTATGCCTTCTATCCGGCTGGCGCGGAACCGCTGGTGCTGCCGCCGGTATTGACGCAGTCGATCGTGACCGATGCCTTTGCGCAGCCGCAGTGATGCGCTGCGACGTTGGTTTGTTTGTTTCGTTTTCTTTTACTACGTACAGGAGGATCTCATGAGCAGTTTTTCCGTCGTTTCCCGCCGCGCGATGCTGCGCACCACCGCGCTGGCTGCCGTTTTGCTTGGCAGCGGCATGGCGTTCACTTCGGCCACGGCTGCACCCGCCGTCGGCCAGCCGGCGCCGGCCTTCACGGCCGTCGATAGCAAGGGCCAGCAGCACAAGCTCAGCGATTACCAGGGCAAGGTGGTGGTGCTGGAATGGACCAACCACGATTGTCCGTACGTGAAGAAGCACTACAGTTCGGCCAACATGCAGGGTCTGCAGAAGCAGGCGACCGATGCCGGCGTGGTGTGGCTGAGCGTGATTTCATCGGCACCCGGCGAGCAGGGGCATGTTGACGGCAAGAAGGCCGACGAGCTGACCGCCAGCCGCAAGGCCGCGCCGAGCACAATCCTGCTCGATCCGCAAGGCACGCTGGGCAAGGCGTATGACGCACGCACCACGCCGCACATGTACGTGATCGATGCGAAGGGCGTGCTGCGCTATGCCGGCGGCATCGACAGCATCGCCTCGCCGCGCGTGGAGGATATCCAGAAGGCCGATCCGCTCTTCAAGACCGCGCTGGAATCGGTGCTGAAAGGCGAGAGCGTGGCACAAGCCGTGACGCGGCCGTATGGCTGCAGCGTCAAGTACGCGTCCTGAACGTTTGTCGCCGCCACAATAAAAAAGCCGCTGATTGTCAGCGGCTTTTTTTATTGCAGGTACGGATCACGCAGCTTTCACATTCAAGGCACTGTCGCGGTTGACCGCGCTCAGCACGGCGCGGAACGAGGCCGTCATGATGTTGCTGTCGATGCCGACGCCGAAGCGGGTCGGGCCGCCGTTGACGCGCAGCTCGATGTAGCTGGCGGCGTTGGCGTCGGCGCCCGAGCCGATCGCGTGCTCGTGGAAGTCCATCAGCTTGATGTCGAGACCGAGCGCATCGACGAAGGCATCGATCGGGCCGTTGCCCTTGCCGCTCACCGTCAGCGGTTTGCCGTCCTTCTGCAGTTCGACCTTGATGGTGATCTCGCCGCTGTTGTCTTCCATGTGATGGCTGACGTAGCGATAGGGCGTGACGGCATCGACGTATTCGCTCTTGAAGATGCCGTGGATGTCGCCGGCCACCACTTCACGGCCGGTCTCGTCGGTCACGCGCTGCACCACGCGGCTGAATTCGATCTGCAGGCGGCGCGGCAGCACAAGGCCGAATTCCTGTTCGAGCAGGTAGGCCATGCCGCCCTTGCCGGACTGGCTGTTGACGCGGATGACGGCGTCGTAGCTGCGGCCGAGGTCGGCCGGATCGACCGGCAGATACGGCACTTCCCAGATCTCGTCCTTCTTCTGCTTGGCGAAGCCCTTCTTGATCGCGTCCTGGTGCGAACCGGAGAAGGCGGTGAAGACGAGGTCGCCCGCATACGGATGGCGCGGATGCACGGGAATCTGGTTGCATTCCTCGACGGTCTGGCGGATCGCGTCGATGTCGGAGAAGTCCAGGCCCGGATCGATGCCCTGCGAGTACAGGTTCAATGCGAGCGTGACCAGATCGACGTTGCCGGTGCGTTCGCCGTTGCCGAACAGGCAGCCTTCGACGCGGTCGGCGCCGGCCATCACGCCGAGTTCGGCGGCGGCGACGGCGCAGCCGCGGTCATTGTGCGGGTGCAGGCTGATGATGATGGAGTCGCGGCGCGCGAGGTTGCGGTGCATCCATTCGACCTGGTCGGCATAGACGTTGGGCGTGCTGACCTCGACCGTGCCCGGCAGGTTGACGATCATCTTGCGCTCCGGCGTCGGGCCCCAGGCTTCGGAGACGGCGTCAACGACTTCCTTGGCGAAGTCCAGTTCGGTCATGCTGAAGGCTTCCGGCGAATACTGATAGACCCATTCGGTCTCGGGGCGCGCGTCGGTCAGTTCCTTGATCAGCTTGGTGCCCTTGACGGCCAGTTCCTTCACTTCTTCCTTGGTCATGTTGAACATGATCTTGCGGAACGAGGGAGCGGTCGCGTTGTACATGTGCACGATGGCGCGGCGAGCACCGGTGACGGAATCCACGGTGCGGCGGATCAGGTCTTCGCGCGCCTGCGTCAGCACTTCGACAGTGACGTCGTCGGGGATGCGCTTTTCTTCGATCAGCTTGCGGCAGAAGTCGAAGTCGGTCTGCGAGGCGGACGGGAAGGCGACTTCGATTTCCTTGACGCCGATGTTGACCAGCATCTCGAAGAAGCGCAGCTTCTTGGCCGAATCCATCGGGTCGATCAGCGCCTGGTTGCCGTCGCGCAGGTCGGTGCTCATCCAGATCGGCGGCGTCGTGATGGTCTTGTTGGGCCAGGTGCGGTCGGTCAGGCGAACCGGTTCGAAGGCGCGGTACTTGGAGGACGGGTTCTTCAACATCATGATGTTCTTCCTTGCTGAGTGTTCTTGTTTGCTGTTCGGTAATCGGGCTGTGGCGGAGGGCTACCCGGCTGCCACGGGGCGCATGGCCGGGTAACCGATCGGTAGGCATAGCAGGTTCCAGGCGCGCGACATGACGGCGGCGATGGCGCTGGCAATCAACGTGACAGGAAGGGCCTGGATATGCATGTTTTTCGGGTACAGCCTGATTGGGGGAAACGACACCGGCAAAGGGAGCACCGGCAGGGCACGACAGAACGCTACGATCAGATTAGTCGTAGCGATAGCAGTAGCGCTGCCGGCAGAGCTGCGGCAGCGTACATTGGGGTGCGGAAAGAGATGGATGTCTTGGACATGATGCTGCTACTTTAGGCTTCTGACCGCTCGATGTCAAGCCGCGGGCGCCTCTGCAGGGTTTTCTGTGGCGTTTTTCCAAGTGCCGAAGGCAAGTGCGGAAACCACCACGTTCATGACCGTATCCTGGAAAATTCGCGCACCGGCATCGTCGCCGGCGGCGCCCGCGGCCACCATCAGGGGCAGCAAATGGTCCGGATGCGGCTGTACCTCGCGCGCATGCGGTGCATTTTGCCAGTTCTGCAACATCGCAGTGCGCGTGGTCGCCGGCTGGCTCGCCATGTTCGACAGCCAATCGTCGAACTGTTCGGAGGCGTCGCGAAAGGCGGGGCTGAAGCCGCGCATGTTGTGGAAGCTCATGCCGCTGCCGATGATGAGCACGCCTTCGTCGCGCAGGCTTTGCAGCGCCTGGCCGGCGCGCAGGTGTTCGGCCGCATCCAGCCCTTTCTTCATCGACAACTGCACGATGGGAATGTCCGCTTTCGGATACATGACCTTGAGCGGAATGAACACGCCATGATCCCAGCCGCGCGTCTCGTCGCTGCGCACCGGCAGGCCGGCTTGCTGCAGCAGCGTGCGCACGCGCGCAGCCAGTTCGGCATTGCCGGGGGCGGGGTAGGTGAGCGCGTAGGTGTGCGGCGGGAAACCGTAGTAATCGTAGATCAACGCGGGCTGCGTTGTCGCGCCCGTGGTGAAGGCGTCCTCTTCCCAGTGGCCCGAGACGACCAGGATGGCACGCGGGCGCAGGGTCTCGCCGGTTTGCCGCAAGAAGTCTGCCATGCGGTTCCACATGCGCGGATCACTCGGCCAGTCCATGAAGAAGCAGGGGCCGCCGCCGTGCGGAATGAAAAGGGTGGGCAGGGTGGAGGACATGATGATTTCCTTTGCCGGATAGGGTTACGCGAGCGGGCCAGCCTTGCCTTCCTGCGTGTCGCGGATGCGCTGCTTGAAGGCACCGATGAATTCGCCGAAGACCGGTTGCAGTTCGGCAAACAGCGGGTCCTTGCGGTGCTTGAGCAGCACTTCGCCGAACAGCTTGAGACCGAGTGCCAGCGCCGCCGCCTCGTCGGGATCGGCAAGGCCGGAGGCCTGCACGTGCGCGATGATGTCGAACAGGTCGTCGTGATTGCCGGCCTCGAATTGCAATGGTGCATGCAGCTCGCTGCCGGCATGCTTGCCGCCCAGATATTCGAGTGTGACGCGATAGTCATGTGCGCTCATGGGGTTTCCTTTCGAGTTGTGCCAGCTTGACGGTCTCGCGTGCCCAGTGTTCGTGATCGGGCAGCGGCGGCTTGCGGGCGGTGATGCGTTGCCAGTCCGGATTGTTCGCCAGTTGCCGGTTGATCTCGATGAAGTGCGCCTGCTGCGGTGCGATCTCGCGGTCGCCGACAATCGCACCGACCGGGCATTCGGCTACGCACATCGAGCAATCTATGCATTCATCCGGATGGATGACGAGGAAGTTAGGTCCCTCGAAGAAGCAGTCCATTGGGCAGACGACGACGCAATCGGTGTATTTGCATTGAATGCAGGGTTCGGTGACGACAAAGGTCATGCATTTTTCCTTCTCATTGAAAGAAGGATAGTCGTCATCGAATCATTGATAAATTGGGTAATATGTGAAAAATTGTTCACGTATTGTTGATAATGGATGTTCTGACCTGCATGAAAACCTTCGTCGCCGTGGTCGAAAGCGAGAGCTTCACGGCCGCGGCGGCGCGTCTCGACGCGTCCAAGGCGGTGGTGTCCAAATATGTGGGCATGCTGGAGGACCATCTGGGCACGCGTTTGCTCAATCGCACCACGCGGCGCCTGAGTCTGACCGAGTCGGGCGCCGTGTATTACGAACGCTGCCTGCAGATCCTGGCCGATCTCGATGAGGCCGAGCAGGCGGCAGCCCAACTGACGGCCGTGCCGCGCGGCACGCTCAAGGTGGCGATGCCGGTGTCGTTCGGCATCATCCGCATTGCGCCCTTGCTGACCGAATACCTGCGCCGTTATCCGGAGGTCCGGCTGGATATTGCCCTGGCCGACCGCCGCGTGGATCTGATCGAGGAAGGTTTCGATCTGGCGATACGGGTCGGTTCGCTGGCGGAATCGGGGTTGATCGCGCGCAAGCTGGCAGCCGACCGCATCGTCCTGTGTGCGGCGCCTTCCTATCTAGAGCGTTGCGGCACGCCGAGCGCACCGGCCGATCTGGCGCGGCATGCCTGTCTCAACTACAGCTATGCGAGCGGCGGCGACGAGTGGCGCTTTGAGGGTGGGGCGGGGGCGGTGCGCATAGACGGTCCCATGCGTGCCAACAACGGCGACATGCTGAGGCTGGCGGCGCTCGATGGCGCGGGAATGATCTGGCAGCCGCATTTCATCGTTGGCGAGGATTTGCGCAGTGGCCGCCTGGTCGAACTGCTGCCCGATCATCCGGGGCCGAAGATCGGCATCCATGCGCTGTATCCGAGCCGCAAGCATCTGTCGGCCAAGGTGCGCACCTTTGTCGATTATCTTGCGGAGCGCATGGCCTGACGAATCCGGGAGCGCAATGGAAAACGGGCCTTGCGGCCCGTTTTCTTTTGCGACTCGACGATTCGAGATCAGCGTTCGCCGAAGGAGCGGCGCTGGCTGCCGGCGTCGCCGGTGCGCGGTCCCTTGCCGTATGCCGAACCTTCGCGGCGCGGACCATTGCCCGGCTTGCTGAAGGTGCGTTGGCCCGGACGACCGCCATTGCCGCTGCGGTTGTCGCCCGGACGCCAGCCGTTCGGCTTGTTCGAACGCGGCGCTGCGGTGCGCTTGGGTTCCAGGCCTTCGATGACGTTGACCGGAATCAGTTGCTTGATGAAGCGTTCGATGCGTTTGACGTTCATGCTTTCGGCATGGTTGACCAACGATACCGCGATGCCCTTGCGGCCGGCGCGGCCGGTACGGCCGATGCGGTGCACATAGTCTTCGGCAAACTTCGGCAGGTCGTAGTTGACGACGTGGGTGATGCCCGGCACGTCGATGCCGCGCGCGGCGACGTCGGTGGCGACCAGCACGCGGATCTGGCCGCGGCGCAGGCCGTCCAGCGTGCGGTTGCGCGCGCCCTGGTGCATGTCGCCATGCAGTGCGGCGGCGGCGAAGCCGGCGATGTTGAGGCGGTCGGCAATGGTGTCGGCGTCGCGCTTGGTGGCGGTGAAGATCACGGCCTGGTCCATCGTCTCGTCGCGCAGCAGGTGATCGAGCATGCGGTTCTTGTGCGACAGGTCATCGACGAAGTGCACGCATTGCTGGATGTTCTCGTGCTTGGTGGCCGAGCTGGCGATCTGGATGATCAGCGGGTCCTTGGTGATGCGCTTGGCCATGTTGCCGACCACGCCATCGAGCGTGGCGGAGAACAGCATGGTCTGGCGGGTTTCCGGCGTGTTGGCGACGATCTTCTCGATGTCGTCGATGAAGCCCATGTCGAGCATGCGGTCGGCTTCGTCCAGCACCAGGATCTGCAGTTGCGAGAAATCGATCTTGCCGGATTCCATGTGGTCGATCAGGCGGCCGGGCGTGGCGACCAGGATTTCCGGGTTGCGCGACAGCAGTTGCATCTGCTTCGGATACGGCATGCCGCCGAGGATGGAGACGGCCTTGACGCGGCGCATGAAGGCGCCGTACTTGTCGGTCGAGGTGGTGACCTGCAGCGCCAGTTCGCGCGTCGGCGTCAGCACCAGCATCTTGGGCTGCGCGGCGCGGAAGCGCGGGCGTTCGCCGCGGGCGCGGGCCGACTGCATTTCCTGATTGACGGTACGGCCGCCCATCGGCTGTTCGTCGGCCTGGACCGCGAACTTGTGCAGGGCGGGCAGCATGAAGGCTGCCGTCTTGCCCGAGCCGGTCTGCGACGACACCATCATGTCGCGGCCTGCGATGCCGGCGGGAACCGCCTGCGCCTGGACGGGCGTCGGTTCGGTATAGCCGGATTCGGTCAGTGCCTTGAGGACGGATGCGTGCAGGCCTAGTGATTCAAATGTCATTCTTTTCTTTCGTATATGTCAGCGCGACAGAAGGCAGCCGGGTGAACGGACGAGGCCTTGCGTGAAGCGCAAAAAATGCAACGCCAACCAAACGAAACAGCTGAGAAAAATCAGAGAGATTTCGGCACAAAAGCTTTGCGCCGGGACGGTGTATGAAAAATCAACACCTGAGGGGCGGAAGGGCTTTATCGTTAATGTTAACGGTTCGCGGTGCTGCAAAAGTACGTTGCCCGAAGATGTCGCTGGCAACGAACAGGCCGCATTGTATTACACAACCGCTCCTCTGTCGAGGGAAGACGGCCATAGACGGCAGCGCATGTGGCCGATTGCAACAGTGCGCGCATCCGCGATGCGTGAGAGGGCAAAAGAAAAAAGCGGTGGAGGTCCACCGCTTTTTGATGATCGGATTCGGCGAACGTTTATTCGCCGCCCATGCCGCCGACCACGTGCGAGAAGCCGCCGTCAACGTAGGTGATTTCGCCCGTGATGCCACCCGACAGGTCGGACAGCAGGAAGGCGGCGGCATTGCCGACGTCCTCGACCGTCACGTTGCGGCGCAGCGGCGCGTGATCCTTGACGAAATTGAGTATCTTGCCGAAGTCCTTGATGCCCGAGGCCGCCAGCGTCTTGATCGGGCCGGCCGAGATGCCGTTGACGCGCACGCCTTTGGGGCCCAGCGATTCGGCGGTGTAGCGCACGCTGGCTTCGAGCGAGGCCTTGGCCAGGCCCATGGTGTTGTAGTTGGGCAGGGCGCGCACCGAACCCAGGTAGCTCAGCGTCAGCAGCGAGGCGCCTTCGTTGAGCATGGGCGCGGCGGCTTTCGCCATGGCGGGGAAGCTGTAGGCGGAAATGTCATGCGCGATGCGGAAGCCTTCGCGCGACAGGCCTTCGAGGAAGTCGCCGGCAATCGCTTCGCGCGGCGCAAAGCCGATCGAATGCACGAAGCCGTCGAACTTCGGCCAGGTCTTGCCGAGTTCGGCAAACAGGCCCGTGATCTGCTCGTCTTCCGCGACGTCGCACTCGAAGACCAGCTTGCTGTCGAATTCGGCAGCGAATTCCGTGATGCGGTCCTTGAAGCGCTCGCCGACGTAGGTGAAGGCCAGTTCGGCGCCTTCGCGCTTGCAGGCGGCGGCGATGCCGTAGGCGATGGAGCGGTTCGACAACAAACCGGTGACGAGAATTTTTTTACCTTGCAGGAATGCCATGAACGACTCCGAAAGTGCGTGCGAAAGATTGTGGAATGGGCAGGATTGTAGGGGTTGGTCGCCGTGACAGCAACTTTTGCATGCAATGTGTCTGTTGCCCATCCTGCAATCCTTGCGTTGTGCACTGTAGAATAAGCGACGCTCGATCCATCCCACCGAAGAAGGCGCCTTTCCCGCGAATGGTCAAGTCACTCTGCTCCTTTCTCCTGGCCGGCCTGTTGTCGCAGGCGGGCAGCGCCTTTGCCGCGCATGCCTTCTCGCTGTACGACACGCCCAAGTACCCGGCCGGCTTCACGCATTTCGATTACGTCAATCCGGACGCGCCCAAGGGTGGCGAACTGTTCCTCGCCAATCCCGACCGTCGCACCAGTTTCGACAAGTTCAATCCGTTCTCGCTCAAGGGCGTGGCGGCGGCCGGCATCTTGGGCCTGATGTTCGAAAGCCTGGCGACTTCCTCGGCCGACGAGAACGCCACCATGTACGGCCTGCTGGCCGACGACATGGAACTGGCACCGGACCGGCTGTCGATGACCTTTCACCTGAATCCAAAGGCGCGTTTCAACAACGGCGATCCGGTGCTGGCGGCCGACGTCAAGCATTCCTTCGACACGCTGATGAGCAAGGGTGCGCCGCAGCTCAAGATGATCTATGCCGACGTCAAGGGCGCGACGGTGGTCGGCGAGCGCACCGTGCGCTTCGACTTCAGGACCCGCAATCACGAACTGCCGCTGATCGTCGGCGACATCCCGGTGTTCTCGCGCAAGTGGGCCGAGGGCACCGACTTCGACAAGATCCAGCTGACGCCGCCGATCGCCAGCGGCCCCTACCTGATCGACCGCTACGACACCGGCCGCTCGATCAGCTACCGGCTCGATCCGAACTACTGGGGTCGGGATATCCCGGTGCGCAAGGGCATGTTCAATTTCGCCCGCATCAACTACCGCTTCTACAAGGACGACGTGGCGCGGCTCGAAGCCTTCAAGGCCGGCGAGTTCGATGTGGTGGTCGAATACAGCGCCAAGAACTGGGCGCGCAGCTACCAGGGCCGCAAGTTCGACAGCGGCGAGATCGTCAAGCGCGAACTCACGCATTCCAACGGTGCCGGCATGCAGGGCTTCGTCATGAACCTGCGGCGCGACCAGTTCAAGGACAAGCGCGTGCGGCAGGCGCTCGGCCTTGCGCTCGATTACGAATGGATGAACCGCCAGCTGTTCTTCAATTCCTATACGCGCATCTATTCCTTCTTCAACAACAGCCCGATGGCAGCTACCGGCCTGCCGTCAGAAGGCGAACTGAAGCTGCTGGAGCCGCTGCGCGACAGGCTCGACCCGGCCGTGTTCGGTGCGGCGCCGATTCTGCCGAATACCGATCCGCCGCATTCGCTGCGCGGCAACCTGCTGCAGGCGGTCGAACTGTTGCGCCAGGCCGGCTGGACCTACCGCGACGGTGCGCTGCGCAACGAGAAGGGCGTGCCGTTCCGCTTCGAGATCATGGACGACCAGTCGGCCATGTCGCGCATCATCAGCGTCTATATCCGCAGCCTGCAGAAACTCGGCATCCAGGTCACCCAGCGCACGGCGGATTTCGCGCTGCTGCAGCAGCGCATGGACGACTTCGATTTCGACATGACGAGCATCCGCTTCCCCGACATCCGCAGCCCCGGCAATGAAATGTTCGACATGTTCGGTTCCAAGGCTGCCGACGAGAAGGGGTCGAGCAACGTCTGGGGCCTGAAGGACCCGGCCGTCGATCGCCTGGTCGAGGCGCTGGTGGCGGCCGATACGCGGCCGCAGCTCGAATCGGCGGCGCGCGCGCTGGACCGCGTGCTGCTCAACAAGTACATCGTGGTGCCGCACTGGTATTCGTCAACGCACCGCATCGCCTATCGCAACCGCTTCGGCATGCCGGCGCAGGCGCCGCTCTACTATCAGGCCGATCCGTACGTGCTTTCGACCTGGTGGCAGGTCAAGCCGCGCTGAAGAAACCACCATGAGAAAGCCGTGAGGAACGCCGCATGAACATCTGGTCCTACATTCTCAAGCGCGTGCTGCTGATGCTGCCGACGCTGTTCGGCGTGGTGGCGATCACCTTTGCCGTGATCCAGTTCGTGCCCGGCGGTCCGGTCGAGCAGGCGCTGATGGAAATGAAGGCGATCGGCGGCGGTGGCGAGGCCAGCGGTGGCGGCGCCTCGCAGTATCGCGGCCGGCAGGGCATCGATGCCGACCGCGTGGCCGAGATCAAGGCGCTCTACGGTTTCGACAAGCCGCCGGCCGAACGCTTCTGGCAGATGCTCAAGGGATTCGCGACCTTTGACCTCGGCAAGAGCTTCTATCACCACATGGACGTCTGGGACCTCGTGGTCTCCAAGCTGCCGGTCTCGATCACGCTCGGCATGTGGACCTTCTTCCTGACCTATTTCATCTCGCTGCCGCTCGGCATCGCCAAGGCGGTGCGCGAGGGCACGCGCTTCGACAGCGTGACCAGCGCCATCGTGCTGGTCGGCTATTCGATTCCTGGCTTCATCCTCGGCGTGTTCCTGCTGGTGGTGTTCGGCGGCGGCAGTTTCGTGCAGTGGTTCCCGCTGCGCGGTTTGACCTCGGACGACTGGGAGCAGCTGTCGCTGGTCGGCAAGGTGCTCGATTACCTGTGGCATATCGCACTGCCGGTGACGGCCTCGGTGGCCGGCGCGTTCGCCGTGATGACCATGCTGACCAAGAACACCTTTCTCGAAGAGATTCGCAAGCAGTACGTGCTGACGGCGCGCGCCAAGGGTTTGAGCGAACGTGCCGTGCTTTACAAGCACGTGTTCCGCAATGCGCTGATTCCGCTGGTGACGGGGTTTCCGGCCGCCTTCATCGGCGCCTTCTTTGCCGGCAGCCTGCTGATCGAAACGCTGTTTTCGCTGGACGGCCTGGGCCTGCTGTCCTACGAATCGGTGATCCGGCGCGACTATCCGGTGGTGATGGGCACGCTGTATCTGTTCACGCTGATCGGGCTGGTGGTCAAGCTGATCGGCGATCTCTGTTATGTCTGGGCCGATCCGCGCCTGCAGTTTGAAAGCCTGAATCGATGAGCGCCGTTTCTTCTTCCGTATCTGCAGCCAGCCTTGCGGCCGCGCCATCGGTATCGCCATGGCGCCGCGTCTGGCTGCGCTTTCGCCGCAGCCGGCGCGGCTATGTGAGCCTGGTGCTGTTCAGCATCCTGGTGGTAATCAGCCTGTTCGCCGAATTCGTCTCCAACGACAAGCCGCTGGTCGCGCGCTACAACGGCGAACTGGTATTCCCGATTTTCAATGATTATTCGGAAAAGAAATTCGGCGGCGATTTCGATACGCCGGCCGACTATCTCGATCCCTTCATCCAGCAGCAGTTCAAGAAGGATGGCAACTGGGCCGTCTATCCACTCAACCGCTATCACTACAACACCCTTAACTACTTCGCCAAGGCCCCCAATCCGGCACCGCCTTCGGCCGAGAACTGGCTCGGCACCGACGATCGCGGACGCGATGTGTTCGCGCGCCTGCTGTACGGCTTCCGTGTCTCGGTGCTGTTCGGCTTCGCGCTGACCATCACCGGCGTCATCCTCGGCATGGTGACCGGCGCGATCCAGGGTTATTTTGCCGGACGCACCGATCTGTTCTTCCAGCGCTTCATGGAAATCTGGGGCGCGATGCCGGAGCTGTACCTGCTGATCATCTTCGCCTCCATCTTCCAGCCGAGCATCGGGTTGTTGCTGGTGCTGCTCTCGCTGTTCGGCTGGATGGGCCTGTCCGATTACGTGCGTGCCGATTTCCTGCGCAACCGCAATCTCGAGTACGTGCAGGCGGCACGGGCGCTGGGGCTGTCGAACGGCCAGATCATCTGGCGCCACGTGCTGCCCAACAGCCTGACGCCGGTCGTGACCTTCCTGCCATTCCGCATGAGCGCGGCCATCCTGGCGCTGACGAGCCTGGATTTCCTCGGCCTCGGCGTGCCGCCGGACACGGCCAGCCTCGGCGAACTGCTGGCGCAGGGCAAGAACAATCTCGACGCGTGGTGGATCGCGGTCTCGACCTTCGTGGTGCTGACCGTGATGCTGCTGTTGCTGACCAATATCGGCGATGCCCTGCGCAACGCGCTCGACGTGCGGAGGAAGGCATGAGCCTGCTGCAAGTCCGCAATCTGCAGGTCGCCTTCGACGGCCAGCGCGTGGTTGACGACGTGAGCTTTTCGATCGCGCCGGGCGAGAAGTTCGCGCTGGTCGGCGAGTCGGGCTCGGGCAAGACGGTGTCGGCATTGTCCATCCTGCGTCTGAATCAGGACGCGGCCTACGGCGGCAGCATCCTGTTCGACGGCGAAGACCTGTTGCAGCGCAGCGAGGCGGCGATGCGCGCGGTGCGCGGCAAGGACGTCGCGATGATCTTTCAGGAACCGATGACGGCGCTGAATCCGCTGTTCACCATCGGCAACCAGATCGCCGAAGTGCTGATGCTGCACGAAGGCTTGAGCAGCAAGGCCGCCGCGCTGCGTGCAGTGGAACTGCTCGACAAGACCGGCATTCCCGAACCGCAGCGGCGCGCCTTGTCGTATCCGCACCAGTTGTCGGGCGGGCAGCGCCAGCGCGCGATGATTGCAATGGCATTGGCCTGCAAGCCGCGGCTGCTGATCGCCGACGAGCCGACCACCGCGCTCGACGTGACCATTCAGGTGCAGATCGTCGAACTGCTGAACCAGCTGCAGCGCGAGGAAAACATGGCGGTGCTGATGATCACGCACGACCTGAACCTGGTGCGGCATTTTGCCGACCGCGTGGGCGTGATGGAAAAGGGGCGTCTGATCGAAGCTGCGCCCACTGCCGAACTGTTTGCCGCGCCGCGCGAGGCGTACACCAGGAAGCTGCTGGCAAGCCAGCCGCACCAGCTCGTCAATACCGTCGATGCCGCCGCCGCGCCGCTCATGCATGCGGAGAACGTGCGCTGCATCTTCGACATAAAGCAGGGCTGGTTCAAGTCGCGTCCCTTTGTGGCCGTGGATGACGTCAGCGTCAGCATCGGGCGCGGCGAGACGCTCGGCATCGTCGGCGAATCGGGATCGGGGAAATCAACGCTCGGTCTGGCGCTGCTGCGCCTGTCGGCCGCGCGGGTGGACGGGCGCATCGCATTCGACGGCAGCGACATCGCGGCCATGAGCAGCAGTGCCTTGCGCCCCTTGCGCGCGCGCATGCAGGTGGTATTCCAGGACCCGTTCGCCTCGCTGTCGCCGCGTCGCACGGTCGAACAGATCGTCGGCGAGGGACTGGCGCTGCACCAGCCGCAGCTGACGGCGGCGGGCATCCGGCAGGCGGTGGCCGACGGGCTGCAGGAAGTCGGCCTGTCATCCGAACTGATGTCGCGCTATCCGCACGAATTCTCGGGTGGTCAGCGGCAGCGGATCGCGATCGCGCGGGCGCTGGTGTTGAAGCCCGACCTGATCCTGCTGGACGAACCGACCTCGTCGCTCGACGTCTCGGTGCAGCAGCAGGTGCTGCGCCTGCTGGCCGACCTGCAGGCGCGCTACGGCATTGCCTATGTGTTCATCAGTCACGATCTGGCCGTCATCAAGGCGATGGCGCATCGCGTGATGGTCATGAAGGATGGGAAGGTGGTGGAGCAGGGCGTGACGTCGGAGGTGCTGGCACAGCCGAAGCAGGCTTACACGCAGCGTCTGCTGCAGGCATCGACATACGCATCGATGGACATGGGCCGCGCAGGAGAAGCGGGCCCGGTCTGAAGGTGGAGGCAGGTGAGGCGCTTCAGCGCGCCGACACCTTGGCCGAGGCCAGGCTCACCTTGCCGCGATTGTCGGCGCGGGCGACGGCCTTGCTGGCCTTGCCGGTTTTCGACGCGACCTGCGGAGCGCCATGCAGCACCAGCTTGGTACCGGCCACCAGCTTGTCGCTGCGCAGGTTGTTCCAGCTGCGGATCTGCGCGGCGCTGACCTTGTGGCGGCGCGCCAGCGACGACAGGGTGTCGCCGCTCCTGACGGCCACGCTCAGCTTGCGGCCTTCCGGCACGTCCGGCGCCATGGCGAGGACGGCATTGTCGGCAACTTCCGAGGTGATGTCCTTCTGCATGCCTTCCGGCCGCGGCACGAGAATCGTCGAGCCGGCCTTCAGCACCATCTTGGGCGGAATGTGGTTGACCTCGCGCAGCACTTGCGGCGTGGTGTTGAATCTGGCGGCGATGGTCTCGATGCGTTCGCGCGCGCTGGTCACGCGGTGCGCGGTCCACGACGACAGCGAGTGCGTCCAGTTGGCCAGGTTGGCGCGAAATTTCTCGGCATTGCTTTGCGGCAGCAAAATTTGCGTGTTGCTGCTGCCGGTGATGACCGGACGGTTGAACTGCGGGTTCAGCGCCTTGAATTCCTCGAGTGGCAGTTCCGCCAGTTGTGCCGCCAGCTTGACGTCGATGTCGCGCGTCTTGGCGACGCTGACGAAGTAGGGACGGTTATCGACCTTCAGCAGCGTGATGTTGTAGGCATCGGGCGTGGCGATGATGTTCTTGACCGCCTGCAGCTTGGGCACGTAGTTGCGCGTCTCGGCCGGCATGTAGGCCGACAGGCTGTTGAAGTCGGTGCCGACGCCGGCCGCCTCGGCCTTCTTGATCGCGCGCAGCACCGAACCTTCGCCCCAGTTGTAGGCGGCCAGCGCGAGCTGCCAGTCGCCGAACATGCCGTACAGTTTCTCCAGATAGTTGAGCGCGGCATCGGTCGAGGCGATCACGCTGCGGCGCTCGTCCTTGAACATGGTCTGCTTGAGGTTGTAGTCCAGTCCCGTCGAGGGAATGAACTGCCACATGCCGGCTGCCTTGGCCGACGAATAGGCTTCCGGATTGAAGGCCGATTCGATGAAGGGCAGCAGCGCCAGCTCGGTCGGCATGCCGCGCTTCTCGAGCTCCTCGACCACGTGGTAGAGGTACAGCGAAGCGCGCTTGGTGGTGCGGCCGATGTAGTCGGGGCGCGAGGCGTACCAGGTCAGCTGGTTGGTGACCAGCGGGTTATCGACCAGATCGGGAATCCCGAAGCCGCGGCGGATGCGTGCCCAGACGTCGGTCTCGCTGCCGACGATGAAGGCGCTCAGCGGATCGTCGTCGAGCGCGGGATTGTTCTGCAGCGCGGCATCCTTGGCCCAGTTGTAGGCTGGCAGCGAGAGGTCGCTGGCGTGAACGGCGCTGGAAGAGCAGAGCAGGAAGGCGGCGGATGAGAGGAGCTTGAATACGGTGCGGACGTCGGACTGAGGCATGGGAACTCGCAGAAAATACCGACCCATGGACAGCCGGCGAAAATGAATACCAGCGAGTGTAAGGACTAGCCGTTTTGGCCGTCAAGTCCTTTAACGAAACGGTAGGGAAAGCCGCGCCGATTCTGGTTCTCGCAGGAAATTCCGGACGGCCTTGCCGGCGTTTTTGTGCGTGGGTTGCCGCCCGCAATCCGCGTCCTGTGCCATCCTGTCAACGGAAGTTATTCTTCCATTCACGCAGCGCGGCAAACACGGCGACCGTATCGTCGCCCTCGACCCTGCCTTCGCGATGCAGCTGCTCGACGATGGCCGGCTCGCGTGCGCGCAGGAAGGGGTTGGTGGCTTTCTCCAGGCCGATGCTGGACGGCACGGTCGGCACGTCGCGGTCGCGCTTGGCCTGTTCGGCCTGCAGCCGCTCCGCCACCGTGCGGTTGTCCGGTTCGGCGGCGTGCGCGAAGCGCAGGTTGGACACCGTGTATTCGTGGGCGCAATAGACCTTGGTGTCGTCCGGCAGCGCCGCCAGCTTGTCGAGCGAGGCCAGCATCTGTTCCGGCGTGCCTTCGAACAGGCGGCCGCAGCCGCCGGCGAACAGGGTGTCGCCGCAGAACAGCCAGCCCTGTTCCTTCGCCACGTAGGCGATGTGGCCGCGCGTGTGGCCCGGCACGTCGAGTACCGAGAGGGTCAATCCAAGCTCGGGAACGTGCACCGTGTCGCCTTCCTGCAGGGCGGTCGTGACGTTGGCGATGCGGTCGTTGCGCGGCGCGAATACCGGCACCTTGGCATGACGCAACAGTTCGGGCACGCCGCCGACATGGTCGTTATGGTGATGAGTCAGTAAAATAGAGACCAGGGACAATTGATGTTCCTTCAGCGCCGCCAGCACGGGCGCGGCGTCGCCGGGATCGACCACGGCGGCATGCGTGCCGTCGTGGATGATCCACAGATAATTGTCGTTGAACGCAGGGACAGTCAGTATCTTCAACATGGGCATGGACGATTCTTCTTCCGAAAAATCGATTATATCGCTGGGCGCCTGGCTGCAGAGCCCGGCCGGCAATTACGTGCGCGACTGGGAACAGGCGCGCCTGGAGGAATTGACGGCCGACATCTTCGGCTTCAACGCGACCCAGATCGGCCTGCCGCAGATCGAAACCCTGCGCGGCAGCCGCATGCCGCACACCTGGCTGACCGATACCAATCTGCCGGCGGACGGACACGACAATGAAAAGCGGCCGCTGGTGGTGATCCAGGAATTCGAGGAACTGCCGTTCGAGACGGCCAGCATCGACCTCGTCTTGCTGCCGCACGTGCTGGAATTCGCCGAGGAGCCGCATCAGGTGCTGCGCGAGGTCGAGCGCGTGCTGATCCCGGAAGGGCAGGTCATCATCTGCGGCTTCAATCCGTGGAGCCTGTGGGGCGCGCGGCAGGCGCTGGGGCGCATGATCGATGCGCACTTCCTGCCGGAAGAGGGAGAATTCATCGGCCTGCCGCGCATGCGTGACTGGCTCAAACTGTTGAACATGGAGGTCGGCAACGGCATCTTCGGCTGCTATGCGCCGCCGTTCGAATCGGAGCAATGGCTGAAGCGCTGCGCCTTCATGGAAAGCGCGGGCGCCAACGGCTGGCCGGTGTTCGGCGCCGTGTATATCGTGCAGGCGATCAAGCGCATCAAGGCGATGCGCCTGATCGGACCGGCATGGAAAACGAAAAAGGCGCCGGCGGCGGCAGGCGTGCCGGCCACCAACAAAATACACAGACAAAGAGTGCGATGAGCAAAGTACATATTTATACCGACGGCGCCTGCAAGGGGAATCCGGGGCGCGGTGGCTGGGGAGCGCTGCTGGTCATGGGCGAACACGAAAAGGAAATCTTCGGCGGCGAGGCTGCCACCACCAACAACCGCATGGAACTGAAAGCCGTGATCGAGGCGCTCAATGCGCTCAACCGTTCGTGCGAAGTGATCGTGCATACCGACAGCCAGTACGTGCAGAAGGGCATCAGCGAGTGGATACATGGCTGGAAGCTGCGCGGCTGGAAGACCGCCGCCAAGGAGCCGGTCAAGAATGCCGACCTGTGGCAGGCGCTGGACGCGGCGCAGGCGCGTCATCAGGTCGAATGGCGCTGGGTGCGCGGGCACAACGGCCACGTCGAGAACGAACGTGCCGATGCGCTGGCCAACCGCGGCGTGGAAGCCGTGGCCTGACGATCATCATCATCGAATCATCCGAATAAGAGAAGGAATGCATGCGACAAATCGTGCTCGATACCGAAACCACCGGCCTGAACGCGCGTTCGGGCGACCGCATCATCGAGATCGGCTGCGTGGAAATGATCAACCGCCAACTGACGGGCAACAATTTCCATCACTACATCAATCCCGAGCGCGATTCGGAAGAAGGCGCGCTGGCAGTCCACGGCCTGACCACCGAATTCCTCAGCGACAAGCCCAAGTTCGCCGAGATCGTTGACGAGTTCTGCGAATACATCAGCGGCGCCGACGTCATCATCCATAATGCGCCCTTCGATATCGGCTTTCTCGATGCCGAACTGCAGCGGCTGAACATGCCGGTGTTCAAGGATCACATCGGCGAGGTTCTCGACACGCTGGTCCAGGCCAAGGAAATGCATCCGGGCAAGCGCAACTCGCTCGATTCGCTGTGCGACCGCTATGGCATCTCCAACGCGCACCGCACGCTGCACGGCGCGCTGCTCGATGCGGAACTGCTGGCGGAAGTCTATCTGGCGATGACGCGCGGGCAGAACAGCCTGTCGATGGATCTGGGCGAGGAAGAAGCGGGCGGCGGCGTGGCACTGGAAATGGTGGCGATCGCCGACATCCTCGTGCACTGCGCCAGCGAGGAAGAGCTCGCCGCGCACGAAGCACTGCTCGACGGACTCGACAAGCAGGTCAAGGGCACATCGCTGTGGCGTACGGCGCCTCAGGAAGCTGCATAAGGGAATTGATGCACGCAAGCAGTTGTGCCATAATACGCGGCTCGGGAGGTTAGCTCAGGGGTAGAGCGATCGCCTCACACGCGATAGGTCACAAGTTCGAAACTTGTACTTCCCACCACATTCCCCAAAGGCCATGTCGCTCGGCATGGCCTTTTTCATTGTCTGTTCCGGCAAGTCCCATCTTCGGTTTCCCTTGTCTGCCAATGCCGGCGGGACAGTTGCGTCTGCAAGATGCATGAGACTTCGCGGCGAATGAAGACGCGCAGCACGGCGACCGCTCAAACGAAAACGGCCCGCGTTGCAGCGGGCCGTTGGAAGAGGCAAACGCCGGAATCAGCCGCAGAAATCGACCGGCAGCCGGCGCGGGAAATACTGGCCGGCGCCCGGCCGGTCGGCGTCGCGCAGCGTGCGCCATGTGTAGCCCAGCGCATTCTCTACTGCGGTGCGAATATCCTCGCCGAGGGCGAGGCGGCCGGCCAGCGTGCTGGCCAGCGTGCAGCCGGAACCGTGATAGCTGCCGGGCAGGCGGTCGCAGGTGAAGGTGGCGACGCTGCCGTCGCGCGAATACAGGCGATTGTGGACCTGGTCTTCCTCGCCGTGGCCGCCGGTGATCAGCAGATGGCGGCAGAACGGCAGCAGTTTTTCCGCGCACTGATCGGGCGTGCCTTCCGGCAGTTCGGCCAGGATGCGCGCCTCCGGCAGGTTGGGCGTGGCGACGGTGGCGATCGGCAGCAGGCGTTCGCGCATTGCGTAGCCGACCTCATCCTTGCCGAGCGCGCCGCCGCCGCCGGCGCGCAGCACCGGGTCGCAGACGATGGGGGCGTCGCCGAGGCGCTTCAGAATCTGCACCACGGTATCGACCATCTCGACCGAACCCAGCATGCCGAGCTTGGCGCCGGCGATCGTCAGGTCGCCGATCACTGCATCGGCCTGGGCCAGCACCCATTGCGCGTCGAGCACGCGAAAGTCGGAAACGTCGATCGAGTTCTGCACGGTCAGCGCAGTGACGGTCGGCGCAGCATGGCAGCCCTGCGCCATCAGCGCTTCGATGTCGGCCTGCAGGCCGGCGCCGCCGCTGGGATCGTGACCGGACAGACAGAGAACAACCGGGCGGGGAGAAACAGTATTCATGCAAACGGTTCCTTGCCAATCGTGGCATGTCGATGATGAAGGGCGGCAGCGTGCGAGCGCTGCCGATCGGCGGCGCTATTATAGGCTGTCCGCTGTGAAAAATGCTTTTGCGCGCCACCGTGCCGCGGGCGTACCATGCGTGCGGCACGGCGATGACCGGAAGGACATCGGCTTCGATGAATAGGCAGTCTGCCGTTTGGCGGCAGAGAAGGATGAAAGGAACACATGGGAAACGATCTGACGACCGACGAGTTCGATGCATTGAGACAGATCGCGCAGGACAGCGGGCGCGGACGGCCTTCGGCCTGCGTGTCGCGCAACGCCAAGCGCCTCGCTGGCCTGAAGTACATCGCGCATACGCGTGACGGCCGCTTCGAACTGACCGAAAAGGGGCGACAACTGCTGTTCATACAGAACTGCATCGACGGTTTGCGCGCGGTCGCGGCCGATCCTGCCACGCAACTCCCGCGCGACGTGGCGACCTTTCTCGGCAAGAAGGGGCATATCGCCGCCGGCAGCGCGACTGCCTTCGAGATCACGCAGAAGGGTCGGGAATGCCTGGCCGACATCGACGCGCGCCTCACATAGAAGCTGCCTGTATGCGTCGGGTGCGGCGCCGCCTGGTCGCGACTGCGATTTTCCTGTCTTTTGATTGATATCAAAATGTTGATATCAACGCCCATTTACCTTAACGATGTTTCATCAACCTGGAGAACATCGTGAAAAAGGGAATGGCAGCATTGGTGCTGTTTTTATCGGCTACCGCAGGCACGCCGGCATTGGCACAGCAACAGACGCAGGAAGGATCGTGGCTGGTACGCGTACGCGCGGCGCATCTGAATCCCGCGGACAAATCGGACCCGGTCGGCGGCGTCGGCGCGTCGAACCGCCTGACCGTGGATTCGAAGACGATTCCGGAAATCGACATCAGCTACTTCTTCACGCCGAACTGGGCGGCGGAGCTGATCCTGACCTATCCGCAGAAGCAGCGCGTGGCGCTCGACGGCAACGACATCGGCAGCTTCAAGCATCTGCCGCCGACGCTGACGCTGCAATACCACTTCACGCCCGAGAAGACCTTCAGCCCGTATGTGGGGGCCGGCATCAACTACACGCGGCTGTCGAGCGTGCATCTGCTCGATGGTGCGGCCGATCTCGAAAGCAGCAGCGTCGGTCTCGCGCTGCAGGCCGGCATCGACTACAAGCTCGATCGCAACTGGTCGCTCAACTTCGACGTCAAGAAGATCCAGATCCGTTCCGACGTGAACACGGCGGCCGGCACCATCAGCAAGGTCAAGGTTGACCCGTGGCTGATCGGCGTGGGCGTCGGTTACCGTTTCTGATTGCTCTTTAAAAGCCTGCATCCGCAGGCGATGGCGACACATGCGGGGCAGTCCGGGCCGGCAGGGTCAGGACGTTGCCCCGTCTTTCTTTTTCCATTGCAGCGGCAGGAACAGGCGCGACAGCAGCCGGTTGCGCTTGCAGATTTCCCAGATCAGCAGCGACGCCGACACGCACGCCACGAAGCCGATGATGCCGGCCATCAGCGGCGGAACCCGGTTCTGCAGCATGGCGACCAGCGGGAACTGGATCTGCGCATGGCAGATCAGGATCATCAGGCTGCCGCGCCCGATATAGCAAAGCATCTCGCGCACGCGCGGTACGCGCGCCAGCAGCGTGCACAGGCACAGCATCATGTAGATGCCGGCCAGTGCCTGCACGGTCGAGATCAGCAGGCTGTCGTAGCGGCGCATGTTGAAGTCGATGCGAAAGCCGTACTGCATGTTCAGATAAAGCGAGACCGCGATCGCCAGCAGCATGCCGGCGATGTTGAGCCGGAAGGCCTTGGCCGGCGTCGATAGAAAGTGGCCGAGCAGGAAATAGGTGGCCGATAGCAGCAGCACGTCGGCGCTGAACGGCAGGCCGCAGTGCAGCAGTTCCGGATCGACTTCCATGATGCGGCGGCAGGCGGGATTGGTCGCCACCGTATCGAAGGAATCCATCAAGAAGAAGCCTGCACACAGGAAGAACAGCAGCAGCAGTCCCTTGCGCAACGGCGTCTTGATCAGCGCATTGCCATGCCTGACCAGTACGGCAACGCTCACATACAGCAGCCACAGATGTGGCAAGAACCACAGCACGTTCCATCCAAGGGTGAAGCCCGTGCCGTAGAAAATCCCGAGCAGCACCGATTCCACGGTCTCCTTTCCCGCGACGACCTTGAGCAACCCGCCCACCAGCAGCGCCATCACGTACGGCTTCAGCCAGGCATCGGCCCGCATCAAGGCAATCGTTCCAACGCTGCGATTGGCAGCGGAAAAGATCACGCCGGAAATGAAGAAAAAGAAGGGCAGACGAAAGGCAGCCAGGAAGTTGGCGGCGTCGCCGTAATGGGAAGAAAAGATCCGGTTATGGCCCAGCACGATCAGCAGGATGCCGACGCCCTTGGCGACATCGATCATCGGCAGGCGACCGCGTGGCGGTGCATGCGCAGTGTGCTCGAAGGTCGTGATGGTTGATGCGGTCATGGCTGCTTTCCAGCACTCGGTTGTCTGCAGACCTGATTTGCACGCGCGATCTTCAGCGCGTGTTGATGTAAGCCTGCAACCGATATGCCTGTTTGGGGTTGCTTTATCCTCACATTAGATGTGTTTTCGTTAATATGTTCAATTCAAATCAATTGTTATTTGATTAATTTATATGTGACATATCGCGGGAGGATGAAAGCGTGTCGTAGGGCGCATCAGCACAAGAGCAGCGTACTCCCCGCGATCAGCCGCACGGGGGTCTGGCTTGCATGATGCCAGGAGGGGTGACGAAGCTACACAAGGTGGCTCCGTACTTCAGTGGGTTAAAGCGTGAGGAAGAATGTGGGTGTGGAGTGATGCAACTGCGTAAGTAAAAGGCAAAGAACTTCTTCCACTCAATTGCCGTATATTGCGTCTTTCATTTGATCACGGATGCAACATCATGCAAGTTTCCCCACAAGAATTCGCCGATCTCGTCAGCCAAGCCATGCAGGACCCGGAACGCCTCGGCAGCGATCCCCGTTTTGCGGTCGAACTGCTGCGTGTCGGCAGTGGCTACCATCTGAAGCCGGTGGGGGATGCACCGAAGGAATTGATCCTCGAGTGTTATCGCACCGTTTACAACTGGCATCAGCCGACGACGACTGTTGTGCCGCCGATCTGACAGGGAAACGGCGATCCTGGTCTTTCGTGAATCCCGTGTGCAGGCCTCAGGGGCGCAGTACCAGAGGAACCGGAGCGCCTTCCTGATAGGCCACGGCATAGCAATCGCGGATGAAATCGAGGTTGGTGTTGCCGATCAGCTTGAGAACGAAACCGTAAGGCTCCCGCGCCAGTTCCACACCGTAATGGGGCTGGCTGCCGGTAAGACGAGGATCGGTCGCAAGTTCGTTGACGCGGTCTGCAAATTCCTGGGGTGTGCGAGGCATGGCTAAAGTTTTCTGAAGAAAAAGAGGGATTGTAATGGCGATTGGGCTGACGGGAGGCGATGGTGATCGTACAGACCATATGCTCTGGCTACAGCGGTAGTTGCAAGGCCCGCAAGGCAATCAAAGACTTCATTTTACTCACCCTGATTCTGCTCAATATGGCCGGTGCATCACTGCGAACATAGGCTGGGTAAACACAAGTCATAAATATGAGGGTGGGAAAGTTATTCTGCTTGGTGATAACAAGTATGCGATATCGGAATTGGATTTATATCTGTAGTGGCCTCACTATGTAGTTACTCCAAAAGAGATCACTATGAAAGGAAGTCCAAATGTCACAAGCATTGTCCAAAGCAGTAGAAGCAAAAGCCTCTCAAGAAGCCCGTGCAGCATTGATCGCAAAGCTGTGTGCGACGCGCGGCACGAACTACCAGTTCTTGAAGAGCTATCGCAGCCTGTAATTTGCTGCCAGGCCAGCACCCCGGCCGCCACCAATAATCCTCGCAATCAGCGAGGATTTTGTTTTTGGAGAGCCGGAAAATTGACTGAGTGGGCGGAGAAAGCGTAAAAAAGCCCCGCTTGCGACGGGCTTGATTGAGGTGATTTGCAACGGGGGCTGATTGTAGCTTTCTATTCATTTCCACGCTCAGCTTGTCCCATAGGTGTTTTTTACCCGTCGGGAGCGCTTCAGGTAGGCAGTCCAGATGGCGGCATACATAATCCCCTGCAATACGCCTCCGATTACTTCTGGACCCAGATAATCACTAGGGGAGAGTTTTAAGAAAACTACCGCGGATAAGAGGTCGCCTATCATTGCGACAAAGGGTGCTGCCCATATCACCTGAATGCAAGCATCAACCGACGCCGGGATGTGGTGCTTGAGCAAACCCCTGCCGGCCCAGATAAACGCGGCACTAAGCATGATCGCTATCAGCCAAGCAGTTATCTTGTAGTTTGTCCAACCGCTTAAATTGAGCAATTCTGGATAAAGGTTTTCAGCATCCATTATCGCGTTGGCAGTTGTTATAACGGAACGAAGAGGGCCAAAGATCGTCAGGCTGGCAACCAAGAACATGAGCCATCCTCCGACGCCGACCAATGGCTTTTCATTGAAGCCGCTCGGTTTGTATGGAGTTTCGTTGTTCTTGATGCTCCCTTTTCTCTTGCGCGGCCATAGAAAATTGCTGTCGACGCCAGTGTTGCCTATAAAGCCATCCAGAACCCACACACAACCCTGAGTAACGGCAAAAAGAAAGCCCCCCAATAAAAGAAGAACGATTGATGTGATTGCTCCTGCATTGTTGAATGCAGCTACTATGCCGAGGATGGCGAAAAGTACTAATAACGCCCAGCTGGTACCCGAGATAAGTTTGCTGACTCTACTTACTCCTTCTTTCATTGCCATTTTCCATCCCCTTAAATGCGCGCCTATATTGGCGCTTCATAGGCTTTGTAGTACCGGCCATGCCTGTGCGAATCTGCTCAAGTTTTACTTCATGCCGTTACGATTATCTGGAATATATGGTGCCAACCGATCGTCTTTTGACAGTTTAAATCTATTTCCTTGCTGAAACATAAAATTGTGCAGATGTCGCTTCTCAACTGGAAAACGAGGCAGCGCGCTGCCGGGATGTTTCCAAACGAGAGCGAGATGTTCGGTAGTTTTTGAAGAATGGGAGTGGACTGCACCGCATGCTGGCGGAGTTACCTCAGAAACTATGCAGCATCTAGAAAGCAAAAAGCCCAACCTTGCGATTGGGCTTTTTGCTTGAATTTTTTGGCTCCCCGACCTGGACTCGAACCAGGGACCTGCGGATTAACAGTCCGTCGCTCTACCGACTGAGCTATCAGGGAACAGAAGCAAGATTATGTATGAATCTTTGCTGCTTGTCAAAGCCTGTGAAGCAATTTTTCTGTTTTTACGCAGAAATTTTCGCAGGTTATCGTTGCAGCAGGCTCATCCTTTTCAAAGCACCTTGGCAACGGCGTCGACGACATAGTCGATATTGCCGCTGTTGAGCGCAGCGACGCAGATGCGGCCGGTATCGACGGCGTAGATCGAGTATTCCTCGCGCAGGCGATCGACCTGCGGCTTGGTCAGGCCCGAGTACGAGAACATGCCGCGCTGCGCGATCACGAAATCGAAATTGTGGCCGGGCGCCTTGGCCTTGAGTTTCTCGACGAAGGCCTGGCGCATTTCGCGGATGCGCACGCGCATGGCTGCCAGTTCCTCTTCCCACAGCGCGCGCAGTTCCGGTGTTGCCAGCACGGTGGCGACGACCTGGCCGCCGTGGATCGGCGGGTTCGAGTAGTTGGTGCGGATCACGCGCTTCAGTTGCGACAGCACGCGCGCGGCTTCGTCGGCGCTGGTGGCGACGATGGACAGCGCACCGACGCGTTCGCCGTACAGCGAGAACGACTTCGAGAACGAGTTGGAGATGAATACCGGACCGCCGGCGTCGGCGAAGCGGCGCACTACCTTGCCATCGGATTCGATGCCGTCGCCGAAGCCCTGATAGGCCATGTCGAGGAAGGGCACCAGGCCGCGCGTGGTGACGACCTCGATGATCTGCGTCCATTGGTCGTCGGTCAGGTCGGCGCCGGTCGGGTTGTGGCAGCAGGCGTGCAGCAGCACGACGGAGCCGGCCGGGATGGTTTTCAGCGTGTCGAGCATGCCGGCAAAATTGACGCCCTTGCTTGCTGCATCGTAATACGGATAGCTGTTGACCTTGAAGCCGGCCGATTCGAACAGTGCACGGTGGTTTTCCCAGCTCGGATCGCTGATCCAGACCTGCGCGTCAGGCGAGAAGCGCTTGAGGAAGTCGGCGCCAAGCTTGAGTGCGCCGGTGCCGCCGATCGCCTGTGCGGTGATGGCGCGCTTTTCCTTGATAACGGCGCTGTCGGCACCAAATACGAGGTCTTGAACGGCCTTGTCGTAGGCAGCCAGACCATCGATCGGCAGATAGCCGCGCGGTCCGGTCTTTTCCATCAGTTGCGCTTCGGCCTTGCGTACGCATTCCAACAGAGGCAGCTTGCCGTTGTCGTCATAATAGACGCCGACGCCGAGGTTGGCTTTCTTGGGATTCTTGTCTGCGTTATACGCCTCGGTGATGCCGAGAATCGGATCGCGGGGCGCCATTTCGATGGCATGGAGGAGTGAAGCAGGAGTAGGTGCGTTCATCGTGATAACATCAAAAGTTGGCTGCAAGAGACGGATTTGCAGACGGGTTGTATGGAACGCAAGACCAAAAGTCTTGAGTGGAAATCCAGCCGAACAATTCTACCAAAGGTCGCATGGCAATGTCCGATTTATCCCAGGTTGTGCCCTCGTTCGACGAGTCGAAAATCGTCACTTTTCCCGATTCTCCGTTCCGGCTTTACCAGCCTTTTCCGCCGGCCGGCGATCAGCCCACGGCCATCGAGAAACTGGTCGAGGGCGTGGAGGATGGCCTATCGTTCCAGACCCTGCTCGGCGTGACCGGTTCGGGCAAGACCTATACGGTTGCCAACACCATTGCGCGCCTGGGGCGCCCGGCGATCGTGTTCGCGCCCAATAAGACGCTGGCGGCGCAGCTCTACAGCGAATTCCGCGAGTTCTTTCCGCAGAACGCGGTCGAGTACTTCGTCAGCTACTACGATTACTACCAGCCCGAGGCCTACGTGCCGCAGCGCGACCTGTTCATCGAGAAGGATTCCTCGATCAACGAGCACATCGAGCAGATGCGCCTGTCGTGCACCAAATCGCTGATGGAGCGGCGCGACGTGGTGATCGTGGCGACCGTCTCGGCGATCTACGGTATCGGTAATCCGAACGAATACCACCAGATGATCCTGACCCTGCGCGCGCGTGACAAGGTCAGCCAGCGCGACGTGATCGCGCGCCTGATCCAGATGCAATATACGCGCAACGAGGTCGATTTCGGCCGTGGCACCTTCCGCGTGCGCGGCGACACCATCGACGTGTTTCCGGCCGAGCATGCAGAACTGGCATTGCGCATCGAAACCTTCGACGACGAGATCGAAAGCCTGCAGTTGTTCGATCCGCTGACCGGACGCGTCAAGCAGAAAATCCCGCGCTTCACGATCTATCCGGGCTCGCACTACGTGACGCCGCGCTCGACCGTGCTGCGCGCGATAGACACCATCAAGGAAGAGCTGCGCGAGCGGCTCGAATTCTTCCGCAAGGAAGGCAAGCTGATCGAGGAGCAGCGTCTCGAGCAGCGTACGCGCTTCGATCTCGAGATGATGCAGGAGATCGGCTTCACCAAGGGCATCGAGAACTACTCGCGGCATCTGTCGGGCGGCCGTCCCGGCGATCCGCCGCCGACGCTGGTTGATTACCTGCCGCCCGATGCGCTGATGTTCCTCGATGAGTCGCACGTACTGATCGGCCAGTTGAACGGCATGTACAACGGCGACCGCGCGCGCAAGACCAACCTCGTCGATTACGGCTTCCGCCTGCCGTCGGCGCTCGACAACCGGCCGCTGAAGTTCGACGAGTTCGAATCCAAGATGCGCCAGACCGTGTTCGTTTCGGCCACGCCGGCCGATTACGAGAATGCGCGCGCCGACCAGGTGGTCGAGCAGGTGGTGCGGCCGACCGGGCTGGTTGACCCGATCATCAGCGTGCGGCCGGCGTCCAGCCAGGTTGACGATCTGATGTCCGAAATCACCGAGCGCGTGAAGCTCAACGAACGTGTGCTGGTCACCACGCTGACCAAGCGCATGGCCGAGCAGCTGACCGAATTCCTGAGCGACAACGGCATCAAGGTGCGCTACCTGCACAGCGACATCGATACCGTCGAGCGCGTGGAGATCATCCGCGATCTGCGCATCGGTACCTTCGACGTGCTGGTCGGTATCAACCTGTTGCGTGAAGGGCTGGACATTCCCGAGGTGTCGCTGGTGGCGATCCTCGACGCTGACAAGGAAGGTTTCCTTCGTTCCGAGCGCAGCCTGATCCAGACCATCGGCCGTGCGGCGCGCAACCTGCGCGGCATGGCGATCCTCTACGGCGACGTGTTGACCGATTCCATGCGCCGCGCGATCGACGAGACCGAGCGCCGCCGCGCCAAGCAGGTCGCCTTCAACGAAGCCAACGGCATCACGCCGGCCGGCATCAAGAAGGAAATCCGCGAACTGATCGACGGTGTCTATAGTCCGCAGGAGGCGCGTCTGGAACTCGCCGTGGCGCAGGACAGCAAGAAGTACGATGCCATGAGCGAGAAGCAGGTCAGCAAGGAGATCAAGAAGCTCGAGAAGCAGATGATCGACCACGCCAAGAATCTGGAATTCGAGAAAGCCGCCAAGGTACGCGACCAACTGCGCGTGCTGAAGGAGCAGTTGTTCGGTGCGCCGGGTGCCGATTCCAACGTGGTGCCGCTGGCGCGCGACTAGTATTTTTTACTCCTCTTTTGCGGCCGGCTTTGACCGGCCGCTTTACCGTTGATTGTCATGAGCCATACGATTCCACATTCCTTCATTGCCATGCTCGAGCAGGCGGACACATCGTGGCAGCCTGTGCTGCGTGCCGGTCTGGAGGCTGTCGCCGCCAACAACCCGGAATACTTGCCGGCACTGGCCGACGATCATTTCCTGCCGAATGGCGGACGCGTGTTCGCTGCCTTCCGGCAGCCGTTGGATGCCGTGCGCTATGTGCTGGTGGGGGAGGGGCCGTATCCGCGCCCGGACAGCGCGACAGGGGTTTGCTTCATGGATGGCGCGGTCAGCTCCCTGTGGTCGGAAAAGGGCTTGTCCAAGCCGGTCAATCGCGCCACCTCGCTGCGCAACTTCATGAAGATGCTGCTGGTAGCGGACGGCCAACTGACCCTGACGAATACCACGGGTGAGGCGCTGAGCGGGATTTCGGACCGCGCGCGTGCTGCGCCCGACCAAGTGATCCAGACCCTGCCGGAACTGCAGGCCAACCTGACGGCGCACGGTTTCCTGCTGCTAAACGCGACGCTGGTGTTCCGCAAGCACGTGCCGCCGGTGCGCGAGGCCAAGGCCTGGCTGCCGTTTCTGCAGGTGGTGTTGTCGGCCTTGGCCGACCATGCGGAAGGCAAGGGGAAGGAGCCGCCGACGCTGGTTTTATGGGGAAAGATTGCAGTGCAACTCGAGGCTCTGCCGGCCAATGCCCGTTTTCCGAAAAAGGTGGCGGAGCACCCTTATAACCTGAGTTTCATCGGCAATCCGGTGATGCAGGAGTTTTTCGGTCCCATGCATTTGCTGCAGAAATAAGCTGCTTTAAATCAGACTCATCTGGCGCGTATCCGGGCGCACGAACGCCGGTTCGACGCCGGTGAGCAGATCGGCGGCTGGCTGGCCCGCTGCCTTGCTGCGCGTTTCGGGTTTGCTGCCGTCGCGTGCCAGCAGGCGCGCGATCATGTTGTCGAAGAAGGCGGGCAGGGCCTGCGGATCGTCGTGCGCATGGAAGTGCTGGCGGATGATCATGCCGTCCCACATGCCGGTCAGGAATAGCGCGGTCTGCGCGGCATCCAGCGAAGCGTCGAGCTGGCCGCGCGCCTGCGCCACGCGCAGGATATTGGTCAATCCCATCACCCATTCCGCCTCGATCCTGCGCAGCACGGCGCCGGTGCGCTTGCTGCGCATGCCTTCTGCATAGACTTCGGTCATCAGGCCGGCATCGCCGCTGGCGCGATAGCGCTCGGCGAACATGCGCGTGGCCATCGCCAGCGCATCCTGTATCGATTCCGCATCCCTCATCTGCAGCAGCATGGCGCGCGCCTGCCGACGCTCATCCTCCACCATCGCCTCGATGATGGCTTCCTTGCCCGTGAAGTAGCGATAGACGGCGCCCGGACCGAGCCCGGTTTCGGCGCAGATCTGCTGCATGGACGTCTGATGAAAGCCGGTTTTGCGAAAACATTTGCCAGCGGCCTTGAGAACATCGCCACGTTTCTTGTCCGCCTTGGCGGTCGGTGATTGCGGGGTTTTGGAAATGCGGGTAGCCATGCAGAAATGGAAGCGAAGCTTCGATCAATGAGCGAAGGTTTTATTATAAATTGAATATTCGCTCAAAATTAATAATCGATTTATTTTCTTTGAATTGATATTAAATACATGATTTTTAACGAAAATTTATTTAATTGATTGTTCGTTCAAATTTGTATGACGACTTTTTGAGTGACATATGTTTGTGAAAGACATGCCTTCATTCTGTGGGTGGGCATGAGATGGGGCGGGCGATTGTTCGATTGAGTAGGGTGTAGAGGAGGTCGGTGAGATGCGTCCAAGCAAGCATTAAAGGCTCGCGATAAAATGACGCGCTTTGCGGAACGGTGAGAATTGACGGGCATTTGCGGCGACACGGTGGGGCGTTGTTTTCTTGTCTGCGGGATACGATTTCATTCCTGACAGATTTAGTCGGCTTTGTTATACTTGACGAAAACATTCAACCAATCCGGAAGCATTTCGTGTGAGGAACAGCATATGCGTCTGACCACCAAGGGTCGTTTTGCGGTAACTGCGATGATCGATCTGGCACTGCGCCAGGACAACGGTCCGGTGACGCTTGCCGGGATCAGCCAGCGTCAGGAAATTTCGCTTTCCTATCTGGAGCAATTGTTCGGCAAGCTGCGCCGCCACGAGATCGTGGAATCGGTGCGCGGACCGGGCGGCGGCTACAACCTGGCGCGTCGTGCGGAGGATGTGACGGTGGCGGACATCATCATCGCGGTCGATGAGCCGCTGGATGCGACGCAGTGCGGTGGCAAGGAAAACTGTCACAGTCCGGAACATGAAAATGGCGGTCGCTGCATGACCCATGACCTGTGGGCCACGCTCAACGCAAAGATGGTGGATTACCTGGATTCGGTGTCGTTGAAGGATCTGGTCGATCAGCAGAAACAGAAGCAGGCGGTACTGGAGCAGCGTGTGGTGGTCATGCACCGAAACAGCCACGCTGCCGTTTGACAATTTGGAGTGAAAAGATGAATGCCCCGTTAGACAAGAGCCTGCTCGACACGATCAAGGCGCCGCACTTCCCGATCTACATGGACTATTCGGCGACCACGCCGATCGATCCGCGCGTGGCCGACAAGATGATTCCCTATCTGCGCGAGCAGTTCGGCAATCCGGCTTCGCGCAGCCATATGTACGGCTGGGCAGCCGAGAAGGCGGTCGAGGAGGCGCGCGCCAATGTGGCGGCGCTGGTCAATGCCGATCCGCGCGAGATCATCTGGACTTCGGGCGCGACCGAGAGCAACAACCTCGCGCTGAAGGGCGCCGCGCACTTCTACAAGACCAAGGGCAAGCACATCATCACGGTCAAGACCGAACACAAGGCCGTACTCGACACCGTGCGCGAACTCGAGCGCGAAGGTTTCGAGGCGACCTACCTGCAGCCGCAGGACAATGGCCTGATCACGATCCAGCAACTGGCCGATGCGATCCGTCCGGACACCATCCTGGTCTCCGTGATGCTGGTCAACAATGAGATCGGCGTGATTCAGCCGATCGACGAGATTGGCGAACTGTGTCGCAGCAAGGGCATCATTTTCCACAGCGATGCCGCGCAGGCGACCGGCAAGGTCAAGATCGACCTCGAAAAAACCAAGGTCGATCTGATGAGTTTTTCGGCGCACAAGACCTACGGTCCGAAAGGCGTCGGCGCGCTGTACGTGCGCCGCAAGCCGCGCGTGCGCATCGAGGCACAGATGCACGGCGGCGGCCATGAGCGCGGCCTGCGCTCGGGCACGCTGGCGACGCACCAGATCGTCGGCATGGGCGAAGCCTTCCGCATCGCGCGTGAAGAGATGGACAGCGAACTGGCGCGCATCCGCGGCCTGCGCGACCGTCTCGCCAAGGGCCTGATGGAAATGGAAGAGGTCTATGTCAACGGCGACATGGCGCATCGCGTGCCGCACAACCTGAACGTCAGCTTCAACTACGTCGAAGGCGAATCGCTGATCATGGCGATCAAGGATCTGGCGGTATCGTCTGGTTCGGCCTGCACCTCGGCCAGCCTCGAGCCGTCGTACGTGCTGCGTGCCCTGGGCCGCAGCGACGAACTTGCGCACAGTTCGATCCGCTTCACGATCGGCCGTTTCACGACCGAGGAAGAAGTCGATTTCACGATCGGCCTGATCAAGGAAAAGGTATCCAAGCTGCGTGAACTGTCGCCGCTGTGGGACATGTACAAGGACGGGATCGATCTCAGCACGATCCAGTGGGCAGCGCACTAATCCGGCTGTCGCGATTCATTCAAGGAGCAACAAAATGGCTTACTCGGACAAAGTTCTCGATCACTACGAAAACCCGCGCAACGTCGGCGCCTTCGACAAGGGTGACGACACCGTCGGTACCGGCATGGTCGGTGCACCGGCCTGTGGCGACGTCATGAAGCTGCAGATCAAGGTCGGCGCGGATGGCGTGATCGAAGATGCGAAATTCAAGACCTATGGCTGCGGCTCGGCTATCGCCTCGTCGTCGCTGGTGACCGAATGGGTCAAGGGCAAGACGCTGGATCAGGCGCTCGCGATCAAGAACACGCAGATCGCCGAGGAACTGGCGCTGCCGCCGGTGAAGATCCACTGCTCGATCCTGGCGGAAGACGCGATCAAGGCGGCCGTGCAGGATTACAAGACGCGTCACGGCGCGGGCGAGTCGAAGGAAGCGGCATAAGGTTGTTGATCGATTGGGCATGCAGGAAGCGTTTCTTCCCGCATGATCAGTGACAATCTTTTCGGTGGAAGATCATGGCAATCACATTGACTGAAAAAGCGGCAAAGCACATCAATCGCTACATGGAGCGGCGCGGCAAGGGCATCGGCCTGCGCTTCGGCGTGCGCACCACCGGATGCTCGGGCCTGGCGTACAAGCTCGAGTATGTGGACGAGCAGGCGGCCGAGGACAATGTGTTCGAATCGCACGGCGTCAAGGTCTTCGTCGATCCCAAGAGCCTGCCGTACATCGATGGCACCGAACTCGATTTCGCGCGTGAAGGGCTGAACGAAGGCTTCAAGTTCCGCAACCCCAACGTGAAGGATGAATGCGGCTGCGGAGAAAGCTTCCGCATCTGATCGAACGCCGGCCCAGGTCGCCGTCGCCACAGAGCCTGACGATGTGCAGGCTCTTTTTGCACCGGAATCCAGTCACCGCAGTCATTCATCACAGACGCCGACAGCGGCGCGCGTAGCAATCGCCAACGCACAGCATGCAAAACCATTTCGAACTCTTCCAGCTTCCCCAGCAATTCACTATCGATGCAGCCGCGCTGGACAGCGCCTATCACGAGGTGCAGCACAGGGTGCACCCGGACCGCTTCGCCAATGCCTCCGACAGCGAGCGCCGCGTCGCCATGCAATGGGCCACGCGCGCCAACGAAGCCTACAAGACCCTGAAGAACCCGTTCCGCCGCGCGGCCTATCTGTGCGAGCTGAACGGCGTCGATCTCGAAGTCGAATCGAACACCTCGATGCCGCCGGCCTTCCTGATGCAGCAGATGGAATGGCGCGAAGCGCTCGACGACGCGCGCGCAGCGAAAGATGGTGCCGCACTGGATGCGCTCGAAGCGGCAATCCGCAGCGAACGCAAGGCGGTGCTGGAAGCCACTGCCGCGCATCTGGACAATGGCGACTTCAGGCAGGCGGCCGGACTGGTGCGCCAACTGATGTTCCTGGAAAAATTCTCCGACGAGGTCGCGAACGTGCAGGACGCACTGATCTGACCGACCGAACCGGGCCGTCGCTGATGGACGGTTCACCAAGCAAAGTTACCGATCGTTATGGCATTACTTCAAATCGCAGAACCCGGCATGTCCACTGCGCCGCACCAGCATCGGCTGGCGGTCGGCATCGATCTCGGCACCACCAATTCGCTGGTGGCAACAGTGCGCAACAGCGTACCGGAAGTCCTGACCGACGAGGAGGGGCGTTCGCTGCTGCCGTCCGTGGTGCGCTATCTGCCCGACGGCAACGCGCACATCGGCCACAAGGCGCAGGCGGCGCAGAATACCGATCCGAAGAACACCGTCGTCTCGGTCAAGCGCTTCATGGGGCGTGGCCTGAAGGACATCGCCTACGCCGAGAACCTGCCTTACGACTTCGTCGATTCACCGGGCATGGTGCAGCTGAAGACGGTGGGCGGCATCAAGAGCCCGGTGGAGACCTCTGCCAACATTCTCGCCACGCTGCGCCAACGCGCCGAAGACGCGCTGGGCGACGAGCTGGTGGGTGCCGTGATCACGGTCCCGGCCTATTTCGACGATGCGCAGCGCCAGGCGACCAAGGACGCGGCGACGCTGGCCGGTCTCAACGTGCTGCGCCTGCTGAACGAACCGACCGCGGCCGCGATTGCCTACGGGCTCGACAATGCGTCGGAAGGCGTGTTCGTGGTCTATGACCTCGGCGGCGGTACCTTCGACGTATCGATTCTCAAGTTGACCAAGGGCGTGTTCGAGGTGCTGGCGACCGGCGGCGATTCGGCGCTGGGCGGCGACGACTTCGACCACCGCCTGTTCTGCTGGATCATCCAGGAAGCCGGCTTGTCGCCGCTGTCGGATGAGGACACCAGCGTGCTGATGACCAAGGCGCGCGAAGCCAAGGAACTGCTGTCGAGCAGGAGCGAGACGCATATCGACGCCTTGCTCGGCAACGGCGAGCAGGTACACCTGACGCTGACGGCCGAGGCCTTCGCCGAGATGACGCAGCATCTGGTCGCCAAGACCCTGGCACCCACGCGCAAGGCGCTGCGCGACGCCGGCCTGACGGCCGAGGATGTCGATGGCGTGGTGCTGGTCGGCGGTGCGACGCGCATGCCGCACGTGCGCAAGGCGGTCGGCGACTTCTTCGGTACGCCGCCCCTCGGCAACATCGATCCGGACAAGGTGGTCGCGCTCGGCGCGGCGATCCAGGCCAACCTGCTGGCGGGCAATCGCGCTGCCGGCGACGATTGGCTGCTGCTCGACGTGATTCCGCTGTCGCTCGGCATCGAGACCATGGGCGGACTGGTCGAGAAGGTCATTCCGCGCAACTCGACGATTCCGTGCGCACGCGCACAGGAGTTCACCACTTTCAAGGACGGCCAGACCGCGATGGCGGTCCACGTCGTGCAGGGCGAGCGCGAACTGGTCAGCGACTGCCGCTCGCTGGCGCGCTTCGAGCTGCGCGGCATTCCGCCGATGGCGGCCGGCGCGGCGCGCATCCGCGTCACCTACCAGGTTGACGCCGACGGTCTGCTGGCGGTGTCGGCACGCGAGCTGCGCTCGGGCGTCGAGGCTTCGATCAGCGTCAAGCCGTCCTATGGCCTGGGCGACGATCAGATCGCGCAGATGCTGCAGGATTCCTTCCAGGCGGCCGATACCGATATGCTGGCACGCGCGCTGCGCGAAGAGCAGGTCGAGGCTGAGCGCATCGTGCTGGCCACGCAATCGGCGCTGGATGCCGACAGCGATTTGCTGTCGGATGACGAGCGTGCGGAAGTGCAGCGCCTGCTGGAGGCGGTGCGTAGCGCAGCCGCCGGCACCGATCACGAAGCCATCAAGGCCGCGGTGCATGCGCTGGCACATGGCACCGACGAGTTTGCCGCGCGCCGCATGGACCGCAGCGTGCGCAGCGCCCTGTCGGGCAGGAAACTGGACGAAGTCTGAGCCATCTTCACCCTAAGCCGTATTGAACATTCAACCACCGAGGTAGCCAAAGTGCCCCAAATCGTCGTTCTTCCCCATCATCTTCTTTGCCCGGACGGCGCCGTCATCGAGGCGCCTGCCGGTACCTCGGTCTGCGACGCGCTGCTCGAGAACGATATCGACATCGAGCACGCCTGCGAAAAGTCGTGCGCCTGCACCACCTGCCACGTGATCGTGCGCGAGGGGTTCGATTCGCTCAACGAAGCGGAGGAAAAAGAAGAGGATCTGCTCGACAAGGCGTGGGGACTGGAAGCCAACTCGCGCCTGTCGTGCCAGGCCATCGTGGCCGACGAGGACCTGGTGGTCGAGATTCCGCGCTATACGATCAATCACGCCAGCGAAAATCATTGAGGAGCCGATCATGAAATGGACAGATACCATTCGCATCGCCGAGGAACTCAACGACAAGTTCCCGGACATCGACCCGCTGACGGTGCGCTTCACCGACCTGCATCGCTGGGTCTGCGAACTCGACGGCTTCGACGACAAGCCGGAGAATTCGGGCGAGAAGATTCTGGAAGCGATCCAGATGGCATGGATTGAGGAAGCGCAATAAGGCGGCTTCTTCAAACGAAAAAAGAGCGGCCATTGGCCGCTCTTTTTGCTGGTCGCGCCGGATCAGCGTGCGCGCAGGTAGCCGTCCACCACGCGCACGCGGTCGCCGCTGCTCCACGGCGGCTGGTTGTTGTACGGGAAGGTACGGACATGGCCGTCTTCCATGCGCACGCGAACCTCGTAGGTGGTGGCGGTGCGCGTGCGTTTTTCGATCTCGTTGCCGGCATAGCCGCCGCCTACGGCACCGGCCACGGTGGCAAGGGTACGGCCGTTGCCGCCGCCGACCTGGTTACCGAGCAGGCCGCCAACCACGGCGCCGCCCACTACACCAACGCCGCTCGGTTTGGCAGCAGTCTGCACCGAACGTACAGATTCAACGCGGCCGCAGTTGCTGCAGCTTGCGGCTGCAACCTGCCTGGCCGGTTTGTCATCGGCGCGCGATGCCGGCTTGGATGCGGCCACGCGCCGTTCCTCTTCCTTGCGCAACTGTGCCGCGCGTTCCGCAGCGGCCTTGGCCTCGGCTTCCGCTGCAGCGGCTTTTTCTTCCGCGGCCTTCAGTTCGGCTTCGCGTTCGAGCGCGGCAACCTCGGCGCGGTTGGTCGAGCTGTTGGAGTTGGGCAGCATGCCGGTCATGGCGGCGATGCCGACCATGCAGGCCAGCAGGACCGCGATGGCGGCGGCTGCGATCAGCGGGTGAATCCGGTTCGAATTATTCTTGATTTCCATGATGTCCTCCACGAAGGAAGCTGCTGTTGATCATGTGGAAAGTATGTCCGCTCGCCTCTCGAATAAAAAGCGCGGAGTTGTGTCAGATGTAAGGCGATGTAACTTGGACTGCATGCAACGCCGATTGGTTGCGCGAAAACAAAACGGGAAAAGAAAAGGACTGCCGAAGCAGCCCTTTTATTGCGCGGAAGAAATTATGAAAATCAATCCTCGCGTCGCAGGTGCGGGAACAGCAGCACGTCGCGGATGTTGGGCGAGTCGGTGATGATCATCATCAGGCGGTCGATGCCGATGCCGCAGCCGCCGGTCGGCGGCATGCCGTATTCGAGTGCACGAATATAGTCGGCGTCGTAGTACATGGCTTCCTCGTCGCCGGCATCCTTGGCGGCAACCTGCGCCTGGAAGCGCGCGGCCTGGTCTTCGGCGTCGTTGAGTTCGGAGAAGCCGTTGGCGATCTCGCGGCCGACCATGAACAGTTCGAAACGCTCGGTAATGCCGGGCACGGTGTCGGAGGCGCGCGCCAGCGGCGATACCTCGACCGGGTAATCGATGATGTAGGTCGGTTCCCACAGCTGGGCTTCGGCGGTTTCCTCGAACAGCGCAAGCTGCAGCGCACCGAGACCGGCGTGCGCATGCGGCTTGACGCCGAACTTCAGCAGTTCCTGCTTGATGAATGCGGCATCGGCCAGCTGCTCGGCGGTGTAGCCGGGCGCGTACTTGTTGATGGCTTCGACGATGGTGAGGCGGTGGAAGGGCTTGGACAGGTCCAGTTCGCGGCCGCCGTAAGTCAGCATGGCGGTGCCGTGCGCATCGACGGCAGCCTGGCGGATCACGGCTTCGGTGAAGTCCATCAGCCATTTGTAATCCGTGTAGGCGGCGTAGAACTCCATCATCGTGAATTCCGGATTGTGCCGGATCGAGACGCCTTCGTTGCGGAAGTTGCGGTTGATCTCGAACACGCGGTCGAAGCCGCCGACCACCAGGCGCTTCAGGTACAGCTCGGGCGCGATGCGCAGGTACATTTCCATATCGAGCGCGTTGTGGTGCGTGATGAAGGGCTTGGCCGAAGCGCCGCCGGGAATCGTGTGCAGCATCGGCGTCTCGACTTCCATGAAGCCGTGCTCGGCCATGAACTTGCGGATCGAGGCGATGGCCGCGGTGCGCGCCTTGAAGGTGCGGCGCGTCTCCTCGTTCATGATCAGATCGACGTAACGCTGGCGATACTTTGTTTCCTGGTCAGACAGGCCGTGGAACTTGTCGGGCAGCGGGCGCAGCGACTTGGTGATCAGGCGCAGTTCGCTGACCTTGATCGTCAGTTCGTCGGTCTTGGTCTTGAACAGGGTACCGGTCACGCCGAGGATGTCGCCGAGGTCGTAGTGGCGCAGCGCGGCCATCGCTTCCTCGCCGGTCAGGTCCTGCGTCGCATAGATCTGGATGCGGCCGTCGGCCTGCGCTCCGGAGGCGTCCTGCAGCGTGGCGAAGGCGGCTTTCTTGCCGGCTTCGCGCTTGAGCATCATGCGGCCGGCGAGCACGACCGTGACGGGTTCGGCTTCCAGTTCCTCGCGGGTCTTGCCGCCGAACTGTGCATGCAGGTCGGCTGCCTTGTGCTGCGGACGGAAATCGTTGGGGAAGGCGATTCCCTGCGTGCGCAGCGCAGCGAGCTTGGCGCGACGTTCGGCGATGATCTTGTTTTCGTCAGTCGGCAGCAGGGCTGCAGCGTCGTCGTTGTGCGTAGTCATGAAAGGCAACAGTGGTTGTTAGGGTGGTGCAATGAATGGAACATGCAGGCGCGCGCCGCGCGCCTGCCTTATACGCCCTGCTTGAGCGAAGCCGCGATGAACTCGTCGATATCGCCGTCGAGCACGGCCTTGGTGTTGCCGGTCTCGAAGTTGGTACGCAAATCCTTGATGCGCGACTGGTCCAGCACGTAGGAGCGGATCTGGTGGCCCCAGCCGACGTCGGTCTTGGAGTCTTCCAGCTTCTGCTGCTCGCTCATGCGGTTGCGCAGTTCGAGTTCGTAGAGCTTCGCCTTCAGCATGTCCCACGCCTCGGCCTTGTTGCGGTGCTGCGAACGGTCGTTCTGGCACTGCACCACGATGCCGGTCGGCCCGTGCGTCAGGCGCACCGCGGAGTCGGTCTTGTTGATGTGCTGACCGCCGGCGCCGGACGCGCGGTAGGTGTCGATGCGCACGTCGGCCGGGTTGATCTCGATCTCGATCGAATCATCGACTTCGGGATAGACGAACAGGCTGGAGAACGATGTGTGACGGCCGTTGGCCGAATCGAACGGCGACTTGCGCACCAGGCGGTGAACGCCGGTTTCGGTACGCAGGAAGCCGTAGGCGTATTCGCCCTCGACCTTGATGGTCGCGGTCTTGATGCCGGCCACCTCGCCGTCCGACTGTTCGAGGATTTCGGTCTTGAAGCCCTTGCGTTCGCAGTAGCGCAGATACTGGCGCAGCAGCATCGAGGCCCAGTCCTGCGCCTCGGTACCGCCGGCACCGGCCTGGATGTCGATGAAGCAGTTGTTGGCGTCGAGCGGATTGCTGAACATGCGGCGGAATTCCATGCCTTCCACCAGTTGCAGCAGGTTCTGCGCATCGGCCTCGATGGCGACGATGGTGTCGTCATCCTTCTCTTCACGCGCCATCTCGAACAGGTCGCGCGCGTCGGCCAGTTCGGTATCGATCTTGATGAGGGTGTGGACGATCGCTTCCAGCGATTTCTTTTCCTTGCCCAGGTCCTGGGCGCGCTTGGGATCGTTCCAGACGTCGGGGTCTTCGAGTTCCCCGTTGACTTGCTCGAGTTTCTCCGACTTCACATCGAAGTCAAAGATACCTCCGAAGTTCGGCCGCGCGATCGGTTAGATCGGCGAGCAGGGATTCGAGGGAGTTGAGGCGTTCGGCTTCCATGACGATTTCTTTTGCAATCAAACCGGGGATTATACCTGTTGCGTCATTTTTTCGATGGAAAAGCGCACTTGCGGGATTTTTCCATGGCATCATCCGGGCTGGTCATTTTGGCAACGAGGCGACTAATGCAAGGGGCACGGTTTTCCCTGGTCATCATCAGCGCGGCGATCCTGCTGGGCGCATGTTCGAGCGTGCCGGCGCCGCGCGGCGAAGTGCAGGGCATGTCGAGCGGCAGCCGCGAAATGGGGCAGTCGGACACCAACCGCGTCGCCACCATCGCCATGCACAGCAATCTGCAAAGCCTGTACCTATTGATGGACAAGCTGTACCGCCGCAATCCGGCCGAATGGAAGAAGACCGCGGCCAGCCGCGAGGATGCGATCCAGCGCGTGCGCAGCGCCATCGAGCAGCGCGCGCCGTGGCCGGCGCTGGCCGAGCAGCGCGACATCGGTGCGCTGTCGCTGGCGCTCAAGCCCGAATTCGCCGGCGACCGCGTGGCCGCCTTCATCCATGCGAGCGCGGACATGATCATTGTCGCCCACAACGGCAAGACCGAATTTTTCCTGATCGACAGCCTCGACGCCCAGCATCTCTACAACGCGGCGCGCAACATGGAGATCGCGGTCTGGCTGCTTGCGAGCCGCCGCAACGAGACGGGCAAGCCGCTGCTGCTGGCCGACGACATCAGCGAGGCGGGGCGCAACCTGAGTTTCGAGCGCGAGTTCGGCAAGATCGTGGCGCGGCTCGATTTGCTGGCGGTGTTCATCACCGAGAAATACCGGCGTGCCGGCATCAGCTACGTGCAGAACCTGCTCGGCGGCTCCTTCATCCAGTTCCTGCCGGTACGCTGAAGTTCACTACAGCAGCGTGCGCGCTGCCGCGTCAGGCGGCTTCGGCGTGTTCCACCAGTAGCTGCACGCGCGTGCGGCCGTTGAACTCGTTGGCGTCAAGTCGATAGGCGACGCGCGCATGGCCAGGCAGCGAGGCGCTGTTGCCGAACCAGATCGCATCGTATTGCTGTCCATCCTTTTCCAGCGTCAGCTTCAGGTGGCGTTCCTTGAGCACGCGCTGGTTCAGCACGCGGAACTCGTCGCAGAACAGTGGCGGCGCGAATCCCTGTCCCCACACCTGCGTATCCATGAGTTCGATGAATTGCGTGGTGAAGTAACTCGATTCGAGCGAGCCGTCGGTTTCGATCACGCGCTCGAGCTGGGTCTGGTCGAGCCAGTCGCGGCCGACCGTCTCGAACGCTTCCGAGAACGCATCGAAGGCATCGGCGCGTATCGTCAGGCCGGCTGCCATCGCATGGCCGCCGAACTTGTCGATGAGTGTCGGCGCATGCTTGGACACGAGGTCGAGCGCATCGCGCAGGTGGAAGCCGGAGATCGAGCGGCCCGAGCCCTTGATCCAGCCGTCGCCGGCATCGGCGAAGGTGATGGTCGGGCGATAGAACTTGTCTTTCAGGCGCGAGGCGACGATGCCGATCACGCCCTGGTGCCAGCCGGCGTCGAACACGCTGATGGTGGTCTTGTGCTGCGGGTTGTAATGCTCGAGCAGGGTCAGCGCGGCTTCCTGCATGTCGGCCTCGATGCTGCGGCGCTCGCGGTTGATCTCGTCGAGCTGCTGTGCGATGGCCCAGGCGCGGCCCGGGTCGTCGGTGGTCAGGCATTCGATGCCGAGCGACATGTCGGCCAGGCGGCCGGCCGCGTTCAAGCGCGGACCGAGCGCAAAGCCGAGATCGAAAGGCGAGGCGCGCCGCGCTTCGCGGCCGGCGGCGCGGAACAGCGCCGCCACGCCCTCGTGCATGCGGCCGGCGCGCATGCGTTTCAGACCCTGCGCAACCAGGATGCGGTTGTTGGCGTCGAGCTTGACGACGTCGGCCACCGTGCCGAGCGCCACCAGGTCGAGCAGGGCATCGAGGCGGGGCTGGTTCTGTGCATCGAAGATGCCGCGCTGGCGCATCTCGGCGCGCAGTGCCAGCAGCACGTAGAACATGACGCCGACGCCGGCCAGGTTCTTGCTCGGAAAGCCGCAGTTCGGCTGGTTGGGATTGACGATGACGCGCGCGTCCGGCAGGCGCTCGCCCGGCAGATGGTGATCGGTGACGACGACGTCGATGCCGCGCCGTTTCGCTTCGGCCACGCCTTCGATGCTGGCGATGCCGTTGTCGACGGTGACGATGATGTCCGGCTTCTTTTCGCGCACCGTCAGTTCGACGATCTCGGGCGTCAGGCCATAGCCGTATTCGAAGCGATTCGGCACGATGAAATCGACCTGTGCGCCCATCGCGCGCAGGCCGCGCAGGCCGACTGCGCAGGCGGTGGCGCCGTCGCAGTCGTAGTCGGCAACGATCACCATCTTCTTGCCGGCGGCAATCGCATCGGCCAGATAGACGGCGGCAGCGTCGATGTGCAGCAGGCCGGGCGGTGGCAGCAGCGAATTCAGTTCGCTGGTGAGCTCCGCATGGTCCGTCAGGCCGCGCGCGGCGAAGATGCGCGCCATCACTGGGTGCAGGCCGGCCTGCCGCAGTCTGTCGGCGTGGCTGGCAGAATAGGAGCGGACGACGATGCGGGTCATGCGGACAGGGCGGAGAGCGAGGGTTTCTTCCAGAACTTGCGCAGCGCACCCTTGCCGGTGGCGACGTGTTTCAGCACGGCGTGATGGCTGAACACGATGTCGATCTGTTGCAGCCGGCCGGCTTGCAGCGCGGCGAGCAGCGGCGCGAACCAGCGCGTTTCGAGCGCATTGAAATGGTCTATCCATTGCGCCCAGTCCTGGCTGAGCGCGGGTGCGATCAGTTCGTCGAGCACGAGCACGCCGTCGTCGCCGGAGGCGGCGAGCAGTGCGTCCACGGATGCAACGGGCTGGCTGCCCAGGGCGGCCAGTTGCGGGCCCGGCCCGGCCGAGCTGCTGAATATCCTGCGTGCAGCGGCAGCATCCGTTGCGGCAGTGCTTCCACCCCACAGCCAGATCGAGTTGACGGGATTCTGTCCCTGCGCGGCGCGCTCGTCGTTGACGGCGTGGCCGTGCCAGTGCATCTGCACCTCGTTCTGCAGGCGGCGCCATTCGCGCGCCTGTTCGCCCTGCGGCATCCAGATATCGACGTTGTGGCCGCAGGCGGCGTCCGGCGATGCGGTGCGCAGCGCCTGCCAGTCGTCGGCGCGCAGCAGCCAGGTCGCGGCATCGATCCACAGCAGGGTCTGGCCGACTTCCTCGAACAGCGGACGGGCGATGTCGAACAGCGTGCGGGAATGGCTTTCGTCGAGCTGCAGCTGCCGCGGATCGGTCAGCACAAGGTGGTCGCGCGCGATGTGGATGTGCACCGGCTGCAGCACGAACCAGCAGCCGGGCGGTGTCGTCAGGTTCGCCGCGCGGGCGAGGGCGGTGCCCAGCGGCGGGCTGTTGTCGGCCTGCGCGGGACTGTCGTAGCTGCCGGCCAGCCAGCTTTCGTGCGGCAGCGCACGAGAGAAACCGTCGGTTTCGTTGGACAGTGTCAGCCTGCCGCGTCCGAGCAGCATGGCGAGCGCGGGCAGACGCAGTTCGCGTTCGAGATCGCGCGTCAGTTCGACGGGCGTCAGCGCAAACGGTAAGAGGACTTCGAGTCGGTTCATGCCCGCGATTGTAGGGCAATTGAGCCGGAGCAGGTCCTAACGAATGGCGGCGCGGCAGCCGACCGCTTCGTTTCAAAGGTGTTGATGCTGCGCAAGGGAACGTAAATGCGTGGCGGCAGTCCATTCCTGCGCGCAGGCTCGCATGAGGAGAGCACATCAAACCTATGGGAGTGCTGCTGCACGGTAACTATGGCAAACTGCGGACAAACTGCATGCGGCAACCAGGAGCCCTTTTTTGAGCATCATTAAAAACATCCCGTACGAATGGCTGATCGGCGTGCGCTACACGCGGGCCGGCAAGCGCAGCGGACGCAACAGCTTCATTTCCTTCATTTCCCTGATTTCGATGGCCGGCATTGCGGTCGGCGTGGCGGCACTGATCATCGTGCTGTCGGTCATGAACGGCTTTCAGAAAGACGTGCGCGATCGCATGCTGTCGGTGCTCTCGCATATCGAGGTGTTCGAACCCGGCGGCTCGCTGCCCGACTGGCAGCGCACGGCGCAGGAAGTCTCGGCCGATCGCGAGGTGATCGGCACCGCGCCGTATGTCGATTCGCAGGCCATGATGACGCGCGACGAGACGCTGCGCGGCGTCATGATCCGCGGCGTGCTGCCGGACCAGGAACCCAACGTGTCGGACGTCGCCAGGCACGTCAAGCAGGGCAGCCTCGACAATCTGCAGCCGGGCGACTTCAACATCGTGCTCGGCGGTGAACTGGCGCGCGCCATGCACGTGCGGCTCGGCGACAAGGTCACGATGATCGCGCCGCAGGGGCAGGTCACGCCGGCCGGCGTGATTCCGCGCCTCAAGCAGTTCACGGTGGCGGGCATCTTCGATTCCGGACATTTCGAATACGACTCCTCGCTGGCCTTCATCCACATCCAGGATGCGATGACGATGTTCCGCCTGTCGGCACCGTCCGGCCTGCGCCTGAAGATCGCCGACATGCAGCGCGCGCCGCAGGTGGCGGCAGACCTGTCGCGCATGGTCAGCGACGACGTGCTGATCCGCGACTGGTCGCGCCAGAACCGCAACTGGTTCGCCGCGGTGCAGACCGAGAAGCGCATGATGTCGCTGATCCTGACGCTGATTATCGCAGTCGCCGCCTTCAACCTGGTCTCGACGCTGGTAATGACCGTGACCGACAAGCAGGCCGACATCGCGATCCTGCGCACCTTGGGCGCGTCGCCGGCGTCCATCATGAAGATTTTCATGATCCAGGGCGCGCTGGTCGGATTGATCGGCACCGCGCTTGGCGTGGCTGGCGGCGTGCTGGTGGCGCTGAATATCGACGTCATCGTGCCCTTCATCGAAAGCGTGCTGCAGGTGCAGTTCCTGCCCAAGGACGTCTATCTGATCAGCGAACTGCCGTCGGACCTGCGCTGGCCCGACGTCTGGACCATCGGCGGCATTTCTGTCGTGCTCGCCTTCCTGGCGACCCTTTATCCGAGCTGGTCCGCCGCTCGCGTCAAACCTGCGGAGGCATTGCGTTATGAGTGAGACAGTACTGGCCTGCCGCAAGCTGGCAAAAACCTTCACCCAGGGAAAATATTCGGTCGAGGTCTTCAAGGGCATCGAGCTCGACGTCGCGCGCGGCGAGCGCGTGGCGATCATCGGCGCCTCGGGTTCCGGCAAATCGACGCTGCTGCATTTGCTGGGCGGACTCGACGTGCCCACCGCGGGTTCTGTGACGCTGCTCGGCGAGGACTTTGCGAGCCTCGACGAAAAACGGCGCGGCACTGTGCGCAACCAGTCGCTGGGCTTCGTCTATCAGTTTCATCACCTGCTGCCGGAATTCTCGGCGCTCGACAACGTCGCCATGCCGCTGATGATCCGCCGCGTGCCGCGCGACCAGGCGCACAAGGCGGCCAGGGCGATGCTGGCGCGTGTCGGTCTCGAGCATCGCGTCACGCACGTGCCGGGCGAACTGTCGGGCGGCGAACGTCAGCGCGTGGCGCTGGCGCGCGCGCTGGTCACGCAGCCGGCCTGTGTGCTGGCCGACGAACCGACCGGCAATCTCGATCGTCATACGGCGCAGAAGACCTTCGACCTGATGCTCGAACTGGCGCAGACGCTGGGCACGGCCTTCATCATCGTGACGCACGACGTGGAACTGGCGACGCACTGCGACCGCATTCTGCGCCTGTCAGATCAGGGCTTGCAGCCGTATGTCGAAGCCGCTATTGCCTGAGCGGGATTGATTACGACGCCTTGTGCGCCTTTTCCAGCAGGACGATTGAGCCGATGTGGATAGATACCCACTGCCATCTGGACGCTGCCGAATTTGCCGGACAGGCAGGCAAGGTCGCGGCCGCGGCAGGCGCTGGTGCGGTGCGCATGGTAGTGATCCCGGCGGTCGAACGTGGCAACTTCGCGGAAGTGGCGCGGCTCGCGCATGCGCACGACAACTGCTGCTACGCGCTCGGCATCCATCCGATTTGCGTGCCGCAGGCGCATGAGGACGATCTCGCGCTGCTGCGTGACGAGGTGGCGCGCGCGATGGACGATCCGCGCTTCGTCGCCATCGGCGAGATCGGCCTGGATTTCTTCATCCCGCTGCTGACCGAACCGGCCATGCGCGACAAGCAGGCGCATTTCTATGCCGCGCAGCTGAAGATCGCGCGCGACTTCGGCCTGCCGGTGCTGCTGCACGTGCGCCGTTCGCAGGACCAGATTCTCAAGCATCTGCGCCGCATCGCGGTGCCCGGCGGCATAGCGCATGCCTTCAACGGCAGCTTCCAGCAGGCGCAGATATTCATCGACATGGGTTTCAAGCTCGGCTTCGGCGGCGCCATGACCTTCACGCGCGCACTGCAGATACGCCGGCTGGCCAGCGAACTGCCGCTCGAGAGCATCGTGCTCGAAACCGACGCGCCCGACATCTCGCCGGCCTGGCTGCATCCGCAACGCAACAGCCCCGAGGAACTGCCGCGCATCGGCGACGTGCTGGCTGAACTGCGCGGCTTGCCGCCGGACGAGATCGCACGCATCACCACGACCAACGCGCGCAGCATCCTGCCGCGCCTCGATTCGCTGCTCTGACGGTCGATGCGCGGCGCGATCATCGGCTTCGTCGTCGGTGCATGGCTGTTGCAGACGCAGGCCGAACTGCCTTCCGTCTTCTTCATCACCGCGCTGATTTCCGCATCGTTGCTGCTGGTTGTCCTGTCGCGCGCTGCGCGGCTGCAGCGCGGACGTTTCGTGCTGCTCATGGCGGCTGGCGTCAGCTTCGGTTTTGCGTGGGCGGCGATGGTTGCGCATCACTATCTTGCCGACGAATTGCCGCGCGAATGGGAGGGCCGGGACGTGACGGTGATCGGTACCATCGACAGCCTGCCCAACTACTTCGAGCGCGGCGTGCGCTTCAACTTCGACGTCGAGCAGGTCCTGCCGACCGCCGACGGCGCGGTGCCCGAACTGCCGGGCCGGATCGCGCTGTCGTGGTACCTGGCCTTTGCCGGCGAGGACATGCAGAAGATCGGCGAGGTTCACGCGGGCGAGCGCTGGCAACTGACGGTGCGCCTGCGGCGGCCGCACGGCAATGCCAATCCCCACGGCTTCGATTACGAGCAGTGGCTGCTCGAGCAGAACATCCGCGCCACCGGCTACGTGCGGCCCGATCAGCGGCTGGCGCTGAAGAACGAACGCGTCGCTGCCTTCGTGCCAAGCTTCGGCGCCGTAGTCGAACGCAGCCGCGGCTGGCTGCGCGATCGCATCCAGCGTCTCTTGCAGGACCAGCCGTACGCGGGCGTGGTCGTGGCGCTGGTGATGGGCGACCAGCGCGCGATCAGCCAGACCGACTGGACGGTCTTCAATCGTACGGGGGTATCCCACCTGGTATCGATTTCCGGTTTGCATATAACGATGATCGCCGCGCTGTTCGCGCAATTGACGTTCGCGCTGTGGCGGCGCTCCTTCTTCACCACGGCCAGCCTGCCGCTGCGGCTGCCGGCGCAGAAGGCGGCGGCGATTGCCGGTGTGGCGGCCGCTTTCGTCTATGTCCTGCTGGCCGGCTCGGGTGTGCCGGCGCAGCGCACGCTGTGCATGCTGAGCGTGGTGGCGCTGGCCTTGTGGTTCGGGCGCATCACCAACGTCTCGCACGTGCTGTGCCTGGCACTGGGGGCAGTGGTGCTGAAGGACCCGTGGGCGGTGCTCGGTGCCGGCTTCTGGCTGTCGTTCGGCGCGGTCGGCGTGATCCTGTATGCGACGGTCGGGCGCGCGCAGACCGTGGAGCAGCGCGCGCGGCCGCACTGGCGCATCGCGCTGGAAACCGCGACGCGCACGCAGTACGCGGTCACGCTGGGACTGGTACCGCTGACGGTGCTGCTGTTCGGACAGGCCTCGCTGGTCAGCCCGTTCGCCAATGCGATCGCGATTCCGCTCGTCAGCTTCCTGGTCACGCCGCTGTCGCTGGTCGGCAGCGTGCTGCCGGCGCCGCTGGCAGGCTGGTGCCTGTGGCTGGCGCACTGGATGATCGAATGGCTGGCACGCCTGCTGCACTGGATGAGTGCCTTGCCGGCCGCGGTCTGGATCGCGCCGATTCCGTCGTGGTGGATGTTCGCGCTGGCGGTGATCGGCACGCTCTGGATGCTGGCGCCGCGCGGCTGGCCGATGCGCTGGCTCGGGCTGTTCGCCTGGCTGCCGCTGGTGTTGAACGCGCCGCTTCACCCGCGCGCCGGCGAGATGTGGGTGACTGCCTTCGACGTCGGGCAGGGCATGGCGGTGCTGGTCGAAACGCCAAATCATCGCCTGCTGTACGACACCGGCCCGGCCTATTCGCCCGAAGCCGATGGCGGCAATCGCGTGGTGCTGCCGTACCTGCGTGCGCGCGGCATCCATAGGCTCGACGGCGTCATCGTCACGCACAGCGATACCGATCATTCGGGCGGTGCGCTGTCGATCTTTGCCGACATGCAGATCGGCTGGACCGCTTCCTCGCTGCCGTCCGCGCATCCGGTGGTGCAGCAGGCGCCGGCGCATCGCCCTTGTGTGGCGGGGCAGACGTGGGAATGGGACGGCGTGCGCTTCGAGATGCTGCATCCGACGCCCGAGATTTATCAGAGCGAGCGCTGGAAGCCGAACGCGCGCAGCTGCACGCTGAAGATCACCAGCGGCCGGCATGCGATCCTGCTGCCGGGCGACATCGAGGCGCAGCAGGAGGCGGAACTGGTGCGCAATTTTGGAAGCGAGCTACACGCCGACGTGCTGCTGGCGCCGCATCACGGCAGCGGCACGTCTTCGACCTGGCCGTTCCTGCGCACGGTGGCGCCGCAGATCGCGATCTTCCAGGTCGGTTATCGCAATCGCTATGGTCATCCCAAGCAGGAAATCGTCGAGCGCTACGGCGAGCTCGGCGTGCGGCGCCTGCGCAGCGATGCGGCGGGTGCCATTTCGGTGCGTTTCGGCGAGGGTATCGAGGTTGGCGAATACCGGCGCGAACATGCGCGCTACTGGTACGGGCGCTGACGCGTGTGCAGCGCGCGTCGGGACAGGTTCGCGGTGTTGCAAGGCATTATGGCAGGTGCCGCAAATTTTGCCGGCAACGGGGTCGAGAGGGCGCGGGGTTTGGGGTATAATTTGAATTTCCCGCACGTGCCGTTCGGCACTTATTGCAATGACCAAGTTTGTTTTCGTCACTGGCGGCGTCGTTTCATCCCTGGGTAAGGGGATTGCCGCCGCTTCCCTCGCTGCGATCCTCGAATCGCGCGGCCTCAAAGTCACTCTCCTCAAGCTCGATCCGTACATCAACGTCGATCCCGGCACGATGAGCCCGTTCCAGCACGGCGAAGTCTTCGTCACCGAAGACGGTGCCGAGACCGATTTGGACCTGGGCCATTACGAGCGCTTCATTTCGGCCAAGATGCGCAAGGTGAACAACTTCACCACCGGCCAGATCTACGAATCGGTGATCCGCAAGGAACGCCGCGGCGAGTATCTGGGCAAGACGGTGCAGGTGATCCCGCACATCACGAACGAGATCCAGGATTACATCCATCGCGGCGCCGAAGGCTACGACGTGGCGCTGGTGGAGATCGGCGGCACCGTCGGCGACATCGAATCGCTGCCGTTCCTCGAAGCCGCGCGCCAGTTGAGCCTGCGCGCGGGCCGTAACGCGACTGCCTTCGTGCACCTGACCCTGGTGCCGTACATCGCATCGGCCGGTGAACTGAAAACCAAGCCGACCCAGCACAGCGTGCAGAAACTGCGCGAGATCGGTATCTTCCCGGACGCCCTGTTGTGTCGCGCCGACCGCCGCATTCCGGACGACGAGCGCTCCAAGATTTCGCTGTTCTCGAATGTGCCGGAAGAGGCCGTCATCTCGGTTTGGGATGCCGACACCATCTACAAGATTCCGCAGATGCTGCTGGATCAGGGGCTCGACCGCATCGTCTGCGACAAGCTCGGCCTGTCGCCGCAACCCGCCGACCTGTCGATGTGGAGCAAGCTGGTCCATACGCTCGAGAACCCGAAGAACACGGTCACCATCGGCATGGTCGGCAAGTACGTCGATCTGACCGAATCGTACAAGTCGCTGACCGAGGCGCTGCGCCACGCCGGCATCCATACCGAGAGCCGCGTCAACATCGAATACCTGGATTCGGAAGAGATCGAAGGCACCGGCCCGCAGGCGCTCGCCAAGTACGATGCGATCCTGGTGCCCGGCGGCTTCGGCAAGCGCGGCGTGGAAGGCAAGATCGCCGCCGCGCGTTTCGCGCGCGAGAACGGCATTCCGTACCTCGGCATCTGCCTCGGCATGCAGGTCGCGCTGATCGAATACGCGCGCCACAAGGCCGGCCTGACCAAGGCCAACTCGACCGAATTCGATCCGGATACCGAACAGCCGGTGGTCGCGCTGATCAACGAATGGCAGAACCACGACGGCAAGGTCGAGCGCCGCGATGCGAACTCGGACCTGGGCGGCACCATGCGCCTGGGCGCGCAGACCTGCGACGTCAAACCGGGCACGCTGGCTGCCGAAATCTACGGCGACAAGGTCACCGAGCGCCATCGCCACCGCTACGAGGCGAACAATCACTACCTCGGCCGCGTCGAGGAAGCGGGCCTGGTGGTGTCGGCGCGCACACCGACCGAATCGCTGTGCGAAATCATGGAACTGCCGCGCACAGTGCATCCGTGGTATGTCGGCGTGCAGTACCACCCGGAATTCCAGTCAACGCCGCGCGATGGGCATCCGTTGTTCATCTCGTTCATCAAGGCGGCGCTGGCGCACCAGCAGGCCGCCAAGGCGTAAGTAATCAGATCGGAAGGGCGGCGGCTGCGCCACCCTCAAGAAGAATCAGTTATCAGGAGAAAGACAAATGAGTGCAATCGTTGACATCATTGGCCGCGAAGTGATCGATTCGCGCGGCAACCCGACCGTCGAATGCGACGTGCTGCTGGAATCCGGCGTGATGGGCCGTGCGGCCGTGCCGTCGGGCGCGTCCACCGGTTCGCGCGAGGCGATCGAGCTGCGCGACGGCGACAAGAGCCGTTACTTCGGCAAGGGCGTGCTGCAGGCCTGCGAGAACATCAACACCGAAATCTCGGAAGCCATCATGGGCCTCGATGCCAACGAACAGGCATTCCTCGACCGTACCCTGATCGACCTCGACGGCACCGAGAACAAGAGCCGTCTCGGCGCCAATGCGACGCTGGCGGTCTCGATGGCGGTGGCGAAGGCCGCTGCCGAGGAATCCGGTCTGCCGCTGTACCGCTACTTCGGCGGTTCGGGCGCGATGCAGATGCCGGTGCCGATGATGAATGTCATCAACGGCGGCGCGCATGCCAACAACACGCTGGACCTGCAGGAATTCATGATCATCCCGGTCGGTGCGCCGAGCTTCCGTGAAGCGATCCGCTACGGGGCCGAGGTGTTCCATACGCTGAAGAAGATCATCAACGACAAGGGCCTGTCCACCGCGGTCGGCGACGAAGGCGGTTTCGCGCCGTCGGTCGAGAACCACGAAGCCGCGATCAAGCTGATCCTGCAGGCGATCGAGCAGGCCGGCTACGAGCCGGGCCGCCAGATCGCGCTGGGTCTCGACTGCGCCGCCAGCGAGTTCTACAAGAACGGCAAGTACGAACTGCACGGCGAAGGCCTGACGCTGTCGAGCAACGACCTGACCAACCTGCTCGGCACCTGGTGCGACAAGTACCCGATCATCTCGATCGAGGACGGCATGGCCGAGAACGACTGGGAAGGCTGGGCCACGCTGACCGCCGCGCTCGGCAAGAAGGTGCAGCTGGTCGGCGACGACCTGTTCGTCACCAATACCAAGATTCTGCGCGAAGGCATCCAGAAGAACATCGGCAACTCGATCCTGATCAAGATCAACCAGATCGGCACGCTGACCGAAACCTTCGCCGCCATCGAGATGGCCAAGCGCGCCGGCTACACGGCCGTCATCTCGCACCGTTCGGGCGAGACCGAGGATTCGACGATCGCCGACATCGCAGTCGGTACCAACGCGCTGCAGATCAAGACCGGTTCGATGTCGCGTTCGGACCGCATGGCCAAGTACAACCAGTTGCTGCGCATCGAGGAAGACCTAGGCGATATCGCCAGCTATCCCGGCCGCGACGCGTTCTACAACCTGAAGTAATCGTTCTCCGGCCATGCCGTTGCATGGCCGGAACCGTTCCGGCCCGCTCCCATGCGCCTGATCATCCTGTGCCTCGCGGTCTTGCTCGTCCTGATCCAGTACCCGCTGTGGCTGGGCAAGGGCGGCTGGCTGCGTGTCTGGGATCTCGATCGCCAGGTGACGGAGGCCGAACGCAAGAACGACGAACTGCGTGCGCGCAACGCCAAGCTCGCGTCCGAGGTGCAGGATCTGAAGGAAGGTACCGGCGCGGTCGAGGAACGGGCGCGCTACGAGCTCGGCATGATCAAGGAAAACGAGATCTTCGTGCAGATCATCGATCCGAACCGCAAATCGAATTTCGTCGCGATTCCGCCGCCTCCGGTGAAGGACGACAAGAAGAAAAAGAACTGACGGTTCTGGCAGTCAGACGAAAAACGCGCCCCGGTCGGGCGCGTTTTTCATTGGGCGTCTTTCTTGCGAAACGGCGCAGGGCATCGATGCGATCAGTGCGTGTTGCGGTCGGCCGGCAGCATGGTTTCCACCGCCGATTCGACGGCGAACAATTGCGCGCAATCGACCCGGTCGAACTCGTAATGCTGGCCGCAGAAGTCGCAGTTGACCTCGAGCTTGCCGAGTTCGGTCAATGCCTCCTCGATTTCCGGCTGGCCCAGCATCTTGAGCATGGCGCCGACCTTCTCGCGCGTGCACGAGCACTGGAAGGATGGATGGCGCGGATCGAAGACGCGGATCGTCTCTTCCCAGAACAGGCGGCGCATCAGGGTTTCGACGTCGGTGCTCAGCAGTTCCTCGCGGCGCAGTGTGGAGGCCAGCATGACGGTGCGTTCCCAGGTGGCGAGATCGTCCTCGGCGCCGCTGCTGCTGGAACTTGCGCTGGCAATGCCGCCTTCGCGCGGCAGTTTCTGCAGCAGCAGGCCGCGCGCGGCCTGGTCGTCGGCGGCGAGCCAGAGCCTGGTATCGAGTTGTTCGGAACGCAGCATGTAGTTCTCGATCACGACCGCGATCGATTCGCCGGTCAGCGGCACGATGCCCTGATACGGCTGCTGGCCCGGCAGCTTGTCCTTGGGATCGAGCGTGATGACGAAGCGGCCGTCACCTTCCGCGTTGACGAGTTGCGTCAGCGTCATGCCGTCGTCGATGGTTGCGTCCTCGGCCAGCTTGGCGGTGGCGCGCAGGTGCAGTTCGGAGTCACATTCGACCACCATCAGGCGCACCGGGCCGTCGCCATGGATCTGCATGACGACCGCGCCGTTGAACTTGAGGTTGGCCGACAGCAGGGCGGCGGCAGCCATCATCTCGCCGAGCACCGTCTTCACGGCCGGTGGATAGTCGTGGCGCGAGCGCACCTCGCGCCAGGTATCGGAAACATCGACCAGTTCGCCGCGCACGGCGCTGTCTTCGAACAAGAATTTTTGAAGCACGTCGGCCATGGTTATCCTATTCTTTTCAATTGAGTCTTGAATTGCCGGCTGCGCTCGGCATAGCTGTCGGCGATGCGGCGCAAGTTGGCGATATCCTTCTCGTCGAGCGTGCGCAGGGCGCGCGCCGGCGATCCGATGATCAGTGTGTTGTCGGGAAAGGTCTTGCCTTCGGTGACCAGCGCACCGGCACCGACCAGGCAGTTCCTGCCGATGCGCGCGCCGTTCAGGATCACGGCCTGGATGCCGATCAGCGACCCTTCGCCGATGCTGCAGCCGTGCAGCATGGCCTGATGGCCGACACTGACGTGGTCTTCCATCTGCAGCGGGAAACCGGGGTCGGCATGCAGAACCGCGCCTTCCTGCAGATTGCAGTTGCGGCCGATCGTGATGTTTTCGTGATCGCCGCGGATCGTCGCCTGAAACCAGACGCTGCTGTCCTCGCCCAGCGTCACGCGCCCGACCACGGTGGCCGAATCGGTGACGTAGGCTGACGATGCAATGGCGGGCACATGTTCGCCCAATTGGTAGATGGCCATGGTTTCAGTAGAATGTTCGGTTCAGCGGAGATCGCGAGACACGCGATCCGGCAATCCTGCCTGCCGCAAGCGCCCTAACTGGGGATGACTTCGGAAATTGAAAGGGCGCCGGCAGGCTGTCACCGGCCGTCGTCGTGCAGGCATGCGCAAGGCGTGCAAGGGTTGCAATGGGCCAAACCGCTATTTTACGTTACCAATGACCGATTCACTTCCTTCCTCCATGCGTCTGCCGGAACTGCGCCACGCTGCGCTGGAACTGATCGTGGAAGCCGACCCGGCGCGCAAGGCGGAGGCCACCATGGCGCTGGCGAAGGCCGGGCAGGCCGGCGCGCTGCGCATCGATCCCGCGGCCAGCCTGCACACGCAACAGACGGTGCCGGGCAGGCCGGCGCGGCCGCTGCTGATTTCGCCCAAGCACGTCGAGCGGCGCGCCATGCATACGGCCGAAGGGCGCGCCGCCACCATCCACGCGCTCACGCACATCGAATTCAACGCGATCAACCTGGCGCTCGATGCGATCTGGCGGTTTGCCGACATGCCTGCGCTCTATTATCTCGACTGGCTCAGGGTGGCTGGCGAGGAGGCGCTGCATTTCTCGCTGCTGGCGGTGCATCTGCGGACGCTCGGCTACACCTACGGCGATTTCGCCGCGCACGACAGTCTGTGGGAAATGGCCGAGAAGACCGCGGGCGATGTGCTGGCGCGCATGGCGCTGGTGCCGCGCACGCTGGAAGCGCGCGGACTCGATGCTTCGCCGCCGATGCGCGCCAAGCTGGCGCAGGCCGGCGACCACGAGGCGGCCGCCATCATCGACATCATCCTGCGCGACGAGATCGGCCACGTCGCCGTCGGCAACCGCTGGTATCGCGCGCTGTGCGATGCGCGCGGACTGGAGCCGATCGCCACCTACCGCCAGTTGTCGCGCCACTACAAGGCGCCGGTGCTGCGCGGCCCGTTCAATCTGCCGGCACGGCGCGCTGCGGGTTTCAGTGAGGCTGAGCTGGCGGCATTGCTCGAGACTTGATGAAATGTTGTCTGAATGATTACATCTTGTTACTGTTGCGCAAGAACTTGTTAAAGAGGCCAAAGTCGAAGTAACAGCCGGCAAGCAAGCATGCTTTTCCGGCCAGTCAATCGAAAGGGATGATCATGACAAGAAAATGGATGGCATTGCTGGCAGGCGTGCTGCTGTTGTCCGGACTGGCGGCATGCCAGAAAAAGGATGAAGGGCCGGCGGAACGTGTCGGCAAGAAGCTCGATGAAGCCGCATCGACCGCAGCCGAAAAGATAGAAGAAGTCACTTCCAAGGTTGGAGAGAAGATGCAGGAAGCCGGAAAGAGCATTCAGAAGGCAGCTGACGACGCCAAAAACTGAGACGTCTCTTCAGCAATTCGCAAGAAACAACCCATCAGAAAGGAATCATCATGAATACGAAAAAAGCGTTGCTTTCCCTGTTGACGGTATCGGCATTGGCAATCGGCCTGGCAGGCTGCCAGAAAGAAGGTCCGGCAGAACGTGCCGGCAAGCAGATCGACAATGCGACGGAAACGGCTGGCGAGAAAATCCAGGAAGCCGGTCAGGATATCCAGCGCGCAGCTGATGACGCCAAGAAAGACTAACCCTATATACTGACGTCGATGGCGTCGCCATCGTTGTCCGTATTCTCTGCCGCATGCACTGCATGCGGCATTTTTGTTTGCCTTTCATGAAATCCTCGCGTTCCGAATTCTTTGCCATCCGCGGCTTGCGCCATCACGTTCGACACTGGGGCGAGGAGGGCGCGCCCGTGCTCTTCATGCTGCACGGCTGGATGGACGTGTCGGCCACCTTCCAGTTTCTGGTGGACGCGATGGCGCGCGACGTCCACGTCATCGCACCGGACTGGCGCGGCTTCGGCGGGACTGCGCACGCGCCCGGCGGTTACTGGTTTCCCGACTATCTTGCCGACCTCGACGCGCTGATCGCGCATTATTCGCCGCAGGCGCCGGTCGATCTGCTCGGTCACAGCCTGGGTGCCAACGTGGCGGGCGTCTATGCCGGCGTGCGGCCGCAGCACGTGCGTCGCCTGATTCTGCTCGAAGGTTTCGGCATGCCGTCGCCGGCACCGACCGAAGCGCCGCGCCGCTACGCGCAATGGCTGGACGAGGTGCGCGACACGCCTTCCTTGCGTTCCTACGCCACGTCTGCCGAAGTGGCGGCGCGCCTGCAGAAGAACAATGCGCGCCTGAGCGACGCCCGTGCCGCTTTCCTGGCGACGCACTGGGCGGCGCAGGGCGAGGACGGGCGCTGGCATCTGCAGGCCGATGCGCGCCATCGTCGCAGCAACCCCGTGCTGTACCGGCTGGAAGAAGTGCTGGCCTGCTGGCAGCAGGTGAGCGCGCCGGTGTTGTGGGTGGATGCGGCGCAGAGCGAGTTGCTGCCGCGCTTCGGCGATGCGCAGCAGGCGCGTGCGGAAGTCGAACGGCGCCGGGCGCATCTGGCCGACGTGCACAGCCTGACGGTCGAGGATGCAGGCCACATGCTGCATCACGACCAGCCCGAGCGCATCGCCGCCGCCATCGACGCTTTTCTGGAATAGAACTTGCGACTGGCGGGGTGCGAGTGCCGCGAAGGCAGGCCGATGGCGGTGGCGTGCCCGGAAAGAATCGGCCAACCCACGTACAATCATGAAAGTTGAATGTTCCAGCCCGCCTGTCTGACTCCCATGTTGAATTTCGATCTCCACTGCCACTCGAATGTTTCCGACGGCACGCTGTCGCCGACGGCGCTCGCCGCACGTGCGCAGGCCAATGGCGTCGATGTCTGGGCCATGACCGATCACGACGAGGTGGCGGGCATCGCCGAGGCGCGCGCCGCCGCCGCTGCGATCGGCCTGCCTTATGTGCCGGGCGTCGAGATTTCGATCACCTGGGCCGGGCAGACGGTGCATATCGTCGGCTTGCAGATCGACGAGACCAACCAGGCATTGATCGATGGCCTGGCGAGCCTGCGCGGTGGCCGCGAAAGGCGCGCACGCGACATGGCGGCGCAACTGGAAACGGTCGGCATCCACGGTTCGTTCGAGGGCGCGCTCAAGTTCGTCGGCAATCCGGACCTGATCTCGCGCACGCACTTCGCGCGCTACATCCTCGAGCTCGGTCTGTGCAAGAACCTGTCGGAAGTGTTCGCCGAATACCTGGGGGAGGGCAAGGCGGGTTTCGTGCCGCACCGCTGGGCCACGCTGCCGGATGCACTTCAATGGATCAAAGGCGCCGGCGGCATTGCCGTGATCGCGCATCCGGGCCGTTACAAGTTCAGCGACACCGCCTTCGATGCGCTGTTCGCGGAATTCAAGGATCTCGGCGGCACCGCGATTGAGGTGACGACCGGCAGCCATACGCCGGACCAGTACGAGGAATATGCGAAGGTTGCCAACCGCTACGGTTTCCTGGCCTCGCGCGGTTCCGATTTCCATGGCCCGGGCGAGTCGCGCGTCGATCTGGGCGCCTTGCCGCCCTTGCCGGCCGGCGTGAAGCCGGTCTGGCATGACTGGTCGATCTGAAATACGTCAGATATTTCATTGAGCGCAGCCTTGCTTTCCGGTATCTTGCGCACTTGAATTTTGCGGTGCCGGTCTCATATTCATCCCGGATTCGTCCGCACGGCGCCCGGTTACGCTGCCAGATCGCACCGGACGACGCCCGTGCGCTTACACCTTGAGATACCCGCGATACACCCGTTTAATACCCGATGGAGGCAATTGAATGAAACGGATCCTGCTGTTTGTCGCAACCAATATTGCCGTGATTGCGGTGATGTCGATCGTGCTGTCGCTGCTCGGCGTCGATCGCTACATGACGCAATCGGGCCTCAATCTGCCGTCGTTGCTGGTGTTCTCGCTGGTGGTCGGTTTCACCGGTTCCATCATCTCGCTGCTGATCAGCAAGCCGATGGCAAAGTGGTCGACAGGCGCGCGCGTGATCGAGTCGCCGTCGTCGAGCACCGAACTGTGGCTGGTCGATACCGTACGCAAGCTGTCGGATCGTGCCGGCATCGCCATGCCGGAAGTGGCGGTCTATGACGGTGAGCCGAATGCCTTCGCCACCGGTGCCTTCAAGAACTCGGCGCTGGTCGCGGTGTCTACCGGACTGCTGCAGAGCATGAACAAGGAAGAGGTGGAAGCCGTGCTGGCGCACGAAGTGGCGCACGTCGCCAACGGCGACATGGTGACCATGACGCTGGTGCAGGGCGTGGTCAATACCTTCGTCGTGTTCCTGTCGCGCGTGGTCGGCTACTTCGTCGATCGTGCCATTTCGCGCAACAGCAACAGCGAAGGGCACGGCATCGGCTACATGGTGACGGTGCTGGTCTGCCAGGTCGTGTTCGGCATCGCCGCCTCGATCATCGTCGCGTGGTTTTCGCGTCACCGCGAATTCCGTGCGGATGCCGGTGCGGCCAAGCTGATGGGTACGCCGCAGCCGATGATGAAGGCGCTCGCGCGCCTGGGCGGCATTGAGCCGACGGCCCTGCCGGAAAACCTGGCGTCGTTCGGCATCAACGACAAGCCGGGTTTCACGGCGCTGTTTTCCACCCATCCGCCGATCGAGCAGCGCATCGCCGCACTGCGCAACCTTCAGTGATGTCTTTTTTATAGAAGGATAGCGACGGCGACAGCACCCACCATGCTGTCGCCGTTCTTGTTTACATGAGCCAGTTTTTCCAGATCCATCCCGACAATCCGCAGCCGCGCCTGATCGCGCAGGCGGCGCAGATCGTGCGTGGCGGCGGCATCGTCGCGCTGCCGACCGATTCCTGCTACGCGCTGGTCTGCCATCTCGACGACAAGGACGCGGTTACGCGCCTGCGGCGCATCCGCAATGTCGATGACAAGCACCACCTGACGCTGCTGTGCCGCGACCTCAGCGAGATCGCCAACTACGCGCGTGTCGATAACCAGCAATACCGCATGCTGAAGGCGGCCACGCCCGGTCCCTATACCTTCATCCTCGAGGCGACCAAGGAAGTGCCGCGCCGCGTCAGCCACCCGTCGCGCAAAACCATCGGTCTGCGTGTGCCGGAGAATGCGATTGCTCAGGCGCTGCTCGAGGAACTGGCGCAGCCTCTGCTCGGCACCACCCTGATCCTGCCGGACGAGGATCAGCCGCTGACCGATCCGGACGAGGTGCGCGAGCGCCTTGCCAAGCTCGTCGATCTGGTCATTGACGGCGGCGCCTGCAGCTTCGAGCCGACTACCGTCATCGACATGACCGGCGCCCAGCCCGAATTGCGCCGCCAGGGGCGTGGCGATGCATCGGCCTTCGGTCTCTGATTTCACGCCGCGTCCATCGCCCGAGCGACGGAATGCGGCCATGCCCTCTGATAAGATTTGCCAATGAATGACCTGATCCAGACCTTTTCCGTCTATGCGCTGCCGATCGTGTTTGCGATCACGCTGCACGAAGCGGCGCACGCGTATGCCGCCAAATATTTCGGCGACAACACCGCTTATGCGCAGGGCCGCATGAGCCTCAACCCGATCAAGCACATCGATCCCATCGGCACGCTGCTGATTCCGGTCGCCCTGTATTTCGCCGGCAGTCCGTTCCTGTTCGGCTATGCCAAGCCGGTGCCGGTGCAGTTCGGCAATCTGCGCAATCCAAAGAAGCAGATGGCCTTTGTCGCCTTTGCCGGTCCGCTCGCGAACTTGGTGATGGCGCTGATGTGGATGCTGCTCGGGATTTTTCTGGCTGCGTTTGGCGCGCAGGAGGAATTCTTCATGCGCATGGCGCAGGCCGGCGTGATTACCAACCTTGTCATCTTCGCCTTCAACCTGTTCCCGATCCCTCCGCTCGATGGCGGCCGCATCATGACCAGCATCCTGCCGCATCGTTACGCCTACAAGTTTGCCAAACTTGAGCCTTACGGTTTTTTCATCGTCATTGCCCTGGTCGTTCTCAAGGTCCTCCATTACTGGATGGTGCCGGTGATGACGATCGCCGGCAAGGCACTGCAGCTGCTGGTGATGCCGCTGACCTTCCTGTTGCTGTAAGGAGCAGGGCATGGATACGCTGCGCAAGCCCGATCTGCACGAAGCCACCGGCCAGCCGTCGCCGTGGGTGCGTCGCTTTGTCGGCCTGATTCCATCTGGAGAAGTACTCGATCTGGCGTGCGGCTCCGGCCGCCACAGCCGTCTGCTGGCGTCATTGGGGCATTCCGTCCTGGCTGTTGACCGCAATCCTGCCAGCCTCGCCGCGGCCGCCGGGCCGGGTATCGCGGTGCAGGAACTTGATCTGGAAACGGGTGATGCTGCGCGTTCTTGGCCGTTCACGTCGGCGTGCTTCAGCGGCATCGTGGTGACCAATTACCTGCATCGGCCGTTATGGCCGCTGCTTGCCGCTAGCCTGGCACCGGGTGGCGTCCTGATCTACGAAACCTTTGCGGTCGGCAATGAGCAATTTGGCAAGCCTTCCAACCCCGATTTTCTGCTGGCGCGCGGCGAATTGCTGAAGGTCGCGGCCGAACATGGTCTGCATGTCATCGCTTTCGAGGATGGCTGCGTTACTTCTCCCAAGCCGGCGATGCTGCAGCGCATCTGCATGGCGAAGGCAGGCGGTGCCGAAGCACCGGCGCGCTTCGTCCTCGATTGATTTCCTTGGGGCCGGACTGCACCATACGCCCGGACGATCCGCTACAATCACCTATTCTCATTTTTTCGTTCTCACACCTATCATGATTCAGGGCAGCATTCCGGCAATCGTTACTCCCATGCACGCAGACGGTTCTCTCGATTACCCGGGCTTGCGCAAGTTGATCGATTGGCACATCGCCGAAGGCACCGACGGCATCGTTATCGTTGGCACGACGGGCGAATCGCCCACCGTTACCGTTGAGGAGCACTGCGAACTGATTCGTGTCGCCGTTGAGCATACGGCAAAGCGCATTCCGATCATCGCCGGCACCGGCGGCAACTCGACCGACGAGGCGATCGAACTCACGCAGTTCGCCAAGGACGTCGGCGCGGATGCCTCGCTGCAGGTCGTGCCCTACTACAACCGTCCGACCCAGGAAGGCATGTACCAGCACTTCAGGAAGATCGCCGAGGCGGTGGACCTGCCCGTGATCCTCTACAACGTGCCGGGACGCACCGTGGCCGACATGTCGAACGACACCATCCTGCGGCTGGCGCAACTGCCGGGCGTGATCGGCGTCAAGGATGCCACCGGCAACATCGGCCGCGGCTGCGACCTGATGCGTCTCGCACCCGAAGGCTTTGCCGTCTATTCGGGCGACGATCCGACTGCCATGGCGCTGATGCTCTGCGGTGCCAAGGGCAACATCTCGGTAACCGCCAATATCGCACCCAGGGCCATGCACGAGCTCTGCAAGGCGGCGATGGAAGGCCGCGTGGCCGATGCGATCGCGATCAACAACAAGATGCTCCCGCTGCACAACAAGCTCTTCGTCGAACCCAATCCGGTTCCGCTCAAGTGGGCGATGGCCGAGATCGGTCTGATTCCGCCGGGCATGCGCCTGCCGATCGTGCCGCTGGCGAGCGAATTCCACGAGACCGTGCGCAAGGCGATGCGCGAATCGGGTGTATTACAATAAGCGTTTGCATTGGCCTGGCTGACCCGATGTCGCGCTAGGTGATGGTCAGGCATTCACTTCATTACTCGGAAGACTTCTTCATGGCTCAACGCAGCTTCGCAACACACGGAATTGTTTACGCACTGGCATTGGCCGGTCTGGCCGGATGCAGTTCGATCAATTCGATGCTCGAACCGAACCGCCTTGATTACAAGAGCGAAACGCAGAATACGGACAAGACACCCAAGCTCGAGATTCCTCCCGATCTGACGCAGTTGCAACGTGAAAACCGCTACGCATTGCCGGATCAGAACCGCGGCACCGCAACAGCGTCTTCCTACAATACCCAGCAGGCTACGCGTCCGGCTGAACAGACGACGGCAACTGCAGTGGCGCCGACCCGCGTCGCCGATGTGCGCATCGAACGCAGCGGTTCGCAACGCTGGCTGGTGGTCAACCAGACTCCAGAGGAACTGTGGCCGCGCATCAAGGATTTCTGGCAGGACAACGGCTTCCTGATCAACATCGATTCGCCTTCGACCGGCGTGCTGGAAACCGACTGGGCCGAGAACCGCGCCAAGATCCCGCAGGACTTCATTCGCCGCAACCTCGGCAAGATTTTCGATTCGCTGTATTCGACCGGCGAGCGTGACAAGTTCCGCACGCGCCTGGAGCGCGGTGCCGACGGTACCACCGAAATCTATCTGAGCCATCGCGGCGCGGAAGAAGTGCTGACCGGTCAGGACAACGAACGTACGGTATGGACTGCACGTCCTTCCGATCCGGAACTCGAGGCTGAATTCCTGTCGCGCCTGATGACGCAACTGGGCGTGGAAGGCACGCGTGCCAAGGCGGCAGTTGCCAGCGCGGCACCGCAGGCTGCACGCAGCAAGCTGGTAGCAGGCGTGCAGGGCAGCTATGTCCAGGTTGACGAAGGCTTCGACCGCGCATGGCGTCGCGTTGGCCTGGCACTGGATCGCGTCGGCTTCACGGTCGAGGACCGGGATCGTGCGCAGGGCCTGTATTTCGTGCGCTATGTGGATCAGGGCGATGATGCTCAGAACACGCAGAAGAAAGGTTTCCTTGGCAATCTGTTCTCCTTCGGTTCCAGCAAGGAAAAGGAAAAAACTGCTGCACGCTACCGTATCTCGGTGCGCGGCGCGACCGATTCCAGCCAGGTGACGGTTCTGAACAACGAAGGCCAGGTCGAAGCTTCCAAGACCGGCGAGCGCATCCTGACGCTGCTGAACGAACAGCTCAAGTAATCTTCATGCCGTTTCCGATCTGCCGTTGCCGAGGTTGGCATTGAAATTTGCCAGCCTTGGCAGCGGCAGTGAAGGCAACGCGCTTCTCATTTCTTCCCGATCCGGCACGACGAGCACCACTGTCATGCTGGATTGCGGGTTCGGCATTCGGGAAACCGAACGCCGCCTCGCAAGAGTTCAACTGGCCCCGGAAAACCTGTCCGCGATCGTCGTGACTCACGAACATCAGGATCATGTCGGCGGCGTCTTCAAGTTTGCGCGTCGCCACCGTATTCCGGTCTGGCTCAGTTACGGCACCTATCAGGCCGTGCATGACCGCTGCGAGGAGGTGGATCTGCATTTCTGCCGTGACGGTGATGCGCTTGCGATTGGCGATCTGCTGTTGCAACCCTATACCGTTCCGCACGATGCCAACGAGCCCATACAGTATGTGGCCAGTGACGGAGCTTGCCGGTTGGGCGTGCTGACCGATGCCGGTCATGCGACCGCACATATGATCGAAGCCTTGGGCGGTTGCGATAGCCTGCTACTGGAATGCAATCATGATGTGCAGATGTTGCGCGATTCCGCTTATCCGCCGTTTCTCAAGCACCGCATCGGCGGGGATTACGGACATCTGTCCAACGATGCTGCAGCCGCCATCCTTGAGGCGATCGATCGCTCTCGGCTGCGGCGCGTCGTGGGAGCGCACTTGAGTTCGAAGAACAATACGCCAGCGCTGGCGCGTGCCGCGATGGAGAGTGTGGTGGGAAATTCGCTGGAGATTGCCATTGCTTGTCAGGAAGATGGTTTTGGCTGGCTGGAAATCGGTCCGGACTAGTGCGTCCTGCAGCGATCACAATGTAAGTAGCCAATAAAAAAGCCGACCCTTGAGTCGGCTTTTCCAATTCAGAAGAACTGAATTATTTTGCTGCAGGCGCTTCGGTTGCTGCAGGTGCTTCAGCAGGAGCGTCAGCTGCAGGGGCTGCAGGTTCTGCTGCAGGAGCTGCTGGCTCGGTTGCTGGTGCTTCTGCTGCTGGCGTTTCGGCTGCCGGTGGGGTGACGACTTCAACAGCAGGCGCTTCTTCTTTTTTGCTGCAGGCGGTCAGGGCGATAGCGAACAAGGATGCGATCAGCAGGGATTTGGTCATGATTTATCTTTCAAATAAGTCAATGTTAATGTCAATGGGCAACGTTTTATTTCGGCGATGAATAATTACTGGGAATTAATCGCTCTTAGGTGGCTGGTGTTGTACGAACCTTGCTGCGGTGCGATGCAACGAAGCTTCCTAGCCGAGAATTATAGCGCTTCTTTTTGCCTATGACACAACGGTTTTTTGTAATTTATCAAGAGCGATGTCACTATGGACAACACTCTTTTCGAAAAGATTCCCGATAAATATAAGATATTGTTTTTAAACAAGTTTTTTTCGGAAAAATACGGGCGTTTCAGGCTTGTGAAATCACCAGCCAGCCGTCGTTGTACCAAGTCTGCAATGCATCCATGACATCTGCGGAGACCGTGGCGATTTTCTCTGCGGAAAGCTGCCGTTCGTCGGCCAGCGAGGCCAGTATTCGGAGGTCGTCTGTGCCGACTTCGAAGGATGTTCCATTGATGAATATATAACTTCCGCGGTATAGCATGATGGTCTTGCGGGACAGGTGTATGCCCGCCTTTTTTGCCGATTGTGCAAAGCGATTGCGCGCGAGCGGGGCGGCGGGCTTGTCGAAAACCACATTGAGCTTGGGTTCGGACAGGTATTCGCCAATGAACAGGACGAGGTCATCGCGGGTGAAGCGCACCTTGTCGAGTTCACGACTGATGCGTGTGAGCATGCCGCTGCCGATTTCGGCCGGGCGCGCGGCCGGCTTCAGATCGGGATCTGCATATCGGCCTGGTAGATCGATGGTATCGATCATGGATTCGAGGAAGGCTTCGCCGAGTTCCTGGTAGGAAGGCGCACGGAATCCGATCGAATATGTCATGCACTCATCCATGGCCGTGCCTTCGTGCGCATAGTGGGGTGGCAGGTAGAGCATGTCGCCGGGCCCCAGCACGAATTCCTGCTCGGGCTTGAAGTTCTTCAGTATTTTCAGCGGTACGCCTTCGACCAGCGACAGATCGGTCTGTGCGCTGATGCGCCAGCGGCGATGACCGTGTGCCTGCAGCAGAAATACATCGTAGGAGTCGAAGTGCGCGCCGACGCCGCCGTTTTCGGTCGCATAGCTGATCATCAGATCGTCGAGCCGCGTGTCGGGAATGAAGCGGAATTGACGCATCAGCGCATCTGCCGCATCGTTATGCAGATTGACTCCCTGTACCAGCAAGGTCCAGTTTTTTTGCGTCAGAGGCGGAACCGCATCGAACGGGCCGCTGTCCATTTCCCATTGCTTGCGGGCATGGATGATCAGCCTGGATTCGACTTCTTCCTGTCTGACCAGCTCGAACAGCGCATCGCGCGTCAGCAATGGCTGGAAGCCCGGAATGGCGTTGCGAATCAAAAGGGGCTTCTTGTGCCAGTAGTCGCGCAGAAATTCGGCGGCACCGAGGCCGCCCAGCAGGTTCGATTTTTTCATTGCGGCATTATAGGTCAGGCACGCGGTCTCAAACATGTCACGGACGTGCGTCCAAATGAATGTCGGACATACATGCGCAGGTATAATTGGCGTTACTCCAATGAAAGGAATCATCATGCAGATTGCCAAGAATACGGTCGTGACCGTGGATTACAAATTGTGGGATGCCCAGGGTGAGCTGATCGAGGAAGGTCGCGAGCCGATGGTCTATCTGCATGGCGGATACGAAAACACCTTGCCGAAGATCGAGGAAGCGCTCGATGGCAAGGATGTCGGTTACGAAAACACGATTCAGGTCGAGCCCGAGGATGCCTTTGGTGATTACGATCCGGAACTGGTCAAGATCGAGCCGCGCAACCGTCTGCCGACTCCGCTCGAGGTCGGCATGCAGTTCGAGGGTTCGCCCGAAACACCGGATGACGACGAAATGCCCGTTATCTTCACGGTGACCGATATCGCCGACGACAAGGTGGTGCTGGACGGCAATCATCCGCTGGCCGGCATGGCCTTGCGCTTCACGCTGAAGGTCACCGACGTGCGCGCCGCTACCGAAGAGGAAATCGCGCATGGTCACGTGCATGGACCGCACGGTCATCATCACCATGCCGACGATGACGAAGACGGCGACCAGTTCCGCAGCGTGCCTTTGCATTGATGGGGCACGGTCTCATGTCATGAAAAAAGGATGCCTCGTGCATCCTTTTTTACTGGTTCGGCGTTTGTCGTGCGGTGCCTGTGTTGCCGACATGCCGTGAAACGGCGAACAGCTGAGGCTGCGCCGGATCGATCCGGATACGGGTCCAGGACGGATCGATGCGCAACGCACCGATGTTTTCCTTCCAGACGATATGCTGCCGGCCGGCATCACGGTCCGCATCGTTGTCGCCATGCACGATCAGGATGCGGCCCGGGTATTCCTTTGCCGCCTGCACGATCTGCTGGCGGATGCTGGCGAACCCCTCTCTTTTCTCGCTCGAGAAGAAGCCCGAAGTACGCGCGCGATGCGCCAGCGGATTGGCATCGGCGAACAGCACGATACCGGTCAGCCGATTGCTTTTTGCGGTGATGAACAGGCGCTTGAGCCAGTCGCTGTTGGCGACCTGACGGTCCTCGTACTCGCTGTTGCGACCCGCGGCATTCAGATAGTTATTGTTATTGTTGGGCAGGTTGATGGTGGCAAACAGCACGTCGCCGATACGCCAGTGCATGTTTTCGGCATAGAGGCGGAAAGACGGAATGGCCGATTGTCGTACCAGTGGCAGCTTGCTGTCGCCGAACGAGAATTCGTCGGTGAAGAACATTTCGCGCACATGCGCAATGCGTTCGATCGCCGTCGAGCGCTTGCGCGCGTCGAGGCAGCGCACCCAGTCGCCGGCGGCAAGCGAAACGATCAAGCCATTCTTGGCGCTGTCGAACAGGGCGCGCCTTTCCCGATACAACTCGTCGCTGCACGGCTCGTCATCGGCCTTGATGCCGGTGGTGACGATGAAGGCCAGATTGTCGCGGTCGGTCTGGGCAATGGCCTCCTTCAGCGATGCGGCGGCTGTCGCGGCATTTTCAGGATGCGCGATCACGCCGAAGCTGAACGGTGTGCCTGCCGCTGCCAGCAGCGGGAGTGCCAGTGCCAGGCTGGCCAGCAGATGCCTTGACTGCATGCTCATGAGGCAGATGATTCGCCAAGCTGTTTCAGGCGATACAGGGTGTCGAGCGCTTCACGCGGCGTCAGTGCATCGGGATCGATCCCGGCCAGCGCTTCTTCCACTGCCGATGGCGCCTGTGCAACCTCGTCCTCCTGTGCCATGCCCGGCACTTGCGCCGAGAACAGGTCGAACTGCGGCGTCGGCTGCATCGAGCCGGCCTCGAGCGAAGCGAGGTGCCGGCGCGCTGCGCGTATCACTGGCTGCGGCACGCCGGCCAGCTGCGCCACCTGCAGGCCGTAGCTCTGCGAGGCCGGGCCCGGCTGCACTGCGTGCAGGAAGACGATGCGGTCCTTGTGCTCGACTGCAGACAGGTGCACGTTGGCTGCGCTTGCATGCATCTCGGGCAACTGGGTGAGTTCGAAGTAGTGGGTGGCGAACAGCGTGAAACTTTGCGTGGTCTCGATCAGGTGGCGCGCGATGGCCCAGGCCAGCGCGAGACCATCGAAGGTCGAGGTGCCGCGGCCGACTTCGTCCATCAGCACCAGCGAATGCGCGGTGGCGCCGTTCAGGATGGCGGCCGACTCGGTCATCTCGACCATGAAGGTCGAGCGGCCGCCGGCCAGATCGTCGGCGGCGCCGATGCGCGTGAAGATGCGGTCGATGGGGCCGATGGCCGCGCTGGCTGCCGGCACGAAGCTGCCGACGTAGGCGAGCAGGGTGATCAATGCGACCTGCCGCATGTAGGTCGATTTACCACCCATGTTGGGGCCGGTGATCAGCAGCAGCTTGCGTTCGTCGCTGAGCAGGCAGTCGTTGGCGATGAAACGTTCGATGTGGTTCTCGACCACCGGGTGCCGGCCCTGTTCGATGCGGATCATGGGTTCGGCCACCAGTTGCGGTGCGATCCAGTTGTGGCGCGCCGCATGGTCTGCCAGCGCGGTCAGCACATCGAGCTGCGCAATCGCGCAGGCGATGTCCTGCAGCGCCGGAATGTGAGTCAGCAACTGCTGCAGCAATTGTTCGTACAGGACTTTTTCGCGCGACAGCGCACGCTCCTGTGCCGACAGCGCCTTGTCTTCGAAGGCCTTGAGTTCGGGCGTGATGTAACGCTCGGCATTCTTCAGTGTCTGGCGACGACGGTAGTCGTCCGGCACCTTGTCGGTCTGGCCGTGCGTGACCTCGATGTAGAAGCCGTGCACCTTGTTGTATTCGACGCGCAGGTTGGCGATGCCGGTGCGCGCGCGTTCGCGTGTTTCAAGGTCGACCAGGAACTGGCCGGCGTTCTCGGACAGGGCGCGCAATTCGTCGAGCTCGGCATCGTAGCCGCGCGCGATGACGCCGCCGTCACGCACCATGGCCGCAGGTTCCATCGCGATGGCGCGCTCGATCAGGTCCAGGCATTCGCTCGGAGTGGCGAGGTCGTCGTGCAGTGCGCGCAACAGCGGAGAATCGGCATCCTTGTTGCACATCGAGAGGTAGGCGCGCAGCGATGGCAATTGCTGCAGGCCGCCACGCATGCCGGCCAGATCGCGCGGGCGCGCACTCAACAGGGCGATGCGGGTGGTGATGCGTTCGATGTCGGGCACCGAGGCCAGCGTGGAGAACAGCCCCGAGGTGGCGTCGGCACGCAGCAGGGCACCGATCGCCGCGTGGCGCGCGCGTGCAATCGCCTGATCGCGTTGCGCATGATGCAGCCAGTGACGCAGCAGGCGCGAACCCATCGAGGTGCGGCAATGATCGAGCAGGGCGAACAGGGTGGCGCCTTGCTGTTCCTGGCCACGGATGGATTCCGTCAGTTCCAGATTGCGCCGCGTGGCCGCGTCCAGCCCGATGTATTCGTTTTCGTTATCAACCTTGAGCGCGCGGACGTGCTGCAGGCCGCGTCCCTGAGTGGATTGCGCGTATCGCAGCAGGGCGCCGGCGGCGCCGAGCGCGGCGCTCATCGATTCTGCACCGAAGCCGGTCAGGGTCGCCACATTCAATTGGTCGAGCAGGGCGCGGCTGCCCTGTTCGATATCGAAATGCCAGTCCGGCACGGTGGTGTTGCGGGCAAATGCATAATCGCCCATGGGGGTATCGATGCTGCCGGGAATCAGGATTTCGGCGGGCGCGATACGCTCCAGTTCGTGGCGCAGGCGGGCATCCACATGCTGCGGTTCTGAAGTGAATTCCATCAGCTTCAATGCGCCGCTGGCCAGCGACAGCCAGGCGATGCCGACCGTCAGCCCACGGCGTTGCGTGGTGCAATAGAGCGCCAGCAAAGGCTGTTCCGACTTTTCTGGCAACAGGTCGGCATCGGTCAGCGTGCCGGGCGTGATGACGCGCAATACCTTGCGTTCGACCGGCCCCTTGCTGGTGGCAGGATCGCCGATCTGTTCGCAGATGGCGATCGATTCGCCGAGCTTGACGAGCTTGGACAGATACTGCTCGACCGCGTGGAAAGGCACGCCGGCCATCTTGATCGGTTGCCCGTTCGAGCTGCCGCGCTGCGTGAGCGTGATGCCGAGCAGGCGCGCGGCTTTTTCGGCATCTTCGAAGAACAGTTCGTAGAAGTCGCCCATCCGATAGAACACCAGCGTGGTCGGATAGTCCGCCTTGATGCGCAGATACTGCTGCATCATCGGCGTATGCGCGCTTTTGGCATCGCCCGCCGTGCCTTGCGTGGTGATGGGTTTTTCTGCTGGCTGAGAATTCTTCAGAGGCATATCGTCGATCTGTTTATACGGTTTCGCCCTGGGCGGACAGGATGCGGCTCTCATGGACAAGGCGGCGCTGTCGCTGCAGGCGGTGAATCGACATTATTGTATACAGGCGTACCGCCGCATACAAAGGCCTGCTTCACTGAAGGTCATTGACTTGAAGTCGGGGGAAATCTAAGCTGTCCACGTATCCGGCCCGTCGCATGATGGGCGGCATACCGAATGCGGCCATTGCGATATCCAACAGCCTGCGGAAGGATGCACCATCATGTCCATTACGCTTCTCTTGCGTTGCCACGACATGGAGAAGACTGCGGATTTCTATCGCAGCATTCTCGGCTTCCGTGTCACCATCTCTTCCGGCATTCTCACCGTGGAAAAAAACGGCGGCAAGATCGTCTTCACCGATCGCGATCTGTGGAATGTGCCGCTCACCTGTTCAGGCACGGTTTATTTCACCGTGCCCGACATCGAAGCCTATTACTCGACTGTCGAGGACAAGAACATCGTGGCGTGGCCGATTCAGGAAATGCCTTACGGTGCGATCGAGTTCGGCATCGTTGATTGCAACGGCTATTACCTCGCGTTCCAGCAGCGGATGTAGCGTCCGCACCATCTTCCCGTGAAGGAACCGCCTCCATGCGCATTGCATGCGTGGGAGGCGGGTTATTCGTCAGCGACCGCGGCCGCCCGAACGATGCTGTGCGGCTGAACGTCCGCCAGCTGCGGTGCCGGCAGGCGGTTTGCCTGGCATGCCGCGGCCGGTCTGGCCGCCGCCGGGCTTGCCGCCAGGACGGGCATTGCCTTGTTGTGGGCGTCGTCCGCCGCCATGTCCCTGGCTGCGCAGCTGGATGGGTTGCGGCTTCGCGTTCGGATCGGGTTCGAAGCCCGGTACCACTTCCGACGGCAGCTTGCGCTTGATGAGCTTTTCGATGTCCCTGAGCATGACGTGCTCATCGACGCAGACCAGCGATACGGCCTCGCCGGTGGCGCCGGCGCGGCCGGTGCGGCCGATGCGGTGCACGTAATCCTCGGGCACGTTCGGCAGGTCGTAGTTGACCACGTGCGGCAGCTGGTCGATGTCGATGCCGCGTGCTGCGATATCGGTGGCGACTAGCACCTGGAGCTTGCCTTCCTTGAATTCGGAGAGTGCCTTGGTGCGTGCGGTCTGGCTCTTGTTGCCATGGATCGCCATGCCGCTGATGCCGTCCTTGCCGAGCTGTTCGACCAGACGGTTGGCGCCATGCTTGGTGCGCGTGAAGACCAGCACCTGCGACCAGTCGTTGCTCTTGATCAGGTGCGCCAGCAACGGATGCTTGCGGTCGCGATCGACCGGGTGGATCTTCTGTTCGATGACTTCGACCGTCGAGTTGCGGCGTGCGACCTCGATGGTGGCCGGCGAATCGAGCAGGCCGTCGGCCAGTGCCTTGATCTCGTCGGAGAAGGTGGCCGAGAACAGCAGGTTCTGGCGCTTGGGCGGCAGCGCGGCGAGCACCTTGCGGATGTCGCGGATGAAGCCCATGTCGAGCATGCGATCAGCCTCGTCGAGCACCAGGATTTCGATATTGTCGAGATTGACGGTGCCTTGCTGCATGTGGTCGAGCAGGCGGCCCGGCGTGGCGACCAGGATATCGACACCGTGCTGCAGCAGCTTGATCTGCGGATTGATGCCGACGCCGCCGAAGATCACGGCGGAATTCAGCTTCAGGTACTTGCCATAGATACGCACGCTTTCCTCGACTTGCGCCGCGAGTTCGCGCGTCGGCGTCAGCACCAGTGCACGAATCGCGCGTGCTGAAGTGTTGTTGGCATGTTGCTTGCCGCTGGTTGAGAGGCGATGCAGCATCGGCAGCGTGAAGCCGGCAGTCTTGCCGGTGCCGGTCTGGGCGCCGGCCAGCAGGTCGCCGCCGTTGAGGACGGCCGGAATGGCCTGGGTTTGAATTGGAGTGGGTTGGGTATAGCCCTGTTCGGTTACGGCACGAACGATACCTTCGGCGAGGCCGAGGTCGGAAAATGACATGAAAACTCAGTATGGAAAGATCGGCCTGTCGCCGCTGGGGCGCCAGTCTCAGGCAAACGGATTGGAGACGAAAGTCATGATGGACAGCGGCAGGCTGACTGGCGAATCTGCCGCGTGCGTGCAGTATAGCAGCAGGGCGCAATGCCTGCTGCGCTGCGATCGGAAAGGACGTGCTGCGAGAGGAATGGCCCGGCGCGATGCGACGCCCGGGCCTTGCGAGAATTACTTTGCGAAGCCGCCGAGCAGCGCGACGAGTTGCGCGAACACCTTGGGATTGCCGGCCAGGACATCGCCCTTGTACAGATAGTCGGAGTCGCCGGCAAAGGTGCCGACGATGCCGCCGGCTTCGGTGATCAGCAGCGAGCCGGCTGCCACGTCCCACGGCTGCAGGCCTTTCTCGAAGAAACCGTCGAGACGGCCGGCGGCGACGTAGGCCAGGTCGAGCGCGGCCGAGCCGGGGCGGCGCAGGCCGGCGCAGCTTTGCGTCATGATCTTGAACATCTTCAGGTATTCGTCGATGTTGTCGCCGGTGCGGAATGGGAAGCCGGTGCCGATCAGCGCATCGGCCATCTTGTCGCGGCGCGTGACGCGGATGCGCTTCTCGTTGAGGAAGGCACCGGCGCCCTTGGTGGCGGTGAACAGGTCGTTGCGGTTGGGGTCATAGACCACGGCCTGCGTGATCTGGCCGCGATGCTGGAGTGCGATCGAGACCGCGTACTGCGGAAAGCCGTGGATGAAGTTGGTGGTGCCGTCGAGCGGATCGATGATCCAGACGTATTCCTTCTCGTCGTGCAGATTGGTGGAAGGACCCGATTCCTCGGCCAGCACGGCGTGATCAGGATAGGCATTGAGAAGAACCTCGATGATCGCCTGCTCGGCGGCCTGATCGACCTCGGTCACGAAGTCGTTCGGCGATTTTTCCGTGACCTTGATGCGATCGAGGTCGAAGGAGGCGCGGTTGATGACGGCAGCGCCGCGGCGGGCAGCCTTGACCGCCGTGTTGAGCATGGGATGCATAGGGATTCCGTTAAAATGGCGGCGCCGTGCGCAAGCGCGAAAGACACTGCCTGATTTGACCTTAATGAGCGATGCGGCAACAACTGGCGAGCTTCCGCCCGTTTTGCCGCGCAATGCCGCTATTTTAAATGAACCTGCCGCAAACCGACACGCCTCTTTTCGACCGCCTGCGTTTCGTGCTGGTGGAAACCAGCCGACCCGGCAACATCGGCGCCACGGCGCGTGCCATGAAGAACATGGGCTTCTCGCAGCTGGTGCTGGTCAATCCGCGTTTCGACGATGCATTGGCGCGCGAGGAAGCCGTGGCCTTCGCCAGCGGTGCGCAGGACATCCTGTCCGCCGCGCGCGTCGTGGGTTCGCTGGAGGAGGCGCTGGCCGGCTGCAATTTCGCGGCGGCAGTCAGTGCGCGCCTGCGCGAGTTCTCGCCACCGGTGCTGACGCCGCGCCGTTTCGCCGCGCGCCTGCACGAGCAGGCCGATCTGCGTGCGGCCGTGGTGTTCGGCAACGAGCGCTTCGGCCTGCCCAACGAGGCGGTGCAGCGTTGCAATGTGCTGATCAACATCCCGGCCAATCCCGACTATTCGTCGCTGAACCTGGCGCAGGCGGTGCAGGTGATTTCCTATGAGGCGCGCATGGCGTGCGCGGCGGAAGAGCCGGGCGCGGCGGAATCCGGTATCGGTTTTCAGGGAGAAGTGGCGAGCCGTGCGCAGGTGGAAGGCATGTACGCGCATCTGGAGCAGGCGCTGATCGCGATCGACTTTCTCGATCCGGACAACCCGAAGAAGCTGATGCCGCGCCTCAAGCGCCTGTTTGCGCGTACCGAACTGGAAACCGAAGAGGTGAACATCCTGCGCGGCATCGCCAGCCAGATCCTGACCGCGCGCAAGCGCATCAGGACGAAGGAATGAACAGGTAGCCGGGCAGGGTAGGTGAGGCGGGGCAGCCTCAGTTCCAGCTGCGCATCAGGCCGACGGCCAGGCCCTCGAGCGTGAATTCGTCGCGCGAGAGATCGACGCGGATCGGTTCGAAGTCGGGATTCTCCGGCAGCAGTTCGACCAGCGCACCGGACTTCTGGTAGCGCTTGACGGTCACGTCGTCGCCGAGGCGCGCCACCACGATCTGGCCGTTGCGCGCGCTGTCGGTCTTCTTCACCGCCAGCAGGTCGCCGTCGAGGATGCCGGCGTCGCGCATCGACATGCCGCGCACCTTGAGCAGGAAATCCGGTTTGGCCGAGAACAGCGAACGATCGACGTCGTAGGTTGCCTCGATGTGTTCCTGCGCCAGGATCGGCGAGCCGGCGGCCACGCGGCCGACCAGCGGCAGGCTCAGCTGCATGAGGGCAGGATGCGGCAGCGCCATTTGTGTCGTATTGCCGCGCTCGCTGCTGCCGTGGTCCTTGAGGCGGATGCCGCGCGAGGTGCCGGGCGAAATTTCGATGGCACCCTTGCGCGCCAGTGCCTGCAGGTGTTCCTCGGCGGCGTTGGCGGAGCGGAAGCCCAGTTCGGCGGCGATCTCGGCGCGTGTGGGCGGGAAGCCCGTGTTGTCGATCGCGTCGCGGATCAGATTCAGGATTTGTTCCTGGCGTGCTGTCAGTTTGATCATTGCCGAACCCGGTATGTCGCCACGCGAGCGCGGCTGTGGATATGAACAGTCTGTATTTTTATACAGTGCATGATGGAAAGCAAGTGGATTGACAACATGACGCGCAGAAATATCCCGGTGTGGCGTGCAATTCCGCTACAAAATGGGCCGAAAGGCTGCGAAATCGCCGTGCAGATCGGCTGCGGCAATTGAGTTTGGCGCGTTTTGCGCGTATGATTGCGGGTTTTCCTCTTCCCACACTCGTCCGACGCCGGGGTGGGCGATCTTCAAATAGTCCATAAGGAGCTTACATGCGTCATTACGAAATCGTATTCATCGTCCATCCGGATCAAAGCGAGCAAGTGCCCGCCATGATCGAACGCTACAAGGGCATCGTCACCGCACGTGGCGGCGTCGTTCACCGCGTCGAAGACTGGGGCCGTCGTCAACTGGCCTACATGATCCAGAAACTGGCAAAAGCACACTACGTCTGCCTGAACATCGAATGTGACAGCGAAACGCTGGCCGAAATCGAAACCGGCTTCAAATTCAACGATGCAGTCCTGCGTCATCTGACCGTCAAGATGAAGAAGGCCGAGACCGCACCGTCGCCGATGATGAAGGCCGTGCAGAAGGAAGATGCAGCCAAGAACCGTACCGAGGCGCCTGCTGCCTGATAGGGCATTGACGTACCGGGAGTGAATCAGCTTCAGATCGTTGCCACCATCGCCGAGCGTGAAATTCTGCGCTATTCACCGGCAGGCATTCCGATTGTGTCCGCAGTATTGGTGCACAGTTCGCAGCAGATGGAGGCAGGCGTCGCGCGATTGACCGAGTTCGAGATTGCCGCGATGGCGGCGGGCGAGATTTCAGGTCGATTCGATCGCGCCGAACTGGGCGGAACGTACCGATTCACGGGTTTCCTGGCACGCAAGAGCCGCAACAGCAAAAGTCTCGTATTTCATCTTACAGATTTCGAAGAACCACATTCAGATACAGGAGCCAAAAATGGCATTCGGTAAAAAATTCGACAAAAACAAGCTCAAAGAAAAACGCAAGCAACAAAACCCGCTGTTCAAGCGCAAGAAGTTCTGCCGCTTCACCGCAGCACACGTTGAACAGGTTGATTACAAAGACATCGACACCCTGAAGGATTTCGTCCAGGAAAACGGCAAGATCATGCCGGCACGCCTGACCGGTACCAAGGCGATCTACCAGCGCCAGGTCGACACCGCGATCAAGCGCGCACGTTTCCTCGCGCTGCTGCCGTACACCGATCTGCACAACGCCTGATCAACGACTGAAATAGGAGAAAAACATGCAAGTCATTCTGTTGGAAAAAGTCGTTAATCTCGGCAACCTCGGTGATGTCGTCAAGGTCAAGGACGGCTACGCCCGCAATTTCCTGATCCCGCAACGCAAGGCGCGTCGTGCAACGACGGCTGCTGTTGCCGAATTCGAAGTCAAGCGCGCCGAACTGGAAAAGATCGCCGCCGAAAAACTGGCAGCGGCAACCGCCCAGGGCGAAAAACTGGCTGGCCAAAGCCTGCAGATCTCGCAGAAAGCCGGTGTTGATGGCCGTCTGTTCGGCTCGGTCACCAACGGCGACATCGCCCAGGTGCTGGCCAAGCAGGGCTTCGATGTCGAGAAGTCGCAAATCCGCCTGCCGAACGGTCCGCTCAAGACCACCGGCGACCATACGGTTTCCGTGGCACTGCACACCGACGTCGTGATCGATGTGACGATCGCCGTGATCGGCGAACAGGCCTGATCGGGAAGCATATTTCAGGCACTTTGTCTGTTGAAAAAGCCGGGATTTTTCCCGGCTTTTTTGTTGGCTTCCCACGATAGCATCTCCGTCTGGCAGTATAATGCGCGCCATGAACACCCCATCCGATCCGCAGCTGGATTCCCTTCGCGTTCCTCCCCATTCGATCGAGTCTGAACAGTCCGTACTGGGCGGTCTGCTGCTCGACAATGCGGCCTGGGACCGGATTGCGGATTTCGTCAGCGAGGACGATTTCTACCGCTACGACCATCGGATCATCTTCCAGCACATCGTCAAGCTGATCAACGGTTCGCGTCCGGCCGACGTCATTACCGTGTTCGAGGCGCTGAGCACCAGCGGCAAGGCCGAGGAAGTCGGCGGCCTGTCCTATCTGAATGCGCTGGCGCAGAACACGCCGTCGGCGGCCAACATCCGCCGCTATGCCGAGATCGTGCGCGACCGTGGCGTGCTGCGCAAACTGATCACGGTGGCCGACGAAATCTCGGGTGCCGCTTTTCATCCGCAGGGCAAGGAAGTCAAGCAGATGCTGGACGAGGCCGAGTCCAAGATTTTCGCCATTGCCGAAGAAGGCTCGCGTGGCGCACAGGGGTTTCAGGAAATTCAACCGCTGCTGACGCAGGTGGTCGAGCGTATCGACGAGCTCTACAGCCGCGACAGCAACAGCGACATCACCGGCGTGCCGACCGGCTTTGCCGACCTCGACCGCATGACCTCCGGCCTGCAGCCAGGGGACTTGGTCATCGTCGCCGGCCGTCCGTCGATGGGCAAGACCGCGTTCTCGATCAACATCGGCGAGAACGTCGCGATCGAAAGCGGCCTGCCGGTTGCCGTGTTCTCGATGGAGATGGGCGGCACCCAGCTCGCCATGCGTATGCTGGGCTCGGTCGGCCGGCTCGACCAGCACCGCCTGCGTACCGGCCGCCTGGTCGACGAGGACTGGCCGCGCCTGACGCATGCAATCCAGAAGATGAACGATGCGCAGCTCTACATCGACGAGACGCCGGCACTGAGCCCGATCGAATTGCGCGCGCGTTCGCGTCGCCTGGCGCGTCAGTGCGGCAAGCTGGGCCTGATCATCATCGATTACCTGCAGCTCATGTCGGGCAACGGCGGCAGTTCGTCGGAAAACCGCGCCACCGAAATCTCGGAAATCTCGCGCAGTCTGAAAGGGCTGGCGAAGGAACTCAACTGCCCGGTGATCGCGCTGTCGCAGTTGAATCGTTCCCTGGAGCAACGTCCGAACAAGCGCCCGGTGATGTCCGATCTGCGCGAATCGGGCGCCATCGAGCAGGATGCCGACGTCATCCTGTTCATCTACCGCGACGAAGTTTACAATCCGGATTCGCCGGACAAGGGCACGGCCGAGATCATCATCGGCAAGCAGCGTAACGGTCCGATCGGCGCGGTGCGGCTGACCTTCCTCGGGCAGTACACCAAATTCGAAAACTATACCGGCGGCGCTTCGGTATATCAGGGCGATTGAGCACTCTATGACCGTGTCGCGCGCTTTGTCCGTGTTCTGCTTCGAATCATGCCGCGCGGGTCTCGTCGCTGGTGCCTTATCGATTTCAATGTCTTAATCTTCAAAGAGAGTAATCATGTTTGGACGACTTCTGCCGAAAGAAGGCAAATTCTTCGATCTCTTCAACGAGCATGCCGAGTTCTGCGTCAAGGGTGCCAAGGAAATGGTCGCGCTGATGACCAATTTCGACGATCTCGAAATCCGCGTGCACGCCATCGAAGGCATCGAGAAGCAGGCGGATCAGGTCACGCACGCGACGCTGGATGCGCTGCACAAGACCTTCATCACGCCGCTCGATCGCGATGACATCCATCAACTGATTACGCGCATGGACGATATCCTCGACCTGATGGAAGATGCGGCGCAGACCATCTCGCTGTACGACATCAAGGCGATCACGCCGGAAGCCAAGCGCCTGGCCGAACTGTGTTTGGCATGCACCGAAAAGGTGAAGGCAGCGGTCGGCCTGTTGCACAACATGGACAACTCGCGCCAGATCCTCGAGATCTGCCAGGAAATCGATCGCCTGGAATCGGATGCCGACCACGTCATGCGTGCGGCCATGTCCAAGCTGTTCCGCGAGGAGCCGGACGTGCGCACGCTGATCAAGCTCAAGGCCATCTATGAACTGCTGGAGACCGTGACCGATCGTTGCGAGGACGTTTCCAACATCATCGAAGGCATCATCGTCGAAAACGCCTGATCGGGCGAAAACCGCCGCCATTGTGCGGCGGTTTGCATTGAGGGAGGGCAGGTGACCTGCTTTCCGGTTTCCCGGTTGCTGCTCATGCGAAAAGCCATGCGGCAACCCGTGCGAATTAAAAAAGATCATACCCATGCAAACCCTTACCATGAGTTTTTACGTCCTGGCCTTTCTGGTGATCCTGGCCCTGGTCTTCGATTTCATGAACGGCTTCCACGATGCCGCCAACGCGATCGCGACCGTGGTCTCGACCGGCGTGCTCAAGCCGCAGACGGCCGTCGCCATGGCGGCCTTCTTCAACTTCAGCGCGATCGCGGTGTTCCACCTGAAGGTGGCGGCCATGATCGGCACCGGCACCATCGACCCGATCGTGATCGACCATTACGTGGTGTTCGGCGCGCTGGTCGGTGCCATCGTCTGGAACCTGCTGACCTGGTACTTCGGCCTGCCGTCGTCGTCCTCGCATGCGCTGATCGGCGGCCTGGTCGGCGCCGCAGTCGCCAAGGCGGGCACCGATGCGCTGATCGCTTCCGGCCTGCTGAAGATCATCCTGTTCATCGTGCTGTCGCCGATGCTGGGCTTCCTGTTCGGTTCGCTGATGATGCTGCTGGTGTCGTGGCTGTTCGTGCGTTCTTCGCAGCGCACGGTTGACCGCTGGTTCCGCCGTCTGCAGCTGATCTCGGCTGCCATGTACAGCCTCGGCCACGGCGGCAACGACGCGCAGAAGACCATGGGCATCATCTGGATGCTGCTGATCGCGGCCGGCACCATGACCGCTTCCGATCCGCTGCCGACCTGGGTGATCCTGAGCTGCTACAGCGCGATCAGCCTCGGCACGCTGTTCGGCGGCTGGCGCATCGTCAAGACCATGGGCCAGAAGATCACCAAGCTCAAGCCGGTTGGCGGGTTCTGCGCCGAGACGGGCGGCGCCATCACGCTGTTCCTCGCCACCATGCTCGGCATCCCGGTCTCGACCACGCACACCATCACCGGCGCCATCGTCGGCGTCGGCGCTTCGCGCAAGATGTCGGCGGTGCGCTGGGGCGTGGCTGGCAACATCGTCTGGGCCTGGATCTTCACGATCCCGGCGTCGGCCTTCGTGGCCGCCATCGCCTGGTGGATCGGCGTGCAGTTCCTGTAAGAGCTGCATCCATGAAAAAGCCCGCCTTCAAGGCGGGCTTTTTGTTTGGCGGCGTATGCGCTTACAGTACGTCGCTCGCGTGGTCCGCGAGGCGCGAACGCTCGCCACGCGCCAGCGTCACGTGGCCGCTGTGCGACCAGCCCTTGAAGCGGTCAACCACGTAGGTCAGGCCGCTCGAGCCTTCGGTCAGGTAGGGCGTGTCGATCTGCGCGATGTTGCCGAGGCAGACGATCTTGGTGCCGGGACCGGCGCGCGTGACCAGCGTCTTCATCTGCTTGGGCGTCAGGTTCTGCGCCTCGTCGATGATCAGGAACTTGTTGACGAAGGTGCGGCCGCGCATGAAGTTGAGCGACTTGATCTTGATGCGCGAGCGGATAAGGTCCTGCGTCGCCGCACGGCCCCAGTCGCCGGCATCGTTGTCGGACTTGTTGAGCACTTCGAGGTTGTCGTCGAAGGCGCCCATCCACGGCCCCATCTTTTCTTCCTCGGTACCCGGCAGGAAGCCGATGTCCTCGCCGACCGGCACCGTCACGCGCGTGACGATGATTTCGCTGTAGAGCTTGGTCTCGAGCACCTGCGCCAGGCCCGAGGCGAGTGCCAGCAGGGTCTTGCCGGTGCCGGCCTGGCCGAGCAGGGTGACGAAGTCGCATTCCGGATCGTTGAGCAGGTTGAGCGCAAAGTTCTGTTCGCGGTTGCGCGCTGTCACGCCCCACACGCTGTTCTTGTTGTGCGTGTAGTCGCGCAGGGTCTGGATCACGGCGGTCTTGCCGTTGATCTGACGTACCTGGCCGTAGAACGATGCTTCGCCGTTCTGCGGTTCCATATAGACGAACTGGTTGACCAGCATCTGCGGTACCAGCGGACCGGTCAGGCGATAGAAGGTGTAGCCGGTGCCGTGCTTGTTCTCCTGCCAGGATTCCATGCCCTTGGCATGCTTTTCCCAGAAGTCGTCCGGCAACTGCATGATGCCCGAGTAGAGCAGGTCGGTGTCTTCCAGCACGTGGTCGTTGAAGTATTCCTCGGCCGGCAAGCCCATCGCACGCGCCTTGATGCGCATGTTGATGTCCTTGGACACCAGCACCACCGGGCGGCCCGGATGCTGGGTTTCCAGTGCCTGCACCACGCCGAGAATCTGGTTGTCGGCCTTGCCGTTGGGCAGGCCGGTCGGCAGCGGCACGTCGGTGAGCTTGGTCTGGAAGAACAGGCGTCCCCCGGCATCCTTGTTGCCGAGCTTGGCGAGCACGATGCCTTCGTCGATCTCGCTTTCTTCCACGCCGCTGACCAGAGCATCGAGTGTGCGCGACACCTGCCGCGCGCTGCGCGCCACTTCCGACATGCCTTTCTTGTGGTCATCGAGTTCCTCGAGCGTGATCATCGGCAGATAGATGTCGTGCTCGTCGAAGCGAAACAGTGCGGTTGGATCGTGCATCAGCACATTGGTATCGAGCACGAACAGCTTGGTCGGTCCGTTCTTGGCGGCTTGACGGCGACCGCCGGACTTTTGCGCACTTGCCTGAGGTGCATTGGCCTGCGGCGCGTTGGCGGCAGCGCGCGGGCGGGCGGGCGTGGTCTTTTCGGTACTTCTGGCCATGGGGGAAGAAGCCGGCGCGGGATCGGTTTTGCGCGCCGATGGCTCGATCAGCGTCAGCGATTTGACGATCTTGTCCTTGTCGGCCTTCGGGTAATCCTGAGGGGAGAGCAGTGCGGCAGGCTTGGTCGGTAATTTAGGCAGGGGCATCAGGACCTCGATCTAGAAAGTTTGAAGAACAGTGCAAACAAACGGTACAAACGGATGGCAACGCCGGGAAGACTGATGCGGAAGGGTTGAAAAAACGGATGACGGCGACACGCCGGGCGGAGAAAGTCGCCAAAGCTGCGAATCGAAAAGCAAAAAAGCCGTTTGGGAAGGCGCATGGCCTAATCCGCAAACGGCTTTCCGTGAAAAAGATTCTTTTGAATTCAATGGGTTCTGCAACCTAGGCAAGAGCCTTTACAAACTCCAGTACTTCATCGATGTGTCCAGGCACTTTCACTCCACGCCATTCTTTCACCAATCTGCCCGACTCGTCAATGACAAAGGTGGAGCGTTCGATGCCGCGCACCTTCTTGCCGTACATGTTCTTGATCTTCATCACGTTGAACAGGTTGCAGAGTTCTTCGCCGGGATCGGAAATGAGGGGAAAGGGCAGGTCGAGCTTGGCCTTGAAGCCTTCGTGCGAGCGCAGGCTGTCGCGACTGACGCCGACGATCTCGGCATTGGCGGCCTGGAACTGCGGATACAGGTCGCGGAACTGAATGCCTTCGGTCGTGCAGCCCGGTGTATTGTCCTTGGGATAGAAATAGAGGACGATTTTCTTCCCTTTGTAATCAGACAGTTGGAATGTCTGTTCGCCGGTCATAGCGGCGGAAAATTCGGGCACCGTCTTGCCGACAGCGGATACCGCTTCTGCTGCGGCGTGTTCTTGTTCCATGTTTTCCTCTTCCTGGGCGGTTGGTGCCGCTGGTCAGCGGCGGGCAGTCAGGCTCCCCCTGCTTGCGGGCAACGTTCAGACCTTGTCAGGGCGATATGGGGGCGTTTTGGCATGATTCAAGCAAGGCGCTGCCGTAAAGCCGTCAGTCCTCGAAAATCAGGGCCAAGGCTACCTTGCGGCCCTCTCCCATGAGGATGTTGTAGGTCCGGCAGGCCGCCTGATTGTCCATGCTTTCGACGCCGACGCGGCGTTGCGTCAGCGGCGCGATCAGGCGCGGATGAACGAAGCGCTGGCGTGCACCGGTGCCGAGGATCACGACATCGGGCTCCAATGCGTCGATCTGCTCGAAGTGGGAATTCGACAATGCGTCGAAACTGGCCACTGGCCAGGCGACCGGCGCCGCTTCCGGCAGCACGAGCAGGCTGTGTTCGAAGCGCTTGAGGTTGATTTCGACGCCATCGTCGTCGTAGGCGGTGACGGTCTGGTATTGCTGGGTAGAGGTGTCGTGAAGCTTCATGGCATTGGTCGCAAGCGAACGCGCGGGTCCGCCGTCGGCATGGCAAAAATGGAAGGGTTATTGTAACGTTTTCATCGCCGCGACTGCCTTTATCGATTGATAAAATCACGCATTTTAGGCAAAATGACTCTCTTTGCCGTGCCGCAAGACACGGCCTTTCCTGACGCCGGATTCGTCCCCGCCTCGTCCCGCTTTCCCCCTGGCGCCGAAGGTCACGGCGCAGCCTGCATCTGCGAGCCGCCTCTTGCAGCTCCTGCAACACACAAGGAACCCACGCTGTGCGACCGATTCAAAAATCGAAAAAACTGGATGACGTCTGTTATGACATTCGCGGCCCCGTGCTCGAGAAGGCGCGCCAGATGGAGGAAGACGGGCACAAGATCATCAAGCTGAACATCGGCAACCTGGCGACCTTCGGTTTCGACGCACCGGACGAGATCGTGCAGGACATGATCCGCAACATGGCCAACTCGTCGGGCTATACCGATTCGAAGGGCCTGTTTGCACCGCGCAAGGCGGTCATGCAGTATTCGCAGGAGAAGAAGGTCGCCGGCGTCACGATCGACGACATCTACCTCGGCAACGGCGCCTCCGAACTGATCGTCATGAGCGTCAACGCGCTGCTCAATACCGGCGACGAAGTGCTGGTGCCGTCGCCCGACTATCCGCTGTGGACCGCCGCAGTGAGCCTGTCAGGCGGCACGCCGGTGCACTACGTCTGCGACGAGCAGGCCGACTGGTTCCCGGACATCGAGGACATCAAGCGCAAGATCACGCCGAACACCAAGGCCATCGTCGTCATCAACCCGAACAATCCGACCGGCGCGCTGTATCCGGTCGAACTGCTGCAGCAGATCGTCGAGGTCGCGCGCCAGCACCAGCTGATCGTGTTCGCCGACGAGATCTACGACAAGGTGCTGTACGACGGCAACGTCCATACCTCGATCGCCTCGCTGGCGGACGACGTGCTGTTCATCACCTTCAACGGCCTGTCCAAGAATTACCGTTCGTGCGGCTATCGCGCCGGCTGGATGGTGGTGTCCGGCGAAAAGCGTCACGCTACCGATTACATCGAGGGCCTCAACATGCTGGCCTCGATGCGCCTGTGTGCCAACGTGCCGGGGCAGTACGCGATCCAGACTGCGCTCGGCGGCTACCAGAGCATCAACGATCTGGTCGGTCCCGGCGGCCGTCTGCTCAAGCAGCGCGACCTCGCGCACAGGCTGCTGACCGAGATTCCGGGCGTGACCTGCGTCAAGCCGAAGTCGGCGCTCTACATGTTCCCGCGCCTCGATCCCAAGATGTACCCGATCGCGGACGATCAGGATTTCGCCTATCAGCTGCTGGCCGAGGAAAGCGTGCTGATCGTGCAGGGCACCGGCTTCAACTGCCCGACCACCGACCACTTCCGCGTGGTGTTCCTGCCCAACTCGGACGACCTGACGGTGGCGATCGGCCGCATCGCGCATTTCCTCGAAGGCTATCGCCGCCGTGTCGGCGTGGCTGCCTGATTCTTCCGGTCGATGGCGGCGCTGCCGGCGCCGCCGCCCTTAATGCAGAGATTATGAAACCCATCAAAGTAGGCCTGTTAGGCATCGGCACCGTCGGCGCCGGCACGTTCAACGTACTCAAGCGCAACCAGGAAGAGATCGCACGCCGCGCCGGCCGCGGCATCGAGATCGTGATGGTGGCCGACCTCAACCCGGAACGCGCGCGCGAACTGGTCGGCGCGCAGTGCGAAGTCGTCGGCGACGGCAATCTGGTGGTGGCCCATCCTGAAATCGACGTCGTCATCGAACTGATCGGCGGCTACGGCGTGGCGCGCGAACTGGTGCTCAAGGCGATCGCCAACGGCAAGCACATCGTGACCGCCAACAAGGCGCTGCTCGCCACGCATGGCGACGAAATCTTCCGCGCCGCGCAGGACAAGGGCGTGATGGTCGCGTATGAAGCCGCAGTGGCCGGCGGCATCCCGATCATCAAGGCACTGCGCGAAGGCCTGACCGCCAACCGCATCGAATGGATCGCCGGCATCATCAACGGCACCACCAACTTCATCCTCTCCGAAATGCGCGAGAAGGGCCTCGACTTCGACACCGTGCTGCGCGAGGCGCAGCGGCTGGGCTATGCCGAAGCCGATCCGACCTTCGACATCGAAGGCGTGGATGCCGCGCACAAGGCGACGCTGATGGCCGCCATCGCCTTCGGCATCCCGGTGCAGTTCGACAAGGCGCATGTCGAGGGCATCACCAAACTGGAAGCGGTCGATATCCGCTACGCCGAACAGCTCGGCTACCGCATCAAGCTGCTCGGCATCGCCAAGCGCACCGATCAGGGCGTCGAGTTGCGCGTGCATCCGACCCTGATCCCGGCCAAGCGCCTGATCGCCAACGTCGAAGGCGCGATGAACGCGGTGCTGGTGCAGGGCGACGCCGTCGGCGCCACGCTCTACTACGGCAAGGGCGCGGGTTCCGAGCCGACTGCGTCGGCCGTGATCGCCGACCTCGTCGATATCGCGCGTCTGGCCGATGCGCAGCCCGAGCATCGCGTGCCGCACCTGGCATTCCAGCCGCAGTCGATGTCCGACCTGCCGATCCTGCCGATCGCCGAGGTGACCACCAGCTACTACCTGCGCCTGCACGTGGCCGACAAGCTCGGCGTGCTGGCCAACGTGACCAGCATCCTGGCCGAATCGACGATCTCGATCGACGCCATGATGCAGCGCGAACCGGCGCTCGGCGAGACGCAGACCGACATCATCATCCTGACGCACCAGACGCAGGAAAAGAACGTCGAGGCGGCCATTGCCAAGATAGAAAAACTGCCGACGGTACTGGGCAAGGTGACCAAGCTGCGGCTCGAGCATCTGAGCTGATCGCGGTTACGGCACGCACCGGAAAAGGGAAATCGGGAAAAGGGCGCTACGGCGCCTTTTTCTTTGGCGGGACGGTCGGGAGCCGGGCTTTCCGGTCCGCAAACGCGCTGCGGCAAAGCCGGTGCAGCAGGTATAATGCAAGGCTTGCGGTCCACTGCTTTCCTTCCCATACCTCATGCACTATATCTCGACCCGCGGCACGCTTGCCGATCAGTCCTTTTCCCAAATCCTGCTCGGCGGTCTGGCTCCCGATGGCGGTCTTTACCTGCCGGCCGAGTACCCGCAGGTCACGCCGGCCGAGCTCGATACCTGGCGCACTTTGTCGTATGCCGATCTGGCCTACGAGATCCTGAAGAAATTCGCGACCGACATTCCCGACGCCGACCTGCATGCGCTGGCGCACAAGACCTATACGGCCGAGGTGTATCGCAACGTGCGCTCCGGCGAGGATGCATCGCGCATCACGCCGCTGCGGCTGGTCGAGGAAAACGGCGGTACCAAGTTGATGCTGCAGGCGCTGTCGAACGGCCCGACGCTGGCCTTCAAGGACATGGCGATGCAGCTGCTCGGCAACCTGTTCGAGTACGCGCTGGCGTGCCAGCATGCGGAACTCAACATCTTCGGCGCCACCTCGGGCGACACCGGCAGCGCGGCCGAATACGCGATGCGCGGCAAGAAGGGCATCCGCGTCTTCATGCTGTCGCCGCACAAGAAGATGAGCGCGTTCCAGACCGCGCAGATGTTCAGCCTGCAGGATCCGAACATTTTCAACCTCGCGGTTGACGGCGTGTTCGACGATTGCCAGGACATGGTCAAGGCAGTCTCCAACGATCTGGAATTCAAGAAGAAGCACAAGATCGGCACCGTCAACTCGATCAACTGGGCGCGCGTGGTGGCGCAGGTCATCTACTATTTCCGCGGTTACCTGAGCGCGACCACCAGCAACGAGCAGAAGGTCTCGTTCACGGTCCCGTCCGGCAACTTCGGCAACATCTGCGCCGGCCACATCGCGCGCATGATGGGCCTGCCGATCGACAAGCTGGTGGTCGCCACCAACGAGAACGACGTGCTCGACGAATTCTTCCGCACCGGCATCTATCGCGTGCGCAAGTCGGCCGAGACCTACCACACCACGAGCCCGAGCATGGACATCAGCAAGGCGTCCAACTTCGAGCGCTTCGTCTATGACCTGGTTGGCCGCGACGGCGCACGCGTGCGCGCGCTGTTTGCCAAGGTGGAGACGCAGGGCGGCTTCGATCTGTCGGGCAAGCCGGGCAGCGATGGCGACGAGTTCGCCAAGGTGCCGCAGTTCGGCTTCGTCTCGGGCAAATCCACGCACGCGGACCGCGTCGCGACCATCCGCGACCTGTACCAGAAGCACGACCTGATGATCGACACGCATACGGCGGACGGCGTCAAGGTCGCGCGTGAGCACCTGACGCCCGGCGTGACCATGATCGTGCTGGAAACCGCGCTGCCGGCCAAGTTCAACGAAACCATCCGCGAAGCGCTGGGACGCGATGCCGAGCGTCCGGCCGGCTTCGAGAACATCGAGGACCTGCCGCAGCGCTTCGAGGTGATGAGCACCGATATCGACAAGATGAAGGCGTTCATCGCCGCGCACACCGGCCTGTGATCCGCTTGCATGAATCGCGCCGGGTGGCATGATCGTCGAGGAATGAGTACAGCATGAGTGCACCCAAACCATTGCTGAGCGTCGCCGAGGCGCTCGATTTTCTGCTCGCCGCAGCGCGTCCGGTGACGGACACCGAAACGCTGCCGACCATCGATGCCCACGGCCGCATCCTCGCGGCCGCGCAGACTTCGCAACTGGACGTGCCGCCGGCCGACAACACGCAGATGGACGGCTATGCCGTGCGCGCTGCCGATTGCGCGAGCGGGGCGGCGACGCTGCGCGTGAGCCAGCGCATTCCGGCCGGCGTGGTCGGTCAGCCGCTGGAAGCCGGCACCGCCGCGCGCATCTTCACCGGCGCCATGATTCCGTCGGGTGCCGATGCGGTCGTCATGCAGGAAGCCTGCGAGGCCGATGGTGACAAGGTGACGATCCGCCACACGCCGCAAGTCGGCGAATGGATACGCCGTGCCGGCGAGGACATCCGTGCCGGCAGCACGATCCTGCAGGCCGGTCAGCGCCTGCGCGCACAGGAACTGGGACTGGCCGCTTCGGTCGGGCTCGCGAACCTGCCGGTGGTGCGCCGGTTGCGCGTGGCAGTCTTCTTCACCGGTGACGAACTGTCGATGCCCGGCGAGCCGCTCAAGCCGGGCGCGATCTACAACTCCAACCGTTTCACCCTGCGCGGCCTGCTGCAGAAGCTCGGCTGCGAGATCACCGACTACGGCATCGTGCCCGATACGCTGGCGGCCACGCGCGACACGCTGCGTCGCGCCGCCGCCGGGCACGACCTCATCATCACCTCGGGTGGCGTTTCGGTCGGCGAGGAAGATCACGTCAAGCCGGCAGTCGAGGCCGAAGGGCGGCTCAACATGTGGCAGATCGCGGTCAAACCGGGCAAGCCGCTGGCCTTCGGCGAAGTCGATCGTGCAGATGCAGGCGCGCCGGCCTTCTTCATCGGCCTGCCGGGCAACCCGGTGTCCAGCTTCGTCACCTTCCTGCTGTTCGTGCGGCCCTTCATCCTGCGTTTGCAGGGCGTGCAGAATGTGGCGGCGCCCGCCTATGCGATGCGTGCCGATTTCGACTGGCCCAGGGCCGACCGCCGCAACGAGTTCCTGCGTGCGAAAATCAATGCGCAGGGCGGACTCGACCTGTTCCCCAACCAGGGATCGGGCGTGCTGACCTCGACCGTGTGGGGCGACGGCCTGATCGACAATCCGCCGGGGCAGGCGATCGCGCGTGGCGATACCGTGCGTTTTATTTCCTTCAGCGATTTGATGGCGTGAACATGAAGATCCAGTTGCGTTTTTTTGCCAGCGTGCGCGAGGCGCTCGGTGTATCACAGGAAGAAGTGGTGGTGCCGGAAGGCATCGATACGGTCGGCAAGGTGCGCGCCTTCCTGCAGCAGCGCGGCGGCGTCTGGGCCGAGACGCTGGCCGAAGGCCGCTCGCTGCGCATGGCCTGCGACCAGCAGATGTGCGATGCCGACACCGCGATCCGCGACGGCGGCGAAGTGGCATTCTTCCCGCCCGTGACGGGCGGTTGAGCCGCAGCAACGGCAAGGAGACGATCATGGCGATCCGTGTGCAAACCGAAGACTTCGACCTCAATGCCGAGATCGCGGCCCTGCGCGCCGGCAGTCCGCAGGTCGGCGCGGTGGTGAGCTTCGTCGGCACTGTGCGCGACATGAACGAAGGCGCCAGCGTGGCCGCCATGGAGCTCGAGCATTATCCGGGCATGACCGAAAAGGCGCTGCAGGACATCGTCGAACGCGCCAAACAGCGCTGGCCGATCGCCGACGCACTGGTGATCCACCGTGTCGGGCCCTTGTCGCCGAGGGACCAGATCGTGCTGGTGGCAGTCACTTCCGCGCATCGCGGCGAAGCCTTCGACGCCTGCGAATTCATCATCGACTACCTGAAGACCGAGGCCCCGTTCTGGAAGAAGGAACAGACGCCGCAGGGCGCGCGCTGGGTTGATGCGCGCGTGACCGACGATGCGGCGCTGCGCAAGTGGCACATCGACGTGGCGCTCGGCGGAGGCGAGAAGTGATGTCCTGGCTGGCGGTCGGCGTGGGCGGCGTGCTCGGGTGCTGGCTGCGCTGGGGCCTGCAGACCGGTCTCAATGCATTCGCGCCGCACGTGCCGCTGGGCACCTTGCTTGCCAATCTCGGCGGCGGCTACCTGATCGGCGTCGCCGTCGCCTTCTTCATCGGCCATCCGGACATTTCGCCGGAATGGCGCCTGTTGACCATCACCGGCTTCCTTGGCGGGCTGACCACCTTTTCCAGCTTTTCCGCCGAATCCTTCCTGCTGCTGCAACGCGGCGACTACCTGTGGGCCCTGGCCCATACCGCGCTCCACCTGTTCGGCTCGCTGCTGTTCTGCGCCGGCGGCTTCGCCACCTATCGCGCGCTGTCGGCCTGACCTATATTGCTGGGAAGGCCCGTATTTTCCCAGTCTCGTGAATTGTTAAATGGCTTTGCTTGAAAAGCGGCTATCCGGCCTTATTTTCCATGCATCACTGAACCATTGAAGGAGTTGCAATGCGGCTCGACAAGCTCACAACAAAATTGCAGGAAGCCCTGGCCGACGCGCAGAGTCATGCGGTCGGCAACGACAACCAATACATCGAACCGGTCCACATCCTGACCGCGCTGCTGAGCCAGGACGACAGCAGCACGCGCTCGCTGCTGCAGCGCGCCGGCGCCAACATCAACGGCATGGTCAACGCGCTCAAGAGTGCGCTCGAGCGGCTGCCCAAGGTATCGGGCAACGGCGGTGACGTGCAGATCGGGCGCGAGGCCGTGTCGCTGCTGAATCTCGCCGACAAGGAGGCGCAGAAGCATGGCGACGAATTCATTGCCACCGAGATGGTGTTGTTGGCGCTGACCGAGGACAAGTCGGAAGCCGGCCGCATCGCGCGCGAGAACGGCCTGACGCGCAAGGCGCTGGAAGCCGCGATCAAGGCCGTGCGCGGCAGCAGCAAGGTCGATTCGGCCGACAGCGAAGGCCAGCGTGAGGCTCTCAAGAAATACACGCTGGACCTGACCGAGCGTGCCCGCGCCGGCAAGCTCGACCCGGTGATCGGCCGCGACGACGAAATCCGCCGCGCGATCCAGGTTCTGCAGCGCCGCTCGAAGAACAATCCGGTGCTGATCGGCGAACCAGGCGTCGGCAAGACCGCCATCGTCGAAGGCCTGGCGCAGCGCATCGTCAACGGCGAGGTGCCGGAAAGCCTGAAGGGCAAGCGCGTGCTGTCGCTCGATCTGGCGTCGCTGCTGGCGGGCGCCAAGTACCGCGGCGAATTCGAGGAACGCCTGAAGGCCGTGCTCAACGAACTGGCGCAGGATGCCGGCCAGTCCATCGTCTTCATCGACGAGATGCACACGCTGGTCGGCGCCGGCAAGTCGGAAGGCGCGATGGACGCCGGCAACATGCTCAAGCCTGCGCTGGCGCGCGGCGAGCTGCATTGCGTGGGCGCGACCACGCTCGACGAGTACCGCAAGTACATCGAGAAGGACGCCGCGCTCGAGCGCCGCTTCCAGAAGATCATGGTTGACGAGCCGACGGTGGAAGCGACCATCGCGATCCTGCGCGGCCTGCAGGAAAAGTACGAGCTGCACCACGGCGTCGAGATCACCGATCCGGCCATCGTGGCGGCGGCCGAGCTGTCGCAGCGCTACATCACCGACCGCTTCCTGCCGGACAAGGCAATCGACCTGATCGACGAGGCCGCGTCCAAGATCAAGATCGAGATCGATTCCAAGCCCGAGGTCATGGACCGGCTCGACCGCCGCCTGATCCAGCTGAAGATCGAGCGCGAAGCCGTCAACAAGGAAAAGGACGAAGCCTCGCAGAAGCGCCTGCAGCTGATCGAGGAAGAGATCGAACGCCTGGGCCGCGAGTACGCCGACCTCGAGGAAATCTGGAAGGCCGAGAAGGCGGCCGCGCAGGGCAGCCAGCACATCAAGGAAGAGATCGAGAGGGTGCGCCTGCAGATGGAAGAGGCGACTCGCAAGAGCGACTGGCAGCGCGTGTCGGAACTCCAGTACAAGACGCTGCCCGAGCTCGAGGCGCAACTGAAGAACGCGGTCTCCGGCGAGGATACGTCGGAGCTGCGCCAGCTCGTGCGCACCCAGGTCGGAGCGGAAGAAATTGCCGAGGTCGTCTCGCGCGCCACCGGCATCCCGGTCTCGCGCATGATGCAGGGCGAGCGCGACAAGCTGCTGCAGATGGAGGACGCGCTGCACAAGCGCGTGGTCGGCCAGCACGAGGCGATCGTCGCCGTCTCCGACGCGATCCGCCGTTCGCGCGCGGGTCTCGGCGATCCGGACCGGCCCTACGGTTCCTTCATGTTCCTGGGCCCGACCGGCGTCGGCAAGACCGAACTGTGCAAGGCGCTGGCATCCTTCCTGTTCGATACCGAGGAAGCGCTGGTCCGCATCGACATGAGCGAGTTCATGGAGAAGCATTCGGTCGCGCGTCTGATCGGTGCGCCGCCGGGTTACGTCGGCTATGAAGAGGGTGGCTACCTGACCGAAGCCGTGCGCCGCAAGCCGTACAGCGTGATCCTGCTCGACGAGATCGAGAAGGCGCACCCGGACGTCTTCAACGTGCTGCTGCAGGTGCTCGACGACGGCCGCATGACGGACGGCCAGGGCCGCACGGTTGACTTCAAGAACACCGTGATCGTGATGACGTCCAACCTGGGTTCGCACAAGATCCAGTCCATGGAGGACAGCGATCCGGCGCTGGTCAAGATGGCGGTGATGGCCGAGGTGCAGGGACATTTCCGGCCCGAGTTCATCAACCGCATCGACGAGATCGTGGTGTTCCATGCGCTGGATGCGAAGAACATCGGCTCGATTGCCAAGATTCAGCTGCATACGCTGGAGCAGCGTCTGGCGCGCATGGACATGGCGCTCGAGGTCACCGACGCCGCGTTGCAGAAGATCGCGGAAGCCGGTTTCGATCCCGTTTATGGCGCGCGTCCGCTCAAGCGCGCGATCCAGCAGCAGATCGAGAATCCGCTGTCGAAGGCGATCCTCGAAGGGAAGTTCGGTCCCAAGGACAGGATCGTGGTCGAGGTGGAGCAGGGCGAACTGCGGTTTGCCAAGGCGAGCTGAATGCTATTCACCGTCGCATGAAAAAAGCCGGCCTCGTGGCCGGCTTTTTTGTCTGTATCAATGTCCCGCGATCTGCAGGTCGCCGCTGCGCGCATCGCGCTGCCGCAAGGCCTCGTAGGCGGCGCGTACCGATTCGACGTCCGTGCGCACCTGTCGCGGCGCTACCCTGCTTGCCCATTGCGTGCGGTCAACCATGGCGCGCTGCGGCTTCGGCGGCGCGGCCTGCACCGTGCGCGCCTTTTCGTTGTCGCCGCACCGGCCGTCGGTGTAGGTGACGGCGCCGTCGGCCGCGGTGCAGGCCAGCACGTCGCCCTGCGCGAAGGCGGACGACAGGCACAGCAGGCTGGCGACGAAGGTGATGGAAGTGGCGATGCGATGCCGGATGTGCATGATGGGTCTCCTTCTTTTCGACCCATCATGCGGTTCGTCATCGGCCGCTTCCGTGCGCTAGTTCACCTCGCTTTGCGCATCTTCACGCGGCGAGCAGTTGTCTGACATCGGCTGTGGGATACGGCTGCGGTGCGGGTGTCGGCGCTTGTGTGGCGCATCGCGTCTGCCTCGCAAATATCCATCTTTTCGCCTGATCGGCATCGAGCATGCAGCGGATGATGCCGATCTCCCGAGCGCTTCATGTTTGCAGCGTCATCAGTGCCGGATTGCCGCCAGCCGCCGCCGTGTTGACGCAGATCGCCTGCTCGCGCGTGAGTATCCAGAGCGGGACCGGCGCCTGCTCGTCGGTCAGCAGGCAGGGCACGAGGGCGCCGTCGCGCGCCGCGATCTGCGGCAGCAGGTCGGCGCTTGCCGCGTCGTACAGCACGCAACGCAGCTCCGCGCAGTCCCGATGGTCTGCTATCCAGTGCAGGCTGGCGGATACCTGCGGCGGCAGGTCGGCCGGCAGCAGTGGGCGTGACGCGTAAGGCAGCAGCGGCCGGTTGCCGGTCGCCAGCACGGCGGCGATCTGGTTCAGCAGGGCAGCGCTGCCGACGGCGGCGCACAACACATCGCCGCGTGCGCCGAAGCGCAGCACGTTCGATTCGCCGGCCGGTCCGGGCAGGCTCAGTTGTCTGCCTTGCAGGCTCGTGTGCTGGTACTCGCGGCAATGCGCAGCCAGCGCCGGCATCTGCGTTGCGCTCCACTGTAGCAAGGCAGCCAGGGCCGATGCAGTGGTCTGTGATGCGGCGGCATCCGCATGCGTCGCTGCAAGCAGCGGCGTTGCCGCGCGCTGCAGGCGCCTGAGGTACAGCGGTCCGCCGGCCTTGGGACCGGTGCCCGACAGGCCTTCGCCGCCGAACGGCTGCACGCCGACCGTGGCGCCGATCATGTTGCGGTTGACATAGACGTTGCCGACGCGCGCGCGTTCGGTGATGAAGTGCACGGTTTCATCGATGCGCGAGTGGATGCCGAGCGTCAGTCCGTAGCCGCTGGCATTGATGTCGGCGATGAGTTGCGGCAGGTCGTCGCGGCGATAGCGCAGCACGTGCAGTACCGGGCCGAAGACTTCGCGCTGCAGGTCCGCCATGCGGTCGATCTCGATGACGGTCGGCGCGACGAAGCTGCCGTGGCGCGTGGTGGCGTCCATCTCGGCCTGCACGACGCGGCGGCCGGCACGGCGCGCGGCATCGATGTGCGCTTCCAGCATGTGCTGCGCTTGCATATCGATGACAGGGCCGAGGTCGGTGCGCAAACGGTCGGGACGAACCACGCGCAGTTCGCGCAACGCGCCATGCAGCATGGTCAGCGTGCGTTCGGCGATCTCTTCCTGCAGACACAGTACGCGTAGCGCCGAGCAGCGCTGGCCGGCACTGTCGAAGGCCGAGGCCAGCGCGTCGCGCACCACCTGTTCGCACAGCGCCGAGGAGTCAACGATCATCGCGTTCTGGCCACCGGTTTCCGCGATCAGCGGAATGTCGCGTCGCTCCGTTGCCATGCGGCGTGCGAGCACCTGATGGATGTGGCGTGCCGCTTCGGTCGAGCCGGTGAAGACGACGCCGCGGGTGCGCGCGTCGGCAACCAGCTGTGCGCCGACCGTTTCGCCCGGCCCCGGCACGAATTGCAGCACCTCGCGTGGCACGCCGGCGCGGTGCAGCAGGCCGACGGCGTGGAAGGCCGTCAGTGGCGTCTGTTCGGCGGGCTTGGCGAGCACCGTATTGCCGGCCGCGAGCGCCGCGGCGACCTGTCCGACAAAGATCGCCAGCGGGAAATTCCACGGGCTGATACAGGCCACCGGGCCGAGCGCCACGGTGCGCTCTTGCATGGCGATCTGCGTGCCGTAGTAGCGCAGAAAGTCCGTCGCTTCGCGCACTTCGCCGATGGCATTCGGCAGCGTCTTGCCGGCTTCGCGCATGGTCAGCGCGATCAGCTCGGCCGCTTCCCGCTGCAGCAGATCGGCGGCCAGCAGCAGGATCTGTGCGCGCTGTGGCGGCGGCATTGCCTGCCAGGCGGGAGCGGCGGTGCTGGCAATGGCCAGTGCATGATCGACGTCGGCCGGCTGTGCTTGCCTTGCCGTGCCGACCACGTCCTCGTGCCTGGCGGGATTGCGCAGGACGAGCGGTACCGATGCATCGTCCCGTACGTGTGCGGGCATGGCGTGCCATTGCCGGACGTCGAATGCGCGCAGTGCCGTCGCCAGCGCGTGCAGCGCATGTTCGTCGCTGAGGTCGATGCCGGTCGAGTTCCTGCGTGTGTCGCCGTACAACCGTGCGGGCAGCGGAATCGCCGGATGCATGGCACCGCCGGATTGCGCGGCCAGCATGGCCGGGTCCTGCAGCAGGCGTTCGAGATCGATGCCTGGATCGACGATCTGGTTGACGAAGGAGGAATTGGCGCCGTTCTCGAGCAGGCGCCGCACCAGGTAGGGCAGCAGCGTTTCGTGCGAGCCGACCGGCGCATAGATGCGGCACGGCACGCCAAGCCGGTCGGCGCCGATGATCTGGTCGTAGAGCGCTTCGCCCATGCCGTGCAGGCACTGGAATTCGTAGTCCGTCACGCCGAGCGCGCGTGCGCGGCAATGGATGGCGGCCATCGTCAGCGCGTTGTGCGTGGCGAGCTGCGGATAGACGGCATCGCCGGCTGCCAGCAGCCGTTCGGCGCAGACCAGGTAGCAGAGATCGGTATGCGCCTTGTGCGTATAGACCGGGTAGCCGGGCAGGCCTTCGACCTGCGCGCGCTTGATTTCCGTGTCCCAGTAGGCGCCCTTGACCAGCCGCACCATCAGCCGGCGTTTGCCGCGCCGCGCCAGAGAGATCAGATGATCGATGACCCACGGGCTGCGCTTCTGGTAGGCATGCACCACGAAGCCGATGCCGTCGAAACCGGCGAGTTCGGGATCGAGGACCAGGCATTCGAGCAGTTCCAGCGACAGTTCGAGCCGCTCGGCTTCCTCGGCGTCGATGTTGAGGCCGATATCGTAATGCCGTGCCAGCAGCGCCAGCTGTTTCAGGCGCGGCAGCAGTTCGCTCAGCACGCGCTCGCGCTGCGCGCGTGCATAGCGTGGATGCAGGGCCGAAAGCTTGACCGACAGGCCGGGGCCGTGGCGGATGCCGCGTCCGTCGGCCGCCTTGCCAATCGTATGAAGGGCTTCCACGTAGGCACGATGGTAGGCCTCGGCATCGGCCGCCGTCAGTGCCGCTTCGCCGAGCATGTCGTAGGAATGGCGATAGCCGCGCGCTTCGCGCCCGCGGCCTGCATGCAGCGCCTCGTCGATCGTGCGGCCGGCGACGAATTGGTGCCCAAGCATACGCATCGCATAATCCATGCCTTTGCGGATCAGCGGTTCGCCGCCGCGCGCGAGCAGGCGCGTCAGGACCGCGCCGAGTCGATGTTCGTCCGGCGCGTGCAGCAGCCTGCCGGTCAGCAGCAGGCCCCAGGCGGCGGCATTGACGAACAGCGAGGACGAGGCGCCGAGATGGCGCTGCCAGTCACCGTGGCCGATGCGATCGGCGATCAGGCGGTCGGCGGTCTCGCGGTCCGGGATGCGCAGCAGTGCTTCGGCCAGGCACATGAGGGCGACGCCTTCTTCGGACGACAGCGGAAAGGCATGCATCAGCGCATCGATGCCGGCCGCGTGGCTGCGCTTGTCGCGCAGGGTCTCGATCAGGCGACGCGCCAGCATGGTCGTTTCGTCATGTTGGGCCGAATAGGCGGCCGCCTGCGGCAGCAGCGCCTGGACCGCGACCTCTTCATCCAGCAGACAGGCGCGCGTGATGGCGTCGCGCGATGGCGCGGCAGCGCCGGCCAGTTCGTCTGCAAAGGCGGGGAAGGGCAGGGTTGCGTCGTCGGCAGGCATGGCGTTCCCGGTTCGAGTGTGCCGCGCCCGCGTCGGCGGGCAGGCGTTACAGCAGTTCCACGCTGCCGAGATTCAGATAGCAGCTTTCGCGCGTGGTCGTGACGAAGTCCGCCAGATACGGCTTCTTCGACGTTTCCGGCAGGCAGGCGGTGTACAGCCGGCCGGTCAATCCCTGCGGCGTGATGCGCTTGGCGAGCACGTAGTTGCGGTCGAGGTAGTTCTGCACCGCCCACACCGGCAGCGTGGCGATGCCGCGCCGGCTGGCGACCAGCTGCAGCATGGCGACCGTCAGTTCGGTGGTGCGCCGCGCGACCTGCACGCCGGCGGGTTTGAGCACCTGGCGCACCACGTCGAGCATGTCGTCCGGAACAGGATAGGTGATCAGGGTATCGTCGGCAAAGTCCTCGGCCACCAGATATTCCTTGCCGGCCAGCGGATGATCGTGCGCCAGCAGTGCCACGATCTCGAAGCGGAACAGCGCGTGGTAGTCAACCTTCTCGTCGGGGTCCATCTCGGAGACGATGGCGACGTCGGCACGGTGCTCGTAGAGCAGGCCGACCGGATCGGCCTGGAAGCCGGACACGATGTCGAGCTCGACTTCCGGCCAGCGGCCGCGGAACACATCCATCGCCGGCATCAGCCAGTCGAAGCAGGTGTGGCATTCGACCGCAATGCGTAACTGCCCGGCCACGCCCTGCGCCAGCCGCACCAGATCGCGCTCGGTTTCCTCTACCTGCGGCAGGACGCTGTCGGCCAGCCTGAGCAGGCGTTCGCCGGCCGGCGTGAAGCGTACCGGCGTGGTCTTGCGCTCGAACAGCGGCGTGCCATGATGGTCTTCGAGCTGCTTGATCTGGTGCGACAGTGCCGACTGCGTGACGTTGAGCAGGGCGGCGGCGCGCAGCAGGTTGCCGGCTTCGCGCAGGGCGAGCAGGGTTTTCAGGTGGCGCAGTTCGAGAATGGATTGCATGACGATCAGCTCATGTTGTATTAGTAAAATTCAAGTTTATTCTGAATATTTATCGTTTGAATCATAGACCAAGCGCGCGCATCATGCCAGCTTCGAAAATTTGATCGGAGCAAGGGCATGGCAAAGGCACACATCCTGGGTTTTCCGCGCATCGGCGCGCAGCGAGAACTGAAATTCGCAGTGGAATCGTTCTGGCGCGGCGACATCGACGTCGCTGCCCTGCAGCAGACCGGCAAGACCCTGCGCGCGCGCCACTGGGCAATCCAGGCCGATGCCGGGCTCGATCTCGTCACCGTCGGCGATTTCGCTTGGTACGACCAGGTGCTCAACACGCTGGCGCTGCTCGGCGCGGTGCCGACGCGCTTCGGCTTCGATCCGAAGAAACTGACGCCGGCTGACTACTTCACGGCCGCGCGCGGCAACCCGGATCACTTCGCGATGGAAATGACCAAGTGGTTCGATACCAACTATCACTACCTGGTGCCAGAGTTCACGGCCGACCTGCGCTTCGACGGCGGTGTTGACTGGCTGTTCGAGGAAAACGCCGAAGCCGTGGCGCTCGGCCACAAGACCAAGGTGGTGCTGGTCGGCCCGCTGAGCCTGCTCTACCTTGGCAAGATCAAGTCGGGCGTCGCCGGCAAGTTCGACCTGCTGCCCAAGCTGATCGCCGGCTACCAGCAGGTATTGAAGCGCCTCAAGGATGCGGGTGTGGAATGGGTGCAGATCGACGAGCCGGTCCTCGCGCTGGAACTCGACCAGGCTTGGCGCGATGCCTTCCTGCCCACCTATCAACTGCTGGTCGAGGGTGCGCCCAAGCTGCTGCTGGCGACCTATTTCGACCGCGTCAGCGAACACGTGGCGCTGCTGAACAGCCTGCCGGTGGCCGGCGTGCATCTGGATCTGGTGCGCGGCCCCGACCAATTGGCAGCCTTTGCCAGGGACTGGCCGCAGGACCGCGTGCTGTCGGCCGGCGTGATCGACGGCCGCAACATCTGGCGCGCCGACCTCGAAGCCGTGCTGGCGACGCTGCAGCCGCTGCAGGAAAAACTCGGCGATCGCCTGTGGGTCAGCGCGAGCTGCTCGCTGCTGCACGTGCCGGTGGATCTGGCCAACGAACCCAAGCTCGATGCGGAGATCAAGAACTGGCTGGCTTTCGCCACGCAGAAGATCGACGAGATCGCGGTGCTGGCGCGTGCGCTGAACGGCGATCGCAGCACGCCGGCAGTGGCCGAAAAATTCAAGGCTGCAGCCGAAGCCGTCGCCTCGCGCAAGACCTCGCCGCGCATTCACAATCCATTGGTGCAAAAGCGGATGAGCGAACTGGATCGGATTTCGGCATCGCGCCAGTCGGTCTTTGCCGAGCGCATCGCCAAGCAGCAGGCGCGTTTCAAGCTACCGGCATTCCCGACCACCAATATCGGTTCCTTCCCGCAGACGACGGAAATCCGCCAGGCACGTGCGCAGCACAAGCGCGGCGAGCTCGGTCATCTCGAGTACCTGAACCGCATGCGTGACGAAATCCGCCACGTGGTGCAGAAGCAGGAAGAGATCGGCCTCGACGTGCTGGTGCACGGCGAGCCGGAGCGCAACGACATGGTCGAATACTTTGGCGAACAGTTGTGGGGCTATGCCTTCACCGCCAATGGCTGGGTGCAGAGCTACGGTTCGCGCTGCGTCAAGCCGCCGTTCATCTATGGCGATGTCTATCGACCGGAAGCGATGACGGTCGGCTGGAGCGAGTTCGCGCAAAGCCTGACCGCCAAGCCGATGAAGGGCATGCTGACCGGCCCGGTGACGATGCTGCAATGGTCGTTCGTGCGCGACGACCAGCCGCGCGAGCAGACCGCGCTGCAGATCGCGCTTGCGCTGCGCGACGAAGTGGTGGACCTGGAAAAGGCCGGCATCGGCATGATCCAGATCGACGAGCCGGCCTTCCGCGAAGGCCTGCCGCTGAAGGCCGCCGACTGGCCGCATTATCTGGACTGGGCGGTCAAGGCATTCCGCATCAGCGCCTCGGGCGTGCAGGACGATACGCAGATCCACACCCACATGTGCTATTCGGAATTCAACGACATCCTGCCGTGGATCGCGGCGATGGACGCCGACGTCATCACCATCGAAACCTCGCGCTCCGACATGGAACTGCTCGACGGCTTCGGCGAGTTCGAATATCCGAACGACATCGGTCCCGGTGTCTATGACATCCACTCGCCACGCGTCCCCAAGGTCGAGGAAATGCAGCGCCTGCTGCGCAAGGCGCGCGGCGTGATTCCCGACCAGCGTCTGTGGGTCAACCCGGACTGCGGCCTGAAGACGCGCGGCTGGCCGGAAACCATCGCGGCGCTCGAGAACATGGTGGTAGCGGCACGCAGCCTGCGCGAGGAAAGCGTCACGACAAACTGAAGTCGCCTGCCTGGCATGCAAGCGAAGCGATTGCGGAAGCGATTCCGCAATCGCTTTTTTATGCTCGCTGGGGCGGGCAATCACGGTCGGTCAAGGCGGTCCTTGCTAGAATGCGGCATTGCCTGATTCTGCGCCTGCAGGATCTTTATTCCGTTCTTCTTCAAGATTGCGCCTATGTTCAGTTACCGCCACGGCTTCCATGCAGGAAATCACGCCGACGTCCTCAAGCATCTGGTCCTGATCCAGTTGCTCAAGTACCTGAACCAGAAAGATGCGCCGTACATGATGATCGACACCCATGCGGGTGCCGGCGTCTATGCGCTGGACAGCGAATATGCGACCAAGAATGCCGAGTTCGAGACCGGTATTGCACCCTTGTGGGAGCGCGACGATCTGCCGCCTGCGGTGGCCGACTATGTCGGGCTGGTCAAATCGCTCAACCCGAGCGGCAAGATGCGCCATTATCCGGGCTCTCCCTACTGCGCAGAGCAGGTGCTGCGCGAGCAGGACCGCCTGCGTCTGTTCGAACTGCATCCCGCCGACAGCAAGCTGCTGGCCGATAATTTTCGCAAGCTCGAGGCGCATGCCGCCGCGCAGGGCCAGCGTCCGACCGCGCGCGGCAAGCGCGTCATGATCGAACGAAGCGATGGTTTTGCCGCCCTGAAGGCGCTGCTGCCGCCGCCATCGCGGCGCGCTCTGGTGCTGATCGATCCACCGTACGAAGACAAGGGCGATTATCGTGCCGTGGTGGATGCCGTCTCGGACAGCCTGCGCCGTTTTGCCACCGGCGTGTATGCGATCTGGTATCCGGCGCTGAACCGGAACGAATCGCGCCAGATGCCGGAGCGGCTCAAGAAGCTGCCTTCCAATGGTTGGCTGAATGTCACGCTCTCGATTTCCTCGCCGTCGCCCGATGGCTTCGGCCTGCGCAGCAGCGGCATGTTCATCCACAATCCGCCTTGGACGCTGGAGGCGACCTTGCGCGAGGTGATGCCGTATCTGGTTGACGTGCTGGGCCGGGATGGCGGTGCCAGCTTCACGATCGAAGAGGGCCGGACTGCGGTCTGAGCACGCAGTAACTTCCACGCCTGTTCATCAGGCGTGTTTTGTCAGACATGCGCTCCCTGTTTTCTGGCACTATTACCAGAAAGAAAAACGAGTGTGGCCGACGTTCCTGCATGAACATGCGGGACTGAGAGGCCCCGACAGGAGACCGTTCTCGACGAGAACGCAGGAAGAAGCCATCCTCCGTGGCCGATGGCATGCGTTCTAGCGAGCACGATAGGCGATTGCCATAGGCAGATCCAGATAGCCGCGTATTGCCACCATGACAGGACATTTGATGATCCTCGATTCCGATCAGCCATCCTCTGATGAGCGCCCGCGCACGAGGGAATTCTTTCTCGCGCGCCAACCCATTCTCGATGCGCGTGGCAGCACCGTTGCCTACGAATTGCTGTTCCGTCGCGCGCAGAGCGGGCCAGCCAATGTCATCGACGACCTGTCCGCTACTGCATCCGTGATCGCCCATGCCTCGGAACTGGGCATTGGCAATGTCATCGGCAATGCGCTTGGATTTCTGAATGTCGATGCGGCAGTCCTCGACTGCGATATCGTCAGCTTCCTGCCGCACGACAAGGTCGTGCTGGAATTGCTGGAAACGGTGGAAATCACGCCTGCCGTGGTGGCGCGCGTGACCGAACTGGTCGGGCACGGCTATACATTCGCGCTCGATGACATTGTCTGCCGCAACGACGCATTACGGCCGCTGCTGCCGCTGATCAGGATCGTCAAGATCGATATCAGCGGCATGGAGAATGCGGACATCGCAGCGCTGGCGCACTATTTCAAGCAGCAGGGAAAGATCCTTCTGGCGGAGAAGGTCGAGACCTGCGAGCAGTTCCGGCAATGTCTGGCGATCGGTTTCGATTACTTTCAGGGGTATTACTTTGCACGCCCGGTCATTCTGACCGGCAGAAAACTTGCACCGTCGCAGATCGTGATTCTGCAACTGATCACCATGATCGGCCGCGATGCCGAAACCTGCGAGATCGAGCAGGTGGTCAAGAAGGAACCGTTGCTGGCGATGAATCTGCTGCGGCTGGCCAATGCGCCGGCCTTCGGCGTGGCGACGCGTATCGAATCTCTGGGGCAGGCGCTGGCCGTGCTGGGCCGTCTGCAACTGCAGCGCTGGTTGCAGATACTGTTGTATGCCGAGCATGGCAAGGATGGCTATTTCTCGTCGCCCCTGCTGCAACTGGCGACCACGCGCGGCAAGCTGCTCGAACTGGTCGCGGAACGCCTGGCGCAGACGCGCGCTTGTCGTGCCGACATGGCCTTTACCGTCGGCGTGATGTCGTTGATGGATACGTTGCTGGGGCAGCCCATGCAGGAAATCCTGGCGCAGATCGCGGTGGTCGATGAGGTGCGCGATGCGCTGCTGTTCCGCAAGGGCGTCTATGGCGACCTGCTGAAACTGAGCGAATACATAGAACGCATCGAACAGGCCGGTGACCTGCTGCTGCCCTTGCTGCAACGCCTGGGCCTGTCGATCGACGAACTGTACGATCTCGAGGTCCAGGCATTCGAGTGGAGCAACAACATTTCGCGCAATCTCTAGGAGGAGCGGCGTCTGTTTTGACGGACACCGGCGCGCTACAATGGGCGCCATGAAGCAATCCATCGACACATCCTCCACCAGTGCGCCGGACGATGAGGAAGACAGTTTCGGCGCGCCGCCGATTCCCGCCGGCTCGAAGAATTACATGACGCCGCAGGGCCACCTGCGGATGAAGAACGAGCTGTTGCACCTGATCGATGTCGAGCGGCCGGAAGTCGTGCAGACCGTATCGTGGGCGGCGTCCAACGGCGATCGTTCGGAAAACGGCGACTACATCTATGGCAAGCGCCGCCTGCGTCAGATCGACAGCCGCATTCGCTTCCTGACCAAGCGGCTGGATCTCGCGGAGGTCGTTGACCCATCCGTGCATCACGGCAGCGACCAGGTTTTTTTCGGCGCCACCGTGCGCTATGCAAACCAGGACGGCGAAGAGCAGACCGTCACCATCCTCGGCATCGATGAATTCGACCCCCTGAACGGCAAGATCAGCTGGATTTCGCCTGTGGCACGCGCACTGACCAAGGCGCGCGAAGGCGATACCGTGATGCTGCGTACACCCGGCGGTCTGGAAGAACTCGAAATACTGGAAGTAAGCTATCCGCCGCCTGCCTGAGACGTCAGAGAGAAAAGAGGGAAAGGATGGCGGGGCAGGGGCGTCCCCGATGAACTAGCCCTTGTCGCGCAGCAGGCGTGCCACGCCGTCGATGCTGCGCAGGTTGCGCATGAGCCGTGCCAGATGCACGCGGTCCTCGACCTGCACCGTGAAGTGCAGCTGCGTGATCATGTGATCCTTGTCTTCGTCCATGCCGACGTGCGTGATGTTGGCATCGGACTCGCCGATCTCGGCCGCCACGCGCGCCAGGATGCCTTTCTCGTTGCGCGTCAGCAGCGTGATGCGGCAATCGAAGCGGCGGTCGATGTCTTCCCCCCATACCACTTCGATCCAGCGCTCGGGTTCGCGCAGGCGCTGGCGATGCCCGGCATCGCAATCCTGGGTATGGACGACCAGTCCCTGATCGCGTTTCATCTGCGCGACGATGCGGTCGCCCGGAATCGGCGTGCAGCACGAAGCCAGTTGCACCGACATGCCTTCGCTGCCATAGATGACGACCGGGTCGATCTTCTTCGGCAGCAGTTCGCCGTTCTTGTCGATGGCAGGGTGCGCGACCGGTGTGTCGTGTTCGACCAGCGTCAGGATATGGCGCGCGACGAGGGCGGCCATGCGCTTGCCGACGCCGATGTCCGCATACAGATCGTCGAGCGACTTGGCGCTCGATTCGTTGAGCAGACGCTCGGCCAGTGTCGGCTGCAGTTCGGGATCGAGATTCAGCGTGACCAGTGCCTGCGACAGCAGCTTGCGACCGAGTTCGATCGATTCCGCGAGGTTGATGGTGCGCAGGTGATGGCGAATCGCCGAGCGTGCCTTGCCGGTGCGCACGAAGCTGAGCCAGTTCGGATTCGGGCGCGAGGTCGGCGCCGTGATGATCTCGACGATGTCGCCGTTACGCAGCTCGGTGCGCAGCGGCACCTGTTCGAGGTTGATCTTGACGGCGATCGTGCGGTCGCCGATGTCGGTATGGATGGTGTAGGCGAAGTCGAGCGCGGTGGCGCCGCGCGGCAGCGCGATGATCTTGGACTTCGGCGTGAAGACATAGACCGAATCCGGGAACAGATCGACCTTGACGTGCTCGAGGAACTCGGCCGAGTCGCCGGTCTGCTTCTGGATGTCGAGCAGCGATTGCAGCCACGCGTGCGTGCGCTGCTGCAGGTCCGACAGGTTGCCTTCGTCGTCCTTGTAGAGCCAGTGCGCGGCCACGCCCGATTCGGCCACGCGGTGCATGTCCTGCGTGCGGATCTGGAACTCGACCGGCGTGCCGTAGGGGCCGATCAGCGTCGTGTGCAGCGACTGGTAGCCGTTGAGCTTGGGAATCGCGATGTAGTCCTTGAACTTGCCGGGCATGGGCTTGAACAGCGCATGCAGCGTGCCGAGCGCGACATAGCAGTTGGCGAAGCTGTCGACCACGATGCGGAAGCCATAGACGTCCAGCACCTGCGAGAACGACAGGTGCTTGCTCGCCATCTTGGTATAGATGCCGTACAGCGTCTTTTCGCGGCCATAGACCTGGACCGGAATGCCAGTCGCCTCGAGCGTCGAACTGACGGACTCGAGAATCTTGCTGACCACCTCGCGGCGGTTGCCGCGTGCCGCCCGGACCGCCTTGGCCAATACGCGGTAGCGCATCGGATACAGGTGCGAGAAGGAGAGATCCTGCAGTTCGCGGTAAATGTTGTTGAGGCCGAGACGGTGCGCGATCGGCACATAGACTTCCATCGTCTCGCGCGCGATGCGGCGCTTCTTGGCCGGCGCCATCGAACCGAGCGTGCGCATGTTGTGCAGGCGGTCGGCGAGCTTGACGAGGATCACGCGCACGTCGCGCGCCATGGCGAGCAGCATCTTGCGGAAGTTTTCCGCCTGCGCCTCGACCTGGCTCTGGAATTCGAGTTTTTCGAGCTTGGACAGCCCGTCAACCAGATTGGCGACCGGCGCGCCGAAGCGTTCGATCAGCTCTTCCTTGCGCACGCCCTGGTCTTCCATGACGTCGTGCAGGAAGGCGGCCATGATGGCCTGCGCATCGAGTTTCCACTCGGCGCAGATTTCGGCCACCGCGATCGGGTGCGAGATGTAGGGTTCGCCGGACATGCGCATCTGGCCCAGATGCGCCTCGTCGGAGAAGCGGTAGGCTTCCTTGACCTTCTTGAGTTCGGCCGGCGTCAGGTATTCCGCCAGACGGTCGGTCAGGTGTGTGACAGAAGCGACACCGGGCGCAATGGCCGGCTGCTGGACAGCGACCGACGATGGCGAGGCCGAGCGATCCGACACGCCCCGATTGTCGGGGACGAGGGAGAGGGTCGAATCTGCCGGTGTGTTCATGCCGATCGCGGTGCCTCGCTGTGGTAAGGGGACTTACCGATCAGCTTGGTACTTTTTTGAGCATTTCAAGGCCGACCTGGCCGGAAGCGATCTCGCGCAGGGCCAGCACGGTCGGCTTGTCCTTGGCGTCAACTTTTGGGGTATGGCCTTGCAGCAACTGGCGTGCGCGATAGGTGGCGGCGAGCGTCAGTTGAAAGCGGTTGGGGACCTGTTTCAGACAATCTTCGATGGTGATGCGGGCCATGGTGTAACTCCTGAATGTGTCGGCTGATAGGTCAGCTTAAATTGGCATGGATGCCCAGTTGGGCGAACAGGGAAGCATTGCGGGTTGATTGTTGCGCAAAGCGGCAACGCGTGGCCTTTACGATCGCGCTCAACTCCGACAAAGCGACTGTAAACTCTTGATTGATAATAACATATTCGAACTCGGCGGCGTGGGCGATTTCGCCGCCCGCGGCCAGCAAACGGCGCGCGATCACGTGGGGTTCGTCCTGTCCGCGTTTCTTCAGTCTTTCCTCCAGCGCATCGATCGATGGCGGCAGGATGAAGATACCGACCGCATGCGGAAACTGCTTCTTGATCTGCTGCGCACCCTGCCAGTCGATCTCGAGCAACACATCGGTGCCGGCCGCCATCTGGTCGGCGATCTGGATGCGCGAGGTGCCGTAATAATTGCCAAACACCTCGGCCCATTCGAGGAACTCGCCGGCATCGCGGCGGGCCAGGAAATCCTTGGCATCTGTGAAGAAGTATTCGCGGCCGTTTTCCTCGCCCGGACGCGGCGTGCGCGTGGTGAAGGAGATCGACAGCTTGATCGCCGGTTCCTGCTGCAGCAGGGCATTGACCAGGCTGGATTTGCCGGCGCCCGATGGCGCGACCACCAGAAACAGGCTGCCGGAAGAAGGAGTTTGCTCGAACGTTTGCATACGCAGGAAATGAAAGGTTGAATGATGGGCGGGATGAATCCGGTTTATTCCAGATTCTGCACCTGTTCGCGCATTTGTTCGATCAGGAGTTTCATCGCCATCGAGGCGTCGGCCAGGTCCTTGACAGCCGCCTTGGAGCCAACCGTGTTCGCCTCGCGATTGAGTTCCTGCATCATGAAGTCGAGGCGTTTGCCGACCTGGCCGCCCTTGGCCAGGATGGCGCGCGTTTCCGCCAGATGGGCGGCGAGGCGCGACAGCTCTTCGGCGACGTCGATGCGGATGCCGTACAGCGTGACTTCCTGGCGGATGCGGTCGAGCGCTTCCTCGCGGCTGACGGCCGGCTGGGCCGTGCCATCGGCCGTCTTCTGCGCCAGCCCCAGCGCTTCCTGCATGCGTTCGGTGGCTTTCTGCTGGAATTGCGCTACCACCTGCGGAATCAGCGGCGTGATGCGCTGCACGATGGCCTCCATGTCATCGACGCGCGACAGCAGCATGGTCTGCAGTGCCGCGCCTTCGCGGTTGCGGCTCTCGACGAAGGCCGTCATCGTGGCCTGCATGGCGGCGGCGACTTCGGCCTGCAGCGCTTCCTGGCTGACCTCGGCTTCTTCGATCACACCGGGCCAGCGCAGCAGCTCGTTGACAGACAGCGGCCGCGCATCGGCGAACAGCTGCAGCACGCCGGCTTGCAGCCCAGACAGGGAGTCGAGCACGCCGGCATTGAGGGCGGGAATGGCGGGCGTAGTCGCCTTGCGGCCAAAGCTGACGCGGCATTCGACCTTGCCGCGCGTGATGCGCGCCATGATGGCTTCGCGCAGCTGCGGTTCGAGTGCGCGCAGGTCGTCGTTGATGCGGAACTGCAGGTCCAGAAAGCGGGAGTTGACGCTTTTGAGTTCGATGGTCAGGGTGCCGTTGCCGGTTTCATGCGTGGTCACGGCATAGCCGGTCATGCTGCTGATGGTCAAAATGGAATCCTTTGTTTTCTTTCTTTACAAAGCGGCGATTTGTCCACACAATCTTCAACGCATGCCGCCAAGCAGGCGTTGACGGCAACATCCTACTCACCAGGCCGGTCGCGCCGCGGCCAGCCCATGATCATCAAAACTGGGACGACATGGCTGCGCAAAACAACGCTCCGTTGCCGGATGGACTGGAAATCGCTGGATATCGCATTGTAAAGAAGATTGCATCAGGCGGGTTCAGTATCGTCTATCTGGCGTACGACGAGGACGGCAATGCCGTCGCCATCAAGGAGTATCTGCCGAGTTCGCTGGCGCTGCGCCAGCCGGGCGAACTGGTGCCGGCGATCTCGCCCGAGAACCTGCCGGTGTTCCGCATCGGACTCAAGTGCTTCTTCGAGGAGGGCCGGGCGCTGGCACGCATCGCGCATCCGAACGTGGTCAGCGTCACCAACTTCTTCCGCGCCAACGAGACTGTCTATATGGTCATGGGCTACGAGTCGGGCCGCTCGCTGCAGGACCACATCCTGCGCCGCCGCGAGAAGGGCGACAAGCCGCTGGTGTCGGAGCGCTTCATCCGCAAGATGTTCAGCCACGTCATGAACGGCCTGCGCGAGGTGCACACCAACAAGCTGCTGCATCTGGACCTCAAGCCGGCCAACATCTATCTGCGCGTTGATGGCACGCCGATCCTGCTGGACTTCGGTGCCGCGCGCCAGACCTTGACGGCCGACATGCCCAAGTTGTACCCGATGTATACGCCGGGTTTCGCCGCGCCCGAACTCTACGTGAAGAACGGCAGCCTCGGCCCGTGGACCGACATCTACAGCATCGGTGCCTCGATGTTCGCATGCATGGTCGGCGCGCCGCCGCAGCCGGCCGACCAGCGCCGCTTGAACGACAAGATGGACGGTCATTTCAGCCGGCTCGAAGGCGTCTATTCGCCGGACCTGATCAAGGTCATCCGCTGGAGCCTGATGCTCGATCCGCTGCAGCGCCCGCAAAGCGTGTTCGCCCTGCAGAAGGCGCTGCGCGAACCCTTGCAGGAGCAGCAGGAGACGGCCAGCCTGCAGCGCCTGGCGCGCCGCGTCAAGGGCATGTTCGGCGGCCTGGGGCGGCAGCGCTACAACGCCGAAACGACGATCCAGGAACACACACGCTAGTTTTCCTCACCTTGGGCGAATCAGACCATGCGATTTTCCGTCTATCAAGAAAGCCACATCGGCGGTCGCAAGACCAACCAGGACCGCATGGGCTACAGCTTCACGCGCGACGCGCTGCTGTTGCTGGTGGCCGATGGCATGGGCGGTCACCTGATGGGCGAGATGGCGGCGCAGATCGCGATGCAGACCATTGCCTCGCTGTTTCAGGAAAGCGCCAAGTCGTATGTGAAAAAGCCTGAACGCTTCCTCGAGGACAGCTTCCTCGCCGCGCACCGCGAAATCCACCGCTACCGCGCCATCAACAACCTGCCGGAAACGCCGCGCACCACCATCGTCGCCTGCCTGGTACAGCACAACAGCGCGATCTGGGCGCATTGCGGTGATTCGCGCCTGTACTGGATGCGCAACGGCCAGATTCTGGCGCGCACGCGCGACCATTCGCGCATCGAAACGCTGATTGCGCAGGGCAAGGTCGATCCGTCCGAGCGCGACACGCATCCGGACCGCAACAAGCTGTTCAACTGCCTGGGCGCACCCAACATGCCGATCGTCGAACTCTCGCGCCGCGCCACGCTGCAGGCTGGCGACGTGCTGCTGCTGTGTTCGGACGGCCTGTGGTCGATGCTGCCCGATCACGAACTCGCGCATCGCCTGCACCACAACACCATCGTGCGCGCGGTACCGGAGCTGCTGGCCGCTGCAACCGGCATCGCCGGCCGCAACAGCGACAACGCGACGGCACTCGCGATGATGTGGGAAAGCGCCGAAAACCTGCAGGGCAACAGCACCATCACCACCAACACGCTGCCCATCGGCAGCGTCACTACTACCATCCAGGCACCGCGTCATGTCGATTCCGAGCCGACAGACACGTACAATGACGCCGAGATCGAAAAGGCGATCGAGGAAATCCGCAACGCCATCGAAAAGTCATCCAAAATCACTTCCAGGAATTAACGCTCCATGCTGTTCGAAAAACGTCCCAGCGGCCGCGCCGCCGATGCGCTGCGCGCCATCACCATCACCCGCCACTACACCAAGCACGCCGAAGGTTCGGTCCTCATCGAATGCGGCGACACCAAGGTCATCTGCACCGCCAGCATCGAGGACCGCGTGCCGGGCTTCCTGAAAGGCAAGGGGCAGGGCTGGCTGACCGCCGAGTACGGCATGCTGCCGCGCTCCACGCATACGCGCATGGATCGCGAAGCCGCGCGCGGCAAGCAGTCGGGCCGCACGCAGGAAATCCAGCGCCTGATCGGCCGCTCGCTGCGTGCCGCCTTCGACCTGCAGGCTTTCGGTGAACGTACGTTGCATCTCGACTGCGATGTGATCCAGGCCGACGGCGGCACGCGCACCGCGGCCATCACCGGCACCATGGTCGCGGCCTACGATGCCTTTGCCAAACTGGCCGAGCAGGGTCTGATCCCGGCGATCCCGCTCAAGCACTTCGTCGCCGCGATCTCGGTCGGCGTCTATCGTGGCCAGCCGGTGCTGGACCTCGACTATGCCGAGGATTCCGACTGCGATACCGACATGAACATCGTCATGACCGATGCCGGCCACTTCATCGAAGTCCAGGGCACGGCCGAAGGCGCGGCGTTCGACCGCGCCACCATGGACCGGCTGCTCGACCTGGCGCAGAACGGCATCCGCGACCTGATCGTCCTGCAGAAACAGGCGCTGGCGATTGCTGCGTAAAATAGCGGGATTGTCCGCCTGACGATGCATCGCTGCGATACCGGCGCGTCCATGCGCTGGTGCGCCCGGTGCCGTCGGGCATCCATCCTGTTCATTTCTAGATTGTCATGCCTCAATCCCTGATCCTGGCTTCCAACAATGTCGGCAAGCTGAAGGAATTCGGCGCGCTGCTGGCGCGGCTCGATTACCAGTTGCACACCCAAGGAGAGTTCGGCGTGCCGGAGGCGGAGGAGCCGTTCGCCACCTTCGTCGAGAACGCGATTGCCAAGGCGCGCCACGCATCGCGGTTGACCGGCCTGCCGGCGCTGGCCGACGATTCCGGCGTCTGCGTCAACGCACTGGGCGGCGCGCCCGGCGTCTATTCCGCGCGCTATGCGGGCGAGCCGAAATCCGACCAGCGCAACAATGAAAAGCTGCTGGCCGATCTGGCGCCGCATGTCGACAAGTCCGCCTACTACTACTGCGTGCTGGTGTTCGTGCGCCATGCCGACGATCCGCAGCCGGTGATTGCCGATGGCCGCTGGAACGGCGAAATGATCGCCGCCGCGCGCGGCGAGGGCGGCTTCGGCTACGATCCGCATTTCTGGATCCCGTCGCTGCAGAAGACTGCGGCCGAATTGAGTGCGGAAGAAAAGAATCGTCTCTCGCATCGCGGCCAGGCGCTGCGCGCGCTGATCGAGAAGCTCGGATGATTCCGATCAGGCCGATCGGCGCGGACATCGCGGACAGTCTCGACCACGCCGAGCCGGCGCGTGTCGCGACCGCCTACCTGAAGCCCGGCACGCTTTCACTGACGGCCTTGCCGCCGCTGTCGCTCTACGTGCACATTCCGTGGTGCGTGCGCAAGTGCCCGTATTGCGACTTCAATTCGCACGAGGCCGGCGGCGATATCCCGGAAGACGAATATCTGTCGGCCCTGCGCGCCGACCTGGAAATGGCGCTGCCGCTGATCTGGGGCCGCAAGCTGCATACGATCTTCATCGGCGGTGGCACGCCGAGTCTGCTGTCGGCGGCCGGACTCGATCGGCTGCTGTCCGATATCCGCACCCTGATACCCTTCGATCCGGGTATCGAGGTGACGATGGAAGCCAACCCCGGCACCTTCGAGGCGGACAAATTCAAGTCCTACCGCGCCAGCGGCATCAATCGGCTGTCGATTGGCATCCAGAGTTTCAATGCGCGGCATCTGAAGGCACTGGGCCGCATCCACGACGGCGACGAGGCGCGCCGCGCAGTCGAGATCGCGCAGGCCAATTTCGACAATTTCAATCTCGACCTCATGTACGCGCTGCCGTCGCAGACGCTGGAAGAAGCACGGCAGGACGTGCGGACCGCAATCGGTTTCGCGCCGCCGCACCTGTCGCTCTACCACCTGACGATGGAGCCCAACACGGTGTTCGCCAAGTACCCGCCAACGGTACCCGACGACGACGCCAGCGCCGACATGCAGGACATGATCGCGCAGGAAACCTTGGCCGCCGGTTATGCGCATTACGAGGTCTCTGCCTATGCGCAACCCACGCGCAAGGCCAGGCACAATCTCAACTACTGGCAGTTTGGCGACTACCTGGGCATCGGCGCCGGCGCGCACAGCAAGCTGTCGTTTCCGCACCGCGTGATCCGCCAGGCGCGCTACAAGCAGCCCAAGTCCTACCTCGAGCATATGCGAAGCGGCAATCCGGTGCAGGAAGAAGTGGAAGTCGCGCGCAGCGAACTGGCCTTCGAGTTCATGCTCAATGCCATGCGCCTGACCGAAGGCGTCGAGGTCAACCTCTTCATGGAGCGTACCGGCATGCCGCTGAATGTCATCGAGCGCGCGCTGAACGAGGCGGAGTCCAAGGGACTGCTGTACCGCGACCACATGACGCTCAAGCCGACCGAGCTGGGGCGCCGTTTCCTGAACGATTTGCAGGAACTGTTCCTGGCCGATTGATGAACGTGCGGGTTTGCCCCGTATGCTGTATAGCCCGATTTTGAAGCGTGCAGACGGGTTTCGGTACCAGCACCGGAATTCCCGCAGTCGGCAATGGCAGGGGAGTTGGGTATAATGCGGCCTCCCGCCAATCGATGCGTCCCTGCTTTTCTGCAGAGCATCGATATCGAATGGAAGTGTGGCCGAGTGGTTTAAGGCACTGGTCTTGAAAACCAGCGACGGGTGATACCGTCCGTGGGTTCGAATCCCACCGCTTCCGCCATCAGACAAGCTGCATATCCTCGTGCAGACCAGAGCGGTAGCCTATTTGACGGCCGAGCAGATTCAAAGAACCCGGATGATGGGATTTTCGCCAGCAAATCTTGTGGTGAGGAATTTGTTGCAAACAATATCGGCGTTCGTGTATTTTTCAGACAGCGGGCATCATGCAAGAGCAAGGAGTTCAAATGCGGTGCCGATCACAACGTCTTTGGGTTGGGTCGGGCCGGTCGGTGAGGCATTTTCAATGTCATTCAGCCGGGTGTAGTTGGTCGGAAAGGTGCGGTTCATCTCGGAACGAACAATGATCGGAGAGGTGGCAGACTCATGCAATACTCGACTTGCGACAGCGATGTGTTGGGTGGCATCGACAATCCGCCGCACAGCCCCAGCGAGGCGAAACAGGGAAGAGGCCGACGATACCTTTTTCGCTTGGTGCCATGGAGGACGATTGCGGGATCGGTCATTTTGTGGGGGCTGCTCCCTGGCGCGGTGTTTGCGCAATGCGTTGTCGACGATGCCGGTACGGTGACCTGTTCGGGTACCGATCCGGATGGACTGACCATCGCTCCTCCGCCACCGCCCGGTCCCAATGTCGCGCTCACCGTGGTGGCTGGCGCAACGGTGAATATGGGCATGTCGATCGACGGCCTTTTGTCTCTCGTTTTCAACAATAACGGCCAGATCAACGGTAACATCACCGTCACTAACAACGGCGATTTCACGTTCGATCAGAATGGCACGTTCGGCGGGACGACGCTTTCGGTCGATGGAACGGGGACTAACAGCGTGACGGTGCGGACCGGCCGTTCGATCGATACCCTCATCATGTCAGGGGCGCAGAATCGCATCGACAACTACGGTGTACTCAACAATGCCGTCACGCTGACCGCAACATCTTCGAACACCGTCATCAACCGCGCCGGCGCGGCGATCAACCGGCTTACGCTGTCGGGGCCTTCCAATATCATCGACAACGAAGGATTGTTCAATCAGGGGCTGGAGTTCACCGGTGCTCACTCTGCCGCCAACCAGTACGATAACGTCATTACCAACCGGGGCAATGGCGTTATCAACGGCATCAACAGCAACGGCGCTTCGTTCGACAGCGTGGACAATGGCGGCGTGATCAATGGCCCTACCAATCTTGGTGCCGGCAACGATCGCTTCACCAACCGTGCGCAGACCAATGGCGGCATCAATCTGGGCGACGACAACGACTTGTTCCTGATGATGGACGGCACCGTGTGCTGTACGGTGAATCTCGGAGCCGGCAACGATCAGGCATTCATCGTCAGAGGTGTGATCAGTTCTGATGTGCAGGCGGGTGCGGGAGACGATCTTTTCGTCTGGCAAGGTGGTCAGATCGTCAGCGGCGTTCGGATGGGCGAGGACAACGATACCGCGCTACTGTCCGGCCTGAATGCCACGAACCTCGTGCAGGGGCTGATCGTCGACGGAGGAACGGGCAACGACAGCATGACCTGGAGCAACACGCAGAACGGCACGGGTCTTGACGTGGCTCAGCTCACCTACTGGGAGCGCATCGCACTGCACTCCCGTTCCCAGCTCACGTTCAAGAATTACAGCACGCTGACCCTGGGAGATCCCGGAACGGGGACAGGCGTTCTTTCCATCGACAGCAGCAGTATCGTGCTGGCCGGCAATGGCACGCATGCCGTGCGGCCGTGGGAGCCAAGTGCGCTGGCGACCGTCAACAATGCGGGGCTCATCGATCTGACCAACGGACCGGCGACGGCGACCGACCGCTTTGTGGTCTATGGCAATTACGTCGGCCAGAACGGGCGCCTCAATCTGCAGACGGTGCTGGGCGGCGACGACTCGCCGTCGGATCAGCTCGTGATCCAGAAGAACTCGACGGCGACGGCCAACCCGGCCGCGTCCGGCCTGACCGCGCTCAATGTGAGCAATCTGAACGGTCTGGGAGCCATGACTGTCGGCAACGGTATCCGCGTGGTGGATGCAGTTGGCGGCGCCACGACTACGTCGGAGGCTTTCGTGCTTGGCAGCCGAGTGGCAGCCGGCGTGTACGAGTATGCGCTCTTTCGTGGCGGCGTGACGGCCGATACGGCCAATGACAACGACTGGTTTCTGCGTTCTAGCGTAAGCAACCCGCTGGTGCCTATTACGGTGCTGCCGGCGCCGGCGCCAACTCTGCCGCCATCCCCGCCGATGACGTTGCCGGCGCCCGCGCCGCTCATTCCGCTGGCGCCACCAGAGCCGCCGGAACCACCACCCTCTCCACCATCGCCACCGACGACATTGCCTGCGCCGCCGCCGCCAATGCCTGCGCCGCCGCCCGAGCCGCCGCCTGACCCGCCGCCGCCTGTCGACCCGCCGCCGGAGCCGCCACCGCCGTCGCCGGAACCACCGCCGCCGCTGCCGCCGGGACCACCGGGGCCGCCTGTTCCGCCACCGCCGGGAGAGACGCCGCCGCCTGAAACGCCGCTGATTCGCCCCGAAATTCCGGGGTATGTGCTCGGACCCGCGATGGCGCAACGGGGGGGCATCGTTACCCTCGGTACGTTCCACGAACGTCGCGGCGACCAGTCATTTCTGGACAGCGCTGGAGCGAACAGCAACGTGTGGGTACGCGCGCTGGGCGGCAAGCACGATCAGCGCTGGAGTTCGACGATCGGAGATTCCGGCTATCAGCTTGCGCCGAAGATAGAGAGTCGCATGTGGGGCCTGCAGATAGGTTCAGACCTGTTCGTCCGCAACGATGAAGACGGCGGTGAGGATCGCGCCGGTGCGTTCTATTCACATACCGAGACGCGTGGAACCGTTTTCGGCAATACGCTGGCGGTCGAGGGCAATCGCTCAGGCAGACTGACGCTGAATGGCGACAGTCTCGGCCTCTATTGGACGCGCGTCGATTCCAGTCGCTGGTATCTCGATGCTGTCGCCATGTACACGCGGTTCGAAGGAAATGCCTGGTCGGATATGAACGTCGGCGCCAAGACTCGGGGCGATGCCATTGCCGCTTCCATAGAAAGCGGCATCCCGTTTCCGCTCAATGGGACCTGGACGCTCGAGCCGCAGGGACAGCTCATCTGGCAGTATGTGGACTTCAAGGATACGCGCGATCCTTATTCTTCCATCGACTATCGTCACTTCGACGCTTTCACTGGGCGGCTGGGCTTGCGGCTGGAGAACAACACGCTCGTTGGTGGCCGGCCGTGGCAATCCTTTGTCAGTGCCGACGTGTGGCACAACTTTTCGAAGAAGTCGAACGTGAGGTTCGGCGACACGAATATATCCACCGAGCTTGATGGCACTTCGCTGGAGTTGCGCGGCGGCATGACGATGAAATGGGCAGATAACGTCGACGCCTATCTGTCGATCGGGTATATGACCGATCTCGGTGGAGAGAAGCAGCGCGGCGTGAGCGGGATGGCAGGCGTGCGAATCCGGTGGTAGGTATTTGCAGGCATGCGCATGCCTATTGTTTTGTTCTCCTGTGTGCCTCTATTTCGCGTAACGGAATATGTGCTTTTGCATGAACGGGCCGAGACAGCTCGGAGAAGAGACGAATTCCTACGCGCACTCGCGTCCGGGTCTGATGGATATTGCGTTGGACCTGAAGAAAAATGTGTGGGTCAAACCAGCAGATCGTCTGAACGGCCCCACTTTTCGGAAGGAATGCCATGTCTTCCAGGACTCCCTATCGAGACTACGAAATCACCACCGACGGTGAATTGACGCGCAGTCAGTTCTGGCTGGCGCGATATATCTTGAGAAGCAGGCGGGACCGACGCGTGATGATTATGGAGAACGTCGGACTGTATTCCTCCCGGGAAGATGCGGAGCGTTCTGCCTTGCAGCATGCGATCGAAAAGGTGGATTTCCTGGTGGAGTCCGATCAGCCTCGTCGCCGCGCCCTGGCATCCGGCCACAGATAAAACGGCTTGGTTGACGGTACGTTAGCAGCGCATTTTTCTTACATTCTCCAGCTTCTCAGGCACATCGATGCCCGTCGGAGAACTGCAACCATCCGACTGACGGTTTCATGCATCGCTGTCGCTGTCGCTGGCGATGGGATTGCGATCAGGCAATATAATCGGCTTTCTTCCAGCTTCCGATGCCTGCCATGCGACCCGTATCGTTGACGATCTTCTTCGTCCTGCTCGTCCCTGCCGCATATGCGCAGGACATCTATAAATGCGTTCATCAGGGCAGGACGATTTATTCCGAAAAGGCTTGCGCGGCAGACGATGCGCAGAACGAGCGGTTCGAGGTGCGCGACGATCGGGTCGGCAATGTGGCGCCGGACCGCGAGACGATCCGCGCCACGCGCGCGCGGGTGCAGGCCGAGATGGCGGCGTCGGCAAACGCAGTATCCGGCACCAAGAGTATCGGTGCGATGGTCGGGGAACAGGCCAAGCCGTCGGACCGTAAGCCTCGTTGCGATGCGTTGGAAAGGGACATTGCCGATATCGAGGCCGAGGCGCGCCAGCAAATCACGGCGCGTCGCCAGGATCGGCTGGCGCAGAAGAAACGCAAATTGCGCCAGCAACAGCATGCGCTGAAGTGCTGAAGGTTTTTATTCGGGATACGTTGCCGTCAGGATGAAGAGCGCTTGGCGAGCACATGGCGGATCTTGCGCGACAGTGTTTCCCGCGTATAGGGTTTGCTCAGGAGTTCCACGCCGGCATCGAGCCGGTTGCCGTGCACGATGGCATTCTGCGTGTAGCCCGAGGTGAACAGCACGGCAATGTCGGGAATGCGTTCGCGTGCCATGCGTGCCAGCTCGGTGCTGCGCATGGGACCAGGCATCACCACGTCGGAAAACAGCAGGTCGATCCTGACGCCGCTTTCGATGATGGCAAAAGCGCTTTGCGCATCGGCCGCCTTCAGGATCTGGTACCCGAGTTCGCGCAGCATGTCTACTACGATGCTGCGCACCTGCTCGTCGTCTTCGACGACGAGAATGGTTTCGGAGCCGCCGATCACGAACTGTTCTTCCGGTGGCGTGACGATGTGTTCGGTGTCGGTGGTGCGTGGCAGGTACAGCCTGATGGTGGTGCCGTGCCCGATTTCGCTGTAGATGCCGATATGGCCGCCCGACTGCTTGATGAAGCCATAGACCATCGACAGCCCGAGTCCTGTGCCTTTGCCCTCTGGTTTGGTGGAGAAGAACGGTTCGAAGGCCTGGGCCACGACCTCGGGCGACATGCCGGTACCGGTATCGGTCACTGCCAGCATGACGTACTGGCCGGGATTGACGTCGCTGTGCTTGCGCGCGTAGTTCTCGTCGAGAAATGCATTGCCCGCTTCGATGGTCAGCTTGCCCGTGCCGTGCATCGCGTCGCGCGCATTGATGGCGAGGTTGAGCACCGCATTTTCGAGTTGCACGATATCGACCATGGCATTCCACAAGCCGGCGGAAGTGATGACCTCGGTCTCGATCGATTCGCCCAGCGTGCGTGACACCATGTCCTGGAAGTTCGAGAGAAAACGGCCGAGATTGACCGCCTTGGGTTCCAGAGGCTGGCGCCGGCCGAAGGAGAGCAACTGATTGGCGAGTTTGGCACCGCGTCCGACGCCATCGAGGGCGCGCGCGATGCGCTTCTGCGCGCGCGGATTGTCGCCGATCTCCTTGCCGAGCAGGTGCAGATTGCCGGAAATGACCTGGAGCAGGTTGTTGAAATCGTGCGCGACGCCACCGGTCAGCTTGCCGATGGTTTCGAGTTTGCGGGACTGCTGGAGGGCGATCTCGGTCTTCTTCAGGGTGGCCGCGGCTTCCAGCTTTTCGGTGATGTCGCGCGTGATCTTGGCAAAACCGATGAAGGTGCCGGTATCGTCGTAAATGGGATCGATCACGACATGGGCCATGAACTGGCTGCCGTCCTTGCGTACCCGAACGGCTTCCTGCTCGTACCTGCCGTTCGACAGTGCCGATGCCAGGGCGAAGGCGGGTTTGCCTTCTGCGCGATCCTGTTCGGTGTAAAAGCGCGAAAAATGGGTGCCGATGACTTCTTCGCCGGCATAGCCCTTGATGCGTGCGGCGCCGGCATTCCAGTTGGTGACGATCCCCCCGGCATCGAGCATGTAGATCGCGTAATCCGTGACGCCCTGCACCAGCAGACGGAATTGCCGTTCGCTGGCACGCAGGGCTTCCGCCGCTTGCTTGCGTTCGGTGATGTCGCGCGTGATCTTTGCGTAGCCGATCAGTTGGCCATCCTGATCACGTACCGCATCGATGAAAACGGAAGCCCAGAAGCGTGTGCCGTCCTTGCGAAAACGCCATCCTTCCCCTTCGAACTTGCCTGTCGTTTCGGCCAGATGCAGGGCGTGTGCCGGCATGCCCCTTTCCAGATCGTCCGCGCCGTAAAAGCGCGAGAAGTTCTGACCGATGATTTCCTGCGTCTCGTAACCCTTGAGCCGGCGAGCACCTTCGTTCCAGCTGACGATGGTGCCATCCGGAGAGAGCATGTAAATCGCGTAATCCGAAATGGCATTGATGAGTAGCCGGAAGCGATGCAATTCGATCAGGCTCAAATCGTTAGCGGAAGAAGGCTGTGCGGGCACTGACATGGGGGTATCGGGGCGAAATGCGTCATGGGGCATGGAAAATATTCTACCGTAGTGGAAACGTCTGCCGACGGCGTGTTTGCCGGCTTGTCGGAGAATTTCCGATCATCCTACGAAAACTGGTGTACCTGTCCTACACACCGATTTCTCCATCCTGCTTTTTAATAGGAATTGCTATTCACGCAGCATATCGATCATTTGGGGAGCGCGCCACCAATGAATATCACGCTGGAAAATCAGGTTGCGATCGTCACCGGCGGCAGTTCGGGACTGGGACGAGCCATCTGTCTTGCGTTCGGGCAGGCGGGGGCGAAGGTTGTCGTCAATTATCGGCGCGACGACAAGGCCGCTGCCGCAGTGGTCGCGCAGATCGAACGGGCCGGCGGCGCGGCACTGGCCGTGCAGGCGGATGTCGGTGAGGAAGCCGATGTCGAGCGTCTGTTCGCCGAAACCATCGAGCGTTTCGGTGCGGTCGATATCCTGGTGGCGAATTCGGGCATGCAGCAGGATGCGGGTTTTGCCGAGATGACGCTCGAGCAGTGGGATTCGGTGCTGAAGGTCAACCTGACCGGGCAGTTCCTGTGCGCCAGGGCGGCCGTCAAGGCATTTCGCGTGCAGGGTGACCGTGGCGTGTCGCGCGCACGCGGGAAGATTCTGTGCATGAGTTCGGTGCATCAGCGCATTCCGTGGGCCGGTCATGTCAATTATGCCGCCTCCAAGGGAGGCGTCGCGCTGCTGATGGCGTCGCTGGCGCAGGAAGTGGCGGCCGAGGGAATTCGGGTCAATGCGATTGCGCCAGGCGCAATTCGTACCCCGATCAATGAGAACGTGACGCAGGGCGACGGCGAGAAGAAGCTGCTGGAACTGATCCCCTGGGGCCGTATCGGCGATCCCGAGGATGTTGCGCGCGCGGCTATGTTCCTGGTGTCGGATATGGCCGATTACGTGGTCGGTACCACCTTGTACATCGATGGCGGCATGTCGCTGTACCCCGGATTCGAGGACAACGGTTGATGGCGCAAAACAAGAAGACAGCAACGCCGCGCAAGCAGGCATCGCTACGAAAAGCCAAGGCTGCGACGGCGTCGAGCCGCATTCCGCGTTCGATCGCCGACCATGGCGTGATCGGCAATCTATCGACGGCGGCGCTGGTCGCCACCGATGGCGCAATCGACTTTCTGTGCTGGCCCTGTTTCGACAGTCCCGCCATTTTTGCCGCGCTGCTGGATCCCGACAAGGGAGGGGCTTACATGCTCGCTCCGCAATTGGACGATGCGCGGGTGATCCAGATGTATCTGCCGGATACCAATGTGCTGATGACGCGCTGGATTGCGCGCGAAGCGAGCGCCGAGGTGATCGACATGATGCCGATGCCGCTGGCAGACGGCGCCTGTCCGACGCGCGTGGTCAGGCAGGTCAGGGCCACCCGCGGGCAGGTGCGCATTCAGCTGCGTTGCGCGCCGCGCTTCGATTATGGAAGGGCGCCGCTCAAGGTGCGCATCGAAGAGGGATGTGCGGTTTTTTCCAGTCATGGTCATCCCACGCTGCGCCTGTCCGGTCCGGCTGCCTTTCATGCAGGCAGAAACGAGGCGACGGCCGAGCTTGTCCTGCAGCAGGGCGAGTATGCCGATTTCGTGTTCGAGGAACACGACATGCCAATGCTGTCGCAACACGATCTGCATGAACTCGAACGCTATACCATCCGTTACTGGCAGGAGTGGACGGCGCGCTCAAGCTACAAGGGCCATTGGCGCGAGGCCGTCACTCGCTCGGCGCTCGTGCTCAAGCTGCTGACGTCGCGCCAGCACGGCTCCATGGTGGCGGCAGCCACATTCGGTCTGCCGGAAGCGGAAGGCGGGGAGCGCAACTGGGACTATCGCGCTACCTGGATACGCGACGCTTCCTTCGCCATGTATGCACTGATGCGTCTGGGCTATCAGGAAGAGGCGTCCGCGTTTTATGGATGGCTGGGTCGGCTTGCCGTGCATTCCGACCGAAGCGGCACGTTGAAGGTGATGTACGCCCTGGATGGCGGCATTCCGCCCAGGGAAACGATCCTCGACCATTTTTCCGGCTATGGCGGCGCAGTGCCGGTGCGTATCGGCAACGATGCCGTGGATCAGATCCAGCTGGATATCTATGGAGAGTTGCTCGATTCGATCTATCTGAGCAACAAGTATGGCGACGCCATTTCGCACGAACAATGGGCGGGCGTCAGGCGGGTGGTTGACCATGTCTGCCGCGACTGGAAGAAGCCGGACGCGGGCATCTGGGAAATTCGCAGCAAGCCGCGTCACCATCTGCACTCGCGCCTGATGTGCTGGGTTGCGGTCGATCGCGCGATCCGTCTTGCCAGCAAGCGTTCGCTGGCGGCGCCGTTCGATAAATGGATTCGTGCACGCAACGCGATCCACGACGATATCTGGAAAAATTTCTGGAACGACAAGGGCGGGCATTTTGTGCAAAGCAAGGGACGCACGGAGCTTGACGCCTCGCTGCTGCTGATGCCGCTGGTGCGCTTTGTCAGCGCGACCGATCCGCGCTGGCTGGCAACGCTCGATGCGATCGGCAGGACATTGTCGGACGACGGGCTCGTCTATCGCTATCGCAACGAGGATGGATTGCGCGGCGAAGAAGGCGCGTTCGCCGCCTGTTCGTTCTGGTATGTCGAGTGTCTGGCGCGTGCCGGTCGCGTCGATGAGGCGCGTCTGGTGTTCGAGAAGGTACTGCATTACGCCAACCATTTGCACTTGTACGCCGAAGAGTTCGATGTGCACGCACGGCTGAGTGGAAATTTTCCGCAGGCATTCACGCATCTGGCATTGATCAGCGCGGCCCATTATCTCGATCGCCGGGTGTCGGGGGCCAGCAGGGGCGAATGGCCGGCGTGACGGGTTTGCCGGCACAACACGCAGGGTTGCGAACAAGACCGGAGGAGGAGCGAAATGAGTCATACCAATGTCGAGAATCACAAGGGCTACGACGTGCACGGTACCAGTGAAAAGCACGATAGCGGCAAGTGGATCGGGAGCTTTCATGTGGCAAGGAGCGGTCTTCCTGTCATCAGCATCAGCGTTCTGGATGCGGAGTTCGGCCAGGCCGAAGAGGCAGCCGAGCATGCATTGCAGCAGGGGCGGCGCTACATAGACAATATGAAAGCCCATGACTGACGCCGATACGCCGGCCGTGCGGGAGCCGCATGGGTGTCCTGCAGAAGTCTGCGGTCACCGCATAGCGGTCGCGGCGCGACCGATACAGGCGCATCTGTTTGCCGGCGTGGTATCGGTTTGCGTGCTGGACGATGGCGAACGATGCGAGCCGCCGGTGGCGATCATGGTGCCCGGACAATGGCAGAGTGAGGAAGAGGCGCGTCGCGCTGCGGCTGACTACGCAGGAGTGATGGCAAGAACGGGAGCGTTGCGGCTGGCGACGAGAGTGCGGACGCTGGCGGGCGGTTGATGCCGCAGCAAAACAATGACTCAGCGTACGTGCCGGAGCTTGTGCAAATAGGAATAGAGTTGCTGACGCTGCGTGGCATCGAGGCGAATGCATTCGCCGTTGGCGGTAATGGTCAGTTCTCCGTTGAGGAAGAATGACGCGACAATCGGAGATTCGGCGTTCATGGCGAGGCCGCGCATGGCATTGCGATGAGCCGGCGGATGGGCGGGTGATGGCGCCTTGGCGGCCGGTGCAACGCTGGCCGGGGAGGGCAGGCGCTGCTTCGCGCACGAAGGCGCTTTGCGTTCCACTGCAGCGGCAGTGAATGCGGCGTGCTGGGCGGCCTGGGGCATGGCGAAATAAAGCTTGCCGGCATCGTCCGTTACCTTGACGATGACGCCGCGCGAAAGAGGCCGCAGCAGCATCGAGCGCACAGCGTTGCAAGTGCACTCGAGTATATTGCCCAGTTCACGCGTGGTGCGAGGCCGGGTTTGTATGGCCTCGATGGCAATGGCGACCTTGCTGCCCCGACGCGGTGTATAACGCTTTCCCTGTTTTTCCATCTCAATGACTTTTACCGCATGCTTGCCCCGCAGGCAGCTGTTTTACTGTACGAACCGTGTGGATTTCTATCATGCAATTTATGCGAGAACGGATTGATATGTCAATTCGTGAACGGTTAATTTTTGTGACAATTACAGGCTTTTGAATGCATCAGACCAGCAAAATACCGTATCTCTGCCGTTTCGGCATGCCGGACTGACGAACGGCGATAAAAATCGGAATAGTGGACCGGAAGGCGAAGGAAGAGGGCGAGCGGGTCAGGACTTGCGCGTGTCGGCGCTGTCGCTCTTCTCAAAAGGCAGCGGCTCGGCGATCGTATCGATGATCTTGACGATCTGGTTCAGCTTGTATTCGGGCATTTGCTGCATGACCCTCAGCGCATGGGCAATGCGTTGATCGAGCAGCGGGTCGGCAGTGCCTTGAGAAGACGGAAGACTGTCTTCCTCGCCCTCGTTCAGCCAGGTAAACGAGACACGGCATGCCTTCGCGAGTTTCTTGATGGTTTCTGTTTCAGGGCCCTTGGCGCCGATGTCCTTGAGGATGCGGCTGATGGTGGCCTGAGGAACGCCGGACAGACGCGAAAGCTCGCTTTGAGACTTGATTCTTGCGGCTTTCATTGCCTGGTCCAGGCGATTTCCGATATTCATGCGGCCGACTATACATACGCGCATAAGGCCGATCAAAGTTCTATCCGTTCAGCACTAGTTTTTCTATACGTTCGTGAATATGCGTGGATTTTCGAGACTATGAAGACGCGCAAGGAATTCCCTTGGCCAATGCTGCGGCAGCAGGAAAAAGAGCGTGAGGTCATGGATCAGGCGGCCGGGCGCATGATTTTCTGTACGCCATCCTTGTTGAGAATGTCGCCCCATGATTCGATCCGGTAGGCATCGCCGAACTTGTGGATGGTCATGCCGTATTGTTCGCAGAGTTTTTGTACTGCTTCATCGATGATGGTGCGGTCGATGCCGGTCAAATCGTCGAGAGCGGACGGAGTCGGGCGTTCCAGCAGGTCGATGGCGCAGGCCAGCACAAACAGGCGGCGCGCATCGTCGTGCGGATATTGCGGGATGCCGAATTGATTGACGGGAATGCCCATTCGATCCTCCTTTTTTCTGAAACGCGCTCACTTGCCGGAATGCATGACAATGGCATGCGTATCGATACCCGGACGGGCGATGGCTGGCGCCTGCATGGCACAAGCTCCTCAATGCTTGACTGTGCGGCCCGGCAAAGATTCCCGGACGGACTGGGCTGCACGCGTTTGCCGCGTGCATCGGCGGGAACTCCGCTTTTAGGCTAGGCTTGCAAACTTGTTTTGCATGGATGTTTCGTGCAACCGATATCCTGCTGTTTCCTCCTCTCTGAATGGATCGCGAATGCTGGTGCAATCATTAAGAATGACGAGGCGCGACTGGCGCGCCGGTGAACTGCGTTTTCTGCTGGTGGCGCTGATCGTGGCAGTGGCAGCACTTTCTTCGGTCGGCTTCTTCGTCGACCGCATGCGCGCGCAACTCGCGCGCGACGCCAACCAGCTGCTGGCGGCCGATCTCGTGATACGCACCGATGAACCGATTGCGGCTGCCCTGCGCGACGAGGCCCAAAGGCGCGGACTGCAACTGGCGGAAACCATTGTATTTCCGAGCATGGCGGGCATCGGAACAGGAGAGGACAGTGTCGCCAGACTGGCGTCGATCAAGGCGGTCAGTTCCGGCTACCCCTTGCGGGGAGCGGTAAAGATTGCCGACGCCATCGATGTCGAAGGCACGCCTGCCACTGCCATTCCCGCTTCGGGCACGGTATGGGCCGACGCGGCGCTGCTCAGTAGTCTGGATGCACGCGTGGGCGATGCGCTGCGTCTGGGCGACAAGACCTTCAGGATTGCCGGCGTCATCACGTTCGAACCCGATCGCGGTGCCGGCTTCATGAACTTTGCGCCACGCGTCATGCTTGCGCAGAGCGATCTGGCCGCCACCAATCTGATCCAGTTCGGTTCGCGTGTCAGTTATCGTCTGCTGGTCGCGGGAGAGAAGGGCGCGGTTGCCGATTTCGGCCGGTACATGGAACAGCAGATCGATGAGCAGAAGCTGCGCGGCGTGCGTCTCGAGTCGCTGGAATCGGGACGCCCGGAAATGCGCGCCACGCTCGAACGTGCAGAACAGTTCCTGTCGCTGGTCAGTCTGCTGTCCGCCATGCTCGCCGCGGTGGCGGTGGCGATGGCGGCACGTCGCTTCATGCTGCGGCACGTGAATGCATGCGCCATGCTGCGCTGTCTGGGCATGACCCAGAATCAGGTGACGGGACTGTATCTGATCGAATTTCTGCTGGTCGGGCTGATCGGCAGCGCGGTCGGTGCGGCAATCGGTTTCGGCGCGCATTTCGTGCTGATCGAATGGCTGGGCCGACTGGTCACCGGCGATCTGCCGCCGGCTTCCTTCATACCTGCCGTGCAGGCCATCGTGACCGGGCTGATCCTGCTGGTGGGGTTTGCGATTCCGCCCATCCTGCAACTGCGCAACGTGCCGCACAATCGCGTGATCCGCCAGGAACAGGCGTTGCCGCAGCCGATGACCATGGCGACCTATGGACTGGGATTGCTGACCTTCGTCGGTCTGCTGCTGTGGCAGGCCGGCAATCTGCGTCTGGGACTGATGACTGCCGGCGGTTTCCTCGGTGGCCTGGCGGTGTTTGCGCTGGCTGGTTGGGGGGCACTGAAATCACTGCGCTTTCTGCGTGCGGCAGCCGATCATCCGAACTGGCGTTTTGCCCTGACTTCGCTGCAGCGGCGTCCCGGAGCGACCGTGGTGCAGATCGTCGCACTGGCGCTGGGTTTGATGGCCTTGCTGCTGTTGACCGTGATCCGTGGCGACCTGGTTGACGCCTGGCGGCAGGCCACGCCGCCGGATGCGCCCAATCGTTTCGTCATCAATATCCAGCCCGAGCAGAAGGCGCAGATCGAGGAACGTCTGGCGCAGGCCGGCATCGTCAATGCCAAGCTGTTCCCGATGATTCGCGGACGTCTGCTGGCGATCAACGATACGCCCGTTAACGGCGAATCCTTTATCGAGGACCGCGCCAAACGGCTCGTTGACCGCGAGTTCAATCTGTCGACCATGATGGAAGTGCCGGACGGAAACGAGATCAAGGCCGGACGCTGGTATGACGACAGCAAGCCGGAAGCTTCGATCGAATCCGGTCTTGCGAAAACCCTCAATCTCAAGCTCGGCGACATGCTGCGCTTCGAGATCGCGGGGGAGACGGTCGATGTCGCCATCACCAGCCTGCGTGATCTGGAATGGGGCTCGATGCGCGTCAACTTCTTCGTCATCATCAATCCGGCCGCGATGCAGAACATGCCGCAGACCTGGATCACGGCCTTCCACCTGCCGCCGGAAAAAGCCGCGCTCGACAACCTGCTCACGCGCGATTTTCCGAACCTGACGGTGGTTGACATCGGCAGCGTGGTGAAGCAGATCCAGGACGTCGTCGATCAGGTGGTGGCAGCGGTCGAATTCCTGTTCCTGTTCACGCTGGCCTCGGGCATGCTGGTGTTGTACGCGGCGCTGGTCAGTTCGCAGGACGAGCGCAAGCGCGAGGCAGGGTTGCTGCGCGCGCTCGGTGCCACGCGCGCGCAGTTGTCGCGCGCGCAGTGGATCGAGTTCGTGCTGGTCGGCGGCTTGGCAGGCCTGCTGGCGGCAGCCGGCGCGACGGCAGTGGGCTGGAGTCTGGCCTACTTCGTCTTCGATTTCTCCTGGGTCTTCAGCCCGGTGGTATGGCTGGCGGGGATAGGTATCGGCGCCGCCTGCGCCTTCGTCGGCGGCTGGGTGGGCCTGCGCCACGTGTTGCGCCAGCCGCCGCTGCAGACGTTGCGCGAAGCCTGATGAAAGCCGTGCGGCGGCCGTCAGAAGCGGCCGCCGATGCGCTATCATGACGGCCATGACTACTGCAGAAAACCAATCCACGCCGACCGCGCAAACTACGCAGGAAACGGAAAAGCCGCAGCACACCCTGTACGAGCTGCTCGACGGCGAAACCGGCCTGCGGGCGCTGGTTGACCGCTTCTACGATCTGATGGATCTCGAGCCGCAGTTCGCCGGCATCCGCGCCATGCATCCGCCCACGCTGGACGGTTCGCGCGACAAGCTGTTCTGGTTCCTGTCCGGCTGGACCGGCGGCCCCAATCTGTTCATCGAACGCTTCGGCCATCCGCGCCTGCGCGCCCGTCACCTGCCGTACGCGATCGGCATCAGCGAACGCGACCAGTGGATGCAGTGCATGGACATGGCGATGAACGAAGTCGGCCTGGTGCCGGCGCTGCAGGAATACATGCGCAAGGCGTTTGCCGAGACCGCCGACTGGATGCGCAATACGCACGGCTGATCGCGCGAGCCCCGATTTTCTTTTTTCGTTCAGCACGAGGCTGACGACCATCTAGGTTTTTCCATGACCGAACTGCATTTCCTGATCCTGCTGGCGGCCGTTGCCGTCATCGTCGTCCTGCAATTGATCCTGCTGCTGCGCGGCCGCGGCACCGATGTCGCGCCGCAACTGGCCGCCTTGCAGTCTGAACTGCAGCGCAGCCAGCAGCAGGGCGGCGATCGGCTCGAGCGCGAACTGCGCGAGCAGGTGCATGCCTCGGCGCAAGCCACGCGGCAGGAGCTTGGCAGCAACTTCTCGCAGTTCCAGCAGGCGCTTGCCGCGCAGCTGACGAGCGTGGCGACGATGCAGAACAACCAGATCGACAGCTTCGCGCAGCAGCTCGCCAAGCTCAACGAAGCCAACGCGCAGCAACTGGAGGCGATGCGGCAGGCGATCGGCCAGCAGGCGCAGACCGGACGGGAGGAGCAGGCGGTGGCATTCAAGCGCTTCGGCGAGTCGTTGAGCCAGTCGCTCAACGCGCTGACCGAATCGAACGCGCAGCGCATGGCCGAAGTGCGTGCCACGCTGGAAGCGAAGATCCGCGACCTGCAGACCGACAACGGCACGCGCCTCGAAGAGATGCGCAAGACGGTCGATGAAAAGCTGCATGCGACGCTCGAACAGCGCCTCGGCGAATCGTTCAAGCTGGTGTCGGACCGGCTCGAGAAAGTCCATCAGGGCCTCGGCGAGATGCAGCAGCTGGCAATCGGCGTCGGCGATCTCAAGCGCGTGCTGACCAACGTCAAGACGCGCGGCACCTGGGGCGAAGTCCAACTCGAGATGCTGCTCGAACAGTTGCTGACGCCTGACCAGTATGCGAAGAACGTGGAGACGATTCCGCGCAGCGGCGCGCGCGTCGAATTTGCCGTCAGGCTGCCGGGCAAGGACGATGCCGGCACGCAGGTCTGGATGCCGATCGACGCCAAGTTCCCCAAGGAGCAGTACGAACGCCTGGCCGAGGCAGCCGACCGCGCCGATACTGAAGGCGTGCTGGCGGCCGGCCGCGAACTGGAAATCGTGATCCGAGGTGAGGCGAAGAAGATTGCGGAGAAATACCTGTCGCCGCCGCTGACCACGGACTTTGCAATCCTGTTCCTGCCAACCGAAGGTCTGTACGCCGAAGTCATGCGCCGGCCCGGCCTGTGCGACGATCTGCAGCGCAGCTATCGCGTCAGCATCGCCGGCCCGTCAACGTTGTCGGCGCTGCTGAACAGCCTGCAAATGGGGTTCCGCACGCTGGCGCTCGAAAAGCGTTCGTCGGAAGTGTGGCAGGTGCTTGGTGCGGTCAAGACCGAGTTTTCGAAGTTCGGCGACGTGCTGGCTGCCACCAAGACCACGCTCGAACGCGCTGCGCGCAACATTGAGCAGGCGGAGACGCGCACGCGCCAGATGTCGCGCAAGCTCAAGTCGGTCGAGGCGCTGCCGACCGAAGCGGCGCAGCAATTGCTCGGCGGCGAGTCCATCGACGATCTGCTCGACGACAAGGAGTGACGCCGCGTAGTCCTTGCGCGCCGGCAGGATTTTTCCAGCCGTGATAAATTCTCTGTTGCCGATGAACGTAGTGCGCTGAACAGCAGCATTGCACTTCATCGGTTTCGTTCTCGGGGCGGGGCGAGATTCCCCACCGGCGGTGATGATGCGCAAGCATCCAGCCCGCGAGCGCCTGACGAAGCTTCCGCCTGCTCCCGCAGGCCGCCTCGGCAGGGTCAGCAGATCTGGTGCGATTCCAGGGCCGACGGTCATAGTCCGGATGATAGAGAACGGGAAGCCTCATCGCGACGCGGCGCCTGCCGCCGGTCGTCTTGTCATTCCCGCTTGATATTCCACACCCCCTGTTATTGTCATCTGCAACAGGAGCTTTATCCATCATGCAACAAGCCATCGATATCAAATCGAAATCCGCGCGTCGTGTCGCCTTCATTCAATCGAGCTGGCACAAGGACATCGTCGATCAATGCCGCGTCGCCTTCGTCGAGGAAATGGGCAAGCGCGGCTACAGCGAGGATGCCATCGACTTCTTCGAGGTCGCCGGTGCCTTCGAAATCCCGCTGCACGCCAAGGTGCTCGCCAAGAGCGGTCGCTACGCCGCCGTGGTCGGTACCGGCCTGGTGGTTGACGGCGGTCTCTATCGTCACGAATTCGTCGCGCAGGCCGTCATCAGCGGCCTGATGCAGGTGCAGCTGGAAACCGAAGTGCCGGTCATCTCGGCCGTGCTGACGCCGCACCAGTTCCATGCGCACGAAGAGCATCAGCAATTCTTCTTCCAGCATTTCCTGGTCAAGGGCAGGGAAGCCGCCCATGCGTGTGCCGATACCATCCAGCGCCTGCAGCAGATCGATCACCTGCTGCAGGAGCGTATCGCGGCGTAAGCAAGGCACAGGCAACGCACGGAAATAAAAAAGGGAGCCCGCAGGCTCCCTTTTTTGTTGCCTTGCATCGCCGTGACGGCGATGCAGGACGATCAGTGACGCGTTTCGACCTGTTCCAGCGGCTCGGACGAGAGCGGCGGCAAGGGCTTGCGCTCGCGCGGTACGCGCGGAGCAGGCACGAAGCGGGCGGCTTCCTCCTGTGCACGGCGCAGTTTTTCCGGATCGGTCGAAGCCAGTTCCAGGCCAGCGGCATGCAGCACGGCATCCAGATCGCCGGCATGGCCGTTGGCGCTGCCGTTGATGGCAGGCTTCGCTGCGGATGCGGCAGCAGCAGGTGCAACCGGTGCCACAGGTTCAACTGCAACCGGGGCCGGCGCGGATACCTGTGCGGTTTCGGCCGCTTCGACCACCGGTTCTTCGGCCAGCGATTCGGCATCGAGCGCTACCACCGGGACCGGTTCGATCACGGCTTCGGCAACTGGCGTGGCTTCGGCTACGACCTCGGCGACGGCAGCCGGTTCGGCAGCAACTTCCTGCTCCTGCGCTACCACTTGCGGTTCCTGCGGTGCGGCGATCACGCTGTCGAGTACGCTGACGGGAGCCACGGCAGCAGCCGTGGTTTCGTCAACGGCTGCAGCGGCGATGACCGGTGCGCTGTTGTCGTCGGCGGCTTCAACGGTTTCAGCAGTTTCGATGCCTTCGCCCGTTTCACCCGCTTCCGTATCGCCTGCGGTTTCCGAACCGTCGCGGTCGCGGCGATTGCGGTTGCGTCCGCCGCGACGGCGGCGGCGGCGCGGCTGCTCGTCGCCGCTGGCAGCTTCGAGCGGTTGACCGTTGACGTCGAGGATCACGGCGTCGATGGCGGCTTCATCGGCAACCGGCAGGGCTGCTGCGGCGACCGGTGCGATCACCAGCTGTTCGGCGGTCTCGGCCACGACTTCCTTGTTGCGATCTTCACGCGGTGCGCGCGGCGCGCGTTCGCGGCGGCCTTCGCCGCCTTCACGCTGTTCGCGCGGCTCACGGGCCTCGCGTGGCTCACGCGGCGGACGCGGTTCACGCGGAGCGCGTGGTGCCGTGGCTTCCGTTGCTGCTATTGCTGCAGTCGCCGGTTTGGCGTTTTCCTCGCGCTCCTCGCCACGTTCGCGGTTGCCACGACCGCCACGGCTACGGTTGCGCTGGTTGCGGCCGTTGCCGGCAGCGGCGTTGCGTTCGCCACGTTCGCGCGTGCCGCGCTGACCTTTTTCCTCGGCTGCCGGTTTGGCCGCTGCCGTGGGCGCGGTTTCGGTCGGGCCGGTGAAGAAGGCGATGATCTTCTGGAAGAAGCCTTGCGGCTGAACCGGGGCAGGCGCTGCCACAGGCGCGCTGTCGATCGGCTTGCGCTCGAAGATCGGTGCCGGCTGGTCGGGCGTGATGCCCTTGACCACGGCTTCCTGACGCGGCTTGGCGGCTTCGTCCTTGTTGCGCTTGCCGTAGCTGATGTCGGTGTCGGCCTGTTCCGCCATCGCGTAGCTGGCCTTCATGTCTTCGAGGCGCGGATCGTCGTGCTTGATGCGCTCGAGCTTGTAGTGCGGCGTTTCCAGATGCTTGTTCGGGATCAGGATGACGGAGACGCGGTGACGCGTTTCGAGCTTGAGCACTTCGCCGCGCTTCTCGTTGAGCAGGAAGGCAGCGACGTCAACCGGCGTCTGCACGTGGATCGAAGCGGAGTTTTCCTTCATCGCTTCTTCCTGGATGATGCGCAGCACCTGCAGGGCCGACGATTCGGTATCGCGGATGTGGCCGGTACCGTTGCAGCGTGGGCAGGTCACGTGGCTGCCTTCGGACAGCGACGGACGCAGGCGCTGGCGCGACAGTTCCATCAGGCCGAAGCGCGAGATCTTGCCCATCTGCACGCGGGCGCGGTCATGGTGCAACGCTTCCTTCAGGCGCGATTCGACTTCGCGCTGATTCTTGGCGTTCTCCATGTCGATGAAGTCGATCACGATCAGGCCGCCGAGGTCGCGCAGGCGCAACTGGCGCGCCACTTCGTCGGCGGCTTCGCAGTTGGTGTGGAACGCGGTGGTTTCGATGTCGCTGCCGCGCGTGGCGCGTGCCGAGTTGACGTCAACCGAGACCAGCGCCTCGGTGTGATCGATGACGATGGCGCCGCCCGAAGGCAGCGGCACGGTGCGCGCGTAGGCGGTTTCGATCTGGTGTTCGATCTGGAAGCGCGAGAACAGCGGCACGTCGTCGCGGTAGCGCTTGACGCGATGCACCATGTCCGGCATCACGTGGCTCATGAACTGCTGGGCCTGTTCGTAGATGTCGTCGGTGTCGATCAGGATTTCGCCGATGTCCGGCTGGAAATAGTCGCGGATCGCGCGGATCACGAGCGACGATTCCTGATAGATCAGGAAGGCGCCCGGCGCCGACTTGCCGGCGCCTTCGATCGCGCGCCACAGCTGCATCAGGTAGTTCAGGTCCCACTGCAGTTCATCGACGTTGCGGCCGATGCCGGCGGTACGGGCGATGACGGACATGCCCTGCGGCAAATCCAGCTTGTCCATGGTTTCGCGCAGTTCCTGGCGGTCTTCGCCCTCGACGCGGCGCGAGACGCCGCCGCCACGCGGATTGTTCGGCATCAGGACTAGGTAGCGGCCGGCCAGCGAGATGAACGAGGTCAGGGCCGCGCCCTTGTTGCCACGTTCTTCCTTCTCGACCTGGACCATGATTTCCTGGCCTTCGCGCAGCGCATCCTTGATGGAGGCATTGCGCACGTCGATGCCTTCCTTGAAATAGGTGCGGGCGACTTCCTTGAAGGGGAGAAAACCGTGGCGGTCTTCGCCGTAGCTGACGAAGCAGGCTTCGAGCGAGGGTTCGATGCGGGTGATGACACCCTTGTAGATATTGGACTTGCGTTGTTCGCGTCCGGCGGTTTCGATATCGATGTCGATGAGTTTTTGCCCATCGACAATGGCAACGCGCAGTTCCTCCTGCTGCGTTGCGTTGAAAAGCATACGCTTCATTTTTATTGCTCCGCGACCCTAGGGTCATGAATGCCGTCTTGCCGCAAGGCAGCATCAATAATGACAGGCGCTCGCAGTCAGCCGGTTGCTGCGCGAAGGCTTCGATGGCGTGGCCATCGGGTTCGCGGCAGCCTGCAGCCGACGAGCGCTTGCATCATCGTTGATGGCGTCGTGCGTCATCGAACGGCAAATAAAGTACAGGGATGTACGCGAGGCAGGAAGGGCTGGGGAGGGGAATTGCCATATGTGTGAGGCTCAGCGCTGGGCGCTGCCGTCACAACGGGCGCGGATGCAGCGAAACGCGTGGCCGGTCGAAGCCATGCTGTGCGGGTGCGCTTCGCATTCACGAGCGCGACGGACACAATCGCAAGGAGAACATCGAGCCTGGCGAAACATGGCAAACGGCAAAAAAACGCACTTCAACTGCATCGACCGCCCAGCTCGTCGTTCTCGACAGGCTGGGCGGACTTTTAATCCTGACAATCCAGACATTCTTGACCAACACCCAGGCGCGTTATCCGATTGCAACAACGGTGCAACCTTGATTCGCACAGGGGCGGTGCATACACATCTTTTCCCATCGAATTTGCGAAATGGCGAGGCCGATGGAGACGCCCCTGTGTAGAATGTGCTTTTTATTCTTACACTGCACTGGCGCTTTGCCGGTGCGAATCGATTATATATTCAAAATGAAGGACTTAGCGAGATTTTCAGGGAAAGAGGCTCAGAACGCTGCGCCGGCCCGATCTGCGCAGGTCCAGTTCGTCACGATCTCCGGCGAAGAGGCCGGCCAGCGCATCGACAATTTCCTGCTGCGCGTCTGCAAGGGCGTACCCAAGAGTCATATATATAGAGTGCTGCGTTCGGGTGAGGTGCGTGTCAATAAAGGCCGCATAGACCAAACCTATCGGTTGGCAGAGGGCGATATGGTCCGCATCCCGCCAGTCCGCATGGCGGAAAAATCCGCGACCGCAGTTCCGGGCGCGGAATTCAAGATCATCTTCGAAGACAGCCACCTGCTCATCATCGACAAGCCGGCCGGTGTGGCGGTGCATGGCGGATCGGGCGTCAGTTATGGTGTCATCGAGCAATTACGCGCCGCGCGCCCCGATGCCAAATTCCTGGAGCTCGTGCATCGACTCGATCGCGAGACGTCCGGTGTTCTGTTGCTTGCCAAGAAACGTTCTGCGCTGACCAACCTGCACGAACAGATTCGCGACGGCGAACCGGACAAGCGTTATCTGGTGCTGGTGCACGGCGACTGGAAGAATGCGCGCCAGCACGTCAAGCTGCCGCTTCATAGATATTCGACACCGGATGGCGAGCGGCGCGTGCGGGTACAGGCCGACGGCATGGCGTCGCATACCATTTTCAACCTGCGACAGCGCTACGAAGATTTTGCCCTGCTGGAAGCCGAACTGAAAACCGGCCGGACTCACCAGATTCGTGTTCATCTGGCTTCCAGCGGATTTGCGATAGCGGGCGATGACAAGTACGGCGATTTTGCGCTGAACCGCGAGTTGCAAAAGGCGCAAGGCGAGCGCGCACCGCTCAAGCGCATGTTCCTGCATGCGCATCAGATCACCTTCCTGCATCCGGAAACCGGCCAGCAGATGACTTCCCATGCACCGCTTCCGCCCGAGTGCGAGCGTTTTCTCAACAGCCTGGTCAAGGTCGCGTAAGGCGGGTTTCGGCAGGCATTTTCAATCTCGATCAGGCAAGCAAGGAGCGGTGACCACTGTCACCCGGATATGGCAAAGAAACAGTTCGACTTCATCGTCTTCGATTGGGACGGCACGCTGATGGACAGCACGGCCACCATTGTGCAATGCATACAGGCAGCGGCTGCCGATCTGGGATTGCCGGTACCCGATCAACGCGCCGCATCGCATGTGATCGGCCTGAGTCTGCAGAGTGCGATGGAGACGGCGATTCCGGATGTCGACCCGGCCTTCTATCCGCAGATCGTCGAGCGCTATCGCTACCACTATCTGACCCAGGATCATGGTTTGACCCTGTTCGACGGCGTGCGCGACATGCTCGAGGATTTGGCCGGGCAGGGCTATTTCCTGGCGGTGGCAACCGGCAAGAGCCGCGTCGGGCTGAACCGTGCGCTGGCCGTGTCCGGTCTGGCGCCGCTGTTCGACGCCACGCGTTGTGCCGACGAAACCTTTTCCAAGCCGCATCCGGCCATGCTGCAGGAACTGACGAACGAGCTTGGACAAGAGATGAACCGCACAGTCATGATCGGCGATACCACGCATGATCTGCAACTGGCGCGCAACGCCGGCGCGGCAGGTGTTGCCGTGCATTACGGTGCGCACACGCCGGCCGATCTGTGCGCGATGGACCCGCTGTATGCAGCCAATTCGGTACCGGAGCTGCATGCATGGCTAAACCAGAATGCCTGAACGTCTTTCTAGCGACGATCGGGTATGCTGACAGCCGGACCACGATGCAACATTCCCGCGTGCGCATGAGCCGCGCGGCATCCAACGAGTGTGAACATGAGCAACGATTACGAGCAGGACAGGCAGGTTTCTTCCGAACGCCCGGCAACGCCGCGCAAGGAAGGGTGGGAGCGCGAGGTGCTGGAAAAGCTGGCTTTCGCGACCATCAAGGAGCAGCGCGCCCGGCGGCGCTGGGGCATCTTCTTCAAATTGGCGGTGTTGAGCCTGATCGTGTTCGCGATCTGGACCGGCATGACTACCACTGGCGACAACGCGCAGAATGTCGGTCCGCACACGGCGCTGATCAAGATCGACGGCACCATCGAAGCCAAGGGTGCCGGCGACGCGGAAAGCGTCATCTCTGCGCTGACCAAGGCCTACAACGACGCGAGCTCGGTTGGCATCATCCTGCAGATCAACAGCCCTGGCGGCAGCCCGGTGCAGGCCGGAATCATCAACGACGAGATCACGCGCCTGCGCGCCGAGAATCCGAAGAAGCCGATCTACGTGGTGGTCGGCGAGGTCTGCGCATCGGGCGGCTACTACATCGCGGCTGCGGCTGATCGCATCTATGTCAACAAGGCCAGCATCGTCGGTTCGATCGGTGTGCTGATGGATGGCTTCGGTTTCACCGGCGCGATGGAGAAGATCGGCGTCGAGCGCCGTCTGCTGACGGCCGGCGAAAACAAGGGTTTCATGGACCCGTTCAGTCCGCAGTCGGAGACGCAGAAGATCTATGCGCAGGACATGCTTAACGAGATCCACCAGCAGTTCATCGACGTGGTGCGCAAGGGACGTGGCGCGCGCCTGCGTGAAACGCCGGAAACCTTCTCCGGCCTGGTGTGGAGCGGCGCGAAGTCGGTGGAACTCGGCTTGGCGGATGGCTTCGGCACGGTGGAAAGCGTGGCACGCGAGCAGTTCAAGTCAACCAACATCGTTGACTACACGCAGCGCGAAGGCATCTCCGACCGTGTGCTGAGGAAATTCGGCGCGGCAGCCGGCGCGGCCGCCATCAAGGCAGCGCTGCCGGAACTGGTGACGCCCTCGCTCAAGTAATGCAATGGAAAAACGCGGTGCCAACCCTTGACCTTTTGGCACGTCGTTCTATAGTGGAATCGTCACCGTCATCAAGAGATGAGGGATAAAGATATACGCAACATGGGGTTGTCTATATTCATGTCACGGTGACATCAGGGTCCATGACCCATCCAGATGCCTTCTAGGAAGGCAGGCAAAGCGGCGATGCAATATCGCCGCTTTGCGTTTTTATGGGCTGCTTTTTATTGCGTCGAGACGTCGAACGGCAGATGCAGCGTCGCCTTAACCCGCGAGCAGCAGAAAGACCGTCGGCTTCTTGTGGAAGTCCGGTCCTTTTCCCTTGGCAAGATCGTCTTTCCAGCGTGCCGCGTTCTGGGTTTTGATTGTCTCCGATGGCAGGGTCAGATCGGTGGCAACGCATATCAAGGTCTGCGCCTGACAGGTCTGGGCCAGTGTTTCGAGCATGGCGGCGTTGCGGTAGGGCGTTTCGATGAAGAACTGGGTCTGCTTTTCCGCGCGCGCCCGGTTTTCCAGTTGCTGGATGTGCTTGATGCGCGCCGCGTGCTCGACCGGCAGATAGCCGTTGAAGGCGAAATTCTGGCCGCTCAGGCCGCTGGCCATGATGGCCAGCAACAGGGAGGATGGCCCGACCAGCGGTTTCACAGTGATCCCGCGCGCGTGCGCCAGCCGCACGAGGTTGGTGCCCGGATCGGCCACGGCCGGCACGCCGGCTTCGGAGATCAGGCCGCCGTCGGCGCCAGCCAGGATGGGTTCCAGCAGTGTCGGCAAGGCCTTGGCGTCGGTGTTGACGTTGAGTTCCGCGATACGGATTTCCTGTAGCGGCTGCGCCAGCGGCACGTTCGCTGCCACCAGCTTCAGGAAAGCGCGCGTGGTCTTCGCATTTTCCGCGACGAAATAGCCGAGGCTAGCCGTAATCGCCTGCACCTCAGCGGGAATGATGTGGGCCAGCGGATCGCTGCCGGTGTCGGCAGCATTGCCCAGCGTGTTGGGGATCAGGTAGAGAACGCCGGCCATGCTCAATCCCGGAAGAAGGCGACGCCGGCACGGCGCAGCATCGAGGTCAGCGCGATCAGCGGCAGGCCGGTGAGGGCGGTTGGGTCGCTGCTTTCCACGCTGGAAAGAATGGCAATGCCGAGTCCTTCGTTCTTGGCGCTGCCGGCGCAATCGTAGGGCTGCTCGGCGCGCAGGTAGGCGTCGAGCTCGGCGTCCGGCAGATCGCGGAAGGTGACGCGGGTGCGAATGTTGTCAATCTGAAGCGGCGCCGCGGCATCCGTCCTGTTGTCCAGCAGGCACAAGGCGGTATGGAAGACGACCGTGCGGCCGCGCATGGTCTGCAATTGCTGCAAGGCGTTGGCGTGGTTGCCGGGCTTGCCGATCTGCCTGCCGTCCAGTGTGGCGACCTGGTCGGAGCCAATCACAAGGGTATCGGGCATTTGCGCAGCGATCGCTGCAGCCTTGGCCTGGGCCAGCCGCAATGCGGTGGCTTCGGGCTGTTCGCCGGCCAAGGGCGTCTCGTCGATATCGGGCGTCATGACGTCGAAGGGAAGGCGCAGGCGCGACAGCAATTCCCTGCGATAGATCGAACTGGAACCCAGAATCAGGCGCGGTGGTGTGCTGGAAGAAGACATTTTGATGTTTTTTTGAATGACTGCTCAACAAAGACGCGCTAACGCTTTGACGAATAAGGAAAAAGCCTGTTATTATCGCAGGTTTTCCGGGTCCGGCCAGCCATGAGCGCTTCCGTCATCGACGTTTTTGAATTCTGTCGGCGTGCAGAGCAGCAAAGCGGCACGTTTTCGGCGGGCGATCTGCCCCGGCTGAAGGCCGAAGCGGTTGACGATGCGGTGGTGCTCGACTGGTCATTGCAGGGCAGCACCAACAGCTACGGTCATCCCGAGCTGACGATGCAGGTGACGGGCAAGGTGTCCCTGATCTGCCAGCGTTGCATGAGGCCGTTCGACTTCCCGGTCGAGAGTGCGCAAGTGCTGGTGCTGGCAAAGAACGATGCGCAGGCCGACGAAATCGAGAGCCTGCTTGACGACGAATCCGTCGATGTCATCGTGGGTGACCGTTCGACGAAGATCGTCGATCTGGTCGAGGATGAGGCATTGCTCGCATTGCCGTCGTCGCCGCGGCACGAAACATGCCCCGACCAGGAGTCCCAAACGCGTCTGGAAGAAGTACGCAAGCCTTCTCCTTTCGATGTGCTGAAAGGGCTGAAGCAGTAATTCGCAGCGGCTGCAGCGATGCAGGCGTTGCCATAGGTAGTACACGTAGCAGAAATTGTCGATTTGCAGCGTTTTGCAAAGCGAATATGTTAGAATTTTCGAACTTAAGGTTTAGGAGTCGTCATCATGGCTGTTCAGCAAAACAAGAAAACCCCGTCCAAACGCGGCATGCACCGCTCGCACGACTTCCTGGTCGCGCCGCAGCTGAGCACCGAGCAAACCACGGGCGAGACGCACATGCGTCACCACATCAGCCCCAACGGCTTCTATCGCGGCCGTAAAGTACTGAAAACCAAAAACGACGAATAATCCATTCTCGTTCAGGCGAAGAAAGCGGCGCGTTGGGTTCACCACTTTGCGCCGTTTTTTCATATGCTGATCCAGCGCATTGCGTCATTTTGATCAAGCCGAATTTCTGGCCCATAATGTGGCTGGACTGCGCCCTGAATCAATCCGATGACAATTAAAATTTCTATCGACTGCATGGGTGGCGATCACGGCCCGGCGGTCACCATTCCTGCCGCCGTCGCGTTTGCCGACAGCGAGCCGGAAGCCGAACTTGTCCTGGTCGGTCCCGAAGCCGTGCTTGCCGCGGAATTGAAGAAACTCAAGGCCGACAATCATCCCCGTTTGCGTGTCGTCAATGCCACCGAGATGGTGACGATGGAAGATACGCTCGAAGTCGCCCTGCGCCGCAAGCGCGATTCTTCCATGCGCGTGGCCATCAACCTGGTCAAGGAAGGGCAGGCCGACGCCTGTGTTTCGGCCGGCAATACCGGCGCGCTGATGGCGATTTCGCGCTACGTGCTCAAGACCATTCCCGGCGTCGATCGTCCCGCCATCTGCAGCCTGCTGCCGAACCAGAAGGACGGCCCGACCTACATGCTCGACCTGGGTGCCAACGTTGACTGCGAACCGCAGCACTTGCACCAGTTCGCGCTGATGGGTTCGGCGCTGGTTTCCGCGATGGAAGGCAAGCCGCGTCCCACGGTCGGCCTGCTCAACGTCGGCGAGGAAGACATCAAGGGCAACGATCTGGTCAAGCAGACCGCCTTGCTGCTGCGTGCCGACCACGAGAAGGGCACCCTCAATTTCTACGGCAACGTCGAAGGCGACGACATCTTCAAGGGCACGACCGATATCGTCGTCTGCGACGGTTTCGTCGGCAATGTCACGCTGAAGGCATCCGAAGGCCTCGGCCGCTTCGTCAAGGGCGTGCTGACTACCGAACTCAAGAGCGGTCCGCTCAACATGCTGGGCGCGATCATCGCGCGCGGCGCGTTGAAGAAGATTTCACAACGCCTCAATCCCTCCCGCTACAATGGCGGCAGTCTGCTGGGACTGCGTGGCCTGGTGTTTAAGAGCCACGGCGGCGCTGATGCCTATGGTTATCAATGGGCGATACGGCGCGCATTCGATGCCGCCCGGAATGATCTGATTTCCCGCATTTCCTCCAAGATGGCCGACTTCATGCCGCAGCCCGACGACGCGGCTGCGAGCCAGATGACTGCAACAGAAAACATAGAACAGAAAACCGCATGACTCTCCACAGCAAAATCATCGGGACCGGCAGCTATCTGCCGCCCCGGCGCGTCACCAACCATGATCTGGCTGCACAATTGGCTGCCCAGGGAATCGAAACCTCGGACGAATGGATCGTCTCGCGCAGCGGCATTTCGGCACGCCACTATGCCGACGCCGATACGCAATCGAGCGATCTGGCGGTCGAAGCGGCCAAGCGTGCGCTCGACATGGCCGGCCTGGCACCGAACGATATTGACCTGATCATTCTCGCCACCTCGACGCCGGACTTCTTCGGCGGCTTTCCGAGCACGGCCTGCGTGGTGCAAAACAAGCTCGGTATCACCAACGAGTGCGCGGCACTCGACGTGCAGGCGGTCTGCAGCGGCTTCATCTATGCATTGACCACGGCCGACAAGTTCATCAAATCCGGCGCGCACAAGAACGTGCTGGTGATCGGTGCCGAGGTGTTCTCGCGCATCATCGATTTCAAGGACCGTACCACCTGCGTGCTGTTCGGCGACGGTGCCGGCGCTGCCGTGCTGAGCGCGTCCGACGAGCCGGGCGTGCTGGCGACCAAGCTGCATGCCAATGGCAGCTACGGCGACATCCTGTGCGGTCCGGGCCGCATCGCCAACGGCGTCATCGAAGGCAATTCCTTCATGTACATGGACGGTCAGGCAGTGTTCAAGCTGGCGGTCGGTCTGCTTGACAAGGTCGCCAACGAGGCATTGCAGCTGGCCGGCATGGATGCCTCGGCCGTTGACTGGATCGTGCCGCACCAGGCCAACATCCGCATCATGCAGGGTACGGCGAAGAAGCTGGGCCTGGGCATGGACAAGATGATCGTCACGGTTGATCAGCATGGCAACACTTCGGCAGCCTCGATTCCGCTGGCGCTCGACGTCGGCGTGCGCGATGGCCGCATCAAGCCGGGCCAGAACGTCATGATGGAAGGCGTGGGCGGCGGCTTCACCTGGGGCGCGGTACTGGTCCGCATGTAACTCGTCCCTATGTAAAATCCCGCCCGTTCGGGCATTCATATATAAAAGCAGAAGAGACGGCATGACCACATTCGCATTCGTTTTTCCGGGACAGGGTTCGCAGGCCATCGGCATGCTCAACGGCTTTGCCGACAACCCTGTCGTGCAGCAGACGCTGGCCGAGGCCTCGGACGCCCTGCAGTTCGATCTCGCCAGGCTGATTTCCGAAGGTCCGAAGGAAGAGCTGGACCTGACCACCAATACCCAGCCCGTGATGCTGACCGCCGCGGTTGCCATGTACCGCGCCTGGATCGCGGCCGGCGGCAAGGTGCCGTCGGTCGTCGCCGGTCACAGCCTGGGTGAGTATTCGGCGCTGGTTGCCGCTGGCGTGATCGCATTCAAGGACGCGGTGCCGCTGGTGCGTTTCCGTGCCAAGGCGATGCAGGAAGCGACGCCGGTCGGGCAGGGCGGCATGGCTGCCATCCTCGGTCTGTCGGACGCCGACGTGCTGGCTGCCTGCGCCGAAGCGGCACAGGGCGAGGTGGTGGAAGCCGTCAACTTCAACGCGCCGGCGCAGGTCGTGATCGCGGGCCACAAGGCCGCCATCGAACGCGCCTGCGAAGCCGCCAAGGCCAAGGGTGCCAAGCGCGCCTTGCCGCTGCCGGTGTCGGCGCCGTTCCATTCCTCGCTGCTGAAGCCGGCGTCGGATCGCCTGCGCGAGTATCTGGCGCCGCTGGCGTTCTCTGCGCCGCAGATTCCCCTGATCAACAACGTCGATGTGGCGATCGTCAATGATGTCGATGGCATCAAGGATGCGCTGGTGCGCCAGGCCGCGAGCCCGGTGCGCTGGGTCGAGACCGTGCAGAAGATGGCTGCCGACGGCGTCACCGACATCGTCGAATGTGGCCCGGGCAAGGTGCTGGCCGGTCTGACCAAGCGCATCAACGGTGACGTTGCCGGACACGCCATTGTCGATCAGGCATCGCTCGATGCCGTTTTGGAGACTTTGAAATAATGGAAAACAAGCAACTCGCAGGACAGGTCGCGCTGGTTACCGGTGCTTCGCGCGGCATCGGCCGTGCCATCGCGCAGGAACTGGCGCGTCAGGGCGCCAGGGTGATCGGCACCGCCACCTCGGAATCGGGGGCAGCCGCCATTTCGGAATACCTGGGCGAAGGCGGCAAGGGCATCGTGCTCGACGTCAATGACGCCGCACGTTCGGCTGCCGTCATCGACGACATCCAGAAGGAAGTCGGCGCCGTGACCATTCTCGTCAACAATGCCGGCATCACGCAGGATCAGCTCGCCATGCGCATGAAGGACGAGGAGTGGGACAGCGTGATCGCCACCAATCTGACCGCTGTCGGTCGCCTGTCGCGCGCCGTGCTGCGCGGCATGATGAAGGCGCGCCAGGGACGCATCATCAACATTACTTCGGTCGTGGGTTCTGCCGGCAATCCGGGCCAGATGAATTATGCTGCGGCCAAGGCGGGCGTGGCCGGCATGAGCCGTGCGCTGGCGCGCGAGATCGGCAGCCGTGGCATCACCGTCAACTGCATCGCACCGGGCTTCATCGACACCGACATGACCAAGGCACTCAACGAAGAGCAGATCAACGGCCTGAAGGCACAGATTCCGCTTGGCCGTTTGGGTGAGCCCGAGGATATCGCGGGCGCCGTCGCCTTCCTGGCATCGCCGCAGGCGAGCTATATCACCGGTACCACGCTGCACGTCAACGGCGGCATGTACATGAGCTAAGTTGTTTTTAATTGGGCACTTTTGGCGCATGTTTCCCGTTTCTTGGGGACAAAAGCCGAAAGTGAATTATCGATGCGCAAACCTGCTAAAATGCGCGCACTTTCTGTAATCACTCATTGGAGTTAAACATGTCGGACATCGAACAACGCGTTAAGAAAATCGTCGCTGAACAACTCGGCGTCGCCGAAGCAGACATCAAGATCGAATCGTCCTTCGTCGATGACCTCGGCGCCGATTCTCTGGATACCGTTGAACTCGTGATGGCACTCGAAGACGAGTTCGAAATGGAAATCCCTGACGAACAAGCAGAGAAAATCACCACGGTGCAGCAGGCGATCGACTACGCCAAGGCACACGTCAAAGCGTAAATCTGAACGACTCCAGGAGAATTGCTTGAGCCGCTCTAGTAAACGTCGTGTTGTTGTCACCGGTCTTGGATGTATCTCTCCTGTTGGCAACAGCGTCGCCGATGCATGGAATGCTCTGACTGCGGGCAAATCCGGGATCGCCACCATTACCAAGTTCGATGCGTCGCCGTTCAGCACGCATTTCGCCGGTGAAGTAAAAGACTTCCATATCGACGAGTACATTCCTGCCAAGGAAGCGCGTCATATGGATACCTTCATCCATTACGGCATCGCGGCAGGCATGCAGGCTGTCAAGGACAGCGGACTGGTCGTGACCGAAGAAAATGCGGAGCGCATCGGCGTTCTGGTCGGCTCCGGTATCGGCGGCCTGCCGCTGATCGAGGAAACGCATGCGGAACTGACCAATCGCGGCCCGCGCCGCATCAGCCCGTTCTTCGTGCCGGCCTCGATCACCAACATGATCTCCGGCCACCTGTCGATCATCTACGGCTTCAAGGGGCCGAACCTGGCGATCGTCACGGCGTGTACCACCGGCCTGCATTCGATCGGCGCAGCCGGTCGCATGATCGAGTACGGTGACGCCGACGTCATGATCGCCGGCGGCGCGGAATCGACGATTTCGCCGCTCGGCCTCGGCGGTTTTGCCGCGGCGCGCGCACTGTCCTCCCGCAATGACGATCCGGCAACGGCATCGCGTCCGTGGGACAAGGATCGCGACGGCTTCGTGCTCGGCGAAGGTGCGGGCGTCATGGTGCTCGAGGAATACGAGCATGCCAAGGCGCGCGGCGCAAAGATCTATGCGGAACTGGCCGGCTTCGGCATGAGCGGCGATGCGTATCACATCACCGCGCCGAACATGGATGGTCCGCGTCGCAGCATGGTCAACGCACTCAAGAATGCGGAGATCAATGCCGACCAGGTGCAGTACCTGAACGCGCACGGCACCTCGACGCCGCTGGGCGACAAGAACGAATCGGATGCGGTCAAGGCGGCATTCGGCGAGCACGCGAAGAAGCTGACCGTCAACTCGACCAAGTCGATGACGGGCCACCTGCTCGGCGGCGCCGGCGGGCTGGAATCGGTCTTCACCGTGCTGGCCCTGCATCATCAGGTCTCGCCTCCGACCATCAACATCTTCAATCAGGATCCGGAATGCGATCTTGATTACTGCGCCAACACGGCGCGCGCCATGCCGATCGAATATGCGATGAAGAACAACTTCGGTTTCGGCGGTACCAACGGTACGCTGATCTTCGGCAAGGTCTGATCGAATCCGGTCCATCCGAGAGGATGACCGGATTTTTTCCTTTTCGTCATGTCGATCGCGGTCAGCGCCCTGATCAAACCGTCAAGATTGCTGTCACGGATGCTGACAGCGATGTGCGTGCTGGCCGGGGTGGTTGCCTTGCCGGCCGGATTCGTCGCGGCAAACGGCGTGCAGACGTACGTGTGGTGGGGATTGTTTCCCGGATGTGCGATCATTGCATTCTTTTGCTGGCGCAGCTGGTCGAGGCGTCAAGGCTGGCAACGGCTGATGATATCCGCCAACGGCCAGATCCGGTTGCAGGGAGTGACGCCGGGCATGCCGGCTGTATTCGCCGAGGAAGATGCCCGGACATGGCGGCTGCTGCCGGTTTCGACGCTGTGGTCGCACTTGATGATTTTGCATTTGCAGGACGCAGCAGGCAGCAAGGAAGTGATCGTGATATTGCGCGATTGCGTTCCTGCGGAAACTTTCCATGCGTTGCTGGTGGCCTGCCGATGGCTCGCAATGCGCGCTTCCGCAGCAGAAGCACCGCAGGTGCGGCAGAATTAATGTCGGAATCTTTGAACTAATTCATGTTACGTCCAGTCAACAGCTCGAACCGCGTGCGTGTTGCAGCATTACAAGGGACCAGGATTGACGACAGAACGCGATATTGACCAACAGCTTGTCGAGCGAGTGCAGGGTGGCGACAAGAAGGCTTTCGAGCTGCTGGTGGTCAAGTACCAACGAAAATTGATGCGACTGGTTTCGCGGCTCGTGCGCGACCAGGCGGAAGCCGAAGATGTGGTGCAGGAAGCATTCATCAAGGCGTATCGTGCGCTGCCGCAATTTCGCGGCGATTCGGCGTTCTATACGTGGCTTTATCGAATCGGCATCAATACGGCCAAGAACTATCTGGTGACACAGGGACGTCGCGCGCCGACCTCCACCGAAGCCGATGTCGAGGAGGCCGAAACTTTTGACGACGGCGATCACCTAAGAGATATCAATACACCGGAATCGTTGTTGGCAACCAAGCAGATTGCCCAGACGCTGAACGTGGCGATGGGGGAACTGCCTGAAGAGTTGCGCATGGCGATTACCCTGCGAGAGATCGAGGGATTGAGTTATGACGAGATTGCCGAGTCGATGGGTTGTCCGATCGGCACGGTGCGCAGCCGGATCTTCCGGGCGCGCGAAGCCATCTCGGAGAAGTTAAGGCCGCTGCTGGATACGGCACTCGACAAACGTTGGTAAAGATATAAAACGCTGTTTTGTTGCAAATACAGGGGTAGCCTTAATTTTTCGAGGGTGTGATGAATACGATGAACATGACGCGGGAACAGATTTCTGCCTTGATCGATAGCGAACTGGCCGACGGGCAGGTCGATATCGCGCTGGCGGCTTTGCGTCAGGAAGAAGCACGTGGTGCGTGGGACATCTATCACCAGATCGGTGATGCGCTGCGTTCCGATGAACTGAATCTGCCATTGAGCGCGGACTTCAACCAGCGCATGTTTGCGCGTCTGGAGGCCGAGCCGACGATCCTGGCGCCGGTCAACAAAAAAAACGCCGCTACTCCGCAAACCGGCAGCGTCAGGCGTTTTGCCGTGCCCGGCATGGCTGCAGCGGCTGTTGCTGCGGTGGCTTTCCTCGCGGTACCCAACATGCTGCCGCAACAGGCGCCGACCCTGGCGTCTGCTCCGGTTGCGCAGCCGGTTGTAGTGGCAAGCGCAACGCCGGAGACGGTCAGCGTCTCCAGTGAAAACGGAGAAGTCCTGCGCGACCCGCGCATCGACGATTATCTGGCGGCGCATCAACGCTTCTCGCCATCTGTTTACAGCACGGCACAATATGCGCGCTCGGCGACCTTCGCCGTTGATTCGGAAAAATAACGGTTATGCGGCAGACATTAGGCCTCTTCAAGTTTGTAGTTCTTTTTTCGAGCCTGCTGGCATTTACCTCCCATGCCGAGAGTATCGAGCAGGCCGGCGAGGCACGTGATGCGCAGGTATGGCTGAAGAAGATTCAGACTTCCGCCAAGCAGCTCGATTACTCCGGTACTTTTGTCTATCAGCAGGGCAACCAGGTGCGCACCTCGCGCATCTCGCATATCCGCAGCGGTCGCAACGAGCTCGAGAAGCTCGAGATCCTCGACGGCAAGCCGCGCGAGTACATCCGCAACAACGAGGAAATCGCCTGCTACGTGCCGGAGAACAAATCCATTCGCGTCGAGAAGCGTGTCTCGCAGGATGTGTTCCCGGCCATCCTTGGCGCGCAGCCGGACGAACTGCTGCAGCACTATGCGTTGAAGAAGGGCGAGGTCGGCCGCGTGGCCGGTCATGATTGCCAGACTATCGTCCTCGCGCCCAGGGACAAGCTGCGCTACGGCTACAAGCTGTGGGTCGAGCAGTCGACCGGCCTGTTGCTGAAGGCGCAGACGCTCAATGAAAAGAACGACGTGGTCGAGCAGATCGCCTTCACCCAGATCGTGATCGGCAATGTGGATGCGGCGTCGGTCAAGCCGAGCTTCCGCAATACCCAGGGCTGGCAGGTCGAGAACGCGGTGATGCAGGATGCCGACCTGTCCGGCTGGTCGGTCAAGGCCATGCCGCCAGGCTTCAAGAAGACGCGTCAGATGAAACGCCTGGTGACCGACGTGCCCGCCGAGGGCGGTCAGCCGGTGCAGCGTGAAGTCTCGCAGATCGTCTATACCGACGGTCTGGCAGCCATCTCCGTCTTCATCGAAGCCGGCTCGCAGAGCCGCACCGAAGGCACGATGCAGCAGGGCGCCATGAACATCGTCGGCAAGCGCCAGGGCGATTACTGGCTGACCATCGTCGGCGAAGTGCCGGCGGCCGCGATCCGGCAGGTCGCCAACTCCATCGAGTTCAATCCCTAATTTTCTTCCTTCCCTGTCAGGTTGTATGAAAACGAAAGAGCTGTTCCGTAAACAATTCTCGGTTGCGCTGCTGAGTGCCATCGGCGCATTGTTCGTTCCCGCTGCTGCTGGCCTGGCGCCATCGGCGCTGGCGGCGACTTCCGTGGCCGGCTTGCCGGACTTCACGGATCTGGCGGAAAAAGCCGGACCGGCCGTCGTCAATATCCGTACTACGGAGCGCGTACGCTCCAACGCCAGCGGAGCGATGACGCAGGACGAGGAAATGCAGGAGTTCTTCCGCCGCTTCTTCGGCGCACCGCTGCCGCAGCAGCCGGCGCCGCGCCGTCGCCAGCAACCGAATGCCGCGCCTGAAGTCGAGGAACAGGTGCCGCGCGGCGTGGGTTCCGGCTTCATCATCTCGGCCGACGGTTTCGTCATGACCAATGCGCACGTGATCGACGGCGCCGATGAAGTCTATGTGACGCTGACCGACAAGCGCGAATACAAGGCCAAGATCGTGGGTGCCGACAAGCGTACCGACGTGGCGATCGTCAAGATCGAGGGCAGCAACCTGCCTCGGCTGACGATGGGCGATTCCGACAAGATCCGCGTCGGTGAATGGGTGGTCGCGATCGGTTCGCCGTTCGGACTCGACAGCACCGTGACCGCCGGCATTGTTTCTGCCAAGGCGCGCGACACCGGCGACTACCTGCCGCTGATCCAGACCGATGTCGCGGTCAATCCGGGCAACTCGGGCGGCCCGTTGCTGAACATGCGTGGCGAGGTGATCGGCATCAATTCTCAGATTTACAGCCGCTCGGGCGGCTTCATGGGCATCTCGTTCGCGGTGCCGATCGATGAAGCGATGCGCGTGGCGGATCAGTTGCGCACGACCGGCAAGGTCACGCGCGGCCGCATCGGCGTGCAGATCGGCGAAGTGACCAAGGATGTCGCCGAATCGCTGGGCCTGGCGCGCGCGCAGGGTGCGCTCGTGCAGCGCGTGGAGCCAGACGGTCCGGCAGAGAAGGCCGGCCTTGAGGCGGGCGACGTGATCCTGAAATTCAATGGCACGCAGATCGAACGTTCGAGCGACCTGCCGCGCATCGTGGGCGCCACCAAGCCCGGTTCGCGTTCGACCGTGACCGTATGGCGCAAGGGTGCGCAGCGCGATCTGAGCGTGAATATCGTCGAACTCGAATCCGATCAGACGGCCGCGCCGCAACAGCAGAATCCGAAAGCGCCGCGTTCGGCCAACATGCTGGGATTGGTGGTTGCCGATCTGACGCCGACGCAATTGCGCGCCCTGAATATCGATGGCGGTGCGCTGGTTGAAATGTCGGAGGGAGCGGCAGCGCGTGCTGGCCTGCGCGCAGGCGATATCGTCCTGCGGGTCAACAACACGGATGTGAAGGACAGCAGGCAGTTCAACGAGCTGGTCGCCAAGCTGGATGCGAAGAAAACCACGCTGTTGCTGGTACGGCGCGGCGACTCATCGCAGTTCGTGACGGTCAAGCCCCTGCCGTAATAAAAGGGCAGTAGGGCAATCGAACCAAAGGCTGCATGCCGCGAGGCCTGCAGCCTTTTTCTTTTGGATCTTCGCGTGCTCCGATTCATTCTCTATTCGCGCAGCTATTGCCACCTTTGCGAGGACATGCGGGCCGCGCTGATCGGCCTGCAGTTGGACATGCCTTATACGCTGGACGTGGTGGATGTGGATGCGGATTCCGATCTGGTGGCGCGCTACGACGAATTGGTGCCGGTGCTGCTGGGGGTGAAAGCAACCGGCGAGGCAATGCAACTCTGTCACTATTTTCTCGACGAAGCGGCGGTACGTGCGTTTGCCGAGGCCGCACAGTGAGCGGGCAGGCAGTGCGGCAGGGTTCGGGCGGCTGCAATTTGCCGGCTTTTCCCCTCTGAATTCCGGTAGAATGCCGGGGCCGTCATCCATCTGTCACAAGGCGCTCGCCTGGGAAGAACGTTCCCGCATGGAGCGCTTTTTTTGTAGTCGTTAATTGGTTAATGAACAACATCCGCAATTTTTCCATCATCGCTCACATCGACCATGGCAAATCCACGCTCGCCGATCGCATCATTCAATTGTGCGGCGGCCTGTCCGATCGTGAAATGGAAGCCCAGGTGCTCGATTCGATGGATATCGAGCGCGAGCGCGGCATTACCATCAAGGCGCAGACCGCAGCGCTGACCTACAAGGCCAGAGACGGCCAGATTTACAATCTCAATCTCATCGATACGCCGGGCCACGTCGATTTCAGCTATGAAGTCAGCCGTTCGCTATCGGCCTGCGAAGGCGCGCTGCTGGTGGTTGACGCTTCGCAGGGCGTGGAGGCGCAGACGGTCGCCAACTGCTACACCGCGCTCGACCTCGGCGTGGAAGTGGTGCCGGTGCTCAACAAGATCGACCTGCCTTCGGCCGATCCCGACAGCGCCAGTGCCGAAATCGAGGAAGTCATCGGCATCGATGCCAGTGATGCCGTGCATTGCTCGGCCAAGACCGGCCTCGGCGTGCAGGACGTGCTGGAATCGCTGATCGCCAAGGTGCCGCCGCCGGTTGGCGACGCCACCGCGCCGCTGCAGGCGCTGATCGTCGATTCGTGGTTCGACAACTACGTCGGCGTGGTGATGCTGGTGCGCGTCAAGAACGGCACGCTGCGGCCCAAGGACAAGATTCGCCTGATGGCGACTGGCACCACGCACCTGGTGGAAAGCGTGGGCGTGTTCACGCCGAAGTCGATCGCGCGCGACGAACTGACGGCCGGACAGGTGGGTTTCATCATCGCCGGCATCAAGGAACTGAAGGCGGCGCGCGTGGGCGATACCGTGACGCTGGTCAGCCAGCCGGCTGCCGCGCCGTTGCCCGGCTTCAAGGAAGTGCAGCCGCAGGTGTTCGCCGGCCTGTTTCCGGTCGAGGCCAACCAGTACGATGCGCTGCGCGATTCGCTCGAGAAGCTCAAGCTCAACGACGCGGCGCTGATGTACGAACCGGAAGTCTCGCAGGCGCTGGGCTTCGGCTTCCGTTGCGGCTTCCTGGGACTGCTGCATATGGAGATCGTGCAGGAACGTCTCGAGCGCGAGTTCGACATGGACCTGATCACGACCGCGCCGACCGTGATCTACGAGGTCATCCAGCGCGATGGCAGCACCATCATGGTCGACAACCCGTCCAAGATGCCCGAGCCGTCCAGGATCGAGGAAATCCGCGAGCCGATCGTCACCGTCAATCTCTACATGCCGCAGGAATACGTGGGTTCGGTCATCACGCTGTGCACGCAGAAGCGCGGCGTGCAGATGGACATGAATTATCACGGCAAGCAGGTCAAGCTGGTCTATGAGATGCCGATGGCCGAGATCGTGCTCGACTTCTTCGACAAGCTCAAATCGACCTCGCGCGGCTATGCGTCGATGGATTACGAGTTCAAGGAGAACCGCGCGTCCGACGTGGTCAAGGTCGATATGCTGATCAACAGCGAGAAGGTCGATGCACTGGCCATCATCGTGCACCGTACCGCGGCGCAGTTCCGCGGCCGCGCGGTGGCGGCCAAGATGCGCGAGCTGATTCCGCGCCAGATGTTCGACGTTGCGATCCAGGCTGCCATCGGTGCCAACATCATTTCGCGCGAGAACGTCAAGGCCATGCGCAAGAACGTGCTGGCCAAGTGCTATGGCGGCGATATCAGCCGCAAACGCAAGCTGCTCGAGAAACAGAAGGCCGGCAAGAAGCGCATGAAGCAGGTGGGATCGGTCGAGATTCCGCAGGAAGCATTCCTGGCCATTCTACAAGTGGAAGACAAATGACATTGCAAGACATACTGGGCAATTTTTCGCTGATCCTGTTCGTGCTGACCATCGGCACGGGCGTCATCTGGGTGCTGGACCGTTTCTATCTGTCTCGCAAGCGCGAGGAAAAGGCCGAAGCCGTGCTGGCCGAATTCGATGCGCGCAATGCGCGTCTGGCGGGCGAGGGCGTCAAGCCGGACGACAACGGCCGCGCCGCGCTCAAGGCTTCGCTGCTGCGCCAGCCGACCTGGATCGAGTATTCGGGCAGCTTTTTCCCGGTGATTGCGCTGGTGTTCTTTCTGCGCTCGTTTCTCTACGAACCGTTCAAGATTCCGTCAACCTCCATGCTGCCGACGCTGGAAGTGGGCGACCTGATCCTGGTCAACAAGTATGAGTACGGCATTCGACTGCCGATCATCAACAAGAAGATCATCGAAATCGGCGAGCCGCAGCGCGGCGATGTCATGGTGTTCAAGTACCCCGAAAACCTGGCGCTCGACTATATCAAGCGCGTGGTCGGGGTGCCTGGCGACACCGTGGCCTACAAGAACAAGAAGTTGATCGTCAACGGCACGCCGGTGAGCTATGAACCGCTGCGCGATTATCTGGACGAGGAAACGCTCAGTTATTCGCGCCAGTTCAAGGAAAAACTGGGCGAGACCGACCACCGCATCCTCAACAATCCGCGCGTGCCGGCCTATGTGCCGAACCCGCATGATTTCCCGCATCGCGAAAACTGCACCTACGACAGCGAAGGCTTCGTCTGCAAGGTCCCCGCTGGACAATACTTCATGATGGGGGATAATCGCGACAACAGTCTGGACAGCCGCTACTGGGGCTTCGTGCCCGACCAGAACATCGTCGGCCGCGCCTTCTTCATCTGGCTGAACCTGGGCGATCTGGGCCGGATTGGACGTTTCCAATAAGAAAACATTCAGGGAGTGTTGCATGGCATCGTCATTGTTTCCGCGTAGCAGGCAGCAAGGTGTTTCGCTCTTGAATTTAATTATTTTTCTGGCAATTATCGGAGGCATTGCCGTTCTGGCAATGAAGGTGGTGCCGACGGTGACAGAGTACCTGTCGGCCAAGAAGGCCATCCAGAGCATCAAGGCCGCAGGCGGCTCGCCGCAGGAAATGCGGGCGGCTTTCAACCGGCAGGCCGAGGTGGGCTATATCACTTCGCTCAAGGGCAGCGATCTCGATATCGTGCGCCAGGGCGACCAGACCGAGCTTTCTTTTGCTTATCAGAAAGTCATTCCTTTGGCAGGGCCGGTCAGCCTGTTGATCGACTACGAAGCCTCCACTGGCGACAGTCGAACGGCCCAACCTGCGGTACCATGAACGGATGAAAAAAGGACGCGCGCAAGCGTGAAGCGATGAAACGATGGATTTGATGTTATTGCAGACCCGGCTGGGCCATACATTCAGGGATGTTGTCTTGCTGCAGCAGGCCCTGACGCATCGCAGCCACAGCGGGGTGCATAACGAGCGTCTGGAGTTCCTTGGCGACTCCATCCTGAACTGCGTGGTGGCGTCGCTGCTGTTCGACCGCTATACCAAGATCGACGAAGGCGACCTCTCGCGCCTGCGTGCCAATCTCGTCAAGCAGCAGTCGCTGTACGAGATCGCGCAGCGCCTCGAACTCTCGCAGTTCCTGCGGTTGGGCGAGGGTGAACTCAAGTCAGGCGGCTTCCGCCGGCCATCGATCCTGGCCGATACGCTGGAAGCCCTGTTCGGCGCAATCTACCTTGACGCCGGCTTCGACGCCGCGCGCGACGTGATCCGCGCGCTTTACATCCCGATCCTCGACACCGTCGATCCCAAGACGCTCGGCAAGGATGCCAAGACCCTGCTGCAGGAATACCTGCAGGGCAAGAAGATTCCGCTGCCGCAGTACAACGTGGTCGCCACGCATGGTGCCGCGCACAACCAGGAATTCGAGGTCGAATGCCTGGTGCCCAAGCTCGACATCCAGGTGTTCGGCACCGGCGGCAGCCGCCGCGCGGGCGAGCAGGCCGCGGCCAAGCTGGCGCTGGAAGCGGTGCAGGTAGCGCTGGCGAAGACGCCGGCTACCGCGCGCAAGAGCCGCCCGCGTACGGCGCAGTTGAAGCTGGCCGGCATCGCCACCGTGCAGGGCGATCATCCGGCCGAGGAACGCGCCAAGCCGGTGCCCAAATCGCGCGGCGAAGGCAAGGCTAAATCCGAAGCCGGTGCCGATAGCCGTATCGCCGGCAATCCACCGGTCGCGACCGACGAACCGGCGGCCGTCAACGACGATCGCCAGCAGAGCCTGATCGCGCCGGCCGCCCACCATGACGGCGAGGCGGAAACCGCGGCCGCCACCACTTCTTCCCAGACAAAGATTGCATGACTGAATCCCACGCGCAGCCCGACTTTCGATGCGGTTACATCGCCATCGTCGGCCGCCCCAATGTCGGTAAATCGACGCTCATGAACCAGCTGATCGGCGCCAAGGTCAGCATCACCTCGCGCAAGGCACAGACCACGCGGCACCGCATCACCGGCATCCAGACCACGGACGACGCGCAGTTCGTCTATGTCGATACGCCGGGTTTCCAGACCCGCCATTCGAACGCGCTGAACAAGACGCTGAACCGCACCGTCACCAATACGCTGACCGCGTCCGACGTGATCCTCTACGTGATCGAGGCCGGCACCTTCGGCCAGGCCGACCAGCAGGTGCTGGACCTGATCCCGGCCGATGTGCCGTGCATCCTCGTCATCAACAAGTCGGACCGTATCAAGGACAAGGCGGGGCTAATGCCGTTTGCGCAGCAGGTCGCCGCCAGGCGCGACTTCACGGCCGTGGTGCCGGTCTCGGCCAAGCTGCGCTTTCAGCTCGACAACCTGCAGAGCGAGATTCGCACGCATCTGCCGGAGAATCCGCCGGTGTTCGGCGAAGACGACATCACCGACCGCAGCGAGAAATTCCTGGCGGCCGAGATCGTGCGCGAGAAGGTGTTCCGCTTCGTCGGCGACGAGCTGCCCTACACCAGCACCGTGCTGATCGAACAGTTTCAGCAGGAAGGCGATCTGCGCCGTGTGTTTGCCGCCATCCTGGTCGAGCGCGACACGCACAAGGCAATGGTGATCGGCAACAAGGGCGCGCGCCTGAAGGACATCTCGACCCAGGCGCGGCTCGACATGGAGCGCCTGTTCGGCGGTCCCGTCTATCTCGAGATCTGGGTCAAGGTCAAATCCGGCTGGGCCGACAACGAAGCCGGTCTGCGCGCCTACGGCTACGAATAAGCGGACGCCGATGGCCGTCATTTCCGCCGACAACATTTCTTCCCTGTCTTCCGACGCCAAGGAACCGGCGAAAGCGCCGGCGCGGCGTGCACGTCCGGCCGAGAAGGAATTGCGCATCGCCGACCAGCCGGCCTTCGTGCTGCACAGCTATCCCTACAAGGAAACCAGCCTGATCGTCGATGTGCTGTCGCGCGATCACGGCCGTGTCGCGCTGGTGGCCAAGGGCGCCAAGCGCCCGCATTCCAGGTTGCGCGGCGTGCTGCAGACTTTCCAGCCACTGTCGCTGAGCTGGAGCGGCAAATCGGAAGTGCGCACGCTGACGGCGGCCGAGTGGGTCGGTGGCCTGCTGCCGCTCGAGAAATCGGCGCTGCTGTGCGGCTTCTACCTGAACGAACTGCTGGTCAAGTTGCTGGTGCGCGACGATCCGCATCCGGCACTGTTCTCCCACTATACGAGCGCGCTCAACCAGCTTGCGCACGACGAGCCACCGGCCATCGTGCTGCGCAAGTTCGAGCGCGCGCTGCTCAAGGAAAGCGGCGTGGCCGGCGACTGGACGCGCTGTACGGTCAGTCGCGAGACGGTGATCGCCGATCTGCTGTACGTGATCGATCCGGAAGCGGGACCGCGTCCCGCGCACGTCGCCGACACCGCGCCCAAGGTCCTCGGCAAGACGCTGCTGGATATGGATAATGAAGACTATGCGGACGCCACCACGCAGACGCAAAGCAAGTTCCTGATGCGCTTCCTGCTTGCGCATCATCTGCATGGCGCCACCCTGAACACGCGTCAGATCCTGATCGATCTGCTGCAGCTTTGACGGAACATTCATGAGCTTCCTGCAACCCAATCATCCGGGCATCGAGCTCGGCATCAACATCGACCACGTCGCCACGCTGCGCAATGCGCGCGGCACGTCCTATCCCGATCCGCTGCAGGCCGCGCTGCTGGCCGAAGAGGCGGGCGCGGATGCAATCACGCTGCACCTGCGCGAGGATCGCCGCCACATCAAGGATGCCGATGTCGAACTGATCCGTCCGCAATTGCGCACGCGCATGAATCTCGAATCGGCGGTGACGTCGGAAATGATCGACTTCGCCTGCCGCATCCGCCCGCAGGACGTCTGTCTGGTGCCCGAGCGGCGCGAGGAAGTGACGACCGAAGGCGGGCTCGACGTGGTGCGTCATTTCACCGAGGTCAGCGCCGCCGTGCGGCAACTGCACGCGCAGGACATTCGCGTGAGCCTGTTCATCGATCCCGATGCCGAACAGATCGCGGCCGCCGAGGAAACCGGCGCGCGCGTGATCGAACTGCACACCGGCCGCTACGCGGACGCGCACGACGATGCCGAACAGCAGCGCGAACTGGCGCGCATCCGCGATGCCGTGACCGAAGGCGTGCGCCATGGCCTCAAGGTCAATGCCGGCCACGGCCTGCATTACACCAACGTGCAGGCGATCGCCGCGATTGCCGATATCGCCGAACTCAACATCGGCCACGCGATCGTCGCGCACGCGGTGTTCGCCGGCTGGCAGAACGCGGTGCGCGAGATGAAGGCCATCATGGTGGCGGCGCGCCTGTCCGGGCACATGGCGGAGCGCGCATGATCTACGGCATCGGCACCGACATCATCCAGATCTCGCGCGTGGAAGCGGCGCTCGGCCGCCACGGCGACCGTTTTGCGGAACGCGTGCTCGGCGACCAGGAGCTGGAGAAATATCATCGCCGCAAGGCCAAGGTCGAGGCGCGCGGCCTGCGCTTCCTGGCGACGCGCTTCGCGGCCAAGGAAGCGTTTTCCAAGGCGATCGGACTCGGCATGCACATGCCGATGACCTGGCGCGCGATGCAGACCTTGAACGCGCCGAGCGGCAAGCCGGTCGTCGTGACCAGCGGCGCGCTCGAACGATTCATGCGCGAAAACGGTCTGAGCGCGCAGGTGACGATTACCGACGAAGTCGATTACGCGGTCGCCTTCGTGATTGTGGAGAAGACATGAACGCAGTACACGCCAACCTGCCGGGCGCCTTCGGCCCCGTGATGCTCGACGTGGTCGGCACCGAACTCGACGAGAACGATATCCGCCGCATCCGCGATCCGCTGACGGGCGGCGTGATCCTGTTCGCACGCAACTATCGCGACCGCGCGCAGCTGACGGCGCTGACGGCCGCCATTCACGAGGCGCGTCCCGGCATCGTGATCGCGGTTGATCACGAAGGCGGCCGCGTGCAGCGCTTCCGTACGGACGGCTTCACGCACCTGCCGTCCATGCGCAAGCTGGGTCAGTTGTGGGATCGCGACGTGCTGGCGGCGACCAAGGCCGCGACCGACGTCGGCTACGTGCTGGCGAGCGAGCTGCGTGCCTGCGGCGTCGATCTGTCGTTTACGCCGGTGCTCGATCTCGACTACGGCGAGTCGGGCGTGATCGGCGACCGTTCCTTCCATCGCGATGCGCGCGTGGTCACGCTGCTGGCGAAGAGCCTCAACCATGGTCTTGCGCTGGCCGGCATGCGCAACTGCGGCAAGCACTTTCCGGGGCACGGCTATGTGAAGGCCGACTCGCACCTCGAGATTCCGGTTGACGAACGCACGCTCGATGCCATTCTTGCCGAAGACGCCGCACCGTATGGCTGGCTCGGCCTGAGCCTGGCCGGCGTGATGCCGGCGCACGTGATCTATCCCAAGGTGGACCGGAATCCGGCCGGCTTTTCGCACAAGTGGCTGACCATGCTGCGCCAGCGCTTCGGCTTCAAGGGCATCATCTTCAGCGACGATCTCAGCATGGAAGGTGCGCGCTTTGCCGGCACCGTGGTGGACGGCGCGCACGCCGCGCTGGACGCCGGCTGCGACATGGTGCTGGTCTGCAATTCGCCGGAACGCGCGGACCAACTGCTGGCGGGGCTGCGCATCAAGCCGGGCCGCGCCGCCGCCGAATCGGCGGCGCGCATCGCCGAACTGATGCCGCGCACGCCGGCGCTCGGCTGGGACGAATTGCAGCAGGATGCACGCTACCAGTCCGCGCGCAAGACGGCGCTCGACCTGGCAGCCGGCGCGGGATGACGCAGGGGACGCACATGTCCGATCGACCGGAAACTGGCGCGCAGGAAATACGTGCGTTGCTGCTCGAAACGGTAGCGAAGCTGCCGAACCTGCCGGGCGTCTATCGCTACTTCGACGCCGACGACAATCTGCTCTACGTCGGCAAGGCACGCGATCTCAAGAAGCGCGTTTCGAGCTATTTCCAGAAGAACATCGCGAGTCCGCGCACGGCGCTGATGGTCGAGCGCATTGCGCGGCTCGAGACCACCGTCACGCGCAGCGAGGCCGAGGCGCTGCTGCTCGAGAACAACCTGATCAAGACGCTGCAGCCGCGCTACAACATCCTGTTCCGCGACGACAAATCGTATCCCTACCTGAAGATTACTGGCGGCGCCTTTCCGCGCATGGCCTACTACCGCGGCGCAGTCGACAAGAAAAACCAGTACTTCGGCCCGTTTCCGAGCGGCTGGGCGGTCAAGGAATCGATGCAGATTCTGCAGAAGGTCTTTCTGCTGCGCACCTGCGAGGATTCGGTGTTCGCCAACCGTACGCGACCCTGCCTGCTGCATCAGATCAATCGCTGCAGCGCGCCATGCGTGGATTTCATCAGCAGGGAAGACTACGCGCTCGACGTCGAGAACGCCGCGATGTTCCTGCGCGGCCGCCAGAGCGAGGTGCTCGATACCTTGCAGGCCAAGATGCAGGCGCATGCCGAGGAGTTGAATTTCGAGCAGGCTGCGGTGGTGCGCAACCAGATCACGGCACTGTCGCGCGTGCTGCATCAGCAGAGCATGGAAACCGGCAGCGAGGCCGACATCGACATCATCGCGGTGGTGGTGCAGGGCGGTCGCGCCTGCGTCAACCTGGCGATGGTGCGCGGCGGCCGCCATCTCGGCGACCGCGCCTATTTTCCGACGCACGTCGATCAGGCGCCGGCCGGCGAAGGCGAGACGCTCGAGGGTGAAGTCATCAAGGCCTTCATCGCGCAGCACTACATCGACAAGTTCGTGCCGTCGGCACTGATCCTGAATACCGACTTCGACGATCCGGAACTGATGCTGGCGTTGATGGCGCAGTGCGGGCACCGCATCAACCTGATCTTCCAGCCGCAGGGCGCGCGCCGCCAGTGGCTGGAAATGGCACAGAAGGGGGCCGAGATTTCGCTGGCGCGCCTGTTGTCGGAGCAGGGGTCGCAGCAGACGCGCACGCGGCTGTTGATCGAGGCGCTTGGCATCGAAGTGGAAGACATCGAAGCGTTCCGCGTCGAATGCTTCGACATCAGCCATACGCAGGGCGAGGCAACGCAGGCGTCGTGCGTGGTGTTTCATCACCATGCGATGCAGAACGGCGAATACCGCCGCTACAACATCAACGACATCACGCCCGGCGATGACTATGCGGCGATGCGCCAGGTGCTGATGCGCCGCTACGAAAAGGTCGCCAACGGCGACGGCGTGATGCCGGACGTGGTGCTGATCGACGGCGGCAAGGGGCAGGTCGAGATGGCGCGCCAGGTGTTCACCGAACTCGGGCTCGACATCAGCCTGATCGTCGGCGTCGCCAAGGGAGAAGGGCGCAAGGTCGGGCTCGAGACCCTGGTGTTCGTTGACGGGCGTGCGCCGCAGGAACTTGGCAAGGAGTCGGGCGCGCTGATGCTGATCGCGCAGATCCGCGACGAGGCGCACCGCTTCGCGATCACCGGCATGCGTGCCAAGCGCGCCAAGGCGCGCCAGACCTCGCGCCTCGAGGAAATCGAGGGCATCGGCGCCAAGCGCAGGCAGAAACTGCTGGCGCGATTCGGTGGTCTGCGCGGCGTGATGGACGCAAGCATCGAGGATTTGTCGTCGGTGGAAGGCATTTCGCGGCAATTGGCTGAAGACATTTACAGGCAATTGCATTAGATTACGGGGGCGGCGTCATCGGGCGTCGCGGTACCGAATGGAAAGAACACGTTTTTTGTCATGCCTTTCAATATTCCCATTCTCCTGACCTGGCTGCGCGTCGCGCTGATCCCGCTGATGGTCGGCGTGCTTTACATCCCGGACGCCTGGCTCGGCTCGTTCAACAAGACCCAGGGCCTGATCGCGACCGTGATCTTCATCGTGGCGGCGCTGACCGACTGGATCGACGGCTTCCTCGCACGGCGCTGGAACCAGACCTCGGCGTTCGGCGCCTTCCTCGATCCGGTGGCCGACAAGCTGATGGTCGCCGGCGCCTTGCTGGTGCTGATCGAACTGCAGAGAGTTGATGCCATCATCGCCTTCATCATCATCGGCCGCGAGATCACGATCTCGGCGCTGCGCGAATGGATGGCGCGCATCGGTGCGTCCAAGTCGGTGGCCGTCAGCTCGCTCGGCAAGATCAAGACCGCGGCGCAGATGACCGCGATTCCGATGCTGCTGTACTACGAAGACCTGTTCGGCATCAACCTGCAGTTCTGGGGCGACAAGCTGCTGTGGATCGCCGCGGTGCTGACCGTGTGGTCGATGTTCTACTACCTGCGCAAGGCATGGCCGCTGATCAAGGAAAAGGGCGGAAATCTGCTTTGATTTCGTGCAAGATTGCTTGACAGGGCAAGGCAATGCCTTTAAGATGCACCCCTGTTGTCGATGCGGGAGTAGCTCAGTTGGTAGAGCGATACCTTGCCAAGGTATAGGTCGAGAGTTCGAGACTCTTCTCCCGCTCCAGTTTCTTGAAAGGAAGCTCAACAAGGCTTCCTTTTTTGATAGATGGGTGCGCATGATCCCATCGGCACGAAGTAAAAAACATGCGGGAGTAGCTCAGTTGGTAGAGCGATACCTTGCCAAGGTATAGGTCGAGAGTTCGAGACTCTTCTCCCGCTCCAATACGGTTTGCAGCATCACGATCATGCTGCAGCCTTTTCAGGAAAAAAGGGACGCAAGTCCCTTTTTTCTTTTCTGCACTATCTTCCATTCCATCCCTTTGAGTCCCCGGGCGCAGATCGTTTCTCGGTCACGCATGAGCGATAGCCGTCATGATTTTGGCGCGCACAGGAAGCGCCCGTCCAGATACAGCAGCGGTGCAGGTGCTGCCGCCTGCTGCAGGCCGCCGGACACTTCTCCCAGTACGACGGCATGTGTCTGTGTCAGGTGGTGTCCCGATGTCTCGCAGAACAATACGGCCTGTGCCTTTGCCAGATAGGGCAGGCCCGTTCCATTGAAGCGCCATTCAGGATGCACAAAGCGGTCGGCGGCACGGCCGCTGCACATCCTGGCGACGTCTTCATGTTCCTGCCCCAGTATGTTGATGCAGAACCGATCCAGCCTGCGCACGGGTTCGTACAGGCTGGCCTGAAGGTTGATGCAGACCAGTACGGTCGGTGGCTGCAGCGAGACGGAAGTGAAGGAGTTGGCCGTCATGGCATGACGCTCGCCGTGCACGTCGCCGGTGGTGACGATGACCACGGTCGATGCGACGCCGCGCATGGCCTGTTTCAGCAGGATATCCGGAGCCATGGAAGAAGAATCGGTTGCGTCTGGCGAGGCGGTGGCCGGGGCGGGAGAAAGCGATGTATTGCGCATGAAAGGGCCGAAAACGCCGTGAAATGAGGAGAAATCTTTTTGTAAAAGATTCTCATTATACAAATAATACTTATTTCGTTTAGAATCTGGCTCCGGAGCAAATGCATTGCCGGCAGTCGAATCTTCACTCCGTCAAGGATTTGCGCATTCCCAACCGACCGGAGTAAACGAATGACTGTACTGAACGACGCCATGAAGGCCATGCTGGCCAAGCAGTTGCCGATCCAGGCCACCACCAGCAAGGACGGCCTGCCCGATATCGGCCCCAAGCGCTCGCTGCGCTTCTATGACGACAACACCCTGATCTACAACGAGAACACCGGCGGCCAGACGCTGCAGAACATCCGCGACGGCTCCAAGATGGCGATTGCCGTCATCGACCGCGAGGCGCTCGACGGCTACCGTTTCGTCGGGACGCCGGAAATCTTTACCGAAGGCAGCAAGCCTTACGAGAATGCGCTGGAATTTGCGGCCGGCAACAACATGAAGCAGCCGAAGTTCGCGGTGCTGATCCACATCGACAACATCTACACGCTGCGTTCGGGACCGGATGCGGGCAAGCAGTTGTAATCGTCGTGCCGCCTGTTGCGGCGGCAAGAGATGCAAAGAAAAAAGGCCGGTTTCCGGCCTTTTTTCTTTGCGCGAAGCGATCACGCGGCGGACAGTGGCTGCGGCACGGTGTTTTCCTGCGTGTCGGCCCATTGATCGCGTATGCGCAGGACGTCCGGGATGCAGTCGAGAAAAGCCGTGACGAGTTCCGGATCGAAGTGCCGTCCGCTTTCCTCGCGGATCAGGGCCAGGGCTTCATCGACCGTCCATGCGCGCTTGTAGGGACGCACACTGGTGAGTGCATCGAACACATCAGCGAGGGCGACGATGCGCGCAACATGGGGAATGTCGTCGCCGCCGAGCCCGTGCGGGTAGCCGCTGCCATCCCACTTCTCGTGATGGTTGAGGGCGATGACGGACGCCATGCGCAGCAGGCCGGACGGATGTTCGCCGATGATGCGCGCGCCGATCACGGTGTGCTGCCGCATGATCGTCCATTCGTCCTCGGTCAGCTTGCCCGGCTTTTGCAGGATGGCGTCAGGGATGCCGATCTTGCCGACGTCGTGCATCGGCGCCGCGTGGAGCAGGTCGTCGGCGGCGCAGTTGCTGTAGCCGACCGCCAGCGCCAGGGTGCGTGCATAGTGGCTCATGCGAATCACGTGCAGACCGGTCTCGTTGTCCTTGAATTCAGCGGCTGCGCCCAGGCATTGCACGATCTGCAGGCGGGTTTGCAGCACTTCGCTGGCCTGCACTAGTGACAGATGGGTGCGCACGCGAGCCTGCACGATGTGCGGGTTGAACGGTTTGCTGATGTAATCGACTGCGCCGAGTTCGAGGCCCTGCTGTTCGTTGGCCGCTTCGGCCAGTGCCGTCACGAAGATGACCGGAATCGAGGCCAGCGAGAGATCCTGCTTCAGGACGCGGCAGACTTCGTAGCCGGAAAGCCCCGGCATCATGATGTCGAGCAGGATCAGGTCCGGGTGCTCCGTACGCACGAGTTCCAGCGCCTTGTAGCCGTCCTTGGCGAACAGCAGGCGGTAATCGTCTTGCAGGGTATGGCGCAGGACCTGCAGATTGACCGGCTCGTCATCGACCAGCAGCAGGGTACGGCGAGGGTCTTTCATTCGTTGCATGCCATGGTCCTGTTCATGTCGGGGTTGCGGCGGTATGTGTTGCGGCCAGTTCTTGCAGCAGGACGTGCGCCTGGGCGAATTCGAAGTTATCGATCGCGGTGCGCAGGGCTTGGGCCTGGGCGCGCTGGTCGATGGCCTCGAGTCCGGCACAGACGGCTTCCAGTGCGGTGTCGTCGAGTTCGCTGCGTGCCATGCATGCCAGCAGTCGCTGGATGTGCGGCTGCAGGTCGGATGGTTGCGTCGCTGCGACAACGGCAGGTGATGCAGCCAACCCGGCACCGCTTGCCTGAAGCTCGCGCTGGGCAGTTTCGAGGGCTGCCTGCAGTTTCGCGACAAGGGGACGAAGTTCGTCGCGCCCGCCGGCGCGCAGCATGTCTTCCAGCGCTGCCGCGCGATGCGACACTTCGGGCAGCGCGAGATTGCCGGCGGCGCCGCGAATGCGGTGCAGATTCGCCTGCAGCAGTTCCCAGTCGATGTCGGCATCGGCGGCAGGCAGTGGATGGTCGGCTGCAATCGCATGCAGGAAGCTTGTCATCTCCTTGATCAGCCGGGCCTCGCTTCCCCACAGCGCGATGCCCGTGGTCCAGTCGATCGACGGCGCGTGTTGCTGCTCGCCTCCGTTGTCTGTTGCGGGCATGGCGGCATGGATGTTGAGCACCTGGGCGATCTCTTCGAACAGGTGCGGCACGTCGAGCGGTTTGACGGCGAAGCCATCCATGCCGGCCTGGCGCGCGGCACGTCGATCTTCCGCCATCACGCTGGCCGTCAGCGCGATGACGGGAGTGTGTGGGCGGCCCGTCTGTCGTTCGTGCTGGCGGATCAGGCGCGTGGCCTGCAGGCCGTCGGTGCCCGGCATGTGGACATCCATCAGCACGACGTCGAAGCTGCCTGCCGTGAATTTCTCGACGGCCTCGGCACCGTCGCCTGCGGTGACGACAAGATGGTTGCCGTCTTCCAGTGTCAGTGTCAGCAGTTCCAGGTTCTGTGCCACGTCATCGGCGATCAGGATACGCAGCGGCGGCAGCATCTGGTGCACGGTGTCGAGGCGCGCCGTGTCCGGTTTCTGGCCACGCGGCAACGGCAGGCGCACGTGGAAGGTGCTGCCGCGGCCGACTTCGCTTTCGACCTCGATGCTGCCGCCCATCAGGTCGACCAGTTGGCGCGCAATGGTGGTGCCGAGCCCGGTACCGCCGAAGCGGCGGCTGATCGAGGCATCGGCCTGCGTGAATGGCGCAAAGATCGATTGCACCTGCTGCGGTGTCATGCCGATGCCGGTATCGCGCACCTGGACATGGACCATGTCTTCCTCGTGGGAGAAGATCACGTCGATTCCGCCGCGCTCGGTGAACTTGATAGCATTGCCGACCAGGTTGGTCAGAATTTGCAGCATGCGCAGCGGGTCGCCACGAAAGTATTCGTGCATGTCGGGCGGATAGTGCGTGGTCAGCGCAAGCCGTTTGGCATGCGCGCCCAGCCGCAGCGAGGATTCGACCTGCAGTGCCAGCCCCTTGAGCGAGAAGTCGATGGTTTCCAGCGAAAGTCCGCCTTTTTCCATGCGCGTGGTATCGAGAATGTCGTTGATCAGTCCAAGCAGCGAGCGCGACGATTGGCGGATGATGTTCAGGTGATTGCGCTGGGAATTGCTGAGATCGCTCTGCAGCAGCAGTTCGGTGAAGCCGATGATGGAGTTCATCGGCGTGCGGATTTCATGACTCATGTTGGCGAGGAAGGTGCTCTTGGCAGCGGCCGCGCGCTCGGCGCGTTCCGCCGTTTCGCGCAGCGATGCTTCCAGGGCGTGGCGTTCGCTGATGTCGGTGACGAAGCCGACGAACATCGGTTCTCCCGGCAGATCGACGCGCCCCACGCCCAGTCGCATCGGCATCAGGCTGCCATCCTTGCGCAAGCCCATGACCTCGCGTCCGGTGCCGATGATGCGTGCCTCGCCGGATTCGAGATAGTTGCGCAGGTAGCCGTCATGCCGCGACTGGTCGGGTTCGGGCATCAGCATCTTGATGTTGCGTCCGAGTACTTCCTCCGCCTGCCAGCCGAACAGGCGTTCGGCCGAATGATTGAAGCTCTGGATCAGGCCGCGGCTATTGATGGTGATGATGCCGTCAACTGCCGTATCGAGCGTGGCACGCAGGCGCGACTGGCTGTCTTCCATTCTGACGTACAGCTCCCGGGTCCGGATCAGGCCGTTGACGGCCGCCACCATGACCGTGACCGTGATGGTGAAGGTCGAGAGTGCCAGCGACGCATAGGTGTTGTTCAGCAGCAGGCCGGAACTGGCGGGGCCGGCTTCGCCGATGAAGCGCACGGCGGCCATGCCGGTGTAATGCATGCCGGCGATGGCCAGGCCCATGATGGTGCCGCTGGCCAGAAAGCGTTGGAAAGGACCCAGCGCCGTGCGGCGCAATCCGTAGCGCACCCATAGCGCGAAAATGGCAAGCAGCACGGCCACTGCGATGGACAGCAGGAAGGTCAGCGGTTCGTAGCGCATGAGGACCGGCGCCTGCATGGCCGCCATGCCGCTGTAGTGCATGGTGCCGATGCCAAGGCCGACCAGCGTGCCGCTCATCAGCAGTTGCTGCAGGTTGACATGCGGGCGCGACAGCATGCGCAGCGCGAGCCACGAGGCGATGCAGGCCGGTAGCAGGGACAGCAGGGTCAGGCTGGTGGCGTAATGCACATGCGTGGGCAGTTCGAAGGCCAGCATGCCGATGAAGTGCATGGTCCAGATGCCGCCGCCCAGTGCGATGGTGCCGGTGCCGATGGCAATGTGCCGATATACGGTGTTTTCGCTGCGGCGCGCAATCTGGGCCGTCTGCAACGCCATGGTGGCGGAGAAGATCGATACGAACAGCGACAGCAGCACCAGTCCCGGATGATGGCTACCATGCAGATAGGAGGCATCAGCCGCTGCTGCGGTGATGAAAAAGTGTTCGAAGATCCCCATCCGCCTGATTCCCGGTTCTGATTGATTCTGGCGCCACCTGCCGCGCATGGCATTGTGCTATCCGTTTGTGGGTAGCGGTATTCCATTCATATCGGTAGAAAGGAGGGGTTTCTTTAGTTGTCTGAATGTGAAGGAATGTGAATTTCTTTGCACGTTTTGAGTGCATAAAAGACAAGATGCCGAATCGTGCCGTGGTGGATTGAAAGCAATAAATAGGGGAAACAGCGTTTTTCCAAATTGCCTGATATGTCAAAAATGCACCAAAATATTTCAATTAACCGCACTTTTACGGTGCTTAATGCACTATTTACGTGCTTTCTCATTTATATTACGGCCCTCTGACTTTCATTGTTTCATTGATTCGGCTGTGGATAGCCATAGGGACTGCTCTCCGGGTTGAACGAAATTTCCGAAAAGTCGGCTTTCTACCCATCCATGTGAGGAGTGATCTTGAGTTATAGCAGCGTCGATGATTTCATGGCCATGATCGCCAAGCGCGATCCGCACCAGCCCGAATTCCTGCAGGCCGTGCGTGAGGTGATGACCAGCCTCTGGCCCTTCGTCCAGAATAATCCGCAGTACGCCAAGGCAGGTCTGCTCGAACGTCTGGTGGAACCCGAGCGCGTGATCCAGTTCCGCGTGTCGTGGGTCGATGACAGCGGCCAGGTCCAGGTCAATCGCGCCTTCCGTATCCAGCACAATTCCGCCATCGGCCCGTTCAAGGGCGGCATGCGTTTCCACCCGTCGGTCAACCTGTCGATCCTTAAGTTCCTCGCCTTCGAGCAGACCTTCAAGAATGCGCTGACCACGCTGCCGATGGGCGGCGGCAAGGGCGGTTCGGACTTCGATCCCAAGGGCAAGAGCGACGGTGAAGTCATGCGCTTCTGCCAGGCGCTGATCTTCGAACTGTATCGCCACCTTGGTTCTGACACCGACGTGCCGGCCGGCGACATCGGCGTGGGCGCGCGCGAGATCGGCTTCATGGCCGGCATGATGAAGAAGCTCTCCAACGACACTTCGGGCATCTTCACCGGCAAGGGCATCGCCTACGGCGGCAGCCTGATGCGTCCCGAGGCGACCGGTTACGGCACCGTCTATTTTGCGGAAGAGATGCTGCGCCGCGCCGGCAAGTCCTTCGATGGCCTGACGGTATCGATTTCGGGCTCCGGCAACGTCGCGCAGTTCGCGGCCGAGAAGGCGATGGAGCTCAATGCCAAGGTCGTGACCGTGTCCGATTCGGGCGGTACGCTGTACGTCAAGGAAGGCTTCACCGATGAACTGCTGGAAGAGCTGAAGGAATGGAAGAACGTCCAGCGCGGTCGCCTTGACGAATTCGCCAAGGTGCGCGGCCTGCAGTTCGAAGCCGGCAAGCGTCCGTGGCACATCCCGGTCGACATCGCGCTGCCATGCGCGACGCAGAACGAACTCGACGGCGACGACGCGCGCAAGCTGGTTGCCAACGGCGCGATCTGCGTGGCCGAAGGCGCCAACATGCCGGCCACGCTGGAAGCGGTCGATGTGTTCCTCGAGGCGCGTACGCTGTATGCGCCGGGCAAGGCGAGCAACGCCGGCGGCGTGTCGACCTCGGGCCTCGAGATGTCGCAGAACGCGCTGCGTCTGTCGTGGCACCATGCGGAAGTCGATGAGCGTCTGCACGGCATCATGAAGGAAATCCATGCCAATTGCGCCCACCACGGCAAGCGCGCCGACGGTTCGATCAACTATGTCGATGGCGCCAACATCGCCGGCTTCGTCAAGCTGGCCGATGCGATCGTTGCACAGGGCGTGTATTGAGTCGATCATGCCGACTCAACGACAAGCCGATCCATGTGGATCGGCTTTTTTTATGCGCGAGTGCGGCAGATCGCTTACTGGAAGTCGCGGCTGTGCACCCGGAGCGTACCGAGCAGATGCGTGTGATCGACGATGCGCTTGGCGACCAGGTGGTGGACGCCATCCTTGGTTTGCCAGATGCCGAATACCGTCATCAACTGCGCATTGAGGATTTCGCTGCGTTGCTTTTCCACGAGGGCGGGCCAGATGATGACATTGGTGATGCCGGTTTCATCCTCGAGGGTGACGAACATGGTGCCCTTGGCCGTGGGAGGGCGCTGCCGCATGGTGACGATGCCGGTGGTGCGGGCGATCTTGCGGTCGGCAAAGCCGCGCATTTCCAGTGAAGTGGAGAGATTCATCTGCCTGAGGCGAGGGCGCAGCAAGGCAAGTGGATGGCGCTTGAGCGTGAGGCCGACGCTGGCGTAGTCGGCGACGATTTCCTGCCCTTCGCTGGCGGCGGGCAGGACGAGCGGGGTTTCCGCGATGGGCGCGTCGCGCAGCAGTCGCGGCGGTGGCTGCATGGCGGCAACTTCCCATTTGGCCTGGCGGCGATGGCCGGTCAGGGGCAGCAGGGCATTGGCGCGTGCCAGTGCACCGAGTTCGAATTGATCCAGCACGGCGCGGCGTGCCAGATCGTCGATGCTGCGGAAGGAATGCGCAGCGCGTGCCGCGACGATGCGTTCGGCCGCGTCGGCGGACAATCCCTTGACCATGTGCAGGCCAAGCCGCACAGTCGGTTCGGCAGCGTGAATGTCTTCGAGCGTGGTATCGGTATCGCTGGCGGCGATATCGACCGGATGTACGCGCACGCCGTGCCGCTTGGCATCCTGCACCAGTTGCGAGGCGGAATAGAAGCCCATCGGTTGCGCATTGAGCAGGGCGGCCAGAAAGGTCGCCGGATAATGCCGCTTGATCCAGGCCGATACATAGACCAGCAGGGCAAAGCTGGCGGCATGGGATTCGGGAAAACCGTACTCGCCGAAGCCTTCGATCTGCCTGATCAGCCGTTCGGCAAATTCGGGTTCGAATCCGTTTGCCGCAAGGCCGCGCTTGAGCTTGTCGTTGTATTGCTCGAGCGTGCCCTTGCGCTTCCATGCCCCCATGGCACGCCGCAGTTCGTCCGCCTGACCGGGCGTGAAGCCGGCGGCACTGATCGCGATCTGCATCACCTGTTCCTGGAAGATGGGTACGCCGTAAGTGCGCGTGAGCGCTTCCTTGAGCTCATCGCGCAGCACGATTTGATCCTTGGGCATGCGCCGCTGCGTCAGATAGGGATGTACCATGCCGCCCTGTATCGGTCCCGGCCGCACGATCGCGACCTGCACCACCAGATCGTAGTATTCACGCGGCTGCAGACGCGGCAGCATGGACATCTGCGCGCGCGATTCGACCTGGAAGACGCCGATGGTATCGGCCGCGCAGATCATGTCGTAGGTTTTGGTATCGCCTTCCTTGATGTCCTGCATGGTGAATGCAGGGTCGTTGCGTTGCACGCGCAGCATGTCGATGGCGCGGTGTATTGCCGACAGCATGCCCAGCGCCAGCACATCGACCTTGATCAGGCGCAGCGCCTCGAGGTCGTCCTTGTCCCATTCGATCACGCTGCGTCCCTCCATGGCGGCATTCTCTATCGGTACCAGCCGCGCCAGGTTGTCGCGCGCGATGACGAAGCCGCCCACATGCTGCGACAGATGGCGCGGAAAGCCGATCAGCGTCTCGCTCAGTTCCACCAGCTTGTGCACGATGGGAGAGCGAGGATCGAAGCCGCATTCGCGCAGGCGTTCCTCGCGCACGGTGCGGCCGTCCCACCATTTGTGCGAGGCGGACAGGCGGTTGACCTGGTCGAAATCGAGACCGAGCGCCTTGCCTACATCCTTCATGGCCGAACGCGGCCGGTAGGTGATCAGCGAAGCGGCAAGGGCGGCACGATGGCGGCCGTATTTTTCATAGATGTACTGAATCACTTCTTCGCGCCGCTGGTGCTCGAAATCGACATCGATATCAGGTGGCTCGTTGCGTTCGCGCGAGATGAAGCGTTCGAACAGGACATTGCTGCGCTGCGGATCGACCTCGGTGATGCCAAGGCAGTAGCAGACGATGGAATTGGCGGCCGAGCCGCGGCCCTGGCACAGAATGTTCTTGCTGCGCGCAAAGCGGACGATGTCGTATACGGTCAGAAAGAACGGTTCGTACTGCAGCTCGGCGATCATCTCCAGTTCGCGATCGATCTGTTGCGTGATGGCGGGCGGAATGCCCTGTCTGAAGCGTCGCTGCGTGGCGCCTTCATAAGTCAGGCGGCGCAGGTAGCCGGACAGCGTTTCTCCTTCCGGCACGATTTCCCTGGGGTACTGATAGCTGATTTCCGTGAGGGAAAACGCGCACGTTTCCGCGATGCGCACGCTTTCTTCCAGCAGATCGGCAGGATACAGCTGTGCCAGCCGCAGACGGGAGCGCAAGTGCTGTTCGGCATTGGGCTGCAGCGCGAATCCGCATTCGGCCACCGGCTTGCCCAGACGAATGGCGGTCAGCGTGTCCTGCAGGGGTTTGCGCGAACGCACGTGCATCAGCACATTGCCCGCCGCGGTCAGGGACAGGGCATGGGCAGCGGCGATGGTGCGCAGGCAGGTCAGCCAGGTTTCGTCTTCGGCGCCACACAGAAGTTCCACCGCAATGCGTGCGCGGTCGCCGAAGGTACGGACCAGCCAGCCGGCCTGTTCGGCGAGGATGTCGGTGCCGGCGCCGCGCTGCGGAATCAACAGGGCGATGCAGTCGGGCAGGCCGGCGAGATGCGCAAAGCCCGGTTCGACTGCGACCATTGGCGAGGCATCGGCTGCCGCAACATCGAGGTCCTGGCGATGCAGCAGATAGCTGCCCTTGGCGGCACGCCTTCGCCCCAACGTAATCAGTTCCGACAAATTGCCGTAGCCGTTCAGGTTGGTTGCCAGGAATACCAGCCGGGTGCCGCAGGCCAACCCGATTTCGCTGCCGATGAGCAGATGCAGCTTCCGTTTTGCCGCTTCCACATGCGCGCGCACCACGCCCGCCAGGGAGCATTCGTCGGTGATCGCCAGGCCGCGGTATCCGAGTCGATGGGCGCGCGCCACCAGTTCTTCCGGATGCGAGGCGCCATGCAGGAACGTGAAGTTCGACTGGCAATGGAGTTCGGCATAGGCAGGAAGCAGGTCGGACATGTGATCGATTTGGCTAGATATTCTGAATGTTCATTCATGTGAAAATCATGATTTTTATTGTGATTGGCGAGTGATTGATGCAAAAAGATATTTTCTGAAATGGAGTGATCGTTCAATTTTTATCCGAACAGCCCATGCAGAAACCAGCCACCGCTTTCGGCTTCCTTCGGCACGCGTGCGCGGAATATCCACAGCAGGCAATGCGCTTCGTTCTGCGCGATGAAGTAGTCGCGCGTAGCAGGCTTGTCGTCCCACCAGCCGGTTTCGATGCGCTCCGGTCCGCTCAGCAGGGTCAGCGGACTTTGATAGAACGGTTTGTGTCCCTGGGTGGAGAGCGGCAGCGGCCGGGGCAGCAGCCAGGCGGGGCGCGCAGTCGCATGCCGGGGCTGCGAGGACTGGCCGCCACGGCGCGGGGCGCTGGTCAAGGCGGGTGTGATGACGCTGCGTTCCGGACGATGATCGTCAAACAGGGCGAGCTGACGCACGGCGTGAACGCCGAGACGGCTTTGCAGGCGTTCGATCAGACGGCTCGTAGTCTCCGCCTGCGCGGCGGGCGTCGGAAACAGTTCGGTATTCGCAGCAGCCTGCTCGACGATGCGGTCTGCTTCCAGCGAGAGTTCGATGACCGGTGCGATCAGGGTGAGCCGTGCCAGCCGTTCGCGCAGCAACAGGGTCAGGTGCTCCGGATCGCGGCTGGCCATGCCGAGCAGGATGGGCAGCGGTGTACTGCGGTGATCGCGCCGGCGCCGGGATTCATGATGCAGCCACAAGGTGATGCCGGCAACGGCGGCATGTCGTGCCGTCAGCCAGCCCGTCAATTGCAGCAGCAGGCGGCGTGCGGCAAACAGCAGGGATTCCGCATGCTCGATGCGCGAAGGCAGTTCCAGGGCGGCGTGGAAGACGGTGGGCGCTTCGAACCAGGCATGGGCTTCCGCTTCCTGCCCGTAGGCACGGTCCAGTTCGCCCAGCAGCTGCCGGCCGAAGCGGCGTGTCAGGCCGCCGCGCGGCAGACGGCGCAACTGGCCGATGGTATGGCAGCCGATGTCGTTCAAGGTTTCGAGATGAGGCGCGGCATGCTCGAGCGTGCGCACCGGCAGGCGATCGAGTGCACCGGTCTTGCTGGTGTCGGCTATCCCGCTCTGCGGACATTGCGCCTGCAGCCATGCGCCTGTGGCGGTAGGAGCGAATGCCAGACTGGCCTGCAATCCCAGCGTGTCCATGCCGTCCAGCAGTTTGGACGCGATACGTTCGCCTCCGCCGAACAGGCGCAGGCTGGCGGCGATTTCCATCAGCAGCCCGCATGGGCGCAGCGCGACATGGGGCGTGAAATGCAGTGCCCAGAGCGCTGCCTCCTGCAAGGCACGGTTTTCGGCCTGCATGTCGCGTGCGACGATCTGCAGACTGGCCGACAGGGCGCGTGCATTGCTTTCGGACATGCCGGCACGGATGCCGGCTTCGCCTGCCTGCCGGTCGTACCAGCCGATGCGTTTGTTTTCGGCGATGGCCAGCGGTGTGGTGTGTTCGTCGCTTTCCGGGTTATGCCGAGAGCGTAGCGCGGTGTCGAGCGGCAGTTGCGGCAAGTGCAGGGCGATCCACAGCATGGGAAGAAAAGGGCAGGATGGGTTCGGCCATGGCGCGTCGGGCAAATGGCTTGATCAGGACGTCCGGGATAGCGAGCGGCAGGAAGATGGGGGCGGCATGCACGGGGCCGCGTCGCTTGATGATCTCGACCGACATGCGTCCGGCTGCTGCCGGTTCGCACACCATGCGCAAAGGGGCGGGCGAGGATTGCTCGCGCGCTTCGCGCGGACGGAACACGAAGGTCAGGCCATCGCCGGCCGCAGCCGCCAGTTGCAGGCGGCGCAGATGGTCGGCACGCGCCTGCGGCAGCCAGCACAGCAGGGCGCCGAAGCTGGCGCTCTTGAGTGCCTGTTCGACCGCCCAGATGCGATCGGTGGGTTTGTCTGCCTCGATCAGCAGGACGTACTTGAGATCGATGCCCAGTTCGGTCAGCGCTGCGGCAAACGGAATGTGCGGCGGCGCCAGCAGGATCACGCTCTTGCCGGCGCGCGTCAGCTGCGACAGGGTAGGTGCCAGCAGCCGCAGTTCGCCAATGCCGGGATTGGCCAGCAGCAGCTCGATCAGTACGGAAGGCGGCCAGCCGCCGTTCGGCAGTTCGCGGTCCAGTGCACGGTGACCGGAGGCGATGCCTGCCACCTTGCAACTGCCCATCTGATCGCCGCGCCAGACCGAGTCGGGCAGGGTGGAAAGAATGGACGAATGGGCAAATGAGAGCGCGGATGGAACGGCAGCCATTGAAAACCTCCAGAAGTGCAAATCGGTAACGGGACCCGGATGCGGGCACACGTCAAATATACTGTATAAACATACAGTATAAAAGCGGTTTTTTTACGATGCCCGATTTTTCTGGAGGAGAGACGACTGGCGTTGGTCGTCTATTTTTTCTGTAATTCCCCGACGATTTCCCTGCTGAGTGCTTCGACCTGTTTATCGGTCATGGCCGAGAAGATGCCCTGCCAGGCCGACGATGAGGTGTTGTAGGCACGTTCGCCGAGGAGCTTGCCGCTGCGGGCATCGATGAAGCTGACGTTTGCATCGACGAAGGCATTGCCGGCGAAGGCACCCAGGCCGTAGCGTGTGCCCGTGCCCAGGTAACGATAATCCTTGATGTGTACTGCCACCACAGTGCCATCGCGGCCGGTGGCGCGCGGTTTGTCATCCTGTTCGGCATAGCCGGCACCGATTTCTGTGGCGGCGGTCTTCATGCCGCTCTGCCAGGCCGTTTTCAGCTTGGTCCAGTCTTCACCGGCGGTGTGCTGCGGGTCGCCTTCCAGATTGAGGACGATGTTCTTGGCGGAGGCGGCGCTGGTCTTGAGAGGTGGTGCGCTTGCAGTAGTCGTATTGACGGTGGCGGCGCAGCCTGCCAGCAGCATGCTGGTCACGGTGATCGGGAGCAGGACAAACTTCATGCATGGTCTCCTGAAGAAAAAGAATGATGACAAAAGATTATCTTTTGCGCATGTTATCTCATTTCTTCAGGATGCTGCCGGTACGATGGATTTTGCTGGCGAAGACCGTCGTTTACCTGGTCGGGGCTTCGATCAGCGCCATGCGCCGCCGCACGCGTTGCGCCTCTTCCGTGGCGCCGGCCTGTTCGGCGCGCAGCGCCTGCACATTGAGCCAGGCCAGCAGCGGCCGTTTCCAGCCTTGCGCCGAAGCGGTATCGACTGCGTTCTGGATCACGGCGGGCGTGGCGCGGTTGCTGCGGAACAGCACGCCGGCGGCGATCAGGCGCGAGAAGGGATCGGCAACCGCGGGCAGGGCAGCCGCCGCTGCGCTGTCGCTGCTCGCGCCGGCCACGCCGCGCTGCGCGGCCGGCAGCAGGGCGACGTCCTGCGGTTGCAGCCTGCCGTCCAGATAATCGGCATAGGCACGTTCGGCCGCTTCCGCATCCTGCCGCAGCGGCGCGAAGCCCGCGCATTCCTCCAGCACGAGGCTGGCGACCTGCGCTGCACAGCGCGTCAGTTCGACGCGCGCGATCATCTCGATCTTGCCGGTGCGCGCGACTTCGCTGCGGGCCAGCGCGTATTCCTGCTGCGCGACGCGGTCGCGGCCTTCGAGCCAAGCGATATTGGCGCGATCCAGCGCATTGCTGGCATCCATCTGCCAGCCCGGAGCGGGATTGCCGGCGCAAGCGGCCAGCAGGATGGCGGCAAGCAGCGAGGCGGTGGTGGTGAGCGATAGTTTCATCATGGCAGCTTCAATTCCGTATCGCGTGCAAACGGCCATTTGCGGTTGAGTTCATCGACCAGTTGTTCGACCTTGCGCACGCTGCGGTCAACATCGCCGCGCAGCACGTCGAGGTCGCCGGTGGCGGCGCGCGCATTGCCGCTGATGGCTTGCGCATCGGTCAGCACGGCATCGAGTTTTTGCAGGCTCTGGCGCGCCTCGCCGAGCATGGCATTGAGCTGGACGATGGTGGCCTGACTGTTGCCATCCTTGCCGAACAACTGCGCGTCGGCCTTGGCGAGCACGCCATCGACACGCGCCAGCATGCTGTTGGCGCGTTCCACGGTCGCCACCAGTTTCTTCGCATCCGTCTCATTGCCGAGCAAGGCACCAAGCGCACCGTGCGGGCCGTTGAGCTTGTCGGTCAGGGCCTGCACGTTGGCAAGCGTGGTCGATAGTGCCGATTGCGCATCGCTCAGGCCGTTGAGGTTTTCGATCAGTTGCTTGGCGGAGGCCACCAGCAGCGGAATCTCGGCCGCCACGTCGCCGACCAGCAGCGTGCGTTCGGCGCCTGCTTCCAGCGGCGGGTCTTCGGGAATGCCGGTAAAGGCGCGCAGGCGCGTGCTGCCGACGATCGGCCGTTCCATCGTGAACACGCTGGAAGTGCGCAGCCAGTGCGCATCCTTCTCGGCAACGGCAACGATCATGCGCGCCTTGCCGTCCTTGCCGAGTTCGATGCGGGACACGCGTCCGATCGGAAAGCCGGAGAAGGTCAGGTCCATGCCGACCGCCACGCCTTCCGCGTCGTCGGCCAGCAGCACCAGGTCCTGCGTCGATTCGAAGGCGCCGCGCGCATACATCAGGTAGCCGGCGGCGCTGCAGATCAGCGCGACCAGGAAGGCGAGCAGGATGGCCGCCTTGAATTCGAGATTGCCCTGCGCCAGCGGCGCGGCGACCGACGGCGGCACGGACGCGGATGGCGGCTCGGGAGAAGGCAGCGGAAGCGGCGGTTGTTCAGGCATGGGTTATCGACAGAGGTTAATAGTAGTTGCCCATCAGCGAGGCGGCCTCGATCAGCAGCAGGACGGCGAACAGCCGCACCATCGCCGCCAGTTCGTTGGCGGCCTTGGAACGGCTGTGCAGCGGTGCGCCCGCTGCGGCATAGAGCGCCGACGCCATCGGGATCAGCGACACCGCGAGGCTGAAGAACAGAGTCTTGAGCACGAAGATCATGGTCACGGCCGGATTGAAGATCTGCCCGACCACGCGCGTATAGCCGGGCAGCGCCCAATGGTTGAAGCCGTAGATCGACAGATAGGTCAGCACCAGCGACAGGATGCAGCTCAATGCCGCCAGCATCAGCACCGAGAACACGCCGGCCACCGCGCGCGGGAAGAATTCGAGCCGCACCGGATCGAGTCCGCGCTGCCGCATCGCATGCAGTTCGCCGCGCGAGCGCATTTCGGACAGCTCCACGCCGTCGGGCAGGGTGCGCCGCAGCGCGACGAACAGCGCTGCCGTCAGCGGAATCAGTTCCAGCACCAGCACGCGCACCACCATTTCCAGCGCATAGCGCGACAGCCCGTAACTCAATGCGGTAACCACCACGATGCGGATCAGAATCAGGCTGACCAGCGCGCTCAGCACCGAAAACCAGATCAGGTTGCCGCTGGTGCCGAGCACGATCTGGTAGGCGGCGGCGCGGCGGTTTTCGCGCCGGTAGCTGGCCGGCGAAAACAGCAGCGAGATCATCATCACGCCGAACAGCAGCGTGCGCCAGCTGCCCAGCAGCCAGCGCTGGATCGCGCGGCCCAGGCGGGAGAGCGGATTGTGGGGCATTGCCTTGACGATCATGTGCGCATGGTAGCAGCGATTGCGGCGGGCCGGCACGGCGGGGCATGGCATTTTGACTTTGCCGCGTCATGGTCGCACACTGCATGTTTTGTCAGGCTTGTCCCTTCATGGATTTCTTCACGCCCGAGCGCTTCGAGCGGCTGCGCACACTCACGCGGGGCGGACGGCCTTTCGTGTTCGACGATGGCGACTTGCGCACCCTGCATTTCGACGAATACGTGGTGCAAAGCGCAATGCGCATTTCCGATCCGTACGCGCTCGTGATTCCCTATACGCAGGCCATGACCGGCTTCGGCGTGTTTCAGCCGCAGCCGGCGCACGTGTTGATGGTCGGCCTCGGCGGCGGTTCGCTCGCCAAGTTCTGCTATCGCCAGTTGCCGCACACGCGCCTTACCGTACTCGAGAACGATGCCGACGTCATCGCGCTGCGCGAGCAGTTCATGCTGCCTCCTGACGACGCGCGCCTGCGTGTGCTGCATGCGGACGCGGCGGATTTCATCGCTACCCAGGACAATGCGACGGCCGAAGTCATCCTGCTCGACGGCTTCGATCAGGAAGGCGGCCCGCCGACGCTGTGTTCGGCCGACTTCTTTGTGCATTGTCGGCGCGTGCTGCCGGAAGGCGGCGTGCTGGTGGCGAACATGGCCGACGAGGAAAACACGATTGCCGGCATGGTGCGCGAAGCGCAGGCGCATTTCGGCCTGGCCTGCATCGGCTGGTTCAAGGTCGGACAGGAAAACAGCCACCTGCTGGTGGCGGTCAAGGACAGCGCGGCGCAGGAGGATGGCAACGGCGCCCATGCGGCGGCGGTGCAGGCCGGCCTGGAACACCTGCGCAGCGAACACGGATTGCAGCTCGTCTATCCGTGCCCGCAGTTGACGCCGTCGGAACGACAGTTGGCGGCCAATCAGCCGCCGGCGCGGTGAGTTGCGTTATCAGGTCCGGTCGCCTTCGCTGCGGCCGATGTCGATCAGCGCCAACCCGCTTTCCGCATCGAAGCTGCGCCGCAGGTAACCCGGGGACTCGGTCAGGATGATTTCCAGCGTGGGTCGCACGTAGGCCTGCAGCAAATGCCCGCCGTGGGCCGTGCCGTCGCGCTTGCCGAACACGGCATGCACATGGATCTTGGGTTCGCCATCCTCGAGCGAGATGTCGCCGATCAGCGACAGCACCTCGACCTGTTCGTTGACGGCGATCTTTTCGTAGTCCTTCTGTTCCCAGTCGAAATAGCCGAGCGTGGCGCTGCTGAAAGCGCCGATCGCCGTGAAGCGGCTGGCGGCCAGTGCGTGGTCCTTGGCGAAACGTTGCAGCAGCGAGATCGCTTCCTCGCCGCTTTCGAAGATCAGGGCATAGGTTTTTTCCGAACCGTCGTTGATGAGTTTGCTGCGCATTGGATTCCTTTCCTGTTCAATGTCGGGAGGCATGGCGGCACACCGCATGCCCGGTCGCGGAGACCCTGCGGCATCGCAGGTTCAGGCCTGTTTCAGCACCAGCGACACGACGCCCAGAAGAATAGCGATGAAAAGGGCTGCGCCGATCAGCGCGGCGATGATCACGTAGACCGGATTGAGCCCGGTCACGTCCTTTTCGTAGTCGCTGCGCCGCCGCAGTCCGATGAAGGACCAGAACACGGCGCCCAGCGTGGCGAAGAAGGACGTCTTCTGCGGCTTGTCGTCGGGTACGTTCTGCATGCCTGCCTCCGCAAGAGGATGGAAGGTTGATTATCCTGGAAACGGTAGTTGGATGCATCCGCCAGTGCCGTGATCGGCGTGCCAGGCAAGACGAGACGACGCGGCGCACTGTCGTGCGCAAGGAGGAGCAACGCCGCCTGGCGTGTCGAGCACGGTGCTGGCGGGTGCATAGCGTGTTCCCCTTGCAGGTGAAAGTGACCGACGCCGCAAAGTCTGTGTTCATGCCGCCTGGCAAAGGAAGGCCAGCGGTCAACTGCTGTTTCCAGGATCATAGACGTCCCGGCGGACAAGCCGCTTTCTGCTGGAATCAGGCGGTCAGCAGCGTCAGCGCGGCGACCAGTTGTTGGCACTCTTCGGGCGTGCCGATGCTGATGCGCAGGTACTGGTCGATGCGCGGATGCTTGAAATGCCGCACGATGATCGCGCGTTCGCGCAGGCCGGCCGCCAGGCTTTCCGCCGAGAAGGCCGGATGGCGTGCAAAGACGAAGTTGGCGCTCGACGGCAGCACGGTGAAACCGAGTTCCTGCAGCGCGCGCGTCATTTCCTCGCGGCTGTCGATGACGGCCTGCACGGTCTGGCGGAAGTAGGCGTCGTCCTGGTAGCTGGCGACCGCACCGGCCGTCGCCAGGCGATCCATCGGATAGGAATTGAAACTGTTCTTGACGCGCTCCATGCCCTCGATCAGCGCCGGATGGCCGACGGCGAAGCCCACGCGCAGGCCGGCCAGCGAGCGCGACTTGGAGAAGGTCCGCACCACCAGCAGGTTCGGATAACGTTGCATGAGCGGCAGCGCCGTTTCGCCGCCGAAATCCACATACGCCTCATCGACCACCACCACCGCCTGCGGCTGCGCCTGCAGCAGTTGTTCGATGGCCGACAGCGGCAGCGGAATGCCGGTCGGCGCGTTCGGGTTGGGGAAGATGATGGCGCCGCATTCGCGGCCGGTGTAGTCGCCGATGTCGATCTTCATCTCGTCGTTCAGCGGCACTTCGACGTAATCAATGCCGAACAGCCGGCAATAGACGGGATAGAAGCTGTAGGTGATGTCCGGGAACAACAGCGGCGATTCGTGCTTGAGCAGCGCCATGAAGACGAAGGCCAGCACCTCGTCGGAACCGTTGCCGACGAAGATTTCATTGGGTTTGACGCCATGGTAATCGGCCAGCGTTTGCTTGAGCTGCGAGGAATCGGGATCGGGATAGAGCCGCAGGGACGCTGCGCTGACGGCCTGCATGGCGGCCGTCACGGCGGGCGAAGGCGGGTAGGGATTCTCGTTGGTATTGAGCTTGATCAGGTTGGTGACCTTGGGCTGTTCTCCCGGCACATAGGGCGTCAGCGTACGCACCAGCGGGCTCCAGAATTGACTCATGCAGGTTCCTTTAAAGACAGACCGCCATTCTATAGCGAGTCCGCACGGGAATGCGCCGGCTGACGTGACGATCGATGTGACGACTGACGCAGCTGTCGTCGGCAGATGCGCCATGACTGCATACGGGCCTTCTGGTAGAGTGCGGGCCATGAGCAAACTGTCCCTCGACCGCATCCTGCAATCGCAGGGATTCGGTACCCGCAAATACTGCCGCAGCCTGATCGAGGATGGCGAAGTCGCCATCGGCGACGAAGTCATCGACAACTATCGCGCCACCTTCGATACCGACGGTCTGGAATTCACCATCTTCGACGAAACCTGGCGCTATCGCGAGCACGTCTATATCGTGCTCAACAAGCCGGCCAACTTCGAATGTTCGCGCAAGCCCAGCCATCATCCGGGCGTGCTCACGCTGCTGCCCGAGCAGTTCACCTGGCGCGATCTGCAACCGGTTGGTCGTCTCGACCATGACACCACCGGCATGCTTCTGATGTCGGACGACGGCCCCTTCATCCACGCGCAAACCTCGCCCAAGCGCCACATTCCCAAGGTCTATGTCGCCGCCACCCACGATCCGGTTACGCCGGAACTGGTGGCGCAGCTACTCGGCGGCGTGCAACTGCACGACGAACCCGCGCCATTGGCAGCACAGACCTGCCGCATGCTGGCACCGCATGAACTGGAGATCGTGCTCGAGCAGGGCAAATACCATCAGGTCAAGCGCATGCTGGCGGCTGCCGGCAACCATTGCGCGGCATTGCGGCGCGTCGCCATCGGCGAACTGACGCTGGAATCGCTGGGGCTGGAGGAGGGTGAGTGGGCTTATCTGGAGCCGGAAAAACTCGCGCTGCTGCGGCCATCATCCGACTAGTTTTTCATGCCGATGCGCGGGTCAGGCATCGGTCTTCCTTCCCCTTGGTTATTGCGCTGCGCCGGGTCATCCGGCGCGCTTTCCCTATTGCGGTTCGCCGCAGCCATCAAATAGTCGTGACGATGATCCGTGACTTTCTGAATACCTGTCAGTCGCCAATTGAATATCTTCCGACATTTCTTCCGAAATCGTCCTATAATGAATTCGCTGCCATGACAGATATCCATTAATGAAATTGTTTTGAAATGTTTCGAGAGGGCGAAAAGGCAGTTGTTTTCATCCTTTCAACATTCATCGATGCCATGAAATCGCGTCCCTTCATTCATCTGTGTCTTTCGCTTCTGCTGCTGTTTGCGCAGCAGTTCGCGTTCGCGGGTGCGCTGGATCATGTGCAGCAAACCGTTTTCGATCATCAATGTTCGGTCGAGGAGGGCGACGCCGCCGATGGCGAGCTTTCCAAGCACCTGCTGATCGACGAGTATGACGATGCTCCGCTGTCCGCCTTCGTCATTCCTCCCGCTCCTTCCCTTGCGGCGCAATCCGTCGCCGTGGCATGCGACCAGTTCTTCCGGATCGCTTCGCCGCATTATTTCTCCCGCGCTCCGCCTCTCGCCTGACGGGTATCCGGCGTTGCCGCGCATGCGCGCCACGCCTTGCGAATCAGATCATCGTCAAAGCGGCATGCAAGATCGTTGAATGATTGTTCGTAGTGCTCCCTGCACGGATATCTGCCCCTCGTAAAACGAATCGAACCGGGCGCTTCTGCCCTGTGTTCTTCAGTTCACGACTTCTTGAGAGGTAGTTGATATGAGCAGCAATCAAACCACGCCCGTGCAAACCGGCAAGGGCTACAAAAACCGCTGGATGCAGCTGGTCATCGGCATCATCTGCATGGGCTTCGTCGCCAACCTGCAATATGGCTGGACGCTTTTCGTCACGCCGATGGACAACGCCCATCACTGGGGCAAGGCCGCGATCCAGCTCGCTTTTTCGATCTTCATCGTGACCGAAACCTGGCTGGTACCGATCGAAGGCTATCTGGTCGATAAATTCGGTCCGCGTCCGGTGGTGGCTGGTGGCGCGATCTGCGCTGGTCTCGGCTGGATCATCTACAGCTTTGCCTCGACGCTGCCGGTGCTGTATGCGGGAGCGATCGTGTCGGGTATCGGCGCAGGCTGTGTCTATGGCACCTGCGTGGGCAATGCGCTGAAATGGTTCCCGGACCGCCGCGGTCTGGCTGCCGGTCTGACGGCTGCCGGCTTCGGCGCCGGTGCTGCGATCACGGTGATCCCGATCGCCAACATGATCCAGTCGGCCGGTTACGAGAAAACCCTGTTCACCTTCGGCATCATCCAGGGCGTGGCGATCTTCGTGCTGTCGATGCTGCTGGTCAAACCGGTTGCGCCGAAAGCGGCGATTGCCAAGGCAGGTACCGCGACCAAGGTTGACTACACGACCGGTCAGATGCTGAAGATGCCGGTGTTCTGGGTGCTGTACGTGATGTTCGTGCTGGTGGCGTCGGGTGGCCTGATGGCAACCGCGCAGCTCGGTCCGATCGCGACCGACTACGGTCTGGCTTCGCTGCCGGTGACGCTGTTCGGCGTGACGCTGCCGCTGCTGACGATGACGCTGTCAATCGACAATGTGGCCAACGGCATCACACGTCCGCTGTGCGGCTTCGTGTCCGACAAGATCGGCCGTGAGAACACGATGTTCATCGTCTTTATCGGCGAAGGTCTGTCGCTGCTCGGTCTGATGATGTGGGGCCACAACATGTATGCCTTCATGGTATTCGCGGCGCTGATCTTCCTGTTCTGGGGCGAGATCTTTTCGATCTTTCCTGCGACCTGTGCCGATATCTTCGGCTCCAAGTTCGCGGCCGGTAACTCGGGTACGCTCTATACGGCAAAAGGTACGGCTGCCTTGCTGGTGCCGCTGGCGTCGCTGCTGGCAGTTGACGGTGGATGGAGCCGTGTATTCGTGGTGGCGGCTGTCATCACGATCTTCGCCGGTGTGTCGGCCAAGCTGATCCTGGGTCCGATGCGCAAGCGTCTGCTGACGAAGGAAGCCGGCATGCTGGACGTTCAGGAAGAGGCCAAGCGCGTCACGGCCTGATCGTTGTCGTCATCTTCCCGCCGCAGGAAAGGCGGGGAGGCTAACAAAAAAGCGAGCCATCGGCTCGCTTTTTTCATTCAGGCTTCTGTTCAAGGCAGCACGGTCACGCGATCGACTTCGAACTCGCTCTTGCGCAGGCCCTTGTCGAACTCGCCCAGCAGTTCCACGCGGGTTTCGGCATTCACGGTCTGGCTGCTCGGGAAATCCTCGTTGTCGATCTCCGCGGTAATGCGGCCGGTGGCGTCCTCGAAGGTGTAGCGTTCGCCGCCGTCGTGCGAGACGATGCGGCCTTGCAGGCGGGCCGGCTGATCGTCGCGGCCGTCGTCGAGCAACTGCTTGACCGTCATCAGCGGCACGCTGCTGGGACCCGAATAGGCATTCTGTGCTGCCGCCTTGGGCGCGCTGCTGGGGCCGACATAGCCGGAAGATTGAGCAACGGCGACAGTGCTGCCCAGTGCCAGAAGGGCGACGGCAGCCAGGGTAGTTGCGGTATGGCGCATGATTTGACTCCTTTTTTGTTTGCGAAAGAAGCTCCGCAACGATGCGGAACAATTGCATTGGACAACTTGAATCTGAAGACAATCTGATGCGTCTTCAATTGGCGGGAAAGTCCAGTACCACGCTCAGCCCGCGACCGTCGAGGCCGTCTTCGAAGTGCAAGGAAGCGCCATGCAGCGCTGCAATACGCGCGACGATGGACAATCCCAGGCCATTGCCGGTCTGTCCGGTTCCCAGCACCCGGAAGAAGCGTTCGCCAAGACGAGCTCTTTGCTCGGATGGGACGCCCATGCCGTCGTCGCGAATCGCCAGGCGCGTGCCGCCTTGCGGCAGGGGCGCGGACTCGATGCGCACCCGGCCGTTTCTGTGACCGTAGCGCACGGCATTGTCGATCAGGTTGCGCAGCGCGCTGGACAGCAACGCCGGTGCGGCTTTCATCTGCGGCACTGCGAGCGCGCGTTCGATGCGCATGTGCGGGGCGAGGGTTTCCAGGTCCAGTTCGTCGAGCACGGCGTTCAGGTCCACTGTCTCCTGCGCGGGTGCAGCGGCCTGGGGTTCCAGTCGGGCCAGCGCCAGCAGGCTTTCCACCAGCGTGGTGCAGCGATCCAGGTCGGCGCGCAGCTGCTGCAGGTGGGCGGTCGGCAGTGTCAGTTCGCGCTCGATGAGTTGCACACGCATGCGCAGGGCGGCCAGCGGAGTGCGCAGTTCGTGCGCGGCGTCGGCCGTGAAGCGGCGTTCGCTGTCGAGCGCGATGGCGAGTCGTGCCAGCAGCGCATTGAGCGCATCGAGAATCGTCTGAAGTTCGCGCGGAGCGTCCGGCGTCTGTACCGGCATCAGGTCGTGCGGCGACTTTGCATTGATGCGGCGCACGGCATCTTCGAGCGGTTGCAGCAGGCGCCGGATAAGGAGCCAGCTCAGTAGTCCCAGCATCACCAGCAGGCCCAGCGCGGGCCAGACCAGCTTCTCCGCCATATCCTCCAGTAGTTCCATGCGCTCTTCCATCGGCTGCGCCACCTGCGCCGTGATGCCGCCCGGCGCAGGACGCACGTGCACGCGCCAGAATTCGTCCGCGGCCCAGACCGTGACTGTTTTTTCGTGTTGCACGCCGGACAGGAAGGCGGCCTCCGGCGTGTCGTCGCCGCGCGCGAGCACGCGGCCGTCGGGCGCCACGATCTGGTAGTACATGCGCAGCCTCAATGCGTCGCCACGCCCGGCGCGCGGGCTGAGCGCCTCGCCGGCGACGGATTCGCCCTGCGCGGTCAACTGCAACACGAGGTGCGAACCTTCTTCCAGCGCATCGTCGAAGACATCGCTGGTGGCAAACCAGGCCACGCCGACCACGATGGAAAGGCTGATCAGCCAGAGCCCGATGCTGGTGCCCATCACCGCCAGCAGCAGGCGCCGCCGCAGCGACCAGTTCGCACGTGACGCAGGCGAGTCGGCCGGTTTCGACCGGCGTCCGGTCGGGCGCCATTGCGGGATTTTCATGCGGGAGCCAGTCCGTAGCCCTGATTGCGCACCGTCACGATGAAACGGTTGCCGAGCTTCTTGCGCAGGTTGTAGATGTGGACCTCGATGGCATTGCTTTCGACTTCTTCGCCCCATCCGTACAGGGCTTCTTCCAGTTGCGCGCGACTGAGGATATGGGTGGGATGGCGCATCAGGGCCTGCAGGACGGTGAATTCGCGCGCGGTGAGAGGCAGCGGTTCGCCGTCCAGGGTCACGCGTTTGGCGGCCGGGTCGAGTACCACCGCGCCGTGGCGCAATTCGGGACTGTGCTGCGTCGTACCGCGGCGCAATGCGGCGCGTACACGAGCGGACAGTTCCTCCAGGTCGAAGGGTTTGATCAGATAGTCGTCGGCGCCCAGGTCCAGGCCCTGGATGCGGTCGGCCAGCGTGTCGCGTGCCGTGATGACGATCACCGGCAGACGGGGATGGAGTGCGCCGGCGGCGCGCAAGGCCGTCAATACGGCATCGCCGTCGAGACCGGGCAGCCCGCGGTCCAGCAGCACACACTGGTAGTCATGCGTTGCCAGCGCGGCAGCGGCCTGATCGCCGCGTTGCAGCCAGTCCACCGCATAGCCGTCCATCTGCAGCCACGATTGCAGCGAGCTGCCCAGCGACGGGTCGTCTTCGATGAGGAGAATGCGCATACGGAGGAGTTTATGGCAGAAAGATGAAGCGGAACTGATGCGGGCACCGGCTGCAAATCTGGCTGCAATACGGACGGCAGGCGCCATGCAGCCGGTTTCTGTTTTATCCGACCGTGACTTCAGCTTCCGAAAAATCCGAACAGGCCATCGCGTTCGAAACGCAGGTCCTGCCCATTCTGCATGAGCCGGACGATGCCGGCATGGTCGAAATGGACGTGCATGATGGAATTCCATGCACCTGCTTCCTTGTATGGATAGCTCCAGACTTCGAGTTGCTGGCGTGGCAGATACGAGGTTTCGGCAGGATGGCCGACGGTGCGCAGCACGTCGTCGCGGGTGGCGACATTGACCTGAATCTGCGCAAATTTCTCGACGGTCAGTACCTGTTCGTAGGAAACAAGTCTTCCATCCGGGCCGAAACGCGCCAGATGCGTGGCCTGGCCCCAGGGATTGCGGTTGTATTCGAGCAGGTAGCCGGCATTGTCCGGAATACGGGCCGTTGGCGTGCCGAGCTGCGCCACGACCTGCTGTTCCGTTTCGCCGATTTGCAGTGTCGCCGGTTGCCAACTCGCGCAGCCGCCAACGGCCGCCAACAGGGCGGTTGTTGCCAGGAAACGAAGGAGGGCAGGCATTTTTTGATCGATTTTCAACATTTTTGGCAGAAACCGTACAGGATGTTTGAAGGGGACGGGCATTTCCGCTATACTCCGGCCTTGGTCATTTTTTGACCAAATCCCTTAATTGTTGTTCACGATGTACCGGGGTTGCGACTCCGCGCATCGCATGTGAAAGGTTTTACCATGTCGCTCGAAAAATCCAGCAAGGCAGCCATCGTTGCCGACAACGCCCGCAGCCAGAACGATACCGGCTCGCCGGAAGTGCAGGTTGCCCTGTTGACCGCACGCATCAACGACCTCAACGGTCACTTCAAGGAACACTCGAAGGATCATCACTCCCGCCGCGGTCTGATCATGATGGTCAATCGTCGCAAGAGCCTGCTTGCCTACCTGAAGAACAAGGATCTGAATCGCTACCGCGATCTGATCGCCAAGCTCGGTCTGCGCAAGTAAGTCGTTGCAGCATTCTATCCCGCTTTACTGAAATGCCTGCGTCAGTCCGCTGATGCGGGCATTTTGTTTTTTGCAGTTTGGCATCAGCAGCACGTGTCACAACAATCACCACGGCAGGATCGAAGTGGAGCAGGAGATAAAAACGATGCCGGTTTTTGCATCGTTGCGGTGAGGTGAACGACAGCTCCTGAAAATCTGTCGGCAAATCAGAAAGGAACATCCGTGTTTAATAAAGTCACCAAAACTTTCCAGTACGGTCAGCATCAGGTCACGCTCGAGACCGGCGAGATTGCCCGTCAGGCATCCGGCGCCGTCCTCGTCTCGATCGAAGACACCGTCGTGCTGGCAACCGTGGTCGCCAAGAAGGACGCCAAGCCGGGCCAGGACTTCTTCCCGCTGACCGTCGATTACGTTGAAAAAGCCTATGCCGCCGGCCGTATTCCCGGTGGTTTCTTCAAGCGCGAAGGCCGTCCGTCGGAGAAGGAAACGCTGACCTCGCGCCTGATCGATCGTCCGATCCGTCCGCTGTTCCCGGAAGGCTATCTGAACGAAGTGCAGATCATCGTGCACGTGCTGTCGGTCAATCCCGAGATCGATCCGGACATCGCCTCGATGATCGGTGCCTCGGCTGCGCTGGCCGTGTCCGGCATTCCATTCGCCGGCCCGATCGGCGCTGCGCGCGTCGGTTACATCGATGGCCAGTACGTGCTGAACCCGACCGCCTCGCAACTGACCAAGTCGCAGATGGATCTGGTCGTGGCCGGTACCGAGCGTGCCGTGCTGATGGTCGAATCCGAAGCGCAGCAACTGTCGGAAGAAGTCATGCTGGGCGCCGTGGTCTATGGCCACGAACAGATGAAGGCCGTCATCGACGCCATCCATGAGCTGGTGCGCGACGGCGGCAAGCCGGAAGTGCAGTGGAGCCCGGCACCTAAGAACGAAGCGCTGATCTCGCGCGTCGCCCACTTCGCCGAAGCCAAGCTGCGCACCGCCTACCAGGTCAAGGACAAGCAGGCGCGTACCGCCAAGCTCAAGGAAGTCAGCGCCGAGGTCAATGCCGAACTGGCAGCCGAAGCGGCATCGATTGGCGGCGAAGTGCCGGACGGCGTTGAAGTCGGCAACATCCTGTTCGACCTCGAAGCCAAGATCGTCCGTTCGCAGATCCTCGAAGGCGAGCCGCGTATCGACGGCCGCGACACGCGCACCGTGCGTCCGATCTCGATCCGTACCGGCGTTCTGCCGCGTACCCACGGTTCGGCCCTGTTCACCCGCGGCGAAACGCAGGCGCTGGTGGTTGCCACGCTGGGCACCGCGCGCGACGAGCAGAAGATCGATGCGCTGATGGGCGAGTATTCGGACCGCTTCATGATGCACTACAACATGCCTCCGTTCGCCACCGGCGAAACCGGCCGTGTCGGCACGCCGAAGCGCCGCGAGATCGGCCACGGCCGTCTGGCCAAGCGCGCACTGGTTGCCGCGCTGCCGACGCCGGAAGAGTTCAGCTACTCGGTGCGGCTGGTGTCGGAAATCACCGAATCCAATGGTTCGTCGTCGATGGCTTCGGTCTGCGGCGGCTGCCTGGCATTGATGGACGCCGGTGTGCCGATGCAATCGCATGTGGCCGGCATCGCCATGGGCCTGATCAAGGAAGGCAACAAGTTCGCCGTCCTGAGCGACATTCTCGGCGATGAAGACCATCTCGGCGACATGGACTTCAAGGTGGCGGGTACCGCCAACGGCATCACCGCGCTGCAGATGGACATCAAGATCCAGGGCATCACCAAGGAAATCATGCAGGTCGCACTGGCGCAGGCCAAGGAAGGCCGCGTGCACATCCTCGGCGAGATGGAAAAAGCCGTGCCGAGCGGCACGCGTGGTGAGCTGTCGGACTTTGCGCCGCGCCTGATCACGATCAAGATCAATCCGGAAAAGATCCGTGACGTGATCGGCAAGGGCGGTGCGGTGATCCGCGCGCTGACCGAGGAAACCGGCACCCAGATCGACATCAGCGACGAAGGCGTGGTCACCATCGCTTCGGTGGACGCTGCCGCCGGCCAGGAAGCCAAGCGCCGCATCGAGGAACTGACGGCTTCGGTCGAAGTCGGCAAGGTCTATGAAGGCACCGTGCTCAAGCTGCTCGATTTCGGTGCCATCGTGCAAGTGATCCCGGGCAAGGACGGTCTGCTGCACATCAGCCAGATCGCCAACGAGCGTGTCAACGCCGTGGCCGACTACCTGAAGGAAGGCCAGCAGGTGCGCGTGAAGGTTCTCGAAACCGACGACCGTGGTCGCCTGAAGCTGTCGATGAAGGCAGCTGCTGCCGAGGAAGGCGCGGAACCCGCCGCTGCCCCTGCCCAGGAATAAGGGCATCGTCCTTCGCCAGAACCGCCCGACGCGCAAGCCGAGGGCGGTTTTTCTTTGCGGGAACGATGGCTTCGTTTGACCATGCTCTGTGCAGCGGGCTAGAATAGCGGGTTAATGAATTTCTGGATTACTTATGCGCCGCAAACTCGTCGCAGGCAACTGGAAAATGAATGGCAGTCTGGCCACCAACGCGGCCTTGCTGGAGCAGGTCAAGGCCGATTGCGCAAACAGTGCCTGTGAGGTCGCAGTCTGCGTGCCGGCGCCTTACCTCGCGCAGTGCCAGGCACTGCTCGCCGGTAGCCATGTGGCGCTCGGTGCGCAGGATGTCTCGATGCACGCAGCGGGTGCCTATACCGGCGAAGTCTCGGCGGCGATGCTGCTGGAATTCGGTTGCCGTTACGTGATCGTCGGCCATTCCGAGCGGCGCGCCTATTTCGGCGAAAGCGACGAGCTGACGGCCAGCAAGGCGGCACGCGCGGTCGCGGCGGGTCTTGTTCCCATCGTCTGTGTTGGTGAAACGTTGGAGCAGCGCGAAGCGGGGCAGACGGATGCCGTGATCGGTGCGCAGATCGACGCGGTGCTGGCCGGTCTGCCGCAGGGCGGTCTGAGCGGGATTGTTGTAGCATACGAGCCGGTTTGGGCCATCGGCACCGGCCGCACGGCAACGCCGGAAATGGCGCAGGAAGTCCATGCGATGTTGCGTCAGCGCATGCGCGCGGTGGATCAGAAGGCGGTCGAAACGGTACGTATCTTGTACGGCGGCAGCATGAAGCCGGATAACGCCGCCGAGTTGCTGGCGATGCCGGATATCGACGGCGGACTGGTTGGCGGTGCGGCATTGAAGGCCGCGGATTTTTTCGGGATCGTCTGCAAATCCTGAAGCGAACACTGAAGTTTTTACGATTATCTAGAACTGGAAATTAATTAAATGAATAGCATGCATACCCTCATCGTCGTCCTGCAGGTGCTGTCGGCATTGGCGATCATTGGCCTGGTGCTGTTGCAGCATGGTAAAGGTGCCGACATGGGCGCATCGTTCGGCTCGGGTGCCTCGGGCAGCCTGTTCGGTGCGACGGGTTCTTCCAATTTCCTGTCGAAGATGACCGCGCTGGCCGCCGTCATCTTTTTTTGCGCCACCTTGGGCCTGGCGTTTGTAAGCAATGGTCCGGTGCAGAGCGGTGGCGGCGTGATGGAAAATGCGCCTGTTTCCGAGGTGCCGGGGGCGGTGCCTGCGGTTCCGGCTGCGCCTGCCGAAGCGCCTGTTGCTCCTGCCGGTGCGGACCGTGCGAATGAAGTCCCGAAATAAAGTTGTGTTCTTCTATTTTGGTGCGATTGCACATTGAATAAAAGCATCAAAGCAGGTTAAAATAGAAGTCTTGCCGACGTGGTGAAATTGGTAGACACGCTATCTTGAGGGGGTAGTGGCGCAAGCTGTGCGAGTTCGAGTCTCGCCGTCGGCACCAAAAAATTAAAGGGCCAGCAAGGGTAAGTCCAAGCTGGCTTTTTATCGACGAGCCTGTCACGGGTTACGTCAAACAAGTATTTTTGCGAAATTTGCCAACCGCTTAGCCAATATACTGTCATCGTGAATCTCGAAAACTATTTCCCCGTTCTGCTTTTCATACTGGTTGGCATCGGTGTCGGTGTGGTGCCCCAGGTCCTCGGCCGTGTTCTGGCTCCCTACAATCCGGATGCTCAAAAGCTGTCTCCTTACGAATGCGGCTTCGAAGCATTCGAGGACGCGCGCATGAAGTTCGATGTGCGCTATTACCTGGTTGCGATTCTTTTCATTCTGTTCGACCTTGAAGTTGCCTTCCTCGTTCCGTGGGCTGTGGCGATGCACGATGTCGGTATGTTGGGATTCTGGGCGATGATGATTTTCCTTGGTGTGCTGACCCTCGGTCTGGTATTCGAATGGAAAAAAGGCGCGCTGGATTGGGAGTAAGTCATGGCAATTGAAGGCGTATTGAACGAAGGTTTCATCACCACCACGGCTGACAAGCTGCTCAACTGGACCCGTACCGGCTCGCTGTGGCCAATGACATTCGGTCTGGCGTGCTGTGCGGTGGAGATGATGCATGCGGGTGCTGCCCGTTACGATCTGGACCGTTTCGGTATCGTGTTCCGGCCGTCGCCGCGTCAGTCCGACGTGATGATCGTGGCCGGCACGCTGTGCAACAAGATGGCGCCGGCGCTGCGCAAGGTCTATGACCAGATGGCCGAGCCGCGCTGGGTGATCTCGATGGGCTCGTGCGCCAACGGCGGCGGCTACTACCACTATTCGTATTCGGTCGTGCGCGGTTGCGACCGCATCGTGCCGGTCGATGTCTATGTGCCAGGCTGTCCTCCAACTGCCGAGGCGCTGTTGTACGGCATTCTGCAATTGCAGAACAAGATTCGCCGCACCTACACGATTGCACGCTAAGAATTGCGGCCAGCCATTATGACGACCAAACTTGATTCTCTGGAAGCAGCCCTGCGCAACGCGCTCGGCGATCAGCTTCAAAACCTGACTGTGGCACTCGGTGAAGTGACCATCGTCGTCAAAGCCAGCGATTATTTGTCTGCCATGCGCGTCCTGCGCGACCATGCCGATCTGCGTTTTGAGGAACTCATCGATCTGTGCGGCGTGGATTACTCGACCTACGGCGACGGCGTGTGGGAAGGTCCGCGTTTCGCCGTGGTCTCGCATCTGCTGTCGATCTCGCACAACTGGCGTCTGCGCGTGCGTGTATTTGCGCCTGACGATGATATGCCGGTGGTGGCCTCGGTGATCGATATCTGGCCATCGGCCAACTGGTACGAGCGCGAGGCATTCGACTTCTACGGCATTCTGTTCGAAGGTCACAACGACCTGCGCCGCATCCTGACCGACTACGGCTTCATCGGCCATCCGTTCCGCAAGGACTTCCCGGTGTCGGGCTATGTCGAGATGCGCTACGACCCTGAACAGAAGCGCGTGATTTACCAGCCGGTCACGATCGAGCCGCGTGAAAACGTGCCGCGCGTGATTCGCGAAGAACAGTACGGGATGAAATAATGGCTGAGATCAAGAATTACACCCTGAACTTCGGTCCTCAGCACCCGGCAGCGCACGGCGTGCTGCGCCTGGTTCTGGAGTTGGACGGCGAGGTCATTCAGCGCGCCGATCCGCATATCGGCCTGCTGCACCGTGCCACCGAAAAGCTGGCAGAGCAAAAAACCTATCTGCAGTCCGTGCCGTACATGGATCGTCTCGACTACGTGTCGATGATGTGCAACGAGCACGGCTACGTGATGGCGATCGAGCGTCTGCTCGGTGTCGAAGTGCCGTTGCGCGCCCAGTACATCCGCGTGATGTTCGACGAGATCACCCGCATCCTGAATCACTTGATGTGGATCGGCGCGCACGCGCTCGACGTTGGCGCGATGGCGGTGTTCCTGTATGCCTTCCGCGAGCGCGAAGACCTGATGGACTGCTACGAGGCCGTTTCCGGCGCGCGCATGCATGCTGCCTACTATCGTCCGGGCGGCGTCTATCGCGATCTGCCGGACACCATGCCGCAGCACAAGGCATCGGTGGTGCGCAATGCCAAGGCGATCAAGCAGCTCAACGAAAACCGTCAGGGTTCGCTGCTCGACTTCATCGAAGACTTCACCAACCGTTTCCCGACCTACGTCGACGAGTACGAAACGCTGCTGACCGACAACCGTATCTGGAAGCAGCGTCTGGTCGGAGTCGGCGTGGTTTCGCCGGAACGTGCCAAGGCGATGGGCTTTACCGGTCCGATGCTGCGCGGTTCGGGCATCGAATGGGATCTGCGCAAGAACCAGCCGTACGAAGTTTATGACCTGATGGATTTCGACATCCCGGTCGGCACCAACGGTGACTGCTACGACCGTTATCTGGTCCGCGTGGAAGAAATGCGTCAGTCCAACCGCATCATCAAGCAGTGCATCGAATGGCTGCGCAACAATGCGGGTCCGGTCATGACCGACAACCACAAGGTGGCGCCGCCATCGCGCGTTGGCATGAAGTCGAACATGGAAGACCTGATTCACCACTTCAAACTCTTTACCGAGGGCTTCCATGTGCCGCCTGGTGAAGCGTATGCGGCAGTGGAACATCCGAAGGGCGAGTTCGGCGTGTATCTGATTTCCGATGGCGCCAACAAGCCGTATCGCATGAAGATCCGCGCTCCCGGCTTTGCGCATCTGCAAGGCATGGACGAGATGTCCAAAGGGCATATGCTGGCCGATGCCGTGACCATCATCGGTACGCAGGATATTGTGTTTGGTGAGATTGACCGCTGATCGCGGGCAATGAGTAGAGGCATAAAGATGCTGTTATCTGAGCAAGCATACAAAAGGATCGATCGCGAGATCGCCAAATTCCCTCCCGAGCAGAGGCAGTCCGCCACCATGGCCGCATTGGCCATTGCGCAGGAAGAAACCAACTGGCTGTCGCCTGAAGTGATGCAGGAAATCGCCGACTACCTCCGCATGCCGGCGATCGCCGTGCAGGAAGTCGCGACCTTCTACAACATGTACAACACCAAGCCGGTGGGCAAGACGAAGATTTCGGTTTGTACCAATCTGCCATGCCTGCTGTCGGGGGGCGAGCGCGCTGCGCACTACCTGAAGGAAAAGCTGGGTATCGATTACCGTGAAACGACCGAGGACGGTCAGTTCACGCTGCAGGAAGGCGAGTGCATGGGCGCCTGTGGCGACGCGCCCGTCATGCTGGTCAACAACCATCGCATGTGCAGCTTCATGTCGAACGAGAAGATCGATGCACTGGTAGAGGAACTCAAGAAATGACCTGCCTGCACAATCGTCATATCAAGCCGCTGATTTTCGCGAATCTGACCGGCGACAACTGGGGTCTGGACGAATACGTCAAGCGTGGCGGCTATTCGTCGCTGAAGCGCATCCTGTCCGAAGGCATGACGCCCGAGCAGGTGATTGCCGAAGTCAAGGCATCGACGCTGCGCGGTCGTGGCGGTGCGGGCTTCCCGAGCGGCCTGAAGTGGAGCTTCATGCCGAAGAATTACGAAGGCCAGAAATACCTGGTCTGCAATTCCGACGAGGGCGAGCCGGGCACGTTCAAGGATCGCGACATCCTGCGCTACAATCCGCACTCGGTGATCGAAGGCATGACCATCGCCGCCTATGCAATGGGCGTCACGGTCGGCTACAACTATATCCACGGCGAAATCTTCGAGGTGTATCAGCGCTTCGAAGAGGCGCTGGAGCAGGCGCGTGCTGCAGGCTTCCTCGGCGACAACATCCTGGGTTCGTCGCACAGCTTCCAGCTGCACGCTTTCCATGGCTACGGTGCCTACATCTGTGGCGAGGAAACCGCGCTGCTCGAATCGATCGAGGGCAAGAAAGGCCAGCCGCGCTTCAAGCCGCCGTTCCCGGCCAGCTACGGTCTGTTCGGCAAGCCGACCACGATCAACAATACCGAAACCTTCGCAGCCGTCCCGTTCATCTTCCAGGTGGGCGCCGAGGCATACGCGGGACTGGGCAAGCCGAACAACGGCGGCACCAAGATTTTCTCGGTGTCGGGCGACGTCACCAATCCTGGTAATTACGAGATTCCTCTGGGTACGCCATTCGCGACCCTGCTGGAACTGGCTGGCGGCGTGCGCGACGGCAAGAAGCTCAAGGCTGTCATCCCTGGCGGTTCGTCGGTGCCTGTGGTGCGCGGCGACGTCATGATGGCTACCGACATGGATTATGATTCGGTCGCCAAGGCAGGCTCCATGCTGGGTTCCGGTGCTGTCATCGTGATGGACGAGACGCGCTGCATGGTCAAGTCGCTGCTGCGTCTGTCGTACTTCTACTTTGAAGAATCCTGCGGTCAATGTACGCCATGCCGCGAGGGCACGGGCTGGTTGTATCGCATGGTGCAGCGTATCGAAAACGGTCAGGGCAGGGTGGAAGACCTCGATATGCTGAACTCCATTGCCGACAACATTCAGGGACGCACGATCTGCGCGCTGGGTGACGCTGCCGCGATGCCGGTGCGTGCAATGATCCAGCAGTTCCGTGAAGAATTTGTGTATCACATCGAGCATAAGCATTGCTTGGTGCCCGCTTACGTATAGCACCTCACTTCGTTTATCAAAACCTAGTGAGAACACTGACGCAGAAAAAGCAAAGCCATGGTTGAAATCGAAATAGACGGCAAGAAGGTCGAAGTGCAGGAAGGCAGCATGGTAATGGATGCTGCCAACAAGCTCGGCACATACATTCCGCATTTTTGCTACCACAAGAAGCTGTCCATCGCGGCCAACTGCCGCATGTGCCTGGTTGAAGTGGAGAAGGCGCCCAAGCCGTTGCCGGCTTGCGCCACGCCCGTTACGCCCGGCATGATCGTCCGCTCGCACAGCGAGAAAGCCATCACGGCGCAAAAGGGCGTGATGGAATTCCTGCTCATCAACCACCCGCTCGATTGCCCGATCTGCGATCAGGGCGGCGAATGCCAATTGCAGGATCTGGCAGTGGGTTACGGTGGTTCTTCTTCGCGCTACGAAGAAGAAAAACGTGTCGTCGTGCCGAAAGATGTCGGCCCGCTGATCTCCATGCAGGAAATGAGCCGCTGCATTCACTGCACGCGCTGCGTCCGTTTCGGCCAGGAAATCGCCGGCGTCATGGAATTCGGCATGCTCAACCGTGGCGAACACTCCGAGATCACTTCCTTCGTCGGCAAGACTGTTGACTCCGAACTGTCGGGCAACATGATCGACCTGTGCCCGGTCGGTGCCCTGACGTCCAAGCCGTTCCGCTACAGTGCACGTACCTGGGAACTGTCGCGTCGCAAATCGGTGAGCCCGCACGACAGCCTCGGCGCCAACCTGATCGTCCAGGTCAAGGCCGGCAAGGTCATGCGCGTGCTGCCGCTCGAGAACGAAGACGTCAACGAATGCTGGATCTCGGACAAGGACCGTTTCGCCTACGAAGCGCTGAACAGCGAGGACCGCCTGGCCGCGCCGATGATCAAGCAGGACGGCAAGTGGCAGGAAACCGACTGGCAGACCGCGCTCGAATACGTGGCGCATGGCCTGCGCAACATCCGTCACGAACACGGCGCCGATGCGATCGCCGCGCTGGCGACGCCGAATTCCACGCTGGAAGAACTGTCGCTGCTGGGCAAGCTGGTGCGTGGCATCGGTTCCGAGAACATCGATTTCCGTCTGCGTCAGTCCGATGCTTCGCTCGATTCTTCGATCAAGCCATGGCTCGGCATGTCGATCAACGAGTTTGCCGCGCTCAAGCGCGCATTCGTGATCGGTTCCTTCCTGCGCAAGGATCACCCGCTGCTGGCTGCGCGTCTGCGCCTGGCAGTGAAGGGCGGTGCCAGCCTCAGCATCCTGCATGCGACCGACGACGACCTGCTGATGCCGGTCGCCAACAAGATGATCAAGGCACCATCCGACTGGCTGGCTGCGCTGGGTGAAGTCATCGTCGCCGTTGCCGAGGCACGCGGTGTGACTGCACCGGCCGGTTTCGAAGGCGTTGCCGCCTCGGCCGAAGCCAAGCAGATCGCTGCGAGCCTGCTGTCGGGCGAACCGAAGGCTGTTCTGCTCGGCAATGCCGTGCTCCAGCATCCGGAAGCGGCCAAGCTGCACGCTGCGGCGCAATGGATCGCCCAGAACACCGATGCGCGTTTCGGTTTCCTGACCGAAGCTGCCAATACTGTGGGCGGCTATCTCGCGAACGCCTTGCCGGGTGCCAATGGCGCCAACGCGGTGCAGATGTTCGAACAGCCGCGCAAGGCCTATCTGTTGCTGAACGCAGAACCTGAACTCGACACTTTCAACCCGCAGGCTGCGCGTGCCGCGCTGAACCAGGCCGATATGGTCGTCGTGATGTCGGCCTTCAAGCACGGCGCCGACTTCGCCGACGTCATGCTGCCGATCACGCCGTTCTCGGAAACCTCGGGTACCTTCGTCAACTGCGAAGGCCGTGCACAGAGCTTCAACGGCACCGTCAAGCCGCTCGGCGATGCGCGTCCGGGCTGGAAGGTCCTGCGCGTGCTGGGCAACCTGCTCGAACTCGACGGTTTCGACTACGACGCCTCGGAAACCATCCGCAACGAAATCATCGGCGCCAACGCACCGGCGGAAGCCAACCTGCAGCCGCGCCTGAACAACATCGGCAAGGCGCTGCCGCAGGCGGTCAAGGCCGCTTCGGCTGGAGCGCTGGAGCGCGTGGCGGACGTGCCTATCTATGCCACCGACGCCATCGTGCGCCGTTCCGAGCCGCTGCAGCAAACGCGCGACGGCGCAGAGCCGAAGGCATGGCTGTCGGCCGATCTGGCTGCCAAGTTGGGCGTTGCGGCCGGTGATCAGGTCAAGGTAGTGCAGGGTAGCGGCAGCGCGGTGCTGGCGGCCGCCATCGACAAGACCCTGCCGGTCAATGTAGTGCGCGTGGCTGCCGGACATCCGTCCACTGCCGGCCTCGGCGCAATGTTCGGTCCTATCAGCGTGGAGAAAGCGTAATGGATCAAGTATTACTGTCCATCCACGCAACGGGTGACTCAATTTTCGGCTACTACTGGCCGCTGGTCTGGAACCTCGTCAAGATCATTGCCGTGGTCGCTCCCCTGATGGGCGCGGTTGCCTACATGACCTTGTGGGAACGTAAAGTCATCGGCTGGATGCACGTGCGTCATGGCCCCAACCGTACCGGTCCGGCCGGTCTGCTGCAGCCGATCGCCGACGGCGTCAAGCTGCTGCTGAAGGAAATCGTCGTTCCGGCCAAATCGAACAAGGCGCTGTTCGTGATCGCACCGGTCATGACCATCATGCCATCGCTGGTTGCCTGGGCCGTGATTCCGTTCGGTCCCGAGGTTGCACTGGCCAACGTCAATGCCGGGCTGCTGTTCGTGATGGCGATCACCTCGCTCGAAGTCTATGGCGTCATCATCGCCGGCTGGGCCTCGAACTCGAAGTATGCGTTCCTTGGCGCGATGCGCGCCTCGGCACAGATGATCTCGTACGAGATCGCGATGGGCTTCGTGCTGGTGACGATCCTGATGATCACCGGTTCCATGAACCTGACCGATGTCGTGATGACGCAGACCGCAGGCCGTTTCGCCGAGATGGGCGTGAACTTCCTGTCGTGGAACTGGCTGCCGCTGCTGCCGCTGTTCATCATTTACGTGGTGTCCGGCACCGCCGAACTGAATCGTCACCCGTTCGACGTGGTGGAGGGCGAATCGGAGATCGTTGCCGGTCACATGGTCGAGTATTCGGGCATGTCGTTCGCGATGTTCTTCCTGGCCGAGTACGCCAACATGTGGCTGATCTCGATCCTGACCGCGCTGATGTTCCTCGGTGGCTGGGCCGCGCCGTTCGAATTCGCGCCGTTCACCTGGATTCCGGGATGGATCTGGCTGGGCCTGAAGACCCTGTTCGTGATCACGCTGTTTGTCTGGTTCCGTGCTTCGTTCCCGCGTTATCGCTATGACCAGATCATGCGTCTGGGCTGGAAAGTGTTCATCCCGCTGACCCTGGTCTGGTTCCTGGTTGTCGCGATCTGGATGAAGACGCCATGGAACATCTGGAACTAATGCAAGGCTGAGCAAAGAGGAAGCCAAGATGGAAGCAATTAAGGATTTTTTCGGTAGCCTGATGCTGCGCGAGCTCTTCAAGGGCATGGCGCTCACCGGCCGCTACATGTTCGCGCGCAAGGTCACTGTCCAGTATCCGGAAGAGAAGACCCCGCAATCGATACGTTTTCGCGGTCTGCACGCGCTGCGCCGTTATCCGAATGGAGAAGAGCGCTGCATCGCCTGCAAGTTGTGCGAGGCAGTCTGCCCGGCAATGGCGATCTCGATCGAGTCGGACCAGCGTGCCGACGGTACCCGCCGCACCACGCGCTATGACATCGACCTGACCAAGTGCATTTTCTGCGGTTTCTGCGAAGAGTCGTGCCCGGTTGACTCGATCGTCGAGACGCACATTCTCGAGTACCACGGCGAAAAGCGCGGCGATCTGTACTACACCAAGGAAATGCTGCTGGCCGTCGGCGATCGCTTCGAACCCGAGATCGCCGCTGCGCGTGCCGCCGACGCGGCCTATCGTTGATTAATCATTTGGCGGCGTTGCGCTGACTTTCTGGCTGACTATGGAATTTACAACTGTCTTGTTCTACGCGTTTGCAGCGATCCTGGTGTTCGCGGCGATTCGCGTCATCACCGACCGCAATCCGGTTCACGCGGCACTGTTTCTGGTGCTTTCCTTCGCATCGGCATCCGCCCTGTGGATGCTGATCAAGGCCGAGTTCCTGTCGATCGTGCTGGTGCTCGTCTATGTGGGCGCCGTCATGGTGCTGTTCCTGTTCGTCGTGATGATGGTGGATATCAAGCTCAGCAAGCTGCGTGAAGGCTTCTGGGGCTATCTGCCGCTGGCGGCGACGGTGGGTGTGATCATCGTGCTCGAAATGGCAGCCGTCCTGTTCCAGGCCTTCTGGACTGCCGACGTCGCCGTGCCGGCAGGTGCCGACATGATCGGCAACACGCGCGAACTCGGCAAGCTCATCTATACCGAATATCTGTACGCATTCGAACTCGCAGGCCTGCTGCTGCTGCTGGGCATGGTGGCGGCCGTTGCGCTGACCATGCGCAAGCGCAAGGACAGCAAGTACTACGCGCCGGGTGATGCAGTGCGTGTGCGCGCTTCCGATCGCGTGCGCATCGTGAAGATGAAGGCAGAGTCGAACCGCGACAGTGGCGACAATCAATCCGCTGCCCCGTCGGCAGAACAAAAATAAGGGGAGTGTTGTGGAGTTATCGCTCGTTCATTATCTGATTCTCGGCGCGATCCTGTTCGCGATCTCGATCGTCGGCATTTTTCTGAATCGCAAGAACATCATCATCCTGCTGATGGCCATCGAACTGATGCTGTTGGCGGTGAACATGAATTTCGTGGCTTTTTCCTATTTCCTCGGAGATGCGGCAGGTCAGATTTTCGTCTTCTTCATTCTGACCGTGGCTGCTGCTGAAGCTGCAATTGGTCTTGCCATTCTGGTGTCCCTGTTCCGTACGCTGGATACCATCAATGTGGAAGATCTCGATAGCCTCAAGGGCTGATTTCCGAACAATAACGAATAAGGTTGATCATGGCGGGGCAACTTAACCCACACCTCCTTCTGGCCGTACCACTGGCGCCGCTCGTCGGCTCCATGATCGCAGGGCTGTTTGGTACCAAATTTTTCGGCAATCTGATTGGCCGCAAGACGTCGCATACCGTGACGATCATGGGCGTGCTGATCGCCTTCATCCTGTCGGCGCACACCTTCATGCTGGTGCAGGACGGCGCGACCTACAACGGCAGCGTCTATACCTGGCTGACGGTGGCAGGCATGAAGATGGAAGTCGGCTTCCTGGTCGACAGCCTGACGGCGATGATGATGTGCGTGGTGACCTTCGTGTCGCTGATGGTGCACATCTACACGATCGGTTACATGGAAGAGGACGAAGGCTACAACCGCTTCTTCTCGTACATCTCGCTGTTCACGTTCTCGATGCTGATGCTCGTCATGAGCAACAACTTCCTGCAACTGTTCTTCGGCTGGGAAGCGGTGGGTCTGGTGTCGTACCTGCTGATCGGCTTCTGGTACAAGAAGCCGACCGCGATCTTCGCCAACATGAAGGCGTTCCTGGTCAACCGTGTCGGCGACTTCGGCTTCATTCTCGGCATCGGCCTGCTGCTGGCCTATGCGGGTTCGATGGACTACGCGGAAGTGTTCGCCAAGAAGGGCGAGCTCGCGCAACTGTCGCTGCCTGGCACCGACTGGGCGCTGCTGACCGTTGCCTGCATCTGCCTGTTCATCGGCGCCATGGGTAAATCGGCGCAGTTCCCGCTGCACGTCTGGCTGCCGGATTCGATGGAAGGTCCGACCCCGATCTCCGCGCTGATCCACGCCGCAACCATGGTGACGGCGGGTATCTTCATGGTGTCGCGCATGTCGCCGCTGTTCGAGCTGTCGGACACTGCCTTGTCGTTCATCCTCGTCATCGGTTCGATCACGGCGCTGTTCATGGGCTTCCTCGGCATCATCCAGAACGACATCAAGCGCGTGGTTGCGTACTCGACGCTGTCGCAGCTCGGCTACATGACGGTCGCGCTCGGCGCATCGGCCTACTCGGTCGCGGTGTTCCACCTGATGACCCACGCATTCTTCAAGGCGCTGCTGTTCCTGGCCGCGGGTTCGGTCATCATCGGCATGCACCACGATCAGGACATCCGCAACATGGGCGGCCTGCGCAAGTACATGCCGATCACCTGGATCACCTCGCTGCTGGGTTCGCTGGCGCTGATCGGCACGCCGCTGTTCTCGGGTTTCTATTCGAAGGACAGCATCATCGAAGCGGTGCACGCAACGCATATCTGGGGTTCGGGCTTCGCCAACTTCGCGGTGCTGGCCGGCGTTTTCGTGACGGCGTTCTATTCGTTCCGCATGTATTTCCTGGTGTTCCACGGCGAAGAGCGTTTCGGCAAGGAACATGCGCACCATGACGCGCATGATCATGACAATGCGCATGCCAAGGCCGATCACCACGACGACCATGCCCACGATGCGCACGACGATCACGCGCATGACGAAGAGCACCATGGTCTGGCACCGGGCCAGAAGCCGCACGAGTCGCCGTGGGTGGTGACGCTGCCGCTGATCCTGCTGGCAATTCCTTCGGTCCTGATCGGCTACTTCGCGATCGAGCCGATGCTGCACGGCGATTTCTTCAAGGACGTGATCTTCGTCGATCCGAAGCACGGCGCAATGGCCGAACTCAACGAGATCTTCCACGGCGCGATGGCAATGGCGATTCACGGCCTGCAGACCGCACCGTTCTGGCTGGCGCTGGGTGGTGTGGTGGCCGCGTACTACTGCTACATGATCAACCCGCGCGTTCCGGCCTGGTTCTACAACAAGTTCCGCGCCATCCATACGCTGCTGGAGAACAAGTACTACATGGACAAGTTCAACGAGTTCTTCTGGGCGGGCGGTGCGCGTCTGCTCGGCGGCGGCTTGTCCAATGTCGGCGATAAGACGCTGATCGATGGCCTGATCGTCAACGGCAGCGCCAAGCTGGTGGGCTGGTTCTCGCGTGTCATTCGCGTGCTGCAGACGGGCTACATCTATCACTACGCGTTTGTCATGATCCTCGGTGTGCTGGGTTTCCTGATTTACTTCCTGCCATTCCCATCGTTCGCCAAATAAGTTAGCGAAGCAAATAAAAATATGATGCAGTCAACATTTCCTATTTTGAGTCTCGCGATCTGGTTGCCGATTGCGTTTGGCGCACTTGTTCTGGCGATCGGCCGCGATGACAATCCGGGGCTGTCGCGCTGGGTTTCGCTGGTCGGTTCCATCGTCAGCTTCCTCGTTACGCTGCCGCTGATCTGCGGTTTCGACAAGGCCGCTCACGGCATGCAGTTCGTCGAGAAGAGCAAGTGGATCGAACTCTTCAACATCAACTACTCGCTCGGCGTTGACGGCCTGTCGATGTGGTTCGTGGTGCTGACGGCCTTCATCACGATCTTCGTCGTGATCGCGGCATGGGAAGTGATCGAGAAGCGCGTGTCGCAGTACCTGGGTTCGTTCCTGATCCTGTCGGGCATCATGATCGGCGTGTTCTGCGCGCTCGACGGCATGCTGTTCTACGTGTTCTTCGAATCGACCCTGATCCCGATGTTCATCATCATCGGCGTGTGGGGCGGTGCCAATCGTGTCTATGCCTCGATCAAGCTGTTCCTTTATACCTTCATGGGTTCGCTGCTGATGCTGGTGGCGATGCTGTATCTGTATTTCGCATCGGGCAAGAGCTTCGACATCCTGAAATGGCATGTCCTGCCGCTGCAGATGAACGAGCAGATCCTGATCTTCCTGGCATTCCTGATGGCGTTCGCGGTCAAGGTGCCGATGTGGCCGGTGCATACCTGGCTGCCGGATGCCCACGTGGAAGCGCCGACCGGTGGTTCCGTGGTGCTGGCCGCGATCATGCTGAAGCTTGGCGCCTATGGTTTCCTGCGTTTCTCGCTGCCGATCACGCCGGACGCCAGCCATTACCTGTCGGGCTTCGTCATCACGCTGTCGCTGGTGGCGGTGATCTACATCGGTCTGGTGGCGCTGGTGCAGGCCGACATGAAAAAACTGGTCGCCTATTCGTCGATCGCGCACATGGGCTTCGTCACGCTGGGCTTCTTCATGTTCAACGACATGGCAGTGCAGGGCGCCATCGTGCAGATGATCTCGCACGGCTTCGTCTCCGGCGCGATGTTCCTTTGCATCGGCGTACTGTACGACCGCATGCATACGCGTGAAATCGCGCAGTACGGTGGTGTGGTCAATGTGATGCCGCGTTTTGCCGCGTTCTTCATCCTGTTCTCCATGGCCAACGCCGGCCTGCCTGCAACCTCGGGCTTCATCGGCGAGTTCATGGTGATCCTGGGCGCAGTCGAGTACAACTTCTGGATCGGCATCCTGGCGGCTACCGCCCTGATCCTGGGCGCAGCCTATTCGCTGTGGCTGGCCAAGCGCGTGATCTTCGGTGAAATCACCAATCATCACGTGGCCGAGATGACGGACCTGAACAAGCGCGAATTCCTGATGCTGGGCGTGCTCGCCATCTGCACGCTGGGCATGGGCCTGTGGCCGGCGCCGTTCACGGATGTCATGCAAACCTCGGTTTCCGACCTGTTGCAGCACGTTTCGATCTCGAAACTCAACTAACGAACGGTGAAGTAACGGCGGTCGCAGGGGCCGCCAACTGAACGCATAACCATCGCGAAACATGAATAACTTGAATCTGACACCGGCTTTTCCCGAAATCTTTCTGGCGATTGCGATTTCCGTGATCCTGCTGATCGATCTGTTTGCGAAGGATGCCAAACGCAACGTCACCTACGTCCTCTCGATTGTCGCGATGGGCGTGTGCGGACTCATCACGTTCGGCGGGCTGGGCAATGGCGAGACGTCCTATTCGTTCAACAACATGTTCGTGTCGGACCCGATGTCGAACATCCTGAAGCTGTTCTCCTACCTCGCCGTGGCGCTGACGCTGGTCTATTCGCGTCGCTATGCGGCCGAGCGCGAGATGGTCGGCGGCTTCAAGGGCGGCGAGTTCTACCTGCTGGCGCTGTTCTCGCTGCTGGGCCAGATGGTCATGATCTCGGCCAATAATTTCCTGATCATCTACCTCGGTCTGGAGATGATGTCGCTGTCGCTGTACGCCCTGGTGGCGATCCGTCGCGATCACGCGGTCTCGACCGAAGCCGCGATGAAGTACTTCATCCTCGGTGCACTGGCGTCCGGCTTCCTGCTCTACGGTATCTCCATGCTGTACGGCGCGACCGGTTCGCTCGGCCTGACCGAAGTGGCCGCTGCCATCGCTTCCGGCGCCGTCAACAAGCCGGTGCTGGTACTGGGCGTGGTGTTCGTGGTTGCCGGTCTGGCCTTCAAGCTGGGTGTGGTGCCGTTCCACATGTGGGTACCGGACGTCTATCAGGGCGCGCCGACCGCCGTCACGCTGTTGCTGGGCGGTGCGCCCAAGCTGGCGACGTTCGCGATCACGATCCGCCTGCTGGTGGAAGCATTGCCTGCCTTGTCGATCGACTGGCAGCAGATGCTGACCATTCTGGCCGTGCTGTCGATGGCAATCGGTAACGTCACCGCGATCATGCAGACCAACATCAAGCGCATGCTGGCCTATTCGACGATCTCGCAGATGGGCTTCGTGCTGCTGGGCCTGCTGTCGGGCGTGGTGACGGCGGAAGACGGTTCCGTCACCAACGGCTACGGCGCTGCGTTGTTCTATTCGATCACGTACGTGCTGACCACGCTGGGCGTGTTCGGCGTGATCATGCTGCTGTCGCGCGCCGGTTTCGAAGCCGAGAACATCGACGACTTCAAGGGTCTCAACCAGCGCAGCCCGTGGTTTGCCTTCGTCATGCTGCTGTTCATGTTCTCGCTGGCTGGCGTGCCACCGGTCGTCGGTTTCTACGCCAAGCTGTCGGTCCTGCAGGGCGTGCTGGCAACCGGCCAGATCTGGTTGGCGATCTTTGCGGTGCTGTTCTCGCTGATCGGTGCCTACTACTACCTGCGCATCGTCAAGGTCATGTACTTCGATGAGGCTGCCGATACGACGGTCATCGAGGCCAGCCCGGACGTGCGCGTGGCATTGAGCATCAACGGTATCTCGGTGCTGGTGCTGGGCCTGCTGCCGGGGCCGCTGATGAGCGCCTGCGTGGTCGCGATTGCCGGTACGCTGGCAGCCTGATCCGGATAACCGGTTGCAGTGGATGTTTCCCTCGCAAGCTGGTTCGTGATTCTGTTGGCGCTGTTCTGCGCCAACCTTCCTTTCTTCAATGAGCGGCTGTTCGCCGTGATTCCTGTCAGGCGGGCCGTCAAGCCCGTCTGGTGGCGCCTGCTTGAATTGCTGGCGCTTTACTTGTTTGTTGGCGTCGTTGCGCGTCTGATGGAATCCCGTATCGGCAGCGTGTTTGCGCAGGGCTGGGAGTTCTATGCAGTGACCGGCTGCCTGTTCCTGGTATTTGCCTATCCCGGTTTCGTCCTGCGCTACCTGCGCAGGAAGCGACGCTGAATCTGCTTGAGTGAGAAATGAACATGGCCAGTGACGATCATCTCAACGAAAGTCGCATCGACGGCGGCGTTGCCTACGACGGCTCCTTCCTGAAAGTCATCAAGGACACGGTACGGCTGCCGAATGGCAAATCTGCCACGCGCGAATACATCCCGCATCCGGGTGCGGTGGTGATCCTGCCGCTGTTCGACGACGGCAGGGTGCTGCTGGAGCGGCAGTTCCGTTATCCGCTGGGACGCGTCTTCATCGAGTTTCCGGCCGGGAAAATCGATCCGGGCGAAGACCCGCTGGCCTGCGCGAAAAGGGAGTTGCTGGAAGAGACCGGTTACACGGCGAGCGACTGGCAGTTCGTCTGCAAGATCCACAACGCGATCGCGTACTCGGACGAATTTCTCGACATCTATCTGGCGCGCGGTCTGACGGCGGGCGAACGCAAGCTCGACGACGAGGAATTCCTCGATACCTTCACCGCATCCAACGACGATCTGCTGACCTGGGTCAACAAGGGTGAAGTCACCGACGTGAAGACTATCATCGGCGCATTCTGGATCGAGAAGATTCTGTCGGGAGAATGGCAGCCTGCCTGATGTCTGAGCATTCCAATAAAAAAGCCGCTTGTCAGCGGCTTTTTGTTTGTGGGGCGGAACCTTACATATTCGGATAATTCGGCCCATCGCCGCCCTCGGGCGTGACCCACACGATGTTCTGCAGCGGATCCTTGATGTCGCAGGTCTTGCAATGCACGCAGTTCTGCGCATTGATCTGCAATCTGTCCTCGTTGGTCTCGGTCTTCACGAACTCATAGACCGCCGCCGGGCAGTAGCGCGCCTCCGGACCAGCATAGGTTGCCAGGTTCACCGTCACCGGGATCGTCGGATCCTTCAGTGTCAGGTGGATTGGCTCGTTCTCCGC
>NZ_BMCG01000007.1 GCF_014635065.1 Oxalicibacterium flavum
ACCGTCGCAATCGCCGCCGTCAGCGTCGTCTTGCCATGGTCAACGTGACCAATCGTGCCCACATTCACGTGCGGCTTGGTCCGCTCGAATTTGCCTTTTGCCATTTTATTCTTCCTTCAAAAGAACGATTTTTACTATTCAAAATTCACCCGACGGGTGACAACTTGTACGGTGGCGCAGCCGGATGGCTGCGCCACCTCATGCATTACTTGCCAGCCTTGGAGGTAACGATGGCGTCGATGACGTTCTTCGGCGCTTCAGCGTAGTGCTTGAATTCCATCGTGTAGGTCGCACGGCCTTGCGTTGCGGAACGCAGCGAGGTCGCATAGCCGAACATTTCCGACAGCGGCACTTCGGCCTTGATGATCTTGCCACCACCGCCGGCGATCTCATCCATGCCCTGCACCATGCCGCGACGCGACGACAGATCGCCCATCACGGTACCGGCGTAGTCTTCCGGCGTTTCCACTTCGACTGCCATCATCGGCTCGAGGATGACCGGCGAAGCCTTGCGGCAGCCGTCCTTGAATGCCATCGAGGCAGCCATGCGGAACGCGTTTTCGTTCGAGTCAACATCGTGGTACGAACCGAAGAACAGCGTGACCTTGACGTCAACCACCGGGTAACCGGCCAGCACGCCACTCTGCAGCGTATCGACCACACCCTTCTCGACAGCCGGGATGTACTCGCGCGGAACAGTACCACCCTTGATCGCATCGACGAACTCGAAGCCCTTGCCGGCTTCTTGCGGCTCGATCTTCAGCACCACGTGGCCATACTGACCACGACCACCCGACTGCTTGACGAACTTGCCTTCGATCTCTTCGCAAGTCTTGCGAATCGTTTCGCGGTAGGCAACCTGCGGCTTGCCGACGGTTGCTTCAACGTTGAATTCACGCTTCATGCGGTCAACGATGATGTCGAGGTGCAGCTCGCCCATACCGGCGATAATGGTCTGACCAGACTCTTCATCCGTACGCACGCGGAACGATGGATCCTCGGCTGCCAGACGGTTCAGCGCCAAGCCCATCTTTTCCTGATCGGCCTTGGTTTTCGGCTCGACCGCCTGCGAAATCACCGGCTCAGGGAAGACCATGCGCTCCAGGACAACGAATGCCTTGTCGTCGCACAGAGTATCGCCCGTCGTCGTGTCTTTCAGACCGACCACTGCGGCGATGTCGCCGGCGCGCATTTCCTTGATCTCCTGACGCTCGTTCGCCTGCATCTGAACGATACGGCCGATACGCTCTTTCTTGCCCTTGACGGAGTTCAGCACGCTGTCACCCGAGTTCAGCGTACCGGAGTAGCAACGGATAAAGCACAATTGACCGACGAAGGGATCGGTAGCGATTTTGAAAGCCAGGGCCGAGAACTTCTCATCATCGGCAGCCTTGCGGACAGTCGCCTCTTCGTCTTCGTCCACGCCAGGCACAGGAGGAATATCCACCGGCGAAGGCAGGTAATCGACCACCGCATCAAGCATCGCCTGCACACCCTTGTTCTTGAATGCAGTACCGCACAGCATCGGCACGATCTCGCCCGAAATCGTACGTTGACGCAAGGCCGTTTTGATGTCTTCCTCGGAAAGCTCGCCCTCTTCGAGGTACTTGTTCATCAGTTCTTCGGATGCCTCGGCCGCGGCCTCGACCATGTTCTCGCGCCACTTGTTGGCGTCGGCAACGAGATTTTCCGGGATGTCGCCGTACTCGAACTTCATGCCTTGCGAGGCGTCATCCCAAATGATGGCCTTCATCTTGACCAGATCGACCACGCCCGTGAAATTATCTTCAGCGCCGATAGGCACTTGAATAGGAATCGGGTTGGCTTTCAGACGCGCGCGCATCTGGTCGTAAACCTTGAAGAAGTTCGCGCCGGTGCGATCCATCTTGTTGACGAAGGCGAGACGCGGAACCTTGTACTTGTTCGCTTGACGCCACACCGTTTCCGATTGCGGCTGCACGCCGCCCACGGCGCAATAAACCATGCAGGCGCCATCGAGCACGCGCATCGAACGCTCCACCTCGATGGTGAAATCGACGTGACCCGGCGTATCGATGATGTTGATGTGGTGAGGCTGGAAATTGCTCGCCATACCCTTCCAGTAGCAAGTGACAGCCGCCGAAGTAATGGTGATGCCACGTTCTTGTTCCTGCTCCATCCAGTCGGTCGTTGCCGCACCGTCATGCACCTCACCCAACTTGTGGTTCATGCCGGTGTAAAACAGGACGCGCTCGGTAGTGGTGGTCTTGCCTGCATCAATGTGAGCAGAAATACCGATATTGCGGTAGCGCTCGATGGGGGTCTTACGGGCCATAATCAATCCTAGTTTGTTTTGAATGCACAAAACCGAGCGCCATTTTTGAAAAACAGTCGCCCGGCTTCGAACAAATTACTGATGCTGCGACCGGACCATCCTGCGATCCGGCCGCCCAATCCATTAGAAGCGGAAGTGCGAGAACGCCTTGTTCGCTTCTGCCATGCGGTGAACCTCGTCACGCTTCTTCATCGCGCCGCCGCGGCCTTCCGCAGCTTCCAGCAGCTCACCTGCCAGACGCAGGGGCATGGATTTCTCGCTGCGCTTGTTGGCAGCTTCACGCAGCCAGCGCATCGACAGCGCCATGCGGCGAATCGGACGCACTTCGACCGGCACCTGATAGTTGGCACCGCCGACACGGCGCGATTTCACTTCGACCATCGGCTTGCAGTTGTTGATCGCGGCGAGGAAGACTTCGAGCGGATCCTTGCCCGATTTGGACTGGATCTGATCAAAGGCACCATAGATGATGTTTTCCGCAACCGACTTCTTGCCGGACAGCATCAACACGTTGACGAATTTGGCAACATCAACATTGCCGAATTTCGGATCAGGCAGAATTTCCCGTTTCGGGACTTCACGACGACGTGGCATTTCGATTCCTTTTTCAAATCTTCAGTTGAGCGACAGCATCGATCTGCTGCCCACTCGCGGACGGTCATCATAACCACCCACTTACTCGGCCCATTCGGGACCGACCCCTATTCCGCGCTTACACGGAAAACGAATGATTACTTCTTGGCTGCTTTCGCACGCTTGGCACCGTACTTCGAACGTGCCTGCTTACGATCCTTGACGCCCTGGGTATCCAGCGCACCGCGAACCATGTGGTAGCGCACACCCGGCAAATCCTTGACACGACCGCCGCGCAGCAGCACGACGCTGTGCTCCTGCAGGTTGTGACCCTCACCGCCGATGTACGAAATGACTTCGAAACCGTTGGTCAGGCGCACCTTGGCGACCTTACGCAGAGCCGAGTTAGGCTTCTTCGGGGTCGTGGTGTAAACGCGGGTGCAAACGCCACGTTTTTGCGGGCTGTTTTCCAGCGCCGGCGATTTGCTCTTGACGCGCGCGGAAACGCGCGGCTGGCGAATCAGTTGATTGATAGTTGGCATCGCTCTCTATCCAGCTTAATGACTACATTGATAATACGGCCTCGAAAACGGTTGTTCGAAGCCTCGGGAAATCGTGCGGAAGAATGGAATTCATCGCGCGGCTCGATCCTGGAGCCAGGAAGGAAGAAGCGCGCAGGAGAGTGCAGACGTGACGACATGCAGACCAAAGAGCGCTTAAGCCCAGCAGAGCTTAAAATCGAGAACTCGCGAGTGTACCCCTTCAGCCCGGGCGCGTCAACTGCGGAATGCTGGGCCGGGCGGGCGTTGTAAATCCGCCATGCGCGCCTTTGCCCACCATTTCCGCCGGCCCTGTTGCACAAGGTTTTCATAAAAAAAGCGCCGGGAGAACCCGGCGCTTTTTATTATTCCAGCCCGACGAATCAGGAGGCGTCCGTATCGCTGTCCGGCACGCTCGAGATATCGGCGAAATGCGCTTCGGCCTCGGCAGCACGCGCAGCCTTTTCGGCCTGCAGCAATGCCTGACGCTCTTCCGCTTCCCACGACTCCTTTTCCTTGCGGGCACGGTGGAATGCCAGACCGGTACCTGCAGGAATCAGGCGGCCGACGATGACGTTTTCCTTCAGACCGCGCAGGCCGTCCTTCTTGCCCATGATTGCAGCTTCGGTCAGCACGCGGGTCGTTTCCTGGAAGGAAGCGGCCGAGATGAAGGAATCGGTCGACAGCGAAGCCTTGGTGATGCCCAGCAGCACGTTTTCGTAGGTTGCCGGAATCTTGCCTTCGGCGACCACGCGATCGTTCTCTTCCAGCAACTCCGAGCGCTCGACCTGCTCGCCCGTGATGTAGTTGGTATCACCCGGTTCCACGACCTGCACGCGACGCAGCATCTGACGCACGATGACTTCGATGTGCTTGTCGTTGATCTTCACGCCCTGCAGACGATAGACGTCCTGCACTTCGTCGACGATGTAACGTGCCAGCGCTTCGATGCCCAGCAGACGCAGGATGTCTTGCGGATCGGCCGGGCCGTCCACGATCATCTCGCCCTTGTTCACGACCTGGCCGTCGTGCACCAGCACCTGCTTGTCCTTGGTGATCAGGAACTCGTGCTTGTTGCCGTCCATGTCGGTGATTTCCAGGCGTTGCTTGCCCTTGGTTTCCTTGCCGAACGCAACCGTACCGGTGACTTCCGCCAGCATGCCGGCATCCTTCGGTGAACGCGCTTCGAACAGCTCGGCAACACGCGGCAGACCGCCCGTGATGTCACGCGTTTTCTGCGATTCGGTCGGAATACGCGCCAGCACTTCGCCAACGGAGACCTGCTGACCGTCTTTCACAGTGATCAGTGCGCCAACCTGGAAGCCGATGGTCACGGCGTGCTCGGTGCCGGCGATCTTGACTTCCTCGCCCTTCTCGTTGAGCAGCTTGACCTGCGGACGCACCGACTTGGTGGTTGAGCCGCGGCGCTTGGCGTCGATCACGACCAGCGTCGACAGACCGGTCACTTCGTCGATCTGACGGGCAACCGTCACACCTTCCTCGACGTTCTCGAACTTCACCGTACCGCTGTACTCGGTGATGATCGGGCGCGTCAGCGGATCCCAGGTCGCCAGTGCGGTACCGGCCTTGATGGCCATGCCGTCCTGCACGATCAGCGTGGCGCCGTAAGGCACCTTGTGACGTTCGCGCTCGCGGCCGATATCGTCGGTGATCAGCACTTCGCCCGAACGGGAAATGACGATCTGACCGCCCTTGCCGTTGGTGACGTAGCGCATGGCCGCGGTAAAGCGGACCGTACCGTTGGACTTGGCTTCGACCGACGAGGCGACCGCTGCACGCGATGCCGCACCGCCGATGTGGAAGGTACGCATCGTGAGCTGGGTGCCCGGTTCGCCGATCGACTGCGCGGCGACCACACCGACGGCTTCGCCGGCGTTGACCAGCATGCCGCGACCGAGGTCGCGACCGTAGCACTGCGCGCACAGACCGTAGCGCGTGTCGCAGGTCAGCGGCGTGCGGACCTTGACTTCGTCGATACCGAGTTGCTCGATCTCTTCGACCATGTCTTCGTTCAGCAGCGTGCCGGCAGCGTACAGCGTTTCCTGCGTTTCCGGGTTAACGACATCGGTTGCCGCAACGCGACCCAGGATACGGTCGCGCAGCGCCTCGATGACTTCACCGCCTTCGACCAGCGCCTTCATCGATGCGCCGTTGCTGGTGCCGCAATCGTCTTCGATCACGACCAGATCCTGCGTCACGTCGACCAGACGACGGGTCAGGTAACCCGAGTTCGCGGTCTTCAGCGCGGTATCTGCCAGGCCCTTACGTGCGCCGTGGGTCGAGATGAAGTACTGCAGCACGTTCAGACCTTCGCGGAAGTTCGCGGTGATCGGCGTTTCGATGATCGAGCCGTCCGGCTTGGCCATCAGGCCGCGCATGCCGGCCAGCTGACGGATCTGCGCTGCGGAACCGCGCGCGCCGGAGTCGGCCATCATGTAAATGGCGTTGAACGATTCCTGCGTCGACTTGGTACCGTCGCGCTTGACGACGTCCTCGACCTTCAGTTGTTCCATCATGGCCTTGCCGACGTCGTCGCCGGCGCTGCCCCAGATGTCAACCACCTTGTTGTAGCGCTCGCCAGCCGTCACCAGACCCGATGCGTATTGCTGCTGGATCTGCTTCACTTCGTTTTCCGCGGCGGCGATGATATCGACCTTTTGCGGCGGCACCAGCATGTCGTCGACACAGATCGAGATGCCGGCGCGCGTAGCGAGGCGGAAGCCCGATTGCAGCAGTTGGTCGGCGAACACCACGGTGGCGCGCAGACCGCACTTGCGGAACGACAGGTTGATCAGGCGCGAAATCTCTTTCTTCTTCAGGGCGCGATTCAGCACGCTGAACGGCAGGCCTTTCGGCAGGATTTCCGATAGGATGGCGCGGCCAACCGTCGTTTCATAACGGGTGACGGTCTTGTCGAATTCACCGGTTTCCGCGTTCTTCGGATACTCGGTGATACGCACCGTGATGCGCGTGGTCAGTTCGACTTCCTTGTTGTCGTAGGCGCGGATGACTTCCGACACATCCGGGAACAGCATGCCTTCGCCCTTGCCGTTGATCTGTTCACGCGTGGCGTAGTACAGACCCAGCACGATATCCTGCGACGGCACGATCGACGGTTCGCCGTTGGACGGGAACAGGATGTTGTTCGACGCCAGCATCAGCGTGCGCGCTTCCATCTGCGCTTCGATCGACAGCGGCACGTGAACGGCCATCTGGTCGCCGTCGAAGTCGGCGTTGAATGCGGCGCAAACCAGCGGGTGCAACTGAATTGCCTTGCCTTCGATCAGGACCGGCTCGAACGCCTGGATGCCCAGACGGTGCAGCGTCGGTGCGCGGTTCAGCATGACCGGATGTTCGCGGATCACGTCTTCCAGGATGTCCCAGACCACCGGTTCCTGGATTTCAACCAGCTTCTTGGCGGCCTTGATCGTGGTCGCCAGGCCCATCAGTTCGAGCTTGTTGAAGATGAACGGCTTGAACAGTTCGAGCGCCATCAGCTTCGGCAGACCGCACTGGTGCAGTTTGAGCTGCGGACCGACCACGATGACCGAACGGCCCGAGTAGTCGACGCGCTTGCCCAGCAGGTTTTGACGGAAACGACCGCCCTTGCCCTTGATCATCTCGGCCAGCGACTTCAGCGGACGCTTGTTGGCGCCGGTCATGGCCTTGCCGCGGCGGCCGTTGTCGAGCAGCGAGTCGACGGCTTCCTGCAGCATGCGCTTTTCGTTGCGCGTGATGATTTCCGGCGCGCGCAGTTCCATCAGGCGCTTCAGACGGTTGTTGCGGTTGATGACGCGACGATACAGATCGTTGAGGTCGGAAGTCGCGAAGCGGCCACCGTCCAGCGGCACCAGCGGACGCAGCTCCGGCGGCAGCACCGGCAGCACTTCCATGATCATCCAGTCCGGCTTGATGCCCGAACGCTGGAATGCCTCGAGTACTTTCAGGCGCTTGGCGTATTTCTTGATCTTGGCTTCGGACTTCGACTCTTTCAGGTCCTGGCGCAGCGTTTCCGCATCGCGGTCGATGTCGATCGAACGCAGCAGTTCGCGGATGCCTTCGGCACCCATGAATGCGGTGAAATCGTCGCCGTACTCTTCATACTTGGCGGCGTAATCGTCTTCCGACATGATCTGGCACTTCTTCAGCGGCGTCATGCCCGGATCGGTGACGACGTAGGCTTCGAAGTACAGCACGCGTTCGATGTCGCGCAGCGTCATGTCGAGCACCATGCCCAGACGCGACGGCAGCGATTTCAGGAACCAGATGTGCGCGGTCGGCGAAGCCAGTTCGATGTGACCCATGCGCTCGCGGCGCACTTTTGCCAGCGTGACTTCGACGCCGCATTTTTCACAGATCACGCCACGGTGCTTGAGGCGCTTGTACTTGCCACACAGGCATTCGTAATCCTTGATCGGGCCAAAGATCTTGGCGCAGAACAAGCCGTCACGTTCAGGTTTGAAGGTACGATAGTTGATGGTTTCCGGCTTCTTGACTTCGCCGTAGGACCACGAACGAATCTTCTCCGGCGATGCCAGACCGATCTTGATCGCGTCGAATTGTTCGTTTTGCTGAACTTGCTTGAATAGATCGAGCAGTGCTTTCATGTATCACTCCAGTTGGCGTGAAAAACGCTGATGTATAACGCGGTCGTGTTCCGCCTGTACTAACCCTGTTCGCATCCGCGGGAGAGCCGAGCCTGAAGTGGCAGGGTGCCGCGTATACCGGGACAGGTGACACGTCCGTACTGCTAATACTGCAAATCTTTGGTTGCCGCCCTAGTTCGGACGGCTGCGGGGCGGCTTGCGCCGCCCCTGTCATGCTTAGTCGCGCTCGAGATCGATGTCGATACCCAGCGAGCGGATTTCCTTCACGAGAACGTTGAAGGATTCCGGCATGCCGGCGTCGATCACGTGGTCGCCCTTGACGAGGTTTTCATAAACCTTGGTACGGCCATTCACGTCATCGGACTTGACGGTCAGCATCTCTTGCAGCACATACGATGCGCCGTAGGCTTCCAGCGCCCAGACTTCCATCTCGCCGAAGCGCTGACCACCGAACTGCGCCTTGCCGCCCAACGGTTGCTGCGTGACCAGCGAGTAAGGGCCGGTCGAGCGTGCGTGCATCTTGTCGTCGACCAGATGGTGCAGCTTCAGCATGTGCATGTAGCCGACCGTGACCGTGCGCTCGAATGCCTCGCCGGTGCGACCGTCGTACATCGTGACCTGGTTCTTCGACGGCGTCATGCCCAGATTGGTGGCGATCTCTTCCGGATAGGCCAGATCCAGCATGCGGCGAATCTCTTCTTCGTGCGCGCCGTCGAACACCGGCGTCGCGAACGGCACACCGTTCTTGAGATTGGCTGCCAGCGTCAGCACTTCCTCGTCGGACAGGCTGTCGATATCTTCCGACTTGCCCGACTCGTTGTAGATCTGCGTCAGGAACTTGCGCAGTTCGGTTGCCTTGGCTTGCGCGCGCAGCATTTCGCCGATGCGCAGACCCAGGCCTTTTGCCGCCCAGCCCAGGTGGACTTCCAGCACCTGACCGACGTTCATGCGCGACGGCACGCCCAGCGGGTTCAGCACGACGTCGGCCGGCGTACCGTCGGCCATGTACGGCATGTCTTCCACCGGCACGATGCGCGAGACCACGCCCTTGTTACCATGACGACCCGCCATCTTGTCGCCAGGCTGCAGGCGACGCTTGACGGCCAGATAGACCTTGACCATCTTCTGCACGCCTGGCGGCAGTTCGTCGCCTTGCGTCAGTTTCTTGCGCTTCTCTTCGAAAGCCAGATCGAACTGGTGACGCTTCTCGGCGATCGATTCCTTGATCGCTTCGAGTGCGTTGGCCGAGGTATCGTCCGCAGGACGGATGTCGAACCAGTGGTACTTGTCCAGATCGTCCAGATATTCCTTGGTGATCTTGCTGCCCTTGGCGATCTTCTTCGGACCGCCGTTGACGACCTTGCCGATCAGCATCTTCTCGAGACGCTGGAAGGCATCGCCTTCGACGATACGCAGCTGATCGTTCAGGTCCAGGCGATAGCGCTGCAGTTCATCGTCGATGATCTGCTGGGCGCGCTTGTCGCGCTGGATGCCTTCGCGCGTGAAGACCTGCACGTCGATGACGGTACCGACCATGCCGGACGGTACGCGCAGCGAGGTATCTTTCACGTCCGATGCTTTTTCACCGAAGATCGCGCGCAGCAGTTTTTCCTCCGGCGTCAGCTGCGTTTCGCCCTTCGGCGTCACTTTACCGACCAGCGTATCGCCGGCGGTCACTTCAGCGCCGATATAGACGATGCCGGATTCATCCAGACGGGCCAGTTGGTTCTCGGCCAGGTTCGAGATGTCGCGCGTGATTTCCTCGGCGCCCAGCTTGGTGTCGCGTGCGACAACCGACAGTTCCTCGATGTGGATCGAGGTATAGCGATCGTCTGCAACCACCTTCTCCGAGATCAGGATCGAATCCTCGAAGTTGTAGCCGTTCCACGGCATGAACGCGACCAGCATGTTCTGGCCGAGTGCCAGTTCGCCGAGGTCGGTCGATGCGCCGTCGGCGATCACGTCGCCGCGTGCCACGCGATCGCCCACTTGCACGATCGGACGCTGGTTGATGTTGGTGTTCTGGTTGGAACGCGTGTACTTGATCAGGTTGTAGATATCGACACCGACTTCACCGGCAGCGGCTTCGTCGTCGTTGACGCGAATCACGACACGGCCTGCATCGATGTAGTCAACCACACCGCCACGCAGTGCCTGCACGGTGGTACCCGAGTCGACTGCCACGGTGCGCTCGATGCCGGTACCGACGAAGGCTTTTTCCGGACGCAGGCAAGGCACGGCCTGACGCTGCATGTTGGCACCCATCAATGCGCGGTTCGCGTCATCGTGTTCGAGGAACGGAATCAGCGACGCTGCAACGGAAACCACCTGGCCCGGCGCCACGTCCATGTACTGCACGCGTTCCGGCGACACCAGAATGGTTTCGCCCGCTTCACGCGCCGACACCAGTTCGTCCGACAGCTTGCCGGACTTGTCGATGGTCGCGTTCGCCTGGGCGATGATATAGCGGCCTTCCTCGATCGCCGACAGATAGTCGATCTGGTTGGTGACCTTGCTGCCGTCAACCTTGCGGTACGGCGTTTCGAGGAAGCCGTACTCGTTCAGGCGCGCATACAGCGCCAGCGAGTTGATCAGACCGATGTTCGGGCCTTCAGGCGTTTCGATCGGGCACACGCGGCCGTAGTGGGTCGGGTGCACGTCGCGCACCTCGAAGCCGGCGCGTTCGCGCGTCAGACCGCCAGGGCCGAGAGCCGAAACACGGCGTTTGTGCGTGATCTCGGACAACGGGTTGGTCTGATCCATGAACTGCGACAGCTGCGACGAACCGAAGAATTCGCGGATCGCGGCCGAGATCGGCTTGGAGTTGATCAGGTCGTGCGGCATCAGGTTGTCGGCTTCGGCCTGGCCGAGACGCTCCTTGACTGCGCGCTCGACACGCACGAGGCCGGCGCGGAACTGGTTTTCCGCCAGTTCGCCGACGCAACGCACGCGACGGTTACCAAGGTGATCGATATCGTCGACTTCGCCGCGACCGTTGCGCAGCTCGACCAGGATCTTGATCACGGCCAGGATGTCGTCGTTCGACAGCGTCATCGGGCCGGTCAGTTCTTCGCGGCCGACGCGGCGGTTGAACTTCATGCGGCCGACGGCCGACAGGTCATAGCGCTCGGCGTTGTAGAACAGGCCGTTGAACAGGGCCTCGACCGAATCTTCGGTCGGCGGTTCGCCAGGACGCATCATGCGATAGATGGCCACGCGCGCAGCCATCTGGTCGGCGGTGTCGTCCATGCGCAGGGTCTGCGAGATGTAGGCGCCCTGATCCAGATCGTTGGTGAACAGCGTCTGGATGGTGTCGATGCCGGCTTCGCGCAGACGCGCCAGCGTTTCTTCGGTCAGCTCGTCGTTGGCATTGGCCAGCACTTCGCCGGTATCGCCGTCCACCACGTTCTTGGCCAGCACACGGCCCAGCAGGTAGTCTTCCGGTACCGAAATATGCTTGATGCCGGCGGCTTCAATGTCGCGCACGTGCTTGCTGTTGATGCGCTTGTCCTTGGCGACCAACACCTTGCCGGCCTTGTCGGCGATGTCGAAACGCGCCACTTCACCGCGCAGACGCTCGGCGACGAACGCCATCTCCGCACCCTCTTCGCGCAGCTTGAAGTCGTCGAACACGAAGAAGTGCTCGAGGATCTGCTCCGGCGTCATGCCGATGGCTTTCAGCAGGATGGTGACCGGCATCTTGCGGCGACGGTCGACGCGGAAGAACAGGATGTCCTTCGGATCGAATTCGTAGTCCAGCCACGAACCGCGGTAAGGAATGATGCGCGCCGAGAACAGCAGCTTGCCCGACGAGTGCGTCTTGCCGCGGTCGTGTTCGAAGAACACGCCCGGCGAACGGTGCAGCTGCGACACGATGACACGCTCGGTACCGTTGATGACGAACGAACCGGTGGTCGTCATGAGCGGCAGTTCGCCCATATAGACTTCCTGCTCCTTCATTTCCTTGACGACCGGCTTGGTCGGCGACTCCTTGTCGAGGATCACGAGGCGCACCTTGGCGCGCAGCGGCGACGCGAACGTCAACCCACGCTGTTGGCATTCCTTGACATCGAACGGAGGATCGCCTAATACATACGACAGGAATTCGAGACGCGCAAAACCGTTGTGCGAAACGATGGGGAAAATCGAGGTGAAGGCGGATTGCAGCCCTTCATTCTTGCGCTGCGATGGAATGACATTTTCCTGCAGAAAACTCTGATACGACTCGAGCTGGGTGGCAAGCAGGAACGGAACGTGGTGGACGTTAGCGCGTTTCGCGAACGACTTGCGAATGCGCTTCTTCTCAGTAAATGAGTAGTGCATGGACACTCCGTGAGTGACAGGGGAAGGATAGAGAATTCAGGATTCGGATCACGATGTGCAAATTGCAGAGGCGCAATTTGACGCATAGAAACCTCAAGTCTCTGCCCTTTAACCGAACCTGTAAGGATACCCGACTTTGGTCGAGCCCGCTTTCGGCGACAAAAAATACAAAAACGACAATGAGCCAAAGCCGAACCGCTCTTTCAAGCGGTTCCGCGCTTTGGCTCGTACGCTGCAAAATGACAGCGTCGGCAAAATCCGATTACTTGAGGTCGGCTTTTGCGCCAGCTTCTTCCAGTTTTTTCTTGGCTGCTTCGGCGTCTGCCTTGGCGAGGCCTTCTTTGACTGGCTTCGGTGCACCGTCAACCAGATCCTTGGCTTCTTTCAGGCCCAGACCGGTGATTTCGCGGACGGCTTTAATGACGCCGACCTTGTTGGCGCCGACTTCGGTCAGGACAACGTTGAATTCGGTTTGCTCTTCAGCAGCTGCAGCACCGCCAGCAGCACCGCCGCCAGCAGCAGGTGCGGCCATTGCAGCAGCCGAAACGCCGAATTTTTCTTCGAATGCCTTGACCAGGTCATTCAGTTCCAGGACGGTCAGGTTGCCTACGGCTTCCAGGATGTCGTCTTTGCTAATTGCCATTTGAAACTCCTAAATTTTTTCAGTAATTACATCGAGTTGGTTCTGACGCGAATGCGTCCGAAACGCAGGTGGGAAGCGGCCGCAATGCGGCCAGCCTCTTATTCCGCTGCAGCTTCGGTCGATTCGGCTGCCGGTGCTGCTTCTGCAGGCGCATCGCCTTCAGATTTTTTAGCAGCAAGAGCAGCCAGACCACGCGTAAAGCTCGCAACCGGGACCAGCATCATGCCCAGGACTTGGGCCAGCAGGACTTCACGGCTAGGAATGTTTGCCAATGCCGTCACGCCCGCCTTGTCGAGGGGCTTGCCGGCATAGTTACCTGCCTTGACGACCAGTTTGTCGTTGGTTTTGGCAAAGTCGGAAACGACTTTGGCCGCAGCAACGGCATCTTCCGAGATCGAGTAGATCAGCGGACCGGTCAGCTCAGAGGCCAGCGGTGCAAACGGCGTGCCCTCAACAGCGCGACGAGCGAGCGTGTTTTTCAACACGCGCAGGTACACGCCTTCGGCACGCGCTTTGGCGCGCAGTTGCGTCAAGTGACCAACCTGGATGCCACGATATTCGGCCACGACGATGGTCTGTGCCGATGCTACCTTGGCAGAGATCTCGGCGACGACGGCCTTTTTGTCATTCAGATTGAGACTCAAGATCAACCTCCAAAAATGATGTTCGGCCACTGCACAGCCGCGATTGGCTGCCTGCCTTGCATCTGTTCGAACACGGCGTCCGAAGTCAGGAGTTCCATACTGGAGAAACCAGCAAAAGAGACTGCAAAACTTGTTCGGGTCACCATCTGCGCTGGGTATCGATCGTTACCGATGCGATGTTTAACTTTGCACACCAAACAGCATGTGCGCCGCCCAACGGTCTTTGATTGCCTGAACCTTCTTCATTGCTGCCGAAGCAGGTCCAGCCCAAAGATGCGCCCGCTGCACGGAGCAGCGGGACTTGATTCTGCCATTAAGCGGCGAGCGTCGTTTGATCGACACGCACGCCGGCGCCCATCGTCGAGGACAGCGAGACCTTGCGCAGGTAGATACCCTTGCTCGATGCAGGCTTGGCCTTGTTCAGGGCATCGATCAGCGCCAGCAGGTTCGACTTGAGCGCCTCGTCCGAGAACGATTTGCGGCCGATGGTGGCGTGAATGATGCCGGCCTTGTCAGTACGGTACTGGACCTGACCGGCCTTGGCGTTCTTGACGGCGGTGGCGACGTCAGGCGTGACGGTACCGACTTTCGGGTTCGGCATCATGCCGCGCGGGCCGAGGATCTGACCGAGCGTACCGACGATACGCATGGTATCCGGCGAGGCGATGACGATGTCGAACGGCATGTTGCCGGCCTTGATCTGTTCTGCCAGGTCTTCCATGCCGACGATGTCAGCGCCAGCGGCCTTGGCCTGCTCTGCCTTGTCGCCGGAAGCGAACACGGCGACACGAACGGTCTTGCCGGTACCGGCAGGCAGCACGACGGAACCGCGAACGACCTGATCCGACTTCTTCGGATCAACGCCGAGCTGAACCGAGATGTCGATGGATTCATCGAACTTGGCGGTAGCGCATTCCTTGATCAGCGCAACGGCGCTGTCGAACGGATATGCCTTGATGCGATCGACCTTGGCCTTGATTGCCTTGGCGCGTTTGGACAGCTTAGCCATTACAGACCCTCCACCGTGATGCCCATCGAGCGCGCGGAACCGGCGATGGTACGCACAGCAGCCTCGAGGTCGGCCGCGGTCAGATCCGGGCCTTTCAATTTAGCGATTTCTTCCGCTTGTGCGCGGGTCAGCTTGCCGACCTTGTCGGTATGCGGCTTGGCCGAACCTTTTTGCACGCCCGAATGCTTCTTGATCAGGTAGGTTGCCGGCGGCGTCTTCATCACGAAGGTGAAGGACTTGTCGGCAAATGCGGTGATCACGACAGGGATCGGCATGCCCGGCTCGACACCTTGGGTCTGGGCGTTGAACGCCTTGCAGAATTCCATGATGTTGAGACCGCGCTGGCCCAGGGCCGGGCCGATCGGAGGAGAGGGATTTGCCTTACCAGCCGGCACTTGCAGCTTGATAAAGCCAACGATTTTCTTGGCCATTGATGGCTCCTACATTGGTTTGAGTGGTAGCGCCGGTTCGCCGTCTTGCGACTTGCTACTGAGGCTCCTCTTGGTACTGCCTACTGCAGTTGCATCTGACGAAACCCGGGTTTCGTCGCGCCGCAACCCGCGCTTAAACTTTTTCGACCTGGCCGAATTCGAGTTCCACCGGCGTGGCACGACCGAAGATCGTGACCGAGACGCGCACCTTGGACTTCTCGTAGTTGACTTCCTCGACGTTGCCGTTGAAGTCGGTGAACGGACCATCCTTGATGCGGACCATCTCGCCCACTTCGTACAGCACCTTCGGACGCGGCTTTTCGACGCCGTCCTGCATCTGCTGCATGATCTTGTCGACTTCGTGCGGCGGAATCGGCGTCGGCTTGTTCGACTTGCCGCCGATGAAACCGGTGACCTTGTTGGTGTTCTTGACCAGGTGCCAGGTTTCGTCGGTCATTTCCATTTCGACCAGCACGTAGCCGGGAAAGAAACGACGCTCGGTCACCGACTTGTGACCGTTCTTGACTTCCACCACCTCTTCGGTCGGCACCAGGATCTGGCCGAACTGATCTTCCATGCCGGCGCGCGCGACGCGCTCCATCAAGGCGCGCTGCACGCTCTTTTCCATGCCGGAATAGGCGTGCACGACATACCAGCGCTTCTTGCTTGTGGACGCTGCAGCGGCAGCGGCGCCCGAGGCGCCGTTTTCTGCATCATCCTGAATAGGGTCACTCATTATCTTTTCCAGCCCAAAATCAGGTCATACAACACAACTTCGAGCAGCTTGTCCGTACCCCAGAGGAAAATCGCCATGACCACCACAAAACCGAACACGATTGCGGTCATCTGCAACGCTTCGCGGCGAGTCGGCCACACGACCTTCTTGGTTTCGCGAACAGCTTCCTTGGAGAAATTGAGGAAATCGCGACCCGGCGTGGACGTCCACGCGATCGCGACAGCCACAATCAGACCGCCAACCAGGGCAGCAGCACGAATCGCCGTTGCCTTGTCCGACAATACATAAAATCCGACCACGCCCGCGATTGCAGCGAGAATTGCCAGGGCGACCTTGACCTTGTCACCTGACGCGCCAACAGTTTGTACGGGTTGATTAGACATTGCTAGTTTGCTTTCGATACCCTGCACCAGAATCCGGTGGCAGGGGCGGAGGGCCTCGAACCCCCAACCTACGGTTTTGGAGACCGTCACTCTGCCAATTGAGCTACGCCCCTACGATTGCACTACCACTACCTGAATCGACTACGGCGATCCGAGGATCGCCGCATCATTCATTTCTTACTCGATGATCTTAGCCACGACACCGGCGCCGACGGTACGACCGCCTTCACGGATGGCGAAACGCAGACCTTCTTCCATTGCGATCGGGTTGATCAGTTGCACCGTGATCGACACGTTGTCGCCCGGCATGACCATTTCCTTGTCCTTCGGCAGTTCGATCGAGCCCGTCACGTCCGTCGTACGGAAGTAGAACTGCGGACGGTAGTTATTGAAGAACGGGGTGTGACGGCCGCCTTCGTCTTTCGACAACACGTAGATCTCGCCGGTGAAGTGTTTGTGTGGCTTGATCGAACCTGGTTTTGCCAGAACTTGACCACGTTCCACGTCTTCACGCTTGGTACCACGCAGCAGCACGCCGACGTTGTCGCCTGCCTGACCTTGGTCGAGCAGCTTGCGGAACATTTCGACGCCGGTGCAGGTGGTTTTTTGCGTATCACGGATACCGACGATTTCGATTTCTTCGCCGACCTTGATCACGCCGCGTTCGACACGGCCGGTGACGACCGTACCACGACCCGAGATCGAGAACACGTCTTCGACCGGCAGCAGGAAGGTGCCGTCAACGGCGCGTTCCGGCGTCGGGATGTAGGTGTCGAGGGCTTCTGCGAGGGCCATGATGGCTTGTTCGCCCAGAGGACCGGTGTCGCCTTCGAGGGCGAGCTTGGCCGAGCCTTTGACGATCGGCAGGTCGTCGCCTGGGAATTCGTATTTCGAAAGGAGCTCACGCACTTCCATTTCGACCAGTTCGAGCAGTTCTTCGTCGTCAACCATGTCTGCCTTGTTGAGGAAGACGATGATGTACGGAACGCCAACCTGGCGCGACAGCAGGATGTGTTCGCGCGTTTGCGGCATCGGACCGTCGGCTGCGGAGCAGACCAGGATGGCGCCGTCCATTTGCGCAGCGCCCGTGATCATGTTTTTCACATAGTCGGCGTGGCCTGGGCAGTCAACGTGTGCGTAGTGACGGTTGGCGGTTTCGTATTCGACGTGCGCGGTGTTGATGGTGATGCCGCGTGCTTTCTCTTCAGGTGCCGCGTCAATCTGGTCGTAGCCCTTGGCTTCGCCGCCAAACTTCTTCGACAACACCGTCGCAATCGCCGCCGTCAGCGTCGTCTTGCCATGGTCAACGTGACCAATCGTGCCCACATTCACGTGCGGCTTGGTCCGCTCGAATTTGCCTTTTGCCAT
>NZ_BMCG01000008.1 GCF_014635065.1 Oxalicibacterium flavum
GCCGCCGGGCAGTAGCGCGCCTCCGGACCAGCATAGGTTGCCAGGTTCACCGTCACCGGGATCGTCGGATCCTTCAGTGTCAGGTGGATTGGCTCGTTCTCCGCATGGTTGGTATTGGACAGGAACACCGACGACAAGCGGTCGAAGGTCAGCACATTGTCCGGTTTCGGATAGACGATCGGTTGGCATTCCGCCGCCGGCTTCAGGGTGGTATGGTCTGCATGCGCATGGTGCAGCGTCCACGGCGCCTTGCCGCGGAAGACGAGCTGGTCGATACCGAACAGCAGGGCCCCTGTAAGAAGTCCCTTGCTCATCATCGGCTTGAAGTTGCGCGCCACGTGCAATTCTTCCTTCAGCCACGATTGCGCGAAGGCCGTCGGATAGTCGGCCAGTTCGTCGCCTTGACGGCCTGCGACAATCGCCGCCAGGGCCGCATCGGCCGCCAGCATGCCGCTCTTGATCGCCGCATGGCTGCCCTTGATGCGGCTTGCGTTCAGGAAACCCGCCTCGCAGCCGATCAGGGCACCGCCCTTGAACACCAGCTTCGGCAGCGACTGCAGGCCGCCGGCCGTGATGGCGCGTGCGCCATAGGACACGCGCTTGCCGCCCTCGAGGAAGCGGCGGATCTCGGGATGGGTCTTGTAGCGCTGGAATTCCTCGAAGGGCGACAGGTACGGGTTGCGGTACCCCAGTCCGACCACATAGCCGATCATCACCTGGTTGTTCTCCAGGTGGTAGAGGAAGGAGCCGCCATAGGTTTCGTTGTCGAGCGGCCAGCCTGCGGTATGGATCACCAGGCCTGGCTGATGCCTGGCCGGATCGATTTCCCACAATTCCTTGATGCCGATGCCATAGGTCTGCGGATCGCGGCCTTCATCCAGGGCAAAGCGCTCGATCAATTGCCGGCCCAGGTGGCCGCGTGCGCCTTCGGCGAACAGCGTGTATTTCGCATGCAGTTCCATGCCGAGCTGGAAGGCCTCGGTCGGCTGGCCGTCACGGCCCACGCCCATGTTGCCGGTGGCGACACCCTTGACCGCACCGGTGTCGTCATACAGGATCTCGGCCGCCGGAAAGCCCGGGAAGATTTCCACGCCCAGGGCCTCGGCCTGTTCGCCGAGCCAGCGCACCACGTTGCCGAGCGAGACCACGTAGTTGCCGTGGTTCTGCAGGCAGCCCGGCAGCATGAAGTTGGGGGTGCGGTAGGCACGCTCTGCCGTCAGGAACAGGAAGCGGTCTTCGGTGACGGCGGTGTTGAGCGGTGCACCGCGCTGCTGCCAGTCGGGAATCAGTTCGGTCAGGGCCTTGGGGTCCATCACGGCGCCGGACAGGATGTGGGCGCCGAGTTCGCTGCCTTTTTCGAGGACGCAGACGGAGAGTTCGCGCGCCTGTGCGGCGGCCTGCTGCTTGAGGCGGATGGCGGCCGACAGGCCGGCAGGACCGCCGCCGACGATGACCACGTCGTAGTCCATGGTGTCGCGCGGACCGTATTGGTCGAGGAGGCT
>NZ_BMCG01000009.1 GCF_014635065.1 Oxalicibacterium flavum
GGCGTCGTCGGCCTGCGCGAAGTGCGCTATGGCTACGATGGCGAAAACCATCTGCGCATGGAGAAGGACGAATCCAACCCGTACTTCACCTACGATGCGTCGAAGTGCATCGTCTGTAACCGTTGCGTGCGTGCCTGCGAGGAAACCCAGGGCACCTTCGCACTGACGATCGACAGCCGCGGTTTCGCATCGCGCGTGTCGGCCGGCCAGAAGGAAGATTTCATCGATTCCGAGTGCGTTTCCTGCGGCGCCTGCGTGGATGCCTGCCCGACGGCAACCCTGACCGAGAAGACGGTCATCATGATGGGTCAGGCCGAGCACAGCAAGATCACGACCTGCGCGTACTGCGGCGTGGGTTGCTCGTTCAAGGCGGAAATGAAGGGCAATGAAGTCGTTCGCATGATTCCGAACGAGAACGGCGGTGCCAACCATGGTCACGCGTGCGTCAAGGGTCGTTTCGCCTGGGGCTATGCAACCCACAAGGACCGCATGCTCAAACCGATGATCCGCAGCAAGATCACGGATCCGTGGAAGGAAGTGTCGTGGGAAGAGGCGATCAATCATGCCGCTTCCGAGATCAAGCGCATCCAGGCCAAGTATGGCCGTGGTTCGGTCGGCGGCCTGGTGTCGTCGCGCTGCACCAACGAGGAAGGCTATCTGGTGCAGAAGCTGGTGCGTGCTGCCTTCGGCAACAACAACGTCGACACCTGCGCACGCGT